>OY970189.1:4800000-7978397 GCA_963708145.1 uncultured Planctomycetaceae bacterium | reverse complement strand
GGAGGTGATCCAGGAGCGGCTCCCCCTCCAGACGGGCCACCTTCCGCGTGCAGTCGCAGGCGTTGCACTCGGGGTAGCCCAGGCAGTGCCGGGGGCTGCGGGCGTCGGCGATCTCGATGTCGGTCAGGTACTCCTCCATGTCGGGGGCTGCCTCCTCCATCGCCACGCCGAGGTACTCGCGGCAGTAGCAGACCTCGACCCACCGGATCGTCCCCTCGTCGTCCACCCGGCTTGGAGCAGAGGACTTCGCCCAGGTCGCCGTAGGGGAAACCCTCGCCGAACCGTCCGTCCTCCAGGGCCCGCAGCAGTTCGGCCCGCCTCTCGGGCCGCACACCTTCGCCCCCGGATGTGCGGCGCCTGCTCCTCCCCCTCCGGATGACGCCCCGCGCCCCTCGCCCGGAATTGTAGGACGACGAGGCAAGGCGAAGCCGCCCGCGGCACGGCGGTTGCCGCGAGGATGTCGTGCCGAGCCCGATCGGCGAACCCAGCCGAGGAGTGATGCCATGTCGTCGCCCGCCGATTCGACCGACCGTCAGCCGTCCCGCGAGGAGATCGACCGGACCGAGGGACCGGTGCTCCTCGAGTTCGGGGCCTACTGGTGCGGGTACTGCCGGCGCTGGAGCCGGACTGGCGGTGGAGGTCGAACGGTTCCCCGAGATCCGCCACATCAAGGTCGAGGACGGGCCGGGGAACCCTCTGGCGCTAGTTCCGGGTGAAGCTCTGGCCGACGCTCGTCTTCCTCCGCGACGGGAAGGTCGTCAAGCAGGCGTCGCGGCCCGAGGTCGAGGAGGTCCGCGAGGGGCTGGAGGCGATCACCCGCGCCGTCTGATCCATCCGGCCGCCGAGGATGAGGATTCGCAGGCCCGCGCCGGTATCATGCCGACAGGGGCCGCGCCTCGCCCCGCGCGCCCCGGTCTCATCCCGGTCGCACCCGATCCCCGAGGTAGCGCATGAGGAACGCCGGGCTGATCCTGATCGTGCTGTCCGCTGGCTCCCTGTCGCGAGCCGACGACCGACCCGGGCCGCGCCGCGGGTCTTCCAGTTCGACGGCGGGCGGATCGCCGAGGTCCGGCGGCGGGTCGAGCGGGGGGACGCGAGGCTCGCCGCAGCCATCAATCGTTTGCGCACCGCGCCGACCAGGCGATGAGGACCCCGGTGCTGAGCGTCGCCGACAAGCCGCAGGTCCCCCCCAGCGGCGACCAGCACGACTACCTGAGCATCGCCCCCTACTGGTGGCCCGACCCCGACAAGCCCGACGGCAAGCCCTACATCCGCAAGGACGGCCGCGTCAACCCCGACCGCAGCCACTACAACCGGCCGAAGCTCGGCCGGCTGGGCGACGCGGTCCCCTCGCTGGCGCTCGGCTACGCGCTGACCGGCCACGAGCCGTATGCCGCGCACGCCTCAAGGCTCCTGCGGGCCTGGTTCCTCGACCCGTCGTCGCGGATGAACCCGAACCTCAACTTCGGCCAGTTCGTCCCCGGCCGCGACGACGGCCGCGCCGCGGGCATCATCGAGACGCGCAGCCTGATCGGCGTCGTCGACGCCGTCGGCCTGCTCGAAGGCGCCCCGTCGTGGACCGCGCACGATACCGAGGGGATGCGGGCCTGGTTCCGCGACTACCTGTCCTGGCTGCGCACCAGCCCGATCGGCCGCGAGGAGGCCCGCGCGGAACAACCACGGCACCTGGTACGATGCCCAGGCGGCGACCTTCGCCCTGTTCGTCGGCGACGACCGCCTGGCCCGCGAGGTGCTGGAGGGGAGCAAGGCGCGGATCGCCTCGCAGATCAGGCCCGACGGCCGCCAGCCGCTCGAACTGGCCCGCACCAAGGCGTTCGGCTACTCGACGATGAACCTGGAGGGCCTGACCACCCTGGCCGCCCTCGGCGAGAGGGTCGGCGTGGACCTCTGGCACGAGGGCTCGCCCGACGGCCGCTCGATCCGCAAGGCGCTCGACTGGATGATCCCCTACGCGACCGGCGAGAAGCCGTGGACCTACCCGCAGATCGCCGAGCCCCGCCCCGCCGGGCTGCTGATCCCCCTCCGCCGCGCCGCCAACGCCCTGCACGAGCCGTCCTACGAGCAGGCCATCGCGAAGATCCTCGCCGCGGAGGATGAGCCGGACGATATGTTGGAGCTGTTCCACCCGCCGAGCCGGCGAAGTCAGGGGCCGAGACTCAATAACATCCGATCGAGGGTGGCAGGGGTTGCGGCAAGCAACCCCGGTCCGAGGCCACCGGGGTTGCTTGCCGCAACCCCTGCCACCCCGACGTGCTCGTTTGGACGAGACCCGAGCATCAGGGGACGCGGGGGACGATCGCCGCGAACGACGGCTCGGCGTCGAACGGGTCGGGCTCGGGTTGCGCGGGGCCCTTGTCGTGGACGAGCACGCCGGCCGCGCCGACGAAGAAGCTCCGGCCGCCGCCGACCTCCAGGTTGAAGGTGGGCTGCGCCGGCGCGGTCTCGACGGCGGCGACCTTCGCCAGCCCGCCGAGGGTGCGGACGGCGTCGCCCGGCTTCAGGTCGCGCACCATCGCCCAGCCCTTGCCCGGCCTCCAGAACCGATGGATGCCCGTGGTGACGACCGCCTCGTCCCCCAGGTCGATCCGCAGCATCGGCGAGGGCCGGTCGTGGAAGATGGCCAGGACCGGCTCGAAGCTCAGCCGGCCCGTCCGCGTGTCCTGCGAGAGCACGACGTCGCCGGCCCGGATCGCCTCGATCGGCCGCGCCCCTTCGCGGGTTTGCACCGGCGTCCCCGCGCCGAAGCAGTCGCGGAGGACCGCGAACTGCGGGACGTAGTTGAGCGGCACCTGCTGGTCGAACGTCGGCTTGGCGATGGGCTGCGACGTCTCGGCGTAAGCGTATCCTTGCTCCTCCGCCCACCACCGCCGCCAGGCCTCGCCGTCCTGGCCGAGATCCCGGCCCGTGAGGCTCTTCAGCACCGTCTCGACGGTCGCGTTCATCGCGAGGGCGTCGCGGTTGAAGGACTCGACCTCGCCGATGTCGTCGAGCATCTGCTGCTGGGCCGCGGCCGTCGCCCGCCGGGCCTCGGTCAGGTTCTGGTCGACCGTCGCCACGCGGCGGGGCGACGGTCGGTTCAAGATCGGCGTGGACGTGATCGTCACGCCGTCGCCGACGACGAGCGTGCGGGGCCGTCGGCGATCGACGGGGGGCCGAACTGGACCGTCTGGATCGCGTTGCGGCCCGCCGGGTTGAGTTGCAAGGGGTTGTTCAGGAACCGGAGCGTCTGCTCGGGCAGCGACGGCAGGGTGTAGCGGCGGCGGACGTTGTACCCCTTCCCCTCGATGAGCAACTCGCCCGTCGACCCGGCCCCTTGACCGGCTTCACCTCGTACGTGACCGGGTCGCGGAAGAAGTCGATTAGCAGGTTGACCACGTCGCGCGGGTCGCGGCGGGCCAGCGTCTCGGCGGCCCTCCGGCGCACCTCGGGGGAGGTGCCGAGGGTCGCCAGCATCACCAGCGCGTGCGAGGCCGGGGGCGAGTCGATCTGGCCGAAGAGCCGGACCGCGACCGCCTGCTGGCCCGCGTCGCCGAGGGCGAAGACGACCCAGGCGGCCGGCACGGCGCGCGGGTCGGTGACCTCGGCCAGCCGTCTCTCGGCCAGGTTGCGCAGGGGGTCCTTCTCGTCGAGCCAGCCCCGCCACTTCTCCAGCTTCGGCTTCCAGATCCGGTTGGCCAGGTGCTGACGATCGGCCTCGACCTTCTCGGCGGCGGCCTGCTCCTCGGTCATCCACCGGCCGTCGTGCTTCTTGCACCCCATCCTCCTCCACGCCGCCTCGCGCGACGGGTCGAGCCGCACCACCGCCGCCAGGTGCGCCGTGGCCTCGGCCTTCAATCCCTTCTCCTCGCACCACAGCGCAGCTTCCACTGCGCGTCGGCGGTGTCGGGCGTCCGCGCGCGCAGCGCGTTGTACTCGGCCAGCGCGGCGGCCGTGGCCTCGTCCGCCTTGACCTGCTCGGCGACCGCGTCGGGCCTCTGCCACCTGCCTCGGTAGGAGACCAGCCCCATCAGGCCCCTCGCGGTGGCGTGGGCCGGGTCGGTCAGGACGGCGATCGCCAGGTGCTTGAGGCGTTCGGCCCCCAGGCCGTGCGACTCGCACCACAGCGCCAGCTTGACGTGCGCCTCGGCGTCGCGGCCGGCGTGCGCGGCGGCCTCCCGATAGTCCTTCAGGACGTCGGGTGCGGTGGGTTCATCCGGAGAGGCCGCCAGGAGGGCGGAGCAGACCAGGGCGAGGTGGATCATCGGCCGGACCTCCCGATGCGTTGTGGGTGGAGTACGCCTGCCGTGCCCGCGCCCGCGGGCATCCGTCCCCCATCATACGACGGCGCCCCGCCCGCGATGTGAGTGACACTCACGATCGCGGCGGCGTCCCCATCCTTCTCGAAACCCGGGCCGGATGACGGGCCCGTGGCTCAGGGGTGGTCCGGCCCCTCGTCCGGCCTCATGCACAGGAGAACAGCGTGATCGGGGTCCCCTCCGGATCGGCCAGCCGGACCTCGCGGTAGCGCTGGCGCCGATTGTCCGACGGCTCGCCCACCGCGACCCCGAGCCCGACGAGACGGGCCCGCTCGGCGTCCACGTCGTCGACCCGGAAGGTCAGCCGGACCGCCCCCCGCCCCTCGCCGGCCGGCTCGCCCCCCTTCAGGGCGAGCCGCCCGCCGCCGGCCTCCAGCAGCGCGAACCGATGCTCGGCGTCCTCCAGGACCGCCCGCATCCCCAGCACCTCGACGTACCACCGCACCGCCCCCGGCCAGTCGGCGACCCGCAGCTCGGTCAGGAACAGCTCGATCCGATCGGCGTCCCTCGTCATCGGCTCACCGTTATCATTGCGACCACCCGGCCGATTCCCCGAACAATCCCCGCCCCGGACACGATGATATCAACAGAAGGGCTCCACCTCCGCGACCTTTGATCATCCGAAACGCCTTCGGGGAAATGGAGGATGGGAAAGGGAACGTCGCCGAGGGCCGCCCGCGCCGAACGAACCGAATGTTGAACATTGGCCCGGACAGCAGCTTGCTCCTTGACAATGCGACCGCACGCGATCCGCTTCTCCGGACCGCCCGGACACGGGACAATCGCGCCGACCGAACCCAGGTCGTGGCGCCAAACGAACCCGATGGCATGGTGGGCAAGATGGGTCTCTTTTCCGGAAAGACTCATCGGACGGGCACCGCACCCAAACGAACTCGGTGTCGCGCCAAACGAACTCGGCCCCGGGCGCCAGCGAACTCAACGGCCGGGCCCGAACAACTCGACCTGCGCCCAAACGGACTCGGCATTGCGCCCGAACGAACTCGTCTCCGGCGCCGAACGAACCCAATGGCCCCCGTCGTCTTCGTAGGGTGGGCACCGCCCACCTCCGTATCCCCCTCAAGGCCAGAGTTTTAGGGATGGTGGGCGGTGCCCACCCTACAAAGAGAATGGCGGGCGCCGAACGAACCCAACGGCCGGCGCGAACGAACTCGACGGCCGGCGCCGAGCGAACCCAACCCGGCGCAAAACGAAGCCAATGGTGATTTGGAGAGATGATGGCAGAAAGTTCGGATACGAGAGAGGCTTACAAGAGGATATCGTCGCCGGATAAATTGAATAGGAAACGTGCATTGGCCGTGGTGATCTGGGCGAGTGCAGAGGAGTTCAGGCCGCGGACCTGGGCGAGTCGAGCGGCGGTCAGCGCGACCCGAGCGGGTTCGTTCGTCTGGCCCCGGTGCGGGTGCGGGCTGAGATACGGGCTATCGGTCTCGACCAGGAGGCGGTCCAGGGGGACCCGGGCGGCCACCTCGCGGAGGGGGTCGAGGCCCTTGTTGGTGAAGGTGACCATCCCCGCGAACGACAGGTGAAAGCCCCAGCTCCAGGAACGCCTGGGCGTCGTCCCAGGTGCCGGTGAATGAGTGCAGGACCCCCCGCACCGGGCGGCCGAGGCGGGCGAGCTGGCCGATGATGTCGCGCTCGGATTGGCGACAGTGGATCACGACCGGCAGCCCGCGCTCGTCGGCCAGGGCGAGGTGGCGGTCGAACCACTCCTGCTGCCGGGGGAAGGGGGTGTGGTCGCGGTAGCGGTCGAGGCCCGTCTCGCCCAGCGCGACGACCCGGGGCCGGACGGCCAGCGCACTCGATCCGGGACCAGTCGTCGGGCCCGGCCTCGGCCGCGTGGTTCGGGTGGACCCCGACCGCGGCGAAGACCCCGGGGTTGTCCCGCGCGATCGCGATCGTCGATGCGCTATCGATGGCCGTCGTGCCGATGGCGATCACCTGGACGACCCCGGCCCGACGCGCGCGTCCGAGCACCCCCGCCAGGTCCGCGCTCAGGATGGCGTCTTCGAGGTGCGCGTGCGTGTCGATCAGCGCCGGCACCCCCTCGGCCGGGGGCGTCATGGTTCGGGCGCCCCGGCCCCGGCCGTCTCCTCGTCGAAGTAGCCGACCAGCTCAAGGCGGTATCCCGTCACCCGAAATCCTTGTCTCTGAAGATTTTGGGTCAGGTTCGGGTCGAGCTTGGCGATCAGGTCGGGGTCGAACGGGGTGGGCAGGTCCTCGACGGCCCCGGAGCGGAGGCAGCGGAGGTGGTAGTGGTGGTCGCCGCGGGCGTCGTAGCGGGCCGAGCCGTCGCCGCCGGCCGCCAGCTTGGTCGCCAGGCCGCTGGCCGTCAGGCGCCTCGAGCGCCTTGTAGACGGTCGCCAGGCTGATCCGGGGCAGCGTCGGCCTTGACCCCGCGATAGACGTCCTCGGCCGTCGGGTGATGCGCGGCGGCGCGGAGGGCGGCGTAGACGGCCTGCCTCTGCGGCGTGCATCGCCAGCCGGCCGCCTCCAGGGCCGCTCGCAGGGCGTCGGGGTCGGGGGCGGGGCAGGACATCGGTACGGCGGTCCCCTCGGCGATGCACCACCATCGGGCCGGCGCGGGCGGGGCGCGGCCGCGGGCACCCCGCGCGGCGGCGCCTCTGACTATTGTTCGGGCGCTTGACAGTGCTGTCAACGGCCTGATAGATTAAACACTCGGGGCCGTCCCAGGATCTCGCATCCGGGCCGGCCCGGAGCCCGCGCCGAGGCCCCCGGGGTCGCCCCGGGCCGGTCCGTCGGCGGGTGTCCCCGGGAGGCGTCGCCGAGGGTCGGCGCGATGCGCCGCGACGAGTCTGGCACCGGGATCGCGCCCGACCGGGCGCGGTCGCCGGGCCCCGGCCCGTCCGCATCGGCCGGCTTTCGGCGTCACCACGCCGCCTCGGAGGGAAGGAATGAGCGTCGATCTGGTCCGCATCGTCGACAGCATCCACCGCGATAAGAATATCTCCAAGGATATTCTCTTCGAGGGGATCGAGTCGGCGCTGTCCATGGCCGCCAAGAAGCACTACCCCGATGCCGGCGAGAGCATCATCGTCAACATCGACCGCGAGACCGGCCAGATCGAGGCGACCAAGGAGGGGGTGAAGATGGACCCGGCCGAGCTCGGCCGGATCGCCGCGCAGACGGCCAAGCAGGTCATCATCCAGAAGATCCGCGAGGCCGAGCGCGACAGCCTGTACGATGAGTTCGAGGACCAGCGCGGCGACCTCGTCACCGGCACCGTGCAGCGGTTCGAGGGGGGCGCCGTCACCGTCAACCTGGGCAAGACCGACGCGCTGTTGCCCCGCAGCGAGCAGATCCCCGGCGAGAGCCACCACCCCAACGAGCGGCTCCGCGCGGTCATCCTCGACGTCCGCAAGGTCGGCCAGAGGGTCAAGATCATCCTCAGCCGCACCCATCCCGACTTCGTCCGGCGGCTGTTCGAGCTGGAGATCCCCGAGATCGCCGACCAGATCATCACGATCCGCGCGCTGGCCCGCGAGGCGGGCTATCGCTCGAAGGTGGCGGTCACCTCGATCGACTCGAAGGTCGACGCCGTGGGGGCGTGCGTCGGCGTCCGCGGCACCCGGATCAAGAACATCGTCGACGAGCTCGGGGGGAGCGGATCGACATCGTCCGGTGGAACGAGTCGCTCCAGGTGCTGATCCCCAACGCCTTGCAGCCGGCCGAGATCGACGAGGTGATGCTGTGCCAGCTGCTGGGCCGGGCGATCGTCCTGGTCCGCGAGGACCAGCTCTCGTTGGCCATCGGCCGGCGGGGCCAGAACGTGCGGCTCGCCTCGAAGCTGGTCGGCTGGGACATCGAGATCATGACCTCCGAGGAGCTCGACGAGCTGATCGAGAAGGCGGTGGCCGCCTTCACGAGGATCGAGGGGGTCGACACCGAGCTGGCCGAGAAGCTCGTCGAGCAGGGCATCCTGAGCTACGACGACCTGTCGGTCATGGAGATCTCGGACCTGGTCAGCACGATCGAGGGGCTCTCCGAGGAGCAGGCCGTCGAGATCGTGGGCCGCGCCGAGGTGATGGCCGAGGAGCAGGCCGAGGAGCTGCCCCGCCGCAAGGGGGCCCGCGCCGCGGCGCCGGCCGCGGCGGAGGGGGGCGACGAGGTGGCTCCCGAGGCGGGCGAGGCCCGCGCGGCGCGGCCGACGCTCGACGAGCTGCTCGGCATCGACGCGACGGCCGCCCCGGCCGCCGCGGCCGACGACGCGGCGTCGCCGCCGTCGGGCGATGAATCGTACTTGACGACTCCGGCCGATTCGGATGAGATCCGCGATCTGGCCCTGGCGACGGAGGAGTCGGGCGGTAATGGGCTGGGCCGCGAGGTGACCTCGCCGCCGAGCGACGCCGACCAGGGCGAGACGGAGCGGATCGTGACCGAGGCGGTCGAGGCGGGCGCGTCGCCGCACGAGATCGTCGCCAACGAGGCGGGGGGTGGCCGGAACGTCCCGCCGCTGCCGCCGACGGAGCCATTCGAGACCGATGAGGTCGAAGGGCGAGACCAGGAAATGCAACAGCCATGAGGCCCGCCGTGGGCCCGTCACCGCGGCCCGACCGCGACGTCCCCGCCTCCTAGCGGCCCCCGGCCGGGGGAGGGTCGGGGATGGCCGGTCGGCTCACCACCGGCCGATCGCACAAGCCGTCCCGGCCCGGACCGTCCCGGCCGGCCCCACCCAGGAGGAGTCGCCTTTGTCCACCCGTGTCCACGAGGTGGCGAAAGAGTTGGGCCTGAAGAGTCAGGAGTTGCTCGACCGGATCCAGCGCTGGGGCCTCGACGTGAAGGTCAGTGCCCTGGCGAGCCTCGACCCGGCGATGGTCGGACGGATCAAGGAGTTGATGACGGGCCCCGCCGCTCCGGCGACACCGGCCTCCCCGGCCCCCCCCGCGGCCCCGCCCCGCCCCGCACCCTCGGAGACGTCCGCCATCAGCGCGAAAGCCCCCGCGGCGCCCCCGCCCTCGCGCGGGACCGCCCCCAGCCCCGCGGCCCCCGCCGCCGACCGGCCGTCCGGTCCCCCGCCGGCCCCGCCCGCCGCGGCGCCGATGGCGGCCCCGCCCGCCGCGGCGCCGATGGCGGCGCCGCCCCGTGCGGCCGCCGCGATGTCGCCGACCCCGGCCGCGGCGCGCGCCCGCGACCCCCCCGCCCGCCGTCGCCCCCCGTGCGGGCGGCCCGCTGTCGTCGCACCGGGCGGGGAGCGGCCCGCTCTCGGGCCACACGCCCCACCGCGCCGGCGGCGCCGGCGCGACCGGGCGGCCCGCCGGTGCGGCCCGACTACCGGCCCAACCCGAGCACCCCGCCGCCCCTGAAGCGGAGCGACTACATGTCGTCGGCGGGCATCCGGCCGTCGGCGCAGCGGCCCGGCCTGGCGACCTCGACGCCCCGCCGTCCCGAGGAGGAAGGGGCGGTCGCGTCGGGCGACGGCGGCCGTCGCGACGCGACGGGCCGCTCGGCCCGTCCGCTCCCCCCCGTGGCGCCGATGACCCCGGTCCGCCCGTCGGGAGGCCGCCCCTCCGCCCCGCGGCCCGGCGGGCCCGAGGTCAAGACGCAGCGGCCCGAGAAGCGGTACACCCCCGAGGAGCTGCGGGCGATGATGATGTCGGGCCAGCTCGGCGCCCAGGCGTCCTCGGCGTCGGGCCGCCCCGGGACCCCTCCCGCGCGGCCGGGGCAACTGCCCCGCGGCGGCGCCGGCCCGGCCGCCGGCCGCCCCGGCCTGGCGGCCGGCCCCGGCCTGCGACGCCCCGCGGCCGGCGGCCCGGCCATGCCGGTCGCCCCGCCCCCCCCGATGGTCGACGAGGAGGAGGAGCGCAAGAACAAGGGGGCCGGCCGCCTCGGCACGCCCGCCGACCGCGCCGGCCGTCGCGCCAAGCGCAACGAGAGGGCCAACGAGCGGCGCGGCTCGTCGACGGTGCCCGCCGCCCTGCTCAACGAGGGCGATGAGGAGGGCCGCCGCGGACGGCGGGGGGGCAAGGGGCACAAGGGGCATCGCACGGCCCTGGCCCCGTCCCGCAAGGCGCACGCGCAGGTCGAGCCGCCGATCACCATGCGCACCCTCTCCGAGGCGATCGGCGTCCGCGCCAACGACCTGATCAAGCGGATGATGACCGGCATGGGCCAGATGGTCAGCATCAACGCCACGCTCGACGAGGAGACGGCGACGATGCTGGCGCTGGATTTCGGCGTCGAGCTGATGGTGGTCCGCGAGCGGACCGCCGAGGACGAGCTCTTGGAGTCGCTGGAGCCGGCCGAGGGGTCGCCCGAGGACCTCGTCCCGCGCCCGCCGGTCATCACCATCCTGGGCCACGTCGACCACGGCAAGACGTCGCTGCTGGACCGCATCCGCAAGTCGAACGTCGTCGAGACCGAGAGCGGCGGCATCACCCAGCACATCGGCGCCTACCAGGTCGAGCACAACGGCCAGCCGATCACCTTCGTCGACACGCCGGGCCACGAGGCGTTCACCGCGATGCGGGCCCGCGGCGCCAACGTCACCGACATCGTCGTGCTGGTCGTCGCCGCCGACGACGGCGTGATGCCGCAGACGGTCGAGGCGATCGCGCACGCCAAGGCGGCCGACGTGCCGATCGTCGTGGCCTTGAACAAGATCGACCTGCCCAACGTCAACCTCAACAAGATCTACGGCGAGCTGTCGCAGCAGGAGCTCGCCCCCGAGGAGTACGGCGGCGACACGCCGGTGATCAAGACCTCGGCGGCCACCGGCCAGGGCATCCCCGACCTGCTGGAGATGCTCGGGATCGTCGCCGAGCTGCGGTGCGAGCTGAAGGCCAACCCGTCGCGGCCGGCGACCGGCACCTGCCTGGAGGCGTCGATCTCCGAGGGGCGCGGCGTGGTGGCGACCGTGCTGGTGCAGGACGGGGCGCTCAAGGTCGGCGACGTGATCGTCTGCGGCGACGGCTTCGGCCGCGTCCGGGCCCTGTTCGACGACAAGGGCCGCACCGTCCACGAGGCGGGGCCGTCGACGCCGGTCGAGGTCTCGGGCCTCGACGCCGTGCCCACCGCGGGCGAGAAGTTCGCCGTGGTCGACGACATCGGCCGCGCCCGCGCGATCGCCGAGATGCGCCGCACCCGCACCCGCGGCGTGACGCTGGGCGAGCGCCAGGCGGTGACGCTGGAGAACCTCTACAGCAAGATGGCCGAGCAGAAGATCAAGACGCTCAACCTGATCCTCAAGGCCGACGTCCAGGGGTCGTTGGAGGCGCTGATCAAGGAGCTCGAGAAGCTGGAGAACACCGAGGTCCCGATCCGCATCCTCCTGAAGGGGGTCGGCGGGATCACCGAGAGCGACATCCTGCTGGCCGACGCCTCGCAGGCGATCGTCATCGGCTTCCGCGTGGCGCCGGAGGACCGCGCCGTGTCGCTGGCCGAGGAGAAGAAGATCGACATCCGCCGCTACGACATCATCTACCAGGTGACCGACGAGATCCGCAAGGCGGTCGAGGGGATGCTGGTGCCCGAGATGAAGGAGGTCCACCTCGGCCGCGCCGTGGTGCGGCAGACCTTCAAGATCTCGAAGGTCGGCACGGTCGCCGGCTGCTTCGTCACGCAGGGGACGATCGAGCGCGCGGCCAAGGCGCGGCTGATCCGCGAGGGCCGCGAGATCTACAAGGGTGCCATCGAGGCGCTGAAGCGGTTCAAGGACGACGTCAAGGAGGTCCGCGAGGGCTTCGAGTGCGGCATCAAGATCACCAACTTCGACGACGTGAAGACCGACGACGTGATCGAGGCCTACCGGATCGACGTCATCCGTCGGACCCTCTGACCCGACCGCGGGGCCGTCGCGCGGGGCGCCCCGGCCGCGGCCGCCCTCGATCCCATGACCGTGGCCGTCCTCCGCCTGGAACTGCTGGTCGGCGACTGCCACACCCCGCGGGGGAAGCGACGGCGGATGCGAGCGATCATGGACAAGCTGCATCGTCACTTCAACGTCTCGGTGGCCGAGGCGGACCTCGACGGCGACCCGGCGCGGGCCGTGCTGGTGGTGGCCGCGGCCTCGCGGTCGCGCCGCGAGGCGCGCGAGGTGCTCGCCCGCGTCGCCGACGCCGTCGCGGCCCACCCCCGCGCCGAGCTCGTGGGCCACGAGATCACGGAGGTCTGACGCGTCATGCCCTCCCACCGCAGCCTGCGCATGGCCGAGGCGATCCGCGAGGTCGTCTCGTCGGCGATCCTCTTCGAGGTCGCCGACCCGCGCGTCAGGTCGGTCACCGTGCTCCACGTCGAGGTCTCCGGCGACCTCCGCCACGCGGCCGTCCACGTCTCGATCATGGGGACCGAGGCCGAGCAGAAGCTGGCGATGCGCGGCCTCCAGAGCGCCTCGGGCTTCCTCCAGGCGAAGGTCGCCGCGCGGCTCCAGACCCGGTTCACCCCGGTCCTGTCGTTCAAGAAGGACGAGGGGATCAAGAAGTCGATCGAGATCTCCCGGCTGATCGACGCCGCGATCGCCGAGGACCGCAAGGATGCCCCGGGCGACGGCGGGCCCCGACGTCGCCGACGAGGGCGACGACCCGACGCCGGACCATCCGTGAACGGGCCCCGACCCCGGGCCGCGTCCCCCGGCCCCTCCGGCCCGTTCCCTCCTCCATCGCCCCTGACCCAGAAACCGATGGCCACACAAAGCAAAGCCCAGTTCTTGAACGACGTCCACGCCCTGCTCAAGAAGCGCTACAAGCCCAAGCTCGACCGGGACGCCGCCCGCCTGACGGTCTTCGAAGCGGTCATCTACGGCATCTGCCACGAGGAGACGACCCGCGAGCAGGCCAACCAGGCGCTGTCGCGGTTCCACGACGACTTCTTCGACTGGAACGAGGTCCGCGTCAGCTCGGTGGAGGAGGTCCAGGGCGCCCTGGCCGGGCTGCCCGACCCCGAGGGCCGCGCCACGCGGCTCCGCCGGTTCCTCCGCCAGCTCTTCGACAAGACCTACGGCTTCACGCTCGAGGCGCTGACCAAGAAGCCGCTCAAGGAGGCGATCAAGGTCCTCCACGAGTACGAGGCGCCGGCCGGCTCGGATTACGTCACCGCGACCGTGGTCCAGCAGGCGCTGGGGGGCCACGCGATCCCGATCGACGCCTCGTGTCGCCGCGCCCTGGAACGGCTCGGCGTCGCCGACGCCGCGACCGACACGCCCGCGCTCCGCGCGACGCTGGAGCGCGCCGTCCCGAAGAACCGCGGCGGCGAGTTCGCCGAGCTGATCGAGGAGCTGGCGCACGACACCTGCATCGAGGGGGTCCCCGACTGCCCCCGCTGCGAGCTGCGGAAGGTCTGCCCGACCGCGCTGGCCCGCCGGGAGGAGGCCCACCCCCCCAAGGCCGCCCTGGCCAGGGCCGCCAAGGATGGCGTGAAGTCCTCCAAGGCCGCCGCGACCAAGCCCGTCAAGGGGACGGCGCCCCCCGCCAAGGGGGCGGCCCATCCCGCCAAGCGGAAGCCCGGCGCAAGTGAGCGCCGGACCGTGCGGCACCGCCGCCGGGCGTCGCCGCGGCCCCTCGTTTCGCCCGGCCGCGACGGCCGCGACGGCCGGCCCGGGGCTTGGCAGCCTCCGCCGCGCCGTGATAACATAACCGCTGCGTGGATCGAGCAAATCGCCCGTGATTCGGGGCCGCGGCCGCCCGCCCGCCGGATGGAATCGGGGCCCTCGCGGAGCCGGGCGCCAGGCAGGGCAGAGCAGAGGAGGCGTGTCATGATCATCGGATCGATCCGTGCGATTCTCGCGGGCGTGGCGTGCGGACTGGTGCTGGGGGCGCCGTCAGTGCGAGGCGACGACGATCCGGCCGGCGCCCCCAAGGCGGGCGACGCCCCCGCGAGCAAGGACGATCGGGCCCGCACGTTCGCCCTGCCCGGCGAGGACCCGCCCCGCGAGTTCGTCCCCCGGCGACCCCGCACGGTCGAGCAGCGCCACCTCATCGAGGCCGTCCGCGACTACGGCGTGGCGCGGGCCCTGGAGGACCAGCACGCCTGGAACGAGGCGATCGCCCTGCTGGAGCAGGCGCTGAAGCTCGACCCCGACTCGGTCGCGGTCCTCCGCCGCCTGAGCCGCCTCTGCTTCCTGACCAAGAAGCCCGAGCTGGCGCTGAAGTACAGCCGTCGCGTCCTGGAGGCCGACCCCGACGACACCGAGACGATCAGCCGCCTGGTCAACTACTACGCCAACGATACCGCCGACATCGAGACGATCCTCAAAGGGGTCCTGGCCAACCCCAAGCTCGACAAGGGCTCGCCGGGCCGCCTGCTGGCCAACTTCGAGCTGGGCAAGCTCTACGCCACCAAACTCCAGAGGGTCGACAAGGCGGCCGACGCCTACGGGCGGGTCGTCGACGCGCTCGACCAGAAGGCCGCCAACCGGCTCTCCCCCATCGACCAGCAGCGCATCCTGGGGGGCGACGAGGCCGAGGCCTACCTGGAGTTCGGCGACGTCTTCTCCGAGGCCAAGCGGTACGACCGCGCCATCCACGCCTACCGCCGCGGGCTGGTCTACAATGAGGACCACCCAGTGCTCCCGCTCCGCCTGGCCGAGGCGCTGCTGAAGCGCGGCCGCGCCGACGAGGCGCTGGGGCTCGTCGAGCGCTTCCTCAAGCGACAGCCGCAGGGGGGCGAGGGCTACGAGCTCCTGGCCAAGATCCTCACGGAGCTGAAGCGCGAGGCGGAGATCACCCCGCGGCTCGAACAGGCCGCCAGGGCCGACTCGAAGAACCTCCCGCTCCAGTACGCGCTGGCCGACCGCTACCGCGAGGTCGGCCAGGTCGAGAAGGCCGAGGAGCTGTACAAGGCGCTGCTGGCCGCGCAGCCCACCCCGCAGGGCTACGGCGCCCTGGCCGCGTCGCTCCTGAAGCGGAAGAAGACCGAGGAGCTGATCAAGGTCCTCGTCGAGGCGGTGACCAAGCGTGACGGCCTCGAGGCGGTCCGCCCGCAGCTCGAGGCGATCGTCAAGGACCCGGCCTATGCCGGCGAGGTGCTCGACGTCGGCCTGAAGCTGCTCGAGGCGCCGCCGGCCGGCTTCGACCCGCGGGTCGCCATGATGCTCCTGGACGGGATCGCCAAGGACGCCAGCAAGGCCGACCCGGCTCTGGCCGACAAGCTGCTCGCGATCCAGCGCCTGGCGCTGAAGCAGAACCCGAACCCGACGCTCTACCAGGAGATCGCCTACACCCAGGCGCGGCTCAAGAAGTACGACGAGGCCGCGGCCACGCTCGACGAGCTGATGGCGCGGTTCCCCGTCGAGAGGAACGCCCGCAACCTGCTCAGCCTGGCGCAGATCCGCCGCGAGGCGGGCAAGATCGAGCCGGCCCTGGCCGCGGTCCGCGAGGCGATCAAGCTCGACCCCAACGAGGACTCGGCGCAGATCTACCTCTGCATGATCCTGAGCCAGGCCGGCAAGCCCGACGAGGCCATCGAGGTCGCCCGCACGGCGCTGAAGGCCGACCCGGCCAACGTCGACTTCAACCGCTTCCTGGGCTATGTCCTGACCCAGTACGGCCGCGACGACGAGGCGATCGCCTTCTACAAGGGCCTGGTCGACCGCTATCCGAACAACGACGAGGTCGTCCGCCTGGCGCGGTCGGGGCTGTCGGTCGTCTACGTCAACCAGGGCGACTACGCCAAGGGCGAGGCCGAGCTCGAGGCGCTCCTGCAGCGCCAGCCCGACGACCCCGGCGTCAACAACGACCTGGGCTACCTCTACGCCGACCAGGGCAAGAACCTGGAGAAGGCCGAGGCGATGGTCCGCAAGGCGCTCCAGGAGGAGCCCAAGAGCAGCGCCTACCTCGACAGCCTGGGCTGGGTCCTGTTCAAGAGCGGCAAGGTCAAGGAGGCGGTCGAGCCGCTCCGGCAGGCCATCGAGAACATGACCGGCAGCGGCGACGCGACCATCTACGAGCACCTGGGCGACGTCTACTTCCGGCTCCAGGAGAACGCCAAGGCGAAGGAGTCCTGGGAGCAGGCCGAGAAGGCCGGCACGAAGGCCGTCCCCCCCGACAAGAGGCTGCCGGAGATCCGCAAGAAGCTCAAGATGCTCGACGAGCTCGCGCCGGAGCCGAAGCCCGCGTCGCCCGCGACTCCCTGATGGGCCGTCCGAGCGACCGCGACCGGCCCGCCGCGGCGAGGCGGGGTGCGGGGCGCTGCCGAGGCCGCACGATCGCGGGCCGAGGCCCCGCCCAGTCCCGTCCCGCAGGCCGCGGCGAGTCCGATTCACCGACACCTGATGGCCCCCGACCCGGGGAGAGTTGGAAGGGATAGAGGATCATGGCAGGGCATTCCCACTCGGCGAACATCGCCCACCGCAAGGGGACCGTCGACGCGAAGCGGGGCAAGCTGTTCAGCAAGCTCTGCCGCGCCATCTACGTCGCCGCGCGCAACGGCGGCGGCGACCCCGACTCGAACCTGAAGCTCCGCTACGCGATCGACAAGGCCCGCTCGTACAGCTGCCCGAAGGAGAACATCGAGCGGTCGATCAAGAAGGGGACCGGCGAGCTCGGCGCCGAGAACTTCGAGGAGGTCACCTACGAGGGCTACGGCCCCGGCGGCGTCGCCGTGCTCTGCGAGGTGCTGACCGACAACCGCAACCGCACCGCGGGCGAGCTCCGCAAGGCGTTCGAGGTCTGCGGCGGCAACCTCGGCGCCAGCGGCTGCGTCGGCTACCTGTTCTCGTACAAGGGGCTGTTCGTCATCGAGGCCAAGACCGTCGCCGAGGACCGCCTGATGGAGGTCGCCCTGGAGGCCGGCGCCGACGACCTCCAGCGCATCGACGACTACTTCGAGGTGACCTGCGACCCCCGCGCCTTCGAGGCCGTCCGCAAGGCGCTCGAATCGGCCAAGATCGCCGTCGAGAGCGCCGAGACGAGCTACATCCCCAACACGACCGTCGACCTCGACGTCGAGAACGGCAAGCGGATGCTCAAGCTCCGCGACATCCTCGACGAGAACGACGACGTGCAGAACGTCTACGCCAACGACAACATCCCCGAAGCGGCGATGGCCTAGCCTACGTCGTCGGTATTCAGGCTGTTGATGCCACCCACTCCGATGAAAGGCCGGAGGGACACCGCGTTTCCCGGTCCCAATCGTCGCCGGGTCCTTCTCAATGGCTGACAGACCGGAACCGGCGACTTCGAGCCAGGTGACACCGAAGATCCATCGTGCCACGGCGACCCAAGGGAAGAGAGGAGTTGTGATTAAAGGCGCCGAGATGACGGAGGATGAGGCCGTCGCGGAGCGGAAGCTGGGCAAGGACATCGTCGTGTGCGGCGACGACCTGATCGCCAACCGCGGCGTCGCGAAGCAGATCGAAGACAAGATCGGGCCCAGCTTCGCAGAGGCTCCCCACGAAGGCGCCGGCCCCTATGCTCTGCCCCACTTCCACCAATTGAGCCGCGCGCCGGCCGGGCATTGTTTCTACGAGACGGGCAAGAGGCGAAAGGCGAGGAAGGGACCATGAGGTTCTTCACACCCGACTTGCTCCAACAATTCAACTCGCCCGATCCGAAGCGGGCGGCCGATGCCAACGAGGCTTGGGAACGCGCGATCGTTGAGTACCGCCGCAAATTGAAGAGGATCCGCGCCCGGTTACCTGAGCCCGTCCGGGGCTACCTCGACGAATATTGCCTTCACGATGCGGAGGTGCTGGGGCTGGTTCGTTCTTCGGCGCCGGTTTTGACATGCTCATTCAAGGTCGTGTGGCTCTTCATCCGCCAGGGCGATCGATTTTCGGTGTTGAAATACCACCTTACGAAAGATCCGGTCGTGGAATATCCCGTCTTCCCCGAGTCCATGTGCAGCGAGCAGGCGAGATGGCTCTACGATGAACTCGACGTTCTCGATCGCGAGGGATTTTCGCACGAGATTCTCTTGAGCAATGGATTCTTAATCCGAATTGTCTTCAGTGAATTCGAGACAGTCACGGGTGAGGTGTTGCCAGTGGACCGGAAATGGATGCAAGAATCATTGGCGACGGCGTGAGACCGATCGGCGCCGCGGAGTGATGCCGGGGAACACTCGGATGCATCGGGCGGCTCTCCCGGCGGGGGTCGGTCGTCGGCTGACATGAGACAACCCATTCCAGGACGACCGATGCCAGCGCCATTCGTGAAGGCCGAGCGCCTCCAGAAGCTCCCGCCGTACCTGTTCGCCGAGATCGACAGGAAGAAGAAGGCGGCGATCGCGGCGGGGCGCGACGTCATCAACCTGGGGGTCGGCGACCCCGACCGGCCGACGCCCCCGGCGATCATCCGGAGCCTCCAGCACCACGTCGAGAACCCGGCGTTCCACCAGTACGCCCTCGACCAGGGCGCGCCCGAGCTGCGGCGGTCGATCGCCGCGTTCTGCAAGGCGAGGTACGGCATCGACCTCGACCCCGACGGCGAGATCCTCCCCCTGATCGGCTCGAAGGAGGGGATCGCGCACTTCCCGCTGGCCGTGCTCAACCCCGGCGAGATCAGCCTGGTCCCCGACCCGTGCTACCCGGTCTATCGCAGCAGCAGCCTGTTCGCCGGCGCCGACGTCTACACGATGCCGCTGGAGCGGTCGCTCGGGTTCCGGCCCGACCTCGACTCGATCCCCGCCGACGTCTTCACCCGCGCCCGGCTGATGTTCCTGAACTACCCGAACAACCCGACCGGCGGGACGGCCGACCTGCCGTTCTTCGAGAAGGTCGTCGCGCTGGCGCAGGCGCACAACCTCGTCATCGCGCAGGACGCCGCCTACAACGAGATGTACTTCGACCGCCCCGCCCCCAGCCTGCTCCAGGTCCCCGGCGCGCGCGAGGTGGCGATCGAGTTCCACAGCCTGTCGAAGACCTTCAACATGACCGGCTGGCGGGTCGGCTTCGCCATCGGCGGCGCCCCCCTGATCGCGGCCCTGGGGCAGGTCAAGGCGAACACCGACTCGGGCATCTTCACCGCGATCCAGCACGCCGCGAAGACGGCGCTCGACGAGTACGCGACCCTCACGCCCCCGATCCGCGCCCTGTACAAGGGGCGTCGCGACGCCTTCGTCTCGGGCCTGAAGCGGCTCGGCTGGGACGTGCCGACCCCCGAGGCGACCTTCTACGTCTGGATCCCCTGCCCGAAGGGGTACACCTCGACCGAGCTCTGCGGCCGGCTGCTCGACGAGGCCGACGTCGTGACCACGCCCGGCCTCGGCTTCGGCCGCACGGCCGACGGCTACATCCGCGCGGCCTTGACGGTCGAGACCCCGCGGCTGGTCGAGGCCGTCGAGCGGATCGGCAGGCTCGGACTCTGAGGCGACGGGGCACGACCGCGATGGGCACCCTGGCTTTGATCGGCCTGGGGAGCAACCTCGGCGACCGCAAGGCGCACCTCGACGCCGCGGTCGCCGCCCTGGCGCGCGTCGGCCGGCGTCGAGGTCCGCGCCGTCAGCTCGTATCACCAGACCGCGGCGGTCGGCGGCCCGGCGGGGCAGGGGGCGTTCCTCAACGCCGCCGCAGCCGTCGAGACGACGCTCGGGCCGCACGACCTGCTCCGCGTCCTGCTCGACCTGGAGCGGCGCGCCGGCCGCGTCCGGACGGTCCGCTGGGGCGAGAGGCCGCTCGACCTCGACCTGCTGCTCTTCGGCGACCAGATCATCCAGGACCCTCCCGCCTCCGAAGACGGCCCCGGGGCGGAGACGACCTACCTGGTCGTGCCCCACCCCCGCCTGGCCCTCCGCCGCTTCGTCCTGGCCCCCCTGGCCGAGGTGGCCGCCGACGCGGTCGATCCCAGCACGGGATGGACGGTGGCCGAGCTGCTCGCGAACCTCGACCGCAGGCCGAGCTACGTGGCCATCCACGACCCCCTGGACCAGTACGGCGGGGAGCTCTTCCGCCGCCTCGTCATCGCGTTGCCCGCGGACGCGATCCGACAGGGGAGGATGCGGCCGATCCGCTGGGAGTACGACCGATACGTCCGTTACCGTCGGGCCGAGGTCCAGAAGCGCTTCGAGAAGCGGTTCGAGGAGCAGTGTCGCGCCCTGGACGTCGACCGCTGGGCCCCCGAGCGTTGCGGCGATCGCTGGCTGGTCTCCGATTTCTGGTTCGACGCCAACTACGGCACCCCCTACGTCGCCGAGAAGGATCGGTCCCAGTTCCGGGATCGCTTCCTCGCCGTCCGGGGCCGCATCATCGCGCCGACGTTCGTCGTCGTCCCCCAGCTCTTCAGCCAGGCCATCCCTCGCCGCCCCGACGAGCCGAGGAGGAAGAGGCTCCTCTTCTCCGACGCGCCGCGTCTCACGGTCGCGCTCGGCGACCCCGAGGCGATCGTCGCCGAGGTCCTCGCCGCCTGCGCCTCGACCCGCCCGGGCCGAGGCTGATCTCCTCGCCCCGGTTGTCGGGACGGAGCCGGGCCCTTTATAATCCCTTCATCACCACCTCCGGGGATCGGATCGGGGCGAGGCGCACCACGATGGCCAAGGGCGGCAAGAAGAGTCAGGCCCCGGTCAGGGCCGACGACGTCCGGATCAAGGTCGTCGCACGCAACCGCCGGGCCCGCTTCGAGTTCGACTTGCTGGAGAAGGTCGAGGCGGGGATCGTCCTGACCGGCACCGAGGTCAAGAGCCTGCGCAACGGCAAGGCGTCGCTGGAGGAATCCTACGCGAGCGTCGATCGCGACGAGGTCTGGCTCCACGGGTGCGACATCCCGGAATACCTCCAGGCCAACCGGATGAACCACAAGCCGAAGCGCCCTCGGAAGTTGCTGCTCCACCGCCGCGAGATCGACAAGCTCATCGCCAAGGCATCGGAGAAGGGCCTGACGCTCGTGCCGCTCCAGGTCTACTTCAAGGACGGCATCGCCAAGGTCGAGCTCTGCGTCGCCCGGGGCCGCAAGATGCACGACAAGCGCGAGGCCCTGAAGACGCAGGACGCGCGCCGCGAGATGGACCGGGCCCTCCGGGGCCGGGGCTGATTCCGGCCGAACCGACTTGACCCGGCCGTCGTAGTGATGATAATTCCACCGTCCGGGGACTGCGTCGCCGGACCTCTTTGACAACTCGGGGGCGAACCAGGATCGACCGGATTGCTGACGTGACCGGTGGCGTGCCGAGGTTGGTCAGCAGGCCTCGTAAAAAGCCGACCACACATTAGCTGCCGAGGGTTACACCCCTCTCCGTATGGCTGCCTGATTCGAGGCAGAAACGGCTTCGCGGCGGGTCTTCTCCCGCTAGCCTCGCCCGAAGACGCCAATGCGGGATCGTCCGTGCCAAACCGCCCGTTGCGGCCCGGACTAAATTCATGATGGGATAAGCCGAAGGGGACCCCGCCGCACGGGGACCCGAGGCCGACAATCAAAGGAGCGGCTACGCACGTAGATGCCTTCACCGATGGATCTCGGGACGCGGGTGCAATTCCCGCCGCCTCCACTCACGGGCCCCTTGCGATTCCTCGCAGGGGGCCTTTTTCGTCGGATTCGCGTCGAATCGGCGTCTACAACGGGAGTGCGCCGAGCCGGGATGAAGCAGGGCCCATCCGGCGAACGCCATGGGCCTCCTGCGAGGCCGGCGACACATCAGGAGCTCGGTGCATCCGCGAGCCGGAGGGGGAACCGATGATGGGTGACGGACCTGCCACGGCGCGACGCCGGGTCGAGATCGTCAACGCCCACGGCCTGCACATGCGACCGGCCGGCAAGTTCGTGAAGCTGGCGAACTCGTTCCGGTCCGAGGTCTGGGTCGATCACCGGGGGACTCGGGCCAACGGCAAGAGCATCCTCGACATGACGACCCTCGCCGCCGAGTGCGGCACGACGCTCGTCCTGGAGGCCCGCGGGCCCGACGCCGAGGAGTCGCTCGCCGCACTGGCCGAACTCGTGGCCGCCGGGTTCGGCATGACCGACGAGGACTACCGCCGACCGGCGCCAGAGGGGCTGCAGGTTTGATCCCCGACCCGTCTCGCCGGGCGGAGATCCCGGGCCGCCGGGCCCCCTACCCCTTCGGGCGAGCGGCGCCATTCGGCCCGGGACGAACCGTCCCGGGCCGAGTGCGAAAGGGTCGCAGCACCCTCGATCCGCGCCCACCATGACCACCCGGAGGAGCCGGGGCGGTGCCCTTCCGGATCGTCCTGCCCTGCTACGTCCGCACCGGCCTGTACACGGTGCCCAGTTCTTCGATCGCCGGTACAATGTCGCCAGCCGCTCCATCTTCTCGGGCTACAGGCTTTCCTCTGGCTTCGTCTCCAGCACCCGGTGAGGATGCTGCCGCGGTGAGCGCGATGGAGAAAGGTGCGTGCCGCCGTGAAGATCACGAACGTCGAGACGATCCCCGTCAACGTGCCGATCAGGCCGGAGCTCGCGATCAAGGCCGGGAGCGGCGGGACGCACTCGACCTCCCCGTTCCTGCTCGTGAAGGTACATACGGACGAGGGGGCCGTCGGGCTGGGGGAGGCGTCGTGTACGCCTCGCTGGTCGGGAGAAGACCAGGTCTCTGCGGCGCACTTCATCAATACATACTTCGCGCCGGCGCTGGTGGGGCGGGACCCGTTGCGGATCGAGGAAGTGTCCGCGGCGGTGTTCCCGCTCGTCGCCGGCAATGATTTCACCAAGGCGGCCGTGGAGATGGCGCTATGGGACCTGGCGGGCAAGGTGACGGATAAGCCCGTTTATGAGTTGCTCGGCGGCAAGGTGCGGGGATCGGTGGCGACGAAGTGGTCGGTCTCGGGGAAGCCGCCGGAGGCGGCGGCGGCGATCGCGCGCTGGGCGCTGGGCCGGGGATTCCGGGCGATGAAGGTGAAGGTGGGCCTCGGGATCGAATCCGACGTCGCCCGGGTGTCGGCCGTCCGCGAGGCCATCGGCCCGGACGTCAAGCTGGGCGTGGACGCCAACGGCGGGTGGGGCGATCCGGCCACGGCCATCGCCGCCATCGGACGACTGAAGGCGCTGAGGATTGCCTTCGCAGAGCAGCCCGTGTGGGCCGGCGATCCGGAGGAGATGGCCGCCGTCCGACGCTCGGCCGGCGTGCCGATCGTCGCCGACGAGTCGCTCTTCACGCTGGCCGACGCCCGGCAACTCGCCCGCGCCGGCGCCTGCGACGTCTTCTCGATCTACGTGGGCAAGGCCGGCGGCATCGGCCCGGCCCGCGCCATCGCCGATTTCGCCCTCGCTCAGGGCATCGCCTGCACCATCGGGTCGAACCTGGAGCTGGGCGTCGGGTCGGCGGCGATGATTCACCTGGGGCTCGCCCACCGGGGCATCACGCCCGACGCCTACCCGTGCGACATCATCGGGCCGTTCTTCTACGAGGATGACATCCTTCAAGAGCCGCTGTCGCTCGGAGGCGGTCGCGCCGCGGCGACCGATCGGCCCGGGCTCGGCGTGGAGCTCGACGAGGCGAAGGTCGAGAAATACCGTGTCCGTTAGATAGCCCCGAACGTGGCGACGCCAGGCGATGCGGGGAGGCGAAACGATGGAACAAGTCCTGCTCGGACTGCTGCACCGGCTCGAAGCCATCGGCGAGGGGCGCCGCGGAACTCTTCGACAGCGACGTCCGCGAGGCGATGGACGACGCGGTCTTCGACGGCTTCATCAAGCCAAAGTCGGGGTACGTCCTGCCCGACAAGTTCGCCATGCTCTCGGATGACGGCAATCGTCTCGCCAGGGAGGCGCTGGCGTGGTTCCTCCCGAGGACGCGATCCCGCCGGTGAACCCGCCGAGCGTGGCGACGGCGTGGTCCTTGCCCGAGGCGTCGATCCGATCGACCTACCCCGCCTCCACGCCCGCCCGGCGGTCGAAGGCGAGGCACTCGGGGTGGTCGAGGCCCGAGGCGAACACCTCGAACCGCTTGATCGGGATCTCCGGCTCCGGCATCGTTCGCACCGCGCCGCGACCCCTCCCCCTCGGATTTCGCCGCCGCCCGCGAGACGAAAAACCCCGGGGAAATCCCGGGGTTTTCGCTGAGTATGCCCGGCAGGACTTGAACCTGCAACCTTTAGCTCCGGAGGCTAACGCTCTATCCAATTGAGCTACGGGCACCCCTGCGACCTATTCCAAACAAAGGCCATGCGGATGTCAAGGCGCGCCTCGCCGGCCGGGACGAAGGGGGGCCGGGCTCGTCCGGAGCGAGTGACGCCCGTCGGGAATCGGCATGGTCCGCCGTGACGAGGCTTCCCTTCTCCTCCGGTCGGGGGGATAATGACGGCGGGCACGACGGGGCGGGGTCGCCTCGTCTGCGGGAGCGCGCCCGGGGAAGGCACCGCCGCGAGGGGAGTGTGGACCCATGTCCGTCCGGCATTCGTGTCTCGTCGCGTTCGCCCTGATGGGATGGCTCGGGTCGTCGGCGCGGCGCAAGGGGTGGTCCCCGGCGGCTGGGCGCCCCAGGTCGGATACCAGGTCTTCGGGGGCGCCGGCGCCGCGTCGTTCGGGGGCTATGGGCCGGGCGCACTGGGCTGGGGCGCGTCGCCGTTCGGGATGGGCGGTGGCTACGGGGGCGGCATGACGCCCTTCGGGCCGGCGTCGAGCCTCTATGCTCAGGGCTTTCCCCGCGCCACGAGCGGGTTCGTCGCACCACCCCCCTCGACCGTCAACGCGATGGGCCCCTTGATCGGCGCGGTCCGGCAGGCGACCCGACGCCCCAGGCGCTGAGGTGGTCCGCGGTCCGGCGCGCGACAACCTGTTCCGCGCCGCGCTCTGCGCGAGGGGACCTCGCCCCCTGATCATCGCGCACCGGGGCGACTCGTCGGCGCGCCCGAGAACACGATCGAGGCCGCGAGGCTCGGCCACGCCGCGGGCGCCGACGCCTGGGAATTCGACGTCCAGCTCTCCCGGGACGGCGTCCCCGTCGTCGTCCACGACGAGTCCCTGCTCCGCACGACCGACGCGGCGCGACGGTTCGCGGGCGATCCCCGGGCGAGGGACGGCTGGCTCGTCTCCGACTTCGATCTGGACGAGATCCGCCTCCTCGACGCCGGCTCCTGGTTCCTCGAACCCGGAGGAGGCCCGCGCACCGCGTCCTCGTTCGGGACGCTCGGCCTCCTCGACGACGAGGCGAGGGCGCGGTTCGCCTCCGGGGAGGTCCGCATCCCGACGCTCGCCGAGGCGCTGGAGCTGACCGACCGGCTCGACTCGCTGGCCAACGTCGAGCTGAAATCGTTCCCGAACACCGACCCCGGCCTGCTCGTCGCGGCGCTGGCGGTCATCGACGCGACCGGGACGGCGCACCGCGTCCTGATCTCGTCGTTCGACCACGCCGACGTCGCCCGGGCGGCGCGGCTCCGCCCGGAGATCGCCACCGGCGTGCTCGCCCCCGCCCCTCTCTACCGGCCTGACGAGTACGTCCGCGACCACGTCCGGGCCGATGCCTACCACCCCTCGACGCTGGTCCTCGGCGAGGGTTCCGACGCCTACCGCCGACGGCCCTCGTCGCGGTCGCTGCGGCTCGACGACCTCGACGCCCTGAGGCGTCGCGGGGTCGCCGTGCTCGCCTTCACCGTCAACGACTCCACCCGCGACGGGCTCGCCGCGCACCTGGCGGAGGCGGGCGTCGATGGCCTGTTCACCGACGACCCTCGCGGCCTCCGCGGCCTCTTCGGTCCGTCGTGAGCGGGATGGGATGGGATGGGATGGGAAGGGGTCGGATCGGAGGGGTGATCCCCGCGGGCGGGCGGGCCTCGATCGTCCCCCTCCCTGGTCGACCTCGAAGCGCGGGCGCCGCCCGCGGGGATCTGATATCGGTCCTTCTCATTTCCGTGGGCTGGCCTTCGAGGGCCCCGGATCATTCCATCCGCAGGGCGCACCAGACGCCGCACGGGTAATATTGCGCGTCGGTCGGCCGCTCCCTCAGCCGCTCCCACTCCTCGGACGTCCAGATGATGATCGTGGCCCGATAGCCGTTGATGCGCCATTGGGCCGTGTTGGTTTCGGTGACCGGAGGCTGGAAGAGGCCAAGGCGAGCACGCGACTCGACGGATGGCGGGACCTGGATGGCGCGGCTCATGAGAAGGGTGGCTCCCCAAAGCGACC
The DNA here is from genome assembly GCA_963708145.1 of uncultured Planctomycetaceae bacterium. Classification (GTDB taxonomy): domain Bacteria; phylum Planctomycetota; class Planctomycetia; order Isosphaerales; family Isosphaeraceae. The sequence continues at coordinate 7,952,104 of OY970189.1, read as the reverse complement.
TGTGGTCGTCATCGACCCCGACTCGGTGCGACGAAGCCCTCATCCTGAACCGATTGGGTGGACACGCGGCGGACGCAACCGTCCGGGAGGGGCCGCGGCCCACGACCGTCCTTGCCGTCGTTGATCGGGTGGGCCCGGGACACGACGTCGGCCCGGGGGCGCCGTCGGATCGCCGTGGAATGCGTTCGGGCGACGAAGGTGATCCTGCGGACGACCGCGGGGCCGGCTCGCGGTCGTCTGTCACTGTCAATGAAGACCGAATGTCCTGACTTAGGCATTATAAGGCCGATACCTCGCTCCACGATGGCGTACCTCCTTCCCGGATCGGGACGGCTCCCAGAGACAAACTTACACGATCCCCGATGACACTCCCGGCCTCGCGAGCCGGTCCCGGAGCCGCCCCCTCGGCGAGGCTGATCCCCGCGATCACGGCGAATCGCCCGGCACGGGCGGCTTCGGATTGATTTCAAAAGCCTATTACTTGTGGATTCCGACAAGAATTGATGCGCTTATTCCGTCCACGCAACTCATGTTCCGGAACCGACAACTCGATTGCACACGTTGCATGGTAAGGCTTTCTTGGGGGGAATCAAGACCTCGCATTTCTTTTTTAGGCATTTTCAATCCGCACCCTTGAAGTGGTTTTTTTGGCGTTATATCCTGGGTGATATGGGTTACTCGGAGAAGTTGCAAAGACTTTGTGTGCTCCGCGGGTTGGATCAGACGGCCCTGGCCGCCAAGGTTGGCCTTTCGAAATCGTCGATCTCGCGGATCATGAGCGGTGCCCAGGAGCCCAAACTGCGACTGGCATACGACTTGGCGAGGGCCCTGGGGGTGACGCTCGACTACCTGGTCGAGGATGCCGCCGAGCCGGAGACGGCGAGTCAGTTGGTCATGGCGACCGAGGACGAGGTGACGGTCCTGAAGATCGTCCGCCGGCTGGGGGTCGACGTCGCGATCGACCGGCTGCTGGGCATCGAGCCGACGGGCGGGGGCTTCGCGGGCGGGGGCCGGGTCCACGGCGAGATGCGACGCGGCGACGACGCCGACGAGAGGCGTGCCAACGGGGCCAACGAGAGCCACGCCGGGCGGCCCTGACCCGGCGTCGGCGCGGGCTTGCACGCGATCCCCCGGGGCGGGGATAATCGCGGTCCGGGCGATCGCCATAAGGGGGCGCGCGCGGGGGGCCCGGATGATCGAGACGGTCGGCCTGACGAAGCGCTACGGCGCGACGACCGCGCTGGTCGACCTGACGGTCTCGGTCCGCCCGGGCGAGGTCTTCGGCCTGCTCGGGCCCAACGGCTCGGGCAAGACGACGGCGATCCGACTCTTGCTCGGCCTGATCCGGCCGACCGCGGGGCACGCGGCGGTCGCCGGGCACGACTGCTGGCGGCGGAGCCTCGACGTCCGGCGGATGGTCTCCTACCTGCCCGGCGAGCTCCGGATGTTCGGCGCGATGACCGGGCTGGGCGTGCTGAGGTTCCTCTCCGGCCTCCGCGGCGGCGCGGGCCTCGACCGCGCCGTGGCGATCGCCGAGCGGATCATGGGGCTCGACCTGCGCCGCAAGGTGCGCACCTACTCGACGGGCATGAAGCAGAAGCTCATGCTGTCGCAGACGTTCGCCGACCCGGTCGAGATCCTGATCCTCGACGAGCCGACCTCGGCGCTCGACCCCTCGGCGCGGTCGGAGGTGCTCGCGCTGGTCGCCGAGGCGCGCGACGTCAACAAGCAGACGGTGATCTTCTCCGGCCATGTGCTCTCGGAGGTCGAGCAGGTCGCCGACCGCGTCGCGATCATGCGGAGGGGTCGGCTGATGCACCTGGAGGACATGCACCACCGCCGCAGCACCCTGCGGCTGGTCCTGGCGCGGTTCGCGGGCGATCCGCCGGCGCACCTGCCCGAGGAGCTGGAGCTGTCCGCCCGCGAGCGCAACGGCGACGTCCTGCTGCTGGAGCACCGGGGGGCGGCGGCCCCGTTGCTGGCGTGGCTGGCGGGGCAGGGGGTGGTTGACGTCGCCATCGGCACCGACGACCTCCGCGCCCTCTACGACCAGTACCACGGGCCGAGCGCCGAGGACGATCCGGAGGGGTCGGCATGAGCGTCTTCGCGGCCCTGGTCCGCAAGCACCTGGTCGAGACGAGGTGGGCGCTGGGCCTGTCCGCGTCGTCCTTCTTCGGGCTGTCGGTCCTGACGATCTGGCTCACCCTGCGCGCCGAGAGGCTGATCGCCAGCGCCGCGATCGGCCAGATGCCCCGTCGCCTCGGCATCTTCCGGGCCCTGGGCGGGTCGGCGATGGATTACTCGACGCTGGCGATGGAGGTGGCGTTCTGGAACCACCCATTGATCATCCTGACCGTGCTGGGCTGGGCGATCTCGCGCGGGTCGGCGGCGGTGGCCGGCGAGATCGAGCGCGGGACGCTCGACCTGGTCCTGTCGCGGCCGGTGTCGCGGGCCGAGTACCTGGCGTCTCACGTCGCCGTCGCGGTGCTCGGGCTGGTGGCGCTGGCGGCGGCCTTGATCCTGGGCAACCTGGTCGGGAGCCTCTTCTTCGCGGTCAAGGCGCCCCCCGGCGTGGCCGCCCTGCTCGCGCCGGCGACGATGGTGGTGGCGCTGGGCCTGGCCGCCTTCGGCTACACGCTGCCGTTCTCGGCGATCGACATCGTCCGCTGGCGTCCCGGCCTGATCGCCTCGGCGTTGACGCTGGGGGGCCTGATCGCGATGACGGTCGCCCCCCAGTTCGAGGACTACGAATGGCTCCTGGAGAAGCTCTCGATCTTCCGCGCCTACACCCCGGTGACGGTGGCGATGAAGGGGGAGCCGCTCCTCTACAACACGACCGTCCTGGTCGGCATCTTCGCCGCGGGCTTGGCGGTCGCCTTCCTCGCCTTCTCGCGCCGCGACCTTCCCGCCAATAGCTGATACCGGGCCGCCCCGCATGGGGACCCTACGAGACTGATTCGACGGCACTCCGCAGCCGATTCCCCGGCTGCCGGATTGTCAACATAATCCGCCGAGTAAGTTGACAAATTGGTTTCGCTACGTTTACAATAAGGAGGGAAATCTGTTGACAAAGGGGGCCTCATGGCGGCGAAACCCAAGAGCGAAGAGATCCACAAATTTGTCATCCATAATGTCGAGGCGCATCCCCGAGACGTCGCGCGGCTCACCGCCGAGAAGTTCGGCATCACGCGGCAGGCGGTCAACCGGCACCTCAAGAAGCTGGCCGAGGGGGGGATTATCGAAGCCCGAGGCAAGACCAGGGAGAGAGAGTATAGCCTAAGGTTCCGGGACTTCGACGCGAGGTTGACCCTGGCCGAGAACCGCGATGAGGACAGGGTCTGGCAGGCGCGGATCGGGCCTCACTTGGCCCACTTGCCCGAGAACGTCTTGAACATCTGCTACTACGGTTTCACGGAGATGTTCAACAACGTGATCGATCATTCCGAGGGCACGTCCGTACTGGTCGGGGTGAGGGTCTCCGCAGCGGAGATCGGCATCGGCATCGCCGACGACGGGGTGGGGATCTTCGAGAAGATCAAGCGGAAGTTCAACCTGGATGACCATCGTCATGCCATCCTTGAGTTGTCGAAGGGGAAACTCACGACCGACCCTCAGCACCACACCGGCGAGGGTATCTTCTTCGCGTCACGATTGTTCGATAAGTTCAACCTCTCTTCGTCTCATCTGGGCTTCGTTCGACACGGTGATGATCCCGGCTGGCTCGTAGAAAAAGAGCCGGAATTGGGCCCCGGCACCCAGGTCGTCATGAGGATCGCGGCGGATTCCCCGAGGACGGCGAAGGAGGTCTTCGACCGCTACGCGGACCCCGAGGCCGACGACTATGGCTTCTCCAAGACGCACGTCCCGCTGATCCTGGCGAAATACGGCCGGGAGAACCTTGTATCCCGTTCCCAGGCCAAGCGGGTACTCGCTCGATTCGAGAAATTCAGGGAGGTACTCCTGGACTTCGCGGGCATCGGATCCATCGGCCAAGCGTTCGCCGATGAAATCTTCCGTGTGTTCGCCTTTCAGAATCCTGGCATCCAGGTCTCAGCAATCAATTACAACGAAGAAGTGGGAAAGATGATCTCCCGAGCGAGACTTGGAAGGGCTGCGATGCAACATCTCGCCGCGGGCGGACAACCGGACCCGGGAGAGTCGCCGGGGGATGATGCCTCTCCCTAGGCGAGGTGGGCCGCCGGACAGCCTGCCCGTCCGGGCGGCGAAGTCGCCAGAGGTTACCGGGCGGGTGCATTTGGTCCCGAAGGTGGGACCGATCCGCGACGCCTCCCGTCGCTTCGCGACCCGGGCGGCCGAGTCGTCCGGGCCACCCCGGGGATGCAGCCGATGTCCGTCGGCGAAGTCCTGCCCGTCGCCTCCCAGGTCCCTCGGCGGCGAGGCGAGTCCCGCCGACGACCGGCGGCTCACGATCGGCCTGCTCGATTCCCCCGGTCCCGTACCGTCTCCCGTGCGGAGGATGGAGGTCGCATGGCCGATGCCATCGCCGCGAATGGTTCCGGATTTGCATCGATGTCCTCTCATCCTCCCTGACGTCGGGGCTGCGCCGTGGTCGGGGTCCGAGAGATGACGAGGAATCAGCCGCCGATCGTCGCCGCCGCGCCGACGGGCGTCCGGCCGTCGCGGCGGCGACGAGCCGGAGGTGGTCGCATGGGCGGTTCCCACGACACGCTCGTCAGGGAGATCATCGGCTGGGGCAGCGCCCTCATCCTGCTGCCCACCTTCGGGTTGCAGACCTACAAGCAGTGGAAGAACCGGGATGAGCCGGTCTCCGGGACGATGCTCTGGTTCTTCATCCTGGCCCTGGCCGGGACCTCGGGCCAGGTCGCCTATAGCTGGATGGTCCGCAACTGGGTCTACTTCGCCCTGAACAGCGTCCTCGTCGCGAACAACAGCGTCGGCCTCGGGATCGCCGTCCACCGGCGGAGCCGGGCCCGTGACCGCGGCCCGGCCGGCGGGCGGTCGGGCCGGTCGGGGACGCCGGCGCGTCGGCGGGACGAGGCACCCGACTTGCCCGAATCATGACCGACGCCCGGCTCCCACCCCGATCCCGCTCACCACCTCGCGACCGGCCGGCGATTCCTGGAGGCATTCATCCATGTCCCACGACGACGGAGGCGGCTCCCACCAGGATCATCGATCGGACGATCAACAGCACGATCGTGACTCGTCCGACCGCCGGCAAGGCCCCCCGGATGAAGGCCCCTTGGTCGGTCTCGACCTCCGACCCCGTCGTCGCCGAGGCCGCCTCGCCCGAGGACGACCGGGATCGAAAACCGGACGCGACGGTCGTCACCGAGACGACCGCGCTGCCCGACGCGGCGCCGCCCTACCCCGGGGGCCCGGGGGCCGTGGTGGTCGTCGAACGGCCCGCCCAGGCCGGCCCTCGCGAGCGGGGAGACGATCAAGGCCGCGCCCGGAAGGACGACGAGGATCGGGACAAGGACGACGCGAAAGACGGCAGCCGGGACGACCGCGGCCGGGCCCAGAATGAGGATGACGAGGATGACCGCGATCGCCGTCGCGACCGCGACGATGGCCGCGGCCGGGCGCACTCGTCGTCTTCCCTGCGCAGCCTCCTGCTCGCCGGGACCGTCGCCCTGGTCTGCGGCGTCGTCGGGGCCTTCGGCTACTCGTATTTCTTCGGCCCGGACAAGTCGGACAAGGATTCCGATTCCGGCAAGCAGTCCTCGTCGAAGAAGGGCTCCGGGTCGAGCAACACGAAGTCGGGGTCGAGCCAGAAGTCGGGCCGTGAGGAGAAGGGGGGATCGTTCTCGCAGGAGGGCTCCGACATCCCCGGGTTCACCGAGGCCGAGGACGCCGACGCGCTGCGCAAGCAGATCGAGCACCTCGCCGAGCGGGTCGACCGCCTCCACCAGCGGCTCGACACGCTGTCGCAGCCCCGCAACGAGACGCCCCCCGACCTGCGGACCTTGCAGATCAAGGTCGGCGAGCTCGCCCGCTCGGTCGACGATATCGGCGGCCTCCCCTCGAAGTTTCGCCGCCTGGATAATCGCATGGAGGAGCTGAAGGAGGAGCTGAAGACGCTCCGCGACCGGATCGCGACGGCGCACGACGACCGGAGGGCCGAGGGGATCGAACGCGAGGTCGAGGTCCTCTCCGGGTCGTCGCCGACGGCGACGACGACGGCGACGGCCCCGCCGATCTCCCCGGCGGCGGAGTGGGGGGCGCCGGACGCGACGATGGCGCAGGCGATCGCCCTGTTCCGGCAGGGCAAGTACCCCGAGGCGAGCCACATCTTCCGCAAGCTCCAGCTCACCCGGCCCGACGACGCGCGGGTCTGGTACTACTCGGCGCTGGCCTACGGGCTGACGACCGGCGACTGGGGCCGCGGGGCGCAGGAGCTCGTCGAGATGGGCGCCCGGCGGGAGCGGGCCGGCACGCCCCCGGGCTCGCAGGTCGACGCCGCCTTCGCCGGCCTGACCCGGGCCCAGGGCCGCGACTGGCTGGCCGGCCACCGCAACGGCCTGACCCGGCGCTGAGGAAAGAGATTTCACCACGGAGACCACAGAGACCACGGAGAGGAAGAAGAGAATAGAGGAGGAAGAGATAGAAGGGAAGAGTCAGAATGAGAATGGATTTTCAACCTTTGGTTTTCCCTTCTCCTTTCTCCTTCTCTTCTTCCTCTCCGTGGTCTCTGTGGTCTCTGTGGTGGAATCTCTTCCGAGGCCCCGGGCCGGGCGGTCACTCTGCATCGTCGCCGTCGTTGCGGTCGCCTCCGTGCCCGCCCTGCCCCTCGCCGCCGACCTGCTCGGGGTCCTCGGGCTCCTCGTAGTCGCCGCGGATCAGCAGGGCGTACAGGGCCGGGGCGACCAGCAGCGAGCCCGGGGTGCCGATGAGCAGGCCGCCGAGGATCGCGCGCCCCAGAGGCGCGTTCGCCTCGCTCCCCTTCTCCAGCGCCAGGGCCGTCGGGATCATCGCGAAGAAGGCCGCCAGCGCCGTCATGACGACCGGGCGGACGCGCATCCGGCCCGCCTTGCGGATCGCCTCGATCGGCGACAGCCCCTCCGCCTTGCGCTGCTCCTGCGCCATGGCGCCGGCGTTGAGCATGGGCAGGAGCAGGGCGCGGGCCTGTTGCTGATGCGCCAGCGCCTCGCCGATCCGGGCGCGGGCCTCGCCGATCCGGGGATTCTCGGCCTCCGCCAGCCGCAAGGCGGTCGTCAGGTCGATCGGGTAGCTCGCCGACGGCGGCAGCGCCGGGGTCGTCTCGGTCGGCGCCGCGTCGGTCGCGGTCGCCGCGACCCTCCGGACGGCCGGATCGGCCGCACCCCCGTCGGGGGACCGCGGCTCGATGGCCGGCCCGATCGAGGGGGCGGCGACCTCGGGGGCGGGTGTCCACTCGGGGGCCGTCCGGAGGGTGGCGCAGCCCGTCGCCATCGCGGCGACGAGCAGCGCGGCCGAGGGCGCCGCCGGCCGTCGCCGCCGGGCCGTGGGCCCCTCCGATTGCCGCCGAGTCGTCATGGCCTCGCCTCCGCCCCCCGGTCCCCGGCCCGTCTCATCGAGCGGCGGGGTCGTTGCCGGCGCGGGCGAACGGCGAGCCGCCCGGCGGGGGCGGCGGCGGGATCGGGCCCGGCGGGGCCGGGGCCGGCGGGCCGGCGGCAACATCCCCCGACGGGACCGGATGCGCCAGCGCGGCGGCGGGGGGCTGCCCGAGCGCCACGTAGAGCTCGAAGTGGGCCCGGTTGTAGTCGAGGATCGCGTCGAGGTACTCGTTCTGCGACTGGAAGAGCAGGCGGAGGCTGTCGAGCACCTCGATCGGCCGGGGGTTGCGCCCCTCGCCGGGCACCCCCTGCTTGATCCGCTCCAGGTCGAGCCGGAACCCCTCCAGGGCGGACCGCACCGCCTGCTCGTCCTCGCCGATCTGCGCGAAGCGGGCGTGCGCCGCGGCATACGCCTCGGCCACCTCGTCGCGGATGATGTCGAGCATGGCGAGCTCCTGGAACTGCGTGGCCTTGAGGCGGGCCCCGGCGAGGTTGATCAGGGCGACGTTGCCGACGCCGAGGTTGCGGAGCGTCCAGTAGGCGACCGCGTCGAAGTCGGTCCGGCCGCTGAACTGGCCGAAGATCGGCCGGACCAGGTTGCTGCCGCCGCCGAACCCGCCGCCGCTGAAGCCGATCAGGACCGTCGGCGAGAACGGCAGGACCTTCGCCCCCTCCAGCGCGAGCATCGCCTCGCGGATCACGGTGCGCCGCTCGCCCATCTCGGGGCGGCGGAGCAGGGCGATCGCGATCAGCTCGCAGAGCGGGGCCGGCTCGGGGACGATCGGCATCGGGACGACGTAGGCGTCGGTCGGGTGCAGCCGGGTCGAGGGGTCGAGGTTCAGCAGCCGGCAGAGGGAGGCGGAGCGGGCGAGGATCTCCCCCTCGGCGCGGCGGAGGTCGGCGCGGCGACGGGCCAGCTCGGCGGCCGCGCGGTCGGCGTCGGCCTGGCGGCCCTCGCCGATCCGCGCGTAGGAGGCGGTGATCCGCGACACCTCCTGGGCCTGGTCGCGGACCCGCTCGGCGATCGCCCGCTTCCCCTCGGCGCGGAGCAGCTCGCAGTAGGCCAGGCAGACCTGGAGCAGCGTCTGGTTGCTGAGCGCCGCGCTGGCGAACTCGCGCTGCCGGACGACCTGGCGGGACCGCAGATAGAGGAAGATCCCCTCGCCGACGTTGCCGGCCAGGACCGCCCCCGGGAAGGCGACCGTCCCGGCCGCGACCGCGAAGCTGCCCGCCCCGACGTAGACGGCGGATCGGTTCACCGAGAGGATGTTGCCGTCGGACTGCTGCAAGTTGCCGGTGTGCGTGTCGTAATTCGCGCCCCCGTTGAGGGTCGGCAGGATCTGGGCCGCGGCGAACATCCGCGCGAAGACCGACTCGACGACGAGCTGCCGCGCCAGCAGCAGCTCGGGGTTCTGCACGCCGGCCAGCCGCAGCGCGGTGTTCAGGTCGATCGGCTGGACGGCCGGGCCGAGGATGGGGCCGGATGCCGCGGGGGCATTCGCCGCCGCCGGGCCCGCCGGATTGACGGCCGGGAGGCGCGGCGACGCCTGGCCGGGCGCCGCCGCGGGCGCATCCTGCGCGGCGAGCGACTCGGACCGTCCCGTCGCCGAGACGGCGATCAGGAGGATCGCGACGGGCCGCACCCGCCGGGCGTTCGGACTGATCGGGCATCGCATCGGGCCCATCCTCCGACGGTCATCCCGCCTGGGAAGCAATGCCCTCAAGTTAAGGGCTCTGGCGCCGGGTCCTTCGTAGGGTGGGTCAGCCGCCGCAGGCGACGCAACCCACCGGCCCGGAGGTGGGTTGCGCGTTGCTCCGCGACGCTGACCCACCCTACCTCTCGAGGCGAGGTCGTCCCCCGGGCCGGTCGGTCCCTGCCTCGATGAAGCATCGGCCCGATCTCTCGGTCGGAATGAGGAAAAAGCGGGATGTACAGGTCGCGCGGTCTCTGCCGCCCAGGGGGCAAGAGGTCCGAGGGCGGGCCTCATCGCGAGGGGGATTTGCTCTTCTCGGGCGGGGGTGCCTCGTACTTCTCGAACGGGGAGAACGGCGCCTTGTGGCGCATCGCCTCGACGTGCGACAGGGCCGAGACCTCCTCGTCGGTCAGCGAGGGGACGAGGCGGTAGGTCCAGCGGACCTTCTTGGGGGGCCCGGCCAGGCGGTAGAGGGTCGAGACCTCGGTCGGGCGGAGCTGGTGGGCGGAGATCAGCGAGGAGAGGGCTTCCAGGCGGGCGAACGGCGGGACGATCTCGGGGTCGCGGAGGGCGCCGAGCTTGGCGATCGCCGTCAGGGCGTCGGCGATCAGGGAGAGCCGCGCGCGGTCGGCTCGGTGCGCCGGTCGCGGTGATCTCGACGTTCGGGTTGGTCAGGCGGAGGAGGCCCGACCGGGCGTCGAACGTCTCGGCGAGCTTCGGCTCGATCAGGTTGCGCCTCATGGCGGCGGCGACCAGGTTGGCGCGGCCCCCCGCCTTCTCCTGCTTGGCGATCTGCGCGGCGATCTCGCCGCGGCGCCGCGCCATCGCGCCGTCGAGCCTCGTCAGGGGGACGTCGGTCTGGACCTGGCGGGTCAGGTGGAGCAGGAGCACGCGCCGGTTGCCCCGGTCGACGATGATCACCTCGTCCTCGTCGCCCGAGCCGAACAGGTAGGCGATCCCCTTGCGGACGACCAGCTCGGCCCTCTCGATCGGGTCCTTCTGGACGCCGTAGACGTTGATGGCGACCTTGAAGTCGGCGGGGACGACCGGCCCGGGCTCCGACCCCCACGCCACGCCCAGCGTCGCGACGATCCCGACGACCAGCCCGACCGCCCTGCCCATGACCTCATCCTCCGCCTCGCCCGCGATGCCCCGGCCCCATTCTAGTGGGCGGTCGGCGGCCGGCGGTAGGCAGAAGCGACCAGACCCGGTGCGGGGACGTGGCCCCATCGCTCCGGCATGCGCCGGGCCGTCGCGGGACCCTCCCGCGCCCGGGGGCTGTCGGCTCGCAGTCTGGATCGACAGAACGCCGGGGCGTCCGGACCCGATGATAGGAATGAGCGGCCCGAGCGCCCGACGGCTCCTTGGCAACCCGATCCGACCCTGACCGCGACGCGATGGTCGCGGCCGTGCGCCGCTGCCGAACGAACCGACTTGAGGTTTTGTTCGCATTTGATCCGGAGGCCGTTCGCCGTCCCAATGCGTGCCCGAACGAACTCGAAGACTGGCGCCCGAACGAACTCGTCGCCCACGCGCCGCGCCCGAACGAACTCGACCCGGGCGCCGAACGAACCGAACGGCCGGCGCGAACGAACTGGGCGCCGCGCCGAACGAACTCGTCAGCCGGCGCCCAAACGAACTGGGCGCCGCGCCGAGCGAACTCGACCCCGGCGCCGAACGAACCCAACGACCCCCTTCTCTTCGTAGGGTGGGCACCGCCAACCACCCCTAATGTCTTGGCCATGAACGAGATAAGAAGGTGGGCGGCGCCCACCCTACGAAGAGAAGGGGGGCGCCGAACGAACCGAACGGCCGGCGCGAACGAACTCGACGCCGCGCCCGAACGAACTCGACGGCCGGCGCGAACGAACTCCCCACCGGGCGCCGGTCGAACCATCGGGCCGTGGTACGGCACCCACGGCCATGCGAATCGGCCTCGCCATCAGCCCTCCAGAGATCGGCTCTCGCACGCGATGATCGGGAGAATCGATCCCTTATCCTGCGTCCCAGCCACCGGCCGGCGCCGCTGCCGAACGAACCGAATTGAGGTTTTGATCACAATTCGTTCGGATGGATCATTTTTGGTCTCGTGCGCCGCATCGCTGCAACTTGGACATTCCGAGAACTCTGGAGGTTTTCGGCGGTCGGGGGGGACGAGCCGGTCGGCGTAGGGCCGGAAGGATGAACCATGCCCGCGTGCGGCCCGATGAGATCGCCGAGCATCGTCCGCGCGGTCTCCCGGCGCCGACTTCCTCCTGCCTCGATGAATTCTCTAGGATTTCGGCGCGCGGCTGTTCCCCCGGCCGGGGCGGGCGCGTATGCTCGGAGACGTCGCGACCTCGCTCCCGCGACGGCTCGCGCGGCGCGATCGGACCCGGCCGGCAGGATCAGGCGCATGCTCCCGGGACCCGTCTTCAACTCCGAGCTGCTGACCACCGCGGGAGGGGCCGCTACTATGGCGCCCGACTGGTCTACGGCCTGGTCCTGCTGTACTTCGTCGGCCAGTACGCCGATTGGCGCGGCGAGCCGAGCAAGACGATCCAGCAGATGGCCATGCTGGGCCGGAGGCTGTTCACCTCGTTCATCGTCACGCAGGCGGTCGCGGTCCTGCTCCTGACGCCCGCGCTGGTCGCCGGGGTGATCGCCGACGAGAAGCAGCGCAAGACGCTCCACTACCTGCTGGCCAGCCCGTTGACCAGCGGCGAGATCGTGCTCGGCAAGCTGCTGGCGAGGCTGCTCCACCTCGGGGTGCTGGTGGCGGTCGGGCTGCCGGTGGTCAGCCTGCTGAGCCTCTTCGGCGGCGTCGACCCGCGCCTCGTCCTGCTCGGCTTCGCGGCGACGCTCACCACGGCCTACTTCGTGGCCGGGCTGTCGATCCTCGTCTCGACGATCTCGCGACGGCCGCGCGAGGCGATCTCGCAGTCTTATGTGCTGATGGCCTTCTGGCTGTTCGTGCCGCCCCTGCTCGGCACGATCACGACCTGGGGCGGGCCGATCGCGATGCGGATCTACGGCTGGATCAGGCCGGTCAACGAGTGGGTCGCCCCGACGAGCCCGCTCTACTGGCTGTTCAGCGCGAGGCCGTGGGTCAGGCCGGGGGCGGTCGTCGAGTCCTTCGCCTGGATGATGGGCCTGCAACTGGCCTACGGGACGGCGTTGATCGCGCTGGCCGTGACGCAGTTGCGGCCGTCGTATCGGAGGGCCGACACCACCCCGCGCTGGGCCACCCGCCTGGCCGTGGTGCGGAGGGCCGGCGAATCTTCCCCCGTCCCGAGTGCGGCGACGACGCGATGCTCTGGAAGGAGCGGTACGTCTCGCGCACCAGCCTGGTGACCAAGGTCATGACCGCCCTGGTCGTGCTGGCGCTCGCCGCCCTGCTCGGCTACACCACCTACGAGTGGGCCGCGCCCGCCTTCGCCGAGGTCGCGACCTACGGCTACGGGACGGGCATGGACAGGGCCCGGCCCGACTTCAACCGCTACCTGCGCATCCTCTGCACCGTCCTGTACGCCGTCCTGTACTTCGGCGTGGCCAGCGCGGCGGCGGGCGGGGTGTCCCGCGAGCGCGAGGAGGACACCTGGACCAGCCTGATCGCCACCCCCCTGGATGGCGCCGAGATCCTCCGCGCGAAGATGGTCGGGGCCGTCTGGGGGATGCGGTGGCTCGCGGGCGTGCTGCTCGGGTTGTGGCTGGTCGGCCTGGCGGCCGGCTCGATCCACCCCCTCGCCTTCGTGGCGGTCGCGATCGAGACCGCCGTGTTCGTCGGGTTCGCGACGGCGCTGGGGACCTATATCTCGCTGCGGGCGCGGTCGTCGGCGCGGGCGCTGACGGCGACGGTCGGGGTGCTGATCATCCTGAACGGCGCCTATCTGATGTGTTGCATCCCGTTCGGAACTGCGCAACACCATGCTCCCCGCGGCCGGGGTCACGCCGATGATCGAGGCGGGGTCGCTGGCCACATACGGGGACGTGCGGTGGGCACTCACCAACGACCTGAGGGGCGATGATGCGATCGCCACCGGCATCATCAGCGTCCTCGGCTACGCATTCGCCGCCTTCCTGCTGACGATCTCCGCCTTCGGTCGGTTCGACATCGAGGCCGAGCGGCCGAGCCGGACGACGATCGACCCGACCTATGGGTATCGGGGCAAGGACCCGCTCATCCGATACCTGGAGGACGACGAAGAGGCCGGATGATCGGGCCTCGGGGGCCCGGCCATCCGGCACGGCTTCAGGAGATGTCGAGCCGCCCGGTGCTGTCGCCGAGCGAGTCGACGGGGACGCCCATGCGGTCGAGCATCGCCAGGAACAGGTTGTTCAGCGGCGTCTCCTTGTCGAGCTTGATGTGCCGCCCGGTGCGGATCGTGCCGCCGCCGCGGCCGGCCAGCAGGATCGGCAGGTCGTTGTGGTTGTGGCGGTTGCCGTCGCTGAGGCCGCTGCCGTAGACGATCATCGCGTTGTCGAGCAGCGTGCCGTCCCCCTCCTGGATCGTCTTGAGCCGGCCCAGGAAGTAGGCGAGCTGCGCGACGTGGTAGCGGTTGATCTTGATGAGCTTCTCGTGCTTGTGCGGGTTGCCGCCGTGGTGCGAGAGGTCGTGGTGCCCCTCGGGGACGCCGATGAAGGGATAGCTCTTGGTGCTCCCCTCGTTGGCGAACATGAAGGTGCCGATCCGGGTGACGTCCCCCTGGAAGGCGAGCACCATCAGGTCGAGCATCAGCCGGATGTGCTCGCGGTTGTCCTGCGGGACGCCCGTGCGGGCGGGCGAAGTCGGGCAGGTCGGCCGCCGTCCGAGCCTCCTCGGCGCGCGTCGATCCGCTGCTCGATCTCGCGGACCGAGGTGAGGTACTCGTCGAGCTTGCGCTGGTCGGTGCGGCCGAGCCGTCGCTTGAGCGGAGTCGGCGTCCTCGGCGACGAAGTCGAGGACGCTCTTGTTGTACAGCTCGCGCTTGGCGCGGGCGGCGGCCGTCTCGTCCTTGGACCGGCTGGCGAAGAGGCGGTCGAAGACGAGGCGGGGGTTGACCTCCTTGGGCATCGGGGTCGTCTCGGTCCGCCACGAGATGTTCGACGAGTAGGCGCAGCTATAGCCCGAGTCGCAGTTGCCCGACTGCCCGCCGCGGTCGATGCCCAGTTCCAGCGAGGGGAACCGGGTCTGCCGGCCGACCTTCTGCGCCGCGACCTGGTCGGCCGAGACCCCCACGCGGATGTCGGCGCCGTCGGTCTTGCGGGGTGGACGCCGGTCAGGAAGGTGGCCAGCGAGCGGGCGTGGTCGCCGGCGCCGTCGCCGATGCGCGAAGCCGGTCCTCTGCGCCAGGCCGGAGAAGACGAGCAGGTCGTCCTTGAACGGCGACGAGCGGCTTCGAGGCTCGCCGGCAGCGCGAAGTCGGCGCCGACCTCCTGCGGGCGCCAGGCGGGCATGTGGACGCCGTTGGGCACGTAGAGGAAGGCCATCCGGAGCGGGCCGGGCCCGGCGGTCGCCGCGCCGGGGCGACGGCCGCCACGTCCGCGGCGCGCGCCATCGATTCGAGCCAGGGCAGCGCGATCGCCGTGCCCAGGCCGCGGAGGACCGTCCGTCGCGTGATCCGTCTCGTCTGGCTCATCGTGTCCCCTCTCGCGTCTTCCGCTTCTGGAATGGGTCGCTCCGGACGACCTCCAGGACGAGCCGGGAGAACCGTGCTCGTCCCGTCGCCGTCTCCTCGACGATCCGGTCCACGGCGCAGCTTGTCGTAGTACTCCAGCCCGCGGCCGATGGCGTAGGTGAGCATCTTCTCGGCCAGGCAGCGGACGAACTCCGCCCGCCTCTCCTTGAGGATCGTCTTGAGCTCCTCGGGCCCCGGAAGGTCTGGCCCGTCGGCAGCGTGCCCGACGGGTCGATCGGCTCGCCGCCGTCGCGCTCGCGCCAGGCGCCGATGGCGTCGTAGTTCTCGAACCCGAACCCGAGCGGGTCCATCTTGGCGTGGCAGGTGGCGCAGCGAGGCGTTGGTCCGGTGCTGCTCCATCCGCTGCCGGAGCGTGCCGGTCAGCGCCGGCCCCTCCTTCAGCTCGGGGACGTCGGGCGGCGGCGGAGGAGGCGGCGTCCCGAGGATCTGCTCCAGGATCCACCGGCCCCGCTTCACCGGCGAGGTCCGCGTCGCGTTCGAGGTCGACGGTCAGGATGCTGGCCTGCGTCAGCAGGCCGCCGCGGCGGTCGGACTCCTTCAGCGCGACCCGGCGGAACTCGTCCCCCTCGACCCCCTCGATCCCGTAGTGCTTCGCCAGCCGCTCGTTGAGGAAGGTGTAGTCGGAGTCGATGAAGTCGAGCACGCTCCGGTCGTCGCGCATGACCGACTCGAAGAACAGCTCGGTCTCGCGGAGCATCGCCGTGCGGAGGGCGTCGTCGAACGCGGGGAACAGCGCCTTGGTCGGGGTTGATCGTGCTCAGCAGGCGGATCTGGAGCCACTGGTCGGCGAAGTTCTCGACCAGGGCCCTCGTCTTCGGGTCGCTGGAGCATCCGCCGGACCTGCGCCTCCAGGTTGTCCCCCTCGCGGAGCTTGCCGCGCGACGGCCAGGTCCGAGAGCTCGTCGTCGGGCATGCTGCTCCAGAGGAAGTACGACAGCCGCGAGGCGAGCTCGAAGTCGTTGACCGGGTGCGCGGCGGGGGGCCGGGGTCGGTCCGGAACTTCCGCCGCGGGTCGAGCTCGACGCGGAAGAGGAACTGCGGCGAGGCGAGCACCGCCTGGACGGCGAGCTGGATGCCGCGCTCGAAGCTGTCGCCCTGCGACTGGACGAGGTCCACCAGCTTGAACAGCCGGGCGACCTCGGCGGTCGTCACGGGCCGGCGGTAGGCGCGGCTCGCGAACCGCTCGATGATCGCGCGGCCGCACTCGTACTGGTCCTCCGGCGACGACGGCGTCCGGAAGATGATCCGACGGTGCGACTCGGGCAGCGGGGCGTCGCCGCCGCCGACGGGCCCGCGGACCTCGACGGAATCGACCACCAGGTTGCGGTCGCGGCGTTTCGGGTCGGCGTTGTCGGGGTCGTAGTAGTCGTTGACGAACGCGACCGAGATCCGGTGCCGGCCGGCGGGGACCGAGGCGCGGGCCTCGTAGTCCTGCGGGCGGTCCTCCTCGACGACGACGTCGAACGTCCCGACGGGGCGGCCGTCGATCTCGACGGTCATCCGGCCGGCTCCGCGCCCGGCCTGGTGGCCGAACGCCCGGACCCGCAGCCGATACTCGCCCGCCCCGGGGAACGCATGCGAGACGGCGACCTTGCCCGACCGGAACAGCAGGCACGCCGAGTCGGCGACCCGGGCCGTGCCGGGGTCCGGCTCCATCTCCTCGGCGGCGTAGCGGCGGTCGTCTCCCGGGGCGGGGGGTCGGCGACGATCGCCTTCGCGGCGATCGTCTCGGCGGCGGCCAGGTACTTCTCCATCAGGATCGGCGGAGAGCGACAGGACGTCGCCGATGTTGTCGAACCCGTAGCCGACGTCGTCGGTCGGGAAGTCGTCGGCCGGCCGGAAGTCGACGCCGACCAAGTCGCGGATCGTGTTGTTATACTCGGCGCGGTTGAGGCGGCGGAGCGTCACGCGGCCGGGGTCGGCGTCGAGGCCGCAGTCGAAGCTGGAGAGCTTGGCGTCGATCCAGCCGGAGATCAGCTCGACCTCCTCCGGGCTGGGCTGCGGCTTGCCCTCGGGCGGCATGTCGCCCCCCTCGACGTACTCGGCGACCCTCGCCCAGAGCTTGCGGTCCTTGAGGACCGACGTTTCGTCGGCGAACAACGTCAGGTCGAGGTCCGCCTTGGGCTTGCGGCTCGCCGTGGCACCCGACGCAGTAGGTCTTCAGGAGCGGGACGATCTGCTCCCGGTAGGAGGTAGTGCGCAACACCTTCGCCGCGGCCGTCTCGGCGCGGGGAGGCTCGTCGGCGAGCACGGCCGGGGAGGCCAGTGCCAGCGCAGGCAGCAGGAGGCGCAGGCTCGGGGGGAGGGACCGCATGGACGGATTGGACCTCGGGCCAGATGGTTGAGGCGGGACTGCACCGGCTATTGTACGAAGGTTGAACCCCGTTGGCGAGCGCCGGTTCCTCGAAACCGAGGTAATTTATAACACTCGGAAACGGAAGGTTTTGCGTCTCCAGGACCGGGGCCGACCGGGGGCGTGGACTCTCAATTATTCCGACGAGGCGATGTCCTCGCGGGGCGCCGTCGGATCGCCCCACCCTTCCTCGGCGGCGCGACACGCATCGAAGAATATCCGCGATGGCCGCTCGCCGAGGGCCGTCGCGTACCTCCACAACGTGAAGAACGTCGGGTTGGGAATCCGCCCATTCTCCAGCTTGCTCAGCATCCCCCGGTCCAGGCCCGAGGCTTCGGAGAGGTCGGTCAGGCTCAGGCCCCGGCGCTCCCGCTCCTGCTTGAGGTGGGAGACGAAGTCGACCAGATAATCAAGGCCCCTCCTGACCCCAGTCCCTCTGAGATCGGACCGGGATGCGGCGTTGGCGCCGGGCGGTGCAGGCTCCGGGGTGGGGCGGGAGGCCGGTGGGCGGATGACCACCGGGATTCCGGGCCGGGGCTTGCCCCCCGGACGCGCCGGCCGGCTGCGGGCGATGTTGCACGCCTCGATGATGATGTACTTGCGATCCTTTTCCGGCTGATCCATCGCTAAAGGTTCTCCATAGAGATCACATCCAGGCGACACGTCTGCACAATTTCACCGGACAGGCGGAGCACGAACAGGTACTCGCCCGCCCTGTCGAACACGAGATCCTCGTAGGGAAGATGACCTGGAAACGCTGCTTCTCGTCGACGAACTCGAGGGAGACCTCTTATACAGATCAGTTAATTCCTCATCGTCCGGGTCGAGGAAAGTCACCGAGGCAACGTGAGGGCCTCGCGCATTGGTGAGGACCACGAAGAGGGCCATCGCCCCGAACTCGTAGGGGAACGAGGGGACGGCAACCCCGTAGAACGGCCCCATGAGGTAGAACTTGCCCGACTGCGGATCGACGTGGACGTGGTCACACGGGACAATCGCCGCGGCTTGAGGCTGCTTGGCCATCGGTCGTCCTCCGTGCCTCCCTCTGAAGCAAGCAAACTCCTGTTGTTTCAATCTACAACAGCGGCGCGACGAGATCAAGGCCCCTCCGCGGCCCGGTCCCGATCGGCCGGTCGCGGCGCCGGGGGAGGGCCACCGCCAGGAGGGCGCAGGCCGAGAGCGACATCGCGGCCCCGAACAGGAAGGGGGCGGAGGGCCCGAGGCCCGGCCAGCCCCAGGCCCCTTGCCAGAGGACCCCGGCGATCAGGCTGGACGGCAGCGCGGCCAGGCCGACCGCGGCGTTGAACGCGCCGAAGGCCGTGCCCCGCCGCTCGGGGGGGACGAGGTCGGCCACGTAAGCCTTGGCGACCCCGTCGGTCGTCGCGTAGTAGGCGCCGTACACGGTCATCAGGGCCCACGCCTGGGGGCCGGTCTCGACCCTCGCGAAGCCCAGGTAGATCAGCGCGTAGACGAGCCAGCCGGCGACGATCAGGAGGCGGCGGCCGACGCGGTCGGACAGCGCCCCGGCGGGCCCGGAGCCGATCGCGTAGACCAGGTTGAACGTGAGCATCATCCCCAGGACCCCCAGCACCGACAGCCCGGCCGCCCTCGCCCGGAGGATCAGGAAGGCGTCGGACGAGTTGCCCAGGGTGAACAGGACCACGATCGCCAGGAAGGCCCGGAACCGCCGGTCGAGCGGCCCCGCGCGATCGCCGGCCGCGCGGCGGCGGGCGATCGGGACCTCGCGGGCCACCGCCGCCAGCCCGACGACGGCCATCGCGGCGGGCACGAGGCTCAGGAGCACCAGCGTCATGAACGCGGGCCGCGCCAGGGCGACCGAGCGCCCCTGCGACGACCAGACGACCCCGATCGCCACGAGCAGGCCGACCACCGCCCCGGCGGTGTCGCCCGCGCGGTGGACGCCGAAGGCCAGCCCGCGCTGCGATTCGGCGGTGCTGTCGGCCACCAGCGCGTCTCGCGGCGCGGTGCGCAGCCCCTTGCCCGCGCGGTCGCCGAACCGCGCCCCCAGGACCCACCCCCACGAGCCGGCCAGCAGCAGGACCGCCTTGGAGGCCGTCGACAGCGCGTAGCCGCCGACGGCGAGCCACTTGCGGCGGCCGAGGCGGTCGGAGGCCCAGCCCGACGCCATCTTCAGGAGGCTCGACGTGGCCTCGGCCACCCCCTCGATCAGCCCGATTACCCCGGTCCGGACCCCGAGCACGTCGCCGAGGAACAGCGGCAGGAGCGAGGCGAGCATCTCGCTGGAGATGTCGTTCAGGAAGCTCGTGAGCGTGACCGCCCAGACGTTGCGCGGCAGGGAGGCGAGGCCCGGCCGGGGCCGTGTTGCAGCGGGATCGGGCATCGCGAGGGCCGCTAGTGCCAGAAGCACCCCATCGGGTCGTCGGCGATGTAGTCGAGCGCCTCCTCGAGCGGCAGGTGGACGCCGCCGAAGGCGCCGACCGGCTCCCATCGGTCGCGGTGTCCCCACCACAGGACGTCGAACAGCTCGCCGCGCCCGATCGGGCGGAGCCGGGCCAGGGGCGTGCCCGTCGCCTCGCGGAAGAGCGAGTACCCGTTGGCGACCTTCCGGACCGCCACCCCCCCGCCGTGCGCCTCGTTGTAGGCCTCGATCCGCCCCAGGGTGAGGTCCAGCGTCATCCGGCGATTGCCGCGGGCCATCCTCGCAGCCTCCTCTCGGTCGCTCCCGGCCGCCCGCCGTGCCCGACCCCCCGGCGGCGCCGATCGGCGGCGCCATCATATCCGATCCGGCCCCCGTTTCGAAGCCAGGACCGGCGCCCGCCGCGGGTGACACGCCGGCGCATCGTGGTGTAGAATGGCCCGCGTTCGCTCGCCCGCGGTGAATCTTCGGCCCGGGTGGCCGACCTCAATCAAACCTCGATCCGGAGATCCGACCCGTGGCCGCCCCGGACCCGCGCAAGGGCGCGTCCCGCGCGTCGATCGCCGCCGACGTCCTGGTCGAGGGCCTGGCGAGGCGAGGGGTGCGCCTCCTGTTCGGCATGCCCGGCTCGCACGCGACGACGATCTACGACGCGCTGGGCCGCCTGGGGACGATCGCCACCGTGCTGGTCCGCAACGAGCAGGCCGGGGCGTTCGCCGCCGACGGCTCGGCGCGCGTGACCGGCCGGCCGGGCGTGGTCTGCACCACGGCCGGGCCCGGTGCCACCAACGCCCTGACCGGGCTGGCCGAGGCGTGGGCCGACTCGGTCCCCCTGCTGCTCCTGGCCGGACAGGTCAACGCCGACCGGATGCACCAGGAGTGCGGCGCCTATCACGAGATCGACCTGGAGGGGATCTTCCGCCCCGTCACCAAGTTCTGCGCGCACCGTGCGCGACGTCGGCCAGATCCCCGCCCTCCTGGGCCTCGCGTTCGAGGCGATGACCGTGGGCCGCCCCCGGCCCGCCGCCTTGATCCTGCCGCAAGACCTGATGCGTCGGGAGTGCCCGGCCGGGCCCGAAGACAGCCACACCGCCCCCTCGACCACCCCCGGAGCCGTGCCCGAGGGCCCGATCGCCGAGGCGGCCGCGCTGCTGTCCCGCGCCGGAGGCCGATCGTCCTGGCGGGCGGCGGGGCCCTGTGGGCCGGCGCCGAGGGCGAGGTGCGCGCGGTCGCCGGGCGGCTCAAAGCCCCAATCATCACCTCGCTCAATGGCAAGGGGATCGTCGACGAGCGCGACCCCCTTTCGCTCGGCCACGCGCGCTCGGCGCGGGCCAAGGCGGCGCTGCCGCACGCCGACGCGATGCTCGCCGTCGGCTGCCGGTTCACCGAGGTGATGACCGACTGGAGGCGCATGCCCGTCCCCGCCGCCCTCGTGCAGATCGACCTCGACCCCGAGCAGGTCGGGATGAACCACCCGGTCGCCGTCGGCATCGTGGCCGACGCGAAGGCCGCGCTGCGGGCCCTGGTCCACGCCCTCCCGGCCGATCGCGAGGACGGCTGGGGCGCCCTCCGCGACCGGGCCCTCGCGGCGCGCCCGAGCGGCCCGAGTGGCTGATCGAGGTGCTCCGCGACGAGCTGCCCGACGAGACGCCCCTGTTCGCCGACGCCTGCGAGATGGGCTATCGGCTCCACGCCGACTGGACCGCGACGGGCCCGCGACGGTTCTTCTACCCGTCGAACTACATCGCGCTGGGCTGGGGCTTCCCGGCGGCGGTGGGGGCGGCGGCGGCGCTGGGCGACGTGCCGGTCGCCTCGGTCAGCGGCGACGGCGGGTTCGTCATGACCGCGCAGGAGCTCGCGACCGCGGCCCGCTACGGCCTGCGGGCGATCGCCGTCGTGCACAACGACTCGGCCTACGGCGCGATCAAGAACATCCAGCGCCGCGACCACGACGGCCGCTACCTGGACGTCGACCTGAACAACCCCGACTTCCCCCGCCTGGCCGCCGCGTTCGGCGTCGCCTCGGCCCGCGCCGGCGACCCCGACGCCTTCCGCGAGGCGCTGCGCCGCGCTCTCGCGGCCGGGCCCGACCGTGATCGAAGTGCCCGACCGCTGGCGACAACTGCGGGTCCCCCGGTAGGGGCGTGGAGCACGCCGGGGTTACGAGGCGTGCCCCGCGCGCCCTGCATGGAAGGACGGACATCATCGGCCGGCCCGGGCGCTCAGAACGAGTTGTCGTCGATCATCTCGCCGTCGGCCCGGTTGCCCAGCGCCTGCCACACGCTGGCGCTGATCGAATTCTTGACGAACCGGACCGAGCCGTCGCCGAACGCGACGTTCACCCCGCCGGGATGCGAGCCGGAGAAGCCGCCGACGTAGCTGGCGAGCGCGGGGTTCCCGGCCGCGGGGGCGGCGGGGGCCGCCTCGTCGTCGGGGGGGACCTCGGCCATCAGGCTGAGGGCGATGGGATCGACGGCGTTGGGCGTCTTCCCGGTGTTGCGGAGCGTAGAACGGGTGCCCGAGGCCCAGCCGAGGTCGGCCCCGCTGAGCCGCTTCTCGCCCAGGAAGACCGTGTAGGCGCTGCCGTCGGAGATGTCCTCGTAGCGGACGGCGCTGTTGAGGAAGAAACACCCCAGGTTGTTCGCCGCGATCGGCGCCTCGACGTGGTGGTGGCAGCCGGCGTAGCTGCTGCTGCCCGCGGGGAGGCCGCCGACGGCCCCGCGACCCCCGGGGTCGGACGGGCAGAGGAAGGTCCGGATCGAGTTCTGCCGGGCCGATTGGTTGGACCCGTCGTACACGCCGACCGAGAAGTTCAGCTTGCCGTAGGTGTTCTTCTGCTCGACGTACGGCAGGATCTGGGCCATCCAGCCGAAGTGGTAGCCCTTGGGCAGGCTCAGCACCGGGCCCGTGGCGTTGACCACGCCCGGCGGGAGCACCTCGTTCGACGACTCGTAGTTCTGCACCGCGATCGACAGCTGCATCAGGTTGTTGACGCACTGCGCACGGCGCGCCGCCTCGCGCGCCGCCTGGACGGCGGGCAGGAGCAGCGCGATCAGCACCGCGATGATCGCGATCACCACCAGCAATTCGATCAGCGTGAACCCGCGGCGGGCGCGGCTCGGGCGGCTCATGGGGACTCTCCCGGCGTCTCGGGGTTGGGGGAGGTGAAGTCGGGGCATGTGTAGATTCCTCTCGATCGTCCTGCTGTTCACCAGAGGGACTCGTCGATCATCTCGCCGTCGGCGCGGTCGGCCAGGCAGCGGAAGATCGCCGCGGGGATTCCCTGCCTCAGGAACCGGACCGACCCGTCGCCGAACGCGAAGTTCGCCCCGCCGGCATGGCGGCTGGCGAACCCGCCGACGAACCGGGGATTGTCCGGGCCGGGCTGGATCGTCGGCACCTCGCCGGTGCCCTCGTCGAACCACGGCGGGAGCGGCCGGCCCGAGGTGGGGGGCAGGGCGGGGGCGTTGATCTTGCTGCCGGCGTTGCGGAGCGAGGCGCGGGTGCCCGAGGCCCACCCGAGGTCGGAGGCGTCGCGGGGCTTCTCGCCGAGGAAGATCGTGTTCGAAGTCCCGTCGGTGACGTCCTCGTGGCGGACGCGGCTGTTGAGGAAGAACACGCCCCGATCCCTCGCCCCGATCGGCGCCTCGACGTCGTGGTGGCACGCCGCGTAGCTGTTCAGCGCGACGCCGTCGTCCGGCCGCCGGGCGCTCGCCGGGTCGGAGGGGCAGAGGAAGGTGGCGATCGTCGTCCGCCGGGCCGTGAGGTTGGCCGCGTCGTAGATGCTCACGGTGCCGGCGATGTGCCGCGCGACGGTCCCCCCCTCGACGAAGGGGAGCAGCATCACCAGCCAGCCGACGTGATAGCCCCTGGGCCGGTTCAGGATCGGGCCGGTGTCGTTGACCACGCCGGGGGGGAGCACGCCGTGGGCCCCGAGT
Source organism: uncultured Planctomycetaceae bacterium (assembly GCA_963708145.1). GTDB lineage: Bacteria > Planctomycetota > Planctomycetia > Isosphaerales > Isosphaeraceae. The sequence continues at coordinate 7,928,544 of OY970189.1, read as the reverse complement.
AGTTCTCCAGCGCGATTGATAACTGCATCAGGTTGTTGATGCAGTGCGACCGCCGCGCGGCCTCGCGCACCGCGCTCACGCCCGGCATCAGCAGCCCGAACAGGACGCCGATGATCGCGACCACCACGAGCACCTCGATCAGCGTGAAGCCCCCGGCGCGCCTCGGGGAGGGATCGGCCCTCATGGCGAGTCCCCCTTCGCGGCGCGTCCGAGGTCGATCACCACCTGCTTGCCGACCCGCGCGGAGGTCGCCGCGCGGGTAGTCGGCGCGGACGCGGACCCGGCGGCGGCCGGGCTGGCCGTCGGGCGTCTCGACCGCGATCGTCACGACGGCCGGCTCGGCCCCTCCGATCGCCTCGGCGGGGACCTCCCACGTCTCGCCCGTGTAGTCGCGCGCCTCGGCCAGGCGCGCCGAGGCCCGCGACAGGCCCGACTCCGCCAGCCACTCCGCCTGCAACCGCCTTTCCTCGCCCCGGATCACCTCGCGCCCCGCCCGGCCCGCCCGGAGCAGGACCCCGGTGATGAGGATGATCACGACGAGGCAGACCATCACCGCGATCGCGATCGATCCGCGCCTCCTCCTCTTCAAATTTGCAATTCCGAATTTGAAATCTGACATCTTGAATCTGACATTCGGTATCATGGCATCCCCTCCCCGAGGCCCGACAGCCTCCGGTCCCGGCCCAGCAGCGCCTCGATGCGAGACTCGCGGGGCCCGCCCGCGGGCCCGAAGGCGGACCCGTCGGGGACGAGCAGCCCGACGAAGGTGTCGCCCTGCTCGTCGCGGACCTCGAACCGCGCCGCCCCGGTCGCGCGGAGCCGGAACGTCTCGCGGCGCACGGGGGCGTCGCCCGCGGGGCGCTCGTCGCGGTCCAGCCGGCCGGGCCCGGCGCGGTACTCGACGGGGGGGCCGTCGGGGCGGTCGAGGCGGAGCGCCGCGGCGCGGCCGTCGCGGTCGCGGACCGGCTCGGCCCGCGAGGCCGCCCGCACGTCCTGGCGGAACTGCCGCGCCAGGCGGCCCCGCGCCGCGACCTCGGCCAGGTGCGCGCGGCCGATCCGGTCGAGCGTCAGCAGCGCGTGGATCAAACCGACGCACATGCCCAGGATCACCGCCATCGCGGAGATCACCACCACCATCTCGACCAGCGAGAAGCCGCGGCGGCGCGTCGCCGGCATCGTCATCGGGGTCATCCTCGTCATCGCGGGGCATCCGGCGATAGACCCAGGCGGTGAGCCGGACGGGCGCCTCCCACTTCCCGGCCCGGTTCCGCCAGCGGAGGCGGAGGCTGATCCGCTTCGCGTCCGGCCCCCGCGACTCGTCCACCGTCGCCGACAGCTCGGCGCCCGGCAGGCGACGCCGCGCCGAGTCCCCGATCGCGACGTCCTCGACCGCCCCGGGTGGGAGCCGGTCCCACGGCCTCGCCGCGAGGTGCTCCATCAGGTTGCCGACCTCCTGCACGGCGCACTGGCGGCGGTCGGCGGCCCTCCTCTCGGCGGCGACCCAGCCGAGGGCCTGGACCGTCAGCGTCATCGCGGCGGCCAGCAGGAACGCCGACACCGCCACCTCGACCATCGTGAACCCGCCGCGACGGCCCGAGCGATCCGCAGTCATCCCGCAAGCCTCCCGATCAACACCACCAGCGGCGTGAAGAACGCCACGGCGATCAGCCCGACCAGCGTCCCCAGCGCGATCACGACCAGCGGGAACAGCGTGTCGACCGCGATCTGGAGCCGGTACGCCAGCCGTCGCTCGCCCCCCTCGGCCGTCTCGCGCAGGGCCCAGCCCAGGTTGCCGACCCTCTGCGCCGACTCCAGCAGCGCCACGTCGGCGGGGCGGAGCAGGCCCTGGCGCGCCAAAGCGGTCGTCCAGTCGTCGCCATGCGCGATGTCGACCGCCGCCCTCTCCAGGCGCACCCGCACCCAGCGCGTCGGGTACCACCGCGACAGCAGCGCGATGCCCCACGGCATCGGCTTGCCCGCCTCCACCACCCAGCCCAGGCACCGGAGCACCAGCGCCGTGTGACGGCGGATGAACAGGCGGTCGAGCACCGGCACGTGGAAGTACTCCCACCCGAAGAACGAGAACGGCCAGGAGAGCAGCAGCAGCACCTCCGCCAGGATCAACGGCACGAGCAGCCACGAGAACTTGAGGAGGAAGTGGCTGGCCATGATGACGAAGATCGTGACCTGCGGCAGCGGGACGCCGAAGTCGTAGAAGATGGCCTCGTATTTGGGGACGATGAAATACAAGATAAATGCGGAGATCGACTGGATGACCAGGATCACCCAGAGGAAGTAGGCGATCCGCGAGGAGATCGCCGCCCACGGCGGCCGCAGCGTGGACCGCGAGGCGGCGGCCTCGCGGAGGGCGCCGGGCAGCATCCCGGTCTCCCAGCCGACGCGCCAGCAGCGCGGCGTCGCGCGGGAAGGTGGCCGGCAGCCGCGCCAGCGCCTCGGGCAGCGGCGTCCCCGCCGCGAGGTACTGCGCCAGCGCGAAGACCTCGCCGCGATACACCAGCCCGCACTGCTCGGAGAACGCCGCCAGCGCCGGGGCGAGCGGCATCTGCCGCTCGGCGGCGATCGCCGCGACCGCCAGCAGCGCGTCCTGCTGCGTCGTCCACCGCCGGTAAGCCACCACCACCGACCCGAGCCCGCCCGCGAACAGCAGGAGCAGGCACCCGACGAGCAGCAGCGCCAGGCCCGTCACCGCCATCCAGCAGAGCAGCGCCGCGACGACGACCACCTCCATGATGTGGATGAGCCGGAACCGGAACCGCCGCGGACGCGCGGGGAGCAGGGCCGGGTCCTTCTTGGCGAGGTCGTCGACGAGCCAGGGGTCGAAGCTCACGGGTCCCTCCGCATCGGAGACGGGTCGGTCGCGCCGCGGCGCGCCCTCACCCCGACAGCTTGCGGAGCAGGGTGATCATCGGGATCATCACGGAGAAGACCGTCACCACGATCCCGCCCAGGATCGAGATGACGGCGAGGACGCTGCACACGCTGCTGGCGAAGCTCGCCTGGGCCCGGGCACGGGCCTCGTACATCTCGCCGAGCATGTGCAGCGCGTCGGCCAGGCCGCGATGCCCCTCGGCCCAGGCGACGATCCGCGCCATGCCGGACGGGAAGACCCGCCGGCTCGCCATCGCCCGCGACAGCGACTGCCCCTTGGCGACCTCGGCGCCCATCGCCCGGCCGGCCGACCGGATCTCGGCGTCGGGCACCCCCTCGCCCGTCATCGGCACCGCCTCGGCCATCGGCAGCTCGCACTCCAGCAGCAGCCCGAGCAGGTGGCAGAACTCGGCCAGCGCCGTCCATCGCCACACCGGGCCGATGATCGGGACGTTCGACACGATGGCGTTCCGCGTCGGCCGACCCGCCACCAGGCCGACCAGCAGCCAGAGCACCGCCAGGGCGCCGACCCCCTCCAGCAGCGGCTTCCAGGAGCTCGTCACCGCCCGGCCGATCTTGAAGGTCAGCAGGGTCAGCACCGGCACCGGGATGCCGAAGTCCTTGAATATCGACTCGATCGGGCTCAGCACGGCGATCGAGGCGAAGACGAACACTGTTACGGCCAGGGTGATCGCCAGGAGCGGGTACGCCAGCCGCAGCCAGAGCGAGCGGCGGAGGTCGTCGCCGACGTCGGCATACCCGGCGAACCGCCCGAGCACCTGGCCGAGCCGCCCGGCCCGCGCCGGCGAGCACGACCCCCCGCACGTGCGCCGGCAGGCCCGACCGCGGCGACCCGAGCGCCGCCTCGATCGGCTCGCCCGCGTCGAGCGCCCGCGCCAGCTCGCCGAGCGCCCGCCGGAGCCGCCCCGAGGGGACCTCCTCGCCCAGGGCGCGCAGCCCCGGCCCGAGCGGCAGTCCCGCCCCCGCCAGCCCGGCGACCTGCCCGACCATCTCCGCGGCGTCGCGCCCCGACAGCCCCCCTCCGCCGTCCGACATGGCCCGATACTCCGATCATGCCTGGAATTTATGATTTGGAATTTGAAATCTCAAATTTGAAACTTCAGATCAGTCATCAGTCATCAGTCATCAGTCATCAGTCATGAGGGATGCGCCCTACGGCGTCGCCAGCCCCCGCAGCAGCGACACGAAGGGGACGAACAGCGTCAGGGCATAGGCCAGCGTCGCCGACGCGCCGATGGCGAACAGGAGGACCGTCGGCAGGAGGACGCGGACCTTCTCCGCCTGGTGCGCGGCGCGCTTGCGATAGGTGGCCGCCGCCTGTCGCAGGGCCGAGGCCAGCTCGGCCTGCCTCTGGCCGGTCGTCAGGAGCCAGCGGAGCAGGGGGGGCAGGGCGGGCGGCACGGCGAGGGCCTCGCGGGGCGACTCGCCGCGCGACGACGCGGCGGCCAGCTCGCGCCCGCACCGGGCCAGAGCCGCGTCGCCCGAGGCCTCCGCCGCCAGCTCGGCCGCCTCGGGCAGCGGCACCCCGTGCTCGATGAGCATCGCCAGCAATTCGGCGAAGTTGGCGGCCTCGAACTGCGCGAGCATCGAACGCATCCACGGGAACCATCGCAACGGCGACCGCCCCCGGCCCGCGCCATCCCGCGCGCCCCAGCCGTCGCGGCCCACCACGCGCAGCCCACCACGATCAGGATCGGAGGCACCGGCGCCCACCAGTGCAACTGCTCGGCGGCCCGCTCCAGCAGGCGGAGCGGACCCCGGATCGGCACCCGCAGCGACTCGAACGCGACGACGAATCGCGGCACGATCACCGTCAGCATCGCCAGGAGCAGCGCGTAGGCCGCCATCAGCACCAGCAGCGGATACCACAGCGCCAGGCCGATCGCCCGCCTCGCCTCGGCGTATCCGCGCGAAGGTCGCCAGGCTCTCCAGCGCCGCCGGCAGGCGCCCGGCCCGCAGCCCCGCCTCGACGACCGCGCGGTAGACCGTCGGGAACTGGCCCCTCTCGGCCGCCAGCGCCTCGGGCAGGCTCGCGCCCGCCGTCATCCGCTCGCCCAGCGCGACCATCACCCCGCGCCTTCGCCCCGACAGGTCGCCGCCGATCGTCAGCAGCCCCCGCTCCAGCGGCAGCCCCGCCCGCGCCAGCGCCGCGATCTCATCATTCAGTGCGATCAGGTCGTCGAGCGACAGCCGCCCCGCCCCGGCAGGCTCCCGCGTCCGTTCCGTCATCGTGACCACGCCCCCGCCCGGTCGACCCGGCCGGTCCTAAGACAATTGTGAGAAGGTCATCTCACCACAATTGTCCGAGGGAGTCAAGGGGGGCGGCCGAGGAAGTGGATGAGGGGGCGAGGGACGGGCCTCCCGACGGGTCAGGGATCGGAGGCGGACTGGGCGCGGACGACCAGGGTGTCGCGGCGGGCGGGGGCGCTGGCGACGACCTTGTGCCAGGCGTGCCAGGCGCGGTCGAGCTCGCGGACATCGGCCAGGCCGTAGTGGTTTCTCGCGGCGGCGTCCCAGCCGGAGCGGCTCCCGTCGCGGACGAACTGGAGGAAGCGGGGGCAGCCCCCCATCTCGACCAGGAACCGGGAGACCGAGTAGCCCTGGCCGTAGAAGCCCATGAGGTCGGTCGGGTACTGCTCGACGGTGAAGAGGCGGGCCAGGGGCATGTCGCCGCGGCGGGCCAGCAGGCTGGAGGTGATCTGATCGTGTCGCTGGCGCTCGCGCAGATCCTCGCTCAGGAGCGAGGCCCCCTCGTCGGCCCAGCGGGGCATCGGGCCGCCGAAATAGGCGGCGAAGACGGTGTGCGTGACCTCGTGCGGCAGGGCCGAGGCGAGGATGCGGTCGAGGCGGCCCTCGACGGTCATGTCCTGGTCGGAGACCTTGCCGTGGTCGAAGCCGAAGGAGGTCAGGCCGCCGGCCTCGCCCGCCGTCAGCCTGACGCGGATCGGGCAGGGGGCCGGCCAGGGGGGAGCTCCTTGCCGAGCCAGCGGCGGGCGATCGCGGCGCGGCAGGACTCGGCGTGCTCGGCGACGGCGCGGGCGGCCTCGGCCGTGGGGGCCTCGACCACGAAGTTGGTCGTCCGGTACGATGCGCCGCCGAGCGCCGGCAGCAGCGCCAGGATGAGCCCGGCCGGCGCGAGGCGCGCCGGGGCCGGGCGGTCGCGAAGAGCCTCCATGCCCGCAGTTCCTCCATGAGCGGCGCCGCGGTCCTCGGCGGGTCGCCCTCCCGGCGACCCTCGGAGCGGGGCGCGGACCATCCCGGGTCGGTCGGGCCCCGGCGTCGTCGCCCCGGGCCGAGGTTCGTCCGTCGCGGGCCGGGACTTTAGCAGAAGACCGGGCCGATGTCGCCCCCGGATCGCCCGGAATGCGACGCCGGGCCGGGGCGGGGCCGATCAGATCAGCTCCTTGACGGGCTCGGGCTGGATGCCGACCTCGTCCATGACCTCGGTCACGCGGCGGGCCGTCGCCGCGTCGAGCGACCGCAGGGGGGCCGGCAGCATGCGGCGGAGCAGGCCGCGATGGCGGCACATCGCCTCCAGGCAGGCGTGCATCGGCCCGAACCCGGTGGCGCGGGCCAGGCGGCTGAACTGCGTCTGGAGCCGGAAGGCCCTTTCGGCGTCGTCGCCCCGCGAGGCGTCCCACAGCGCCACGGCCAGTTCGGGGAGCGGGTTGGCCAGGGCCGTGACGAACCCGTCGGACCCCAGCGCGGCCGAGACCGCCACCAGGTCGGTGCCGTGCAGGTAGGAGAAGTCCTGGCGGCGGCGGTCGGCGGTCGTCCAGTCGAGCGTCCGGCTGAGGCTCGGGCCGACGTCCTTGCAGCCGACGATCCGAGGGTGCTCGGCCAGCTTCCGGAGGTGGTCGAAGCTGAGCTGGTTGCAGATCCAGGGGGCGTTGTAGATGACCAAAGGCCGCGCCAGGCGGTCGGCCAGGGCGTGGTAGTAGTCGGTCACCTCGGCCGGGGTCATCGGCTGGTACCACGGCGGCAAGGCGGCGTAGTAGTCGTAGGGGAGGTCGTCGAACATCCGGGCGCGGGCCAGGGTGCGCTCGGTCCCCATGTCGGAGACGTTCAGGACCAGGGGGACGCGCCCCGAGGCGGCGGAGGCGGCCGTCTCGGCCACCTGGCGCAGGCGGGCGTCGGGGATCAGGTCGAACCGCGCCGTGGTGCCCAGGACCCAGAGGCCGTGGACGCCGGCGCCGACCTGGAACTCGACCAGGCGCGCCAGCGCCCCGGCGTCGATCGTCTCGTCGTCGTTCAGCGGGGTGGCCAGGGGGGGGACGATGCCGTGGAGGCGGGGAAGCTCCATCGCTCGAACTCCGGATGATCCAGAAGATTGACGGGTCTGCTCGGGGACCTGCCCTCCCTCCCAGTATGACGGGGCCGTCGCCGAGATCCAACGGCCGCGCATCGGGATTTGCCGGGCGGGGTGGATGCATCTGGGCAATCCCGCCGATCGCGCCGGGTTTGGCTGATGCTCCGGGGCGGTCGCGGCCGATCCTCAGGACGTGGCGACCACGAGCGCCCGTCGGGGGAGGACCGCCCGGGACGCGATCCCGCCGACCGGACGGCTCGCCCGAAGCCAACCCGCCCGCGGCCCGGGATGCCAGCCGGGCCCGGCCCGGAACGCACGGAGGAGGAAATCCGATGGCCACCGCACGATTGCGCCTGTTCCCCCGGCCCGAGGACGACCCGCGCGACGATCCGCACGCGCCGAGCGTCCCGATCCGCCTGTCCGACCTGTATCCGCTCCTGGCGCAGGCGTTCCGGGACAACTACGTCTGGCTCCGCGACTTCGAGGACGACGAGCTGCTCGTCAGCAACGACCTGTACGAGGTCGTCCGCGCGTTCTCGAACTGCCGGCCGTCGGCCTGAGGCGCCGCGGCGGCGGGCGTCGCGGCGGATTTGGACTTGTGGACGGCCGGCCGACGGTCTACGCTTGGGCAACACCCTCACGCGCCGCGCCGGTGCGGCGCGGCGTCTGGCTCGCGGGCCCGCCACCGATGGACAACCCCCGATCTCGCGACGCGCTGACGATCGAGCGGCACGGCGAGGTGACGCTGATCGCGGCCACGCCCGCGCTGGAGAACCTGGAGTTCGGCCTCGAGGAGCAGGTCGCCAACCTCGTCATGGAGCCGCTCCGCACGCAGGAGGTCCCGCTGGTGGTCTTCGACCTCAGCGACGTCGACTACTTCGGCTCGATGTTCCTGGCGCTGCTGCTCCGCTGCTGGAAGCTGGCGCAGTCGCGGGGCGGGATGATGGCGCTGGCGGGGGTCTCCGACCACGCGCGGGAGCTGCTCCGGATCACCGCGCTCGACATGGTCTGGCCGATCTACGCGACCCGTCGCGAGGCGATGGAGGCGCTGATGGCCGACTGACCGGCCCCCCCGCGTCGCCTCGCCGGGCCCGACCCGTGCCGCCGCCTCGCGCGCCGGGCCGGAAGTCCCATCGGATTCCGTTGACAGGCCCGCCGGCGCGGCCGATGATGGAGACGACTTTCGCAACCGGAGGACGGGGACTCGCCCAGTCGCGCGGTTCGGTTCGGGTGCGCCGGAGCCATCATGGGTATTTACGACCGCGACTACTACCGGGGCGAGACGCGCGGCTCCGGCTGGCTGACCGGCCTGGCCCCCGCCTGCAAGGCGATCATCCTCATCAACGTGGTCGCCTTCTTCGCCATCCCGAGCCTCGACCCCGAGCTCGTCAGCGGCTACCTGGCGGCGACCAGCGGCGGGATCTTCGACCACGGCCGCATCTGGCAGCTCCTGACCGCGACGTTCCTCCACGACGGCCAGTGGCACCTGCTCTGGAACATGGTGTTCCTCTGGTTCGTCGGCAAGGAGATGGAGTCGTTCTACGGCACGAACGACTTCGTCGCGCTCTACCTGACCGGGGCGGCCGTCAGCACGCTCGGCTGGGCGATCGTCGATCGGTTCTCGCCGTCCCATCAGCATCATGCTCGGCGCCTCGGGGGCGATCTGGACGGTGGTCGTCCTCTACGCGCTGTACTACCCGCACCGCGAGCTGCTCCTGTTCTTCATCCTGCCGGTGGAGATGTGGCTCCTGGTGGTCGTCCTGCTCGGCTGGGACGCCTGGGAGCTGCTCAACGGCAACTCGATGGGGCGGGTCGCGGTCGCGTCGCACCTGTCGGGCGCCGCCTACGGCTACGTCTTCAAGCGGTTCGACCTGCGGTGGTCGCGGCTGCGGTGGTCGCGGATGCGCGGCCCGCGGCTGCGGGTCGTCGCGCCCGAGCCGCGCGAGAAGCCGTCGCCGCGGCCGTCGGGCCCGACCTGGTCGCCCAACCCCGCCACCGCGGCGAAGCCGACGACGGCCGCCGTGCTCCCCGAGGAGCAGCTCGACGCCAAGCTCGACGAGGTGCTCGCCAAGATCGCCCGCGAGGGCCGCTCGGCACTGACCGAGGAGGAGAACCGCGTGCTCCAGGAGGCGAGCCGGCGGGCCCGCAACCGCCGGAGCGACCGGATCTGACCCGATGGACGCCCCGCGAGCCGCCGCCCTGATCCGCGACGCCCGGCCCGACGACCGCGCGGCGATCGTCGCGTTCAACGCCCTCCTGGCGCGCGAGACCGAGGCGAAGGCGCTCGACCGCGACGTCCTCGACCGCGGCGTCGCCGCGGCGCTGGCCGACCCGTCGCGGCTCCGCTACTGGGTGGCCGAGGCCCCCGGCGGCCGGGTCGTCGGCCAGGCGGCGATCACCCGCGAGTGGAGCGACTGGCGCAACGGCTGGCTCTGGTGGTTCCAGAGCGTCTACGTCGACGCCGACCACCGCGGCCGGGGCATCTTCCGCGCCCTCCACGGCCACATCCGCCGCGCCGCGCTCGCGGCGCCCGACGTGATCGGCCTGCGGCTCTACGTCGAGGCCGACAACCACCCGGCCCGGCGCACCTATCGAAGCCTCGGCATGCGGCCCGGCGGCTACCACGTCTTCGAGGAGCTCTGGCCCGAGCGGTTCGGCCCGCCCGAGGTGCCCCCGCCATGACCGATCCCCTTCGATCACCACCCATTACTCATTACTCATTACTCACCACTCTGTCATGAGCGACCCCGCCCCCGACCGCCGCGTCATCTACCGGGGCCGCAAGGTCGACCTCGCGTTGCTGACGGTCCGCCTGGCCGACGGCTCCTCGGCCGAGCGCGAGGTGGTCATGCACCGGGGCGCCGTCGCGATGGTGCCGATGGTCGACGACGACCACGTCTGCCTGGTCCACAACCGCAGGCACGCCGTCGGCAAGACGTTGCTGGAGGTCCCCGCCGGCACGATCGACCCCGGCGAATCGCCCGACCAGACCGCCGCGCGCGAGCTCGCCGAGGAGACCGGCTACCGCGCCGGCCGGATCGAGAGGGTCGCCGACTGGTTCGTCTCGCCGGGCGTGATGGACGAGCGGATGTTCCTCTACCTCTGCCGCGACCTGACCCCGGGCCCGACCGACCACCAGCCCGACGAGGGCCTTCGGCCGGTGGTCGTCGCCTGGGACGAGGCGGTCCGCATGGTCGCCGACCGCCGGGTCGAGGACGCCAAGACCATGATGGCGATCCTCCTCTGCGACCGCCTCCGCCGCCCCTGAAGGGCCCCGGCTTTCGATCGGGGGCTTGCCCCTCGAAACCCCCGGCCAGGCGCCCCCACGACCCCCTCCCTTGAATCAAAATTTTTCGACGTTTTAAAGGTAAGAGCCTATGCGGTCGCGGGTGGACCTGGTAAGATCGTGCCGGGGCGGGATTGCCCGCCGACGCGGGGCAGCCCGGCCCGTCCTCCCGCCAGGGGGCGAGGCGGCCCGCCGTCGGGGGCCGGCACGATCCCTCGGCTCGGCCCTCGATAGGTCCCGGCCCGCAACGTCACGGAGGGGATGAGTCATGGCCGAATTCATCGAGGTGCCGATCGAGAGGGAAGACGGGTCGGAGGGCCTGCACTACGTCAACGTCGAGGCCATTTCGTATGTCGACTCGCATGCCGACCAGAAGGGCGGCAGGCGGCACGCTGACCGTCTACCTGGACAACGGCTACTGGTTCACCCTCTCCGGGACGAAGGCCGATGAGGTCGTGCATCTCATCAAAACCCGCATGTGCATGCACTTCAAGGGCGGCGATCATTAGGGCCTTTCCGGCGGGGGCGCACGCGGCGGCGCGGCCGGCCGTGCCGCCGAGTTCGTTCGCGCCTTCGCACTCCCGGGCCCCCGGCGAACGTCCGGGTGAAGGGTGATCCTGTTGGCTTGTCCACCTGTGCTCCCCCCGGCGACCCGGACCCTGGTGGACAGGCCACCAGTGCCGCCCAACGAGATGGCGAGTCCGGCGCGCACCGGGGACGCCGAAGGATCGAGGGGACGGCGTTGGGCTGGTCGGGGGGCCCGATCGGGGCCGATCGGCGCTCGCGCTCAGCGGGCGGCGCGGCGCTCGGCCTGGCGGTCGCGCTTCGCCTGGGCGCGGCGCTCGCGGCGATTCAACGGCGCCGCCGCGGGGACCGGCGCCGACCGGGACGGCGCCGGGGCCGGGGTCGCGGCCGGGCGCTCGACGAGCGCGGCCTCCGCCTGGGCCTGCGCCGCGCGGGCCTCGGCCCGCACCGCGTTGGCGACCCGCGCCCGCTTCGCCAGGTAGTCGACCGCCGCACCCGTCAGCGGCGCCTTGTGCGACGGCGGCGGCCCCGCCTGCGACGGCTCGGCCGCCTTCGCCTCGCGGAGCCGGAGCAGCTCGGCCTTCGCCGCGTTGAAGGTCCGCCGGCAGCTCCCCTCATACTTCCGCAGCCGGGCCGTCGCCGCGTCCTCCTCCAGCGGCATCCCCGAGGCCGCCATCGCCCGCTCCGTGCGGTCGACCGCGTCGAGGTACGCCTCCTGCCGCTCCTTCAGCTGTGCCACCTCCCGCGCCACCAGGTCGGCCATCCCCCGCGCGTCGTCCGGCGGCGGGAGCTTGTCGCTCCCCGGCGCAGCGCGGGGGCGACGCCGAGCATGTCGAAGGCCAGCCGGCGCTGGGCCTCGTCCCAGGTGCCGACGTTCCGCAGGATGGTGCCCAGCGCCTCCCAGCGCTCGATGAGCCAGTCGGCCCCTGCGCACCCGCGCAGCGCCGCGCCACCCGCGCCGGGTCCCTGGCGAGCCGGGCCCCCAGGCCCTCGACGGCCAGGCGGCGGTCGTCGTCCCAGCAGAGCAGGGCGCGCTCGATGCCGCGGCCGACGTCGACGATCATCATGTCGGCGCAGCGGTCCAATCGGGCCGAGGCCAGCGCCATCTGGCCGACCAGCCAGTGCTCGTAGGGGGTGCGGGGCTCGAACTCCTCGACGAGCTCGGCGGTGCGGCGGGCGACGGCCTGCGCCAGGTCGTCGGGCAGGAGGGTCTTGGCCCTCAGGCCGTGGCGGAGGGCGTTGCGGCGGCTCCGCGCACGCCCTTCGGGGGTGCGCGGGCCGCCCCCGCGCTCGGGGCGACGGGGGCGGGCGAGGTGGCCGGGGTGGTCGGGTCGTCGTGGTGGTCGGTCATGGGTGCGTCCTCGCGGAGTGGGTGCGGGCGCTGCGGACGCCATCGGCGGCGGTCGCGGAGCGGACGGGCTGCGTCGCCCGTCAAAAGGTACTATCGTGTCCACCGGGCGGCCCGTTCTCTTTTTCTTCGGAAAATTCCGGGATTCCGCCCCGCGGGCTGTCCGGGCGACCTCCCGCCGGGAGTGCAGGATTTCTTTCTGGTCGCTTGGTGCGCTGTGGGTGGCCGGGGCCAAGCCCGCGGAGCGGGCGTGCCCCGGGGCGCTGGCGACGCCCCGGGGCACGCCCGCTCCGCGGGCTTGGCCCCGGCCACCCGGACCTCCCGCCCGGATCGACCCGAATCCGTGATCGCACCCCCGCCGGGGAGGAAATGGTGAGGCCGAGGGATTGACTCAAGTGCCCGGGTGATGGCACGGCAAGGGAGGACCGCGCCAGGTCCCATCGAAACCCGCGGCGCCCGGGCGGTCGTGGTGCGGGGCGGGGCGACCGCCTATCATGGAGGGGGGCGAGGGACCGGGGGACGAGGCCGGGCGCCATGAGGCAGATCTACTACACGCAGTGCCCGATCGGCTACGGGCTGGGGGCGAGCAACGGGTTCCAGATCAAGAGGCTCAGCCCGGGCTACCCGATCTCGGGCGACTTCCGCCACCTGGGCCTCCGCGCGTTCGTGGCGGGCACGCGCACGCTGGCGCCTCCGGCGCTGCGGTATCGCCGCGGCGAGGACGGCGCCGCCGAGGTCGCGTGGCTGTCGCCGAGGAGCCACGAATACGAGACCGAGCGCGGCCCCTGGGGCCGCCCCGGCGGCCACTTCGCGCACGGCGTCCTGCTCGACGACGCCGAGCTCGCGGCGCTCGACGACTGGCCGGCGGGCCTCCACGACCGCCCCTTCTGGGCCCGCACCGACCGCGAGCCGTCGCGCGGCCGGCCGCCGGCCGACCTCGGGCCTGTCCGCCGCCGACCTCGGCCGCCCGCCGACGTTCGAGGCGGTCGCGCCGCTGGCCGACCTCCTCGATGCCGACCGGCTGGCCGTCCTGCTGACGGCCCTGGCCTGGGCGGCCCGCGACGGCCGCACCCTCGTCCTGGTCGACGAGCCCGGTCGCCTGGCCGACCTCATCGCGCTGCTGACCTTCGCCTTCCCCGCCCCCTGGCGCGCCGAGCTGACCTTCTCGACCTACCACGACCGGCCCGAGGAGCTGCCCGGCTTCCGCCTCCAGGGGACGACGCCGCAGGCCCGCCCGAACCTCCCCGCGCTGCTGGCGCAGGGGATCGTCGCCGAGCCGTCCTCCGGCTCGATCGACCCGGCCGTCGGGCCCTCGCGGTGGGCGCGGACCCTGGCGGGCTGGCTCGTCGGCCGGGGCGACGACGACCGCGCGGCCTGGGAGGCCACGCGCCTCCGGGCGCGCCGCGCCCGCACGCCGGAAGGCGCCGGGGCGATCTGGTCCGACGATTGGCTCGATCGGTCGTTCGCCTTCGAGGCGCTGGTGCGAGGGGCGGCCGGAGGCCCGCCGGGCGACGCCGCCGGTTGGATCGAGCTGGCCGAGATGGCCGCCTGGGCCGGTCGCGCCGGCCTGGCCGACGAGTGGGCCGACGCCCGCCTCGCCCCGTGGTGGGCGACGGCGGCCGACGATCGCCCCGAGGCCCTCAAGGCGCTGCTGGCGCACCTCGGGCTGGGCGAAGCCTGGCGGGGCGAGGGCGACCCGGCCGCCTGGGGCGAGGTCGTGGCGCGTCGGGTCGCGGGCCTCGGGGCCGAGGGGCGCCGCCGGGTGCTCGGCCGGGCGCTGCGGGCCTCGCCGTCGGCGTCGCGGCCGGGATTCGTCCGGGCGCTGGTCGCGGCGCTTCCCGCCGATGTCGCCAAGGACACCGTGGCCTGGCTCGAAGGCCAGCCCGACTGCGACCGCGCCCTGATGCTCCCCCTGAAGGTGCGCGGGGCCGTCGCCGACGCGCTCGACGCCCGCGACCCGAGGCCCCTGCGCGAGGTCCTGGCCGAATCGTTCTCCCTGCCGGCCGTGCCGGCCGAGGTGCTCGACGCGCTCGATGCCGAGGCCGACGGCCGTCCCGAATCGCGCGAGGCGCTGTCGGCCGTGCTCGCCGGGTCGCTCGCCTCGGCCGGGCCCCGCGCCGTCGCCGACGTCCGGGCGTGGGCCCTCCGAAGGGCGGACGCGGGCCAGGTCTGGCTCGGACGGTACCTGCGTCGCCTCTTCGCCGATCCGCTCAACGCGGATGCCTGGCGGGAGATGCTCCAGGGCACGCCGCCGGATCTCCGGCCCGCGCTGGCAAGGGTCGTCCTGGCGGTTGCGCCCGACCCGACCCTGCCCGACGAGCCGTTCCGGTGGGGCGTCGAGGAGGCCCTGCTCCCCCTGCCCGAGGTCGACCGCCCGCACGACCCGTCCTGGCCCGGCGCCTACCTCGACCGGACGCCGTCGGGACTGGACCTGATCCGCAAGCTATTCGTCCGAAAGTCTGGCATCCCCGCCTTGAGGCCCTGGCTCGACCGGGCGAGGGCGCGCGGCGAGCTCTCGGCCGAGCAGGAGGCCCGGGTTGACGAGTGCGAGTCGTATGCCCGGGCCCTGAGGTCGGGCGATGCGCGGTCGCTGCTGGAGATCAGGTTGCCGGCGGTCCCGGCCGAGGAGCGGGGGGCGATGCTCGGCCAGATCATCGCCCGCCTGGGGATCGGGCCGGGCCAATCGATCGAGCTGGTGCTCGACACCTGCCGCGAAGCCTGGCCGTGGGGCTTCGACCCCGGTGTGCCCGGGGTCGAAGGGCTGGCCCGCGCCCTGGCCGGGCCGCTCCTGGAGGGAGTGCCCGACGTGGACGCGCTGGTTCGGGTGCCTTGTCTCGGTCCTTGATCGTCTGGGGCTCACCGCCGGAAGTGGTGGGTTCGAGCCCAACGGGTTAGCCGCCGGGATCGTCGCCGAGACGACCAGGAGGGCGGGACCGGAATCCGATCTCTGGCGGCTCCGACAATTGCTGTTCCGGAACAAGGTGGCTTGGAGGATCTTGGCCGAGGACATACGCCGAGACCTGTCTGGCGCGTCGGCCGAGAAGGTATCGGAGAGGCTCAATCAATGGGATCAGAGGTTGGACAAGGGGGGCGAACCCCGTCGGTTCTTCGAACTTTGGATGAACGCCTGCGACATCCCGGCCTTGATCGCCTCTGTGGCGGCCAAGGAGCGGGAGCTGAGGTCTCTCGGTGTCGCTCCCTTGGTGGGACCATTCGGCGCATGGTCCGGGCGCCCGCGACGACCTCCGCGACCGATTCGCACGGCTCGCGCCCATGTCCCCAATCAAAGCGGATGATCTGCCTCGGGTGCAGAATTGGATAAAACCGCCGGGCCAGGACAAGCCGCCGCCCGATGATGGGCCGCTCCCTGCTGAAATTTGCTCCGAGTCTCCTCAATCCGGCGTCGCGGATACATCCCCGCTCTCGGAATTGGGTCAAGTGAGATGGAGATGCGTTGAGACTTTGTCGATCCTTGACCGATCGCGAATGGGGACGGTAGAAATCTTGGAGATGCTAATGAACCGGACGAGCCCTCCCTTGGGCGAATTGGAGGTCTCGGACCGCTACCGTTTCTCGGCCTGGCTGATCCGCTGGCTCGACGAGGCCGAGCCGAAGCAAATCAAGCTGCTGGCCTGGTGGCTATTCGACCGCGGCGTGGACGACCCCGACCGCGTCTCTCGTTGGGCCGATGAGCTCGACGGTTTGGACGACGTGCCCAACAGCCTGCGGATTGCCCGCGTGGCACTGGTACGCAATCTCAGCGACGAGATCAAGGCCCTGGTCCGCTCGCCGCCCGGCTCCGCCCGCGCTTGAGGGCCTACGACGGAGACCGGAAGAGCGCGTGGAAGGCGTCGATCGCCCGGCGGGCCGCGGCGACGGGGTCGGGGTGCGGGAGGGCCTCGGCGGAGGCGTATCCCTCATAGCCGATCTCGCGCAGAGCCGCGGCGATCGGCGCGAAAACGATGTGCCCGAACCCGGCCGCGCGGCGATTCGAGTCGACGAAGTGGAGGTGGCCGATGCGATCGCCCCCCGCGCGGATCGCCGCGGGGATGTCGGTTTCTTCGATGTTCATGTGGAACAGGTCGGCCAGCAGGACGACGTTCCCCATCGAGAGCGACCCGAGCAGAGCGACGCCCGCCTCGACCGTGTTGGCCATGTTGGTCTCGTAACGATTCAGCGGCTCGTAGATCAGGGGGACGCCGTAGGGCCGCGCATGCTCGCCGAGGTCGTCGAGCGCCTCGGCGAGGTAGCCGGTGGCCGTCGGGTGGTCGACGCCGTCGCCCCCGCTGCGCCCCTGCATCGAGCCGATGATCGCCGGCGCGCCGAGAGGGCCGCCGAGGTCGATCAACGAGCGGATGAAGTCGCGCGCCCGGCCCGCGCCGAGGCGTCGGGCAGGCACAGGTGCAGCCGGTGCTTCACCCAGCCGGCGCCCGTCCCCACGGCCGCCAGCGCCAGGCCGTGGTCGTCGAGCAGGCGGCGCAGTTCCCCGGGCCTGACGGCGTCGGCGGACGGGGCGAAGAGCTCGATGGCGTCGAAGCCGAGCCCGGCGGCCTGGCGGCAGGCGTCGGGCAGGTCGTCCCAGAAGACGAACGGCCCGCCGCGGGCCTCGGGGACCAGGCTGACCGTGACGGCCGATCGGATGGGCATGTCGATGTCCCGTCGGGGATCATTGCGCATGGGATCTCCGGTCACTTCCGCCCGACCACCTTGCCCACGGCGGCCAACTGGTCGAGGAACGGCCGCGCGATCAGCCCGTCCCGCCCGATCGGCACGTCCCAGGTGATCACGCCGCCGGCCTTGGCGACCCTGAAGCTCCAGGTGACGGCCTGCTCCGCCGAGGTCCGCGGCGCGCCCTTGCCCCACGTCTGGCCCAGGTAGCTCAGGGCGTGGACCCGGGCACCGTCGACGACCCCGTCGACGGCGCGGCGGATCATCAGGCGGTCGGGGTCGTTGATCTCTCCGGCCGTGTAGTCCTCGTGCGGGGTGATCGACAGGCTGCGATCGACCACGCCGGGGTTGAAGGCGACGGCGCCATCCGGGTTGCCCGCCCGCGCCGCGGCGGCGAAGCTGGCGAAGTTGGGGGCCTCGGCGTGGCGGTACATCGTGTTCGGCCAGTAACAGCCGTCGAACCACCAGCCGGAGACCTTCGTGCCCCAGCGCCGGGACCATTCGCGGATCACCTGCTCCCACTTGACCTGGAACTCGCGGTTGCGATGCGGGCCGTTCTGCCACTGGAGCGCCTTGATGGCCTCGCGATCGCCCCCGGGCGCCCCGCCGGCAGGTACACGATCAGCCTGATCCCCCTCTTGTTGAGCGCGTCGGCCACGTCCGCCACCAGGTCGCGCCGCGAGCACTTGCTCGGCTCGATGCCGACGAGGCGGTCATACGTCGCGTTGGGGGCGAGGTAGAACCCGGAGTTCTGGCCGATCGTCAGGACGTAGTAGCCCGCCCCGACCGATTCGAGCTGCCGGGCCAGGCCCTCCGCGTCGAAGCGGTCGATGAGTTCGTTCCACCGATCGACGCCCATCTGCTTGCGGCCCTCCCCCTGGGCGATCCAGTCGGCGAGGTAGTGGGTCATGACGCCCCAGCGGGCGTCCTTCATCCAGGAGGCCCGTTGCGGGCCGGGCGCGTCCTCCTCGGCGGGGGCCCGGCCGCAGGACAGGAGCAGCGCGACGACCAGCAGCGCCGCGCGAGGGGTAGGGAAGTCTCACGATCGGTCCTCCGGTGCTCGGTCAGAACCGCATGGCCGTGAACCCGCCGTCGACGTAGTACGACGCGCCGGTGATGAAGCTGCCGGCCCGGCGCGAGAGCAGCAGGAGGGTCGCGCCGACCAGCTCGTCGGGCTCGCCGAAGCGGGCCATCGGGGTGTTCGCGCATGATCTTCTCGACCCGCGCCGGCGTCGAGGATCTTGCGGTTCTGCTCGGCCGGGAAGAAGCCGGGGCAGAGCGCGTTGACCCGGACGCCCATCGGGGCCAGCTCGCGGGCCACGTTCTGCGTCAGGTTGACCACGGCCGCCTTCGAGGCCGAGTAGGCGAAGACCCGCGAGAGCGGCAGTGTGCGACGTCACGCTGGCGATGTTCAGGATCGACCCGCCCCCGGCCGCGGCCATGTGCCGGCCGAAGACCTGGCAGCCCCAGTGGACGGCCTTGAGGTTGCTGTCGAGGACGCGGTCCCAGTCCTCGTCCTTGAGCGTCGAAGTACGGGCTCGGCGTTGTTGACCCCCGCGCCGTTGATGAGCATGTCGACCCGGCCGTGCGCGTCGAGCGACCTGCGCGCAGCAGCTCCTCGATCGACTCGCGGCGCATGACGTCGACCGGGGCGAACGCCGCCTTGCCGCCGGCCGCCTCGATCGCGCGGACCCGGGCCGCCCCCTTCTCGGCGTCGCGGCCGGCGACGACGACCGTCGCCCCGGCCCGCGCCAGCCCCTCGGCCAGCGCCCCGCCGAGGACCCCCGTGCCGCCGATGACCACCGCCACCTGGCCGTCCAGGCCGAACAGTTCTTCCAGGTAGCTCTCGGACATCGTCGCACGTTCCTCTCGTAGTGGCCGGTCATCGCCGCCGGATTCGCATCGGAACGCGATCGCACGCGACTCACATCCCCGCCCGGAGGGCGTCCAGGTGGCGGCCGAAGTGGTCGGCCAGGACCTCGGTGTAGGTGTCCGGGTGTCGCCTCCAGGACGCCGCCGGACCGCCGGCCCGAGCTCGGGGTCGGTCAGGACCGAGCCGAACGTGCAGTGGAGGATCTGCCGGCCCGGGCTGGTGAACCCCCGGCCCGCGCGGGACGTCGGACCAGTTCTCCAGGTAGAGCCGCTCCAGCTCGGCCGCGTCGGCGACCTCCGACGGCCGGCGGGGCCGAGTGCGAGCGTGGCGGAGACGTGGTACGTGGCCTTGTCCGTGTCGTACCGGCCCCGGGCGAAGTCGACGATCCGGCGGAAGAGCGCGGCGTCGTGGCGGGCGACGACCCGGAGGGCCTCCAGGTAGCTCGTGCCGGCCGTCTTGACGTGGAACCGGCCCTTCGTGGCGCGGGCCAGGGCCGGGTACATCGAGAGCTTGTCGGAGCCCGAGTGCAGGCTCAGCTTGTACGGGCCGAGCATCTCGGCGATCGCGGCGTGGTCGCGGAGCGAGCGCTCCAGGGCGGCGACGTCCCCCTTGTAATCGACCCCCTTCTCGAAGTCGCCGATGTAGCGCGGGGCGAGGCTGACGAGCTTCATCCCGCGGCTCGAGGCACTGGTCGGCGATGATGTAGTGCTCGGCCAGGGTGGTCGGCTGCTCGGTCTCGTCGACGCTCAGCTCGATCTCGTAGTCGCGGCCCGCCCGCTCGTTGACCTGCCGCGATGTGGTCGGCCAGCCGCGAGCGCGTGGTTCAGGGCCCGGCCGTACTTGACCGCGGCCCGCAGGCAGGCCTGCTCGTCGAGCTCGACGGTCGTCCCGGTCGCGAGCTTGACCGACTTGCCGCGATACTGGCTCGAGCCAGCCGACCTCGCCGGCGACGGCGGCGAACTTGTCGCGGAGGGTCGGCTCGTCGTAGTCGTCGGCGTGGGCGTCGACGTGGTCGGAGGGGTCGATCGTGAAGAAGGTGAAGCCGACGGCGGCCGTCGCGTCCACGTCCTCGGTCGTCTTCAGGTGGTCGGCGTCGGCGCCGGTGCGGCCGGTCCAGCCGGCCTGGCTGCATCCCG
This sequence comes from uncultured Planctomycetaceae bacterium, assembly GCA_963708145.1. GTDB lineage: Bacteria > Planctomycetota > Planctomycetia > Isosphaerales > Isosphaeraceae. Next base: position 7,908,489 of record OY970189.1, on the reverse strand, counting down.
TCGAGGGCGTCGTCCATCACGTCGCGCGGGGGTCCGGCCGGTGCGGGCCATCTCGCGGATCGACTGCTGCGGGAAGATCGGCTCGATCCCCGCGCCCGACCGGCGCATCGCCTCGACGTGCCCCGGCGTGGCCAGGCCGATCCGGTCGCCGAAGCCGAAGCTCGGGCTCAGTCCCAGGGTCACGCAGGCGGTCGGTCTCTGCGATCGGTCGGCTCTCGGTCATCGACTCCGATCAATCGACCTCGACGATGGCCTTGATGACGCCGTCTCGGGCTTCGTGTACGACGGGAAGACGCCGGGCAGGTCGTCGAACGCCGACGCGGTGGGTGATCCAGGGCTTGGTGTCGATCCGGCCGTCCTCGATCAGGCCGATGATCCGGGTGAAGTCGCTCGGGCAGGGCGTTCCGCGAGCAGAGGAGCGTCCCCTCGGGCTTGTGGAAGACCGGGTGCCGGAACCTGACCTCGTCGGTCGTGATCCCGACGTAGACGAGCCGGCCGCCGGGCGCGATCAGCCGAAGGCGTTCGACATCGAGACGCTCGACCCGGTCGCGTCGATCACCACGTCGGGCAGGTGGCCGTCGGTCAGCGTCGCGGAGGTCCTTCTCGACGTCGTCGGAGAGCTTGACCGTGTGCTCGACGCCCATCACGCGCTTGCAGAAGTCGAGCCGCTGCTCGTTCACGTCGAGCACGATCGTCTTCGCCCCGGTCAGCTTGACGAACTCCAGCGTGGCCAGCCCGATCGGCCCGGCGCCGATGACCAGGCACGACTCGTCCGGCCGCGGTCGCCGCCGCGGTTGACCGCGTGGCAGCCGATCGCCAGCGTCTCGACCAGGGCCAGTTGGTCGAACGCCAGCTTCGTCGACGGGTGGAGCTTGCGGGCGGGCAGGAGGAACTGCGGCCGCATCCCGCCGTCGCGGTGGACGCCGAGGACTTCGAGCTTCTCGCAGCAGTTCGGGTGCCCGCGGCGGCTCGCGTAGCTGTCCGGGTCGTTGATGTAGGGCTCGACCGAGCAGCGGTCGCCGGGCTTGACGTTGGCCACCCCCTCGCCGACCTCGACCACCTCGACGCCCAGCTCGTGGCCGGGGATGCGGGGATAGCTGAAGAACGGCATCTTGCCGAGGTAGCCGCTGATGTCGGTCCCGCAGATGCCGATCCGGTGGACCCGCACCAGCGCCTCGCCCGGGCCGGGCTCGCCGGGCGGATTCGATCTCGATCGCGCTTGAAGTTCTTGGGCGATTCCAGCAGCAGGGCTTTCATCGGGCGTCCTCTCGGTCGGTCAGGTCCCGGCTCGGAGGGCGGGTCGTTGTTCTCGGGCCGGCCTTCGATGTAGAACCAGTTGTGGATCGGCCGGAGGATCTCCAGCACCTCGTTCAGGAGCGCCTGGTCGATCGGCGCGTCGGCCCACTCGACCCACTTCCGGACGTTCTCCGGGTTGGCCGAGCCGACGATGCAGGTGGCCATGTCCTCGTTGGCGATCGAGTATTGCAGGGCGAGCTGGGCGATGTCGACGCCCTGCGCGGCGCAGTGCTCGGCGGCCTTGCGGGCAGACCTCGCGGACCTCCGGGGTCGCCTTGTGCCAGGGGGGCAGCGGCGCGTTGGTCAGCAGCCGCGCCGAGAACGGCGCCGCGTTCATGATGCCGACCCCCTTCGCCTTCAGGTAGGGGACCAGGTCGGCGAGCATCGTGTTCTGGAGCGTGTAGTGGTTGTACGAGAGGATCACGTCGAGGTCGGTGCGGTCGAGGACGTACCGGAAGATGTTCATCGGGTAGCCGCTGACGCCGATGAACCGGACCTTCCCCTGCTCCTGGACCTTGCGGAGCGCCGGGCAGGGTCTCCTCGACGATCTGCGACATCTCGACGAACTCGATGTCGTGGCAGAGGATGATGTCGAGGTGGTCGACGCCCATCCGGTGGAGGCTGACGTCGACGCTCTCGACGACCCGGCGGGCCGAGAAGTCGAAGTGGGCGGGGTCGTAGCGGCCGAGCTTGGTGCCCGAGGTAGTAGCGAGTCCCGCGGGACGCCCCGCAGCGCGACGCCGAGCAGGCACTCGCTCATCCCCCGGCCGTAGAAGGGCGAGGTGTCGATGAAGTTCATCCCCAGGTCGAGCGCGACGCGGACCGAGCGGATCGCCTCGTTCGAGGTCGACCGGGCGGAACTCCTGCCCCAGCGACGAGGCGCCGAAGCTCAGCCAGGAGAGTTCCAGGCCCGTCCGGCCCAGCGGTCGGAATTTCATGAGGCGGCCCCTCCGAGCGGCGTGGTGCTCCGCGGTCCAGGTCCGGGCGATCGGCGACGGATGCGCCTCATGGTATCGTCGCCGGTCCGCCAAGGGAACGGTCGCGATCGCGTCGCTTGTTGGGGGGCGACCGCTCCGCTATGCTGCACGGACTCGGGTCGCGGGCCGGTCCGTCCTCGCCGACATCGTCTTCGCGGGGGCGCGGCCCGGGCGTCCGGGGATCGGAGGTTCCCATGTCGGATCGGCGAACGTTCCTGAAGCAGGGGGGCGCGGGCCTCGTGGGGGCCTCGGCGCTCGGGTGGGCCGGGGCGACGCGCGCCCTCGGGGCGGGCGACACGGTCGTCCTCGGGGTGATCGGCTGCGGCGGCCGGAGCAACGCGCTGATCAAGGCGTTCGCGGCGCAGAAGGGGGTCGAGATCGCCTCCGTCTGCGACCCCGACGAGGCCCGCGCCGGCGCCGCGGCCAAGCTCGCCGAGAAGGTCGGCGGCAAGGCCCCCAGGGTCGTCGCCGACCTGCGCCGCGTGCTCGACGACAAGGCGGTCGACGCCGTCGTCATCGTGACACCCGACCACTGGCATGCCCCGGCGGCGATCCTGGCCCTGGAGGCGGGCAAGCACGCCTACGTCGAGAAGCCCTGCTCGCACAACATCCGCGAGGGGCAGCTGCTCGTCGAGGCCGCCCGCCGCAACGGCCGGGTCGTCCAGCACGGCACGCAGAGCCGGAGTAGCCCGTTCGTCTCGCGGGCGATGCAGATGCTCCGCGAGGGCGCGATCGGCGACGTGCTGGTCGCCAAGGCGTTCGACATCCAGCGACGCGACGACATCGGCCACGCCGAACCGAGCAGCCCGCCGCCCCGGTTCGACTACGACCTCTGGCTCGGCCCCGCGCCGTTCGTCCCGTTCCAGAAGAACCGCCACCACTACACCTGGCACTGGTGGTACGACTTCGGCACCGGCGACATGGGCAACGACGGCGTCCACGAGCTCGACATCGCCCGCTGGGGCCTGGGCGTCGAGGGCCACCCGACGACCGTCTCCGCGCTGGGGGGCAAGTACTACTTCGACGATGACCAGCAGTTCCCCGACACCCAGATGGTGGTCTTCGAGTATCCCGGCGACGGCAAGGTCGGCCATCGCCGCCAGCTCGTCTTCGAGATGCGGATCTGGTCCCCCTACGAGCCCGAGGGCGTCGACAACGGCAACGCCTTCTACGGCACCGAGGGCTGGATGCTCTTCAGCAAGAGGGGCTCGTCAAGGTGTTCGACCGGAAGGGCAAGCCGGTCCCTCTGAAGGCGGAGATGCCGCCGGCCAAGGAGACGGCCGCGCACCACCAGGCCGACTTCATCGACGCCGTCCGCACCGGCCGGCGGCCCAACGCCGAGATCGCGATGGGCCACGTCTCGGTCACGCTCTGCCACCTCGGCAACATCGCGACCCGCGTCGGGCGCACGCTCCGCTTCGACCCCGCCGCCGAACAGATCGTCGGCGACGACGAGGCCGCCAGCCTGACCCGACGGTCCTACCGCGAAGGCCACTGGGCGACCCCCAAGGGGGTCTGAAGCGGGACGATCGGTGGGGGCACGGAGTCGCCGACGATGAAGACCCTCGACCGGGCGCGGTGGCTGGTCCTGCCGCTCTGGCTGGCCGCCGCGGCCTCGCTCCACGCCGAGGACCCCCCGGAGGTCGCGTTCCGTCGCGAGCCGGGCCTGGTGCGGATCACCGTCGCGGGGCGGCCGATGGCGACTTATGCGTATCGCGACGAGGCGATCCCGCGCCCTTCTTCCACTCCCTGCACGCCCCCGGCGGCGTGCAGGTCAGCCGCAACCACCCGCCGGTCGCGGGCCAGGACCCGACCGACCACGCCACGTTCCACCCCGGCCTCTGGCTGGCGTTCGGCGACCTCGACGGCGCCGACGACTGGCGGCTCAAGGCGAAGGTCGAGCACGAGGCGTTCGTCGAGGAGCCCCGCGGCGGGCCCGGTCGGGGGATATTCGCCGTCCGGAATCGATACCCGACGGCGGCCGGCGACGCGACGATCTGCCGCGAGGTCTGCCGCTACACGGTCCTCGTGCGGCCCTCGGGCTACCTGCTCATCGCCGAGGCGGAATTCTCCTCCGACGATGGCGACTTCGCCTTCGGCGACCAGGAGGAGATGGGCTTCGGCGTGCGCGTCGCCACCCCTTTGATCGTCAAGAGGGGGGGCCACATCGTCAACAGCGACGGCCTCGTGGACCAGAAGCAGGTGTGGGGCCAGCCGGCCGTCTGGTGCGACTTCAGCGGGACGATCGACGGGAGGCACGTCGGCGTCACCCTCATGCCCGACCCCCGGAACTTCCGCCGGAGCTGGTTCCACGCCCGCGATTACGGCCTGCTCGTGGCGAACCCGTTCGGCCGCAAGGCGATGACCAAGGGCGAGGAGAGCCGCGTCGTCGTGGGGCGGGGCGAGCCGTTCCGCCTGGGCTTCGCCGCGCTGCTCCACGCCTCCGACGACGCGGCCGGGTTCGACCCTTCGGCCGCGTATCGCGACTATCGGGAACAGGTCGAGGCGCGCCGCCGGTGATCGGGCCGGATGATCGCCAGGGGAGGTCGGAGATCACCATGATTCGCATCCTGGATCGCCGATCGGGCGCCCCTCGCGTGAGTGCGACGAGCGGCTGGGTCGTCGTGGCCGCCGCGGTGGCCTGCTCGATCGCGTGCGCCGGGGCGGCGCGAGCGGGCTCGCCCGCGAACCCCCCCGGCCTGACGCTCTGGTACGACAGGCCGGCCGATCGGTGGGTGGAGGCCCTGCCGATCGGCAACGGGAAGCTCGGCGCGATGGTCTTCGGCGGCCGGGCCGACGAGCACTTCCAGTTCAACGAGAGCACCCTCTGGACCGGCAAGCCGCACGAGTACCAGCACCCCGGCGCGGTGAAATCGCTCCCCGCCATCCGCAGCCTCCTGGCCGAGGGGCGCCAGCAGGAGGCCGAGGCGCTGGCGATGCGGGAGTTCATGAGCGTCCCGCTCAGGCAGAAGGCGTATCAGCCCTTCGGCGACCTCCGCCTCCGCTTCGACGGCCACGACGAGGCCGAACCGTACCGTCGTGAGCTCGACCTCGACGCGGCGGTCGCCACGGTCCGCTATCGCGTCAGTCGCGTCTCCTACGAGCGGCAGGCGTTCGCGAGCCACCCCGACGGGGTGATCGTCATGCGGGTCTCGGCCGACCGGCCCGGCCGCGTCGGGTTCACCGCCCGCATGGACAGCCCGCATCCGGGCGCCCGGACCAGGGCCGTCGGCGACGACCAGCTCGCGCTGGCGGGCCGGGTCCGGGAGGGGGGCGAGGCGTTCGAGGCCCGCTTGCGCGTCGAGGCGACGGGGGGCCGCGCGGTCGTCGAGGAGGACCGGATCACGGTCGAGGGGGCCGACTCGGCCGTACTCGTCCTGGCCGCCGCCACCAGCTTCCGGGGCTATCGCGACATCGGCGCCGACCCCTCGTCGCGGTGCGCCGCCGCCCTCCGCGCCGTCGCCGGCAAGACGTTCGAGGCGATGCTCCAGGCCCACCGGGACGACCACCGCCGGCTGTTCCGGAGGGTCGCGCTCGACCTCGGCCGGACCGCCGCGGCCGACGAGCCCACCGACGCGAGGATCAGGGCCGCGGGCCGTCGCGACGACCCGTCGCTGGCGGCGCTCTACTTCCAGTATGGCCGCTACCTGCTGATCGCCAGCAGCCGCCCCGGCGGCCAGCCGGCCAACCTCCAGGGCCTCTGGAACGATCGGATGGAACCGCCCTGGGACAGCAAGTGGACGGTCAACATCAACACCGAGATGAACTACTGGCCCGCCGAGGTCACCAACCTGTCGGAGTGCCACGAGCCTCTGTTCGACCTGATCGACGAGGTGGCCGCCTCCGGCCGCAGGACCGCGCAGGAGCACTACGGCGCCCGCGGCTGGGTCCTCCACCACAACACCGACCTCTGGCGCGGCACGGCGCCGATCAACAATTCGAATCACGGCATCTGGCCGACCGGCGGCGCCTGGCTCTGCCAGCACCTCTGGGAGCACTACCTCTTCACCGGCGACCGCTCGTTCCTGGAGCATCGCGCCTACCCCGTCATGAAGGCCGCGGCGCTGTTCTTCGTCGACTTCCTCGTGAAGGACCCGAAGACCGGCTGGCTGATCAGCACGCCGTCGAACTCGCCCGAGCACGGCGGCCTCGTCGCCGGCCCGACGATGGACCACCAGATCATCCGCGGCCTGTTCGCCAACACGATCGAGGCCGCCCGCATCCTGCATGTGGACACCGAGTTGATCGGCAAGCTCTCCGAGCTCCGCGGCCAGATCGCGCCCAACCAGGTCGGCAAGTACGGGCAGCTCCAGGAGTGGCTGGAGGACAAGGACGACCCCAAGGACCAGCACCGGCACGTCTCGCACCTGTGGGGCCTCTTCCCGGGCTCGGAGATCACCCCGAGGGGCACCCCCGAGCTGTTCCGGGCGGCGCGACAATCCTTGGTCTTCCGGGGCGACGGCGGGACCGGCTGGAGCAAGGCGTGGAAGATCAACTTCTGGGCCCGCTTCCTCGACGGCGACCACGCGCACAAGATGCTGGTCGAGGCGCTGGCGGGCAACACCTATCCCAACCTGTTCGACGCGCACCCGCCGTTCCAGATCGACGGCAACTTCGGCGGCACGGCGGGGATCGCCGAGATGCTGGTGCAGAGCCAGGCGGGCGAGCTCTGCCTGCTGCCCGCACTGCCGAAAGCGTGGCCGTCGGGCCGGGTCTCGGGCCTCCGGGCGCGCGGCGGCCTGGAGCTGGACCTCGCCTGGAGCGAGGGGCGCGCGACCTCGGCCGAGCTGCGGGCCGTCGTCGCCGGCCGTCATCGCGTCCGACCGCCCCGGGGCCAGCGAATCGCCCGCGCCCGCTCGGGAGACCGCGACCTCCTCGCCTCGCCCGGCAAGGATGGGACCGTCCTGATCGACTTGCGGGCCGGCCAGGCGTGCTCGCTGGCGTTCGAATCCGACGGCGAGAAATGACGGAGGCCGATTCGATCCCGGCGCCGAGGTCAGATCCCGCCCAGATCCTCCTCCAGCTTGGCGATGAGACCCTTGAGGTCGTCGTCGGACAGGAGGAGCATCTCCGGCGGCTTGAGCTCGGTTTCCATCAGCGAGAGCAGATCGCCGGCGCTCGAAGGCAGCCCAAGGGCGCGCACCCGCTTCTCCAGGGCCTGGTTGACGATCTCGTCGAGGTCGAATGCCGATGACGCCCGGGCCAGTCGACGGGCGATCTCGGCAAGGTCGCCCGCGTCGAGGTGCCCCCCTCCGTCGAGCCTCGCCCCCTCGGCGATCAGCACGAGGGCGTCGGCGAGATTGTCGCACGCCCGGGCCTGCATCCTCGTCGGTTTCGTGGCCATGATCGCGATCGTCCTCCTCGCTACCACCCGCCGGGTAGCCCCCAGACGCCGGGCGTGATCAGCTCGACGGAGTTGCCCGCCGGGTCCCGGAAATAGATCGACCGGCCGCCGCGGGGCCAGCGGGTCTCGTGCTCGATGGCGATGCCCCGGCCTTCGAGGCGCGCACGCCAGCCGTCGAGGTCCTCGGCCCGCACGCCGAGGGCGAAGTGGCCTGGGCCGCTCGCGCCGTGCGCCGGGAGGATGTCGCCCCGGAGCGTGGCCCCGGGCTCGAAGGCGAGCAGGACGCCGTCGCCCACCCGGAAGAAGACGTGCCGGCCCGCCTCGCGGGCGATCACCTCCAGGCCGAGCATGTCGCGATAGAACGCCTCGGCCCGGTCGAGGTCGTCCACGTAGATCGCCGTCTCGACGATGGCCACGATCTCGCCCATGCGACCCCCGATCGATCACGGCCGGGACGCCGTCTCGACCCCCCGGTCGGCCGTCGCCCGGCGCTCCTGGATCAGCTTGACGACCAGGTAGATCACGATGCCGAGGTTCGTCAGCAGCACGGCGACTCGCACCGCGGTCGGCTTGCGCATCAACTCGTAAACCTCGACCGGCAGCAAAGAGCCGGTGATGACGACCGTCAGGTAGCCGGCCCAGTTGCGCCTCAGCAGGAGCCCGGTCCCCTCGATCGCGTGCAGCACCGCGTAGAAGAGCGTGCCCGCGCCGATCGCCTCCAGCCGCTTCCGGTCGAGCCCCGAGACCTGCGTGATGATCGGCTGGATGAGGCGGTTCTCCGGGTCGAGGTGGAACCGGGAGACGAAGCGCTCCGCGACCTCGCCCACGTCCTTGTTGACCAGGTGGAAGACGCCGAGCCCGGCCGCCGCGAGCAGCACGGCGCTGGCCAGCTTCATCGCCCCGATGACCTGGAATCCGCGGGGCGCCTGTCGCGATGGTCCGCTCACCGATTGGTCCCTTACGAGGTTGAACGACGGATGGGGGCGTCGCCGGACGGCTCGCAGCGCGCATGCCGGATCATTCGAAACGGAGGTGCTTGACCGACTCGCCCGAGTCGCGGAGCTCGATCAAGGAGCCGATGCCGACCTCCAGGTGCGTGTTGACGTAGCGCTCGGAGACGGCCACGTCGCTCCGCGAGGTCTTGACCCCCTCGGGGGTCATCGGGCTGTCCGAGACCAGCAGCAGGGCGCCCTTGGGGATGTGGTTGACGAACCCGACGATGAAGATCGTGGCCGTCTCCATGTCGATGCCCAGGGCGCGGGTCGTCCGCAGGTAGTCCTTGAACGCCTCGTCGTGCTCCCAGACGCGGCGGTTGGTCGTGTAGACGGTGCCCGTCCAGTAGTCGAGGTTGTGGCGGACGATGGTCGCCGAGACCGCCTTCTGGAGCCGGAACGAGGGGAGCGCCGGGATCTCCGGCGGCAGGTAGTCGTTGCTGGTCCCCTCGCCGCGGATGGCGGCGATCGGCAGGATGAAGTCGCCCACCTTGGTCTTCTTCAGGCCGCCGCACTTGCCGAGGAACAGCACGGCCTTGGGCGCGATCGCCGAGAGCAGGTCCATCACCGTGGCCGCCATCGGGCTGCCCATGCCGAAGTTCATGATGGTGATGTCCTCGGCGGTCGCCGTCGGCATCGGCCTGTCGCGCCCGAGGACGTCCACCCCGAACCGCTCGGCGAACATCTCGATGTAGAGGGCGAAGTTGCTCAGCAGGATGTACTCGCCGAAGGCTTCGAGAGGGCGCCCCGTGTAGCGGGGGAGCCAGTCCTTCACGATCTCGTCTTTGGTCTTCACGCGGCCTCGGTCCTTCCTTGATGCCCGACCTCCCGTCGTCGCCGACCCCGCCATTCTACCCGGTGCGGCCCGCGATCGCCCGGGGATGGGCCGCATCGGGCGCGGGGACGAGCCTTGCGGGGCCCGGCGGCGCCCGTTAAGTTGACGGCCTGCGATGGAGGTCGGCTTCACGACCCCGGGTCGGTCCCACCAGTCAGGAGTCATGGTCATGCGCACCCGCCGAGGCCTCGCCACCGGCCTGACGATGCTCGCCCTGCTCGGCCTGCTGTCCGCCGTCCGCGGCCAGAAAGAGGAGCCCGGCCGGCGCCCGCTCGACCCCCAGGCCGTCGCGGTGCGGCTGCTCCTGGGCGTCGGCGACCGGCAGGAGCAGGCCTGGGGGGGCCGGGTCGAGACCGACAAGGGGGAAGTCGTCGGCGTCGAGGGCTGGCGGTTCCGCGACGGCGACCGCGTCTCGGGGGCCAATTCGTGGGAGGCGCGGAGCCGGCCGTCGGCCGCCGCCAAGCAGGCGCTGGCCAAGAAGGGGGCCAACGTCAAGAAGAAGGGGAACGCCGCCAAGAAGGCGCAGGGCGCGGGCGGGCAGGGGGGGGCCATCGTGCCCAACGGCGTGGTCGCGACCCTGAAGGCGCCCGAGGACGCCAGGCTGGCCGTCCACACCGAGCACGGCGACTTCACCGTCGCGCTGGCCGACCTGGCCGACGGCTCGCCCCGCCGCTTCCTCGACGGCCGGGTGGAGGTCCAGCGCGTCCCGCCGAGCGTCGTGCTGCTCGACGGCCCCGCGCAGGAGGACTTCCCCTCCGCGGCGGCCGACGCGCGCGGCACCCTCTGGGTCGCCTACGTCGCGCACGAGCCGCGCGGCCCCGCGACCCTCCCCGCCCTCAAGGAGAGGCCCAAGGAGTTCGCCTCCTACGTGCCGAAGGGGGGGGCGACCAGGTCCGCCTGCTCCGCGTCGCCGACGGCCAGGCCGGCGACCCGATCGACGTGACCGACGCCGGGCTCGACGTGCTGGCGCCCCTCGGTCGCCGTGGCCGGCGACGGCTCGGTCGTCGTCGCCTGGGCCGAGTTCCGCGACGGCAACTTCGACCTCTACCGCCGCAAGTACGACCCGGGCCAGAAGTCCTGGTCGGAGCCGAAGCGGCTGACGACCGACCGCGGCGCCGACGCCGACGTCGTCCTGGCGACTGCCCCCGACGGCAACGTCTGGATGGCCTGGCAGGGCTGGCGCAACGGACAGGCCGACATCCTCCTGTCCCCCGTCGAGGACGCCTCCGCGGCGGTCAACGTCAGCGGGACGCCGGCCAACGAGTGGTCGCCCGCCCTGGCGATCGACCGAGGGGGCCGCATCCACGTGGCCTACGACTCGTATCAGGCGGGCAACTACGACGTCGTGCTCCGCAGCCGGGGGGCCGACGGCGCCTTCGGCCCTCCGATCGCCGTGACCGACTCGCCCCGATATGAGGCGAGGCCGTCCCTGGCCGCCGACACGCGCGGGCGGGTCTGGGTCGCCTACGAGGAGAGGAACAAGGACTGGGGCAAGGACGCCGAGAACCTCCTCCAGGGCCAGGGCTCGACCCTCTATCGCAGTGGCGCGGTGCGGGTCCGGTGCCTCGACGGCCGCCGCCTGCTCGACGCCCCCGACCCCGTCGCCGGGGCCGACGACCCGCTGCGGCTCATGAACGGCTTCCCCCGGCTGGCGTGCGACCGCTCGGGGAGGGTCTGGCTGGCCTTCCGCCACCGCGAGAGCGCGAGGAACAACGCCGTGGGCGGGGCGTGGGTCGAGCTGGTGACCTCGCTCGGCGGCGACGCCTGGGGCCCCCCGCAGGTCGTGCCCCGCAGCGACGGGATGCTCGACAACCGCCCGGCGCTGGTCGCGCCCGCCGACGGCCCCCCGCTGCTGGTCTACGACGGCGACGGCCGCCTCGGCGGCGCCGCCGAGGGGGTCGCCAACGGCCTGCGGATCGCCGCCCTGACGACCGCGGCCCGGGGCCATCGAGCCCGCCCTGGCCGAGCCCGCCCCCCGCGAGGCCGAGGCCGGCCCGCCCATCCACCCCAACGAGGCGGCCGACATCGCCCGCATGCGGGCCCACCGCATCCAGGCCGGCGGCAAGACCTACCAACTGCTCCGCGGCGAGTTCCACCGCCACACCGAGATCTCCGGAGACGGCGGCAACGACGGCGCCCTTGAAGATATGTGGCGCTACGCGCTCGACTGCGCCCGGCTCGACTGGATCGGCAACGGCGACCACGACAACGGCGGCGGCAAGGAGTACACCTGGTGGCTGATCCAGAAGACCACCGACCTGTACCACAGCCCGCCCGCCTTCACCCCGATGTTCACCTACGAGCGGAGCGTCCAGTTCCCGCACGGCCACCGCAACGTCATGTACGCCAAGCGGGGCATCCGCACGCTGCCCAGGCTCCAGGACCCCGAGAAGGGGGGCACGCACGCCGACGACACCAAGATGCTCTACGACCACCTCAAGGAGCTCGGCGGCATCTGCGCCTCGCACACCTCGGCCACGACCGGCATGGGGACCGACTGGCGCGACAACGACCCGGCCGTCGAGCCGGTCGTCGAGATCTTCCAGGGGCACCGCAACTCGTATGAACACCTGGGTGCGCCCCGAGTCGGCCGCACGCCCGCCGAGGCGATCGCCGGCATGCAGCCCTACGGCATGGTCTGGAACGCCTTGGCCTTGCAGTACAGGCTCGGCTTCCAGTCCTCCAGCGATCATATCAGCACGCACATCAGCTATGCCGTCGCGATCGCCGAGGACCATGATCGGGACGCGATCCTCGACGCCTTCAAGAGGCGCCACTGCTACGCGGCGACCGACAACATCGTGCTCGACGTCCGCAGCGGGGAGCACCTGATGGGCGACGAGTTCGACGCCGATGGCCCCGTCCGCCTGCGGGTCCTGGCGCACGGCACGAGGCCGATCGCGCGGGTCGATATCATCAAAGATTTCGTTTATGTATACTCGACCCAGCCGAACCAGGCCCGGGTCGAGTTCCAGTGGACCGACGCCGAGCCGATCAAGGCCTCGCCCGACCCGAGCTGGTATTACGTCCGCGTGATCCAGGACGACGGCGAGATCGCCTGGGGCAGCCCGTTCTGGGTCCACAACCGCCGCGCCGAGGCCCGGTGATCGGATCTCCGAGGGGGTTCGCGGTGGTGCCCTGGGTGCAGGTGGCCGTGCTCTCGGTGGGGGGGGTGCTGGGCGTCAACGCCCGGTACTGGCTCGGCTCCTGGATCAGCCGCTGGGCCGGGACCCAGTTCCCGTGGGCGACCGTCACGATCAACGTCTCGGGGTCGTTCGCGATCGGCTTCCTGACGATGATCCTGGCGCGCTGGCTGCCGCACCCGAACGTCCGCCTGCTGGTGCTGGTCGGCTTCCTGGGGGGCTACACGACGTTCTCGACCTTCGCGATGGAGTCGCTGACGCTCTGGGAGCGGGGCGAGCCGTCGCTGTCGCTGGCCAACATGGTCGGGAGCGTCGCGGCCGGCTTCGCGGCGGTCGCGCTGGGGGCGGGACTGGCGCGGGCGCTGACCCTCCCGGACGCGGAGCGGGCGCGCCCGAGCGTGGACCGTCCCGGGGCATCGCCGCCTCGGGACGAGGGCCGTCCGCCCGGGGAGGGCCCGCCGTGATCGCGACCGTCGCCGACGTGCTCCGCCTCTACCTCAACGCCGACGACCGCCGGGGGGGTCAGCCCCTTTACCGCGCCGTCGTCGAGAGGGCGAGGGCCCTGGGGCTGGCGGGGGCGTCGGTCTTCCCGGCCGAGCTCGGCTTCGGCTCGCATCGCCGGGTCCACGACGCGGCGAGCGACTACGCCTTCGTCTCGGTCCCGGTCGTGGTCGAGGTCGTCGACGCCCCGGGCCGCGTCGCCGCCCTCCTGGACGAGCTCGGCCCGATGGTGGGCGAGGGGCTGGCCGTCGTGAGGCCCGCGGCCCTCCCCTCCCCGGGAGGCGCGAATCCGATGCCGACCGAGGTCGAGGCGAGGCGCGTGACGGTCTACATCGGCAGCTCCGACGCCTGGCACGGCCGCAACCTGGCCCTGGCGATCGTCGAGCGCTGCCGCGCCCTGGGGCTGGCCGGCGCCACCGCGAGCCGCGGCATCATGGGCTTCGGCAAGAACTCCGTCATCCACCGCGCCACCTGCTGGGATTGTCCGAAGACCTCCCCGAGCGGGTCGAGATCATCGACCGTCCCGACCGGATCGACCCCCTCCTGCCGATCCTCGACGAGATGGTGCAAGGGGGCCTGATCGTCGTCGAGGACGTGCGGATGATCCGATACGGCAATCCCCCCTGAGCCCGACCCGTCGATCGCATGCCTCACGCCATCCCCCACCCGAAGACGGCAAGACGCACGCACCCGACGCCCCTCTCGCCCGAGTCCCTGACCCTCACGACAGCATCAACATTACTATCGTGGCCGTCCGCCGCCCTGTCCTGGAATTCCGCCGCCGCCGATCGGAATCGGGCCCGTTCGGTTCGTTCGGCAGGGCCTCCGCGCCCGGCGATGGAGGAATGGGCCGCGGAGGGACGCGGATCGGGCGGATCAAGAGGGATCAGGATGGATCAGATCGGCGGCCATCCGCCTCGATCCGCGTCCCTCCGCGGCCCATTTTTTCCGGCGGGTGGCATTGTTAAACATTCGCTTTGTTTCGGGAAACGCGCCCGCACAAGCCTCCGAAGACCGCCGCTGACAATCGATCGGGGGTAATTTCGCTTTGTTTCGGGAGACGGGCGTGCGCGGGCCGTCGAGGGCCGACGGTGACAATCAAACGCGGGGAATTTCGCTTTGTTTCGGGAAACCAACCCGCGCGGGCACTCTCCGCACCGGGGTTGCTCGCCATAAATATCTGTGATATAAAAATTTAGAGACAATGATCCGGACCCATCCGCGGCGTAGCAAAGGGGCCGCTTCGGCCGAGATGTTTAACAAAAAGTGACAATCGAAGGACACGGCACGAAGGGACATCGGGCGGGGGGGATGACCCTCAGCGCCAGTCGATGATGGTGCGTAAGCCCCCCACCCCCGGCAGGGGGACCGTCCCCAGCGCGTGCCCGTCGGCGTCCACGATTTCGACGTGGGTCTTGGACTTGGACGCCTCGCGAACGTCGGCGGGGTTCCCCTCGACGACGAGCACGGCGATCGACTTGCCGTCGGGTGACCAGCAGGAGGTGTTGAAGTAGTCGCCCCCCTTCCGCTCGAGGAACCGGCGCATCCGGCCGCTCTCCACGTCCAGTTCAAGGAGGCTGGTGCTCTCGATCCCGATCTTTGGGGGTCGGACATCCTCGTCGAGGATGGCGTGGCCGAAAAGGACTTTCCGGCTGTCGGGCGAGAAATGGGCCCAGGCTTTGAGGACCCCGCCGTATTCGGGCACGGGGTGGGATGCGGCCAGGATCTGTCGCTCGCCGGTCCCGTCCGAATGCACCAGGTAGATCGGCCGATCGGGGGTCTTCCGGAACGATTGGGTCACCAGCCATCGGCCGTCGGGGGACCAGTCGAGGACGCTTTCCGTCGGGAGGAGCGGCACCCGCTCCTCGCGCGAGCCGTCGGCGGCCACGCGCCAGGACTCGTACTCGGATTTCCGGATATTCCCTGCCACAGGCACCGAGGTCGCGGGCGCCGAGATGAGGATCGCCGTACCGTCGGGCGTCCAGCAGGGATGTCCCTGTCTCTCCGAGACCTTGACTGGCATCCCCTCGCCGGAGGTGCGGTAGATGTGCATACCTGGGTCCTCGGCGGCGTATCGGCTCATGGCCACGAAGCGGCCGTCGGGGGAGACGCGTGCAAACAGGGAGCGG
Source organism: uncultured Planctomycetaceae bacterium (assembly GCA_963708145.1). GTDB lineage: Bacteria > Planctomycetota > Planctomycetia > Isosphaerales > Isosphaeraceae. The sequence goes on along the minus strand of OY970189.1, from coordinate 7,893,272 downwards.
TCGTCGGTGATACTTCGCCAGGTCCCGGCGTCGGGATCGACGCCGATGACCCCTCGATGTGGGTCCCCCTGGCTGGGGCAGGAGATGAAGATCCGCCCCGGGAACTTGACCCGTGCCGCCAGGCCAGGGTCGCGGACCTCCTGCCCACGCACCCCGGGCGGGATTGGGGCGAGCGCGAGGAGCCGCCGAGCAGGAGCGCCGCGAACCGGGAGCCGGGGACGGTCGTCCGCGATCTCGTGGGGTGAATCATGGTGCTCACCTTGCGCGATCCATCGGACGGCCCAGCTTCGTATTGTAAAGGATCGGGCCTGGGATGTCCTCGGCCCACATCCCCGAAAATCAGCCCGGCACCGGCCGCGACGGGTCGGGCGGGATGCCCGGAGGCGACACCGGATCAGCACGCCTTTCCTTCGGATCGGTCCACCCGTAAGATCACAATAGAAACCGATGGCATCCCCCAACGCGATGCGAGCAGCCACGGCGCCCATCGAACCCCGACAACCGGCAGGCCCGACAGCGGGCCGCGACGCCGGCAAGGATTCACGGGAGGCGCATCTCCGTTCCATCGGTCATAATGGCAAGGGTCCTGTGGCATCATCCGAGGCGAGGAGGCCCGACTCGGCGCACCCGGGGCGAGGGAGACCACCCGCCGCGGTGCGACGGCCCGCCCGGCATCGAGCCGGGGGCGACGACTTGAGTGTCAGCCTGCGATCGACGTGTCGATGAGCTAGGGTGATGATCGCAACTGCCCGGGGCGTGGAACGGGCCGCGGCGGCGAATGCCGCCCGGCCCGGCGGGACGGGGACCTGCCCCGGGCCTGATCGGAGGACGACCGACCGCCCTGCCACGACCGCGCCAGGCCGCGCGGCGGGGACGGTCCGTCAACCGGATTGGTATCCATGCTGAATTTAGGTCTTTTGTTTAACAATATGTTCTCGATTGGCGACGTCCAGCGCCTGGTCCGGCGCGGCTCGGCGCGCCGGGCGACGGCCGACGGCGACGGGGAGGCCCCCGACGCCGCCGGCCCCGAGCGGGCGGAGCGGCCCCTGCGGGCCGGGGACGTCGCGAGGCGGATCGGGACGGCCGCGCTGGCGTTCCGCGGCTACGACGTCGCCAACCTCGGCCGCGGCCCCGAGCTGCTCGACCACCCGGCCTACGGGCCCGCGGTCCGCGAGGTGCTGGCCGAGGCCGCGGAGGCGTGCTCGGAGGCGTGCGGGATCAAGGTCGACCTGGCCGCCCGCATCCGCGCCCGCGAGGGGACCACGCTGGACACCTTCCCGCAGGACATCGCCACGATCGTGGCCCTGGAGGTCGCGCAGCTCCGTTTGCTGGAGGAGGTCTTCGAGGTCCCGGTCCGCCAGGCGCGGATGAGCTTCGGCTACAGCCTCGGCGAGCTGTCGGCCTTGATCGTCGGCGGCGTGTTCTCGCTGCGGCAGGTCCTGTCGATCCCCCTGATGCTGCGCGCGACTGCGCGGAGCTCGCCGCCGACACGAAGATGGGCATCCTCTTCACGCGGGGCCCGGCGCTGCCCATGCACGAGGTCGAGCGGCTGTGCGTGTTGATCAGCAGCGAGGGCCGCGGGCTGATCGGGCCGTCGGCGTACCTGTCGCCCAACTCGGCGCTCCTGCTGGGGCAGGGGGACACGCTCGACCGGCTCGAGGCGGCGATGGGGGGCTTCCTGCCGGTGAAGGTCTCGCTCCGGCGCAACCCGAATCGATGGCCGCCGCTGCACACGCCGTTGGTCTGGCAGAGGAACATCCCGAACCGCGCCGCGATGGCGCTGTACCGGCTCGAAGGGGGCCTGCGGGCGCCGTCGCCGCCGGTCTGCTCGTGCATCACCGGCGAGGCGAGCTACGACGACCTGAACTGCCGCGACCTGCTGGTCCGCTGGACCGACCACCCGCAGAGGCTCTGGGACGTGATCTGCGAGAGCCTGGCGGCGGGGATCGACCTGTACATCCACGTCGGCCCCGATCCGAAGATGATCCCGGCCACCTTCGCGCGGCTGAGCAACAACGTCAGCAAGCACGTCGGCAGCCGGGCCCTGAGCCGGCTGGGGCACGGCATGATCGACGGGATGAGCCGCAACGCCTGGCTGGCGCGGCTGCTCCCGTCGCAGACCGCCCTCTTGCGTGCCCCGTTCGTCGCGCACATGATCCTGGAGGACTGGCTGCTCGACCAGCCGGTCCCGTGAGACCCCGACGCGATGATGATCGAGGTGGGCTCGCCCTCACCCCGACCCTCTCCCGGGGGGAGGGGGGACGATTCTTGCTCCCTCTCCCCCCGGGAGGGGGTCGGGGTGAGGGCCTTCGTGCGAGGATCGATGACCGACCCTGGGGGACCTATGGACACCGAAGTCAGGGAGCCCGAGGCGCAGACCTTCGTCGAGTCGGCGCTCAAGATGGGCGGCAAGAGCGACGAGGAGGCGCGCAAGACCGGGTCGCTCGACCGCGCCGACGAGCAGGTCGAGGCGCTCTTCGCCCCGCGGTACCAGACGGCCAACAGCCCCGTCCACCGGGCGGTCTGGGGCCGCGAGGTCCCGTTCGACCTATTCCGCCCGGAGCCGCCGGCCTCCTCGCCCGAATGCGAGCGGGCGATGCAGCGATCGCTGGAGGTCGTCCGCCGGCACCGCGAGGGCGGGACCCTCTTCGGCCCCGACGGCAAGGTCTCCGAGGAGGCCCTGCGCGACCTGGGCGGGGCGGGCTACTGGGGCCTCCTGATCGACCCGCAGTACGGCGGCTCGGGGGCGCCGTTCTCCGCGTTCGCGACGTTCCTGGTCCGCATGGCGACCCTCGACCCGACGATCGCCGGGCTCGCCTCGGTCCACGGCTGCATCGGGGCCGTCGACCCCCTGCGCACCTTCGGCGACGCCTCGCAGAAGGAGAAATATCTGCCGAGGCTGGCGAGCGGCGAGCGGCTCTCCGCGTTCGCGCTGACCGAGCCCGGCGCCGGCACCGACCTGACGGCGCTGCGGACCCGCGCCGACCTTGTCGGCGATGACTACCTCGTCAACGGCGAGAAGCTGTTCATCACCAACGCCGCGCCCGGGCGGACGATCGGGCTGGTCTGCCTCATCGAGCGCCGTCCCGCGGTCCTGATCGCCGACCTGCCCGACCGCGAGGACGAGCACTTCCAGATCGTCCCGTATGGCCTCTACGCGCTGCGGCACATGCACAACGTCGGCCTGCGGTTCCGCGACTTCCGCGTGCCTCGCGAGAACCTGCTGCGGCCGTCCCGAGGCGACGGGCTGACGGTCGCCTACCACGGGCTGAACCTCGGCCGCGTGGCGCTGTGCGCCGCCGCGTCGGGGACGATGCGGACGATGCTGGCCAACCTGCTCCCCTGGGCCCACTTCCGACGGACCTATGGCGCGGCGATCGAGACGCGCGAGCTGGTCCGGCGTCGGATCGCGCGGCTGGCGTCGTTGATCGTCGGCTGCGACGCGATGGTCGGCTGGTGCTCGTGGCTGCTCGACCAGGGCTATCGCGGCGAGATGGAATGCATCGTCGCCAAGATCTTCGGCAGCGAGGCGCAGAAGGAGGCGGCCATCGAGCTCCTGATGAAGACGCACGGCGGCCGCGCGTTCCTGAAGGGCCACGTCTTCGGCGACAACGTCCACGACTACCTCGCCCCCTGCATCTACGAGGGGGAGGGGGAGATGCTCGGGCTGGCGTTCTTCAAGTCGCTGATCAAGGAGCACGGCAAGACGTATTTCGAGCCGATCGGCCGCGCCCTCCAGGAGGCCGGCATCCGCGCGCCCAACCCGATGAACCCCGCGCACGCCTGGGCGCTCCGCAAGGCGCTCGTCCCGTACATGGAGTGGTGGGCGCGGGAGAACCTGGCGGTCGGCCGTCGCGCCCGATTGCCCGAGATGCCCGCCGCGCTCGCCTCCCACACCGCCTTCGCCGCCGACGGGCTGCGGAGGAGCCGTCTGGAGATCAGCGCCGTGATGCGCAAGCATCAGCTTCGCCTGGCCGACCGCCAGTGTCGCATGGCCGAGCTGTCGCGCCGGCTGCAAGGCCTGGTGGTGATGCTCGCGACGAGCCAGTGGGCCTCCCGGCAGGAGGACGAACTGGTCCGGTCGGCCGCCGACCTCCTGTGCCGCGACCTGACCCGCGGCCTCACCGGCCGCCGCCCGACCGACGCCGACCTCCGCGCCGCGGCGAAGCTCGGCGAGGCGATCGTCGGCGGCGGGTTCTCGGCCATCGCCGGGATCGGGCCCGAGGCGATCCTGATGCCCTACGACGAGCCCGCGGCGGGGCGGGCGTGAGCGCCCCCGGATGGCCGATGGCGGACGCCGGATGGCGGACGCCGGACGGCCCGGGGCCGGGGGTTTCCCATCCGTCATCCGGCATGCGTCATCCGCCATGCCGTCACAAGCGAGGAGCCGAATCGGCATGGGACACGCATTCCAGACGACCGAGACCGACGGCCGGATCGCCGTGGTCACGTTCGACCTGCCGGACAAGAAGGTCAACACCCTCTCGCGGCCGGTGCTCGCCGAGCTGGCTGCAGCTCATCGGCCAACTGGCGGGGCGGACCGACCTCCAGGGCCTCCTGTTCCGCGGCGGCAAGCCGGGCCAGTTCATCGCCGGCGCCGACCTGAACGAGCTGGGCGCCCTGGCGTTCGCCACCAAGGAGCAGGTCGTCGAGGGGATCGGCTTCGGCCACGACCTGTTCAATCGCATCAGCCGGCTCCCGTTCCCGACGGTGGCGCTGATCGACGGCAACTGCATGGGGGGCGGCACCGAGCTCGTCCTGGCGATGGACGAGAGGCTCGTGGCCGCGGACCCCGAGACGAAGATCGCGCTGCCCGAGGTCAAGGTCGGCCTGATCCCGGCCTGGGGCGGCACGCAGCGATTGCCCCGGCTAATCGGCCTCAATGCCATCGAGATGATCGTCTCGGGCGAGCCCGTCCCCGCCGAGAAGGCGGTCGCGCTGGGGCTGGCCTTCGACGCGGTCCCGGCCGATCGCCTGGTCGAGGAGGGTATCCGCCTCATCGAGATCCTCCGCCGCGACGGCGAATGGGAGAAGCGACGCGCCCGGCGGCAGCAGCCCCTCGGCGCGTCGGCCGATCAGCTCCGGTTCGCGATGGCCGTCGCCGAGGGGCTGGTCCAGTCGAAGACGAAGGGCCAGTACCCGGCCCCCCTGGTCGCGCTCAAGGCGATCGGCGGGGGGCTGCAACCTGCCTCTGGAGGAGGGGCTGAAGGTCGAGCGCGACGCGGCGCTGGAGGTGGTCGGCACGCCGACCTCGGCCAACCTGATCGCCGTCTTCTTCATGAAGAACCGCCTGACGCGCGACCCGGGCGTCGCCGACCCCTCGATCGCGCCCCGCCCGGTCCGTCGCGCCGGGGTGCTCGGCGCGGGCCTGATGGGCGCGGGGATCGCCACGGCGCACGCGCGATCGGGCATCCCGACGACGATGGTCGACGTCGACGACGCCCGCCTGGCCGGCGGCCTGAAGCGCGCCCAGGAGGTGGTCGCCGGCCGGATCAAGATCGGCCGCGCGTCGCCCGAGGACATGGTCCGGATGCTGTCCCTGCTGAACGCCACGACCGACCGCCGCGCCTTCGCCGAGTGCGACGTGATCGTCGAGGCGATCACCGAGGACGAGAAGGCCAAGGTCGCCATGTACCAGGAACTGGCCGGCGTGCTCCGCGACGGCGCGATCCTGGCGAGCAACACGTCGACGATCTCGATCACGAGGATGGCCGCCGCGGCGCCCGACCCGTCGCGGTTCGTCGGGATGCACTTCTTCTACCCGGTCGACCGGATGGAGCTCGTCGAGGTGATCCGGGGCGACCGCACCAGCGACGAGACGGTCGCCACGATCGTGGCGCTGGCCAAGGCGCTCCGCAAGACGCCGATCGTCGTGAAGGACTGCGCCGGGTTCCTCGTCAATCGGGTGCTCTTCCCCTACATGGGCGAGGCGCTTCAGCTCTTGCAGGAGGGCGTGCCGATGGACGCGATCGATTCGGTGGCCATGACGTTCGGCATGCCGATGGGACCGATCGCGCTGCACGACCTGGTGGGGCTCGACACGGCCCTCTACGCCGGCAAGGTGATGGGGGCGGCCTACTCCGACCGCGCGCTGATGAGCCCGCTGCTGCTCGACCTGGTCAAGGCGGGCCGGCTGGGCCAGAAGGCGGGCGCGGGCTTCCGCAAGTTCGGCGGCAAGAAGGGCCGGCCCGAGGCGGACCCCGCGTTCAAGCCGTTCCTGGCGAAGCATCGCGCGGGCGAAAAGGTCCCCAATGCCGAGGAGATCCAGGATCGCCTCTTCCTGCCCATGCTCCTGGAGGCGACCCGCGTGCTGGAGGAGGGGATCGTCCGCGAGCCGGCCGACGTCGACATGGGGCTGATCCTCGGCATCGGCTTCCCTCCGTGGCGAGGCGGCATCCTCCGCTGGTGCGACGCGGAGGGGGCGGCCAAGATCATGGAACGGCTGTCGCGATACGAGGCGCTGGGCAAGCGGTTCGAGCCGACCGAGACGCTGCGCCGGATGGCGCAATCGGGCGAGCTGTTCTACCCGCGCCCCAGGCTGACCAAGGTTTCCGCATAGGATTAGGAAGGACAACACGCCATGAGACACGCGGTCGTCGTCGATGCCGTCCGGACCCCGGTCGGGAGGGCGTCGGCGGAAGGTGGATATTATCGCGACGTCCGGTCCGAGGACCTGTCGGCGCACGTCATTCGGTCGCTGGTGGAAAGGACGGGGATCGACCCGAAGCTCGTCGAGGACGTCCGCTGGGGCTGCGTCCAGCAGCAGGGGGAGCAGGGGTTCGACATCGCGCGGATCGCCGCGCTGACGGCCGACCTGCCCGTCGAGACGGCGGGCGTGACGGTCAACCGCAACTGCGCGTCGAGCCTCCAGGCTATCAACGACGCGGCGATGAGCATCGCCGCCGGCTGCGAGGACGTGCAGGTGGCGGGCGGGGTCGAGCACATGGACCACGTCCCGATGACGAAGGACTACAACCCGAACCCCTCGCTGTTCCGCCGCCACAGCGAGGCGATCATGAACATGGGCCTGACGGCCGAGTACCTGGCGGCGAAGTACCGCATCTCCCGCCGGCAGCAGGACGAGTTCGCGCTGCGGAGCCACCAGATGGCCGCCGCCGCCACCGACCGGGGCGAGTTCCGCGCGGAGATCGTCCCGACCTGGGGGCGAGACGCCGAGGGGCGCAAGGTGCTCCTGACCGACGACCAGTGCATCCGCCGCGACACCTCGCTGGAGGCGCTGGGATCGCTGCCCCCGGCGTTCAACCCCGCGGGGGGTTCGGTCACGGCGGGCAACAGCTCGCCGGTGAACGTCGGCGCGGCGGGGCTGCTGGTCATGTCGGAGGAGAAGGCGCGCGAGCTCGGGCTGAAGCCGATGGCGAAGGTCCGCGCGATGGCCGTCGCCGGGGTCGACCCGGAGGAGATGGGCATCGGCCCGGTCCCCGCGGTCCGCAAGGCGCTGGGCGCGCCGGGCTGTCGCTCGACCAGATCGACTGCATCGAGCTGAACGAGGCGTTCGCCGTCCAGGTGCTCTCGGTGCTGAAGCTGCTGGGCATCGGCGCGGAGAAGGTCAACACGCGGGGCGGGGCGATCGCGATCGGCCACCCGCTGGGGGCCAGCGGGGCGCGGGTCGCGACGACGCTGCTGCACCGGATGCGCGACCAGGGGGCCCGGCTCGGCCTGGCGACCATGTGCGTGGGGCAGGGGCAGGGGGTGGCGACCATCTTCGAGTCCTGCGACGGCTGATACGCCCGCCACTCCGATGGGATGCGGATGGGGCGGATGGCCGCCGACCCGATCCGCCCCATCCGCGTCCCATTCTCTCGGGGTCCAGCCATGCCGGGGCCGCTCTCGATGGGATCGAGGGGCCGATCAGGGCCCGGTCGGGTCCTCGATCCAGCGGCCGTAGCACGGGACGCAGAGGTAGAGCACCTTGCGGCGGTAGACCTGGTCGAGGGCCTCCTGCTCGCCCACGTCCTTCAACCGCTTGATGAGCCGGTCGAGCTCCCGACCGACGTCGCGGGCGAGGTCGTCCTCGGTGATGACCGGAGGCGAGGGGTCGGCCACCGCCACGATCCCGACGATGTAGTGGTCCCCGCGGCCGGGATGGAGCGGCGCCGAGCAGCGGTCGCAGACCAGGGGGGGACGGTCGGGCGTCATCGGGGCCACGTCCCGGGCGGTTTATTGTCGAGTGAGCATGTCCCAGATCATCCGGGCGACGAAGACGTAGGCGTTCTCCCACGCCCCGCCGCGGAAGAACCGGACGGGCTGGGACGGCGAGCCGATGAACGGGCGCAGGGTCCAGCCCATCTGGATGCCGACGAAGGCGTAGATGACGGCCCAGGCCCGCAGTAGCCAGCGATGCCTCGGGTCCCGGACGATGAGAGGCCGGTAGGCGCGGCCCAGGACGATCTGCGCGGCCAGGCTGGCGACGGCGAACATGGCGGCGTTGAACAGGATCGCCGCGCGGTAGTCCGCCGACGAGGCGTACCAGAGCGCCGTCAGCGGGGCCAGCGCCAGCAGGATGATCGTCACGGCGGCCTGCGAGGCGACGATCGCCCGCAGCGCCTCGGCGAAGTCGGAGCGGACCCCCAGGAGCGTGTTCAGGACGAAGTAGCTCGGCAGGCTCAGGAGCAAGGTCGCCAGCAGCAGCAGGGGCACCTTGACCGCCGAGTAGGCCGCCTGCAAGGCCCTCCCGCCGAAGGACCCCATCACGCCGCCGTACGCCAGGCCGCAGAGCAGGATCAGGGGCCACGAGCGCGTCGACGGGCGGCCCCGCAGCACGTCGTCGGCGCGACGGAGGAGGTCCCTCATGAGAAGAGTCTCGCCAGCGCCACCCAGACCGCCTCGAAGAAGTTCGACTGCCGCGGCCGGAACCAGGCGAAGGGGAGATTCGGGCTGCCGATGAACGGGCGCAGCACCCAACCCATCTGGGCCCCGACCAGGCCGAACAGGATCACCCAGCAGCGGAAGACGGCCTTCACGTGGCGGCCCAGGACCTGGTCCTCCATCGGGTCGAGGGGGCTGGCCGGCGACGTCAGGGCCACCGCGCCGCCCCCCTCCGCCTCGGCGGCCTCGGCCGGGGGAGGCTCGGGCGGGACGACGCTCAGCCGGTGCAGCGTCTGGAGCAGGAAGGTCAGGCCCAGCACCCCCGAGACGGCGAAGACGACGACGTTGATCACGATCATGAACTCGTACGTATCCGTGCTGACCGAGAAGAAGGCGACGATCGGCCCGAGCGAGGCGAGGACCGCCACCATCACCGCCAGCGACGCCACCAGCAGTCGCAGGACCGAGTCGAGGGCCAGCCGCGAGCCGACCAGCGCGTTGAACACGTAGAGCGAGGGGAAGGTCACCGCCAGCGTCAGGAAGAACAGCGCGGGGACCTTCACCGTCGAGGCGAGCAGTTGCCAGTACGAGGGGCCGCCCCCCTTGAGCAGGGCGAAGCATCCCATGCACGCCCCGTAGAACATCGCCAGGATCACCAGGACGACCGAGAGCCCCCCAACCCGGACCTCGATCGTCTTGCGACGCAGCGCCGGCAGCCGGGTCGCATCCCCCCGCAAGATGCGATCGAGATCCTTCCACCACGCCCCCATGATGATGCGCCCCCGCGACCGGGATGAGTATCCGAGCAACGACCCTGAATGTTAATTTCTGGTGCAAGTCTTGAGGCGTCAAGGGGGAAGTCGCGGCTACGGCGCCTTGACCTTGAACAGGCGCCCCGTCTCGGCCGCCCGCGCGCGGGCCTCGGCCAACGTGGGCACGCCCAGCTCCTTGCGCAGGCCGTCGGTGACCCCCGGCCCGACCTCGTAGAGCGTCACGGGCCCGTCCAGGAGGGCCGCATGGTACTGGGTGCCGAACCGCTGCGGGCGCCCGATCCTCATCAGGAATCGGTCCTCGGTGGCGGCGGCCAGCCAGCGCGCGTCTTCTCCACGGGCCAGGGCGACGGCGCAGAACTCGTGGGCCAGCAGGTAATCCTCGGGCCCGGCGGCGTGCTGCAAGACCATCGCGGCGCGGTGGTAGTCCTTGCCGGTGCGGAGCCCGCCCGCCTCGTAGAGGGCCTTGATGCGGGCCTCCCGACGGCGATCCCGAGGGATCAGGTCCGCGGGGTCGATCGGGGCGCCGTCGCGGGGCATCCGGTCGGCCTGGTCCTCCTCGTAGAGCCCGGCGACCTCCTCGCTGTCACGACGATCGGATGCGGGAGGCTCCGTCTGGCGCGCCGAGGCCATCCCCGCCGGGGCCGACGGCCGCGAGGGCCGTGACCAGCGCCCCGAGGGCCGCCCCCGCCAGGAAAGCCCGCATCGGTCGCATTGGTCACCCCCTTGATCGAGCGGTCGCCGTCGTCCTTCCGCTCTCGGGGTGGCTGTCGGCGACGTTCGGCCGTCGCAGGTACTTCCTCGCCTCGGTCGCGGTCTTCACGATCAGCTCGGGGCTGTGCGGGATGGCCACCAGCCTGGAGCAGTTGATCGCCTTCCGGCTGATCCAGGGCATCGCGGGGGGCGGGCTCCAGCCGACCACGCAGGCCGTGCTGCTCGACTCGTTCCCGCCCGAGAAGCAGGGCTCGGCCATGACGCTGTTCGCCATCGGCACCCTGATCGCGCCGGTGCTCGGGCCGACGCTGGGGGGCTGCATCACGGACAACTACTCCTGGCGCTGGATCTTCTACATCAACCTGCCGGCCGGCGGCGCTGGCGTTCGTCCTGTGCTACCTGCTGCTCGACGACCCCGACTACCTGAAGGCGCTGCGCGCCGGAGGCGCGGCCAGCCCCTGCGGTTCGATTACGTCGGGCTCGTCCTGATCGCCGTGGGGCTGGGCTGCCTGGAGGTGGTCCTGAGCAAGGGGCAGGAGTGGGACTGGTTCGGCGACAGGTTCTACCGGGTCCAGGCGCTCGTGGGGCTGCTGGTGGCGGCGCTGGTGGCGTTCGTCGCCTGGGAGCTGCGCCACCCGGCGCCGGTGGTCAGCCTGCGCCCGCTGTCGGATCGCAACTTCGCGGCCAGCAGCGTCATCATCTTCGCCAACTACGCGGTGCTGTACGGGGCGCTGACGACGCTGCCGGGGCTGCTCCAGACGCTCTTCGGCTACGACGCGACCAACGCCGGGCTGGTGATGTCGCCCGCGGGGCTCTTCGCGCTGATGATGCTGCCGATCGTCGGCTTCCTGCTCGGCCGCGGGGTCGACGCCCGCTGGCTGGTGATAGCCGGGCTGCTCTGCGTGGCCGCGGGCAACTACTGGATGTCGCGGATGAACCTGGCGATCAGCCCGGCGCAGGTGGTCTGGCCGCGGGTGGTCCAGACGGTCGGCACGTCGATCCTGTTCGCCCCCCTGAACGTGGCCGCCTACATGTACCTGCCGAAGGAGCTGCGGGGCTCCGCCGCCGGGCTGTACAACCTGCTCCGCAACGAGGGGGGGAGCGTCGGGACCTCGGTGGCCAAGACGCTCCTCCAGCGCCGCGAGCAGTTCCATACCCTCCGGCTCGGCGAGCAGCTCGACGTGCTCAACCCCAACGTCGCCGACGCGCTGGCGACGGCGCGGCAGCGCCTCCTCCTCCTGACCGGCGACCCGGCCAGGGCCGACCAGATGGCGCTCCAGATGCTCGCCGACCTCCGCCAGCAGCAGAGCGCGTCGCTGTCCTACTTCGACTGCTTCTGGGTGTTCGCCGTCCTCGCCCTGGCGCTGGTCCCGCTGGTCTTCCTCATGAGGCGATCGGTCGCGGAGAAGGGGGCGCACGTCGCCGCGGAATGAGCCTCGGGGCCGGCGGTCAGGCTTCGCCGCGCACCCGGCTCGATGCGTCGCCCGCCTCCCCGTCGCCCGCCCGGCTCGGGGTGGCCGCGGGCCCGTTCGCCGGGCGCCCTCGGTCGCGCGGGCGTGCCTCGGCGGCGCCGCCCTCGGGCTCGCCGACCAGGAGCACGCGCCTCCTCGGCAGGTAGCGGCCCCCGTCGAGGTCGCGGATGAAGCGGATCAGGCGCTCGCGCACCAGGCAGTGGAGGTCCCACGAGGACGCCGGGTCCTTGCCGCTGCACAGGGCGCGGAGCACGATCGTCCCCTCGTGGCTCTCGGTCACCTGGAGGATCGGCGGGGTCGACCGGTCCCAGAGGTCGGTCCCCCCCAGGATCGCGTGCAGCTCGGCGCGCACGGCGTCGACGTCGAGGCCGTAGTCGGCGTGGATCGTCACCGGCTTGATGATCTGCTGCGAGCCCCGCGACCAGTTCTGGGACGGCTTGTCCATGAAGTGCGAGATCGGCACGATCAGGCGCCGCTTGTCCCAGGTGCGGATGACCAGATAGGTGAGGCTGATCTCCTCGATCCAGCCGAATTCATCCTCGAAGATGACCGCGTCGCCGGCCTTGACCGGCTGGACGATCGCCAGCAGGATGCCCGAGAAGAGGTTGCCGAGGACCCTCTGCGCCGCGATGCCGACGACGATCCCGACGAAGCCCGCCGACGCCAGGATCGTCATGCCGAACCGCCGGGCCCAGGCGAACCCGCTGAGCGCGTACGCCACGCCCCCGACGAGGACCAGGAACGTCAGCAGGTGGCGGGCGACGGCGATCTGGGTGATCAGGACGTTCCCCTCGTCGCTGTCCCAGCCCTCGTACCTCCGGCTGATCCGGATCGAGGCCATGCGGATCAGGCGCTGGAGGAACCAGACCAGGCAGGCCACGATGATCGTGACGTAGAGCGGCTCCAGCACGCTCAGGATCGGCCCGGCCAGGCCCAGGTACCTCCTCGCCAGCGCGAAGAAGGTATACAGGCCGATCGTCAGCACCCCCGGTCCTCGCAGCGCCTCGACCACGGCCCGGGCCCAGGACCGAGTCGACCCGCCGCAGCGCCAGCTCGAGCCCCTTCTCCGCCAGCCAGCCGAGCAGCGCGCCGGCCAGCAGCAGGACCAGGAACCCCACCCACTGCCACACCGCCACCTTGAGGAACTTCGTCTCCTTGGCCCACGCCGGGAGCGACCGTTCGAGGCGGCTGGGGTGGAACTCTCGGTAGAGCGTCGGGATGTGCCGGACCGTCTGTCGCGAGAAGACCCAGCAGGGGGGAGTCTCCGGCGCCTTGACCCGTTCGAGGCGGATCTCGTAATCGCGGTCGCCGATGTAAAGCTTGTACAGGAGGAAGCTCGACCGCGGCCCCGAGGGCGCGGGGGCCTGGCCCAGCGGGGATGATTCGTCATCGTCGTCCTGGCCGTCGGGGCGGTCGGGGACCTTGCTCCACTCGAACCAGACCTGCTGGTCCATCACCGCCTTCAACTGCCTCGCCAGCACCGGCCCCGTCGTGGCCTGGCGCCCGGGTTCGATGGTGTTCAGGTCCATCGCGTGCGCGGCCCTCGCGTAATCGCCGGCGCGGCACGAGGCGATGAAGCTTTCGAGCGACGACTGCGGCGTCTCCAGGTCCGGCGGGTTGGCGAGCCGAGGCAGCCCGGCGTTGAGCCGATCGAGCGTCACGAAGCCGGGATCACCTCCCGAAGGCGGTCGCCCGTCGGCGGGTCCTTGCGCTAAGGCGGCGGTGGAGCCGCGCCGAGCAGGAGCAGCGCGATCGCGACGATCCGCGCACCGCGACTCCGATCCGACACGCCCCATCCTCCCCGATCGCGACACCACGCCCCCGGCCCGTCCCCGTGACGATCCAGCACGGAGCCTCGCGGCTTGCAAACGTCGGGCCGTCGGCGCCAGTTCACCGGGCGGGACGGGTCTCAAGCTTGGATCGGAGGAGGGACGAGGAGCTTCCCGGGGCCGCCCGGTCCCGTCAGGTGCCCTCCATGCCGACGGGCTGGGCGAGCGGCTCCATCTCCGAGATGGGGCGGCCGAAGGCGAGCTTGGGATAGGCGTTGGCGAAGGTGTCCACCCGCACGTCGAGCAGCGCGGGGGCGGCCGGGTCGCGCCACAGGCGCGTCGAGGGCGGCGCGGCAGCCCGTCGCGGTCGTGGACCGTCTGGCGCCTCGATGCCGTAGGCGCGGGCCAGGGCGGCGAAGTCGGGGGCCGAGTAGCCCCAGTAGGTCGACGGATAGCGCCCCTCGAAGTAGCTCTGCTGGAACTGGCGGACCATCCCGTGACACTGGTTGTTCACGACGACCATCTTGATCGGCAGCCGGCCGCGCGCGACGGTCTGCAGCTCCTGGATGTTGAGCTGGAAGCCGCCGTCGCCCGCGATCATGACGACGGGCCGGCCCGGCCGGGCGTACGCGGCGCCGATCGCGGCGGGCAGGGCGAAGCCCATCGCCCCCATCCCGCCCGAGGTCAGGAACCGCTGGTCCGGGCCGAGCTCGAGCGACTGCGCCGCCCACATCTGATGCTGGCCGACGTCGGCCACGAACGCCGACGCCGCGCCCGAGCAGGCCGAGAGTTCGTGCATCAACGCGTTCGGGTTGATCCCCGGCACGTCGCGCAGCTCGGCGGTGTCGGGCCAGTCGCGGCGGTCCCCGGCGATCTCGGCGAGCCAGTCGGGGCGGGGCGCGGGCCGGCGGGCCGGCCATCGCCGCGTTCGCCGCGTCGAGGAAGCCGCGCAGGTCGGCGACGATCGCGCGGCAGCCGGTCACGCGGTTGTTGATCTCGCCCGGCTCGCAATCGACGTGGTAGATCGTCCGCCCCTCGCCGAAGGCTTCGGCCTCCGAGCCGGTCTGCCGGACGTCGAGCCGGCTCCCGAGCACCAGGAGGAAGTCGGACCGCGCGATCGCCATGTTCGCCCAGCGGTTCCCGTAGCTGCCGATCATCCCGACCCGGAGCGGGTGGGCGTACGGCAGGAGGTCCACGGCCAGGAGCGAGTGGACGACGGGGACCCGCAGCCCGTCCGACGAACGCGCGGAAGGCCCCCGATCGGCCCCGGAGGCGCGGACGCCGTTGCCGGCCAGGATCAGGGGCCGGCGCGGCTCGGCCAGCCGGTCGAGCACCTCCTCGACCGCGGCGGGGTCGGCGGCCTCGGCCTCGGGCCGGGCGACCTTGCGGGGCGGATCGGCCGCGATCGTGCGCCCGCTGCACGTCCATCGGGATGTCGACGAGGACCGGGCCCGGCCGGCCGCCCAGCGCCTCGGCGAAGGCGCGGTCGAGGACCGCCGGGACCTCCTCGGCCGATCGCGACGCGATGGGCCCACTTCGCGATCGGCGCGGCCATCGCCACGATGTCGGTCTCCTGGAACCCGAGCTGGCGGATCGGCCGGTCCCCCTTCTGCTCGTGGCGGTTGACCTGCCCGGTGATGAAGACGGCGGGCGACGAGTCGAAGTGGCAGCTCCCGAGCCCGGTGAGCAGGTTCGTCGCGCCCGGGCCGCTGGTCGCCATCGCGACCCCCGGCACGCCGGTCATCCGGCCGAAGGCGTCGGCCGCGAACGACGCCGCCTGCTCGTGGTGGACGCTGACCAGGCGGATCGTCCCCTGCCGGTCGATCGAGTCGAGCAGGTGGGTGATCATCCCCCCGACCAGCTCGAAGACGTGCGACACGCCCTGCGCCGCCAGGAAGCCCGCCAGGTAGTCGGAGACCTTCATCGCGAACGCTCCCGCGAGGAGGACGGATGGCCCGCGTCAGTCCCGCCGGTCGGCCGTCGCCCGGCCGACGAAGTGGGGCGCCGGGATCGCCGAGGCGTGGCCCCGCGACCGGGCGGAGAGGTCGCGGTCGCGCGTCGTGGAACGCCTCGATCATCGCGTCGATCATGGCCGATGACAGGCCCGGGTAGACGCCGACCCAGAACGCCTGGTTCATCACGAAGTCGGAGTTGGCCAGGTCGCCGACCTGGCGGTAGGTCGCGTCGCGATAGGCCGGCTGGCGGACCAGGTTGCCGGCGAAGACCTGCCGGGTCGCGACCTTGCGCGCGTCGAGGAAGCGGACCACGTCGCGCGCGCGTGTACGGGGCGTCGGGCCGGACGGAGATCGGGAAGCCGAACCAGCTCGGGTCCGAGCCCGGCGTCGCCTCGGGCAGGATGAAGCGTCGCTTCGAGGTCCGTCGAGCCCGTCGCGGAGCCGGGCGAAGTTGCGCCGGCGGGCCTCGACGAAGCCCGGCGAGCTTGCCGAGCTGCGCGACGCCGACGGCCGCCTGCATGTCGGTCGCCTTGAGGTTGTAGCCGATGTGCGAATAGGTGTACTTGTGGTCGTAGCCGTGGGGCAGGGTCGCCGAGCGCCAGTCGAAGCGCCGGCCGCAGGTGTTGTCCGCGCCCGGGGCGCACCAGCAGTCGCGGCCCCAGTCGCGGAACGACTCGACGAGCTTGCGGAGCGGGGCGCGGTCGGTGAGGACGCAGCCCCCCTCGCCCATCGTGATGTGGTGCGCGGGGTAGAAGCTGACGGTCGCCAGGTCGCCGAACGTGCCGACGTTCCGGCCGCCGAAGGTCGAGCCGACGGCGTCGCAGCAGTCCTCGACGAGCCAGAGGTCGTGCCGGCGGGCGAACGTCGGCGACGGCGGCCAGGTCGAACGGGTTGCCCAGCGTGTGCGCGAGCATCACGGCGCGGGTCCGGGCCGAGCGGGCGGCCTCGAGCTGGGTCGCGTCGATGTTGTAGGTCGGCACCGTCGACGTCGACGAAGACGGGGACGAGGTTGTTCTGGATGATCGGGTTGACGGTGGTCGGGAAGCCGGCGGCGACGGTGATCACCTCGTCGCCGGGCCTCAGCCGCCGCTCGCCCAGCTTGGGCGAGGTCAGGCACGACAGCGCCAGCAGGTTGGCCGACGAGCCCGAGTTGACCAGCACCGCGTGCCGGGCGCCGAACGCCCGGGCGAACTCGCGCTCGAACCGCTCGGCGTACCGGCCGGTGGTCAGCCAGAAGTCGAGCGAGGCGTCGACCAGGTGGACCAGCTCCTCGGCGTCGAAGACGCGCCCGCCGCACGGGACGGTCGACTCGGCCGGGCGCGAAGTCGGCCGGCGGCGAAGGCGGCGTCGTGATACTGCCGCACCAGGTCCAGGATGCGGGCGCGGAGGGAGTCCGCTCGATCGTCCATGCGTCAGGGCTCCTCGAATCCATCCGTTCGTCCGCCTGGGCACATCCCCGGGATCGGCCCTAACCGGCCAGGAGGAGGCCGTTCCGCCCCTCCCCCGTCTCCCAGACTTTCCAGGGGGCTTCGCCCCGGTCCCAGAGCTCGTTGAGCATCTTGAACTCGCGATAGGTGTCCATCGCGAAGAAGAAGCCCTCGTGGCGATAGACCATCAGCTCGCCCTCGGCCGCCAGCCGTTCGAGGGGCTCGCGTTCGAGGACGCAGTCGTCGCCGCCGAGGTAGCCGAGCACGCGGCGGTCGAAGACGAAGAACCCGGCGCTGGCCCAGCCTTCGAGCTGCGGCTTCTCGGCGAAGCGGGCGACCTTGCCGTCGTCGTCGACGTCGAGCACCCCGAACCGCGACGACGGCCGCACGGCCGTGACCGTGGCGAGCCGGCCGTGCCGGCGGTGGAAGTCGACGAGCGCCCGGAGGTCGATGTCGGCCAGCCCGTCGCCGTAGGTCACCAGGAAGGTGTCGTCGTCGCGGAGGTGCCGCTGCACGCGGCGGACCCGCCCGCCGGTCATCGTCTCCGGGCCGGTGTCGGCGAGCGTGACCTGATAGTCCTGCTCGTCGTGGGCGTCGTGGAAGACGACACGGCGCCGGCTCCCGAGGCTGATGGTGAAATCGTTGTTCATCGCCTCGTATTTCAGGAAGTACTCCTTGATCATGTTGCCGCGGTAGCCCAGGCAGAGGACGAACCGGCGGAAGCCATAGTGCGAGTAGAGCTTCAGGATGTGCCAGAGGATCGGCCGGTCGCCGACCTCGACCATCGGCTTGGGGCGGAACTCGGTCTCCTCGCGGAGCCGGGTCCCCTGGCCGCCGCACAGGACGACAACTTTCATCGCTCCCTCCTTGCAATCGGGTCGGTGGAGGCGGGGACGCCGGCCTCGGGGGACGGCTCCAGGGCGAGGCGGGCGATCCAGACGTCGGCCGGGCGCCGTTCGTCGGCGACGGGCGATCCGGAGCGTGCCGGGCCATCCGTGCCGGGCGTGCTCTCGATCGTCAGCTCGTCGATACCCGCGGGAGCCGGAACGGCCCGCTCCGATGCGTCGCGAAGTCGCCGGGCCGGACCACCCAGCGCGCCAGCTCGTCGTCGCCGCGGCGGAGGCGGACCGTGCAGGGCCCGAGCGTGCTCGCCGCGTCGAGCGCGAGGGACAGGTCGCGGCCGGGCTCGGTGTTGTACGCGACCAGGCGGGCCGTCTCGGCCAGTCGGCAGGCCCGGTGGCCGCGGCTGACGCATTTTTCGAGCCATCCCCTCGTGCAGAGAGCGACCGGCCGCGACGGCGGCGCCATCCTGGCGAGGGCGTAGGCCGTGGTCGCCCCGTCCTCGTAGACCTTGGCGTCCCGGAGCAGGGCCGCGAATCGGGAGAGGTGGTGCGGGTACGCCCGCATGGGCCTCTTGTGCAGGACGACGTAGTCGAAGCGGTGCGCCGACAGGTAGAGCCAGAGATAGTCCTCGAAGCGGACGCCCTCGGCGAAGGAGAAGGTCTCGGCGGACGGGTCCTTCAGGTAGTCGGGATCGGCGAGCCGGGCCGAGGCGAACGGCGAGAACGCGACGACCATCTCGTCGAACTCGGCGTTGGCGTGGGCGCTGTAGCCGCCCGATGTCCTGGCCCCGTGGAACGTCTGCCAGTAGGCGTAGGCCGCGGTCTGCTCGTTGCTCCGCCCCGACCGGAGCAGGGGGGCGTCGAGGAATGAGGCGCCCGGGTCGCTCTGGGTCAGCGCCTCGTAGCAGGCCGGCATGCTCGGCAGCGCGTACGTCGGGTACGGGCCGGCCGGGGCGAGGTCGAGGAAGGCGACGACGAACAGGACACCGCAGACGGCCGCCCGCATCCATCGCCGCGGCAGCCGCCCGAGCAGGTGCTTCAGCCCCGCCGCCGCCAGCACCGCCGCGGCGACGCTCGCGAACAGGTTAAAGCGGGCCGGCACCCGGAGCAGGCGGAACGCGGCGAAGTGCTCCCGGAAGAACCGCGCCGGGAGGTCGATCCGATGCGCGCCGATCGTCGCGTGGCCGCCGAGCGAGAGGATGACCAGCATCGCGAAGAGCGACCACCAGTACGACGCCCTCGCGAACCGCACGCGGTTGACAGCCGCGTAGAGCAGCAGCCCCAGCGTCACCACGCCCAGATACGAGGCGCACTCGCACGCCGCCTGCTTCATCCCCACCGCCCGGTACACGTTGAGCGGCAGGGCCCCATCGATCCGGTGCCAGGGGAGCGGCGCCAGGTAGCCCCAGAGCGGTGCGCCGAAGCTGTCGAACTGCCACACCGGCCTCTCCATCGAGTAGCCGTGCGCGATGACCCAGAGGTGGGTCGAGAAGATCGCGGCCAGGCAGGGGGCCGTCAGCATCGCGAAGCCGAGGAGCCAGCCGGCCCTCTCCCGCAGCCACGTCCGGCTCCCCGACAACCACGCCCGCCCCCATCGCCAGGCCACGTACAGGCACGCCGGGAAGACGCCCAGGACCACGAAGTAGTGGGCGCTCATCGCCAGCAGCAGGTACGCCGCCACCGCCCCGGCCAGGCGCCCCCGGCCCGGGCGATCGACGAACCGCATCCAGGCGATCAGGAACAGCGGGAATCCGCCGAGCTGGATCAAGACCAGGTGCCCGAACGAGTGGATCATCATCGGCGTGCCGAGCATCGCCAGCAGCCCGGCCAGCCCGGCGCAGGCGCGGTCCCGCACGACCTGCCACGCCAGCAGGAAGGTCCCCAGGCCCGTCGAGAGGAATGCCAGGAAGAACAGGACGTTATAACAGATCGTATCATCATGCAAGAGGGACCAGAGCGGGATGTAGAGGAGGGCCTGGAGACGGACCGGGTCGAAGAAGCCGAGCGGGGCGCCGACGGGATACTGGATCTCGGGGCAGAGGAACGGCGCGCGGCCCTCGAGCAGGCATGCCATGTACCAGCGCATCGCCCAGAGGACGTGCATCGGGTCGGCGGTGCTGCCCGGCACGGCCGAGCGGAAGTTCGCGACCAGCGGGTACGTCGCGGCCGCCACGCAGGCCGCGTACAGCGCGAGTGCGCCGGCCAGCGTCCCCCAGCCCGGGAACGATCGCCCCTCGTCGTCCGGTGCGGGGATTGCGATCGACATGACGTCTCGTCCTGGAAAACGCCGTCGCGCGCGGCCAGGGCGCGCGTCGCCCGGCGGCGTCGATCCTCTGACCGAGAGTATCGACCTTCCGGGCCGCCCGACTTGGGCATCTTTGCCGGATCGTCCCGGACCTGCCGCGTCAGTCGTCGGCGGGCGGCGCCGGCCGGGCGGCGATCCCGATGCGGCCGGCCGCGTGCGGGCGGTAGATCGCCGGGCGGGAGCCGGTCGCGTCGTCCTCGTCGTCGAAGTTGACGCGCTCGCGCTCGATGACCAGAGGCCGCTTCCGCACCTGCGCGTGGATCGCGGCGATGTACTCGCCGAGCACCCCGAAGAAGAAGAGCTGGAGGCCGGCGAAGAAGAAGACGGCCACGATCAGGGTCGCGATGCCCGGCGGCGCGACCTCCCGGTAATAGGCCAGGTTGATCGCGAGCGAGGCGAACGCATACACGAGGCTGGCCGTCGCCAGCGCGGACCCGAAGAACAGGCAGATCCGCATCGGGACCTTGGTGAACGAGATCAGGCCGTTGAGCCCCTGGTCGACGAGGTGGAACAGCCGGTTCTTCGACATCCCCTTGGCGCGGGCCCGCCATGTGTAGGCGACCCCGGTCGATCGGAACCCGCAGTTGGCGATCATGCCGCGGATGTACGGGTAGTAGTCGTCGAACCCTCGCAGCGCCTCGACGACGGCGCGGTCGACGAGCTGGAACTCGCCGACGTCGACCGGGATGTCGATGCTGGCGAACTTGCTGAGGAGGCGGTAGTAGGCCTGGCGCACCGAGCGGAGGAGCGTCCCCTCCTCGCGCTTCCGGCGGATGCCGTAGACGACCTCGTGCCCCTCGCGCCAGCGGCGGACCATCTCGGGGATCATCTCGGGGGGGTCCTGGAGGTCGGCGGGCAGGAAGGTCAGCACGGCGTCGCCGCGGGTGCTCAGGATGCCGTTGAAGTTCGAGCAGAAGGGGCCGAAGTTGCGCGAGTTGACGATGATCTTCACCCGCCGGTCCCGCGCCGCGATCGACTTGAGGATCGCCACCGTGCGGTCGGCCGAGTTGTTGTCGCAGAAGATGTGCTCGAAGTCATAGTCGCGGAGCTCTCCCTCGAAGAGCGCGCGCACGGCGTCGTGGCAGTCGTGGATGTTCTCCTCCTCGTTGAAGCAGGGGGTCACGATGCTGATCAGGGGCCTGGGCCGCTCGTCGTTCATCGCGCGCCTCCGTGCTCTCGGAACCAGGCGACGGTCCGCCTCAGCCCCTCGTCCAGGTCGATCTCGGGCGACCACCCGGTCGCCTCGCGGAGCCGGCCGACGTCGGCCTCCAGGTGCATCACCTGGCCGGGCCGGGACGGGACCTCGCCGAACCCGAGAGGGAGCCTCGGGTCGATGCCGTCGCGGACCCTCTCGGCGACGCTGCGGACCGTCGCCGTCCGGCCCGAGCCGAGGTTGAACACGCCCGAGGCGCCGGGCCGCAGCGCGACCGCCTCGATCGCCCGCGCCGCGTCCTCGACGTAGAGGTAGTCCCACAATTGCGTGCCGGGCGTCAGGGCGGGCCGGCCGCCGTCGAACAGCGTCCGGATCAGCCCGGGGATCATCAGGGCGGGATCGTCCATCGGCCCATACGACGAGAAGAGCCGAATCCAGGCGAACCGCAGGCCCCCCTCGCGGCAGAGCTCGCCGGCCGCGAGGCCCGCCGCGAGCTTGGCGGCGCCATAGCGGGTCGTCGGCCGGGTCGGCGCGCCCTCGTGGGTCTTCCCGTCGCGAGGCCCGTATTCCGCCTGCGAGCCCAGGCCGATCAGGGCCCGGTGCCGGCCTCGCGTGCGATTTCGGCGAGCGCCCTCGTGCTGCGGATGTTGTCGTCCTGCGCGGGGTCGTCGCGCGCGGAGGGGCCGACTCCGGCCCACGCCGCGTGGATGACGACCTCGGGGCCGAACCCGCGGACCGCCTCCCGCGACGCGGCCAGGTCGGCGAGGTCGCCGTCGATCCGGAGGACGCGGCCGAGGACGTCGGCGATCCGCCACGGGCGGCTGTCCGGGCGGAGCAGGATCGCGACCTCGTGCCCGCCGCGCGCCACCAGGAGGCGGAGCAGGTGCGAGCCGACGAACCCCGAGGCCCCGGTCAGGAACACGCGCACGTCACGCCCCCCGCCTCAGGACCGACCACTGATGGAGGGATCGCGACCCCTCCAGGGACGCGCGATACCAGCGGATCGTCCGCTCCAGCCCCCCCTCCAGGTCGAACAGCGGGGCCCAGCCCAGCTCGCGGCGGGCCTTCGCGGCGCTGAGGTATTGGTGGACGATCTCGTTGGACGCCTCGTTGCGGACGTCGGGCTGGAGGTCGCTGTCCATCAGCCGGAGGATGCGGCGGACCAGGTCGAGGACGGTGACCTGGACCTCGTTGGAGAAGTTGAACGCCCGCCCCGCCAGCTCGGATCGGGCGGCCAGCGCCTCGGCGAGCATCATGTAGGCGTTGGCGCCGTCCTCGACGTAGAAGTAGTCGCGGATGAAACGGCCGTCGGACCGGATGACCGGCCTCTGCCCTCGCACGACCGAGCGGATCGTGCCCGGCACGATCCGGTTCCAGTTCAGGTCGCCGCCGCCGTAGAAGTTGCCGCAGCGGGTGATCGCGACCGGCAGCCCGTAGCTGACGGCGTAGGTGTGGCCGATCAGGTCCGCGCACGACTTGCTCACGTCGTAGGGGTGGCGGCCCTGGAGCGGGGTCTCCTCGTCGTAGGGGAGCACGTCCTGGTCGCCGTACGCCTTGTCGGACGAGGCCAGGACGACCTGCTTGACCAAAGGCGATCGGCGGCACGCCTCGAGCACCGACCAGGTCCCCCGGACGTTCGCCTCGAAGGTGGAGACCGGGTTCCGGTTGGCGATGCCGACGATCGTCTGCGCCGCCAGGTGGAAGACGGTGACGATCTCGTGCTCGCCCAGGGCGCGCTCCATCGCGGCCTGGTCGCGGACGTCGCCGCGGACGACCTTGACCCGCGCGACCAGGTCGTCGCGGATCAGGCCGCTCTGCGGGACCCAGTCGCGGACCAGGCAGACGACGTCGGCGCCGGCGTCGACCAGGCGGGCCACGAGCCAGCCGCCGACCAGGCCCGTCGCGCCGGTGACGAAGGTCGGCCGATCCCTCCAGAACGCGCTCATCGCTCCTCCTGTCTTCCGTGGGGTGCGTGAAATGGGTGGTGTCCTAGGCAATTTGAACCTTTGCGAGGGACTGGACGTAGGATGAGTGACGATCCCGGTACCTATGCCCTGGTCACAACACGTCCCCTTCCACGGGGCCCATTCGCCTCATGCACGATCTCGCTCGCTTCTGCTGCCAGAACCCCGACTGCTCCCTCTACGGCCAACGGGACGTCGGAAATCTCTCGGTCTGCGGCCGCTACGGCAAGGACAAGCAGTTCCGCCAACTCTACTGCAACGCCTGTCGCGCCCGCTTCTCGGAGCGCAAGGGCACGCCGCTCTACCGCTGTCACCTCCCCGAACCGACCGCCGTCTCGGTCCTGGAGCACCTGGCCGAGGGCGACGGCATCCGCCAGACCGGCCGCCTCGTCGGCGTCCATCGCGACACCGTCGTCCGACTGGCCAGAGCCGCCGGGGAGCATGCCCACGACGCTCATGACGAGCTTGTGGCTTTTTCCCCCTCGGACCACTGAGGTCCAGTTCGACGAGAAGTGGTCGTTCGTCAATAAGAAGCAGAAGAACTGCGACCCCGCCGATCCCGCCGACGATCACAAGGGGGACTGGTGGGATCACGTCGCGATCGACCCCGAACATCGGCTGGTCTTGGCCGTGGTCCCGGGGGCGCGCTCGATCGAGAACGCCGAGGAGATCGTCGCCACGGTCAAGGACCGCACCGACGGCGCTACGCCTCGGTTGATGACCAGCGACGAATACCCCGCCTATGCCTCGGCGATCGAGAGGGCGTTCGGCGTGCCGGTCTCGGGGCCCACGACCGGGCCGGGCCGGCGGCCGATCCTGCCCGAGCGGCGGTTGCCCCAGGACTTGACCTACGCCACGGTCCACAAGGCACGGGAAAACGACCGGGTGGTCGCGGTCGAACGTCGGCTGATCTTCGGCACCGAAGGCGGTCTGAAGGCCGCCCTGGGCGCGTCGTCGGTGAGCCGGGCGGTCAACACGTCGTTCATCGAGCGCCAGCACGGCACCGACCGCGGCCAGAACGCGCGGAAGGCGCGGAAGACGTACCGGTTCAGTAAAGATTGGCGTGTACATGAGGCGATGAGCTATTACACGCTGTATCGCTACAACTTCTGCTGGGTGGTCCGCACCTTACGGCAGCGGGACGACAAGGGGCGTTGGCAGCGACGGACGCCCGCTCTGGCCGCCGGGCTAACGGATCACGTCTGGACTACCCGCGAATGGGTCAGCTTCCCGGCTGTTCAAGTGGCATAGGACACCACCGTGAAATGCACCATCTGTCATTGAGATATGAGGATGCTGCGCCTCACTCGCCCGACGAGAGCCGGCCCGCGACCGCCTCGGAGCGAGCGAGAGGGCGGGGACGGCCACCATCAGCACCAGCCCGATCGCGCTCAGGGCGGCCCCGACGGCCCGTCCTCGCGGCCGGAACCGGAGCGAGACGCGGTGCGGCCCCTCCGGGACGACGCACCCCAGGAAATCGCCATAGGCCCTCAGGACGGGCGCGGGACGGCCGTCGACGCGGGCCCGCCAGCCCTCGTGGTAGCCCTCGGAGACGACCAGCAACTGGCGCGATCCCGCGACGGTGGCGACGTCGATCCTGCCCGGCCGGTCGCCGACGATCCGCGCCCGGCCCGGCTCGGCCGCGGGCAGGGAGAGCGGTCGGTCGGTCAGGGCGGTCGTCTCGACGTCGATCGCGACGATGTCGCGGCCCGGGTCGGAGCTCGGCCTCGCCCGCGACACGAGGCGGGCCCGGGGCAGGGGGGCGCGGGCGCCGCGACCCACGGCTGGCCGAGCTCGTCGGTCGCGGGCATGACCCAGCCGACCCCGGTCACCCGCAGGCTCGCCGGGTCGTCGTACGAGAGCTGGCGCCGGGGCATCAGCGCGACATAGCCCTGGACGAGCCTCAGCCCCTTCATCGTGTACGGGTCGTGCCAGATCGGCTCCAGGTGATCGAACTTGACCCGCGCCCCGGCCTCGGCCCCGGGCGGGACCGGCCGCGTCGCGAGGTACGCCGTCAGGTCCCTCGGCGCGACGAGCGTCATCTGGTGCGCCCCGTAGGCGGCCTGGTCGACGGCCGCGAAGGCGAGCAGGCCGACGAGCGCCCTGCGCATCCCGCGCGCGGCCAGGGCCACCAGCGCGGTCGCCAGGCCGACCAGGACCGGCCCGGCGATCATCAGGGGGGCCGTCGCGAGGCATGCGCCGCGCAGGTACGACGGCCAGAGCGCCTCGGGCAGCCCCGGCGCCATGCACACCAGGACGCTCGCCAGCGGGGCCAGGGCCAGCGGCCGGAGCCGTCTCCACGAAATACGCCCGGGACGCCCCGCCTCGTCGGCGAGGGTGGCATAGGCGACGGCCGCCAGCACGGCCACGCCCAGGTGGAACAGGACGAGATAGCGGGCCGGGATGCGGAACCGGCCGACCACCGGCACCTTCATCGTCAGCCGGAACAGCGGCGTGTAATCGCCGAACGCCAGCACCAGCGACCCGACGGCCAGCACCGCGGCGAAGGTCGCCAGAGGCCGCAGGCGGCCCGGGACCTTGCGCCGCGACAGCAGCCAGATCAGCAGGGCCGGGACCGCCGCGCCGTAGTAGACGGCGAACTCCTTGACCCGCCAGTCGTTCATCGTGGTGGCCGGCGCGAGCACGGAGTCGTCGACCGCCATCGGCGGCGTGACCACGCGCGAGGCCGACAAGTAAGGGGCGACCCACTGGATCAGGTTCCAAGGCGAGAGCGACCCCATCGCCACGTAGGACGGCGACGGCCGCGCGCGCTGCGAGTCGCGGAACGCCTCCCACGTCGGCAGGAGCTGCGCCGACCCTCCCAGGGCGCCGAGCCCCTTGGCCACCGCCAGCCCGACCAGCCGCCGCCCCGCCCCGGGCGTCCGGGACGCCAGGAGCAGCGCATACGAGACCTCGCCCAGCGACGAGATCCAGGCGAACTGCACGTGTCCGATCAGCAGTTGCGACGCCGTCAGGAGCGACACGGCGACCCTCGCCAGCGCCACACGCCTCGGGTCGGCCGACCGCAGCGCCACGTCGATCGCCAGCAGGAGCCAGGGGAGGTGCGCCAGCAGGCCCATCACGCTGATGTGGACGAAGTGCAGGAGGTTGTACCCCCCGAACGCGAACATCAGCCCCCCGAACACCGCCGCGTCCCGGCGCACCCCCCACCGCCCGAGCAGCAGGACGAACCCGGCGAGCAGGACCGGGTAGGGCCAGAGGATCTCGATATTCTGCGCCTGGCCCAGCGGCAGGGCGGAATACAGCAAGCGGACCCAGGGGTGGGCGACCCCCTGCCCCTCGCCATAGAAATAGAAGCCCCCGAAGAGGTCGGGGCACCAGGCGGGGTCCTGTCCGGATGCCAGGCAGCGGGCGAGGAACGACCTCAGCGGGAGGAAGTAGAACCCGAGGTCGTCGTTGACGAAGACCCGGCCCGTGGCCATCGGCAGGGCCATCAGGGCGAGCAGCAGGGCCGCCATCGCCAGGCCGAAGCGGAAACGGACCGTCTCCCCCGGATTGGCCATGACTCCCCTTCCTGGATCGCCGGCCGATCGCCCCGGGCGTCCCATTCCTTCGGGCCTCGCCCGTCGCGCGGAGCGGCCCAACCCTCCCGGGGCCCGACCCCGCGCGGCGGCATCCTATTCAACCCGGCCGGTCCGAGGAAGCCCAAATCGGGGAAGGCCCTCGGGATGCCAGGGTGGTCGCCACCTGGGCGGGGGATCGTGGCCACGGTCCACGGCCCGCTACAGGGTCTTCAGGTATTCGATCAGGTCCATCCGGTCGTCGTCGCCGAGCTTGTCGCCGAACGTGTGGCCGCCGTTGCCGAGCCCGAACCGCGAGGTGTCGTAGATGGTGCGGGCCTCGGCGGGGCTCGTCGGGGGCGGGGAAGGGGCCGTGTCGATCGGCTCGAATTTCCAGCCGACGTGGACGCGGTCGTAGTGCTCGAAGTCGGTGGTGGGGTGCCTCCTGTACCGCGAGGGGCGGGTCGAGGACTTGAGCAGCGCGGCCAGCGTCGGGACCGACCCGTTGTGCAAATAGGGGGCGGTGGCCCAGATCCCGTCCAGCGGAGGCGCCTGGTAGCCGACCATCGGCGCCTCGACGGGCGATTCCTCGGCGAACCAGGTCGAGTTGTAGTGCGCGATGAACCGATCGGAGAGGCCCCGGGCCGCGCGGGGTCGGTGCCGATCACGTCGAGCGGGACGATCTTGTTGGGGTATTTCCCCCCGGGCCCGTAGGTGCCGTGGCATCGGGAGCAGGTCGCCTCGAAGACGACCTGGCCCCTCTCGGCGCGGTCCGCATCGATCGAGAAGGGATACCGCGGCGGCTTGAGGCTCTTCAGGAACGCCTGGATGTCGCGGAAGGTCGGCTCCAGGTCCTTGAACTCCTGGAGCGTCTTCTCTCCCAGCATGAACTGCATGTTGGTGCGCACCGAAACGGCGTCGGTGCGGCCGTCGTAGTACATCGTCGCCTTGCGGCCGAGATGCCACCACGGCGGGACGTCGAGCTCGGGGAGGTTGGCCCCCAAAGGCAGCGGGAACCTGCGGAACGAGAGGTCGGAGTTGCGCAGGCTCAGCAGGACGACCGCGACCTGCCCGGCGTTGACCGTCCCCCGCGCCGAGGTCAGGGTGAACAGGGGAGGCGGCGGCTTGTGGCCATCGGCCACCGTCAGCTCGTCGAACAGCAGCTTCAGGTCGAGCGTGGTGTTGCCCAGCCCGACGTAGCTCGTCCCGCCGATCGACCCGCCGTGGCAGACCATGCAGTCGATCTGCAACCCCTGCTGCGCGCCATTCGGCCCGTTGCCGCGGCGCAGTCCCATCGGGAGGCCGTCGTTGGGGAAGGGGGCCGGGTGCAGGCCGTAGCGGCGGTTGAACGCCGCCGCATAGGCTTCGGGCTGGCGGACGGGGTCGGGCGCGTCGGGGCCCCAGAGCCGGCCGACCTTCGTGTACGCCTCGTCGCCCCAGGCCGGCTTGAGGTAGCCCTTCAAGGTCATCGCGACCCGCCCGCGCTCGACGGCCGCCGGGTCGGGCGGGTCGCCCCAGGCCGTCGCCCCGACGAGCACCCCGCCGATCGCGCCCCAGAATCGTGCTCGCATCAAACTACCTCCCGCCGCAGTCCCCGATGATCTCCTCTATCCAAGTCTATGCGGCGGGGGGGCGGTCGGGAATGGCCGTGGTCAGCGGCGCGGCTGCAACTGCTCGGACCGTCGCGTGTTGTCGAAGAAGCCTTCCTGGCTCAAACGCTTGATCCGGATGTTGCGGAACTGCACGAGGCTGGGCGGGCCGAGATACTTGCCGTCCTTGTAGCCGCCGTGGTGCTGGAGCGCGATCGGGCCCGTGGCCGGGATGCCGGGCAGCTCGGCCTTCTCGATGACCGTGATGCCATTCAGGACGACCGTCAGGCGGTCGCCCGTCAGGGTGATCTCGAACTCGTTCCACTCGCCGACCGGCCTGTCGGCCTGGGTCTTCGGCGTGACCCCGGCGCGGACCTTGGCGGGCATGTCCTTGTCCATCCGGTAGCCGTAGACCTCGCCCGAGCCGATCGGCCAGCACCAGATGTTGACCTGGCTCTTGCCCTTCCGGATGTCGCGGAGGAACACCCCCGAGTCGCTGTCGGGCAGCTTCAGCTTCAAAGGCTTGCCGTCCACCCCCCGGGCGTGGGAGCCATCGGGCAGGACGTAGGGGATGTTCGGGTTCTCGTAGGGCGTCTCCTTGATCCGCCAGTCGAGCTTCAGGACGAAGTCGCCGAACTCCCGCTTGCTGACCAGGTCCTTTTTCCCCGGGGCCTCGCTCCGGGCGTCGTAGTCGATCACGCCGTCGACGATCTTCCAGTGTCCGTTGTCCCCCTCGGGGACGACCCATTGCGACAGGTCCTTGCCGTCGAACAGGGGGATGAAGCCCTCCTCGCCGGCCGTCCTGATCTGGGCGGCCAGCGTCAGCGCGACGCAGCAGGCGAGAGCGTGGAGCATCCGTCGGCACCTCCGAAAATGAGCGACGATCCCGGCCGCCAGGCCCGGCCGGCGGCCCCGATCGGCCACGCTAACCCGCGCCGGGGGGCCAGTCAACCGGCCTCCCGCCTCGAGAAAATGATCCGGTCGTGCGGGTTGTCGTGATCGATCCGCCTGAAATTCTGGACGGTTGAACGCCAGTCCATCGACACGGGTGGACAGGCGGGATAAAATCGGCTGATTGGTGGATGCGCGGGGCCGGGGGCGCCCCGCCGACGTCGCAGACCGAACCGATCGGACCGGGAGAAAATGCCCATGGGACCCGCCGAGATCGTGGCGAGCTTGAAGGAGCTGTGCCTCGAGAAAGGGCCGAGGCTGAGCACCGAGCAGATCGTCTCCTGGATCGACCGGCAAGGAGGCTACGAGACCGACGCCGAGCTGATCGGCTTCGCCAAGAAGATGAAGGCGAGGCAGTACGCCCGCATGCTCGACTACGAGGACGAGGAGACCGGCCGCCGGATCAAGCGGCTCTGGAGCTTCCGCGACCCCGAGCGGAACCGCCGGTTCTACGCCGACATCCTCCAGATGCCCGCCGACCGCCGCCGCCGCCTCGTCCAGCAGTACATCCACTTCGCCGACCAGCTCCGCTCGGTCCGTCGGGCCATGACCGACTACTTCGCCGGCCAGCAGTTCTTCGACTTCTACGTCTCCGAGCTCGACGAGGACGAGGTGCCGAGCCCGCAGCGCGTCTGAAGCGAACGCCTCACCACGAAGGCACAAGTTGATCGCCCCCGGCGGCTTCGTCCCTTGACCGGGCCCGCGTCGGGTCGGGACAATAGCGGGCGTCTCGCCCACGAGCTTCGATCGATTCAGGAATGGCCCGCCGATGCCCGCAACATCTACCGACGGGGACCACCCGCACGCCGCTCCCGGACGCGCTCGGGCGCTTCGGCGAGTTCGGCGGCCGGTATGTCCCCGAGACCCTGATGGACGCGCTGAACCAGCTCGCCGAGGCATACGAGGAGGCCAGGGCCGACCCCGCCTTCCAGGCCGAGCTGGAGTCGTACTGGGAGCACTACGTCGGCCGCCCCTCGCCGCTGTTCCATGCCGAGAGGCTCTCCGCGCTGGCGGGCGGGGCCGCGATCTACCTGAAGCGCGAGGACCTCAATCACACCGGGGCGCACAAGATCAACAACGCGATCGGCCAGGTGATGCTGGCGCGGCGGATGGGCAAGACCGCGCGTGATCGCCGAGACCGGCGCCGGCCAGCATGGCGTCGCCACCGCGACGGCGTGCGCCCTGTTCGGCCTGCAATGCACCGTCTACATGGGCGAGGAGGACATCCGCCGCCAGAAGCTCAACGTCTTCAACATGCGGACCCTCGGCGCCGACGTCGTGCCGGTGACCGAGGGGTCGCGGACGCTCCGCGACGCGACCAACGAGGCGATGCGCGACTGGATGGGGTCGTCTCGTCAGACGCACTACACGATCGGCAGCGTCGTCGGGCCGCACCCGTTCCCGATGATCGTCCGCGACTTCCAGTCGGTCATCGGCCGCGAGGCGAGGCGGCAGTGCCTCGACCGCCTCGGCCGCCTGCCCGACGCCGTGGTGGCGTGCGTGGGGGGGGGGTCGAACGCCGCCGGGATGTTCTACCCGCTCCTCGACGACGAGGGGGTCGAGCTGATCGGCGCCGAGGCGGGGGGACGCGGCCCGGCGGCCGGCGAGCACGCCTCCAGCCTCTCGAAGGGGAGGCCCGGCGTCCTCCACGGCAGCCTGAGCTACGTCCTCCAAGACGACGACGGCCAGACGCAGGACGTCCACTCGGTCTCCGCCGGGCTCGACTACCCCGGCGTCGGACCCGAGCACAGCTACTGGAAGGAGATCGGCCGGGTCCGCTACGAGAGCGTCACCGACGCCGAGGCGCTCGACGCCTACCACACGACGGCCAAGCGCGAGGGCATCCTCCCCGCCCTCGAATCGAGCCACGCCCTGGCGCAGGCGCTGAAGGAAGCCCCCCGGCTCGGCGCCGACAAGGTCCTGGTCGTCTGCCTCTCCGGCCGCGGCGACAAGGACGCCTACGAGGTCGCCCGGCTCCGCGGCGAGCCGATGTGAGCGGTCGCGATCATCCCTCGGGCCTCGTGATGGCGAGCCAAGACCCTGAGACGGGCGACCAGGAAGAGCCGGCTAGTATGAACCGCATCGATGCCCTATTCGCCCGGCTCAAGAGCGAAGGCCGCCACGCCCTGATGCCATTCATCACGGCGGGCGACCCCGACCTGCCGACGACCGCCGCGCTGATCACCGAGATGGTCGCGCGGGGGCGCACATGGTCGAGATCGGCATCCCCTACTCCGACCCGATCGCCGACGGGCCGGTGATCGCGGCGAGCTACCACCGCGCCCTGCAGCGCGGGGTGCGGCTCGGGCACATCTTCCAGACGCTGCGGACCCTCCGCGCCGAGACCTCCAACGGCCCCTTGACCGTCGCGCCTCTGGTGACGATGGTCTCGTACGCGATCATCCACCGGCGGGGGGCGGACCGCTACCTCCGCGACGCGGCCGACGCCGGGATCGACGGCCTGATCGTCCCCGACCTGCCCGTCGAGGAGTCGGAGGGGCTCTGCCGGCTGGCCACGGCGCTCGACCTGCGGCTGATCCAGCTCGTCACCCCGACCACCCCGCGCGACCGCGCCGTGCGGATCGCCCGCTCGACGACCGGGTTCGTCTACTACGTCTCGGTGGCCGGGATCACCGGCGAGCGGAAGGCCCTCCCCCCCGAGCTGGCCGACAACGTCGCCTGGCTCCGCACCCAGACCGACCTCCCCATCTGCATCGGGTTCGGGATCAGCACCCCCGACCAGGCGCGGGCCCTGAAGGCCGTCGCCGACGGCGTGATCGTCGGCAGCGTCCTGGTGCGGCGGCTCGCCGCCGCGGAGAAGCTCCCCGCGCCGAGGTCGTCGCCGACATCGGCCGGTTCATCGCCGAACTGGCCGCGGCCCTCGCCCTCTGAGAGGCGATCCGGGGCTCCCCGGATCGGCTCGAAGAGCCTTTCTTCCGCTGCACCACCCCTACGGAAAGATCAAACTCCGGCCTGGCCGACGAGGGCGGGCTGGCCGACGAGGGCGGGCTGGCCGAGGACCGGCGCGATCTCCGGGGCCATCGCGGCGGCCTCCTCGACGTGGCGGAGCACCGTCCGGATCACGTCGTCGATCTCCTTGGGCTGGATCACCAGGAGGTCGCCCGGCCGCAGGCCGTGCAGCGCCAGGTCGATCGCCTCGGGCTCGCCGGGGAGCTCGACGACCTCGGTCGTGCGGGGCGCGGCGGCGAGGCCCCGGCGGAGCAGGGCCATGACCTCGCCCCTCTGGCGGCCCCGGAGGTTCGGGTACTCGTAGAGCAGCACAGTGTCGAACGCCTCGCCGAGCAGCCGCGCCTGGCGGAGGATGTCCTCGTCGCGACGGTCCCCCTCGGCGGAGAAGATGATCGTCCGCCTCGGGTTGGGGAAGATCTCCAGCGCCTCGATCTGGGCGGCGATGGCCGACGCGTTGTGGCCGTAGTCGATGACGATCGTGGCGCCGCCGGCCTCCAGGATGTTGAACCGGCCCGGCACCTGATGGGCGCTGCCGGTGAAGGAGGCCAGGCCGGTCCGGATCACGTCGAAGGCGACCCCCATCGACCACGCGGCGGCGACCGCCGCCAGGACGTTCTCGACCTGGAAGCCGACCCGGCCGTGGTGGGTCAGAGGGATGCGGCACAGCGCCATCAAGGGCGTCTCGCGGTCGCCGTGCGCCAGGATCACGTGGCCATCGCGGTCGAAGACCACCCGTCCCCCTCGCTCGCGCGCCGAGACGACGATCGGGTGCCGCTCATCGCGGCCGAAGTAGATGACCGAGCCGGGACACTTCGGGGCCATCCGCGCGACCAGCTCGTCGTCGGCCTTCAGGACGGCGGCCCCGGACGGCTTGACCACGTCGACGATCGTCCTCTTGACCAGCGCCAGCGTCTCCAGGGTGTCGATGCCCGAGAGGCCGAGGTGGTCCCCCTCGCCGAGGTTGGTCACGATCGCGACGTCGCAGCGGTCGAACCCCAGCCCCTCGCGGAGGATGCCGCCTCGGGCGCACTCGAAGACGGCCGCCTCGACCTTGGGGTTCAGCAGCACGGCGCGGGCGCTCTGCGGGCCGCTGCAATCGCTCGCCTCGATCCGGCGGCTATCGACATAGATCCCGTCGCTGCACGTCATGCCGACGGTCTGCCCGGTGCCGCGGAGGATGTGCGCGACCAGCCGGGTGGTGGTCGTCTTGCCGTTGACGCCGGTGACGGCCACCACAGGGATGCGGCCGTCCTGCCCGTCGGGGAAGAGCATGTCGACGATCGCCTCGCCGACCGGGCGGGGCTGGCCCGCCGAGGGGTGCAGGTGCATCCGCAGCCCCGGGCCCGCGTTGACCTCGACGACCACCCCGCCTTGCTCCTCCAGCGGGCGGGTGATGTCGGTGACGACCATGTCGACCCCGGCGATGTCGAGCCCGACGGCCCTGGCGGCGTCGACGGCCCGCGAGGCGACGTCGGGGTGGACGTCGTCGGTCACGTCGGTGGCGGTCCCGCCGGTGCTCAGGTTGGCGTTGCGGCGGATCAGGACCTTGGCGCCGGCCGGAGGGACCGACTCGGGGCGATAGCCCTGCTCGCCGAGGACCGCCAAAGCGACCGGGTCGAGCACGATCTTGCTCAGGGCGGTCGCGTGGTGGTCGGCGCGGCGGGGGTCCTTGTTCGCCTCGTCGACCAGCGCGGCGATCGTACTCGCGGCCGTCGCCGACGACGTGCGCCGGGTCGCGGCGGGAGGCGGCGACGACCCTGCCGTCGATGACCAGGATGCGGTAGTCGTCGCCCGGGGCGTACCGCTCGACGACGATCCCGTCCCCCTCCTCGCGCGCGTTGGCGAAGGCGGCGACGACCTGCTCGCGGGTCGTCAGGTTGGTGGCGACGCCGCGGCCCTGGTTGCCATAGCGGGGCTTGACCACCACCGCGCCGCCGATCTCGCGGGCCGCCTCCCAGGCGTCGTCGGCGTCGGCGACGGGCCGCCCCTCGGGGACCGGCACGCCGACGGCCCGCAGCAGGGTGCGGGTCAGATCCTTGTCCTGCGCGATCGACTCGGCGATGGCGCCGGTGCGGTCGGTCTCGGCGGTGAGGATGCGCCTCTGCCGGGCCCCGTGGCCGAGCTGGACCAGGCTGCCCGCGTTGAGGCGGCGGTGCGGGATGCCCCGCGCCCGGGCCGCATTGACGATCGACGCGGTGCTCGGGCCGAACTGGACGCGGTGCGCCAGGTCCCGGATCGCCTCGACCTCGGCCGCCACGTCGAAGGGCCGGTCGTGGGCCGCCGCCAGGACGAGCCGCCGCGCGGCCTCCAGGCGCGGCGCGGCCGACCTCCTCCTCGCGGTACTGGACGACGACCTTGTAGACGCCGGTGTCCTCGCCGACCTCTCGGGTCCGGCCGTACTTGACCGGCATCCCGACGAGCTCCTGGAGCTCCAAAGCCACGTGTTCCAGGACGTG
This sequence comes from uncultured Planctomycetaceae bacterium, assembly GCA_963708145.1. Classification (GTDB taxonomy): domain Bacteria; phylum Planctomycetota; class Planctomycetia; order Isosphaerales; family Isosphaeraceae. The sequence continues at coordinate 7,858,588 of OY970189.1, read as the reverse complement.
CCCGGGCCAGGTCCCCTCGCGGAGGCGCTGGAAGAAGCCGCCGCGGACCCCCTCGCTGCACCGATGCTCGACCATCGTCGGCAGCCAGGCCATCAGGCGGTCGTTGAAGCCGGCGATCGAGTCGGAGGGCGAATCCTTCAGCGCCCCCAGGTCGAGCCAGGCCTCGAGGACCGGGAAATTGGCCCACATGTTCGGCCCTCGCAGGGCCAACACCTTCCGGAACTCCATATGCTCGATCCTCCCAGGCTGTGCGGTCGGGCTGTGGCGTCGCGTCGTTCGTGCGTCGTGTCTTGCAGGAAGAGTCGTCGCGAGGTCGGCGGGCCCGACGCGCGGTAGGGGCACCCCGCGGGGGGGACGGCCTCGGTCCTATCGGGCAACCCGGCGTCATGGGAGAGCGTGCGACGGGTGGGGTCGTCGTTCGGGCCCCGCCAGTGCCGGCCTCACGGCACACGGATGATTGCAGAGATTCCGGGCCCCGGGCGCACGACACACGCCCCACTCAATACGAGAAAACGGCTCGGAACGTTGGGATCGCCGGCGAATGGCGGGCGGCGCGCCGGCGGGCCGCAACGGCCGGCCGACCACGGATCATCCCCGCTCCATCGCGGGGTCGCGCGGGCACTCGCGGCGATGCGGTCGGGCGATGGACGGTCGGGTCGTTTATGCCGGGACTTGGCGCCTCGCGGCCGCGCCGAACGGAGCCTCGGATGGTCCGTGGTCCCCTCACCCCCAATGGTCTGGCGGGATGATGTCAATCCATCGGGTTGGCTCGATTCCGTCTGGGCCCGCCGGCCCGGCGGGCGCCGGGGTGGAGCGGGTGTTCCACTGTAGGCGTCACGGATGGGGAAAATCAACTCTCCAATCCGGAGTTTTTTCCAACTTCCCGGCCGCGGCCGGGCGTAGCGCCGGGGGGAGGGGAGATTTGGGGCGAATCCCTATTCATCGGCGGGCCCGCGCCTAGAATATAAGGTTAACCGCGCCGCGAAGGCCCCGCGCGACCACGCCGTCCCCCGACCGAGGAAGGCCCCCTCCCGTGAGTCCCCCGACCCCCGCACGAGACGACGAGCGCGACACCCTGCCCCCCTCCTGGCGGCCCGACGTCGAGGCCCACCTCGAGGGGGGCGAGGCGGTCCTGTCGTGGTTCGCGACCGACCTGGACACCCGCCTCCGGTACGGCGAGGGCCTGGTCGTGCTGACCGACCGTCGCCTGCTCCACGGCGAGGAGGGGCGACGGCCCGGGGCGTCGCCGGTGGCGGTCGTGGCCGCTGACCGAGGGGCTCGGGCTGTCGGCCCGCGACCGCGCGGGGCTGGGCACTCTGGAGCTGGTCGGGCCGTCGGGGCGGATGGCGTTCTGGCGGTACACGATCACCAGGGGTGCGGCGGTCCGCCGCCTGGTCGATCGGTTCGAGTCGCTTGCCCGCGAGGGGCCGGGGGGGCGCCGCACCCGCGGCGTCGTGCCCGTCGTGCGGCGCCGAGGTGCCCGCCGACGCGGCGTCGTGCCCGTCGTGCGCGCCGGAGAGGAAGGCCCGCACCACGTCGTCCTTGATCCGCCTGTTCCTGTTCGCCCGTCCCCGCGCCGCGATGATCGCGCTGGGCTTCGTCCTGACCCTGGCCAGCACGGCCGCGAGCCTCGTCCCCCCCTACCTGACCAGGCCCCTGATCGACGACGTGCTCGTGCCATTCGAGAAGGCGCACCGCGGCGACTTCGGCATGGTCCGCTGGTATCTGGGCTGGATGGCGGTCGCCTCGGTGCTCGCCTGGCTCCTGGGCTGGGCCCGGACCTACGTCCTGGCGTGGGTCAGCGAGCGCGGTCAGCGCCGACCTGCGGAACCAGACGTATGCGCACCTCCAGAGGCTGTCGCTGGAGTTCTTCGGCGGCAAGAGGACCGGCGACCTGATGTCGCGGCTGACCAGCGACACCGACCGGATCTGCAACTTCCTGTCGATCAACCTGGTCGACTTCGCCGCCGACGTGGTGATGATCGTCCTGACGGTGTCGATCCTCATGTTGAGCGACCCGGTGCTGGCGGTGGCGGCCTTGGTGCCGTTCCCGTTCATCGCGTGGGTCACGCACGTCGTCCGCCACCGGATGATGCGCGGCCTCCAGCAGGGCAGCCGCGCGTGGGCGGCGATGTCGAGCGTCCTGGCCGACACGATCCCCGGCATCCGCGTCGTCAAGGCGTTCGCCCAGGAGACGCACGAGGTCGATCGGTTCCGCCAGAGCAACGACTACGTGCTGAGGGTCAACGACCGGGTCAACACGATCTGGTCGTTCTTCGGCCCGTTGACGACCTTCCTGACGCAGCTCGGCCTGCTGGTCATCTGGGCCGTCGGCGCCTGGATGGTCTTCCACCGCGGGTTCACCGTCGGCGCCCTGACGATGTTCCTGACCTACATCGCGCGGTTCTACACGAGGCTGGAGTCGATGCTGCGGATGGTCCAGGCCACGCAGCGCGCCGGCGTCAGCTGCGCAGCGCATCTTCGAGATCCTCGACCGCGTGCCGAGCGTCGCCGAGCCGTCGCGGCCGGTGCATCTCGGGCGGGTGCGGGGCGAGATCGAGCTGCGCCAGGTCTCGTTCCGGCACGGCAACCGCCAGATCCTCGACGACATCAGCCTCACGATTCGCCCCGGCGAGATGATCGGCCTGGTCGGCCCCAGCGGCGCGGGCAAGAGCACGCTGGTCAACCTGGTCTGCCGGTTCTACGACGTCAGCGACGGCGCCATCCTGGTCGACGGGGTGGACGTCCGCTCGTTCGCCGTGTCGGAGTACCGCCGCCACATCGGGATCGTGCTCCAGGAGCCGTTCCTGTTCTACGGGACGGTCGCCGAGAACATCGCCTACGGCCGCCCCGACGCGACCCGCGCCGAGATCATCGCCGCCGCCCGGGCCGCCCGTGCCCACGACTTCATCCTCCGCCTGCCCGACGGCTACGACTCCCTGGTGGGCGAGCGCGGCCAGTCGCTCTCCGGAGGCGAGAGGCAAAGGATCTCGATCGCGCGGGCGATCCTGATCGACCCGCGCATCCTGATCCTCGACGAGGCGACCTCGTCGGTCGACACCGAGACCGAGCGCGAGATCCAGGAGGCCCTGGACAACCTGATCCGGGGCCGGACCACGATCGCGATCGCGCACCGCCTGAGCACCCTGCGCCGCGCCGACCGTCTGGTCGTCCTGGAGCACGGCCGGATCGCCGAGGTCGGCCACCAGCACGATCTGCTCAAGATCCCCGGCGCCTTCGCCCGGCTGCACAAGGCCCAGATGGAGCATCGCTTTAGGGGCGGCTGAATGATCCTGATATCATCCTCGTAGGGTGGGCACCGCCCACCGTCTTCCGGGCGGATGGTGGGCGGTGCCCACCCTAACAAGACTGCCGGGATCGGACCATGCGGCTGTCGCGAATCCAATTCAGCGTGCGGCGGTTGATGGTGGCCGTGGCCGGCCTGGCGATCCTGCTCTCATTCGCTGTTGGTGAGATCGAAAAGTGGCGGTTGAAGGCCTATGAGCGGCAAGAATATACCCGGTTCCACCACCTCTATTTCATGCTCCAAAATCGCGCCCCCCAAGGCATCGACCGTATCGCATGGGATGACGCCTTGAATCTGATCTATCAGACGAGCTATAGCTCCGGACTCCTGGGATCTCGTCCTGGCATCAGGGAATTGGGACGTCTATGTGACGATTTGGAGGAGGAGCTGAAAGGTGAAGTCGGACCGGAGACGCTCCGCTGGCTTTGGGGACGATTCGCACGGACGGGGAAGGAGGGTCGGTGGTACACCAAGTACGAGAACAAGAGGTTCGAAGGTGCCATCAAAATGCTTTCGACCGATAAGGCCGACCCGCCGAGAAGTCACATCTCGCCCATAGACGGCGGTTAACCGACGTGGCTTGCCTGGGACCTGACCCTGAGCCGGCGCCATCGCGACATTGACCAATCCTTCCACATCAATCAACGACCCGACCCTCCCGTGACACCTTCTCCGAGCCCCAACGGTCCCGCCACGAAGCCCGACGCCCCGGGCCACCCATCATCCCGCCCGCGCGGCCGGGCTTCGGCCTGAGCCTCGACGCCTGGGGGCGGCTCGTCCTGATCGACGCCGAGGGGCAGCGGTACGTCGGCGTCGAGCCGGTCCGCGCCTTCCCGATCTCCGACCCCGGCCGCTGGATCTCGCTCTGCGACGGCCACGGCCGCGAGGTCCTCTGCGTCGAGACGCTCGACGACCTCCCCGCCCCGACCCGCCAGCTCATCGAGGAGGAGCTCGCCCAGCGCGAGTTCGTCCCGGTCATCAAGCGGATCGTCCGCGTGTCGGGCGAGACGTCCCCCTCCGACTGGGACGTCGAGACCGACCGCGGTCCCACCCGCTTCACGCTCGACAGCATGGACGACATCCGCCGCCTCGGACCCCACCGCGTCCTGATCACCGACGCGCAGCCGCCTCCGCTATCAGATCCCCGACGCCGGCGCCCTCGACGCCGCCAGCCGGCGCGTCCTGGAACGGTTCCTCTGAGGCCGGGGGGTGGATCACGCAACGGATGCCGGGCCGCGCCTCCCCCGCCCCTCGCGTCATTGGAATGTCACTTTCTGTTGGATACTTCGCCCGCGGCGGTCCCCTCATCCCGCCGCGGGCCGATCCGGTGTTTTTTGCGTAACATGTTAATTATACGAAACTTAAGTTGAAAATTTCGGGCGCCCCGGGGGGCCGAGGGGTACGTTTCCCGAAACGAAGCCAAACTGACCCGCGCCCGAGTGTCACCGCCGGAATCAGAGAACAGGACGGCTCACGGCAACGATGATATAGGTAAGGCGAGCACGCCGGCCCCCGTGCCCGGATGCGGGCCGCGCCGACGTCGCTGCATGAGACGAGTTCCCGACCGATGACCCGTGACTCGACCGATCATCACTCCCCCTCGACCGCGACGGCTTGGCAACCCGGGCGTCATGTGCTAGAACCGGATCGATCGCTCGACGCGATGGCGCGATGCCGAAGGGAGAAGGTGACGCGAGCGAACCAGGAGAGCATGCCTGCCGATGAATGGTCCCGAGATCGCCCCGGCCGCTGCGTCCGACGAGGTCGTCGCCGCATCCCGGGCGGAACTGGCGCCCAGGACGTCCCCGAAGCAGGCCGAGCACGACCTGTCCTGGCACCGCGCCGAGACGGAACGGCTCCGCGTCCTCGTCGAATTCCTCGCCCGCCCGATCCACGCCCACGGCGGCGCCGACCCCGACGCCGACATCGTCACCGCCTACAACCTCGCCGTCGAGGCCGCGCTGCAAGGCATCCGCCGCGCGGCGACGGGCCGCCCCTGACCCGCAGGACCCGCCCCCGGGCCCGCCGATCGATCCGACTCGTCCCGACCCGGTCGCCCGCCGTCGGGATCGCGGACGCCCCCCTCCACGACGGCCGCGTCGGCTTCTCCGATCGATGAGGAATCGGCGCGGTTGTCATGAACCCCCTCCCCCGACGCCGCCTCGACTCGTCTCCGATCTCGCCACGCGGTCGGATTTCCGGGCATCGCTGCTCGGGGTCCGTGCAGAACCCCTTCCTCCGATCCGGTCCTTCCGGCTTGGATTGTCCATAAATAATCATGACACCTGAATTTGGGTCGAATTCGGCCTCTGCTATCCGGGTCGTGGCACGCCATTCCCTCAGGAGGGGCGACCAGGGTTAACGCCGGGCGATCCCAGGGGTCGCCTCACGACCTTCGCTTTTCGAAATCCGCTTTCGAGTCCCGTTCCTCCACTCAGCCCCGCCGCGTGGCTGACGGTCCGCCCTGCGCGCACCGCGAATGAAGGGTTAGTCGATTTTTATGTTTGTCACGGCCCTTCGTCTTCAAGGGCGCGCGTCCCGGCCGGGGCGACGGGGTTCGGGCGGTGCGGAGTGCGTGGGCAATCGAGGTCGCAATCCTGACTAACGATCGTAGGAGGAAGGTATGACGAGCCGTCTCGCGTGGATGGGCCTCTCGCTCGCGCTCGGCGCGGCGATGATCCTGGGGAGCTGGACCGGGTCGAGTCGGGCCCAGGAGCCACTGGCGGCGACCGACCTGCGGATCGGCTCGATCACGGTCTGCACGATGCTGGCCACCGCGGCCGGCTGCCTCAGCTCGATCCTCTATATGTGGGCCGTCTTCGGCAAGCCCGACCCGACGATGGGCTGCAATGGCCTGCTCGCCGGGGCGGTGGCGATCACGGCGCCCTGCGCCTTCGTCAACCCGCTCGGCGCGGTCGTCATCGGGGCCTGCGCCGGCATCCTGGTCATCTGGGCCGTGCTGTTCGTCGAGCGGGTGCTCAAGGTCGATGATCCCGTCGGCGCGGTCGCCGTGCACGGCGTCAACGGTGCCTTCGGCTGCCTCTGCATCGGGCTGTTCGCCACCGGCGAGTACGGCGCCGGCTGGAACAGCGTGGCCAACCTCGCCCCCAGGGGCCTCTTCTACGGAGGAGGCGGCGCCCAGCTCGCGGCCGAGGCGATCGGCGTCCTGGCCAACTTCTGCTGGGTCTTCCCGATGGCGCTGCTGTTCTTCTTCATCGTCGAGAAGACCATGGGCAACCGGACGACCGCCAAGACCGAGATCGATGGGCTCGACATCCACGAGATGGGCTTGGCCGGCTACGTCCACGAGGATGTCCGGGCCGTCGAGCCTCGCCGGGCAGGAGCACCTGGAGACCTACGGCCCGGGCGTGCCCACCGGCAAGAAGGCCGCCGCTCCCGGCCGGCACGTCCCCGCCGGCCGCCTCTGATCGTCCGGCGACGGGGAGGCGGGAGGATCTCCCACCCGCTCCCCGCCGCCCCCCGCAACCCCGAGGTCGCACGGCCCCCGCCCCACCAAGGCGGGGGCCGCTCCCTTGATCCTCCGGAGGTCGCCCGATGATCCCGGCCCGCACGCGACCCGATCGGGCGACCGGACCCCGGTGCATGCCGGATGGGCCGTCGCTGCCCGGTTCTTGGTCGGGGATGAGGGGCCGAGCGGTCGCCGTCGCGGCTGTCCTCCCGCCCTCGGCGGCGGCCCTCATCCCCGGACAGTTCCGCAACACATTGCCCGTCCTGGCGTTGCGACGAACCGGCCCATCCGGCGAAGCGCGGCCGGGCTTCGTGGCACTGCATTTGCGTTTAATGTTCACGTCGAAATAAATTGAGAAAACCGAATTTATTGATTTTTTGATTGATATCGTATTTATTTTAAAATCTAAAGGCCGATCGGGCCGACGAGCCACCCCACTGGCGACGGTCGTCCCAGCCTCGTGCTGGGCCGGCCAACCGCCAAGGGGCGAGCGGGTAGCCTCGCACGACCCCTCCCGCTCGCCCTTCCTCCAACGCGGTGCCCGGTGCGGAGACCCCGGGCGGACCGGCCGCGGCCCTCGGGCCCGGCCGGTCCGCCCGGGGAGGTCGGGCGTTGATGACGTGCCTCCGACGACTCCCCTCGAACCGGACCCGCCTCGCCATGCAATTCGCCTGGTGCCGGTCGCGCCGATCGCCGAGCGGCGCCGGGTGGAGATGCCGAGCTTCTTCGGCTACATGCTCTCCGGCGGAGGCATCCTGATCCCCTGTTCCTGGCGGTCTCGCTCCTGTTCTTCTCGTGATCTTCGCGACGCGGGGCGCACTTCAGATCGTGGCGCCCATGTCGAACTGCTGCTCGTCCTCGCGGACCCCGCCCATGCCGCCTCCGATCGCGCGGTAGTCGGCGATCACCTCCACGTTGCGGAGGAACTTGACCATCTTGAAGCCGAGCTTCGTCTCGACCCTCAGCCGCAGGGGCGCGCCGTGTTGCACCGGCAGGGGCTCGCCGTTGAGCTCGTAGGCGAGGATGGTCTGGGGATGGTACGCGAGGTCCAGGTCGATGCACTCGTAGTAGCGCTTGACCTTCGTCTTCTCGTGCATCCCGAACGAGTAGAACGCCAGGTAGCGGGCCTCGGGCTTCGGCTTGCAGAGGGCGAGGAGGTCGCCCAGGCCGACGCCCGCCCATCGTCCGATCGAGGTCCAGCCCTGGATGCAGTGGTGCAGGGTGGTCTGCTCCTGCCGGGGCAGGGCGCGCAGGTCGTCGAGCGACAGGCTGATGGGCTGCTCGACCAGCCCCGAGACCTCGAGGCGATAGTCGGCGAACCGGCCCGACAGCAGGCGCTCGTAGGTGTCGTCGTCCCCCTTGGCCTGCGGATAGGCGGCGATCGGCGGATAGCCGTTGGCGCGGAAGTAGGGGGAGATCTCGTCCTCGCCGTAGTTCTGCCGCGACCGATTCCCGTGCAGAAGCACCGCCGCACCGGGTCGACCAGGGCGGCGAGCATCCGGTGCGTCGTCCGCTTCGCCCTCTCGGACACCCCGCTGGCCGCGACGTGGAACGCGACGATCGCGACGACGATCGCCACCCCCAGCGCGGCCCCCGTCCACGACCCGCGCGTCTCGGACAGGCCCAGGACCATCTTGTCCATCTCCTGGGCGAATCCGTGCCAGAAGACCATGACCAGATGGATGGCGAGGAAGACCCCGAACAGCACCAGCCCGATGAAGTGCAGGCTCCGCGCCGACTGCCGGCTGCCGAAGGCCCTCTCGTACCAGGGGAACCGCGCCAGGATCGACGGCGACTGCGCCAGCCCGGTCAGGATCTGGATCGGAGTCAGGACGAACACGAGGCCGAAGTAGGTCAGTTGCTGCAGCGCGTTGAACGGCGTCGGGCCATACGAGGTGCCGTCGGGGGGCGTGCGGAGGGTGGCGTACATGAGGAAGTCGCGCCAGGCCTCCGGGATCACCCGCCACGAGGTCGGGACGAGCCGCTGCCACTGCGGCGAGATGAACAGGAGCACGGCGTAGCACAGCCCGGTCGCGAGCCACCCGAGCGCCGCGATGAAGTGCCAGTAGCGGCCCAGGCCGAGCCCGTCGCCGCCGGGCAGGGCGAGCCACGACGGCCATTCCTCCTCCTCGTCGGTCGAGCACCACATCCGGTCAGTCGGCATCGTCTTGCGCGTGAACCGGAGCCATTCGCTCCCCGGCTGCGCGTGGACGTTCCAGTAGAGCTTCGGGTGCGCCGCCAGGATCGCCAGGCCGCTGCGGAACAGCAGCGTGAGGAACAGGACGTTGAACCAATGGGTCAGTCGGACCCCCAGCGGGAATCCCAGGTCGGTGCCGTTCATGGGTCTCTCGTCGGTCCCGGTGATGCGGTAGGTGCTCGGCAGGGGGACGGTCGGCGGGCGGCCCGGAGGCCGGGACCGTTCGTCGTGGCGACCCAGACTCGGATTGGTCCAGCCCGCACGGCGCATTCCATGGCAAATCGGGTGCCAGCCGCCCCGCGGGGGCCCGGCGGGTTGGCTCGCGACTTGCACCGAGATTTCGAAGATCCCGGACGCCCAAAGTCTCGCATCGACCCGAGGGAGACACCCATGATGCCCGATCAACCCGGCCCGTGGCAGGAGACGCATCCCTGGGAGACCCTCGCCGTCGTCGCATCCCGAGCCCGTCCCTTTGGTCTCCGACGCCGACCTGGTCAACCCGTTGCTGACGGCGGCCGACGTGATGACGGCGGGGCCGCGGACGTGCTCGCCGTTCAGCACGGTCGTCGAGGCCGTCGCTGATCTTCCGCGACGCCGACTGCGGCGTCATCCCGGTCGTCGACGGCGGACAAGCCGGTCGGCGTCCTGACCGACCGCGACGTCGCGCTGGCGGTGGCCGACCGCGACGGCGACCTGACGGCGGCGACCGTCTCCGACCTCATGACGCGCGACGTGGTGACGGTCGGGCAGCACGGGCCGCTCACCGCCGTCTTCGACAAGCTCGGCGACGAGGGGGTCCGGCGGCTCCTGGTCGTCGACGCCGAGCGGCCTCCTGGTCGGGATCATCGGCTGGACCGACCTCGCCCGGCACGTCTCCGAGCGGGCCCTGGGGCGGCTGGTCGGGCGGATCGTCGAGAATCGGTGAGCACGCTCCGGCGGCCCGGATCGCTCCCTTGCGTCCGACCCGGCGGGCTGCTGAAATGGCCGCATGCGCTTCATCGACCTCTCGCAGCCGCTGTACGACGGCGCCCCGAACTGCCCGGCGCACCCGGTCCCGAGGTCGGAGAGGACGGCCGACCACCCCGGCCAGGGCTGGCGGATGGAGGTCCTGACGCTGGCCAGCCACACGGGCAGCCACCTCGACGCCCCCCTGCACAAGATCGCGGGGGGCGCCACCATCTCCGAGACTGCCGCTGGAGACGTTCGCCGGGCCGGCGAGGATCGCCGACCTCCGCCCCCTGGAGCCCGACACCCCGATCGGCCCCGACCGCCTCGAAGGCCCTTTGGCCGGCCTCCGCCGCGGCGAGATCGTCCTGCTCTGCACCGGCTGGGGCGACATCCGCGCGCGGACCGAGACCTGGCTCCGCCGCTCCCCCTTCCTCGACCCCGACGGGGCCCGCTGGCTCGTCGATCGCGGGGCGAGGGGCGTCGGCATCGACCATTACTCGATCGGCGGCAGCCGCGACCCGGTCAACAGCGAGACTCACACCATCCTGCTCGGCGCCGGCGTGTGGGTCGTCGAGGAGCTGCGCTTCCCCCCCGAGGCGATGGCGCAGCCCCAGCCCGTCACCTTCCTGGCGCTGCCGATCCACCTCCGCGACCACTCCGGCGCGTTCTGCCGCCCGGTCCTGGTCCTCGAAGGCTGAGGACGGCCCGCCGCCGGGTCATCGATACAGGAACGCGCGGCGACCCGGCACGCAGAGCGTGCTCGGCGAGATGTAGTTCGCGTTCGGGTGCTGGCCCGACCGCATCCCGGAGTAGTAGGTCGTGCGGCTCCGCATAGAAGTTGGGCCGGGCGACCTCGCGCGGGGGGGCCGCGACCGGCTCGCGCACGTACGGGAGATCGCCGCCGATCGGGCCGCGTCGCGGAGGTCCGTTCCAGCCCCGAGTACGATCGCGCGTTGGCGGCCCGGATGGCCCGCAGCGCGGCGGCCTCGCGCGGCCGCAACGGTTCCTGCGCCGGGGAGGACGGGACCAGGATCGAGAGGCCGAGGGCGGCCGCAGCAGCAAACCGGGGTGGGTGGCGCATCGGACCCGGACCTCCGGAGGGTCGCTTCGTCGCGGGATCTCGCCAAGTCCGTCGGCGACACCCTCCAGCATGAGCGAGTCCGCGTCCGATGTCAACTCCCGATGCGACGCCCTATCGGTGCATGAACGAGCCGCGGCCCGGCACGCAGATATGGCCGCCGGCCGCCACCGACGTTCGCGTTCGGGTGCTGGCCGGGTCGCATGCCCGAATAGTAGGTGTGCGGCTGCGAGTAGAAGTTGGGCCGGGCGACCTCTCGGGGCGGGGTCGCGACCGGCTCTGCGCGTGTAAGACGGGTCACCGGGCAGGTCCGAGGTGGCGATACGGCCGATGCGAGGAGGTCCGCTCCAGGTCCGCGACCGCCCGCGAGTTGGCCGACCGGATCGCTCGCAGCGCGGCGGCCTCGCGCGCAGCTCAGGGGCTGCTGCGCCGGGGCGGCCGGCGCGAGGATCGCGAGGCCGAGGGCGGCCACGATGCGGACCAGACATGTCGTCGCATCGGACGCGAGCCTCCGGGGATCACCTCGTCTCGGCGGGTTCGTCCTCACGCTCAAGCTTGGACGAACCCGCGCCCGATGTCAACTCCCGACGGGTTGAGGATGGCTCGCAATACGGCCGCCGATCGGCGAGAATGGGACTGGCCGAGGATCGGACCCGGCCGGAGCGATCGGAGAGCCGTCGATGCGAGCCATGATCATGAGGGGCGCCGCGCTGGTCGTCGCGCTGGGCCTGTCGGCCGCGACGCGGGGCGACGAGCCGACCCGGCCGACCGCGCCGGCGACCGAGGCGAACCCGGCCGTCCCGGCCGCCGGCCACTCGGTCCACGGCGAGGCGTTCAACGACGGCCCCCGGCAGCACGCGACCCTCCTGCCGGGCATGGGCAAGGCGAGCTTCCCCGTCACGACCTCCAGGCCCGAGGCGCAGGCGTTCATCAACCAGGGGGTGGCGCAGCTCCACTCGTTCTACTACTTCGAGTCCGAGCGGTCGTTCCGCCAGGCGGCCACGATCGACCCCGACTGCGCCATGGCCTACTGGGGCATGGCCATGTCGAACGTCAACAACCCCAAGCGCGCCCGGGCGTTCCTCAAGGAAGCCCGCAAGCGCGACGCCAAGCTCTCCCGCCGCGAGACGCTCTACCTCGACGCGCTCGAGGCGCTCTACAAGGACGGGGAAGGACGACAAGGCCCGCAAGCAGGACCACCTGCTCGGCCTGGAGGCGATCGTCCAGGAGTTCCCCGGGGACATCGACGCCCGCGCCTGGCTGGCGATGGTCACCTGGCAGAACGGGTCGATCACCAGCCGGCAGTCGGTCGACACCGTGCTCGACACCGTGCTCGACGTCGAGCCGATGCACCCCGGCGCGCACCACTACCGCATCCACCTGTGGGACGACGTCAAGCCGGCCCGGGCCGAGAAGTCGGCCGGCGTCTACGCGGCGACGGCCCCCGGCATCGCGCACGCCTGGCACATGCCCGGCCACACCTACACCGGGCTGAAGCGGTACGCCGACGCCGCCTACCAGCAGGAGGGCTCGGCCCGCGTCGACCACGCCGCGATGGCCCGCGACCGGATCATGCCGTTCGAGATCCACAACTACGCGCACAACAACCAGTGGCTCTGCACCAGCCTGAGCCACGTCGGCCGCGCCCGCGACGCCATCGCCGTGGCCCGCAACCTCGTCGAGCAGCCCCGCGACCCGAACCGGAACGGCACCGAACGACGGCGGCTCGGCGCAGCGGAGCGGGCGGCTCCGCTGGTCCGAGGTCCTGACCCGCTACGAGCTCTGGGACGACCTGATCGCCGCCACCACCTCCGGCGCGCTCGACTGGTCCGACATCCCCGCCGAGCGCCGCGAGAAGGCGTACACGCTCGGCCTGGCCTACGCCGCCAAGGGGGACCAGGCCAAGCTCGCCGAGCAGGTCGCCGCGCTCAAGGCCCTGGCCGCCGACGAGGCCAAGAAGGCGACCCCCAAGGCGCGGGCCCATGCCGCGTCCGGGGGAGGCTCCGTCCAGGCCGCGCTGGCGGAGCTGGAAGGCTATCAGCTCCTGGCCAAGGGCGATTACGACCTCGCCTTCGAGCGGTTCGCCAAGGCGACCGCGATGCGCCCCGAGGCGCTGGCCCGGGCCCACCTGTCCGCCCGCAACTACGGGTTCGCCGAGAGCGCCGCCAGGAGGGCGGTCGCGAAGCAGCCCGAGCAGGTCCCGCCGCTCGCCGCGCAGGTCGAGATCCTCCAGGCCGTCGGCAAGGTCAAGGAGGCGCAGGAGGCGTACCGCAAGCTCCGACCCGCTGGCCCGCGCCGCCGACCCCGACCTGCCGGTCTTCCGCCGCCTCGCCGCGATCGTCGAGGGCTGGAAGGCCGACGGCGGCTGGTCCGACGCCGGGCCCGAATCGACCACCGACGACGCCGCGCCGACCGGATCGACCTGACGACCCTCGGCCCCCTGACCTGGTCCCCCTTCGCCGCCGAGCCGTTCGCCCGGGCCGACACCGACGGGCAAGACGTGGTCCCTGGCCGATCACAAGGGCAAGAACGTCGTCGTCCTGTTCTACCTCGGCGGCAAGTGTGCCCACTGCATGCAGCAGCTCCAGGTCTTCGGCAAGGAGGTCGAGGCCCTCGAAGGCTCGACACCGACCTCGTCGCCGTCGAGCACCGACGACCTCGACGCGACCCGCGCCCTGAAGGCCAACGCCGACGGCGTCAAGTTCCCGATGCCGATGCTGCCCGACCCGAAGCTCGACGCTGTTCAAGGCGTACCGCGCCTTCGACGACTTCGAGGGCCAGCCGCTCCACGGCACCTTCCTGATCGACGCCGACGGCCGCGTCCGCTACCAGAGGATCTCCGCCGAGCCGTTCCTCGACGTCGAGTTCATCAAGGCCGAGGCCGGGCGGGTCAACCGGCTTCGCGTCGGCAGTAGGCAGTAGGCGGTAGGCCGTACGCAGATCAAGACAAGCCTCTGGATTTCGGCTGACCTACCTCCTGCCTCGAATCTCAACTGCCTACCGCCTACCGCCTACTGCCTACTGTCCAGAAAGAGACGATGTCCACGACCCTGTCGCAGCGAAGTGACCATCCTCGGCGCTGGCCGAAGGCTCCGGTCGCTGGAGGGGAAGCCGGCCGGCACGCTCGTCGTCCACGAGATCTACCGGAGCCTGCAGGGCGAGAGCACCTTCGCCGGGCTTGCCTTGCGTCTTCGTCCGGCTGACCGCCTGCCACCTGCGCTGCCGGTATTGCGACACGCCGCACGCCTTCCACCAGGGCGAGGTGATGGCGCTCGACGAGGTCGTGGCCCGGGCCCTGGCGCTGGGCGACCGCGCTGGTCGAGGTCACCGGGGGGCGAGCCGCTGCTCCAGCCCGAGGCCTGCCCGCTGATGACGCGGCTGGCCGACGCCGGGCGGACCGTCCTGCTGGAGACCAGCGGGGCGCTCGACATCGGCCCGGTCGACCGCGCGGGTCCGCGTGATCCTCGACCTGAAGACCCCCGGCTCGGGCGAGGTCGACGCGAACCTCTGGAGCAACCTCGACCGCCTCAAGCCGACCGACGAGGTGAAGGTCGTCGTCTGCGACCGCGACGACTTCGACTGGGCCGTCGGGCACGTCCGCGCGCACCGCCTTGCTCGACCGCTGCCCCGTCCTGTTCGGCGCCGTCGTTCGGCCAGGTCAGCCCGACCGACCTGGCCGCCTGGATCCTGGAGTCCCGCCTGCCGATCCGCCTCCAGCTCCAGCAGCACAAGATCCTCTGGCACCCCGACGCGCGGGGCGTCTGAGCCCCGGACCTTGCACCGGACCGATTGTCGCCGCTTCCCGATCGATCTGATCGGCACTCCCGCCGCAAAAAAGATGTGCAGAATTCGCTTGACGCTGCCGACGGAGCGGCGCAGGATCGGGTCATCAACCTTGGAAATATCGATGCGACCGGACCGTGCCGGGTGCCTCGACCCGGGACGGCCCGCCGGGCGACGCCGCAGTCGCCGAGATCCCATCGATGTCCCTGCCATCCATCCGAGTCATCAGTCAGGAGGCCGCGCCTTCGTGGGCCGGTCCGCCTTTGGCTTGGTCTTTATCGGGAGGTCCGGGATCCATGCGCGCATCTCATGATTCGCCGCGACGGGGCTTCACGCTGATCGAGCTGCTGGTCGTCATCGCGATCATCGCCGTCCTGATCGCCCTCTTGCTCCCCGCGGTGCAGGCGGCGCGCGAGGCGGCGCGGCGGAGCCAGTGCGTCAACAACCTGAAGCAGATCGGCATCGCCCTGCACAACTACCACACCGCCAACGACTCCTTCCCGATGGGCTCGTCGAAGAACCTGGTCAACAGGTGGACAAATACCAGGCCGAGCACGGCCTGAGCGCCCACGCCCAGATGCTCGGGCTACCTGGGCGAGTCGGCGCTGTACAACGCGACGAACTTCTACTTCGGCTTCAACGTCGGACCAGATCTCGCGGCCGCCGTCCAGTTGACGGTCTACACCTCCGTCGTCAAGACCTTCCTCTGCCCGTCCGACGCCAACGCGGGCATCACGAACCTGAACAGCTACTACGACAGTTGCGGCACGACCACGCTCCAGAGCACCGACCAGACGACGTCCGGCAGCACCGGGCTGTTCACGATCTGGAGGTCCTACGGCATCAAGGACTGCACCGACGGCACGTCGAACACCGTCGCCTTCTCCGAAGGGCTGGTCGGCGACGGCTCGATCCGGCCGTCTACCCGGACCATCGGCGTCGATCGTCCAGTACAACGCCATCCCGGCCAACTCCGAGATCTTCGACGCCTCGTCGAACTGGGCCGTGGTCCAGGGGGGGCCGCAGGCCTGCAACACGGCCTGGAACAACCGCTCGGCGCACGCTCAACAGCGGGCGCGGCAATTATCTGGATCCACGGCACGATGGACCAGACGATCTTCAACACCGTCCTGACGCCCAATTCGCAAGCAGTATCCCGTGGAACGCCTGCTCCGACGGGGCCGTCGGCGTCGGCCGAGTTCGTCAAGGCCACCAGCAACCACCCCGGCGGCGTGAACCTGCTGATGGGCGACGGGAGCGTCCGGTTCGCCAAGGACTCGATCAACCAGGTCACCTGGTGGGCGCTCGGGCACCCGCTCCAACGGCGAGGTCGTCAGCGCCGACAGCTATTGAGGCCCCGCGCGGTCGATGAGATGATGGCGGACGCCGGGGGAGGGGGTGGGTCCGTCCTCCCTCGGCCCCGTCCGTCATGCCGGGGCCCAGCGCGATCGCCGAGGCCCTCCCGATCCATGAAACGCCCGCTCGTCCTCCTCGCGTCCCTGGCCCTGCCCGTCCCCGCCGCGTCATCGTCGCCTCGGAGCCTCCGCACGGCGCGGCCGAACATCGTCTACATCCTGGCCGACGACCTCGGCTACGGCGACGTGAAGCGGCTGAACCCGGAGAGCAAGATCCCCACGCCGAACCTCGACCGTCTCGCCGCCGAGGGAATCACCTTCACCGATGCGCACTCGGGCTCGTCGGTCTGCACGCCCACCCGCTACGGGGTCCTGACCGGCCGGTATAGCTGGCGATCGGCCGCTCAAGAGCGGCGTGCTCCTGGGATACGACCCGCCCCTGATCGAGCCGGGCCGCCTCACCGTCCCCGCGCTGCTGAAGAGGCACGGCTACGCGACCGCCTGCGTCGGCAAGTGGCACCTCGGCATGCGGTGGATGACGAAGGACGGGACCCCGCTCCCTGCCGCCATCAAGCCCGGCAACTTCAAGGAGGCCGACCCCGAGGTCGACTTCACCCGGGCGATCGCCGACGGGCCGACCACGCGCGGGTTCGACTCGTTCTTCGGGATCTCGGCGTCGCTGGACATGGCCCCTTACGTGTTCATCGAGAACGATCGGGTGGTCGCGCAGCCCACCGCGCGTCAGGAGAAGGTCGGGTTCGTCCGCGCCGGCTGGAAGGACCCCGAGTTCCGGTTCGACCGCGTCCTGCCCCGTCTGACCGAGAAGGCGGTCGAGCTTCATCGCCGACCAGGCCGCCCGCGGGCCCGGCCATCCGTTCTTCCTCTACTTCGCCCTGAATGCGCCCGCACACGCCGGTCGCGCCGTCGGACGAGTTCAAGGGGAAGAGCGGGGCCGGCGACTACGGCGACTTCGTCGTCGAGGTCGACTGGGCCGTCGGCCAGGTCCTCCGCGGCGCTCGACGAGCACAAGCTGGCGGGCGACACCCTGCTGATCCTCACGAGCGACAATGGCCCCGAGAGGTTCGCCTACGAGCGTGCCCGGGAGTATCGCCATTTCAGCATGGACGGCCTCCGCGGCGTGAAGCGCGACGCCTGGGAGGGGGGCCATCGCGTCCCGTTCTTCGCCCGCTGGGCCGGCCGGATTCCGCCCGGGAGCACCAGCGACGAGACGATCTGCCACACCGACCTGATGGCCACCGTCGCCGCCCTGCTCGGCGCCTCGTTGCCGGCCGATGCCGGCGAGGACAGCTACAACATCCTGCCGGCTTTGCTCGGCCAGGCGCGGCCCGGGCCGATCCGGGAGGCCACGGTCCACCACACCAGCACGGGGCGATTCGCCATCCGCCGGGGCAACTGGGTGCTCATCGATGCGCCCACCGGCGACGACAACAACAACCGCGAACCCGACTGGCTCAAGCAAGAGCGCGGCTACCGCCCGCACGACCAGCCGGGCGAGTTGTACGACCTGTCGCGCGACCTCGCCGAGCGCCGCAACCTCTACGCCGAGCACCCGCAGGAGGTCGCGCAGCTCAAGGCGCTGCTGGAGAAGTACCAGAAGGGACTTCGCAGCGCACCGGCGATGCCCTGACGCGATGCGGAACTGAAGTGTTGAGTGCTGAGATCTCTGTAGGGCGTCTGGAATACGCCATTTCCCGGCTCGGCCAGAACATTGCGTATCCCACACGCCCTACAGGGTTGAATCCTGAGTCCGCACGCTGTCCTCCCCGCACTGAGTACTCAGCACCCAGCACTCTTCGAGAGTTACCAGTTGAAGCCGACGGGAAGCCCGATGAACCGCTGCAAGGCCATCAGGCCGACCCCGAAACCGGCCAGGCGGAGGACCAGGTGCGAGAGGTTCCCCAGGAACCTCTCGACACCCTGGTGGGTCGCGATGCTCGCCACCCCGCTCTTCAAGGTGAGGAAGACGCCCAGGGCCAGTAACCCGACGATCGGAACGAACACGAAAACGGCCTTCCAGTCGATCGAGGACGCCATCGCCACCAACCTCCCCATGACTGCGTCCGACCGGACCGGCCCGGACGTTCGCCCGAATCTTTAAGCAAATTGCGGGCCCAAATCCGATCGGACGCATCTCCCGCGCTCCGTCCAGTCCAACCATACCATTCCACACGGACGGAGGAGTCGCCGTAAGAGGATCATGAACGATTTTTGAGGAAACCATCGCGTTGATGCGACGATCGGGAAGGCTGCATCGAGATTGCAGGCGGATTCCTCCCCCGATCGTCCGGTCGAGGGCCCCGGCCGCAAAAAACCCGCCGGAGATCCCGTCCGATCCTAGGACCGGAGGCAACCCCGACGGGTTCACGGCACGCGAAGCTCCCACCCCCAAGGTGAGTCGTCCACGCCTTCCGCCCAGATTGCGTGGACAGCCCGCGAGACGTCAGCACGCTGGTTCGTCGGGCCGGATGTTCGACCCATCGGCCCTGTTTTAGGACGGCCGCCGGGCCCTGGACAGGGGGGCGAGAGATTTTTTCGGAGATTCGCTAGACATCCGGGGGCAGGGGGTCGGCGGGGCCGAGCCACTGGCCGAGTTCGTCCAGGTCGTCGGCGTCGAGGGTGAGCAGGCGGGTGGCGAGCACGTCGATCAGGCCGAAGAACTGACGGAGGGCGGCGATCCGCTCCTCCTGGCCGGGGGGCGACGGGTGGCGCCGGCCCATCGCGACGGTCCGCTCCAGCACGGCGAGCGTCGGGTCGAGCTCGCGGCGCTTCCGCTCGCCGAGGATGCGGCGGAACAGGGTCCAGACGTGGCTCTCGGCGCGGTAGAACTCGCGGCGCTCGCCCTGGCGGTGGACCTTGTGGACGACCCCCCAGCCGATCAGCTCGCGGAGGTTCATGCTGACGTTGCCCCGCGACACGCGGAGCCACTGCCGCAGCGCATCGGCCGTCCAGTCGGTCCCGGTGATGTAGAGCAGCGCGAACAGCTCGCCCATGGTGGCGTTGATGCCCCAGGCGCGGGCCATCATCCCCCAGTGCTCGACGAACTGCCGGACGACCTCGTCGGAATCGCCGCTGATCGGCGAGTCTGGGGGGGTCTCGTCTCCTCCCATGCGCGGTCCTGTCCTCCCACGACCCGGACGATGGGCCGAGCGGCCCGATCCACCCAGGGCCCCCTCCTGTCGGATGCATGGATGGGACGGCCCGATCCCGCGCCGCGACCCATCCGGTTTACACGAAAGGCCGTCGCGAGGATACGCCCGGTCGTCGCCGAGCCGCGGGATCGGATTGCTCGGCCCGGGGACATCCCGCAAAGCGCCGATCGGAAATTACTTTAAGACTGTCGCGAGTTATCGGGTACAATTACGATGCGTGCCTCAGGTCTCGCGTCGTCCGATGTGACCGTGGGGACTGGCATTGAACCGTATGTGATCGGATCGACCTTCCGAAGTTCAGGAGTCTCTACCATGCCAGAGACTGTCGTCCATTTCCAGATCCGCATGCCCCCAGTGCTGCATGAACAACTGGCGAGCTGGGCTAAGGAGGACAAGGCGTCGCTCAACGCCCTGATCGTGGGCATCCTCGAGAAGGCGATCGAGCAGCACGATGCGAAGGCGACCGCCAAGGAGTGAGGGCGACCGCCCGGCGCGGCCGACGAGCGGGGCGTGTGGTCCGCCTCCGTGACCCCGGGGTTCGCACCGATCACCCCGGCTCGCCAACGTCTCCTCCGGGGCACACCCGAGAACTGCCCTTGAAGCGGCATCGCCCCGGTCGGTATGCTCAGGGGGCCGATTCCCCGATAGCTCAATCGGTAGAGCGAGCGGCTGTTAACCGCTAGGTTCTAGGTTCGAGTCCTAGTCGGGGAGTTCGTCTGTCTCGAAACGCAAGTCGCCTCACGCCAAAGGAGTTCGGGCTCCATGTCCGGCCCCTCCATTGTTCATTTCAGTGGACCAAAATGTCTTGGTCCATACACGATGAAAACGGCGCGAATCTCCGGGGCCGGGCATGATCTCGGCTCGAGAAATCGCTCGATCTCGCACGCCGAATTGCTCCGGTTCTAGCGGGAGGTCTTGCTGCCGGACCGTCGTGTCAAGCCGAAGCCCGCCGGCTCCGCCTGGCCGCGGAAGCCGGCGAGCGTCAGCGTCCGCATCGTGTCCGGGCCGGCCGGCGACCTGCCGTCATGCTGGATGTCTTTCGACGATACCGACGCCGGGCGGCAGCTCGATCAACCGCTGCTTGGGCCGGAGTGGCAGGTGATCGTCCTGGGCGGATTGGGCCTGGGCTTCTTCCGCCGACACCTCGCCGATCTTGATGGAAACGCTGCTTGCCGTGGAGGTGGAAGCGGTGGCTGCCGTTGCGTCCCCGGAGTCCGGCCATGGGGTCGCTCCAACGCCACCGCAGCGTCGTTGCCGGATTGTTGCCAGGCTCGCGTGTCGGGCCAACCCGGCTTTGCCGTAAGTCGTTGATACCGAAGGTGGGACTTGAACCCACACCCCCTTGCGGGGACCGGATTTTGAGTCCGGCGCGTCTGCCATTCCGCCACTTCGGCGCGGTCGCTCCGGTCCGAGTTTACGACGATCGCCGGGCAAGTCAATCCCCGCCGCAAGGCCCGCCCAGGCCGCTCAGGCGAAGAGCGATTCGACGAAGGTGTCGGAGTCGAACGGCTGGAGGTCGTCGATGGCCTCGCCGACGCCGACGAACTTGACGGGCAGGTCGATCGTCTGGCGGACCGCGACGACGACCCCCCCCTTGGCGGTGCCGTCGAGCTTCGTCAGGATCACGCCGGTGCAGCCGATGCTCTTGGTGAAGGCCTCGGCCTGCCGGATCGCGTTCTGGCCGTTGGTCGCGTCGAGCACCAAGAGCGACCTCGTGCGGGCGCCCGGGACCTTGCGCTGGAGGACGTTGCGGACCTTCTCCAGCTCGCGCATCAGGTGCGCCTGCGTGTGCAGGCGGCCGGCGGTGTCGACGATCAGCACGTCGGCGCCGCGCGCCAGGGCGCGGTCGCAGGCGTCGTGCGCCACGCTGGCCGGGTCGGCGCCGGGGTCGCCCTTGACGATGTCCGAGCCCGACCGCTGGGCCCAGATGGTCAACTGGTCGGCGGCGGCGGCGCGGAAGGTGTCGCAGGCGGCCAGCAGGATCGTCCGGCCCTCGTCCTTGAGGCGCTGCGCCAGCTTGGCGATCGACGTCGTCTTGCCCGACCCGTTGACCCCGGCGATCAGGTAGACCGTCGGCCCGCTCGCGGCGGTCGCCAGCGCCCCCGGCCTCGGGTCGGCCAGCAGCGCCTTGAGCTCCTCCTTGACGAACTGGAGCAGGTCCTCGTCGACGACCTTGTCGGCATACGCCTCGCGGACCCTCTCGACGATTTGCGCGGTGGCCTTGACCCCCACGTCGGCCTGGATCAGCCGCGCCTCCAGCTCGTCGAGGAACGACTGCTCGACCTTGCGGCCGAACCACGACCGCATGCCCGTGAACAGCTGGGCCGTCTTCGCCAGCCCCTTGCGGAACCGATCCAGCAGGCTCTTGATCGCCATCTCAGTCCTTCTCTCGGGGCGCGCGGGACGCGCCGATCCGGTCTTCTCTTCGTCTATTGTAGGGCGGCCCGCCGGAGCCGCTCCAGGACGGGCCCGCCCGTGGTGATCGAGCCGACCCAGCGGCCGGGTCGGTCCTGGGCGTGGAAGTCCGAGCCGGCGATCGGCACCAGCCCGAGCCGGTCGGCCCGGTCGCGCCAAAGGCGTCCCATGCGGGCGTCAAGGCCGGGCCCGGCCACCTCGATGGCCCCGAGGCCGGCGCCGGCCAGTTCCTCCAGCGCCTCGCCGCGGAGGTCGTGCCTCGGGTGCGCCAGGGCGGCGACCCCGCCCGCGCCCCGGATCAAGGCGATCGCCTCGGACCAGGCGAGCCTCGGCTTGGCGACCTGCGCGGGGCCGTCGTCGCCGAGGTAGCGGGCGAACGCCTCGCGGGGGCCCGCCACCTGCCCGGTCCGCGACAGCCAGTCGGCCAGGTGCCGGCGGCCGAGCGTGGCGCGGGGGAAGGCGTCGCGCAGCGCCGCCAGGTCGACCCACAGCCCGAGCCCCGCGAGCCGATCGGCCATCGCGCGGAGCCGCCCGATGCGGGCCTCCTTCAGCCTCGTCGTGGCGGCCACCAGCGCAGGGTCGTCGTCGCGGACGAAGTGCCCCAGGATGTGGACCTCGCGCCCCTGGAACTCGGCCGTCAGCTCGACCCCGGCGACCAGCTCGATCCCGACCCTCTCGGCCTCGGGCCGCGCCACGGCCATCGCCGAGAGGGTGTCGTGGTCGGTGATCGCCAGCGCCGACAGGCCGACGCCGGCCGCGGCGCGGACGACCTCGCACGGCGAGCACACGCCGTCGGAGTGCGTCGTGTGGACGTGCAGGTCGGCGGCGGCCGATCGGCCGGTCGTCCTCCGCGATGTTCGGGGCGGGTGCCGCACGGTGGACGGGCCGGGGTTCAGGTTGAGGGTTCGGGGGTCGGCCCGTCCGCCGGCCCCGACCCGTCGGGCGGGCCGCCCGCCTCGGGGTCGACGGCCTGGAGCCGGTCGAGGATGCCGTTGACGAACCGGCTCGACTGCGCCGTGCTGTACCGCTTGGCCAGCTCGAGCGACTCGTTGATCGCCACCTTCGTCGGCACGTCGTCGCAGAAGAGCATCTCGTAGGCGCCGAGACGGAGGATGTTGCGGTCGATCGCCGCCATGCGGTCGAGCCGCCAGTTCTCGGCGACCTCGGAGATCATCGCGTCGATCCGGGGCTGGTGCGCGTGGACGCCCGCGACCAGGCCGGCGGCGAACTCGCAGAGCTTGCGGTCGCCGCGGAGCCGGCGCTCGATGAACCGCCGGACCTCCTCGGGGGCCAGCCCGGGGTTCTGCTCGGTCTGGTACAGGACCTGGAGCGCGATCTCGCGTCCTCGGGTGCGTCGGGTCATGGTGCCTTGGGCCCGGGGCCTCGGGTCGGGGTCGCGACGGCCGCCTCGCGCGGCGCCCGCCGCCCTCCTCGCCGATCATACGCCAAGCCGGCCCGGATCGGAAAGGCCAGCCGCGCCAGCCCCCCTCGTGCCTCCTCTCCTCCGCCGGACCGTTCGAAAGGACCGAAGGCTTCGAAACGGATAAAATTCCATACGCGCAGGGATTTCAGCCGTCGCGCCCGAACAATCCCGAGGGGGCGCGTTGCGACGGCCGCGATCGGCCGCGTGCGAGCGGCCCGGGGGGAAGGAGGGGATCAAGTCATGGCGTCCGTCGTGACCGAACCCTGCTTCGACTGTAAGAGGCGATCCGGGAAGTTGTCTCTTGTAGCCCCCGAAGGGGGCGACCGTGCGTAGCCAGGGGCGCAAGCCCCTGGGATCGGGCCCGACGGAGGGGGATCAGTCGGGGATGGTCGCGGCGCTCTCGAGATCCAGGGGCTTGCGCCCCTGGCTACGCACGGTCGCCCCCTTCGGGGGCTTCACGGATAGCCTCTAAATCCCTCTTCTCCTCTTCTCTGTCTCCGTGTGCTCTGTGGTCTCCGTGGTGAAATCTCTTGCTCACTGTTCATCCATGTCAACCCCGGGCGGCGACCCAGTGGCGGTTCGCCGCCCGCCGCCGATGGCCGAGGAACCACTGGTAGAGGGCGGGGTCGTCGTAGGCCGCGGTCCACGCGTCGTGGCCGCCGTCGGGGTCGACGGTGAACCGGACGTCGGCGCCGACCCTCCGCAGCGCCTCGACCATGGCCTCGGAATAGGCCAGGGGGACGATCCGGTCGCGCGCCCCGTGGAACACCCAGGCGGGGACGTCCCGGAGGCGGTGCGCCGTCGCGGGATTGCCGCCGCCGCAGATCGGCGCGATCGCGGCGAATCGCTCGGGGCGGGCCGCGGCCCAGCTCCAGGTGCCGAAGCCCCCCATGCTCAGGCCGGTCAGGAAGACGCGGTCCTCGTCGACGCGGTGCTCGCCGAGCACCTCGTCCAGGAGCTGGTCGAGCGCCACCACGTCCCAGCCGGCGCGGTCGCTCTGCGGCGACAGGACCAGGAAGGGGGGCTCGCTCCCCTCCTCGATCCGCCTCGGCGGCCCGTGCCTCTTGACCCGCTGGAGGTCGCCCCCCGCCTCGGCGGCGCCGTGCAGGAAGACGAGCAGCGGCCAGTCTCGGTCCTCCTCGTCGTAACCCTCGGGGAAGAAGAGCAGGTATTTCATCTCCGATCTCGACCGCGCACGGCACTCCGAGGTCATGAGCGATGACAGTCTCGTCCTGGCATGCCGACGTCGCATGGTGGCCATCGTGACTCCCTCCCCTGGTTGGTCCCGCACACTTCGAGGGACATCGCTCGCATCTTATGCCAGAAATCAAGGGATAATAAACCCCGAATCACGCCGTCGCCAGGCCGAAATCGCCACAAATTTCGGGACTTTTTCCCGATCGCCAAAGTATGCGCGTTGCCCCGCCTCGGCCGGAATCATTAGCGGAACGGGGGCGGCCGGGTCGCCTATCGAGGCGACGACGGGGCATCTCCTGGCATCGAGGGTCGCGATCGGCCATAATGGGATAACTCGTTGATCTGCGAGAATGACAGGAGCGGCGGTGCGTGACCCCGGAGGTTCGCCATGACGGCCTCGCCGGCCGACGCCGGGATCGCGACGGCCTCCGGCCTGCTCGACCGCCACGAGAGGCGCCGCGGCGGCGGGAGGCCGACCGTCTCGGTGCTGGTCGGGCCGGTCGGGCTGGCCCTCGGCGCGGTCCGCGGCTGGGCGGAGGGGAGGGGCCGGGGGCTGGTCCGGGAGGACGTCACCGGCCTCGTCGCGGCGGTCGCGTCCTGGGCGGGTCGGATCGCCCTCGGGCGCGACCTGCGGCGCGACGCCGTCGCGTGGCTGGCGCGCCACCTCGGGCGCGACGAGGGCGAGGTCGGGGCGCTCGTCCGGCGGAGGTCGTCCCCCGTCGAACGCGCGACGTTCCTCGACGCGGTCCTGCCGGGGCCGTCCCCCTCGGCCCCGGAATGGGCCTGCCGCTGGCTCCTGGAGCGGCCCGACGACGGCGGGCCGATCGCCTTCGATGCGCTGGCCGCGCACCTGGCCTCCGAGCATCCCGACGGCGGAGGGGGCCCGGCGCGGGTCGTCGCCGCGCTGCTCGGGCTGGTCCCGCCGGGGTCCGACCCGGTCCTGCTGCTGGTGGATCGGGGCGAGCCCGTCCCCGGCCCGTCGGCCCGCCTCGAGACGGCCGCCCGCCTCCTGGCCGAGATGGCCGCGGCGAACCCGCGATTGACCCTGGTGCTGGCCGTCGCCGCGGATGCGTTCGAAGCCTTCGATCGGCTCGCGCCGAGATGCGCGCCAAGGCCCTCCTGCGCGAGGGGGTGATCCGGGTCGAGGGGGTTGGTGAAGATATCATCGCGCGGCGCCTCGGCGACGCGATCGCCGACGACCCGCCGCGCCTGGCCGGGTCGATCCGGAGGCTCTCCGGCGACGGCGCCTCGGAGGCGCTGGTGGCCCTGTTCGGCGAGGCGGCCCGCAAGGCGTCGGCGGCCGAGCGGGGAGGCGCCGCGCGCGACGAGGAGGCCCGCAGCGCCGCCGAACGGTTCCTGTTCGAGAGGCTCGAATCGCTCCCGCAGACCGCCGGCCTGTTCCTCCTCAACCAGGCGCTCGACGTCCGCTTCGGGGCGGCGGCGATGGAGGTGGACCTGCTCGCCCGCGAGTTGAGGCTGGCGATCGAGGTCGACGGGTACTACCATTTCCGGGACGCCGACGCCTACCGTCGCGACCGCCGCAAGGACTTCGCGCTCCAGGCGAGGGGCTTCCTGGTGGTGCGCGTCCTGGCCGTCGACGTGGTCGCGCGCCTGGAAGAAGTCCTGGATATGATCCTGGCGGCGGTCGCGTCCCGCCGCGGCATCCCGGACGATCGAGGCGACATCCGATGACCGAGCACCCCGAGATCAGCGCGGTCGGCCCCCTCGTCCTGCGCGCCTGCTCCCCGACGGCGACAAGGGGAACACCGTCAAGACGATCACGAAGGACCTCGAACCGCTGCTCCAGCACCGCTGGTCCGGCCCGGCGCTGGCCGACCTGATCGAGCGTGCGATGGGGCACCTCGAATCGTCCGGCCTGGTGGCCCAGGTCCGAAAGGGTAAGAGCAAGGCCACGCGCCCCACGATCACCGCCGAGGGGCGGCGCCGGGCCCTCGAATTCCTCGGCCTCGCCGAGCTCCCGCCGAAGACGACCTGGGCCGCGATCAAGAAGACATACCTCCCGGCGCGCTCGCTCGGTCTGCCGGCGCCGTCCGGGCGCGGGTCAAGCCGTTCTCGGGCGCGCCCGGCTTCAAGGCCGCGCTGCTCAAGGCGACGTTCGGCCTGCCGATCGACGATTACCCCACGGGCAAGCAGGCAACTGACGCGCTGACCTGGAAGCTGATGGGCCTCGAATCGTGCTGCGGGAGGCCGCTCACCATGAAGGCCATCCTGGCGGCGCTCGTCGAGCGCGAGCTCGGCGACGGCCGCCCGGTCGATCCCAGGAAGGCGGTCGATCGGCTCCTCGCGCGCACGGTCAAGGCCCGCCGCGACGACGACAAGGAGCTGCGCGAGGCCGCCATCCGCGCCTGGGTCGATCGGGCCGCGGGCGGGGCCCTCGCCCCAGCCTTCTCCCTGGAGGCGTTCGCCGAGCGAGTCCTCGCCGCGGCGCGGGCGGGCGCGTCGGGGCGGTTCGGCGCCGACAAGGTCTTCATCGTCCACCTTTGGCGGGCCGCGCAGGATGACCCCGCGCTGCACGGGATGGGCCTCGACGCCTTCAAGAGGAGGCTCGGCGAGGCGAACAACGCGCGGCTGCTTGACCTGAGCCGCGCCGACCTCGTCGAGGCGATGGACCCGGCCGACGTCGCCGAGTCGGAGACGCATTATCACAACGCCACCTTCCACTTCGTCCGCATCCCCGAGGGGGCCCTTTGAGATGCCGCCCGCCGCCACATCCTTCCGCTCCGACGCCGCCGACGCCGACGGCCCCACCGCCCCGGCCGACCCCCGCGTCGCCGCGTTCTGCTCCGCCGACGGGCCCGAGGTCTTCCACGCGATCGCGCACCGGCACGAGATCTGGAGGGAGGACCCGCTCGACGTTGAGGCGATCCACCACGAGGCCCGCGCCGCGTATCATCGCATGGTCCGCAAGGCGACGGTACCGCCGGGGCTGCCGTCGGGCCGCATCCTGCTGCTGCTGGGCGAGTCGGGCTGCGGCAAGACCCACCTGATGCGCGCCTTCCGCAACTGGACCCACGCCGAGGCGCGGGGCTATTGCGGCTACATGCAGATGACCACCTCGACCAACCAGTACGGCCGGTACATCCTCAACAACCTCGTCGAGTCGCTCGACCAGCCCTACGACCGCCGCCAGTCCGCGACGTCGGGCCTGATGCGGCTCTCGACGGCCCTGGCCGAGCGCCCTGCGCCGGTCGCTCGACATGCTCCGCCAGGTCCGCGAGGCCGAGCTCGACCACGAGGGATTGGCGCGCCTGATCGACGAGCTCGCCGACCGGATCGTCGTCCAGGATCGATTCGACCGCGTCGACCTCGACCTCGTCCGGGCCCTGCTCTATCTCCAGCGCGACGACCCGAGGATCAAGGGCCGCATCCTCAAGTACCTCCGGTGCGAGGGCCTCTCCGACGCCGACCGCCGCGTCCTCGGCGGGCTGGAGCCCCGCTCCTACGACGACGCCCCCCAGCGCGTCGTCCAGCGCCTTGGCGAGATCGTCTGGGCCCTGGGGCCGGGATCGCTCGTCCTGCTCGTCGACCAGCTCGAAGAGATCTACAACCTCGACGACAAGGATGGCCGATTCCGCCGCGCCATGTCCGCCCTCTGCGAGTTCGCCGATAACACGCCGTCCTCGGTCGTCGTCATCTCCTGCCTCGAACAATTCTATGAAGAGCTGAAGGGCTACCTCACGCGGCCGGTGATTGACCGGATCGAACGCGACCCCACTCCAATCCTCGTGAAGGGTAATCGAGAGGCGGGCGAGGTCGCCGACCTGATCGCCTACCGCCTCAAATATCTTTATGAATCCCGCGAGGTCGCCTACCCGGCCGACCAGCGGACCTTCCCCATCCCCGACGTCGAGCTGGCCAAGCTGTCGGGGATGCGCACCCGAGACGTCCTGGACTGGTGCCAGAAATACCAGCAGAAATGCATCGCGGCCGGGACGATCGTCGGAGAGGTCCCAGTCGCCAGGCCCGAGCCGCGCGAGCCGGAGCCGATCCACCTTGATCAAGCCTGGAACGACTTCCACACAAGCTTCTCGGCGGACATCCCGACCGACGAGCCATCGCTGGCGACGATCCTGGCGCGGGCGATCGCCGACTGTTCGGCCGAGATGACGAACGGCCACTGGTTCGAGGCCGAGGCGGGCGGCCGGATGGTGCCCGTCGAGCGGCACGCGCCGGACAACTCGGTCGAGAAGCTGTTCGTCGGCGTGTGCAACAAGAATGCCCAGGGCGGGGGACTCTCGAAGCAGATCAACGAGGTCGTGGAGCGCGCCGGCGAGGTGCGGCCGGTGATCGTCCGCTCGACCGATTTCCCGAGCAGCCCGAAGGCCAAGGTCTCGCAGAAGCTCGGCGAGCTGATCACCCGAGGGGGTCGCCGCGCGGTCGTCGAGGACTCCGACTGGCGGACGATGCTCGCGCTGCCCGCCTTCGGCGAGCGGCACCGATCCGACCCCGCGTTCGCGGCGTGGCGGAAGGAGGCGAGGCCGCTGAGCCGCCTGAGCTCGCTGCGGACGATCCTCGGCCTCGACGTCGCGACGACCCCGTCCCCCGTCCCCTCGCCCCCCGAGACCCCTCCCGTCCGGCCCGATCCGGGGCCCGCGACGCCCGCGGGCCCTCCCGTCGGAGACTCGGGGCCGATCGTCGTCGGCAGGGCGAGCGACCGGACGGCGGCGACGGTGGTGATCGACCCCGACGACCTGTCGCGGCACGCGGCGTTCCTGGGCAGCCCGGGGAGCG
Organism: uncultured Planctomycetaceae bacterium; assembly: GCA_963708145.1. GTDB lineage: Bacteria > Planctomycetota > Planctomycetia > Isosphaerales > Isosphaeraceae. Next base: position 7,829,494 of record OY970189.1, on the reverse strand, counting down.
GCAAGACGACGGTCGCGCTGAACGTCGTCGAGCAGCTCCTGCTCCGCGGCATCCCGGCGATCCTGGTCGACCGCAAGGGGGACCTGTGCGGCCTGGCCGGCCTCGCGCCCGAGGCGCCCCCGGCGGCCGGGGAGGACGACGGCCCGTCATCGTGCCGCCGTAGGCTCCGCGAACGGGTCGAGGTCGCCGTCTACACGCCCGGCAACCCGACCGGCCGCCCCCTGTCGATCGCGATCGTCCCGCCCGGCCTCGGCGCGATGGAGCCGTTCGAGCGCAAGCAGGTGGCGAAGTACGCCGCCTCGGCGCTGGCGGGCATGATGAACTATTCCAACAAGGGGAGCGACCCGGCCAAGCTCGCCATCCTGTCGAGCGCCATCGACCTGCTCGTCGGGCTCGGCCCGACTCCGCCGTGACGATGGGCGCGCTGGTCGGCTTCGTCCACGAGTCCGACCCGAAGCTCGTCGAGGCGGTCGGCATGCTCGACATCCGGCTGTTCGACAGGCTCGTGCAGGACCTGGAGACCCTCCGCCTCGGCCGGGGCGACCTGCTCGACGCCGAGGGGGAACGCCTGGCGGCCGAGGCGCTGCTGGGGCTGGGCCCGCACGCGAGGCCGGGCAAGACACGGCTGAGCGTCGTGAGCACGAAGTTCCTCGGCGCGCCGCAGGACGTCCAGTTCTGGGTCGCGCAGCTGCTGGTCGAGATGACGCGGTGGACGAGCCGGTCGCCGTCGCCCTCGGGGAGGCTCCAGGCGGTCCTGATGTTCGACGAGGCCGACCTCTACCTGCCCGCCACGCGGCAGCCGCCGACCAAGGAGCCGATGGAGAACCTGCTCAGGAGGGCCCGGTCGGCCGGGCTCGGCCTGCTCCTGGCCTCGCAGAGCCCCGGCGATTTCGACTACAAGTGCCGCGACACGATCCGCACCTGGTTCGTCGGCCAGGTCAAGGAGCAGACTGCGCTGAACAAGATGAAGCCGATGCTCAGCGAGTGCCGCGTCGACGTCGCCGCCAGGCTCCCCGGCCAGGGCCCCGGCCAGTTCCACCTGCTCCGCGACGGCTCGGCCACGGGCCTCCGCACCGACAGGTCCGCCGTCCCCCCCGCGCAGCTCGCCGAGTCCGACATCCTGGCGATCGCCCGGAGGGGCCGGGAATCCTGATCCGGCCCGGCCGGTCGAGGTCGGATACGCCCCCTCCCCGCGTCAGCCGCCGACGGGGCCGCGGGTGGCCGTCGCGATCGGCGATAGCACCACCGTCACCGCGCCCGATCCCTACGCGGGCGAATCCCCCGGCTGCGGCGGCGAGTCGGACAGCGGCCAGGCGGCCGTGAAGATCCAGACGACCTGGGGGCCGCGCACCGGCGAGGTGACCCGGCTCCGGGTCGAGCCCGGTCGGTGCGGCGATGGCCGGGGCGCGGCGGCCGAGGGCCCGGTGATGCCCGGGTCGCCGACGATCCGGCGACCTGGGCTCCTTCGGCCTGGAGCGGTCCCATCGACCGGCCGACCCTGCTGGGGGCCGCGGAGCGCCGGCCCTGCCGGCTGATCGCCCTGCGGAACACTTGAGTCGGACGGCGTGGGGTCGGCGCGGCGCAACCCGCCATCGGACCTGCCCACTCGATCGCGGGATGGACAAACGAAGATGGCGGATGCCGGACGGCCCGAGGGGCTCGATCCGGCATCCGCCATCGTTCATCGATCATTCAGGCTCCCGCGAGGCGCCTCAGGCGCGCCCGCGCCCTGGGCCTCGCGGTCGCGACGGCGACGGACGCCGTGGTAGGACGAGGTGGCACGCTGCGGGGACCGCCGCCGGCCGCGCGGGGCCGCGGCGGAAGCCCGATCGGGCCTGCGGGCGATGGAAGACCGGGCGGGCCGGGCGTCGGGACGCCCTCGACCTGGTCGCCCTCCAGCTCGCGGGAGATGCACCGCTCGATCTGGTCGAGCAGCTTGCCCTGGTCGGGCAGGACGAGCGAGAAGGCCGACGCCGTCGTTGCCCATCCGGCCGGTCCGGCCGATCCGGTGGACGTAGTGCGTCGGGTCGTCGGGCAGGTCGAAGTTGATGACGTGCGAGACGCCCCGGACGTCGATCCCGCGGCCGACGACGTCGGTCGCCACCAGGATCGTCAGCCGGCCCGATGCGGAACGCCTGGAGGACCCGGTTGCGCTGCGACCTGGCTGAGGTTGCCGTGCATCGCGTCGGCGCGGAAGCCCCTCGGCGCGGAGCAGGTCGCCGACGCGGTCGGCCCCGCGCTTGGTCCGGCAGAAGACGATCGCCCGCGTGCGGCTGCTCGCGCTGGAGCAGCCTGACCAGCAGGTCGAACTTCCGGTCGGGGTGCGACCATCAGGTACGACTGCCGGATCGCCGGGATCGTCGCGTCCTCGTTCTCGCGGATCAGGCGGACGTCGACCGGGTCGTCGAGGTAGGTCTGCGCCAGCTCGCGGACGCCCGGCGGCATCGTGGCCGAGAGGAGCAGGGTCTGCCGCGGGCCGCGGGACGGCCTTGAGGATCGTCTCGACGGCCGGCCGGAAGCCGATGTCGAGCATCTGGTCGGCCTCGTCGAGCACGACGATCTTGACCTTGTCGAGCCGGATCGGCGTGGCGGGCCATCAGGTCCATCAGCCGGCCGGGCGTGGCGACCACGACCTGGCAGCCGGCGCCGAGCAGCCGCTGCTGGCGGACGATCGACTCGCCGCCGACCACGCGCCACGGCGCAGGCGCGGCGGCCGTAGCGAGAGCTTCTCGAACTCGCGGCAGATCTGGATCGACCAGCTCGCGCGTCGGCGCCAGGATCAGGGCCTGCGGCCGGCGGTCGCGCTCGTCGATCTTCTCCAGGATCGGGATCAGGAACGCGGCGGTCTTGCCCGTCCCGGTCGGCGCGTTGCCCAGGCAGTCGCGCCCGGCGATCGCCGGGGCGATCATCTGCTCCTGGATCGGGCTCGGCTCGCGGTAACCCGGCGCGGTCCAGGGCGGCGCAGGGTCGTCTCGCTGACGCCCAGGCTCGAGGAACCCCTCGGTGGCGGGGGCGTCATCATCGTCGTCGTCATCGTCGTTGCAAACTCAACTCCTTGTGAACCCCGACTTGCGGCGCGGACGGGACGACCCGATCGGTCGTCCGTCTCTCGGACGCGGCTAGCCATACATGTCGGCCTTGTCGCGCCAAGGGAGTCCGCTCCGGCGTCGCGCCGGACGCGGAAAGAAGAGCCAGCGCAAAGAGACCAACGGGGAGACGGCTCGCGAGGTAGGATCTCGGCCTCAAGCCGGTGGGGTGCAATCCTCGTCTCGTTCGACCGCTGCATTGTAGCACGCGCGGTCAAGTTTGCGAACCCGAATTTCCGCCGTCGCGCCGGAATGGCGGGATCTCATCCGGGATCGCGGCCCTCACGACCGCCTTAACCTTATTATCGGGCCCGCCCGCCGCCCTGTCCTCAGATTCCGCGGGTGACACCCGGGCGCGGCGCGATTCGCTTCGTTTCGGGAAACGCGCACACGCGGACCCGGACCGTAACCGGGCCGGGCATCCTAAAATTCGAACGGACCATGTGTTTACGAAGCGATGGCGGGATTGGTTCGACGGCGAAACGGGAGGGATCTCCCGCCGCGATGTTCAACAAAAAGTGACGATCTCCCGGCGCGGTGCCAGGGCAAGGGGGAGGGTCGCCCTCGCGGCTGGAGGCTCCCCCTCGATCGGTTCCGGCTGGTACGGAGGGCGCGCCTCGGTACAATCCCCGGCGCCCGAGGGGACGCGGAGGAGGGGGGACGATGCGACTGGTCATCGACGGCCAGACGGCTCACGGCCGAGCGGACCGGGGTCGGCCGCTGCCTGGAGGGCCTGCTCGACGACTGGGCCGCGGACCGGCCTGCCGCTGGCCGAGACGCTGGTCGTCCTGCGCGACCGCCGCGGGCTGGGGCGGGTCCCGACGGCCCCCGGGCTGCGGGCCAAGGTCGTCGGCGAGGGCTGGCCGGGCCTGGCCTGGGAGTGCCTCGGCCTGCGGCGCGAGCTGCGGCCCGGCGACCTCCTGTTCGCCCCGGCCAACCTCGTCCCGCTGAACTGGACGGGCCGGACGGTCCTGGTCGTCTACGACACGCTCCCCTGGTCGGTGCCCGCGGAGCTTCCCCCGGCACGTCCGCTGGCGGTTCGGCTGGCGCTATCGCCTGGCGGCGCGTCGGGCCGGCCGCGTGCTCGTCCCGTCGCGGGCCACGGCGCGCGACGTGGCCCGCGTCCACGGCGTCCCGGACGATCGGCTCCGGGTCGTCTATCCCGGCCCCGAGCCCGTCGTTCCGCCCCCTGCCGCGCCGACTCGGCGGAACGTCCGGGGCGCCCGCCGTGCGCTCGGCCTGGGCGATCGCCCCTTCTTCCTCTTCGTCGGCAAGCGCTCCCGCCGCCGCAACGTCCCGGCGATCCTCGACGCCTTCGCGGCCCACCGGCGCGAGCACCCGGGGCACCTCCTGGTCTTCGCCGGCCCCGACGACCGCCGGCCCCTGCCCGGCCCCGTCGCGGGGTCGATCCGCGCCGGCCACGTCGCCGAGCCGATCCTGCGGGGTCTGCTGGCCGACGCGATCGCCCTGCTCTACCCGTCGGATTACGAGGGCTTCGGGCTGCCGGTCGTCGAGGCCCTGGCCAGCGGCTGCCCGGTCGTGACCCTCCGCAACAGCGCCCTGACCGAGGCCGGCGGCGATGCGCCCTGGTATCTCGACGCGGCCGATCCCCGGGCCCTGGCCGTCGCCATGCACGCCCTGGCCACCGACCCCGCTGAGCGGGCCGTCCGGATCGCGCGGGGGCTGGCCCACGTCGTCGCGGTTCAGCCGGGCCCGGTTCGCCGACGAGGTGAAGGCCGAGCTCCTTGCCGCCTCGGTCGCCTGAGAGACGACCCGGTTGCCCCCTCCGGGGGGCTGCAAAACGACTCCTCGGCGAGCCTCGCATTGCTGGCCGGGTGATGTCGCCTTCAGTTCGGATTGACGGGCCTGGGATCGTTTGCTAAACACCCGGACCTGATCCCCCCATTCAACACCCCCGTCGCGGCCCCCCCCACGAGGGGGGGGTGTTCTGATCCATCCCCCCCGCGGGGGAGGGACGGTTGGGGGGACGAAAGGCGAAGGCCAGCCATGTCCGGACGGCGAGGACGGCGCCGGAATGGGGGAGGCCGATCGGCGTGACCACGAAGGTCGTCTACCTGATCCCCCGGTTCGTCGCGGAGCCGGGCCGCCCGGGCGGCGAGGACCGTTCCGTCGTGGGCCTGGCGCGGGGCGTCGTCGCGTCGTCGCGGGGCGCCTTCGAGGTCGAGGTCCTGGTCCACGGCGATCGGGACGAGCGGCGGGCGATCGGGCCCGGGGTGTCGGTGCGCGTCCTGGAGACGACCCGGACCCCGGACCCGCTCGACGCGATCGCCTGGGGCCTCGCCGAGGCGATCGAGGGCGCCGACCTCGTCCACGTCCACGAGGTCTACACCCGCGCGACCTGGGCGGCGCTGCTGGCGGCCAAGGCGATGGACAAGCCCGTCTGCCTGACCGACCGCGGCGCCCGGGGCCGTGCGCTCGGCGTCGAGGCCGACGCCCTGAAGCTCGCCGACCGGATCATCGCCCACTCCGCCTTCGGCGCCTCGCTGTCGCGGACGACCGTCCCGGTCGCGATCATCCCGGGGGGCGTCGACCCGTCCCGCTTCTCCCCCCCGCCCGATCGCTCGCCCCGCGACGGCGTCCTGTGCGTCGGCCCGTTGCACCCGTCGCGGGGGATCGACCTGGCCATCGCCGCGCTGCCCGAGGGCGTGTCATTGACCGTCTGCGGCCGTCCCGGCGATGACGACTACGGGCGGCAGGTCCGGGCGCTGGCCTCGGGCCGCCGCGTCGAGTTCGTCGACGCGGACGACGAGGACACCCTGCGCGACCTCTACCGCAGGGCGCTGGCGACGGTCGTCGCGACGGTCCATCGCGACGCCTCCGGGCAGGTCCACCGCGCCCCGGACGTGGTCGGCCTGACGGTCCTGGAGTCCCTGGCGTGCGGCACCCCCGCGCTCGCCTCGCGCGTGGCCGCGCCCCCCGAGTTCATCGAGGAAGGGGCCACCGGCTTCGTCTTCGACGGCCGCGACGACCTGGCCCGCAAGATCCGCCTCCTGGCCGACGACCCCGCCCTCGCCGATCGGATGGGACAGCAAGGGCGCCGGGCGGTCGAGGCGAAGTACGGCATCGACGCCGTCGGCGAGGCGCTGGCGGGGGTCTATCGAGAAGTGCTTCATGGAAAGTGCTGAGTGCTGAGTCTTCGTAGGGTGGGCACCGCCCACCGTCTTTCATCTGATAGCTGGGCGGTGCCGTCCCGAGAAGGATTGTGCTTCCCATCTCAGCACTCAGCACTCAGCACTCAGCACTCAGCACTCAGCACTCAGCACTTCTCTCTCCAGGAGGGCGGCGTGAAGGTCCTGGTCCTGAGCAACCTGTACCCGCCCGACGTGGTCGGGGGCTACGAGCTGGCGTGCCGGCAGGTGGCCGACGCGCTGGCGGCGCGGGGGCACGAGGTCCGGGTGCTGACGTCGTCGCCGCGCGTCCCGGTCGGGCGCGAGTCGCATGTGATCCGGACCTTGAAGCTGACCGAGCTGTGGAACGCCCCTCGCGTGGGGTGGAGGCCGCCGTCGGCCGAGCTGCTCGACGACGCCGAGTCGCGGATGGTCTGCGCCACAACGTCTACCAGACTGGCGACCGTCCTGGAGGACGAGAGGCCGGACGTCGTCTACGTGTGCAGCGTGGTCGGGCTGGGGGGCTCGGGCTGATCGGGTGCTTGCAGCAGATGCAGGTCCCCTGGGTCTGGCAGCTCGGCGACGACGTGCCGCGCTACGTGTGCAGCAGGTGGGGGCGGGTCCTGCCCGCGGTCGCGCGGCAGTTCGGACGCCTGGCGCGGCCACTTCATCGTCGTGAGCACCCGGCTCCGCCGCGAGATCGAGGCGAGCGGCGTGCCGCTGAGCGGGCGCGTCGAGGTCCTGCCCAACTGGGTCGTCGACGACCGGCCGTCGGCGAGGGAGCCGTACTGCCGGGAGGGCCGCCTGCGCGTCGTCAGCGCCGGGCGGCTGAGCCCGGCCAAGGGGATCGACCTGCTGATCGAGGCGGTCGCCCTGCTGCGCGACGAGGGGTGCGACGCGATCGCGCTGGACCTGTACGGCCAGTCGGCCGACGTCGACGAGTCGCACTACCCCGACCTGATCCTCGGGCGCGGCGTGGGCGACCGGGTCGCGCTGAAGGGGATGCGCACGCACGCCGAGCTCGGCCGCCTTTACGCGGGCTACGACCTGTTCGCCTTCCCGACCTGGGCGCGCGAGCCGTTCGGGCTGGGCCCCTGGAGGCGGCGGCGCACGGGTGCGTGCCGGCGATCGCGGCGCACTGCGGGCTGGCCGAGTGGCTGGTCCACGGCGTCCACTGCCTCAAGGCCGACCGCTCGGCCGAGGCGTTCGCGCGGCTGTTCCGCGACGTCATCGAGGGCCGGATCGACCTGCGCCCGATCGCCGCGCGGGCCTCCGCCGCCGTCGCGCGCGACTTCCACCTCGACGCGATCGTCCCCCGCATCGAGCGAATCCTCCGTGCGCCTCGCAGCAGCCCCGCGGCCGCGCCCGCCCGGCCGCCGAGGTCTACCGGATGGCCCTGCTGGCCGAGGGGCTCGTCCGCGTCCTCGTCCAGGATGGGGGATAGGAGACGAGGGTCCGGCCCCGCCCCATCAATGGCACTTGCGGAGCATCAGGGCGAGGACGCCGGTCCAGAACAGCGCGAAGAGGACGACGAACGAGGTGCTCCAGGTGCCCTGGTGGAAGAAGCCGTGGGTCTGGAGCGAGAGCTCCTGGCGGCCGAGGGTCAGCATCGATTCGAGCCGGTGGAGCACGGGGGTCTCGACCCGCATGCCGACGCCGAAGAGGCCCTTCCACTGCGCCACGACGAGCAGCACGGCCTCGTAGATCACCGGCGAGAGGGCGAGCAGGAGGAGGGCCAGCAGCGCGCCGGCGCGCGGCCCTCGGCGGCGGGGCCGGTCGTCGACCGAGATCGAGGCGAGCTTGCGCATGGGGGCCTCTCGGGCGGTCACTTGCCCATCAGGGTCGTGGCGATCTGGATGCCGGCCGGGCCGACCAGGACGACGAAGACGCCGGGGAAGATGAACAGGACCAGCGGGATCATGATCTTGACGGCCGTCTTGGCGGCCCGCTCCTCGGCGAGCTGCCGCCGCCTCAGCCGCATCGCGTCGGACTGGACCCGCAGCGCCGAGCCGATGCTCGACCCGAACTTCTCGGCCTGGATGACCACCGCGGCCAGCGACCGCATGTCGTCGACGCCGGTCCGGATGCCCAGGTCGCGGAGGACGTCCTTGCGGGCGCGGCCCATCTGGACCTGGAAGTTGGCGATCGCGAACTCCTCGCAGAGCACCGGGCACGACGTCGGCCAGCTCGCTGGTGACCCGCCGCATCGCCGTGTCGAGCCCGAGCCCGGCCTCGACGCAGACGACCATCAGGTCGAGCGCGTCGGGCAGGCCGAGGAAGATCGCCTCGGCCCGCTTCTTCTTCCGGCTGTTGACCACGACAGTCGGGCAGGTAGAACCCGACGCCGCCGGCCAGGACGATGTAGCGTCAGGCCCGTCTGCGTCATGCCGTAGCGGCACGACGACCAGCGGGACGGCGATCGCCAGCCCGAGCAGCATGCCGAGGACCTTGATCCCGTAGAAGATCGGCGACCGCCTGCTCGCTGCGGAACCCGGCGTTGAGCGAGCTTCAGCCGGACCTTGCCCAGCTCGGCCTCGTCGCTCGGGCGGAGCGACTTGCCGAGCTTGCCGCGCCGCCTCCGCCACCCGCGCCTGGAACCGCTCCTGCTGCTGCGCCAGGGCCGTCGCCGTCGGGCCGCGCGGGCGCGCCGGGTCGAGCAGCCGCGGAGCCGGTCCTCGGCGTTCGCCGGCCGGTCGGCGATCGCCGCCAGGACGCCCCAGACGCCCAGCGTGATCGCCACGAAGACCGCCAGCGGGATCAGCATGTCGCAGCGTGAAGTCATGGTCGTTCACACCTTGATCGCGACGATCTTCTTGATCGACCAGCGCCCCGACCACCTGCAGCACCGCCGTGATCGGTCAGCATCTTGTTGCCGACCGGCGTGGTGAACAGGACGCTGACGTAGTCATAGTTCGACGATCGACGAGGAAGGCGAGCAGGCCCGGCGGCAGGCCAGCAGCACGATGCCCGAGAGCCGGCCCTCGGCCGTCAGCGACCGGACGTGGCCGTAGAGCTCGAACCGCTGGCGGATCAGCCGGCCGATCTTGTCGAGCACCTCGGCCAGGTCGCCGCCGGTCGCGCGCTGGATGACCACCGCGATCACGAAGAACCGGACGTCCATCGACGGGATCCGGTCGGCCATGCCGCGCAGGGCCAGCTCGATCGGGATGCCCAGGTTCTGCTCCTCGAAGACGCGGCCGAACTCGTCGGCGATCGGCCCCTTCATCTCCTCGGCGACCAGGTGCAGCCCCGAGGCCAGGCCGTGCCCGGCGCGGAGGCCGCGGCCGATCAGCTCGACCGCCTCGGGCATCGCGTCGAGGAACTTCTTGATCCGCTTCTTCTTCCGCCGCACCAGCCAGAAGAACGGCATGACCGCCCAGGACCAGCCGACCCGAGCGGGCACCAGCAGCGGGGCAGCCCGAGCACCACCCCGAGCACCGCGCCGCCGATCGCCAGGCCGCCGACGATCGCCATGAACCGGTTGAACGGGAGGTTGACGTCGGCCTGCTCGTAGAGCCGGTTGAGGTTCTCGACGTTGGGGACCAGCTTGGTCCAGAACGACGGGCGGCTCCAGGTCGATCGCCGGCGGCCGCAGCAGGATGCCGCCGGCGGGGTCGGACTTCTCGCCCCTGGCCTCCGGCCTGAGGTTCAGGTCGTCGAGCCGCTGCTCGGCCTGCGACCCGACCGACTTCGTCATCAGGAAGCCGACCCCGCCGATCGCAGCGATCACCGCCACGCCGATCGAGGATCGGGACCATCGTGGCATCGATCATGGGCCGCGACGCTCCGGCCCTGGTTCGGTTCAATCCTTCAAGCAGCACCCGCTGGCGGAAGACGTCGGGCGTGAGGTGGCAGCCGGCGTATTCGAGCCGGTCCATGAAGGTCGGCCGGATGCCGGTGGCGATGAACTCGCCGAAGGCGCGGCCGTTGGCGTCGACGCCCACCTGCCGGAAGGCGAAGATCTCCTGCATGATGATCGTGTCGCCCTCCATGCCGACGACCTCGGAGATGCTCGTCACCTTGCGCGGGCCGCCCTGGAGCCGGCTCGCCTGGATGATCAGGTCGACGGCCGAGGCGAACTGCGACCGCAGGGCGCGGATCGGCAGCTCCAGGCCGGCCATGCTGATCATCGTCTCGAGCCGGCTCAGGGCGTCGCGCGGGCGTGTTGGCGTGGACGGTGGTCATCGACCCCTCGTGGCCGGTGTTCATCGCCTGGATCATGTCGAGCGTCTCGGCGCCGCGGCACTCGCCGATGATGATCCGGTCGGGCCGCATCCGCAGGGCGTTCTTGACGAGGTCGGTCGCCGTGACGGCGCCGCGGCCCTCGATGTTGGGCGGGCGGGTCTCCAGCCGGACGACGTGGTCCTGCTGGAGCTGGAGCTCGGCGGCGTCCTCGATCGTGATCACGCGGTGGTCGGGCTGGATGAAGCTGGAGAGCGTGTTCAGGAGCGTCGTCTTGCCCGAGCCGGTGCCCCCCGAGATGATGACGTTGAGCCGGGCCTTCATCGCCCCTTCCATCAGCGCGAGCATCTCGGGCGTGAACGCCTTGAAGCGGAGCAGGTCGTCCTTGCCGATGCGGCTTGCGAGCCGAACATCCGGATCGTGACCACGGCGCCGTCGAGGGCCAGCGGCGGGATGATCGCGTTGAACCGCGAGCCGTTGGGCAGCCGGGCGTCGACCATCGGCGAGGTCTCGTCGACCCGGCGGCCGACGCGCGAGACGATCCGGTCGATGATCTGGAGCAGGTGCTCGTTGTCGCGGAAGACGACCTCCGACCGCTGGATCCGGCCCTCCTTCTCGACGAAGATCTTCTTCGGGCCCGTTGATCATGATGTCGGCGATCTTCTCGTCCTTGAGCAGCAGCTCGAGCGGGCCGAAGCCGAAGGTCTCGTCGAGGATCTCGCTGACGAGCCGCTGGCGCTCGTTGCGGTTGAGGAGCGGGTTCTCGGTGTCGCAGAGGTGCTCGACGACGCCGCGGATCTCGCTCCGGAGCGTGTTCGGGTCCATCTCGCTGACGCGGTTCATGTCGAGCCGGTCGACGAGCCGCATGTGGATGTGCCGCTTGAGCGTCTCGTACGCCTCCTCGGCCGGGTCGGCCTCCTTGGGCGCCTCCTTCAGGCGCGCGGGGGGCGGCGGCGGGGAGGCGCCGGGCGGCGGGCCGGGCGGCGGCGAGGCGCCCGTCGGCGTCGCGGCCGGCGGGCCGTCGGCGGGAGGCGGCCCTCCCGGCGTCGGCCGGGGCCCGAAGGGGGAACGTCCAAGTCCTTTGAGCATCGCGGGAACTCCGGCTGCGGCTCTCAGGCTTCGAGTCGGTGCGGAGTGCTCGAGTCTCGTCGGTGGGCCCGCCACGTCGATCTGCTCGGCTGCGGTCCGTCCGAGACGGATCGAACTTCGTCTCAGCCGTCGCACTCAGCACTCGGACTGACTGATTCAGAACAAGGCCGCGAACAACCCCTTGCGGGGCTTCTTGGCCTCCTCGGTCGTGGGGAAGGGGCGCAGCGGCGCGGGCGATCTCGAGGATCGCCTGGTGGGCGCGGCTCCCGGCGGCGACGACGTCGATCGGCACCCCCTTGGCGCGGGCCGCGTGGAACACCTTGGTCGCGTTGGGGATCTGCCAGGCGATCGGCTTGCGGAGCGTCTCCTCGGCCTTCTTCAGGCTGATCTCCGAGTCGTGCGAGCCGACGCGGTTGGCGACCAGGCGGACGCGGTCGCCCAGGCCGTCGAACTCCTGGAACAGGTGGAGCAGCCGCGCCGTGTTCCGCAGGCAGGTCAGGTCGAGCTGGACGACCATGAGGATCACGTCGGCCGCCTCGAAGGCGACGAAGTCGGTCGACTGGAGCCCCTTGCTGGTGTCGATCACGACGGTGGGGAACGCCGCCTTGAGCAGCGCCGAGCACGCGGCGGAGCGCCTCGGGGTCGAGCTTGGCGGCGTCCTCCATCGCGGCCGGGTGGGGCAGGACGTAGAGCCCCGAGGGGGCGTGCCGCGTCAGCGACCGCTTCAGCAGCGTCAGGTCGAGCCGGTCGATGTTCTGGACGACGTCGTGCAGGGTGCTGTCGGGGACGAGGTCGAGGCAGGCGTCGACCGAGCCGAGCATCAGGTCGAAGTCGACGAGGACGACCTCGTGCGAGGCGCCCTTGGCCAGCGTGGTCGCCAGGTTGACCGCCACCGAGGTGCACCCGACGCCCCCCGCCGCGGCCGTGACGGCGATGACCTGCGGCCCGCGCGCGGCGCCGGCCTGCGGCTCCTCGCGGCCGACGATCAGCCGCGACGAACGACTCGCGCAGCTCGTCGGCGCCGCAGGGCAGGGTCAGGAACTCGCGCGCCCCGGCGCGGATGGCGCCGGAGGATCGTCGCGCTGTCGCGGGCCCGGCTGGCGGGCAGGACGACGACCTCGGGGCTGTTCTGGAGGATCGTCTGGAGCAGCCCGATCCCCTGCTCGGGGTCGTGGTCGAGGACCACGATCGCCAGGTCGGGCCGGATCTCGGCGACGCGCCGGACCGCCCCCTGGTAGGCGGCGCAGACCTCGGCGACGCAGGCCTCGCCGACCTCGCCGAGCAGCCGCTGGAGGTGCTGCCGCGTCTCGGTGTTGGGGTCGATCAGGACGACTCGGATCGCATCCTTCATGTCGTTTCGTCCAGCGTGGCTTCGGGCTCCGGGGCCGGTCGCACCCGGGTCGGGGACGGGGACCGGGGGCTCGGGCGGTCGGCGGCCGTCACTTGTCGATGGCCGGGAACGCCTCGTCATCTCCGGGGCCTCCGTCGATCCGCTCTCTGAGCTTGTTGCCGATCCCCCGGTAGATCGTCACGTACCGCGACGGGGCCTCCTCGGCGGACCTTCGTGCCGCGACGGGCGGCGGGGCGGGCGGCGGATCGGCCGGCCTGGCGGCGACCACGGGCTTCTCGACGGGCGGCGGCGGGCGGCTCGGCGCGGGCTTCGGCGGCCTCGGCACGTGGTCGTTCAGGCCGCGCAGCGCCAGCGACAGCGGCCCCTTCGCCCGCGCCGCGACCAGGAGGTCGGCCTCGTCGGGCGTCACGGCCAGGGTCACGCTCCGCGACATGGATCGAGCGGTCCTCGGGCCTCGTGAAGACCTGGCCCGAGGCGAGCACCTGGATGTCCTGGAGGATCGTCTCGGCCACCGGCGGCGCGTTGTTCCCCTTGGTCTCGACCTGGATCACGTCGACGCGGTGGTCGGGCAGGACGAACCCCGAGACCCCGGTCGTCTCGTTGACGTCGATGGCGAACGCCCTCTTCCCCTTGGGGATGCGCGAGACCAGCCCCGCCGGGCTCCCCTTGGGGGCGAGCTTGCGGCCGTCGATCGGGTCGCCCGCGAACATCTTGACCTGGACCCAGCGGTCCTCGACGTCCTTGTACGACCCGAACGTGTCGGGCGGCAGGTTCGACTCGGGCATCTGCTCCACGCGGACCAGGTCGGGCGTGAGCACCTCCTCGGTGCGGAGGTCGCGGGCCGCCACGAGCACGTCCCTCGTCTTGACCTCCGGCTTCTTGTGGTTCTTGAGGATCCGGCTCGTGCCGACCATCGCGCCCAGGCCGCAGACGACGGCGAGGGCCAGCAGGATCATCGACTTGCCATTCATCGCCGCGCCTCCCGAGAGTGAGGAGTGGCGGGTGGGGAGTGGGGAGTAAAGGCTGGAGGATTCTTCTCTGATCCCTCCCCGCTCCGCACCCCCCACTCCTGATCAGAACAGCAGCCCCGCCCAGGCCAGGTAGGCGATCGAGCCGACGGCCAGCGGGATGCCGTAGGGCAGCAGCATCATGCTCGGCTTCCGCTCGGCGGCCAGCCCGGCGAGCTTGGCGGGGTCGCGGATCGTGAGGATCTCGTGGCCGATCACCTGGAAGCGGACCCAGTGCCTGGCGAACTGGCCCGACCAGGCGATCATGGCCAGCGCCATGACGCCGCCGACGATCGCCGAGGTCGCGAACGCGCCGACGGTCAGCGACGGGCCGATCCAGGCGCCGACGCCGGCCAGGAGCTTCACGTCGCCCGCCCCCATCCCGCCGATGGCGTACAGGGGCAGCAGCAGCAGCAGCCCCACCGCGGCGCCGGCCAGCGACCAGAGCAGCGCCGGCCGACCCGCCGGTCCACGCGGCGAACGCCAGCCCGCCGAGGGCCAGGTGGAACGTCAGCCAGTTCGGCACCTTCAGCTTCCGGCCGTCGATCACCGCCGCCTCGATCAGCACGACCGTGACGAGCCAGGCCACTCCGTGGGTTACCTGCACCATGAAACCGTCACCTCGATGGTTGGGTCGGGGACCGGGGGCGCTTCCCTTCGACCGGGGCGCCTCGCGCCCGCTTGCCTCGCGCCAGCCCCCTCGGGAAGCTTGGGACGAATCGGGGCGGCTGTCAAATGTGGGAAAAAGCATCCCCCGGCCGCGAAGCCGCGGGGCACGGGGGATGATCGGCCGGGACTCAGGCGATCGCGCGGTCAGTTTGTCTCTATTTGCCCGTAACCGTGGGATGCCTTCATCTGGGCGTGGCGTGGCGTGGCGTGGCGTGGCGTGGCGTGGCGTCGGGCCGCGAGGCCCCGCGAGGGGCGGGGCCCGGACCCGGGATGATCTCGCGAGGGATGATCGCCGCCCCGACCGTCGCCGCGACGTGCGCGGACGCGGGCGGGGCGGCGTCCCCGATCGATGGGCCGTTTAGCTGCTGGCGCCCATCGAGCTGTTGACCTTGCTGAAGGTCGTGCTGGCGCTGGTGCCGAGCTGGCCGACGATCGTGATGCACGCGACCAGGATCAGGGCGAGCATGACCGCGTACTCGACCGCGGTCGGGCCGTCCTCGCTGGCCAGGAACCGACGAACCCGCGACGCGAAAACCTGCATGGGATGCTCCTCATTCTTCGGGGAAAGGGCCGAACGCAATCGAACGACTCGGGCTTGGCCCACCGACATCCCGGTGGACGACGAGAGAAGTTGACCGGCGGTGCCCCGGACCCTCCAGGTCGTCGGCTCGGCCGATCTCCCCGGCCGCACTCGCCAGGTACACCCCAACCGTAGGTTACGGATCGGAGCGGTGTCAAAGACCGCGGCCCGTCGCTCGCGCCATGTCGTCCGGGCTCAACATGCCCGATTTCGAGGGGCGATCGGCATCCCAAGGGGATGGGCCGCGGAGGGACGCCGATGGGGCGGATGGGAGCGGATCTGATCCGGAGGAATCCGCCCCATCGGCGTCCCTCCGCGGCCCATCCCCGGGGCGTGCGAATCCGAGGGGTCAGCGTTCTATGGTTGAGGTGGAGCCCGTCCTGGACGGGCCGCGCACGGGGGCCGTCGAGCCGTTCGACGGGCCGCGCGGGACCGCCGGAGGTAGGTCCGGGTCGCCGAGATGACCGACGATTGGCAAGCATCGGCGCGCCGCGAGCTGCTCCGGCTCCGGCGAGGGGCGGCGGGCTGGGGCTATCGCGTCGGGACGGCGACGGCCGCCGAGCCGACGGCCCTGGCGTGCCTCGGCCTGCTCGCCTCGGAGGACGGTCCGCACGCCGACCCCGACGGCCTCGGGGCCGCCGTCCGGCGGGCGGCCGGGCGCCTCGCCGCTCTGCAGCGCCCGGACGGCTCGCTCGGCCTGACGGCGGACCATCCCGGGCCCGGCTGGGCCACCCCCTACGGCCTCCTGCTCTGGAAGGCGCTCGGGCGTCGACGAGGACCGCTGCGGGCGCGCCGCGGCGTGGCTGATCGGCCAGAAAGGGAGGCCGATCCCCCGCGGCGACGACCCCGACCACGTCGTCGGCCACGACACGACCCTGATCGGCTGGCCCTGGGTCGACGGGACGCATTCCTGGCTGGAGCCGACGGCGCTGGCGGTCCTGGCGCTGGGCTGCGCGGGGCTCGGCGACCATCCGAGGGTGCGCGAGGGGCTGCGGCTGATCCGCGACCGCGCGATCCCCGGCGGCGGCTGGAACTACGGCAACAAGTCCGCCTTCGGCCGCCCTCTGCGGCCCCAGCCCGGCCCGACCGGCCTGGCCCTGCTGGCGCTGGCGGGCGACGGCGAGCGGTCGGGGGTCGTCGACCGGGCGGTCCGCTACCTCCTGGCGACTTTGCCCGGCGTGCGGGCGGCGGCGTCTCTCGGCTGGGGCCTGCTCGGGCTGCGGGCGTGGGGCCGCGCGCCCGGGGAGGCGGGCCGATGGCTGGCCGAGTCGCACGCGAGGACGGTCGGCCGCGGCGACGCGGCGCCGAGGCTCGCCATGCTGCTGCTGGCCTCGGGGCCGGGCGCGTTGGGGCTGTTCGGGCGAGGGGGGTCGCGATGGGTGACGGCATGAGCCTGCGGCGTCGTTCGTTCCTGGTCGGCACGGGGGCCGCGGTCGCGGGGGGGCTGGCGACCAGGCTGCTCCTCGACCGCGACGAGGGGTCGCTCCGCGCCGCGGTCTTCATCGCGAGGGCCGAATCGTATGACGCCGACCTCGCCGGGCTGATCCGCCGCGGCCTGGCCGAGCTGGGGCTGGGGCCGCCGTGGTGCTCGGGAAGATCGGTCCTGCTCAAGCCGAACCTGGTCGAGCCGTCCCGCGACGCGCCCCAGATCAACACGCACCCGGCCGTCGTCCGCGCCGCGGCCGAGGTCTTCCGCTCGTGGCGGGCGCGCGAGGTGTTCGTCGCCGAGGGGCAGGGGCACTGCCGCGACTCCGACCTGGTGATCGAGCAGTCGGGCTTCGCGCCGATGCTCGACGAGGCGGGGCTCGAGTTCGTCGACCTCAACCACGACGACTTCGCGATGGTCCCCAACCGCCTCGGCTTCACCCAGCTCGGCGCGCTGGCGCTGCCCTCGGCGCTGCGGAGGGCCGACCTGATCGTCTCGCTGCCGAAGCTGAAGACGCACCACTGGGCGGGGGTCACGCTGCTCGATGAAGAACCTGTTCGGCGTGATGCCGGGCGTCTTCTACGGCTGGCCCAAGAACGTGCTCCACCACGCGGGGATCGCCGGGTCGATCCTCGACATCACCGCGACGGTCCGCCCGCACCTGGCGATCGTCGACGGGATCATCGGCATGGAGGGGGACGGCCCGATCATGGGGACGCCGAGACATGCCGGCGTCCTCATCCTGGGGACGAACCTGCCCGCCGTCGACGCCACCTCGGCCCGGCTGATGGGGATCAACCCGTGGCGCGTCGCCTACCTGGCCGGCGCCTCGGGCCGCCTCGGGCCGGTCTCCGAGCGGCACATCGCGCAGCGAGGCGAGCCGATCGCCGCGCTGCGGCAGCCCTTCGCGCTGCTCGACCACCCCTCGCTGTCGTGCCTCCGCGAGTGATCGGGAAGGCCGTCCGCCACCGGCTTCAGGACGTCGGGCCCGCTCCGCGGACCGGCCTTTTCTTAAGGACAGCATGGTGAATGGAACATGCCGGATGTCAGATGGCCCGAAATCTCCCAATCCGTCATCCGGCATGCTCCATTCGCCATGCGGGACTCGATAGATGAAGGTCCGCGGAGCGGACCCGACCAGGCTGATAATTTCGCGGCGGATGGCCGCGGGTCGACACGAGGGGCAAGACACAAGGGCCACCCGTCCGATAAGAACCAGGTGGCGATCTCGACCGGCTTGACATGAACACTATAGTCTGCCAGAATGGGGACATGAGGCAAGCCAAGTTCCAGTTCGATGGCCCGCCCGGGCGGAACGGCAACCTGCCCGTCGATCCGGGGGCGCCGGCGCCGGTCCACACCACCGAATGGGGCGCCTTGTATCAGGGCGATTGCCTCGGGGTCCTCCCTCACATCCGGGGCGAGACGGTCGACACGGTGTTCGCCGACCCCCCGTTCAACCTCGGCAAGACCTATGGCGAGCGGGTCAACGACAGCCGAGAGGATGCCGAGTACGTCGCGTGGTGCAAGCGGTGGGTCGACCAGTGCATCCGCGTGCTGAAGCCGGGCGGGTCGTTCTTCCTCTACAACATCCCGAGGTGGAACGTCCTGCTCGGCGCCTACCTGATGGAGCGGGGCCTGACATTCCGGCACTGGATCGCCGTGAGCATCAAGTTCGGCCTGCCGATCCCCGGCCGTCTCTATCCCGCCCATTACAGCCTGCTGTACTACTCCAAGGGGAAGCCCAGGACGTTCCGGAGCATCCGCACGCCGATCCAGACCTGCCGCCACTGTGGGGGCGAGATCCGCGACTATGGCGGGCATCGCGGGGCGATGAACCCGAAGGGGGTCAACCTGATGGACGTCTGGGACGACGTCCCCCCCGTGCGGCACTGGAAGTTCAAGAGCAAGAAGAGGAAGACCAACCAGCTCTCGACCAAGATCCTGCATCGGGTCGTCGAGCTGTCGACCCGACCGGGCGACCTCGTCCTGGACCCCTTCGGCGGCAGCGGGACGACCTTCGACGTCTGCGAGCGGACCGGGCGGCGCTGGATCGGCATCGAGCTGGAGAGCTGCGACGTGATCATCGAGAGGCTTGAGGATGACCACCTCAGGCCGCACGAGTCCGCCGATCACGTCGAGGATTGACCGGGACGCCTTTTCTTCGCCGGCCGGACCCCCTTGCGGACGGCCCCTCCCTGCGACGCGCGGCCCGAATAGTCCTTGGGGATCAGGGCGACGGCTTCGCTGGTCGAATCGTGCTCGACGACGACGAAGCGGAGGACCCCCCGCTCGACCGGCGACCGGCTCCACATCGGGATGTATGACCGGAGCTCGCCGATGTTGCCGATCCGATCGGTGAGGTACTTCTTGAGCCCGTTGCCGGGGACCACGAGGAAGCCGCCGACGATCCCGCCCATCTGCATGCACTGGATCAGCTTCCCGATGGCGCGGTGACTCGAGGAGATGTTGCCCGTCTCCCATTCGAACCCGATGATCCCGGTGGGCGTCTCGCAGAGCGCATCGAGGTTCCCCATCCCCACCCCGGCCAATTCCCTGGGCAGCTTCTCGGTCCGCCACATCAGACGGTCCAGCTCCCGCAGGCAAGGCACCTTGATCGGCCCGACGCCGTTCTCGTGAGTCGCCGGCCTGATGACGAACGAGCCCGTCCCGTGCGGCCAGTCGGTGAGCTCGATGGCTTGCTTGACGTGGGACCAGGAGTCTTGCCATTCGGTCGAGGAGGCCACCGGGCCCGCCGACACGACATCAATGACCTCGACGATCTTCATCGGGATGATTCTCGACCCGCGCGATCAGCTCCGCCGCCGAGACCCGAAGCGCCTTGCAGATCCGGAACAGGACGTTGAGCGTGGGGGACTTCTTGTCCCTCTCCAGCAGGCTGATGTAAGTGCGATGGACCCCGGCCTCGAACGCCAGCCGCTCCTGCGACATCCCGGCCGCCTCGCGGACCCTCTTCAACTCTTTGCCCAGCATAGAATAAGAGTAGGGCGAGGGGATTGGCATGGCGTCAGACTATAGTCTTCGACCCGGTCCCGTTGCTTCATCCCGTTGTCATCCTTCGCGGGGCCGGGCGGTCGGACTGCACCTCCAAGGCGTTTTCAGGGCGCGGCCCCGAGCCTTCGATGATGTCAGCCTCCTGGGGGAAGGTCCGCGGAGCGGACCCGACCGGGCCCGGATGACCGGGAATCGACCCGATTCCCCACTTTGACAGAGCGCCGGCCCGATCCCTCGATGATGTCATTAACGAGGGTGCGCCGGGCACCCGACCGATCCGTCGTCCGAGCGAGCCGACCGAGGCATCATCATGAAGCTCACCACGAAGAAGCCCGTCACCAGGAAGCCCACCAGGAAGAGAGTCGCCGGGAAGAAGCTCACCAGGCCGCACGCATCGCCATCAACCGCCGCAACGGCGGCTGCGCCAAGGGCTGCCCACGCGACACCACAAAATCCAAACATAACGCCTTCAAGCATGGCATGACGGCCAGGTCGTTCACCCTCCCCAACGAGGACCCCGCCGTCGCCCAGCAACTCGCCGACGACTGGGACGCCTCCTACCGCCCCCAGGACCCCGCCGAGCGCCACTTCGTCACCCTCTGCGTCGGCGCCGAGATCCTCTCCGGCCGCGCCCTCCTGCGCACAACGCCAGGGTCGCCGAGCAGGTCCGCGACGCCGACGGCGACTGGCTCCGACGCGACGAGGAGACGCTCGCCCACCTGATCGAGATGCTCAAGACCGACCCCGCCGCCGCCGTCCGCGAGATCCGCCGCAGCGCCTCGGGATGCCGCTGGATGATCCGGCGCTGGGAGCAGCTCGACGAGGTGCTCGCCACCAAGGGCAACTGGTGCGAGGTCGATCGCAACGACGCGATCCGGCTGCTGGGCTACCGCCCCGAGGGCGAGCACCTGCGGTTCCACCCCGACGCCTGGTTCTACCGGATGATGAACATGGCCTGCTTCCCGCGGCCGTGGAACCTCCTGCCGGTGTGGCTCTTCGCCGAGGCAGATGCCCGAGCGGTTCATGGACACCTACAGCGCCGATCAGATGCCGCCGGCCGAGGAGGCCCGCCCGATCCTCCGCGCGATGATCGCCGACCAGTTGGGGCCGTTGCGCGAGCGCGAGGCGTACCTGCGCGAGGCGATCGAGGTCCCCGGCCGGGCCGAGGCTCCCGAGCGGGCGCTGATCCTGAAGGACAAGGAGGAGGCGCGGCTGTTCCTGCGCTACTACGGCGAGTCGCGGTCGACGTTCTTCCGCGCGCACGCGGCGTTGGTCAAGGCGATCAAGGGGCGCGGCGAGCAGGCCGAGGCGCTGGCCCGGACGGTCGAAACCGGGGTCGATGCGGTCGCCGAGGGGTCCCCGTCCGAGGCGCCCGAAGCGGTTTCCCGAAACGAAGCGAAATCGGCCGGCGAAACGGCTGTAAAAGCGGAGGAAGAAGTGACTTCCGGCGAAACCGAGGGCGCGCGGATGCCCTCCGGCGCGGGCCTCGGAGGGGGCGCGATCGGGGTCCCGACGGCGATCGAGCGGCCCCTCGGCGCGGTCGAGGCCGTCGCGGGGGTCGTTTCGGTGGCGATCGGGGGCCTCGACGGGGTCTCGTAGGGCCTCCGAAGGGTCCAAACGGCCCCTCGGAGGGGTCGTCGGGCGCGGGCCGGGGACGGTCCCCGGGGAGGGTGCGCGCCGCGCCGCGGCGATGCCGTCCTTCCCGCGCTGCCCATCTTGTCGGGAAGGTGGCCAGGGCGTAGGCTGGTCGTTTTGCCGACGCGAAGGTCGGGGGACGTCAGACGTGGGGCAACCGCGATGCGAAAGCCGGACGGGAATGGGTTCGGGGTGGTCTGGTCACTGGCCCTGCTGGCGGCGGTCGCCGGGCGCCGGGCGCGGGGCGACGAGCCGAGGCTGGCCGACTATTTCGGGTTCCAGCCGCTGGAGGTCTACAAGCTCGACCCCCGGATCGGCAACCTGCTGGTCCAGGACCTCGACGGCGACGGCGTCGACGACATCCTCGTCGTCAACAACGGCCGGTCGCGGATCGACCTGCTGCTGAGCGGCAAGAAGCCGGGCGACGGCGACGGCGACTCGCCGCGCGAGCCCGAGACCAACCAGGTCCCCAGCGACCGCCGGATGAGGCTGGCGAGCGTGCCGGTCAACAAGGAGGTGGTCAGCGTCGCGGCGGCCGACTTCGACGGCGACGGCAAGCCCGACCTGGCCTTCTACGGCACCCCGGCCGAGCTCGTCGTCCTGAGCAACCAGGGGCACGGCGAGTTCGGCAACCCGAGGCGGATCAACACCGGCGAGGCGGTCGAGACGGGCAACGCGCTGGCCGTCGGCGACCTGAACCGCGACGGCCGCGCCGACCTGGCGCTGCTCGGCGCCAACGAGATCATCGTCGTCTTCCAGGGCGAGGCGGGCAAGCTCGCCGAGCCCGAGCGGCTGCCGCACACCTGCGGCAGCCCCGCATCCTCAAGGCGGTCGACCTCGACGGCGACGGCGGCGACGACCTGGTGATCCTCGACGGCGGCACCGACGACCCGATCCGCGTCCGCTTCTCGGCCGACGGCGGCAAGCTCGGGCCCGAGCAGAGGTTCGCCACCGAGTCGCCCAAGGCGATCGCCTTCGCGCAGGTCGACGGCAAGGCCGGCGCCGAGGTCCTGACGATCGAGGCGCAGTCGGGCCGGGCGCGGGTCCTGACGCTCGACGACGCCGAGAAGGACGAGCTGGGCCGCCGCGGTCGGCTGATCTTCTACCCGCTGCCGCCGGGCAACGAGCGGGGCCGCTCGCTGGCCCTGGGCGACCTCGACGGCGACGGCAAGGCCGACGTCGTGGTGACCGACCCGGCCAACGCGCAGTTCCTGGTCTACCGCCAGGCGGGCCGGTCGGGCCTGGAGACGAGCCAGAGCTTCCCGGGGCTGGTCGGCGGGCGGACGGTCCGCCTGGCCGACTTCGACGACGACGGCAAGGCCGAGGTGGTCGTCCTGTCGGAGCAGGAGAAGCAGATCGGCCGCTGCCACCTCGACGGCCAGAGGCTCACGTTCCCCGTCCCGTTGCCGATCAGCGGCGAGCCGGTCGTGATGGACGTGGCCGACCTCAACGGCGACAAGGCGCCCGAGGTGGTGTACGTGGCGCGGACCAAGTCGGACGGCTCCGACACCTACGCGCTGCGGGCCCTGACCCGCGAGAAGACGGGGACGTTCGTCCCGTTCCGCTGGGGCCAGGAGGACGAGGTGGCGCTCAAGGGGCTGGCCGGCGCCCCCCCGGCGTTGCAGGTCCTCGACGTCAACCGCGACGGCCACGCCGACGTGCTGATCTTCAACGCCTTCGGGTCGCCGCTGCTGCTGCTGGGCCGCGCGGGCGAGCCCCCGGCGCCGATCGGGGGGAGCCTCGGCCCGCTGGCCGGCGTCACCCCCGCCGGGCTGAGCCTGATGGAGCTCGACGGCCCGGCCCTGATCGTGGCGCAGAACACCTTCGCGCGCAACCTCGTCCTCGACAAGCAGGGCCGCTGGGAGGTCAAGGACCAGTACAACACCGGCCGGGGCTCGGCGCAGGTCGTCGGCGCCGCGGCGCTCGACACCAACGGCGACGGCACCAAGGAGATCGTCCTGCTGGACAAGGCGTCGAAGTCGCTGCTGTTCCTCGACCGCAAGGAGGGGGTCTACCGGCCCGGCGGGTCGCTGTCGGTCGGGCCGATCGACTTCCAGGGGATGCACGTCGCCGACCTCGACGGCGACGGCCACGACGACCTGCTGCTGGCCGGCACCGACCGCTTCGGCGTCGTCCTGACGGGCCGCAAGGGGCAGAGGCTCCGCCCGCTGGCCAGCTACGAGTCGAACCGGACCGAGGCCCGCCTCGGCGACCTCGTCGCCGCCGACCTCAACGGCGACGGCCGGCCCGACATCGCTCTGATCGACGTCGCCGAGCACTTCGTCGAGGTCGTCACCTACGCCGGCGAGGGCGAGATCGACCGCGGGCCTCGCCTTCAAGGTCTTCGAGCGCAAGTCGTTCCGCGACGTCCGCAACCTCGTCGAGCCGCGCGACCTGAACGTCGGCGACGTCGACGGCGACCACCGGACCGACCTCGTCCTGATCGTCCACGACCGCGTGCTCGTCTACCGCCAGGACCCGGGCAAGGCTGACGACGACGCGGGCCGATAGCGAGGCGACCCTAATCGTTACGGACGGAGCGACCCGAAGTCTGGCCACTCGAATCAAGGCCCAGATCGAACCAACTCGACAAAAAGACCACGCATAATAAAGGAGCGTTTTGCCCAATCTCTCCAAAGTGAAGGGCCTTGAGGTCGCTCATGAACTGGCGCCGTCGCTCCGTCCCGGTCTCGAACATCAAGTACCCCCGCCAGCACCGTATGGGCCGCTTCCGGCCGCTCCTCGAGGCGATCGAAGGCCGCCTGTTGCTGGCCACCTTCACGGTCGCGAACCTCAACGACTCCGGCCCGGGCTCGCTGCGGCAGGCCCTGCTCGACGCCGACGCCGCCCCCGGCCCGGGCACCGAGCTGATCGACTTCGCCGTGGCCGGCACGATCCGGTTGACGTCGGCGCGCCCTGCCCGCCATCACCCATCCGGTGGACATCGATGGCACCTCGGCGCCGGGCTTCACGCGCGGCGCCGGTCATCGAGGTCGACAACAACGGCTTCGGCGGCCTCCAGTTCAACGCCGGCTCGGCCGGCTCGGCGCTCCGGTCGCTGGCGATCGTCGGCGCCGGCTCCGACGGGGTCACGCTCAACGACGGTCACATCCTGGTCGTCGGCAACTTCATCGGCCTGGCGCCGGACGGGTCGACGGTCGCCGGCAATGCCGGCAATGGCCTGGTGATCAACCCGACGTCCTCGGGCGACACCATCGGCGCCACCTCGACGGTGGCCGCCAACACCGTCATCTCGCTCGCCTCCAACGTGATCTCGGGCAACGGCGGCGACGGCATCGCCATCCACGGATCGTCGGGCAATACTATCATCGCGAACTACATCGGGACGACTGCGAGCGGGCTCGGCTCGGCCGCGGCAACGGCGGGGACGGGATCTTGCTGGACGGCGGCGCCACGCGGCAACACCATCGGCGGGCATCATCCCCTTCGTCAACTCCAATAATCAGGTCCCCGACTCCAACCTGATCTCCGGGAACCAGGGCGACGGCGTGCTCATCACCGGAGGGGTCGTCCTTCAACACCCTGGCCGCCAACTTCATCGGCACCAACCTCACCGGCAACGCGCCCCTGGGCAACGCCCTCGACGGCGTCGGCATCCTCAACGGGTCCAGACAACAACGTCCTGACCGGCACGACCTTCGGCCAGACGCCGTTCATCTACGCGAACGTCGTCAGCGGCAACGGCGGCAACGGCATCCGCGTCAGCGACTCCGACAACACGACGATCCAGGCCAACTTCTTCGGCCTCGGATACAACAACCAGACGGCGGTGGGCAATGCCCTCGACGGCGTGCTCATCGAGGGGACGTCGGCGAACACCCAGTTCGGCGGCGTGATCCCGCTGGGGAACGTCGCCGCCGCCAACGGGCAGAACGGCGTCGAGGTCCGCGACACGGCCAGCGGCACGGTGTCTTCAACACCTTCGCCGGCCTCGCCGCGTTCCAGGACTACTCGAACCTGGGCAACGGCCAGGACGGCATGCTGATCACCTCGACCGGCGGCAACAACCTCATCCGCACCAACGTGGTCGCCAACAACCACGGCAACGGCATCGAGATCACCGGCGAGGCCACCGGCGTCCAGGTCACCCAGGCCATCATCGGGATGAACACCAACGGCCAGCTCCCCCTGCCGAACGGGGGCAATGGCGTGCTGATCGGCGGCGACGCGCACGGCAACGCCATCGGCGGTTTCCAGGTCTCGGTCATCCCCCAGAACGTCATCTCGGCGAACCTCGGCCACGGCGTGGCCATCACCGGCACCGCGCACGACAACCTGGTCGTTCCACAGCGACATCGGGACCAACGTCCTCGGCCACGTCGCGTTCGGGAACGCCGGGGCCGGCGTGTTCCTCGGGCCCGGCACGAGCGAGAACACCGATCGGCGGGACCGCGCCGGCTTCGGCAATCGTCATCAGCGGCAACCTCGGCAACGGCGTCGAGCTGAGCGGGACCACCGGCAACGTCGTGGCCGGCAACCTCATCGGCACTCAGGCCCAGGTCGCCACGGCCCCCCTCCTGCCCCTGCTCAACGGCGGGAACGGCGTCTTCATCGTCGGCAGCTCCAACAACGCCATCGGCGGCATCGCCCCGGGGCGGGCAACGTCATCGCCTTCAACGGCGGTGCGGGCGTCTTCGTCGACTCCGGGACCGGGGACGCCATCACCCGGAATTCCATCTCCAATAACCAGGGCCCCGGCATCGTCCTCCAGCCCGGCGCCAACGACAACCAGCCGGCACCGTTGCTGACCCATATCCTCCGCGGCCCTCGCGTCACGGCCATCGGCGGCCGGATGTTCGGCGCCCCGGACTCGACCTACCAGATCGAGTTCTTCGCCAACACCCCCATCGGTCCGTCCCGCGCCTCCGGCGGCCAGACCTTCCTCGACTCGACGACCGTGACCACCAATGGCCGCGGCGTCGCCCTCATCCGATTCCCCGTGCCGACCCAGTCCCGGAGGGCCTTCTTCACCGCGACCGCGACGAGCCCCGCGCACAACACGTCGGCGTTCTCCGACGGCGTGCCGAGGTCGAGGGCGAGGCTCGCCTCGTCCCGGCGAGGCCGTGGTTGAGGTCCCCCTCGGGGAGGCAGGCTCGCCGCTCAGGGCCCCTCGATCACCAGGTCGATCGCGGCGAAGTGCTCGTGGTCGCTCTGCGTCTGCCGAGACTCGACGCGTACCAGGTAGACGCCCGGCGCGTCGATCCGCAGGGTGTGCCTTTGGCCCGCCTTCGAGCCCGGCTTGAAGTCCATGTCGAAGGCCGACTCGATGACCACGTCATCCTTCAGGTCGGGCAGCTCCTTCTGCCCGACCTTCTCCTCGCGCGCCACGAAGAAGTGGACGACCACGTTCTCCAGCGTCTTGTGCGGGTAGACGTTGGTGAACATCCACTCGATCTTGATCGGCTCGCCGACCCTCGCCCTGACGACCGGGCGGGGGTTCTTGCCCCACGCCGGAGGGGTCTGGTCCATGAACGCCGTCTGCTGGCCCCCCGGCGCGACGACGTCGAGGTTGATCTTGGCGTGCTCGGCGCGGGCCTGGGCCCCGGCCAGGCCGATGGCGAACGTCAGCGTCGCGATCGCGCATCTCATCGTGATCCCTCCGGGGTCGGTGACTCGGGGATTCGTCGCGACGATCGTAACCGGCACAGGAGGCCCGGTCCACCCGCCGGGGATCGCGCCGCGGGGCCCGGCCGCATGGTAAGCTTCCGAAGGATTCTCGATCTCCTCAGAACCGGAGCGGACCTCGCCATGTCCCGAACCGATCGCCGTCCCCGGCCGTCGCTGGCCCCCGCGCTCGCGATGCTCCTGGCCGTCGCCCCGGCCTGCAGCGCGACGGCGGGCCATCATCTCCAGAAGGGGCAGCCGCCCGTCGCGGCGCCGGCGGGACGGGTCGCATACCGCCCCATCTACGCGCTGCTCCAGTCGCGCCTGCTCCAGCCGAAGACGGTGTACCTGAACACCTACGCCGCGTCCCCCTACCCGCCGCTCCTGAACCCGACGGCCTTCCGCGCCCGGGCCGGGCAACCCGCGCCCCCCTGTTCGCGCGGCCCCAGGCGAACCCCGCCCCGGCCCCGCTCAGCGCGGGTTGGTGACGCCCACCTGGCGGCACATCGACAGGAGCAGGCAGGTCGAGCACTTCGGCCGGGCCAGGGTGCAGATCGCCTTGCCGAACGGGACGAGCCGCTCGTTGATCTCGACCCAGTAGCGTTCGGGGAGCGTCTCGGCCAGCGCGGCGGCGGTCTTCTCGGGGGTCCGGGTCGCCACGTAGCCCCAGCGGTTCGTGATCCGGTGGACGTGGATGTCGACCGCGATGGCCGGCCGTCCGAAGCCGACGGCCAGCGTCAGCGCGGCGATCTTCGGGCCGACGCCGCGGAAGGCGATCAGCCCTTCGAGGGTGTCGGGCACGCGGCCGGCGTGATCCTCGACGATCCGTCGCGACAGCGCGCGGATGTCGCGCGCCTTGACCTCGGCGAACGCGGCGCCGCGGAGCAGGCGGGTCAGCGTCGCCTCGTCGAGCGCGGCCATCGCCGCGGGGGTGCGCGCCTCGGCGAAGAGGCGGAGGCAGACGGCCATCGTCGTCTCGTCGCGCGTCCGCGCCGAGATCAGGCTCCCGACCAGTTGCTCGAACGGCGTGCCGAAGCCGCGGTCGCGGAGGTCGAACATCGCCGCCTTGGGCAGCCCCGCCACGGCCCGTCGGAGACGGCGGAAGACCTCGTCGATGTCGAACGGTTCCTTCGCCACGCTCGTCCTCCCGGGGCCCGCTGCCCCGCTTCATGGCCGCGCCGGGCATCGCGACCGAGGAAGGATGGCACCTTGGCCCGAGACATGCGAGCAAGGTGCCGGCGGTTGGCCGGTCCGGCATGATCACGGGGTGTATCGCATGAGCCATCGAACGACCTTGATCCCGATCCCGATCCTCATCCTCGCGATCCTCGTGCCGCGGGTCGCCGCGCAGACGGCGCCTCGGGGCGACGACGGGGCGAGGATCGACGCCCTCCTGGCGCGGATGACGCTGGAGGAGAAGCTCGGGCAGCTCCAGCAACTCCCGGCCAGCGGCAAGACCGGGGAGTTGCTCGAAGGGCAGCGCGACCTCATCCGACGGGGCCTGGTCGGGTCGATCTACCAGGTCCGCGACGCCCGGACCGCCAACGAGATCCAGCGCATCGCCGTCGAGGAATCGCCCGCGAAGGTCCCGATCCTGTTCGGCTTCGACGTGATCCACGGCTACCGGACGATCTTCCCGATCCCGCTGGGCGAAGCGAGCAGTTGGGACCCGTCCGCGGCGGGGCGCTCGTCGCGGATCGCGGCCGAGGAGGCGTCCGCGGCGGGGGTGCGGTGGGCGTTCGCGCCGATGCTCGACATCGCCCGCGACCCGCGCTGGGGGAGGATCGCCGAGGGGTCGGGCGAGGACCCCTACCTCGGCGCGAGGATGGCGCGGGCCCGCGTGCGCGGGTTCCAGGGGGACGACTTCGCCGCCCCCGGCCGCGTGGTGGCCTGCGCCAAGCACTGGGTCGCCTACGGCGCCGCCGAGGGGGGCGCGAGTACAACGCCGCGGACCTCTCGGAACGGACGCTGCGACAGGTCTACTTCCCCCCGTTCCGCGCCGCCCTCGACGCGGGGGTCGGGACGTTCATGACGGCGCTGAACACCGTCGACGGCATCCCCGCCGACGGCGCAGCCGTTCACGCTCGGCGCGGTCCTCCGCGGCGAGTGGAGGTTCGACGGCCTCGTCGTCAGCGACTACGACGCGGTCCAGCAGCTCGTCGCGCACGGGCTGGCCGCCGACGAGGCCGACGCGGCCCGCCTGGCGCTCCTGGCCGGCATCGACATGGAGGAGCATAGCCGCACCTTCCACGAGCACGGCAAGAGGCT
The DNA here is from genome assembly GCA_963708145.1 of uncultured Planctomycetaceae bacterium. GTDB lineage: Bacteria > Planctomycetota > Planctomycetia > Isosphaerales > Isosphaeraceae. Next base: position 7,800,433 of record OY970189.1, on the reverse strand, counting down.
CGTCGAGGAGGGCAAGGTGCCGCTGGCGCGGATCGACGAGGCCGCCCGTCGCGTCCTGCGGCTCAAGGCGCGGCTGGGGCTGTTCGAACGCCCCTACGCCGACGAGGGCCGCGAGCGTGCCGCCCTCCTGAGCCGCGAGCACCTGGCCGCCGCGCGCGAGATCGCCGGCCGATCGCTGGTCCTGCTGAAGAACGAGGGGGGCGTGCTGCCGCTCCGCAAGGACCTCGGGTCGATCGCCGTCATCGGCCCCCTGGCCGACGATCGCGAGGCGCCGATTGGCCACTGGCGCGGCGACGGCCGCGCCGAGGACGTCGTGACGCTGCTGGCCGGCGTCCGGGCGAAGTTCGCGGGGCGTGTCGCCTACGCCAAGGGGTGCGAGGCCGAGGGGGACGACGCGGGCGGCATCGCCGAGGCGGTGCGGATCGCGCGCGAGGCGGACGCGGCGGTCGTCGCCGTGGGCGAGACGGCGGCGATGAGCGGCGAGGCGTCGTCGCGCGCCTCGCTCGACCTGACCGGGCGCCAGGCCGACCTGGTCCGCGCCGTGCTCGCCGCGGGCAAGCCGACCGTCGTCGTGCTGATCAACGGCCGCCCGCTCACGATCGGATGGGTCGCCGACCACGCCCCGGCGATCCTGGAGGCGTGGTTCGGCGGGACGCAGGGGGGCCATGCGATCGCCGACGCCCTGTTCGGCGACGTCAACCCCGGCGGCAAGCTCCCCGTGACCTTCCCGCGCATCCGTCGGCCAGGTCCCCCTCTACTACAGCCACCTGAACACCGGCAGGCCGGCGGCCGACGACGATAAGTACACGTCCAAGTACATCGACTCGCCCGTCACGCCGCTGTTCCCGTTCGGTCACGGGCTGAGCTACACGCGGTTCCGCCTGTCGGGCCTCGCGCTCGACTCGCGGCGCATCCCGGCGGACGGGCGGGTGGGGGTGAGCGTCGCGGTGGAGAACGTCGGCGACCGCGACGGCGACGAGGTCGTCCAGCTCTACATCCGCGACGTGGCGGCGAGCGTGGCCCGCCCGGTCCGGGAGCTTCGCGGGTTCGAGAGGGTCACGCTGCGGCCGGGCGAGGCGAGGACCGTCCGCTTCGCGCTCGGGCCGAAGGACCTCGGGTTCTATGGCCGCTCGATGCGGTTCGCGGTCGAGCCGGGCGCGTTCAAGGTCTTCGTCGGCACGAGCTCGGTGGGGGGGCTGGAGGCCGATTTCGAGGTGGCCGGGGAGTAGGGGCGGTCCGGCAGGGGGGGCACGTGCCTCCAGACCTCCATCCTGCCGAATTGCTCCTCGGGGTAGTACCACTGCCGGATGGCGCGCTCCAGGATCGGGAAGTCCGTGATCGGGTAGCTGGGGTCCCAGATCACGACCGCGCCGGGGGTGCATTCCAGGATCGAGGCGAACCGCGCCTCCTGTCCGCGATCGACCGCCCAGAGGTGGACATATCCGCCCGCGGCGGGGAACGGGGTCAGGCGGTCGGCCGGGCCGTTGACCGGGGGCAGGGGGAACAGGTGCAGGACGTCCGCCACGGCGCGCCGGGGCGAGGTCGATCCGCGGATGTAGGCGAGGAGGCGGCAGTAGTCGCCCCACGGGTAAGGGAACCTGCCGGAGTAGAGGAACTTGCACCCGGGAGGGGCCTCGCTCGGGTCCTCGCCGCGCAACAGGCTCCCCGAGCGCCCGCAGGCTGCTCGAGGCGCTGCAAAACGCCGGGACCGTCGGCACCGCCAGCGCGAGCACCGCCGCGACGGCGGCCAGGCGCAGCGGCGCCGACACGAGCCGCGTCGCCAGCAGCCAGGCGACCGGGGCCGCCAGCGCGATCGACCGGACCAGGACCGTCGGCTGGTCCAGGTATTCGAACGGCTTGGGGCTCATCGGCTTGTAGAACAGGACGCTCAGCAGCGCCACCGACCACGTCCGCGACGGGCCCCGCAGCGCCTCGGGGCCGGCGACGGCCAGGAGCACGCCCGCGGCGAGGGTCGCGACGGTCCACCCGTCCTCGAGGTGGAAGCGCAGCCCCTGCCGGAAGGTGTGCCAGGTGGCGTTGTTGTACCGCCCCCCGTAGAACCCGATGCGCTGCGCGGACACGAAGTCGTCCAGGGCACCCGCCAGGATCAGGGGGCTGAAGACCAGGACCAGGCCGGCCGCCAGCGCGACGGCCCATTCCACCCCCGGCCGGGCGCCGCGGTGCCAGGGCCCCCGGCGCCGCGGCCTGGCTCCAGCAGCGCCGAGGCGACCGCCGGCAGGAACAGCGCCTCGTGCGGGCGGTACGCCAGGGCCACCGCCATCGCCATCGCCGACGCGAGGCGACCCCGCCGGCCCGGCCATGCCTCCAGCGCCATCAGCCCGAGGACTGCGAAGAGGGGCCCCTGCCAGTCGCGCTGGCCGACCAGGGTGAAGTTCAGGCCTAGGTAGAAGGTAAGGAAGGGGAGGTAGGCGACCAGCCCCGGCAGCGCCCGGCCGAAGAGGCGGCGGCTCCAGGCCGCCAGCGCCACCCCCAGCGCGATCAGCATCGCGGCGTCGGCGGCGTAGAACGGCGCCGTCCTGCCCCAGCCGAAGGCGATGCCGAGCAGGTAGAACAGGTAGATCGGCCCGGGGAAGTCGAAGTCCTCGAGGTCGCGGTAGGGGACCAGGCCCTCGCGCCACGACAGCGCCGAGACGGCGAACTGGTCGACGTCGGGCCACCACGGCCAGGTCAGGTAGTGCGGCACCCAGGTCAGCAGGAGCAGGGCACACACGGCGCCGAGGGCGACCGTCAGCGGGCCGCGCAGCGCGCGGTCGGCCAGGTGCTCGGCGCGGAGCAGGGGCCCGGCCTCGGGCGGGGCGAGGGCGCGGCGCACGAGGGCCGCGCGGGCGAGCGCGGCGGCGGCCCGGGGGGTGCGCAGGCGCGACCGGCCAGCGCGGCCAGCCGGTCGCGGTGCCGCCGCGGGACGACCGACGCGACCCGCGCGGGGCCGAGGACCAGCAGGGCGGCGACGGCGATGATCCGCCAGAGCGGGTTACCGACGAACCAGGTGAACTCGTACGGGATGAACCGGGGCAGGTCGGGCAGGAGCAACACGAGCACGCCGCCCAGGGTCCCACCCATGGCCAGCAGGGGCAGCCGCAACCATCGCCTCCGCAGGATCGCCGCCGCGGCCGCCCGCCACCGCGCCGCGAACGCCCGAGCCGAGGGGGCCTCCGGCTCCCCGTGCGGGCCCGGGGCCCGCCCTTCCGTCGCCGCTCGTACGGACATGGCACATCTTCCCTCTCAGGGGTGTCGGGACGGGGGGGCGGGGTCCGCGGCGGGCGGCCCGGGCGGGGCGACATGCCGCCAGACCTCGATGTGGCCGAACCGGGCCGCGGGGCGATACCACCGCCGGACGGACCGATCCAGGAGCGGGAATTTGCGGTCCGGGAAGCCGGGGTCCCAGACCACCACCGAGTCGTCGGCGAGCTCCAGGTCCTCGGCGTACCGGGCCTCCAGGCCGGGATCGACCGACCACAGGTGGACGTACCCGCCCGCGGCGGGGAACGGGTTCCGGCGGCCGGTGGGACCATTGACGGTGGGCAGGGGGAACTCGTGCAGGAGGTTGGCCACGCGCGTCCGCGGCGAGGTCGATCGGCGGATGTAGGCGAGCAGGCGGCGGTAGTCGCCCCAGGGGTAGCGGGTCTCCGGCTGGTCGAGGAATCGGCGATCGCAGCCGGGCGGGGGATCGACCGGGTCCTCGCCGCGCATCAGGGGCCCCAGCGCCCGCAGGCTCCGCGAGGCGCTGCAATACGCCGGGACCGACGGCACCCCCGCGGCGATCGCCGCCGCGACGCCCGCCAGCCGCAGCGGGGCGGCCAGGCGGTTCGCCTCCATCAGGCAGGCGACCAAGGGGGCCAGCGCGATCGACCGGACCAGGACCATCGGCTCGTCGAGGTAGGCGTGCGGGAACGGGCTGATCGGCTTGTAGAGCAGCGCGCCCAGCATCGCCAGCCCCCACGTCCGCGCCGGCCCCCGCAGCGACGAGGGGCCGAGGACCGCCAGCAGGACGATCGCGGCGAGCGTGCCGGCCGTCGTCCGGTCGTGGAGGTGGGACCCCAGCCCCCGGGCGAAGGAGGACCAGGTGGCGTGGTTGTACGTCCCCCCGTAGCGGGCGATCCGCAGGGCGCGCACGAAGTCGTCGAGCGCACCGGCCACGATCAGGGGGCCGAAGACCAGCACCAGCGACACGGCCAGGGCCGCGCACCAGCCCGCCAGCCTCCCGATCGCCCGGGGCCATCCCCCCTCACCGTCGCGACATCCTTCCAGCAACGCGGAGGCGACCGCCGGCAGGAACAGGACCTCGTGCGGGCGGTACAGGAGCGCCGCCGCCATCGCCAGCGCCGAGGCGAGCCGGCCGCCGCGACCCGGCCTCGCCTCCAGCGCCATCACCGCCAGGGCCGCCAGGAGCGGCCCGTGCCAGTCGCGCTCCGCGACCATGTAGTAGTCGAGGCCCAGGTAGTAGCCGAGGAACGGCAGGTAGGCGACCAGCCCCGGCAGGGCCCGGCCGAAGAGGCGGCGGCTCCAGCACGCCAGCGCCACGCCCAGCGCGATCAGCAGCGCGGCGTCGGCGGCGTAGAACGGCGCCGTCTGGCCCCAGCCGAACGTGACGCCCAGGAGGTAGAACAGGTAGATCGGTCCGGGGAAGTCGAAGTCGGCCTGGTCGCGGTAGGGGACCAGCCCGGCGCGCCACGACAGCGCCGAGACGGCGAACTGGTCGGAGTCGGGGCACCACGGCCAGGTCAGGTAGTGCGGCGCCCAGGTCAGCAGCATCAGGGCGGAGGAGGCGACGAGGACGATCGTCAGCGGCCCGTGCAGCACCCACGAGGCGAACCCCTCGACGGGGGCCAGGGGCCCTCTCGTGCGCGGGGCGAGCGCCCTGTCCGCGCGATCGACCAGGAAGGCGGCCGGTCGCGTCCGGGCGACCCGACGGGATAGCGCGGCCAGGCGCTCGCGGTATCGCCGCGGGACGACCGACGCGACCAGGGACGGGCCGAGGATCAGCAGGACGGCGATCGGGATGATCCGCGCGAGCGGGTGGTCCAGGTACCAGAAGACCTCGTGAGGGAGGGACCGGATCAGCGCGGGCAGGAGGTACAGGGACAGACCGGCCAGGGTCCCCCCCGCGACCCGGAAGACCAGCCGGGCCCGTGGGACCTGCGAGGCGTCGCCGGGGTCCTCCGGATCGTCCCGCGGGCCCGGGGATCGTCCCTCCGTCGTTGCTCGCCTGGCCATCGCGAATCCCCCGGTCTCAAGGATGTCGGATCGATCGTGACGGGTCCTCGACGGGAGGCCGGGGCGAGGCCACATGCCTCCAGACCTCGATGCTGCCGAACCGGGCCTCGGGTCGATACAGCCGCCGGACGGCCTGGTCCAGGAGCGGGAATTTCGCGTTGCGCTGGGCGGGACCCAGACCACCACCGAGTCGGGGGTGCGCTCCAGGGCCTCGACGTACCGGGCCTCCAGGCCGGGTTCGACCAGCAGGAGGTGGACATACCCGCCCGCGGCGGGGAACGGGGTCAGGCGGCCCGCGGGGCCGTTGACCGGCGGGTAGGGGAAGCCCCACAGGAAGTTGGCCACGCGCGTCCGCGGGGAGGTCGAGCCGCGGAGGTAGGCGAGCACAGATCGGTATTCGTCCCAGCGGTAGGCGGGAGGCCGCTTGCCGAGGGCCCGGAATGATGTCCCGGAACCGGCCGGGGGATCGACCGGGTCCTCGCCGCGCATCAGGGGCCTCAGCGCCCGCAGGCTCCGCGAGGCGCTGCAATACGCCGGGACCCGCGGCACGCCCACCGCGAGCACCGCCGCGACCGCCGCCAGGCGCAGCGGGGCGGCCAGTCGGCCCGTCGCCAGCAGCCAGGCGACCGGAGCCGCCAGCGCGATCGACCGGACCAGGACCACGGGCTGATCGAGGTATTCGAACGGGATCGGGCTGATCGGCTTGTAGAACAGGACGCCCAGCAGCGCCAGCGACCACGTCCGCGACGGGCCCCGCAGCGCCTCGGGGCCGGCGACCGCCGTCAGCACGCCCGCGACGAGGGCCCCGACGGTCCTCGGGTCCCGGAAGTGGCGGCGCAATTCCCAGATGAAGCTCATCCAGGTGGCGTGGTTGTACGTCCCCCCGTAGCGGGCGATCCGCAGGCGCGCACGAAGTCGTCGAGCGCACCGGCCACGATCAGGGGGCCGAAGACCAACATCAAGCAGGCCGCCAGCGCCACGGACCACCCCACCAGCGGCCGGATCGCCCGGTGCCACGAACCCTCCCCGCCGCCCCCCTCCAGCAGCGCCGAGGCGACCGCCGGCAGGAACAGGACCTCGTGCGGGCGGTACAGGAGCGCCGCCGCCATCGCCAGCGCCGAGGCGAGCCGGCCGCCGCGACCCGGCCTCGCCTCCAGCGCCATCACCGCCAGGGCCGCGAGGAGCGGCCCGTGCCAGTCGCGCTGCGCGACCAGGGAGTAGCCGAGGCCCAGGTAGTAGCCGAGGAACGGCAGGTAGGCGACCAGTCCCGGGCAGCGTCCGGCCGAAGAGGCGGCGGCTCCAGCGCCGCCAGGGCGATCCCCAGCCCGACCACCATCGCGGCGTCGGCGGCGTAGAACGGCGCCGTATGATCCCATCCGAAGATCAGGCCCAGGAGGTAGAGCAGGTAGATGGGGCCGGGGAAGTCGAAGTCGGCCTGGTCGCGGAAGGGGACCAGGCCCGCGCGCCACGACAGCGCCGAGACGGCGAACTGGTCGACGTCGGCCCACCACGGCCAGGTCAGGTAGTGCGGCGCCCAGGTCAGCAGCATCAGGGCGCAGGAGGCGGCCAGGGCGACCGTCAGCGGCCGGTGCAGCGCCACGAGGCGAACCCCTCGACGGGGGCCATGCGCCTTCCGGTGCGCGGCGCGAGGGCGGCGGCGACCCGGGGCGTCCGCAGGGCACGGCCGGCCAGCGCGGCCAGCCGGTCGCGGTATCGTCGCGGGACGACCGACGCAACCCGGGACGGGCCGAGGACCAGCAGCGCGGCGGCGATCGTGATCGGCCAGGCCGGATGCGTGACGAACCTCTGGATCTCGAGGGGGATGCCCCGGAGCAGGTCGGGCAGGAGGGCCAAGAACAGGCTCGACAGGGCGACGACGACGCCCATCAGGGCCAGCCGTCCCCACCGGGCCCGCGGGGCCCGGCCGGGGGCCGTCCGGCCCGGCGCCGCGACCGTCGGCGGCGCGGCGGCCTCCGGCCCCTCGGAAGGGTCGGGTGGCTCATTCGTCGGAGTCGCCTTCACGGGCGTCGCACCTCCTCGGCTCGGGAGCGGTGGCCGATCGTGACGGGGCGCCGCCGTCCCGGGCGGCCTCCGCGTCGCGGCCGGGCTGCGGTTCGAGGACGTAGACCTTCTCGCGGCCCCCGGGGATGAGGAAGGCCCGGCTCGGCCGCGCCGGCAGGGCGCCGAAGAAGGCGTCGAGGGTCTCTTCGGTGAATCGTCGCGGGCGGGCCCCGAGCCCCGGGTCGGTGTGGCGACGGGCCAGGGCGGCCAGCGATCGGCAGGCGGCTGTCCGACAGGTTGCGGATCGGCTCGGCGATGATCACCCGCTGCCTCGCGGCGCGGAGCATCCGGCGCACGACGGGCGCGGCGTCGGGCAGGAACTGATAGAGGCTCGCCTGCATGACCACCGTGTCGGCCTCGGGCAGAGGCCGATCCTCGTGCAGGTCCCAGACCAGCCCCCGGCCCCCGCGGCGGTTCACCCGCGCGATGAAGCGGGGGTTGACGTCCAGGCCGGTGTACTCGACCCCCTTCCGCCGCAGGTAGCGGTCGTGGAGGATGCCCGGCCCGCAGCAGAGGTCGAGCACGCGGGAGCCGGCCGGGACCAGCTCGGCGATCGCCCGGTACCGCGCCGGGTAGTGGCGGCCGTAGAGGGCGAGCATGATCATCTCGTAGAGCAGGGGGCTGCGATAAACCAGGCTCTCGGCCATCGCTCACCTCCCGCGGGCGACCGCAGCCCCCCGTCCCCGGCGTGGGCCTCGCGGGGCACATCGGCGTTGAGGATCTCGCGGATCGTCGCCTGCGGCTTGATCCCCGAGACCGCCAGTGTGCATCCGGCCGGCGTATTCGCCCAGGACGCCGAGGAAGACCATCAACACCCCGCCGACCAGGAGCTGCGCGACCATCAGCGACGCCCAGCCGGCGACGGCCGCCGCGAACCGCTCCGGGATAGAGCATGCGGTACAGCACGACGACGACCGCGAGCAGCCCCCCGAGGGCCCCCAGGGCCAGCCCGCACCAGGTCACCAGCCGCAGCGGGCGGACCGAGAAGCCGGTGGCCAGCCGGGCCCAGACGGCGATCGACCGCCACAGGTCGTAGTGGCCCCGCCCGGCGTGCCGCTCGTGGTGCTCGACCGGCACCTGCGCGAACCGCGACGTGACCTGGAACAGCAGGCCGTCGACGTAGGGATCGGGGCCTTCGTAGCGGCAGATCAGCTCGGCCACCTCGCGGCGGAGGACCTTGTAGGGGGACAGGTAGAGGCCCCGAGGCTTGTCGAGGACCCACTCGGCGAACTTGCCGTTGAACCAGCTCCCCAGGTTCTTCCAGGCCGCCTGGCGCTTGACGCGCGAAGTCGGCGTAGACGACGTCGGCCCCCCCGTCGAGCCGGGCCAGCAGGGCCGGCAGGTCGCCGGGGTCGTGCTGCAAGTCGTCGTCCATGATCGCCACGGCGCGGCCCCGGGCGAACCGCAGCCCGGTGAGGATGGCGTTGTCCTGCCCGAAGTTGCGGCGCAGGTCCACGCCCGACGACCTCGGGATGGTCCCGGCAGAGCCCCGCGACCACCGCCCAGGTGCGATCGGGCGAGCCGTCGTTGACCAGGATCACCTCGTAGGACCACCCCGCCGGCCGCAGCGCGGCGGCGATCGCGGCGACCAGCGCCTCCAGGCAGTCGGCGCTGCGATAGACGGGGACGACGACCGACAGCGCGGGCCTCGCCGCGCCGGGGTCGTCCTCGTCCCGTCTCACGACAGCGCCCCCCCGAGGGGGGTCGTCGCGCAGGAGAACGAGTAGGTGACGTCCCCCCCGACCGGCTCGCGGCGCAGGAACGACGCCACGAGGCCCGCGACCCGCCCCTCCTCCGACTCGGTGATCTCGGCGAACGAGGGGAGCCGCAGGAGGCGCGCGCTGAGGTCCTCGGTGATCGGCAGGTCCCCCGCCTTGTAGCCGAGCCCCACCCCCATCGGCGAGGTGTGCAGCGGGACGAAGTGGAAGACGGCCGAGACGCCGTGCTGCTTGAGGTACGCCATCAGCGCGTCGCGCGCCTCGCCGCTGTTGAGCACGATGAAGAACGTCCGGTGATGGCTCTCGCACCCCTCCGGGATCACCGGCAGGCGGAGCAGGCCCTCCCGCTCCAGGGCGCGAGCCGTTGCCGGTAGGCGCGATCGACGGCGGCGCGACGCTCCTTGATCGCGTCCATCGCCTCCAGCTGCGCCAGAGGAACGCGCAGGCGATCTCGCTGGGGATGTACGACGAGCCAACGTCGACCCAGGTGTACTTGTCGACCTCGCCGCGGAAGAACTTCGCGCGGTTCGGTCCCCTTGTCGCGGATGATCTCGGCCCGCTCGGCCATGCCGGGCGCGTTGCAGCAGAGCGCCCCCCCTCGCCGCAGACGAGGTTCTTGGTGTCGTGGAAGCTGTACGTGCCCAGGTCGCCCATCGACCCGAGCGCCCGCCCCTTGTAGAAGGCGTTGACCCCCTGCGCGGCGTCCTCGACGACCCGCAGGTCGCGGGCCCGGGCGATCGCCAGGATGGTGTCCATCTCGCACGACACCCCGGCGTAATGGACCGGGAAGATCGCCCGCGTCCGCGGCGTGATCGCCGCCTCGATCCGCGCCTCGTCCATGTTCAGCGTGTCGGGCCGGATCTCGACGAAGACCGGCCGGGCCCCGGTCCGCACGATGGCGTTGGCCGTCGAGACGAACGTGTACGACGGCACGATCACCTCGTCGCCCGGCCCGAGGTCGCAGAGCATGGCGGCCATCTCCAGCGCCGCCGTACACGAGGGTGTCATCAGCACGCGACCGGTCCCGAACCGCTCCTCGATCAGGCGGGCGCACCGCCTCGTGAACGGCCCGTCCCCCGCGATCTTCCCCGTCCGGATCGCCTGGGCGACATACTCCAGTTCCTTGCCCAGGATCAGGGGCTTGTTGAAGGGGATACCGGAACCGCTCGGCTCGGGGGCGCGATCGGTACGCATGGCCATCCGGACCTCCGACGGCGGAAAGGGGGGGAACGCGGGTCTTCCCGGTGGACACCGATTAATTTAAAATCGGAGACGGCCTAAAAATATCGGGCCAGGCTCGGCGCCGATGACGCTCATTAGCAGCCTAGGGCGAGTTGAATCTAATATATGCTATCCCGCGCGGTCGGTGCGCTTGTCAAGGGCGTCCGGCCTGCGTTTGGAGATTTTGTTAAGTTTTTTTTCCATTTGATGCATGGGTTCTTGCTCCGCTGACCCCCCGGGCGGACGCGACACCTCGCAGTCGCACGACGGGAGATTGATGCGTGATACGTATCGGGGACCGTTTCGGGTTCGGTGTGATCCACGCATCCATGAGGTTGGGAGGACATCGGGTCGCGGGACGTGATATTGAAATATGCAAAAGGCAGGCCGCACTCGTCACGACCCCGTCACCGGGCCGGTGGAGGTCCCGGCGAGGGGGGGGTTCGTCCCGGCTCGCGGCCCTGACCCTGCTCGGGCTGACCCTCTCCGGATGCGGCGGGGGCGGCGACGGTGACGTCGTCGTGCGTCGGGGCCCGACCGGGCGGGCGACGTCCGCGCCGGGCGAGGGATTCCCGTTTCGGGTCCCGGCGGGGTACGTCGCGGAGCGGGTCGCGGCGCCTCCGCTGATCAAGCACCCGATGTTCGCCTGCTTCGACGACCAGGGGAGGCTGTTCGTCGCCGGCTCCTCCGGCCGCGACCTCAACGCGAAGGAGCGGAAGGAGGACCCGCCCGACGTGATCCGTTGCCTGGAGGACACCGACGGCGACGGCCACTTCGACCGGAGCACCGTCTTCGCCGACCGCCTGACCTATCCCCAGGGCGTGCTCTGGCATGACGGCGCCGTCTTCACGGCCAGCCCGCCGAGCCTCTGGCGGCTGGAGGACACCGACGGCGACGGGAAGGCCGACCGGCGGCGGGAGCTGGTGACCGGCTTCCCGTTCACGGGCATCGCCGACGACCTGCACGGCCCCTGCCTGGGGCCCGACGGGCGGGTCTACTGGGGGGTCGGGCGGTTCGACTACGCCATCCGCAAGCCGGGCGGGCCCGTGCTCCGCCGCGGGCAGACCCCGCTGATCATGCGGTGCCGACCCGACGGCGAGGACGTCGAGGTCTTCAGCGCCGCGATGGGCAACCCGGTCGAGGTCGCCTTCAGCCCGGAGGGGGAGCCGTTCGCCTGCGGGACGTTCCTCAGCCCCGAGGTGCAGGGCGCGGGCCTGCGCGACGCCTTGATCCATTGCGTCTACGGCGGCCTCTATTCGGTGCGCGACCGCGAGCTGGCCGGCGAGAAGAGGACGGGGGACCTGCTCCCGCCGATGGCGCAGCTGGGCGTGGCCGCCGGCTCGGGCCTGGTACGCGCCCGCGGCGGCCCCTTCGGCGACGGCGACCACCCGGCGCTCTACCCGGCGCTGTTCAACCTGCACAGCGTCCCGCGGTTCGCCCTGGAGCGGGTCGGGGCCACGTTCCGGGCCCGCGAGGAGCCGTTCCTCATCTCGGACGTGCCCGACTTCCACCCGACCGACGTCCTGGAGGACGCCGACGGCTCGCTGCTGGTCGTCGACACCGGCGGCTGGTTCCGCCACTGCCCGACGTCGCAGATCGCCAAGCCCGACGTCGAGGGGGCGATCTATCGCATCCGCCGCGCGGGCGCCCGAAGGTGGCCGACCCGTGGGGCCGCGCGCTGGAGTGGGCCGCCTTGCCCGCCGGGGAGCTGACCCGTCGGCTCGACGACCCGCGGTTCGCGGTCCGCGACCGGGCCGCCTCCCAGCTGGCCCGCCGCGGCGAGACGGCGCTGGCGGCGTTGCGCGACGCGCTCCGCGACGGCTCGCCGAAGGCCCGGCTCGGCGCCTCGTGGGTGCTGGCGCGGGTCGCCGGGGACGGGGCCCGCGCCGCGACCCGCGACGCCCTGCGCGACGGCGACCAGGGGGTGCGCCTGGCGTCGGCCGCCGCCGCGGGCCTGCACCGCGACGGCCAGGCGCTGGATCGCCTCCGCGAGATGGTCCGGTCCGATGCCCCGCCGGTGCGCCGCGAGGCGGCCACGGCGCTCGGGCGCATCGCGTCGGCCGACGCCGTGCCGGCGCTGCTGGAGGGGCTCCGCGACGGCCCCGACCGCGTCCTGGAACACGCGCTGATCTTCGCCCTGATCCAGATCGGCAACCGCGACGGCACGCTCGCCGGCCTCCGCGACGCCAGCCCGGCGGTGCGGCGCGGGGCCTGATCGCGCTCGACCAGATGGAGGAGGGCCGGCTGTCGCTGCGGAACGTCATGCCGCTGTTCGACTCGCCCGAGCCGGAGTTGCAGGAGGCGGCGCTGCGGGTCGTCGGCCGGCACCCCGAATGGGCCGGCGCGATGGCCGAGACGCTCCGCCGCTGGCTCTCCGGGAAGACCAGGCGGCGGTTCCGCCAGGCCGCCCTGCGGCGGGACCTGCTCGCGTTCGCGAAGGACCCGGCCGTCCAGGCGGTGATCGCCGAGGCGGTGGCGCGGCCGGAGACGCCCGCCGAGACCCGGACGATGTTGCTGGAGGTCATGGCCGCGGTCCCGTCCCGACTCGTGGCCCCCGTCCTGGACCGACTCGCTCCGCACGGCGCTCGGCGACCGCGACGCAGCGGTGGTCCGCCACGCGGTCGGGGCCGTCCGCGCGTCGGACCTGACCGGGCTCGAAGGGCCCCTGCTCGCAGATCGCCCGCGACCCGGCGCGGGAGGCGGACCTGAGGATCGAGGCGATCGATGCGGTCGCGCCGCGGGTACCGCGGCTCGACCCGCCCCTGTTCGCGTTCCTCGCGACGCACCTCGGGCTGGACGAGCCGCCGATGCGGCGGATGGCGGCGTCGCGGGCCCTGGGCCGTTCGCCGCTCGACGACGGCCAGCTCCTGGCGCTGGCGCGGGCCGTGCGCGACGCCGGCGCGATGATGCTGCCGCGGCTCCTGCCCGCCTTCGAGCGGTCCCGCGACCCGAAGGTCGGCGCGGCGCTGGTGGCCTCCCTCGGCCGGTCGCCCGGGCTGCTGAGCCTGACCCCCGCGGCGCTGCGGCAGCGCCGTGAGCACCTACCCCGAGCGCGGTGCGCCGCCAGGTCGAGCCGCTCGTGCGGAAGGTCGACCTCCAGGATGCCGAGAAGGCGACGCGCCTCGCCGAGGTCGAGCCGCTGCTGTCCCAGGGCGACGCGCCGCGCGGCCGCGAGGTCTTCTTCGGCACCCGCGTCGCCTGCTTCACCTGCCACACCGTCCGGTCGGAGGGGGGCCACGTCGGCCCCGACCTGTCGCGGATCGGCGCCGTCCGCACCGGGCGCGACCTGCTCGAGGCGATCCTCTTCCCCAGCGCCAGCTTCGCCCGCGGCTACGAGCCCTACGTCGTCGCCACGACCGACGGCCTCGTGCATACCGGCGTCATCGCCCGCGAGACGGCCGACGCCGTCGTGCTGGTCACGCCCGACCGCATCGAGGCCGCGCTGCCCCGCGACGCGATCGAGGCGATCGAGCCGAGCCGCGTCTCCGTCATGCCCCGCGGGCTCGACGCCAACCTGAGCCGCCAGGAGCTGACCGACCTCGTCGCCTTCCTCCAATCCCTGAAGTAAGAAGAGAAGAGGACTTCACCACGGAGCACACGGAGACGAGAAGAGAAGAGAAGCACTTAAACCGATTGAATTGATTTCTTTTTTATCCTGATTTAAACTCTCTTCTCTTCTCCGTGGCCCCCGTGTGCTCCGTGGTGGAATCTCCCTCGCTCAGACGTGCGAGGGCATCTCGAACCGGCTGCCGTACTCGCGGGAGAGCAGCCTGTTGGCCTCCGCGTCGCCGGGGAACGTCTCGGTGGCGGCGTCGAAGGAGAGCTTGCGGCCGGTGCGGTGGGCGATGTTGCCCAGGTGGCAGAGGCGGGTGCTGAGGTGGCCGACCTCGACGTCGGCGTTGGGCCGTGCGCGGGTCTTGATGCAGTCGAGGAAGTTCTGGATGTGGGCGCCCTGGCCGTCGGTCGCCTCGCCCCCTTCATCCTCGCCGTCCTCGACGTGCCAGCCCTTGAGGTCGAGGACCACCGTCCCCTTGTCGCCGTAGAAGGCGATGCCGAAGCCGCTCCCCTCGGTGCCGTGCTTCGACCACATCCGGTGCTCCCAGACCAGGCAGGCGTTGGGGAACTCCCAGGTCACGACCTGCGTGTCGGGAACCTCCTGGTCGTCGTCGAAGACGTACTTGCCGCCGCCGGAGGCGACCCGCAGGGGGGCGTCGACCCCGAGGCCCCACCGCGCCACGTCGACGCCGTGGATGCCGTTGTTGCCGACCTCGCCGGTCCCCCAGTTCCAGAACCAGTGCCAGTTGTAGTGGAACCGGTTCGGGTAGAACGGCCTCTCGGGGGCGGGCCCCTGCCACATCGCGTAATCGACCCCCTTGGGGACCGGCCCCGGCTCGCCGTGGCCGATCGGCTTGCGCTTCTGGTGGATCCAGGCGCGGGCCATGCCGACCGTGCCGATCTTGCCCGAGCGGACGTGCTCGACGGCGTCCTTGACGTGCGCCATGCTCCGCCTCTGGGTGCCCACCTGGACGACGCGGTCGTACTTCCGCGCCGCCTCGACCATGCGGCGGCCCTCGACGACGTTGTGGCTGGCCGGCTTCTCGCAGTAGACGTCCTTGCCCGCCTGGCAGGCCATGACGGTCATCAGCGCGTGCCAGTGGTCGGGAGCGGCGACGGCGACGGCGTCGATCGCCTTGTCGTCGAGCAGGCGTCGGAAGTCCTTCTCGGTCCGGGGGGCCTTGCCGCCGGCCCCCTCGACCGCCTTGAGCGGCTTGGCGAACGAGGCGTCGTCGACGTCGCAGAGGGCGACGACCTCCGACCCTGGGTGCCGGGCGAACTCGCGGGCCAGCTCGGCGCCGCGGCCCCGGACGCCGATCACCGCGACCCGGACCCGCTCGCTCGGGCGCCGCCTGGGCGAACCGCCCGGCGACCGCCAGCACCCCAGCCGCCCCGAGGAACGTCCGCCGATCGATGCCCGTCATCGCGCTGTCCTTTCGATTGGGAGGGTTGCCATGCCCCGACCACAACGGTCGCGATCCTCCGAAGTTAGCCCGACGAGCCGTCCGGACGCAAGCATGGGCCGATTCGGGATCGGGTATCGGCGTGGCCGATCGCCCTGCCCCCATGCCGTGAGGTCCGCCAGCCCGGACTGGAACAATTTCCCAGAATACCCGACATTACCCAGATCCTCGAATTACAGCAAAGACTGAATTGATCTTTTCAGATGAATTGTAACCAAAGCAGTAATTCGGTTACTCAGAAAATCTCCCGCGGGCGCCGCACGGCGCTTCAGGCGGCCTGGGCGGTGCTCCAGCGTTCACGATAATCGGCCTGGTCCTTCAGCAGGTGGTACACCACCACCAGGATCTTCCGCGCCACCGCCACCAGCGCCTTCTTCTTGCCCAGACGCTTCGCCCACCGCCGGTAGGTCGCGCTGAAGATCGTCTCCTTGACGTGGACCGCCGACCACGCCGCCTGCACCAGGGCCGACCGCAGCCACTGACTCCCCTTGGTCGTCCGGCCGCTCCGCCGTCTCCCGGCGCTCTGGTCGTTGCCCGGGCACAGCCCCGCCCAACTCGCCAGGTGCCCCGCACTGGGGAACTTCGCCATGTCGACGCCGACCTCGGCCACGATCACCTCGGCCACCTCCGCGCCGACCCCCGGGATCGTCCGCAGCCGCCGCGCCGCCTCGAAGAAAGGGGCCATCATGACCCCGATCCGGTCGTCGAACTGGGCGATCAGCTCCTCCAGCACCTCGACCTGGTGCAGCAGCGCCCGCAGCAGGAACCGGTGGTGCTCGGCGACGCGGCCGTGCAGCGCCGGCCTCAGTTGCGCGATCTTGCCCCGCAGCCGCCCCCGCGCCAGCACGGCCAGCTCATCGGGGTCGTCGGCCCCGGCGATCAGCGCCCGGATCATGGCGCGGCCCGAGGCGCCGAGCACGTCGCTGGCGACGCTGGCCAGCTTGATGTTGGCCTCCTCCAGCACCTTCTGGATGCGGTTGACCACCGCGGCGCGGTCGCGGACCAGCTGGGCCCGCTGCCGCGTCAGCTCGCGCAGGGCGCGGATCGGCGGCGGCGGGATGAAGCTGGGGGCCGCAGGCCGTACTGCAAGAGCTGGGCGATCCACTCGGCGTCCTTGACGTCGGTCTTGCGCCCCGGGACCTGCTTGAGGCGATGCGCGTTGACCAGCAGGACCTCGAGTCGGCCCTCCAGCAGGTGGAAGACCGGCTTCCAGTACACGCCGGTCGATTCCAGGGCGGCGTGGCGGACGCCCTCGGCCTCCAGCCAGTCGCCCAGCGCCAGCCAGTCGGCGGTCATGGTGCCGAAGGTCCGCACCTGGCAGTCGACCTGGCCGTCGTCGGCGAGGCGGCGGGGCAGGCGACGACGGTCTTCTTGTGGACGTCCAGCCCGGCACAGCAGCGATGGATCAGGTCCATAGGAGTGACTCCCTGGGGGGTCCGGGCCGGTGGGACGACCGCGCGGGTCGAGCAGTTGACTCGGCGTGCTCCCCCGGGGTGCGGGGGGCGACAGGGTGGGGTGCGACGTGGGTCGCGGCGCGGTCGGGACCATGTTCGTTCTCGGGCTGAGCGCACCAAACCGAAAACCGGTCTCACCCGTGGCCGGACCCGGCTAACGTACTCCACATGCCCTCCATTTTCATGGGGTGGGGTGCCAGGTCTTCCTGGCATGGCTGTTCGTTCGGCAGCGGCGCTGGCAGGCACGATTCGGTCCTTGGAGGGCTGATGACGAGGCCGATTGGCATGGCCCTGGGGGCCGGGCCGCGACCTGACGGTCCGTCCGGCGCCCGGGGATCGCATTTCTCTCCGGATTCAGGAGGAGCAAGCATCACGGGCCTCGTCTTATCAAAGATCGCCGGAGGCTCGCGCTTCCATCATTACTATCGGAGCTGGAGCGTGGTGGGTTCCGGAAAGATGGCCGGGGGGGTCGGTTTCGGCCTTGGAGGGCGTCGGCTGCCGCTCGATAATGGCGCGGCGACGATCGACCCGAATCCCGACGCGAGCCCTGCGCGATGGCCGTTTCGCCCCGAAACCCGCCGATCCTCGACCCTCCGATCCGCCTGGCCGTGTGCGTGTCGGGGGGCGGGACGACGTTACAGAACCTGATCGACCGGATCGAAGGGGGAGGGTTCCGCGCGACGATCGTGCGGGTGGTCGCGAGCCGTCCGGGGATCGGCGCGATCGCGAGGGCCGAGGCGGCGGGCATCCCGGTGACGCTCGCCGAGCGGAAGGCGGCGCGCGGGCTGGCTGAGTTCAGCGCCTCGGTGTTCGACCCGATCCGACGCGACGGGGCCGACCTGGTCGTCCTGGGCGGGTTCCTGTCGCTGGTGGCGATCCCGCCCGACTACCGCGGCCGGGTCCTCAACATCCACCCGTCGTTGATCCCCGCCTTCTGCGGCCAGGGCTACCACGGCGCGGCCGTCCATCAGGCGGTGCTCGACGCCGGCGCCAAGGTGACCGGCTGCACCGTCCACTTCGCCGACGACACCTACGACACCGGCCCGATCATCCTCCAGCGCCCCGTGGCGGTCCGCGACGACGACACGGCCGCCACCCTCGCCGCCCGCGTCGCGCAGGCCGAATCCCGGGCGCTGCCCGAGGCGATCGGGCTCTACGCCGAGGGGCGGCTCCGGGTCGAGGCGAGGCGGGTCCGGGTGCTCGACCCGCCCTGATCGACGGAGACCGGACCCCGGGCGACCGGCTTCCTTATCGCCCGGATCGGGATCAATCGCCGCCCGACCCGCGCCGATCGCGGGGGACGAGAAAGATCGGGAACTCCGGCGGGCTGGGCCGGGTCCGGGACCGATCGCGATGACCCCGGCCGGGGCGCGACGATTGCCGATCTCCGGGGAGGGCGGGTTTCGAGGGCTCCACCCCCTCCTCGCGGGGGGCCCGGGTGCGACGATCCCGCCCGAACCGGCCCAGGACGGCCAGCCAGGGCAGCCCCATCATCAACAGGATGAGGAGGGCCAGCAGGACCGCGGCCGGCTCCGGGGCCGTCGGCCCGACCGTCTCGTTCGCGACGGAGGCCGAACCGGCGCGGTCGCGGGCACCCGACGGGCCCGTCGCGGCTCCGGACGGCGCGGGGAGGGGCGCGACGGAGGCGGGATACAAGGGCCTCCCATCCGCGCCGTCGTGGAAGGTCGAAGGCCAGACGAAGGCCGACCTTCGGGCCAGGGGGTCGCCCGCGATCCCGGCGGAGGATCGGGCCGAGAGGCCGGTGGCGATGTCGTCCCCCTCCGGGAAGACGGAGTGACCTCGCCCCGCCCGGGTCCCCGATGAGGCCCGCGAGCCCGTCATATCCGGAGCGGCCGGGGCCGGTCCTCGGGTCGAGCGAGACGGTCGCCGAGGGGGCCTCGCGGGACGACTCGCCTCGGACCCTCCCCTCGACGTCGAGGACGGCCGCCACGCCGAAGGGCGAGGTCCGCATCCCGACGGCCGATCCCTGCGGCGGGACGATCGAGGCCCCGGATGAAGGGGATATGAGGACACAACCGAGCCAGATCAGCAGCAACAACTCGCGGTGCATCGTCCCGGCCCAATGAGGTACGTCGTGTACTCAGCTTGGGATGCCGTTGGGCCCACCGGACGTCCGGCGGAGGCCGCGAGGGAGAAAGCAAGATCCATGCCTCCGACCGGGGATCTGCCGGGTCGGGACGGGATTGTCGGGCCGCTCGCCGACGGCTAGGGGGACCGAGCGATCATATCTACCCTAAGTTGGCCGAATTTCGGGTGGAAACCTGCGGTGGTGTCTTAACGTCGTTGAACGCCTGGTATCGTGATCCATTCGCTCATCGTCCAGACATGGTCGGCCAGACCCGCCGCCATCGCCGGTGTCCTCCGCCGCCAGTGCCCTCGGTCGTCCCGTCTGTTGAGCGTTCGCACAGGCCAGCAGGAGTTATCACTGTCCATCGTGAAGTAGGTCATCGCCTCGTGAACCCGCCAGTCCTTACTGAACGTGTAGGTCTTCCGCACCTTCCGGGCGTTGTGGTGCCGGTCGGTCGCGTCCTGCCGCTCCAGGGACGAGGGGTTAATCCTCCGACTCACCCTCGACTTCGCCAACGCCGCCTGCACCGCCGCCATCGTGCCGAAGGCCACCCGGGTCACGATCGCAACCACCCGGCCCCTCTCCCGCCGCTTCTCCACCGCGGCGTCGTTCCTCCCCGGGGGCGGCACCTCCTCGGGGACCATCGTGCGACTCGGCCGGCCCGCGGCCGTGGTCGCGACCTCCTGCCCGTAGGCCCCGCGCAACGCCGTCTCGTACGCCGGGTCGTCGTCGCCGGTGACCAGATCGAGCACCCGACCCCCGGTCCGGTCCTTCACCTCGCCGACCACCTCCTCGACGCTCTCGGCGTCCCGCGCCCCGGGGACGACGGCCAGCACCAGCCGGCCCTCGGGGTCGAGCGCCACATGGTCCCACCAGCCCCCGTGGTGGTCGTCGGCCGGGTCGTCGGGGTCGCAGTGCTCCTGCTCCTTGAACACGAACGACCACTCCTCGTCGAACTGGACCTCACGGGTGTTCGGGGGAAGAAGCCACGCGCTCGTCGTGGAGTTGCCGGGCGTGCCCGCCGGCCAATCGGGCGTAGCGGGCCACGGTGTTGCGGTTCACCTTCACCAGCCGGGCGGTGGCCCGGACGCCGTTCCGCTCGGCCAGGTGCTCGAAGATCGACACCGCTTGTTGCTCGGTCAGTCGGGGGCCGAACAGGGGCGTGCCCTTGCGCTCGGAGGACCGCGCCTTGCAGGTGCGGCAGTAGAGCATGCGGCGCCGCTTGTCCTTGCCGTAGCGGGCGCAGACCGACAGGTTGTCGATCCCCCGCTTGCCGAAGTCGGGGCAATGCTCGTTCTGGCAGCAGAAACGGGACAGATCCTCCAGCATGGCGAAGCCTCCCTGATCCCCGCGTCGGATGGGGCCAGCTCAAGTCAGGACGTTATCCATACCAAGGTCTTATCCCGTTCAGCAACCCTAAGAGCGTTCGAACAAAATGAGAACCTACGGGCTTGGTCCTGCGAAGAATGGGTAGGGGAGATCGCTCTCCCCAGGAGGTATTCTCATGGCCAAGCCCTTGGTCTCCGATGCCCTTTGGAAGCGGATCGAACCTCTGATCCCGCCCCCCAAGCCACGACGCTTTCGCTTTCCGGGCCGAAAGCCCCTGGAGCCGCGTAAGATCCTGACCGGCATCATCTTCATCCTCAAGACGGGCATCGCCTGGGAGGACTTGCCCCCGGAGTGTGGCTGGGGTTGCGGCCTGACCTGCAAGCGCATCTGCGGCGCTGGCAGCGCCAGGGCGTCTGGCAGAGGCTGCACGAGATCCTGTTGGCCGAGCTGCACGGTGCCGACCGGATCGATTGGTCGCGTGCGTTGATCGACAGTGCCAGCGCCCGGGCCCCGTGTGGGGGGCAGGACGCGGGGCCGAACCCGACGGATCGCAGGGAGCTGGGGAGCAAGCACCATGTCCTGACCGACGCCCACGGCGTCCCGTTGGCGATGGCGCTGACGGGGGCCAATCGTCACGACGTGACCCAACTCGTGCCGCTGGTCGACGCCGTACCGGCGGTCCGCGGCAAGCGCGGTCATCCGCGCCGTCGTCCCCGGCGCGTGCAGGGGGACCGGGCCTACGACTCCGAGCCCCACCGTCGGGAGCTGCGCCGCCGCGGGATCACCCCGGTGTTGGCGAAGCGCCGCACCGAGCATGGCAGTGGCTTGGGCAGATTCCGGTGGTACGTCGAGCGGACGTTGTCCTGGGCGCATCAGTTCGGCCGCCTCCGATTGCGTCGGGATCGGCTCCCGTCGATCCACAAGGCATTCATGTCGCTCGCTTGCTCTCAGATTTGTCTGATGGTCCTTGCTTCTTGATGGTCATTTTGTTCGAACGCTCTAACAGCATGTGGGGAAAGGGTGACCTAGCCTTGCGGTATGAACACCCGCACCGCTTATCCCAGCGACCTGACCGACGCCGAGTGGGCCCAGCTCCAGCGCGTCATCCCGGCCCCCAAGCCCGGCGGCCGCCCCGCCAAGCACCCCCGTCGCGAGATCGTCAACGCCCTGCTCTACGTCGCCCGCACCGGCTGCCAGTGGCGGGCCCTGCCGCACGACCTGCCCCCTTGGGCCACCGTGTCCTGGTACTTCCGCATCTGGAAGAAGGACGGCACCTTCGACCGCCTCATGGACCTGCTCCGCGGCGACCTGCGGCAGGCCCACGGCCGCCAGCGGCCGCCGTCGGCCGCCATCATCGACAGCCAGTCGGTCCGGACGACCGAAAAAGGGGGCCGCGCGGCTACGACGCCGGTAAGGGGATCAACGGCCGCAAGCGGCACATCCTCGTGGACGGGCTGGGCCTGATCCTCGCGGTGGTCGTCCACGCCGCCGATATCCAGGACCGCGACGGGGCCAAGCTGGTGCTGGGGCCGCTGCGGCGCCGGTTCAGCCGGCTGCGGGTGGTCGTTGCCGACTCGATCGACAACGGCGGGATCGCCGAGTGGGTCCGCTCGCTCCGCGCCGCAACCGGCTCCGGCTGGAGGTCGTGTCGAAGCGGGCCGGCGCCACGACGTTCGAGGTGATCCCGTTCCGCTGGCGGGTGGAGCGGACGTTCGCCTGGCTGGGCCGGTGGCGGCGGCACTCGAAGGATTACGAGGGGACGACGTCCAGCAGCGAGGCGTTCGTCAAGTTGGCGATGATCCATCTGATGGCCCGCCGGCTCGCGAAGAAATTGGGCAGACGATAGCTTTCCCCACACGCTGTAAGACACCACCGAATTTCGCAACCCCGGGGTGACATCGCGGCCGGGTAGGGCCGCCTCGGTTTGTCCCGGCGCGAAATCACGGGGATGCCCGTCGGGGACGGTCGCTCCGCGCCCGCCGTGCTCAATCTGCGACGAGGGTGCCTCGTGCCCGGGCAGCCCGTCCTGGAGCGGTTTCCGCTTGCTTGTGTAGGGTCCGCTCCTGCGGACCGAACGACAACCCGATGGTCCGCTCGAGCGGACCCTACACAAGCAAGCGGAATCCGCTCTAGAGCAGCAGGTGCTCCAGGCCCGCCAGGCCGACCGGCTCGCGGCTCGCGAGGGGCTCGGCGTGGCGGACGCCGACCATGTGGCCCCAGAACCGGGTGCGGTCGCAGACCGAGTCGATCACGCCGGGGCGCCGGCCGGCTGGTTGTCGACCAGTTGCGAGCGGTAGCAGCGCAGCGCGGCGACCTTGGCGTCGAGCTGGTCGGAGATGTCGAGCACGAAGCTGGGCCTTTCGACGATCCGCAGGTGGACGCTGAAGTAGTAGAGGATGCGGGCGGGGTGGAACGGGGCGCCGGGGATGTCGGACTTCGAGAGCTTGCTCCAGAACCGGGCGTCCTCGACGAGGCGGGTCGCGGCGAAATGGTCGGGGTGGGCGTCCTCCCAGAACGGCGCGAACAGGAGCCGCGGCCGGACCTCGCGGAAGACGGCGGCCACGGCCCGACGGTTCAGCAAGGTCGGCTCCAGGCTGCGATTGGGCAGGCCGAGGTTGCGCCGCCACGGGTTGCCCAGCGCCTCGTTCGCCGCGGCGGTCTCCTCGCGACGCCGTTCCGGAGTGCCCAGCGGCGTCGGCTCGCCGCTCGTGAGGTCGAGGATGCCGACCTTCCATCCCCGATCGATCAGGCGGACGATCGTCCCCCCCAGGCCGAGCTCGGCGTCGTCGGGGTGGGGCGCGACCACCAGCGCATCGAGCATCGCTCGCTCTCCCGGGGGACGTCGGACGATCCATCGCGATGCCCGGATTGTAGCAGGCGGGTCCACCCCAGGGCGTGACCTCGGTTCGGCCGGGCGGCGTGATCGAGGGACGTCCTGCGGCGAGCGTGGCGACGAGGGGCGGTATCCTGATACACTGGAACATGACGATCCACTTCCAAACCGCGCCGTCCGGGGCCCTGGAGCGGACTCCCCATGCCCATGCTGACACCCGAGCTGAAGAGGGCCGTCGAGCAGGCCGGCGACGGCCTCGTGAGGCTCACCGACCCCGAGACGCAACGGGCCTACGTGCTCCTGCCGCTCGACCAATACGAGAAGCTGGCGGGAGCGGGCTACGACGACAGCCCGTGGACGGAAGAAGAGATGGAGGCATTGTCGGAGGAGGCCCGGCGGTCGCTCGACGGCCCGATGGCCCCGCCATGACGCTCGCCCGTGGCGACATCGCCCTCGCCCGCTTCCCGCACACCGCGGGAGGACGGGGCAAGAAGAGGCCCGTGCTCGTCGTCCAGGCGGACGCTTACAATCGGGCGGTGCCACACCTCGTGGTGGCCGAAATCACGAGCAACCTCGCGCGGGCGGGCGACCCCGCGTCGCTCGCCATCGACGCCGCGACGCCGGAAGGCCAAGCGACGGGACTCACGCGCGACTCGCTCGTCTCCTTCCTGCACCTGGCGACGATCAACGCCGACCGCATCGACGCGAAGATCGGCTCCCTGTCGGGGACGCTCGTCCGGGCGATGGACGACGGGTTGAAGGCCGCGCTCGACCTCCACTGACCATCGACGGCGTCAAATGATCCGGGGCCGCGGCGGCCGATTCAGGCTCAGGGTCGAGTCGCTCCGGGCCGGCGCGGGGCGGGCGACGCGGTCGATGGCGGCGAGCAGGGCGTCGATCGCGATCGGCTTGGCCAGGTGCTCGGCGAACTCGGCCTCGCGGCTGAGGACGATGTCGTCGCTGGAGGCGAACCCGCTCATAGCGATCCCCGGCACGCCGCGGGCGGATAGCTCGCGCATCAGGTCCAGGCCGGTGCCGTCGGGCAGCTCGATGTCGCTGATCAGCAGGTCGATGGCGTGCTGCACCGCCGCGCGGCGGCCCGAGGCGAGGTCGGCGGCCGTGACCACCTCGTGCCCGTTCTGGCGCAGCAGCAGCCCGAGCAGGTGCCGCGAGTCGTCGTTGTCCTCGACGAGCAAGATCCGCAGGCCCGCCCGCGCCGGCTTCGAGGCGGGTCGGGACGCGCGCCGGGCCGGGGCGGCCGGCGCGGGGCAGGCGGGCAGCGTCAGGGTGAACGTGGTGCCGAGGCCCAGGCCGCCGCTGGCGGCGCGGAGATGGCCGCCGTGCGCCTCGGCGATCGACCGGCTGATCGCCAGGCCCAGGCCGAGCCCGGCGTGGCGCCGCAGGGGCTCGGCGTGCCCCTGCTCGAACGCCCCGAAGATCCGCGGCAGGATCTCCGGCTCGATCCCGCGGCCGGTGTCGGCGACCTCGACGACGAGGCATGCCGCCCCGTCGGCCCCGGCCGCCCGGTCGCGGGTGCGGACCGTGACGATCCCCCCCCCCGGCGTGAACTTCAAGGCGTTCTGGAGGAGGTTCCAGATGATCTGCTGGAACCGGACCGGGTCGGCCTCGACGTGGTGCGACGCCGCGGCCAGGTCGAACTGGAGACGGACGTCCCCCTTGTCGAACTCGCCGCGGCAGATCTCCGCCGCCTGCCGGATCAGCGCGTGCGCGTCGACCGGCCTGCGGACCAGGCTCATCTTGCCCCGGGAGGCCCGCACCGCGTCGAGCAGGTCGTCGATCAGCCGCGCCTCGAGCTCGACGTTGCGGCGGATCATCTCCAGGTTGCGCCGCAGCCCCGCGCCGGTCGCGGGGTCGTCGAGCATGGCCGAGACGAGCGTCAGGACCGGGTTGAGCGGGGTCCGCAGCTCGTGGCTGAGCACGGCCAGGAAGCGGTCCTTGGCGCGGCTGGCCGCCTTGGCCTCGCGCGCCGCGTCCTGGGCCCGCCGCCGCGCCGCGTGCATCGCCTCCATCAGGACGGAGGTCGTCACGCCGGCCAGGGCGAACAGCGCGAGCCGCACCTGCTTCCAGGGCTCGACCGGCACCCCCGGGTGGATGGTCGCGATGATCAGCGCCATGGTCAGCAGGCCCGGCTTCAGGCCGCCGTACCGGGACGAGATCAGGATGGCGAAGAAGAGGATGCTGATCGCGCTGCCGGCCCCCCCGCGCGGACCAGGGGGATCGTCAGGAACAGGACGGCCAGCAGGACGGCCAGCAGCGCCACGCCGTACGGCAGGAGCCGCGGCCGGACCGCATCCCAGATCCGTTGGACCTCCGCCCCGAGCGGACGCATCATCGGGTCTCCGGACGACATCGTCCTTGGGTTGTCGAGCGACGGGAGAGATGGGATCTCGCCGCTTTCAATTATAAGATAAAGCTGATTTTGTCAAGACCCAAGCCGACAAGACCTTAGACGACGATGCGTGTATCATTGGGTGGACCCGGCGCCGGCGGGGGCGTCCGGTCCCCCCGATCGGGGCCGAGGTCACGAATGATGCGCGGAGCGATGCTCGACCGGCTGCGGGCCGGGGGGACGTGGGACATCCTGGTCATCGGCGGCGGCGCGACCGGGCTGGGGACCGCCGTGGACGCCGCGGCGCGGGGCCATCGGACCGTCCTGCTGGAGGCGCACGACTTCGCCAAGGGGACGTCGAGCCGGAGCACCAAGCTGGTCCACGGCGGCGTCCGGTACCTGGCGCAGGGGCGGCTCGGGCTGGTCCGCGAGGCGCTCCGCGAGCGCGGCCTGCTGCGGCAGAACGCGCCGCACCTGGTGCGCGACCTCGCCTTCGTGGTCCCCGCCTACTCGTGGTGGGCCCGGCCCTATTACGGGATCGGCCTGAAGGCCTACGACCTGCTCGCCGGCCACCTGGGCTTCGGTGCGCTCGCGGGTCATCGGCCGCGACGAGGCGCTGCGCCGCGCCCCGCGCTGCGGCCCGACGGCCTCCGCGGGGGCGTGGTCTACCACGACGGCCAGTTCGACGACGCCCGTTTGGCGATCGCTTTGATGCGGACGGCGACCGACCTGGGCGCCTCGGCGCTGAACTACCTGCCCGTCACGGGGCTGCTCAAGGAAGGCGGCCGGGTCGCGGGCGTCGCGGCGCGCGACGCCGAGACGGGCGAGGCGTTCGCGATCGCCGCGCGCGCCGTGGTCAACGCCACCGGCGTCTTCGCCGACGCCGTCCGCCGCCTCGACGACCCCTCCGCCGCGGCGATGATCGCGCCGAGCCAGGGGGTTCACCTGGTGCTCGACCGCTCGTTCCTGCCCGGCGACGACGCGGTCATGATCCCCCACACCGACGACGGCCGCGTCCTGTTCGCGATCCCCTGGCACGGCCGGGCCCTGGTCGGCACGACCGACACGCCGGTCGATCGCGCCGCCGACGAGCCCAGGGCCCTGCCGGAGGAGGTCGAGTTCCTGCTGTCGCACGCGGCGCGATACCTGGCGAAGCCGCCCGGCCGCGGCGACGTGCGGAGCGTGTTCGCCGGGCTGCGGCCCCTGATCAAGGGACGGCACCCGGAGGACACCGCCAGGCTGTCGCGCGACCATGTCGTCGCGGTCTCGGCGACGGGCCTGGTCACGATCACCGGGGGCAAGTGGACCACCTACCGCCCGATGGGGGCGTCGGCCGTCGACCACGCCGAGCGCGTCGGCGGGCTCGCCCGGCGCCCGTGCGCCACCGCTTCGCTCCGCCTCCACGGCTGGCGCCCGGAGGCCGACGGCGATGCCGGCCCGTTCGCTTTGTACGGCTCGGACGCGGAGGGGCTGGCCCGCCTGGCCGCCGAGGAGGCGGGCCGGGACGACCTCATCCATCCGGGGTTGCCCGTGCGGGCCGTCGAGGTCGTCTGGGCGGTCCGCCACGAGGCGGCGAGGACGGTCGAGGATGTCCTGTCGCGGAGGACCCGCGCCCTTCTGCTCGACGCCCGCGCCAGCCGAGACGCCGCGCCCCGCGTGGCCGAGATCATGGCCCGCGAGCTCGGCCGCGACGCGGACTGGCAGGCCGAGCAGGTCGGGCAATTCCATGCGCTCGCCGCGGGCTACCTCCTGGACCCGTGACCTCCGGGATGTCTCCATCTCAGGACGGGCGGCGCGCGACGGCGAACAGCGAGGTCCCGTCGCGGAGCTTCTGGCCGATCGCCCGGCCTTGTTCCAGGGCGAACGCGGCCCGCAAGGCCAGCGGCAGGGGCCAGGCCGGGAGCCGGAGGTAGCGGCGATAGACCTGCGACGCGGTCTCGCCCTCCTGCTGGCGGGGCCGGCCCCTCTGCCTCCGCAGCAGGGGGACCATCCACCGGCCCCACCAGAACAGCCGCTCGACGGCGAGTCCGGTCCCGGCGAAGGCGGCCCGCAGCGTCTCGGGCACGTAGCGGCGCCGATGCCCCTGGATCGCATCGAACTCGGTGAACAGGTCCGGCCGCGCGGGGACGCTCACGACGACGACGCCCCCCGGCCTGACCAGCCCTCCGAGCCTCGCGACGGCATCGCGGTCGTCGTCCAGGTGCTCGATCACGTCGAGGGCGAGGACGGCGTCGTGCAACGCGACGCCGGGGGGGAGCGGCCGGGTCAGGTCCATCTCGATCAGCTCGCGGCCGGGCCGGTCGAGCCTCTCCAGGGCGCGGCGGGAGATGTCGGTGCCGACGGCGCGATATCCGGCCCCCTCCAGCGCCTCGAGGGTCACCCCCCAGCCGCAGCCGGCGTCGAGCACCCGCGCGGGGGCGCGATGCCGAGCCGTCGCAGCAGCGCGAGCGTCAGGCGCGCGCGGGCGCGCCACCAGGGGTGTCGATGGATCAACTCGGCCAGGTCGACGAGGATGTCCTCGGCCATGTTCTCGTCGGCGGCGCCGCCGGACCACGTCGTGATCATCGATGGGCATCCATCCGGGGCCCGTGGCCGGCGCCGAACCGGGGGGCCTCCGCCGGCCGGGCCGCGCCCCGCCGCACCGGCCGTCGCGACGGGTGCGGTGATCCCGCACGATGTACGTAGGCCGGCCCTTGGATTCGAGGAAGATCAGCCGGATGTACTCGCCGATGATCCCCAGGGCGATCATCTGGATCGAGCCGATGAACAGCACGACCCCGATGGTGCTGGCCCAGCCCCGCGGCGCGGTCCGGTTGGCCAGGGCGTCGAGGAGGACCCAGCCCATCAGCAGCACCGACACGGCCGACGTGGCGATGCCGAGGTAGTTGACCAGGCGGAGCGGATAGCTGCTGAAGCTGACCAGGCCGTCGATGGCCAGCCCCACCAGGGCGCGGAGCGAATACTTCGGCCTCCCCGCCTCCGCGCGGCGCGCTCGTAGGCGAGGCCGACCTGGCGGAACCCGACGAAGGTGCGCAGCCCCCGCACGAACCGCATCCTCTCCGGCAGGCCCCTCAGCGCGTCGACGACCCGGCGGTCCATCAGGCAGAAGTCGCCGCTGTCCAGGGGGATCTCCAGGTCGCTGATGGCGTTGAGGACCCGGTAGAACGCGAAGTAGCCGAGCCGCTTGAGCGGCCCCTCCTTGCGATGCCGCCGGACGGCGTACACCACGTCGTTCCCCTCGCGCCAGCGGTCGATGAACTGCGGGATGACCTCCGGCGGGTCCTGCAGGTCGCCGTCCATGACCACGACGGCGCGGCCGCGGGCGTGGTCCAGCCCGGCCGAGACCGCGGGCTGGTGGCCGAAGTTGCGGCTCAGGTGGACCACGACCACGTTCGAGTCGCCGTCGTGGATCTCGTCGATCAGCCTCGCGGTCGCGTCGCGGCTCCCGTCGTTGACGAAGACGATCTCGAACGAGGCCCCCGCCCCCCGCAGGGCGGCGTCGAGCCGATCGTGGAGCGCCCGGACGTTCTCCTCCTCGTTGAAGAGGGGGACGACGACGCTGATCTCGGGCGAGTCGCCCGGCGGGGCGGAATATCCCGGCATGAGAAGATCCCCGGCTGAGGGCGACCCGGGGCCGAGGCACCCGGCCGCACCGCTCATCGCGCGGGCGGGGGGGCCGGCCGTGAGGCCACGCCTTGAGCATCCGCGGGGCAATCGGGCCCGGCCCTCAGCCTGTAAATGTGGACGAAGTCGCGTTCGAGGAAGTTGTTCGTGTAGGGGACCCTGCCGACCTCCTCCCAACCCCCGCCGACGTCCCGCGGGCCCGTGACCACCCAGTAGCTCGCCCGCGCGTCCCGCTCGGCCTTCCAGCGGTCGATGTAGGCCCCGGTCGTCGCCATGATCCTACCACCCCCCGCGAGCTTCCCGCCCCTCCTGTACTCCTCGGCGAGGCCCCTCATGGTGTCGTCGAAGACGCCCGAGTAGAAGGTGTAATTCATGTCGCACCGGATGCGGTCGATGGGCACGCCCCGCGCGTGGACGGACTCCGCCGCCTCCCAGTTCGCCTCCAGCATCTCGAAGCTCCCGCGGGCCAGGAATGCCGAGGGGACCAGCGCGGCCACGCAGGCGACCGCCGCCGGCCACGCGAGCCGGTCCAGCCAGGGACCCAGGTGGCGGCCGACGACGATCAGCGCGTAGGGGACGAAGGCGATGAGATATCTATCCATGAAAGCATAATAAATTAATATATAAAACAATATGAAAAGGGTCGTGACGTCGATCAGCGTCTCGTGGTGCGCCGGCCGGGCGCGCCCCCCCCCGGGGGACCACCTCAGCGCGAAGATCGCGGCGAACTGGACGGCCCCCGCCAGCGTGACGATCGTCAGGAGCCGCCGCTGCGGCGCCGTCAGGATCACGCGCAGGTCGTCGAAGTACCAGACGAGGTAGGGCATCTCCAGGCCCACGCCGAGGGAGCGGCGGCCGTAGAGGAGGGCCCCCCCGATGCAGGCCCCCAGCGCGACCAGGAGCAGGACGCCGGACCGGGGCGACCGGCCGTCCCAGGTCCGGAAGAGCTCCCGTTCGTGATCCCGAGAGCGGCGGAGTAGCCACCAGCCCGCGGGCAGCAGGACGGCACACGCGGCGAACACCATGTATGCGTGGACCGAGAAGAGGGCCCGCGGGCCCCGCACGAGATCGGAGCTGAACAGTCGCGCGAGCCGGTACGCCGCGTAGGCGACCATCAGCCCCGCGAGGAGGCGCCTCCCGCCCCGGCCGGCGAGCGAGAAGGGCAGCGACAGCGAGGACAGGACGACGAACGGCATCATGTACAGGGCGAGATACTGCAGGATCGCCGCCGGCCTCCACACCAGGTTCGCCGCGAGGGTCGCCCCGTGCGACAGGTACGAGGAGAGCTCCTGCTTCATGACCAATGCGGCCCAGTTCGGCGCCAGCGACCCGGCGGCGAACTGCCAGAGCCCGGCCGCCGCGGGCAGGGCGATGCCGCACAGGTAGAAGGGGGCGGACCGCCACCGCTCCCCGTCCAGGGCCCACAGGACGAAGACGCCCGGGATGAGCGCCGCCCCCAGTCGCCGCGTCAGGATCGCCGCGGTGCCGGCCACCGAGGCGAGCAGCATCAGCCGGCGCTGCGCAATCGGATCGCCCGCGTGTACAGCAGGAGGGCGATGATCAGGCAGGACAGGAAGGGGATGTCCGTCATGAACGTGAAGGACAGCCGCAGGATCAGGGGGCTGGCCATCAGGCCGAGCACCAGCAGGGCCGCCGGGACGGGCCCGAGGCCATGCTCCCTCGCCAGGAAGTAGAAGGCGACCAGGCCGGCCGTCATCATGACGAGCGTCGAGGCCCTCAGGATGGCGAGCGAATACCCGAACACGGAGGCGAACGCCGCGCCCCAGTAGATCTGGAACGGCATGTTCGCCGAGGCGTAGTCGTGCTGGTAATAGCGCCCCGTCTCGAGCAGGTGCCGCACCGACAGCGCGTACGCCCAGTCGTCGTAATCCGTGATCCCCGCCCTCAAGGGATTGATGAAAATCAATATGAATAAATAACTTGATAATACGACGAGCAGCAGGGCGGTCCGCCTGGAGAGGATGCGCCCGCGGGCCGTCCGCGGGCCGTCGACCTCGGGGGGGATGGGGCCCCGTCGCCCCGCGCCGGGATCTCCGGCGGAAGCCTCGCTCATGAAACGCGCCTCCTCCTGCCCGGCCTCGATCGCGGGTGCCGTCTGGCCGATGCCGGCAAGGGAGCCGGACCGGGCCGTCACTTAACCGCGCCCGACGAGGCCAAATCTTTACGATTCCCTCTATACCAGGACGAAGGATGGAAGGGAAGCGGTGCGCGAGAAAAACCGCGCGATCCCGACCTGGCGTCGCCCTTTCGGAGGGACGCTCGTCCCCATGCCGGCCCACCCTCCCGGGGGCTGGCATGTTCGAGAGGACGATGCCCGGCGCCCCGGTCGCGGCCCGTCGCGACGGGCCGTCGCGGACGAGGAGATCCCGAGGCATGAGGAAGTCGACGGATTCGGGGTCATCCGGGGGGGTGGAGGCGGATGTCGGACGGCCCCCCGGGCAGTCGGCCTCGCGGAACGAGGCTTGAGAATCGGCAATTCTTCCGGGAGGGCCGTAACCGAGGGGTAGGGTCGCGGCACTTCTTCGAGAGCGGTTCGGATCGAATCCATGCGAGCTTCCTGTTAGGGCATTGCTCCCGCCGGCTCAGGGCATTGCTACCCCGTTTCAAGTATTGCTCCCCCCGCGAAATCGGGACCAGGGCCGCAAGGCGGCCCAGCCGTCGGGAGGATTCCCGGCGGGTCGGGCCGGTCAGGTTTGGCATTCGTCGGTCGTCGGCCGGTGCGTCGCCGGCCGGGCGATCGCGGTCCGTCATCGACTTTGAGGAGACCAGATTGATGTATCTGCACGCTTCACGTGATCGGCAAAACGCCGGCGCACCGAGGGAGGCCGAGACGATGAGCGACTTGTCCGCGAACGATCCCCGCGACGACGCCCCCGAGGCCGGGCGTTCCCGTCGTTCCTTCCTGACCCGGGCGGCAGGCGCCACCGCGCTCGCGCTGCCGGCCTTGGCCCTGGCGACTTCGAAGGCCAAGGCGGCCACCAGGAAGGTGACAGGGCCGACCGCGACTTTGCTCCAGGAGATCATGGACGACGAGGCGCAGCACGTCCCGATCATCCAGAATCTCCTCAACGACCCGGACAACCCCCTGCCGGTCCCGATCCGGAAGGCCCCGAATTTCAACATGGCTCGGCTGGTCCAGCCGTCCCTCCAGGTCTTCCTCGAGACGGCGTCCGCGTTCGAGAACACGGGCTCGGGCTCTGACCACGGGGCCCTGCTCAATGTCACGCAGACCCAGGAATATTTCCCCACCGCGGCCGGCCTCGCCGCGGTCGAGTCGCGCCACGCCTCGTGGCTCAACTCGCTCCTGGGCGAACCCCTCGTGCCCGATTTCGCGCCGGTCGAGGCGCCGATCGACCAGTCGATCGTGCTCACGCGGGTCGCGGAATTCGTCACCGACCCGCGGTCGACGTTCCCCGCGTTCGACACCACCGTGGTGTCCGACCGGAACAACTTCTTCATCCTCGACTTCGTCCTGTTCCTGGAATACATCGAGTCGATGTTCTACGCGGTGAACGTCCCGCGGTTCGCCGCCCTCATGTAAGCCGGGCCCGGACGGAGCTGGATCGACCGCGGGCGGTGTGTCGCCCGAGCACGCCGTCGCGGTCTCGGGGCCGGGCCTGGCCGTCGAGGCAAGGCCCGGCCGCCGGGCCTTGCTTTCCCCACGCGGGCGCGCCGTCGGGCGGTCCGGAGACGTCCATCTCGATCGGGATCGCTCCCTGGGAGTGTCCCCTCTGTCTTTCTCCTTCGATGATCCGACCGGAGGGGCCCCTTCCGTGTCGAGCGTCCCTCCTCTCCATCCAATGAGGCATCGATCATGCGCACCTGGAATCTCGGCTCCCGACAGGCCCTCCCCTCCCGTCGTCCCGCATCGCGGCGCTCCCGCCGCCCGGTCCTGGAGGGCCTGGATCAGCGCTGCCTGCTCGACGCGGGCGTCGGCTACGTGCAGACCGGCCTGGCATCGAGCATCGCCGGCCTGACGGCCCACACCGACCCGAACCTCCTCAACCCGTGGGGCTTCTCGGAGACCCCCGACGGCCAGTTCCGCGTCTCGGCCAACGGCGCCGGCCAGGCGCCGTTGCTCGACGCCCAGGGCGTCCTCCAGGGGAAGCCCGTCATCGTCCCGACCCCTTCGGACGACCCGCCCGGCACCGTCGCCGCCCCCAACGGCAACGTCGCCAACACCACGTCCGACTTCGTCATCAGCCACGACGGCAAGAGCGCCCCGGCGAGCGTCCTGTTCTCGACCGAGGACGGCACCATCGTCGGCTTGAACCCCGAGGTGGACAAGGGCGAGGGCGTGATCGGGGCCGACCTGTCCGACAGCGGGGCGGTCTTCAAGCTCCTGGCCGCGGGCACCGCCGGCGGGGCCAATTACCTCTACGCGACCGACTTCCACAACGGCGTCGTCGACGTCTTCGACAAGAACTTCCAGCTCCACACCTTCTCTTCGGGGCCAGTTCACCGACCCGACCATCCCGGCCGGGTTCGCCCCGTTCGGCATCAAGAACATCGGCGGCACGCTGTTCGTCACCTACGCCAAGCAGGACGCCGCCAAGCACGACGACGTCGCGGGCGTGGGCAACGGCTTCATCGACGAGTTCGACACCAGCGGCCATTTCATCGAGCGGTTCGCCTCGGCAGGGGACGCTCAACTCGCCGATCGGCATGGCCGTCGCGCCGGACAACTTCGGGCAGTTCAGCAACGCCCTGCTCGTCGGCAACTTCGGCGACAGCCACGTCAACGCGTTCAACCTCAAGACCGGCGCCTTCCTCGGCCAGCTCACCGACGCCCAGGGCAACCCCCTGGTCCTCAACGGCGGGTTCCAGGAGAGCGACACCAAGGGCCTCTGGGGGATCGGCTTCGGCAACGGCCAGGGCGGCGCCGCCACCAACACCCTCTTCTTCGCCGCGGGGATCAACGACGAGAACGACGGGCTGTTCGGCAAGGTGACGGTGGCCGACGAGGACTTCGGCCACAACGGCGTCGTGGTCAAGGCCCCGCACTTCTACGAGGACTACGTCGGGCCGAAGCTGGCCCAGTTGAACGCCGTGGCGGCGGCCGGCGAGCTGCTCCCGAACGGCAGCTTCGAGTTCGTCGGCGTCAACCAGGGGACGATCGACCCGAAGGTGCAAGCGACCTACGTCTTCGGGGTCGACCGCAACGGCAAGCTGCCCACGGGGCCGTTCCCAGGCCGCCCGGACATCCGGTTCGACGCGCTCGTCGTGGTGACGCTGAAGCCCGGCCAGGCGCCGACCGCCTCCGTGCTCGACCTGGCGAATCACAAGACCACGGACTTGCCGCAAGGCTCGCTCCGGATCGAGGGCAACGCGGTCGGCGGTCAACGTCCCGGGGAGCCTGCTCCCCTCGACGGGCCTCGACCCCTCGCAGTACCGGTTCAACTACTGGCCCGAGGACGGCAACCCGGGCTCGACCCACATCGCCAGCTTCGCCCCCGAGTTCAACGACGCCCAGGTCGGGGTGATCGGTGGCGACTCCATGGTCATGAATCACGGTCGCGAGAGGATGTCGTCTTAGGGCATCTTCGGTCGTCCCGATCGGGGGCCGGGCCTGGCCGTCGGGGTCAGGCCCGGCCACGATGGCGCTCGAGGGCGAGATCGGCGATCCGGTTGATCAGCGCGGGGTAGTCGAGGCCCGCCGCGGCGGCGGCGACGGCGAACTCGCTCTGCTGTTCGAGGTAGCAGTTGGCGTTGACCTCGATGACGTAGATCTCGCCCGTCTCGGTCAGGCGGAGGTCGACGCGGCCGTAGTCGCGGACCCGCAGGGCGCGGTAGGCGTCGATCGAGACCTTCTGGAGGCTGGCGCGGAGCTCGTCGGGCAGGTCGGCCATGACCGACCGGGTCCCCTTGTACTCGGCGCTGTTCTTGGCCCACTTGGCCTTGCTGTCGAGCACGCGGGTGCGCCGTCGGGCAGGCCGGAGAAGTCCATCTCGATCGGAGGGAAGGCGAGCGGGTCGCGGTTGCCCAGGACGCCGACGTAGAACTCGCGCCCCTCGATGTACTCCTCGGCCAGCGCCGCGTCGTCGAACTTCTTGTGGATGGCGGCCACCCGCTCCATCAGCGCCGAGGCGTCGCGGACCAGCGAGTCGGCGCCGATGCCGATCGAGGCGTCGGCCTTCAGCGGCTTGACGAACAGGGGGAACCGCAGGTTGCCGCCGGTCTCCAGCTCGGTCGCGGGAGAAGACGGCGAAGTCGGGGTAGAGGATCTGGTCGAACGCCAGCACCTTCTTGGCCAGCCCCTTGTCGACCCGCAGCGACAGCTCGGCCGGGCCGCCGCCGGTGTAGGGGATGTCGAGCAGGTCGAGCACCCCGGCGACCTCGACGTCCCCCTTGAACTGCTTGTTGAACATCTCCACCAGGTTGAACACCAGGTCGGGCTGCCTCCGCTTCAGGCGGGAGATCATCCGCGCCAGGTCGTTGTGGACGCCCAGCACCGAGGGCGTGTGCTTGCCCTGCCGCAAGGCCCGCGCCACCTGGCCGACGACCACGTCATAGTCCTTCGAACCCTCGCTCTCGACGTAAGTCAGGATCGTGACCTTCATCGCATCTCCAATGACGGCGGGATGGTGTCGCACGCGATCGACCATCGCGGCATGTCGCAAGTTTGGAGCCAAGCGGTTGGTATGACGATTGCCGGGATATCGGGCCGGGGAGGAACGACCCGCGTCCGGCGAGAGGCCCGCGACATGCCCGATCCCGATCCCGCGCACGCCCGAGGCCGAGCCGCCGCACCGCTGGGCGGTGCCGATCCGCGAGCTCGGCCTGACGATCGCCGGATCGCCGCTGGAGCCGATCCTGGCCGAGTTCCAGGACGAGCTGCGGCGGGCGGGCATCCGCAGGGTGCGGCCCAGGTTCTACCTGTCGACCGAGTGGGGGGTCGTCGAGGAGACGGTCGCGATCGCGATCCCGTTCTACCTGGCGCGGCCCGACCTGACGGCCTTGCACGCCGAGCGGGTCGGGCACGTCGAGGGGACGAGTGCCGCCGACATCCTCCGCTACCTGCGGCACGAGATGGGGCACGTCGTCAACTACGCCTACCGCCTCTTCGAGCACGGCCGACTGGGTCGAGACGTTCGGCCCGATGGACCAGCCCTATCGCGAGGAATTCCGGCTCGAGCCGTTCAGCCGCCGGTTCGTCCGCCACCTCCCCGGCTGGTACGCGCAGAAGCACCCCGACGAGGACTGGTCGGAGACCTTCGCCGTCTGGATGACGCCGGGCCTCGACTGGCGCGCCGACTACGCCGAGTGGCCCGAGGCGCTGGCCAAGCTCCAGTACTGCGACCGGACCATGACCGCCCTGGCCGACGTCGACCCGGTCGTCACCGCCGACCACGCCGAGGAGGACGTCGGCGAGCTGACCGCGACGGTCGAGCAGTTCTACGGCCTCGGCCCGCCCGACGCCTCCGACCGATTCCCGCCCGGCCTCGACGTGGCGCTGCGGTCGATCTTCGAGGATCTGGGCGTCCCCGAGGCGGGCCCGGTCGACGCCCCCCGGCGGATGGCCTCGGCGCTGATCAACCGCCTGGAGCGCGACCTGTCGGCCGACATCTACCGCTGGACCGGCCACTTCCCCGAGCGGACCCGCCCTCTGCTCCGCTACCTCGCCCGCCGCGCCGACGAGCTGGCCCTGGTCTATCCCGAGCCCCGCGAGGCCGCCACCATCGTCGCGCTGACGACGCTGGCCACCACGCTGGCCATGAACCACGTCCACCGCGGCGCGTACGTCCTCTGACCTCTCCACCGACGGGAACCCTGGTGGACAAGCCACCCATACCACCCGCCTGTGAAGCGGGTCCGCTGCAACCGAGGGTTATGCCTGGGAGATTGCTCGAAATGTCCCGGCAACCACGGGAATCAGGAAAGTCCCTCTCTCCTCCCCGGGGTCAGCCTCTGACGGGCTCGGAGCGGATTGGAAACTCGGTCACGGACCGCTCCGTCCGCCGCTCTGATCTATCAGAGTAGGACGCCACATCCCGCGAACAAGGGATTTTCCGGGAGTTCTTGACTCCCGAGGCCCGAAGAAGCCGCAGCCGAGGAAAGCCAGCGGCCGCAGGAACCACCACGTCTCCACCGCCAGGTTGTTGAATCAATAGATCAACAAGAGTATCACATTGGAAGGGGTGGCGGTGCCCACCCTACGAAGACTCAGCACCCAGCACCCAGCACCCAGCACCCAGCACCCAGCACTCAGCACTCAGCACTCAGCACTCAGCACTCAGCACTCAGCGGCCAAGTCCCAGCAACTACCGGTCAGTTGAGTCCCGGCAACCCCCGGTCAGTTGAGCTTGCTAATATTTCGATAAAACCCCAATCACCGGGGGCTCCCGTGGCTCGAAAACCGCTCCCAGGAACGTCGTCGTGAGACGGTCGCCGCCGTACTCCGCGGCGCCCCGTCGCACCAGGTCGCCCGCCGCCCTGGCGCGGCCCTGTCCACCGTCCGGCCCTGGGTCGCGCGGGCCGGGGGGCAGCGACTCGACCGCGCCGATTGGGCGGATCGACCCGACGGGCCGCGCCAGCCAGCCAACCGCCCCAACCCGGGGCTGGAGGACCTCGTGCTGAGCCTCCGTGCCGAGTTGAAGTCCCGAAGCGACCGGGGCGAGTGCGGCGCCCGCGCCATCCGCGACGCCTCGGAGGCGCGGGGCGACCGCCCGGCCCCGCCGCTGGGCACCATCAACCGCATCCCGGAGCGCCGCGGGGCCCCGGACGGCCGCCGCGCCCGCCGCCCCGCACCGCCGCCGGGCTGGTACCGGCCCGGTGTGGCCGCACGGCGCGAGGGGCCGGACAGCTTCGACATCGTCGAGGGGCCGGTCATCAAAGGCGGCGTTCACGTCGAGGTGCTCAACGCCACCGCGCTGCACGGCGGCCTGGTCGGCTCGTGGCCGATGGCCGCGGTGACCGCCGAGGCGGCCGTCGATGCCTTGATCGAGCACTGGCGCGCCGCCGGTCCGCCGGGCTGCGCGGTTCGACGACACGATCTGCCCGGGGGCGCACCAGCACGAGGACGTCGTCGGCCGGGTCATGCGGCTGTGCCCGGGCCCGGGCATCGTCCCGGTGTTCGCCCCGCCCCGGGGGACCGGGTCCCGGGCGGCCATCGAGCGCTACAACGGCCGCCGGCAGGCCGAGGTCCGGGCCCGGTCCACCCACGAGTCGCTGGAGGGCCTGCGCGCCGGCTCGGCCCGGTGCGCGGCCGCAGGCCGGGCGCGGGCCGCGGCGCGGATCGAGGCGGCCCCTCACCGGCGGCCGTGGCCCGAAGGCCGGCAACTGGGCCTCCAGGCCCACCCGCTCGGCCGGATCGTCTGCCCGCGACGGACCGGCGAGCGAGGGGCCGTGGGGTCGCTGGGGCGGCGGTTCGCGGTCGCCGCGACATGGCGCCACCGCTTGGTCCGTGCCGAGGCCGACCTCGACGCCGATCGGGTCCGGTCCTACGCCCTGAGGCGGCGCGAGCCGGGCCGACAGCCGCTGCTCCGCGAAGTGGCCTATCGGCCGCCTCGCAGGGGTCCAGCGAGTGACCGGGAGTTGCTGGGACTTGCCATCGATTCTCGTTCCAACTGACCGGGTGTCGCTGGGACTTGGCCACTCAGCACTCAGCCTCTCAGCACGCTCCGAATTAGGGCTGGAACAGGTCGCGGTCGGGCCAGGTCTCGACGGCCTCGATCGCCCGGGGGATTTCCCTCTGCGCGGCCGCCAGGGGGCTGGGCTGGTCCGATCCCTTGGCGTGGCTGGTGTTGAACATGACGACCCAATCGACGTCGCCGGGCCGGTGCTCGACGTAGGCCAGGACGCCCGCCTTGCCGCCGTTCTTGCCGAACCGGACGCCGTCGGGGGTCTCCTGCACGACGTCGAGGCCCAGGCCCCAGTTCGCCCCGTTCCGGCGGGGCGGGATGCCCGGCGGCGGTGCGAGCATCTCGCGCCGCGACTTCGGCCCGATCAGCGGCCGGGCCCCGGTGCCGTCGATGGCGGTCAGGAAGCGGGCCATCTCGGCGGGCGTCGACAGCCAGTTGGTCGCCGGCTGCGGCGGGAACGGGTCGCGCCCGCCCGGCCTGTAGCGCCGGGTCTCCTCGGGGAGGTAGGCGTGGTCCCGCTCCATCCGCGTCCGCACCATCCCCGCTGGGACCAGGACGTGCTGCCGCACGAAGGCCTCGTAGGGCTGGCCCGAGGCGCGCTCGACGACCAGGCGGAGGATGACGAAGCCCATGTTCGAGTAGTGCGCCTCGGTCCCGGGGTCGAAGTCGAGCGGCCGGCTCATCGCCGCGCGGTAGCGGAACTCGGCCGAGGCGGTCCCGTCGAGAGGGCCGGAGTAGCCCGTTTCGCGCGCAGCTTCCGCAGCCCCGGCACCTCGTCGTCGCCGCCGCGCTCGGGGGTCTCCTGCGCGTCCCAGCCTCCGGCGTGGTGGAGCAGGTGCCGGACCGTGATCCGGCGGAACCGCGGGTCGGCGACCTGATGGCCGGGCAGCGGGCCGATGTCGGCCAGGACGTCGACCAGGCGGTCGTCGAGGCGGACCTTGCCCCGCTCGGCCAGGACCAGCAGCGCCGCGGCCGTGATGGTTTTGGACACGCTGCCGAGGCTGAACAGCGTGTCGGTCGTGACCGGCCGGCCGGCGGCGACGTCCGCCAGGCCGTATCCCCGGGCCAGGACGAGGCGGCCATCCTTGGCGATCGCCAGCG
Source organism: uncultured Planctomycetaceae bacterium (assembly GCA_963708145.1). Classification (GTDB taxonomy): domain Bacteria; phylum Planctomycetota; class Planctomycetia; order Isosphaerales; family Isosphaeraceae. Next base: position 7,760,798 of record OY970189.1, on the reverse strand, counting down.
AGCCGCCCGCGGTCCCGGAATTTTCGAGGATGCGCATCATGATCGCGTCGAACCGGCGGAGACCGCCCCCCTCCGCGCCGCCCGCCTTGCGGGCCGCCCCCTTGCGCTGGGCCTTGCCGACGGCGCCGGGAGCTTGCGCGCCCGCGGCCGTCGCGAGCGCGACGGTCGCCAGCAACCCGATGACGATGCCCGACGTCGCGGCCCGGTCTCTCATGGGGAGCCTCCTCGATCCGGTCCATCCGCCTGCCTCCATCATAGTACGGCGCCTTGCCTCTTCCACACGCGCCGGGAATGGGACGCGGAAGGACGCGGGGAGAGCGGCTGGGCGCGGATCGGATCGGCGGCCATCCGCCCCATCCGCGTCCCATTCCCCGTGTGGTCCAGACGGCGATGGCGGGGCGGGCTTCCCGATGCTGGACCCGGCCGTTCGGGCCGAGTAGGATACCGACCCGGGGGTCAGACATCAGGGTCCAATCCGAGGGGTTCGCCCATGCTTCGGAGATCGAGCGACCGAAGGCGCTGGTTGGCGGGTCTGGCGCTGGGCGCCCTGGCCCTCGTCGCGGCCGGGGCCCGGGCCCAGGACACCGCGATCGTGACCAAGGCGAGGGGGACGGCCGCGACCAGGCCCGTCCCCCGCGAGGGGAGCTGGATGAAGCGTCACGAGGCGTTCCTCGAGCGCGCCGCCAAGGGGGACGTCGACCTGCTCTTCCTGGGCGACTCGATCACCCAGGGCTGGGGCGGCGCGAAGGGGGTCTGGGATCGGTATTACGGCCCCCGCAAGGCGGCCAACTTCGGCATCGGCGGCGACCGGACGCAGCACGTCCTCTGGCGGGTCAAGAACGGCGAGCTCGACGGCATCGCGCCGAAGGTCGTGGTGCTGATGATCGGCACCAACAACGCCCGCGACGACCCGGCCGACCAGATCGCCGAGGGGGTCGAGGCGATCGTCAAGGACCTCCGCGAGAAGCTGCCGCGGGCCAGGGTCCTGCTGCTCGGCGTCTTCCCCCGCGGCGAGTCGCCCGATTCCAACCCGTTCCGCGAGAAGCTCGCCGCGGTCAACGAGCGGATCAAGAAGCTCGACGACGGCGGCAAGACGGTCAAGTACCTCGACATCGGCGGCCGCTTCCTCAACGACGACGGCACGATCTCCCGCGAGATCATGCCCGACTTCCTCCACCTCACCCCCAAGGGCTACCGGATCTGGGCCGATGCGATGGAGCCGACGCTCTGGTCGCTGCTCGACGAGCTGCACGATTGAAGCTCGGTCTTCGTCGGGTGGGCACCGCCCACCGTCTTCTTTCCTATTGTCATAAGATGGTGGGCGGTGCCCACCCTGCGAAGACTGGCCACGGCCCGCGGGTCCGCTTGACCGGCCGTCGCGCGGGGCTGTAAGATTCCCCGAAGGGTCGGATTTCCTTAGAAGATAGACCCCGCATCGCGCCGCGACGGGGGACGGATCGAGGTTTCGGATGAAAGACGAGCCGCGCTCGCCGACGAAACACCAGCTGGACCACGCCATCCCCACGGTCATCCACGACCCGGAGGAGGACCTGCCGCTGCTGGCGCGCTGGCTGCACCGCGCGATGCAGAACCCGACGCGGTTCTGGGGCCTGGTCGGCGGGCTGGTGGTCGTGGTGGTCGGCCTGACGGTGCTGGGCACCGGGTTCTCGCTGGGCAAGGCGACCTCGGACGAGGCGTGGGTCGAGCTCGAGGCGGCCAAGACGCCGGCCGAGCGGGTCGAGATCGCGCAGAAGCACCCCAAGACCCCGGCCGGACAGTGGGCCCTGCTCCAGGCGGCCGACGCGTATTACACCCAGGGCTTCGCCGACCTGCCGGCCAACCGCGACGCGGCGCTGCCCAACCTGAAGAAGGCGCTCGACCTGTTCGAGCAGGTCGCGCGCGAGGCCCCCGAGGGCTCCGACCCGGCCCGCGCCGCCGCGTTCGGCGCGGCGCGGACCCTGGAGGCGCGCAACGAGCTCGACAGGGCGATCAAGCAATACGACCTCGTCGCCAAGACCTGGCCCGGCACCCAGGAGGCCGAGCAGGCGAAGCGCCTGGCGGCCGAATTGAGGAAGCCCGAGAGCGTCGCATTCTACAAGGATCTCTACGCCTACAAGCCGGTCGAGGCCACCATCCCTCCGGCGGGGCAGGGGGGCCTGACCCTCCCGCCGGGCCATCCGCCGATCGGCGGCGGCTCGATGATCCCCTCGCCCTTCATGATCCCCCCGCCCCCGCCTGGTGGCGGCTCCTCGATGGTCCCGCCGCCCCCGCCCGAGCCGACCACCCCTCCCAAGCCCGCGCCCGAGTCCACCCTGCCGGACGACCCGTTCGCCCCCGCGACCAAGGCCGAGCCGCTCAAGATCGAGCCCCCCGCCGAGCCGCCCGCCCCCAAGGCCGAAGGCGAGGCGCCGAAGCCCTGACGACGGCCGGGCCCGATGAGTCCGAACGATGACCGACCCGCCTGCCCAACAGGATCAGGGACGACCCGAACCCGACCGGGATCATCCCCCCGCGCGGTGCCGGCCGTTCAACCTGGGCGATGCGATGATCCTGGTGGCGTCGTCGGCGCTGATCTTCGCGGGGGTCCGCTTGTCCTCGGACATCTTTCGGGAATACCTCGCCGAGGAGACTTCCGGATCGAACAGTTTGAGGCAGTGGGCCACGAGCCTGAGCACGGATGACGTGGTCTACTATGTCCTTTCGGGAGTTGTCTTGATCTTCTGGGGATTCGCCTTCAGCTTGACCCCGGCCTTCCTGATCATCAGGTTGCGACGTCCGCGGCCATCCTTCCGGGACCTTGTCCTTCAGCCCGGTGTGGTCGCCTGCGAGGCGACTCTGCTCGGGCATGGTCTCACGGTGAGTCAGGCTCTCTTCGAATGGCTGCCGGAACCCCTCTACTGGGCTGCCGTCGCTACCTCGATTCCCCTGGCCTGGGCAGCCTTGGCGATGCGCGGGCGATGGCGCCCGGAGCCGGGCTGGATCGACCGGCTGGGGCGGATTCTGGGCGTGTGCTGGGTCGTGGGGTACGTGCTGTTGACGGTCCTGAAATGTTGGGGGCGTATAGCATTGTGACGGACGCCAAAGGTCCCACTCCGTCCGGTCGTAGTCTTCGAGAGATCGACGCCATGATGGTTTCGAAGTCCTTCGGCCCGGGTGCGGGCCTGATCTGGCTCCTGGGGGCGGTGACGATGGTCCAGGGACAGGATGCGTCTGCGAAGCGGCCCGCGTATCTGGAGACCCCCGCGAGGCCGGTGACCGACACTTATCACGGCACCGAGATCGTCGACCCCTACCGCTGGCTCGAAGACGTCAACGACCCCGACGTCCGCGCCTGGGCCGACGCGCAGACGAGGCTGACCCGCTCGGTCCTCGACGCCGACCCGACCGGCCGAAGCTCGTCGAGACGCTCCGGACGCTCTACGACTACCAGACCACCAGCGTCCCGACCGTCCGCGGCACGCGCGTACTTCTTCACCCGCCGCGAGGGGCTGAAGAACCAGCCGATCATCTACGTCCGCGAGGGAACGCACGACGCCGAGCCTCACGTCCTGCTCGACCCGAACACCTTCAGCGCCGACGGCACCGTGGCGCTCGACTGGATGTTCCCCTCGCAGGACGGCGCCCTGCTCGCCTACGGCGTCAGCCCCGACGGCTCGGAGATGAGCACGCTCAAGGTGCTCGACGTGGCGACCGGCAAGCACCTGCCCGACGAGATCTCCCGCACCCGCGCCTGCACCATGGCGTGGGAGCCGTCGGGGAGGGCCTTCTGGTATGTCCACTATCCGGCCCACGGGACCGTCCCCCCGGCGACGAGATGTACAACCGCAAGGTCTACCGCCACGCCCTCGGCGACGATCCCGGCCACGACCCGATGATGTTCGGCCAGGGCCGGCCCAAGCTCGACTGGCTCACCGTCGGCGAGAGCGAGGACGGCCGCCATGCGGTCCTCTCGTCCTCGACCGACTGGATCAAGAACGACCTGTACCTCAAGGCGTTCGGCGACGACGCGCCGCCCGTCCCCCTGGCCGTCGGGCTCGACGGCCGCACCGACGTGGCGATCTTCGGCGATCGCGTGATCATCCACACCAACGCCGGGCACCCGCGCTACCGGGTGCTCGCGACCGTCCTGGGCCACCTCGGCCCGGACGACTGGAAGGAGATCATCCCCGAGCCTCGCGAGGCGGTGATCCAGTCGATCATGGTCGTCGACCGCAAGCTCGCCGTCCTGTCGCGGCGGCTGGCCGTCTCGTCTTTGGCGATCCACGACCTCGACGGGACGAAGCTCCGCGACATCCCCCTGCCGACGCTGGGGACCGTCGCGGGCCTCGGCGGCGAGTGGGACGGCCGCGAGCTGTTCTACTCGTTCCAGTCGTTCCTCTATCCGGCGACCGTCTTCCGGCTCGACACCCGCGGCGGCGAGCCGACCGTCGTCGACCGCTCGACGGCGCGGGTCGACCCGGACGCCTACGAGGTCAAGCAGGTCCGATACCCGTCGAAGGACGGGACGCTCGTGCCGATGTCCATCCTCACGAAGAAGGGCCTCGATCCCGGGGGGAAGGCGCCGACGCTGCTCTACGGCTACGGCGGGTTCGACATCAGCCTGACGCCGACCCACTGCGGGTCTGGCTCGACCGCGGCGGCGTGTTCGCGATCACCAACCTGCGCGGCGGTGGCGAGCCCGGCCGCGAGTGGCACGCCGCGGGCCGCCTCGGGAAGAAGCAGAACGTCTTCGACGACTTCATCGCCGCAGCCGAATATCTGATCGCCCGCGGCTACACGAACCCTTCGAAGCTGGCGATCGAGGGGGGCTCGAACGGCGGCCTGCTCGTGTCGGCGCTGCCTCACCCAGAGGCCCGAGCTGTACCGCGCCGTGATCTGCGGCGTGCCGTTGTGCGACATGCTCCGCTATCACCGCTTCTCGATCGCCCGCAACTGGGTGCCCGAGTTCGGCTCCTCCGACGACCCCGAGGCGTTCGCCTGGCTCCGCGCCTATTCCCCCTACCACAGGGTCCGTCCGGGCGAGCCGTTCCCCGCCGTCCTGCTCCTGACCGGCGAGAGCGACACCCGCGTCGAGCCGATGCATGCCTACAAGATGGCCGCCCGCTTCCAGGCTGTGATCATAGTGGCCGTTCGGCACGGGAGGCCCGCATGACGCGCCGCTCTGAGCCGACCGACGAGCAATTCGCCCTGTCCCAGGACATCCTGCCCGCCAACGGCAAGCGAGGCGGACCGTGGGATGACCACCGCACGACGCCCCGCGGCATCCTCTGGATCTGGCACACCGGGGCCCAGCGGCGGGGACTCCCCGAGCGCGACGGCACGGGGGAGTCGGTCCACGACCGGCTGACCCGGTGGCGGTCCGATGGCACGACCGACCGCATCCGCCGGCGCTTGCACCCGGAGCGCCACGAGCGGGGCCGCATCGACCATGACCTGTGGTGCGCCGACGCCACGAGGATCCGGGCCCGCCGGGCGGCGGCCGGGGGCGGGGGGAACGAGGTGGCCGGCGCGCCGGCTGACCACGCCCCGGGCCGCCCCCGGGGCGGGTTCGGGACCGGGCTGCACCTGATCGTCGACGGCAACGGTCCCCCCCCTGGGCGGTGGTGACGGCGGGCCAGGCGCACGAGTCGAAGTCGTTGGGGCCGGTGCCGGGGGCGGTGCGGCTGAGGCGCGGCCGGCCGCGGCCGGCCGCGCCGCCGGCCCCGGCGGTTGGCCGGGGGCGAGGGCGGCAGCGACCCCCGAGTCCGCCGCGACCTGCGGCGGCGGGGGACCGCGGCGGTGATCCCGAGTCGCAAGGACCGGCGGCGCAACCCGCACTTCGATGGGGGGGCGCACCGTCGCCGCAACGTGGTCGAGCGGTGCGCCTCGCGGCCGAAGGAGGACCGGCGGCGGGCGACCCGCCACGAGGGGCTGGCGGTGAACTTCCTGGCGATGGTGAAGCGGGCCATGATCCGCCGTTGCTTGAGAGCTTGCGATTCACCGGACAGGCCCTAGTACTACGGTTGTAACTAACCCGGGGTTTCGGCGCCCCGCCTCCTGTAATGGCAGCGCCGCGCGAACGCCTGGTGAGCGCGCCGCCAGCCCGACCAATCCGGGACCTCATCGGCCTCGGGCAAGCGGCTCCACAGCGGCCGCACCAGCAGCCGGCGGACCTCCGGTACCGTCAACCTGATCAGCTCCGGGGCGCCGCCCGACTCCTTTTCGGCCGGTCGTCGGCCAGCTTCCGGACCACGGCCAAGACGGCGCGGGCAAGGAGGGACAAGGTGACGTGGCGGTGCCAGCCGGTCCAGCTCCGCACCTCGGAGGCGGCCAGCCCGGCCTCCTGCTTGGCCGACTCGGACCCGACCTCGACCGCCCACCGGGTCCCGGCGGTCTTGGCCAGCCGGGTCAACGTCGTGCGGGCCGGGCCGGCCGCGACGTAGTAGGCCAGCTCGCCGCGCTCGTCGAGCCCCTTGCGGACCAGCAACCACCGCCGCCACCTCGGCCCCAGGTCGTGGTTGATCTCCACCCACGCCCAGGCGTAGCGCCGAGGCCCCTTGCTGCCCGCGGCGACCGTGATCGCGCCAGGACCGCTTCGGCAGCCCGGCCGCCAGGGCGGCGGCGGTGACCTGCCGCCAGCCGACCGTGACGTCCCGGTTGCCGCGGACCCCCAGCACGTACGGCCTCTTCTCGCCCTCCAGCCACCGCCGCAGCTCCCAGGCGCCGTAGACCTCGTCGCCGCTAACCCAGGCCGCCGGCACCCCGGCGGCGAACGCCCGCTCCAGCATCAGCTTGGCCGGCCGGATCTTGGTGGCGAAGGCGGTCCCCTCGGGGATGCCGGCCTCCTGGCAGCGGGCCGGGTCGTCGGTCCACTCCTGGGGCAGGTCCGGCGCCCGGTCGAGGAAGGCGGTGCCGTGCCGGCTGGCGTAGGCCGGGAAGGCGCCGACCTGGGCGTCCTCGATCCGCCCGGCCGTGCCGGTGTCCTGCCGCGCGACGCCCGCCGACCGGGTCCCCTTCCTGAGCGACCCGGTCTCGTCGCCGATCAAGACGGCGTCGGGGCCGCCGCGGGCCCCCACGACGTAGCCCCGGAGGTCGTCGCGGACCGCGTCGGGGTCCCAGTCGGCCCGGCTCATCAGGTACTGCACGCCGTACGGGTCGCCGTCGCCGATCTGCTCGGCGACCTGCCAGGCGTCCTTCCGCTGGACCGGGCCGAGGAGGCCAGCGAGGTAAGCCCGGACCCGGTCGCGGGTCTCGCTGCGGGGGAACCGCGCCCCGATCCGCCGGGCCACCTCGTCGCGCTGCAGGCCCCACGAGCGGACGTCTTCGGGGCAGGCGGGGGAACCGGTGCTGGCCATGTTGACCCTCCGTGGGGCTCCATGGCCAAGCTACCAAGCCCGTCTTTTAGTTATAACCGTAGTACTAGGACCGCCCACGCGCACCGCAGATCCGGGCCAGGGCGCGGGTGCGGTTCGCCTGGTAGGTCAGCATCAGGCCGACGCAGGCCAGCCCGACCAGGTAGTGGAAGTGACGATAGGGACGGTCGAGGCCGGGATGGAGGGCGCGGTAGCACCAAGGCGAGCAGGACGTAGCCGGCCATCGACAGCAGCGTGGTCTGGAGGATCTGGTCGGCCCTGGCCCAGAACGCCGAGGCGACGATCAGGACGGCGAAGGCGACCGTCAGCGGGCTCATCAGCGCGTCGTCGAGCTCGATCAGCAGGCACAGGGCGGCGACGTCGACGAGCCTCCAGCCGAGCTGGAGGCCGCCGTCGCGCCTCTCCCGGGTGAGTCGCCTCTGGAAGGCCCAGGACGCCAGGCCCCACGCGGCCAAGATCGCCTGGTTCATCCAGACGAGGACCGACTCGACCGGCCCGAGCATCGTGAGCGGGCTCGAGCGGGCCCAGTGGCTCGCCAGGAGCGGGGAGTACCTGGGGAAGACCAGGCGATAACCCCACATGATAGCCGAACACGCGACGATCACCGCCAGCCGAGCGGCGAGCGCCGGCTCGCTCCTCGCCCAGTGCCGGGCGCGCCGCCAGGCGGTATCGGGGGGCGTCTCCTCGAGCGGTGCCTTCTGCTCGAAGCGCTCGCAGCTCCGCGGCGAGCGCGGCGGCCGAGGCATACCGATCCCCGGCCGCCTTGCTCAAGCACTTCAGGCAGATCCCCTCGAGGTCGTCCGGGATGTCGGGGACGATGCGAGCACGGCCGAGGCGGCTCGCTTTCCAGGGTCCGGAGGATCGACTCGCGCGAGCGGGGAAACGGGGGACGGCCCGCGATCATCTCGTAGAGGATCACGCCGAGGCTGTAGACGTCGCTCGCCGGGCCGACCTCGCCGAACCGGCGGTCGAACTGCTCGGGCGCGATGTAGGGGACCGTCCCGCACGCGCCGTCGCTGTCGCCGTCGCAGTCGCCGTCGAGGAGGAGGGCTAGCCCGAAGTCGGAGACGTACGGCCTGCCCTCCTCGTCGAGCAGGATGTTGTGCGGCTTCAGGTCGCGGTGGATGACGGCCGGCCGCTGCGCGTGCAGGTGCGCGACGGCGTCCGCGATCGGGATCATGAGGCGGGCCGCGTCGAGCGGGGCGAGCGGCCCGCGACGGTCCTTCAGGAGCCGGGCCAGGTTCGAACCGCTCAGGTAACGCATCACGTAGTAGAGCTGGCCGCGGTCCTCCCCCGAGCCGCGGTAGGGGACGATGTGCGGGTGCTCGATCCGGGCCAGGGCCCGGACCTCCCGGATGAACCGCGCGGCGTCGGCCCGCGAGGTCGATCCCCTCCGCCCGGAGCAGCTTGACGGCCACCACCAGCGGGGCGATGCCCCCCTCGATGGCCCGGTACACGACCCCCTCGCGGCCCCGGCCGATCTCTTCCAGCAGCTCGTACCGCCCGACGATCCGACTGGGCGATTCGTCCTCGTCGGCCCGCCTCGCGCAGCACGCGCTCGACCAGTGCCGCATGGCCCGCGAGCCGCTCCGCGTAATCCGCCGCGCGGGGCCGCTGCCCGGCCGCACGTCGCAGTTCCACCTCGATCCGAAGCAGGGGCCTCCACGAGGTGGGGCCGGTCCTCAGGCCGTGCCTCGCCGAGGACGCGCTCGATCCGAGGCGCGGCACCCCGGACCCAGTCCCACTCGAACCGGTCGCAGGTCTCGCTGATCCGGATGGCCTGTTCCGCAGTCATCGCCCCGGCCCCCCGACCCCGCACCGAGGTATTGCCCCTGATCGGGCCACTCCCCACGGGATTGCGCGCCGGGGGCGGATTGTGGAATCAGTCGAGGAGCGTCCTCCCTTCCAGGTGCTCCTCCCAGACCGCCCGGATGGCCCGGCACCAGCATGTACACGCACTCCCGGCTCCTGCCGAGCCTCGCGGCGATCTCGGGGACGGTGTAGCCGTCGAGCTCCATCAGGACGGCCTGGCGCCAGAGCCGGTTGTCCAGCGCCTCGATCAGTTCGGCTATCGTCAGGTTCACGAGTGCCTTGTACTCGGGCGTGGGGCTCGATGACGGCCAGTTGCGTGGCGCCTTCGCCGCCGGGTGACGAGCCCGGTTGCAGGTCTTCGATCGAGACCACGCCCACCCAGCGCCGGCGGACCCTCTGCCCCGCCTTGCGCTCGGTGATCTTCGCGAGCGTGCCCCAGAGCACCTCCCGGCTGTCGACGTAGTCGAACTTCCCCTTGGCGATCCCATCGAAGAGGGCGTCGATGGCGGAGAGGGCCACGTCCTCCTCGGTCCCGCGCCGGCAGCGGGCCGCGCCGCACGATCGGGCGGGCGTGCCGAGCCAGGCGCTCGAAGTAACGCCCCCAAAGGGAGGCGGCCGGCGTGCGCTCCCCCGAGCGGAGGATGCGGATCATCATCGTGACGGAGCCTGCGGAATCGGTGGACATCGCCGGCCTCCTCGGGTCCGGGTTCGTGGGATCAAGACCCCTGCACGATCCTATAGCGAGGCCCCCCGTCGGCCAAGTCTCGGCACCGTCGGCCCGAAAAATTCTCCCGCCCGTTACACAAACCGGCCATCGCATCCCATCCACCTCTCAGGAGGGCGGCGTATCGCGATGCCATCGGCCGGCAACCGGCCGTGGCCTGCGATCCCCCTCCGCCTCGAGAGACCGACCACGAGAGGGGAAGGCGATGAAGGCGAGGCACGCGACGCGAAGGGTGCCCGATCCGGGCCCCGTGCCCCCGATGGCGTTTCGTCCGGGCTTGGCGGAGGACCCCCGGTCCCTCGGACCTGTGACGTGCCCCCGCCCGGTCGATCAGGCGGGGCCACTGGGCTCACGTCCCGACCCGATCACCCCGCGGGAGATCGCCGCCGTCATCGGGCTGGCGGCCGTCGCGCTGCGGCTCTTACCACGACCGCTGGACATCCTGTCGGCCACCGTGCTGCCGCCCGCCTATTTCCTCACCCGGGCGTGCCCATCGCTGCTCGGGCCGACGGCCCTGCTCGGGCCCGTGGCGTGGGTCGCCGTGCCGATCCTCCCGGCGTCGATCACGGGCGAGCCGGGGGACCTCGCCCTGGCGAAGGCTGCCTGGTTCTTCACCGCCCCGGGGGCTCGCGAGGTTGGCGACGTGGCGGGATCGCTCGGGGCGCTGGGACGTGCTCGATCCCCTGGTGATCGCCACCGCCCCGGTCGCCGTGCTGTCCGCGGGCGCCGTGATCGGACGGCTCTTCGAGGTGGGGCCCTCTTCCTGGCGGTAGCGCCGCGCCCGATCCCGGGAGATCCCGTTCCAAATCCTGTCCAACCGAGGCGGTCCGCCCCGCAGGAGCCTGATGATGAGCGGCCGAGCCTTGAGACATCTCGGCGATCCGCCCCCTTCGAACACCAGTCGATCGCCCGGGCGACGCGACCGTGCGACGGCGCGGTCGGTCGTCGAGTCCCGGGCGAGCGCGACGCACGAGGGGGTCTGGGATCGCGATCTGGACCTCGTGCCCCCGAAAGTCGACCCGGGTCCCCCCTTCGGCGCGCCGCTGCTCGACCTCGTCGCGAGGCTCGGATTCGCGCTGTTCATCACCGCGGGTTTCGCCGCCGGGTTGAGCCTCGATGCCGGTACGCCCCTCTCCGACGCGAACCTGGTCAGGGCGTGCGAGGGCGTATTCTTCTGGTCATTGGCCCTCATCTCGTGCGGGGCGGGCCGCCGCCTGCGACAAGTCGCCCGTTGCCCGACGGGCCGGGGACCCCGAATCGGTCATGGTCCCACGGTCGCCCCCCCCGCTCGTCGGCCGTCGCCGGGCGTGATCGCGGCGGTTTGGGTTCGCAATGCCGAGGCCCCGCGGCGCTAAGATCGTGCGGTCCGACCTGCCCCGCTCACCCCGAACCGGAGAGGGACCGCCGTGCCACCGTCGTCGAAGCCCGCGCCGCCGCCTCTGGCACTCGGCGTTTGCAGCTGGAGCTTGCAGGTCCGGAGCATCGCCGAGCTGAAGAGGCTGCTCGATCATCTGGGCGTCCACGTCGCCCAGATCGCCTGCGGCGACCCGCACCACGCGAGCTGGGAGGAGGGGGACGCGATGCCCGAGGCCGCGCTCGCCTCGGGCCTGACCTTCACCGGCGCCATGCTCGGGTTCCCTGGCGAGGACTACACCTCGCCGCAGACGATCAAGGCGACCGGCGGGTTCGGCAACCCCGCCGACCGCGCCGAACGCCTGGAGAGGCTCCGCTGGGCGCTCGACCGCACGCTCGCGCTGGGGCTGTCGGACCTGATGCTCCACGCCGGCTTCCTGCCCGACCTCGACGACCCCGGCCGCTCGGCCATGCTCGACACGCTGGCCCGCGCCGGCCAGCTCGCGCACGAGAAGGGGATCACCCTGGCGTTCGAGACCGGCCAGGAGACCGCCGAATTGCTCCGGCGGACGCTCGACGACCTGAAGATGCCCAACCTGAAGGTCAACTTCGACCCGGCCAACATGCTCCTCTACGACATGGGCGACCCGATCCGCGCCGTCGAGGTCCTCGGGCCCGACATCCGGAGCGTCCACGTCAAGGACGGGAAGAGGCCGACGACCCCCGGCACCTGGGGCGAGGAGGTCCCCCTCGGCCGGGGCGAGGTCGACATCCGCCGGTTCGTCCGGGCCCTGAAGGACGTCGGCTACGCCGGCCCCCTGGTCGTCGAGCGCGAGGTCGGCGACCAGGCCGGGCGGCTCCGCGACGTGGCGCACGGCCTGGCCTTCCTGCGCGAGTGCCTGGCCGAGTGACCGGCTCGGGATTTGCGAGATCGATCCGATCGATGGCGAGGGGATCGGCCCCACGCCCTTCCCAACGGAGTGAAGGAGCCAATCCCATGACGCGCACGGGCCACATCCTCGCCGGGGTCGTCCCGGCGATCGCGCTGGCGGCGGGCATCGGCGCCGCGCAGCAGCCGACGAGGCCGACCGTCGGCGAGCGGGTCGACAACGCGGTCCAGAACATCAAGCAGGGGGCGCGCGAGGTCGGGCAGACCGTCCGCGAGCAGGCGCTCCAGGCGCGGACCTCGGTCCACGACATGAGCGTCTCGACGCGGGTCCACGGCCGCCTGCACTGGGACAAGGCGCTCAACGGCGCGAAGATCGACGTGAACGTCCGCGAGGACGGGGTCGCCACCATCAGCGGCGCCGTCCCCGACGCGAAGGCCCGCGCCAAGGCCGTCGAGCTGACCGCCGACACCGTCGGCGTCACCCAGGTCGTCGACCAGTTGACCGTCGCGACCACCGTCACCCCGTCCACGACGACGCGGGAGACGATCTCGACCCCGCGGGGGACGACGACGATCGAGACGAAGACGGCCCCCAAACCTTGACCCTTGGGTCGAGGCACGGGTGGATGGAAATCACGCGGGCCGCCATCCCCCACTGGGGGAGATGGCGGCCCGTCCGCTCTCACAGGGCCCCCACCGTTCCGGGTGGCAAACCCTCAGCCGACGACGGAGTTGACGACCTTGGCCAGCTCGCGGCCGGCCTCGGTCAGGCCGTAGAAGTTATGCTTGCCCGCGCGCCTCGGCTCGATCAGGCGGCCGTGGCGGAGCAGGGCTAGGTGGTGGCTGACCGCCGGCTGGCTCTGCGTGCCCAGGTCGGAGCAGAGCTCGGAGACGTTCCGCTCCTTCTCGGCCAGGAGCATCAGGACCTGGAGCCGGGTGGGGTCGGACACCTGCTTGAGCAGGTCCGCGACCCGTCGGATCTCCGCGGTCGGGCGGGACGCGGCCGAACCTTTCGCGGCCTTGCCGGTGGCGACGGTCGTCTTGGGCGTGGTGGGGGCCATGGAACTCCTCAAACATCAGGTAACGTTGTGAGACTCGAAACTCGGGGGGATAGGATACGGACGAACCGCAAAGATGCCGCCCGATGGAGACGAGAGATGGTTCGATTTTTGTTATAATAGGATTATCCACCGACACGTCAACCCCTGGATTTGGCACCCGGGTGAAATTGGCGGCCGGTATTTGGATGATATCGGTTTTCAGGATTGTGCCGCGTGTCGAAATTCAGCATATCGTTTTTCGGAACGATATCCATGTCGGCATGACGGCCGCCGGCCCTCGCGGCCCGCGCCCGGGGTTTTTCGCTTGTCGCCGGGGCGGAGCCGCCGGTAGAGTGGAGGGTCGCGGGCGCAGGGGATGTGGTCCCGAGCCCAGAGTCGCCGCCGCCGGGACCCGACCGGGGCGGCGTTGTCGTGCGCCGAGGCGGGGTCCCGATGGCCGTTCTTACCACGCAAACCGACCTGTCCTACCAGCAATGCATCAACCCGGCCTGCCGCGCGACCTTCGCCGTCGGCCAGCCCTACTTCGCCTGCCCCGAGTGCGGCGACCTGCTCGACGTCGTCTACGACTGGGACCGCCTCCCCGTCCCGCGACGGCTGTCGGAGTTCGAGGCCAAGTGGTCCGACCGGCTCGACCCGCTGAATTTCTCGGGCGTCTGGCGGTTCCGCGACCTCCTCCCGTTCGCCCCCCGCGAGATGGTCGTCACCATCGGCGAGGGGCAGACCCTGCTCCAGACCGCCGACAAAGTCGGCCAATATGCCGGCATGTCCCCAGGATGCCTGAAGCTCCAGTACGAGGGGATGAACCCCTCGGGCAGCTTCAAGGACAACGGCATGACCGCCGCATTCACCCACGCGAGGATGGTCGGCGCCCGCCGCGTCGCCTGCGCCAGCACCGGCAATACCTCGGCGGCGCTGGCCGTCTACTGCTCGGCCACCGACCTCGGCTTCAAGGCGATCATCTTCATCGGCTCGGGCAAGATCGCCTACGGCAAGCTCGCCCAGGCGCTCGACCACGGCGCCCTGACCATCCAGATCGTCGGCGACTTCGACGACGCCATGCACCGCGTCCGCCAGGTCGCCGAACGCCTGAACATCTACCTGATGAACTCGGTCAACCCGTTCCGCCTCGAAGGCCAGAAGACGATCATGTTCCGCGTCCTCGAGGCCCTCGGCTGGGACGTCCCCGACTGGATCGTCGTGCCCGGCGGCAACCTCGGCAACTCCAGCGCCTTCGGCAAGGCTTTCATCGAGCTGAAGCACCTCGGCCTGATCGATCGCGTCCCCCGCCTGGCCATTATCAATGCCGCCGGCGCCCGCACCCTGGAGCAACTCGTCGGACAACATGGCCTGACTTGGCGTGATGGCTTGCCTGATATGGATACTACCCAAGTTTATTATGACAGTCTAGATGCCGCCGGTCTGAAGGCATCGACGATCGCCTCGGCGATCGAGATCAACCGCCCGGTGAACCTCAAGAAGTGCTTGCGGGCGTTAGATTTCTGCCAGGGCGTGGTGCGGCAAGTGAGCGACCAGGAGATCATGGACGCCAAGGCGAGGGTTGGCGCGGGGGGCCTGGGGTGCGAGCCGGCCAGCGCCGCGAGCGTGGCGGGGGTCAGGAGGCTCCGCGAGGAGGGGGTGATCGCGCCGAGCGACCGGGTGGTCTGCGTCCTGACGGGCCACCAGCTCAAGGACCCGACCGCGACGGTCGCCTACCACGGCACCGACCAGGAGAACTTCGAGAAGGTCCTGGGGAGCCGGGGGGTCCACCGCGCCGGGTTCGCCAACCGCCCGATCGCGGTGGCCAACGACCTCGACGACATCATCCGCGCGATCAACCTCTACTCCGAGGCCGCGCCCGAGGCGTGACCGCGGCGTCCTACGCCTCCTCGTCGAACCACGAGGCCAGCGGGAGCCGGAACCCGGGGAGCACGTCACCGCCGTCGAGGTCGTCGCCCCTCCGGAACACGCGGACGGTCGTCGCCGATTCGTAGATGAGCACTAGGCCCAGGGTCGGATAGGCAACCCAGATCGCCCGCACTCCGCCCTTGATGTATTCTTCGATCTTCCCTTGGAGTTGGATGGCCCCATTGCTCGGGCTGACGATCTCGACGGCCAGGTCGGGCACGACGTCCCAGGCATCCGTGCGGGGGACCGGGCGATCGCGGGGCCAGCGGTCGTAGGAGACGAACGCCAGGTCGGGCCGGCGCTGGAGCTTCGCGGCGCGGTCGATCCAGAAGAGGGTCTCGACGGTGACCCGCCCGAGGCGGTGCTCCTTGAGGAATTGGGCGAGGGGATTCGCCAGGGCCGTGGAGATCCAGTACTCGAACGCGGCTCATGGGCGGCGGCTCCACGATCCGGCCATCAACCACCTCGTACAGCTTAGCCGCGTCGCCCGGCGGGGGTTCGATCTCGGGAAGCAGGGTCGTTGCGTCGGCCATGTCCATGCTCCGCTCCAGGACGGGGAGGCACGTCGTACCGTCCCGATTGTAGCACGAGCCTCGGCGGGCGCGAGGGGCATCCCCGGCGCCCGGCCGATCCGAGATGGCATCGCGACGTGCCCGGGATTATCATGGGGGCACCGCCGTCGGGCTGGTTTCCGAAGGTTGTCGGCAAGGGGTATCGCCCGTGGTTTCCTCCGTCCTCGGTGTCGGCATCCAGGGGGCGACCGGCCGCATGGGGAGCCGGCTGATCCAGCTCATCCAGGGGGACCCCACGCTGCGTCTGGCCGCGGCGATCGACCGCGACGACCATCCCCGCCTCGGCCAGGACGCCGGCTCTCTGGCGGGGATCGGGCCGGTCGGGATACCGCTGTCGGCATCGCTGGAGGCGCCGGCCGACGTCGTGATCGACTTCTCGCTCGCGGCCGGAACTCTGAAATTGGCCAAGGATTGCGCCGCGATGGGCATCCCGATGGTGGTCGGCACGACGGGGTTCGAGCCGCATCAGAGGAAAGAGCTGGAAGGGTTGGCCGACCGGATCGCGCTGCTGATCGCGCCGAACCTGAGCCGCGCGGTCAACCTGCTGATGCGGCTGGCGGGCGAGGCCGCGCGGGCGCTGGGCGACGCGGCCGACGTCGAGATCGTCGAGCGGCACCACCACTTCAAGAAGGACGCCCCGAGCGGCACCGCGCTGCGTCTGGCCGAGATCGTCGGCCGGGCGATCGGCTCGGACCGCTACGCGCACGGCCGGCACGGGCAGGTCGGTGAGAGGCCCCGGGGCGAGATCGGCCTGCACGCGCTCCGCACCGGCGACAACCCCGGCGAGCACACGGTCGTCTTCGGGCTGATGGGCGAGTGCCTGGAGCTGTCGCACCGCGCCTTGAACCGCGACGGCTTCGCGCTCGGGGCGCTCGACGCCGCTCGGTTCCTGGCCGGCAAGCCCCCTCGCCTCTACACCATGGACGACCTGCTCGGCCCGGGGACGCCCTCGGGGTGACGGCAAGAGGGGAAATCGCGCATATCATGGCTGTTTGCGAGCAAGGCTACCTGTGCGAGGTGTGCGGCCAGGATGTGGCCGACATCACCGAGTCGGACCTGTACCTCCGCTACGTGCTCGGCGAGGTGGACCCCGAGACGCTGCATATCAGCCCCGAGCGTCACATCCGCTGCAACCCGACACTCGCCCAGTTCATCGTCGCCGAGGGGTTCGAGCCGGTCGCGGTCGAGGGGCCGTTCGCCAAGGGGGGCTCGACCCCGCGTTCGTCGCCGAAGAGGAGGCGCGTGTGACCCGCGGCTACCGCCGCCTCCTGGATCTCCCCGCGCTCGGCCTGCCGATCACCGAATACCCCCCGCCCGAGGCCCGCGCCCGCTGGCAGCAGGACCGGGTGTAGCGCCCCGCGTTTTTCGGGCTTTGCCCTTGCGTCGACGGGATGGCTTCCGGATAATCGCCCGATGCGCGGTCCGCTGGGCCGCTTTCTTGATTTCAGGGCGCCTCGGGATGAGACCCGAGGCGGGTACGAGCGAAGGCATCTCATGGCGGACGCGGTCAAATTTGCGGTCGAGGCCCGCGACCCTCAGAAGAACAAGGGGACGGGCACCCGGGTCGCGCGCCGGCTGCGGGCCAAGGGGCGCGTGCCGGCGATCATCTACGGCCACAAGCTGGCCCCGGTGCCGATCTCGCTGCCGCGCGAGTCGATCTGGGAGATGATCAAGAAGTCGATCCACCTGGCCGAGCTCGACCTGGGCGGGACGAGCGAGACGGTGCTGGTGCGCGACGTCCAGTGGGACCACCTGGGCAAGGAGATCATCCACGTCGACTTCGCCCGCGTCAGCGCCGAGGAGACGATCGAGACCGAGGTCCGGCTCGACGTCCGCGGCACGCCGCCCGGCGTCGGCGAGGGGGGCGTGCTCGAGCAGCCGGTCCACGCCGTCTCGGTGACGTGCCGCGCCGGCGCGATCCCCGACTCGATCCGGGTCGACGTCGGCGGCCTGCACCTGGGCGAGGGCATCCACGTCCGCGAGCTGTCGCTGCCGGAGGGGGTGACGGTCAAGGCCGACCCCGACCTGCTCCTGGTCCACGTCGTGGCGCGGGCCGCGCCGGCCGAGCCGACCCCGGCCCCCGAGGCCGAGGCCGCCGTGCAGCCGGAGGTCATCAAGCCCGAGCGCAAGGAGAAGGAAGAGTAAATCCGGCCCCGCCGGCCCGGTGTCGCGGCGCATGTGGAAATTGGTGGTGGGCCTGGGCAACCCCGGCAGCAAGTACCAGGGGACCCGGCATAACGTCGGCTTCGAGGTGGTCGACCGCCTCGCCGAGGGGGGTTCGGGGGCCCGCTTCACCCGCAAGTTCGACGGCCTGCTGACCGAGGCCGAGATCGACTTCCGCCGGGTCCTGCTCCTGAAGCCCGAGACGTTCATGAACCTCAGCGGGCGCCCGGTCGCCCAGGTGGTCCGGTTCTACAAGATCGAGCGGGCGGACGTGCTGGTCGTCTGCGACGACCTGAACCTCCCCCTGGGCAAGCTGCGGCTCCGCGGCGGGGGCTCCGACGGCGGCCAGAAGGGCCTCCGCGACATCTCCGCCCAGCTCGGCTCGGAGGACTACGCCCGGCTCCGGATCGGCATCGGCGACCGCGGCCCGATCGACGCCTCCGACTTCGTCCTCAGCCGGTTCCGCAACACCGAACGGCCCGTGATCGACGACGCCCTGATCCTCGCCTCGCAGGCCGTGGCCGTCTGGACGACCCAGGGACTGGCCGCCGCCATGAACCGATTCAACGGGCCCGCCACGACCTGAGCCGAGTCGTATCTCGATTCCGACAGTCATTTGCCGACGATCCCCGGGGCATCCGGGCGCACCGCAACGGAGGGAAGCTCTTGCCTGCCAACACCACGTACGAGGCGATGTTCCTGCTCGACAGCGCCAAGGCCGCCGTCAACTGGGACGAGTCGGTCAAGCACGTCCACGGCATCCTGACCAAGCACAATGCCGAGATCGTCGCCAGCCGCCAGTGGGACGAGCGACGGCTCGCCTACCCGGTCAACGGCCACAAGAAGGGGACGTACCTGTTGACCTACTTCAAGGCCGACGGGTCGCACCTCAAGGACATCGTCGCCGACTGCCACCTCAGCGACCTCATCCTCCGCGAGCTGATCCTGAAGGTGCCGGTCAAGCTGGCCGAGCACCTGGTCAACCTGGCGATGACCTCGACGCCCAATTCCGAGGAGGAGGGGGCCCGCGAGGAGGAGCAGTTCGACCGCCCTCGCCGCCGTCGCCGCGACGACTGATCGGATCGCCCCGCCCCGAAGCCCGGGTCGGCCGATACCGAATCCCAGGCGGGCATGCACCTTCGGACGTCGTCGCTTGTGGGCCCGGCCGGAATATGGTAGGTTTCTCCTACGGAACACCCGTTTAGCCCGCGACATGTCCAGGGTCGAGCGGCGCTCGCCGATGGCTTTGGGGAGGGATCAGTCGATGGCCGACCTGAACAAAGTGTTTCTCATGGGTCGACTGACGTTCGACCCCGAGCTGCGCCGCACACCCAGCGGGGTGGCGGTCGTCGAGCTCCGGATGGCGACGAGCCGGTCGTGGACGGGCAAGGACGGCGATCGCAAGGAAGAGACCCTCTTCATCGATGTGACCGTCTGGGACCGTCAGGCCGAGAACTGCTGCCAGTACCTTCGCAAGGGGAGCTCGATCCACGTCGAGGGCTCCCTCAGGATGGACACCTGGGATGATAAGACGACCGGCGAGAAGCGGTCGAAGATCAAGGTGCATGCCGACCGCGTCCAGTTCCTCGACCGGCGCAGCGATTCGGGGGGCGGCGGGACGGGCCCGACGATGAGTATGCCGCCCGCGAGCCGCAGGCGCGGCGCCCGCCATCGGGCCCGGGTAACGGCCCCGGCCGGGGCGGCTATCCGTCCGCGGCGGGGCCGGCCGATCGCCGCCCTGCGCCAGCCCCCGAACCCGAACGCGACGTCGACGATATTCCGTTCTGAGACGACATCCTGAGCAGACCCGCCCGCCCGAGGACCGGCCCGGCGGCGGACCTCGACCTTCGCGACGCCCGACCCAGGAGAGAGCACGATGGCCAAGATGACCGACAAGAAACCGGCCAAGGCCAAGCCGAAGGTCAAGCACAAGGTGTCGGGCAAGGCGAAGGCCCCGTCCGCCCAGCCGCAGTCCGCGACGCTGGTGGTCCCGGCGGTCCGCCAGCCGGGCGTCGAGCGCCCGCAAGAACCACCCGACCCGCGCCAAGGACGGCCACATGCAGATCCTGCTGACGCAGGCCGTCGCGCACGTCGGCCAGCCGGGCGACCTGGTCCGAGTGCGGACCGGCTTCGGCGCAACTACTTGCTGCCGCAGGGCCTGGCCACGTTCGCCACGCCGCACAACCTGCGGATCGTCGAGAAGCACCGCCAGCGCCTCCGCGAGGTCGAGGAGGCCCGCCGTGCCGACCTGATGAACCTGGCCGCGCAGATCGCGCAGCGCTCCATCACCATCGAGGCCAACGCCAACCCCGAGGGGCACCTCTACGGCTCGGTCAACGCCGACCAGATCGCCGCCGCGCTGAAGACCGACAACTTCCCGATCGAGGCCGACAACGTCAAGATCGAGGGGCCGCTCAAGGAGACCGGCCTCTACACGATCAAGCTCAACCTCGGGCAGGACGTCACGACCGAGGTCAAGCTCTGGGTCGTCCCGACCCACACCGAGGAAGTGGCTACCTGAGAGTGCTGAGTGGAGAGTGCTGAGTCAGAACCCCTCTCAGCACTCAGCACTCAGCACTCTCCGAAGCACTTTCTCCTTTTTTTGATGGTCAGGCCCGCGGACTGCCGATACGATTGTTCAGAGGCGCCGCCGTGCCGGGTACGTCCGCGTGCCCTGGACTTGAGACTGCGAGCATTCGGGGCGCCCCATCCGGATCGTTCGGATGACGGAGGCCCGGGGGTTGGCGGCCGGACCGCCTCCCCCTCGCAGGGAGCCACGCCGGACCATGCCCGCCTCGACCAACGGCAACGGCAGTCACCACGGCCACAACGGCCACGGCGCGAAGCTCGACAGCTCGCCGCTGGCCGACCGCCTCCCGCCGCAGAACATCGAGGCCGAGCAGGGGGTCCTCGGGAGCATCCTGCTGGAGAACGACGTCCTGCACGATGTGGTGCCGATCCTCAAGGTCGAGGACTTCTACCGCGACACCCACCAGGTCATCTACCAGGCGGTCCGCGACCTGTACGACCTGGGCAAGGCGATCGATGCGATCACCCTGGCCGACGAGCTGATCCGCCGCGACCAGTTCCGCGCGATCGGCGGCGACGACACGCTGGCGCAGATCCTGAACAGCGTCCCGCACGCCGCCAACGCCCGCTACTATGCCGACATCGTCCGCCAGAAGGCGATCGGCCGCCAGTTGATCGAGGCCGCCAACGAGATCCTCCGCGAGGGCTACTCGAACAACTTCACCGCCGAGGACCTGCTGGAGAACGCCGAGCGACGGGTCTTCAACATCGCCGAGGAGCAGACCAAGGGGGACACGGTCGAGCTGAGCCAGGTCATCAACGTGGCCATGGACCGGATCGTCGCGCGGGCCGAGTCGCGGCATCCGATCACCGGCATCGCCACCGGCTATTTCGAGCCTCGACGACATCACCGGCGGCCTCCAGCCCGAGCAGTTGATCATCCTGGCGGCGCGGCCGAGCATGGGCAAGACGGCGCTGGCGCTGAACATCTGCGACCACGCCGCCGTGACGCTGAAGCAGCCCGTCCTGTTCGTGAGCCTGGAGATGGGCGAGGTCGAGCTGGCCGAGCGGCTCCTCTGCGCCCGATCGCGGGTGGACGGGCACAAGCTCCGGACCGGCCAGAACCTGGGCGGTCGCGAGATGACCCAACTGGCCTCGGCCTTCGGCCAGTTCCGGGAAGCGTCGCTCTTCATCGACGACACCCCCGCGCGGAACATGCTCCACATCACCGCCAACGCGCGCCGGCTCAAGCTCCGCAAGGACCTCGGCCTGATCGTGGTCGACTACATCCAGCTCGTCGACAGCGAGGAATCGCGCGACAGCCGCCAGGAGCAGATCGCCAAGATCAGCCGCCGGCTCAAGACGCTGGCCCGCGAGCTGAAGGTGCCCGTGATTGCGCTGTCGCAGCTGAACCGCGCCGTCGAGAACCGCGAGGAGAAGCGCCCCCGCATGGCCGACCTCCGCGAGAGCGGCGCCATCGAGCAGGATGCCGACCTCGTCCTGCTGCTCCACCGCCCCGAGTATTACGACGCCAACGACCAGCCCGGCATCGCCGAGCTGATCATCGCCAAGAACCGCAACGGCGCCACCGGCACCGTCAAGCTCACCTTCCTGAAGAACATCACCCGCTTCGAGAACCTCGCCAACGTCGCCGACCCGATCGACGGCGGCGCCTTCTGAGTAACGAGTGAAAACAGGCCCTTTTCACTCGTTACTCAGGGACTCGAGCGTCAGATAGGTATTGCGCCCCAGGGGCGACATCCAGGGCTGGGAGAGGACGGGGGGGACTTCAGGGCGCCCAGGTCGAGCGAATCGCCGTCGGAGAAGATGTTCATGCGGACGGACTTCTTGGCCTCGTCGGGCACGCACGCGACCACGTAGGACGAGCCGAGGACCTTGAGGCGATTGCCGCGGAGGTCGACCTCCAGGGCGGTCTGCTCGTCGACCCCGATGCCGATCAGGTCGGGGTGTGCCGAGAGGACGCCGAGGAGCCGGCCGATGCGGTTGCGGCGCAGGAAGTGCTGGTCGATGACCACGCCGGGGAGGAAGCCGAACCCGGCGGCGAGCTGGGCCTTGTCGCGGCCCCCGGCGATCATCACGCGGCTCATCACCGAGGCGCCGGCGGACGTGCCGCCGATCACCCCGCCGCGATCGAGCAGCGCCTTCAACTGCCGCTCGACCTCGGTCCCGAGGTAGGGTTTCACGAGCAGGTCCTGCGCGCCCCCGCCCATCCAGACGCCGGTCGCCTCGGTCAGGGGGCGGACGAAGACGGGGTCGTCGGCCACCTCGCGCGACCGCGTATGCAGCATCTGCACCGAGGCGACGCCCCGCCGCCGCCACTCCTCGAGCTCCTCCTTGACCCGCTCGCTCTCGGCGAAGCGGGTGGAGGCCGACGGGATGAGCACGACCCTCGCGTCGCGGCCCCCGGCCAGCTCCAGGAAGCGCTCGAAGACCACGTCGGGCGTCCGGCCGCCGACGATGAGCAACGTCCCCTTGGGACGGTGGGCGTCCGCCTCGACCATCTGCGACGCCGAAGGCGGGTCGATCGCCCGAGCGACCTTGGCGGCCGTCGTCGCGGCCGGTGGCTCGAACGCCAGGAGGGCGAGGTCCCCCCCCAGCAGGGCGACGGCACCCCCCCCCGCGACCATCACGGCGAACAGCGCCGCCCTCAGGAATCGAGGCGCGCGGACCGGGCAATCGCCTCGATATTCCGGGTTAGACATCTTGCCACCTCATTCGTGACATGGACAAGGATGCGCCCGGGGGGAGGGTCGGGCTTCGGGTGTCGATCGGCCATCGAGATCGGCCGGGGGCGTCATCGTCGCCGACGCGACACCGATGATGCGGCCTGCGGATCTTCTTCCACCGGTTCGAATTCTAACCCCTCAACCCCTGTTACACAAGTTTCAAAGAAAGTGGCCGTAGGCCAGGTGGGACGGCGTCAGGCAGGTGCCAACTCTTCGGGGTGGTCATGCGCGTCCGGCCATGATTGCAAGTGCCGGGCCCCGAACGAACAATCGGGAGGATGGGCCTCTCGGCCGATCCCGCACGGTCGGCATGGGAGGCCCGAAGCGAACCGGGGTGTTCGACATAAATCTCATCAGGACAAGACTTCCAGCCTCCAGGGTTCGATGTCGGCGTCGGTCCAGCCGTGGCAGGCGAGGTCGGCCAGGATGCCGCCGATCAGGCATGAGAACTTGAATCCGTGCCCACTGCATGGGCTGGCGAGGATGACTTCGGGGCAGTGGGGCAGGGGGCCGAGCCGGAACTGGTCATCGGGGGCAATAGTATACAGGCAGACCTCGGTGGTGTCAATCGCCGCGTCGGCCAGGGCGGGGATGTGGTCGCGGAGGAAGCGGCGGACGACCTCGGGGTAGTCGTCGTCGATGG
Source organism: uncultured Planctomycetaceae bacterium (assembly GCA_963708145.1). GTDB lineage: Bacteria > Planctomycetota > Planctomycetia > Isosphaerales > Isosphaeraceae. Next base: position 7,737,048 of record OY970189.1, on the reverse strand, counting down.
TCGTCCGGTCCTCGGCGTCGGGGTCGACGTCGGGCCCGCCGTGGCGGGCGACCTTGACGCCGAGGCCCTCGACCGGGGGCATCCCGTAGAAGTCGTCGGGCTCGCGCGTCCCCTTCGCGATGAAGACCGGGAACCGCCCGGGGGCGAACGTGGTCGCGTCGGGCGGGCGGAAGTAGAGCACCTGCTGCCGGGTCGGCCGCAGCGACAGCGACAGCCCCGGCAGGAGCGACTGGGTCCAGGGGCCGGCCGTCACGATCAGCCGGTCGGCGACGATCTGGTGCGCGTCGGTGAGGACCGTCGGCTTGTCCGCGTCGAGGTCGATCCGTCGCACCGGAGTCTCTTCGAACACCCGGGTCTTCTCGCCGCCGAAGTGGCGGGCGAGCTCGACCTGGATGGCGACGGCCCGCGCCGCGGCGATCAGGCCGGCGTCGGGTTCGAAGACGGCGTCGGCGTCGTCGGCGACCTGGAACGCGGGCTGCACCCGCCGCAGCTCGACGCCCGACATCCGGCGGTGGGGGATGCCGATCTCCTCCAGGCTGGCGGCGACCCTCGCGACGTAATCGACGCCCGCCGGGCAGAACGAGACGCCCCCGGTGCGGAGGTAGAGGTTCCGCCCGGCGTCGGCCTCCAGGACCCTCCAGGCGCGGAAGGCGTCGAGCATCAAACGGGCGTAATCGGGGTCGGCGTAGGAGTGCCGCGTGATCCGCGCCGCGCCGTGCGAGCTGCCGCGGCGTGGCCGATCCGGAACTGCTCCAGGAGCACGACCGGCTCCCCGCGACGGGCCAGGTGATAGCTCGTGGCCGCGCCCATCGCGCCGGCCCCGATGACGACGTTGCGAGCATGGAGATGTTGCATGGGACGACCGTCGAAAGATCGGCTCGGACGGGAAGTCGAGGGAGCATCAGCAGCGCGTCGGGGGCCTCGGCCCCCACGACCGCTCCCAGCATATTAACGCAGCCGCCCTCGCCGCACCCCCCTGATTCCCGGGGATCGCATCCGGCCGGATCGCCCACTGGCCCAGATTACCTAACCATCGCAGACTCGGAAGGATCGAGGCCCCCAGGTGAACTCATAGGACCCGGAGGTCAACCGATCGATTCGGATGAATGACGCTCAAAACCTCAATTCGGTTCGTTCGGCAGAGGCGCCTTCGGATGGCCGAGGGACGAGGTTAAAGGGTTCATCCTGCGGAGAATTGCCTGATGGGATCGGCCTGGGGAGGGCGAATTTTCAGGGCCCTGGATGCCGCGACGCGGCCCGACCGTTCATCCGGCGCCCGGGGTGGAGTTCGTTCGCGACGGCTGCCGAGTTCGTTCGGCGCACCGTCGAGTTCGTTCGCGCCCCCCATTCTCTTCGTCGGGTGGGCACCGCCCATCATCCCTAATGTCATGGTCCTGAAGGAGATCCAGAGGTGGGCGGTGCCCACCCTGCGAAGACCCGGGGTGTGTTGGGTTCGTTCGGCGCCCGGATCGAGTTCGTTCGGGCGGGGGGCCGAGTTCGTTCGGGCACCGGCCATCGAGTTCGTTCGCGCCGGCCGTTCGGTTCGTTCGGCACCCGGGTCGAGTTCGTTCGGGCGCGGCGTCGAGTTCGTTCGGGCGCGGCGTCGAGTTCGTTCGGGCGCAGATCCGGAGGGATCATGGCCTCCCGATCCAATGTGAACGAAACCTCAATTCGGTTCGTTCGGCAGCGGCGCGCGGGGGATGATCGTCGCGTCGCCGCTGGGGTCGGAACAACTTGCCAAGGAACCGTCGAACGCACGGGCCGCTCATTCCTATCATCGGGCCCGGACGCCCCGACGTCCTGCCGATCCGGAATGGGGGGCGGGATCAGGCGGACTGCGCCAGCGCGACGCGGAGGGTGTCGAAGGTGGAGTGGCCGTCGCGGTCGAAGACGAAGCGGGCGGGGAGGCCGACGACGCGGCTGGCGCCGAGATTGAACAGGTGGCGCCGGCAGGCGGTCAGCTTCCTCGCGGCGATCAGCGCGGTGACGCGCCAGCCGGCCGAGCCGCGGTCGTCCCAGACCTCGCCCCGCGCGATGTGCTGGGCGCCCTGGTCGCGGAGGTACGAGGCGACGGCCGCCGCGGTCTCCGGCCCGGGCGCGGCCGGGCTGCCGACGACCTCCAGGTGGAGCATCCCCTCGGAGGTGCGGACGCCGTCCATCGCGTCGAGCAGGAGGGCCAGCGGGCCGGCCTCCCCCTCGTCGGCCAGGCGCGCCAGGCTCGGCGCGTGGCCGATCAGGCAGGAGGCCGAGTCGAGCACCGTCCCCCCTTCGATCTCGCGGAGGCGGTTGTCCTTGAGCGTCGTCCCCGAGCTGGTCAGGTCGACGATCACGTCGGCGATCCCCAGGCTCGGGTGCAGCTCCAGGGCGCCGTCGGAGTCGATCAACTGGTAGTAATAGATGCCCCACTTGCGGAAGTACGACTGCGTCAGCGCGGGGTACTTGGTCGAGACGCGGAAGGTGCGGCCGTCCTCCTTGAACTCGGCGGTCAGGTCGACGAGATCGATGATGTGGGCCACGTCGATCCAGCTCTCGGGGACGGCGACCACCAGCCGGCAGCCGCCGTAGCCGAGGTCGGGGACGACCACCACGGTCCTCTCCGACTCGTGGCGCGCTCGGCGAAGACGTCCAGGCCGGTCACGCCCAGGTGGCAGCGCCCCTCCTCGACCTGGGTGACGATGTCGGTCGGCCTCATGAAGACGACGTGGAACCGCGGCTGCCCGGCGATCGTCGCCTCGTACTGGCGGTCGCTGGCGCGGCGGACCTTGTAGCCGGCGGTCCGGAGGATCTCGACGATCCCCTCGTACAGGTGCCCCTTGGAGGGGAGCGCCAGGCGGATCGGGTCGATGACCGGCTCGGGCGTGCTCATCCGAAGAGGCCCCCGGCGGCCTCGCGCACCAGGAGGTCGAGCTGCGCGAGCGTGCCCTCGGTCTCGGTCGTGCCGTCCAGGTCGTGCAGCGTCAGCGCGTCGGGGTCGTCGGGGGGCCCTTGACGACGATGATCCGGGCCAGCCCCAGCGCGTGCGCCCTCGCGATCGCCTCGGCGAACGGCCGTTCGCCCGCCAGGACGGCCCGCGCGCACTCGACCCGGAGCCGCGTCGTGACGCGGATCGCGTGCGGCAGCGACGCGGGGTCGGCCGCGAGGACGAGGAACCCGCGCCGGTGCTGGGCCGTCGGCGACCTCCCCTGCGCGTCGAGGACCTGGCCGAGGCGCTCCAGGCCGAAGGCGAACCCGACCCCGCGGTCGTCGCGCGCGCTGCCCAGGACCCGCGCCAGGCCGTCGTAGCGGCCCCCGCCGCAGACCTCGACCGGCCCCGAGGGGGTCGGCGCGATCAGCTCGAAGATCATCCGCGAGTAGAACCCGATGCCCCGGGCGAACCCCAGGTCGAGCTCGACGCGGTCCAGGTCGACCCCGAAGTGTTCGAGCGTGCCGACCAGCGACCGGAGGGCCGCGATCGAGTCGGGCGCGAGCGCCTCGAAGTCGTGCCCGAGCCGGTCGAGCACCGCGGCCGGCCTCCCCTTCAGGCCGGCCAGCCCGCGGACCTGCGCCCGGAGCCGGTCGATCGCCCCGAGCAGGCCGTGGCCGAGGTCCCACTTGCGCGTCAGGCGGTGGATGATCTCGTGCCCCGACCGCCTCCCGGTCACCACCGGCACGAGCGTCCGGAAGAGGCGGTCGATCCCCTGATCGTCGCCGCGGGCGACGGAGCCGGGCACCTCGCCCGGGTCGGCCGTCCGGAGCCATTCGGCGAACTGCCCCAGCGCCCCCTCGATCGCCTGGACGTTGTCCCCCTCGGCGGCGGCCTCGCTCAGCCTCTCGACCAGCGCCGAGGCCCGGGCGGCGGGCAGCCCCGAGCGCTGGAGCATCTCCAGGATCAGCCCGACGTGCCCGAGCCGGATCGTGGCGCCCGCGACGCCGGCCTGCGCCAGGGCCCAGTCGGCCAGCCAGACGACCTCGGCGTCGGCCGTCGGGCCCGAGTCGCCGAGCCTCTCGACGCCGACCTGCTGGAACTCGCGGAGGCGGAGGCGGTCGGGCCGGGGCGCCTCGTAGCGGAAGACGGGCCCGGCATGGCTCACGCGCCAGGGGGTCGGCGGCAGGTCGGGGGCGGCCGTGTAGGCGCGGACGATCCCGGCCGTCGAGCTCGGGGCGGAGGCACACCCCTCCCTGCCCCGCCCCGGCCAGCTCGAACAACCGGGCCACGATCCCCGCGCCGCTCTTGCGCTCGTGCAGCTCGGTGAATTCGAGGACCGGCGTCCGCATCGGCTCGTACCCGGCGCGGGCGAAGCGGTCGAGCAGCAGCGCCTCGAGCTCGGCCAGCCGGGCGAAATCCGACGGGAGCCAGTCCCGCGTCCCCCGGACCGCGTCGATGGGCCTCTCGGCGACGTGCCGATGGTTGGCCTGCCAGGCGTCGCTCACGGCCCCGCCCCCTCCCCGAGACTCAGGGCGCGCCGGACCGTCGGGACCAGGTCGTCCCACGGGATCGCCTTCTGCTCCTGTCTCGTGGCCAGGTCGCGGAGGTTGAAGACCCGCGTCTCCACCTCGTCCGGCCCGACGATCACGGCGAGCTTGTGGCCTCGATTTGACCCGTAGCCCATCTGGTTGCCGATCTGCTTCGCGTCGGGGAAGACCTCGGCCCCGAGGCCCGCGGCCCGAAGCCGTGCCGCCAGCCGCACCGGGATCGTGGGATCGACGCCGGGGAAGTTCGCCACCAGGACCGGCGCAGTCGCCGAGGTCCCCTTGAGACATCCCGCCTCTTCCATGAGCGCGAGCAGGCGGTCGAGGCCGATCGACGCCCCGACGCCCGGCAATCGCTGCTTGGTGAAGAGGCTCGCCAGGTCGTCGTACCGGCCGCCTGACGCGACGCTTCCGAACGGCTCCCAGCCGTTGACGGTCGTCTCGAAGACGACGCCCGTGTAGTAGTCGAGCCCCGCGCCAGGCCGAGATCGAATCGGACCCGGCCCGTCGGGATGCCGTGGGCCTCGGAGAGCAGCCGGTGGACCTGGCGGAGGTTGGCGATCCCCTCCGCGGCACCCGCGTGGGAGCGGACCGTCTCGTCGATCCGGTGGAGCACGTCGAGGCCGCCGCGGCCCTGCTCGGCGAAGTCGAGGATGCGGTTCGCTTGATCGGCGGGGACGACGTGGCTCTCGGCGACGACCTCGCCCGTCTTGATCTGCTGGAGTGAGGTTTCGAATGCGGGCCGTTGGCCGGTCAGTTCCTCGAAGACCTTCTGCCGGCCGACCTTGGCCAGCTTGTCGAGCGACCGGAGCACGGCGCCGGTCCGGTCGGCCAGTCCGAGGGTGTCGAGCAACCCATCCAGGATCTTGCGGTTGTTGAGCGTGATCGTGAAGTCGGGCACCCCGGCGGCCGAGAGGGCTTCGTGGATCACGGCCGCGGTCTCGGCGTCGGCCACCGGGCTCTCGGTGCCGACGGTATCGAAGTCGCACTGCATGAACTCGCGGAACCGCCCCTTCGCGGGCCTCTCGCCGCGGAAGACCGAGCCGATCGCGTACCTCTTGAACGGCACGCCGAGATCGTTGACGTGCCTGGCCACGAACCGGGCCAAAGGCACGGTCAGGTCGAACCGCAGGGCGAGCTCGCCGGGGGTGCCCCCCTTGTTGGTCACGTCGAAGATCTGGCGGAGGACCTCGTCCGAGCCGGCCCCCTTGCCGGTGAGGACCTCCATCCGCTCGATGTGCGGCGTCTCGATCGGCAGGTAGCCGAACGAGGCGAACGTCTCGCGGAACCGGGCGAGCATCCGCTCGCGGGGGATCATCACCGAAGGCGGTAGGTCCCGCAACCCGCTGGCCACGCGGGGATCGATCATGGCGGACGCGTCCTTGAGTCGGGCAAGGTGGAGATCGAGGTGAATCCCGGAGGCGGCGCGGGCGGCCCGGTCCTCGGGTCGATGACCCATGAATTCGAGCCGATCGTATCAAATCCATCCAACCGCTCGCAAGAGACGGCGCCCCCCCGCATCGATCCCGGGCGCACGGGACGAGGGGCGCCACTTGCAATCACTCGCAGTTTTGTTATCATGAACGATCCCCTCCTGGAGTGGTTTCCCCCCCTCGTCCGTTGAGTCGTCCTCGGAGACGCCAACCATAAGGGAGTACAACGATGCGCAAGACATGGGGCAGGATTCCGCAGCTCGAATCGTTGGAGACGATGGCGCTGCTGTCCGGCGTGGCGGCGGCGGCCCATCACCACGTCGCGGCCGAGGTGGCCCCGCCGGGCGGGCTCCCGATGATCCCCGTGGGGTCGACCGCGCTGGAGATCAGCGGGACGGCCCAGGGCGGGTACGTCCGGTTCCAGAGGAACCCCGACACCGGCTCGACCTACCGGTTCTTCGCGTCCGGCCAGCTCACGCCGCTCGGCAGCACGATCGAGACCGGCACCATCAAGGCGCCCGGCTTCATCCGGGGTGAGCTGGCGACCGGCACGGTCCACATCCTGGCCGCGAAGGGCACCGTCACCCTGCAACTGACGCAGGAGCCGACGACCACGAGCACGGCCGCGTCGCCCATCGTCTATCACTTCAACTACGGCATCACCAAGGCCACCGGGGCCTACAAGGGCGACCAGGGGGCGGGGACGGTCGACGTCACGCTCACCCCGAAGACGACGTCGACTTCGCCGGCCGGCACCAGTTTCGGCACGATCAGCCTGGTCTACGCCGTGCCGACCACCCCCATCAGCTAGGCCGACCCGGCCCGCTCGGGGTCGACGATCGGGGCCGCGCCGGAGTGTTGGCCGGCGCGGCCTTTCGTTTTCGACTATCATGGAAGATGCCCGGCCGATGGGTCGTGCCGGGGGCGACGATCGGGGGAGGACGACGATGTTCAAGACACGGCACAGGCGTCCGCAGTTCGACACGCTGGAGACGATGACGCTGCTGTCCGGCGCGGGGGCGGCGATGGGGCTGTCCGGACTGGCGGCGACCCATCGCGGGGTCGCGGCCGAATCGGGCCCGGTGAGCTTCCTCCCGTTCATCCCCGTGGGGGCGAGCCCCTGTTCCCCCGGGGGACGATCCGGGGCATCTACGTCGAGCACGGCTCGACGATCCAGTTCTTCGCGTCCGGCAGGCTCGCGCCGCTCGGCGCCACGACCGAGACCGGCACGATTGGGGCGACGGATACGGTCCGGATCGCGACCCCGAAGGGCACCGTCACCCTGCAACCGTTCCCGACGACCACGCCCGGCCACTTCGGTTATGGCATCACCGGGACCACCGGGGCCTACGCGGGCGACCAGGGGGCGGGGACGGTCATCGTCACGCTCGGCCCCAGGCATGCGGGCCCGACGGCCGGCACCAGCTTCGGTTCGATCCGCCTGACCTTCGGCGTGTATCCCACCCCCGTCTTCTAGACCGCCCCCGGGTCGGGCGAGGGGGTGATCAGCCGCAGGCGCAGAGGACGCGGGTCGCGCGGGTCTGGCGGGCGAGGGGGCTCCAGTAGGCGCCGGCGTTGCGCGTCAGCCAGAGCTCGCCCGAGGAGAGCGCGACGACCACGTTGTCGGGGGCGGCCGGGTCGTGGCGGATGTCGGCGATCGTGTCGTGCTCCAGGATATCGGGGAAGCCGCGGAGGACGTGAGTCCAGGTCTTGCCGCCGTTGGTCGTCTCGAAGAGCGAGAACTCCAGGCCCTGATACGGCGCGGAGGACGAGTCGTCGGGCCCCTCGGCGCGGCGCCGGCGAGCATCACGTCGGGCTCGCCGGGCTTGACGTCGACGGCGGACAGATATCGATGCTTCTCGAGGCCAGCGCCGCGGTCCTCCCAGGTCTGGCCCGCGTCGGCGCTGACCCAGCAGCCGTCGGCGGTCGCCGCGACCACGCCCCCCGGCCGGCCGGGGATCGGACGGACCGCGTTGACCCGCGCCGGCAGGCCGGGGCACGCCGACCACGACGCGCCCGCGTCGGTGCTCCGGAACAGGCCCAGGTGCCGGAGCGCGGCGAACCACGCGGCGGGCGAGCCCGCGGCGAGCGCCAGGGTGCGGACCTCGGGCGAGTGGCCCGGCGCCTCGACGTGCGGCGCCTTCAGGGGGGTCCATCCCTTGTTGCGGATCGTCTCGGGATCGACCCGGACGAGCTTGCCCCCCGGCGCCAGGACCGTCGTCGCCCCCCCGACGGCGGCCGGCCGCGACCGGCCCGCGAGCAGCGCCCGCAGATCGCGCCGCGCGCCCGGGGGCGGCGGGTCGGGCTCGCCGATGGCGCGGAGCGCCAGCGCGAGCGGGTTGCGCGACGCCAGCAGGATCATCGTCGGGTCGCCGCCGACGGCCACCGCGGTCGGCGAGCCGGTCCCCTCGGCCAGCGGGACCGCCCGCCAGGACTGGCCGTTGTCGATGGTCTCCAGGACCGCGCCGTCGCGGCCAATCGCCACGATCTCGCCGCCTCCCGGCGCGTCGAGCCCGACGATCGCGCGGCCTTGCAGGCTGTGGAAGATCGGCCAGCCGCACCCCTCGAACCAGCGGTAGATGCCGTCGTCCGTCCCGATGAGGATCATGGGCCCCGCCTCTCCCTTCGACCTCGCCCGGCCCGGCCCCGCGGGGCCCTCCGGCGCCCTCGCGCCTCGTCACCCGCCCCCGAGGAGGCCCCGCTACGTTATCGCCTCGGCCCCCGCCGGGCAAGGCCCGCGACCGCGGCGACAAAGCCGGCGCGGGGCCGCACCCGGCCCTTGGCGCGACCGGCGCGAACCCTCACAATCAAGACCCGGCCTCCTCGGCACGGGCCGGGCGGTGTCGATCATCGGCCGGGGCGTGATGTTCGGCGGCGACGATGGGGCCAATCGCGATATGCTGGCGACCTGGATCGAGGGGTCGGCGAAGGGGCGGCAGGGGGGCCCGGTCCGCGCGGGGATGTGGTCGGCGGTCGTCGTCGGCACGCACCCGATCGAGGCCAACCAGGTCGTCTGGCTCGAGGTCGCCGCCGCCGACATCCCGATCGGGCCGCTGCCCGGCTACTGGATCGAGAACAAGGGGGTCAACAGCCTCTGGCACGTCCCGATCCCGCCGCAGGCCGTCGGCGTCCGCCTCCAGTATCGCTCGGTGGCGCAGATCGACGGCTCGGCGCCGGCCTACAGCCCGTCGCAGGAGACGGTCGTCCGCCCCAACCTGCCCGACCGGACCGAGGCGGTCGACATCGTCGCGATGAGCCCCGAGGGGCTGGTCGGCAACCGGATGATGACCGTGCGGGTCGACGGCCGGGGCTCGACCTACGACGTCTACTTCCCGACCGTCGGCCTGCACGCCGACGTCCGCCCCGCCGAGGGGGACCTGCCGCAGAGCCGCGCCAACTTCCGCGCCATCGTCGGCGGCCTGGCGGTCGGCCGCCGGCTCGACTGGTTCACCGAGAGGCTCTCGTGGGAACCGTTCCAGCACTACCTCGGCGCGACCAACCTGCTGATGACCGAGCTGACCTCGCGGACCGGGCCGATCCGCGTGCTCGTCACCGACATGGTCGCCATGGGCGACTGCCTGCCCCGCACCGCGGGGGGGACCGAGTCGCCGGGGCAGTACATCAAGCGGTTCCGGATCAAGAACGAGGGGGCCGAGCCGCGCCGGGCCCTGTTCGGCGTCTTCATCATGACCGAGGTCAACGGCGGCATCGGCGAGCCGGGGCTGAGCTGGCACGACGGCGACCGGACGCTGCTGGCGACCAACCGCGGCCACGCGCACGCCAACCGCAAGCTGGCGCGGGACGCGACGATCGAGTTCGCCATCGCCCTGGACGGCCGCGGCGACGTGCTCTGCGAGCCGACCGGGCCCAACGAGGCGATCCTGCTCCGCTGGCTCGACCTGCCGGCCGGCGAGGGGATGACGGTCGACCTGCTCGTCAGCGGCGCGTTCACCGGCTGGCGGGGCGACCCCGGCACCTTCGAGCACTGGCTCCGCCCCGCGCTGGCGTGGTTCCGCGCCGCCGACCTCGACGAGGTCGAGCAGACCACCGGCCAGGAGTGGGACGCCTACGTCGAGCCGTTGCCGTCGCTCCACTTCCCCAAGCCGACGTATGCGGTCAGCCTCCGCCGCTCGGCCTTGGCCGCGGCGCTGCACGCCGACGCCACCTGGGGGGCGATCGCCTCGGGGTTCGACCGCGGCCTGAGCGCCTACTGCTGGCCCCGCGACGCGGTCCAGGTGGCGGGCACGTTCGAGCGGCTGGGGCACGCGGCGATCGGCCGCGGCGCCTTCCGCTGGCTGTCGAAGGTCAAGGGCCGCATCCCCCCCTTCGCCTACTGGTTCCAGAAGTACACCATCGACGGCTGCCCCGAGTGGGAGACCCCCGCCGTCGACCAGACGGCGGTCATCCCGTGGGGCCTGGAGCGGCACTATCGCCGCACCGGCGACCTCGACTTCGTCGCCGGGCTGTGGCCGATGATCGAGCAGGCCGCCGCCGTCTGCATGGGCGACTCGGGGCACCCCGGCCTGCGCTGGATCGAGGAGATCAGCCTGGTCAGCTCGGCCGGGTTGTGGGACCACCGCTACGGCGCCTTCCTCTATTCGAACGCCTGCGTCGTGGCCGGGCTGCGGTCGGCGGCGCGCCTGGCCGGGCTGCTCGGCAATCCCGACGCGGCGGCGCCGTGGGCCGAGCGGGCCGACCGCATCTGGGAGCGGGGCATCGTCGCGCAGGCCGGCTCGACCGACGGCGGCACCGGGCTGGTCGACCCCGACACGGGCCAGTTCCTCGAGGCGCGGCGGTTCTCGACCCTGCGCGGCCTCTGGACCGACCGGCCCGAGTTGCTGGTCGACCGCACCAAGGCGATGGACATCTCGCTGCTGGGCCCGGTCGTCCCGTTCGGCCTGCTGCCCGCCTCGGACCCGAGGGCCGTCCGGACCGCCGAGGCGATCCTCCGCCACAACGTCGTCGACGGCGACCCGAGCGTCCTGGCCCGCTGGGCGGTCGACCCGTCGCAATCCGGCCGGTCGCCGGGCGCTCGGTCGCTGGCCCCCAGCGACGCGCACAGCCACGACGTGTCGAGCCTGGCGACGCTCTGGATGGCCCGCTACCTGATCGCGCTGGGCGCGAGACCGGCCAGGGGCGGCACTGGAGCCGGGCCCTGGCGATGCTCGACGACATCCTCGGCCGCCTCTTCCCGCTCGGCCTGCTCTTGCGCCAATCGCTCCGCGCCCACGACGCGCCCCGCTTCACCGCCGGCGCCGCCTCGGGCGTCTGGGGCCTGCACGCGATGCTCGCCGAGACGATGCTCGACTTCGCCGGGCTCGACTACGATGCCCTGGACCGCACGCTGACCCTCCGCCCGCGCTGCCCAGCTCGTGGCCGCACATCGGCCTGGCGCAGGTGTTCACCTGCGGCGACGTGGCGTATCGCCTCGAACGGCCGATCGGCGGGACGGTCCACCACCTCAGCGTCAAGGCGAACCTGGACCACCCCGCGACCCTGGTCGCCGCGCTGACCTGCCCCGGCCTGACCGACCTCGGCCCCTGGCAGTCGGCACCCGACCTGCCCCCCCCCTCGTTCGAGCACCGCACCGGCCATCTCTCCTGGACCGTCGAGCTCCCCGCGGGCGAATCGTCGTGGCGATGGACCTGGGGCTGATCGCCCGGGGCAGCGGCCGGTGGCCAGGTCGTGTATTCCTACTCCGGATCAGGTCTCGCGGGGCGCGGCGCGGTCGCGATGGTCGCCGTGGCTGTGGCGGGACCTGGACAGCCGGGTGTGAGGGCGCGGGTCGCGGGGGGCCGCACCCCGGCGATGGCGCAAGGGCTGACCGATCATGTCGGGTCGGTGCCGGGGTCCGTCCGCTATCGCGTGCATGCCCCGGTGCGCGGCGGGCCATCCGGGCGGAGGACCGCACGGAAGCGCTGACGTCCGCCTTGGAGCGTCATATTGGGGGTCAGGAAAGCGATGTCCGCGATCGTCTCGTCCTCCGCAGCCCCGGAGGGGCGACCGTCCCTAGCCCAGGGCGACAGCCCTGGGATGAGGGCCGCCATCGCGCCCCCTCTGGGGGGCCGCGGCCGTGCGGGCCGGGGGCCCGGAGCGGGGGGCGTCGGCTCGGGACATGACCCAGGGCTGGCGCCCTGGGCTAGGGACGGTCGCCCCTCCGGGGCTGCAAAGGCGCGGACATCGCTTTCCTGACCCTCAATAAACGCCGAAAAGCTTTGCCAACGTCGCGAGCGACTACCGCAAAAATTATTTTCGAAAATGGGGCCTTGACGAGGTTCATACCTCGGGTATAACATTCCTTCGTTGGTCGTGATGCCCATCCTGAACCGCCTCTCCGACCAACCGAAGCATCGGCTTCGATCATCTGGCCTCTTCTCTGTTCCGGCCCCGTCGGCCCATAGCAATATGGACCGGCGGGGTTTTTTCTTGGACAGGACCACACGATCCCTATTGTTCTAGGATTTCACCTCGGTTCCGATGCCGACCGGGCTTCAATCAGGAAAGAGGCAGCCAGCCCTTGACCGCCTCGGCGATGAACCCCGGCCCGTTGTCCGAACCGATGTGCCCGGGCACACCACGGACCGCGAGCAGATACTCCACGCTAGATACCTCATCCTCGGCCGTCATGCCCCGCTCGACCTCGATCGCCGAGCACGCCCGGGTGTATCCATCGACGATCGGCAGGACCTTCACCCGCCTCCCGCCGGCCGTCTGGCCCATCACGAAGTCGTCGCTCCAGACGTGGTCGGGCCGCTCGGCACGATACCGGGTGCGGCGATTCGTGCCGCCGCCAAGGCGCCTGCGACTCCGCAGGAACTGCGGCACTCTCGGGCCGCCTTGGCGCCAGGGCCGGTGCACCCGCTCGCGGTTGACCGACCGACCCTCCCGCTTGAGGAAGGCCGTGATCCTTCGGTAACCGTAGCGGGGATGTCCCTTGGCCGATCCCCTGACCCGCAACAACGACGCTTGATCTCGTCCCCGACCCGCCCCGGCGCACCGCCGGGTCGACCGGGCCTGCCCCAAGGCTCGGCACGCCCGACGCTCGGAGGCGCCCGGGGCCTCGACGGCTCGCTCGACCGCCTGGCGCCTCCGGGCCGGGCCCGGGGGTTTCCCCGGGTGGCCTCCCGCAAGATCGCCCGGGCGAGCGACAGGTCAGCGACCCGAGCCTTGAGCCGGACGCCCTCCTTCTCCAGGCCCTTCAGCCGCTTCATCTCGTCGGCCTTCATGCCGCCATTTTCGTCCGGGATCGGCTCGAAGCCGGTACGACCCGGGGGTCCGACGACCGGCGCAGCCGCTGAGCCCGACGATGCCGACCCCGGGCGCCGCCCTTCGCCGGCCCGAGGGATCACGATAATTCCGGCATGGTCGGCAGGACCGTCATGATCGGTTCAAACGTGATTTATTTCTACGATTTCAGCGGTTACATGGACTCGGCCCGAACTTTGCAGTACGATTGGGGTGTCGGGGAAGTTACCAGGAGTCCGTCGGATGATCCCTGTTCGGGGCTCCGCCGATGGAGTGGAAACCGCCGTCGTCACGTCGTGATTCGAGGTGGCCTCTGGGTTCCAATCACGGGTAACCGAACCATGAAGAAGGGCCGCAGGAATCGCCAGCACGCCAAGTTCTCCCGCCTCCGCCGACACCTCGACATCAGCCTCGACTTGCTCAAGCCCCGCCGCATTCGCACGCGCTCGGCGCGGTATGCGGCGGCTTTGGCCGAGCAGCTCGGGCTGATCGCGCGGCCGAAGTGCTGCTCGTGGTGCCGGCGCCGGCTCCGCCTGGAGCGACACCACTGGAATTACGACGAGCCGCTGAACGTCACCTACCTGTGCGTCGATTGCCACGCGATCGCCGACACGATGGTCTGGGCCGGCGCCGGCATCGCCTAATTCCTGGGCAGCGGCTGGTCATTCCCCGACCCGTGCGGAAGGACGATTTCGGTGGCGGCGGGCGGCCTCGGCGGCCCCGACAGGGGCAGATGGACGTGGAAGGTCGTCCCCTGGCCCGGCGTCGAGTGCCAGCGCAGCTCGCCGCCGGCCAGCGTAACGATCCGGGCGGCGCGGGGCAGGCCCAGGCCGAGCCCGCGCCCCGCCTGCCGGCCGCAGAAGAACGGGTCGAACAGGTGCTCGCCCTCGGCCGCGGAGATCCCCCGGCCGTTGTCCTGCACGCTCCAGCGCAACGAGCCGGCGTCGGCCGCGACCGCCGCCGAGACGTGGATCGTCCCCCCCTTGGGGGTCGCCTCCAGCGCGTTGCGGACCAGGATGTCGGCCAGGTGCCGCAGCGCGTCGGGGTCGGCCCACACCTTCGGGGCGGGCCCGCCCGGGTCGCCGACGAGCCGCACGCCGCGCGCGTCGGCCTCGGCCCTGGCGTCGCGGAGGCAGGCGCGCACCACCTCGTCGGGCTGGACCGGGCGGACCCGGGGCGACGGCGGTGCGCGCCACGTACATCAGGTCGCGCAAGATCCGGTGGCGCGCTGCGCCTGCCCCAGGATGGCGCGGAGCATCCTTGCCGAGACGGGGTCGGGCTCGCGCGCCAGGAGCAACTGGGCGCGGCCGACGATCACCGCCAGCGGGTTGTTCAGCTCGTGCCCGGCGCCCGCGGCGAACTCGGCCAGGGCGGCCAGCTTCGCCTGGCGGAGCCTCGGCTCCTCGCGCTCGACCCGGTCGCGCAACGACGCGACGGCCGCCTCGAGCCGTCCCTCCAGCAGCACCCTCTCGGCGACCCGGGCCGCCCACGCCCGCCAGGCCCCCAGCGCCGGGTGCGCCTCGTCGGGAAGGACGTCGGGCCCGGCGACGGTCCGCAGGTGGACCTCGGCGCAGGGCGCCCGCGGTCCGCCAGCGACAGCACCCGGGTCGCGGGACGGCCGTCGGCCGTCGAGGCGACGGGCGGCGACGAGGCGCCCGGGCCGGTCCAGACGACGCGCGCGGTGGCCACCCCGGGCTCGCCGCACCAGGACAGCCCGGCGCGGTCGGCCCAGGCCTCGGGACGCTCCGACGGGTCGGAGTGGGCGAAAGCGTCGAGGAATCGGTCGCGCGCCGCCTGGCCGGCGCGGAGGTCGGCCATCTGGCGACGGAGCCGCGCGTTGGACCGCGCCAGATGCTCCTCGCGAGGCGTCGCGTCGGGCTCGACGAACGCCGGGACGCACCGCACCTGCACCTCGGCGATCAGGACCCGGAGCCGGGGGTCGCCCGCGACCGGCTCGCGAGGCTCGGCGCGGCCGAGCGACCAGGGGGTCCGCTCGGCCCAGGCATACGCCTCCTGGACCAGCGCCAGCCGCGACGGCTCGGACGCGCAGCCGCCGAGGCCCGCCTCGCCGTCGGCGTGCAGCCAGGAGGCGTCGACCACGAGCGGGTCGCACCCCCACCTTTCGGCGAGCGTCCGTCCCAGGGCGGTCATCTCAGTGCCCAGCCGCCGGCGCTCCAGTTCCCGGCGGCGGCGGGGGTCGTCCTCGGCCAGCCAGGAGGCCAGGAACTCGGGGGCGAGCGCGGCGACCGCCCAGCGCCCCAGCCCGTGCAGCAGGCCCGCGCGGCCGACCCCGTCGGGGTCGGGCTCGCCCGCGTCGCGCGCCAGCCGTCGCGCCGCCAGGCCGACCGCGACCGAGTGCCGCCAGATCCGGGCGATCGCCTCGGCGACCTCGGCCGACGCCGACGTCCACCACGGGCGGGAGGCGACCCATCCCAGAGGGTCGGTCGGCCCCCCCGGGCGCGACAGCGCCAGGGCCCAGCCGGGATCGACCTCGGCGACCGCGTGGAGCGCCGGGACACCCGACCCGGCGTCGGCGACGTGGCCGTCGGCATCCTCCTCGGGCAGCGCGTCGAGCACCAGGTGCGCCGAGGTCGGGCGGAGCGGCAGGCCGTCCAGCCGCTCCAGGGCGCGGCGGAGGTCGCAGGGGGCCGGCGATGTCAGCCGAGACGCGAGGGCACGCACCGGGCCGGGCTCCTTCCCGTCGGCGACCGGACGTCGGGGCGAACAGCCGGCCCGCCCCGCCTCAGGATAGCGAACTCGATCACGTCCCCCGATGACGCGAGGCGCCCGGGGAGATATTGGGGGTGGCAGAGGTTGCGGCACGCAACCCCGGCGCCCACGACCGAGGTTGCGTGCCGCAACCCCTGCCACCCTCCCAGACGCCCTCGTCCCGGGACGTGATCCGGTCTCCGCCCTCAGCCGGTCGGTCCGGTCTCTATATCCAAGAGTCGGCAGACGCGGCGGATCAGTTCATCGATGTCGAGCGGCTTGTGGAGAAAGTCGTCGGCGCCGGCGGCCTTCAACTCGGCCACCTTCTCCTCCTCGACCATCCCCGAGATGCAGATGATCTTGATGTCCGCCATCGTCGGGTCCTGGCGGATCAGCTCGCAGACCGCCTGGCCGTTGATGTCGGGCAGCATCACGTCGAGGACGATCAGGTCGGGATGGTATTCCTTGGCCAGCATGCCCGCGCCGAAGCCGTTGTTGACCACCTTGACCTCGAACCGCGAGTCGTTCGTCAACACGTCCGAGATCAGGTCAACGACCGCCTGGTCGTCGTCGACGATCAGCACCCGCCGCCGACCGCTCTCCAGCGCATCGGTGGGGATGTTGTTCTCCTTCATGAAGCGGTAAAGCGCCTCGCGCGGGATCCGCCGGAATCGCGAGCCGGGCACCCGAAAACCCCGGAGCTGGCCCGAGTCGAAACAGCGGATGATCGTCTGCTGGCTGACTTTACAGATCTTCGCGGCCTCGCCCGTCGTGAACACGGTCTTCATGGTCGGCTACGCCCCATTCTGCGAGCTCTCGGGCTCGATCGCTCCTGCCGGCCTCCCCGGGATCACCCCCGAGCGACGCCGGATGCCCTGGATTGCCTCCCTGCCTCACCCGCTCTCGACGCCAACCGGCCACGCTCGACCGGCCGTCGACCGACCGCCTCCCTCCTTCTGATAACGCTCAATCAGCAAAGTCTTCTGAATCTAACGATTTTACCAGAATTGCCAACGCAGCCAATTATAAGATCCCCACCTAGCCTGTCAACCCAAATAGCCGGGATGATCAAATGCCCGGGATATTCACTCGGCCGAGACCAGCGATGATAACCAAAGTCCCCTAACCTATCACAATGCAACCCTTTGGGAGCATGGGAGGACTTCGCGATTTCGTGATCTCCGATGCGATGGGGCAGGGGACGGGTCCGATTCCGGCGTTGAAAAAAGTGTGACCGAGGGCGGGGGGGATGATGACTCTCGTCAACCGGGAGACATGAGTTCGGGGGCCGTCGCCGGCGGGGGTCGGCCGCTTGAGGTAGACCAGGAGCGTGGCGATGTCGGCGGGATTGATCCCGCTGATCCGACCGGCCTGGCCGAGCGATCGGGGGCGGACCCTCTGGAACTTCTCGCGCGCCTCGGCGCGGAGTTGCGGGACGGCGCGGTAGTCGAGGTTGTCGGGCAGGGGCTTGTCCTCCAGGCGGCGGAACCGCTCCACCTGCTGCGCCTGGCGGGCGATGTAGCCGCCGTACTTGGCCTCGATGATCACCTGCTCGACCGACCCGAGGGCGTCCCGAGGGCCGAGGTCGGGGCGGATGGCGAGCAGGTCGTCCCAGGTCGTCGGGGGGCGGCGGAGGAGCTGTTCGAGCGTGTCACCGCCGTCGATCCGGGTGGCCCGGAGCCGGGCCCGCAGGTTCTCGATCCGGTCGCGACGCTCCCGGAACCGGGCCCAGCGGGCGTCGTCGACGAGGCCGACCTCGCGGCCGAGGGGGGTGAGGCGGAGGTCGGCGTTGTCGTGCCGCAGGAGGAGGCGATACTCGGCGCGGCTGGTGAACATCCGATAGGGTTCGTCGACCCCCCGGGTGACGAGGTCGTCGATCAGCACGCCGATGTACGCCTGCGAGCGGTCGATGACCACAGGGTCGGCCCCGAGTGCCGACCGCGCGGCGTTCAGGCCGGCGACCAGCCCCTGCGCGGCGGCCTCCTCGTAGCCGGTGGTGCCGTTGATCTGGCCGGCGAAGAAGAGGCCGGGGACGGGCTTGGTTTCGAGCGTCGGGTCGAGCTGGGTGGGGGGGGCGTAGTCGTACTCGACGGCGTAGCCGAACCGCATGATCTCGGCATGCTCCAGGCCGGGGATCATCGGGATGATCGCCTCCTGGACGTCGCGCGGGAGGCTGGTGGAGATGCCGTTGCAGTAGTATTCGAGGGTGTTCCGCCCCTCCGGCTCGAGGAAGATCTGATGGTGCTCGCGTTCGGCGAACCGGACGACCTTGTCCTCGATCGACGGGCAGTAGCGGGGCCCGGTGCTCTGGATCTGGCCCGAGTACATCGGCGCGGTGCAGGTTGGCGCGGATGACGTCGTGGACCTCCGGGGTGGTCGCGGTGATGTGGCAAGGGAGCTGCGATTGGTCGATCCGATCGGTCAGGAACGAGAACGGCACCGGGTCGTCGTCGCCGGGCTGGACTTCGAGCGCGTCGAAGTCGATCGTGCGGCCGTTGAGGCGCGGCGGGGTACCGGTCTTGAACCGCCGCAGCTCGAACCCCAGGGCGAGGAGCGAGCCGGAGAGCCCCTCGGCCGAGGTGTCCCCCGCGCGGCCGCCGGGAGTCTTGACCTCTCCGGTGTGCATCAAAGCCTGGAGGAACGTGCCGGTCGTCACGACGACGGCGAGGGCCCGGTACTCGGCCCCCCCCCGGCATCGCAGGCCCGCCGCGCGGCCCTCCTCGACCATGATCGACTCGACCATCTCCTGCCGGAGAGACAGCCCCCGCTGGCGCTCGACGGTCAGCTTGGCCAGCGCCTGGTACGCCTTCTTGTCGCACTGGGCGCGGGGGCTGTGCATCGCCGGCCCCTTGCCGCGGTTGAGCAGGCGGAACTGGAGGGCGGTCGCGTCGGTGATCGCTCCCATCGCGCCGCCCAGCGCGTCGACCTCGCGGACGATCTGCCCCTTGGCGACCCCACCGATCGCCGGGTTGCAGCTCATCTGGCCGACCGCGTCGCAGTTGATCGTCAGCAGCGCGGTGCGCAGGCCGATCCGGGCCGACGCCAGGGCCGCCTCCAGCCCCGCGTGGCCGGCGCCCACGACGACGACGTCATAGCGGTAGGGGTCGTTCCTCGGTGCCGTCATGGCCGCCCCGGTCGCTCGCGATGTCTCCGGCCCTCCGCGCCCGCCCCACCCCTATCATTTTAGCGTCTTGCCAAGACGATTTGGAAGGAACCGCAAGGCCGGCATCGCGAAAGGGCCTGGAGGGGACCGGCGCGTCGCCCACGCCGGTCCGCGTCCCCGACCGGAGGGGGTCAGACGCGACGGCCGCCGCTGGAGCCGATGACGCTGTACTTCGAGCCTCCGAAGGCGACGCCCGAGTCTCCCGTCGCGGCGAAATACCAGCCGCCCGGCCACCACCCGGACGGGTACTGGCCGCTGGTCGGGGTGCTGGTCGAGGTCCGCGTCCCGGCGCCCGCCTGGGACGAAGGGGTCGCCGTCGCGGCCCGGATGCTGGGGGGCACGGCGGTGATCGACGTGGTGACGACGGGGTTGGTGTCTCCGCTGATCGAGGCGAGGATCGTCAGGTCGGAGAGCAGCTTGGCCCGGGGGGTGCCCAGGCCCGTGCTCGTGTTGTAGGTGGTCGTCGCGAAGGTGTTGGGGATGCCCAGGGACGAGGCGCTGGTGCTAACCTTGTTGAAGTCGGGCAAGGAGAGGGCGCTGATGCCGTAGAGGGCGTTCAGGACCTGCGCCGAGCCGAGGGAGGTGTGGGCCTGCGAGTCGACGGTCGCGACGATGGCGGCCCACGCCGGGGCGCCGAGGCTCGTGCCGCCGACCTGCTCCCAGCCCCCCCGGACGAACGACGAGTAGACCATGACCCCGGTGTTCGGGTCGGCGTCGAAGGCGACGTCGGGCGTGCTCCGCCGGCCCGTCTGCTGGACGGAGTACTGATAGCCGGGCTCGGCTCGAACGCGCTGATGCCGCCCCCGCTGGAGGACCAGGCCGTCTCGCTGGCGATCGTGCCGCCGGCCGAGAGCGTCAGCGACGTCCCGCCGACCGACAGGACATACGGCGACGAGCTCGGCCACTCGGCGCCGCCGCCGTTGGCGGTGCTGGTCCCGCTGTCGCCGCTGGAGGCCACGAAGGTGACCGTGCCGTCGTACTGCTGGAAGAAGGCGTCGTACTGGCTCACCTGGCTCGCGGTGAGGTCACTGTCGCTCTCGCCCCAGCTCATCGAGACCACGTTGGCCCCGTAGCCGACGGCGGTCTCCGCCGCCGTCATCAGGTCCGTCAGGCTGTCGGACCGGGCCTCGACCAGGAGGATCCTCGCCCCGGGCGCCATCGCGTGCGCCCACTCGACGTCGAGCGCCGTCTCCTCGGCCCAGCCCGGGTCGACCCGATTGCCCGCCAGGTTAACGACGCTCAGGTAATTCGAGACGTTCGCGGCCGTCCCGGGCAGGCCGTACGCGCCGTCGAAGGCGGCCAGCTCGCCGAGGATGTTGGGGTCGTTGTAGGCGTCGATGACCGCGATTGTCTTGCCCGAGCCCGCCGTCGACGAGGTGCTGAGGCCATAGGCCGCCTCGAGCTGGGACGGCGACAGCGCCGCGAGCAGGCAACGGTCATCCAGGCGATCGACGTTCGGGCGGAAAGTCAGGCGGCGACGGATCATGCGGTATCTCCGGTGATGCTCATCTCGTCGTTGAGGAGTGGCGCGGGCGGAATCCGGGGATCGCTCGGCCGGCTCGCGGTCGGGCACGACGCCCACCCGAAAGCCCATCGACGCTCGATCCCGTTGCGGCGACATGGGGTCCTGCTGCCTCGGCGGATTTCCCCAAGGATTGATGCGCAGTCGGGGTCATCGCGAATGTTAAGGATTGTAAAATCTGGCCGAGCAGAAATGATCATCCTGGATCACCGCGGGGGCTCAACCTTTCCCTTGCTCGGCGGGGTCGCGGGGGCGGGTGGTCCCAATCGGCTTGCGATGACGGCGCGGGAGTGGCTAACTTGGACGGCTCGCGGACGCGCCGGGGTGATGGGCCCCGGGGCGGATCACGCCGGACGGACCACGAGACTCAGCCGGAGAGGGCGGACCACCATGAGCCGAGACGCGCAAGGGCGAGGTCACGATGAAGGGCAAGCCGGTCGACCTGGTCGGCCCGAAGCTCAAGGCGGGGGACAAGGCGCCCGACTTCACCTGCGTCGGCGCGGGGCTGTCGGTCGTCAGGCTGGAGGACACGGCCGGCAAGGCGCGGCTGTTCAACGTCGTCCCGTCGCTCGACACCCCGGTCTGCAACACGCAGACGAGGCGGTTCTCGCAGGAGCTGGAGGCGCTCGGCGATCGGGTCGCGGCCTACACCGTCAGCCTCGACTTGCCCTTCGCCCAGCAGCGCTGGTGCACCGAGGCGAAGGTCGAGAACCTCCAGAACCTCTCCGACGCGCACGACCACAGCTTCGGCAAGCATTACGGCGTGCTGATCGAGGGGCTGCCGATCCCCCTCCTGGCGCGGGCGATCTTCGTGGTCGGCGCCGACGACACGATCAAGCACGTCGAGATCGTCCCCGAGATCGCGACCGAGCCCCAGTACGGGCCGGCGCTCGACGCGCTGAAGGCCGCGGCCCGGTGAGGCCGGGTCGCGGGCCCGTCCTCATCCCGCGCCGGGGCGGCTCGATCCGGATCTCGTGGTTCGAGAGGGTCTCGGGCCCCCGGCGGTGACGCGGTAGTTGCGCTCGAACCGCATGCCGCCGACCCCCTCGACGTACAGGCCGGGCTCGAGGGCGACGACGTCGCCGTCCAGGACCGTGTCGTCGCTCTCGGGGACGAAGTAGGGGGCTCGGGGTGGCCCAGGCCGAGGCCGTGCCCGGAGTGGGTCACGAAGAAGCGGTCGAGGCCCATCGCGGCGAAGTGGGCCCGCACGGCGGCGTCGACCTCGCGGGCGGGGGTGCCGGGCCTCAGCGACGCCTCGCCCGGCCCGCAGTGCCCCGGCGCACGCCTCGAACAGCTCGCGCTGGCGGGGCGTCGGCTCGGCGCCGACGGCGAACGTGTTGGTGAAGTCGCCCCGGTATCCCGAGACGACCACCGAGAAGTCGAGCAGGAGCAGGTCGCCCCGGTCGATCGCGCGCGACGTCGGCGGGCCGCCCCGCTCGCGCTCGCACCGAGGGCCCGAGGCGAAGTCGCCGTAGACGATCGCCGGCTCGCCGAGCGCCTCGATCGCCGCGTCCTGGACGATCCGGTAGGCGTCGAGCTCGGTCATCCCCGGCTCGACCTTCGCCAGCGCCGCGGCGTGCCCGGCCTCGCCGGCCCGCATCGACAGCCGGAGGATGTCGATCTCGTCGGGGTCCTTCGCCCGCCGCAGCGGCCGGACCGCCGGGCCGATGTCGACCACCTCGACCCCCGGCCGCGCCCGGCGGAGGCCCTCGACCACGCCCGCCGGGACGCCCGCCAGCTCGACGCCGAACCGACGCCCCGGGACCTTCGCCAGCCTCCCGAGCGCCGTCTCGACGAGCATCCCCCGGCGGTGCGGCGCCGACCGCTTCCCCTCATACCAGACCGGCGCCACCACCTCATCGGCGAACGAGCGGCCGAGCGCCGGCGCCAGCAGGTTGTCGGCCACCAGCGTCGCCCGGCCCCGCTCCAGCAGGAGCATCGCCCCCGACTCGACCGTCCGGAACACGAACGGCGACGGCGCGAAGCCGGCGAAATAGATCAGGTGCGACGGGTCGCCCACGATCAGCGCCGTCGCACCCCGCCGGCACCGCCCCCCACAGCCTCTCCCGCCTCCCGGCGCACCCCTCGGCGGTCAGCATCGGCACGCGCCCCCGATAATCGAAGAGATTTCACCACAGAGCACACGGAGAAGAAGAAGAGGAGAAGAAAGAAGTAAAATTAGAACATTTCAAACATTATCCTCTATTTTCTCTCTTCTCCTCTTCTTCTCCGTGTGCTCTGTGATCTCTGTGGTGAAATCTCTTCTCTTCAAAGCGGCTTGATCCAGATGTTGCGGTATTGGACCGCGTTGTTGTGGTCCTGGAGCATGATGGGCCCGTCGTCGCCCTCGACGGTGCCCACGCCGCCGGGGGTGGGGGAGATCTCGGCGTCGTCGATGATCGTGATGCCGTTCTGGACGGCGGTGACGCGGGCCTTCTTGACGACCTTGCCCCCCTCCTTGCGGGCCTTGCGGAAGGTGACGTCGTAAGACTGCCACTGGAGGGGCGGCTTGCAGGCGTTGAACGCCGGGACGACCTGCTGGTAGATGGCGCCGCAGTCGTTGTTCTTCGGCTTGAGGCCGTAGGAGTCGAGCACCTGGAGCTCGTAGGTGCCGTCGAGGTAGACGCCGCTGTTGCCGCGCGCCTGCCCCTTGGCGGCGGGCATGTAGGGGACGTTGAACTCGACGTGGAGCTGGAAGTCGCCGAACTCCGCCTTGGTCCGGATCGACCCCTTGCCCACGGTCATGACGCCCTCCTCGACGGGCCAGTCGGCGGGGGCCTTGTCGCCGCCGACCTTGACCCAGCCGTCGAGATCCTTGCCGTCGAACAGTACGACGGCGCCCGGCGGCGGCTTCATGCCGAGCGCGGCGTCGCTGGGCTTCGGCGCGTCGGCGTGCGACGTCGAGGTCGGGGCGGCACAGCCGAGCGCGCCGATCAGCAGGAGCCAGGGGGTTCGCATGTCCGGAGGTCTCCACGGGGGCCGTCGGGGGTCGCCCACCGTCCCGGCGGATCGCGCCGGGGCGGATACCCCGGACAGTTTAGCGGCACGCGGGGCGAACACAAGGGACGGGGGCGGAGGCGGGTCCAGGGAGCCTCGTGCCCCGCCCCCGAGACGAACATCCGGACTCGCCCGTTCCCGCCGGATGATCCGAATTCGAACTTTCTCAGAACGCGCGACCCCGATCCCACGATGATTTGGTTGTGGGCCTGCGAATCGGGCCGCGGTGTCGCGGCGGAGGCCGTCGAGGGTCGATCCGGGATCTTGGAATGAGCATCATGGTCAAACCGATCAACTCACCACTTTACGTCGTGTCGGTCGTGTCGAATCCCGTCCGGTATGCTAGCCGCTACCGGCTCTATCGCCAATTCGAGAAGCACGTCAAGGATTCCGGCGCCTCGCTCCTGACCGTCGAGCTCGCGCTGGGCGAGAGGCCGTTCGAGGTCACCGAGCCCGGCAACCCGGGGCACGTCCAGCTCCGCAGCGCGGCACGAGCTCTGGCACAAGGAAAACCTGATCAATATCGGCATCGGCCGCCTCCCGGCCGACTGGAAGTACGTCGCCTGGGTCGACGCCGACATCCAGTTCGCCCGGGCCGACTGGGTCCAGGAGACGCTGCACCAGCTCCAGCACCACGCGTTCGTGCAGATGTGGTCGCACGCCCAGGACCTCGGCCCGGACCACGAGCCGATCAACGCGCACCTCGGCTTCGCCTACTGCCACAACACGGGGGTCTCCTGGTCGATGCCGGGTGTCGGCTACGACGCCAGGCCCGCGGCCGTCCCGTACCACTACTGGCACCCCGGCTACGCCTGGGCAGCCCGCCGCGACGCGATCGACGCGACCGGCGGCCTGATCGATTGGTCGGTCCTCGGCGCCGCCGACATGCACATGGCCAAGTGCCTGATCGGCCGCGCCTCCGAAGGGACCTCGCCGGGCCTCCACCCCAACTACACGAGGCGCCTCCGCGCCTGGCAGGAGACCGCCGAGCGCCACGTCCGCCGCAACCTCGGCCACGTCCCCGGCCTGATCAACCACTACTGGCACGGCAAGAAGGCCCAGCGGTTCTACTGGGACCGCTGGAAGATCCTCGTCCACAACCAGTTCGACCCCGACGCCGACCTCAAGCGCGACTGGCAGGGCCTCTATCAGCTCGTCGACCACGGCACGCCCCGGTCGATCGGCCTGCGCGACGGGATTCGGGCCTATTTCCGATCGAGGAACGAGGATAGCATCGATTTGTGATCCAATCCAAGGACGACGACCGAACCCACCGCCCTCGGCACTCGTTATCAAAGAGGTGAAGGACGACCCCCCGACGAGCGGGGCCCGGCCCGAGCAGCCGGGGCGGTGGAACTTTGGATCGATCTGGACGAATGGCGATCATGCGGCCTTTGGAGGACATCGCGGGACGATTGAATCCCGGGGACATCAAAGCGGGCGGGGGCGGAGTCAGAAGCTTCCGCCTGAGAAAATCGGTTGCTAGACTTGAATGGGACGTCGCGCCGATCTGGCTCTCCGCACCGAGATGGGTCCGGTGGAGTTCTGCTGATGGGACCGGTGGTGGTGACGTGCGTCGGGTGCGGTGTCCGGATTCGCGTCGCGAGGCCCGAGACCGCGCTGGGGCGCGATTGTCCCCGGTGCGGGGTGCCGCTGGCCCCGGCATTCGCGCAGGCCCTGGAGTCCCCGGAGCCGGATGACTCGTCCGCGGTGCCGAGGCCGGCGGCGAGGACGACCCGCGGCCTCGTCCCGGCGGTCGGCGCGGTGCTGCTGATGGTGGCGGCCATC
The DNA here is from genome assembly GCA_963708145.1 of uncultured Planctomycetaceae bacterium. Classification (GTDB taxonomy): domain Bacteria; phylum Planctomycetota; class Planctomycetia; order Isosphaerales; family Isosphaeraceae. Next base: position 7,711,742 of record OY970189.1, on the reverse strand, counting down.
GCAGTCCTGCTCGTGTCCGGCCCGGCCCTCTCGCCCCGGCTGGCCATCTCGTCGGGGCCGCTCGCGACGTCTCCCGCCCCCCCCGGGGTCCGCGATGAGGGGGAGGTCCAGGACGAAGCCGGCCCCCCCGCTCCGACCCTCCTCCGCGAGGAGGGGGCGGAGATCGAGGCCAGGCTCCTTCGCCGACAAGGACGGGAAGGATGCGCCGCCTCCGGTCGCCGAGGCGGAGCCGACCCCGGCCGCCCCGGTCCCCGTGACGATCGTGGAGCGGCGGCCGATCCCGCCGTCTCCGATCGGCCCGCCCATCGACCGCCGGCCGTCGCCGTACGGCGCGGGGCCGTCCTTCGCCGTCGGCCTCGCCGGATGGGGTTCCGCCCCCCCCGTCGCCGTCGCCGTCGCCCTCCGCGGCGATGGTCGCGGAGGATGGCCAGCCGCGACGGATCAGGGTCCGCGGCGACGACGGCGAGACGCTCATCGCGAGGGTCCACGGCCTGATCGACGGCCGGGTCAGCGTCATGCTCCCCGACGGCCAGATCGGCTTCTCGCAGGGCCTGGCCTTCGCCGACGAGCCGTTCCAGGCCGCCTCCGCCGAGCAGATCCGCGACGAGCTGCTGCGCGGGCCGTTCGCCGGGTTCCACGTCCGGCAGTCGCCGCACTACCTGGTCCTGTACCAGTCGACCACCCCGTTCGCCGACGCCAGCATCAAGCTCCTGGAGGACCTGTACCGCAACCTCACCGACGCGCTGCGGAAGCGGGCCATCCCGATCCACGACCCCGAGTTCCCCCTGGTGGCGATCATCTTCCGGACCGAGCGCGACTTCCGGGCCACAAGAAGGTCGATCGCGACGTCCAGGCGTATTACGAGATCCTGACCAACCGGATCTACCTCTACCAGAAGTCGGAGCGCGACCAGCAGTCGCCCGAGGTCGCGGCCTTGCGCAAGCCGCAGACGGTCGCGCACGAGGGGACGCACCAGATCCTCCAGAACATCGGCGTGCAGCCCCGCCTGAGCGACTGGCCGCTCTGGCTGGTCGAGGGGCTGGCCGAGTATTGCTCGACGCCCGTCTCGACCAGCCACGGCGCCTCCTGGCGCGGGCTGGGGGTCGTCAACCCGATGCACATGGCCACGCTCCACGACCTCGACGACCCGTTGACCCTCCAGGTCGCCGGGCCGGGCCGGTCGCCGCGGATCGGCCGCGACCCCGCCATGCCGATGGTCGAGTACCTGGTGACCCGGACCTCGCTCACGCCGACCGACTACGCCCTGTCGTGGGCGTTGACGCACTACCTGGCGATGAAGCGGGGGACCCCGTTCCTCGCCTTCCTCAAGGCGATGAGCCAGCTCCCCCCGCTGGTGAAGCGGACCCCCGCCGACCACCTCGCCGCCTTCCGCGCCGCCTTCGGCCCGGACCTGGCCCGGATGGACCGGGCGGTCAACGCCCACCTCACGAAGCTGAAGTACGAGCCCCTCCCGTACTATGCGGTGATGTTCGAGCAGCCGGTCGGCCCCGGGCTGGTCCACCGCGCGGCGATGGTCAGCCAGTCGCCATCATACATCCGCCAGTGGATCGAGACGCTCAGCCAGCCCGAGAGCGGCCCCCCCACCTGGCAAGCGCTCCCCCACCCCACCCGCGCCCGCGCCTGCTGACGGCCGAGCAATGGGTCCGCGCCCATTGAGCGGATCGCGCGAGACCGGATGGTTCGACGACCCTGCTGGTCAACCCTGGCTTCCGCCGGTATGATGATCGCGACGGCTGGCCAAACTCGGGGACGTAGCTCAATTGGGAGAGCGCCTGCTTTGCAAGCAGGAGGTTGCGGGTTCGATTCCCGTCGTCTCCATTCCTAAGATCTTTCGAGAGCGTAACTTAGGGAGAGCGATTCCACTAACAAACCCGTTCTCCGATGCGTTTGCGTAACCAAAACTCGCCGGATTTCGGCTTTAAGTTGTTGTTATGGATTGATTTCTGTTAGAACAAAAACTCCCCGTCGACTTGTCTGATCGCCGGTTCAGCGGACTGCGTGATCTGGGACCGAGTGAGCTTGGTCCGACCGTGCCACGCTCATCGTTGAGCGAATCGCAGATGGCCCGCAAGTCGACGGGGGTCAAACGTCAACTCAATCCGAAACTACGCCCCAATCCTCGGACAGCATGTCCGTCTGCGAAGCGAGCCACGGGACAAAGGCCCCGGTTGCGGTTCTCATACCGATCCACGGCAGCACTTCAGCGCCAACTGCGCCAAAGTCATAAAGCTGCCCGCTTTCTAAACCCCATTGATCGGCAGGGACATACCCAAGCCACATTCCCTATACCATTCCAGCCCGCGCGATACCCCCTTTCCGCTTTTGAGTGACTTACTGACCGGTGCGTGCTCTGTCGAAAACCTCGATTTTCAAGCGATCTCGCACGCAGGCATTGAGCTGATTTCGTAGGAGAAAACAATGAGCCTGGCCGTCTGTATGCAAGCGTGAAAAACCGAGGATTTCGACAGAGCACGCGCCGGTCAGTAAGTACACCGACTGCGTCGTCGTCTGCCCCTGCGACTGCTGCCGCGAGGGGGATCGGATGCTCTACATCGACCCCGATGAGTGCGTCGACTGCGATGCGTGCGTCCCCGAGTGCCCCGTCGAAGCGATCTTCCACGAGGACAACGTGCCCGGCCCCCGGCGCGAGTTCATCGCGCTCAACGCCGAGCAAGCCCCCCGATGCCCCGAGATCACCGAGCGCAAGCCCCCGCTCGTCGGCGAGGGCTGCCAGCCCCAACGCCTGACGTTTGCGGGCCGTTGGTCGGGGGTGTGAGACCTCACCGGGCTCAGGAAAGCTCGCTCGCGGCGACCAGGACCCCGGACTTCTTGGTCAGGCGGGCTGCAACGGCGCGGGCGAGGAAGGCATCGAACTCGGGGGTGTCGAGCTCGTCGGCGGCGTGGGCGGAGATCGTGACCTCCTGGATCGGCCCGGTGTCCGAGACGACCAGGCGGGGGGCGTCGGAGTGGACGGGGACGGCGCATTCGTGGAACGGGAGGAGCTTCAACTGCCGTTCCAGCGCCTGCGGCTTGAAGGTGTTGCGCGGGACCTGGAAGCGGAGCGTCACGACCCACTCGCCCGCGGTCGTCGCGTGGAAGAAGGGATGTGACATCGCGCCGGGGGCCGAGACCCGCACCGAGGTCCGTTGCGACCAGTCGGTCGGCTCGAACTCGCCGAGCTCGTGGATGCGGTCGACGACCCGCTCCAGGATGCGCCCGTCCCACCGCGCGGGGCGCCCGGTCCGGCTGACGCGGTCGCGCGTGTGCCAGCGGCGGCCGTCGACCTCCCAGGGGTGCCTGGTCTCTCCGTTGGTCTCGGCCCTCGGCGCGAGCGCGGCGGCGGCCTTGCGGACCTCGGCGAGGGCCTTGCGCGCGGCGGCCTTCGGGTCGAACCGGGGGCGCTCGGCGCGCGGGCCGGCGGCGAGGACCCCCGCGAGGATCGCGCCGGTGAGGCTCCCCGCGCCTCCGCGACCCGCTCGGGGGGCCCGAGGCCACGACCTGCCCCCCGGAGGCGCCCGCCTCGGGGCCGAGGTCGATCACCCAGTCGGCCGTCTTGATCACCTCCAGGTTGTGCTCGATGATGACGACCGTGTTGCCCAGGTCGGCCAGGCGGTGGACGACGTCGAGGAGCTTGCGGACGTCGTCCAGGTGCAGCCCGGTGGTCGGCTCGTCGAGGATGTAGAGGGTCCGGCCGGTGTCGGGCCGCGCCAGCTCGGCGGCGAGCTTGACGCGCTGGGCCTCGCCGCCGGAGAGCGTCGGCGCGGCCTGCCCGAGCGGGATGTAGCCGAGGCCGACGTCGTGCAGGGTCTGCAAGACGCGGCGGACCTTCGGCACGGCGGCGAAGAGCTCGAGGGCGGCGTCGACGGTCATGGCGAGCACGTCGGCGATCGTCCGGCCGCGGAACTTCACCGCGAGCGTCTCGGCGGCGTAGCGCGACCCGTCGCACGCCTCGCACGTGACCCAGACGTCGGGCAGGAAGTGCATCTCGATCCGCTTCTGCCCCGCCCCCTCGCACGCCTCGCACCGGCCCCCGGGCTGGTTGAAGCTGAACCGCCGCGACGAGTAGCCGCGCACCTTCGACTCGGGCAGCTTGGCGAACAGCTCGCGGATCAGGTCGAACGCCCCCGAGTAGGTGCCGGGGGTCGAGGTCGGCGTGCTCCCGAGCGGGGCCTGGTCGACGCTGATGACCTTGTCGATCTGGTCCAGCCCCTCGATCGCCTCGTGCGCCCCGGGCGTGACCTGCGCCCGGTGCAGCTGGCGGGCGGCGGCCTTCCACAGGATGTCCTCGACGAGCGAGCTCTTGCCCGAGCCGCTGACGCCCGTCACCACGGTGACGACGCCGAGGGGGATCGGGACGTCGATGTCCTTGAGGTTGTGGTGCCGGGCGCCCCGGATGACCAGCGACGGGCCGTCGGCCGCGCGGCGGTTGGTCGGGATGGGGATCGCGGCCTTGCCGCTGAGGTAGCGGCCGGTCAGGGATTTCTTGCTCGCCTTGACCTTCGCCGGGGGCCCGGCCGCCGTGACCTGTCCGCCGCCGTCGCCCGAACCGGGGCCGAAATCGACGAGATGGTCGGCCGCCTCGATCACCTCGCGGTCGTGCTCGACCAGGACGAGCGTGTTGCCCAGGTCGCGCAGGTGCCGCAGCGCCGCGAGCAGCCGGGCGTTGTCGCGCGGGTGCAGGCCGATCGTCGGCTCGTCGAGCACGTAGAGCACGCCCGTCAGCCCGCTGCCGATCTGGCTCGCCAGACGGATGCGCTGGCTCTCGCCGCCGGAGAGGGTCGGCGTACCTCGGGCCAGGCTCAGGTAGTCGAGGCCCGACGTCGACCAGGAACTTGAGGCGGTCGCGGATCTCCCGGATCAGGTCGCCCGCGATGTGCTTCTCGTCGCCGGAGAGCTTGAGCGTCTTGAAGAACTGGTATGGCGCGGCCGAGCGGCCACTGGCTGATCTGGTCGAGCGTGAAGTCGCGGAACCGGACGGCCGCGGAGTCGTCCCGCAGGCGGGCGCCCATGCACGAGGCGCAGGGGACGTCGTCGACCATCCCCTGCAGCTTGTAGCGGTACAGGAACGAGACCCGCGCGGCCTCCTCGATGGCGGGGAACAGCCCCTTGTACTGGAAGGAGAAGCCGGGCTGGCCGTCGGCGGACGGGACCTGGAACCAGGTTTCGCCGGTGCCGTGGAGGATGGCGCGGCGGTGCCGGCCTTCGAGGTCGTCGAAGGGGGTGTCCAGGTCGATCCCCTGCGCCTCGGCCATCGCGGCGATCATGCGGGCGAAGGCGGGGTTCTCGTCGAACTTCGGCCAGACGGCGACCGCCCCCCGGTTCAGGCTCTTCGACCCGTCGGGGACGAGCACGGCGGGGTTGGCGCCGTGCTGGACCCCCAGGCCCTCGCACACCGGGCACCACCCGAGCGGGCTGTTGAACGAGAAGTGGTGCGGCGACAGCTCCTCGAAGCTCCGCCCGCAGCCGTCGCACGAGCGGTGCTGGCTGTACCGATCGACGTGCCACTTCGGCTCGTCGGCCTCGTCGCCGACGCGGGCGACCAGGACGACCCCCTTGCCCAGGTCGAGGGCCGACTCGATCGAGTCGGCCAGCCGCGAGCGGGTCGATCGGCGGACGATGGCGCGGTCGATGACGACCTCGACGCGGTGCTTGCGGCGGTGGCTCAGCGTCGGGGGCTCGTCGAGGCTCACCGAGCGGCCGTCGACGCGGACGCGGGTGAACCCCGACCCGCGGAGGTCGTCCCAGAGTGCGTCGAACCCCTCGCCGTCGCGGCGGTCGACGGGGGCCATCACGTAGACCTTCGTCCCCTCGGGCAGGTGGAGGACCTTCTCGACGATCTCGTCGGCCGTCTGCGTGCCGATCGCCAGGCCGCAGCGCCGGGCAATGCGGCTGGCCGAGCCGGGCCATCAGGATGCGCAGGTAATCGTGGATCTCGGTGACGGTGCCGACCGTCGATCGCGGGCTCTTGCTCGTCGTCTTCTGCTCGATGCTGACGGCCGGCGACAGGCCGCTGATCCGCTCGACCTTCGGCTTCTGGAGCGGCGCGAGGAACTGGCGGGCGTAGCTGGAGAGGCTCTCGACGTAGCGCCGCTGGCCCTCGGCATAGAGGGTGTCGATCGCGAGCGAGCTCTTGCCCGACCCGCTCGGCCCGCTGCACACGGTCATCTTGTGCCGGGGAAGGTCGACGTCGATCCCCTTGAGGTTGTGCTGCCGGGCCCCGCGGACGGCGATCGCCGCCAGGCCCTCCTCGGACGACCTGCGGCTCGGCTTGCCGTCCTTCTTCGCCCGGCCGTTGCCGTCCCGATCGACGGCGCGAGGCCCCGCGAGGACTCGCCGCAGCGCGGCGCCGGTGTGGCTCCCGGACGCCTGCGCGACCTGCTCGGGCGTCCCCTCGGCGACGACGAGGCCGCCCCCCTCGCCCCCCTCGGGGCCGAGGTCGATGATCCAGTCGGCGGTCTTGACGACGTCGAGGTTGTGCTCGATGACGACCACCGTGTTGCCCAGCGCCGTGAAGCCGTGCAGGACGTCGAGCAGCTTGCGGACGTCCTCGAAGTGCAGCCCGGTGGTCGGCTCGTCGAGGATGTAGAGGGTCCGCCCGGTGCCCCTCTTGACCAGCTCGCGGGCGAGCTTGATCCGCTGGGCCTCGCCGCCGGAGAGCGTCGGCGACGCCTGGCCGAGCTTCAGGTAGTCGAGGCCGACGTCGTGCAGCGTCTGGAGCATCGCGGCGATCTTGGGGACGTTGGCGAAGTGCTCCAGGGCCTCCTGGACGTCCATCTCCAGGACGTCGCTGATGCTCTTGCCCTTGAAGCGGACGTGGAGCGTCTCGCGGTTGAACCGCTTCCCCTCGCAGACCGGGCAGGTGACCCAGACGTCGGCGAGGAAGTCCATCTCCAGGCGGTTCGAGCCGTTGCCCTGGCACGCCTCGCACCGGCCCCCCTCGACGTTGAAGCTGAACCGGCCCGCCTTGTAGCCGCGCGCCTTGGCGTCGGGCAGCCGGGTGTAGAGGTCGCGGATCTGGTCGAACAGCTTGATGTAGGTGGCCGGGTTCGAGCGCGGGGTGCGGCCGATCGGCGACTGGTCGATGTCGATGACCTTGTCGAGCTGGTCGGCCCCCTCGATCCGGTCGTGTAGGCCCGGCTCGGTGATCGCGCCGTTGAGGTCGCGGGCCAGGGCGTCGCGGAGGATGTCGCCGATCAGGGAGCTCTTGCCCGACCCGCTCACGCCCGTCACGCAGACGAACAGCCCGAGCGGGACCTCGACGTCGATGTTCTTGAGGTTGTGCTGCCGCGCCCCGACGACCTTGAGCCTCCGCTCGGTGCGAGGTCTTCCGCTGCTCGGGGATCGCGATCGCCCTCCGGCCGGAGAGGTACTGGCCGGTGAGGCTGCGGGGGGAGTCGGCGAGCTTGGCAAGGGTCCCCTCGGCGACGACCTCGCCCCCCTTGACGCCGGGCCCGGGGCCGAAGTCGACGAGGTGGTCGGCGGCGCGCATCGTCTCCTCGTCGTGCTCGACGACGATGACCGTGTTGCCGACGTCGCGGAGCCGCTGGAGGGTGGCGATCAGGCGGTCGTTGTCGCGCGGGTGCAGGCCGATCGAGGGCTCGTCGAGGATGTAGAGCACGCCCACCAGCCCCGCGCCGACCTGGCTGGCCAGCCGGATGCGCTGGGCCTCGCCGCCGGAGAGCGTCGGCGCGGCGCGGTCGAGCGTCAGGTAGTGCAGGCCGACGTTGGTCAGGAACCCGAGGCGGCCGCGGATCTCCTTGAGCAGTTCGTCGGCGATCGTCCGCGAGAGCGGGTCGAGCGGGACGACCTCCTCATCGCGTGTCCGCCCGCGCCGGCCAGCGCCGTCGAAGAACCGGGCGACGCGGCCGATCGGCATCGCGCCGAGCTCGACCAGCGTCCGGCCGCCGACGCGGACGGCGCGGGCGCGGGGGTTGAGCCGGGCCCCGCGGCAGTCGGGGCAGGTCATGCTCCGCATGTACGGTTCGAGCTTGGCGCGGGTCGGGCCGCCCCCGGCGGCGTGGTACTTGGCCATCAGCTCGACGGCGACGCCCGGCCAGGTCTCGGTGTGCGACCAGTGCTTGCCGCGGCTGCGCCAGCGGTAGACGAGCACGCGATCGCCCAGGCCGTAGAGCCAGGCGTGCCGGAATCGGGGGTCGAGGTCCTTCCAGGGCCCCTTGAGCATCGCCCCCTTGGGGGGGCCGTCGCGGTCGGCCTCCAGGTTGGCGGCGACCCCCTCGAACAGGTGCCGGCGCCACTTGCCGATCGCCTTGACCGGCCCGAGCGGCTCGATCGCCCCCTCCCAGACCGACAGCGACCGGGTCGGGCACGAGCAGGGCGGGGTCGAGGTCGTGCCGGACGCCCAGGCCGTCGCACGACGGGCACATCCCCTGCGGGCTGTTGAAGCTGAACAATTGCGGGCTCGGCTGCTCGAAGCTGATCCCGCACGCCGCGCAGGCGTAGTGCGACGACAGGAGCAGGTCGGGCCGCCCCTCGACCGCGACGATCACCGTCCCCTCGCCGAGCCGCAGAGCCGCCTCGACCGCCTCGGCCAGCCTCGCCCGGACGGCCGGGCCCGCCTTGAGGCGGTCGATGACGACCTCGATGTTGTGCTTCGTCTGGCGGTCGAGCGACAGCCGGTCCGACAGCGCGACGACCTGCCCGTTGACCCTCGCCCGGACGTACCCGGCGCGCGACAGCTCGTCGAACAGGTCCTTGTATTCCCCCTTCTGGCCCCGCACGACCGGGGCGAGCACGCTGTAGGCGGTGCCGTCGGGCAGGTCGAGGATGCGCGCCACGATCTGCTCGCGGGTCTGCGCCGCGACCGGGCGGTCGCACTGCGGGCAGTGCCCCTGGCCGACGCGGGCGTACAGGACGCGGAGGTAGTCGTTGATCTCGGTGATCGTGCCGACGGTCGATCGCGGGTTCCGGCCGCCGGTCTTCTGCTGGATCGAGATCGACGGGCTGAGGCCGTCGATCCGGTCGACCTCGGGCTTGGGCATCTGGCCGAGGAACTGGCGGGCGTAGCTGGAGAGGCTCTCGACGTACCGCCTCTGCCCCTCGGCGTAGAGCGTGTCGAACGCCAGCGAGCTCTTGCCCGACCCGCTGACCCCGGTGAAGCAGATCAACGTGCCCCGCGGCAGGTCGAGCGACACGTCGCGCAGGTTGTGCTCGCGGGCGCCCCGGATCGCGATGTCCGTCGTGGCCATCCGTGGTAAATCCTCAAGACGCCTTGGGGTTCCTGGGTTGGGGCGGTGTCAGGGATACTATACACGTGTCCGCAGGGTGTTGTCCACAGGCTTCAGGGGATGAACTCGACCCGATCGCGCCACGGGGCCTCGTCGCCGTCGATGGTCGCCATCTCCAGGAAGGCGACGATGTCCGGGAGCCGGCTGCGCGGGCGGATCAGGAAGACGCCCGGCGAGCGGTACCCCGCCGCCCAATGGTCCTTGAGGTGGGCAATCATGGTCTGGACATCGGCGGTCACCACGATCCTCCCTTCGCGTTCGGCCCACAGGAGGAGGTCCGGGTCGCCGGTGCCGAGGGGCAGGTCGGGCGGGTCGCCCACGCGGACGATGTCGATCAGGATGCCACCGGAGGTGTTGTGGTGCTGGATGGCGAGCCAGGGCAGCCCGCGCAGGTTCTCGTCCAGCACGAATCGGACCGGCATGGCTCAGGGCGTCCCGGCCTGCCGACGCTCTTCCAGGAGACGGCGTATCTTCAAGACCCCCGGCCCCGGGGGATGCGCCGCCCTCTGCCGATCGATCTCAGCCTGGCATTCCGCGACGTAGGCGTCCACCTCCGCCCGGTTCTCCAGGTAGAAGGCGATCACCTCGCGAATCTGCCCCAGCGGGAGCGTCGGGAAGTGCTCGGCCAGCATCTCCGGGGAATAACCTTGGTTGTAATAGGACACCACGTGAAAGAGACCGATGCGAGAGCCGGTCAGCCGGATCTCGCCGTCGGGGTGATCGACGAGGCAGTCGGGCAAGTTCATGGCGTATCCTCCCGCGGGTGGAGCCGACATCCCTCATGGTAATGCCCCGGGCCGGGCCGGTCGAGGCGGCCGGCCCGGGGCACGGAGTTTGCTAGGGTGTCGCGCTTCGCGGAACGCGTCCCCCAACCGGAAAGGACGGAGCACCCCATGAGCCCCCGATACGTCCAGATCGCGGGAGCGGCCGTCGTCGCGGGCGGCCTGATCGTCGCCGCCGCCTCGGTCGCGCAGCAGCCGAAGTCCGCACGGCGGGAGGCCCCGCCCCATGACGCCGTCGCCGAGGCGCAGACGCCCCGCCCGGTCGCGGCCGAGCGGGTCGAGCAGAAGAAGACCGAGCACGACCGCTCGGACGCCTTCCTCGCGACCCGAGCCAAGCCCGAGTCGCCGGCGCTGAAGAAGCAGCCCAAGGAGGGGGACATCACCGGGTTCGACTTCTACCGCGACCCCCTGAACGCCGACCGCCCGATGCAGACGTTCGACGAGATCATGAAGGCCGACGTCGAGGCGAAGCCGAAGGTCATGGCCGACCAGAGGAAGCTCCTGGAGGCGCGCTACAACCTCACGCCCAAGCCCGACCCCGAGGCCAAGATGTCGCGCGGCAAGCCGCTGGCCGTCGGGCCGACGGCGAAGCTGGCCCAGGGGCTCGACTGGGACCGCCTGGGTCGGATGTCCCCCGACCAGATCCGCCAGGCCAACGCCTTCCCCTATCCGCCCCTTCCCCACCCCAAGCAGGTGGCCGGCGGCCAGGTCTTCCCGCCGATGCAGATCGCCATGTTCCCCCGCCTGGAGCGTTTCGACGTCGACTTCGACCTGCCCGAGGCGTTCCTGCCCGAGTTCCCGCCGGCCATGTTCCTCCAGAACCGGCCCGAGCTGGGCGACGTGTCTCGCGGCGAGGTCGTATCGATCAACAACTTCTACCGTCTGTTCAAGGACATCCTGACCCCCGTCCAGCTCGGCGGCCTCCAGTTCCTCCTGACCCCCTTCCCGCAGGAGGAGTTCAACCCGACCGACGACCGCAAGAGCGCCCAGCCCAGCCTCGGCGTGGCCTGCTTCGACTGCCACGTCAACGGCCACACGACAGGCCAGTTCCACCTCAGCCCCGACATCCGGCCGCAGAAGAGGCGGTTCCGCCTCGACACGACGAGCCTCCGCGGCATGTTCGACCAGCAGATCCACTCTCGAAGAGGAGCCTGCGGTCGATCGAGGACTTCACCGAGTTCGAGCAGCGCACCGCCTACTTCAACGGCGACCCGATCCACGCCATGAAGAAAGGCTTCATCCAGCTCGACCGCGTCCGCGTCTCCCACATGGCGCAGTTCCAGAACATGCTCGACTTCCCCCCCGCGCCCAAGCTGACCGTGCTCGGCCGGCTCGACCCGTCGAAGGCGACCGAGAGCGAGCGCCGCGGCGAGGAGGTCTTCTTCGGCAAGGGCCAGTGCGCCTCTTGCCACCCCGCCCCCTCCTACCTCGACCAGCAGATGCACGACCTGCATCTGGAACGGTTCCTCTACGACGAGCCCGGCGACGGCCCGATCAAGTCGTTCACGCTCCGCGGGATCAAGGACAGCCCCCCCTACCTCCACGACGGCCGCTGCCTGACGCTGGAAGACACCGTCGAGTTCTTCAACCTGGTCCTCGGCACCCAACTGACCCAGCAGGAGAAGACCGACCTGGTCGCCTTCCTCCGGCAGCTTTAGACGGGGGAATGGGACGCGGAGGAAGGCGGATGAGATCCGCGCCGATCCGCTCGATCCGCGTCCCATTTCCGGGGCGTTTCCCCCTTGGACACTCGTGCAGCTCATGCCGCCGGCCCGATTCTGGTAAAATAAGACGTGAGTGGCGGGGGCATCTCGAAGGACGGGCGGATCGTGGGCCGGGCCGATGATCGTGGAGCGGATCAGCGCGATGCTGGCGGCGTGCGAGGCGGGCGACCCGTCGTTCCCGCCGACCGAGCTGTTCAACGAGAACTGGCTGCTGCGCATCGTCCTCGACTGGTTCACCCGCCACGGCGGCGACCGCTACCCGCTGTCGCCCCTGCCCGGGGCCCGGTGGTTCTCCGAGGCGTGGCTCCCGTCGGCGTTCCTGCCCCGCTATCGCGGCGACCGCCTGGCCGAGTCGCGGACGCACGCCGACGGCGTCCTCGGCCACTTCACCATCGGCGACCCCGGCACCGCCGGCCTGTCGCTGACGCCCGACGCCCGGCAACTGGTCCTCTTCGAGGCGAAGCTGTCCGCCCGGCTGTCGGCCGGCGTGCGGAACGCCCCCGAGTACGACCAGGCGGCGCGGAGCGTCGCGTGCATCGCCGAGGTCCTCCGCCGCGCCGACCGGCCGCCCGACGAGATGGACGAGCTCGGCTTCGTCGTCCTCGCCCCGAGGGCCCGCATCGACGACGGCGCCTACGAGGGGGACCTGTCGCGCGACGCGATCCGCCGCAAGGTCCGCCGCCGGGTCGAGGCCTACGCCGGCGAGCGCGACGCCTGGCTCCGCGACTGGTTCGAGCCCGACCTGGAGGCGGATCGAGGTCCGCTGCCTGAGCTGGGAGGAGATCATCGAGGTCATCGCGTTCCACAACCCGCTCGAAGGGCAGGTCATCGACAGCTTCTACGGCCGCTGCCTCCGCTTCAACAGCCCGCAGGCCCGCGCCGCGTACCCGGGCCGCCGCCAGCACGCCGACCGTCCCATTCCATCCCCCATCCCCCGTCCCCGATCCCCCATGTTAGGGATGGGGACGGGATGATGGGCCGGGAGGGCCGGCGGGCGGTGCTGCATCCCCCCGCCTCGCTCGGGGTGATCGGCGGCGGCCAGCTCGGCCGGATGTTCGTCCAGGCGGCGCAGCGCCTCGGCTACCGCGCCGGCGTGTGGGGCGCCTCGGACGACTCTCCTGCGGCGCAGGTGGCGCACTGGACGATCGTCGGCCCCCCCGACCACCGCCCCTCGCTGCACGCCTTCGCCGGCCGGGCCGAGGCGGTGACCGTCGAGTTCGAGAACGTCTCGGCCCCCGCGCTGCGATGGCTCGGGCGTCGGATGCCGGCGAGGCCGGGCTGGCGGACGGTCTGGGTCAGTCAGGACCGGCTCCGCGAGAAGACGTTCCTGGCGGACCACGGCATCCCGCTCGCCCCCTGGAGGCCGGTCCGCACCGAGGACGAGCTGGAGGGCGCAGCCGCCGCGCTGGGGACGCCCCTGATCCTGAAGACGGCCGCCTCGGGCTACGACGGCAAGGGGCAGGTCCGGGTCGATCGCCCCGGCGAGGCGTTCGCCGCCTGGTCGTCGCTGGGGCAGGTCGCGTGCGTCGCGGAGGGGTGGGTCGACTTCGCCGCCGAGGTCTCGGTGGTCGTCGCCCGGGGCGACGACGGCAAGGCGGTCACCTATCCGGTCGGCTGGAACCGCCACGAGCGGCACATCCTCGACTCGACGCTGATGCCGGCGCCGGTCGGGCCAGTCGTCGCGATGGAGGCCCGCGCGCTGGCGCTGGCGGTCGCCGAGGCGCTGGGGACCGTCGGCGTGCTGACGGTCGAGTTCTTCCTGACGGCCGACGGCCGCCTGCGGGTCAACGAGCTGGCCCCCCGGCCGCACAACTCGGGGCACCTGACGATCGAGGCGGCCGTCTCCAGCCAGTTCGAGCAGCAGGTCCGCGCCCTGTGCGGCCTCCCGCTGGGATCGACGGCGCTGGTCGTGCCCGCGGCGATGGTCAACCTGCTCGGCGACCTCTGGGCCGGTGGTGCGCCCGTCTGGGACGCGGCGCTCGGCGCCGACCCGGGCGTCAAGCTCCACCTCTACGGCAAGAGGACGCCCGCCCCCGGCCGCAAGATGGGCCACCTGACCGTCCTCGACCCCGATCCCGAGATCGCCCTGGCCCGCGCCCTGGCGGCCCGCCGGGCCCTGACCGCGGGTCGTCGCTGAGGGCCCATCGGCCCGGCCGCCGCGCCGGGACGATTGCCGGCCGCGGGTCGAGGATCAACCCCGGCCCGCGCCCGACCGATCGATGAGGACGGGCCCGCGTGGCTGACGGCATCCCGATGCCGAGATGGCGTCGCCGCGCGGGCCTGTGCCGTCGTTCAGATAGCCGTGGTCCCGGTCGTGGTCCCCGAGGGCACGCCGGTCGTGGTGCCGGGGCCGGTGCCGGTGAAGCCGGTCCCCGCCCCCGTGTTCGTGCCCGTGTCCACGGTGGTCGTGGTCCCGCCCGGCTGGGTGGTCGAGCCCGGCGTGGTCATCGTGGTCCCGCCGGTGGTCCCCGCCGTGGTCCCACCCGGTTGGGTGGTCGAGCCCGGCGTGGTGATCGTCGTGGTGCCGCCGACCGTCCCGGGCGTGGTGCCGCCCGGTTGGGTGGTCGAGCCCGGTGTCGTCGTGCTGCCTCCGACGGTCCCCGGCGTGGTCCCACCGGGCTGAGTCGTTGAGCCTGGCGTGGTGGTCGTGGTGCCGCCGGTCTGGGTCGTCGATCCGGGCGTGGTCACGCCCAGGATCGTACCGCCATTGCCCCCCGTAACCGTCGTCGTACCGCCGGTGACGCCGGTCGTCGGGACGGTGGCCAAACCTCCTGTGCCGCCGGTGGTCCCGCCGGTGGTCCCGCCCGTGGTGCCGCCGGTCGTCGTGCCGCCGGTGGTGCCGCCGGTCGTCGTGCCGCCGGTCGTGCCGCCGGTGGTGCCGCCGGTCGTCGTGCCGCCGGTGGTGCCGCCGGTGGTGCCGCCGGTGGTGCCGCCGGTCGTGCCGCCGGTGGTGCCGCCGGTCGTGCCGCCGGTCGTGCCGCCGGTGGTGCCGCCGGTCGTCGTGCCGCCGGTGGTGCCGCCGGTGGTGCCGCCGGTCGTGCCGCCGGTGGTGCCGCCGGTCGTGCCGCCGGTGGTGCCGCCGGTCGTGCCGCCGGTCGTGCCGCCGGTGGTGCCGCCGGTCGTGCCGCCGGTGGTGCCGCCGGTCGTGCCGCCGGTGGTGCCGCCGGTCGTGCCGCCGGTCGTGCCGCCGGTGGTGCCGCCGGTCGTCGTGCCGCCGGTGGTCCCGCCGGTGGTCCCGCCGGTGGTCCCGCCGGTCGTGCCGCCGGTCGTCGTGCCGCCGGTCGTGCCGCCGGTGGTGCCGCCGGTCGTCGTGCCGCCGGTGGTGCCGCCGGTGGTGCCGCCGGTGGTGCCGCCGGTCGTGCCGCCGGTGGTGCCGCCGGTCGTGCCGCCGGTCGTGCCGCCGGTGGTGCCGCCGGTCGTCGTGCCGCCGGTGGTCCCGCCGGTGGTCCCGCCGGTGGTCCCGCCGGTCGTGCCGCCGGTCGTCGTGCCGCCGGTCGTGCCGCCGGTGGTGCCGCCGGTCGTGCCGCCGGTGGTGCCGCCGGTCGTCGTGCCGCCGGTCGTGCCGCCGGTCGTGCCGCCGGTGGTGCCGCCGGTCGTCGTGCCGCCGGTGGTGCCGCCGGTGGTGCCGCCGGTGGTGCCGCCGGTCGTGCCGCCGGTCGTGCCGCCGGTCGTCGTGCCGCCGGTCGTGCCGCCGGTGGTGCCGCCGGTGGTCCCGCCGGTGGTCCCGCCGGTGGTCCCGCCGGTGAGGCCGGACGTGCTCCCGGTGGTCGAACTGCTGCCACCCAAATTACTGCCGCTGCCGAAGCCGGCGAGGCCGACGGAGCTGCTGCGGAGGTTGGCGACCTGGTCGAGCGTCAGGGCGTAGACGACCATGTCGTCGAGGGCGTTCAACTTGGTGCCGAGGAAGGTGTTGTTGATCGTGCGGAACATGTCGCTCTGCACCACGCCATCCGCCGCGGAGTCGCCCGAGTTGCCCAGCGCGTTGGGGACCTGCGCCAGGGTCTGCTGGAAGCTGCCGGGGGTGGTGCCGGTGCCTTCGCTCTGGAGCACCGCCCCGAGCGTGGCCGTCGAGCCGGGCAATTGGGCCACGAAGGGCGCCAGCGTCGTGTTGAGCTGCGAGAGCTGCTGGCCGATGGTGGTCTGGAGCGGCGTGGTGGTCGGCGTCCCGCCGATGATCAGCGCCTGCTGCGCGGCCTGTTCGATGGCGCCGAAGGTCGTGTTCATCGCCTGGCCCGCCTGCGGGATCACCTGCTGGACGGCGCTCGCCGCCACGCCCTGGGCCGCGACCCGGCTGCCCGCCTGGTCGAGCGCGGAGGCGTAGACGGCCAGGTCGTCGAGGACCCCCATCTTGGTGACGAGGAAGGCGTCGACGGCCGTCCGGAGGAACATGCTCTGGAGCGCGGTCTCGGCGTTGGCGTCGGACGAGACGGGCAGCGAGTTGGGGATCGTCGACAGGATCTGCTGGAAGCTGCCGGGGTCGCTGCCCGCGATCCGCGCCTGGATCGCCTGCGACAGGGCCCCCGAGTCGGGCGCCGAGGCCAGCAGGGACGTGATCTGCTGCGTCATCTGCGAGACCTGCTGGCTGATGGTGGTCTGCAACGGCGTGGTGGTCGGCGTCCCGCCGATGGCCAGCGCCTGCTGCGCCGCCTGCGCGATGTTCGCGTAGGCCGCATTCATGACCTGGGCCACCTGCGTCGTCATCGACTGCAAGTCGAAGCCCTGCGCCACCTCCGCGGCCACCCCCGCCCGGCTCGGGACCGTGCGGTCCTCAAGCTGCGGGGACACGTTCGGCCGGTAGGAACGGCGCCTTCTCAGGATCGGAAGACGATTTCTCTTCATGGTACTTCTCCTCATAGTTCCGGGTACTGTGCTCGGTTGCCTCGCGGGGGGAGGGAGGGGGCCGCCACGCCGGGGCGCACCGACCCCTCGCCGAGGGTGGGGCCCTCGGGGCCGGTGTCGTCCTCTCGTCCGTCCGCGATCAGCGGGGGGCAGGTCGGCCGGATCGCCTCGCTCGCGCCCACCGGCCGGCGGAATGGCCGGAGGACGAACCCGCGTGAAGCCCTCTCTTCGTCCGGACCGGGCGGGCCCGCCCGGCGACAAGGCAATCTGGAGCAACTCTCGGGCCAAAAGGGAGGGATGTGTACACAGTCAGAGGCATCGATCGAATCATAACATCTCATGAAATTCCGGGCTAACGACCGCAATCCCGGGCGCCCGGGGGCGCGTTGGGCGTATCGACGGGGGGGCCGTCGCGGGCCCGGGCCGCGTCGGTTTCCGGGGGCGTGCCAGCCCTCTGGCTTTGACGAAGGCGTGTTAAACTGATATTTTAGGGCGGTCCCGGGCGGACCGGGATGGCGGCGCCGGTCGTGGCGCCGGCCGCGTGACGTCCCATCTCGTGTTAGGAGGTTTGTTTGATTCAACGTGCCGTGGAGGAATCCCCTCCCGGGTTCCAATCGATGGGGCTGAGCCCCCCATGCTCCGGGCCCTGAAGCAGGTCGGTTACTTCACCCCCTCGCCGATCCAGGCCGAATTGATCCCCGAGGCGCTCGACGGCCGCGACGTGATCGGCCAGGCCAAGACCGGCACCGGCAAGACGGCCGCCTTCGGCATCCCGCTGATCGAGATGCTCGAGGCCCGCGGCCAGGGGCCGCAGGCGATCATCCTGGCGCCGACCCGCGAGCTCGTCCAGCAGATCGTCGTCGAGATCGCAGAAGCTGGCCTACGGCCAGGACGTCGCCATCTGCGGGATCTACGGCGGCGAGCCGATCGAGAAGCAGCTCCGGGCCCTGGCCCGCGGCGTCGACATCGTCGTCGGCACCCCCGGCCGCGTCATCGACCACATCGAGCGCCGGACGCTCTACCTGGGCGACATCTTCCACGTCGTCCTCGACGAGGCCGACCGGATGCTCGACATCGGGTTCCGCCCCGACATCGAGCGCATCCTCCGGCGGGTCCCCGACCCGCACCAGACGCTCCTGCTCTCGGCGACGATCGGCCCCGACATCCGCAAGCTCGCCCAGCGGTACATGTACCAGCCGGTCGAGCTGAACCTCTCGAAGGACGAGCCGTCGGTCGAGACGATCCAGCAGTTCTACATCACCGTCGAGCACGACCGCAAGTTCGAGCTGCTGGTGCACCTGCTCGACCGCGACCAGCCGCGCCAGTGCATCGTCTTCACCCGCACCAAGCGGGGGGCCGACAAGCTGGCCGAGCGGCTCCGCGGCCGGGTCCAGGGCGTCGCCACCATCCACGGCGACCTCGCCCAGACCGTCCGCAACCGCGTCATGCAGGGCTTCCGCGACGGGACGATCCCCGTCCTGGTCGCCACCGACGTCGTCGGCCGCGGCATCGACGTCAACGACATCAGCCACGTCATCAACTACGACATCCCCGACGACGCCGAGAACTACCTCCACCGGATCGGCCGCACCGGCCGGATGGGCAAGGACGGGATCGCCTACATGTTCGTCTGCCCCGATCAGGGCGAGCCCCTGACCGCGATCGAGAACTCTGATCAACAAGACGATCCCGGCCGTGACGCTCGAAGGATTCGAGGCGTACCGCCGCGAGGCCCAAGGCAAGGGCGCGTTCCGCGAGATCTACAGCACCGCGAGCACCCGCTCGCCCTTCGGCGGCCGTTAGCTAGTCGGCCCCGACGATCGATTCTGATGTCGGAAGATGAATCCGCGGTAAGGTTTCGATCCCGAGTCAGTCCGGTCTTTCGGTGTCGGTGTCTTGGAGAGGCAGCTTTCGACCGCAACGCTTCACGGATTCGCGGTCCGGGCTGCCTCTCTCGGTTCCTTCCCCTCCCTGCCGATCCTCTCCTTCCCCAATTCCTCGAAGAACCCGATCGCCTCGGCGGCCAGGGTCCTGGCCGGGGGATGGTCGTGCCCGAACTGGGCCCGGTCGCACTCGGCGACGAGCCGGACGGCCCTCGCGGCGAGGTCGGCGCGCCCGGTGGCCTGCTCGATCGCCCGCCCCGCCTCGTCGGGGGTCAGCGCGCCGGGGGGAGAGTCGATCGCGACCTGGAGGTAACGGCTCAGCGCCGGACCGCCGTCCGGGCCACGTCGGGCACCTCGGCGGGATGGGCGAGGTCCCTGGCGACCCGCGGTTGCGACCCGCCTCGCCGCCCATCCCCGGCCGAACCGGGCCTGGAATCGTCGCCGGACCAGCACGGCCACGACGATCACCCCGACGGCGGCGACGGCCCACCGAGCGCGGCCCGCGACCAGCCCGGCGGCGAGGGGGGAGCTTCCCCATAGGGAAGGGTCGAGAGGTCGAACCGCGGGACGTCGACGACCCGCAGGGGCACGCCCCGCAGCCATCTTGGTGACGTACCGGCCGCTCGCCGGGTCGAGGGCGGCGATCCGCACCGGGGGGATCACCGCCTCTCCGGCGCGGGTGGGACGGAGCCGGTAGCGGAAGATCCGCGACGGCGGATCGGGCACGACCTCGGGCCCCCGGGACGTGACCCGCACGCCGAGCGGCAGGCGATCGAGCCGCGAAAGGTCGGGCGTGCCGGTCATCCCGAGGGCACCCGGCCCGGTCACGCGAATCCAGTAGTCCACCTCCTGCCCGGCTCGAACGGCGGGCGCGCCCGATCCCGCCTGGACCTCGAACGGCCCGACCCCGCCGAGGAACTCGGCCGGCCGCCCCTCCGAAGGGGGCTCTGGACGTTCAGCCGGATCGCCCGCGAGGTCCCCGACCGCCCGCCGTCCTTCACCGCGACCGGAGGGATCTCCAGCGTCCCGGCCCGTCGCGGCACGACCCGGAAGCGGAAGACGAACAGGTTCCTCTCGTCCACCACGTCGCCGATCCCGGTGGCGCTGAGCGGTTTCAGGTCGGTCCCGACCAGGACCACATCGGCCTCGGGGACCGTGGGAGCGACGACCGCCGGCCGCTCCTTCCCCGCGACCGCGGCGACCTGGAGCGGGATGGCCTGCCCGACGTAGTAAGCCCCCTTTGGCACCTGAGCCGAGACCCGGATCGGCCCCTCTTCCGGGCCGAGTGCCGGGACGATCGAGAGAGAGAGGAAGATCGGCAGGGCGAGGTAGGACGGGGGCTGCATTGTCATCTTTGGCCCAGCGCGATCATGACGTTTCGGTATTTCTCTTCCAACTCGGAAGCGAACCGGACCAGTTCTGCTCCTTCAACCTCGACTCCGCCTGGCCACCCAAGGCGTTCTGAAAGGGCGTGGTACGCGACCGTGACTCGTACAAGGAATGATTCCCCTTCACGGCGGACATGGAAGGAGAAATCCCTCTCGTCGATAGGTTCGAACACGAACTCCCCGCCGTCCTCGACAACCGAGCGAATCTTGGAGCACAGGTTGGGAATCTCGGGATCGATCTCCCAATCCAGGAATAGGTGGATCTTATCGTCCGACTGGAGACTCGAATCGTTCTCCGGTCTCGGCTCCTACCATGGTGAGCGTATAGGTATGCCAACCGTCGTGCCTCCGCTCGAAGATCGGTTGTAGGTCGAGGTCCAACAAGAACCGCCCATCGCGTGAACGAAGCATTGTGGCAATCCCACCTGATTATCATGTGAGCAGTCGGAGTCGCAAAACGAACCGATCCTCAGCTATTGTAAGGCATTCGTGCGTTTCACGCCCGCGACGCGGGGCGGTCCTCGGCCCAGGGCGGGACGTCGACCGGCTCGCCGCTCTCGACGTCGTGGAACGTGGCCGTCAAAGCGGCGAGGTCGACGAGGGCGAAGGTCCGTGAGGTCGCTGACGACGGGCATCGAGACGGTCGAGCCGGGGTTGACCACCAGGCCGCGGTCGCAGCGATAGCCCATCGGCTCGTGGGTGTGGCCGACGACCAGAAGGTCGGCGCCGATGGTTTCGAGGTCGCTGCGGAGGGCGGACGGCGGGTGCGTGCGGCGGGTGACGAACTCCATGTCGCCGCGGATCGACCCGTGGACGATCACCACGACCCGCTCATCGCTCCAGAGGAGCAGGTCGGGAGGCAGGCTGGCCAGGTAGTCGAGCGTCTCGGCCGACGGGGTCCCGCCGCCGAACTCGTCGCGGACGCCCGGCCCGCGCTCCAGGGCCCAGCGGTCGTGGTTGCCGCGGACGGAGGCGATCTGATGCTCGGCCAGGAAGGCGACGACCCGGTCGGGATAGGGGCCGTAGCCGACGAGGTCGCCGGCGCAGACGACCCGGTCGGCCCCCAGGACGGTCAGGTGCGACCAGGCCAGCTCCAGGGCGAGCGGGTCGCCGTGGATGTCGGAGATCAGGCCGAGCTTCACGGCCTTCCCTCGGGTTCGGTGCGCGGCGGCGGGGTCGGGCCGGCCAGCTCGGCCGAGCGTCGGGTCGCGGCCTCGACCGCGTCGATCAGGGCGGCGCGGAGGCCGCCTCGCTCCAGGGCGTGCAGGCCGGCGATCGTCGTCCCGCCGGGGCTGGCCACCTGGTCCTTGAGCACGCCGGTGTGGAGGCCCGTCTCCAGGACCATCCGCGCCGCCCCGAGCACGGTCTGCGCCGCCAGAGCCGTGGCCACGTCGCGAGGCAGCCCGACGCGGACGCCGCCGTCGGAGAGGGCCTCGATCATCACATAGACGAACGCCGGGCCGCTCCCCGACAGCCCGGTCACCGCGTCGAGCTGCGCCTCGGGGACGCGGAACGCGCGGCCGACCGCCTCCAGGCAGGTCCGGACGATCGCCTCGTCGGCGTCGCGCGCGCTCGGCCCGAGGCAGTAGCCCGCCGCCCCCTCGCCGACCAGGGCCGGCGTGTTGGGCATGACCCTCGCCAGGCGGCGATCGGCCCCCAGCCCCTCCGCCAGCGTCGCCAGCGACACCCCGGCGGCGACCGAGATGACCAGGTGCTCGGCCGTCACCGCCGGCCGCAGACGCTCCAGGACGTGCGCCATGCTCTGCGGCTTGACCGCCAGGACCAGCACGTCGCTCGCGTGCGCGACCCGGGCGTTCGAGTCGTGGACCGCGACCCCCGTCCCGGCCGCCAGCGCCGCGCGGGCCGCCTCGATCGGGTCGCTGGCCGCGATCGACCCGGGCGCGGCCGCCCCCGACCGGATCATCCCCCGGATCATCGCCGTCGCCATCTTGCCCGCGCCGATGAACCCCCAGCGCAGGCCCGGACTCGTCGCGGTCGTCATGAGACCTCCCGGATGAGCCACAGAGGACACAGGGGGCCAGGTGGTGTCCTATGCCACTTGAACAGCCGGGAAGCTGACCCATTCGCGGGTAGTCCAGACGTGATCCGTTAGCCCGGCGGCCAGAGCGGGCGTCCGTCGCTGCCAACGCCCCTTGTCGTCCCGCTGCCGTAAGGTGCGGACCACCCAGCAGAAGTTGTAGCGATACAGCGTGTAATAGCTCATCGCCTCATGTACACGCCAATCTTTACTGAACCGGTACGTCTTCCGCGCCTTCCGCGGTTCTGGCCGCGGTCGGTGCCGTGCTGGCGCTCGATGAACGACGTGTTGACCGCCCGGCTCACCGACAACGCGCCCAGGGCGGCCTTCAGACCGCCTTCGGTGCCGAAGATCAGCCGACGTTCGACCGCGACCACCCGGTCGTTTTCCCGTGCCTTGTGGACCGTGGCGTAGGTCAAGTCCTGGGGCAACCGCCGCTCGGGCAGGATCGGCCGCCGGCCCGGCCCGGTCGTGGGCCCCGAGACCGGCACGCCGAACGCCCTCTCGATCGCCGAGGCATAGGCGGGGTATTCGTCGCTGGTCATCAACCGAGGCGTAGCGCCGTCGGTGCGGTCCTTGACCGTGGCGACGATCTCCTCGGCGTTCTCGATCAAGCGCCCCCGGGACCACGGCCAAGACCAGCCGATGTTCGGGGTCGATCGCGACGTGATCCCACCAGTCCCCCTTGTGATCGTCGGCGGGATCGGCGGGGTCGCAGTTCTTCTGCTTCTTATTGACGAACGACCACTTCTCGTCGAACTGGACCTCAGTGGTCCGAGGGGGAAAAAGCCACAAGCTCGTCATGAGCGTCGTGGGCATGCTCCCCGGCGGCTCTGGCCAGTCGGACGACGGTGTCGCGATGGACGCCGACGAGGCGGCCGGTCTGGCGGATGCCGTCGCCCTCGGCCAGGTGCTCCAGGACCGAGACGGCGGTCGGTTCGGGGAGGTGACAGCGGTAGAGCGGCGTGCCCTTGCGCTCCGAGAAGCGGGCGCGACAGGCGTTGCAGTAGAGTTGGCGGAACTGCTTGTCCTTGCCGTAGCGGCCGCAGACCGAGAGATTTCCGACGTCCCGTTGGCCGTAGAGGGAGCAGTCGGGGTTCTGGCAGCAGAAGCGAGCGAGATCGTGCATGAGGCGAATGGGCCCCGTGGAAGGGGACGTGTTGTGACCAGGGCATAGGTACCGGGATCGTCACTCATCCTACGTCCAGTCCCTCGCAAAGGTTCAAATTGCCTAGGACACCACCGGGGGCCACAGAGAGATAAATCAAAAAATTTTAAAGTCTTATATCTCTCTGTGGCCCCCTGTGTCCTCTGTGGCTCATCTTCTGGCCCATTCAGGATAAGCCCCGGCCGAATCGGGTCGCAAGGGGATGCCACGCCCGAAACCCAGGCGACATCGTCATGTCGGGCTTGAATTCGCCGGCCCGATCGGGATAATGGTGATCTTTTCCCCACCCCCAGGTTCGCGTGGATACCGGGAGAGCGCGTCGTGGCCGTACCCAAGAGACGTAAATCAAAGTCCGCCAAAGGGATGCGACGGAGCCACGACTTCCTGGTCGCGCCCGCGCTGAACATCTGCCCGCAGTGCAAGCTGGCGATCCCGCCGCACAAGGTGTGCGACCTGGTCGAGGAGTGCGGCAACATCCAGAGGAGCAAGCCGCACAACCCGCTCGCCAAGCAGAAAGCCTGACCCGGATCTGACATCCGACATCCGACATCTGACATCCGGCATGGATCATCCGTCCTGCCGGTCCGAGAGGAGCCGGTCCGATGGGACGCGAGTGCGAAGTCAGCGGCAAGAAGACCTCGTTCGGCAACCACGTCACGACGCGGGGCAAGGCGAAGTACCTCGGCGGGGTGGGCAAGAAGACGACCGGCGTGAGCCGCCGCACCTTCAAGCCGAACCTCCAGCGCATCCACGTCTGGCTGCCCAACGGCACGACCCGCTACGTCCGGGTCGCCACGTCGGTCATCCGCACCGGCATGCTCACCCTGGAAGTCGACGGCACGATGCGGACCTTCCCCCTGATCAAGGCTTCCAGGGGGAGCGCCAAGGCGCGGGCCGAGCTCAAGAGCCTCTACCCGATCTGAGCCCGATCGCCCCGATCCGATCGGCGAGTCCCCCGAGCCCGAGGGCGCGCACCGTCCCCGTCGTGATCGCGATGGCGGCGGCTGGCGCCCCCCTCCGACCTCACCAGGGCCGCTCGTGGACCCGCCCCAGGCCGACCGACGTCGGCCCATTCCCCCCGCTCCGGAACGGGGAGGGGAGCCGGACGGCCTCTCCCCCAGCCATCAGCGCCGGGGGACGACTCGCCTCGCCCTCGACCGCCCCGTTCCGAGCGGCTCCGCCGGCCCCCTCGACGGCCGGCGCCGGCGCCCCGCCCTCGACCGAATCCTGTTCCTCGTCATCCTTTCCGTCAACCTGACCCGCCGCGGTGGGTTCGCTCGGCGCGAGGCACCCCGCCCCCGCGGTGGGTTCGCTCGGCGCGGCCTCGGGGCACGCCTCGATCGCGAGGCTCGTGGGTGCCACGGGTCCGTCCCCGGGCCCGTGCGCTCGGCCGAATCCCCCGCGGCACGGGTCCGCGGGCGAATCCGTGGCACCCGGCGGGGAAATCCCGGCGCCGGGTCCGCCCGCCGCGTCGGCCGTGACCCCGACGTCGCCGCCGGCCAGCCGCCGCGCCTGCTCGGCCCGCAGGTCGCGCAGCGCCGACCGCAACGTCCGGTCGTGCATCGCCTCGTACCGCTGCCGCCTCTGCCCCGCGGCGCTGTCGTCGAACGCCGCGCGGTCGGCCGCCGTCGCACGCCGCCGCGCCTCGACGGCCTCGACCCACTCCAGGCGCGCCTGGAGGTCGGCCCGCGCCTCGGCGACGACCTCCTTGAGCCCGCGCGGCCCTCGGCGTTGCCCGTGGCCAGCGCCGCCATCGACTCGAGCTCCTGCTCGAACTCGACCGGGCTCATCGCCGCCGGCTTGCCCCCCAGGGCGAACCGCACGTCCGACGCGGTGGTCTGCACGCCCCGTCGCGCCGACAGGTAGCCCATCACCACGCCGGTGACCTGCCACTCGTCGCGCCACTGCGGGGCGGTGAATCCCAGCAGGCCCAGCGCCAGGTGCAACCGGCTGTGCTCCCAGAAGCCGGCCTCGTCGAGCGTCGCGCCGAGGTCATCCCACCGCCGGAGCATCCAGCGGCAGCCGGCGACGGTGGTGCGGAGCTTGTGCGCCACGGCGGCGGGGTCCCTGGCCAGGCGGGCGCCCAGCCGGCGGGCCCTGGCGTCTTCGGCCTCGGGGTCGGGATCGGCGGCGTCGAGGACGCGGTCGGTCAGGACGGCGGTCTCGGCGCGGAGGCAGCGGTCGCGGCGCCACGAGGCGACGACGGCCGTCTCGACCTGGTAGCGCTCGACCGCGCCGTGCGGCTGGAGGTCGCCGGCCCAGGCGTCGAGGCGGCGCCGGAACTTCTCCTCATCCTCGCCGGGCAGGAGGACGACGAGCTCGGCCCTCATGCCGTGGCGGAGCCCGTTCATCCGGGACCGGCTGCGGCCCTCCGGGGTCTTCGGGCCGCCGCGCTTGCCGTTGCGGGCATTGGCGGCGCGCTTCGCCTCGGAGACGGTGGATTTGGACATGGGGATGCTCTCTCTCGATGGATGCCAGTCGTCGAATCGGGCCGTCGCGCCGCGGGCCCATTACCCTTACCATCGAGGAAAACGCGGCGCTTCGTCCTGCGAATCCGCATCCACCCCCAAATTCGGGGTGAGGGGAGGGATGTGGCGGGGGTCGATGCGCCGGATGATCGCACCGATGGGCCGTCGGCGTGCCCGCCGGGGGTGAAGATCCTGTCCGGAATGGTCGTTTCTGATACGATGCCCAAGGGCCGGCGTCGCCGGGGGATTGCGAGGCCCCGGGTTGAAGTCCGGCTCCCTCACGTCCGACCGCGCATCGTCCGCATGACGGGGGGATGGAGGCACCGATGGGAACAGGTCCCCGTCACGGCCATCGGCCCGCTCGTGCCAAGTCCCTTCCCGGGGCGACTCGGCTCCGCCTCGGCGGGATGGTCGCGGCGTGCGCCCTGCTGCTCGCGGGATCGCGCGTCCGGGCCGAGGATGATGCTCCTGATCGACGGATCGTCCTTTCGGGCGCGGTGGTCGACGAGGCCGGCCATCCCGTCGCCGGGGCGACGGTGTCGGTGGTCGGGGACGAGAAGATCCGACCCGCCACCACCGGCGACGATGGCGGCTTCCGGCTACCAGATGTCCCCCCGATCGGCCCGAATTCGTTCATCGCACTGTACGCCGAGGGGCGGGACGGCCGGCTCGGCGTCTTGAATGTGGGCCGGGAGAAGCCGGAACCCCTGCGGATCGCCCTGAAGCCGACCCGCGAACTGGCCGTCCGCGTGCGGGATCGGGATGGGATGCCGGTGGCGGACGCCGAGGTCGAGGCCCTCGTGTTCGTCTGGCGGCTCATCGGCGGCCGGACCGACGCCGAAGGCCGGTGGGTCGGCCGCGTCCCGGCCGACGGGAAGTTCTGGACCGTCTCCGCCCGCAAGGCCGGCGTCGGGTTCGACTATGCGAACAACGTCCCGGCGAAGGGCCCGAGGACCCCTTGACCCTCGTCCTCGACGGGGCGAGGACCGTGCGGGTCAAGACCGTGGATCGGTCCGGCAAGCCGGTCGCGGGGGTGAAGGTCGGCCTCCTGAGCATCGAGAAGCCGGGGCATCGGTTCGGCATCAATCTCTCCGGGACGGTGGGGACGTGGTTGATGACGGGCGAGGATGGGACCGCGGTCTTCGACTGGATGCCAAGTTTCGGGCGTGCGTTCCCGTTCATCATCCGTTCCGCGGACTACTTCACGGCCGACGGCGTGACGTCGCTGATGGCCGACAAGCCGGCCGACGAGCAGACGATCACCCTCCTGCCGCTGGAGGGGCTGTCGGGCCGCGTCACCCACGCCGACGGCCGCCCCGGGGCGGGAATCCTCGTCAAGGCGGAGGGCAAGGGGGCCGGGAACAATGGTTTCCACGGGTTCGCGCGCACCGATGCCGACGGCCGCTACCGGATGCGCGTCCATTCCGAGCAAGCCTACGTCGTCGCGGTGGTCGACGAGCAATGGGGCGCGCCGTACCGGGCCGGCCTGGTCGTCCGCGCCGGGCGGCCCGTCGAGGGGGTCGACTTCGTGCTCGGCCGGGCGACGTGGCTCCACGGCCGGGTCACGACCGCCGGGAGGAGCGGACGCGCCGGGCCGAGGGAGTGGATCTCCGTCCGCATCGATGGGGGGATGATCCCGGAGGAGATCCGGGCCGAAGGGCGGAAGGAGGCCCGGTTCGCCGGCTCGGCCAGCCTGACGCTCGGGACCCCTGTCGGGGAGGACGGCCGCTACGAGCTCCACCTCGGCCCCGGCAATTATACGGTTCAGGTGCCGTTGTCTATGATGAAAATGACAGTAGAGAGGCTGACCATCCCGGCCGATCCCCAGCCCGCGGAGATCGTGCGGGACTTCCCCACTCCGAAGATCGCCCCCGTCCCCCCGAGGCCGGGCCCCCCGCCGCATCTGCCTCGCCAGATCGAGCTGGACTTGCGTCCCCTAAGGCCGGCCGACGTGACCCTGCTCGCGGCCCCGGACACCTCGCGACGGCTCCTCCTGCTCCGGGGCGACGACCTCGTCCCGAGCGGCGACGTGCTCCCCGACAGGCCCGGGGTGTCGCCGTCGGCCACGCAGGGAGACGCCGGCTACCGGGTCGTGCCCGCCGGCCTGAAGCCGGGCGCCCGCCCCTACAGCGACCGGGAGTACGCGATCCGCGACCTTCCCGAGGGGCTCTCCGGGCTGTCGCTGCTCCAGACCCGGATGGGGCACAAGGGCGTCGTGGACGGCCGGTTCTCCGTCGTCGTCTCGGCCGCGAGGCCGTGCTACGTGTTCGTGGCGATCGACGAGAGGGCCTTGAGGACGTACAAGCGGCACGGCACCCCGTCGTGGCTGGAGGAGTTCGCGCCCACGGGCCACCGGATCAAGACGGATGAGCCGGTCATGAGCCGCGGTGACGGTGCGTATCGAGTGTTCGTCAGGAAGGCCCCCGCGGGCCGGATCGCCCTCGGGCCGCCGGGGATGGACGAGACTGCGAACGCGATGTACTTCGCGTTCTTCGCGGAGCCGGGCGGCGATCGGGAGCCCCGGGACGGGCCTGAGCATGTGCCCGCCCCTCGGACGAAGGACTGACGGCACGCCGACGATCACGTCAACGCCGCCGCCGCGACCTTCGCCCCAGCGCGCGGCGCAGCGCCGGTCAGCAGGCGCGCGGCGTTGCGGCCGAGGAAGCGGATGTTGTAGCCCCCCTCCTGCACGAGCAGCGTCGGCAGGTGGAGGCCGCCGATCCGCGAGCCGATCTCGTAGAGGCCATCGGGGGTGACGCTCCAGGTGCCGGTCGGGTCGGCCTTGGCGATGTCCAGCCCGACCGGGACGACCAGGGCCTCGGGCTGGAACCGGCGGACGAGCTCCAAGGCCTCGTCGAGCTCCTCCAGGTAGCGCGCGTCGAGGACGTCCTCGGGCAGGGGCAGGTTGTGGTTGAAGCCCTTCCCCTCCCCCTCGCCGACCTCGTCGGCGAACCCGGAGAAATACGGGTAGGCGAAGCTGGGATGGCCGTGGATCGAGACGGTCAGGACGTCGGAGCGGTTGTAGAAGATGTCCTGGGCGCCGTTGCCGTGGTGGTAGTCGATGTCGAGGATCGCCACCCGGCCGAAGGTGGGCAGAAGATACTGCGCGGCGATCGCGCCGTTGCAGAAGTAGCAGAAGCCGCCGTAGGTGTCGCGCTCGGCGTGGTGGCCGGGGGGGCGGCACAGGCTGTACACGAGCGGATGCCCCTCGATCAGAGCCTCGGCCCCCGACAGCGCCACGTTCACCGCGGCGCGGGCGGCCTTGTAGGCGTCGCGGCTCAGGGGGGTGAAGGTGTCGATGCAGTAGTACCCCGCGCGGCGGCTCCGGTCGTGCGGCGGGCGGTCGGTCCTCCGGATCGGGAAGACGTAGGGATAGACCATCTCCCCCTTGGGCAGCTCCTTGCAGAAGTTGCGCAGGTAGTTGACGAAGTCGGCGTCGTGGACGGCGCGGATCGGCTTCTCGCCGAAATTGCGGGTCGGCAGGCGCTCGACGTCGGGCAGGTCGTCGAGCGCCTTGAGGATCACGTCGACCCGCGCCGGCCTCTCGACGTAGCCGCGCTCGCGGACGTGGTGCAGCGCGTGCCGCGACGAGCAGAAGACCTTCAGCGGGTGGAGCCGCCTCGGCCTCTTGACCTTCCTCTCGTTCGGCCCGGCGTACTTCGGCTTGCGGACCTGGACGGGCGAGTCCTTGACCGAGCCGAGCACCTGCGCGACGTAGGGGTCGTCGTCGGCGTAGTTGTAGCGATGGATCAGGATCATCCGGATCGCCTCGCGGAGGCCGTCGGCCTCGAGCGGCTCGGCGTTCTCCAGGGGGTCGTAGAGCAGGCGGGGCTCGGCCGGGATGCCGGGGCGGATCGGCTGGTCGTAGAGGGTGCCGACGATCGGGCGGGCGCCGTAGCGCTCGTAGAACCTCAGCCGCGCCCTGTTCGCCTTCAGGTGCGCGGGGTTGGTCACCTGCGCGGGGTCGTCGGTGGGGGCCTCGAAGAGGAGGCCCTGGGCGCCCCGAGCGATCAGGTCCTCGCGCAGGGCCTCGTACAGGGCGCCGCCGAGCCCCCGGCCGCGACGCTCGGCCTGCGCGACGATGAAGTCGAGGTAGGCGAAGCCGATCGGTTCGAAGTAGTCGGCCAGCGCGAACCCCATGATCCGGTCGCCGGGCCCGTGCGCGGCCAGGAGGATCGCCGGGAAGCCGCGCATCGTCTGATCGGACAGCTTGCGCGCGATGTAGTCGGGCGGCCCGACGAAGCCGGGGAAGGTGCCCTCGAACAGCGCCTGGATCTCGGCGAGGCGGCGCCGGTCGTGCTCGCGATGCACGCCGAGGACGTGGCTGATCCGGAACATGCTGGCCCTCGCGGGGCCCGGACGCGGGCCGATGACCGTGGACATCTTCCGTGACCCCTCTGCACAAACACGGCACCGGCGATCCCTGCCGACGCCATCCGGTGGGGAGTGGAGAGTGGGGAGTGGGGAGCAATCACGAGGAACGAACAAACTCCTCACTCTCCACTCCCCACTCCCCACCTCCTCAAAGCCTGCCGCGCGATCGCCGCGATCGTCGCCGCGTAATCCCTCCCCGACGCACGCAACGCCCGCGCCCAACCGGCCGATCGGCCGACGTCGGGGTTCGGGTTCACCTCCAGGATCATCGGCTCGCCGAGGCCGTCGAGTCGCAGATCAACCCGCGCATAATCGCGACACCCCGTCGCCCGGAAGGCGGCGACCGCCAGCCGGCCGAGCCCGTCGGCCAAGGCCCTCTCGACCGCCGCCGGGCACCGGACCGGGCTGGCGCGGTCCTCGGCCGAGCCCCTCGTCCCACTTCGCGGCGTAGGTCAAGATCGGCCACGTCCCGGCCGAGGGGGCGTACACCACCTCGGCCACCGGCAAGGGCTCGGGATCGGGCAGCGCCACCAGCCCCACGTTATACTCGGGCCCGGGCAGGTACGCCTCGACCAGCACGTCGCCGCGGTACGCTCCGCGGAGGTGGGCGACCCGCGCCGCCAGCGCCCGCCGATCGGACACGACGCTCCCCTGGTCGATGCCGACGCTGCCGTCCCCGGCGTCGGGCTTGACGATCGCCGGCCCGGGCCAGTCCCAGGACGGGACCGGGTCGCCGGGGCCGATGACGAAGAACGGCGCCGTCGGCAGTCCGACGCCGCGCAGGAGCGCCTTGGCGCGCGCCTTCGACAGGCAGATCGACAGCGCATCGACGGTCGAGCCCGTGTAGGGCAGGCCGGTCAGCTCGAGCAGCCCCGTCATGGGGGTGGCGTGCGACTCGTTCCCGCCGAAGCCCTCGATCAGGTTGAAGACCACGGCCGGCGCGATCGCGTCGAGCGCCTCCAGGACGAGGCGGACCGGCGGGCGGGCGGGCAGGAGCACGGCTTCGAAGCCATGCTCGTCCGAGCGCCTCGGCCACGCCCCGCGCCACCGCGACGACGTCCGCCTCGGAGGCCGCGACGGGGTGCCCGGCCGGCAGGACGGGGTCGTTGTAGAGCACCGCGACCCTCGGCCGCGCCCGCTCACCGGACGACCCCCCTCGGCTCGGGCTCTGCCAGGCCGACTCGCGCCAGCGCCGCGTCGAGGATCAGGCGGATCAGCTCGGCGTACTCGACGCCCACCCCGTGCGCCAGGATGACGAGGTCGCTCCAGTCGGGCGCCAGGCCGGGCAGGGGGTTGGCCTCGAGGAAGTAGGGGACGCCGTCGCGCACCCGGTAGTCGACCCGCGCCACGTCGCGGCAGCCGAGGGACCCGTAGGCCAGCAGCGCCGACCGCTCGACCGCGTCCACGACCCCCGTCGCGAGCCGCGCGGGGACCTCGTAGGCGACGTTCTCGCTCCAGTCGCGCTTCAGGTCGAGCGAGTAGACGAAGCGGTCGCGGTCGCGCCTCGGGACCACGCGCATCGCGCCGATCACCTCGGCGGAGGCGCCGTTGCCCACGATCCCGACGGTCAACTCGTCCCCCGCGATGAACTCCTCGACCAGGACCGTCTGCGCGTAGTCGCGCGACAGCGACCGATAGAGGTCGGCGGCCTCGTCGACCGAATCGACCAGGCATCGCGCCCGGATGCCCTTGCTCGACCCCTCGAACGCGGGCTTCAGCAGCCAGGGGAACGGGACGCTCGCGGCGAGCCGGCCGAGCCTCGCCTCGATCGCGTCCGGGCCGGCGGCGGGGGCGAGCGCGAGCCCCCGCGGGACCGCGACCCCCTCGGCGGCGACGAGCGCCTTGGCCACCGATTTATCGAGCGAGGCCGCCAGGGTCAGGGGGTCGGAGCCGGTGTGCGGGATGCCGAGCATCTCCAGGACGGCCGGCACGCGCGCCTCGCGGCTGCGGCCCGAGCCCTCCCCCTCGGCGAGGTTCCAGACGAAGTCGGGCGGGTCGGCCAGGACCCTCGCGAGGAACTCCCGGCCGTCGCCGAGCAGGCGCGACGTCGTGCCCCTCGCCGCGCAGGACCTCGGCCAGGGCCTCGATGGTCTGCGGCTTGTCGAACTCCTCGTACCGATCGTCCGGGCCGTCG
This sequence comes from uncultured Planctomycetaceae bacterium, assembly GCA_963708145.1. Taxonomy (GTDB): domain Bacteria; phylum Planctomycetota; class Planctomycetia; order Isosphaerales; family Isosphaeraceae. The sequence continues at coordinate 7,679,678 of OY970189.1, read as the reverse complement.
TGGGGCCGGGCGGTCGGCACGAGGTCGAAGGCGATCCCGATCCTCAGCGCCCTCAAGCGCAGTCCCTCGCTTGGCGTTGCCCCGTCCGCTCCCGTTCGCGGGCCCGTTGCCGTTGACCTGCGCCGGCTTGCCGACCCCGGCGGGCTGGTTGCGGGCCCGGCGGCGGAGCAGGCGCGGGTTGCCCTCGGGGACGAGCACCTCGGCGTGCCCTTCGAGCAGGCCGCTCACGCCCTGCGTCTCGACCGGGGGCCGTCGCGCCGGCGGCTCGCCGGTCGGGTGGTAATGGACCATCATCCCTTCATAATTGCGGAGCACGACCGCGTCGTCGGAAGCCGACACGAGGTAGTTCGGCATCAGGGGGATCTTGCCGCCGCCGCGGGGGGCGTCGACGACGTAGGTCGGCACGCCCAGGCCCGAGATGTGCCCGCGCAGGCCCTCGATGATCTCGATCCCCTTCCAGACCGGCGTCCGGAAGTGCCCGGCGCCCGTGACGGGGTCGCAGTGGAAGAGGTAGTAGGGGCGGACCTTGATCCGCAGGAGCGCCCGGCACAGCTCGCGCTGGACGGCCAGGCTGTCGTTGATCCCCTTGAGCAGGACGGCGTGGTTGTTGATCGGCATCCCGCCCATCCGCAGGCGGTCGCAGGCGCGGCGGGCCTCGGGCGTGACCTCGCGCGGGTGGTTGAAGTGGGTCTGAATCCAGACCTTCCCCGAGTCGGCCAGCAGCGCCACGAGGCCGTCGTCGTCGAGCCTCTGCGGCAGCGTGACCGGGACGCGCGTGCCGATCCGGATCACGTCGAGGTGGCTGATCGCGCGTCAAACTCTCGACGAAGAAGGCGAGCTTCTCGGGGGGGAGGGTCAGCGGGTCGCCGCCCGAGACGATCACGTCGCGGATCTCGGGGTGGTCGCGGACGTACTCGACCATCCGGCGGTCGTCGCGCGAGACGGCGTCCCAGCCTCCTCGCTTCATCGTCGCGCGCTTGCGCGTGCAGAACCGGCAATACATCGTGCAAACATGCGTCGTGACGATCAGGGCGCGGTCGGGGTAGCGGTGCGTCAGGCCGGGGACGGGCGAGTCCTTGTCCTCGTCGAGCGGGTCGTCCTCGCCGTCGGCGCCGGCGGCGCCGGCCATCTCCAGGGGCGAGGGGACCGACTGGAGGCGGATCGGGTCGTGCGGGTCGAGCGGATCGATCAAGGACAGGTAATACGGCGGGATCGCGAGCTTGTAATACGCCTGGAGCGTCTCGACGGCGTGACGCTCCTCGTCGCTGAAGGCGAGCAGGTCGAGGAGCTGCCTGGGGTGCCGGACGGCGTGCTGCGACTGCCAGCGCCAGTCATTCCAGTCGCCGTCGGGGACGTCGGCCCAGGCGGGGTGGCGGGCGGAGAGGGGCGTGGGTGCCGGACTGGGAGGCTCGTCGCCATCCGCAAACTCGCCCGGGTTTGGGATGGTGACGATCGGGCTCGCTGTGGTAGCAGAATCGCCCATCGGGTTCCTGGCCCTCACATCGAGGATGTTTGGGGCCCGAACGAATGCACGGGCCCCGAGAGGTTCGTGGGATTCTAAGCGATCAGCCGATCCAGACAAGAGGAATTGTCCCGAGGATCTGGGGAACTGCGCCAGGCCTCCGGATGAGCGGCCTCCATCTCAAGCCATCGGATCGCGGCGGCGTCGGTCGTGAGGGATAATCCGAATAGATCCGGGCGCCGCCGCGCCCCGACCTCCCGCGGTGACCTCCGGTGACGAGGGCGACGGGCGTCTCGGCGCAAGTCTAGCACGTCGCGGGCGGATGATCCGGGCGATCCGCGAAGATCGGCCGCGCGGGTCGGTCGGAGGAAACGGCCGTGGCGTCCTTCCCACGACCGTCGCGGCCGGGTTAAGATCGCGGGTGCGATGGCCCGCCCTGCCGTCTGGTCCGCTCGACCCCGGGCCCCGGCCACGCCCCTTGATCCGCCGCACCCGCCCCGGAGCCGCACCCGTGGACGCCGTGACCCGCCTGCTGTCCGACCTCGTCGCGATCCCGAGCGTCAACCCGATGGGCCGCCCGCTGTCGGGCCCGGGGGTCTTCGAGGCGGGCCTGACCGACTACCTCGAGCGCTGGTTCGGCGCGCTCGGCGTCCCCTGCGAGCGGCAGGCCGTCGCGCCCGGCCGCGACAACCTGCTGGCGCGGTACGACGCGCCACGAGGCCGGCGGACGATCCTCTTCGACGCGCACCAGGACACGGTGCCGACCGACGGGATGACGATCGACCCGTTCTCGCCCCGCGTCGAGGGCGGCCGGCTCCACGGCCGCGGCGCCTGCGACATCAAGGGGGGCCTGGCGGCGATGCTCACCGCCTTCGCCCGGCTGGTGCGCGAGCGGCCCGAGGGGTCGGCCTCGGTCGTCATGGCCTGCACCGTCGACGAGGAGTTCACGCACCTCGGGTCGTCGCTCCTGGCGACCACCCCGCACGGCGCCGAGCTCGGCGATCGTCTCCGAGCCGACCCGGCTCGACCTCGTCAACTGCCACAAGGGGGCGGTCCGCTGGAAGGTGCGGACGCGAGGCGTCGCCTGCCACAGCTCGACGCCGCACCTCGGCGACAACGCGATCTACCGGATGGCGCGGGTCGTCTCGGCGCTGGCCGAGCACGCCGACGAGCTCGGCGGCGACGCGCCCGACCCGGTCCTCGGGCCGCCGAGCCTGTCGGTCGGCCGGATCGAGGGGGGGCAGAGCGTCAACGTCGTCCCCGACTGGTGCGAGGTCGAGGTCGACCGCCGCGTGATCCCCGGCGAGGTCGTCAGCGACTGCCTCCAGCGGGTCGCCTCGGCGTTGCGCGGCGCGGCTGGGGGGCCTCGACGGGGTCGAGTTCCTCCCGCCGTGGATCAACATGCCGTCGCTCTCGCCGATCGTCCCGGGCGACTGGGTGTCGCGGGTCGGCGGCGCGATCGCGGCGGCCACGGGCCGGGCGCCCGAGGTGACCGGCGTCCCGTATGGCACCGACGCGGGCCCCTCGGGCGCCTCGGGGCTCCCGTGCCTGGTCTTCGGGCCCGGCGACATCGCGCAGGCGCACACCAAGGACGAGTGGGTCGAGCTCGACCAGGTCCGCGCCGCCGTCGACGCCTACTACCGGATCGCCTGCGACCTGGGGGCGTGAGCCGTCCCATGCGCAGCAACTTATGTCTTTGTAGGGTGGGCACCGCCCACCCTCCCATCCGGGAGGAGGGCCAGGTGGCCGATGCCCACCCTACAAGAGGGGGCCGGGCCGTCGCTCAGAAGACGTCGAGGACGTAGTGATAGCCCTGGTACCACTTCGACTTGTGGATCTGCTCGTGCCAGCCGTAGGGATGGCGGAAGCCCAGGTGGCGCTTGCCGCCGTAGAAGTTGCGGTAGTACGGGCCCTGGATCTGCGGGACGATGCGCTGCTCGCGGGGGTAGACGTAGAACCCGTCGTAGAGCGATCGGTACTCGAACCCGTTGCCGGGGGTTTGGGGGGGGACGTAGGGCCAGTGCAGGTAGTCGGTCCAGTCCTGGGCCTGGGCCGACCCGACGCCGCCGAGACCGACCAGCGCCGTCGCCAGCGCGAACGCCTTGAGCCATGATCGATGCGACACGTTCCACCTCCGTGTAGGGAACACTCTCCACGAACATCGCACAGCATGACACCCATTCTGGCCGCGTGCCGGGTGATTCGCATTTTTTTCGGGCGGGAAAGTCCGCTTCTCCGGGCCGGGCAAGGTCCCCGGGTCGGTCCGATTCGCGGGCCTCAGGGGGGTCGGGCTCGGGATGGCCCTCGCCCTTGCAGCCCCCGGGGCTACAGGGGACACGATCATCGGAGAATTACGGACATTTCTTCCTTGACCCGCATTCGGAGGGCGGCGCCGGGCGCCGCGACGACGATGACGACACGGATGACGGGGGCCTGCGCGGCCCTGATCGCCGGCCTGGCCTGGCACCTCCCGCCAGTCCTCGCCGAGGCGCCCGGGCCCGACGAGGCGCGGCTGCGGGCCGAGGTCGCCGCGCTCGCGCCGCCCGCGATGGCCGGGAGGAGCGGGGACGGGGGGCGCAAGGCGGCCGAGCACCTCGTCGCGGCGTTCCGCGGCCTGGGGCTCGAGCCCCTGTTCGACGGCCAGTACCTCCAGGCGATCCCCGACCCGGAGGCGGGCGGCACCCTCGGCCGCAACGTCGGGGCGCGCCTGCGAGGGTCCGACCCGGCGGTGCGCGACGAGTGGGTCGTCGTGTCGGCCCACTTCGACCACCTGGGCGTGCGCAACGGCGTCACCTATCCCGGCGCCGACGACAACGCCTCGGGCGTCGCCATGATGCTCGAGGTCGCGCGGGCCCTGGTCGGCTCGCCCGAGGGCGAGAGGCCGAGGCGGAGCCTGATGTTCGTCGGCTTCGACCTGGAGGAGAGCGGCCTGTACGGCTCGCGCTATTTCGTCGAGCACGCGCCGGTGGCGATCGACCGGATCGCGCTGTTCCTGACGGCCGACATGATCGGGCGGTCGCTGGGGGGGGTGTGCGACCGCTATGTCTTCGTCATGGGGACCGAGCACGCGCCGGGGCTGCGGCCCTGGATCGCCGAGGCGTCGCGGGGCCGCGACCTGACGGTCGGGCTGCTCGGCTCGGACATCACGATCCTCGACCGCAGCGACTACGGCCCGTTCCGGGCCCGGAAGGTCCCCTACCTGTTCTTCAGCACGGGCGAGAACCCGTGCTACCACTCGCCCCGCGACGTGCCCGAGACGCTCGACTATCCCAAGGTCACGGCGATCAGCCGCGTGATCCTCGGCGTCATCCGCCGCGCCGCCGCGGCGGAGGCGGTCCCGAAGTGGGACCCCGTCGCCGACAATCCTCTGGACGAGGCGGTCACGATCCGCGACGTGCTCCGCCGCCTCCTGGAGAGCCGCGACCGCCTCGCCATCGGCGGCCCTCAGGCCGCGATGATGACGAACGCCCTCCGCCGCCTCGACGCGATCATCGCCCGGGGGACGATCACCCCCGGCGAGAGGGCCGGGATGGTCACCATGGCGCGGATCGTGATGCTCTCCGTTCTTTAGTCTTCGTAGGGTGGGCACCGCCCACCGGGGTCTTCGATCGAACCGGATGGTGGGCGGTGCCCACCCTCGAAGACCGGGCCTCAGCGCCGGGGTGCGGCGCCCTGGGGCGGGTTCGGCCTCGGGAACCGGGGCATCAGCGGCGGGCGCTGGGGCGGCCTCGGGGCGATCGCCGGGGGAGGGTTCTCCTCGAACGGCATCATCGGGAACCGCCGGTCGAAGTCCAGGAGTTCCCTCTGGAGGTGGCGGAAGGCCGGGATTTCGAGGTTCTCCGGGTTGCGGCGGCCCGCCGGGTCGGCGGCCTCGTCGGCGGGGAACGCCGCCTTCTTGGCGCGGATCGCCAGGTAGTCGGGCCACGCCCGGCGCGGGTCGGGGTCGTCGGTCAGCGTCGCGCCGGCCGGCGTGACCTCGATCCGCCTCGGTGCGCCGCGGCGGATCGCCTGGAGGAACGCGATGGTCTGCTCCGCGCGGTCGGCCTGGCCCTGGCCCAGCAGCGCCTGCGCCGGGCGCTCAGGAGCCGCAGCCGATGCTCGGGCGAGGTCGTCCGCGCCTCGATCGCCTCCAGCGAGGCGAGCGCGGCGGCGTAGTCCTCGCGGGCGAAGTCGAAGAACAGCCGCGCCTCGTCGAGGAAGGCCAGCAGCTCGGGGCCGGCGGGGGGCGCATCGGGCGGGCGGTCGCAGAGCGGCCGGCCCGTCCGCGCCAGCCGGCGGAGGATCGTCAGGATCTCGTCGTTGCCGGGCACCTCGCCGGGGACCGGCAGCAGCGTCGGCCGCTCCGCGGTCCGGTCGCCGACGACCGCGGCCGGCAGGCGGCCCAGCGGGGGGCGGGCGGCGGCGATCAGGTTGGTCAGCCACTCGACCCGCGTCGCGTCGTCCGGGACGATCGCCCGGAAGCGGTCCGAAGCCGTCGTGGTGGCCAGGTTCCACAGCCCCGGCGCCGCGAACGGCGGCGATGCCCCCGCGCCGAGCGCCAGCACCTTGCCCGCCGGCGCGACCGCCAGGCCGACGACGCGGACCGCGAAGTCGATCGGGTTGTCCTTCTTCAGCGTGACGCGGTCGCGGGGGCGGAACCAGGCGATGACCGACGGCTGCCCCTCGACGTCGCTGGTGAAGAAGAGCTCCTCGCCGGCGCGATCGAGGCTGAACCACGACCCGTTCCACCGCCCGGAGCCGCCCGGGTCGGAGGCCAGGTTGGCGACCGGCTCGTACTTCCCGCCGTCGACCTGGGCCCGGATCAGGTCGGTCTGCGACGACGGCCCCTCGGCCCCCCGGACGGCGGCGACCCGCTCGAGGTGCGCCACGGCCATCACCCACCGGCCGTCCCGCGACCAGGAGGGGGGCTGGCTCGTCCGGCCGAGGCCGACCAGCGGCCGGGGCGGGCCGAAGTTGGTGTCGATGACGTGCAGCCACTCGTGGTCACCCGCCTGGACGAACGCCAGCTTGGTCCCGTCGGGCGACCACGACGGCCGCGACGCCCCCTCCAGCACCTTGAGCACCCGGCCGTTGTCGGCGCGGACGATGGCCAGGCCCGGCGTCGGCGCGAGCAGCGGGACGGCCAGGTAGCGCCCCCCGGGCTCCAGGCCACGACCAGGCCCGACAGGTCGGTCGCCGTCGCCTCGGGGCCGACGACCGGGCGGGACAGCACGACCCTCTTGCGGTCCAGAGCCTCCTGGACGACGACCTCGAAGCGGGCCCGGTCGCCCCCCTCGGGGACCAGCCTGCCGAAGGCCAGCGCCTTGCCGTCGGGGCCCCAGCCGGGGGCGGTGAGCGGCCCGGCCGACTCCTCGAGCAGGACCGAGGTGCCCGTCTCGACCCGCGTCGCCCAGAGCCGGTAGGAGGCCGCCGACCGCCCCGGCCCCGAGGCCCAGCCCGGCCCCTTGCCCAGCTCCGTCGCCGGCCCGAAGATCCAGCCGGGGGCGGGCAGGTCGTCCTCGGCGCGGGCCGCGATCGTGTACGCCAGCCACTGGCCGTCGGGCGACCAGACCGGCGACGCCTGCGCGACGCCGGCCATCACGGCCCAGGCCGTCGCGGCGATCCAACCCATGCGGAGCGGCATCGCGGACCACTTTCGAAACGAAAGTTCGGGATTCACCCCGGCCCGGCGGGAGCGACGCCGCCCGCCGTCCGATCCAGTATAAAACCGGCGCTGCATCCTGCATACCGGGCGCGCGTCGATTCTCCGATTCGGGGCGCCTCGCCGGGCGCCGGCGAGTTTGCCGGCCGCGCCCCTGGGCGGAGCTGATTTGACCGTGCGGGCCCCCGTTGTACACTGGAGCGTCGGACATGCGATCATCCGAGTTCGGGACGCGCATGGGGAGGGCGGTGGAGGCCTTGCCGGGGTCGCGGTGCGTCGCTACAATGGTCGCCTTGCCTTGGGATTGCGTTGATCCAACCCGACGCATCTGATCGGAATCACCCGCGACTCCTGGCCGGATTCTCTCCATCCTCGGGGACTTCCATGCGATTTGTCTTGATCGACCGGATCGTCGACCTGGTTCCCGGTCAATCGCTCGTCGCCGTCAAGAACCTGTCGTTGACCGAGGAGTATCTGGCCGACCATTTCCCCGGCTTCCCGGTCATGCCCGGCGTGCTGATGCTCGAGGCGCTGACGCAGGCCGGCGCCTGGCTGATCCGCGACGTCGAGGACTTCGCGCACAGCATCGTGGTGCTCAAGCAGGCGCGGACGATCAAGTATGGCAGCTTCGTCGAGCCGGGCCGGCAGCTCGAGCTGCGGGTCGAGCTGGTCGCGCACGGCGACCGCGAGAGCAGCTTCAAGGGGACCGGCGTGATCGACGGGCAGGAGATGGTCAAGGGGCGGTTCACGCTGATGCGCTACAACTTCCGCGACCGGGACCCCGACCTGCACGCGACCGACGCCGCGATCGTGGCCGGGCTGCGCGACCTCTACGCGACGCTCCGCAAGGGGTCGGTGGGGCGCGGGCGATGATCCGGATCGGGCGGTCGGGCGCGACCGCGGCGATCGCGGCGCCGGCGGCCGAGGCGTGAGGCCGCGGCGGCCCTCCCGCTGCTGAGGTTGCAAGGTTTCGGGAAAATCGGCAAGATTGTTGCAACCCGGGCGGCCCGCCGCCGCGGCGAGGCCGGTCGGTCCCCCGTATCGGGTCCCGTCCCCGTTGAAGTTCAACTGCGGGTTTCGCCGACGATTGAGAGAGTCTCCCCGATTTCCGGCGGCTCGACCGAAGGCTCCCAGGCTGGGTCTGGATAGGCGCCCCCCTTTTATTCGAGGATGACATGCCGACGCACGACGAGATTTTCGAGAAGGTCCAGGCCACGCTGGTCGATGCCCTGGGCGTGGACGAGGACGACGTGACCCGGGACGCCACCCTCCAGGGGGACCTGGGGGCCGAGTCGATCGACTTCCTGGATATCGTGTTCCGCCTCGAGCGGAACTTCGGGATCAAGATCCCCCGCGGCGAGCTCTTCCCCGAGAACGTCGTGACCGACCCGGAGATGATCAGCGACGGCAAGCTCACGGCCAAGGGCCTCGACGAGCTGAAGGCGCGGATGCCGTACGCCGACCTGTCGGCGTTCGCGGCCGACCCCGACGTCGAGAAGATCGGCGACCTGTACACGGTGGAGATGCTGGTCCAGTACGTGCAGAGCAAGCTGGCGGCGTGACGCCGCCGCGCGGTCTGGGAGCTTACGCGATCCAGGTCCGGGGGATCATGGGTGCCATGCTCACGTCCTCGTGAGCATGTCCGGGACCGGAAGGCATGCCCACGAGGACGTGGGCATGGCACCCGAAGGCGTCCAACGCTCGACGGTTTCCGGGTCAAGTGGGGCATCCACGGGTCACGGATCGAGGCAATTCGGCATGAGATGGATCTGGATCGACAAGTTCCTGGAATTCCGGAGCGGGCAGTTCGCCCGCGCCATCAAGAACCTGACCCTGGCCGAGGAGCACCTCCACGACCACTTCCCCGGCTACCCGGTGATGCCCGCCTCTTTGATCATCGAGGGGCTGGCGCAGACCGGCGGCATCCTGGTCGGCGAGGCGGGGGGGTTCGCCGAGAAGGTCGTGCTGGCGAAGATCCCCCGCGCCGAGTTCTTCGGCGTGGCCTGCGCCGGCGACCAGCTCGTCTACGAGGTCACGCTGACCGACCTGCGGAGCGAGGGGGCGGTCGTCGACGCCAAGGCGTTCCTCGGCGGCGAGCTCCTGGCCGACGCCGAGATCGTCTTCGCGCACCTGGACAACTCGCGCGCCAACCAGATCTTCGGGCCCAAGAACTTCGTCTTCACCCAGCAGCTGCTCGGCGTGCTCGACCTGGCCAAGGCAGAGCCGGGCCCGCGAGATCGAGGACGCCGGCCGCCCCAACGGACAGCCCCGCGAGTGAGCCCCGACCCGGATCTGAAATTGATGATGGGAAACAATTTATGGCAGATGTCATGCAGGGCTTGTGGCCGATGCCGGATCGGTGAGGGGCCGCGTGGCGGCGGTGGTATCCGCGGGCGTGTTCGCATCGGTCCTCTGTCATCCGACATGATCCATTTGACATCGAGGTATAAGATCCCGGATAGGCATTGAGCCCGACCCCGGATCGCCCGCGCCGCGGGCCAGGCCCCGCACGGTGGAGATCAACGAGTTTCATGCTTCGTTCCGAACGCCGTGTGGTCATCACCGGACTGGGGATCATCACCCCGCTCGGGGCCGGGCCCGAGGCGGTCTGGGCGGCCCTGTCGGAGGGGCGGTCCGGCGTCCGCCGCATCCAGGCGTTCGCCGTCGGCGACCTGCCCAATGACGTCGGCGGCGAGGTCCTCGGCTTCGACCCCAAGGCGTACGCGCTGCCCAAGCACCGCAAGGTGCTGACCAAGAGCCTCAAGTACATGGCGCGCGACATCCAGCTCGCCGTCGCGGCGGCCGAGGTCGCCGTGGCCGACGCCGGGCTGGCCGACGGCGGCGTCGACCCCGACCGCCTCGGCGTCGACCTCGGCGCGGGGCTGATCTCCTCCGAGCTCGACGAGCTGGCGCCGGCGATCAACCAGGCGACCGCGCCCTCGGGCGGGTTCGACTACCACGCCTACGGCCGCGAGGGCATCCCCCAGATCCAGCCGATCTGGCTGCTGAAGTACCTGCCCAACATGCTCGCCTGCCACATCTCGATCCTGATCGACTGCCGCGGGCCGAGCAACACGATCACCGAGGCCGAGGCGGCCTCGAACACCGCGATCGGCGAGGCCGCGCGGATCATCGCGCGGGGCCGCGCCGACGTGATGATCACCGGCGGCGCCGACTCGAAGATCCACCCGCTGAGCCTGGTCCGGATGAGCTTGCTCGACCAGATGTCGCGCCACCGGGGCGACCCGTCCCGCGCCTGCCGCCCGTTCGACCGCGGCCGCGACGGCTGGGTCCCCGGCGAGGGGGCGGGCATCCTGATCCTCGAGGAGCGCGAGCACGCCCTGCGCGCGGCGCGAGGATCTATGGCGAGGTTCTGGGGTTCGGCTCGGGCTGCGACGCCAACCCCGGCGGCGGGCTCGACCCGGATGGGGCCGGCACCGAAATTGCTCTGAAGGCGGCGCTCCGCGACGCGGGCCTCGCGCCCGGCGACGTCGGGCACGTCAACGCCCACGGCGCGGCCACGGTGGTCTCCGACCTGGCCGAGGCGCGGGCGCTGCACCGGGTCTTCGGACCGGGGCCGTCGGTGCCGGTCGCGGCGCTGAAGGGGTTCGTGGGGAACCTCGTCTCCGGCTGCGGCGCCGTCGAGCTGATCGCCAGCCTGATGGGGGTCAACCGCGGCCTGATCCCGCCGACGCTCAACTGCGACGACCCCGACCCCGCGTGCGATCTGGACGTGGTCCGCGGCGCCCCGCGACCGACCGACAACCCGGTCTTCCTGAACACCAACCTGACCCGCCACGGCCAGGCCGCCGCCCTGGTGGTCCGCGGCAACCCGGCCTCGCCGCCTTCGTGACGAATAGCTCATTGTAGGGTGGGTCAGCGGAGCGCAACCCACCGATCGAGGCCGAGTCCGGTGGGTTGCGCTCCGCTGACCCACCCTACGGGACGGGGATAGGCTCCAAGCAAGGGCTCTCCATCATGCGTCGTATCGTCGTGACGGGAATGGGGATGGTCACCCCGGTCGGCCGCGACCTGGAGTCGACCTGGGCCGCGCTGCGGGAGGGCCGCAGCGGGGTCGGGCCGATCTCGTTGTTCGACGCCTCGACGTTCCCGACCCGGATCGCCGCCGAGGCGAAGGGCTTCGCGCTGTCCGACTACATCGACGACGCCGACCGCTGGCGCGACCACTGCCGCAACACGCAGTTCGCGCTGGCCGCCGCCAGGATGGCCGTCGAGCACTCGGGCCTGGAGGACGGCCCGGACCTCGACCCGTCGCGGTTCGGCGTCTACCTCGGCTCGGGCGAGGGGCAGCAGGACTTCCCCCGGTTCGTCGACCTGGTCCACCGCTCGTCGCGCGACGGCAAGGTGGACACGCAGGCGTTCACGAGCCGGGGTCTGCGGCAACTCCACCCGATCCGAGAGGCCGAGCAGGAGCCGGGCACGCCCGCCGGGCACCTGGCCAGCGTCTTCGGGGCGAGGGGGCCGAACGCCAACTGCCTGACGGCCTGCGCCGCCAGCTCGCAGGCGATCGGCGAGGCGGTCGAGATCCTCCGCCGCGGCGACGCCGACGTGATGCTCTCGGGCGGCACGCACAGCATGATCCACCCGTTCGGCGTGACCGGGTTCAACCTGCTGACGGCGCTCTCCACCCGCAACGACGAGCCGTCCCGCGCCAGCCGCCCGTTCGACCGCGACCGCGACGGCTTCATCCTCGGCGAGGGGGCCGGCATGCTCGTCCTGGAGGAGCTGGAGCATGCCAGGAGGCGCGGCGCCGCGATCCACGGCGAGGTCGTCGGCTACGGCTCGACGGCCGACGCCTTCCGGATCACCGACAGCCACGACGAGGGCCGCGGCGCCATCGCCTGCATGCGCGAGGCTTTGGCCGACGCGCGGCTCAACCCCGAGGACGTCGACTACATCAACGCGCACGGCACCAGCACCGCGGTCAACGACTCGATCGAGACGCTGGCGATCAAGCGGACCTTCGGCGAGACCGCGTACCGGGTGCCGATCTCCAGCACTAAGAGCATGATGGGCCACCTGATCGCCGCCGCCGGCAGCGTCGAGGCGATCGTCTGCCTGCTGACGATCCGCGACGGCGTCCTGCCGCCGACGGTCAACCTCGACAACCCGGGCGCCGACTGCGACCTCGACTACATCCCGCACGTCGCCCGCGCCCGCCCGGTCGACGTGGCGCTCTCGAACAGCTTCGGGTTCGGCGGCCAGAACATCGCCCTGATCCTCCGACGCTTCGCCGGCTGAGGCCAGCCCGCACGCGCCGCCCCCACCCCCGTTTCGTCGCGACGACGCCCACGGAGCCCACTGTGACCAGCCACGCGGCCTTGATCGTCCTGATCTGCCTGAGCCTGCCGTTCGCCGCGCTGGCGGTCTTCCTGGTCTACGTCGTGATCCGGTACATCCCGATCGTCGGCCGGATCTTCGAGGAGAAGCCGCTGTTCCTGCCCCTGCGCCTCCCCCCGCTGGAGGGGGGCGAGGAGGTCCGGTTCGCCACCCCCGACGGCCTGGAGCTGGCCGGGGGCTACTTCCCGAGCCGGGCGGCGTCGCGGATCGGCGTGCTGGTCTTCTGCCACGAGTACCTGAGCGACCGCTGGAGCTTCCGGCCTTATGCCGACCACCTCCGCGACCTCGGGTTCGACGTCTTCACGTTCGACTTCCGCAACCACGGCGCCAGCGGGTCGGACCCGTCGTACCGGCCGCTCCAGTGGGTCTCCGACCACGAGGTGCGCGACCTCCGCGCGGCGCTCGACCACCTGGCGGGCCGCGCCGACCTCGACCCCGCGGGCTTCGGCCTGTTCGGCGTCAGCCGGGGCGGCGGGACGGCGCTGGTGGTCGGCGCCGACGACCCTCGGGTCTGGGGGGTGATCACCGACGGCGCCTTCCCCACGCGCGGGACGATGCTGGCGTACATCCTCCGCTGGGCGGAGATCTACGTGTCGAACCCGTACTTCTGGAAGGGGATGCCGCCCTGGATCTTCGCCCTGATCGGGGGGATCGCGCGGCTGCGGTCGGAGCGCCGGCTGAACTGCCGCTTCCCCGACGTCGAGCGGGCGGCGGCGCGGCTGTCGCCGCGGCCGTGGCTGATGATCCACGGCGAGAAGGACGCCTACATCGGCCCCGACATCGCGCGCCGGCTGTTCGCCGAGGCGCGCGAGCCGAAGGAGTGCTGGATCGTGCCCGGGGCCAAGCACAACCGCTGCCGCGAGGTCGAGCCCGGGGCGTATGCCGAGCGGATCGCCGGCTTCTTCCGCCAGTACGCGCCGCGGCGCCTGCCCGTACCCGGCGGCGAGCCGCCCCGCGACCCCTCCGGTTCGCCCGAGCCGCCCGCGGCCGCCGTGGCCGGGGGCCTGACCGCCGCCGTCCCGGGCCGTTGATCGATCCGCCTCCCCGCTCAGGATTGCCGCCGACTGATGCTCGACCTGGCTCGAAAACTCGTGGGGCTGCCGATCGAGGCCCGGTCGCGACGGCTGGCGCGGACGTTCCTCGCGCAGACGGCCCGCGCCGACGAGGTCCAGCGCGACCTGCTCTTGGCCCGCATCGCCCGCCACGCCGACAGCCAGTTCGGCCGCGACCACCACCTCGCCGAGGTCCGCACCCCCGCCGACTTCCGCCGCCGCGTCCCCGTGCGCGGCTACGAGGGCCACGAGCCCTACATCGACCGCGTCCGCCGCGGCGACCTCGGCGCCCTGTTCGGGCCCGGGACCGACGTCCTGATGTTCGCGATGACCTCGGGCACGACCAACCGCCCCAAGACGATCCCCGTCACGCGCGAGTCGCTGCGCGACTACCGCGAGGGGTGGACCATCTGGGGCATCCGGGCATTCGACGCCCACCCGCGGATGCTCCGGACCGGGCTCCTGCCGATCCTCCAACTCGCCAGCGACTGGCGCGAGAGCACCACCCCCGCGGGCATCCCCTGCGGCGCGATCACCGGGCTGACGGCCCACATGCAGAACCCCCTGGTCCGGCTCACCTATTGCATGCCGCCGTCGGCCTCGCGGATCAAGGACATCGAGTCGAAGTACTACGTGGCGCTCCGGTTCTCGGCCTTCCGCGACCTGGGGACCATCATCGCGGCCAACCCGAGCACGATCCTGGCGATCGCCCGCCTCGGCGACCGCGAGAAGGAGACGCTGATCCGCGACCTCGCCGACGGCACGATCGACCCGAAGTGGGCCATCCCGCCGGATGTGCGCGACTCGATCCGCTGGCTGTCGCGCTGGAAGCGGAAGGGGGCGGCGAGGCGCCTGGAGGCGATCGTCGCGAGGACCGGCCGGCTCCTGCCCCGCGACTACTGGCCCGGCCTCTGCTTCCTGGCCAACTGGACCGGCGGCACGATGGGGGCGTACCTCCGCGGCTACCCCGAGTTCTTCGGCGAGGGGCGCCCGGTGCGCGACGTCGGCCTGATCGCCTCGGAGGGGAGGATGACCATCCCCGTCGAGGACGGTACGGCCGCCGGCATCCTCGACATCCGCCACCACTACTTCGAGTTCATCCCCGAGGACCAGGCCGACCGCGACGAGCCCGAGACGGTCGAGGCGCACGAGCTGATCGAGGGCCGCCGCTACTTCATCCTGCCGACGACGGCCGGCGGCCTGTACCGCTACCAGATCCACGACCTCGTGCGCTGCGCCGGCTTCCACGGCAAGGCCCCGTTGATCGAGTTCCTCAACAAGGGGGCGCACTTCTCCAGCCTGACCGGCGAGAAGCTCTCCGAGTTCCAGGTGGTCGCCGCCGTCGCGGCGGCGCAGCGCACGCTGGGGCTGCGCCTCGGCTCGTACCTGCTCCTGCCGACCTGGGGCGACCCGCCGTTCTACACCCTCTTGGTCGAGGAGGGGGACCTCCCGGCCGTTCCCGATGCGGCCGACCGGCTCGCGGCCGAGGCCGAGGCCGAGCTCCGGCGCAGAACGTCGAGTACGAGAATCGCCGCACGACCCTCCGTCTCGGCCCGATCCGCACGCGCCGCATCCCTTCCGGCTCGTGGGCCGAATTCCAGAAGCGGCGGCTGGCCCGCAGCGGCGGGACCGTCGAACAATATAAGCAGCCGCACCTGATGCCCGACCTCGCGGCGATCGAGGCGTTCTCGCCCGCCGTTGCCTCCTCCGCGTCCCCCGCCGGGTGATCCATCGCACGGCCGGTCCCGCGGGCGGGCTCGGCTTGTGCCGGATCTCGGGTTGTGGTATCCGACTCCATCGAGCCCTCATGCCTTCGCATCGTCGCCGGCCCGGAGGATTCGGCCGGCGATTCGGTAGCCATGATGGCCCCGGCCGATCCCGGAGGGTCTCGGCCGGGCTGGCCCCATGAGGGGGAGCACCGCAAATGGTTCGGGCGACGGATTCCGCCTCGATGACCCCGGCGCGCCGGGCGGCGATCGCGATCGGCCTGCTCTGCTGCCTCGCCGTCTCCGGCTGCGCGCGGCTGGCCTCGTTCCGGCAGGATAATCATCCCGACCTCGGGGCCCTGTCCCGGGCGCGGGACGGATCGACCCGCGGCCTGCCGGGCGACCTCTACGCCGAGCGGCAGTGCCCGAACCTGGAGACCGCCCGCGCGGCCCTCGCCCAGGATCGGGCGTCCGCGACGCCGAAGCCCGACGATCCGTCGCAGCCCGAGCAGGCGAAGGTCGCCGGATCGCCCGGGGGCCGTGCGGCTCCCGAGGATGCCGAGCCGGCCCGGGGCACGACCGATTCGCACGCCCTGGAGGTCTCGCTCCAGCCCCCGGTCGCCCTGCCGTCGGGGAGGGCCGCGCTCGCCTCGTCGCGACCCCGGCTGAACCCGAATCCGGCGCACGGCCGGGGGATGTCCCGACGGCGATCCCCCCCATCGAGCCGTCCCCCGAGTCGCTCGTCGCCGCCGCGAGGGCCCGGCTCGACGGGTTGCAGTCCTATCAGGTCACGCTCAACCGCCAGGACCGGGTCGGCCAGACGCTGCAAGAGCCCGAGGAGGTCGTGCTGAGCATCCGACGCGAGCCGAAGGCGGTGCGCCTGGAGTGGCCGACCGGCCCGCACAAGGGGCGCGAGGTCCTCTACCTGGCCTCCGAGGACGACGGCCGCTTCATGCACATCAACGCCGCCGACTCGGTCATCCCGGTCCCTCCGTTGAAGATGCCGGTCGACAGCCCGATGGTCATGAGCAACGCGCGGCACCCGATCACCGAGGCGGGCTTCGACACGGTCATCGGCAACCTGGAGAAGACGCTGGTCGCGACCCGCGCCGGCGACCCCTCGCGCGGCACGCTCCGCTACGCCGGGCTGGAGAACCCGGGCCCTCTGCCGAGGCCCTGCCACAAGCTGACCCGCGTCACCCCCTCGGGCGAGACGTGGCAGATCTACGTCGACCCCGAGACGAAGCTGCCGGCGATGGTCGAGGCGACCGCCGCCAACGGCGACCTGCTGGAGCGGTACGTCTTCAGCAACCCCCGCATCGACCTGCCCGAGCTCGCCTCGGCCGACGCCTTCGACCCCGCCCGCCGCTGGGGCGGCGCGAGGGGGGGCCTGCTCCATCGCCTGGCCCGCTCCGGCCCCGCCGCCCCCGGATCGACCGCCACGCCCACGGCCCGATGACTGCCAAATCCGGCGCGTGATCGCGGCGGGATCGCCCCGGGGCCGGGCCCGCTGTGGTCCCGCGCCGATTTTGATAAGCTCGCCTTGACATCAACTTAGAAATCGAGTTGACTCGACGACGCGGGCCTCGCAAAGCGTTCGGCCCGCCGATTGCATGATGCCCGACGATGGATGCGACCACCCCCACCATCCGCCGAGCCGAAGACTGGTTGTCATGGCCCTGGATCGCCCCTATTCCATCCTGATCACCGATGACGATCGCGCCGCAGCGCGAGACGTTGCGGGAGATCTTCGAGCCGGTGGGCTACCGGACGCTCCTGGCCGAGAGCGGCGAGGAGGCGATCGACATCGCCAAGGACCAGGACGTCCACCTCGCGCTGATGGACATGCACCTGCCGCGGATCTCCGGCCTGGAGACGATGACCTTGATGCGGCAGCTCAAGGGGGCGCTGCCGATGATCCTGATCTCGGCCGAGCAGGACGACAACCTGCTCCGCAAGGCCCTCTCGGCGCACGCCTTCTGCGTGCTGGCCAAGCCGGTGAGCCGCAGCGTGGTCATCTACGTCGTGACCAAGGCGCTCGAGAAATTCTACTGATCGCCCCCGGCCGGATGCCGGGCCCCATGCGCCGTCCCGCGCCGATCCTCGTCATCCTCCTGACGCTGGCCGCGACCGCGAGGGCGCACGACATCCCGAACGCGCGGGTCGATCGGTCGATCCAGGCGACGGCCCGGCCCGGCCGGCTCGAAATCGACTACGAGGTCAGCCTGTCCGAGCTGACGCTCACGCAGGATCTCCGTGCGCTGATCGGGGTCCTGGCGGGGGCCGACCGCGGCGAGTGGTTCGACCGCTACGGCCGCGAGACCGGCCCGTTGAACGCCAAGGGGTTCCTCGTGGCCGTGGACGGACAGGCCGTGGAGCTCCGGTTGCGCGGCTTCGACCTGGCGGTCGAGGAGCACCCGCGCTACACCTTCCACTTCGACGCCCCGCTGCCCGCTCGCGGACGGCTCGCGATCCACGACACCAACTTCGCCGCCAGCGAGGGGACCAGCCGCCTCGCCGTGCGCGGGCTGGACGGGGTCGAGCTCCGCGGCGATGAGCTCCCCCCCGTCGTCGACCTCATCCCCATCCGTCCGGTCTGGCAACTGACCGACGATGAGGAGCGGCGCACCAAGCAGGTCGAGGTCGATTTCCGGGGCCCGGCGATCGCGAGCCTGTCCCCGAGACCGCCCCTTGATTCGCTACCCCGAGGAGAGAGTCTGCCCCCCTCCCCCCTTGCGGGGGAGGGCCGGGGTGGGGGGGCCGATACGGGCTCCACGCATGCGCCCGTCCCCCACCCCGGCCCTCCCCCGCAAGGGGGGAGGGGGTCGGTATTCGAGCCGGCTTCCGGCGTTGCTCGACCGCGTCTCGGGTATGTCGATGCTCGGGCTGGGGCTGATCGCCGTCGCGCTGGGGGCGGCGCACGCGGTCCAGCCGGGGCACGGCAAGACGCTGGTCGCGGCCACGGTGGTCGGCGAGCGGGGTGGCACGATCCGCGCCGCGGCGCTGGCGGTCGTCATCACCGCGACGCACACCGGGAGCGTCCTACTGGTGGTCGCGGGGCTGTGGCTGAGCCGGTCGCACCACTACGGCGCGATCCACGCCGCGATCGCGCGGGCGCCGGGTTCCTGATCGCGGCCATCGGCCTGTGGCGGCTCGGCCGCCACCTGGCGGGCTACGGCGAGCACGACCGCGAGGAGATCGACCCGGCCCCCCGGGGCGCCCGCGGCCTGGTCGGCCTGGGGGTGGCGGGGGGACTCGTGCCGTGCTGGGACGCGGTCGGGCTGGTGGTGCTCGCCGAGGCGGTCGGCCGCCTCGCGCTGGGCGTGGCGCTGCTGGTGGCGTTCGGGCTCGGGATGGCCGCCGTGCTCGTCGCCGTCGGCTGGCTCGCGGCGAGGCTGCGGCGCGGCCTCGTGCGACGGGGCGCCGGCGACGCCTGGGAAGATCGACTCGGGATCGCCAGCGGCCTGGTCCTCGCGGCGATCGGCCTCTACCTGATGGGATGATCATGGACGACATCGCGACGATCGCCCTGCACCACGTCGCGGTCCCCCTGCGGAAGCCGATCCGCCACGCCTCGCACGAGAGGACGACCAGCGACAACCTGGTCGTCCGCGTCACGCTCCGCAACGGCCAGGTCGGTTACGGCGAGGGAGTGCCGAGGGCCTACGTCACGGGCGAGACGATCGAATCGACGTTCGCCGCGCTCCGATCCTTCGACTGGGCCCGCGACTTCGGCAAGCCCCGGGACTTCGCCGAGGTCGTCCATCGTCTCGAAGTCTTGAACGTCCTGGAGACCGAGGACGACCCGCGCGGCATGGCCGGCAACGCCGCACGGTGCGCGCTGGAGCTGGCGGTGCTCGACGCCTACGGCCGGCATTTCGGCGAGCCCCTCGGCCGGGCGATCGCGCTGGTCGGCGTCGACGGCATGGACGTGAGCGAGCCGCCGGGTCGCGTCCGCTACAGCGGCGCGATCACGGCCGAGACGCAGCGCAAGGAGCGGATCTCGGCCTGGAAGATGCGACTGAACAACTTCGCGCAGACGAAGGTCAAGGTGGGTGTCGCCGGCCAGGACGACCCGGCGCGCCTGGCCCGCATCCGTCGGATCGTCGGCCCCCGCATGGACCTGCGGCTCGACGCCAACGAGGCGTGGCCGGCGTCCGAGGTGGTTGAGCGGGTCCGGCCCTTGCTGTCCTGTCGCCCCTCGGCACTGGAGCAGCCGGTGCCTCACGCCGAGGTCGAGGCGCTGGCCGCGCTGCGGCCCGCGCTGGGGGTGCCGGTCATGCTCGACGAGTCGCTCTGCGGCTACCCCGACGCGGTCCTCGCCGTCGAGCGCGGCACGGCCGACCTGTTCAACGTGCGGCTCTCGAAGTGCGGCGGGATCATCCCGTCGCTGCGGATCATCGCCCTGGCGAGGCACTCAGGGGTCGGGGTGCAGCTCGGCTGCCACCCGGGCGAGACCGGGCTGCTCTCGGCGGCCGGGCGGCACGTCGCGTCGCGCGTCAGGGGGCTGCGGTACGTCGAGGGGTCGTATGACCGGCACGTCCTGGCCGCGAACCTGACGGTCGAGGACATCACCTTCGGCTGGGGCGGCTGGGCGCCCCCCTGGAGGGGCCGGGGCTGGGGGTCACGGTGGATCCCGAGGCCCTCCGGCGGATGACGGTCGAGAGCACGGAGGTCTCGTATGATTGAGCCGCGGTGCCGAGACGCAAATCGCGTCCGACGGCTATCCGATCCACGTCCTGGTCTGGCCCTCGGAGGGCCCGGCGCGGGGGCGGGTGGTCGTGCTCCACGGGGTCCAGAGCCACGCCGGCTGGTATCACGGCCTGGGCCGGAGGCTGGCCGAGGCGGGCTACGAGGCGCACTTCCCGGACCGCCGCGGCTCGGGCTCGAACCGCACCGACCGCGGCCACGCCCCCTCGGCCGGGAGGCTGCTCGGCGACCTGGCGGAACGGCTGCGGGCGCTGCGCGACCTCGACCCGGAGGTTCCGATCGCGCTGGCCGGGATCAGTTGGGGGGGAAACTCGCCGTGATCGCGGCCGCGCGGCATCCCGGGCTCGTCGACCGGCTCGCCCTGATCTGCCCGGGGCTGCACCCGAGGGTCGGGGTCCCTCTGAGGGAGCGACTCAAGATCGCGTGCGCCTTCCTGACCGACCGGCGCAAGACGTTCCCGATCCCCCTGAGCGACCCCGCACTGTTCACCGCGAGCCCCGAGGGGCAGGCCTTCATCGCCTCCGACCCGCTCGGGCTGCACGACGGCACCGCGGGCCTGCTGGCGGCGAGCGTCTTCATCGACCGCAAGGTGCGCCGGGCCCCGGCAGGGTGCGGCAGCCCACCCTCTTGATGCTCGCCGGACAGGACCGGATCGTCGATAATACGAGGACCCTCGAATACTTCGATCGGATCGCCGGCCGCGAGAAGACCTTGATCTCGTATCCCGAGGCCCATCACACGCTGGAGTTCGAGCCCGACCCGGCCCGGTACGCCGACGACCTGATCGGCTGGCTCGGCGGCCTCATCGGGCCGAACTTCCCGGACTTCGATCGTGTCGAGAGACTGATCGGGGATCCGAGGACATCCCCGAGTTAGGGTCTGGAACGGAATAAGCATTACGACTTGCCGTGCGATCCGGACGACTCAGGCCTGATCGTGTAGTTCCACTCACCATGGAAGTCATGGGGATGCAGCCGGACCCGCTCCATCTGCTGCTTCGTCACCTTGACCTTGGTCGGGTAGCTCCCCGTATCCAGCCGGGCCTCCACCTCCAGGCCCGTCGCGGTCCGCGTCGCGGCGATCAACTCGACGACCACCTGATGGCTGACCAGTGGGCGGCCCCGCCAGTTCATCGTGATGTGCGAGAACAGCCGGTGCTCGATCTTGTTCCACTTGCTCGTGCCCGGCGGGAAGTGGCAGACCGTCACCTCCAGGCCCGTCTCGTCGGCGAACCGCTGGAGTTCGACCTTCCACAGCCGGACCCGATAGCCGTTGCTGCCCCCGCCGTCGGCACAGATCAGCAACCGCCCGGCGTCGGAGTACATCTCCGACCCCATGCCGGACCACCACCGCCGGATGCCCTCGACGGCGAAGCTGGCCGTGTCGTGATCGACGCCCACGTTGACCCACCCCAGGTCCCAGCCCATGTCGTAGATCCCGTAGGGGATCGCCTTGCCGACGCGGCGGTCGGGGAAGTCATGGATCAGGGCCTCCTCGGGCTCACCCGCCGGTTGCCACTCCCGGCCCCGGTTGGCGTACTGCCCGACCAGCTCCTTCTTCTTGGTGTCCACCGAGATGACCGGGGAGCCCGCGGCGATGTACCGCCCGCTGATCTCGCTGATGTAGCGGAACTGGGCGTCACGGTCGGGGTGCTGCCTGCCCTCCAGGGTCTTGGCCATCGCCTGGAGGCTGTAGCCGAGGTGGTGGAGCATCTCCCCGACGACCCGATGGCTGACGGCGAACCCCTGGCGGCCCAAGGCCTCGGCCAGTTGGCGGGTGCTCTTGCAGGTCCACCGCAGCGGGGACATCGGGTCGCCCCGCGTCTCGGGGGCGATCAGTCCCTCCAGGGCCACGAGGATCGCCGGCTCCTTGTCGCGGAGCTTCTTGCGACCTCCGCCGGGCCGTCGGACGCGACCGGGGGGAGGGGGTGGAGCGTCGAGTTCCTTCAACGCCCGCTGGATCGCGGCGTGAGAGATGCCCGAGGCCCGACTCACGCGGCGGATGCCGCCGTAGCCCAGGGAGCGGGCCTCGACGGCGGCGAGGAGCCGTCGCTGCCGCTCGTCGAGGTTCGGCAGGATCGCGGCGAACTTCCGTTGGAGTTCAGGATCGTCGGGCATCCGTCCATTATGAGCCGCAGCGACGAATTATAACAGTTGTTTCGTTCCAAGCCCTTAGGATGGTTTTCGCAGGAATGGACCCCAAGAGAATGGGACGCGGATCGGGCGGAAGGGCCCGCATCAGATCGGCGGACATCCGCCCGATCCGCGTCCCTCCGCGGCCCATTTCCTTCGTTTGACCTCGGCCGATACCGGTCGGAGCCGCTCAACGGGATGGATCGCGACCCGACGCGGCGGCGACCCGCGGCCCGCGGCGATGCCGGGACGCCCGGCGAGCCCCCATAATCCGCCGAGACGGTCCTTTACCGATCCGCCGAGAAACGGTACGATCCCCGCGCGACGATCCCGTCGCCATCTCGACGGCCCTGATTCACCTCCGCGCCGACGGCCTCGAACGCATCTCGGCGCACGGCACCCAACCATGCGAGCCTCGCACCCCCCGTCGTGACGGCGGGTGCCGCATCGCGGCGTGGCGCTTGGCCCCGGGGACCGCGGAGATCCAGGAAGGATAACCATGAAAGGCAGGAAGCGTCGTCAGATTCGCCTGGAGGCGCTCGAATCGAGGGAGCTGCTCACCGCCAGCCCCTCGCTCACGGTCCCGGTCCAGGTTGCACAGGCCGATGCGGCCGTCGCGCCGGGCCCCAACGTGGCGCTTGACGGGATCATGACGGGAGGCGTCGTCTCGACCGCCTCCTCGGCCTCCAAGGTTGCCGTCACCTCGTCCTCCTCGACCGCGCAGCTGCCGGTCCGGGGACGCGGGCTGATCTTTCCCATCCTCGGCGTGTTCGAGCAGGGGACGATCACCGTGAGCGGTCCCCCCTCCGATGCCTCGGTCCAGGGCGAGCTGGTCGCGACGGGGAGGCAGGGGACCGTGACGATCGACATCAAGGCCGCGGACGTCCAGCTCGCCGAGCTCGGCAACTCGGCGACGTTGGTCCCCTTCGCCGTCCAGGCGGACGTCGTCGCGGGCACCGGCCGGTACGCGAATGAGAGGGCCCAGGGTCTCGGGGTCCTCCAGCTCGACGGGACCATCCGGCCCAAGGTCGATCAGGCCGCCCTGACCGGGACTCATACCCTGGCCATCCACCTCACCCCGCCGACCTCGTGACCCCCGCCCCGAGTCCACCGGGGTCCCGGCGCAGGGCCGGCGAGATCGCCAGGGCCCTCGGGCCGGTCGCGACGGGGCGGTCGTCGCCGGGGCCGAGGAGCCAGCGGGCCAGCGGACCGGCGGCGAGCCCGGGCCGCACCAGGGCGCGGGGCGGCCGAGGTCTTCGAGGACCCCCTCCGCGGCGCGGTAGCCGCTGCGGACCGCCCCTTCCATGGTCGCCGGCCAGCCGGTGTCGGTCCAGTCGCCGGCCAGGAACAGGCCGTCGACCGGCGTCCTCTGCGGCGGCCGCAGCGCCTCGACCCCGGGCCGCACCGCGAACGTTGCGCCGTGCTCGGTGACGACCCACCACCGCAACAGCCCCGCCCCGCGCGCCGCGGGCCAGATCTCACCCAGCTCGGCGAGCACGGCGTCGCGGATCGCCACCCTGTCCAGCGCCAGCAGGTCGTACGAGGCGCTGATGACCAGTTGCAGGTACTGGCCCTCGCCCGAGCCGGAGGCGCGGCGGCCCTGGATCGCCGTGTGGTTGAAGACCCACTGGATCGTGCGGCCGACGGTGACGACGTGGTCGAACGGGCAGACCGGCCGGTCGAACCAGAGGTGGACCCCCGTGATCGGCGAGGCGCGCATCGCCGCGACGCCCGCCAGCGCGGGGACCCTCGCGGCGAGGTCGTCGGAGAGCATCCTCGGCGACCCGGTCGAACGGGACGGCCAGCACGACGAAGTCGGCGGCGACCGCCTCGCCGTCGCGCAGGGAGATCCCCGCGACGCCCCCCTCGCCGTCGCCATCGACCGAGCGGACGCCGGTCGTCAGACGGACCGCGACGTCGTGGTCGCGGAGCCATCCTTCGAGCCTCGATCCGTAGAGCTCCCCCAGCGGCACCAGCGGGATCTCCAGCCGGAACCCGTCGCGGTTGCGGAGGAAGCCGTCGACGAAGACCTTGCGCGCGTGGCCGACGTCCATCTGCTCGACCCTCTCGTTCAGGGCCGAGACGAGCACGGTGGCCCAGTACAGGTTGATCGTCCGCACCGTCTGGCCGTGGCGGAGCAGCCAGTCGGCGAACGCCTCGCCGGGGCGGTCGCCGAGCGACGAGCGGAGGCACGCCAGCCCGAAGGCCACGCGGAGCCGGTCGCGCCAGCCCAGGTAGTTGGCCCGCAGGAAGCTGCCGGCCAGGTGGAGCGGGGCGGGCAGGGAGCCCGCGCGGAGCCGCGACGTGCGGCCGTCGGGGCCGAGGAAGACGACCTCCTCGTCGCGGCGGAACAGACTCGGCGGTGCCGACGCGGCGGCAGAAGTCGGCCAGGTTCGTGCAACAGGACATGCTCACGTGCTGGCAGTTGTCGACCGGCTCGCCGGTCGCCGGGTCGGTGAACGAGCTGGCGCGGCCGCCGAGCCGGGGTCGGCTCTCGAGGATCGTGACCCGCAGCCCGCGCCCACCAGCGCCGAGGCGGCCGACAGGCCCGCCAGCCCGCCGCCGACGATCGCCACGTGCGGCGGCGCCGGTTTCCACGACGAGGTCGTCACCGCCGTGTCTCCGCGCGGGCCGGCTCGGCGACGGCGAACCGCGCCGCCAGCGACCGCAGCGCGATGCCCGCCTTGCGACGGGACGGGAGCGCGACCCGACCGGCCAGGACCTCGTAGCCTCGCCCGGCGATCTCGTCGAGCAGCGCCCGATAGATCCCGACGATCGTCCCCAGGACCGGCCGCCCGACCGGCGCGACCAGGCCCGCCAGCGGCCTCGCCTGGTCGTAATAATCGTAGGCGCGGCGCCCCTCGAATGCGAGCAGGTCGCGCAGGCGGTCGCCGACCCGCGGCGCCGACAGGTCCTCGATCCGTACACCGAACCGCTCCAGGTCCTCCTGCGGCAAGTACACGCGCCCTCGCGCGGCGTCCTCGCCGACGTCGCGGAGGATGTTGGTCAGTTGAAGCGCCACCCCGCACGCCTCGGCCAGGGCCTCGGCGCGGCCGCCGTCGGAGCGGAAGCCCCAGATGTGGACGCAGCTCAGCCCCACGGCCGACGCCACGCGGTAGCAGTAGCTGTACAGGTCGTCGAACGTGGCGAACGGACGCGGCTCCAGGTCCATCGCCACGCCGTCGAGCACCTCGTCCAGGTACGCCCTCGGGATCGCGTGCCTCGCGACCGTGTCGGCCAGCGCGGCCAGTCCGGGCCAGCCGTCGCCGCGCCCTCCGACAACGCCCGGCCGACGGTCGCGCGCCAGGCGTCCAGCGCGCCCGCCTCGTGCCCGCGGGGGCGGGACCGTCGGCCAGGTCGTCGGTGTGCCGCAGGAAGGCGTACAGCGCGCACATCGACCGCCGCAGCGCCGGGGGGAGCAGCAGGAAGCTGTAATAGAAGTTGCGGGCCTCCCGCCGCGAGACCTCGCCGCAATACCGATAGCTGGCCCGCAGCGCGTCGTTCATGGGTGATGATGTTCGAGGTTGAATCGACCCTCACCCCGGCCCTCTCCCAGAGGGAGAGGGGGCGGTCAATCCCCCTCTCCCTCTGGGAGAGGGCCGGGGTGAGGGTCTTCTGCAAGGGGTTGGATGGAAGCGGGACGTGACATGCCGACCAACGCTCGGACGAGCAGGCCGAGCTTGGCGAGCTTGCCCAGCCGCGGCCGTGCGCGTCAGCACGTCATACTTTTGTGCCTCGATCCGGTCGAGGATCGCCAGCCCCCCGCGGGAGAACAGGTCGACGTCGATCGCCAGGGCCCGGGGCATCCGGGGCACCAGGCGCCCCCCTCTCGGAGCAGGGCGCGGGCCGTCGACCTCGAAGGCCAGCAGCGCGGCGAACTCGGGCGTGAATCGCTTCGCACGCAGGTCCGAGTCCGAGACGCCGAACCGCGCGCGGTCCTCGCGGGGCAGGTAGACGCGGCCGATGTCGAAGTCGCGCGCGACGTCCTGCCAGAAGTTGGCCAGTTGCAGGCCCGTGCAGGTCGCGTCGGCCAGGCGGGCGTTGTCGGCGTCGAAGGAGCGGGCCAGGTAGAGGACCAGGTGCCCGACCGGGTTGGCCGAGCGGGTGCAGTAGTCGAGCAACTGAGCGTAAGAGGCGTAGTCGGTGACCTCCTGGTCCTGCTCGAAGGCGGAGATCAGCGCCTCGAACGGGCCGATCGGGATGGCGAATTCCTCGACCGTCTCGGCCAAGGCGACCATGACGGGGTGTCGCGCCCGGCCCTCGTACATCGCGCGGAGCTCGCCGCGCCACCAGGCGAGCAGCTCCCGCGGCGCGGGCCGGGTCGCCGACCTCGTCGCCGAGGTCGTCGGACCACCGGCAGAAGGCGTAGATGCTCCGGAACGCCGGCCGGAGGGCGCGGGGTCAGCCAGGTCACGACGCTGAAGTTCTCGTAGTGCGAGGCCGTCAGCCGGGCGCAGTAGGCCGCGCGCCTGCTCGGGGGTCACGCCGTAAGAGGCATCCGGGCCGTACTGGCGGAGGTCGTCCGAGAACGTCATGTCGCGGGACCCTGGTGAGCGGGGCCTGGCCTTGGCCGCGCGAGTCCCGATTCTAGCCGCGGCCGACCCTCCCCGCCAGACAACTGGACGCGGCCCCGGCGGCCGATCGCCCCGCGCCGACGGACCGCCGGGACGATTGACCGGTCGCGACGGCGGCGGCACAATCGGGGGCCGAACCAGGGTCGGCCGCGCCGGCCGGCCCCGACGACGCCCCTCGACCCGGGAGAACCCCGATGATCCGCACCGCGATCGGCCTGGCCACCTGCCTGATCCTTGCCACCCCCCTGCGCCGCCGACGACGCCGACGGATTCCGCCCCCTGTTCAACGGCAAGGATCTGAGCGGCTGGATCACGCCCGACGACAAGACGCTCTTCACCGTCGAGGACGGCGAGATCATCGGCCGCACCAGGGCCGAGGCCGATGCCAAGAAGAGCGGCCTGAAGAAGAACGAGTTCCTGGTGACCGACCGGGACTACGGCGACTTCATCCTGAAGGCCAAGATCAAGCTGATCAACCACAACTCGGGCATCCAGTTCCGCAGCAAGCGCGCCCCCGACGGCGCCGTCTCGGGCCCGCAGGCCGACGCCGCCGACGGCTACTGGGGCCTGTTCTACGAGGAGAAGGGGCGGGGCATCCTCGAGCGCTATCCCAAGGAGAAGGCCGACGCCCTGGCCAGGAAGGGGGGCTGGAACGAGTACGTGATCACCGCCAAGGGGAACCGCGTGACCATCGACCTCAACGGCACCCGGGTCATCGACCGGACCGACCCCAAGTTCGACAAGGCCGGGGTCATCGCCCTGCAACTCCACGCCGGGCCGCCGATGGAGGTGCGGTTCAAGGACATCGCTATCAAGCCCCTCGACTGAGGACAACTCCCCTGTAGGGCGCGTGAAACACGCCGGTCTTCCGGCCCCGGGTCGGATCGGCGTGTTTCACGCGCCGCCAGGAGGGCCGCGCTCAGCGGGCGGGCGCGACGTTGACCACGATCTTCGACGCGACGCTGTCGGTGTGGGCGATCCCCACGCCGTCCCCCTTCTTGAGGTCCTTCAGGTCGATCGCCTTGCCGTCGGCGGTCGCGATCCGGGTCTGGCCGTTGACGACCACCGTGTAGTCCTTGTTGGTCCCCGACTCGGTCACGACGAGCGACTTCAGGTTGGCGGCGACCGTCTTGACGTGGCCGATCAGCTCGGCAGGCTTGGGGTCGACGGCGACCTTGGCCACGGCGGCGCCGTCGCGGGTGACGCCCACGCCGTCGCCGGGCTTGAGGTCCGCCAGCTTCAGCACCTTGCCGCCGGTCGCCTCGATCATGGTCCGGTCGCCGAGCTTCAGGGTGACGTCCTTGCCGGTCCCGGCCTCGGTCATGACCAGCGT
Organism: uncultured Planctomycetaceae bacterium; assembly: GCA_963708145.1. Lineage (GTDB taxonomy): Bacteria > Planctomycetota > Planctomycetia > Isosphaerales > Isosphaeraceae. The sequence continues at coordinate 7,651,707 of OY970189.1, read as the reverse complement.
TTTCTTGTCGGCGTCAACCGAGTTGACGACCCCCTTCAGCGTCGCCTGATTGACGACGACCTGCGTGGCGACCCCCGAGGCGAGGGCGACACCCACGCCGTCGCCCTCGCGGAGGTCGCCGATCCCGAGCACCCGCCCCGCGCCGGTCGCGATCGCGGCCTGGGCGCCCAGGGGCACGACGACCTCCCTGCCGGTCCCCATCTCCGTCACGACCAGTTTCTTCGCGTCGGCATCCACCGATCGGATGGTGCCCCTCAACTGCTGGGCGTGCGCCGGGTCGGCCGCCAGGCCGGTCGCCAGCAGCAGCCCGGCCAGGGCCCGAGTTCAAGGATCGGAAGGCGTTCATCGGAGGCCCTCGCTCCCGGGAAAGACCGGATCGGGCGGGAGGTCATTCGCCCGCGACGATCGCGGCACGAGCCTCCGCCATCGGGGTTTGGAGCAACTGGCGGGCCCGATCCGGGGGCGTCGCGGACCCGTCGCCGGGAATCCTCATGAACGCGGTCGAAAAGGCCGATAACTGATCTGGTACTCCACGCCCAGTCCTAGTAAAAGGGGCCAACCGCGGTGGACGCGATCCCCTCCGTTCTCGGTGTTGCCCCGGGCGGATGCCCGGGGGCGTCGCGGTGCAGGGAGGTCGCGGACATCACGGCACCGAAGGCCGGCCGGCGCCCGCGCGCCGCGCCGACCATCGGGACGCGGGCCGCCACGACGGCGGCCCGTGGGGCCCTCGTCGCGAGGCCCGCCCAAGGAAGGGTCGGGGGGGTTCCCCGGCACGTCGCTCACCCTCGGCCACCACACCGTCTTCTTTCGGCCCGGCCGTCCGCCCGCGCGGACTCGGTCCGTCGTCGCCCCGCCGTCCCGGCCGGGACGGCGAGACGGACCCCGACCTCGCGCCGTCGGGCCCCGACCTCGGCGTGTCTCCCGGCTCGGCCCGAGACCCGAGACCCCGAGCTTGTCCGGCCCCCGTCCGCCCGCGCCCCAAGACGCGGCGGAGGGACGTCCTGGCGGAAAGGAGTCCGTGCGGAATGATGACCACCGCCCTGCTGCTCGCCCTCATCGCCGCGCCGGCCGCCGAGCGGTCGGCCGAACCGCTGTTGCTCGACTTCCACGCCTCCTGGTGCGGCCCCTGCCAGCAGATGCGCCCGGCGGTCAAGGAACTGATCCGGATGGGGTATCGCGTCAAGTCGATCGACATCGACCGCTCCCCCAGCTCGCCGAGCGCTACGAGGTCTCCGAGGTCCCGACCTTCGTCATCGTCGACGCCGACGGCCGCGCAATCGCGCGGACCAGGGCGCCCAGCCCGCCGCGCAGCTGGCCCGGCTCTACCTCGCTGCCAAGGCGAAGGCGGGCCCTCCGCCCGCCGCCGACGCCCCCGCGGCCGTCCGCGACGAGCCGGCCGATGATGCGCCCGACGAGGCCGACCGCGACGACGACGACGACCGCGACGACCGCCCCGCGCCGCCGACGGTCAACCCGAAGCCGTGGGAGACCGTCGTCCGGATCAAGGTCCACAACCAGGGGACGACCGGGTTCGGCTCGGGGACGATCATCCACAGCACGCCGAAGGAGTCGGTCATCCTGACCTGCACCACATCTTCAAGCTCGACGGCCCGCGCAGGCGCCCCGGCGAAGTTCCCGCTGCGGCTGACCGTCGACCTGTTCGACGGCAACCTCGTCGGCCAGACGGTGCATTACGCCAACGAGACTTTCGAGGGCGAGCCGATCGACTACGACTTCGCGCGCGACGTCGGGCTGATCCGAATCAGGCCGGGCCGCCGGCTGCCGGCCGCTCGGGTCATCCCCGCGCACTGGAAGCCGCAGGCGAGGATGGCGATGATCACCGTCGGCTGCTCGGAGGGGCACGACCCGACCGCCTGGAGCACGATGATCCGCAATCCCGGCCTGCGCGGCATCCTGACCGGCAACTCGACCTACGAGGCGATCGAGTGCTCGACCGCCCCGAAGCAGGGGCGCTGGGCGGCGGCCTGTTCACGACCGACGGCTACGTCGCGGGGGTCTGCGACTTCGCCGAGCCGAGGGGCAACCACGGCCTCTACGCCTCGCCCCGGTCGATCCACCACCTGCTCGACCGCAACAACCTGACGGCGCTGTACGCGCCGGCGGGCCGCCAGGACGGCACCCTGCTGGCCGGCAAGGACGCGGCCCGGAGGGGCACCCCCGCCCAGCCCGCGACGATCGCGAGGGCGCAGTCGCCCGACCGCGACGAGGCGAACAAGGAGATCACGATCCCGCCGCCCGAGATGCTCGGGATCAAGCCGGTCGCCGACCCGGCCGTCGCCGGCCGCGCCGGGTCGCCTCGGGCGCGACCCCTGGCGGCCCGTCCCGCAACCGGCCTCGCAGCAGGTCGCGCGCGGGGCCGACGACGACCGCTTCTCGGCGCTGCCGCCCGACCCCGCACCGGCCGACGAGCCCGCGCCGAGGCGCCGAAGCCGCGGCCCTCGGGCGGCCGGTGGCGCCCCGTCCGGTCGGCGACGGCGGAGCCGAGCCCGAATTGATCGCCGGATGCCGGATGGCACAGGCCGGATGCCGGATGGCAGATGGTGGATCGCCCGGAGATCTGCCATCCGGCATCTGCCATGATCCATCCGCCATCGTGCATCCGTCGCCCGCGACGCGACGGCGCTCAGCGAGCGAGGGCCTCGGCGAGCCAGGTCTGGTCGAGCGACACGAGCGAGGCGGCGCCCCCCTCGCCGCTCTGGCCGACGACGACGCCGATCAGGACCGGGCGGAGCCGCCCGTCGGGGCTGCGGCGGAAGCCGAAGACGCCTCCGCCGGAGTCGCCCGGCACGGGGCGGTAAGTCGGGCCCCACTCCAGAAGGCGATAGTTGCTGTAGTTGCCGGCGCGGAAGGTGTGCTCCTGCCCCTCCTTGTCGACCATCCGGACCGAGACGGTCTGGCCCGACCGCGCGGGGATCGGGTGGTCGGCCAGGTCGGCCGCCGTCCTCAGCCCGCGGAACGCCTCCTCGGCGAGGCGGTTGCCCGGGTCGACCCGGAGCCGCAGCAGCGCGTTGTCGGGCCCGGGCAGGTCGTTGCCGTTGGTCGGGCGATACGACGGGTTGCGGACGACCGCCAGGACCTTCGCCTCCATCACCTCGCCGTCGAGGATCACCAGCGCGGTGCCCCCCTCGTCGTCGTCGGTCAGGCAATGCGCGGCGGTCAGCGCGGTGAGCGTGTCGGACCCCTTGGCCAGCGCCGTCGCGCGGAACTGGCGGTGCGCCCGGCCGTGCTCGATCGAGATCGTCATCTGGGTCTCGCGGACGCAGTTCGCTGGCAGACCCGCGGGTCTCCTCGCCGCGCACCGTCCCCGCGACGAGCAGGACGAGGCAGGCGACGACGATTCGGTGATCCGGCCCGGGCATGGTGGGTGTCTCCGTTGGGGTGCGGGGCGCTCGGTGCGCCGGCGGGATCGGACCTCATTCCGGGTCGAGCGCGTGCAGGTCGTCGGGGACGAATCGGCCGTCGATCCGGACCGGGACGCCGTCGAAGGCGATCGTGCCGCCGCCGTACTCGGGGCGCTGGATCTGGACGAGGTCCCAGTGGACCTTCGAGCGGTTGCCGTTGTCGGCCTCATCGTACGCGTTGCCCGGGGTCAGGTGGAAGCTCCCGGCGATCTTCTCGTCGAAGAGGATGTCGCGCATCGGCTCCAGGACGCGCGGGTTGCACCCGATCGACCACTCGCCGACGTGCGCCGCCCCCTCGTCGGTCTCGAAGATCCGCCGGAGCTTCTTGACATCGCCGCCGGAGCAGTCGGCCGCGGCGATCCGGCCGTCTCGGAACTCCAGGCGGATGCCGTCGAACGAGGTCCCCTGGTAGATCGTCGGCGCGTTGAACCGGACATGGCCGTTGACCGAGTCGCGCACCGGCGCGGTGAACACCTCGCCGTCGGGGATGTTCATCTCGCCGGCGCAGGCGACGGCCGGGATGCCCTCGATCGAGAACCGCAAGTCGGTGTCGGGGCCGGTGATGTGGACCTCGCGCGCCGCGTCCATGCGGTCCGCCAGGGGCCGCAGCGCCTTGGCCAGGCGGGGATAGTCGAGGTTGCACACGTCGAAGTAGAAGTCCTCGAACGCCTCGGTGCTCATGCCCGCCTGCTGCGCCATGCTCGCGTTGGGCAGGCGGAGGACGCACCACCGCGTCCTCTTGATCCGCCTCTCGAAGTGGACCGGCTTGAGGACGTGGGTGTTGTACAGGTTCATCTTCTCGCCCGGCACGTCGGCCATCTCGTTGATGTTGCGCGAGCCGCGCAGGGCGATGTAGGCGTGGACCCGATCCATCCGGTACGTCTCGAAGTCGCCGAGGGCCCGCATCTGCCCCTCGGAGGCGTTGCGGATCAGCTCGCGGACGACCCGCGTGTCCTTGGTCTCGACCAGGGGGTACGCCCCCCTCCGGGCGGCCTTCTGGATCAGGAGGCGGGGCAGGGTGGCGTCGTCCAGGTCGAAGCACTCGATCAGGAGCGTCTCCCCCGCGGCCGGGCGGGTCGAATGGTCGATCAGGATCGCGGCGAGGGTCTCCCAACGCGGGTCGGGCATGGACGATCGAACCTCCCTGCATGACCGGATGCGGACGGTGTGGGCTGCCGGCCGCGGGGATGTTGCGGGCGGGTGGACCATCAGGTAGGCTGACTTCGCCCGGCCCGACCTCCCTCTATTCTAAGCGACGAACCCGCGAAGGCCATGCCGTGACCGACACGAATCCGACCCCCGGCGCACGGCCCAATCCGTTCGACCTGACCGGCAAGGTCGCCGTCGTCACCGGGGGCAACGGCGGGATCGGCCTGGCGATGGCCGAGGGGCTGGCGCGGGCGGGGGCGACGGTCGCGGTCGTCGGCCGCGACGCCGCCAAGACCGAGCGGGCCGCCGCGGGGGTCGCCGCCGGGCTCGGAGTCGCGACGCTGCCGGTTGTCGCCGACGTCGCCGACGAGGGCCAGGTCGAGCGGGCCATCGCCGCCGTCCTCGATCGCTTCGGCCGGCTCGACGTGCTGATCAACAACGCCGGGGTGACCGTCCGCACCCCACCCGAGGCGCAGGCGCTCGACGACTGGCGGAAGCGTCCTCGACGTCAACCTGACCGGCGTCTTCCTGATGTCGAAGGCCGCCTACCCTGCGCTCAAGCAGGCCGGCGGCGGCAAGATCATCAACATCGGCAGCCTGGCGTCGATCTTCGGCGTGCCGTACGCGCCGAGCTACGCCGCGAGCAAGGGGGGCGTCGTCCAGCTCACCAGGAGCCTGGCGCTGGCCTGGGCCCGCGACAACATCCAGGTCAACGCCATCCTGCCCGGCTGGTTCGAGACCGACATGACCGCCGGGCGCGCCGCGCCGTGGCGGGCCTCCACGAGCGCGTCCTGGCGAGGACCCCTCAGGGGCGCTGGGGCCAGCCCGTCGACATCGCCGGCACCGCCGTCTGGCTCGCCGCGCCGGCCAGCGACTTCGTCACCGGCGCCGCCGTCCCGGTCGACGGCGGGTTCAGCGCGGCGCTCTGACCCGGCCCCCCGGATCGGGTCGATAGGGCCGCCCGACCTGATCCGCCCGATCCGCGCCCCTCCACGTCGCCGCCGATGGCCCCGGGGGCGCGAATCCCCTCGGAATTCAACCGACTCGCACAATCGGGCCAGCGGCGATATCCGTTGCCCCGATCACGTCGTTCATCCAGCGACCCTAAAGCCCTCGGGCTCGAGAAAAGGGCCCGAATTTCGGGCGGCGGGGAGACGACATAAAGATCAGGGAACGCCGGTCCTGGGCGGAGCGACTCCGGGGGCCGCGCGGTGCGGATCGTCACAGGGATCGTCAACGAGGCACGGGGGCAGGGGACCGGCTCGTTTCCCGCAGGGACGGGAGGCCGGCGATCCTCGGCCGCAGGGAGGTGTTCGGTGTTGCCATGGGAATCCCGGCGCACGCGCCGGAACGGTCGCGCCCGACGCCGGCCGGACGTCGCTCCCCTGGAGCGTCTGGAGCCGCGGGAAGTGCTGACGACCAGCGCGCTCGGCGTCTCGCTGCCCGACCTGACGGTCAAAGGGTTTGCCGCGCCGACGGCCGCGTGGGGCCAGCCGCTGTCGGTCACCGTCGACGTCCAGAACATCGGGTCCAACTCGGTGCCCGAGCCGTTCGCGACGCTCAACGGCGGGGTCAGCTCGGCCGACTCGCAGCCGACCACCGTGCTGGTCTTCGCGTCGCCGCGGAAGTTCTCGGCCAGGGAGGTCCCGATCGGCTCGTTCAGCGTGCCGGCGATCGTGCAGAACAGCTTCGAGCAGATCACCCAGACGCTCACGCTGCCCCAGCAGCCGGCCGGGTTCGGCGGCCACAAGATCTTCCTGCGCTTCGTGGTCAACCCCAGCGGCAACATCACCGAGTCCGACGTGACGAATAACAGCAGCGTGAGCGGTCCGGTGCGCATCGACGTCGCGTCGCCGGGCGTCGTCGTGACCGGGCTCGACCTGCCGCCGGTCATGCAGCCGGGCGACACGATCCAGCCGGACATCGAGCTGGCCAACGTCGGCACCACCGACGTCACCGCGCAGACCCCCGTGACGGTCGACCTGGTCGCCTCGGTGGGCCGCTCGTTCGGGCCGGGCAGCTCGATCGTGGCGCAATACTCCGTGACGAGCCTCCCCGCGCAGTCGAAGGCGCCGAACCTGGACCAGTCCTTCGCCCAGCAGACCGTCAACCTGCCGCCCAACATCACGACGATCGTCGGCGCGCCGGTGACGCTGCCGGTCCTGCCGAAGAAGTACTTCCTCGGCGTGGTGACCGTCATCGACGGCGAGATCTCGCCGATGGTGGCGATCAGGAAGGTCGGGCCGCCGATCCGGGGCCTGCCGCCGGCCGGCGTCCTCGTCCCGGGCGGTGTGTCCCTCAACCAGCCGTTCCCGACCGCCGTCTCCTCGACCACCACCATCGTCAACGGCGTCGTCGTGGCGACCCCCACGACCGTCGGAAACCCGACGATCATCCCGTGACCGCGGGGCGATCCACGAGCTGAGGATGGGACGCGGATCGGCGCCGATCTGCCCGATCCGCGTCCTCCCGCCGCCCTGTTGAGTCCCGCATCGCCCGCGGGCCCGGACGTTCGCCTTTCGGCTCCCTTGACCCCGGCGCCGTGCCGTCCCTACAATCACCGCTCGGTGGGCGACGCGCCCGACATGACCCCTCCCGAGAGCCCGCACCCCGGTCGAAACGCCGCATGACCCGTCGCTATGTCAACCAGTTGGGCAACGGAGATTCGGTCGACGAGGCGTACCTGGTCGCCGACAAGCAGCTCCGGGCCAACCGGCAGGGGAACCTCTACCTCCACCTGGAATTGCGCGACAAGACGGGGAGCGTCGGGGCGCGGCTCTGGAACGCCAGCGAGGGGCTGGCGCGGAGCTTCGAGCCGGGCGACTTCCTCCACGTCCGCGGCAAGACGCAGGTCTTCCAGGGCGCCCTGCAACTGATCCTCTCGCACATCGAGGTCGTCGACCCGGCGCGGGTCGAGCCCGACGACTTCCTGCCGCAGAGCTCGCAGAACGTCGCCCGCCTGACGGCAAGGCTCCGCGAGCTGATGTTCAGCCTGGCCAACCCCCACCTGCGGGCCCTGGTCGAGTGCTTCCTGATCGACGAGGAGTTCGTCCGCAAGTTCACCACGGCGCCGGCCGGGATCAAGAACCACCACGCCTACCACGCCGGGCTGCTGGAGCACGTCGTCGCGCTCCTGACGATCGCCGACCGGATCGCCGACCTGTACCCCGAGCTCGACCGTGACCTGCTGATGACGGGCATCTTCCTCCACGACATCGGCAAGGTGGACGAGCTGAGCTACGACCGCGCCTTCGGCTATACCGACGAGGGCCAGCTCGTCGGCCACCTGGTCATGGGGGTCGAGATGCTCGGCGAGAAGGTCGAGCGGACCCGAGACCTGACCGGAGAGCCGTTCCCGCGCGAGCTCCTGCTGCGGCTGAAGCACATGATCGTCAGCCACCACGGCACGCACGAGTTCGGCAGCCCGAAGCTGCCGATGACGCTCGAGGCGATCGCCCTGCACTACCTCGACAACCTCGACGCCAAGATCCACACGTTCGGCCGCGAGATCCGCGACGACCCGGTCCGCGACTCGACCTGGACGCCGTTCCAGCAGAACCTCGGCCGCCGCCTCTTCAAGGGGGGCGGGTATGCCGACGCCGCCCGCGACGACGCCCCCGTCCTGTAGGGCGAGGGACCGATGAACCCACGGCGGACCTCGATCGCGGGCCTGATGGGGATCGTGTGCGTCGTCGCGATCGGGATGGCCGCGATGCGCTCCACTACGGTGCTCTGGACGGCGGCGGCCTCGACGATCACGCTGGCGTTGCTCCTGACCGCGGTCGTCGGCGCCTGCTGGCTCCGCGGTCCCGACCGCGCCTACTGGTCGGGCTTCGCGACCTTCGGCGGGGCGTACCTCCTGCTGGTCAACTGGGACTGGCTCGGCGGCCAGTTCGGCCACGACCTGACGGGCGGATTCCTCGACGTCGCCGAGTGGGCCGTCCCGCAGGAGACCTATCCCGTGAACGCGCCACCGACGGCCGGCGCGTCGCAATTGATGGCCCGGCGCAGCATCACGGTCGGCAACTTCGTCCAGATCGGCCGCCTGCTGATCGCCCTGGTCTTCGCCCTGATCGGCGGCTCCATCGCCCGCGCCTTCGCCGTCCGCGCCGAGACGACGCGGGGCGATCATCCCCGGACCGAGACGACTCATGGCTGACTTCGCCGACCGCGTGCTCAAGCTGGTGGCCGAGCCCGACTACAAGCCGTCGACCCTCAAGGCCCTCTCGCGGCGGCTCCGGGTCGGTCCCGAGGAGTATGCGGACTTCCGCGCGGCGGTCAAGCGGCTGATCAAGGAGGGACGGCTCGACGTCGCCAAGGACAAGAAGCTCAGCAAGCCGAGCACCAAGGGGGCGATCGTCGGCGTGTTCCGGCGGTCCTCGAAGGGGTTCGGGTTCGTCCGGCCGCACACGGCGCCACGAGAAGGCCGACCAGGTCTACATCCCGGCCGACGCGAGCCGCGACGCCTCCTCCGGCGACGAGGTCGTCGTCAAGCTCACCAAGCGCCCCAAGGCGCCGGGGCTGAACGCCGAGGGGAAGATCGTCCAGATCCTCGCCCGCGCGTCGGCGGCCTTCGTCGGCACCTACTTCGAGGACGGAGACGCCGGCTATGTGAAGGTCGACGGCACGACGATCCACGACCCGATCTTCGTCGGCGACCCCGGCGCCAAGGGGGCCAGGCCGGGCGACAAGGTCGCTTTGGAGATGGTCCGCTATCCGACCCCCTACCTCGAAGGCGAGGGGGTCATCACCGAGATCCTCGGCGCCCGAGGGCAGCCGGGCGTCGACACGCTGTCGATCATCCGCGCGTTCGGCATCCCCGACGCCTTCGACGATGCTGCGCTCGACGAGGCCCGCCAGCAGGCGAAGCACTTCTCGGAGGATCAGATCGGCACCCGGCTCGACCTCCGCGACGCGCTGACCGTCACCATCGACCCGGCCACGGCGCGCGACTTCGACGACGCGATCACCCTGACGCGCGACGACCGCGGCTACTGGAGCCTGGGGGTCCACATCGCCGACGTCTCGCACTTCGTCCGCGCCGACTCGGAGCTCGACCGCTCGGCCCGCCACCGCGGCACGAGCGTCTACCTGCCCGACCGCGTCATCCCGATGCTGCCCGGAGGTCCTCTCGAACAGCCTGGCGAGCCTCCAGGCCGGCCGCGTGCGGTACACCGTCAGCGCCCTGCTGGAGTTCGACGCCGACGGCGTCCGGACCGGGCGGAGCTTCGCCCGGTCGGCGATCCGCGTCGACCACCGCTTCACCTACGAGCAGGCGATGGAGGTCATGAAGGCCCCCGACGTCGACAACCCCGGCGTCTCGGCCGAGGTCGCACGGACGCTCGGCCAGATGCTCGACCTGGCCATGATCCTCCGCCGTCGGCGGTTCGAACGCGGGGCGCTGGAGCTGAACATGCCCGAGGTCGAAATCGACCTGGGCGACCAGGGCCAGGTGGTCGGCGCCCACCTCGCCTCGCACGACGAGAGCCACCAGGTCATCGAGGAGTTCATGCTCGCCGCCAACGAGGCCGTGGCGTCGTACCTGACCGAGCACCGCGCCGGCTTCCTCCGCCGGGCCCACCCCGACCCCGAGCCGACCAAGCTCCGCGACTTCGCCGAGTTCGCCCGCAGCCTCGGCCTGGCGATCGACAAGCCGCAGAGCCGGTTCGAGCTCCAGCGCATCCTGGCGGAGACCGCCGGCAAGCCCGAGGAGCACGCCGTCCACTACGGCCTGCTCCGCAGCCTGAAGCAGGCCAATTACACCCCCGAGCCGGTCGGCCACTACGCGCTGGCGAGCGACGACTACTGCCACTTCACCTCGCCGATCCGCCGCTACCCCGACCTCCAGGTCCACCGCCAGCTCGCGGCCTTGCTCGAAGGCAGGAAGCCCAAGGGCCAGCACGACGAGCTGGTCGCCCTGGCCGAGCACTGCACCCGCACCGAGCGCCGCGCCGAGGCCGCCGAGCGCGAGCTGGTCAAGGTCAAGCTGCTGACCTTCCTGGAGGGGCGCGTCGGCGAGGCGTTCCATGCCGTCGTCATCGGCGTCGAGGACTTCGGCCTGTTCTGCCGCCTGGTCGAGTTGCCGGTCGAGGGGCTGGTCCACGTCACCAGCCTGGCCGACGACTACTACTACCTCGAAGGGGAGACGCACACGCTGATCGGCCGCCGCTCGGGCCGCCGCCATCGCCTGGGCGATCGCGTCGAGGTCCGGGTCGCCCGCGTCGACGTTGACCGCCGCGAGCTCGACCTGATCTGGGCCGACGACCCGCGCCAGGACCCGGCCCGCACCGCCGCCGGGGGACCGTCCTCCCGCGCCCCGTCATCGCCTTCGAAACCGACCGCCACGCGGCGCCCGGACGGTCGGGCGCCGCGGCCCAAAAAGAGGGGGAAGGACCGCAAGGGGTGAGTGCGGATCAGGCGAGGTGCCCGTTCGGATCGCGGCCATCCCGCCTCTCGGGCTTGGGACGCCCGCGCCTCTCGGGCCCCGACGCCTCCCGGCCCTCGTCCAGCTTCGCCCGGACCATCTCGATGCCGGGTAGGCTGAAGATCAACGCCTTCGCCCCCCTCGGTCCGACTTCGATCAGGTGCCAGGTGCCGCAATCGCCGCACGTACCCAGCAGGCGATTGGGGGAGTTCTCGTCGGGCTGGTGGACGGTGAGCGGCGATCGACACTTCTGACACGGCGGCGACAGGATCGCCTCGCGCGTGATCTCCACCACGGTCACCTCCCAATGAATCCCGACCTGATGAGGAAACAGCGGGTTCATTCGGTTCCTCTCCCCGTCGGTCGGCAGGGTTCGGGCCTAAAAAGGCATCTCATTCCGTGATGTGTGCTTGTTTTTTTACGAAAACCTTCGGCGAAATCCCGGATGGGTCGATTTTGCTTTCCGAGTCGAACATCCAGCCCCACCTGGTCGGCATGATATGACCATCCTGGCCATCTCAGACCGACCGGCCTACTCGAGGAAACGGGAGCGATCCCGCATTCCGAATCCGCCCACGACATTCGAGGGCCGGAGCCGGCCCGGGGCGCCCCGTCATCAGCCGAGGAAATGAGGTCGAACGGGCGCCAAGAGTGAGGGCCATTCGACGCAAGTCTCGGGCCAGTTTCGTGATTTCCCGACGTCGGTACGCCTCTCTTTCCGATTGATGAAGCCGGGACATCCCCCGCGCCGGGCCCGCTCCCGTCGCGACCGGAGCTGCCCCGGTGGCCCGAGGAGACGACCAAGGTGGGACCATCAATCTTTCGTTGATGATACCATCCGAGAGTGCGGCTCCAAGCCCCGAGGTCCAAATCGCCCACCTCGACCTCCGAAGTCCGCGCTAATCTCGTCAGGATGCGTGAAATTGAGAAACGGGAGTCAGTTTGGCGAAAAGCGGGATTGAAAGCAATATGGGAGGACTATTCGGGCATATTTTAGCAAGCCGGGGGTCATCAAGGAGGGAGGGGTTTGGACTTCCCAAAAACGGCCCGGGCCGGGACAATCCGCGCCCGGGACCCCGGAGCGTTTGCGGGGTCGAGGGGAGCTGTCCTCTCGGGCGAGGGGCCGTCTGGAGCTTTTCCATGAGACGATGGATTGGGATGGGAATGGTCACGGTCCTCGGGCTCGGGTGGGGCGGGGCTGCAGCGCCCGGCCAGGTCATCGAGCGCAATTTGTCAGTCACCGGGCCGCGCGGGCGGACGATCGACCGGAGCGTCACGACCGAGCGCGGGCCCGGGTTCATCGACCGGCAGGTCAACATCACGAGGCCGGGGGGTTCCTTCCACAGCAACACGATCGTCCCGAGGCCGGGGGGCATGGCCTGGGGTCGCCCTCCGGGCTGGGGGGGAGGCGGCTGGTGGGGGCCTCGGACCGTCTTCGTCAACGGGGGTGGAGGGGGTTGGGGCTGGAACCCCCTGGGGACGCTGGCGGTCGGGGGGGGGCTGTTCGGGCTGGGTGCCCTGACCGGCGCGGCATTGTCGTCGCAGCCGGCGCCGCCCCCGGTCTATGCGGCCCCGGTCGCGCCGGCCTATGCGGCCCAGGCGCAGCCGCCGGTCGTCTACAACCCGCCCCAGCCGTACAACCCCAACGCGCCGCAGATGGCCCAGCAACCGCCCGTCGTGGTCGATCCGGTGGCCGACGCGATGGTCCAGCTCCGCGACCAGCACGACCACATCCGCCGCGACTCGGCGTACGCGCTGGGCAAGCTCGGCGACCCGCGTGCGGTCCCCGTCCTGGTCGAGCGGCTCAAGTACGACGGGTCGAAGGATGTCCGCGTCGCCGCCGCGACCGCCCTGGGGCAGATCGGCGACCCGCGGGCCTCCGTCTTCCTCGAGCGGGCCACGATCTACGACCACAAGCAGGACGTCCGCGACGCGGCGGGCACCGCTCTGGCGCACATGCCTCGCCAGGTGCCGTCGCAGGCGGCGAACCCGACCCAGACGGCCGGCTACCCGGGACCGGGGGCGCAGGTCCCGAACCTCTCCGCGCCGCCGACGTCGCTGGAGCCGATCGAGAACGTCCCGCCGCCCCCGACCCCGGTGGCCGGGCCCGCGGTGCGCAACGCGCCCTAGATCGGGTTTCGCATGGCTGGACCACAAGCGAATGGGACACGGAGGGGCGCGGATCAGGCGGATGGATGCGGATCAGATCGGCGGCCATCCGCCTGATCCGCGCCCCTCCGCGTCCCATCCCCAGGGCGTGCAGCCCTCGAACAGCCGGAGCCCAGCATGATCGACCCTCCCCCCGAAGCTGAGCCGTCCGGGCCGCCACCGGGCGCGATGCCCGCCGAGTTCGGGCTGGCGACGGCCACCTGGGTGATCGTGGCGAGCATGGTCGGGGTCGGCGTCCTGACGACCTCGGGCTACACGGTCTACAACGTCGGCAGCAATCAGCTCATGCTCGCCCTCTGGGTGCTGGGGGGCGTCGTCGCCGTCTGCGGGGCCCTGACCCTCTGCGAGCTGTCGGCGGCCCTGCCGAGGACGGGGGGCGACTACGTCTACCTGTACGAGGCGTACGGGCCGCTCCTGGCGTTCCTGTCGGGGTGGGTCTCGTTCCTGATCGGCTTCGCCGCGCCGGCCGCCGCCTCGGCGTTCGCGGCGGCGAAGTATGTCCTAATCCCGCTCCGCATCCACGAGCCGGTGACCGCCTCGGTGGCGCAACGCGGGGCCGCCACTCTGGCCGTGATCTCGTTCGCGGTGATCCACACGTCGGGCCGCCGCCGGACCGCCCACATCCAGGGGTGGATCACGGCCGTGAAACTCGTGCTGCTCGTGACGTTCCTGGTCGCAGGACTGGCCGTCGGCTGGCCGCGGTACGCGAACCTCGACGACCGACCGCCCCTGAGCGTGCCGCTGGCTGTCTCGATGATGTTCTCGCTGGTCTACATCTCGTACGCCTACACCGGCTGGAACGCCGCATCGTACCTGGCGGGCGAGATCGCCGAGCCGCAGCGTAGGCTCCCCCGCGCCATCCTGATCGGGACCGCCTGCGTGGTCGCACTCTACCTCGGCCTGAACGCAGTCTACGCCCTGGCGCTGTCGGCCGATGATGTCCGCTCGATCGTCGGCAAGCCGGAGAACATCGGCGTCATCGACCCGATCGCCCAGATCGCGGCGGATCGGCTCTATGGCCCGCGCGTGGCCGACCCCCTCTCGGTGGCGATCGGCCTGATGCTCCTGTCGTCGCTCAGCGCATACCTTCTGACCGGCCCCCGCGTCATCTACGCGATGGCCCGCGAGGGGCACTTCCCGGCGATCGCCGGTCGCCTCACCGCGCGTCGGGGGACGCCCGCGATCGCCACGATCCTCCAGACGGTCGCGACGCTGGTCCTGCTCTGGACCGGGTCGTTCGAGAGCATCGTCGTCTACGCCGGGATCGGCCTGGCGATCTCGTCGATGCTGGCCATCTCCGCCATCTACGTCCTCCGCTGGAGGCGCCCCGACCTGCACCGCCCGTTCCGCACGCCGGGCTACCCGGTCACCCCGGCGGTCTACCTCCTCGCGACCGCCGCCCTGACCGCGGCCACCTTCTGGCAGCGCCCCTGGTCTCGTCCTACGCGCTGCTCAGCATCCTCGCCGGGGTGCCCGTCTTCTACCTCATGAAGACGGGCGCGGCGAAATCCGCCAGGGCATCGGCCTGACGGCCCGACCGCGGTGGATGGCCTACCCTCGTCCTCGTGGGCATGTCCGGCGTCGAGCCGCATGCCCACGAGGACGAGGGCAGGCCACCCCGTCGGGATCAACGGATGAGGATCTCTGACGATCTCCCGCCCTCGATCGGGCGCGGGCGGCGTCCACGGGCCCGCTGAAGGAGAGCACCAGGGCGGTCGTCTGCGCGGCCCTATCTGATGGTGATGGGAAGCGCCGTGAACTCGGCCTCCACCCGGCGCCCGATCGGGCGCTGCACGTCGACCTCGAACGGGCGGGCGACGCTGTTGCCGGCGAGGTCTTCGAGCGAGGTGTCGACGACGAGTCGCGACGTCCCGGCGGGCCACGGGCGATCGGGGCGGAGCCGCCAGCGGGTCTCGCCGGCCTCGATGGTGATCCGGCCGGGGACGGGCCGGTCGTCGGGGTCGCGGACGGCCAGCGCGCGGCCGAGCATGGCGTGGTCCAGCGGCTCGGGGAAGGTGACGGACAGGGGGTCGCGGGTGCCGGCGGCGGGCGGGGCGATCGTCCATGACCTCAGGTCGGGCTGGATGTCGTCGGGGGGGCCGGCGCGGAACGATCGGCGGTAGGAGGCGCGGAGGGGGCGGCCGTCGGCGTCGGGCCAGGCGGCGTCGACGACCAGGGTGTACGCCGTGCCCGCCACCAGGATCGGGCCCTCCTCCTCGCGAGGGCGCAGCCCGCGCTTGATCCGGCCGGGCTGGAACAGGAGCGTGATCCGCGTCCCGGACGGGTCCCACAGCTCCTCGCCGATCTCCAGGAACGGGTGGTCGACCGCGCGGCCCGAGGCGTCGAGCAGACGGACGCGGTCATACACCTCGCCCCGGCTCATCGGCGACGAGAAATGAAGGTAGAGCTTCAGCAGGTTCTCGGGCACGAGCCCGGCGGTCGGGTAGACCTGGACGACGGCCGTCGTCGGGGCCGTCGCCGTCGCAGGGCGGGTGAACGCGGCGACGACGTCGGGCGCGTCGCGGCCGGATGACTTCGGGAGCCGCGAGGGTCGGAACCGCGCCCGGTGCTCCAGGCCCGGATGGATCGGGAAGCGGGGCTCGAACCGGACGACGTCGCCGACGACCCGGTACGTCCCGGGGATCGCCGGGGCGTCGCCCGCCGCGACCGAGATGGCCAGCAGCCCCGCCCACCGCGAGGCGTCCCACCCCGACGCGACCAGCGCGGCGAGGTTGGCCGGGTCGATGCCGACGACGTCGACGGTTGCGCGGGCCGAGCCTTCGTCGAGGTGCCAGCGGATCGCGTAGCCGTCGCGGCCGTCGGGCGCCGGGCCCCGCGAAGGGCCCGGCGCGTCGGCGGCCAGCGCGGTCGCGATGATCAGGAGGGCCGGCCAGCGTCGGGCGATCACGGTAGGTCGATCGTCTTCAGATCCTGCGCGCCGTCGGGCTCCTGGATGAGCACCAGGGCGTGCTCCTTGTCGAGGCCGTCGAGCTGCGTGACGCCCTTCAGCGCGTCGATCGTGTCGTACGGCTGGCCCTTGTGGCCGCCACCCGGCACGGGCGCGGTGATGCTCTCGGCGTCGTCCACGCCCTCGGTCTGGATCTTCATCACGCCTCGGCTGCTGTTGGCCAGCAGCAGGTAGGTCTTGCCGTCCTTCTGATAGACGATCATGTCGAGCGGCGTGTTGCGGTTGCCCAGCTCGGCGACGGTCGTCCCGGTGACCTTGGCGCCCGGCTTCAGCTCGGAGACCGGCAGCTTCACGAGCGGCGTGCAGGTGTAGGCCGCCAGCAGGTACGACTCGCCCTTGATGGCGAACGGGACGAACGTGCGGACCGGCGAGGCGGTCTCGAACCGACCGTGGGCCCCGTGGTAGATCTTGATGCCGGTGCCCGAGGCGGACGCGTCGGAGAACGGGTAGGGGATCGACATCAAGCGCGACGAGAACTCCTCGTTCGACAGCCCGGCGATGAAGACGCGGCCGTCGACGAAGGCCAGGTCGGTGATCGACATGCCGCGCGCATTCTTGGCCGCGGTGGCCGCGGGCGGGTTGGGCAGGGGCGCCTTGGCGAACGGGACGTCGTCGAGCGCGACCAGCTCCAGCTTGCCCGAGCGGTCGACCCGCACCAGCGCCGGCGCGGCGCCGGGCCCTTGCCGCGCAACACCGACAGGTACGCCTTGCCCGACGCGGGGTTGACCGCCAGGTCGTTGATCATGATCTCCTTGGGCGAGGTCCCCAGCAGCGCGGCGACCTTCTCGTTGATCGCCTCGACCTTCAGCGCGCCGCCGTTGCCATTGCCCGAGGAGTCGGCCTTGCGATCGCCGGTGTCGACGGCGAAGAGGGCCGCCCCCTGCGTGTCGCCGAGGAACAGCAGCCCGTCCGGCCCGAACGCGATCGGCCCGGCCGACTTCCAGTCCGGAGATCCCTTCGACAGCCCGGCGCCCATCGCGGGCGCGACCGCCAGCGCGACGGCGGCGACCGTGGCCAGAGCGGCCGTCATGACCCGAGTGCTTCTCATGGCACGTCTCCCGGTTGTTGAGGCTCGACGACCTGACGACACGACAAGACCGCATTATCCGGGGCCGGGCCCCGAAATCAACCCGCGACCGGCCCCGACGACTTCCCCGGTTGAGCGCCCGCGCGCCCCGGGGCTAAACTCAATAGAGCGTCCCCGGTCGCGATTCCGGGACGAAATTCCCCCGACCCGATCGCGGAGGCAACATCCGTGGCCCAGGCTCGCATCCTCAGCGTCGGACAGTGCGGCTTCGATCGCGGCTCTCTGTCGCGGTTCTTCAGCAAGCGATTCGGCGCCCAGGTCGTCGCCGCCGACACCCGCGACGAGGCGCTCGACGCGCTCCGGTCGGGCCCGTTCGACCTCGTCCTGGTCAACCGCGTGGCCGACCGCGACGGCTCGCCTGGCCTGGAGCTGATCCGGGCCATCAAGTCCGACCCGGCGACGGCCGGCGTGCCCGTGATGCTCGTGAGCAATTACCCCGACGCGCAGGACCAGGCGGTCGCCCTCGGCGCCCTGCCGCGGGTTCGGCAAGTCGCAGTTGAACGACCCCGAGACGATTCGCGTACTGGAATTGTCGCTGTCGCCCAAGGATCAAATCCGATGAAGAAGGATGAGATCAGCACCCCGGCGGGCGCCGAGATCATCGATGCCCTGACCGAGGTCCTTGATGCTCTCAAGTCCGGTTCGGGGTGGCCCGGACGGCTCGCCCGTCCGGGCGGCGAAGCCGCACGAGGCGGCCGAGATGGCGCCACGACCCCAGAGGACCGGCCCCTATCCCAAGACCTCCTGTCGCTTCGCGACCCGGATGGCTAAGCCGTCCGGGCTACCCCGCGCAAGTTGCCACCGGTGGGCATCACGTTAGTTGGTGATACAGGCGATCAGTTGGGAGAGTAATCGCGGGCCCAGAAGGCGTCCCACTGGCCTTTCTCGCTGCGGTAGAGGGCGCGGAGGTGGCACACGGCGTGGGCGCCGTCCTCGCCCCACCGCATCCCGGCCAGCTTCAGCCGCTGGCCCACCACCGTCTTGCACGCGCTCTCCACCGCGCCGCTGCCGATGCACCAGCCGTGCGCCAGGTATTCCGGGTACTCCATCCGGTGCGCGTTCCGTTCCAGATAGCCGATCAGGTCGGCGACCGCCTCGCGCAGCCCCGGCCGGCGCGGCCACTCCCACTCGGCCAGCACCGCCGCCAGCACGGCACCCCCTTCGTCCTTGAGCAGCCCGCGCCACTGCCGCGCCTGCTCCTCCGCCCGGCCCTCGTCCTTGGGGTGCAGCAGTCGTGCCGGCGCGGTGAGCCTCTCCGCCGGGTGGAAGAAGTCGAGGATGACCTGCTCGACGCGCGGGAAGTCCTCCCGCAGCCGGGCCTCCAGCCCGCTGCCGCCGTCGGAGAGCCCGATCCAGCGGTCCGCCCGGTCCATCCCGACGTGCCCCGCCGGGCGCGGAGCAAGGGCGCGAAGTCCTCCAGCGGGTACAGCCCCGAGAGGTAGCGGGCCCGCATCGGCCCGGGCTTCTCGTCGGGCCAGGGCCACTCCGGGCACGGGTCACAGACCATCCCCACGTAGGCCATGCGGCCCTCGGCCGGGCCGCCCCCCGCGGCTCGCTGGCGTACGCCGGTGGCGTCCAGCTCGACGTACGCGCAGCGCCTCCCGTCGTAGTCCTTGTGCCAGGCCCAGTCCGCCGGCGGGCCGAAGGTCGCGCCCGCGGCGACGGCGCCGGCCGGGCGTCGACCGGCGTCCTCGGCCGTCCGCTCCACGGTCGCCTCCGAGAGCCGGGCACCGGCCATCTCCTCGAGCAGTTCGGCCCCCTTCTCGAAGCTGTCGGCGACCGCCCCGGCCAACGTGGCGACCCGCTCCAGGGCCGGCGTCAGGTCGCGGGCCGTCATCCCGGCGTCGCGGTCGAAGGGGAACAGGCCCTCGCCGCAGGCCCGGCACAGGTAGTAGGCGCGGCGGTAGCGGACGGGCCCCACGAGGCTGAACGAGGTCTGCCAGCGGTGCGAGTGGAACTCGGCCGCCCGGCCGCAGTGCGGGCAGGTCACCGAGGCACCCTCGTAGCCGTTTCTTCCCCCGCCAGGTGCCGCTCGACGGCCTTGGCGGCGATCTCGTGGGCGATCGCGCGGATCCTGAATTCGTTCTCTCCGAAGAGGTGGGCGCCGTCGGTGGAGGCGAGGTTGGCGGCCAGTTCGTTGATCTCGGCGTCGACGGCCTCGCGGATGGCCTGAGCGAGGTCCCGGATCTCGGCATCCTTCTCCGGCGGCAGGGGTGCGGACGGCATGGGTGGACTCCCGTCCCGGCGTCAGGTTTCTCTCAGCGATTGCCATTCTCGCTCCTGTGTACAAAGATTCCACCAACTTTCAGGCGGCCCGCCGACCGCCCACCATCCCATCAAAACATGGTGGGCGGTGCCCACCCTGTGAAGGCTGATTTTACCGGGCTCGCGACGTCCCTAAGCGTCGGCGAAGAGTCGGACGGCCTCAACACGTTGCTCGGGCCACCTCGCCCCGGCGGAGCATCTCTCGGAATTTCAGGACGATGCCTGCTCGTCGCTCGATGATATCCATGTCGGGCCCGCGCGTCGCGACGGCCCGACAGGTTCCCTCGATCGAGAGAGAGCATCGCCGATGTCCACCGCCTCTGAAGCCAAGCGTCAAGCCGCCACCCCGACCGTCTCCGAGGCGAAGCGGGCCGCCAACGCCCGCAACGGCAAGCGCGGCGGCCCCAGGACCGCCGAGGGCAAGGCCCGCTCGCGCATGAACGGGCTGGTCCACGGCCTGCGGGCCGAAGTCGTCGTCCTGCCAGGTGAATCTGAGGAGGCGTTCCGGCACCGCCTCGACGCCTGGGCCGGCGACCTCCAGCCGCACGGCGCGGTCGAGCGCTACCACGTCGAGACCGCCGTCGCCGCCTCGTGGCGCCGCGACCGCTGCCTCCGCACCGAGACCGCCGTCCTGACCGACCGCATCCTCGACGCCGCCGATCCCGACCCCGAGGCCGAAGACGCCAGGGCGCGCCGGCTAGGCGCCCGCCTGGCCAAGGACCCCGCCGCCGTGGCGCACAAGCTCCGCCAGACCGCCGCCGGCTGCCTCTGGATGCTGGCGGAGTGGGACGACCTCGACGCGACGATCGACAGCCTCGGCTTCTGGGAGCACAGCCGGCTGCACCGGGCGCTGGCCCTGCTCGGCTACACGGCGCCGCAGTGGCGCCACGCCAATCCGATCGTCGACGTCGTCGTGGCCGCCCTGTCGGCGCGCAACGGCAAGCGGACGACCGCGGCGCACGTCCGCTACGCGCTGGGTGGCAAGCCGGAGGGGATCGGCAAGTTCGAGTTCGACAACGAGGTCGAGGCGCTGGCGACGATCTGCGACGACCAGGAGACGGGCCGCGCCGAGCTGAAGCAGATGGTCGCCGCGGCGCGGGCCGAGCTGCGGGAGCGTCTGGAGTGGGTCGAGGCGGCCGAGGCGCGTCGTCAGGCGACGGCGGCGGACCGCGCGGCGTTCGACGACAGCGCCTCGGGTCAGAAGCGGCAGCGGTACGAGGCGATGCACGACCGGGCCTTGCGGTCGGCCCTGCGCGACCTGCGGGCCGAGCAGAAGCGACGGGCGGCCGTCGACGACGCGGCGCCGGACGCGCCGAGCGAACCCACGGCGTCGGGAGCGAGCGGAGGAAATCCGGCCGACGAAAGCCTTTGCGGCGATCGGGGGCGGAGCGGTCCGGAGGGGGAGGGGTCGGGAGGAGGGCCGGTGCCGGGTGTCGGGGACTCGTCGGCGAGCGCCGCCGTAGCGGACGCGCCGAGCGAACCCGCCGAGGCGTCAGAGGCGGTCGCGCCGACCGAACCCACCGCGACGGGCCCGATCGCCGAAATCCTCGACCTCGAAAGTAGTTCGGGAGATGAGGAGGTCGAAGAGGCGCCCGCCTCCGGTCCGGGTTTGCGGTCGCGGACCGTCTGGGAACGGGGCTGACGACCTCAGCCGCGGGCGAACCGACGGCCCTGCGGCTCGGGCTTGGGCTGGCACGACGAGTCGCTGCGTAGTGTACCGAAGTCGACCTCCGCGCCGGGGCGGGTGTCGGCCTTGAGGACGGTGCGCATCTGCTCCAGGGCGTAGCGGTTGTCCTCCTCGGTGTTCGAGGCGACGCAGTCGGCCGGGACGACCAGGCGGAAGTCGCGCATGTAGGCGTCGTTGGCGGTGAACAGGACGCAGATATTCGCGGCGATCCCGGTGATGACCACCGTGTTGACCCCGAGGTAGTCGAGCAGGATGTCGAGCGTCGTCGAGAAGAAGCCCGAGTGCTTCGGCTTGAGGACGAAGTAGTCGTCCTGCTCGGGGCGGAGCCGCTCGACCAGGGTCCAGCCGCGGACGCCGTCGTTCAGGCAGTGGTCGACCTGCGCCTGGAAGTCGGACCGCCAGCGGCCGAAGTTGTCGTTGACGTAGATGGCCGGCACCTTCGCCTCGCGGGCCCTCCGCTTCAGGGCGGAGAGGCGGTCGGCCATCGGGCCGGCGAAGCGGAGGAGCTGGTCCCCCTCGCCGAATTCGAGGTCGTTGATCACGTCGATCAAGAGCAGGGCGACGGGCGACTTGTCGGGCGCGTTGCCGTGGAGGTCGGGGTTCTTGGCGGGCATCGGCGGACGGCTCCGGGCGACTCGGGTGCGTGAGGTCTCGCCGGATCATCTCGCACTTCCCGCGCCGACGGCCCGGCGGCCCCAGAGCTGGACGTCGTCGAACTGCCCGGTGTCGTCGAACGACCCGAGGCCGATCCGGCCTCGGGCGAAGCGGGCGTCGTGGGCGGTCATGGTGGGCCTGGCCATGTCGTCGAAGAAGACCTGGATCAGCCCGTCGGCGACCGTGCGGACGACCCGGACGTGATGCCAGCCGTCGTCCCAGGGCACCCCCTGGTTCCTCGCCTCGACGATCGAGGCGCGGGGGCTGCCGTCCACCACGAAGATGCTGTTGTGGTGGTCGTCGGCCATCTTGGCGACGTGGGCGTAGTAGAAGTGGGTCGGGTCTTGGTATCCGAAGAAGAAGCAGAGGTCGCGCTTGCCGGTGTCGGGGGCGGTCGAGCGGACCTTCAGGTCGAGGACGAAGTCGGCGACGTCGGACCCCTCGGCCAAAGCGACGTTGAATGGGGACCGGACGGGGGGGGTGTACTGGCTGGCGGCGTGCTGGTCGAGGGCGCGGTTGCCGCCGTCGAGGCGGGTGATCCGCCACGCCTTCGGGTCGGTCGGCCGCCAGGGTCCGAGGTCGTCGCGCCCGAAGTCGTCGCGGAGCACCAAAGGGAGGTCGCCCGCCGCCTCGGGACGGGGCGCGAAGTTATCGGCGCGGGCGTCTCCGACCAGGACGAGCATCAGCAGGGCGGTCGCCGATCGAAGCGGGGCCAAGATCCACCTCCGGGTTCGGATGGGCATGCTGTCCTCGATCAGGATAGCGGGTGCGGGGGATTCGGGCGAGGTCCCGGCGAATGTGGCTTCCCTTCGCGATCGGACGGATTATCCTGTGTTCACGGAGCCTTCCGCTCCCCGAGGCCGTGCCCTTCCGGAGATGATTCGATGACGATGCCCCCACCGCCCGAGGGTGACCCCCTCTTCAACCCGTACGCCGCCCCGAAGGCCGAGATTGGCGCCGCCGTCGCGACGGGCCTCGGCGCCCGGGAGGAGGACGAGGCGATCCGCCGGAAGTACCTGTCGCACGAGGCCTCGGTCAAGGCGGTGGGCTGGCTGAACGAGTTCGGCGGCGTGATCGTCGTGATCGGCGGCATCGTCCTGATCGGGATGGCGATCGGCGGGGTGCCCTTCGCCGTGCCCGGCGCCGGCGCGGTCGATCCGCAGACCGGGGCCTTCCTGTTCGGCGGCTCGGGGCGTTCCTGCTCGCCCTCGGCATCCTGGGCGTCTTCATCGGCGCCGGCCTGCGCCGGCTCCGGCCCTGGGCCCGCTGGACGAGTGCGGTGATGATGGCGATCCAGATGCTAGCCAACCTGATCCAGAACAAACCCCTCAGGCTGCTGATCCCAGGCTACTTCCTGTACCTGATGCTGGCGCAAGGCGACGATGGTCTTCTCGCCCGAGTACCGGGAGATCATCGCGCGGACGCCGCACATCCGGTACAAGACGAGCTGGATCGTCAAGCTCTTCCTGATCATCCTGGTGACGGTCCTCATCATGGCGGTCGTCGGCGGGATCTTCAGCGCACGGCAGCAGGCGAGGCCGATGGGAGGCCCGGCCCGGATTCAGCTCCAGCCGTGACCGGCTCGGCCTTCGCCGCCGGCGCGGGAGCCGGCTTGCCCCGCGCCAGGCGTTCCAGCAGGTCGACAACCTCGGGAACGTCCCACTGCGCCCCGCCGACCTCGGAGACGACGACCGTGCCGTCGGGCGCGATCAGGAAGGTCGCGGGGATGCCGTCGGTGGCGAAGGTGGCGGGCAGGTCGGTCGCGCGCAGGATGGTCATGCTCCAGTTCTTGCCGCGGAAGAAGCCGCGGACCGCCTCGGCCGAGTCGTCGGTCGAGGCGCAGACGAACGCGACGTCCTTGAGCCGGGCGTCGTCGGCGAGGCTGGCGATCGAGGGCAGCTCGACCACGCAGGGGGGGCACCAGGTCGCCCAGATGTTCAGGAAGATCGCGCGGCCGCGGAACCGGGCGAAGTCGACCGGCCGGTCGTCGAGGTCGCGGAGTGTCCACGAGAAGTCGGCCGGCCGCGGCGGGCTGGCCATCGCGAGCCGGGGCGGCCCGAGCTCCGCGCCGCCGGGCCTCGGCCCGAGCAGGATCAGGCCCACCGACCAAACGACGACGAAGGCCAGGACGACGAGGAACCAGGTCAGGTGGCGTCTTCGGCCGGGATCGGGCATGGGCGGCGATCGTTCCGATCTCGAATCCGGCGGTCCGGCCCGGGATTTCGAGGACAGCGCGCCCGAAATCCCGGATAGTACCTACGGGGGCGTCGATGTGGGGCCCGGTTGCCTTGATCGTGAGACCTGAACCCTCAAATTTGAAACCTCAAATTGGAGATCCGGGCCCCGAGATCAGGCCTCAGTCCTCCCCCCGCGTCGCGGCGACGGGGGCGAGCAGGTTCTCGACGGGCGGCGTAGTCGTCGGTCAGGACGATCCCCCGCGAGCGGAGGTCGACCGCTTCGCGGTCCTTGGGGCCGAACGGGCGGGGCTCGAAGAGGCGGTCGTCCTGGAAGAACTTGGGGTCGTCGTCGCGGCCCCCGAGCTCGTCGAGGATCTCGTCGAGCGCGCTGCTTCGAGGCGACCACCACGAACGTCTCGCGCAGGCCCGACCCGGGGGGCTCGTCGGTGCCGAAGATGTAGACGTGCGGGAAGGTCAGCTTCGCCGTCTTGACCCAGGCGCCGAGGAAGCCGCCGTAGCGCCGCCCGCGGGCCAGCGACTCGCGGCGGACGCGGGCCTTGGCGGCGTCGTCGGGGTCCTTCAGCTTCTTGATCTGCCGCTCGGCATGCTCCTCGGCCGTGGCGTCCGACTCGTAGGCGTCGATGATGTTGATCATGTAGACGCCGCGGTCGCCGAGCATCCGCGCGATCTTCTCGTTGAACTCGCGGGTCGTCAGGTGCCAGGGGACGGAGAAGTCGTTGAAGGCGTCGCCGAAGACCATGTCGTAGTGCTTCGTCCCCTGGTTCCGCTCGACGAACTGGCGGGCGTCGCCGAAGGTGGTCCTGATCGGGGTGTCGCGGGGCAGCCCGGTGGCCTGGAAGTTGGCCTCGGTGACGGCCGGGTCGATCTCGGCCACGTCGACGGCGCAGCCCGGGTAGGTGTGCTGCATGTACCGCTGGAAGGTGTAGGCGCCGCCGCCGAGGAAGAGCGTGCTCAGGGGGCGCGAGCTTGCCCCCCGCGGCGAGCTCGCCCTTCGCCTTGGCCTTGGCCACCCGGTGGGCGACCAGGGCGTAGATGTGCTCGTAGTCGTAGTCGAGCCGCTCGGGGTGGCCGAGGATGAAGTAGCCGTGGATCAGGTTGTCGAGCACCAGCGTCCGCTTCTGCCCCTCGGCGTCGGGCTCGTTGGTGACCTTGATGTAGTAGTAGTTGCTCTCGTCGACCCAGGCGTTCTCGTCCTCGGTGGTCGCGGGGTCGCCCTTCTCCTCGCGGATGCCCCAGGCCAGGCCGTGCTTCTCGAACCAGCGGCCCGGGGACGAACGCGATCACGCAGAGGCCCAGCGGGATGCCCGCCCAGGCGGCGTGCCAGACCGAGCCGAGCACCGTCGCGGCGAACGCCAGCACGGTGCCCAGCAGGAGCAGCACCCCCTTGGTCCCGAGCACGTCGATCAGGACGAACCCGGTCAGGAAGGTGCCGAGGATGCTGCCGACCATCCCCCAGGCGTAGACCTGCCCGATCGCCGTGCCGGTCCGCTTGCTCCGCCGGAGCCGCTCGACGGCGAGCTTGGCGACGACCGGGCTGACCGTCCCCATCGCCAGCGACGGGAGGAAGAAGACCGCCATCGTCACCAGCAGCACCCGCGCCGACCACGCCAGCGGGATGACCTGGCCGCCAAGACGACGGGGCAGCGTCAGCTTGGTCCGCGTGATCGCCTGGCTGAGGACCGATCCCTCCGAGCCGTCCAGCACGTGATTCGCCACCCAGTGCGGCGGGGTCTCCATCACCAGGACCGAGAGCGTCAGGACCGACGCCACCAGGAACAGCCAGCTCGCCTGCGCCTCGCGGCGGACGTGGTCGGCGACCTTGCCCCCGAGCCAGTTGCCCAGGCTCAGCCCCCCGAGCAGCACGCCGATGACGCTCGTCCAGCCGTAGATGCTCGACCCGAGGTGCCGCGTGACCAGCCGGCCGGCCACCATCTCCAGCGCCATGAAGGCCAGGCTCGCCACGAACGACAGCACCGCCAGGTCGGCCAGCCCGGCCTTCGCGCCCATCATCCTCGGGCCCGACGGCCGCCTCGTCGGCGGGGGCCTCGGGCTCTCGCCGAGCCGCCAGGAGGCGGGACACCCCGATCGCCGCCAGCACGACCGTCAGCGCGTGCCCGGCCAGCACCAGGGGGTTGACCTCGATCGAGCCCAGCATGATCCCCCGGACGTGGATCGACCGGACCAGGGGTGCGATCGAGCCCAGCCCGAGCAGCGCCGCCGCCAGCAGCCCGACGGCCGCCCCGACCGACTCGCCGAGCATCATCGCCGCCAGCAGCGCCAGGGCCGCGGCGACGACCGTCACGATCGTCGAGACGGGCGCCAGGTACATCAGCACGAAGCCCGCCAGGAACGTGCCGACGATCGACCCGACGGCGCCGAAGAAGTAGATGTCGCCGATGGCGCTGCCGGCCCTCCTCGCCTGCTCGACGGCCATCTTGGCGACGACCGGCCCGATCATCCCGAGCACGGTGCCCGGCACGAGGAAGTCGAGCGTCACGACGACGACCGTCCGCAGGTTCCACGGCATCGACTCCAGGCCCGGCGTCAGCCCGACCACGGCGTTCATCCACAGGCAGCCGAGCGTCAGGAAGGCCCCCAGCGCGTACAGCGGCCCGACCGCACGGCCCGGATCGACCCGGTCGGCGAGCCGGCCGCCCAGCACGTTGCCCAGGCAGATCCCGCCCAGCATGATGCCGATGACGCTGGTCCAGACCGTCAGCGACGCCCCGACGTGACGCGCCACCAGGCGGCTCGCCACCAGCTCCAGGATCATGATGCAGAGGCTGCTGAAGAACGAGAGGACATAGGGCAGGATTCGGACGGCAAGGGCCCTCATGCGGCGGCCACTCCCCAGGGAAAAGGCGCGGGTCGATCTCGGTCGGAAGCCGAACTCGCTCCACGATATCCAACCGCGCCGAGGCCCACAACCGCCTACCGCCTCCGGGCTGGCTGCCATATCTCGCGATTTCCGGGGCGTGCGGTTGCCCTCGGCCCCGATCCCGCGAGAATGGTGGGGCCGCGACGTCCGCACCCGCGGCGCGGCCCGCGCCCCGAGATTGGCCCCGGCAATCGGTCGAGCGATGATCCTCTGCGTGACGCTGAATCCCTGCCTGGACAAGACCCTGACGGTCCCCCCCTGGAGCCCGGGCGACTCGGTGCGCGGGACCGCCGTGCGCGAGGTGGTCGGCGGCAAGGGGAACAACGTCGCCCGCGCCCTGACGCGGCTGGGACGACGGGCCCGCCCCGTCACCTTCCTGGGCGGCGCGGTCGGCGCGTCGTGCGAGGCCATGCTCAGGGGCGACGACGGCCTCGACCCGCTGGTCACGCCGACCGGGTCCCCCACCCGCGTCATCCTGACGGTGCGCACCGGCGAGACGGCCGACCAGACCGCCTTCTTCGATCCCGACCCGGCCGTCTCGGCGGCCGAGGCCGAGGCGCTGATGCATCGCGTCGAGGGCGCGCTGGCCGAGGGGGGCGTCGAGGCGCTGACCCTATCCGGCTCCAGCCCCTCGCCCGCGACCCACGGCCTGTACGGCGAGCTGATCGCGCTGGCACGGTCGCGGCGCGTGCCCGTCTTGCTCGACACCTACGGCGCGGCGCTGGAAGCGATCTGGGGCTTCTGGCCCGACGCGATCCAGCTCAACCGCCGCGAGGCCGCCGCCCACCTCCGCCGGCCATCCGCCTCGGAGGCCGATCTCGTGGTGCTGCTCGACGGCTGGGCGCGGCACGGCGTCGTCTGGGCGATCGTCACCGACGGCCCCGGCCCGGTCCTGGTCCAGCACCGGGGACGCCTCTATCGCGCCCGCCCCCCCAAGATCGCGGCCGTCAACCCGATCGGCTCGGGCGATTGCCTCCTCGCCGGCCTGGCCGACGCCTGGCTCTCGGGCCTGGACCCCGAGGCCGCGGTCCGCCGCGCCGTCGCCTGCGCCGTCGCCAACGCCCTCGTCTGGGACGCCGGCGCCATCGATCCCGAGGATGTCAAACGTCAAGAATCGGAGATCATCGTCGAGCCGCTTCGCGATAATATGGATAGGGTGTCGACGAGGCAGGGGGAGTAATGGCCATGACGCTGACGCTGGAATTGACGCCGGAGCTTGAGCAGTGCTTGCAGGCCGAGGCCGAGAAGCGCGGCATCGGCGCCCGTGAGTATGCCCAGTTCTTGTTGCAGAATATCTTGCGGATGATGAAGCTCGACGGCGGGTCGAACCTGCCACTCTACATCACGGCCACGCCGGAGGAATGGATTCGCGAGTTTGAAGCGTTCGTGGATAGCCTCAAGGATATCGATGCTCCCGAAATCCCCGCCGAGGCGCTGAGGAGGGAGAACATGTACGAAGACCGGGGCCTGTGATGTGGCTGGTGGACACGAACGTGGTCCTGCGCTGGACGCAACCCAACCTCTTGGATCATGCCCTGGCGATGGATGCGATCAGGGCCCTGAAAGGCCGGGGCGAGGTGCTCTGCCTCGCGACGCAGGGCGTCGTCGAGTTCTGGAACGTCGCCACGAGGCCGATCCAATCCAATGGCCTTGGGCTCCCGCCCTGGCGGGTCGATCGCGCCGTCTCGCGGCTGGAGCGTTTCTTCTATCTCCCGCCCGACTCGCCGGCCGTCTTCCAGGAATGGCGGCGCCTGGTCCGCGGCCATTCCGTCCTTGGCCGGCAGGTCCACGACGCCCGTCTCGCCGCGGTGATGCGGGTCCACGGGATCACACACCTGCTGACCTTCAACACCGGCGACTTCGCCCGCTATCCCGGGATCACCGCCGTCGACCCGAAGGACGTGACGGCCAGTCCGTGAGGATCGATCCTCGCGAGGCAAACCGCCGAGAATCGGAGCTCATCGTCGGGCCGGCCCACGATAATATCCATAGGGCGGACGATGCGGGTGGAGCGTGGGCCGCGTCGCCGGCCCCGGGGCCGCCGCCCGGACATCCTCCGAATCGGGCTCTTTGACATCACGCCGGCTGCCTCTCGTGACGGCCGACTTCGCCCGAAGGGCGTGACGGCCCGGCACCGAGGGTGAGGATCAGGCGCTATTGGAGCCCTTGTTGGACGTCCTTCGTCGCTTCCCTGAACATCTTCTTGAGGCCCTCGACTTCATTGAGCATCTTCAGCATCTCGATGAGTCGCCTGAATTCCTCCGGGGTGAGTTCGCCCCGCTCCGCCTTTTCTTCCAACTCCGTGCGCGGCGTCCTGATGTTCTCCGACGATTCGGAGGTGATGATCAGCAACCCTTCCTTGACGTTGAACATCAACCCGAGCTGCTGGAGCAGCAGGGTCAGGGTGGTCTTGAGCGGGACGCCTTCCAGGTCGATCGTGACGGGCGAGGTCATCGTCTTCTCGGCCTGCTGCAAGCCGACCGGATCGACGTAGATCGGGATGCGCGGCTTGCCGTTCGGCCCCGCGGTGGCCGACTTGATGTACTCCAGGACGTCCTCCAGCGGGGTCTCATTGGCGAAGCTCATGGAGACGGGCTCGTTGAGCGCCTCCTGGATGGCCCGCGACCTGGGGTCCTTGTCGAAGCGCAGGTCGAGCATACCTTGACCGTCCTCGCCGGCGCGGGGCTTGGTGGTTGCGGCCAGGGGCCCGGCCGGGCGGCCCGCGCGGCGCTCGGCGGCCTGCAACTGCGCGGTGACCCTCTTGAGGTCCATCCTTCAGCTCCCCGATCTCCCGATCGAGGATCGAATTCCTCGACGAGACCGTGAGGAGACCGTCCGCGACGCGGTAGTCGAGGCCGAGGGGACGGAGCAGGTGGCGGAGGTTGTCCTTCAGCGGGACGCCCACGAGGGGCGGCATCTTGAGGGGTGAGTTCACCGAGACCCCCGCCTCCTGGACCCGGCCGGATCGACGTAGATCGGGATGCCGGTGTCGTTGGGGCCTGTGGACGCCTTCTTGATGCTCTTCAGGGCGCCCTCCAGCGACATTTCGCCGGGGATCTCCACGGCGATCCGCTCGTCGAGCTTGTCCAGCACCGCCCTGGTCTTCGCATCGAGGCCGCCAGGAGGATCGGCGCTCGGCGTCCCGGGCATCGGGGCGCCCTCCTCGGCGGTCACCTGGGCCGTTGCGCCCTTGCCTGCCGGGTCGTCCTTCGGACCGCCCGACGCCTGGTAGGCCAGGACGCCCGCCCCGGCGCCGAGCGCCACCAGGGCGGCGATGCCCACCTTGATCCGGGTCAGCGACATGGTCGTGATCACTCCTTCCATCAGCGCGGCCGCCGTCGCCGAGACCACCCCGGCCGTCGGGCTCCGCGTCGCGATCGTCAGTGCGGCCCGCGCCGTGCTGGCCGCCAGCGCCGGCGGGACCGCGGCGCGGGCGTCGTGCGCCAGGGCGGCGATCACCCCGGCGGCCGGGGCCAACCCGCGACGCGCGAGCCGACCTTTCAGGAGGTCGCGGGCCCGGGCCAACCTCCCCTTGACCGAGCCGACCGGCCAGCCGAGCTGCCGCGCCGCCTCGTCGTGCGACAGGCCCTCGACGAGGCAGAGCACCACCGGCGCACGGTACTTCGCCGGCAGGAGGGCCAGCTCCTCGTCGATCGCCGCGGCGAGCTCGCGGCGCGAGGTCTCGTCGGGGTCCGTCGCCGACGCCGCCTCGGTCGTCGCGCACGCCCACTCCCGAGAGCGCCGCCGGGCGGCGTCGGATCGGGCCCGCAGGGCCACCCGGCAGGCGACGCCATAGAGCCAGTGGCCGACCGCGTCGCGCTCGCCGAGCGCGGCGGCCTTCTTGACCAGCACGAGGAAGGTGGCCTGGAAGGCGTCGTCGACGTCGGCCCCCTCGCCCAGGACGCGGCGGCAGACGCCCAGGACCATCGGCCCGTGCCGCGCCACCAAAGCCTCGAACGCCGCCTCATCCCGCCGGGTGACGTAGCGGTGCAGCAACTGCCACTCCGACATCCCGGCGACCGTCCCCGGCCCGAACAGCCGTCGGACCTGGCGCACGACCGCCCCATCATGCCCGTTCGTCATCGACCCGCGCCTCCCGACGTGACCGCGATCTCCCTATAATGCCGCCGAGACGCCCCTCGGATACAGCTTTTTCGGGGAGGTCGCCGATCGTACCGGCCGGGGCGGCTCAGAGCTGCGCCTGGGCGATCTCGATGGCCTTCAGCAGGCCGCGGGCCTTGTTGACCGTCTCGTCGTACTCGTCGGCCGGGACGCTGTCGTAGACGACGCCGCCGCCGGCCTGGACGTAGGCGGTCCGACCTTGCAGGACCAGCGTGCGCAGCGCGATGCACGTGTCCATGTTGCCGGTGAAGTCGATGTAGCCGACGGCGCCGGCATACGGCCCGCGGCGGTGCGGCTCGACCTCGTCGATGATCTGCATGGCGCGGACCTTCGGGCGCCCGAGACGGTCCCGGCCGGCAGCCCGGCCCGCAAAGCGTCGAAGGCGGTCTTGCCCGGCGCCAGCCGGCCGGTGACGTTGGAGGTGATGTGCATGACGTGCGAGTAGCGCTCGACCTTCATCACGTCGGTCAGCCGCACGGTCGATGGCTCGGCGACGCGGCCGACGTCGTTGCGCCCCAGGTCGACGAGCATGATGTGCTCGGCGCGCTCCTTGGGGTCGGCCAGCAGTTCGTCGGCCAGGGCGCGGTCCTCGGCCTCGTCGCGGCCTCGGCGGCGGGTGCCGGCCAGGGGGCGGATCGTGACCGTGCCGTCCTCGACCCGCACCAGGATCTCCGGCGAGCTGCCGATCAGGCAGAAGTCGCCGAACGGCAGGTAGAACAGGAACGGGCTCGGGTTGACCACCCGCAAGACCCGGTAGATGTCGAACGGCTCGGCCGTCGTCTCGACGCGGAACCGCTGGCTGGGGACCACCTGGAAGATGTCGCCCGCCTTGATGTATTCCTGGCAGTGGCGCACCACCGCCTCGTACTGCTCGCGGGTGAAGTTCGACTCCGGCTCCAGCCCGAAGGGGGCGTCGGTGTCGATGTCGGTCGGCGGCAGCCCGGGGCCGGGTTCGGCCAGCCGGGCCACCAGCCCGTCGACGCGGGCGCAGGCGCGGTCGTAGGCCTCCCGGCGGTCGGCGCCGTCGCCCGCATGCGCGTGGGCGACGGCGAGGATCGTCTTGCGGATGTGGTCGAAGATCACCATCCGGTCGTAGAAGGCGAACGACAGGTCGGGCAGGCCGCGGTCGTCGGGAGGGGCGTCGGGGAGGCGCTCGGTGTAGCGGACCGCATCGTAGGAGGCGAAGCCGACGGCGCCCCCCGCGAACCGGGGCAGCCCCGGCAGGTGGGCGCGCGATAGCGCCCGATCAACGCCTCGAGGTCGCGGAACGGGTCGTCCGTGCTGGACCGCCGGTCGCCCCCGGGCCCCCCGGAAATGCGGACCTCGCCGCCGCGCGCCTCGAACCGCAGGAACGGCTCGGACCCCAGGAAGCTGAACCGGCCGACCTTCTCGCCGCCGATGACGCTCTCGAACAGGAACGAGGGGGCCGAGCGGCCGACCTTCAGGAAGGCGGAGACGGGGGTCAGGCCGTCGCCGGTCAACTGGCGGTAGACCGGCACGCAGGGCGCCTCCTCGGCCCTCCGCGCGAAGTCGTCGAACGGGGGGCGGTGGGGGCTCATGAGGCGAGGTCTCGGCCGGGCGCGACGCGGGTCTGGAGCCACGCCCCGGCGCGGCCCGAGGCCGTCCCATCGTACCAGCCGCCGGGCGCACCGGCAAGTCGCGCCCGCCCCGCCCGGCGCGGCGTCGCGGCGTGCGGGTGCCTCGTCCAAAGACCTTTCGATGTCACGATTTAACGCCGGACGATCCGCCCGCGCCGCGGCCACGGGCCGGGCGCCTCGATTGCTTGACACCCCGCAGGGCTGGATTAGAATAGATCGCTGACGGTGTCGCATGCCCGGGCGCCTGGCGCGGCGGTCCGGTCCCGGTCGCCGGGCGCGCGGGGCGTCGTCGCGGCGGACCTCGGCGGGTCGGCGGAGAAGCGTCATGAAGTGCCAGAAGTGCTCCAAGCCGGCCACGTTCCACATCACCGACATCGAGCGGGGCAAGCCGCGGGAATACCACTTCTGCGACGAGCACGCCCGCCAGCACCTGACGCCCGCCGAGCAGGAGCCCGAGCAGCAGCCGATCAGCGAGCTGGCCAAGAAGCTGATCGTCGGCGCCCCGGGCTCGTCGGGGCGGGAGCGCGAGCCGTCGCCCGCCGACCGGCAGTCGTGCCCGTTCTGCCAGATCACCTTCCTGGAGTTCCGCAACTCGGGGCGGCTCGGGTGCCCCTACGATTACGAGGTCTTCCGCGACGAGCTGATGCCGCTGTTGGAGAACATCCACGACGAGACGAGGCACTCGGGCAAGGTGCCCCGGCGGGCGCCCCGCAACAGCCAGCAGCAGACGACCCTGATCCAGCTGCGCAACGACCTGAAGCGGGCCGTCGCGGCCGAGGACTACGAGACGGCCGCGCGGGTGCGGGACAAGATCAAGGCGATCGAACACGAGCAGGGGCGATGACCGCGTCCCGTCGGATGGCCGGCTCATGACCTGTCAGAACTGCCCGGACGAAGCGACCGTCCATCTGACCGAGCGGATCGACGGCCGGCGCCGCGAGCTCCACCTGTGCGCCGCGCTGCGCCAGGGCGGCGGGGGTCGCCCTGCCCGAGGCGCCGCCGCCGATGGCGCTGGACGCGGTCGTCCAGGGGCTGATCGTGGCGCACGTCGGCGAGCTGGTCGGCGAGCTGGCCGGGCTGACCTGCCCCGATTGCGGCTTGAAGTTCATGGAGTTCCGGGCCCGCGGGCGGCTCGGCTGCCCGCTCGACTACCGCGTGTTCGCGCGCGGCCTGCTCCCGCTGCTGGGCCGCGCCCACGGCGCGACCCGCCACGTCGGCAAGGTCGCGCGCCGCCGCGGCGACGCGGGCGAGCGGCTCCGGCTCCGCGCGCGGCTCCGCGACGCGATCGCGCGCGAGGACTACGAGCAGGCGGCGAGGCTCCGCGACCAGCTCCGCCTCAAGGATGCCGACGAATGAACCTGGACGATCTGACGCGATCCTCCGGCGAATGGCTCCGCGGCACCGGCCCCGAGAGCGACATCGTGATGTGCTCGCGCATCCGGCTGTGCGCAACCTCGCCGACTTCCCCTTCTCCAACCGCGCCAGCCGCGGCGAGAAGTCCGAGATCGAGGCGAACTTCCGCTCGGCGCTGGCCTCCGCCGGGCTCGACCTGGCGTACTTCGACGTCAACGCCATGCCGACGCTCGACCGCCAGTTCCTGGTCGAGCGCCAGCTCGATCTCGCGCGAGCTGGCCGGCGGCGACGGGCCCCGCGGCGTCGCCGTCGGCCTCCACGAGAACGTCGCCGTGATGATCAACGAGGAGGACCACCTCCGCATCCAGGTCATGCACTCGGGCCTCTCCCTCTCCGACGTCTGGGAGCGGATCAACCACCTCGACGACCAGCTCGAGGAGCACCTCGCCTTCGCCTACAGCCCGCAGATCGGCTACCTGACCGCCTGCCCGACCAACGTCGGCACCGGCATCCGCGTCGGCGTGATGCTCCACCTGCCCGCCTTGGTGCAGACCAAGCAGATCGACAAGGTCTTCCGCGCCTTGCAGAAGATCAACCTGGCCGTCCGCGGCCTCTACGGCGAGGGGACGCAGGCGTTCGGCGACTTCTACCAGATCTCCAACCAGCAGACCCTCGGCAAGAGCGAGCCCGAGCTGATCCGCATCCTCACCGACGTCGTCCCGCAGGTCATCCAGTACGAGAGGACCGCCCGCCAGGTCCTCCTGAACGAGCGCCGCCAGCACCTCCACGACCAGGTCAGCCGCGCCTACGGCGTGCTCAAGACGGCGCACACCATCTCCAGCGAGGAGACGATGCTCCTGCTGTCGAGCGTCCGCATGGGGATCAACCTCGGCCTGATCGACGACCTGGAGATCGCCACCGTCAACGAGCTGTTCATCCAGACGCAGCCGGCCTACCTCCAGAAGATCCAGGGGACCGAGCTCGGCGTCGAGGAGCGGAACGTCGCCCGCGCCTCCTACCTCCGCAGCCGCCTGGCCAACGGCCGCCACGTCGAGCCGGAGTGAGCCCCGCCGCGGCGACCGCCGTCCTATCCCCCCCGATCGCCCGGCGAGAACTTCACCGAGCCGGGGCTGATGAGCGTCTGGGTCTCCTTGATCAGCGAGGAGAGCTTCAGCGCCGTGAGCGTGAACTCGGTCAGGGCGTCGCGCCCTCGGGGCAGACCCAGACGTAGCAGTCGCGGCACCGCCCGACGTAGCAGGCGTCCTTGGGCACGTCCCTCTTCCGCCCGACGTGGAACCAGCCGGGGCGGATCTGCGCCAGGTCGCGCCCGATGGCGTCGACCTCACGGCAGACGTTCCTCGCCAGCGGCGACCGCTCGCGGTGCGGGCCGACGGGCTCGGAGTACACGGCGTAGTCGTTCGTGGTGACGGCGCGGGCATCGAGGTCGCGGGCGTCGCGGGCGGAGAGCGACTGCTTCTCGAAGAACACCTCCGACTCGTCGCGCAGGTCCTCGTTCGAGGGCATCTGGCCCTTCAGCTCGTGGGCGAGATCGTCGAGGAACTCGGCGCCGGGCATCTCGGGGGAGCCGTGGGCGCGGCGGTAGGCGATCCGCAGCAGGCGCAGCTCGGTCTGGTCGATGACCGGCGACATCCCCCATTGCGCCACGACGGTCCGCGACCCGAAGAGCTGCGGGAACCAGGCGACCGGCGGGCCGATGTCCACCGCGGCGCCGCCGGACAGCGAGTCGGTGACCTGCGTCGTCCCCTCGCGCAAGTTCGCGTGCCAGGGAAGGGCCGACGGGTTGACGGCGAACAGGGCGAGGTTGTCGAGCACCTGCTGATACTGGAGCTCGGGCAGCGTGCTCGCCTGGTTGACCGTCCTCTGCCGCAGCCGCGCCGTCGTGCAGCCGGTCGTGCACGCGAGGGCGACGCAGAGCATGGCCGTCCTGAGGTGCATGACACCGCCCGTCGCGTACCGGGGTGGGCCCGAATGAGAGGGCTATGCCGATCGTATCGACAGGGGGTCGCCCCGATCATGATCGGAAAAGCCGGGAATGCCGGGGCAGGAGGCCGATCAATGGATCGGGCTGTAGTCGGTCGGGTCGAGGTAGACCGCCTCCCGGCGATCGTCGAGGTCGCCGTCCTTGTTTCCGTGAGTCAGATGGACTACTCCACAGCCCCGCCGGCGCGAGCGGCGGCACCACGGCCCAATCCCGGTCGAGCCATCGACTTCGGGGTCATCTGCGCCATCGGCTCGGGACGTTTTTCCATTTTCTTTTCCAATTCGGCCGCCCACGCGGTGAGTATGGGCAGATCCCCCTTCACCACCCCGAGCCACCGACGATGGGCGTTCGAACTCCCATGGCAAGGGCCTCCGGCCAGGGACAGGACACCGAGCGTTTCGTCCGCCTGCTCGCCGACGGACAGCGGGAGGTCCTGCGGTACATCCTGGCGCTGGTGCCCGACGTCCACGACGCGCACGAGATCCTCCAGGACACGGCGGTGGACCTCTGGAAGAAGTTCGACCAGTACGACCCGGCTTATCCGTTCATCCCCTGGGCGTGCCGGTTCGCCTTCCGCCGGGTCCTGAAATATCGCGAGCAGAAGGTGCGACGCGGCCGGTGCCTGAGCCTCGACGTGATCGAGCCTGCTCGCCTCCGAGCGCGCGGAGGAGGACGACATCCTTGAGGATCGCCGGCGGGCCCTGGCGGCGTGCCTGAAGCGGCTGAGCGACGCCGAGCGGCTCCTGGTCGAGCAGCGGTACTCGCGGCGGACGACCGTGGCCCAGATGGCCGAGGCCGCCGGGCGGGACGTCTCGACGATCTACAAGGCGCTGGAGCGGGTCCGGCGCCGCCTGTTCGAGTGCATCAGTCGCCGCGTGGGATGGGAGGGCCTCCCCTGATGGCACGGCCGATCCCCGAGCCCGAGCGATACCGCCTGCTCGCGTCCTGGTGCGACGGGTCGATCAGCGAGGCCCAGGTCGAGCAGCTCGACGCCCTCCTGCGCACCGACCCCGGGTTCCGGACGTTCTA
Organism: uncultured Planctomycetaceae bacterium; assembly: GCA_963708145.1. Lineage (GTDB taxonomy): Bacteria > Planctomycetota > Planctomycetia > Isosphaerales > Isosphaeraceae. The sequence continues at coordinate 7,614,702 of OY970189.1, read as the reverse complement.
CCTGGCCTACATGGACCTGCACGCCAACCTCGCCGCCGACGTGCTCCCGACCGGGGCCCCATCGGCCCGGGGCGTGGGCGAAGGGGCCACCGAGGCCGTCGCGGGAGGTGACGTCGTCCTCTCGCTCCCCGGGCGCCGCCGCGCCCGCCCGGGCCGGTGGGCGTGGGTGGGCGTCGCCGCGGCGGCCGTCCTCCTGGTCGGGCTCGCTGTGTACTCCCGGTCGGGGGGACGCCGCGAGGTCCCCCTCGACGCCCGTCCTTCCCCCCCGGTCGCGTCCCGGCCGTCCCCCCCGGCCGGGCTGGCCGGCCTGGCGATGGTGGTCAAGCTGGATGGGGCCCGGTGGGAGCCGGCCGACGGGCCGGCACCCGCCGAAGGGGTCGTCGTCCCGTCGCGGCGGCTGCGCCTGGGCTCGGGGCGCGCCACGCTGGCCTTCCTCAGCGGGGTGATGCTCACGATGGAAGGGCCGGCCGACCTGGAGCTGGTCTCCATCGACCGCGTCTTCTGCCATCGCGGCCGGCTGCGGGCCCGGGTGCCGCAGGGGGCCGAGGGGTTCGTCGTCGCCGCCCCGGGCTCGTCGGTGGTCGACCTCGGGACCGAGTTCGCGCTGAACGTCGAGGACGACGGCCGGGCGCGGGTCATGGTCTTCGAGGGGGAGGCCGAGGCGGCCGTGCTCGGCGCGGCGGGCACGTCGGAGCGCAGCCAGTTGGTCGAGCAGAGCAAGGCGTTCGACATCGACCCCCGCAGCGGCGACATCACCGAGGCGGTCGCGAGCACCGAGGGCTTCGTCACCTCGCCCGACCTGGCCGCCCCGGCGCTCGACCTCGACCCCTCCTATCCCGACGCGGTCCTGCGGTCGCGGCCGTGGGGCTACTGGCGGTTCGAGGCGATGTCCGACGGCGCCGTCTCGAACGAGGTCGGCGGAGGTCCACCGCTCCGCGCCACCGGGCCCGTCGACGTCGCCGACGCGGCGCGGGGCAACGGCTGCGCCGAGTTCGCCGCGGGCGGGGCCATGAAGTTCCTGGAGCTCGACGGCCTCTGGGAGCCGCCCCGCGACCCGGGCTATGCGGTCGAGCTCTGGGTCATGTCGGAGGAGTACGACCACTCGACGATCGTCGCGCTGCTCGCGCCGATGGCCGAACAGAAGCTCGGGCACTTCTCGCTGCTGGAGCTGCTGGCCTGCGGCCGCTATCCCTTCCCGCCCTCGGCCACGATGCGGTTCCTGCACCGCTGGCCGCCGGGGGGCAAGGGAGGCGTGAGCGTGCAGAACGGGATCACGTACACGATCTATCGCTGGCACCACCTCGTCGCGCAGAGCCGCGGGGACCGGATGGAGCTCTACATGGACGGGGTGCTCACCCGCTCCCGGCCGCTCGACCCCGACCGCTCGACGGCGCCCTGCCGGGTGGTGCTGGGGCGGCTGTTCTCCTCGCCCTCGACCCGGGACGCGCCGGAGGCCTTCCGCCCCTTCCACGGCCGCCTCGACGAGGTCGCCCTCTACGACCACCCCCTCTCCGCCGAGGAGGTCCGGGGCCATCATCAGCTCGCGACCCGGAGGGCCCGGACGGGGGTGGGCGGCGAGGAGGCCGCGCGACGGGCCCCCTGATCCCCCGTCATCGATCGTCCCCAACCCATCGAGAGCGGGCCTCGGGCCCCGCGAGGAGGAGTCGGATGCGACGTCGCGGCTTCACGCTGATCGAGTTGCTGGTGGTGATCGCGATCATCGCGGTCCTGATCGCGCTGCTCCTGCCGGCGGTCCAGGCGGCGCGCGAGGCCGCCCGGCGGTCGCAGTGCGTCAACAACCTCAAGCAGCTCGGCCTGGCCATCCAGAACTATCACGACGCCAACGGCGAGGTCCCGCCGACCAGCAATAACTACACCCCCGACTTCTCCATGAAGGGGCGCATCCTCCCCTTCGTCGAGCAGGTGGCCATGTTCAACGCGCTGAACATGAGCTTCAACTCCACCACCGCCCAGAACTTCACGGTCCGCGTCCAGAGGATCAACGTGTTCCTCTGCCCCTCCGACACGAACGTGCCGAGCGCCCCGGCCATCGCCCTCGGCGCGGTCACGCAGACCGCCGGCTACAGCAACTATCCGAACAACTTCGGCATCATCCGCAACGGCTTCCAGAACGTCGGCTACGGCTGGACCGACGGCCCGTCCGACAAGATGGGCACGGCGAACGACGGGCCGGACATCAAGTTCTCGATGATCACCGACGGCCTCTCGAACACCGCCATGTGGAGCGAGTTCGTCATGGGGACGGGCCAGACGACCGCCGCCAACGGCCGGGATGGGAAGAGCATGCTCTACGGCAAGCTCGGCGGCACCGGCTACCCCGACACGTCCTTCCCCTACAGCTACGCCGGGTTCCAGCAGATCGTCAACCTCTGCCAGAACCAGACGCCGCAGAAGTTGAACGACCAGAAGGGCCAGGAGTGGCTCAACCACCAGATGGGCTACGGCGGGGCCTACTCGCACCTGATGACGCCGAACCAGAAGGCCTGCCTCTTCGACAGCCTCCACAGCGACAGCGGCATCATCACCGCCAGCTCGAACCACTCGGGGGGCGTCAACCTCTGCATGATGGACGGCTCGGTCCGATTCATCAAGGACTCGATCAACCAGATCGTCTGGTGGGCGATCGCCACCAGGGACCACGGCGAGGTCGTCAGCGCCGACTCGTTCTGAGGCGGGCCCGGGGCGACGAGGGCCGGGATTCGCTAGAATGGGGCCCGGACCACGCACGAAGGACGGGGGAGGAGACGGGGCATGCTCAACATCCTTGCCGACGACGCTCGGCTGTCGAGGAGGGCGCTGGTGCGGGTCGGGGCGCTCGGGCTGGGCGGGCTGACGCTGCCCGCCCTGCTCGGCCAGAGGCGGGCGATCGGGGCCACGGCGCCGCGGGCCCGCTCGGCGATCATCCTGTTCCTCTCCGGGGGCCCTGCGCACCAGGACATGTGGGACCTCAAGCCCGACGCCCCCGAGGCGGTCCGCGGCACCTTCCGCCCGATCGACACCAATGTCGCCGGCATCCGCGTCACCGAGCACATGCCCCGCATGGCGCGGCTGGCCGACAAGTACGCGATCGTCCGCTCGATGACCCACCGCCAGACCAACCACCCCGCCGCCGCCTACTGGATGATGGTCGGCAGCCCGAACCAGCGCCCCGTCGCCGAGACCAACGCCATGAGCCGCGCCGACCGTCCGCACGTCGGCTCGGCGCTGGCGAAGATGCTCAGCCCCCGCGGGTCGATGCCGCCGTTCGTGATGCTCCCCGAGGCGATGAACCCCAACGGCCCCGAGCGCTCCGGCCAGCACGCCGGCTTCCTCGGCGCGGCGTTCGACCCCTACCGGATCAACAGCGACCCGAGCCGCCCCGACTTCTCGCCCGGCGCGCTGGAGCCGGCCCCGGGGCTGACCGCCGACCGCCTGCTCGTCCGCCGCGCCCTGCGCGACGCCGCCGGGACGTCCGACCTCCCGATGCCCGACGTGGACGCCGGCTATGAGAAGGCGTTCGACCTGATCGCCGCGCCGGCCGTGCGGCGGGCGTTCGACATCGCCGCCGAGCCCGAGGAGGTCCGCGACCGCTACGGCCGGCACGTCTTCGGCCAGTCGGTCCTGCTGGCCCGGAGGATGGTCGAGGCGGGGGTTCGGCTGGTCCACGTCAACTGGGTCCGCCACGACAACGGCCCCGGCGGCCAGGGCTACGACACGCACAAGGACCACCTGCGCTGGGCCAAGGACAAGCTCCTCCCGCCGACCGACGCCGCCTTCAGCTCCCTGGTCGAGGACCTCGACCGCCGCGGCCTGCTCGACGAGACGCTCGTGGTGATGATGGGCGAGTTCGGCCGCACGCCGAAGTTCAACAAGAACGGAGGCCGCGACCACTGGTCGAACTGCTTCAGCGTCGTGCTGGCCGGCGGCGGTATCCGCGGCGGGCAGGTCTACGGCGCCTCGGACAAGATCGGCGCCTACCCGGCGTCGGACCCGGTCACGCCCCAGGATCTGATCGCGACGGTCTACCACGGCCTCGGCGTCGACCCGCACGCCCTGATCCACGACCAGCAGGGCCGCCCCTACGTGCTGGCCGACGGCCGCCCGCTGCTCTCGCTCATGTGACGCGGGCCGCCCTCTCGGGACGTCACGGTTGGGGGGTTAATTTGCCGGCTTCCGCCGAGGAAGGTGGAGGCGATCTGCTCCATCGAAGACCTCCGCCGGAGGGGTCTGGGTGGCTGGGGTCTCGTCCGCGAGACCCCGGCGCGCCGGCCCGAAGACCGGGGTCTCGCGGACGAGACCCCAGCCACCCGGCCGGCCGATCGTCTATCCCGCGTGGCGGTGCCGTCGGGCCGTGATGCGGAGTCCGTAGGTGGCCCCCGCGAGGCCGAATAGCGCCAGCACGCTCGGCTCGGGGACGGCCGTCGGCGTCAACTCGAAGCCATGAATGGCGCCGGATGGGTCCTCGCCGTAGCCGACGATCTGGCCCCGGTCGTTGATCCCCGTCGCCGACAGGAGCGTCCAGCCGCTACTCGTGGGGATCTGGTCGTTGAGGTCCACGGCCGCGCCCCCCGGGGTCGTCAGGAAGGCATGCGTGCCCCCTCCGGGTGCGAGCGAGTTACCGACGATCTGGTCCGAGTCGTTGATGCCGAGCAACGCGAATTCGGAGGTCGATTGCAGTCCTTTCAGGGTCACGAACCCTTGCTCCGGAGTGTAGAAGAATCCTTCCCCATGACCTGACATCCCAATCCCCCATCCGACGACGTGGCCGGATGTGTTGACGCCGTAAGCGGCGGAGGCATCTCCGGCCACTGGCTGGAGTGTGATCGGGGCGTCACCCGCCTTCTGGAAGAAGGCCAATGGGGCAGTCGCTCCTGGAGAGCCTTGCTGTCCGGTCCAGACCTGGTAATCGCCCGCCGTGAGCCGTCGACCGTGGAACACCTGACCATCATCGGTGATGCTCAAAGAAGAGCTGTCCGCGCTGGGGGACTGGTCCCAGGCAGAATCGTCCGGCCCGAGATCGGTGATCGTGTACAGCGGGTCGGCGGCGGCCCGCGAGCCGCCCAGGGCGACCGACAAGGCCAACATCATCAGCGGCGCGCGGCACCGCCTCACCGTTGCGGTGATTTCCATCACGCCTCCTCCCTGAGGATCGATGCTCAAGCCATCAGCCATCGAGGCCATGCGGCGCCCATCGCCGTCGAAGGCGACCCTTGTATAGGCTGGCTACCCGCGGGTCAAGAGCTTGGTTGGAAAAAATGAAAAAGGCTGTATCCGAGGGCGATCGCGGGCACGTCGGGAGGCCGGATCGACGGCGATGATCCTCAGGATCGCGGACCATATCGGCCGCGATGAAGGTTGGCCAGCGCGTGATGCCAAAGAGCGAGAGACTCGGATGGTGCTCGGGCAACGACCCCGGAGGCTGGCGACGTGGCCGATCCTCCCCTGCTCCGACCGCCCTTTAAGTATTATCGTGGGCCGGCTCGATGATGATCTCCGATTCTCGACGGCGGGACCGGAAAAAGGTGTATCCGAAGGAACCTCAGCGGCATTATGGGGAGATCGCGGGCACGTCGGGAGGCGCGGATTCATGGCGAGCGGGCATTACGGGGCGGTCGTGAGCCAGGTCCAACGGCTGTTCGGGCGGGGACGGTCGCCGGGATGTCGGAGTGGCAGTTGCTGCGGCGCTACGCCACCCGACGCGACGAGGCGGCGTTCGAGGCGCTGGTGGCGCGGCACGGGCCGATGGTCCTGGGCGACGGCCGGCGCGATCATCCTGGCGTCCCCGTCGTCGCGCGGGCTCGCGGCGGGGCCGCATCCGCCCGGCCTGTCGGCCGACGATCGGGAGACGTTGCGTCGATACGCCCGCGACACGTGGCGGTCGTTCGGGCCGATGCTCCAGGAAAGCGGCCTGCCGGCCGACCGCCTCTGTCGCGAGGGGGATCGGTGGGTCGCGTCGGTCCACACCTCGCCGACGGACATCGCCTGCTACCTGTGGAGCACGATGGCCGCCGAGGCGATGGGGATCATCGTCGCCGACGAGGCCGACCGGCGGCTCGACCGGGCGCTCGCGACGGTGGCCCGGCTCGAGCGCGCCCACGGCTTCTTCTTCGACTGGTACGACGCCCGGACGGGCCTCCGCCTGGCGTCCTGGCCCGACGACGGCAGGCCCCTGCGCCCCTTCCTCCCGACGGTGGACAACGGCTGGCTCGCCGCCGCGTTGATCATGGTCCGCAACACCCGCCCGGCGCTGCGGGAGAGGGCCGACGCCCTGCTCGCGCCGATGGACTTCGCCTTCTTCTACGACCCCGTCGCCCCGGGCGACCCCCTCAAGCATCTGGGGCTGATCCACCTGGGCTACTGGACCGACGACCGGACCTTCGCGAACACCTTCGGGATGGTCAACACCGAGCCCCGGATCGTCAGCTACCTCGGCATCGCCCGCGGCCAGGTCCCGCCCGACCACTACTTCCGCATCTACCGCTGCCGGCAGCCCGAACGAGGCCCGCAGGAGCAGGTCCCGCGGGGGGAGACGCGGACCTACCTGGGCGTCCGCGTCTTCGAGTCGCACTACACCTATCGGGGGATGCGGATCGTCCCGAGCTGGGGCGGGAGCATGTTCGAGGCGCTGATGGTGCCCCTGCTGGTGCCCGAGGCGCGGTGGGCCCCGCGGAGCTGGGGCGTCAACCACCCGCTCTACGTAAGGGCCCAGATCGAGCACGGGCTCGACGAGGCCCGCTACGGCTTCTGGGGCTTCTCGCCGTCCAGCCGGCCCGGCGGCGGCTATCGCAACTACGGCGTCGACGCCCTCGGCGCCGACCCCGACGGCTACACCTCGAACGACGACGAGACGAGGAGCGGGCCCGGGCAGGCGCCCCCTCGGCGCCTTCACCAACGGCGTCGTGACCCCCCATGCGACGTTCCTGGCCCTGCCGTTCGCCCCTCGCGAGGCGATGGCCAACCTCCGGGCGCTCGCCGAGCGATTCCCGATCTACGGGCCCTATGGCTTCTTCGACTCGGTGAACGTCACCACCGGCAAGGTCTCCGACTGCATCCTGGCGCTCGACCACGGGATGATCATGGTCGCTTCGGCCAACGCGCTGGCGGGCGATGCCATGCAGCGCGCCTTCGCCGACGGGGCCATCGAGGCGGCCATCCGCCCCCTGCTCGCGCAGGAGGAGTTCACCGCGGGCCCTCCGGACGCCGATGCGGAGGTCGCGGCGAAGGCCGAGGCATACATGCAAGGCCGGGCCGAGCGGGACGACTTCAGCGGCGCGGTGCTCGTCGCGCGCGACGGCAGGCCGCTGTTCCGCCGCGCCTACGGGCTGGCCAACCGCGAGCACGACGTCCCCAACACGCCCGAGACCAAGTTCCGCCTCGGGTCGCTCACCAAGCCGTTCACGGCGATGGCCGTGATGATCCTCCAGGAAAGGGGCAAGCTCGACGTCCGCGAGCCGGTCAAGACCTACTGGCCCGGGCGCCCCCGTCGTGGGACGGCGTGACCCTCCACCACCTGCTGACGCACACCTCGGGCATCCCCAGCTACACCGGCCTGCGCGACTATCCCCGCCGCCAGGCCGAGCGCACGACGCTCGACGGCCTGATCGCCCGGTTCCGGGACGAGCCATTGGACTTCCCGCCCGGCGAGCGGTTCAAGTACAGCAACTCGGGCTACGCCGTGCTCGGCAAGGTCATCGAGTCGGCCTCGGGGCGGCGCTACGCGAGCTTCCTCAAGGACAGCATCTTCCGGCCGCTGGGCATGCGCGACACCGGCTACGACGACCCGACGCCAATCCTCAAGCACCGCGCCTCGGGCTACACCCGGGCCCCCTGGGCGTCGTCAACGCCGCGTACCTCGACATGACCATCCCCCACGCCGCCGGGGCGATCGTCTCGACCGTGGACGACCTCCTGAACTGGGACCGGGCGCTCCGCCCCGGGGTGCTGGTCTCGAAGGGGCGCTCGACCGGATCTTCGCGCCGGAGAAGGACGGCTACGGCTACGGCTGGGCCGTCGGCAAGGCGACGGGCCGGCGGATGGTCGGGCACGGCGGCGGGATCGACGGGTTCATGACCGACATCCGCCGCTTCCCCGACGACGGCGTGTGCGTGGTCGTCCTGAGCAACCTCGTCCCCACCCCCGTCGACCAGATCGGCCGCGACCTGGCCGCGATCGCCTTCGGCGAGGAGCCCGCCGGTCGCCGCCCGGAGAAGGGCAGGGGGGGCGACCGGGCCGACGGCGACCGGACGAAGCCCGCTCCCCGCTGAGCGGACGCCCTCGACCCCGCTAGCCGGCGATTCCCACCCCCGCCTTCTCCAGGATCCACCGGAGACGGTGCGGGTGCATCCCGTCCTCGGGGTGGATCACGTAATAGCTGGTGGCCTGGCCGGTCGCGCCGCACGGGTGATGCCTGGCGAGGTGATCGAAGACCATGCGGTCCTCGCTCATCGCGCGGGAGTCGCCGGGGAGGGGGAAGCACCACCGCCGCAGCGCCGGCTCGCACGCGACCTTGTCGATCATCAGGCAGTTCGTGTCGACGAAGCCGCCGAGGCGCTCGCGGAAGACGCCCGCGCCGGGGCCGACGGACTCCCACTCGTCGACGCACAGCGGCGTGCCGGTGTCGCGGTCCACGTACCTCCGCAGCGAGAAGGCCCAGTCGTGTCCGGCCATCGCGTCGCGGAGCGTGCGGAGGTGGTCCTCGCCGAACCAGTTGTCGTCGTCCAGGTAGGCGACCGCCCGGCTGTGGGCCGCGTAGCTCAGGATCGTCCGGAGCGCCCCGCCGGACGATCCGGGGTACAGGCCGCCGTGCCGCGACGAGGTCGAGTACCCCAGGTCGAGGACCGTCACCGCGCAGTGGGCGGGGCATCCCCTCACGACCTCGTCCAGGACGGACCGATCGCCGATCGCGCGGTCGATGCCGATGAGGACCTGGATTCGCCCCGGGAACCGCTGGCGGAAGACCGAGCCGACGGCCCTCCGCAACGAGGGCCGCAGGACGGTCGGGATCACGACGGCCGCGTCGAAGGGCGCCAGGGGCGCCGGATCGGCCGGGACGAAGCTGGTGGCGAGATTGTCCATGAGACCTCCCGTTCGGCTCGGGCCCGCTCCGTCATGGGGCGGGGGCCCGCATTGAACCGGAAACGGCCCGATCTGGGAATCCCGCTCGCGCGACCAGGCCCGGGCGGCGGTCCTTGACCCCGGCGGAGGATCGATGCCCTCCCGCGCCGGCGGAGGCGAGCCGGAGGGACCCGAAGGACTTCGTCCCCTGGGCCTCTGCCGCGGCCGACCTCCCGGACGGTCCCGAGTTCGTTCGCGCCTTCGAACTCGCGGGCCTTCCGGGCGAGGGATAGTCATGGTTGTTTGTTCATCAGTGCTCCGAGTCGTCGGGGAGCATTGGTGGACAAGAATCCAGGAGCACCCGATGGGAGGGCCGGTCGGTGCGCACGGGGGGCGCCGGGGGCTGGTCGGGGCGGCGTTGGGCTGGTCGGGAGGGCCCCGTCGGGGCCGGGATGGCGCCCGCGCTCAGCGGGACGCGCGGCGGGCGGCCTGGCGGTCGCGCTTCTCCTGGGCGCGGCGCTCGCGGCGATTCATCGGCGCCGCCGCCGGGACCGGCGCCGACCGGGACGGCGACGGCGACGGCGACGGACGCTCGACGGCCGGGGCCGTCGCCTGCGCCGACCGCTCCGCCGCCTGCATCTCGGTGGCGATCCGCGACCGCTTCACCAGGTTGTCGATCGCCGCCTCCGACAGCGGCGCCTTGTGCGATGGCGGCGGCTCCGCCTTGAACGGCTCGGACGCCGTCGCCTTCGCCTCGCGGAGCCGGAGCAGCTCGGCCCTGGCCGCGTTGAAGGCCCGCCGGCAGCTCCCCTCGTACTTCCGCAGCCGAGCCGTCGGCGCGTCCTCCTCCAGCGGCATCCCCCCCATCGCCATCGCCCGCTCCGACGCATCGACCTCGTCGAGCACCGCCTCCTGGACCTCGCGCAGGCCCTCATAGTGCCCCTCGACGACCGCGGCCAGTCCGGCGACATCCTCCGGCGGCGGCAGGACGCCGGAGCCGTCGCGGAGCGCGGCCGGGACGCCGATCAGGTCGAAGGCCAGGCCCCGCTGGGCGTCGGTCCAGCCCCCCTTGTCCTTGAGGATCGAGCCGAGCAGCTCCCACCGATCCATCAGCCAGTCGGCCCCCTGCTTGCACCGCCGCAGCGCGGCGCCACCCGGGAGGGGTCCCCGGCGAGCTTCGCCCCCAGGTCCTCGATGGCGACGCGGCGGTCGAGGTCCCAGATCAGCGCGGCGCGCCGCATGACGCGGCGGACGTCGAGGATCGTCATTTCGGCGCAGCGGTCGAGCCGCGCCGAGGCCAGCGCCATCTGGCGGACCAGGAATTCTTCATAGGGGGAGCGGGGCGCGAAGTCGGCGACGAACTCGGCGGTGCGGCGGGCGACGATCGCGGCGAGGTCGTCGGGGAGCACCTCCTTGGAGCAGAGGCCATGCTTGAGGCTGGAGCGCCGCGAGCGGAGCTTGCCCTCGGGGGTCTTCGGGCCGCCGCCGCGCTTCGGGGCGGCGGGGGCGGGGGCCTCGGGGGGGCCGGCCGGGGATTCGATGGGGTCGATCATGGGTGCGTCCTTGAGGGGCGGGGCCGCCGGTCCGGTCGCCGAGCGTCGGCGGCCTGCGGGGCGAAGCGGCGGCGCGCCCTTCAAGATTTACTATCGTGTCCGCCGGGCGGGGCGCTCTGTTTTTCCGGCGCGGGGGCGCCGATTTCTCCGGGCGGCGTCGCCGGGCGGTACCTACGGGGGCCTTCATTTGGCGCCCTCGCGAGCCACTCCCGCGCCTCGGCGCGGAAGGCGAACCGGCCGGGGGCGGCGACGCAGAGCTTCAGCAGGGACCCGATCTCGCCGGCGCGGCCGCGGCCTTCGAGCACGCGGGCGAGGAAGTAGGGCGCCTCCGAGCCGACGGGCCCGCTCGCCAGCGCGGCCCGCAGGGCCCTCTCGGCGTCCTCGGGGCGGCCGTTGAGGTGGTAGACCCGGCCGAGCGCCGTCAGCGCCTCGGCGGAGCCGGGGTTGAGGCGGGCGTTGGCCTCGGCCAGCTTCAGGGCCCGCCGCCGCTTCGCGTCCGACGGCTGCTCGGCCAGCGCCAGGGCCCACAGGCCGCACGCGCGGGCGTCGTCGGGCCGCGCGACGAAGACCTCCTGGAAGAGCCGCTCGGCCTCGGCGTACTCCTTCCGGTGCCAGGCGACCAGGCCGCGGGCCTCGGCGACCTCGGCGGAGCCGGGGTCGAGCTTCGCGGCGGCCTCGGCCAGCGCCCGGCGCGCGCGGCGTCGTCCTGCGACAGGTACCAGAGGGCCGCCCCCAGGTGCGCCTTCGGGTCGTGCGGCGCGGCCTTGACGGCGTACTCGACCCACTCGGCGGCCTTCCTCGCGTCGCCCGCCTCGCCGTAGAGCCCGGCCATGACCAGCGCCGGCGGGTCGGCCTCGGGGTCGTCGCGGGCCGTGCGCCGCAGTTCCTCGAAGACGCCGTCGCGCCTCCCCTGGCGGAACATCGCCCGCGCCAGCCGCCCCCGCGCCGGGCCGTCCCTGGGGTCGAGCTCGAGACGGGCGGCCAGCCAGGATGCCGCCGAGTCCCAGTCGCCGCGGCGCTCGGCCACGGCGGCGAGCCCCGACCGCGCCTCGCCCTGGAAGCCCCTGCGCCGGTCGTCGGGCCAGAGGCTCGACCCCGCCAGCGCCAGCGCCTTCTCGAAGAGCGCCGCGGCCTCCGTCGCGCGCCCCTCGCCCAGCGCGATCGCGCCGAGCAGGAGGTACGCGCGGGGATGCGACGGGTCCTCGGCCGAGGCCCTCTCCAGCGCCTCGCGGGCCGCCGCGGGCTGGTTGTCGAGGAGGAACCACCGCGCCAGGGTGATCCGGGCCGGGTCCGACCCCGGGTGCTTGTCGTGAGCCTCCTGGAGGAGTTCGAGGGACCGGGCGTAGTCCCCCCTCCGGAAGGTCGCGAGGGCCTCGTCGAGGTCGCCGGTGCCCGCCGCGGCCGGCGGCGGGCCCTTCTCGACGGGCAGCGCGCTCGCGTCGTAGAGGTAGCCCGCGCGGGCGCCGCCGCCGACCGTCCCGGCGAGCACGACGCCGATTCTCACCAGGTCGATGCCCGGGTGCCGCGGGCGATGCCGCGGCGGGTTGTCCTGTCGTCGGATCATCGTGATATCTCCCTGTTTTTGTGATTCGAGCGCCGATTGACATGGTCATGCCGATCCGCCGGGCGTGTTCAGCGGGCGCGGCGCCGCGGGCCCTCGCCGCGGGCGGGGGGTGTCCGCCGGGGAGGCGCGAGGGCCCGGGCGCCGAGGCCCGGCATCGTGTTTCAATATTATTATAAAATCATGCTATCGCATGCGGACAGCCGGGGGGGCCCCGATCGCGCCGCCCCTGGAGAGATGGGCGGCGACGGCCCGCGATGATCCCCCGATCACGCGCGGGCCCCGCCGGGCGACCCGATGGCCCGCCGCAGGTGGAGGAGGATCGCGCGCTTGTGCTTGTTGACGGTCGACTGGGCGACCCCGAGCTCGGAGGCGACGTCGGTCTCGGTGCAGCCGTGCCAGAACAGGTGCTCGATCAGGCGGCGGTCGGGCTCGGCCAGGCGGGCCAGCGAGGCGCGGAGGGCCTCGTCGACGCGGGGCGAGGGGGGGGCCGCGCCGCCGCGGTCGGCGCCATCCCCGGCCGGGGCGGCGGGGGGGCAGTGCCGGGCGTAGGACCATTCCTGGCGGTGCCGGGTCAGCAGGCTGGCCAGGACCCTCTGCCGCACGAAGGCGCCCCACGGGACGCCCCGCCCCGGGTCGTAGTCGCGCGCCGCCTGGCACGCGGCGGCGGCGCCCTGCGCCTGCATCTCCTCGATCCAGTCGCGCGCCGACCAGTGGGGCGGCACGCGCCACGCCCCGAGCCGCCTCAGGCAGCCGGCCCAGATCGCCGGCCCGTCGGGGAAACATCGCCAGCACGAGGACGACGACGCCGGCGCGGACCGCTCACCCGCCCGGCCCCGCCGCAACGGCGGGTCGAGACTCCACATGATGATCACCCCCCGTCCGACTCCGCTTCGAGGACGCGCCGACGCGGGCTTTCACCGGACCGCCGCGCCGGGCGAGGAAGGGAGCCGGAACGATCGCGCCCGAGAGAGGAGAACGGGCCCGTCCTGATGGGCCGCGCCCCCGTCGGTCCTCGGATCGTCGGGGGCGGGCCGCCGGACTCCTCAATCCTAACGGACCGCCCTCGGCAGGGTGACAGGACCGCACATCTTTTTTATAAAGGCATGCATGGCGTTAAGACGGGCGAGCCTTGACGGGGCCGCCGGGGTGGTCGGGATGGCCGGATGGGGCCTCAGAGCTTCCGGTCGCCGTGGACGCTGCGGAGGTGGATCGTCTTGTGCTCCAGGTCGTGGACGGCGCGGATGTAGCGGACGGTCCGGCTGCGGGCCCGCATGAGGATCGAGTGCGTGATCGCCTTCTTGCCGGTCAGGCGGACGCCGGGCAGGAGCGGGCTGTCGCTGATGCCGGTGGCGCAGAACATCGCGCTGGGGCCGGGGACGAGGTCGGCCACGCCGTAGACGCGGGCGAGTTCCGCCTCGCCGACCTCATCGAGGAGCCGGGGCGCTCGGCGTCGGTGGGCCACATCCGCAGGAGGATCTCGCCCCCCAGCGCCTTCAGCGCGGCGGCCGTCAGCACCCCCTCGGGCGAGCCGCCGATGCCGTAGTACAGGTCGACGCCCGTCTCGGGCTGCGACGGCGCGACCGCCGCCGTGATGTCGCCGTCGCCGATCAGCCGCAGCGCGGCGCCGATCAGCCGCACCTCGGCGATGAACTGCGCGTGGCGCGGGCGGTTCAGCATCACCACGACCAGCTCCTGCACCCGCTTGCCCTGCGCCTCGGCGAGGCGGTGCAGGACCGAGTCGAGCGGGTCGTCGAGCCGGATCGGGTCGAGGCCGTTGGCGATCGCCTCGACGACCTCGGGCCCGTAGGCCAGCTTCATCGAGTAGAACGCCGGGATGTTCCGCATGGCGGGCGGTCCGCCCGGCTGCCTCTGGCTGGCCGTCATCACCGAGATCGAGTTCGGCAGGCCGTTGGCGAGGTTCGAAGTGCCGTCGATCGGGTCGAGCGCCACGTCGAAGTGCGGCGAGCCCGGCCTCCAGGTGCCGAGCCGGTCGCCGAGGAACAGCCCCGGCGCGTTGTCCTTGATCCCCTCGCCGATGACGACCTCGCCGCAGATGTCCACCAGGTCGAACACGCCGTTGATCGCGTCGCACGCCGCCGCGTCCGCCTTCTCCTTCTCGCCCCGGCCGAGCCAGTGGACCACGTTCAGCGCCGCGTTCTCCGTGGCGCGGACGAACTCGAACTCGATCGTCCGCTCGGGGTCGCTCGCCGTCAAGGAATCGGACATCGTCCCCTCTCCGGAACGAGGAAAGTTCGCCGTCGACCCCGCGCCCCGCCCGACACGACGAGGACGGTTGCCCGACAGCGTACCACATCGGACGCGGGCCGGGGCGTGCGAGCCTTCGTAGGGCGCGTGAGCGCACCGATCTTCATATCGTGAAAGATCGGTGCGCTGTCACGCGCCCTACGAAGCTCCCGGGCCGATGCTACCGGGGGCCGTCGCCCGTGGCGCGCTCAGGGCGCGTTGCGCCTCGCGAGCAGCCGGGAGGGCGCGACGAGCGACTTCAGGAACGCCTCGATCTTCGACCGCTCGCCCGGCGACAGGTCGAGGTATCGCCGAGACGACCGCTCGGCCTCGCCGCCGTGAAGGGCGATCGCCTGCTCCAGGGTCTCGGCGCGGCCGTGGTGGAGGTAGGGGCCGAGTCGCGCAGGCCCCACAGGGGCGGCGTGCGCCACTCCTGGCGACGGGCACCGACGACGAAGTCGGGGCTGCCCGGCCGGTTCGCACCGGCCAGGGTCGGGCGTCCGGAGGTGTTGACGTCCTCGGACGGGTCAGGCTGCGAGATGCCGTAGGAGCCGGTGTCGCCCAGGGAGGGGCCCATGTCGTGCAGGAGCAGGTCGCTGTACAGCCCGTCCACGCCGCCCAGCCTCGGGCGGTGGCACGACGCGCAGCCGGTCATCACGAACAGCTTCCGGCCCGCCGCGATCAACGATGCCTCCTGCGGGCCCGATGGAGGCCGCTGGACCGGCGCGGGGAGGCTCGCCACGTATCGCGACAGCGACGAGCATTCCTGGTCGGTCAGGTCGGGCCCTCGCGGCTCGTCCCTGGGGGCGAGCGGGTTAGTCGACTGGTGATGGCCGGGGACCTCCAGGCCGAGCTCGACGGCGCAGGCCGTCCGGACGAAGTCATCCAGGCTGGCCATCTGCGCCTTCCAGCCGAACCGGCCGATCCGCCCGTCGGGCAGGCGTCCGACGCGGCCGTGGACCTCGGGGAAGGTCAGCGACTTCGCCTGCTCGACCGCCAACGCCTCGATCGCCTCGTCGTCAATCGCGTCGATCAGCCCGGCGCCGAACAGCGGCGAGGTGTTCCGCTCCGAGCGGGAGATCTGGAACGCCCCGGACACGATCCTCCTCGTGACAGAGGGGCCCTGCCTCTCGATCTTCGACGCGAGCGACCGCGGGGGCTGCTGCGGGCGCGGGCCCGCGCCCGCGATCGCGCCGGCATGCCCAGCCTCTTCGATGCCCAGGCGCCATATTGGGGGTCGGTCCCGAAGCGGTGCAGGACGACGCTCCGGGAGTCGCGAAAGCCGGGATGGAAGGCGACCGGCCCGGCGGGCGACGGGGGCGGCACCGCCTTCTCCGGCTCCTCCGAACGATTCACGACGGCCTTCCGACCTTGGGGTTGGGTCGGGGAGGGGATCGCGTTCAGGAGGAAGATGTTCTTGCTGGCCGGCCCGGCGCCGCCCGGGCCGCCGAGGTTGTGGCAGGCGACGCACGACGTGTCGTTGTAGACCGGCCCGAGCCCGTCGCCATGAGGGCTCCGCGTGTCGTTGGCGACCCACTCGCGGTGGAACAGATCCTCGCCCTGCGCGATCGCGTCCCGGCCGGGGGCCTTCGGGGCGTCCGCCGCCCCGAGCGGCGGGGCGATCCAGGCCAGGGCACCCGTCAGGATCACGAGCGGCAGCCCGAGCTTCGGCGATCCGGGACGACCTCCGTTCAGTCGCGGCATCATCGCTGATCCCTCCTGGGGTCGAGAGGACGGGGACGGGATGTCCGGGGGGCGGGTTCGCGATGGGTCGGCGGTCGAGCGGCCTCCTCCGGATGCGCCCGAGTGTAAGGCGCGCCCGGGCGGCGGGGAAGAATCATCGGCGACGATTTCCGCGATATTCGACCCAAGCATATGCCCGGCTGACGCTTGCGAGTTCCGATCGTCGTGCCGGCGGGCATCGCCGCGGCCCCGAAGGGGATCGGAGAGCGTGTCGCTCCACGTCATCGGATGTCGGCCATTCGCGACATCGCGCCCGGTCGCGATGCGGGCGAGGGCTCGAAGATGCGAAGGCGTGACTTGCAATCGATCCGAACGGATGTCATGATCATGACGATCCTCCTTCACCCCTCCTCAACTCCTCAACGAGCCAGGACCCTCGCCGATGAGTGCCCTCCTCCTCGCGGTCGCGATGACGCTCCCCGCCGCCGGCCGCGCCGCCTACGTCGCGGGCGAGACCTTGATCGTGGCGGTCCCGATGCCGCAGGGCGGCGGGCTGGCGCCGGTCCCGGCGGCGACGAGCCTCGCGGCGGTCGCCGACCTGGTCAAGGCGCAGGTCGCCGGGGACGACGTGGGGGTCAAGCAGATGGTCGAGCAGGGCACGGCCGTGCTCATCCCCTCAGGCTCCGCGGCCCGGGTCATCAAGCCCTACCCGTCCAACCCGGCGGTCTACGAGGTGCGCATCCTCGGCGGCCCGGCCAAGGACAGGTCGGCGTTCGTGCCCGAGCCGTGGCTCGTCTCCCCGCTCCAGTACCGCGCGCTCGCGGCGGAGGCCAAGTCCATCGCCAAGTCGAGGGAGGCGGGCCCGCAAGGACCAGTTCAAGGCCGACGCCCGGAAGAAGGCCGAGGCCAAGGCCGCCGCCAACGCCCAGTCGCCCGCCCGGCAGGTCGAGGCCAAGATCAAGATGGCGCAGGGCCTGGAGAAGGCCAAGAAGCCGCAGGCGGCGCTCGAAGTATTACCAGGAAGCCTACGAGATCCTGAAGAACCTCGACGACGCCCCCCAGGCCGACCTCGTCCAGGGGCGGATCAAGGCCCTTTCGTCGAAGTGAGGATTGGGGATGGTTTGCGGCCCCACCCCCCGAACGCGAGAATGGGCCGGGGAGGAATCTCGCAAATCCTGAAACCGCTTCGCCCTCCCGTGGGCACTACACCACGAAAACCGGCCGGGGGGAGCGACGGATTCATGGCGAGCGGATCATCGGCGGACCTCGTGAAGCAATTCCGCACGCTGTTCGGGGCGGGGGCGGTCGGGGCCCTGCCCGACGGCCAGCTCCTCGATCGGTTCGCGGCCCGCCGCGACGACGAGGGGGCCGAGGCCGCCTTCGCGGCGCTGGTCGAGCGGCACGGCCCGATGGTCCTGCGCGTCTGCCGCGGGGTGCTCGGCGACGCGCACGAGGCGCAGGACGCCTTCCAGGCCACCTTCCTGGTGCTGGCCCGCAAGGCAGGCTCGATCCGCAAGAGGGAGACGGTCGGCCCGTGGCTGCACGGCGTGGCGTGCCGCGTGTCGGCCAAGGCGAAGGCCCGCGGCGCGACGGAGGGCCCACGATCGGCTCGCGGCCGAGCGGGCGGGGCCGCAATCGGCCCACGACGCCGAGCCCCTCCTGGATGTGGGCCGAGCTCCACGAGGAGGTCGATCGCCTGCCCGCGTCGTACCGCGACGCGGTCGTGCTCTGCTACCTGGAGGGCCTGACCAACGAGGAGGCCGCCGGACGTCTCCGATGGCCGGTGGGGACGGTCAAGGTGCGCCTGTCGCGGGCGAGGGAGCGGTTACGAAAGCGGCTGACCCGGCGTGGGCTGGCCCCGGCCGTCGGCCTGCTCGGCGCGGCGCCTTCGTCGGATGCCGCGGCGGTGTCGCCCGTGCTGGTCAATCTCACCGTCCGGGCCGCGATGGGACGGGGGGCGAACGGGGTGGTCGCGGCGACGATCCTTTCCCTGTCGCAGGAGGCATTGAGGACGATGATGCTGACCAAGCTGAAGCTGGGTGCGCTGGGCATGCTCTCGGTGGCGGCCGTCGCCGTCGGGGCGGGGGGTATCCTCGGGCAGGACGCGAAGGACGGGCCGAAGGCGGCCGCGCCCGCGGGCGGGAAGGCGGTCGCGGACGCGGCCCCGGCCGTGGATGAGATCGCGGACCTGCGGAGGCGACTGCTCGCGGGGTCTCGCGAGCGGTACGACGCCCAGAAGAAAGAGTATGCTGACGAGCAGCTAACGACGCAGCAGTTCCTCGACGTCCTGGAACAGCTCGCGACCGCGGAGCAGTTGGCCGCCGCGACGAAGGCGGACCGCCACGACGCCCTCAAGGCCCACATCGGCCGCCTGTCGAGCCTGCTCCACGATAAGCAGGCCAAGTTCGACAAGTTCCCCGGAGTCGACTACGACGACATCGCCGTGATCCGGTTCCGCCTCGACGCCGCCAGGCTCAGGCTGGCGGAGGAGTTGGCCGCCGCGCATGGGACGCCGGCAGACCAGCACCGGCCCGCCCTGAGCCCCGACCAGATGGAGGGGTTCATCGTCAACCAGGCGCATGGGACGCCGGCAGACCAGCACCGGCCCGCCCCCCGTCGGGACGCCGGAGCGGAGGCGAAGAGCAAGCTCCCGGCCAGGCTCAGGGACGCCTACGTCGTCGAGCCGCCGGACCTCCTCATCGTCGAGGTGCTGGAGGCCCTCCCGGGCCGTCCGATCTCCGGCGAGCGCCTGGTCCGGCCCGACGGCAAGATCTCGCTCGGCTTCTACGGCGACGTCTACGTCGCCGGGTTGACCCTCCCCGAGGTCAAGGAGAAGGTCGTCCGGCAACTCACGAAGTTCATCGACGGCGAAACCCTCGGGCTGAAGGAAATCGCCGACGACAACGGCACGCCCGACGATCCCGATGATGACAAGTATGTGCCGGTCGAGCCCAAGGACTCCAACCGCGTCTTCGTCGACGTGTCGGCCTACAACAGCAAGGTCTACTACGTGCAAGGGGCGGTCGCGACGCCGGGGCGATTCCCGATCACGGGCAACGACACCGTCCTGGATGCGATCCAGTACGCGGGGGGCCTGCTCCCGTCGGCGGCGTTCGACAAGGTCCGGCTGCTCCGGCCCAGCCCCCCGGGCACTCGCGATCGCGATGAGGTGATGCCCGTCAACTACGAGGAGATCACCACCGGCACCGACCGCTCGACGAACTACGAGATCATGCCCGGCGACCGCCTCGCCGTCCCGTACCAGAAGGCGAAGTCTCCGGAACCGCCCGACCGGGGCGAGACCGATCGGCCCGCCGGGAGGTCGGAGACCGGCGCCGTGGAGCAGCGGTTGGACTCCCTGGAGAAGAAGCTCGATCGGCTCATCAACCTCCTGGATGGCAAGAATCGGGAACGCGGCACCGGGACCGATTTCGAGCGGAAGCCCGGCTCCCCTCCCGATCGATCCCGGAAGAAATGAGGTCGGGTGGGTCAGCGTCGCGCAGCGGTCGAGTGGCTGGGGTTGCTCGCGGCAACCCCGGCGCCCCACGACCGGGAGGGTGCCCGTCATGTCCCGAACAAATCTGAATGGGTGCCCGTCCTGGTCAGGTAGACCGCATCATCCTCAAGGCGGTAGATCAGCAGCCAGTCGGGTTCGATGTGGCAGTCCCGGAAGCCCTTCCAGTCCCCGGTGAGGGCGTGGTCCCGGCGGGGCGGATCGAGCGGCCGGCGTTCGCGCAGGGCGTCGACGACAGCCCGCAACTTGGTCATGTCCCGGCCGCGCTTCCCGAGCCGCTTCGCGTCGCGCTCGAACTCCTTGGTGGTGACGACGGCCCGCGGCGGCGGTTCGGGCCGGGGCAGTTCGGGCCGGGGCGGTTCGCGGCGGCGACCCACCGTTACAGCCCCAGCTTGTCGAACATCTCATCCGTGTCCGCGTATCGCGTCAGGTCCCTGCCCTCCTCGATGTCGCGCATCGCCCGGCGCGTCTTCGCGTTGGGGATCACCACGTCGAACGGCAGGCCCTTGCGGAGATCGATCTGCGCGTAGTATAGCCGGATCGCGTCGCTCACGCTGAGCCCGAGCTTCTTCATCACTCCCTCGGCCCGCCTCTTCAGCTCAGGATCAACCCGGGCCCGGATCGACTCGGTCTTGGCCATGTCGCACCTCCGACGACGATCGTACCCCAATCGCGGGACAATCGTCAACGCGGGGCGAGGGGGGATCGACCCGATCGGACGGTCAAGGGACGCTGAAGATGTACCCCTTGTTGTCCGAGGCCGCGACGGCGAGCCGCTTGCCGTCGGGGCTCCAGGCGATGCCGTAGGCCATCGTGTTGGGCGCGACCTTCTGGTGCGACAGCGGCTTGGAGGCGTCGAGGTCCCAGATGTAGAGATTGCCGCCGTAGCCGATCGAGGCGAGCCGCTTGCCGTCGGGGCTGAAGGAGAGCGAATAGACGTCGTCGGGATGGCCGTCGAGCTTGGCGATCTCCTTGGCGTCGGCGACGTTCCAGATCCGGATCGTCTTGTCAACCGACCCCGAGGCGAGCGCCTCGCCGTCGGGGCGGAAGGCGACGCAGTAGACCGCCGCGCCGTGGCCGACCGCCTTGCGCAGCTCCTTGCCGTCGGCCGGGTTCCAGAACTTCACGAGCTTGTCGTCGCCGCCGGTGGCGAGCAGGTCCCCTTTGGGGCTGTAGGCGACGCTGTACACGACGTTCTCGTGCGCCTTCTCGAGGGCGCGGACCATCGTCCCCTTCTCGACGTCCCAGATCCGGGCCGACTTGTCGGCGGCGCCGGTGGCGGCCTGCTTGCCGTCGGGGGCCCAGGCGACGCTGTAGACCTGCCCCTGGTGGCCGGTCAGGTTCGCCAGGGCGCCCGGCGATGCGAGCGTCCAGAGCTTGACCGTCCGGTCCTCCGAGGCCGTGAGCAGCGAGGCGCCGTCGGGCAGGGCCGCGACCGCCGTCACGGGCCCGGAAAGGCCGCCGAAGGACTGCCGCTCGGCCTTGGCCGGGTCGGTTTGCGACAGGTCGAACGCCTTGGCCGTGCCGTCCGAGAGGCCGATCGCCAGCAGCTTGTTGTCGGCAGAGGCCGACACCGCCAGCACCGCCCCCGCCTGCGCGGGGTAGGTCAGCAGCGGCTTGCCGTCGCCCGCGGACCAGGTCCGGACCGTCTTGTCGGCCGACCCCGTGATGACCTTACTGCCGTCCTTCGTCACCGCGACCGCCCGGACGGCGTCGCCGTGGCCGGCCAAGGAGCGGACGAGCTTGCCGCTGCCCGCGTCGAAAACCTTCGCCGTCTTGTCGGCCGATCCCGTGACGACCTGCGACCCGTTCGGGAGGGCGGCGACGGCGAACACCGGCCCCTGGTGCCCGGCGAACACGCGGACCGCGGAGGGTATCCAGATGTGGGCATTATTGTCGGAACCTGCTGATACGACCGTCTTGCCGTCGGGCGTGATGTCAACCCCGACGACCTCCGCCCCGTGCGCGGAGGATTCCTGGAGCTCGCGGCCCTCGGCGGCGTCCCACACGCGCACCGTCTTGTCGGCCGAGCCGGTGGCGATGCGTGTCCCGTCGTCGGAGACCTGGACCGCCCGGACCGGGCCGACATGGCCTGTGAGGGTCGCTCGCGACTTGCCTTCATTGACGTCCCACACCCGCGCCGTCCGGTCGGCCGAGCCGGTGACGAGCGCCCGGCCGTCTCGGGAGACGTCGAGCGCCAGCACGGCGTCGCCGTGGCCCTCGAACGAGCGGATCGGCTTGCCCTCGCCCACGTCCCAGAGCCGGGCCGTCTTGTCGGCCGAGGCCGAGACGAGGCGGTTGCCGTCGGAGGGGAGGAAGGCCAGCGCGTGGACCCGGCCGCCGTGCCCCTCCAATTCCTTGATCACGTTCGCTTCGGACGCATCGATCAGCCGGATCTTGTGATCCTCGCACGCCGCGGCGACCTGCGACCCGCCGGGGCGGATCGCCATCGCGGTCACGGGCGACGGCAGCGGCTCCGTCTTCTTGACCTCGGCGCCGCTCGTCGCGTCGCCGATCCGGACGGTGCGATCACTCTGGGCGATGGCGACCCGCGAGCCGTCGTCCCCCAGCGCGATCGCGGCGATGGGCTGGTCGGTGCCGGCGATCTCTTTAATCAGCGTCCCGTCGGTGTCCCAGACGCGGACGGCCTTGTCACCGGCGGTGGCGAACCTCTTGCCGTCGGCGCTGGTGGCGAAGGCGACGATCGGCCCCCTGGCGTCGACGGCCTTCGGCCCGGCGACGGGCAGTTGCCAGAGGCGGGCCAGGCCGTCGGAGCCGGCCGAGACGAGCTGCTGATTGTTGGGCAGGTACGACAGGCCGAGCACGGTGTCGGCGGGCGTCTCGATGACGCCGTCGGGGGTGCCGTCGGACTTCCAGAGGCGGATCGTGCGCGCCTTGTCGCCGGTGGCGAGTTGGTTGCCGTCGCCTCGCCACGAGGCGCTCGCGACCTCTCCGGCGTGGCCTTCGAGGTCCTTGACCGGCGTGCCGGCCGCCAGGTCCCAGAGCCTCACGAGGCGCGCCGAACCCGCCGCGGCCTGCTTGCCGTCGGGCCGGACCGCCAGCGCGTGGACCCCGGCCGGGTGGCCGGCCAGCTCGCGGACGGGCCCCCCGCCGGGGACCTGCCAGACCTTGGCCGTCTTGTCGAGGCTCCCCGACAGGATGCGGCGGCCGTCGGGGGCTGCGGCGACCGCCAGGACGAGGCCGGCATGCCCCTCGAACTTCTTGATCTCCTTGCGAGACGCGGCGTCCCAGAGCCGCACCGTGTTGTCGAACCCGCCGGTGACCAGCGTCTTGCCGTCGGGCGACCAGGCGATCGCGTACACCGGCTCGGCGTGGCCGTCGAGCGTCCCCACGACCGTCGCGGCCTGCTGCGCCAGCGCGAGGCCCGCGGTGGCCAGGGTCGTCAGCGCCGCGGCGACGACCCGCGGATGGTGGCTCAGGGAGAGGAGCATGGTGGCGACCCCGGCGGAGAGGGACAGGGCCGTCTGGCCCGAGGAGCCGGGCCGGGCCGGCTCGCCCCCGCCGAACATAGACGCCGCCGGCCCCGGTTTCAATCGGGTCGTGCCGGGAGCGTGGTTGGTTGCATTGGACAGGGAAACTGGGCAAAGGATTCCTCGCGAGTCCCGTGCCCATCGGCCTGATCGGGCGACGATTTCGCCGAGAAATCGGCCGCATGACGAAAAAGATGGCCTAGCCTTAAGGCGTGAGGGCCGATACCCGCCGATCGAGGCCCTTCTGGTGATGCAAAAGCCCCACGCCCGAGCCCGGGCGGCGGTGGGAGCGTCCTCGATCCGCATCATCGGGCCGTAGCTTAGCTTGAGGATGGATGCACATGCGATTCGCGACACCGCGAATGGGGCAGGACGGGGACCGTGCGCCGGGGGGCGCGGCGACCGAGGCGATGCCGCCCGACGGCCGAGGGCCTGGAGGCGCGCCGGCTGATGACCTTGGGGTTCCAGTTCGCCGACGGCCTGGGGGTCACCGGGTCGGGCGCCGTGGACATCGAGGCGAACGCGGTCGCGACCGATGCCTCGGGGGACGTCTACGTCACCGGGTCGCTCCAGGGGACGGCCGACTTCGACCCCGGGGGTGGGGTCGTGAACGTGACGAGCACCGGGGGCCGCGACGCCTTCGTGGCCAAGTATTCGCCCTCGGGGCGCTGGTCTGGGCCAAGGACCTGCGGGGGGCGTCGGGGGCGTCGGTGGCGCAGGGGTCGGCGGTTGCGGTGGACGGGTCGGGCAACGTCTACATCACCGGGACGTTCTCCGGGACCGTCAACTTCGACCCGAACGCGGGCAACACCAGCCTCACGGCCTGGTGGAACGGCGGGAGCGACGTCTTCGTCGAGAAGCTCGACGGCGCGGGCAACCTGGCCTGGGTCCAGCAGGTCCAGGGGTCCTCCGGCGCGACCGACGAGGGGTACGCCATCGCCGTCGACGGGCAGGGCGACGTCTACGCGGGCGGGACGTTCTCCGGGACGGCCACCTTCGGGTCAATCTCGCTGACGTCGCAGGCGAGCTCCGACGCCTTCGTCGAGAAGCTCAATGGCGCGGGGGCGGTCCAGTGGGCCTCGGCGACGGGCGGCTCGGGCAGCTCGGTCGCTCAGGTCAGCGGCCTGGCCGTCGACGGCGCGGGCAACGTCCTGACGACGGGGTTCTACGCGGGGACGGTCGACTTCGACCCCGGCCCCGGCACGACCGACCTCACCAGCGCCGGCTCGCGCGACGTCTTCGTGATGAAGCTCGACGGCTCGGGCAACCTGTCCTGGGCCGAGGGGATCGGCGGCCCCGACGTCGACCAGGGCAACGCGATCGCGACCGACGCTTCGGGCGCGTCCTACGTCACGGGGACCTTCTCGGACACGGTGAACTTCAACCCCCGGGGGGGCACGACCGACCTGACCGCCGGGGGGTTCGAGGACGGCTTCATCCTGAAGCTCGACGCCTCCGGGAACCTCGCCTGGGCCCGCGCCCTCACCGGCGCGGGCGTCTCGTTCGCGCAGGGGGCCGGGATCGGCGTCGACGGCTCCGGCACCGTCGACGTCGCGGGCTACTTCACGGGCACCCTCCAGTACAATCCCGGCCCTCCGGCCGGCATCCTGACCAGCGCGGGGAGCTACGACGTCTTCGTGGCGCAGTTCGACGGCTCGGGCAATCCCCTGTCGGCGATGCAGGCGGGCGGGAGCGGCTTCGACTCCGACACCGGGATCGGGGTCAACGCGGCCGGCGACCGTGGCGCTGGCGGGCCGCTACTCGGGCCCCGCCGCGTTCGGCGGCACCACGCTGCCGGCCTTGCCCAACACGAGCATCTTCGTGGCGCAGCTCGCCCCGTCCAGGCCCGCCCCGCCCCCCGCGCCGGGCAGCCCGGTCCTGGAGGCCGCGAGCGACACCGGCGTGCCCGGCGACGGCATCACCGCGGCGAACAGCCCGACCTTCGACGTGAACCAGGCCGTGGCGGGCGACACGGTGGAATTGCTCCGCGACGGCTCGGTGGTCGCCAGCCGGGTCGGCCCCGGCCCGATTACCGACGCGGGCCCCGTCCCCGACGGCCCCCACACCTACGCGGCCCTCCAGGTCGACACGTATAGCCAGAGCAGCCCCCCGAGCGGCACCCTCGCGATCACGATCGACACCACTCCCCCCGCCACCCCCCCGCGCCCGCCCTGCTCGCCGCCGACGATTCCGGAGCGGTCGGCGACGGGATCACCGACGTCCGCCAGCCGCGCCTGACCGGCACGGCCGAGCCGGGCGCGACGGTCCGCCTGGTCGCCAGCGGCGCGCTGCTGGCCACCGCGACGGCGGGCGCCGACGGCACCTACACCGCGCAGGTGTCGAGCCCGCTGGCCGACGGTACCTACGCGGTGCAGGCGCAGGCGATCGACGCCGCGGGCAACGCCAGCGGCGTCTTCGGCGCGCTGTCCTTGACGATCGACACCGCGGCGCCCGCAACCCCCGCGGCGCCGGTGCTGCTGGCGGCCGACGACACGGGCGCCCTCGGCGACGGGATCACCAGCGTCCGCCAGCCGCACCTGACCGGCACGGCGCCGGCCGGCGACACGGTCCGCCTGGTCGCCGCCGGCGCCGTGCTGGCCACCGCGACGGCGGGCGCCGACGGCGGCTACACCGTGCAGGTGTCGAGCCCGCTGGCCGACGGCACCTACGCGGTGGAGGCGCAGGCCGTCGACGTCGCGGGCAACCTCAGCGCCCCTCCGCCGCGCTGGCGCTGACGATCGACACGACGGCGCCGCCGACGCCGGCGCCGCCGGCGCTGCTGGCGGCCGACGACACGGGCGCCCTCGGCGACGGGATCACCAGCGTCCGCCAGCCGCGCCTGACCGGCGCGACCGAGCCGGGGGCGACGGTGCGCCTGGTCGCCGCGGGCGCCGTGCTGGCCACCGCGACGGCGGGCGCCGACGGCGGCTACGCGGTGCAGGTGTCGAATGCACTGGCCGACGGCACGTACGCGGTGCAGGCGCAGGCGATCGACGCGGCGGGCAACACGAGCGGCCTCTCCGCCGCCTTCGGTCTGACGATCGACGCGACGGCGCCGGCGACCCCCTCCGCGCCCGCATTGCTGGCGGCCGACGATTCCGGGACGGTCGGCGACGGGATCACCGACGTCCGCCAGCCGCACCTGAGCGGCACGGCGCCGGCCGGCACGACGGTGCGCCTGGTCGCCGCGGGCGCCGTGCTGGCCACCGCGACGGCGGGCGCCAACGGCTCCTACACGGCGCAGGTGTCGAGCCCGCTGGCCGACGGCGCCTACGCGGTGGAGGCGCAGGCGGTCGACGCCGCGGGCAACGTCAGCCCGCTCGGCGCCGCCTTCAGCCTGACGATCGACGCCACTCCCCCCGCGACCCCCTCCGCGCCCGCGCTGTTGGCCGCCGACGATTCCGGGACGGTCGGCGACGGGATCACCAGCGTCCGCCAGCCGCACCTGAGCGGCACGGCGCCGGCCGGCACGACGGTGCGCCTGGTCGCCGCGGGCGCCGTGCTGGCCACCGCGACGGCGGGCGCCAACGGCTCCTACACGGCGCAGGTGTCGAGCCCGCTGGCCGACGGCGCCTACGCGGTGGAGGCGCAGGCGGTCGACGCCGCGGGCAACCTCAGCGCCCCTCCGCCGCGCTGGCGCTGACGATCGACACGACGGCGCCGCCGACGCCGGCGCCGCCGGCGCTGCTGGCGGCCGACGACACGGGCGCCCTCGGCGACGGGATCACCAGCGTCCGCCAGCCGCACCTGAGCGGCACCGCCGAGCCGGGCGCGACGGTCCGCCTGATCGCCGCAGGCGCCGTGCTAGCGACGGGGATGGCGAGTCCGGACGGCTCCTACACCGTCCAGGTCCCCGTCGCGCTGGCCGACGGCACCTACGCGGTGCAGGCGCAGGCGATCGATGCGGCGGGCAACGCCAGCGGCGCCTACGGCGCCCTGACCCTGACGATCGACACGACGGCGCCGCCGGTGCCCGCGGCCCCCGCGCTGCTGGCGGCCGATGACACCGGCACGGTCGGCGACGGGATCACCAGCGTCCGCCGGCCACGGCTGACCGGCACGGCGCCGGCCGGCACGACGGTGCGCCTGGTCGCCGCCGGCGCCCTGCTGGCCACCGCGACGGCGGGCGCCAACGGCTCCTACACGGCGCAGGTCGCCAGCGCGCTGGCCGACGGCACCTACGCGGTGCAGGCGCAGGCGGTCGACGTCGCGGGCAACGTCAGCCCGCTCGGCGCCGCCTTCAGCCTGACGATCGACGCCACTCCCCCCGCAACCCCCGCGGCGCCGGTGCTGCTGGCGGCCGACGACACGGGCGCCCTCGGCGACGGGATCACCAGCGTCCGCCAGCCGCACCTGAGCGGCACGGCGCCGGCCGGCACGACGGTGCGCCTGGTCGCCGCGGGCGCCGTGCTGGCCACCGCGACGGCGGGCGCCGACGGCGGCTACACCGTGCAGGTGTCGGGCCCGCTGGCCGACGGCACCTACGCGGTGCAGGCGCAGGCCGTCGACGTCGCGGGCAACCTCAGCGCCCCTCCGCCGCGCTGGGGCTGACGATCGACACGACGGCGCCACCGGCGCCCCCGCCGCCGGCGCTGCTGGCCGCCGATGACTCGGGGGTCGTCGGCGATGGGATCACCAGCGTCCGCCAGCCGCGCCTGACCGGCACCGCCGGGCCGGGGGCGACGGTCCGCCTGATCGCCAGCGGCGCGCTGCTGGCCACCGCGACGGCGGGCGCCGACGGCGGCTACACCGTGCAGGTGTCGAGCCCGCTGGCCGTCGGCACCTACGCGGTGCAGGCGCAGGCCGTCGACGCCGCGGGCAACATGAGCGGCGCCAACGGCTCCCTGACCCTGACGATCGTCTCCGCGTCGGCGATCCCGCCGACGCCGGCCGCGCCGGTGCTGCTGCCGGCCGATGATAGCGGGGTCGTGGGGGATGGGATCACGACGGTGCGGCGGCCTCGTCTGACGGGGAGCACGGTGCCGGGTGATTCCGTCGACCTGCTCGACGGGTCGGGCAACGTCTTAGGCTCGGCCACGGCTTCGGCCGATGGGAGCTTCACCGTGCGGCCCGACGCCAGCCTCGCGATCGGGCCGGTCGCGCTGCGATTCCGCGTGCGGGATGCCGCCGGCAATCGGGGCGCGGCCGGGCCGGCGCTCAACCTGAGGATCGCCGGGGTGGCCGATGACTTCGGAGGGGAAGGGGAGTCGGAACTCGGCGTCTTCCGCCCCGCGACGGGGCAGTGGTTCGTGCAGCCCTCGGGGGGCGGAGCCTCATCCTCGACGTTCGGCGCGCTGAACCTGGGCGACATCCCGGTCCCGGGCGACTACGACGGGACGGGCCGCACCGAGCTGGCGGTCTTCCGCCCCGCGACGGCGCAGTGGTTCATCCTCGGCCCGAGCGGCGTGCGCGTCACCACCTTCGGCGCGCCCAACCTGGACGACATCCCGGTCCCGGGCGACTACGACGGGACGGGCCGCACCGAGCTGGCGGTCTTCCGCCCCGCGACGGCGCAGTGGTTCATCCTCGGCCCCGGCGGCGTGCGCGTCA
Source organism: uncultured Planctomycetaceae bacterium (assembly GCA_963708145.1). Taxonomy (GTDB): domain Bacteria; phylum Planctomycetota; class Planctomycetia; order Isosphaerales; family Isosphaeraceae. The sequence continues at coordinate 7,586,049 of OY970189.1, read as the reverse complement.
CCACCTTCGGCGCGCCCAACCTGGATGACGTCCCGGTCCCGGGCGACTACGACGGGACGGGCCGCACCGAGCTGGCGGTCTTCCGCCCCGCGACGGCGCAGTGGTTCATCCTCGGCCCCGGCGGCGTGCGCGTCACCACCTTCGGCGCGCCCAACCTGGATGACGTCCCGGTCCCGGGCGACTACGACGGGACGGGCCGCACCGAGCTGGCGGTCTTCCGCCCCGCGACGGCGCAGTGGTTCATCCTCGGCCCGAGCGGCGTCCGCGTCACCACCTTCGGCGCGCCGAACCTATACGACCTGCCGCTGGAGGCGCCGGTCGCGAGCCTGGAGAAGCTGGGCGTGATCGGCGGCGTGAAGACGAAGGCCTCGCTGGACATAGCGACCCCGCAGGCCGTTCAGGAGCCGGGGACCTCGACCCCGTCCTCGATCCCGCAGGCCCCGACGTCCGCGGCCTCCCCGCGCGAGGATCGGGTCGGCCTGTCGGCCGTCGAGCGATTGGTGGCCCATATCGAGCAGGAGACGAGGCGCCGCGTCCCGGTCGCCGTGCCGGTGCGGCCGGCGGTTCGCCCGCGACGGCATGATCGAGGTGGTCACGAGAAGCCGGGCGCGTTAAGGTGATCGTCTCCGGATGATGGCCTCCGGGTGGATGCGTCCGGGACGAGGGGGCATGGCCGAATCCTCCGGCCCGCCGGCACCTTGGCGAGGCGCGCCGTCCTCGCGGCCGGCGAGGGCCGGCCGGCCCGCGCCATCGGTGATCGCGACGCGGATCGAGGGAGACGGCGGGGCGGCCTCCCGGGCCGCCCGAGGTGAGAGGCATGCCCGAGCGCTACTGGCTGGTCCACCCCAACGGCGGCCGACAGCTCATCGACCCGCGCCAGTTCGACCTGGAACGCCTCGCCGAGCAGGCCCGCTCGCTCGGCGGCCGGCTGGTCGTCGAGCCCGAGGCAGTCGCCGGCCTCCGCGGACGATGGCCCACCCGGCGCTCGCACGGCCCCCCGCGCCGGTTCGAGCCGCCGATCTCGGCGCTCGGCCCGCTGTTCCGCGCCCGCCTCGAGCGGATCTACGCCTGCCGGCACGCCTACGAGATCGACATCAACACCCGCCCGACCGTGCGCGTGCTCGGCGGCTATTACAAGGCGAGGCGGCTGGTCCGCGTCTACTCGCACGACCGCCAGCTCGGCCGCCGCCCCCTGGAGGAGCTCTTCGACACGTTCCTGCACGAGATGGCCCACCACATCGAGTACACCGAGCCCGACTCGTTCCAGGCCCGCGCGTGCGGCCGCGTCCCCGGCCGGATGCACAGCCGGCTCTTCTGGCGCATCCTGGGCGAGCTGAAGGGCCGCTGGGCCGACCTCCAGCGGCGATGACCGGCGGGCGGCAGGCCGGGGCGATCGTCGAGGGCGCCCTCGCCCGGCGCCGGGCGAGGGGCGGACCACGATCGGGATGCGCGCGGGCGGGTCAGTCGGCGAGGCCGAGCTCCTTGACCTTGGCGGCGGTCTCGGGGCCGGCGTTGCTCGGTGTCGATCTTCTTGTCGATCTCCTTGATGATGCCGTCCTTGTCGATGTAGAAGGTCCAGCGCTCGGGACCATCCGCCCGCGGGTGGACGACGCCGTACGCCTCGGCGACCTTCTTGCCGGGGTCGCTGAGGATCGGGTAGTCGGCGTTGACCATCTCGGCGAACTCCTTGTTGTAGCTCGGGCGTCGTCGACGCTCGCGGTGAAGTAGGCGACGTTCAGCGGCTTCAGGATCGCGCTGCTCGAGCGGAGCGACTTGCACTCGGCCGTGCAGCCGCCGGTCTTCGCCTTGGGGAACCAGGCGAGGACCACGGCCTTCTTCCCCTTGAACTGGTCGAGCGAGTAGGTCTTGCCGTCGGACCCCTGCAGCGTGAAGGCGGGCGCCTTGTCGCCGACCTTCAGGTTGCCCTCCGCGGCGCGGGCGGCCCAGCCGCCGAGGACCACGCCCAGCCCGATCGCCGCCACGACGCCCCACCTGAACTGGCTCATCACGACCTCCGACGGTGTTGGTTCCCTGCTCGTGCCCCGGATCCGTCCCGCGCCGCACGAGGCGCGGGTGACCGGGCGTCGAAGGTAGCACCGCGCGCCGCCGAGTTCAACCGGGTGTTCAACGCCGCCGGCCCGATCGGGCGCCCTCGACCCGGGCGCGGCGGTCGGGTTACACTGGGTCGGGGCCGCCTCACGAGGCCATCGGGGTCCGCCCGGCAGGGACGAGGGACGATGATGAGTTCGGAGAGCCTGCCGGCGAGGAAGTCCCGCCCGCAGGCCTACGCTCAAGACGTCCGAGGCCGAAGGCCCGGGGCCCGGCCGCTGGTGCTCCGCCTGGCCGACTGGTCGCTGGTCGCGGCGTTCCTGGCGCTGACCTTCCTGCTCGGCGTCTTCCCGCTGAAGGACACCGACTTCTGGTGGCACCTCCGCACCGGCGACCTGATCCGCCAGACCGGCCAGGTCCCCCGGACCGACATCTACACGTTCACCCTCCCGCCGGGCAGTCCCTGGATCGACCTCCACTGGGGCTTCCAGGTCGCGCTGAGCTGGGGGTACGCGCACGGCGGGGTCGTCGGGCTGAACCTGGCCAAGTGCGCGATCACCTGCGCGGCGATGCTCCTGCTCGTCACGGCGCGGAGGCGCGACTGGCCGGTCTGGGCGATGCTGCTCGCCTGGCTCCCGGCCCTGCTCGTGCTGAGCGGCCGGATGTACGTCCGCCCCGAGACGCTCTCGCTGCTCTTCCTGGCGTGCTACCTGGCCATCCTGTTCCGCTGGGACCGCTCCCCCTGGCTGGCGCTGGCGCTGCCGGTCGTCCAGGTCGTCTGGGTCAACGTCCAGGGCCTGTTCGTGCTCGGGCCGATCGTCCTGTCGTTCGCCCTGCTCGACGCCGCGCTCCGGCCGGGCTCGTTCGCGCCGGGCCGGAGGCGATGGTGGCGGATCGTCGGCCTGGCGACCCTCCTGACCGGCCTGGCCTGCCTGGTCAACCCCTACGGGCTGACCGGGGCGCTCTACCCGCTCGCAGCTCGCCCGGACGATGCGCAACCCGATCTTCTCGCGGTCGATCGGCGAGCTGACGCCGATCCCGCTGTTCATCCGGCGGTCGGTCGGCCTGGGCAACCTCCCGCTCCGCCTCCACCTGGCGACGATGGTCCTCGGCGCCCTGAGCTTCCTGGTCCCGATGGCCTGGGCGGTCGCCGTCCGGCTCCGGCATCGGATCGACGCGGACGCGCTCGAGAAGGCCATGAAGCTCGTGGCGAAGCCGGGCGATCCGAAGGGGGAGGCAAGCCGACGAGGGGGGTAGGAAGAAGAAAGCGGCGCGCGACGACGCGGCCGGGCGCGGCTCGGGATGGCGCCTGAGCCTCTTCCGGCTCCTGCTGTTCGTCGCGTTCAGCGCCCTGAGCTGGCAGGCGACGCGGAACAGCCACCAGTTCGCGGCGGTCGTGGGGACGCTGACGGCGTGGAACTTCGGCGAGTGGGCCGCGGCGGTCCGGCGACGCCGCGAGGCGCGCGACCGGGGCGCCGTCGGTCGGCTGGCGCGGCGGCGTCCTGCCGCGGGTCGCGACGCTCGGGTGCATCGCCCTGCTGTTCGCGGCCGTCGCCAGCGGCCAGTTCTACGCGATGGCCGGCGAGGGGCGGACGATCGGCCTGGGCGAGGAGCCGCTCTGGTTCCCCCACGAGGCCGTCAAGTTCGCCGGGTCGGTCGGGATGCCCGAGCGGTTCCTCGGCTTCCACGACGGCTACGCCGCGCTCTACGAGTACTACCACGGGCCCGGGCGCAAGGTGTTCGCCGACGCCCGGCTCGAAGTCATCGGCGCCAGGCCTCTACGAGCGCTACCTCGACCTGCGCGCGCGGATCACGGAGGACAGGCCGGGCTGGAGGGGCGAGCTCGACCGCGAGGGCCGCCCCGCGGTCCTGGCGGGCCACGCCGACAGCGCGACGCTCGGCGCGGTCGTCATGAGCAGCGCCGCGCTGGCGGTGCGTCTGGTTCGACCCGATCGCCGCGGTCTTCGCGCACGACGCGTACGCCGGCGCGGTGGCGTCGCACGCCGTCGACTTCGCGGCGCGGCACTTCCGGCCCGACCCGGCGACCGACCCGCGCGGGATGCGCGCCCTGCTGGCCTCGGCCAAGGCGCTGTGGGCCTACGCGGGCACGCTCCAGGCGCGAGGCCGCGCCGACCTGGCCCGGCCCCTGGTGCTGCTCGGCCTCGACTACGGCCGTCGCGTCCGGCTCGCCGACCCCGACTCGCCCGCCGGCTGGAAGGTCCTCGGCCAGCTCGAGATGTCCCGCGAGTCGCCGACGGCGAGCCGGTGCCGAGGTATCGGCTCCCGCTCGACCCCGTCTTCGACCTCTCGCCGGTCCGCGCGACCTACGCGCTGCGGCGGGCCCTGGAGGCCGCCCCCGAGGACTTCATGACCCTGCTGCTGCTGGCCCGCGGGTTCGGCGACCGGGGGATGGCCGACGCCGAGCTGCCGTACCTCGAGCGGCTGGTCCTGCTCCGGCCGATCAACCCGGAACAGGCCGCGATCCTCGAGACCGCGACGGCCCGGATCGTGCAGCTCCGGGCCCGCCTCGTCTCGGCCCCCCCCGCCACGTGGGAGAACCTGAGCGAGCTCGACCAGATCGTCGCCGACGCAGCTGGCCGACGGCCGCCCCGTCTCGGCCGCCGAGATCCTGGAGCGCGCCTACCCCGCCGAGCCGAGGCCCTGGGAGGTCGCCGACCGCCTGGCGACCCTCCGCCTCCACCTGGGCGAGCCGGCGCTGGCCCGGTCGATCTGGGAGAAGGCCGCCGCCCCGCCCCGCCCGGCCGAGCGGACGGCCCGCGTCGCGCTGACGCACCTGGTCGAGGGCTCGATTCGAGGCCGCCCGCAAGGCCTATCGCGAGGCGCTCGCCGCCGACCCCGACCTTGTTCGAGGCCCATTACGGCCTGGCCGTCCTGGAGCAGGACGCCGGCCGCGCCGCGAGGCGCTCGCCGAGGCCCGCCAGGCCGCCGCCCTCGCCCCGGGCGACGTCGCCCGCGACGCCGCCCGCGCCATCGTCGCGCTCGTCTCGCCCTACGGGGATGGAGAGGACGAGGATTCACCACGGAGACCGCGGAGGCGAAAAGAGAGGGGAGAGGAAGTAATTCGATCCCGATTCTTCTCTCTTCTCGTTCTCCGTGGTGGAAATAACCCTCAGCCGATCAGGCCCTGGAGGGCCTTGATGTGGCGGGGGACGGCGATCATCGGGTCCTCGGCGGCCTCGTATTCGAGGACGACGTAGCCCGAGTAGCGGGCGTCGCGGAGGATCTCGACGATCCGGGCGAGGTCGGCCGTCTCCTTCTTCTTGCCGTCGCGGCTGATCTCGGTCTTGACCTGGACGTTGACGGCGTAGGGGGCCAGCCTGGCGAGGTCGGCGTAGGGGTCGTCGGTGCGGAAGTTGCCGGTGTCGAGGTTGACGCCGAAGTTCGGGGCGTCGATCGCCTGGACCAGCTTGAGGATCTGATCGGGCGTGGCGGTGATCCCGCCGTGGTTCTCCAGCGCGAGCGTCACGCCCTTCTCGGCGGCGTAGGGGAGCGACGCCTTGATCCCGTCGATCGCGCGGGCGACGGCCTTGGCCTCGTCGTCCCCCTTGGGCACCTTCCCGGCGAAGATCCGGATGACCGGCGCGTCGAGCTCGGCGGCGCGGTCGACCCAGGTCCGCACCAGGGCGAGCTGCTTGTCGCGCGCGGGGCCGTCGGGGACGCAGAAGTCGTTGCCGACCGACGTGCCCGAGACGTCCAGGCCGAGCACGAAGGCGTGCTGCTTGAGCCGGTGCAGGTAGTCGGCGTCGACGTCGGGCGGGAAGTAGTACGACGTCAGCTCGACGGCGTCGAGCCCCAGGTCGGCGGCCAGGTTCACGAAGTCGAACAGGTCCATCTTGGGGGGCTTGGCGTTGAGGCGGTCGCGGAACGAGTAGGCGGCCAGGCTGAGCTTCAGGTGGCTGGGGCGGGTCCGCCCGATCGGCGGGATCGCCCACGAGGGCGGCGCCGGCGCGAGCGGCGCGGCGGCGGCCAGGGCCGCGGCCGCGAGGAATCCGCGACGGGTGGTCGGTTGCATCGGGGTCGTCTCCGTCGGGCTCGATGGTCGGGTGGGGGTCGGGCGATTCGCACGCGGAGCCCGGATCATAGGACGGCCCGCGCGCGATTGCCACCACCTCGCGACCGATGGCCGTGGCCGCCGGGCGGCGATCGTCTCAGCTATCCAGGTCGGCCAGCAGGTCGTCGACCTCGCGGTCGAGCATGCGGAGGCCCGAGGAGTCGGGGCCGCCGGCCAGCGAAGGCTCGGCTCGGGCTCGGGGACGGCGTCGCGGGGCGGTGCCGAGTCGCGGCCGAGGCGAGGGCCGGCGTCGGCCGTCGGGTCGTCGTCCTCGAAGTCGCGGGGCGGCTTCTTGGGGTCGGACTGCGTCCGCGAGCGGAGGTAGAGCTTGATCGGGATGTCGTGGAACGGCAGCTTCTCGCGGAAGACGTTCAGCAGGTAGCGCTGATAGGTCGGGTCGAACAGCGACGTGTGGTTGACGAACAGGACGATCGTCGGCGGCGCCGTGCCCACCTGGGTGGCGTAGTAGATCCGCGGGTTCTTGTTCTCGCGCATCGCCGGCGGGTGCGCCTCGACGGCCTCGCGGAGCACGCGGTTGAGCGTGCCGGTGCCGACCCGCTTCTGCGCCTGCTTGTGCATCGACTGCGCCAGGTTCAGCAGCGCCTTGACGTTCTTGCCCGTCTTGGCCGTGATGAACGCCAGCGGCATGTACGCCATCGACCGGAAGGCGTGCTGGACGACGTGCGCGAACCGGCTCATGGCGTGCTGGCCCTGCGGGTCGTCGCCGACCATCAGGTCCCACTTGTTCACCGCGAAGATGCACGGCTTGTACTGCTTGGCGATGTAGTCGGCCATCTGCTTGTCGAGCCGCGCGATCCCCTGCGTCGGGTCGAGGAACAGCAGCACGACGTCGGCGCGGCGGATCGACCGCTCGGCGCGGTGGACCGAGTAGAAGTCGAGGTTGTCGCGGATCTTCGCCTTGCGCTTGACCCCGGCGGTGTCGATCGCCATGAAAGGCAGGCCGTCGAGCTCGAACCGGACGTCGACCGCGTCGCGGGTCGTCCCGGGGCGCTCCGAGACGATCATCCGCTCGGCCCGCGCCAGGGTGTTGATGAAGGTCGACTTGCCGGTGTTGGGCCGGCCGACCACCGCGACCTTCATCATCGCGTCGTCGGGCTTGGCGGTGTCCCCCTTGGGGAGCATCTGGTCGATCAGCTTCAGCAGCGCCTTCTTGTTGCGGTTCTGGTGGGTCGAGACGGCGACCGGCTTGCCGCGGCCGAGCTTGTAGAACTCGGCGCCGCGGTGGTCGAACTCGGGCGTGTCGGCCTTGTTCATCACCAGGATGACCGGCGTGCTGACGTAGCGGAGCCGGTGCGCGACCTCCTCGTCGAGCGGCATCAGCTCGTCGCGGATGTCGACGACGAACAGGATCAGGTCGGCCTCGCCGATCGCGTTGTCGATCTGCCGCTCGACCTGGTCGGACAGGTCGTCGCGGTCGACCATGCCGACCCCGCCGGTGTCGATCAGCTCGAAGAAGCGGGGGTCCTCGTCGTCGCCGACCTGCGCCAGGGTGCCGACCCGGTCGCGGGTGACGCCCGACACGTCGTCGACGATCGCGATCCGCCGGCCGGCGATCCAGTTGAACAGGGACGACTTGCCGACATTGGGACGGCCGATGATGACGACCTTGGGTATGGGCATGAGACCAACCGCGCCTTTCGCCAGCAGCCGTGGCCCGGCCCGCGTAATAAGGAACCGCGAGCCGATGGATAAGGATCGATGAAAGTCCGACTTCGGCCCACCTCGGCTTCGAGCGATCGATGCATTGCCCCGCGATGCGCCACTGCATTATAAAGGACAAGAGTCGGATTGGGCAATTTCGGATCGAGGACATCGTCACGGAATTTCGACGCTCTGGTGGGGACCCCCTCCGGCTCGCGATCGCCGCCCCAAGACCCTTCGGAGCGACGATCAGCACGCCTCCATGCCTGCATGCGGCGGGTCGCCATCCGGGGGCCGGCCCTTTCCGCCGCGGGGTGATGCGACCATGATGGAGCGGGCCGGGCCCGGCGAAGGGTTCAGCGTGCTGGATGGCGTGGCCCTGGTGACGGGGGCGGCGGTGGCCTCGGTCCATGTCCGGGGGATCATCCGCGACGGTCTGACCGGGCCGGGCTGGGCCCTGATCTGGGTCACCTTCAGCTGGGTGGCGCTGACGGCGGCCGGCCCGTTCGTCTTCCTGGGCCGGCGGTTCGCGCGGCGCCTGGCCGGTTATCCGAAGGTGGGGGACACGCTCTGGGCGCTGCTCGGCCTGCCCTGGATCGTGACGGCGCTGCTCCGCTCGGCCGCGATGGGGGAAGGGCACCGCGGCGATGACCTGGTGGCGGCCGTCCTGGGGGTGGGACTGGGGGGCGCCTCGCTGATCGCCCTGGGTGTGGTCTGGGCGACGTGGGTCCTGGTCCCCCCCGAGCAAGCCTCGCGGACGGCCGCGGCCCCCTGGACCAACCGCGTCGGCCTGATCCTCTCGGTCGCCTGGCCGGTCCAGTGCGGCCTCGGCATGGTGGTCGTCGGCTGAGGGGAAGAGGATTCACCACGGAGCCCACAGAGACCACGGAGAGAGACAGAGTAAACTAACAAATAGTTTTATGATAAATTTTAAATATAAATTATTTTTTAATTTATTGTCATCTGCTGGGAGGGTCAAAACCCTCGCCTTTAGGCGACGGCTTTAGCATCCCTCGGCGGTATCATGGGCCGCATGGCGGAATACCGGCATGGCCCCCATAGCGTCTTCGAGATCCACCTGCACCTGGTGTGGGTGACGAAGTACCGCAAGCCGGTGCTCGTGGGCGCGGTGGGGTCCCGCGTGCGGGACCCGATCCGCGAGATCTGCGGCACCTGCGACGTGCTGATCATCAAGGGTCACGTGAGCAAGGACCACGTGCATCTGCTGGTGTCGATCCCGCCGCAGGTGACGATCAGCCGGCTGGTGCAGCGGCTGAAGGGCAAGACGGCGTACAAGCTGCTCGGGGAGTTCGCGCATATCCGCAAGGGGTCCTGGGGCCGTCACGTGTGGGCGCGGGGGTATTTCTGCTGCAGCAGCGGCAACGTGACGGACGAGGTGGTGGCGGCGTATATCGAGAACCAGGGTCGCGGTCATAGCGGCGACTTCCGGGTGGAGGGTGGGTCGGAGTAACTTCAGCCGGCCTCGGGCCGGGAGCTTTGAGCCGAGCTCGGCTCGGAATCCTTCGAGCCGGCCTTTGGCCGGAACCCTTTGGCCGAGCTTGGCTCGGAACAGGACTTGAGTCCGTTACACCGAAGCCACCGCCTTCAGGCGGTGGAGTATTCACTTTTGAATTTATCCTGCTTATCTCTGTGGTCTCTGTGGGCTCCGTGGTGAATCCTCTTCCCCCGGGAATCGTGCCATGAATGCCCCGACCCCGCACCGGGGTTTCCACCTGCTCGACCTGGCGGCGCTGGTGGTCGGCTACGGCCTGGCGTCGATGCTGGTCCGCGCGTTCTGGCCGTCGGGGGGGATGCCCGACGCGCCCGCGACGTTCGTGCTCGGGCTGGTCTACCTCTGGCTCGGCCTGGCGATGAGCGGCCCGATTGTCCTGGCGATCCGCCGCCGCGCCGAGTCCGCGCCCGGGGCGGATGACCCCGACCTGCCCGAGGCGCGGACCTGGGCCGAGCTGGCGTGGCTGATCATCGGGTTCTACTGGATCGGCCTGACGATCCTGGTCGTGCCGGTCCGGATGCGGGAGTCGCGGCTATTCGACTCGGCGATCCTCGGCATCTTCCCGGTCCTGGCCGCGCTCGGACTGCGGCTCTTCGGCCCGAGGCGGGCGCCGCCGAATGCCTCGCATTCCTCCTGGACCCACCGCGCGGCGATTGCGCTGCTGGTAACATGGCCGTTCGCCTGGGTGGCGCTGATCCTGCTGGGGAAGACTCTGCTCTGACGACGTGCTGCGGGTTGAGGGTTATGGATGTGACCTCGGGCTGAGGGGATCTCGGTCAATCGGTCGATCTCCTCGGCGGAGGCGATGAAACATGTTAATGGCATAGAATAAAATATATTTATTTATTTATGTTATACATACAAATTGTAATCCGACGATATCATGGTCGAAATGCCTGTTTTTGATACGATGTTGTTGGACTTACGTCGAGGGGAAAGTGGAGCGGGTCGAGTAGAGAACAAAACTGACAGATCGGTCACTTCCTCGGAGGCTCGCATGCCCTACAAACCGATCCCGGCTTACCCCAAGAATGCCCCCGGTCCGTTCTATGTCGAGGACGAGGGATGCGCTGCTTGCCAAGTCCCGGAGCTAAAAGCACCCGACCTCATGACGCACGATGAGACAGATGCGGGCAGGTATCACTGTTACTTCAGGCGTCAGCCTTCGACCCCGGAAGAACTCACGAGGGCAATGTGGGCGTGTCGGGTTTCTTGCGCGGATCAAGTTCGGTATGCCGGTGACGACCCCGAGGTTCTCAAGCGACTACAAGAGATAGGTGCGGCGGCCTCATGCGACGAGCTGATGGATTCGTTGCCCGAGGTATCACCCAAGGTGAAGGTGGAGACTTCCCAAAGATCATGGCCTCCAATGACTCTCAAGCAGATGCTTGACCAGATCCGGCAGGACTCGGCCTCGAATCAAGTGCATGCCCCGCAGAATCCTTGGTGGAAATTCTGGTAAGAATCCGAGGATACGCCCGTGGGGATGGTCTACTTCATCGGCGCCGGGCCGGGCGACCCCGACCTGATCACGGTGCGGGGCCGCGCCCTGATCGAGCGGTGCCCGGTCTGCCTGTTCGCCGGGTCGCTCGTGCCGAGGGCCGTCGTCGCCTTCGCGCCGGCCGGCGCCCTGGTGCGGAACACGGCGAGCCTGGACCTCGACGCGATCGTGGCGCTGATGGCCGAGGCGGTCGCCTCCGGGCGCGACGTGGCGCGGGTCCACTCGGGCGACCCCAGCCTCTACGGCGCCATCGCCGAGCAGATGCGACGGCTCGACGCGCTGGGCATCCCCTATGAAGTCGTCCCTGGAGTCAGCTCGTTCCAGGCTGCGGCGGCCGCGCTGAAGATGGAGCTCACCCCGGCGGGCAAGAACCAGGCGGTCATCCTGGCCCGCGCCGCGGGCAACACGGGCGTCCCCCCCGGCGACGACCTCGCCGGGCTGGCGAGCCATCGCACCGGCATGGTGCTGTTCCTCTCGGCGGCTCAGATGCCCGAGGTCGTCGCCGCGCTGGCCCCCCACTACGGCCCCGACGCCCCCGTCGTCGTCGCCTATCGCGTCAGTTGGCCCGACCAGCAGATCTTCCGCTGCACCCTCGCCGACGTCGCCGGCCGCATGGCCGAGGCCCGCATCACCCGCACCGCCCTGATCCTCGTCGGCCCCATGCTCGACGACTCGCCGGCCGCCGAGAGCCACCTCTATGACAAGGATTATTCGCACCTTTTTCGGAGGAAGATTAGCCGCAGAGGACACAGAGAGCACAGAGGGGAGGGGGAAGACAAAATAGAATAATAATCATTTTTTAATTTTTACTTCCTCTGTGGCCCTCTGTGACCTCTGTGGCTAATCTTCCTCCTTCACGAGATCCCGACAATGCCGGTGCCCGCCCTGATCATCGCCGGGACGCATTCCGGGTCGGGCAAGACGACGGCGGCGCTGGCGATCCTGGCGGCGCTGGGGCGGCGGGGGCTGCGGGTGCGGGGGTTCAAGGTCGGGCCCGACTTCATCGACCCGGGGCATCACGCCGCGGTGACGGGCCGGCCGGGGCGGAACCTCGACACCTGGCTGCTCGACGGCCCTGCGCTGGCCGCGACGTTCCGCCGCGGCGCGGACGGGGCCGACCTGGCGATCGTCGAGGGGGTCATGGGCCTCTTCGACGGCCGGGGCGCGCTCGACGAGGCGGGCTCGACCGCCGACCTGGCGCGGGCGTGGGGCCTGCCCGTCGTCCTGGTCGTCGACGCGAGGGGGATCGCCCGCTCGATCGCCCCCCTGGTGCGCGGGTTCGCGACGTTCGACGAGACGGTCCACGTGGCGGGGGTGGTGGCCAACCGGGTCGGCTCCCGCCGCCATCACGCCGACTACCTGGTGCCCAGCCTGCGGGCCTCGGTGCCGTCCGTCGCGCCTCTCGGATACCTGCCCCGCGACGAGTCGCTGGCGATCCCCTCGCGGCACCTGGGCCTGATGACCTCCGACGAGTTCGCCCCCGGCCGGGCGTTCTGGGACAGGTTGGCCGACGCCGCCGAGGCGGGCCTGGACCTCGACCGCCTGCTCGCGCTGGCCCGCCCGCCCGAGCTGCCCCCGATCGGGACGGGCCCGGACCTGTCGCCCGCCCCGGTCGCGAGGAAGCGGGTGGCGCTGCGCGCGACCCGGCGTTCTGCTTCTACTACGAGGATAACCTCGACCTCCTCCGCGCCTCGGGGGCCGAGATCGTCCCGTTCTCGCCGCTCGACGACGCCGGGCTCCCCGATCGGATCGACCTGCTCTACCTGGGCGGGGGCTATCCCGAGATGTTCGCCGCCCGGCTCGCGTCCAACGCCCCGATGCGCGCGGCGATCCGCGATCACCACGCGGCGGGGGGACGATCCTGGCCGAGTGCGGCGGCCTGATGGCCTGCTGCGAGGCGCTCGTCGACGCCTCCGGGGCCGAGTATCCGATGTGGGGCCTGGTCCCGGCCCGCGTGGCCATGCGGCCGAAGTTCGCCGCGCTCGGCTACGTGACCGTGGCCACCGACCGCCCGACCCCGCTCGGGCCCGCCGGGACGCTCGTCCGCGGCCACGAGTTCCACTACTCGACGCTCGAGCCCCGCGCCCCGCTCCCCTACGCCGCCCGCCTCCTCCGGCCCGATCGCGAGCCTCGGGCCGATGGCATCCAGGTCGGCCGCCTGCTCGCCGGCTATGCCCACATGCACTTCGGCTCCAACCCCGACGTGCCACGCCACCTCCTCGGGAACTGAAGGCCGTTCCCTGCGCAAAACACAGCAATTAAACAGCATAGGATAAATAAACAGATTTGGCGTTTTTCAATTGCGAGATGATGTCCGCGAGTGAAGCCCGCGCACCTCGACAAGGCGGACTCGACCGGAGGCATGCCGCCCGGGGCGCCGACCGAACCCACCGTTCACTTGCGCCATCTTTCAAGCCGCGGCAGCTCGCCCGGACATCCCACCGGATCGGCCGTGTCCGAAGTTCGGGTCAAGGATCATGCAAGTCCCTCCTGGATTTGCTGTTAATGACCTGAACGGCCGAGCGGGCTAGGCGGTCTCGGCCCGCTCGCCGTGGCGCCGACCGAACCCACTGTTCGCTTGCGCCAACGTTGCGATCGTGCCCGACGACCCGGCACGGCGAGCCGGATCAGATCCGGGGCGTCACGATTTCTGGTAGGAGGCGTGACACTTCTCGGTCTCCCAGAGGAGCACCTCGACGACGGGGAGGCCGACTTCGACGGCCCGGTCGTAGATCAGGCGGGCGATGTTCTCGGCGGTGGGGTTGGCGTCCATCACGAAGACGCGCTCGCCGCGCTCCTGAAGAATGGGCAGGATCGGGTCGTCGCGGCAGAGGAGCATGGTGTGGTCAAGGTTGTCGTCGATCCAGCGCTGGACCTTGTGCTTGATCTCGTTGAAGTCGACGAGCATGCCCCGCCCGTCGAGCTCGGGGGCCTCCAGCGCGATGACGGCGCGGCCGTTGTGGCCGTGCAAATGGCGGCACTTGCCGTCGTAGTTGAGGAGGCGATGGCCGTAGCAGAATTCGATCTCGCGGGTCACTCGGTACATGCGGGGGCTCGCATCGGTGCTAGATTCCTCTCATCGGCGCCCGCTGGCGACCTCGGTGGCGTAGGGGGTCGGGTCGGCGCGGCCGGCCTCGGCGAAGCCCCGGCGGCGTTCGTCGCACTTGTTGCAGGCGCCGCAGTGCAGGCCGTCGACCGGGTCGAGGCAGGAGAACGTCAGGTGCAGAGGGAGGCCGGCCCCGCGGAGCAGGATCTCCGGCTTGCTCAGGCGGTCGAAGGGGCGCAGGAGCCGCAGTCGGCCGTCCATCGCGCGGTTGACCACCGCCTCCAGGTCGCGGAAGAACTCGGGGGTGCTGTCGGGGAAGGGGTTGGCGCGGAGGCATCCGAAGGCGAGCGCCTCGACGTCGCGGAGCCGGCACCAGACGGCGGCCTTGGCCGCCAGCAGCAGGTTGCGGCCGGGGAGGTAGACCGCCTCATCGGGGCTGTCCGAGTCGGGGACGTCGGCGCGGCCTGTGCTCCAGTGCGGGCCGTAAATGTCGGCCACGGGCTCGTCCAGCACGGTCAGGGGCATGAGGCCCGGGCGCTGCACGGCCTCCAGGAAGCGTGCCAGGCCCGCCAGCTCGACCTCCTCCCAGCGCAGCCCGAAGCGGATGTAGAGGGGGAAGACGCGGTCGGCGCGGCGGAGCAGGTCGACGCAGAGGATGGCGCTGTCGATCCCGCCGCTGGCCAGGACCGCCACGTCGCCGCCGGGGGAATCGTCGCGCATGGGCGAGGCAACCAGGGTCCGGGGTATCGGTGTCGTCGCTCGCGGCCCGGCACCGGCCCGGTCCCGCGCCTCGCGTCACAACCCCCTGATTCTAGGCGGGCACCCGACGGCCAGCAACCCCGAGGCTCAGGGCGCCCGGAGCAGGGCCCGGTCGAGGAATTCGTAGGCGCGGGCCCGCACCTCGGGCGGGAAGTCGTGCCCCGCGTCGGGGTGGACCGCCTCGATCCGGTCGGAGGCGCCGAGGAGGCGGTAGACGGGCGCGGCCGAGGCGATGCAGGCGCGGACCCCCTCGACGGGGAAGTTGGCGTCGCCGGTCGGCGCGTTGACGAAGACGGCTCGGGGCGCAGGGCGCCGATCAGCTCGGGGAAGTCGAAGGGGACCCTGGCGAGGTCGAGCCCGTAGATCTCCTTCAGGCGGGGCATGTACCCCTTGTGCGACCACCCGGCGATGTTCCCCTTGGCGTAGTGGGGGAAGCTGTTGAAGCCGCACGACGAGACGACGGCCTTGAGGCGGGGGTCGAACAGCGCCGTGAAGATCGCGTTGTGCCCGCCGAGCGAGTGGCCGATGACGCCGATCCGGTCGGGGTCCACCTCGTCGAGCGCGGCGAGCAGGTCGACGCCGCGGAGGTTGTCCCAGATCGCCTTCATCGAGGCGCTGGCGTAACCCAGCGCGTAGGGATCGACCTGATGCTCGCCGAAGTTGGGGTAGTCGGGCGCGAGCGCGACGTAGCCCCTCTCGGCCAGCTCCTTGGCGTAGCGGAGGTTCGGCTTGCCGCCGAGCCCGACCGGCTCGTCCTTGCCGACCTTGACCGTCTGGTGCAGGCAGAGCGCGGCCGGCACCTTGCCCCGCCGGCCCTTGGGGATCAGGAGCCAGGCGGGGACGCGGTCGCCGGGCTCGCTGGCATAGGAGATCTTCCTGCGGACGTACTCAGGCTCGTCGATCGTCTCGACCGTCCGCACGTCGAGTCGGACCCTCCGCTCGCCGCCGGGCAGGGGGCCCATGACCTCCTGGAGATGGGCCAGGATGTGGGCCCGCCGCACCTGCCAATCGGCGGCCGTCTCGACCGGGTGCTCGCGGCCGTCGGCGTCGCGGACGACCAGGAGCCGGGCGTGGTCGGGATAGTCCGGGGCCCTGCGGGGCGGCTCGTCGGCCGGCGACGAGCCGACGAGCGTCAGGGCCGCGAGCACGGCGAGTGTCGGTGCGGCGTGAGCGGCGATCGGCCCCAACCCCGGGGCCGTATCCCGTCGGCATATGGTAGGCACAGGGTCAGTCCTCGACATCGGGACGCAGGTGGTAATAAACGAGCTCCGTACCCGGGAACTCCCGGATGGTCCGGTCCGGAGCATACTGCCGCAGCCAGGCTTGAGGCGGGGACGCCCTCGGCCGGCCGTCGAACACGTCGACGACGGTCCAGGCGACCGCGCCGAGGGCCTTCGGGTCGTCCGCGAGCTTGGCCACGGCTCGCGGCATCAGCAGGAGGTTCGCCCGGGGGCCGAGGTAGTGGCGCAGGGGGACGAGCTGTCTCGGGTTGGTCGCGTCGTCGGTGAGGAGGACGACGGGCGCCCGCGGATCGACCTGCCGGATATGCGCCGCGGCGTCTCGCCAGTCGGTCTTCACGTCGGGGGCGTAGACCAGCGTCCGGAGCAACGAGCCGGCGAGGATGACGCAGGCCGCGGCGGCGGCGCATCGCGGCAGGGGGGGAGCTTGACGAGCCCCCGGGCCACCAGGATCAGGTAGGCGGGGCCGACGTTCAGCGTATACCGGGGGGGGCCGAAGATGGGATAGGACGAGACCAGCGAATGCCCGAACAGGAGGAGCGGAGGCACCGCGAACCAGATCAGGATGGTGGTCGTCTCGACCGGACGGTCGAACACGGGGCGACGACCCGCATCCCCTCCCCGGCGGACCATGCCGTAGGCCACCAGGGCGAGGAAGCCCACCAGGGTCAGGCCGTTGCCCCCGATGTACCCGATCGGCAGCCCGATCAGGTATTTCAGGGACAGGCGCCCGACGGTGAACTCGGGGGGATGGTCCCCGTAGTGGACCGCCCAGGGCGCGATGGCGCTCCCCGCGATGAGCTGGATCGCCAGCCAGCGTCTCCACGGGAGCCGGAAGCTGCCGCGGTTCGCCAGGTACGCGAGCCCCAGGGCCGCGTCCATGAGCAGGCCGAGGGGATGGGTGTATCCCAGCGCGATCAGGCATCCGAGGAAGGCCCCCTGCTTGGCCGGAGAGGCCGAGTCGCGGAACGAGAGCAGGAGGTCCCACGCGAGGCAGGTCTCCAGCACGAGCAAGGCGTACATCCGCACTTCCTGGGCGTAGCGGACCTGCATCGGGCTGATCGCGAACAGGAAGGCGGCCCAGAGGCCGGTCGGGACGTCAAAGGCCCTGCGCCCGATCCGGTCGACCACGAGCACGGTCAGGACGCCGCACGCCACGCTGAAGGCGCGCCCCGACAGCGACGAGGCCCCGAACAGGGCGGCCCATCCCTGCAAGATCAACGGATGCAGCGGGGCCCGCGTCGCGTCGGTCTTTTCGAGGAGCCTCAGCAGGGCCGCCGGATCGGGCTGGGAGGCCATTTCCAGGACGATGATCTCGTCGTAAAACAGGCTCGGTCGATCGAGATGCGCCGCGCAGGAGGGTTGCCAGCAGCACGATCGCGATCGAGGCTGCGTGATGGAGCCGGGCATCGCCTCGGGCTTCCACCCTCATCATCAGAGCGCTCCCGGGCCCTCGACCATCCCCCGCCGATCGCCGTGGCTCGGCACTCGCGGTGTGGGTTATTCTGAGCGAGGCCACTTCGATTTCCAAGGAAGCGGGCCGGTCGCCGTCGCGGGCGACGTCGCTCGGCTTCATCCCGGAGGGTGTCCCATGTTACGATCGGATGGGGGACCGTGCGGGATCGCGGCAGGCCCCGGCACGGTCTTTGCCCCTCTGCTCGGCTCCCCGCGTGCGCCTCCGTGCCCGCGAGGGGCCGTCGCGTGTTTTCGGGCGGGGGTGTCGAGGCCCAAGCCCAGGAATGCCGATGAGAACGGGGGGAGGGGTCGCGCCTGCGGTCGCGGTCCTGCCGCCTTGGCGGGATGTCCACGATCGGGCGGACGTCCTGGTAAAGGTTACAAAACTTCGCCTCCGGTCCCCGGCGGCGCCTCGTCGGCGGCCTGCCGGGGGACGGACCCCGCCGGTCGCGGAGCGGTCGGCGGTCGCGCCGGGGCATCGGCCCCGGCCAGGATGGATATGGAGGAGACGCCGATGCGGTCTCTGCGGAATTCGTTGGCCGCGGCCTGGGTCCTGGCGCTCGCCCCGACGCTCGCCGTCGCCGAGCCGAAGCCCAAGGACCTGCTCAATCTCTGCGTGCCGACCCAGAAGGGGGTCGAGTACGACACCCCGACCGACCCGGCGGCGATCGACGCGTGCAAGGTCGAGATCGTCGTCAACGCCCAGAAGAAGAGCATCGGCTACGCCCTGCGCGACGGCCAGGGCAAGCTCCTCCGGCGGTTCGTCGACGCCGACGGCAACGGCTCGCTCGACCAGTGGAGCTACTACCAGGACGGGTTCGAGGTCTACCGCGAGATCGACCTGAACGGCGACAAGGTGGCGGACGAGTGCCGCTGGATGAACGCGGGCGGCACTCGGGTGGCGGCCGTGGTCAAGGGCAAGGTCGCGGCCTGGAAGCGGATCTCGGCCGAGGAGGCGTCGAAGGTCCTGGTCCAGGCGCTCGTCTCGGGCGACCTGGCGCTGCTGGAGACCGTCCTGGCCACCCCCGACGAGCTGTCGGCGCTGGGCGTGCCCAAGGGGCTGGTCGACCAGGTCGCGGCCGCCGCCGCCCGCCGCGTCGAGCAGGTCCGCGCGCTGCAGAAGGGCCTGACCGGCTGGGACAGCAAGACCGTCTGGAACCGCCTCGACGGCATGATGCCGCACCTGATCCCGGCGGAGGCCGGCGGCCTGAAGGGGGACCTGACCCTCTACGAGAACGCCGTGATCTTCGCCGGCCCGGCCAACGGCCCGTCGAACCCGGCGCAGGTCGCCTTCCTCCAGGTGCCCGAGCTGATCAAGATCGGCGAGGTCTGGAAGTTCGTCGAGCTGCCCCGCGCCGTCGACGCCAGCAAGCCGGTCGTCGCCTCGGAGGGGGGCCTGCGGTCGTGGCTCTACCGCGGCGAGTCGGCGGGCGCGGCGCCGGCCTCCAACCCGAAGCTCGAGGCCGCCCTGAAGGAGCTGGCCCAGTACGACAACGCGGCGCCCAACCTGTCCGTCGCGAAGGAGGTCGCCCAGTTCCACGTCGGCCGCATCCCCTTGCTCCGCGCCGTGGTCAAGGCCGCCCAGAACCCCGACGAGCAGCTCGTCTACGACAAGCAGATCGTCGACAGCCTGGCGGCGGCCTACCAGACCGGCCTCTACCCGAAGGGGCTGGAGCCGCTCAACGTCTACATCGAGCAGGGGGGCAAGGCCGGCTCGTACGCGGCGTTCCGCAAGCTCTCGGCCGAGTTCTCCGCCCGCAACGACGAGCCGGGCGCCAACGTGATGCAGAGCCAGAAGAAGTGGATGGCCGACCTCAAGGCGTTCCTCGACAAGTATCCCAAGGCGGACGAGGCGCCCGACGCCCTGCTCCAACTGGCCAGCATCAACGAGTTCAACGCCGAGGAGGACGAGGCGCGCAAGTACTACGACCGCCTCGCGCGCGACTTCCCCGCAGACCGACGCCGGCAAGAAGGCCGCCGGCGCCCTGCGGCGGCTCGACCTGGTCGGCAAGCCGTTCGCGCTGAAGGGGACCGGCCTGCGGGGCGAGACGATCGACACCGCCCAGTACCGCGGCAAGACGGTGCTCGTCACCTTCTGGGCCACCTGGGCCGACCCGGTCAAGCGCGACCTGCCCGAGCTGATCAAGGCGTACCAGAAGCACCGCGCCCAGGGCTTCGAGGTCGTCGGCGTCTGCCTCGACAACGAGCGCGCCGACCTCGACGAGTTCCTCAAGGAGACGCCCCTCCCCTGGCCGCAGGTCTTCGAGCCGGGCGGCCTGGAGAAGAACCGGCTGGCGGCCGAGTACGGCATCATCGCGCTGCCGACGATGATCCTGGTCGACCCCCAGGGCAAGGTCGTCAACCGCAACATCCGGACGGCCGCCGAGCTGGAGAAGCAGTTGGAGGCGCTCCGCGCGGGCAAGACGGACGGCGTCGCGCTCGGCTCGAAGTGACGTCCGGCGATCGTCCTTGACCACGGGGGCCGGTCCTCCCCGCGAGGGGGCGACCGGCCCCTCCGCCATTGCCGGGGGCCGCGGCCGACGCGTATTATCCTGTCATCGGGTCTCAGCGACCACGCCCGGAGTCGACCCGCGGAATCGCGCTCGAAAGGACCGCCCCGATGGAGAGCCTGGCCTGCCTCGATGGCGAGCTGATGCCCGTGGACCGGGCGCGCGTGCCGGTCTGGGACCGGGGCTTCCTGTTCGGCGACGCCGTCTACGAGGTCTTCCGCCTCTACCAGGGGTGCTGCTGGCTGGAGGACGAGCACCTGGCGCGGCTCCGCCGCAGCCTGGCCGAGCTGGATTTCCCGCCGATCGACCTGGACGCCCTGACCGTCCGCATCCATCGGACGGTCTCGGCCAGCGCGATCGAGGAGGGGACCGTCTACGTCCATCTAACGCGGGGCGTCGCCCCCCGGGCCCACGCCTTCCCCGACCCGCCCGTGCCCCCCGACCGAACTGATCGTGGTCCGGCCCTACGACGACGAGCCGATGGCCCTCCTGCGCGGCTCGGGCGTGGCCGCGATCAGCCATCCCGACCTGCGGTGGGGGCGGTGCGACATCAAGACGACGAACCTGCTGGCCAACGTCCTGGCCTACCAGGCCGCGCACCGCGCGGGGTGCTTCGAGGCGGTCCTGGTCGGCGCGCGACGGGCTGGTCACCGAGGCGACGCACACCTCGCTGCTCTGGGTCCGCGGCGGCCGGCTGGAGGGGACGCCCGAGGGGCCGGCCATCCTGCCGGGGACGACCCGGCACTTCCTGCTCCGCCTGGCCGCAGGAGGTCGGCATCCCCTTCGCCGAGGCCCGCGTCAGCCTGCCCGAGCTCCTGGCGGCCGACGAGGTGCTGCTGTCGGGCACCACGACCGAGTTCATCGCGATCGTCTCGGTCGACGGGACCCCGATCGCCGACGGCCGCCCCGGGCCCGTGACGAAGAGGCTCCAGGACGCCTTCCGCGCGGCGGTCGAGCGCTGGCTCGCCCCCCAGCCGGCCTGAGCCGGCCCGGGCCTTCGCCGAGTCGGCGGGAGGACGAATGTCCGCGCCAGACGACGAGTACATCGACCCGTTCGACGCCCACTTCCGCCGCGACCCGCTGCCGGATGCCGCCGTCTGGGTGGTCGTGCTCGACCACGGCGATCCCGACCGTGCCGAGGCGGTCGCCTCGGGCCTGCGCGACCTGCTGGCGAGGCGCCGGAGGGCGGCCGAGGTGTACATCGTGCCGGTCGCGGGCCGCGGCGAGCACCGGGCGCTGGAGCTCGGCCTGCACGGGGCGACCGCCCCCGTCGTCCTGGTCACGACGGCCGAGGAGCCGTGGACCGACGGCGCACCTCGGACCGCTCCTGACGGCGCTCGACCACTGCGACCACGTCGTCGGCCGCCGCCGCGTCGGGCCTGCTCGCCCGCCTGCGCCGGCAGGTCGCCCGGTTGCCGTGGCGTCTCGTCTTCGCCGTGCCGGTCGCTCGACGTCCACTCGCCCTGCCGCCTGCACCGGCTCGACAAGCTGGCGGCGATCCCGTTCCAGTCGGCGACCCACTTCCTCGACGTCGAGATCCTCGCCAAGGCGACCTTCCTCGGCCACCTGATCGACGAGGTGGACGTGCCCCCCCTGAAGGCCCCGTCGCCCGGCGCGTTCTGGCGCGACCTCGTCGCGGTCTTCCGCCGGCCCGTGCTCGTCCACCCCTCACGTCCAGCGGAACAGCCGCAGGGCGAGCAGGAAGGTGACCACGGCCCAGGCGGCCAGGATCAGCAGGTTGGGGGCGACGTCGAGCCAGCCCATCCCTTCCAGGATCACCCCGCGCAGGCCGTTGATGAGCTGGGTCAGCGGCAGGACCTGGATGAACGGCTGCGCCGCGGCGGGGAACCGCTCGGACGAGAAGAAGACGCCCGAGAACAGCCACATCGGCAGCATCACCAGGTTCATCAGCCCGCTGACGGTCTCGGTGGTCTGGGCCCGGCTGGCGACCAGCAGGCCGATCCCGGCGAACGCCAGGGCCCCGACCACGTCGACCACGATGACCAGCGGCAGGCTCCCTCGGATCGGCATGCCGAAGACGAGCGTGCCGAGCAGCAGGAGCACGCCCAGGTCGGGGATCAGGAACGTCAGCCGGGCGCCGAGCAGAGCCAGCAGGAAGTCGCGCCGGGGCATCGGCGTGGCCACGAAGCACTTGAGCAGCTTGGCGATCCGGAAGTTCACCAGCAGGAAGCCGATCCCCCAGAGCCCGCCCCCCATCGTGTTGATGCCGATCAGGCCGGGGATCAGGAAGTCGATGTAGCGTGACCCGGGCTCGGTCACCTTGACGTCTCGGGTCGCGACCGGGTCCTTGCGGCCGGCGGCGGCCTGGAGGATGTCGTCGACGACGGCGCGGGCCGCGGTCGCCTCGGGGCGGGTGGGGTCGTAGCGGTAGGACACGCCCGAGGCGGATGGCTCGACCACCAGCGGCGTCTTGCCCGTGCGGAGCCGCCGGGCCGCCTCGTCGGCCGCCTCGACGCGCAGCAGCAGGCGCGGGCCCCCTCGCGCCGTGCCTTCTCGTCGTAATCCTTCAGAGTCTTCTCGACGGGCGCTGACCCGGCGTTGCGGATCAGGTCCACCTGGACGCTCTCGGGCGGCCGGCTCCGGAACGCCAGCCCCAGGCCGACGGCCAGGACGGTCGGGAAGCCGTAGACCCAGAAGATCCGCGCCGGCTGGCGATAGAACTCGCGGAGCCGGGACAGGTACAATTCGAGGAGCGGGTGCGAGCGAGCCATATCGTTTCTCGGGTCCTCCGGTCTTCGGCCTTCAATCTCATTCGCGCCCCAGCGGTCACGTCGCCGTGCCCAACTTCGGCATGATGGTCAACCTTCCGCTGCGGCCCTCGCCGGGGTGTTGATAGAATAGAGGATAGATGCTGGGGCCGTGGGGAGGGAGGTATTAATGAACCGGATTTCGCTCGGAGACGCCCAGGCCCGCCTGCCGGAGTTGATCGCCGGTCTCCAGCCAGGCGAGGAGGTCCAGATCACGCAGGGCGACCGACCCGTCGCCCGGCTCGTCGGCGAGCGGCGCCGGACTCGCCGGCCGCGCAAGCCGGGCAGCGCCGTCGGCACGCTCGTCATCGTCGGAGACGATGACGAGCACCTGGAGGACTTCAAGGATTACATGCCGTGACGTTGCTCCTGGACACCCACACGTTTTTGTGGTTCGTCCTGAACGATCCGAGCCTCAGCACCACGGCGAAGGGCTTGATCATCACCCAGAACGACATCCTCATCAGCCCGGCAATCTACTGGGAGATCGCCATCAAGGTGAGCATCGGCAAGTACCAGTTGCCGGGGCCGTTCGCCGACTTCATGGACTCAGATCGCCCAGAACGACCTCGACGTGCTGCCGATCGCCATCGCCCACGCCGCCGAGGTGGCGACCCTCCCGTTTCACCACCGGGACCCATTCGACCGCCTTCTGATCGCCCAGGCGATCGTCGAAAGGTCCCGATCCTGAGCGCGGACGTCGCCTTCGATCCCTACCCGTTCACCCGCGTCTGGTGAGGTAGGACACGAACGACGAGGGTGGTATGAACCCGGGTGGTAGGAGCGGAGCGTCATGACGATCGGCTATGGTCCGTTTTCCCTGGATCGGATGGTGCAGGCTGTGGAAAAAGTCCGGGAGCGTCTCCTCCGCGCCACCGCAGCCCTGGAGGGCGCCGGGGTCCCTTATGCCGTGGCCGGGGGGAACGCGGTGGCGGCCTGGGTGACGCGGGTCGATGAGTCGGCCGTGAGGAACACCCGCGATGTGAACGTCCTGATCCGCCGCGACGACCTCGAAGCCGCATCGGCCGCCCTCGCCGCGGCCGGTTTCGTCCGCCGTCACACCGCCGGTGTCGACCTCTTCCTGGACGGCCCCGAGGCCAAGGCCCGCGACGCCGTCCATCTGGTTTTCGCGGGCGAGAAAGTCCGCGCCGACGAGCTGCTGCCCAACCCGGACGTCACCGAGTCCGAGCCCGCGGACCACTTCCGGGTCTTGAGCTTGCCGGCGCTGGTCCAGATCAAGCTCACCGCATTCCGAGACAAGGACCGCACCCATCTCCGCGACCTCCTGGAATTCGGCCTGATCGACGCGAGTTGGTGCAGACGACTCCCGCCGGAGCTGGCCGCCAGGCTCCAAGGGTTGATCGATTCGCCGGAAGGCTGAGGGTCGGGCTGAGATCATCCCCGTCGGCCCCGCTTCTTTCGACTCCCCCCGCCGTTCCGCGCCGGCTCCTCGGGCTCGTTGTCGCGGAGGTGGCGGCCGGTCAGCGCCACGAAGACGTCTTCGAGGCTCACCTGCCGGGTCGAGAGGCGGGCCAGGGGGCGGCCGTCGGCGTCGAGCTGGTCGAGCAGCGCCGGGATGGCGCTGTGGGGGGCGCCGACAGTCAGGGCGTAGCCGTCCCCCTCGGCGCGGGCCGACAGGACGGTCGGCAGCCCGGCGAACGCCGACGGGTCGGGGCCCGGCCCGTCGCCGCCGACGGCGAACTCGACGATGTGCTCGCCGCCGAGCCGAGAGATCAGGTCGGCCGGCGACCCGAGCGCGATCACCTTGCCGCGGTCGATGATCGCCAGGCGGTCGCAGAGCCGCTCGGCCTCGTCCATGTAGTGCGTCGTCAAGACGGTCGTCCGCCCCCTCTCGCGAAGGTTGCGGATCACGTCCCAGAGCTGTCGCCGCGACTGCGGGTCGAGGCCCGTCGTCGGCTCGTCGAGGAACAGCAGCTCCGGGGTCGCCCACCAGCCCGATCGCCACGGCCAATCGCTGCTGCTGGCCGCCGGAGAGCTGCTCGACATACGAGTTCGCCTTGCCCTCCAGCGAGACCCGCTCCAGCACCTCGTCGGGAGGGAGGCCGTCGCGGTAGAAGCTGCGGAACAGGGAGACGAGCTCGCGGACGGTCTGCTTGTCGGGGAAGCGGGTCTCCTGGAGGGTCACGCCGATCCGTTCGCGGATCTCGGCCTCGTGGTGGCGCCAGTCCAGGCCGAGGACCTCGACCTCGCCCGAGGTGGGCCGGTTCAGCCCCTCCAGGATCTCGACGGTCGTCGTCTTGCCCGCGCCGTTGGGGCCGAGCAGGCCGAAGCACTCGCCGACGGGGACCTCCAGGTCGATCCCGTCGACCGCCAGGACGGGGCCGTCGCGGCCGGGGTACTGCTTGCGCAAGTCCTTGACCCGAATGGCCCAGTCGCCCATGAGACGCGCCGTGGTGCGAGGATTGCCCGGCCGACCCGGCCCGTCCGCGCGGAGGACCCTTCCGGACCGGCCCATTGTACCCGCGCGATGGTCTTCCGCCCACCCGTCCGCGGGCTCCGGAAGGGGTTCAAGTTGGGCGTCGGGCCGTTCCGATCATGGGATGGAGCGTGCGAGGCGAACGGACCGGATCGCGCGCCCCGCGGACGGACTGGGGCGGGCGATCGGGTCGGGAGGCCGCCGAGGGACGGAAAAGGGGGGGCGATGGAACGAGATTGGGCCACCGCGTGGGATGACCGCGACCGGGCGGGCGACCGGCCGCCCGACGGCTTCGCCCTGCCGAGCCGGGCCGCCGCGCTCGGCGACCCTCCGCGACGCGCTGGAGGCCGGCGGGGGCCCGGTCCTGGTGACGGGCGACGCGGGCGTCGGCAAGACCTGGCTCTGCCGACAGGCCCGCGACGCCATGCCCGCCCCGTGGCGGTGGGCGGTCGTCGACCTGTCCCCGGCGACCTCCCCGACCGTCTTCCACCGAATGGTCAGCCACGCGCTCGGGCTGGGGGCCCCGGACGGCCCGGTCGCGACGCGCCTCGACCTGGAGGACTATCTCCTGGAGGCCGCGGCCGACGGCGACCGCTGGGTCCTGGTGGCCGACGAGGCGCACGTCGCCCCGGCCGCCGTCCTGGAGGAGGCCCGCATCCTGGCCAACCGCCTGGGCCGCCCCGGAGGGCTGGCGGGCCTCGTCCTGGTCGGCCAGACGTCGCTGTCGCGTCGCCTGGCGACGCGCCCTCTGGCCGCGGTCGGCTCGCGGCTGTCGGCGCGGGTGCATCTCGGGCCTCTCGACATCGACGAGGCCCGCCGCCTCGTCGGGCGGCTGGCCCCCGACTCGCCCCGGTTCGGCGCCGCCTTCGAGCGCCTCCACCGCGACGCCCGCGGCAACCCGCGACGCCTGGTCCGCTGGGCCCAGTCCGTCGCCGCCGGCGCGGCCCGGAGCCAGCCCCCGGCGCCCGCGCCCGATCGTCTCGCGCCCGCCTCCCCCGCCGCGATCGCCCCCGAGCCGCGCCGCGAGCCGTCCTGGGAGTTGCCCCTGGCCGGGCCGTCGCGGCCTCCCCTGAGGGTCGAGGATGGCCTGATCGAAGTCGGCTGGGAGCCCCCGCGGACGACGACCCCGACCGGGGGCGCCGCCGCCGCCGAGGCGAAGGCGACCGAGCCGCGGGCGATCTCCGGGGCGGAGGAGCCGATCGACGACCATTACGCCGCGCTCCAGGCCTGGGACGAATGGGCCCGGAACCAGGGGCGCGGCGCGGCGGCCGACGCGACCGGGGTGATCGAGGGGCCGTCGGCGGGCGACCCGCAGCCCGCCCCGACGTCCGACGACCCCGACGTCTGGGTCGAGGGCGAGCACGGCTTCGCCCCCTATAGCCAGCTTTTCTCGCGCCTCCGGCAGCCCCGCGAGACGTCGTGACGGGTCGGCGACGGGATTTTTCCCCGGCCGATCGGATCGACTGATGAAGACCTGGGTGCCGGACCGAAAGCATTGATAGTGGCCCGCGAACGTCTCCACGCGAGGCGTCGAGGGTCGCCGCCGTTCGTTGCGATTCAGGTGCCGTCCGCCGAGCGTCGAGCCGGTGCTCCCGACCGTCCCCTTTTCCCGAGGGGGGCGAAAGCGGCGGCCGACCCTGTCCCTGGCGGCCTCTCGCAGGCCGTCCGGGCCGGGCGCCCCCGAAAGGCGTCACCTGTTTCCGAGAGATCCTCACGCCCGGTGGGACGACTCCGCCCGCATCCGCGACGGAGCCGGCCCCCTCCTCGTGGGGATCTTCTCGTTTGGTGGCACGCGCCCCCCGTACCACAACCCCGCCCCGCGCCGTGCTCGTCTTGGCGCATCTCGGCCCCTTCCGGTACAACCGACGTCGGGCCGCGCGCACGAGCCCGGCCGTTCCATCCATGAGATCCGTCACAATCGGGGGGACGACCCACCCGTGTCCACCACCTCGAACGGCACCCCCGACGACGCGCCGGGCCTCCTCGTCTCGCTGGCCACCTACAACGAGGCCGGGAACCTCCGCCCCCTGGTCGAGGAGATCCGCCGCCACGCCCCGCACGCATCGATCCTGGTCATCGACGACAACTCGCCCGACGGCACCGGCCGGATCGCCGACGAGCTGGCGGCCACCCTGCCCAAGATCCACGTGATCCACCGCGCGGGCAAGCTCGGCCTGGGCACGGCGACCCTGGCGGCGATGCGGTTCGCCATCGACCGCGGCTACGACCTGTTCCTGAACCTCGACGCCGACTTCAGCCACCCGCCCCGGTTCATCCCGGCCTTGCTGGCCGGGATGCGCGACCACGACGTGATGATCGGCTCGCGCTACATCCCCGGCGGCGGCGTCGAGGGGGGGTTCAACCTCAAGCGCAAGTTCATGAGCAGCGGGATCAACTGGTACGCCCGGCTCCTGCTCGGCCTGCGGACCCGCGACAACAGCGGCGCGTATCGCTGCTACCGCGTCGCGAAGCTGGCGCAGATCGGCCTCGACCGCGTCCGGTCGCGCGGCTACTCGTTCCAGGAGGAGATCCTCTTCTGGTGCCGGATGGTCGGCTGCCGGATGGGGGAGACGCCGATCCTGTTCGAGAACCGCCGCGCCGGGGTCTCGAAGATCAACCAGCGCGAGGCGATCGACGCGCTTCGGATCATCCTCCAGCTCGGGATCGCCCGCGCCCTGGGCCGGACCCGGATCACCAAGCCGGCCTGACGGGATGATCTTCCTCCTCCGCCTCATGCTGGCCCGGACCCTCGTCCACCCGTTCGAGGGGATCACCTCCGGCGATTGGCTCCGCCTGCTCCGCCGCGAGCGGTTCCGGGTCGACCCGGCCTGCTGGCCGAGGGCGGCCTGGATCACGGCGATGAGCCTGTGGAACTCGGCCGCCGCGCGGGCGGTCGAGCGGCGATTCGGGGCCGCGGTCGCGGCGACGCGGGTCGAGGCGCCGGTCTTCATCCTCGGCCATTACCGGAGCGGGACGACCTATCTCCACGAGTTGATGTCGCTCGACCCGAGGTTCTCCTCGCCGAACCGATACCAGACGTTCAACCCCCGGACGTTCCCCGGCACCGAGCGGTGGCTCGCCCCCCTCGTCGAGCCGTTCATGCTCCCCCGCCGGGTGCAGGAGGACGAGGTCGCGTACATGGTCCTGTCCCAGCTCTCGCCCTACATGGACTGGTGCTTCCCGAGGAGCCGGTCGGGCTACGACCGCTATCTGACCTTCCGGGACGCCGACCCCGCGGAGGTCGCCGCCTGGTCGGCCGCCCTGGTCGATTTCCTCAAGGCGGTGACGCTCAAGGCGGGCCGGCCGCTCATCCTGAAGTCGCCGCCCCACACGGCGAGGGTCCGCCTGCTCCTCGGCCTCTTCCCCGACGCCCGGTTCGTCCACATCCGCCGCGACCCGTATGCCGTCTTCGTCTCGACCGTCGGGCTGCTCAAGGCGGTCCGGCCGGTCTTCCGCCTCCAGGGGGCCCCCGGGAGGTCGACGTCGAGGCCGTCCTCCGGACCTACGCGGAGATGTACGACGCCTACTTCGCCGACCGCGACCTGATCCCGCCCGGCCGTCTGGTCGAGGTCGCGTATGAAGACCTGGAACGCGACCCGGTCGGCCAGGTCCGCTCGGTCTACGACGGGCTCTCGCTGGGGGAGTTCGAGGCGTTCCGCCCCGCCCTGGAGACATACCTCGCATCGATCGCCGGTTATCGGAAGAACCGGCACCCGGCGCTCGACGACGCGACCCGGAGGAGGGTCGCGGACGCCTGCTCGCGGAGCTTCGACGCCTGGGGCTACCCGCGCTGAGGGGCGGGTCGGCGGGCCGCCGGGGACTCACCAACCCCGCATGGCCGCGGGAGTCCCCAAGCTATCCAGATCCTCGACGATCCACGGTCCAAACGATCAAACTGGGCGAATTGCGATCATAAGTACAATTCGCTTTGTTTCGGGAACCGGGCGATGGGGCCGGCGAGGGGAATTCGACCGATCCATCCGGATGGATTGCGAACGAAAGTACAATTCGGTTCGTTCGGCAGCGGGGCCGGGACCGCCGCGGGGCGCAGGCCTGTTAAGTTGGCCGGTGTTTGGGCTCTCCCGCATTCCCGGTGACACGGCCGCACAGGTCCCGGCAGTGCCGCGGTCGCCCCGAGCCCCTCAGGCCGCGTTGAGAACCCGGGCCCGCAATAACACGAAGCCCGCCCGTCCGTACATCTGCCGCTTGATCGTCTTCAACCGGTTCACGTGCCCTTCCACAGGGCCGTTGCTCCACGTCTCCGTCACCGCCGCCTGCACGGCCGCCTCGTCGCGCCGGATGCCCTCGGCGAACCGCCGCAGGTCCGGGTCCGGGGAGGCCTCGCCCCGGGTCAGCCACTCGCTCAACGTCCCGGTCGACTGCTTGCGGATCAGGCCCGCGAACGCGTCCGCCAGGTCCAACGCGGCGGTCAGCTCGTCACTCAGGGCGCGGATGGCGTCGAGCCGCGCCCGCTCGGGTGGCTTCCGTTTCTCCGCCCGACGGACCCACTCGAACGAGAGTTGCCTCGCCGACGGCGATACCGGGACCGGCGTGTCGGCCGCGTTGCGACGGTCCCGCTTCTTCCCCGCCGCCCCGAGCCGCTTCGTGACGAAGGCGTAGACGCTGCCGTACGACCCGCGGAAGCCCCGCTCGGTCAACTGCCGGTGCAGCGCGGCGACGTTCAGGAAGCCCTCGGCGATCCGGGCGTCGATCCACTCCCGGTACCCGTCCAGCCGCGACCGGCGTGACCCCCGGAGGTGCCAGGCGGGGCACGTCTCGCGCCGGAGGTACCGGAACACGGACCTCCGCGACAGGCCCAGCTCCCGGGCGATCCGGGCGGCCGGGTGGCCTCGCTTGTGGAGTTCGTGGACTCGATCGAACCGCTCGACCAGCTCCCGCCGTTTCGCCCGCTTGGCATGGAGTCGTGGCGGCTCCGGGACCGGCTCGACCGGCGGTTCAGGCGGGGGCGGTTCGGCAGCCGGTACCGCCGCGCCGGTCTGAGGGGCTATCGGGTCGCGGCCCGGCCCCGGAGGGGTTTCCAGGGCCTTGAGGGCCGCGTTGATGACCGCGGAGTTCCGCTCGAGCACGCGCTCGACGGCCTCGCGCAGGTTCTTCAGCAGGTGCCAGCGGTCGGCGACCTGCTCAGCCCGGGAGGCGCCTTCGGTCGCCGCCTGGGCGTAGGCCGCCGAGCGGTCCCGGCTGACCACCTCGACCCCGGGGTGGGCCTTCAGCCACGCCGCCGCGGCCTCCGCGTCGCGGTCGGGCAACAGGTCGATGACGTCACCCCGCTCCAGGTCCACGACGATGGTGCCATAACGCTGTCCCTTGCGCCACGCCCAGTCATCGATGCCCACGACGCGAGGGGCCCTGCCGACTTGTTCTTGAGCCGCTTGACCCGCCGCAGCAGTGTATCGGGGCTGGTGGTCATACCCATGCGTGCGGCGAGGCGAGAGCCGGCCTCACCGCCCAGGGACGAGCCGATGTCCGTCTGGGCCTGCCGGAGCCGGTCGGTGGTCCGTGCCCGCGGTGCCGCGAAACCCGGGAGGCGCTCGGCGAAGATGCGTCGTGGGCAGTCGGACTTTGGGCACACGAAACGGCGGACGGCGACGCACAGCCGCACGCGCCGGCCGAGACAGGGCAGGTCGTCGAGCCGGCGGGTGTACCTGCTGCGCACGCGGCGGGCGTCGGAGCCGCAGACGGGGCATGCCGCCGTGGGCGCGGTGATCGCCAGGTGGACGGTGAGCTGCTCGACATCGAGACAGGCACGGACGAGGCAGCTCCCTTCGGGAGCGCCCAGCAGTTCGAGCGGAAGCACCAAGGGGCTCCGGGGGCGTTCTTCGGGATGGATTCAGGTGGTGATGGGATACCCCTTACTACGACCGTCCGCCACCGGGAGTGCGGGAGAGCCAGTACCGAACAACTTAACACAGGCCCGATCGAACCAATCGGATAAAAAATGATCAAAACTACAATTCGGTTCGGTCGGCAGGGCCCCGGGCGCCCGGGCGTGCTCGTCGGATCGGGTTGCCGAGGGACGCTCGGGGGCTCGGACTGCTCATCCTTATTATCGGGCCCGGGCGATCCGGCGTCCTGCCAATCCGGTTGCCGTCCGACCGATCGTCCCGGCCGGGCCCTGGCGGGGGAGGCTGACGGACCGCCACGTTTGGGCCGCATCCCGATCGCCCCTCACCCCGGCCCTCTCCCGCCGGGAGAGGGGGACAATCCGGCTCCCTCTCCCGGCGGGAGAGGGCCGGGGTGAGGGCCTTCGACACGGCTCCATGCCGGACGTGACGGGTCGTCAGACGGGGGAGGGCCGTTGCGGCGTCAGACGGCGTCGAACTCGCGGACGGTCACGTAGACTTCCTGGCAGGTCTCGGCGATCCGGTCCCCCAGACCCTGGTGCTTGCTCTCGAGCTGGCCGGAGTACATGCCCAGGACCTTGCACAGGAAGGCGCCGTGGCACGAGTCGGTCTCGTGCGAGAGCTGCTCGAGCGATTCCTCGATCTGGTCGGCCAGGTAGAGCAGGAACTGCGCCTGCCCCTTGACCTCGGCGAGCGATCGCATCAGCTCGGGCGAGGCGGGGCCCGAGGGGTCGTCATTGCCGTTCAGCCCGTGCATGGGGGCGGCCTCGTCGCGCCCGCGCGCGAAGGCGCTGCCGAGCGACCCGCGTGTCGGCTGGCTCATTCGGCGTCTCCGTGGGGGTCGTCGTGGAGCGACGCGGGGCCCGCGTTGACCACCGCGTCGAGCATCTGGCAGAGCTCGGCGACCATCCGCATGTTCTCGCTCTCGACCGACAGGTTCGAGGCGTGCATCTCGATCAGCTGGCGGATGAAGATCCGGGTGCCCGGGTCCTCCTCCTCCTGGAACCGATCGACGTCGGCCACGGCCGCGCGGACCAGGTAATCCATGAACTGGAGCTTGCCCCGGATCGAGGTGCAGAGCTTCGAAAGCTGGGTGTGATCCGTCGTGTCTGGCGTTGCGATGAGTTGTGACATCCGTATCGTCTCTCCCCGACCCCTGGGGCCGGTCGTTCGAAGGGATCATCCTGGCGAGGATGGTGCCGCGAACTCCTCAGGGACCAGCCCGAGGGTACGACTTCGGCGGGACGGTCGCCTCAAGGCAGGGCTAAAATATCCGCCTTCCCGCGATTTCGCAAGCGCAAAGCCGAACCCTCGCGCGATCGGCCGGCGACGGCCCGCGGCCCCGCCGCGACCGCCGCTAGACGGCGAGCGTGAAGTGTCCCGACAGGTCGAACTTCAGCGCGGCCGTGCCGAGCTTGGCCGGCTTGCCCGCGGTCGTCGCGGTGTACGTGAGCAACCGATACTGCCCCGCGGCGAACGGCGACGACCCGGTGAATCGCACCGCGAGCTTGCCGACCGGCCGGAACAGCTCGATCGTGGCCGTCCCCTTCGGGCTGGTGAGCGTGACCTCCCCGGGATATGGGCCGTTGTAGTGCGGCCCGGTCGGGTCGAGCGTGCCCGAGGCCGACACGATCCCCAGCGAGCCGACGAGGCCCGAGCCGGAGAGGCTCAGGGTCGCGTCGCCGTTGACGAAGGCGATCTGATAGGTCCCCCGCAACGTCCCGTGAACCGTGGCGCCGGACAACAAGGCCCGGCCCTCCATCGATTCGACGTGCGGCCGACGGCGATGACGGTTCGCCATGCGCTTCCCTCGATCCATCAGGGGTGGGGTCGTCCGGGTAATCTGAATACGGCGCGACGGATTGTAACGATGACCAGGAGGCCGAGCAACCCCGCGCGGGCCGACTGCGTCCGTCCGGAGTCTGGCGCGCGATCGGCCTCGATTTTTCGTGCCCTCGGCCCGCTCAGCGGTTAGGATGCGCGGGACGTTCCCGGGGCGATGAGAACCGGGTCCAATTGGCCAACCGGAGGAGTTTTCGCGCCATGACGATGAATCGCCGCCAGATGCTCCGGGCCGCCGGGGCCGCCGCCTGGCTCGGCCCGGCCTCCCTGCAACGCGCCTTCGCCGCCGACAAGGGGGCCCGAAGAAGGTCCTCTTCTACACCAAGAGCGCCGGCTTCCCGCACCCGGTCGTCACCCGCAAGGACGGCAAGCCCGCGCTGGCCGAGCGCATCCTGACCGAGATCGGCAAGGAGCACGGCTTCGAGGTCGTCGCCTCGAAGGACGGCACCCTGTTCGACCCCGGCAAGATCGGCGAGTGGGATGCGTTCGCCTTCGAGACGACCGGCGTGCTGACCACGCCGGGCAATAACCCCCACGAAGGCCCGCCGATGTCGGAGGACGGCAAGAAGGCGTTCCTCGACGCGATCCGCGGCGGCAAGGGCTTCATCGGCATGCACTGCGCCACCGACACCTTCCACGTGCCGAAGGGGGCCCCGGTCGACCCCTATATCGAGATGATCGGCGGCGAGTTCATCAAGCACGGCGCGCAGCAGAAGTCGCGGATCGACGTCGTCGACCCGTCGTTCCCCGGCGCCTCGGCCTTCGGCGGCTCGTTCGAGCTGCTGGAGGAGTGGTACGCGCTGAAGAACTTCCAGGACGACCTGCACGTCATCATGGTCCAGAACACCGAGAGGATGGAGAAGACCAAGGGGGGCAACACGTTCTACGACCGCCCCAGCTTCCCCGAGACCTGGGCCCGGATGCACGGCAAGGGGCGCGTCTTCTACACCTCGATGGGGCACCGCGAGGACGTGTGGGAGAACCCGATGTACCAGGGCCTCCTGATCGGCGCCCTGGGCTGGGCGACCGGCAAGGTCGAGGCGAGCATCGAGCCGAACGTCAGCAAGGTCACGCCCGGCTACAAGACGTACCCGTCCTGAGCTTCGATTCACGACGGAGGATGGTAGGCCGCGCCTCGACCTGCCATCCTCCTGCCGACAATCGGGTCGATCAGGGCCGATCCTTCTCGTAGACCACCTCGCCGTCGATGATCGTCATCAGGACGGCGGTTTTGAGGATGTCCTTCGGCGCGACCTTGAACAGGTCGCGATCGACGACGGTGACGTCGGCCCGCATGCCGGGCTTGAGGAGGCCCACGCGGTCCTCGGCGAACGCGGCGTAGGCGGCGCCGGCGGTGAAGGCGCGGAGGGTCTCGTCGAGGCTCATCCTCTGGTCGGGGTGCCAGCCGCCGGGGGGACGGCCCTGCTCGTCCTCGCGGGTGAGCGCGGCGTAGATCCCGTAGAACGGGTTGACGACCTCGACGGGGAAGTCGCTGCCGAAGGCGACGCGCACGCCCGCGTCGAGGAACCAGCGCCAGGCGTAGGCCCCCCGGCGCGGTCGGGGCCGAGGCGGGCGTCGGCCCAGCGCATGTCGTCGATCGCGTGCGACGGCTGCATCGAGGCGATGACCCCGAGCGCGGCGAACCGGGGGACGTCCTCCTTGCGGACCACCTGCGCGTGCTCGATCCGCAGCCTCGGGTCCGCGGCCTCGGGCACGACCTTGCGGGCGGCCTCGAAGGCGTCGAGCACCAGCGCGTTGCCGCGGTCTCCGATCGCGTGCGTGGCCATCTGCCAGCCGTGCCGCAGCGCCTCGGTGGTGGTCTCCGCAAGCGTCTCGGGCTTGATCAGGAGCAACCCGGAGTTGCCGGGGTCGTCGCTGTAGGGCTCGAACAGGAGTCCACCGCGCGAGCCCATCGCGCCGTCGATGAACAGCTTGATCGTCCGCATCTCGAACCGCGCCCCGGGGCTGGAGGGCTGCGGCGGGCGGCGGGCGAACTCCGCCTCGCGCCCCTTGGGGGGCTTCGCCATGCCGTAGACGCGGACCTTGAGCCGGCCGGAGCGGTCGAGCTCGCGGTACGCCTCGGCCTCGCGCGGGTATACGCCCGCGGAGTGGATGCTGGTCAGCCCCTCCTTCAACACGAGATCCTGCGCCGTGAGGATCTGGCGCTCGTAATCGGACCGCGAAGGGGCCGGCATGGCCCGGTAGGCGATCCGCATGGCGCCGTCGATCAGGACTCCGGTGGGGCGGCCGTCGCCGTCGCGGAGGATCTGGCCGTCGGGCGGGGCGGCCGTGTCGCGGCTGATCCCGGCGCGTCGCATCGCCTCGGAGTTGGCCCAGGCGGCGTGGCCGTCGACCCGTTCGAGCCACACCGGCCGATCGGGCGTGACGGCGTCGAGGACGGCTGCGGTCGGGAAGGCGTTGTCGGGCCAGAGGCTCTGGTCCCAGCTCTGGCCGAGCACCCACGAATCGCCCGGGTGCGCCTCGGCCCACGCCCTGACGAGCCTCGCGACCTCGCCGGGCGTTTTCACCCCGCGCAGATCGACCTGCTCGGCCGTCTGGCCCAGGTCGGTCAGGTGGCCGTGGGCGTCGATCAGGCCCGGCGTGGCGAAGGCGCCGGGGCGGTCGACGACCCGGGTGTTCGGGCCCCGGAACCTCTCGACTTCCTCGGCCGTGCCGACGGCCGCGACCGCGCCCCCGCGCGCGGCGAGCGCCTCGGCCCAGGGGCGCGCGGGGTCCCCGGTCCAGATCCGGCCGAGCTTGAGGATCATGTCGGCGGGCCCGTCCTTGGCGAGCCGCAGCGCGCGGCCGGGGAGCGCCTCCTGCGGCTCGCCCTGCGCGATCACGGCCTTGCCGTTGACGAACAGGTGCGCGACCCCCTGGGCGTAGCGGGTCGGGTGGTCGAAGGTGGCCGCGTCGCGGAAGGTGGCCGGGTCGAAGACGACGACGTCGGCGAACGCGCCGGGGCGGATCATGCCGCGGTCGGGCAGGCGGAG
Organism: uncultured Planctomycetaceae bacterium; assembly: GCA_963708145.1. Classification (GTDB taxonomy): domain Bacteria; phylum Planctomycetota; class Planctomycetia; order Isosphaerales; family Isosphaeraceae. The sequence continues at coordinate 7,550,343 of OY970189.1, read as the reverse complement.
GATCTCGGCCGGCAGGCCCGAGCACGACCGGACCGCCTGCTCCAGCGTGATCACCCGGTCGTCGAGCGCGTAGCGGAGCTTGCGCGGGAAGGTGCCGTAGGAGCGCGGGTGCGGCCGGTCCTGGCCGCCGGGGAGGTGAGACGAGCCGTCGGAGGCGGTCGCCACCCAGTCGTGCCGCATCACGTCGCGGACGTCGTCCTCGCTCATCCCGAAGCTGATCACCTGCGCCCCGCCGTGGCGCTGGATGTCGATGACGACCTCCAGGGGCGTGGTCCCTTCATCCTTGGCGATGGCGACCAGGTCGCGGCCCACGCGGCTCGTCCTGGGGGCGTGGCGGGCGATCCGGAGCGAGGCGCCGCCGTCGCGCTTGTCGAGTGCCTCCTGGGTCTCCCGTCGCAGCCTGGCCCCCTGCTCGGGGTCGTCGGCGATGCGGGCGAAGTCCTCGGCCGTCCCCTGGATCGCCCAGTGCGGGACGACCATCGCTGCGAGCTTGGTGCTCGACGCGACGTAAGGATACTGGTCGGCGGTGATCGCCAGGCCCGCTTTCCTCTCCTCGGCGATCCGCTCGCAGGCCGCCCTGGTCAACCCCCAGGCCGCCTTGCCCGACGCCTTCAGGTGCGAGACGTGGACCGGCAGCCCCGCCCCCCGCCCGATCGCGATGGCCTCGTCGATCGACCGGAGCAGCCCCGTCCCCTCGTTGCGGATGTGGCTCGCGTAGATCCCGCCGAAGCGGGCGATGACCTTCGCCAGCTCGATCAGCTCGTCGGCCTTGGCGTACCGCCCGGGCAGATAGATCAGCCCGGTGGACATGCCCCAGGCGCCGGCCTTCATCCCTTTCTCGACGAGCGCCTTCATCTTCTCCAGCTCATCCGTCGAGGGGGGCCGCTCGGCGTTGCCGAAGATCGAGGCGCGGAGCGTGCCGTGCGGGATCAGGTGGATGACGTTCGTCCCCGCGCCGTGCTCGTCGATCGAGTCGAGGTACTTGCCGACGTCGAGCACCCCGCCGCCGCAGTTGCCCGTGACGATCGTCGTCACCCCCTGCGCCTGGTAGTTGCGGTTCGCCCGCGTCCTGGGCTGGGCGATCCCCGGGTCGGAGTGGGTGTGCAGGTCGATGAACCCCGGCGCGACGATCAAGCCTGTCGCATCGATGACCTTGGCCCCGGGCTCGACTTCGAACGTCCCGACCGCGACGATCCGATCGCCCCGGATCGCCACGTCGGCCTTCCGGCCGGGCGCGCCGGTGCCGTCGACGACGGTCCCCCCCTTGAGGACGACGTCGGCCTTGACCGGCTGTTCGCCCTTCACCGGCGCCGCGGCGCCCAGCAGCACGACCGCGGCCAGGACCACCCAGGATTGCCTACTCACGATGCGGCTCCTTTCCGACTGAACCGGGCCCATCCGACTCGGACGCTCGGTGGATTTCACCGTTCGCCGTGCTCGTATGAATCCCAAACGACGATGGAGATTACCCATGCTAGGGCCAAGAGGATGGCGAGGGCGTAGCCGGCGAGCCCGGCGACGGAGAGGGGTGTCATCCGCCCGCCCGTGGCCCTGATTTCGCCTGACAGTATACCCCTGCGGTGGATCGCGTGGAGCATGAGGGCGAGGACCAGGGACCCCGAGGCTGTCAAGCAGGCATTGGTGCGGAGCAGCCAGAGCCAGACCGCGATCATCCCGACCACGACCATCGTGCGGCCCATCGTCATTCGAGGAGGTCGCATGCTGGCCCTTTGTGGTGGCCTGCCCGGGGCGAGCCCGGTAGGGTCCGCTTCGCGGACCACGCCAGGCTCGGAAGGCCCGCGAAGCGGACCCTACAAGTCAATGAGGGCTTACGGATCGCTCCTGCCCGGCCTCCGCCCCGGCCGCCGCGCGCCCAGGCCCCATGCGCGCCCGCAACCGCTCGCCCAGCGTCAGGCACGCGGGCAGGAGGACGAGGTTGCCCAGCGTGCTGCCGGCGGTCGCGATGCCGACCATCGTGCCGAAATTCGAGAACGGGCGGAACTCGCTCAGGTTCAGCGCCGCGAACCCGACGGCGACCGCCAGGCTCGACAGTAGCACGCCCGGTCCCGTCACCGCGTAGCTGTCGAACAGGCTCCTTTCGAACGGCAGCGCGGCGCGCTCGCGGTGGAACTGGAGCAGGCAGTGGAACGTGTCGTCCACCGACAGCCCCAGCGCCACGCTCGCGACCAGAGCCGTGGCCATGTCGAGCTTGATCCCCAGCCAGCCCATCAGCCCGAGCACGAAGGCCACCGCCAGGAGCGTGGGCAAGAGCGCCAGCGCCGCCAGCACCGGGCCCCGCAGCGCGATCGTCAGCATCAGCAGGATGCCCAGCACCGACCACAGGAACGTGTTCCACTGGGTAACGATGATCGACTCGGTCGTCTTGGTCATCAGGTACGACAGGCCGGTCAGGTACGACGACGGCCCGAACGTCGCGCGGGCCTCGGCGACGGCGTGGTCGAAGATCGCCACCTTGTCGGGCGCGGGCTGCTGCTCCCGCAGGCGCACGAGGATGCGCGCCTGGCCCTTCTCGGCGTTCCAGAAGCCCTTGAGCAGCTCGGCCTGCGGCGAGGCGGCGATCAGGTCGAGCTTGGCCGCGATCGTCCGGGCGAACGACTCGGGCGGCCGCTTCGCCAGTCGGCCGTCGGGGTCGAGGACCGTCGCCGCCGACAGGACGTTCGACACCGCCGGCTCGCCGTGCAGGCGGAACGACGCGATCGACCGCTCGACCCGGCGGAACTGGGCCAGCGCGTCCGGGTCGAGCGTCTTGCCGACGGGCACCACGAGCTCGACCAGGCCGATCCCTCCGAGGCGCGTCTCGACCGTGTGGTAGTCGCGGACCACGCGCGTGTCGGCTCGGAATAGGTTGATGTAGTTCGACTCGTATTTCAGGCGGACCATGCCGACCGCCAGCGGCAGCACGATCGCGAACACGCCGAAGACGATCGATGCGGGGTGCCGGTAAACCCAGCCGAGCAGGCGTTCGAGCCGGCCGGCGACCCACGAGCGGGAGCCGTGGCGGACGGGCACCTCCAGGCGCAGCGGCGGGAGCATCGCGATCGGCGAGAGGGCCATCACCAGCAAGGCCGCGGCGAGCGTGCAGGTGCCGAGGATCGCGCCGAACTGTCGGATCGGCACGACGTCGCTGGTGACGAGTGCCCCGTACCCGATCGCGCCGGTGACGGCACACCAGAGGATCGGCGCCGAGACGTTCGCCAGCGTCTCGCGGGCGGCGGGGCGGGGGTCGGCCTCGCGGCGGCGGGCGTCGCGGAAGTGGATCGCCAGGTGGCTCGCCGCCGGCATCGTCAGCACGATGATCTGCGCCACCAAAGGCCCCCCCGACAGCGACAGCTTCAGGTGGAACGCGGCCAGGATCTCCTCGGTCGCCAGCCAGACGACCCACCCGGCCATCAGGGGCACCATCGCCCACCACAGGCTCCGCACCGCCGAGAGCGTCACCAGGCCGATCAGGAGCATCCCGACCACCGCCAGGCGGCGACCGTCGATCTCGATGCTGGTGAACCCGTCGGCCAGCAGGACCGGCGGCCCGACCACCGCCGGGCGTTTCAGGTGGTGCCGCCGGGCGAACTCGTCCGCGTTCCTCCTCAGCGCGGCGACCGTCCCCATCACGTCGTGCTCGGCCGTCTTCGTCAGCCGGACCACGACGGCCGTCGTCGTCCCCGTGCCGTCGATGACGGTCCCCTGGAACAGCGGGTGGCTCGTCAACCGCGTCTTGAGCGCGGCCAGGGCCGCCGCGTCGGCCGAGCGGACGGCGCCGCCGACGCTGAGCGTGTTCCGCCTCAGGTCGAGGTTCTTGACGGTCCTCTTCGCCGCGTTCAGCGCCATGGTGCGCGCGAAGCCGGGGAGCGATTCGAGCTTCAGCAGGGCGTCGTCGATCCCCCACAGCAGCGGCATCGCGTCGAGCGACTCGACCCGCAGGACGCTCGAAATCCGCTTGGGCCCGACCGCCTCGGCGAGCTCGGCCACGCGGTCCATGCCCTCGGGGGTCAGCAGATTGGGATCGTCGTAGACGACGAACACGAAGTTGTCGTCGCCGAAGACCTTCGCGGCCTCCTGATAGGCCCCCATGACGGGGTCGTCCTCGGCGAAGAACGACTGGATCGACTGCTCGTAGCCGACGCGCTCGCCGAAGGCGAGCAGCAGCACGAGCACGATCGCGACGGCGGCGAACGATACGTAGCGGGCGCGGAGCAGGGCGTCGATCACGGCGGTCCTGGGCCTCTCGCGGGATCGTAGGGTGTCGGCATCCCCGGCCGACGGTTGGAGTCCGGGTGCCCCTTTGTTTTAGGCCGAACCGTTGCCCGGGTCGAGGCGATTTGGCCTACCAAACACACTCTTGATATGTCCTTTCACGTCCCCACGCTCCTTGAGGTAAGGCGGTACGACGATCAATCGGGGCTGAAATAAACCCCCACGACCCTGCCCCTGCTAAAGTTCACAACGCCCCAATCTGCATTGAATGCCCCGTCATTGGAGTGTCGGAACACCAAGGCATTGTTGATGGCAAGTTCTCCGGAAGGAGAAGTGCCAACGGTCGCCACAGGGCTGGAAATGGGGTCATCGATCGTCCGCGCGGGTGAATACCTGAGCGAGCTTGGTGCCTCCCACCCCGTTCCCTCCATGTACCCGGCCATGATTCGCCTGACCTCGCCTTCCGTCATACCCGGCCTGATGGAGTAGAGGCGACGAAGGAACGGTCTCCGGGTTGTCCACGGGACGAGATAGAGGGTGGCCAAGACGGTCCAGACCAAGGCCAGGACGATGAGCCTTTTGCGCTGATCCCACAGCGGCCGGCGCCGCAGCAGGGCCGCCGCGAATGCGACGCCGACGAGCGCATACAACCACCAGGGGATTGGCTGGGCCAGCAGGATCTCGATCAATGCGAAGAACAGGATCGCCATCGAGAAGGCTGCGAGGAGCATACGCATCGGGGGCCACTCCCTCAGGGCCGCGAGCCGGGGGCCGCGAAGTAGCCGGGAGGAGATCTCTACGCTCCGCGGGGGACGAACCGGTCAGCCCTGGTGTTCTCCCGGATGACCGCGGGGGATCAGCTCGTTGCGGACCCAGTCGCGAAGTTCGCGTGCCCATCGGATCTTGTCCGTCGTCCGGCCCAGCTCGATGAAGCGCTCGACGTCGGCCGGTCGGAGGCCCGGGAAGCTCAGGCTCTCCTCGCAGGGCTGATACTGGCGATCGGGTTGGAGCTGGTACATCGTCATCGCCCGGCCGTCGTAGCGCCAGACCTCCGGGACGCCGAGCTCCGCGTAGATCCCCATCCGGTTCAGCGAGCTGCTCGTGATGTCGACCTCGATCGCCAGGTCGGGCGGGGGATCAATATCCAGGTCCAGCGCCTCCCGCTCCCGGACGACGGCCTGGTTCCGGATGTAGTAGCACTGGTCGGCTTCCAGCCCCTTCTCCGCATCCGGCTTCCGCCAGGTGGTCATCCCGAGGGGCTCGTAGGGGATCTCCAGTTCCTCGGCCAGCCGGGGGACGAAGAGGCCCAGGAGTTGCGCCGCCTGCTCGCGCTTCTGGGACGGCATGCTGACCTCCATCGTCCCGCCGTCGTAGGTCACCCGGATGTGGCGGTCGCCGATGATCTCGAGCATCGCCTCGTAGTCTTCCCAGTCGACGTCGTGGAGGAACAACCGCCCCTCGAAGGGGCCCATCAAGGGTTGAGGTTGGGCCGTCGTCGCCATGATTGAGGCCCTCCGGGCGCACCAGGAAAGGCTCTTCGATCGAGGTCACTTCATCTTCGCTTCCTGGCGGGTCGGCGGCGAGAGGGATTTGCTCGCGAGGTCGTAGGTGCTGTAGATCGCCACGCACGAGATGGCGAAGAAGGCGATCCAGGTGAGGATGTCGCTGAGGAACGATCGGCGCGACGCGGCGGTCGGCGTCGCGCTGCTTCAGGAAGAGCGCGGCGCCGGCGATCAGGGGGAGCATCAGGCCCTGCGAGATGCCGCCGACCTTGATCAACGACTGCGGCTCGCGGAAGGCGTAGTACAGCCCCAGCGCCAGGACCGGGTAGACGACGCAGAAGATGCGGATCGTCCGCTCGCGCGCCGGGGGCTGGCCTGCCGCCAGAAGCCGGACAGGTGGAGGAAGTCGGCCGTCAGGCGGCTGTTGGCGGCCGTCGCCACGTACAGAGTCTTGAACAGGACCGCCCACGCCCCGAGCAAAAACCCGACCTGCGTCAGCCCGCGGAACCGCTCCAGGGGCGTCCCCTTCAGGGGCTGGAGGTACATCCGCGACAGCGTCGGGATCATCTCGGGCCCCTTCGGGTCGAGCCCCTCGCGGTTGAGCACCGCGGCGCCCAGCAGGTAGAAGGCGACGGTGGCCACCGTGAAGACGACCATGCTGAACCAGGCGTCGAGCTGCATGACCCGCGTCCAGCCCCGCGCACGGCGGGCCCAGTCGTCGTCCTCGGTGCGAGGGCCGGTCGAGCGGGCGTACCCCTTCTCGATGCACCAGTACGGGTAGGCGACCAGCTCCGACGCCCCCACCCCCGTGATCCCGAACGCCGAGAACGCCAGGGCCACCGCCGCCGCCGGCACGGCCAGCGTGAAACCCTGTTCCAGGCTCGACAGCTCGATCCGGAACGGCGTCCACTGGAGGATCACCACGCTCGTCACGGTGAACAGCGTGACCAGCGCGACCAGCACCGTCGTGACCCTCTCCAGCCTCTTGTAGCCCCCCGACAGCAGCAGCGCCGACCGCCGCCAGGGTGGTCAGGCTGGCCCAGACGTACTCCTGCCGCGTCTGGAGGAACGGGCCCCACGCCGGGACGATCCGCCCGGCCTGCACCGCCATCCAGTCGGAGGCGGCCGGGAAGGCCATGTGCGCCGCCTGGCCGACGGTCCCCTCCATCGCGGCGATCTGCGCCTGCGTGGCCAGGAGCATGATCAGGTAGAGCCAGCACAGCCACGACGCCCCGAGCCTCGGGCCCGGCAGGGTGTCGAACGCCGCGAGCGTCGTCCGGCCGTGCGTGATCGCGTACCGGCCGAGCTCGACCTGCACGAAGACCTTGATCACGCAGCTCAGCAGGATCAGCCAGAGCAGGCTGAACCCGGCCTTCGCCCCCAGGCTCGTCGTGTTGATCAGCTCGCCGGTGCCGACGATCGAGGCGGCCAGGACCAGCCCGGGCCCGATCTGCCGCAAGGCCGTGCCGAGCGTCCGCGGCGGCTCCTGGATCGCCTCGGGAGGCAGGGCGTACGGGTCGGGCCGGTTCGCGTCGTCTTTCATGCGGTCGCGCCATCATCGCGGAGTGGAGATCCCGGACACGGAGGTTGCCATCCTAAGGGCCATCCCCCTTCGATTCAAAGGTCCACCGGCGAAGATGATGCGGGGCCGCGCCCCGAGCTCCTTGGCAAGACGGCCGGGATGCGCAATGATACGTACGAGCCGACGTCCGGACGACCCCGGGCCCGGCCCGGGCCGCGCGGCTCGCGAGGGCCGATCCGACGGCGATTCCGGGCAACCCCCACCCTGGAGACTTCGCGACGATGCGAGCCGTGGACATCATCCGGAAGAAGCGCGACGGGCAGGCGCTGGGCGATGGCGAGATCGGCTGGATGGTCGCGGGGATCTCCCGCGGCGAGGTGGCCGACTACCAGTGGTCGGCGCTGCTGATGGCGATCGTCTGGCGGGGGATGGACGAGGCCGAGACGGCCGCGCTGACCGACGCGATGATGCGGTCGGGGTCGGTCGTCGACCTGTCGGCCACGCCGGGCCTGAAGGTGGACAAGCACAGCACCGGCGGGGTGGGCGACAAGACCTCGCTCGTCCTGGCGCCGATCGCGGCGGCGGCCGGGGTGCCGGTGCCGATGGTCTCGGGACGGGGGCTGGGGCACACCGGCGGGACGCTCGACAAGCTGGAGTCGATCCCCGGCTTCCGGGTCGACCTCGACCTCGACCGCTACAAGGCCGTGCTCGCCGAGTGCGGCCTGGTGCTGATCGGCCAGACGGCCGAGATCGCGCCGGCGGACAAGAGGCTGTATGCCCTCCGCGACGCGACGGCGACTGTCGAGTCGATCCCCTTGATCTCGGCGTCGATCATGTCGAAGAAGCTGGCCGAGGGGATCGACGGCCTGGTGCTCGACGTCAAGACCGGCGACGGCGCGTTCATGCAGAGGCTCGACGACTCGCGGACCCTGGCGCGGACGATGTGCGCCATCGGCCGCGGCCTGGGCAAGAGGATGCGGGCCCTGATCACCCGGATGGACCAGCCGCTCGGCCTCGCCGTGGGCAACGCGGTCGAGGTGGCCGAATCGGTCGCCTGCCTGCGGGGCGAGGGCCCGGCCGACCTGGTGGACCTGTCCGTCGAGCTGGCGGCCGAGATGGTCGTCATGGGCGAGCGCGCCGCGACGCTCGACGAGGCGCGGGCCCTCTGCCGCCGGACGATCGCCGACGGCTCGGCCCTGGAGCGATTCCGCCGTCTCGTGGCGGCGCAGGGGGGCGACCCCCGGGCCCTCGACGACCCGAAACGGCTGCCGCAGGCCGCGGCGGTCGGTCGCCATCACCGCCCCCCGCGCGGGGTTCGTGCAAGGCGTGGCCGCCCGACCGATCGGGCACGCCACGATGCTCCTGGGCGCCGGACGCGCCCGGGTCGACTCGGTCATCGACCCGGCCGTCGGCGTGATCCTGCACAAGAAGGCCGGCGACCGCGTCGAGGCGGGCGAGCCGCTCTGCACCGTCCTGATCAACGACGACTCGGCCGAACGGGCCGCGCTGGACCTGATCCGGGGGGCTTACGAGATCGGCGACGGGCCGGTCGCCGTGCCCGACCTGATCGTCGAACGCCTCGATTAGTCGAATGTGTGGGCGTGTGCAACACGCCAGCCCTATCCCTCGGCGGGTCCTCTCCCCTCGCCCTTCGAGAAAGTCGCCGATCTGATCATGAGCAAACTTGTCCTCGGGACCGTCGGCATCGCCGTCCTCTTCGCCAAGCCGGGCTTGGCCGAGCGGGCCGTCCGCGTCGAGTCGAAGACCTATCCGGCCGATCGTCAGTCGCGAATACTGGGTCTCGTTCGGGCGCGGAGCTTCCGGGTCCGGCTGCCCGGGGACAACGAGCGCGGACTTCGACCGGCGAGCGGGGGCTCGCGGGCATCGCGGCGATCCTGGGCGTGGCGTATGCCCTGTCGGAGCATCGCCGCGCCATCTCGCGGAGGGTGCTGTTCTGGGGCCTGGCGCTGCAATGGGCGTTCGCGCTGCTGGTCCTGCGGGTGCCGGCCGGCGAGCGGGTGCTGCGGGGGGCCGGGGCGGTAGTCGAGCAGGTCCTGGAGTGCGCGCTGGCGGGGGCCGCGTTCGTCTTCGGCGCGAAGCTGGTCGACCCCGGAGGGCCGGCCGCGTTCGTCTTCGCGTTCCGCGTGCTGCCGACGGTCATCTTCGTGGCGGCCTTGTTCGCGGTGCTCTACCACCTGGGGATCATGCCAGTGGGTCGTGCGCGGGTTCGGCTGGGTGATGGCGCGGCTGATGGGGACGAGCGGGGCCGAGTCGCTCGACGTGGCGGCGTCGCTCTTCCTGGGCCAGACCGAGGCGCCGTTGACGATCCGGCCCTACCTGCCCCGGCTGACCAACTCGGAGCTGCTGACCGTGATGACCGCGGGCATGGCGCACGTCTCGGGCGGGATCATGGCGGCCTACTTCGCGTTCGGGGTCGAGCCGCGGCACATCCTGACGGCGGTGATCATGACGGCGCCCGGCACGATCCTGCTTTCGAAGATGCTCGTGCCCGAGACCGGCACGCCCGAGACGCTCGGCACGGTCCGCGCCGACGACGTGCGGCCCGACGCCAACGTGCTCGACGCCGCCTCGCGAGGGACGCGCGACGGCCTGCACCTGGCGCTGAACATCGCCGCGATGCTGATCGCGTTCCTCGGCCTGATCGCCCTGATCAACAAGGGGCTGGCGTTCGCGGGCACGTCGCTGGAGGCGCTGTTCGGCCTGGCGCTGGCGCCGGTGGCCTACCTGCTCGGCGTCCCCTGGCACGACTGCCGCGCCGTCGGCGGCCTGCTCGGGACGAGGACCGTGCTCAACGAGCTGATCGCCTTCGGTCAGCTCGGCGATCTGCGGGGCCGGCTCGACCCCCGCTCGTTCACGATCGCGACGTTCGCGCTGTGCGGCTTCGCCAACTTCAGCTCGATCGGCATCCAGCTCGGGGGGATCGGGGCCTTGGCCCCCGAGCGTCGCGCCGACCTGGCCCGGCTGGGGTTCCGGGCCCTGCTGGCGGGCACCCTGGCCAACTTCCTCTCGGCCTGCATCGCGGGGATCCTCCTGTGAGACACATCGACCTGTTCCACCGCGCCAACGAGGCGGCCGTCGAGATCGCCGAGATCATCCCGGAGCCGCCCAGGACGGCGCTGATCCTCGGCTCGGGGATCGGGGCGCTCGCCGATCGGCTGACCGACCCCACGGAGATCCCCTACACGAAGATCCCCCACTTCCCGCGCCCGACGGTCGCCGGCCACCAGGGGACGCTCGTCGCCGGGTCCTTCGGCGAGGCCCCCGTGCTGATCCTCCGGGGGCGGTTCCACCACTACGAGGGGGATGACCTCGACACGGTCACGTTCCCGGTGCGCGTCCTGCAACGGCTGGGCGTCCGCACGCTGATCCTCACCGCGGCCACCGGCGGCATCCGGGCCGACCTACGGCCGGGGACGATCGTCTCCGTCTCGGACCACCTCAACCTGATCGGCGCCAACCCCCTGCACGGGGCGAACGACGAGCGGCTGGGGACCCGGTTCCCCGACATGACGGAGGTCTACTCCCGCGGCCTGCGGCAATTGGCCGAGGAGGAGGCGGCCCGCCTGGGGATCGCGCTGGCCTCGGGCGTCTACGCCTGCATGCCGGGCCCGAGCTACGAGACCCCCGCCGAAGTCCGGATGCTCCGCACGCTGGGGGCCGACGTGGTCGGGATGTCCACCGTCCCCGAGGCGATCGTCGCCCGCCACGCCGGGATGGAGGTCCTCGCCCTCGCTTTGGTGACCAACGCCGCCGCGGGCGTCTCCGAGGCGCCGATCACCCACGACGAAGTCCTCGCCGCGGGCCACGAGGCGACGCCCCGCCTGGGGGCGCTGATCGAGGCGGTCGTCCAACGTCTCTCGGCGTCTCAGCCCCATCTGGGACCCTAGATTGCTCCGCTCCGAGGCCGGTTGAAGGGTGCCCATACCGGGATGCCGGCCGGTTCCGGGGTCGAGTCGAATTCGATTAAGGCGATTGTGCCGGATGTGTCGATTATCTGGATGGAGGCGCCGACGCGATTGTCGGGCCCTCTCGGGGTCGCGGTCCCGACCCTCCCGACCAATTCGATCGCTCAGGTGAAGGATGATCGGATGAAACCCGTGGGTTTATTGACCATCCTTGTCCCGCTCCTACTCGCGGCGTGCGCCTCGACGACGGTCAAGTCGAACCCGGGCAAGCACGACAAGGGGATTCGATACTACCGCCCGAAGCCCTACCTGGTCATCACCCAGGCCAAGGACCAGCCCGACCGATACGTGGACATCAAGCTCGAATACCATCCCGACTTCACCGAGGAGTATTCGATCCACGTCCACACCGGCATAGGCAAGAACAAGACCAGCGTCAAACTGGACAACGGCTGGAACCTCACGTCGATCGACATCGACGTCGACTCGGAGATCCCCGAGAACATCAAGGCCATCTCCGACCTGGTGGGGAGCGTCGGGGGGCTCGTCAAGAAGACCGTGGGCGAACCCTCCACGACCATCCGGGTGGCGGCGAACAACGTCCCATATGGTTATTACGAGTCGGTCATCTCGCGCGGGCCGGACGGCAAGAAGCATCTGTACGGCTGGCGTTATGTGGGCTTCGGGCCGTTCAGCGCCTGCCCCGTGATCACGAACGGCCTGGAGTGTGCGGACTGCCATTCGACGCCGCTCTACGCCCTGGTGATGTGCGCCGGCGTGATGACGTTCGTACCCCTGCACCAGGCCGCTCTCCCCCCCGACCTCACCGACGTGAAGGCCCTTCCAGCGCCCCCGGATGCCCACACTCCCGGCCCGTTCTCGCGCCTTCCGGAGTTGCGGAAGGATCTCCCCCCCATCCTCAAGGATAAGGATGCGCTCGGAGCGTCGGCCGGCGAGCCGCAGATCGATGCCGCATACGACCCCACGAGCAAGATGCTCGTGGTCACCATCACCATGCCCCCCGGGGTGGTGACGAAATTGCCCACGAAGAAACTCACCAGGCTGAATGCGGATTTGAAGGCGAAGACGAGCGAGATCACCAATGAATCCAGCACCAATATCCGGGTCGACTACCCCAACAATTAGGATGCTCCCGCCCGGCCGCCGGCTGCCGTGGAAATGAGTGGACGGGGTCGGGCGCCGGGGAGAGGCGAGGCCGTCCGTGGGACCGTTCACGCACGAAGAGCTGTCGCGGATGCAGCGCTCCTTGCGTCAGAGGTACGTCAAGCCCGCGTGGTCGGACGTGCTGGACGTCGGCTTCGGCGTCGCCCACAAAGGTGGGGCGGTCGACCCGGATCGCGAATTCACCGTCTGCTTCTTCGTCAAGAAGAAGGTGGACCGGCGGGGGCGCCCCGCCTTGCCTCGCGACGTGACGGTGCGCCTGAAGCGCGGCAAGGCATTCCAGGCGATCACGCTGCCGACCGATGTCGTGGAGGTCGGCGGGATCGTCCCGACCGGGGCGCGGGTCGACTTCCGGGAAGCGGGCGCGCCCAAGTTCGTCACGACGGGCGCCATCATCACGTGGAGCCAGAACGACTCGGATGTGGACTTCTGGGGGATCGTCACGGTCGGGCACGACCTGCCCCAGCAGAGCGACCCGGGGCCGTCGCGGGTCGTGACGATCCGGGCGCGACCCGGGGGCGTCGATTGCTCGGGGACACTGATCTGGAAGGCCGCGCGCCACTCGCTCTTCGACGCCTCGATCATCCAGGTCCGTCGCAACGACCTGATCGCCGCGCGGGCCCTCCTGGCTGACCAGGTCGGGGACTCGCTGGCCCCCCGGACGCTCAATCAGCTGGCCGTCGACGCCGACACCACGGTCAACCCGGGGGCTCACCGGGGCTCTCGCTGCGCCTGCCGATCCCGATCGGGTTCAAGGTCGCGCAATATCTCCCCCACGCGCTGGCGGGCGTCTTCCCGGAACTCGGCGGCCTGAGCAGCGTCGTCCGTGTGCTCTCGAGCCACGACCGAGCGTTCGAGCCCGGCACGTCGGGATCGGCCTGGCAGATCCACGGCCAACCGGCCGTCATGCAGAACGCGGCCCGCGAGTTCAGCTACACCGAGGGGTTCGGCCAGGCGATGACCGCCGTGCTGGCCTATGCGCAGGCCCACCTCGGCGCGATGCTCCGGCCCGTTGGCGGCCTGGACAACGCGAGCTTTCGCTTCGTCGCCTCGTTCTGATCGCCGCGGGGCCGCGTCGCGATCGCGGCCCGATGCCGGCCCGTCCCGCCACGCCTCGCGCCTCGGGAGTCATCCTCGATAGGCTCGGTCCAGCAAATCAACAGGGTGGGCGACCTCGATCGGGCTGCCGCGCTCCTTGACCTGGCGGGCGATCTGGAGGATGCAGCCGACGTTGCCGGTCGCGACCATCGCGGCGCCGGTGGCGGCGATGTGGTCCATCTTGCGGCGGCCGAGACGCTCCGACATCTCGGGCTGGGTCAGGTTGTAGGTGCCCGCCGCGCCGCAGCAGATCTCGGATTCCTCCAAAGGGGCGAGCTCCAGGCCCGGGATCATCGCGAGCAACTGGCGGGGCTGCGCGGACCTGCTGGCCGTGGCAGAGGTGGCAGGCGTCGTGGTAGGTGACCTTCATCGGCAACGGGTGCTCGGGCGCGATCGGGCCGAGGGCGACCAGGAACTCGGAGACGTCGCGGACCTTGGCGACGAACCGCGAGGCGGCGTCGTGGTCGGCGTCGGGCAGGAGGTGGGCGTAGTCCTTGAGCATCGCGCCGCAGCCGGCGGCGTTGACGATGATCGCGTCGAACTGGTCCGGGTCGAAGGCCGCGATGTTCTCCCGGGCGAGGGCGAGCGCCGGCCGCTCGACGCCCGAGTGGTAGTGGATCGCGCCGCAGCAGACCTGCCCGCGGGGGACGATCACCTCGCAGCCGTTGCGCCGGAGGACGCGGGCGGTCGCGGCGTTGGTCTCGGGGAAGAGGGCGTCGGCCACGCAGCCGAGGAACAGCGCCACCCGCGCCCGCTTCGGCCCGATCGGCGGCATGACCTCGGGGAGCGCCCCGCCCGCCCCGGACGGCGCCGGCGCGGGGAGCATCGCCTGCATCCGCCGCAGGGTCGGGGGCAGGAGCTTCGTGAGACCCACCTTCTCGGCCAGGTCGAGGACACCGAGCCTCTGGAGCAGCCGAGCCGGCGCGAGCGCGGCCTTCACACGGCCTCGATGCGGGAAGATGTGGTGCAGGATCAGGCGCTGGAGCAGGCTGGCCCGCTCGGAGGGCGGCGCCGGCGCTGGATGGCGACCTTGAACGGCTCGATGATCTTGCCGTACTGCACCCCCGAGGGGCACGCCGACTCGCAGGCGCGGCAGTCGAGGCAGAGCTCCAGGTGCTCGCGGACCTCGGGGCTCATGCCGAGCCGCCCGTCGGCGACGGCCCGCATCAGGTAGATCCGGCCTCGCGGGCTGTCGTTCTCGTTGCTGGTCTCGATGTAGGTCGGGCAGCTCGCCGTGCAGAGGCCGCAGTGGACGCAGTCCTGATAGAGCCGGTAGTCGATCTTGCGGGCGAGCCAGTCGAGGTCGACCCCCGCGTCCGCGTCGCGGGCGGGGGGTGTGGCCGTCGGGCTCGTCGGGGCTTCGGGCGTCGCGATCGCCATGCGGGAGGGCCTGTCCTGGAAAGTAGGCAGTAGGCAGAGGGCGGTAGGCAGTGAAGACGAAGACATTCAACTGCCTACCGCCCTCTGCCTACTGCCTACTAGATTGTACCGACGAACCGCCCCGGGTTCATCACCCCCTTGGGGTCGAGGGCGCGCTTGACCCGCTCGGCCAGGGACCAGTCGGCGCGGGGCTCGCCCCAGACGCGGAGCCGGTCCTTCCACTCGGTCGGGCAGCGCGACAGGGTCAGGTTGCCGCCGTCGCGGACGGCCGAGGCGCGGAGGCGGTCGATCTCGGGGCGCCAGTTCGTCCAGGCGCGGGCGCCCCGAGCGCGTGGCCCCGGACGATCCCGTTGCCCGCGTGCGACTGGACGGACCAGGACGACGGGTCGAGGCCCGCGACGAACGCGACGACCGACGACGGCCGCAGGTTGGCCACGAACGTGACCGGCCCGACCTCGGCCGCCTGGAACTCGGTCAGGGCCGACCAGAGCGGGCCGGCGCTGTTCCCCGCGGCAGACCGCGACGTCGGCGCGGCCCAGCTCGGCTATCAGGCGATCGACCTGCCAGGCGACCGATTCGGCGTTGTCCTCGAACCCGACGACCAGGGCCCACCCGAACGCGGGCAGGCCCATCGGCTCGCCCACGACGCAGGCCGCGGCCGGGTTGAGCACCTCGATCGCCATCGGCCGGGTCGCCGACGTGTTCAGGCGGTCGAGGGCCGGGCCGAGGTCCCCGGCGTCGGGGAAGGGGGCCCACACCAGCGACGAGGCTTCGGGGATCGGCCGGACCTTCAGCGTCATCTGCACGAGGATGCCGAGCGTGCCCATCGAGCCGGTCAGGAGGCGGGGGAAATCGTAGCCGGCCACGTTCTTGACGACCCGCCCGCCCCCCTTGACCACGGCCCCCTCCGACGTGACGAAGCTGACGCCGAGGATCTGGTCGCGCGGCCTCCCCGCGCCGAACCGGCGCGGCCCGCTGGTGTTGGTCGCGTAGATCCCGCCCAGCGTCGCGCGGTCGGGGTGCGGGGCGTCGATCAGGAGCCTCTGCCCCTGCTCGGCGAGGGTCGCCCTCACGGCCGACAGAGTGATGCCCGCCTCGACCGTGATCGTCATGTCGGCGGCCGGATAGTCGATCACCCGCGACAGCGAGCGGGCGTCGATCGCGACGCCCGGCGCGCGGGGCACCCCGCCGTAGTCGAGCGCCGTGCCGCCCCCCTGCGGGTAGATGGCGTGCCCCTGCGACACCCGGGCGACGACGGCCTCCCGCAGTGCATCGATCGATCCCGGGCGGTCGGTGGCCGCGGCGAACCGGCCGTCGCCGAGACGGCCTCCGTGCGGCGTTTCGGGCCAGGACAAGGCGGTTCACTCCGGTCGCGACGCGGTGGGGTAATAGCGGATGTCCTGGCCCGAGAGGATGCGCTCGACCGACTCCTGCACGGCGCGGAGGGTGTCCACGGTCCACTCGTCGAACGACCCGGGCCAGGCATCGGTGTGGAGGATCTGCCCCTCGTAGGCCAGCCGGTGCAGCGCGAACGCGACGCGGCGGTCGAGCGACCGCGAGTCGCGGTACTCGGCCTCCAGAATGCTGAGGGCGCGGGCCAGCTCGGCGACCATGCCCAGCGCGACCGCCTCGCCCCGTCGCAGGCAGGCCAGGAACGCCTGCGGGTCGTCGCCGGCCTGTCCGGCGTGCCGCATGACGACCTCGGCCGCCTGTCCGAGGGGCGCCGTCGCGTCGGCCCCCGCACCAGCGTCATCGGCTCGACGGCCGGGAGGGCGGCTTCGGGCCCGGGCATGGACTCGATCTCGATGCTCGGTGATCGTTTCGACCGGGCCGAGCACGACTCCCGGCTCGATGTTGGGGATCTCGACCGCCACGTCCTCGACGGCGGCCGCGCCCCCCTCCGGGGGTGGATCGGCCTGGTCGCGCAGGACGGCCTGCGCGCTCCACTCGGCGAGGTATTCGGGGTCGTCGGCGATCTGGTGGAGGCCCTCCAGCGGCCCTCGCCTCGCCTCGACGTCGGCGACGTGCTCGCGGACCCGCTCGGCCTCGATGGCCCGGCGGAGCAGCTCGGTGCAGTAGTCCTGGACCGTCTCGGCCCCCGCCCGCGACGCCTGCTGCTCGGCCGCGTCGAGGACGCCGCCGGGGAGGTAGAGCGTCAGCCGCTGCGGGTCCAGGTTCGGGTCGGGCAGCTTGTGCTCTCCGGATCGGAAGACGGGGGGGAGCCGCCGCCATCGCGAGTATCGGGGTCGCTTGGCCAAGGCAGTCGATCCCCTGATCGTCGGGCCCGAGGATCGCCGTCGCCCGGCCGCGCGGCCCGCGCCGATCCGACGGCCCCCGAGGGCATTCCGGGGCCGATCCCACGCCGTCCAGGTTACCCGAGACGCCGCCGCCGACGCCAGCCGGCCTCGGCCTCACGGCCCGGTGGCGCTGCGTGGCCAACTCCTCCAGGGCCACGGGCTTCTCGGCGCGATCGGGAGACGGCGACTCGGGGATGCGGCCCAGGCAGCGGTCGAACGTCCGGATCGTCGCCCGGAGCAGCAGCCCGGCGAACGCCGCCTTGATCAGGATGACCGCCCCGATGCAGACCCATATCAGCGTGCGCGGCTCCCACGCATATCTGCCGATCGTCTCGATCGCGTTGATCGGGCCGGCGATCGGGCTGAGCGACATCAAGAGGCTCCGCAGCCAGCGGTCCGGTGGGCCGATGAGCCGGAACATCACCGTCTCGACCAGGAAGATCCAGCCGATGCCGGCCAGGAAATAGGCGATCACGCTCAAGGCGACGGCCCGGCCCAGCCGATGCACCCAGGTCGCCAGGGCCACGCCCAGGCTCACGATCACCGCGCACGAGGCGAGGAAGTCGGCCGCGCAGAAGGTGGCCGCGAAGATCCGGTCCCAGACGGTCAGCGGCACCAGAGGGTTGGGGAACCGACCGGCCAAGGGGGTCGGCGTGTCGGGCGTCACGGCGGCCAGGAAGACGCCCGTGTAGAGGGGCAGAATCCCCAGCACCAGCGCAGCCCGGAACACGCCCCACCACTTCGCCACGACGATCGAGCGCGTCGACAGCGGCGTCGCCAGCAGCACGTCCAGGCTGTTGCGGACCCGCTCCTCGGCCAGGGTCGTCGGCGCCGTGGCGCTGAGCATCAGCATCCCGAACAGGAGCTGGATCAGGAAGCCGAACACCAGCGCGTTCGGCCTCGGCTGCGGCATCCCCTCGGTGATGATGTCGTAGCTGCCCCAGGCCGCCATGATCCAGGTGACGAGCAGCAGGGCGGCCCAGAGCCGCCGCGCCAGCCGCGACGGCCGGCCGCGGTGCCACTCGCGCCAGAGCACGGGGTTGCCGTCGAGCGTCGGGCCGGCCCACGACGGGACGAGTCGCCCGAGCTCGGGCAGTCGTCGCCGAGACCTCACCTCCGCGCGGCCCGATTGCTCGACGACCGCCCGCCGTAGCGTCGCGATCGACAGCACGACCAGCCCCGCCGATAGCGCCAGCACCACCCCGACGAAGCCCGCGAAGTCGGCGGCGCCAACGAACCCGGGCCGGTTGTACGGGGCGAAGACGAGCACATACGGGTTCGCCTTCTGGAACCATGCCGGAGGCGCCATGAGGCCCATGCCGCGGGACAGGGCCCACCAGTTCGGCAGCGCGATCAGCCAGAGGCCCTCGATCATGTACACGGCCATCAGCACCTCGTGCGTCTTCGTCGCCCGCACCGAGATGGCCAAGGCCAGCGCGCAGCCCAGGACGGCCAGGGCCAGCGACACGACGAAGGCGCCGCCGAGCGCGCCGAACTCGATCCCGCCGAGCAAGGCCGCCAGCGCCGCGACCGGCACGCCGCACGCGATCAGCCCGAAGACCGGGGCGAGCCGCGCGGCGAGCTTGCCCGCGACGATCTCGGCGTCGGACAGGTCAGTCACCATCACGTGCAGCAGCGTGCCGCGCGCCCGGTCCATGCAGATCGAGCCGGCCGCCGCCGCCGGCGCCGCCAGCAGCACCAGCGAGACCTGGATGCCCGCCAGCGCGTAGAAGAATCCCTTGCCAACCTCGGCCATCTGGCGGAACGTCGCCGCCCGCCCGCCGCGGATGCGGGCGGGGGCGGCCTGCCCGGTCCAGACGATGACCATGCCCACCAGCATCACCAGCACGAGGGCCGATCGCCCCGCGTAGACCTGCCAGCGTCGCGCGTTCAGCAGCGTCTCGCAGGCGAAGACCGGCCCCAACCCCCAGCGCCTCGGCATGGCGACCCCCGGCGGACTCGCGACGGCGCGGCGGGCCATCGCCGCCCCGCTCCCCGAAATCATACGGGGCCCGCGGCGGGGATGCACGCCCTCATCACCGACGATCTAGCCATCGACAGGCTAGACTTCGATGAAGTTCGTGGGGATGGGCGATGACGGACTCGAACCGCCGACCACCTGCGTGTAAGGCAGGCGCTCTACCGACTGAGCTAATCGCCCCGGGGGTGACACCGACGGATTATATCGGACCGCGACGCCGACGACAACGAACGATCTCAGGGGACGGGGCTTCGCGCGGAGGGGGGAGGCAGGAGATCTCCCGGGCGCCGAGTCGCGGCGCAGGGACGCGGGGCGCAGCGCGCGGGGCGGCCCGGGACGGGGTCAGCGGTTGAGCGTCGGGTCGTCGGTCGCGCCCTCGACGCGGGTGATGGCCTGGCTGGTGTCGGGGTCGGATCGCCTCCAGAGTCGGCCGCCGCCGGTCGGCTCGCTGACGACGATGCGGGGCGGGCGGGGGCCGATGAGCGTCGACCGCGAGGGCGCCCCTGCGCCACGACCGACCCGCCGCCGATGACCTGCGTCGGCACCTCGCAGACCTGGCCGTACTGGACCCCCGCCACCCCCGCCGTCGCCGGCGCGCAGGCGGGCAGGGCGCCGTAGTAGTAGTTGTGCGTGCAGCCGGCCGAGCCGATCGAGCCGGCCAGGACCAATCCCAGGCCCCCGCGCACGATCCGGGCTTGTTTCATGGCGAGACTCCTCCGTCGCGGGCGGGATCTCGGGATCGGCCGCATCATCGCGGCCGATCCCGGCCCCGACGGGACGAGGGTGGCGGTGGTTCCAGTTTCAATCGTTGTCAATCCGCTCCCGGCCTTGGGCCCGGGCGGGCCGTCCCCCGAGGCGGCAGGACATTAATCCAAATCGGCAAATTGTCCAACCGCAATTTCGCCCAGGTCGCGGGCCAGCCGCCGCCTCGCCTCGCGGCGGCACGCCGCCATCCGCGCGCGGATCAGCGCCGTGACCGCCTCGGCGCCGAGCCCGGCGACCTCCTCGGGGCGGATCGGCGGGCCGTAGTGGAGCCGGATCGCGTGCACGCCGGGGAAGGGCCGGCCCCTCGGCCACGCCTCGAACGTGCCGGCGATCCCCGCCGGCACGATCGGCACCTTCGCGCGCGACGCCAGGACGGCGATCCCCGACTTCAGCTCGGCGATCCGGCCGTCGCGGCTCCGCGTCCCCTCGGGGAACAGGACCACGATCCCGCCGTTGCGGAGCCGTCGGAGCGTCTCCTTCAGGCCCTGCGCCCCATCCCCTCGCGCTGGATCGCGAACCCGCCGACGGAGCGGATCAGGGCCCCCAGGGGCGGGAAGAACAGCGTCGAGCGCGCCACGTAGTTCAGCGGCCGGGCCGCCGTGATGCCCAGCGCGAAGACGTCGAGGTGGCTCAGGTGGTTGGAGACGAGCAGCGCCCCGCCCGCGGCGGGCATGTGGCCCCGGCCGGTCGCGCGGATGCCCCCGGTCGCGGCGAACACCAGCACCGCCACCAGCCGCACCAGGCGGTACCAGAGCAGCGCCAGCGGGGACCGATCGGCGGCCGGACCGGCCTCGGCCGGCCGGGTCGGGTCGGAGGGACGGCTCACGGCGGCGCCGTCCCCGCGGATATCCCGCTCGATCCGCGCGACGACCTCGTCGAGCGCCAGGCCCGTGGTGTCGATGATGCGGGCGTCGGCGGCCGGCTTCATCGGCGCGATGGCGCGGGCCTCGTCGCGCGCGTCGCGGTCGCGGAGGTCGCGCACGACGTCCTCCACCGCGATCGCCTCGCCCCGCGCCGCGTACTCGGCGTGGCGGCGGCGGGCGCGCTCGTCGAGGCTCGCCGTCAGGAAGAACTTGCGGTAGGCGTCGGGGAAGACGACGGTGCCCTGGTCGCGCCCCTCGGCGATCACGTCGTACTCGGCCGCGAACTCGCGCTGCCAGGCGACGAGGCGGCGGCGGACGCTCGGGCTGCTGGCCAGGTACTGCGACGCGCAGGGTGACCTCGACCGACCGGATCAGCGCCGAGACGTCCTCGTCGTCGAGCAGGACCCGACCCTCGGGCAGCCGGATCGCGACCCGCTCGGCGAGCAGGCCGAGCGCCCGGTCGTCCTCCAGGGGGGTGCCGTCGCGGAGCGCGGCCAGGGTCACGGCGCGGTACATGGCGCCGGTGTCGAGCAGGCGCCAGCCGAGCCGTTCGGCGAGCCGCCTGGCCACCGTGCTCTTGCCCGCCCCCGCCGGCCCGTCGATCGTCACCACCCGCCGCATGCGCACCCCGCCTCGCCGTCCGAGGATCGATCCCCCCGTCGGGTGCGTCGAACGCACCATCCCCCACGGGAAGTTTATCGCATCGGGCCGGCGTGGTCCACGAGCGGCGCCGCGGATGCGCGGTCGCCGTGGCCTCACTCGAAGCGGGTCCCACGACCCCGGCCCGATACCTACACTATCGGGGAATCGGGCCGATTCGTTCTGTCGATCCTCTTGGGACGACCGGAATGGGCCCGGCATGGCGCCCGGATGGCTGGGGTTGCGGGACGCAACCTGGGCCACCCGACGGGACGGTGCGTCAGGGTGGCGGGGGCGTGCCCTCGCCCGAGGCGGCGGCCTGCGCCAGGCGCGTCGAGGTGGCGCCGGCCCAGCGCGGGGTCGGTCATCGCCAGGTAGGCGGCGCGGCCCGCCAGCGTCGTGACGGGCTCCGTTGCCTCGGTCGTCGTGCCGCGCGCGAGGTTGTGGATGGCCGCGCGGAGCTGGCGGCGGAGCTCGCGGGGGACGCGCGGGGCGCCGTCGCCGTTGACCACCAGGCCGGTGATCTTCTGCCGGCCCCCCGCGGCGGGCGACGACCGTCTTGTCCGGGTGGATCGCGAACCCCTCGTCCTCGACGATCCGCCGGACCGAGCCCAGCAGCGTGCCGAGCGCGGGGTCGCCCCGGTGATCGGCGGGGAGGCTGAAGGTCAGGTCGTCGGCGTACCGGGTGTAGCGCCAGCCCAGCCGCCGGGCCAGGCCGCTCGAGGCGACGGTCGAGGCGGAGGCAGAGCGTGTTGGTCAGGGCCGGGCTGGTCGGCGCCCCCTGCGGCAGGCAGCGCGGGCCGAGCGCGACGTAGTAGGTCTTGCCCTCGTGCGTCGACGACCTCGCGGGGCGACTCGGTGCAGATCAGGGCCAGGAGCGTGGCGACCTGCTCGCGATAGCCCGCCTTGCGGAAGACCCCCTTGACGCGGGGCAGGGTGATCGTGGGGAAGAAGTCCTTGATGTCCATCTTGACCACGATCGCCGGGTCGGGGTGCGCCGAGGCGTTGGTGAGCGTCGATCGCCCCGCGAGGAAGCCGTGCGCCGAGCCGTGGACGAGCAGCCGCTCGACGATGTTCCGCAAGATCCAGCGCTGGGCCTCCTTCAGCTTCGGCAGCGGGGCCCAGATGGCCCGCTCGGAGCCGTCGCGCTTGGGGATCGTGAAGCGTCGGTAGTGGAGGCTCGTGGCGGCGTCGCGGTGGTAGGCCAGCCAGCGGAGCTGCGGCGACGGTCAGGCCGAGGGCCTCGGCCAGTTGCTGCGGCGAGTCGAGCGGCGGCAGCTCGTTCTCGGCGGCGCGCTCCTCGGCGTGGGGCAGGTCCCACTTGTCGGGCCCCGGCCTCGTCGTTCCAGAAGACGCCCTCGCCGAGGTGGACGATGTGGCTCGCCTTGTAGGCGCGCCAGGCCTCGCGGCTGAGCCGCCTCTTCTCCTCGGCCTCGGCCTTGAGCGACTTCTTGTAGGCCTCGCGCTCGCGGTCCGACATCTTGTCGGTCTCGCGGCGCTCGACCAGGAAGCCGCGCTCGGCGAGCTGGGCGTTGATGTAAGCCTGGGTGCCGCCGGCCTGCACGATGGCGCGCCAGAGGTCGATCGGGTCGGTCTGCCTTGGCCATGCTCGGCTCACCTCATCCCGCGGTCGCGTCGAGGAAGCCGCGGGCGTCCAGCTCGGCGATCCGGGCGAGATAGGCCCCGCGCGCCTCGTCCACGGTGTTGAACGTCAAGGTCTGCAATCGCAACGGCTGGCCCGCCGCGGCCCCAGCGGACCTTGAGCCGCTGCCGCTCCAGCGAGACCTGGTAGACCTCCTCGCCCTCCGCGTCGCGCCGGCTGAACGAGCGGGTCTCGACGGTGATCGCCTGCCGCGGGTCGAGCCCCTGGAGCCGGCGGCCTCCTGCTCGGCGTAGGCCAGCCGGAGGGCGACCAGGTGGACGCACGGGCCCGCCTTCAGCCCCTGCTTGCGGAAGGCGGCGCAGGTGCATTCGGCGCGGCTCGACCTGGCCCTCGTCGGCCAGGAGCATCTGCGGGCGGTACTCGCGCCGGTCCTCGGCCACGGCCACCTTGCCGGTCAGCTCCAGGCCGGTGCCCGGGATGCGGTTCTCGGCGACGATCTTGACCGCGCCGCGGCGGGCCAGCAGGTCGTGGGCGATCCGCTCGCGGCGGTCGCGGAACTCCAGCCGGGCCGGGTCGAGCGGGGCCTCGGTCAGGGGGCGGAACCGGTAGACGTCGGCGGCGAGGTCGTACATGATCCGGCCCTGCTGGCAGCCGAGTTGCAGCGCCTCGGTCAGGGCCGGCCAGGCCAGGCCGGTCGCCTTCGCCAGCTCGCCCGCGCCGGCCGACCAGTGCTCTCGCAGGTGGGCGAGCACGGCCTCGAGCGGCTCGGTGCGTCGTCTCGGTCTTGCGCGGCAGGAGCAGGTCGAAGTTCAGCGCCTGCGACCAGTTGGCCGCCGTGAAGCCGGTCAGGCCCGAGGGTGAGCGATCATGCCGGCGGCGCGGAGGACCCAGAAGCTCGGCAGGCCGCTGCCCAGCAGGTGGACGTCGACCTCCTCGACGAACGGCAGGAACCGCTGCATCAGCGAGCAGCCGGCGACGGCCCCAGACCCGGACCACCCTGGCGGCCTTCCCCTTGTAGACCTCGGCCGACGAGCGGGAGCACCGTCTCCCACGGCTCCAGGACCAGCCGCGGGGGCTCGCCGGGGACCAGCTCGACCCGCAGGCCGCGCCGCTGGCCCTTGCGGTCGGCGTGCATCCGCAGGTGCCGCAGGGCGTTGTACAGGTCGATCGGCGCCAGGGCGAACGCGTCGCGCGGCAGGGCGGCCGGCCGACTGCACCTGGAGGAAGCCGCGGAGCCACGAGTCGGGCACGCGGATCGTCTTCTCCAGCACCTCGCCCGCCGTCGCCGTGGCGAACTTCACCCCCTCCTGGCCGATGCTCAGCCGGGTCTCGCGGTAGCTCCGCATCTGCTGGAGGCCGAGGAACAGCGCCTGGCTGAAGTCGATGTTGGTCGTGCCGCAGGTCGGCGTCGCCGTCGATCGCGAAGCGCGTCGCGGTCGATCCCGAGCTTGGCGTACGCCCCCTCGTCCTTGCTGAAGACCTCGAAGAGGACCTGGTCGGGGTGGACCGTGATCACCGGGTCGAGCATGACGAACGCCGTCGGGTCGTTGCGCAGCAGCCAGGAGAAATACGCCCGCTGCGCCTGCCAGGCGTTCAGGTTCGCCGACTCCCGCCGCATCCGCGTGTAGGCGAGGTAGGCGGTCCGGTCCTTGGGGACGTAGCGGAAGTCGCTGGCGACGACCGCGTAGAGGGCCGACATCGCCTCGCGGAACCGCAGCGGGCTGCTTGATCGTCGCCTCGAGCCGGACCGGGTCGCGGCGGAGGTTGCCGGCCAGGGCCAGCCGCGCGGCGTCGCCTCGGTGGTGACCAGCGCGCTGGCGCCGGCGTAGGACAGGTGGACCTCGGTCGACTCGGGCCCGGGGCTCGGCTCCGGGCGATCCGGCCGGCACCTCGCGCGCGTCGTCGCCGCTCATGGTTCACCTCGACCTCGGCCTTGCGGCCTTCCCGCGCCCGCTTCGACCGCCGCAGGGCCCGCCAGGCGGCCTTGCGGAGCTCCTCGTCCTCGTCGGCCGCCAGGCCGATGCGGCGGAGGACCGCCTCGGCCGGCTCGAGGGCCGATCGCGGCGAGCCCCTCGACGGCCCCCAGCCGGGTGGCCTCGGGCAAGGTCCGGTCCTCGGCGACGGCGGCCAGGCCGTCCGACGTCGCCCCGATCGATCAGGTAGGGGAGGACGACCCCCTGAGCGTGGACCTGCCGCGCGGCCGCGCGGAGGACGTCGCCGAGCCGGTCGCCCGCGCCGCGGCGAGCCGATGGAAGCTCGACGCGGTCCGACAGGAGCCGCTCGGCCAGCGCCGCGGCCCGCTCGGGGGCGAGGCGGCCGACCGCCTCGGCGGCCAGCGCCCGGACCTCGGGATCGCCCCGCGTCGCGGCGTCCTCCAGGGCCGCGACGACCTCGGCCGTCGGCTCCGCCCGAGGCGAGGGCGGCCACGGCCTCGCGGCGGATCGGCCGGTACTCGGGGTCGTCGGGCCGGGCCGCGGCCATCGCGATCAGCGTCGTCGCGCGCGACGCCCAGCCGCCCCGCCGCCCAGACCAGGCTCCGCAGGCAGGGGGTCAGCTCCGCGGCTCAGGCGACGGTCGTCCTCGCCCTCGCGGACCCGCTTCGCGCCGCTGCTGCTCCCAGGCGTCCCGCCATCTCCGGAGGGCGGCGCGCGAGCGGCTCGCCCGGCCCGTCCCGCCGCGCCCGCCCGGCCCAGGATGCGGGCGGCGAGGCCGGCGGTCCGCGCGTCGGGGCTGTCGAGCGCGGCGAGGGCTTCGGCGACGGGCAAGGTCGGGCCGGTTCAGGAGGCCGGTCGCCAGCGCCTCGCGGCATCGTCGCCGGGCACCTCGGCAGGATCTCGAAGAGCCGGCGCGGCTCGCCCCGCTCGCGCGACCCGCTCCAGCAGCGACTCTCGTCGAGTTCGTCGGCGTCGACGCGTCGCTCGTTCTGGAGCACCGCGTAGTCCGGCTCGAGCGACTCCGCGCCCCAGAGCCGCCGGCGCGGCGATCAGGGCCGCGACGACCGACCGGACTCGTCGTCGGCCTCGGCCAGCAGGCGGAGCAGGAGGTCGCGGGTGGCCGGGTCGTCGTCGTGGCCGAGCAGCTCGACGGCGATCTCGCGGTACGGGAACGACGTCGGTCGGCCGCGCGGCGGCGGATGAGCTGCCAGCCGGCGCGGGTGTCGAGCCAGCGCAGGCCCTTCAGGGCGTTCTCGGCGACGCCCCCGTCCCCCTTGGCGTGCCGCTCCAGGATCTTGAAGACCTCGTCCGCCCTGGCCGACCGGCCCAGGTGGCCGATGGCCTCGGCGGCCGGCTCCTGGAGGGCGTGGCCGTCCTCGCCGGCGAGCTTGCAGCAGGGGGTCGAGCGCCCGCTCGTCGGCCAGCTCGCCCAGGGCGAGCACGGCGCGGCGGCGGAGCGCCAGGTCGGTCACGAAGTCGATGCTCGCCAGCAGCACGTTCAGCCCCTCGGCCGCGGCCGGCCTTCGCCAGCGCCTCGGCGGCGAGGAACTGGCGTGACCGGGTCGCGGTGCCCGCAGGGCCCTGAGGAGCGGCTCGGGCGTCGCCCCGCGCTTGCGGAGCCGCCAGCCGAGCGCCTCGACCGCCTGCGCGGCGGAGCGTCTCGTCGGGGTGGTTGACCAGGCCCGCCAGGACCGGCTCGACCTCCTTGCCCCGCGCCCAGCGGGCCCCGGGGATCAGGCGGGCCAGGAGCCGCGCGTCGTTCCAGGGCGGCGAGCCGCTCCATCAGCCGGGCCAGCACGTCGTCGTGGCGCGGGAACTGCTTCTCCTCCCAGCGGTCGGTCGGGCCGCTCGTCCTCGGGGTCGTCGATCGCCTGGTCGTAGCCGCTGATCGTCAGCACGGCGGCGAACGCGGCCTCGCGCCGCTTCGCGGTCCTTCTCCAGCAGGGCCGAGCAGCCGGTCGGCGTCCTCGGGGCGGCGGAACCGGCCGGCGGCCTGGAGCAGGTCGTCGGCCGAGCGCCGTGCCGCCGGGTCGTTCTCCAGCCGGTCGAGGAAGGCGCCGGCGGCCGCGGGGGTCGCCCAGGGTCACCAGCGCCTGGATGACCCGGTGCTGCGGGTCGGGCTGGCCGGCCGCCGCCAGGAGCGCCGACCAGGGCCTCGAACGCGGCCGGGTCCTTCTTGGTGGCCAGCTCGCAGCGCGGCGGCCTCGCGGACCGCCGCGTACCGCGAGCCGAGGGCCTGGCGGAGCCGGTCGCGGGCGGCCGCGTCCTTGTCGTACTCGGCGGCCAGCCAGGCGACGGCCTGCGTGCGCAGCGGCTCGTGCGCCGCCTCCAGCGCCTGGCCGGCGACGGCGACCGGCGCCGCGCCGGGCGATCAGGAGCCTGGCCGCCTCGATCGCCAGGTCGTCCTTGCGCGAGAGCATCGCCCGTTCGAGGACGGCCCGGCCCTCCGGCTCGGAGCCGCCGCCGGACAGGAGCTCGAGCCCCTTGACGCCGAGGTCGGTGTGGCCGGTCGCCAGCGCCTCGGCCGCCAGCGCGGCCGGCGCCACGCCGAGGGCCTGCAGGTGCTCGAACGCCTGGAGCCGGACGGCCTGGTTCGGGTCGCCCAGCGCCTGGACGAAGACCGGCCGGGCCGCGCCGCGGCGTGGCGGGTCGGACCGGGCCAGCGCGAGGAGCCGGCCCAGGGCGGTCTGCCGGACCCGGATCACCTGGGGCGTCCGGGGCCGTCGCCCTGCGCCCTTGCCGCGCGAGCCGCCCTGCTCGCGGACCAGGCCCACGTAGGCGCCGAAGGCCAGCTCCCGGAGCTCGGCCGGGCTGTACCGGAGCGGGGCCGGCTTGCGCGCCGGGCCGCCTGCCGCGGCGGTCGGCGAGCTCCGTCGGCGAACCGGGCCTCGTGGACGGCCCAGGCCTGGTCCCAGGCGTCCTGCTCCGTCCGCGTCGAGGTGGCGGAGCAGCCGGGCGGTCCGGGCCCGGAGCGGCGGCTCGCCGTGGACCAGGAGCTCGGCCAGGGCGTCGACGGTCGCCGCGGGGATCTTCCAGGCGGGCTTGTCGCCCCGGTCGTTGACCAGCTCGACGACGAAGGCCGCGAAGGCGGCCGGGTCGGCGAGCGCCTCCAGGCCCCGCGCGGCGGTCAGGCGCATCCGGGGCAGTCCGCGCGCGACAGGCAGGCCAGCAGGCGCGGCGGCCGTCCCGTCGGGGTCCTTCCACTCCCGCATCATCAGCAGGAGCAGCGCCCGGTCGCGGACCGTCTCCTTCGCGTCGTCGAGGAAGACGACGAGCCGGTCCTCGCCCGCCGGCGCCGAGCGCCAGGGCCGCCGGCGATCTGCTCGCCGATGCTGAGGACCTTGCCCGCCTCGGCTCGGAGAAGACGAGCGAGGCCACCGACGCGTCGCCCGCGAAGGCCAGGCCCGAGCGCGGCGTGGTACTTCACCTCGGGGTCGGCGTGCTGGAGCGCCTGCCGCAGGGCCGCGAGGGTCTCGTCGCGGCGCGACCCAGACCAGGGCCCGGGCCGCCTGCTTGCGGATCGCCGCGTGCGGGCTGTCGAGCAGCGGGATGAGGTGCGGCAGGGCGGCCGGGTCGCCCAGCTCGCCGAGCCCGTCGAGGGCCGACTCGGCCAGGTCGAGCCAGTCCTTGCCGGCGCTCCTGCCTCCGTCGGCTCGGGGGCCGTCGCCAGGGCGAGCAGCGGGGCCGAGCGCCTGCGGGTCGCCGTGCCGCGCCAGGGCCTTGGCGGCCCGGAGGCGGACGTCGGCGTGCGGGCTCTCCAGGGCCTCGCGCCAGCGCGGGCAGGGCGTCGGCGTCGACCAGCGACTCCAGCGCCGCCAGCCGGACGTCGCGGTCCTCGTCGTCGAGGGCCCGGACGAGCAGCGCCTGCGCGGCGGCGCGTGTGCTTCTTGACCAGGGCCTCGACCGCCTTCTTGCGGAGGTCGGCGTAGCGCGAGCCGAGCGCCGCGTCGAGGAACTCCAGCCCCTTGGTCTTCTTGACGGCGAACGCGAAGGCGTCGCCGCGGAGCTTCGGGTCGGGGTCGTTGAAGAACTCCAGGAGGAGGTCCCAGCCCCAGGGCTCGCCGACCTGCGCCATGGCCTCGGTCAGGACCTCGCGGCGGACGTCGGCGTGGACGCTCCGCAGCGACGAACCGGAGCGTGCTCGGCGCCGCCGCCGGCCAGTTGCAGGTTCAGCGCGGCCTTGAACGCCTCGGCCCGGACCGCCGCGAAGCTGTCGTTCAGGGCGCGGGCGAGGAGCGACCAGGCGGGCGTCGTCGGGCGACCGCGGCGGGGCCTTGCGGACCTCGGCGATCAGGGCCTGGAGGCCGCGGCGGCGGACGTCCTCGGCCGAGGCGTTCAGGCCCGACTCGGCGGCGAGCAGCGGGTCGGCCTGGTGGAGCCGCGCCAGCGCCGTGAAGGCGGCGTCGCGGACCTCGGCCTCCTGGTCGTGGAGCAGCGAGCGGAGCCGCTCGACGGCGCGCGGGTCGTCGAGCGCCGCCATCGCCCGGCAGACCTCGGCCCGCGCCGCCTTGTCCTCCTCGCGGCTCAGCTGGAGCAGGAGCCCGAAGGCCCGCGGGTCGCCCAGCAGCGCCAGCCCGCGCGCCCCGCGCAGGCAGGTGTCGAGCGCCCGGCTCGCCGTCGCCTGCAAGAGCGGCTCGAAGTCGGCGTCGTCCAGGGCCGACTCGGCTCGGCGTCCTGCGGCCTTCGCCTTGCGTCTCCTTCGCCTTCGCCGGGCGCGGCCTCGCGCCTCGGGTGCGGCCCTTCCAGTTCGTCGAGCTGCCGCTGCAACTCCGGGTCGCGCGACCGGAGGGCCTGGAGCAGCCTCGGGCGGGCGTGCAGCGCGAGCAGGAACGCCGAGCCGGCGGACCTCGGGGTCGGCGTCCTCGGCCCGGCGGCGCAGGGCGGCCTGCACGGCCGGGTCGTCGAGCATCCCGCGCGGAAGAGCCGGACCAGGGCCAGCCGCCGGACGTCGGCGTGCTTCGAGCCGAGCGCGACCAGGTTCGGCCTCGGGCGACTTCGGGTCGTGGACCGTCTCCAGGCGCGCCAGCGCCGCCTGGCGGACCTCGGGCGTCTTGGCGTCGAGCGCGTCGAGCAGCCGGGCCAGCGCCTGGTCGTCGCGCCGTCGCCAGGCCCTGCCAGCGCCTGGACGGCCAGCTTGCCGACGTCGGCCTTCTCGGCCTTCAGGGCCAGGTCGAGCGGCCGGAGGTCGGCCTCGCCCAGGTGCTTGCGCAGGCCCTCGAAGGCCGACACGCGGACCGCCTCGTCGGCGTGGCCGAGCCACGCCTCCAGCGAGCGTCGCGGCGCGGGGCAGGCGGCGAGTCGCCGAGCATCTCGGCCGCCAGCCGGCGCAGGCCGTGGTCGGCGTCGCGCGCCGACCTGCTCGGAGATCAGCTCGACGGCGCGGGCGTCGCCGTAGCCCGGCCAGCTCCTTCAGCGCCGCCTCGCGGCGCGTCGGGTCGTCCTGCGCCGAGCTCGTCGCCGGCGCAGGGCGTAGGCGTCGTGGACCCGGTGCGACAGCTCGCCGATCTTGCCCGCCGCGTCGAGCGGGAAGACCCGGAGCGTGTTGTCGTCGCAGGCGGCGACCAGCCGCGGGCGGTCGTGGACCGTGGACCAGGGCCAGCGCGACGACCCGGCCGACGCCGTCCTTGATCGTGGCCGGCTTGACCGCGCCGACCCGCGGCCACGACTTGATCGTGCCGTCGCGGCTGCCCGAGTAGAGCCGGTCGCCCGGCCCCCAGATCAGGGCGGTGACGACGTCGGTGTGGTTGTTGCCGCGCCCCTTGTCCTCGGGCTCCAGCTTGCCCCGGGCGTGGGTCGAGAGCAGCTTCAGGTCGGCGCCGGCCGAGAGGAACCGCAGCTCGTCGGGCTCGAACAGGAGGGCGGTGACCGCCCCCTCGTGCAGCCGCGCCGACTCGCCCGGCAGGAACTCGGGCTTCTCCTCGGCGTCGAAGACGGCGACGGTCCCCTTCGCCGTCCCGGCCGCCAGCCAGCGGCCCGACGGGTCGGCCGCCAGGCAGGTCCCCGGCTCGGGCAGCTCGAGCGTCTGGAGCACCTTGCCGTCCTTGCGGGCGAGGATGGCGACCTCCGACCCGACCAGCACGGCCAGCCGGCCGTCGGCCAGCGGGGCCAGGGCCGTCGGCGCGGCCGGCGAACGGCGGCGCCCCGCGCCTTCGGCTTGCCCGCCCGTGGCCGAGCCCTCGTAGACCTGGCCGGTCGCTCGCCGGCGACCCAGAGGGTCTCGCCGTCGGCGGCCAGCGCCAGCGCCGCCGGCCGGGAGCGGGTCGACGTCGAGCGTCAGCGTGTCGGCGTCGAGGCGGTAGAGGCCCGTCGGCCTGGCCCTCGGGGTGGAGCGGTGACGAAGGCCAGCGTGCCGCCGACGCCGACGGCCGCCTTGATGTCGCCGCGGTAGGTCAGGTACTTCTCGGCGCGTCACGAGGCGGCCTCCTCGCCGTCGCGGCGCAGGCTCGGGGTGGGCGTGGCGGATCCGGGTCACCGCCACCAGGCAGGCGGCGCGCTCGCTCGGGCCGCGCGAGGCCAGGAACTCCTCCAGCAGCGGCAGGACCCCCGGGCGAAGGCGGCGTCCTCCAGGGCCAGGTCGCGCATCACCTCGACCAGGGCCAGCTTCGCCTTCCGGGCGGGGAGCGGCTTGAGGCGGTCGCCGACCCCGACCGGCTCCCCCTTCTCCGGCCGCGGCGGGGGGATCTCGAACAGGTCCGCGCGGAGGAAGTCCCAGAGGTCGCGCGGGCCGGCGGGCAGCTGCTCGGGCCGGGCCGGCGGGCCGGGGCCGCGGCCGTCGGCCGCGGCGCGGCGGCCTTCTTCGCGGCGGCGCCGACCGTCGGCTGCGGCGGGACGGAGGGCTTCCAGTCCGTCGGTGATGCCCCGGTCGCGGTAGAGCGACCAGAGCGCCCGGATCACGAACGCCCGGACCCGGCGGTCGGGGCTCTCGGTCAGGCGGAACAGCTCCTCGGGGACGCCGCAGCCGGGGCGAGCGCTCGATCAGCTGCATGCCCAGCGACCGGGTCGATTCGTCGGCCGACTCGCAGAAGCCGATAGACGGCGGCGGGGCTCGAGCGACTCGGGGTCGATCCGGTAGCGGCGGTGCTCGGGCGCGTCGTCGGCCAGCAGGGCCTCGGCCACGAACCGGCGGACGTCGGCGTACGGGCTCTCGGCCAGCCGGACCAGCTCGTCGGCCGGCGGCGACCAGCGGGCGAACTCCCACCGGGCCAGCTCCAGGGCCAGGTCGCGGAGCGGCTTGCGGCTCTCGCGGAACAGCGGCTTGACCCGCTCGAAGCTGAGGAACTCGGCCGGGACCTCGGCGCCGGGGTCGACCGGCCGGTCGGTCTCGGCCAGGGCGATGTCGGGGTGGTGCCGGCGGATGTACTTGATGGCGAACCGCGCCAGCGGGGCGTCGGCCGGGCCCGGCGGCGATGGCCATCTGCCCAGAGCCGCTCGCAGCCGGCGAGCGTGGCGTCGCGCCGACGCCTCCGCGGCGCTGCCCGGCGAGCATCTTCAGGAACGCGGTCTCGGAGATGATCTTGATGTTCGCCCCGGCGGCGTTCAGCTCCTCGGCCTTGAGCTGCTTGTCCCCCTTCTTGCCGTGGCCGTAGAGCGGCGACCCCTCGTCGCCGATGACCAGGTAGTGGAGCTTGGCCGAGACCCCCGAGGCCACCGCGCCGCCCGCGCGGCCGGACCTTGTCCTCGGCCTCCTTGCGCTTCATCGTGGCCATCTTGCCGGTGAACAGGAACGAGGCGCCCCCCGAGGTCCACCGCCGCCGGCGCGGCGGCGGTCGCGGCCGCGGCGCTCGGCCGCTCGGGGCGAAGTCGGCGGGGATGAACCCCTTGATCATCGTCTCGACGGCGAAGTCGTGGTAGCGCGGCTCGCCCCGGGCCGCCAGCTTCAGCAGCCAGTCGAAGCCGAGGTCGGCGGGGCGAACCGGCGGACGTCCCGGAGCCAGCCGAGCACCTGGTCGGCCAGGGCCTCGTCGAACTCCAGCGTCGCGGGCCCATGTCGGGCCCGTCGCGGCGCAGGGCGGCGATCCAGGGGTCGGCGTCCCAGTCGGGGTGGAAGGCCAGCGCCTTGAGGAAGTCGAGCCCGAGCGTCTGCGGGCTTGAGCCGGCCCTCGTCGATCCAGCCGGATCGCGTGTCCCTCGTCGCTCGGGCGGAGGATCAGGCGGCGGAGGAAGTCGCGGTCGAGCGCGTTCAGGTCGAACCGGGCCAGCTCGGCCAGCGGCGAACTCGGCGACCTGCCGGCGCCGGGGCGGTCCTCGCGGCGTCGTCGGCCGCCTCGATCAGGCCGACGAAGTAGCCGGGGCCGAGCGTCTGCGGCGGGTGGATCTGCGAGCAGCAGCGTCCTGGACGAACTGGAACGCCGCGCTGGTTCGCGGTGAACAGCCGGGCCTGGAACCACTCGGGCGTCAGCTCCCTGGCGCCGAAGTGCTTGCGGAGGACCGCGGCGGCCAGCTCGTGGCCGTGCGGCGTCTCGAGCAGCCGGCCCCACGCCTCCAGGCCGACCTCCTTGCGCGGGTCGCGCGCCTGGAGCAGGTCGGAGGCGAGCCGGCGGACGGCTCGCGTGGTCGTTGTTGGCCAGGCGGACCAGCTCGTCGACGGGCAGGTCGCGGGCGTGGGTCCGGGCGTACTCGGCGGCGTAGGCACGGGCCTCGTGGCGACGGCGAGTCGAACAGCCGGAGCACCGCCTCGTGCAGGCCCGAGCGTGCGGAACGCGCCTGCTCGAACCGCGGGACGTTGGTCAGGACCCAGACGACGAACTCGTCGATCGCCCGGCTGCCGACGCCGACCAGCCGGGCCACCCAGGCCGGCTCGACCTCGCGGAGCGAGGCGCGGAAGTCGGCCTTCAGCGCCTCGGCGGCGAACTCGCCGGACCTGGTCGCTCCGGGCCCGCTCCAGCAGCGAGAACAGCGGCCGCGGGCTCCGCTGCCAGAGGTCGGCGAAGGCCCGGTCCTTCAGCAGGCTCGTCGGCCGCTTGCGTGAAGTGGAAGCCGGCCCGGTCGTACTCGCCGTCTCGTGGTAGAAGATGTGGTTGGCGACCCAGGTCTGGTCCCAGTTGCGTCGCGTCCTCGTAGTGGGCGAGCACGTCGGCGGCGGGTCGGCGTAGCAGGCGGGCCGGGCCGCGGCGCGTCCGCCGCAGGTATCGCCAGGCGCGGCGGCGGAGGTAGGCGAGCGTGCGGTGGCCGACCTGCGTGCGATGGTCCGAGTCGGCCGCGTCGAACCGGGCGGCCAGGGCGGCGAAGACCTCGGTGTCGCCGCGGGCCTCGGCCTCCTTGAAGATCCGCTTCAGGGCCCGCCACGGGCCGTAGACCAGCGGGACCCGGTCGATGATCGCCAGCAGGCACGACCGGGCGAACGGCGCCGGGTCGTCGCCACAGCGCGTCGAGGACCTCGTGGAGCCGGAGCCGGTCGGGCAGGGGGACCTCGGCCGTCGGGGGCTTCGAGCGCCTTGATCTGCTCGACGCGGTAGTGCGCCTGCTCCTCGGGCGGCTTGCCGGCGGAAGGCCGGGCTGCGGATCTCGGCGAGGAAGCGGTCGAACGTCGGCGCCCCCTCGCGGACGGGGGCCTCGGGCTCGTCGTCCTGCTCGGCGAGGGCGACGACGAGCGCGGACGAGGTCCGGGTCCCTCGCCTCCCAGGCGCGGCGGATGTCGTCCAGGCGGAGTCGGGTCGTCACGATCGGGGCCCGCGGCACGACCATCGAGCGGCCGTCGGATCGCACGCAAGACGGCCGCGGGCGGCCCGGCTGTCACCCCGGGCCGCCCGCGCCGTGCGGAGAGAGTCGTCCACTACAAGACCTGGGACATCGAAGGCTCTCTGGCTCGCCGCCCGGATGATCACGCCCGGCATGGTCGCGGAACCCCGATCGGCGAGGTTGCTCCAGGCCCGCGACCATGACCGGCGTGATCATCCGGGCGATCAGCGAGCCTGAAACAGCCTTCGTTGTGACGCATGACCGGCCAGAACGCTCGGGCGGCGCAACGCCGCCCCGGTGCAGAGCACCAAGCTAGACCTAACTCTCCCCGCGCTTGCGCCGACATGGGAACAAGCGAGCCCCCGGTATACGCGATGACTCGACCGATCGCAAGGGGCTACCCCGACGATTCGCCCCGCGAGATTATCCAGATTGCCAATGGCTTCGTTCCGTCTCGGCCCCTCCCGGCGGGAGGTCGGGGGCCATCCGACACGCGCGGACTCCCCGCGACGACCCTCGGAGGGTCGCGAGCAGGCCCCGGAGGGGTCCGGACGCCGGGAAAGCCCGGCCGATCGGTCGATTTCGGGGGATTTCCGCGGGGAGGGGGCGCACCGGGGGCGGGGACGTGGGGGACACGTCGATGCAGGTATGAAGTTTTGTGCAGTCTTATGCGGCGATCAGGAGCGTCGCGCCCGGCTCCGCGCCTCGAGGCGCGCCCGGCGGTTGCCCGCCGCGGGCGCCGCGGGCCGCAGCGCCGAGGCCAGCGACACCGGCTTCAGCACCCCCGGCACCGCCGGCGCCCCGATCGCCGTCGCCAGCGGCGATGGCGCCTCGACCGGCTCCGCCAGGATGGTCGACAGGTCGTCCGACGGCTCGTCGTCCCACGGCTCGCCGTCCGACGGCCGGCCCTCCGGCGCCTCGGCGGCGACCGGCGGGGCCACCAGGTCGGCGTCGTCGGCTCCTCCTCGCGCAGCGCCGCGGCGACCAGCGCGCCGGGGTCGGCGAACTCGTGCCCCATGCCGACGCTCCCCAGCGACGCCCACCCTCCGAGTCGCTCGGCCTGGTGCGCCGACTGCTCGCGACGATCCTCCTCGTCGTCGGCCGGCCACGGCGGCGGCGCCGCCTGGGGCTGCCGCGCGGGCTGGTGCGGCATCGACTCCCGCTTCCGCGCCCGCAGGCATGCCACCGCCGTTTGCAGGCGGCGCAGGCAGCCCGCCTCATACCGCCGCAGCCGCCTCAGGTCGGCGTCGGGCCGCCGCTCCAGGCCGGCCATCGCCTCCTGGCGCTCGCGGGCGTCCAGCGCCTCCAGCACGTCGTCCCGCAGCGCGACCAGCCGCTCCTCCTGGCGGCGCGACAGCTCGGCCAGCCAGCCGGCCGGCTCGCGGCCCGGCATCGGGTCCAGCGGGGTGGGGCCGTCGCGCAGCTCGGGAGGGACGCCCAGCAGGTCCAGAGCCAGCGAGCGCTGGTCGCCGTCCCAGCCGCCTCGGGATTCGAGGATCAGCGCCAGCGACCGCCAGCGTCCGATGAGCCAGTCGGCGCCCTGCTTGGTGCGGCGGAGCTGGTGCGTCACGTGCTCGGGCTTCTTCGAGAGGCCCAGGGCGAGCTCTGCGGCGGCGGCCTCGCGGTCCTCGTCCCAGAAGACGACGGCGCGACCGGCCAGCCCCTCGCGGAGGACGGCCTCGTGCCAGCGGCAGCGGTCGGCGCGGACGGTCTCGACGGCGGCGCGCTCGACGAGCCAGACGTCGAAGTCGTAGAAGGGCCGGAACGACGAGCACCACATCTCGGCGCGGTCGCGGACGGCGTCCATGTCCTCGTCGGGGAGGACCAGCCCCTCCCCCGCGAGGCCGAATTTCATCGCGTTCATCGACGCGATCTGCTTGCCACGCTCGGACTTCGGGCCCGTGCTGCGGAGGCTGTTCCGTTGGTTGGCCAGCGTCTGTCTCAAGGTTGTCACGGTCGATGCACCCGTTCAAGGAACCGAGGCGGGAGGACCGTCGCCGATCCCGCCGAATACGTTGGAACCATACCCATATCATCGAGGGCGGCCGGCGGGTGCTCTGCGAATCCGGGGGTCGTCGGCGATTTCTTCGAATGCGAGAGTGTCCTGATGTCGCCCCGGAGGGGCGGCCGGCCGTGGCCCAGGGCCCGCGCCCCGGGTCGGGTCCCGCGACGGCGCCCTCTCGACAAATCCCAGCCCGCTCGGGCCTTGGGTGCGACGGTCCTCGGGAGCGACGAGGCGTGTCGGGCACGGAGACCGGCCGGCGCCGGGCACCGTTCCGAAGGCCGACGGGGAGCGGCAGGGGTCGATGGTGACGTGACGTGGGTCGGATTCGGCTGCAAACCGCGCGAGGGGTGAGGAAATCTGTTGCCACGAACCCGGCGGTTGTCGCATCATACCCATGATCCCCCCTGCGAGATCCTGATCGTATCCGCTCGATGATGAACCGATCGTGATGGCGGCATCCCCCGCGAGCCCCGGGGCGGAGGGTGTCGCGGGCGGCCCGGCTCGACGAGACGAGCTTCCCCCGACCGTCCCGCGGCCCGCGGCGGACGAAGCGACGAAGGCGTTGCAAGCACCAGGAGATCCCCACCCATGTCCCGATCGCGCCGCCCTCGCGGGGCGTCGCCGGCCCGCGCCCTCCCGCCGAGGATCGAATGCCTTGAGGACCGCGCCCTGCTCAGCGCCGGCCGGCTCGCGGAGTTCGCCGCGCTGGCGAAGGCCGAGGCGGTCGGCCATGCCCATGTCGCGGCGATCCACCCGCTGTCCCACGTGATCCACAAGGCGGCCAGTCCCGCGGCGGCCCCGGCTCGTCGGTTACGACCGTCTCCAGTCCCCCCTCCGGCGCGGTCACGCCGGCCGCGATCACGAACGCGTATGCGTTCGACAGCCCGGGCACGACGACGCCCGTCGGGACCGGCAGCGGGGAGACGATCGCCATCGTCGACGCCGCCAACGACCGAAATATCCTGGCCGACGTGAACCAGTTCAGCATGACGTTCGGCCTGACGCAGATGAGCAGCACGGCCGGTTCCGGCGCGGCCCACGCTGACGGTGATGAATGAGAACGGTGCGGTGATCCCGCCGCCGTCGGGCAACGCCGCGCAGGCCAACGCCCCGGCGGCGGACCCGTCCGGGGGGTGGGAGCTCGAGGAGTCGCTCGACGTCGAGTGGGCGCACGCCATCGCGCCGCAGGCGAACATCATCCTGGTCGAGGCCGGCTCGACCAGCACGAACGACCTGATGACCGCCGTCCAGACGGCGGCGAACCATGCCAACGTCGTCTCGATGAGCTGGGGCGGCGGCGAGTTCTCGGGCGAGACCTCCGGCACGTATCAGAACGCCTTCAACACCGGCGGGGTCACCTTCGTGGCCGCCGCGGGCGACGCCGGCGCGACGGTCACCTGGCCGGCCATCTCGACCAGCGTGCTGTCGGTCGGCGGGACGTCGCTCAACATCGCCGGCGGGACCGAGACGGCCTGGGTCGACGGCGGCGGCGGGCTGAGCCGGTATTTCGCCCGGCCGTCCTACCAGCCCACCTCCTACGCGAACGGCTCCTCGTCCGTAAGCCTGACCGCGCGGGGCAACCCGGACGTCTCCTACGACGCCGACCCGCAATACGGGTTCGCCGTCTACGACTCGACCCCCTATTATCCGTACTACCCGTTCTCGTCCGGCGCCCAGGACGGCTGGTTCCAGGTCGGCGGCACCAGCGCCGCGGCCCCGCAGTGGGCCGCGATCGTGGCGATCGCCGACCAGGTCGGCTCGACCTCGTTGAGCACGTCGCAGGTCCTCGCGGACCTCTACCGGGCGCCGGGCGACTTCAACGACATCACGAGCGGGACCACCACCACCGGGGGGCGGCACGCCGTCTCCTTCACGGCCGGGACAGGCTATGACCTGGCCACCGGGTTGGGCAGCCCGATCGCGTACAAGGTGATCGCGACGCTGGCCTGACCCCGACCGGATGAGGCCACCGGAGGGCGTGCGCGCACGCCCTCCGGGAGGCTCAGAAGTCGAACTGGTCGATGTTCTCCTTGGTGAAGGTGAACGGCTTGCCCAGGAGGATGTTGTCGCCCGCGACGGCGATCGTGCCGAGGCGGCCGGCCTGGATCTGCGAGTCGCCCGGCTTCAGCGTCGCCGGTCGCCAGCGCCTGCGAGGCGACGACGGCCAGGTAGCCGAGGTCCATCGAGTTCCAGAGCACGACGCAGTCGGTGATCCCCTCGCGGACGTACCGCTTGTTGTCGTTGGGCAGCCCCAGGCCGATCACCTTGACGTCGGACCGGCCCGCCTGCTTGACCGCCTCGGCGGCGCCCGGGACGGCGGGCGTGCAGATGGCCATGATCAGCTTGACGTCGGGGTCCGCGTTGAGGATCGCCGTCGTCTCGTCGAACGCCTTCTTCTGGAGGTCGTCGCAGGGCCGCAGCGCGGCCATCGTGATGTCGGGATACTTCTCGGCGCGGCGGGCCTCGATGCACTTCTGCCACTCGATCATGTTGGCCGCCGTCAAGGACGCCGTGATGATGGCGAACTTGCCCTTGCCCCCCAGCACCCGCGCGGCGTTGTCCATCAGGGTCTGGCCGATCCCCTCGGGGGTGGCCTGGTTGACGAAGAAGTCGTGCGCGTCGGGGTCGGCGTCGGAGTCCCAGGTGATCACCCTGATCCCGCGCTTGCGGGCCTTGCGGAGCACCGAGGAGATCCCCTGGCGGTTCTCGACGGCCACGGCGATCACGTCGACGCCGCGGGTGATCCAGGTGTCGATCACCTCGTTCTGCTTGGCCGGGTCGGGGTCGGTCGGCCCGTCCCAGATGAGCTTGACGTCGAACTCCCGGGCCGCCTCCTCGGCCCCCTTGCGGCAGGCGATGAAGTAGGCGTTCCCCTTGCTCTTGGGCATCATCGCGACCGTCACCTGACGCCGCCGACGGGATCGCACTCGGCCCGCGACGGCGCCCCGGCGGCCGTCGGTTCCAGGAGAGGCTCGCTCGCCCCCCGTCGGCCGCTGGAGCGACCGGATCAGATAGACGTTGGTCGCCGCGACGATCGCGGCCCCCGCGAGGATCGCGGCGCAGATGACGGCCACTTGCGAGTTCTTCACGGTCATCACCTCATCATCAACGTCAACGAGGACCTTCGCGGGCGCGCGGGCCGTCGACGGCCGCCGGTCGAGCCCGATCGCCACCAGCAGGAGGGTGCCCGTCAGGACCCCGGCGAGCTCGGCGGGGAGGTCGGCCAGCCGCAGGCCGTTCTGCATCACGGCGATCGCCAGCAGCCCGAGCAGCGTCCCGTGGATGCTCCCCCGGCCGCCGAAGATCGACGTGCCGCCCAGGACGACCGCCGTGATCGCGAGCAGCTCGTAGCCGGTGCCGGCGTCGGCCTTCGCCTGGCCGAGGTGGGCCACGTAGATCACCGCCGCCAGGCTGGAGACGAGCCCCGACAGCAGGTACACCGCGGCGACCCTCCGCTCGACCGGCACCCCGGCGTGCCGCGCCCCCTCGGGCGCGAAGCCGATGGCGACGAGCTCGCGGCCGAGCGTCGAGCGGTGCAGCAGCACCCAGAACGCCGCCGCCACGATCGCGAAGATCGGGGAGCTGCGCCGGGATGTCGCCGGGCAGGTAGCCCTGGCCGAGGAACAGGAACCGCGACGGGAAGTTGGTGTAGTTGTCGACGCCGCCGGTCAGCCCCTCGGCGAGCCCCCGGAACAGCGAGAACGAGCCGAGCGTCACGATCAGGGCGGGGATGCGCAGCCGGGTGATCAGCAGCCCGTTGACCGCCCCCGCCGCGGCGCCGACGCCCAGCGTCAGCGCCGCCGCCGCGCCGATCGGCAGGCCGCCGTCGCGCCACGCCTTGCCGAACAGGACCGCCGACAGCCCCATCAGCGAGCCGACCGACAGGTCGATCCCGCCGCCCACGATCACCGGCGTCAGCGCCACGGCCAGCAGGCCGATCTCGACGCTCAGCCGGAGCACCTCGAAGGCGTTGTCCAGGGTCAGGAAGTTCGTCCCGATGACGGCGAAGACCGCGACCTCCACGGCCAGGAGCGCCGACGAGGATGCGCTGGGAGAGATCCATCGTGAATCCTAATACGTAACGATTTGCGTAGACGCAAACCAATATTTTAAAAATCACTCATTACTCTCGGGTGGCCCGGACAACTTCTTGTCGGGGGGTGCGGCTGCACGATCGGCTCACTCGGTGGTCGACTCCGGCCCGGGCCGCGTCGCCCCCGGCCCGGACAACAAGTTGTCCGGGCCACCCGGGCCGAGATCGCATCAGGTACCAACTGCGTTACACCTAAGCTCATCACTCACCACTCATCACTCATTATTCATCACTCATCATTCATCCCTTCCCCGGTCGAGGGCGTCGGAGGCGACGGCCAGGAGGATGATGAGGCCCTGGATCGCCTTCTCCCACTGCGGCTGGGTGCCGAGGAAGACCAGCGCGGGGCCGATCGAGCCGAGCAGGGCGACGCCGATCAGCGTGCCGATCAGGCGTGCCCCGCCCGCCCGAGATCGCCACGCCGCCGACGACCGAGGCGGCGATCACCTGCATCTCCAGCCCGGTGCCGGCGTTGGGGTCGACGTCGGCGAACCGGACCGCGTTGAGCAGGGCGGCCAGCCCCGCCAGGGCCCCCATCGCGGCGAACACGCCGAAGACGACGCGGCGCGGCCGGATGCCCGCCAGCCGCGCCGCCTCGGGGTCGGAGCCGGTCGCGTAGACGGCGCGGCCGACCGCCAGGTTCCGCAGGCCCCAGGCGAACGCCGCGAAGACCGCCAGGGCCGCGCCGACGACCAGCCACTGGCCCGCCGCCTGCCCCGCGCCGAACCACTGGAAGCCGCGACGGCAGGTCGTGGACGAACTCCCCCTCGCGGACGTAGCGCAGCGACTCGCGCACGATGACCAGCGTGGCCAGCGTCACCACGATCGACGGCAGCCCCAGCCCGGCGACGAGCACCCCGTTGATCGACCCCATCCCGGCCCCGGCCAGCAGCGTGCCGAGCCCGACGACCGGCATCGGCAGCCCCGCCTTCGCGAGCAGTCCGGCGACGATCCCGCAGATGCTGAACTGCGAGCCGACCGAGATGTCGATCTGGCGGCAGAGGATCACCAGCGTCATGCCCACGGCCGCCACCAGCACCGGGGCGCTGCTGACGGCCAGGTCGCGCAGCTGCACCGGCCGGAAGAACCGGGGCGCGAACCACGCCAGGAACAGCAGGAACAGCGCGTACGCCACGGCCACCGAGACCTCGCGGCGATGCCGGCCGATCATGGCGCCACCCCGCTCCCCGCGGCGGACGTGCCCCAGCGCCAGCTCCATGACCGCCTCCTGCGTCGCCGAGGCGCGGTCGAGCGTGCCGACGACCGTCCCGCCGTGCATGACCGCGACCCGGTCGCTCATGCCGAGCACCTCGGGCAGCTCCGACGAGATCATGAGGATCGCCAGCCCCCGGCCGGCCAGCTCGCCCATCAGGCGGTGGATCTCGGCCTTGGCGCCGACGTCGACGCCCTGCGTCGGCTCGTCGAGGATCAGCACCGACGGGTCGGCCGCCAGCCACCGCGACAGCGCCACCTTCTGCTGGTTGCCGCCCGAGAGGTTGCCGACCGGCGTGTCGATCGAGGCCGTCTTGATGCCGAGCCTCGCGACGAAGTCGGAGGCGACGGCGCGCTCGCGGGCGAAGTCGATCAGGCCGCGATCGGCGATCCGCGAGAGGGTCGCCAGCGTGACGTTCGTGGCGACCGGCATCTCCAGGATCACGCCGTGGCGGCGGCGGTCCTCGGGCACGTAGGCGATGCCCAGCCCGACGGCCCGCGCGGGGGTGTCGATCGCGACGGGATGGCCGCGGAGGAGGATCTCGCCCGCGTCGGCCGGCGTCAGCCCGAACAGGACGCGGGCCAGCTCGGTGCGCCCCGCGCCGACCAGCCCGGCCAGGCCGAGGATCTCGCCGGCGCGGACGGCCAGGATCACGTCGCGCACGCCCGAGGCGCGGCAGCCCAGCCCTCGGACTTCGAGGACCACGTCGCCGATCGGCACCGACGCCTTGGGGAACACGGCCGACAGCTCGCGGCCGACCATCATCCGGATCAGGTCGCCGCGGGTCACCTCGTCGAGCCGCCTCGTCCCGACGAGCGCCCCGTCGCGCAGGGCCGTCACGCGGTCGGCGACCTGCGGCAGCTCCTCCAGGCGGTGCGAGATGTAGATGATGCCGACGCCCTGCGCCTTCAGCTCGCGGATGACGCGGAAGAGGTTGTCGACCTCCTTGTCGCTGAGCGAGGCGGTCGGCTCGTCCATGATCAGGATGCGCGCCTCGGCGCCCAGGGCGCGGGCGATCTCGACGAGCTGCTGCTCGGGCATCGAGAGCCGCCGCACGTCGGCCTCGGGGTCGATCGCGGCGCCGATCCGATCGAGGAGCCGCCGCGCCCGCTCGCGCCGCTCGCCCCAGCGGATCCGCCGCCACGCGCCGCCCGGCTCCAGCCCGAGCGCGATGTTCTCGGCGACGGTCAGCTCGGGGAACAGCGCCGGCTGCTGGTAGATCGCCGCGATCCCCAGCGCGCGGGCGCGGACCGGGTCGTTCTGCTCGACGAGCTGGCCCTCGACCTCGATCGTCCCCTCGTCGGGCCGGTGGGCGCCGGTGATGACCTTGATCAGCGTCGACTTGCCCGCGCCGTTCTCGCCGACCAGCGCGTGGACCTCGCCGGCGCGCAGGTCGAACGAGACCCCGTCGGAGGGCCTGGACCCCGGCGAACGCCTTGCGGATTCCCGACAGCCTGAGTAGCAGTCGACACCGCCCGCCCCTCAGCCTCGCCGCGAGAGGACGTCGCGCTCGTACGCCTGGACCTCCGCCAGCCAGTCCGGGCCGACCGGCACGCCCTGCTTGAGGCAATGGTAATCCCAGACGGCGCCCGAAGGGCAGCGCCTTGAGCTCCTCGAGCATGGCCAGCCGCGCGGTCCGGTCGCCCCTCGGCCTCCAGCCTGCCGGAGGGTGTCGATCGGCTCCAGCAGCGCCATCAGCAGCGCCTTGAGCAGTGCGCGGGTGCCGATGACCCAGGCGGCCACGCGGTTGATGCTGGCGTCGAAGAAGTCGAGGCCGAAGCGGACGCGGCCGAGGTAGTCGCCGCGGACCGCCTCCTGCGCGATCGCCTGGAGCTCGTCGGTGAGCGTGACGACGTGGTCGCTGTCCCAGCGCACCCCGCGGCTGACGTGGAGCAGGATCTCGTCGAGCCAGGCGAGCACCGCCGAGATCTTGTCGGAGACGACCTCGGTCGGGTGGAAGTGGCCGGCGTCGAGGCAGAGGATCTTCTGCGCGGGCCAGGGCGTAGCCCAGGTAGAACTCGTGCGAGCCGACCACGTACGCCTCCGACCCCAGGCCGAACAGCTTGCTCTCGACCGCGTCGCGGTTGAAGGCCGGGTCGATCGGCTCGGCGAAGACGGCGTCGAGCGACCGCGCCAGCCGCTCGCGGGGCGCCTTGCGGTCGACGGGCGTGTCCTTCGAGCCGTCGGGGATCCAGACGTTGGTCACGCACGGGCTGCCCAGCGCCTCGCCGATGGCGGCGCCGATGCGGCGGCAGGCGATGCCGTGCTCGATCCAGAAGTCGCGGATCGCCGCGTCGGGGTGCGACAGCGTCAGGCCGTCGGCGGCCCTG
Organism: uncultured Planctomycetaceae bacterium; assembly: GCA_963708145.1. Classification (GTDB taxonomy): domain Bacteria; phylum Planctomycetota; class Planctomycetia; order Isosphaerales; family Isosphaeraceae. Next base: position 7,506,120 of record OY970189.1, on the reverse strand, counting down.
GGGTGGGCGAAGAAGGTGGGGTTGAAGTCCATCCCCATCCGCTCGCTCCTGGCCCAGTCGATCCAGCTGCGGAAGTGCTCGGGCCGCAGCGCGTCGCGCTCGACCCGCCGGCCGCCCGTCTCGGCGTAGCTGGCGTGGAGGTTGAGCCGGTGCGTGCCGGGGATCAGCGCCAGCGCCTGGTCGAGGTCGGCCCGGAGCTCGTCCGGCGTGCGGGCCCGGCCCGGATAGTTGCCCGTGACGGCCAGGCCGCCGCCGATCTCCTCGCCCGTCCTCTCGAACCCGCCGACGTCGTCGCCCTGCCAGCAGTGCAGCGAGACCGCGACGCCCGAGAGCCGCTCCAGGGCCCGCTCGGCGTCGACCCCGAGCTCGGCATAGCGCTCCCGCGCCATCGCGAAGGCCCGCTCGACGCGCGTGGATGGGCCGGACATGATGCATCGCTCCCGGACCGTGAGGCCGCGGACTCGACCACGCCGGGACTCCCGATCGTGGGGCGTGCCGCCCGCCGGGTCCTCGATCGTGCGGCCGCAGACGAACACGATCTTGTCAGAAGGTCACGCCGAGGGCAAGGACCGTCGGCTCGGCCCAGCCTCCTTGCACGGGGATATGCGACCTGCTAGCCTAGAAAAGCACCGATGACGGCGCGTCCGGGCACGTCGGTTGCTCCCAAGTCACAGTCTCGATTCCCAGGCGCCGGGCCTCATCAGCCCCGGCCCTCCGCCGGTCTCGCCCGAATCCGCGACCGCTCCTCCGGCCTCGCGCCGGCGGATCGGCCCCCGCGTTCGCTCGGTTCGTCCCGGCGCCTTCGCCCCGCACCACGTGAGGAGGCTGGTCCGATGCGCCGTCGCGGCTTCACGCTGATCGAGCTCCTGGTGGTGATCGCGATCATCGCGGTCCTGATCGCCCTGCTGCTTGCCCGCGGTGCAGGCGGCCCGCGAGGCGGCGCGGCGGAGCCAGTGCGTCAACAACTTGAAGCAACTCGGCCTGGCCCTCGCCAATTACGAGAGCGCCAACGGGGCTTACCCCCCGACCGGCACCGGGGGCGACAACGACCCGAACAACAACGATTTTTCCATGAAGGCCCGCCTGCTCCCCTTCATGGAGCAGGCCGCCGTCTGGAATGCGCTCAACCAGAGCTACTTCGCGATCAGCACCATCAACTTCGCCGCGCAGAAGACGGCCGTCGGCACGACGATCAACTCGTTCCTCTGCCCGTCGGACGGCAACGATCCCGGCTACACCAATAGCGGCATCAAGCCGGGGATGAACAATTACGGCAACAACATCGGCACTCTGCTTGACGTTCAACAACAACCAGTTCGACGGCCCGGCCTGGAGGCTCTCCGACAACACCGAAGGGCCCGCGGTCACCCTGGCCATGATCACCGACGGCACCTCGAACACCGCGGCCCACTCGGAGTGGATCAAGGGCAAGAACACGCTCTATGGCCGGCAGGCGATCTACGTGTCCACGCTCTCCTACAACCCCTGCTCCCCGTGCTCGCCGGCGTTGCTCGGGACCATGCAGCAGACGCTCCAGGCGGTCGCGGCGACCTGCCAGCCGAACCTGGCGTCCAAGGCGTCCAAGGATTAGAAGGGAGCGACCTGGGCGTGCGAAGAGGTCGGCATCGGCGGCGGCTACTAGCCACCTCCTCGCGCCGAACAAGCCGACCTGCTTCTTCTCGAACAAGCTCTTCGCGACCGCGGGCGAGGCCTTCTACGGCCACGATGATATCGCGATGGAGAACGCCTGCTCGTTCCACTCCGGCGGCGTGAACGTCGGGTTCTGCGACGGCTCGGTCAAGTTCATCAAGGACAGCGTCAGCCTCGGCACCTGGGGCGCCATCGCCACCAAGGCGGGGGGCGAGGTGATCTCGGCAGACAGCTACTGACCGGGGCGCCGTCGCGTCACGACATGTGCCAGCCGCCGTTGACGTTGATCGTCTGGCCGGTGATGTAGCCGTTGGCCGCGACCATCACGACCGCGATCGGCCACCTCCTCGGGCGTGCCGAACCGCCCGAGCGGGATCAGGTCGGCTCGGGCGGGGGGTTGTCGCGGACCATGTCGGTGGCGATCAGGGCCGGGGCGACGACGTTGGCGGTGATCCCCTCGGCGGCCAGCAGGCTCGCGTAGGCGTGCGCCAGGCCGTGCAGCCCCGCCTTGCTCGCGGCGTAGTGCGGGCCGACCACCCCGCCGACCTGCGCCGCCACCGACGAGACGAACACGAGCCGCCCCCACCGCCGGGCCCGCATCGCCGGCAGGACCGCCTGCGAGACCAGGAACGCCGAGCGGAGGTTGGTCGCGACCTCGGCGTCGAAGTCGTCGACCGTCAGCGCGTCGAGCGGCCTGGGATGCGCGACCCCGGCATTGTTGACCAGCACGTCGACCGGCCCGAGGTCGCGTCCCACCGCCTCGGCGAGCCGTGCGACCTCCCCGGCGACCGCCACGTCGGCCCGGACCGCGATGGCCCGTCGCCCTGCGGCCTCGACGAGACGGCACGTCTCGGCGGCCTCGTCGGCCCTCTCGCGGAAGTTGACGGCCACGTCGCACCCGGCGCGGGCCAGCGCCTCGGCGACGGCCCGGCCGATGCCCCGGCTCGCCCCGGTCACCAGCGCGATCTTCCCATCCAGCTCGGACATCGATCGTCCTCGTCCCCGTAGGGCGTGTGCGACACGCCGTCCGTGTTCCGAAGATGGCGTGTTGCACACGCCCTACGGATGACCTCGTCCGCGCCCTCTCCCCCACCGCGCTCGGCGACCCGGCCCAGCGAGCGGTCGAACGTCGCCAGGGTCAAGGCCAGCAGGATCGCCGCCAGCGCCGCCGTGCCGGCCAGCAGCACCAGGCCCCAGAAATACCAGGATTCATCGGAGAAGGGCTCCCCTGGAGCAGGATGAGAGGCGTGAAGAAGGCCCCCATGAAGGGGCTCACCCCGATGAGCGCGAAGGAGGACGGCAGGTCGAACGCCCAGATCATCAGGACCACGATGGGCCAGACGAGGGCGACGGCCATGAAGGCGGCCACGCTCAGCGCGATCGCCCGGCCCGGGCGGCCCTGCCAGGTGGCCGTCAGCAGCCCCATGCTGACGACCGCCGCCCCATACGCGAGGACCAGGCCGACCATGAAGACGGTAGTGCCTCACGATGATGGCACGGTTCTTCGAGCCTGGTAGCGGTCGAGGGCCGATGTTAGCACGTCTTCCCGCTCCTCGGCCCAGATCCCTCGTGTGAGGTCGTCGACGGGCACCGGGTAGCGGACGTACTCCAGGACCGACCAGATCTGGTCGCTCAGGCTCATCGCCATCGCGGGCGTCCGGCCGTCCAGCGATCTGGGGGCCCACACCCGGTTGTCCAGGTCGCGCCACAGCCACAGCGACCACCCCAGTCGGGCGCCGCCCGCGATGCGCATCGCGGCCGTCGAGCCAGCCGCGCCTCCTGACACCGCAGCGTCGCGTTGAGCCGCTCCAGGTGCGACGTGTGGACCGTCGTGCCGATGCCCAATTCGGCCACGCGCCCCTGGATCGCCCTCAGCCGGCCGCACGGCGCCTTGGCCCGGACCTTGATCGCGCGGCCCGAGGCGTCGCGGACCTCGTGCACCACCCCGGCCAAGAACCCCACAGGCGGCTTCGACCCGGGGTCCTTCCTCCGCCCGCGCCGCCGCTTGCGGCGGCGGGGCAGGACCGCGCCGAAGGCCCGCAGCAGCGCCGCCGGGTACGGCAGGTGGTTGTCGACCGACATCAGCGGTGGCGCCATCCCGGGCGGGACACACAGCGCCACCGACGCGACCAACTCGGCCGCCGTGACCGCGTCGCGCGGCCCGACCCGCGAGTCGATCACGAACCGGCTGACGACCGCCAAGGCCGCGTGAACCCAGGCCCGACCCAGGCCGCGACGACGGCGAGCAGGCCCTCGGCGCCCCCCTTTTCCCCCGACGATGAGCGGACCCGGCCGTGCAGCTCGTCGAGCTGGACCGCCCCGGGCGGCGCGGCGAGCTCGTCGAGTTGGGGCCGATGGAAGTCCTCGGCGCGGCGGCCGGCCTGCCCCAGGATGCGGTCGACGGCGCGGGGGGCGACGTCGCCGATGCCGGCCGTCGCCTCGACCGAGCAGCCGTGCCCGAGGCACTTGACGATGCGGGCGACGGTCTCCTCGGGGAGCTTGGAGTACCGCAGGAGCGTCCCCCGCCGCTCGGTGAACCGGCGCTTGCAGGCCGAGCAGTACAGGCGGCGGATGTCCTTGGGCTTGCCGGCCCACTCGACGACCGAGAGGTTGCCGGCGTCGAAGCGGTTGAAGTGCGAGCAGTCGGGGTTGGGGCAGGCGAAGGCCGCCGGCGAACCGACCGGCTGCCGGTCGTCGTGTGCGGAGGCGGAGGGCCTGCGTCCCATGGCCGGGCTCCGGGCCCCGGGTGACGACCGGCCGAGATCCTGCGCAAGGCGATCGGATTCAGCATAGAAAGCCCGTCAACCTGTGCCAACATCCTGAGGGACTACCCAAATCACCCTCCAGTCTCAGTAGTTCCAAGATTGGACTGGCTATCGAAGGGTTGAGATAGATGGACGCAAGCCCCCTCCGAACAATGACTTTTGGACACCGAGTCATTACAGGAGGGAGCCATGCGCCCACCCCATCGTATCCTCCACCGCAACCAAGTCCATCGCCTCGCCGCCGAACACCTGCAAGCCCACCTCCAGCTCAAGGACTACAAGCGCAAGACCTCGGCCCAGGTCCTCTGGTCGCTGCTGCTGGCCGCCGCCGCCCGGATCACCTCGCTGTCCGACGCCTGCCAACGCCTCCGCGACGTCCCCTCCGACGAGACGGCACGCAAGGCGCTGCTGGCCACCCGGCCCGACTACGCCACATGACAACGACGACTCAACGCCGCCCTGGCCGGGCACCTGCCCAAGGCGCTGCGCAAGCGCCCTCAGACGCTGGCCATCGACCTGACCCTGATCCCCTACCACGGCCAACCCTTCCGCGACCCCGCGGAGGTCTATCGCGGCCAGGCCAAGGACGGGACCAGCCACTTCCACGCCTACGCCACCGCCTACGTCGTCAAGCACGGCCAGCGTTCCACCGTCGCCCTGTCCGGCGTGACCAAGGGCGAGGCGCTCAAGGACGTGGTCCAACGCCTGCTCCGGCAAGCCGCGAGCGTGGGCATCCGGCCCCGATTGCTCCTGCTGGATCGCGGCTTCTACAGCGCGGCCGTGATCCGCTACCTCCAGCAGGCGCGGTACCCGTTCCTGATGCCGGTGGTCTGTCACGGCCGCTCGCCCGACCAGCCCGGCGGCCCCACCGGCAGCTCCGTCTTCCGGACCTGGAAGACCAGCGGCTGGTCGCGGCACACGCTGGCCGACGCGAAGAAGCGGACCGCGACGGTGTCGGTCCGCGTGAAGTGCCGCAACTACCGGGGCCAGTGGAAGCGCCACGGTCGGCAGGCGCTGATCTATGCCTACTGGGGGTATCAACCGCCCTCGCCGGATGCGGTGTTCGCGACCTACCGGCTCCGGTTCGGGATCGAGCCGAGCTACCGCCAGATGCACGAGGGACGGATCCGGACGTCGAGTCGCCGCCCGGTGCTGCGGCCGCTGGACGTCGGGATCGCGCTGGTGCTGCGGAACCTCTGGGTCTGGCTGCATTATGCCATCCTGTCGATCCCACGCCGGGGCGGCCGGGTGATCCTGCTGGAGCGGCTGCGGTGGGAGACGCTGCTGCTCTGGCTGCTCCATGTCGTCGAGGAGGTGTTCGGCGTCGCCGACGTCACCTACACCGAAAGGGATGTCGAATATGAGCTTGCGATGTAGCCAAGCGGCTCACCGTTCTTGGAACTACTGAGTCTTGAATCTCGTCCCCACGCTCCGCGCTATGCATTACCCACAAGTTCGATCCATCCGGCCCGGATGTTCGTAAGAACACCATGTGGTCAGCACTCGAACTTCGCCACGTCGACCTCGGAGACCGACGCTTGAACCGACGCCTGGTCAAATTGGTCGACGATCTGCTCAGCGCCGGAGGCCAGCGTGCCTCAGGCCTCGGGCGATTGGGCCGCCACCAAGGCCGCCTATCGCTTCTGGGACAACCCGCGCATCGACCCGGACGACATCCGCGCCGCGCACCGCGACAGCACCCTGGGACGGCTCCCTGACCGCGAGGATGAGTGGCTCCTGACGATTCAGGACACCACCAGCCTCGACTTCACCGACCATCCGGACACCACCGGCCTGGGCTATCTCGCCCACAGCAAACGCTCGGGGCTGTGGCTCCACTCGGTCCTCGCCGTCACCGCCGCGGGCGTCCCCCTCGGCGTGATCGACCAGCGGACCTGGACCCGCGACCCCGCGACCTTGGGCAAGCGCGCCGGCCGCAACAAGAAGGAGACCGCCGACAAGGAATCTCAGCGCTGGCTCGATGCCTTGGCCGCCACCGAGGCCGCCATGCCCGCTGAGCAGATGGTCCTCACCGTGGCCGACCGCGAGGCCGACTTCTACGACCTCTTCGCCGCGCCGCGACGGCCCGGGTGTAGGCGTTCAAGGCCCAATGTTGGGCTTCATGGCTTGGCAGTGTGACGATGGGCAATCAGGCGGCTTGAGTGTTGGTGGCGGCAGGGAGCAGTGACGGCACCGTCTGACCTTCCAGGCTGGGCCTGATAGCACCGGGTCAGGTACTCCAGCACATTGGTCTCCCGCTGGCGGCACGTCGCCACCACGCTGAGAATCCGCTCCACGAACCGGCTCCCCGCCTCGCTGTCGGTGCCGCCGCTCGTCTTGCGGTAGATCACCCCGTGTCTCAACGCACGCTCGGCGTCGTTGTTCGTCGGCTCCACGCCCTCGACTCGCACGAACGTCCACAGGTGCTTCTCACCCGCCAGCAACTCCCGGCATGTCGCCGCCGTCTTCGGGCTGCCGCATCCCAGCCCACGGCGCAGGTCCTCCCGGAATGAGAGCCGCATCATCGCCACCTTCGATCGCAGCGTGGCCCGGGCCATCGTCCCGTCCCGCACCCGGTGCCACCAGTCGAACAGTCGGACGGTGTGGCCCAGCAGGAGCCGACCGACCTCGGCGGACTCGCCGCCCCGATCGACCATCGCCTGGAAATCTCGATTCAGATGGGCCCAACAGAACTGACGTCGCTTGATCCACAGGTAGCTGCGAGATCGGTCGCTGACGACGACCTTACGGTCGTCGGCCCCCAGCATCTCCCTGGCGACGTCGGCCCCCCGGCCCGGGGCGATCGTGAAGACCGTCACCGCCCGGGTCACCGCCGCCCAGAGCCACATCTTCTCCCGGCCCTGCCACCACGAGGTCTCGTCGATGTGGGCCACGGCGGCATGCGGACGTACTGCCGTAGCTCCTCGACGGGAGCCTCCAACTCCTCGGCGGCTTGCCGCTCCAACCGGGCGATCATGCCGATGGAGATCGTCAGGCCCAGCAGGTCGAAGACCAGTTGGCGGACCGGACGCTTGCCCAGGCGGTAGCCCCCGACCAGGACGCTGAGGATCGCCCGTAGCCGGGGGCCGAACGCCCCTCGGGGTACGCCCGGCGGCAGGGTCGCACAGGTCGAGGTGCGGCATCGGGGGCAGATCAGGCGATGGAGCCGGTACTCGTCCACCGTCGGCTGGACCGGTGGCACCTCGGCGACCTGGTGCCGGATCGGCTCGGGGTCGTCGCCGTGCAGACGGCGGTGCGGCACCAGCGGCACTCGGGCGGCTTGCAGTCGATGACCTGGCGGAGTTGCTCGGGCGGTACGAGTGAGCGGGCCTTGCGATGATGGCCGGGTTGCCCGCCCCGCTTCTTGCCCGAGGCGGGGGCCGGGGGTCGCCGCTTGACCGAGGGGGGATCGGAGGAGGGCGGCTTGGAGGAATTGGTGGAGTTCTTGCCGAGCCGCTCCTCCAGATCGGCGATCCGTCGCTCGAAGGCATCGGACCAAGGCCGAGACAGCCGCCTGGGCTTCGACGGAGAGAGTATCCCAGATGGCTCAGGCAGTGGTGGCTGCTCCTTCATGCCGCCGTTCTACTGTGATCGCGCCCAGGAAGCAACAATGGGCCTTGAACGCCTACGCCCGGGTCGCACCTGCTGATCCGGGCCAAGCCCAGGCGGCGGGTCCGCCACGTCGAACGGCTCCTGGGGGCGGCCGTGCGCGCCAATGCGGCGGCCGGGACGATGACCGTGGACCTCAAACGGGGCGACGATCGGCCGGCGCGACGGGCGACCCTGACGATTCGGTTCGTGACCCTGGAGATCGCCCCCCCTTCGACCCATCCCCGCCGCAAGACGTTGCCCCACCTGAGGCTCACGGCGATCCTGGCCGAGGAGGAAAGCCCGCCGGAGGGGCAGGGGCCGGTGTGCTGGTGGCTGCTGACGACCGTGCCGATCGCGACCCTTGCCGATGCCGAGCGGGCGGTGCGTTGGTACGCGCTGCGGTGGCTGGTCGAGCGCTATCATTACGTGCTGAAGAGCGGCTGCCGGGTCGAACGGTTGCAGTTGGAGACGGCCGGGCACTTGGAGCGGGCCTTGGCGACCTATGCGGTGGTGGCCTGGCGCCTGTTGTGGTTGACCTACGAGGCGCGGCGCCACCCCGAGGCGTCGTGCGAGGCGGTCTTGCCGCGCGAGCAGTGGCAGGTGTTGCATCGGGTGGTCCACAAGACAGACATGGTCCCGGCGTCTCCTCCCGGCTTACGGGAGGCGGTGCGCCAGATCGCCCGGCTCGGGGGTTTCCTCGCCCGCAAAGGCGACGGGGAGCCCGGGGTTAAGGCGATCTGGCGCGGCTTGCGACGGCTTGAGGACTTCGTTACAGGATGGAATTTATCACTTCATAACCCGGCCCCCGAAGTTATGGGTAATGCATAGCGCAGAGCGTGGGAACGAGGGGTTCCAGCCCGGCGGGCCCGTTCATCCCCGACCATCCGGCGGCAGCAGGGCGCGGACGGTGTCGAGGGTGTCGGCCTGGTCGGCGGGCTTGTCGGTGCGCCAGCGGAGGATGCGGGGGAAGCGGACGGCGATGCCCGACTTGTGCCGCGACGAGCGGTTCAGCCCCTCGAAGGCGAGCTCGAAGACGAGCTCGGGCTTGACGGTCCGCACCGGGCCGAACTTCTCGACCATGTTGCGGCGGATGAAGGCGTCGACCTGGCTGATCTCGTCGTCGGTGAGGCCCGAGTAGGCCTTGGCGATCGGGACGAGCTTGCCCGCGTCCCAGACGCCGAAGGTGTAGTCGGTATACAGGCTGGCGCGCTTGCCGCTGCCGCGCTGGGCGGCGATCAGCACGGCGTCGACCGTCAACGGGTTGACCTTCCACTTCCACCAGTCGCCGCGGCGGCGGCCGACGCCGTAGGCCGAGCCGAGCCTCTTCAGCATCAACCCCTCGGCCTGCTTCTCGCGGCTCGCCTCGCGCCGACGCCAGCTCGGGCCACGAGCCGGCCGGCACGACGGGAGAGAGGATCAGGCGGCCCGGATACGGCGAGGACGCGACGACCTCGGCCAGCCGGGCCCGCCGCCATTCGAGCGCGCGGGGGCGGACGTCCTGGCCGTCGCGCTCCAGCAGGTCGTAGGCGACCAGGACCACGGGGACCTCGGCGAGGATCGCCCTGGTGACGGCCTTGCGGCCGATCCGGCGCTGCAACTGCGCGAAGGGCAGGGGGGCGCCCTCCTTCCAGGGGAGGATCTCGCCGTCGATGACGGTGCCCTCGGGCAGCGCGTCGCCGACGGCGGCGAGCTCGGGGTAGCGTTCGGTGACGAGCTCCTCGCCGCGCGTCCAGAGGAAGGTCTGCCCTCCGCGGCGGATGAGCTGGGCGCGGATGCCGTCCCACTTCCATTCGGCCTGCCAGAGCGAGGCGTCGCCGAGCGATCCGGTCGCCTCCTCCAGCGCGTAGGCCAGGAAGAACGGGTAGGGGCGGCTGAGGTCGGTCTCGCCGGGCTGCTCGTCGTGGAGCCCCTCGAAGAAGGCGGCCGAGGGCTCCCAGTCGCCCATCAGGCGGTGGGCGATGACGGTCGGCTCGATCCCGCGGACCTGGCCCAGCGCCCGGGTGACGAGCTGCTGCGAGACCCCGACGCGGAAGCCTCCGCTGATGAGCTTGTTCCAGACGAACCGCTGCGGCCCGTCGAGCTCGCGCCAGGCGCGGACCATCGCCTCGCGCTGCGCGTCCTCGCCCGCCTTGCGGAGCGGCAAAAGGCGATCCTCGACCCAGTGGTGCAGCGGCAGGTCGCTCGAATGCTCGGGGGCGGGCAGCAGCAGCGCGATCGTCTCGGCGCCGTCGCCGACGGCGTCATACGACTCCTGGAAGAGCCAGTCGGGGATGCCCGCCTCCTCGGCCGCCCAGGCGCGGAGCTTGCCCGACGGGACGACCTGGCGCGGCTTGCGGCCGATCAGGAAGTAGACCGCCCACGCGGCGTCCTCGGCCGGCAGCCGCGCCAGGTAGCGGGTCAGCGCCGCGACCTTCTCGCCCGTCCTGGTCGTCTCGTCGAGCGCGGCGTAGAGTTCGGCGAAGGCTCTCATGGGCGCCGTCAACCCGTCCCAAACCCGGACCGGGTAGCTGTTCACAGTCCGGGATTGAAAGTTGCCGCTGATGACCCTATACCGTCATCATGACCGCCCCGCTGCCCATATCCGATGAACTCTGGGCCAAGGTGCCGCCGGGCGCACAGGCGGCCATCGCCGCCGTCTTCCTGGCGATGCGGCAGCGGGTCGACGAGCTGGAAACACGGGTCCGTGACCTCGAAGCGCGGCTCAAGCTCAACTCCACGAACTCGTCCAAGCCGCCCTCGTCCGATCCGATCGGGATGAAGCGGAGACCCCCGTCCCCTCCCAGCGGGGAGAAGCGCGGCGGCCAGCCCGGGCATCGCAAGTCCCGGCGCATCTTGGTACCACCCGAGAAGGTCCGCGAGGCGTTCGACTGCAAGCCGACCGCCTGTCGTCGTTGCGGCCAGGGACTCGCCGGCGACGACCCCGCGCCCGTGATCCATCAAGTCGCCGAACCGCCCAGGATCGAGCCGGTCGTCGACGAGTATCGGCTCCATCGCCTGACCTGCCCCGCCTGTCGCGCGACGACCTGCGGCGCGTTGCCCGCGGGCGTCCCCGCCGGGTGCTTCGGCCCTTACCTCCAGGCCGTGCTGGCGATGTTCGCGGGGGCCTATCGCCTCAGCAAGCGGCAGATCCGGCAGGTGGCCGCCGACGTCTTTACGCTCCCGATCTCCACCGGGATGATCTCCAAGCTGGGACGGCGGTCGGCCGCCGCACCGGAGGCCCCCTGCAACGAACTCGCGGTCGCGGTCCATCGCGCCAAGGTGGCGAACATCGACGAGACGTCGTGGCGCGAGCGGCCCCGCAGGGCCTGGCTGTGGGCGACGGTGACCCCGCTGTTCACGGTCTTCACCGTCGCCAGGGACCGCAGCGGCGACGTCGCCAGGGCCCCGCTGGGGGGTGGAGACGGTCAGGTCGTCGGCAGCGACCGGTTCGGCGCGTATGACTGGATCATGGCGCGGTGGCGGCAGGTCTGCTGGGCGCACCTGCGCCGCGACTTTCAGGCGATGATCGACCGGGGCGGCGCCGGCGAAGGGGTCGGCCGGCGGTTGCTCGCGTTGTCGGACCGGTTGTTCCGCCACTGGCACCGGGTGCGCGACGGGGCCCTGGAGTGGGGCCCGTTCCAGGAGCGGATGAGCCGGTTGCGGCGGGAGGCCAAGCGCGCCCTGTCGGACGGGTCGCGGTGCCCGTGCGCGACGACGGCGGCGACGTGCTTCGAGGTCCTCAAGGTGGAGGAGGGGTTGCGGACGTTCGCCCGGGTCAAGGGTGTCGAGCCGACGAACAACGCGGCGGAACGGGCCCCGCGCCACGCGGTGATCGGGCGTCGGATCAGCGGGGGGACCGACAGTGTGGACGGGAGCCGGTTCGTGGAGCGCATGCTGACCGTCGTCGCGACCTGCCGGCAGCGAGGTCGCAATGTCCTGGACTTCCTGACCACGTGCTTTGAAGCAGACTGTCAGGGCCAAGCTCTCCCCTCGCTTCTGCCGGTCACCACGGCCGAAATCGAAGCCGCGTAATCCCGCCTATCCCACCCTGTGAACCGCTGCCGGACCGGAATTTGAAATTTCACAATTGAAATTTCACATTTGAAATTCCGATTGTCCGAGCGTTCCCGGGGGTTCCTCCCCTTCTCCGACGACCTCCGCGTCCGAGGCGGGCGCGTCGTCGCGCTCGCCCTCGTAGCGGGTGGCGACGGCGCGGGCGTCGAGGCCGCGGTCGCGGAGCCAGCGGGCGACCACGGCCGAGTAGCCGTGCGTCAGCCAGACTTGCTCGGCGCCGGTCGCGTCGATGGCGCCGAGCAGGCCGGGCCAGTCGACGTGGTCGGACAGGACGAATCCGCGATCGACGGCCCGGCGGCGGCGGGCCCCTCGGATGCGCATCCAGCCCGAGGCGAAGCCGGTCGAGGCCGGGCCGAACCGCCGCGTCCAGGGGGTGCCGTGCGCCGAGGGGGCGCCGACGATCAGGGATTGCGAGAAGTCCGCCTTGCCGACCGAGCCGGCGTAGGTCGTCTCCGGCAGGCGGACGCCCCCCTCGCGATAGGCGCGGTTCAGCCTCTCGACGGCGCCGTGAGTGTAGATCGGGCCGATCGTCGGGTCGATCCCCGCCAGCAGGCGCTGGGCCTTGCCCAGGGCGTAGCCGAACAGGAGGCTCGCCTTGCCCGCCTCCCGGTTCGCGCGCCACCAGGCGTTGATGGTTTCGAAGACGGTCGCCTGCGCGGGCCAGCGGTAGATCGGCAGGCCGAAGGTCGACTCGCTGATGAAGACGTGGCTGCGGACCGGCTCGAAGGGGGCGCACGTCGCGTCGGGCTCGACCTTGTAGTCGCCCGAGACGACCCAGACCCGCCCCCGGTGCTCGACCCGCACCTGCGACGATCCCAGGATATGCCCCGCCGGGTGGAGCGAGACCCCCACGCCATTGATTTCGACCGTCTCGCCGTAGCCGACCGCGTCGATGACGGCGTCGTCCCCCACGCGGGCTCGGAGCACGTGGCGGCCGTCTCGCGCGGTGAGGTATCGGCCGCACCCCCAGCAGGCGTGGTCGGCGTGCGCGTGGGTGATCACGGCCCGCGCGACCGGCCGCCAGGGGTCGACGAAGAAGTCCCCCTCGGCGCAGTAGAGGCCCTCGTCGGTCGGCCGCAGCAGGGGATCGTCGGTCACGGGCTCTTCTGCCGGCCGGCGGCCTGCTCGCCGCGGCCGATGTCCACCAGGCGATCCTTGTTGCTGTGGATGCCCGCGTTCACCTCGCGGTTGTGCTGCCGGGCGTCGGCGGGGTCGAACTGGTCGGGCGACTGCTCCGGATGGACCGAACGGCCCCCCCCGCCGTCCACCTGGGGCTGCTGCCCCTCGGGCGCAGGTTGATGGCCCTTCAGAGCATCCGTCAGCTTCGGTTCGTAGGGTTTCGCCATGATCGTCCTCCTCGTGGGCAGGCCGGGTTGCGCCAGGGCGTCGGGGAGGATCTGTCGCAATCGTCGTGCCCGGCCGGGATGGATCGCGAGAGAATGGGCCGCGGAGGGACGCGGATCAAGGCGGATAGGAGCGGAGCGGAGCGGAGGCCATCCGCCTTGATCCGCGTCCCTCCGCGGCCCATTCCGGGAGCGATGAACGCCCTACTGGAGGGGATGGAGGCCCTGTTCCCGCCTCTTCTCGTTGACGACCCGCAGGGCGCGGGGGTCGGCCTTGAGCAGGCGGGTCAGTTGCGACGGGGTGCAGCCGAGCGCGCCGGCCGCGGCCCTCGGGTCGTGGCCTCGGGAGGCGAGCACGTCGAGCGCCTCGGCCAGGAGGGCGGGGAAGTCGTCGTGCTCGGCCGAGACGACGACCCGGCCCCCCCGGCACCGCGACCGCCAGAGCGGGCTCGGCGGATCGCCGGGATCGACCGGCCGGCGGACCTCCAGCGCCAGCTTGAGGCGGAGCCGGAACAAGGCGACGCGGAGGTTCTCGGCCTGGCTCCTCCGTTCGCTCGCCTCGGCGACGATCCCCGACGGCCGGTGCGACAGGACGACCGCCGTCTCGACCTTGTTGCGGTTCTGGCCCCCCGGGCCCGACCTCCGGGTGCGCCGGGCGTCGCACTCGGCCGCGAGCCGGTCGGGGTCGAGCGCCGCGGGGTGGTCTCGCGGAGGGATCATCCGGAGGGCGCCCCGGCCGGGGCGAACCGCTTGCGGAAGACGACCAGGTCGTCGGCGTCGGCGTAGTAGTCGCGCAGGCGGGCGGTCTCCTCGTAGCCGTGCTTCAGGTAGAATCGCCGCGTCGGCTCGTAGTGCGGCAAAGACGACGTCTCGATCAGGAGCATCCGCCCCCCCTCGCGGCCGATCTCCTCCTCGACGGCGCGGAGCAGCTCGGTGCCGAGCCCGCGCGCCTGCGTCATCTTCGCCACCGCGATCCACCAGAGATACCACGTGCGGTCGGTCATCGCGGCCGGCGCGTAGTAGGCGAAGCCGATCGGCCCGCCGTCGCCTTCGAGCGTGACGGCGCGGTGCCCGGCGTCGCGGTTGGTGGCGTGGTAGTCGTCGAGCACCTCCTCCAGCGCGACGATCTCCGCCGGCTTGAAGACGCCGGTCCCGCGGCGATCTCCAGCAACTTCGGGGTGTCCTCGGGCTCGGTCGGGCGGATCATGGCGGTCGTTCCGGGGAAGTTGGCCTCGGATGGATGGTGAGGACTTCGGGCACCGCTCCAGGCTTCACCTGTTGCGCTTCTTCTCGGCCACCCGCTCATTCAGCCTCTCGGTCCGTTCCTCCTCCCAGGCGGCCTCGGCTTCTTTCCGGCAATCCGGGCAGAACTGCCCTGTCTGACCATAATCGAATTTGACAGCCGTCCCACACCCTGGGCATTGGCCCACTGGGATGATCCGGTCCTTCGCGATCCGGCTTTTCTTCCCAGCCATGGTCGTCAGGTCAAGTTGACCCATCCTCACGGTCGGCCAGCGGGGTGACATGCCTATGAGTTTACGATGAGCGGAGCGCGGGGGGGAAGTCGGGCCCTTGCGAAGTCCCGCGCCGGGTGCCACGGGTTGTCTTCAACCCGTGCCGCCGCGATCCTCGGCCCGGACACGGGTTGAAGACAACCCGTGGCACCCCGGACGACCTCTCCGTCGGGACCAAAGCACCCACCACCCCGGAAGCCCGCAAGAGCCTCGGGGTCTTCGCGAGTCGGCCCGGGCGCCTCGACCCGGCCCGACGCGATCGGTCGGGTCGAGGTGCCCCGTTCGGTCCGGTTTCACGACGGCGGGTTGAGCCGCCAGACGATCGTGGTGCTGTTGGTGATGGTCTCGTGGCCGTGGGCCTTGGTGGTCATGGTGGTCTCGTCCTGCCCGGAATCGCCGAGTCTGGTGACCACGGTCTCGGTGGTCTTGACCGGGCCGGCGGGCTGGGCGAACGACTTGTAGGTGGTCGTCCTGTCGCCGACCGTGTATTTCACGCCCGAGTAGGTCTCGATGCTGCCGTCGGGCGCGGGCTGCGACCCGTCCTTGATGAGGACCCTCTTCCCGTCCTGCACGTCGGTGTACCTGGAGGTCTGGACCGTGCCATCAGGCAGCGTGGTGACGTTGGTGTGGGCGGTGGTGTTGCCCGTCTTCACGGCGGTCTCCACCTCCGTCTGCACCGAGCCGCTGGGCAGGGTGGTCGTGACGTTGTCGGTGGTGGTGCTGCCGTCGACGGCCTTGACGTCCACCACCTTCTCGTTGCCGCCGTTGTTCTGAAGGGTGATCCACTCGGTGGTCGTGCTGCCGCCGGTGGCGAGGTTGGGGACGATCAGCTCGTCCACGACCCGGGCCCCCGCGTCGTTGCTGTAGTTCGTCTGGATCTGCTCGTAGACCGGCGAGCCGGCCGCGAGCGTGTCCTTGATGTCGAGGGGGAACGTGTTCCCCCCGGCGGGGGCCGCGGGGGCGCCCGGGACCATGTCGGCGGGGGCGAGGGTCTGGGCCAAGTCGGCCGGCGGTCGCGACGTGGACATGGCGGCGGTCAGGTTCACGACGTGGCTCAGCACGACGCGGCCTTCCAGGGCCGTCATCGAGGAGGGCTGAAAATCCCGAGACTTCCTCATCACTGTGTCTCCAGCAAATATAAAATATCGCATTGATGTCGATTGGAGCACCGGCGCGGGGATCGGCCGGGGTGCGCCGACCGGGCGCGGTCGCCCCTCGCGCGGCCCCATCGCGCCGAGGGGTCGCCGGCCGGTCGTGTCGGATCATCGCCCGAGCCGGGGCCGGCATCCGGGATGCGGGCCGGGCCGGGGCCGGGAGGGCCGGGTCGCGGTCCGGTCGATTTCAGCAGCGGAGGGGATGGATGCGGCAGGAGGGCCCGAAGCCGCAGGGCGGCCGGGGGAAGACGGTCGGGTTGGGATGGGCGACGGCGCCGAGGTTCGGCGGCGCGAGGAGGTCGAGGTCGGGCGCGTCGCCCGCGGAGATGTCCTCGTCCTCTTCATCGTCATCCAGCGTCGTCTGGAGGGACGTGTTGGCCGGGGTTCCCCGGGCGTGATCGCCCGCCGGCCGGCGGGTCAGGTGCGAGTCGGCGCTCGACCCGGCGTGCTCAAGGGCGACCCTCGGGGGCGGGCGGCGGCGCGGGGCCCGGGCCGGCTCCCCCGGGAGGAGCAGAGGAATCACCCCGAGGACGAGGATCGGGACGAGGTTCATTTCCGGATCATCCCACGTCGCGAGGCCGGCACCGCGTCGCGTACCTGTCTCGCCGGCCTTTTCCTATATCATTCGTCTTTTTTCATCAAGGCGGATCACGGAAATCGGACGAGACACGTCCCGTCCCGGTGAGGCCCGCGCTTGTGGTCCCTTGCCAAGCCCCGCGCCGGCGGCTACCTTGAGCCCGACCGGAGGGATTGCCGAAGTGCCCCGCCCGCGATGCGACCCGGTTCCCCCGACCCTCACGTCCGAGAACCCGAGATGCTCGACCCATCCGGCTCTCCGCTGGCCGAGGCGCCGCCCCGCGAGCCTCCCGCGCGGGGGGGCCGTCCGCAGGTGGGGCGGTGGGGCAAGCGAGCGATCAAGGCGGCGGTCGGGCTGCTCGTGCTCTGGGCAGTCGGCCGGCACGTCGCGAGGACGCTGGCGCGACCTGTCCGGGCGCGGGCAATCGCTGCACGTCGAATGGGCGTGGGTCGCGGCGTCGGTGGCGCTGTACCTGGCCGGGCTGTGCGCCTTCGGGGCGTTCTTCGCACGGGTCGATGGCGCACTCGCCGACCCCGGTGCGGTTCCTGCCGGCGCTGCGGGCCTACCTGATCAGCCACCTGGGCAAGTACGTGCCGGGCAAGGCGATGGTGGTCGTGCTGCGGGTCGGGCTGCTGTCGCCTCGGGCGCGAGGCCGGCGACGGCCGCGTTCGCGACCCTGTACGAGACCTTGACCATGATGGCGGCCGGCGGCCTGGTCGCGGCCGCTGGGGTTCGCGGCCCGACCGCTGGTCCCTCTGACGGTGCCGGTCGGGTTCGGGAGGGTCGTCCCGGTCCCCCTGGCGCTGCTCGGGCTGGGGCTCGGGGTGGCGTTCCTGGTGCTGGTCGAGCCGCGGGTGTTCCCCCGGCTGTCGGCGGTCGTGCGGGTGCCGTTCCCGGGCGTCGGGCCCGACGCGATGCCGAGGATCTCGCATCGGCTGCTGGCCGAGGGGCTGCTCTGGTCGCTCGCTGGGCTGGGTGCTGCTGGGGCTGAGCCAGGTGGCCGTGATCGCGCGCGCTGGTGCCGCAGGGGGTCGCGGCGACGTGGTGGCCGGTGGTCGTCGCGAGCGTGGCGCTGGCGACGGTGGCCGGGTTCGCGGTGGCCGTCTTCCCGGGGGGCCTGGTCGTCCGCGAGGGGGTGCTGATGGCCGCGCTGGCCCCCGCGCTCGGCGACGACATGGCGGTCGTCGCCGCGCTGGCGCTGCGGCTGGCCTGGGTGGCCGGCGAGGTGCTCGCCGCCGCGGCGCTGGCGCCCGCCCGCCCCCGCCCGGCCGAGGCCGCGATCCCATGATGACCGTCGTCGTCCCGCTCTACAACGAGGAGGAGAGCCTGGCCACCCTGCACGCCGAGCTCGCGCGGGCGTTCGGGCCGCTCGGGCCGGTCGAGTTCATCTTCGTCGACGACGGCAGCCGCGACCGCTCGTGGGCGATCGTCCGCGAGCTCGCCGCGCGCGACGCCGCGGGTCCGCGGCATCCGCCTGCGGCGCAACTTCGGCAAGGCGGCGGCGCTTGACGGCCGGGTTCCAGGAGGCGCGGGGCTCGATCGTCTTCACGCTCGACGGCGACCTCCAGGACGACCCGGCCGAGGTCCCCCGCTTCCTCGACGAGCTCGGCCAGGGGCTCGACGTCGTCAGCGGCTGGAAGCGGACGCGGCACGACCCCTGGCACAAGGTCTACCCCAGCCGCGTCTTCAACGGCATGGTCAGCGCCCTGACCGGCTGCAAGCTGCACGACCACAACTGCGGCTTCAAGGCCTACCGCCGCGAGGTCCTCGACGAGGTCGGCATCTACGGCGAGCTCCACCGGTTCGTCCCCGTCCTGGCGCACGCCAAGGGGTTCCGCGTCGGCGAGGTCGTGGTCAACCACCGCGCCCGCAAGTTCGGCTCGTCGAAGTACGGCGTGGCGCGGTTCGTCAAGGGGTTCCTCGACCTGATGACCGTCCGGTTCCTGACCCGGTTCAGCCAGCGCCCGCTGCACGTCCTCGGGGCGACGGGCCTGGTGCTGCTCCTGCTGGGCGCCCTGGGGATGACCTACCTGGCGATCATCTGGGTCCTGGAGCATACCCTGACCCCGGGGCGATACGGCCCGATCGGCACGAGGCCGCTTGCTGGTCTACTCGGTGGCGCTGCTGGTCGTCGGGACGCAGCTGGTCAGCCTGGGCATCCTGGCCGAGCTGGTCACCTCGTACAACATCCGGGCCGAGGACACCTACAGCATCGCCGAGACGCTGGGGCCGCCGCGGTGCGACGCCCCGGCCGAGGACGCGGAGGCACCCTGATGGAGACGGACGTGCGCGAGGGCGAGGGCGAGATTGATCTGGGGGCGATCCCGGGGCGGTCGCAGCCGCGGCAGTTCGTCGCGATGCTGGTCATCGGCGCGACGACGGCGCTGGCGCTCGGCCTGACGCTGAAGACGCCCACGCAGGTCGGGGGCCAACGACATCTCGCGCTGGTGTACCGTCTGGAGCCTCCTGGAGCGGGGCGGCTACGCCATCGACGACTGCCCCTGGCAGTACAAGACGCAGGACAAGGTGCTCAAGGTCGCGCCGTTCCAGGAGGTCGCCGCGGGGGCGGAGCCCGTCGAGCACTTCTATTCGAGCAAGCCGCCGCTGCTGCCGACGATGATCGCCGGGCTGCTCTACCCGGCCCGCGCGCTCTCGGGCGTGCCGCTGGACCGCGAGGTCGAGCAGAAGCGCCTGCCGAGGAACGTCGAGAAGCCGATCGGCGACGACCCGACGAAGACCGAGAAGGTGCTGGAGACGCCCAAGGAGCCGGTCGTGTGGCCGGCCTACGTCTTCTACTTCAAGCCGATGGTCGTGCTCCTGAACGTCGTCCCGCTCTGGGCGATGCTGGTCCTGTACGCGCGCCTGCTCGACCGCGAGGCGGCCAACGACTGGGCCTGGCTGTTCAGCCTGTGTCGCCGCCGCGTGGGGGACGCTCCTGCTGGCCTTCGACCAGACGCTGAACAACCACACGGTCGCCGCCTCCAGCGCCTTCTTCGCGATCTACGCGCTGGTGCGGATCTGGGACGAGGGGCGCGGCTCGCCCGGTCTGTTCGCGGCGGCCGGGTTCTTCGGCGCCTTCTGCGCCTGCAACGAGCTGCCGGCGGCGCTGTTCGGCATCCTCCTGTTCCTGATGCTGCTGGCCCGGTTCCCGAGGCCCACGCTGCTCTGGTTCGTGCCGGCGGCGGCGATCCCGTGCGTCGCCTTCCTGGCGACGCAGTACCTCGCGTTCGGGCAGTTCCGCCCGGTCTACGAGGAGTTCGGGACGAGGTCGTACAACTACGAGGGGAGCGTACTGGAACACCCCCCTGGAGATGGACTGGTTCAACGAGCATCCCGAGCCGTACGGCGTCTACCTGTTCCACATGACGTTCGGGCACCACGGCGTGTTCTCGCTGTCGCCGATCTTCCTGTTCTCGATCGTCGGCGCGCTGCGGCTCCTCGGCGGGGGGCGGATGAGGGCCGTGGCGTGGCTGACGCTCCTGCTGACGGCGGCGATGATCGCCTTCTACGCCTGGAACCCGAAGGCGAGGAACTACGGGGGCTCGACGCAGGGCCTGCGCTGGCTGTTCTGGCTGATCCCGTTCTGGCTGGTGCTCCTGCCCAAGGGGGTCGAGGCGGGCCAGAGGAGCCGCGCTGGTGCGCTGGCTGTCGCTGGCGGCGCTGCTGGTCTCGGTCTTCTCGGTCGGCTACGCGCTGCAGAGGCCCTGGATCGCACCCCTGGCTCCTCGACGCCCTGGAGCACCTGGACCTCTACACGCTGAAGCGATAGCCAGGCGCGGGCTGCCCTCCCGACCACCCGTCGAGTCGGGTCTCCATAAATTTTTGGAATAGACGTGGCCTGATCCCGCAAATATCATATCCTGGGGCGGCCGGGCCGCCGAGTCGCCTGCCCCCGAGGGCGTGCGTCGATCAAGCGACGCGGCGATGGTGTGCCGAGCGGAGGGCCCGAATCCCCGGCCTGACACCAGGCCAGATCCACGAGTGGCCTCGTTTCCGACCAATGGAGGGATGAGATGAGTTCCAAGCATGCGTTGCTGCTGGCCCTGATCCTGTTCGCGGGGATGGCGGCAAGGACGTCGCCCGCATTCGCCGGCGTGGCCGGGGCAGAGATTGGCTCAGGCGCCGACATCCCCCGTGGGCTGAACAATGGAACGTCGGCTTTCTTTCTTTATTCAAATATGTTGACACCATTCGTCGTGGGTCCCAACGCCGATACAAGCATCAGCCAGACCTCAAGCGCTGGGGTGTTTACCTACATCGCCAACCCGACTCCGGCAGCGCCAACGACGGTCATTATCATCGGTCCAAAGACCTATGCTCCTATCGTGGGCATGAACGGCATTGCCAAGCCCGATATGCCCAGTGGCTACCAGGTGGCGGGAGATTCATCCACCATTGTCGCACCTGTCGGTAATGATCGGATCTTATTTGGTCTTAATTCGGGTGGGAGCGTCATTCAAAGCAACGGTGGTTTCTTCTCTGCCAACGCGCAAACTACAACAGCGCAACGGGAGGTGCGGCCGCGATCACCTACGACCCGGTGCAACTGCCCGGGCCCTCCTCCGGCTTCTTCCCCCTGAACTACGTCGACAGCAGCGGCGTGGCGCACCACGAGTACCCGATCGACGCCACGCTGAGCACGAACCCGGGCGAGTTCGCGGCCGTCGAGTTCATGGCCATCGACAGCCGGTTCGAGCCGAACCCCGCCAACGTGGGCGACCCGAGCAACTACCTCTGGAACCTGACGATCGCCGCCAACGGGCCGCTCAACTCGGTGAGCGACCTGAACATCTCGTTCCAGATCAACCCCCTGGCCACCAAGGCCGGCGGCGGCTCGGCCGACATCCTGACCGATGCGAGCGGCAACCCGCTGAGCCCGGGGTCGGTCCTCAGCCAGGTGCTGGGGGCGCTGACGGTCGCCGACGGGACGGCGACGCTGGCCTCGGTGGACCCGTTCCCGGTCGGGACCGAGTACCACGTCCCCTTTGGCACGACGATCACCTACGGCGTGGCCGACGGGGCCGCCATCACGGCGGTCCCGGAGCCGGCCTCGGCCGGGCTGCTCCTGCTGGGCGTGCTGGGGCTGCTCGGTTACGCCGCCCTGGCACGCTCGCCTCGTCGGGCGGGCGCCGCCCACCGTCCGTAACTGCCTTATTTACAAGGGGATCTGTCTCGTCGGGTGGGCGCCGCCCACCCTCCATAACCGCGTCGTCGGTATGAAGATCGGCCGGGTGGCCGGGGCCAAGCCGGAGGCGTGCCCCGGGGGTAGGGGTCGTCGATCCCGGAGCGCGCTCGCTGCCCTCGCTTTGCCCCGGCCACCCGGCCGCAGGTATCGCCGAGCAGGCGCACTGGTGGACAAACCATCAGGACCACCGCCGAGGTGACAGCCATGTCGCCGAGGTGGTACGCTGGAGGGGACGCACCCTACCGACGTACCGAGGCGAGTGATGACGGTCACGATCGACTTATCCCCCGACGAGGAGCGACGGCTCCAGGAGCGGGCCGCCCGTCTCGGCCAGGACCTGACCGGCTACGTCCGTCGGCTCATCCGCGAGGAACCTGGAAGGCGGATCGGCGGCGAGGGGCCGGACATTCGCCGGGGTCCTCGCCCCGGTTCACGAGGATTTCCGCAAGAGCGGCATGACCGAGGGTGAGGCTCGACGGGCTCCTGGAGGAGGCCCTGAGCGAGTCGAGGGCCGAGAAGCGCCAGGGGAAGAACCACCTCCCATGAGTGTCCGTGCGGTCTGGCAGCGCCCCAGGGAACCGTGAAGCCAATGCAGGCCCTGGCGATGGAGGTCCAGGGGGGCCAATGAGCCGGTGTAGTGCGGGAAGACGCCCACCTATCTTGCCCACCCACCCCGAACCCAAGCCGACCGGCCTCGGTTCAAGGACGTCGAGCTGTCCTCGCGGCCTCCACGGTTCCCTGGGGTGCTCCCGGCGCGGCGGGGCCGGGGCGGAAAATCGAGGCCCTTCCGAAAAATCAGAGAACGGTCGGGCCGGGGGACACGATAGTACTTATGGCGGGCGACGCTGCCCCTCCGCCCCAGGACCGCCGACGACCGGCTCCGCGCAGAGGCGGCGACCGCCCCCGACCCGAGGCCGCACCATGACCGCCATCCTCGACCGCCCCGACGTCCCCGAGGCCGAGACCGAACCCGCCCCCGTCGCCCCGAAGCGCGGCGGCGGCCCGAAGACCCCCGAGGGCAAGCTCCGCTCGCGGCTGCTCCAGCCTCAAGCATGGCCTCTGCTCCAAGGAGGTGCTCCCCGACGACCTCGCCGCGATCGTCGCCCGCCGCACCGCCGAGTTCGCCGCCGAGTTCCAGCCCCGCTCCCCCTATGAGGCGTTCCTCGTCCGCGAGATGGCCCTGGCCTCGGCCCGCCTCGACCGCTGCGCCGAGATGTCGATCGTCGACATCGGCCGCGTCCGCCAGTGCGCCGCGATGATCTGGGACCACGACCGCCGCATCGCCGTCGAGGACCTCGGCGCCAGGCTGGCGAAGGACCCGGCGCGGGCGGCGCCGGCGCTGCGGGTCCGCAAGCAGGGGGCCGACTGGCTCATCGAGCGCTGGGAACTCCTCGGCGCGATCCTCAAGAACACCGGCGCCTGGACCGACGAGCAGCGCCGGCTGGCCCTCGACCTGCTGGGCGTGCCGGCCGAGCTGCGCGACGGCGGCGACATCCTCCCGCCCGCCGACGACATCGAGGCTTTGGCCGAGTTGATCGCCGATCAGGTGGCGATGCTGCACGACGACCAGGAGGGGGTGCTCGACGCGCTGGACGCGAAGGATCGGTCGATGGCGCTGGCGGGGATGCCGGCGGAGGAGGACGCGACGTCGGCCCGGCTGCGGAAGTACGAGGGGAGCTGTCGGCGGGCCTTCAACGCGGCCCGCGCCGAGCTGCTCCGTCTGCGCGAGGCGAAGGCGCCGAAGGTCGAGCCGGTCAAGGCGGAGCCGAGCCGCCCAGGCCCCGCCCTGCGGGCGGAGGCCGAGGCGATGGCCCGCCGCGCCGAGGCCGAGCTGGCCCGGGTGCGCGGCGACCGCGCCGCGCGGCCCGCCGTCGCGGAGGCGCCCGCCGTCGCGCCGTCGTCGTCCCGGCCGTCGTCGCCGGCCGCGATCATCCCGGCGGCCTCGGCGCCGCGGAACCGTCGCGAGCGACGCGCCGCGGAGAAGCGGGCCCGACAGGCCGCCCGCCACGCGGGGCGCTGATCGCCCCGTCCGATCGGCCCGGCTCGTGGCCCTCCCGCCTTCCCCAACGCCGACCTCGGCAGCCCCCGGCGCCCCCGGTGCGCGCGCGACCGGCCACCGCGACCCGCGATCGACTCCGATCCGGCGCCCGGACGACCCTCGCGACGGTCGCCGACCCCGCGAGGCCGGTCCGGAGGGCCGATCGAGGGGCCGGGCGCGAACGAACTCGTCGCCGCGCGAAGGACGGCGAAGGCGCGGGCGCGAACGAACTCGACGAGGTCCCCCGCCCCGGCCTCCTCGCGGTGGATGCATTCCGGTTCCCTCGGCCTTCGGATAAGGTGGGATGAGGGGGGGCCCGGGTGCCGAGGGTGATCCCGGACCGCGCCCGCCTCGCGACCCCGGGACCGGCGATGGCGACCAGCGCTCGACCGATGAAGGACCGCCGCGGACGGGCCTACACGCCGGCCGTCGGCCCCCGGCTCCGGCCCCTGCTCTGGGTCATCCTCGGCGGGTTCGCCCTGCTCGGCGCCAACGGCGTCTACCTCGCCAGCGTCACGGCGCTGACCTGGTGGCGGGGGACGACCCAGCAGACGTTCTTCTACATGCTGATGGTCGTCCTGCACCTGGTGCTCGGGCTTCGCGCTGATCGTGCCCGTTCCTGGCTTCGGGTTCGCGCACCTGGCGACCTCGTGGAAGCGGCCGAACCGGGCGGCGGTGCGGTACGGGCTGGCGCTGCTGGCCGTCGCCGCTGGTGATCCTGGTCTCGGGGCTGGTCCTGGTGCGGCTCGGCGTGCTTCGAGGTCCGCGACCCGCGGTCCGCGACGGTCGGGCTACTGGCTGCACGTCGCTGGCGCCGCTGGCGGCGATCGGGCTCTACGTCAAGCACCGCCTGGCCGGGCCCGCGATCCGCTGGGACTGGGCGCGGCGGTTCGGCGGGCGTCGTCGGCGGCGTTCGTCGTGGCGATGGGCCTGCTCCACGCGCAGGACCCGCGGTCGTTCGGCGTCAAGGGGCCGAAGGAGGGGAAGCAGTACTTCTTCCCGTCGGAGGCGATCACCGCCAACGGCAAGTTCATCCCGGCCGCGACCCTGATGATGGACGACTACTGCCTGAAGTGCCACCAGGACGCCTACAAGCGGCTGGTTCCACTCGGCGCACCACTTCAGCTCGTTCAACAACAAGGCGTACCTGTCCAGCGTCCGCGAGACCCGCCAGGTCGCCCTGAAGCGCGACGGCAACACCCGGGCCGCCCGCTGGTGCGCCGGGCTGCCACGACCCGGTGCCGTTCTTCTCGGGCGAGTTCGACGACCCGAACTACGACGACGTGAACGACCCGACCAGCCAGGCCGGGATCACCTGCACCGTCTGCCACTCGATCACCAACGTCAACAGCACCCGCGGCAACGCCGACTACACGATCGAGGAGCCGCAGCACTACCCGTTCGCCTCCAGCGAGAACCCGGTCCTGCAGTGGGTCAACAACACGCTGGTCAAGGCCAAGCCCGAGATGCACAAGAAGACGTTCCTGAAGCCGGTCGATCAAGGACTCGAAGTTCTGCTCGACCTGCCACAAGGTCGAGCATCCCCTACGCCCTGAACCACTACAAGGACTTCCTCCGCGGCCAGAACCACTACGACACGTTCCTGCTCTCGGGCGTCTCGGGCCACGGGGCGCGGAGCTTCTACTACCCGGCCGTCGGCCAAGGGCGAGTGCGTCGACTGCCACATGGAGCCTGATCGCCGTCGCGCGACTTCGGCGCGCGCGACTTCGACGGCCAGGGCGGGCCGCGAGATCCACGACCACCTCTTCCTCGGCGCCAACACCGGCCTGGCCGACCATCCGGGGCCGACCCGACGTCGCCGAGCGATCCACGCCAGGTTCCTCGCAGGACAAGAAGGTCCGCGTCGACCTCTTCGCCCTCCGCGACGGCGGCGCGATCGACGGCGCCGCTGCTCGGCCCGCTCCGGCCCGAGGTGCCCGACGCTCAGGCCGGGCAGGCCGTACCTCGTCGAGGTCGTCGTCCGGACGCTCGGCCTCGGCCACCCGTTCAGCCAGGGGACGGTCGACTCCAACGAGATCTGGGTCGAGCTGATCGCCCGGGCCGGCGACCGCGTCGATCGGCCGCTCGGGCGGGATCGGCGCCGGACGGGACGGTCGACCCGTTCGCGCACTTCATCAACGTCTACATGCTCGACCGCGACGGCAACCGGATCGACCGCCGCAACCCGCAGGACATCTTCGTCCCGCTCTACAACAAGCAGATCCCCCCGGGCGCCGGGCAGGTCGTCCACTTCGGGCTCGACGTGCCCGAGGGCGTCGACGGGGCCGATCACGCTCGAGGCGAAGGTCAACTACCGCAAGTTCGACCGCACGTACATGGACTACATCTTCGGCAAGGGCAAGGGGCCCGAGCTGCCGGTCGTCGTCATGGCGAGCGACGCGCGTCAAGCTGCCGGTCGAGGGGGGGCCGAAGGCGACGAACGAGCCCTCGCCGATCAAGGACGACCTGGCAGCGCTGGAACGACTACGGCATCGGCCTGCTGCTCGAAGGGGGCGACAAGGGGGGCCAGAAGGGCGAGCTGAAGCAGGCCGAGCCGGTCTTCCGGAAGGTCGCCGAGCTGGGCCAGGCCGACGGCTGGGTCAACCTGGCCCGCGTCTACCTCCGCGAGGGCCGCATCCCCGACGCCCGCGAGGCGCTGGAGAAGGCCGCCGCGCACCCGGAGCCGGCCGCGCCCTGGGTCATCAACTGGCTGACCGGCCAGATCAACGAGCGCAACGGCCTGCTCGACGAGGCGATCGCCAGCTACGAGTCGGTCCTGGCCACGAAGATCCCCGACGCGGGGCTTCGACTTCAGCCTCGACTACGAGGTGCATCAACGCCCTCGGCGCGGTCGCTCTACGCCCGGGCCCGGCTGGAGCCGCTCGGCGAGCCCCGAGCGGCGCGGAGTTCCTGCGGAAGGCGGTCGCCGCCTACCGCCGGACGCTCGCGATCGACTCGCGAGAACGTCGCCGCCCACTACGGCCTCGGCCTGGCCTACGCCGAGCTCGGCGCGGGACGACCGGCGATCGCGTCCGACCCCGACGGTCGCGACCCGACGTCCCGACGGCCGGCTCGCGGCCGAGGCCGATCGACGCGGGCCGGCCGATCGCCGGAGCCGAGCCGCCGGTCGCGGCGCCGGGCGACCGGCGCAGGCTCGCTGGCCGCGGCGGTCGACGCAGTTCGTCGACGGGCCCGCGCCCGAGTTCGGCTCGCGGCTCGAGCCGCTCCACGAGGTCGTCGAGCGGCTCGGCCCGGCCTGGGAGTCGGAGACCGACCCGGCCGCTGCGGGCCGCGCTGGCCCAGGCTCTGGAGCCGACCCACAAGAGCGCTGCACGCGATGCTCAAGCCCGACGAGACCGCCGAGGGCCGCGCCGTGGCGATCGCCCGCCGGAACAACCCGGCGGCCGACCAGAACGCCCAGTCGATCGTGATCCACTCGCTCCACCGCCCCGGCGCGCCGGGGATCGACCCGGCCGGACCGCCGCCGTCGCCGGTCGCGGAGTCGACCGCGAGCGATGCCGAGATGACCGCCACGGTCGACCCGACACGGAGAACGGCGAATGACGCTCGACCGTGATCGCGGACCGCGCCGTGGCCGTCGCGGCTCGCTGGCCTGCTCGCCTCGCCGGCTGCCGGCTGCGGCCCGACGCGCCGCCGGCGGTCGATCGCCGCGCCCGTCGCGCCGGTCGAGCCGCGAGGTCGTCGAGGCCGAGACGCTGCCCGACGTCAGGTTCGTCGACGTCACCAAGGAGGCCGGCCTCCACTTCGTCCACACCAACGGCGCGGCCGGCGAGAAGCTCCTGCCCGAGACGATGGGCTCGGGCGTCGCCTTCCTCGACTACGACGGCGACGGCGACCAGGACCTCCTCCTCGTCAACTCCGACGCACTGGCCCGGCACGCGGCCGAAGCCCCGCGCCGACCCAGGCCCTCTACCGCAACGACGGCAAGGGCCACTTCGAGGACGTGACCGAGGCGGCCGGGCTCGACCGGACCTTCTTCGGCATGGGCGTCGCCGTCGGCGACTACGACAACGACGGCGACCCCGACCTCTACATCACCGCGCTCGGCGGCGGCCACCTGTTCCGCAACGACGGCGGCACGTTCCGCGACGTGACCGACGAGGCGCAGCGCCGGCGGGGTCGACGGCTGGCTCACCAGCGCCGCGTTCTTCGACATGGAGAACGACGGCGACCTCGACCTGTTCGTCTGCTGCTACGTCGCCTGGTCGCCCGAGATCGACCGCGGCCAGAGCTTCCAGCTCGCCGGGACGGGGCAGGGGCGGGCCTACGGCCCGCCGACCGCCTTCAACGGCTCGTTCTGCATCCTCCTGCGCAACGACGGCGGCCGGTTCGCCGACGTCAGCGAGGCGGCGGGCATCCGGGTCCGCACGCCCGACCTGAAGGTGCCCGTCGGCCAAGGCGCTCGGCGTCGCCCCCTACGACGTCGACGGCGACGGCCTGGTCGACCTGGCCGTCGCCAACGACACGGTCGCCAACTTCTTCTTCCACAACCTCGGCGGCGGCAAGTTCGAGGAGATCGGGCATCACCGTCGGGCGTCGCCTTCGACCCGTCGGGCTCGGCCCGCGGCGGCGATGGGGATCGACTGGGCCGACTTCAAGAACGACGGCTCGCTCGGCCTGGCCATCGGCAACTTCGCCAACGAGATGACCGCCCTCTACGTCACCGACGACCCGACGGGCCTCCAGTTCTCCGACCTGGCCAACCTCTACGGCCTCGGGGCGCCGACCCAGCCGCCGCTGAAGTTCGGCCTCTTCTTCTTCGACTACGACCTCGACGGCCGCCTCGACCTGCTCTCGGCCAACGGCCACCTCGAGAGCGACATCGCCAAGGTCCAGGCGAGCGAGACCTACGCGCAGTCGGCCCAGCTCTTCTGGAACACCGGCCGGCCGGGCCGGGCCCTGTTCGTCGCTGGTCGGCCCCGAGACGGCCGGCCCCGACCTGTTCCGGCCGATCGTCGGCCGCGGCAGCGCCTACGCCGACATCGACGGCGACGGCGACCTCGACGTCGTCCTGACCGCCAACGGCGGCCCCGCCCGCCTCTTCCGCAACGACGGCGGCGACCGCAACCACTGGCTCCGCCTCGACCTCGACGGGGCGCGCCTCGAACCGCGACGCCATCGGCGCCAGGGTGACGGTCCAGCGTCGGCGGCGACGTCCATGCAGCCGCCAGCTCTTCCCGGCCAAGAGCTACCTCTCGTCGGTCGAGCTCCCGCTGACCTTCGGCCTCGGCCAGGCCGCGCGCCGCCGAGGCGGTGACGATCGCCTGGCCCTCGGGCCGGACGACCGAGCTGACCGGCCTGGAGGCCGGCCGGCTTCACCAGATCGACGAGATGGATGGCGCGATCAGGGCAGGGGGACCGGGATCAGGGTCATCGCGGTGAGGACCGCGACCAGGGCGGCATACCGCGCCAGCACGCCCCGGTCGGAGCGGGCCGGGGGCGCCTCGCCCAGGGCCCGCAGGACGGCGCCGATCAGGAGGAGGACCAGGAGCGACTCCCCGGACAGCGACCACGCCGCGGCGATCGCGAACGCCGAGAACCACCGCCCCGACCGCGACATCGCCCGGAAGGCGCGGCCGCCGTCGAGCTGCCACAGCGGCAGCAGGTTGAACAGGTTGATCCAGGCGCCCAGCTTGGCGACCGCCGCCCACGCCGGCGAGCCCACGGCCAGGGAGACGGCCCAGGCGAACGCCGCGGCGCCCAGGCCCCAGAGCGGCCCGGCCAGACCCACGTTCGCGTCCTGCCGCGGGTCGGTCAGCGCCTGCCGCAGCCGGATCATCGCGCCCAGCCCGGGGATGAACATCGGCGCGGAGGCCTTCACCCCGTACCGATTCAGGGCGAAGACGTGCCCCATCTCGTGCACGTAGATCGACAGGACCAGCCCCAGCGCCAGCCGCCAGCCGAACGCCGCCCAGTAGACGCCCAGCGACAGGACCATCGACAGCGCCGTGCTCGCCTTGGTCAGCCCCAGCACCAGGAACTTGGCCTTGGTCAGCGCGAACACCAGCGCGAACTTGAACTTCCAGGCGACCAGCCCCAGGGCCCCGATCCCGGCGGCCCCGGCCCTGGGGTTCCAGCCGGCCGGGCCCGCCGAGGCGGGCCCGGCCGGGGGCGGCGCAGGCGCCTCGTCGACGAGGCGGCCCAGGTCGGCGACCCGGCCGGCGATCACCTCGGCCTGCCGGGACCCCGCCGGCAGGAGCTCCAGCGCCTCGCGCCAGGCGACCAGCGCGGCGCGGGGGTCGCCCGCCGCGGTCGCCCGCTCGGCCTCGGCGGCCAGCCCCTTGAGCCTCTCGGAGTGGGCGAGCCGATGGCAGCCGGGGCAGGTCAGCAGGCCCGGGGCGACCTCGATCCCGCACGACGGGCAGGCGACGGCGTCAGGCATGCGCCGGCGCCCCCTGCGGCCCCTCGCCCTCGCCCGCGCCCCCCACCAGGAAGGGGCCGGTGATCGTCGGCCGGGCCGCGCGGTTGAGCCGCCACGCCTGCTGGAGCCCGAAGAAGATGATCACCAGGCCGATGATGCTTCTGGCTCCGCTAAGGATAGGGAGTCCGTAGAGAGCCGTTATGGTGGCCACATCGACCATTTTGACCAGCTCGATCCCGTGCTTGTGGAGGGCGACGGCAAGGACGGGGACGT
The DNA here is from genome assembly GCA_963708145.1 of uncultured Planctomycetaceae bacterium. GTDB lineage: Bacteria > Planctomycetota > Planctomycetia > Isosphaerales > Isosphaeraceae. The sequence continues at coordinate 7,475,595 of OY970189.1, read as the reverse complement.
ACGAGGAGACGATCGCCGTATAGGTCAGGAAGATGGCCAAGGCCTGGTAGGCCAACCCGCCGCGGTGCCGTGAGCCGTTCCGCACCGCGGTGCCGACCATCGCCCCGACGACGATGGCGATCAGGCCCCAGTGGCGTCCGGTGAGCGTCCAGACCAGGTAATACAGCCCCGAGCCGGCCAGCGCCGCCGCGCCGCCGAACAGGGCCGCGCGGAGGAACCGCCCCGGGCGCGAGCCGCCGGTGAAATGCGCCAGGACGGCGTCGCGGCACCCGCCGCAGAGGACCTTGCCGCCGGCCTCGTAATACGTCTCGTCGATGGGCCGGGCGCACGCGGCGCAGGCCACGGCCGTCGCGGCGGGCGCCGCCGCATACTCGGCGCGGTCGAACTGGAGCTCGTCCTGGGGCGGCGCCGCCCCGCGATCGTCGTCGGTCGCCATCATCAGGGCCTCGGGTCGAGAGGGATGGAGCGCACCATCGGCCGCGACCCGGCCCCGGGCCGGGTCGTCCGATTCGGCGCGTGCGACTATCCTATCAGGCCGGCGCCGGCAACGGCCAGTGGATTATCTGTTGGTCCCTTGCTCGATCCGGCCCGTCGCGCCGACCTGGCCTCGCGCGTTCCCTACTCGCCCCGTTTCGGGGTGTGTTATAATCCCCTCCAGAGGGGGTCGGGCGGAGGCCCCGACCCGCTCCCGGACCGGCGAGGGAGGGCATGGCGTTTGCGTCACTGCCCATCCGGAGTCGCGCCCGCCGAAGGATGAGCAGCCCCTAGCGAATGGCACCATGGAGCGGTGTGCGGACGGATCAGAGGCCTCGGTACGGTCTGGGATTCCGAATCCCGTCGGGCACCGGCGCGCGCCCCTCGGCGGCGCGCCGCGGTCGATCCCGGCGGGCGGCCCCCCGAATCCGGTCGGCCCGACGATCCTCCGCGATGCGCTCCGCAGTGGGAGGATCGACGGCGATGCGACCCCGAGTTTCGCGCCGGACGGCGTGGCTCCTCGCGATCCTGTGGCCTGGGCGACCTCCGCGATCGCCTGGTCGGCCCCCCCGCTGGCGTCGCCCGAGCCGGGCGCCCCGAAGGCGGCGATCACCGAGGCCGACGGCCCCGACGCCGTCCTCCAGCGCGCCCTCGACCTGGAGCGGCAGCGGAACTGGCAGGCGGCGATCGAGGTCTACGAGAAGGCGCTGGACCTCTGGCCGAGCCGGGCCGAGTTCAGCCACCGCCGCCGCCTCTGCGAGACGCACTACAAGCTCGTCCGCCGCTACCAGGACCAGAGCTTCCGCAACGTCCTGCTCCGCCTGCCCCGCGAGCAAGGCGCTGGCGCTCTACGACGAGGTGCTCGAGCGGATCCAGACGAACTACGTCGACCCGGTCCCGCTGGAGCCGCTGGTCCGCCGCGGGCTGGACAACCTGGAGGTGGCGCTCCGCGACCCGAGCTTCCTCGTGGCCAACCGCGCGCCGAGGCCGCTCCCGAGCGGGTCCAGCTGGCTCCGCGACGCGCTGCGGCGCCAGCGCGGTCGAGCCTGGCCGTCCCCGACCGCGCCGCGGCCCAGGGCCAGGTGCTCGCCGCCTGCGACCTGGCGCGCCAGGCGCTCGGCCTCGGCGCCGGCCGCCGTGATCCTCGAGTTCACCTACGGCGCCTGCGACGCCCTGGACGACTACACCAGCTACCTGACCCCCGACAAGCTCGACGACCTGTACGCGATGATCGACGGCAACTTCGTCGGCCTGGGCATCGAGCTGAAGCTCGACCCGCAGGGCCTGCGGCTGGTCGGCGTGATCCGGGGCGGGCCCGGCCTGGGACGCCGGGCTGAAGGCCGGCGACCAGATCACCCGGGTCGCCGGCCAGCCGGTGCAGCGGGCTGAGCCTCGACGAGGCCGCCGGCCTGCTCCAGGGGGCCGAGGGGACCGCCGTCGAGATCACCGTCCTCCGCGCCGACGGCTCGTCGCAGGCGCTTCCGCCTGGTCCGCCGCCACGTCGAGGTCGAGAGCGTCGCGCAGGCCAAGATCGTCGACCCGGCCAGCGGCGATCGGCTACATCCAGCTCGACCGGGTTCCAGAAGACCTCGGCCGAGGAGCTCGACCGGGCGATCGCGGCCCTGCGCCGCCAGGGGATGCGGTCCCTGGTGCTCGACCTGCGGGGCAACCCCGGCGGCCTGCTGAACGTGGCCGTCGAGATCGCCGAGCGGTTCATCGACCGCGGCGTGATCGTCTCGACCCGCGGCCGGGCCCCGGGCCAGAGCCAGGTCTACCGCGCCGCAGGCCAGGGCCGTCTGGACGATGCCCCTGTCCGTCCTGATCGACCACGACAGCGCCAGCGCCAGCGAGATCCTCGCCGGCGCGCTGAAGGACCACGACCGCGCCGTGGTCGTCGGCGAGCGGAGCTACGGCAAGGGCTCGGTGCAGAGCATCTTCGCCCTCCGCTCGGCCCCGGCCGGGCTGAAGCTGACGACGGCCAAGTTCTACTCGCCGCGGAACCGCCCCTACAGCGAGCAGGGCGTCGAGCCCGACGTCCCCGTCCGCGTCGCCGCCCGCCCCGCCGACGGCGACGACGACGCGCCTCCCGACCCCGCCCCCCCCGAAGCGACCCTCGGCGACCCCGCCCGCGACCGCGTCCTCGGCCAGGCCATCCTCCAGGCCAAGCGCCGCCTCAACGCCGCCCGCTGAGGCGGCGAGCCATCCCGACCGCCCGCCCCCGCGATCATTGTAAGATTTGCAGAACATCCCGCCCCGATCGGCGGATAATGTTTAAGGGCGACGGGTGGCCGTGAGTCTTGGGGAGGCGGCAGGATGGGTTTGCCCCACGTCCAGGAGGCGCGTTCTTTCTATCAGTCGGCCAAACAACGCTTCGAGAATGCCGAGTTCCTGCTCGAAGCGGAACGGACCACGGGCGCGATCTACCTGGCGGGGTACAGCGTAGAATGCATGCTGAAGGCGCTGATCCTGTCGACCGTCCCGCCCGACCAGAGGGTTGAGAGGCTCGCCTCGTTCCGTGGTGCAAGGGCTCACGACTTCGACTGGCTGAAAGCCAAGTATTTCGCGATCGGGGGCCCCTCTTCCCGTCCGCCGTGTCGAAGAACTTCTCCCTGGTTGATACGTGGACGACCGACCTGCGGTACAAAGCCGGGACGACGAGGCGAGGTGAGGCCGAATCCTTCTTGAGGGCGGCGCGAGAGATCATGGACTGGGCGGATGGGAGGATGTGATATGTCGGTCTCACTTCGCGGGAAGAATGACAATTCCATCGGCCAGGTGCTCCAGGCGCTCGGCAAGTACGGGGCCCAGCATCCCGATGCGCAGATCGAAGCCTACCGACAGAATTCAGTATCCATCCGAGTGCGGATCGTCGACCCCGATTTCGCGGGAATCGGTCGCGCGGAACGTCATGAGATCATCTGGCGCCTCCTCGAAGGGCTGCCGGAGGAGGTCCAGAGTCAGATCAGCCTGCTCCTCCCGCTGACCCCCGAGGAGACGAAGCTATCATTCGCCAACTTCGAATTCGATAACCCCATTCCCTCAAGCCTGTGATCGGTCGGGTGGCCGGGAGATGAGCGGGAGGGACAACGGAGAAAGCCGTGATGAGGAAGCCTACGTTTCCACCCGGCTGGGATGAAGATCGCGTGCGAGAGTGCCCTGGCTCACTACGAGGATCAGTCCGAGGACCAGCGGTCCGCCGAGATCAAGGCCGCGCGAGAGGTAGAGATCCCCAACGCCGATACCAGCAAGGCCCTCCGCGATGCCGACGCGGGCAAGGGGCTGACCCGCCACGCGAGCGTCGGCGATCTGTTCAAGAACCTGGGCGTCTAAGCAGGTGGACACGGAGTTCTTGGGCCTCGCCCCCACATCTACGATGGGTGGCCTGGGCAAAGCGGAGCGTGCCCCGGGAGATCCGGCCGCGGGGGGACCATGACCGAAGCCGAATGGCTCTCCTGCTCCGACCCGAGGCCGATGCTGAGGTCCCAGCAAGGTAGGGCCGGCAGCCGGAAGCTCCGCCTCGCTTGCTGCGCCTTCTGCCGTCGCGTCTGGCACCTGATGACCGACCGGCGGAGTCGGAGGGCGGTCGAGATCGCGGAGTCGTTCGCCGATGGCCGGGCTTCCCTTCGCGATCTGGAGTCCGCCAAGGAAACAGCTGAGGTGTACCTTCTCTCTCTGCCCCGCACCTTTTCGGGTGGGTATTTCGCCGCCGTCGCCGCCGTGAATGCCGCGTATGTCGGAGAGGCGGACTCATACTCGGAAGCAGTTGTTGCCTATGCCGCCTCCGTCGGTACGGCCTACGCCGCGACGGCCGGGTTCTCGGACAACGCGCAGATGGGAGAGGAGGCCCGACTGGTTCGGGACATCATCGGCAACCCCTTTCGTCTCACGCCCACCATCGACCCCGCCTGGCTGTCCTGGGACGATGGGATCGTGGTCAACCTGGCCCGCCGCATCTACGACGGGAGGCCACTCGACCTGATGCCGGTCCTGGGGGATGTCCTGGAGAATGCCGGCTGCACCGATCCAGACCTCCTTGGACACCTACGCGGGCCCGGTCCGCACGTGAGGGGGTGCTGGGCCTTGGACCTGGTGTTGGGCAGGGAATAGGGCATAACATGCATCACATCGCTTGGATGGCCCTTTCGTGCCCGAACCCATACCGTATCGCGTTCATACGGGGACAGTGCGGTCGGGTGGCCGGGGCACGCCCTGCGGGCTTCGCCCCGGCCACCCGCCGCCCGGTCGATGAAGGAGAGTTGGTATGTCGGATACGCTGGAATCCCTGAAGTCGCAGCTCGGTGGCTTGCCAAGCCAGGATCGCGCCGAGCTCGCGCGGTTCCTCCTCGATTCCCTGGACCCCGCCTCGGACGTCGACGCCGAGGCCGCCTGGGAGGTCGAGTTGTCCCGCCGAGTCGCCGAGATCCGGGCCGGCAAGGTCGTCGGCAAGCCGGCCGACCAGGTCTTCGCCGAGCTGCGTGAGCGGTTCCCGTGAAGCCGGCGCGGTTCCACCCGGAGGCCGAGGCGGAGTTGATTGCCGCGGTCGCGTATTACGAAGGGCAGCGACCGGGCCTGGGCGTCGATCTGCGGCAGGAGGTGGAGGCCGCAGTCGCGACGATCCGTCAGAATCCTCAGCTGTTCCCGGAGCGGGCTGCCGACGGACTCCGGAAGTGCCCGGTTCGGCGGTTCCCGTATGCCGTCTGCTACATGGAGTTGGACGCGGAGATATGGATCGCGGCCGTAGCCCATCGGAAGCGTCGGCCGGGATATTGGGCAGGGCGTTCCCCGACGTGAATCCAAACGATCTGACCCGTCGTCATCGCTGATGGGAGGGGCCGGGCGATGCCCGAGACGGTCCCGAGGCCGCAGGCGAAGCTCGACCCGGCGCCGGCGTGGACGGTCCTGACCGACGCGCCGCTGAAGGGGCTGTCGCTGGCCCGCGAGGCGGGGGTGATCCTCGCCTGGGACGAGGGGGACCAGCTCTACCTGCTCGACCTCGACGGCCGGCACCGCTCCGTCGTCGCGCGCGCCGGGCGGATCGTCGCCGGGGCGATCAGCGACGACGGCTCGCTGGTCGCGCTGCTCGGCGAGGGGCCGAGGCTCTGGCTGCTCCGGCCCGACCTCGTCGCCGATCGCCGAGAGGCCGGCGCCCCCCGAGGCGACGTCCCTGGCCGTCGACCCGCACGGCCGGTACGTCGCGGTCGCCTCGCGGATCGGCCTGACGCAGTTCTACCACGCGGCACGGCCGGCCCGGCGGGCCGGTTCGAGACGCGGCAGGCGCTCCCGCACCTCGCGTTCGTCCCCGACCGGCCGTTCCTGATCGGCGCGGCGGCCTACGGGCTGCTCGTCGGCGTCGAGCTCGCGCCGGCGGAGCGCCGGGCGGCTCGACGGCGGACGTCGCCTGGCAGGAGTCGCTCATGTCGAACGTCGGCCGGCTGACGACCACCGGCGACGGCGGGATGGTCCTGGCCAGCTGCTTCACCCACGGCGTCCAGCGGTTCGACCTGCGGGGCCAGAACGAGGGGGCGTACCACCTGGGCGGGACCGCCGCGCACGCCGTCCCCGACTTCGCCGGCCGGATGATCGCCGTCGCGACGCTCGAGGGGGAGCTGGCGGTCCTCAGCCCGGCGGGCAACGTCCGCTGGCGGACCGGCCTGGCCCGGCCCGCGATCGCGCTGGAGGTCGACGCCGCTCGGGCGGTTCCTCGTCTACGGCCACGCCACCGGCGAGGTCGTCCGGCTCGACCTGCACGGGCCCGGGCCGTCGGGCCGTCGGTCGCGGGCGCCGGCCGGGGCGGTCGTCGCGACGAGGGCCGGGGCGGCGTCGATCCGCACGCCCGACTGGTCGCTGCCGGTCGCCTCGACCGACGAGCAGGCCGAGACGGCCGTGCGTCGCCGTGCTCGACGACCCGCCCCGGATCGGCCTGATCACCAACACCAACCGGCTCCAGGTCTTCGCCGCCGAGGGCCGAGCGCTCGGCCAGGCGCCCGAGATCCTCGGCGTCGGCCGGATCCTCCGGACCGCGCCGGGCTGGATCGCGGCGGCGACCGACCGCCAGGTCGTCCTCTACGACGCCCGCCGCAACGCCGCGCAGCGGCTCGACCTGAGCCTCGTCGAGATCACCCACCTGGCGATCCGCCCCGACACGTTCGGCCTGGCCATCGTCCAGGAGCGCGACCGGATCGGCCGGGCGACCCTCGCCGGCCGGTGGGTCTGGAAGGCCGAGCTCGACGTCGCCGGTCGAGGACCTGGCCATCGGCCCCGACGGACTTCGCGGCGGCGACGACCGACGACGGCCGGCTCCTGATCTTCGACCCGGCCGGGCGAGCCGGCCGGCGACCGTCCGCGGGCGACCGCGCCGAGCCCCTCGGTTCCTGATCGAGGCCCCCGACGCGTCCCCCGCGGCCGGTCGCCTGGCTGACCCTGGCCCGGCGCGCCCAGGTGCTCCGGGGCCACGACCTGCGGGGGCGGGTCGTCTGGGAGTCGCCCGTGCCTGGGAGGCCTGGCAGTTCCACCGCGTCGGCCCGCTCGCGGTCGTCGTCGCCCCCGACGGCCGCGCCCTGGCCTTCGACGGCGCCGGCCACCTCCGCGGCCAGGGCCGCGGCTCCGACGGCGCGGGCGACGTCTTCGGCCCCGGCCCCGCGGGCGAGGCGCTGCGGATCTCGCGGCAGGGGGTCCACCTGATCTGCGCCGACCTCGCCGGCCGGGTCCGCTGGCGGGCCGTCGCCGACGGCCCCATCGGCCCCCTCGCCGCCGGCACCGCCGGGGTCGCCGTCCTGATCGGCCGCGCCCTGGCCTGGTTCGCGGCGCCGGAAGAGGTCGCCGGGGCCGTGACCTGCGTCGATCAGGCACGCGAGTTGCTGGATCTTGTCGTCGAATCCACCCCCGGGATGCGACGCCTCGGGGCGGTCGGTCATCACGTCGTCGTGGTCGCCTTGCGTCGCGGGGTGGGGTCGGTTAGAGTCGGGTTCTAAGATTTCCGCGAAAAAAACGGCCCGCATTGGCCGATCCTGAATCTAGCACCGGCGGACCAGGAACCTCCCGGGCCCCGCCCCCGGCCTCCCTGTCGAATGGATGCAGGCACGGTCTATCATGGTCGAGAGCGATCTTCGCACCAGGCCGCGCCCTCGGCCCGAGATCGGACGAGACTCAGATCCCCGCCCGGAGGTCTCGATGTGTCAATGTAGCCCCCCGCCACGGAAGTCGTCAGGCCGAGCGTCCGGCTGAGCGTCCACGATCGGGGCGAGGAGGAAGCCCAGCGGCACAAGTGGATCGAGAGCGAGAAGGCCGGCCGGGACCTGGGCGAGTGGGCGATCCGCTGCTGGGTCCGCGAGCACTGGAACGGGTTCCTCCGGGCCCGCTGGCTCGAGCACCTCCAGGGCCGGACCTTCTGGATCGAGCTCGACCACGACGACTTCGGCCTGCTCCAGCGCGAGTTCCGCGACTCGCCGCTGATCGACGAGATCCTCGACGGCTCAAGGCCGGGCAGGAGAACCTCGACATCCTGAACTGGGCCATCGACAACGACCTGCCGATGGACGAGGTCCTGGAGATCCTCGAGGCCCTCGACATCAACAGCCGGCGGATCGAGTGCCTGCTCGCCCACCGGCTGGCGCCCCGCGATCGAAGCGGCCGGTCGACCTGACCGGCGGCCTCCCCCCTCCGAAGTCTAGCTCACCTCCCGGCCGAGTCCCGCGGATCGTTCAGGGCGCGTGGCCCTGGAGCGACGCCTCGACCAGCGCGACCAGGGTGCGGACGAAGCAGCCGGTGCCGCCCGCGTCGCGGGCGGGGCCGTCGGAGTCGGACCAGCTCGGGCCGGCGATGTCGAGGTGGACCCAGGGGGTCTCGCCGACGAACTGCTCGAGGAACTTGGCCGCCGTGATCGCGCCGCCCCACTTGCCGCCGACGTTCTTCAGGTCGGCGACGCTGCTCTTGAGCGCCTCCTTGTATCGTCGTCGAGCGGCAGCCGCCAGGCGCGCTCGCCGGTCCGCCGGCAGGCGGCGAGCACGTCGCCGGCGAAGGCGTCGTCGTTGCTGAACAGGCCGGCGACCTTGGTCCCCAGGGCGACCATGCAGGCGCCGGTCAGGGTGGCCAGGTCGAGCATGCGGCCGGGCTTCGCCTCGACGGCGTAGCTCAGGGCGTCGGCCAGGATCAGGCGGCCCTCGGCGTCGGTGTTGAGCACCTCGACGGTCTTGCCGTTGCGGATCGTCAGGACGTCGCCGAGCTTCATCGCCCGGCCGCCGGTCATGTTCTCGGTCAGGGCCAGGTAGCCGACCAGGTTGACCGGCAGCCCGAGCCGGGCGACGGCCTGCATCGGTCGCCAGCACGACCGCCGCGCCGGTCATGTCGCTCTTCATGTCCTCCATCGAGGCGGTCGGCTTGAGCGAGAGGCCGCCGGAGTCGAACGTCACCCCCTTGCCGACCAGGGCGAGCGTCGGGCGCGTCGCCGCCGCGGCGGTACTCGAGGACGACGAACGCCGGGCGGCTCGTCCGACCCGGCGGCGACGCCGAGCAGGCCGCCGAACCGCTCGCGGCGGATCCGTGTCCTCGTCCCAGACGGTCGCGACCGACGCCCGGCCTCCTCGGCGACCGCGCGGCCCGGGCCGGCCAGCAGCCGGGGCGGCTTCTCGCGGGGGGGCGTGTTGGCCAGGTCGCGGGCCAGGTTGATCGCCTCGCCGACGACCTCGCCGCGGCGGACCGCCCGCGCCAGGTCGTCGTCGGTCAGCGCGCCGGGCGGGGCGACGATCGCGGAGCGTGCCGAACGGGTGCCGGGCCGGCTCGGTCTTGCGCAGGTCGGGCCCGCGCGTGCCGACGACCAGCCCCTCGGTCAGCGCCGAGGCGACGGCGGCCGGCTCGGTCCGCCTCGGGCAGGACCACGGCGACGGTGCCCCTCGGCTTGCCCGCCAGCCGCTTGGCCGACGGCGACCCCGGCGGCGAACGCGGCGCCGGCGTCGAACCGCTCGCGCGGGCCCGAGCCCGAAGACGAGCACCGCGCCGGCCGACGTGCCCGACAGGCCCGAGCAGCGGGGTCGCGTCGCCCACCGAGGCCGGGCAGCTCCTTGGCGGCGAGCAGCCGGCCGATCGCGTCGCCCAGCGGCGTGCCCCGCACCGCCGACGGCGGCTCGGCCTCGTCGGCGAAGATCCCGAGGGCGAGCCAGTCGGCCTCGACGGAGGCGATCGGGCGGCACAGCGGCTGGACGTTCATGGCGCGCGGGCTCGTGCTGGGGAGTCTCGGGGGCGGCGTGCGTCGGCGAGGCCCCATCTTCGCAACCCGCGCCGGGTCGCGCCAAGCCGCCTTGCCCCGCGGCGACGGGCCCGCTACAATCCCGCCGCCCCGCTCGGGGACCGGGCCCTCCGATCCACCTCGACCCGCTCCGCCCTGGCCCAGTTCGCGCACCCGGCAGGCCGTCCGGCCGCCCCTCGGTCGGGGCGGGGCGGTCGCGATCTCGGGAGAGCCAAGGATGGACAGGCAACGAACGACGGGGCGGCGGCTCGCCCCGATCCTGGTGCTCGCCGCCCTCGGCGCCCTGTCCGGCTGCGTCGAGCGGCGGTACACGATCCGGACCAACCCGCCCGGGGCCGTGGTGATCGTCAACGGCGAGGAGATCGGTCCGTCGCCGGTCTCGGCCAGCTTCACCTTCTACGGCGACCGCGAGATCACGCTGATCAAGGACGGCTTCCAGACGCAGACGATCATCCAGCCGATCAAGGCCCCCTGGTGGGACAACCTCCTGACCGAGTTCTTCACCGAGAACTTCATCCCGTACACCTTCCGCGACGAGCGCGTCTTCGACTACCAGCTGGCGCCGGCGACCCTCCCCGAGACGAACGACCTGCTCGGGCGCGGCCAGGCCCTGCGGCGCAGGCGCAGGTAGTCCCGCCTCCGCGCCGCCGATGGTTCACCGACCTGTTCAAGTTCTGACCGCCCGATCGGCCTTTTCCCCGCTCGTTGCGGGCGGCGATGACGCTCCTGTACCATTGGGGGATGACCCACCAGGGTGATTATCGACCTCCGATGGATGGGCCGAGGCCAGGAGCGTTCCCATGCGACCGATCACGCGGGCCGGGTTCCCGGCGATCGTCCTGGTGGCGGGTTTCGGGATCGGGGGCGCGGGGGCCGAGCCCGCCGACGGGAGGGCCGCCGCCGTCTTCTCCGAGCTCGACCAGCCGGCCACGATCGTCTCGATCGTCCCCGAGGGGACCGCGGTGGCCAGGGGGCAGCCCGTCTGCTATCTCGACTCGACCATCCTGAAGGACCGCTTCGCCGAGCAGGAGGTCGCGACCGATAAGGCCAGGGCCGCGTACCAGAACGCCAAGCGGGCCCGTGAGGTCGCCGAGATCGCCGTCACCGAGTACGTCGAGGGGATCTACAAGGGGGACCTCCAGACGATCAGCGGCGAGATCGCCCTGGCCGAGTCGGAGAAGAGCCGCGCCGTGGACCGCCTGGAGTGGTCCGACCGGATGGCGAAGCGGGGCTTCGTCTCGACCGCCCAGAACGTCGCCGACAGGGTATCGCTTCAGCAGAAGACCTTCGCGCTGGAGCAGGCGCAGACCAAGAGGATGGTGCTCGAAAAGTACACCAAGCACAAGACGATCAAGGAGCTTCAGAGCGAGGTCGAGAAGGCGCGCTCCGACGAGCTGGCCAGGCAGGCGACCTGGGAGTTGGAGGCGTCGAGGCGGGCCCGGATCGGGCGCCAGATCATGGCGTGCAGGCTCGTCGCGCCCGGGGCGGGGAGGGTCGTGTATGCCCGTCCCCAGTTCAAGGATCTGCCCCCCCTGATCGAGGCGGGGTCGGCCATCCTCCCCCGGCAGCTCGTCTTCCTGATCGCCCTGGAGACGGCCCCGGAGGGGTCGCAGGCCAAGGCGACTGCCGCGAGGGCGGCCGAGGTCGTCTCGGAGGTGGAGGGGCGGACCACGATCCTCTCGATCGTCCCCGAGGGGACGGTCGTCGCCCGGGGGCAGCTCGTCGCCGAGCTCGACTCCTCCGCCCTCCGGGATGCGCTGATGAATCAGGAGATCACGACCAAGGGGGCCGAGGCCTCGTGCCAGAACGCCAAGTTGAATCGCCAGGTGGCCGAGCTCGCCGTCACCGAGTACGTCGAGGGGATCGCCAAGCAGGACGAGATGAAGATCCGCGGCGAGATCGAGCTGGCGAAGGCCAAGGCCGAGCTCGCCAAGGACCGGGTCGAGCAGGCCGCGGGCGACACGAAGGAGGCCGGCCTCGCGCGGAGGAAGGCCGAGCTCGACCTCAAGCGGTCGCGGTTCAATCTGGAGCAGGCCACGACCCGCCTGAAACTCCTGACCGAGTACACCAGGCCGAGGACGTCCAGGACGCTGCAGGTGCAGGTCGAGAAGGCCCGCGCCGACGAGCTGGCCAGGCAGGCGACCTGGGAATTGGAGGCGTCGAGGCGGGCCCGAATCGGACGCCAGATCATGGCCTGTAGGCTCGTCGCGCCCGAGGCGGGGAAGGTCGTGTACGCCCGCCGGGCCGACCGGCCCGAGTACCAGGGGCTCCCGCCGTTGATCGAGGCGGGGGCGGCCGTCCGCGAGCGGCAACTCATCTTCCGGATCGTCCCGGAGGAGCCCGCCGACGAGGCGCCGAAGTGACGCGAAGGCCGCGCGATCGGCCCGATCGACGCTTGACGGACCACCCGACGGGTCTGGTACGTTGGGGGACTGCGGCCGTCCACGACCGGCGATGGCCCCGGCCCCCCCGCCCACCGAGGGTCGCTCCGTTGCGCGAGATCGGGACGCTCCCCAAAGACGTCGACGCCAAGGCGCTGTCCGACCACCTCCTGTCGCTGGGCATGGCCACGCGCCTGGACGAGCGGCCCGACGGCTGGGCGGTCTGGGTCTACAACGAGGACCACCAGGAGCCGGCGCGCGGAGCTCGAGGCGTTCCGGCTCGCCCCCGACGACCCCCGCTATCAGGACGCATCGCGGAGGGCGGAGGCGGTCCGTCGCCGGGAGGAGCAGGCCGAGGCGCGGTATCGCAAGCACTTCCGCGACATGAGCGGGCACTGGGGCGCCCCCCTCCTGAAGCGGTGCCCGCTGACGACGGCGCTGATCCTGCTCTGCGTCGCCGTCGCCTTCCGGACCGACCTCGGCCATCGCCGCGACCCCTTCCTCCTGCGGCTCACCCTCTCCACCTTCGGCATCGGCCCCGACGGCACGCCCGGCTGGCAGGGCCTGGAGGCGGTCCGTCGGGGCGAGGTCTGGCGGCTGGTCACGCCGATCCTCATCCACTTCGGCTTCATCCACCTGCTGTTCAACCTGTGGTGGCTCCGCGACCTCGGCGGCCTCATCGAGTCGCGCCGGGGGACCGCGCGGTTCGCCCTGCTGGTCTTCGGGTCGGCCGTCGTCTCCGACCTCGGGCAGTACGCCATCGAAGGGCCCTCCTTCTTCGGGGGGATGTCGGGCGTCGTCTACGCGCTGTTCGGCTACGTCTGGATCAAGGGGCATTACGAGCCCGAGCAGGGGATGGCCATGCACCCCAGTAACGTGACGATCATGATCGCCTGGCTCTTCCTCTGCATGAGCGGGCTGGCCGGGCCGGTCGCCAACGCGGCGCACGGGGTCGGCCTCGTCGTGGGGCTGCTGGCCGGGCTGCTCCGGCTTTGATCGGGGGGGAATGCGATGGGCTCGCCTTCCGTCCTGGGCCGTCCCCCGAAGGCCGCCCTGATCGGCGGCGGGTTCATCGGGCCGGTCCACGCCGAGGCGCTGCGTCGGATCGGCGTCGTGGTGGTCGGCCTGCTCGGCTCCTCCCCCGCGCGGGCCCGCCCGACGGCCGAGAGGCTGGGGATCGGGCGGGTCTACGACGACCTGGACGGGCTCCTGGCCGACCCGGAGGTGGAAGTGGTCCACGTCGCCTCGCCCAACGCCGCGCACTTCGAGCAGGCGTGGCGGGCCCTCGAATCGCGGCGACACGTCGTCTGCGAGAAGCCGCTGGCGACGACCGCGGCCGAGACCCTGGCGCTGCGGACCCTGGCCGACTCCCGCCCCGGCCAGGTCGCGGCGGTGAATTACAACGTCCGCTTCTATCCCCTCTGCCACGAGATGCGCGCCGGGTCGCCCGCGGCGACGTCGGCCGCGTCCTGGCCGTGACCGGCTCGTACACCCAGGACTGGCTCCTCCTGCCGTCGGACTACAACTGGCGGGTCGAGCCCGACGGCGGCACGAACCTCCGCGCGGTCGCCGACATCGGCACGCACTGGATGGACCTGGCGCAGTTCGTCGCCGGCCGCCCGATCCGCTCGGTGATGGCCGACCTGGCCACCGTCCACCCGGAGCGGCAGCGGCCGGTCGGGCCGTCGGAGACCTTCGCCGGGCCGTCGGGCGCGGCCTCGCAGACGGTCGCCGTGACGACCGACGACCATGCGGCGGTGCTCCTGCGGTTCGACGACGGCGCGCGAGGGTCGTTCCACGTCTCGCAGGTCACCGCCGGGCGGAAGAACCGCCTCGTCCTGGAGGTCGCCGGCACGGAGGGGTCCTTCTCGTGGGACAGCGAGATGCCCGACCGCCTCTGGATCGGCCGTCGGGGTGCCCCCAACCAGCTCCTCGAACGCGACCCCTCCGCTGCTCTCGCCCGCCGCCGCGGCGATCAGCGACCATCCCGGAGGCCACGCCGAGGGGTTCCCCGACACCTTCAAGCATCTGTTCCGCGCCGTCTACGACCGGATCGCCGCCGGGGGCGACGGCCCCCCCGCGTACCCCACCTTCGCCGACGGCGACCGCGAGGTCCGCCTCTGCGAGGCGATCACGCGGAGCGCGGCCGAAGGGCATTGGGTCGATGTTCCCGAATGAGGCAATCGCGCGATGGATGGCCCAGATTCTTCAGATCACGCCCGCACATTTCTGGAGCCTTATGAATCGAGTTGGCTGGCCGCTTACCACCGGTCCGCCGGGCTGAAGCGATTGAACCCGATCTGGGCCAAGGTCGAGATCGTGGGCGGCTCGGCGCGGCGGCGTTCGGGTTGAGGTTGCTCCTCCTGGACTCGGCATCGGCCTGGGGCGGAGGGCTGCTCCTCGTCCTGGGCTTCTACCTCGCGATGGCCGGGCACCGGAGCCACCTCTATCAGTCTTCAAACCGCCAGGTGGCCTACATGCTGCAGATGCTCGAGCGCGCGACTCGCTCGCATCCTCGCTGATCAAGCCTCTTGGGAGTCGTCCCCCATGAAACTCGGCTTCGTCTCGGCGATCATGCCGGAATACACGTTGGAGCAGGTCCTGCACTTCGCCTCGGAGGCGGGGTTTTCGAGCGTCGAGCTGATGTGCTGGCCGCCGGGCAAGGCCGAGAGGAGGTACGCGGGGGTCACGCACCTGGACGCGACCGACCTGTCGGCCGACGGCGTCAGAGCGCGTCCAGGACCTGACGGCGATGCACGGCGTGGCGATCTCGGGGCTGGGCTACTACCCGAACCCGCTCTCGTCCGACCGCGACGAGTCGGATCTGGCCATCGCGCACCTGCGCCGGGTGATCGACGCGGCGGCGGCGCTCGGCGTGGGCGTGGTCAACTCGTTCGTCGGCCGCGACCCGGCCTTGTCGATCGACGCCAACTGGCCGAGGTTCCTGGAGGTCTGGCGCCCCCTGGTGGCGCACGCCGAATCGCGGGGGGTGCGGATCGGGATCGAGAACTGCCCGATGCTGTTCACCGCCGACGAGTGGCCCGGCGGCAAGAACCTGGCGACCAGCCCGGCGATCTGGCGGCGGATGTTCGCCGACATCCCGAGCCCCAGCTTCGGGCTCAATTACGACCCGTCGCACCTGATCTGGCAGCAGATGGACTATCGCGCCCCTTTGTATGAATTCCGCGACCGCCTGGTCCACATCCACGCCAAGGACGCCCGGATCGACCGCGCGGCCCTCGACGCGCACGGCGTGCTCTCCTACCCGAAGCTCTGGCACACCCCCAAGCTCCCCGGCCTGGGCGACGTCCGCTGGGGGGCGTTCCTGGGGACGCTGGCGGAGGTGGGCTACGACGGCCATGTCACCATCGAGGTCGAGGACCGCGCCTTCGAGGGGTCGCTGGAGAAGCGCCGCGAGTCGCTGATCATCAGCCGCCGCCACCTGATCCAGTTTATGATAGGTTAGCGGAGAATCATTCCCCGGAGGGATTCATGAGCGCCCTGACTCCCGAGCTCCGGCAGGCCCTCGAACAGGCGGGGGGATCGCCCGTCCGCCTGGAAGACCCGGAGACGCACAAGGCTTACGTCATCCTGAGCGTCGAAGCTTACGAGCGCATCCAGAGTCTCATGGACGAGGAAGATCGCCGGATGGCCGAAGCGATGTTCCCCGGCATCCGAGAAGCCTTCGCGGACTGGGATGACCCGGGAATGGACGTCTACAACGATCTCGATCCCCGCCGATGAGGGGCGACATCGTCCTCGTGGATTTCCCGTTCAGCGACGGGGGTGGCGCGAAGGTCCGCCCGGCGCTCGTCGTGCAGGATGACGCCGTCCGCTCGGTCAACACGATCATCGCCCAGATCACGAGCAACGTCGCCCGGACGGGGGCCACCCGGCTCCTCATCGATCCGGCGACGGAGCCATCATCCGGGCTGAGGGCCACGTCGATCATCGTTTGCCAATTGCTCTACAGCGTCCACGGCAGCCGCATCCTCAGGGTGATCGGTTCCCTCTCGGCCGCGACGATGACCCGAGTCGACGGGTGTTTGAGGGCCGCCCTGGGCCTGTAATCCGTCGAAAGCTCCCGGCGCGGGGCACGGCGACGAGGGTAGCCGGCCTTGTCGTCCGGGGCTGAAATCCCTACAATTCTCTCGTCTGAAACCCTCGGCTGCGCTCGCCGTACGCCCGCTCCCCATCCATGCAAGGCCCGCCCCGTCCCGGGGCGGACAGGATTCCCATGATTCGACGCGATGACGTCCGCAATGTGGCCATCATTGCCCACGTCGACCACGGCAAGACGACGCTGGTCGACGCGATGCTCCGGCAGTCGGGCCAGTTCCGCGCCAGCCAGCTCCAGGGCGACTGCATCCTCGACTCCAACGACCTGGAGCGCGAGCGGGGCATCACCATCCTGGCCAAGAACATCGCGCTGAGCTACGGGACGACCAAGATCAACATCATCGACACCCCCGGCCACGCCGACTTCGGCGGCGAGGTCGAGCGGACGCTCCAGATGGCCGACGGGGCGCTGGTGCTGGTCGACGCCTTCGACGGGCCGATGCCGCAGACCAAGTTCGTCCTCCGCAAGGCGTTCGCCGTCAAGATCCGGCCGATCGTCGTGATCAACAAGATCGACCGCCCCGACGCGAGGCCCGAGGCGGTGCTCGACGAGGTCTTCGACACCTTCGTCGAGCTCGGCGCCGACGACCAGCAGCTCGACTTCCCCTACATCTTCGCCTCCGGCAAGGGGGGCTTCGCCTCTCCCGACCCGCGCGCGACCGGGGGCGACATCCGGCCCCTGTTCGACCTGATCCTGGAGAAGGTGCCCGGGCCCGAGGTCGACCCCGACGGCCCGATGCGGATGCTCTGCACGACGCTCGACTTCTCCGAGTACGTCGGCCGGATTGCGATCGGCCGGGTCGTCGCCGGCCGCATCCGTCGCGGCCAGAAGGCGGCGCTGATCAAGGCGGGGGGCGCGATCACGCCCGGCTCGATCGACGGCGTGCTCGTCTTCGACAAGCTCGGCCGGCAGGAGGTGCCCGAGGCCGCCGCGGGCGACATCGTCGCCGTCGTCGGCCTGGGGTCGGTCGACATCGGCGACACGATCGCCGACGGCGAGAGGCCGATCGCCCTGCCGAGGATCGAGGTCGACGAGCCGACCCTGAGCATGCTGTTCACCGTCAACGACTCGCCCCTGACCGGCGAGGGGCAGTTCCTCACCTCGCGGCACCTCAAGGAGAGGCTCGACCGCGAGCTCCAGTCGAACGTGGCGCTGCGGGTCGAGCCGACCGACGAGCGCGACTCGTTCACGGTCTCGGGCCGCGGGCTGCTCCACCTTTCGGTCCTGATCGAGACGATGCGCCGCGAGGGCTACGAGCTGGCCGTCGGCAAGCCCGAGGTGATCGTCAAGACGATGGGCGGCATCGACCACGAGCCCTACGAGTACCTGGTCGTCGACGTGCCGCACGGCCAGATGGGGCCGGTCATGGAGCTGGTCGGGGCGCGGCGGGGCGAGATGACGAAGATGGACGTCAAGGGGGCCTACGCCCACCTGGAGTTCCAGATCCCGGCGCGGGGCCTGCTGGGCCTGCGCAACCGCCTGATGAGCGCCACGCAGGGCGAGGCGATCATGCACCACAACTTCCACGACTACCAGCCGCTTCGGGGCGACATCCCGCGCCGGGCCAACGGCGTGATGGTCAGCATGGTCCGCGGCCAGGCGGTCGCCTACGCGCTGGACGGCCTCCAGCAGCGCGGCACGATGTTCGTCCAGCCCGGCGACGACGTCTACCAGGGCATGATCATCGGCGAGAACGCCCGCGGCGACGACCTGGTGGTCAACCCCAGCAAGGAGAAGAAGCTGACCAACATGCGCGCCTCGGGCTCCGACAAGAACATCCTGCTCAAGCCCCCTCGGCTGCTGACCCTGGAGATCGCGCTCGAATACATCGAGACCGACGAGCTGGTCGAGGTCACCCCCTCGAAGATCCGGCTCCGCAAGAAGGAGCTCACCGAGGAGGGCCGCAAGCGCGCCGAGCGGGGCGGCGGCAAGAAGGTGGGCGTCTGAAACACTCGGGAGGTGATCGACCATGACCCGCGCGGCGAAGCAACCGACGACGGCTCGGGAAGTGACATTCGAAGAATATATGGCGATGCCCGTAACGAAGCAGCGCCAAGAGGTCATCGATGGGGTGATCATGACCATGCCGGGACCTGTATTCGATCACCAGCTCGATCTCGATGAATATCTACCGTCCGCTCTTCGACTTCGTCTCCGCCGGAGGGCTCGGGACCATCCTCGTCGCCCCGTGCGACCTCCTGATCCGCAAGCTGCCGAAGCTCCGGATGCGCCAGCCCGACCTGATGTTCTTCGGCACCGCGCGCGCGAGCCAGGAGCAACTGAAACGGATGCGATACGGGGAGGTCGCTCCCGACCTGGCCGTCGAGGTCCGATCGGAGAGCGAGACCGCCGCGTCGTGGGCCGAGAAGCTGGCCGACTATGCCTCGATCGGGGTGCGCGAGGTCTGGCGCGTCCACCCGGAGTCGCAATCGGTCGAGGTGCTGTCGCTGGACGCTGGCCGGTATGTGGCGGCCGGGCGCTACGGGATGGGCGAGGTCGTCCGGTCGCCGGTGCTCCCGGGGTTCGAACTCCCCGTCGCGACGATCTTCGGGTGAGCAGACCTGGAGTTAGGACATGGCCCACCGCCTGGACCCGCTCGAAGGTGCCGTCGCCCTACCTCCGGACGAGATCGCGAGTCGGTTACGGGCCGAGTTCGCATTCGTCGATGTCGACCAAGAGGAGGGGGGAAGGTCGTGGCGAGCATGATCCGCACGTTCGAGGGCATGCGAGCTCCTCTGGTGGCGACCGAGGAGCAACGGCAGGCGGTGATCGAGGAGCATCGACGTTTGCAGCCCCTGGCGATCAATATCGTGGTCGCGGACTCGGCCGAATTCGAGGATGATTACCTCCGGTTCGTCGCCATGCCCGGCAAAGGTTTGATCATCGGATATCATTCGGCGCGACATGAAGCGGCGTCCGCCCCCTTGCTCGAGCACTGCGCCGTGCGCTGGGGTATCAAATCATCCTATTGTAATCGCCAATTCCAAGTCGGTCCCGGTTGAATAGTTCGAATGGGCGGGTCAGCGGGGGTCGGGCGTGGTCGGGCTGTAATCCTCGTCGAGGATGGCGAACAGGTCCACATCGCGCCATCGGCCGTCGCGCCAGAGCTTCTTCCGCGCGACCCCCTCGTGGCGGTAGCCGCACTTCTCATACACGCGGCGCATCGCGGGGTTGATGGTGCGGCCCTCGATCCGGTGCAGGCCCATCTGCTCGAAGGCGAACCGCGACCGGACGCGCACCGCGTCGGTGGCATAGCCGCGGCCCCAGGCGTCGGGCTCGCCGATGGCGAGGCCGCCGACGGCGCATCGCGATTTCCAGTCGACCTGGTGCAGCCCGATGAAGCCGATGTGCCGGTCGTCGTCGAGGGTGACGATCGCCCAGGAGAGGTCGGTCTCGCGACTCGTCTCGATCCGCGCGAAGAACTCCTCCTCCTGCTTCCGGGAGACGCCGAGGAAGAAGTCGAGCGTGGTCGTGACGGCCGGGTCGTTGAACCACCGCAGAGCGTTCTCCAGGTGGAGTGCCGCCTCGGGCGGCACCAGGCGGACGCGCTCCCCCACCAGACCCACGACGCCCATCGGCATACCCTCCCCGGTGTCCGAACCCCTCGGATGTGGTCCGACGATCCGGACAGCGGGCGGGTCGCGATGGTTCGGGGCTCAGGGCCGCCCGCCGCTCTTCTTGATGAAGGCGAGGCCGTCGCGGCAGAGGCCGAGCGGGTCGGGGAACAGGTCGCGCCAGACCCTCGTGGCGGCGGCCAGCGCCGGCAGGGCGCGGCCGAACGCCTCGATCGTCGCGTAGCCGTCGAAACCGCTCGCCTTCAGCCCCGACCAGTAGCCGTCCCAGTCCACCTGTCCGGTGCCCGGGATGCCGCGGTCGTTCTCCGAGACGTGGACGTGGATCGTCTCGGCCGCGCACGACGCGATGGCCCGCGCCTGGTCCTTCTCCTCGATGTGCGGCGTGGAAGCTGTCGTACATCATCCGCAAAGACGGGTGGTCGACCGCGCGGACGAACCGCACCGTGTCGGCGGCGGTCGTCAGGAAGTAGTTCTCGAACCGATTCAGATACTCGACCCCGAGCCGGATGCCCCGCGCCTGGGCCTTCTCGGCGACCTTGCGGAGCGTGTCGACGCCGTGCTTGAACTCGTCCTCGGTCGGGCCCTGCCCCGAGAAGACGCCGATGGCCGAGTGGATCGGCCCGCAGAGGATCTCGCAGCCGAACGCCTCGCCGCGGTCGAGCACCTTGTCGAGCTGCGCGACGGCCGCCTCGCGGATCACCGGGTCGGGCGAGATCGGGTTGGCCTCGGGCGTCATGACCGTCACCGCGGTCGCCCCCAGGCCGAGCGACCGGAGCCGCTTGCCCAGCCTTTCGTAGGGGGCCCGGTCGTCGAGGGCGAAGATCGGGATCTCGACGCTGTCGAAGCCCATCGCCTTGATCTGGTCGAGCAGGCCGTCGTGCTCGGTGGTCACCTCGGTCGTCCAGAGCAGCAGGTTCATCCCGGTCTTCATGGGGCGTCCTCTCGAAGGGTGGAAACGACCGAATCGCCCGGACGGCGGCGCCCTGCCGCGGCGCAACCCTTACCCCTGGCTGGCACGTCCGGCCTGTCTGTGGAGGCCCTGGTCATCCGTGATGACTTCGCAATTCAACCGAGACGCGATCGCCGTGATCAGGCAGTCGCCGAAGTCCCTCGACTCGGTCTTCGGGTTCCGCTCGCGGGGCCGTCTCCGATGGCGTCGGGGGACCTCGCGATCGTATCTCACCACCCGCTTCGCGATCCGACGGGCTTCCTCCCAATCCTCGGGCAGCACCCGCCGCTCATCGATGATCGCGAAAGGCCGAAGAAACGCCTCCGTCAATTCGAGCTCGTGAGGGTCCTGGACTCCGACAAGGATCTCGATCTCGACCGGCGACACGATGGCATTGGTCCCCTTGTCCTGGATCAGCACCCTGGCCCAGTCCTCCGCATCGGAGGGGCCCCTCTCGGCCAGCGGCTTGAGCCCCTTGAAATGGGCGATGAGGATGTTCGTGTCGAGGATGCGTTTGGGCATGTCCTATCGCAGGTCTTCGACCTCCTGGGGAACATCGATTGTCTTGATGATATCGTCCCAATGACTGCCGACATCCGCCAGGATCGCCGACATCTCGCGTGCCTCGATCCTGCGAATCGCGGAGCAGGCGATCGTCATGCCGACGCCCTCCGGGACGTCGGCGAATTCGGACCACGTCAGCGAGTAGAGGTCGGTGTCCACGCCGGCCCGGAGCCTCTCAGCGAACCGGGCGAATCCAACACGGATGATCGGGGCTTGTTCGAGGAGCCAATGCGTCGCGGCGTCCGGATCATCGGGGAGGCCGGCCCCTTCGCAGCGGAGATCGACATACCAGAGCAGGGCGGGGTCCCGCTCGCCCTCGCCTCCCTCGAAGCGTTCGGCGATCGTCTCCCCGTCCAACTCGATGCCAGTGCGAGTGGCACCATCGTCGCGCTTCTGCCTGTAGAAGGTCAGCTTCGGCATCAGGGTACCCCACCGCGTCCGCGGCCCCGAGAGACAAGGTCTGCCCCCACCCCATTCTACGGGCGGGGAGGGGGCGCCCGCGATGGGGGAGTCGGGTCACCGGCCCCGGTGCGCGGCGGTGTCTACGTAGTTGCGATAGCGGGCGATCTTGCCGTCGCGGACGGTGAAGACCATCGCCCAGTCGTTCTCGACGACCTGGCCGGTCGACTTGATCCGCTGGCGCTCGTGGCCCAGCGCCACGACCTTGTCCCCCTGCGCGAGGAACTCCTCGGCCTCGAACTGCTCGAACTCGCTCGCCTCGGCGATCACCTTGAAGAAATCGGCCACCTTGTCCTTGCCGCGGCGGATGCCGGCGTAGGTGACCTGGGTGGGCCCGGCGAGCCGCCATTCGACCTCGTCGGCCAGCGTGTCCAGCACGGCCTGCGCGTCGCCTCGCGCGAAGGCCGCGAACATCTCGCGGACGACCCGGATGTTGCCCTGCTCGCTCATCATCGGCTCCTGGCTGGATGGGTGGGGAACCCGCTCAGACCGGCACGACGGCCTGCCACTGGCCGACCTCGGCCGAGTCGAGCACGGCGTCGCAGACGGCCTGCGTCGGCAGGGCGTCGCGGAAGGTCGGGCTGGCCGGGGTGCCCGTCTCCAGCCCCTTGAGGAAGTCGGCCAAGGCGTTGATGAACGTGTGCTCGTAGCCGATCGTCGTGCCCGGCACCCACCAGTTCTTCATGTACGGGTGGTTGAACCCGGTCACGTGGATCGTCCGCCAGCCCTGGAGGTGGCCCGGGTCGGTGTTGTCGTAGAACGAGAGCCGGTGCGGGTCCTCCAGGTCGAAGGCGATCGAGGCGTCGGCGCCGTTGATCTCGAACCAGTTCTTGTTCTTGCGGCCCCGGGCGTACCGGGTCGATTCGAACAGGCCGAGCGACCCGTTGGCGAACCGGCAGAGGAACTGGCAGGCGTCGTCGATGCCGACCTTGGCGGTCTTGCCGGGCTCGTCCTGGATCGGGCGCTCGGTGATGAACGTCTCGGTGTCGCCGACGACCTTGGTCATCGGGCCGTTGAGCCAGATGGCGGTGTCGACCGAGTGGCTGATCAGGTCGCCGGTCACGCCCGAGCCGGCCACGTCCTTGTCGAGCCGCCAGAGCGTCTGGCCGCCCAGAGGCAGGTCGGGCTCGATCGTCCAGTCCTGGAGGTAGCAGGCGCGGTAGTGGAAGACGCGGCCGAGCCGGCCCTCGTCGACGATCTGCTTGGCCAGCGTGATCGCCGGGACGCGGCGGTAGTTGTACCAGACGAAGTTGGCCACGCCCGCCTTCTCGACCGCCTCGGTCATCTCGGACCGCCTCGGCCAGGTCCATCGCCAGGGGCTTCTCGCACAGGATCGCCTTGCCCGCCGCCGCCGCCGCCAGCGCGATCTCCTTGTGCGTGTTGTTCGGGCTGCCGATGTCGATCGCGTCGACGTCCTTCCGCTCGACCACCCGCCGCCAGTCGGTCTCGGTCTCCTCCCAGCCCCAGTTCTCGGCGAACTTCTTGAGCTTCTCCGCGTTGCGGGCGCAGGCGACCTTCATCACCGGCCGGTGCTTCAGGTCGAAGAACTGGCTCACCTGCCGGTAGGCGTTCGAGTGCGCCCGGCCCATGAAGCCGTAGCCGATCATCGCCACGTTGAACGTCTTGGCCATCGCGTCTGGTCCCTTGGGAGTAGGCAGTAGGCAGTAGGCGGTAGGCAGTGAAATACGAATCCCTTGCCTTCCACCCTCCGACCAACCGCCATCCGATGGAGAATTCTCTGACTGCCTGACTGCTCTACTGCCACGCCAGCCGTGCGCGTCGCGGACGGCGATCATCGTGGCGAGGATGTCGTTCCAGGTCTGCGGCTTCATCATCACGGCGTTGGGGAACATGCAGCCGTCCCAGCAGATGTGGCGGAACGCCTTGGTCAGCTTGCCGGACTCGTCGCGGAGCCAGAAGCCGGCGTGGTGCGGGATGTCGAGCTTGCCGTTGGGGTCGGTCGCCAGGCAGTGTCGGCCGGTGTGGTCGTGCGACCCCGAGCCGTGCACGGTGGCGTCGTTCTGCGCGACGTGGAAGTCGATCGTCCAGGGCCGCAGCGCGGCCGTCAGGGTCTTCAGGGCCTGGTCGAGCGTGGCCTCGTCGCTCCAGTCGAAGTCGTCGGGGAGGATGCGGTCCTCGGGGGCGTTCTCGCCGAGGGTGTAGAG
This sequence comes from uncultured Planctomycetaceae bacterium, assembly GCA_963708145.1. GTDB lineage: Bacteria > Planctomycetota > Planctomycetia > Isosphaerales > Isosphaeraceae. The sequence continues at coordinate 7,451,667 of OY970189.1, read as the reverse complement.
CAGCGTGTGGGCCATGTCGGCCTGGAAGCCGACCGTCTCGGGCTCGCCGACCCGTTCGAGGAGGTCGACCATCTTGCGCCAGGAGTGCATGCCACCCCAGCAGATCTCCCCCTCGGCGGCGAGGCGCTCGCCGTGGTCCCGGGCGATCTGGCCGGCCTGCTTGAAGGTCTCGGCGATCTTCTTCTGGTTCCCCTCGGGGTCGGCGGCCCAGTCGCCGACGCCGCAGGCCGAGTCGAACCGGACCACGCCGTAGGGCCGCACGCCCAGCTCGCGCAGCCTCTTGGCGATCCGGCAGCCCTTGCGGACCTGCTCCAGGAACTTCCTGCGCCCCTCGCCCTCGTCCATCGCCGACCCGCCGCCGGTCGGCGGCCAGACCGGCGCCACCACCGAGCCGATCGCCAGGCCGCGCGACGATGCCTTGTCGGCCAGCGCCTTGAGCTCGTCGTCGGTGGCGTCGATGTTGATGTGAGGGGCGTACAGGAACAGGTCGAAGCCGTCGAACTTGACGCCGTCGACCTCGGCCGCGGCGGTCAGGTCGAGCATCGTGTCCAGGCCGATCGGGGGCTCCGAGCCCTCGCCCTTGCCGACCACGCCGGGCCAGGCCGCGTTGTGCAGCTTGGGGAAGTTGTTGGGATGGCTGCCGCTCATGGTGCGAATACCCTTCAGGGATGATCAACCGCCGCGTCGCGGCAGCAGGACGTCGCGGACCCAGTCGTTGAGCTGCGCGTGCCAGCGTGCGGCCCCGATCTCCTCGGCCAGGCGGAGTTGGCCGAGGACGTCGGCCGGCTCCAGCACGGGCAGCGCCGCGCTGCGGGGGGCCGGGGCATAGGTGCCGTCGTCGCGGCGGAGGCCGAATTGGAGCGTCCAATGCCCGTCATTCAACCGCCAGACCTCCGGGACTCCAAGCCGACCCCAGGCCGCGATGGCGTCATCGGCGGGATGGGTGACCTCGATCTCAATTGCCACGTCGGGGGGCGGCTGAGTCGTCAGGTCAATGTTCTGCCGACCCCGCATTCGCTCGGCATTTTGCCCCGACGTAGAAGGTCTTATCACCCTCGACGCCTGCGCCGCGACCTTCGAGCCGGTATGTCGCCTGGCCCGCATCCTCCCAGATGATGCCGCAGCCTTCGGCGACCGCTACGAAGAGTTGTCCTACTCGTTCGGCGAGCCAGTCGTGCCGGCGCGACGTGGTCAAGAGGGTTAGCCTCCCGTCGATGTAGATCAACCTCAGGCCGCGCCAGTCGGGCAGCGCGTCCGAGATCGTCACGTAGTTGCCCCAGCCGATCCTGGTCAGGACTAGGCGTTGCTCGGTCTCGGCGATGCTCGGGGCGGTCAACGTCGCGGACATCAGGCGACCTCCAGCCTCGATCGTCAAACGGGCCCGCCCTGTACTCCCGCCTCCGGATCGGGGGCGGTCAGGAACCTCCGGACCAACTCCTCGACGCGCCGGACCTCGGCGACCCCTTCGAGGTTGCAGCACGCCCCCCACCACATCTCCTCGGAGACCCCGCAGATCACGTCCCCGGACCCATCAGAATATTCGACGCGATGGACGTCCCTGATCTTACCACGGGGGGACGTGTAAACCTCGACGGCATCCGTCCCTCTCCTCGGCTTCCGGATGATCACGCGGCGGTCGGTCAGGGCGTACAGGCTCTGTGCGGCCTTCGTTCGCTCCGAGCTTCGCGACAGCCAACCCCCGATCATGCCGACGCCGCCGAGAGATCCGCCGATCGTCCCGATCAGGCCGAACAGCAGGAGCTTGCCACTGTCCTTCTCGTCGAAGCCGCGACCGAAGGCTCCGAAGTAGCCGGCGAGGCACAACTCGCCTATGATGAAGAAACCGGCGGCGAGGAGGGCTGCGGCCAGGGGATTCATGCTCGGATTGCTCGGATAAACAATCCGCGGACGAATGCTCCCCCTACCCGCCCAGAGCAGCCGTTCGCCGGGCTGGAGCTCCGGTTTGATCAGATCATGGATTCCCTCCGGCAATTCGACCGGCTCGGGCGTGGGCCAATCGTCCATCGCCATCACAGCCCCTTGCGGTAATCTCCGACCTCCGGCACGCTCGCGTGGACGTCGGGCCCGAAGTAGCGGAGGCTGACGAAGACCTCGGTCCCGGTGTTCTTGAAGGTCACGCCCTCCTTCGCGCGCTTGGCGGTGATGAAGACCTCGTCGCGGGTCGTCTCGCCGTAGCGGATGTAGACCGGGCAATCGACCTCCAGCTTGCCGATCGTGCCGCGGCCCTGGCTGACGATCACGCCGGAGGCGCCCGGGTCCTTGATCGTGGCCGAGCCGCCGGGGTAGACCGTCAGCTCGCGGGCGCTGAAGAGCTGCTTGCCGTCGACCCGACCGTAGACGACCCACCTGTCGACGTAACCCTCGCCCTCCGAGCCCGAGTGGACGATCGGCTCCAGGTAGTTGTGGGCCTTGAACTCGGGGTCGACGTTCTTCTCCCAGTCGAGCTGCTCGACCAGATAATCGAGGTCCTTGTGCCTGTCCTCGGGGACGTCCTTGACCAGCAGCTCCCAGGGGACGCGGCGGCCTTCGACCATCGACTGGTACATGCCGAAGACGTCGGAGCCCCACTGCGGCTCGTAGGTCACCAGAGACCCGGGCGCGTGCAGGACGCACGGCGGGATGAGCCAGCCGGTGCCGGGCTTGAGGCGGTACGCCTTGGAATGGTCGAGGATGCCGTTGTCCCCCTCGTCCCACCGCTCCAGGCAGCGGCGGATCTCGTCCTTGGTGGTGCCCGGCTCCAGGCCCATGAAGGTGTAGGGGAAGTGGTTGCCCGTCCAGTTGAGCTGGGGGGGGAAGTAGTAGCTCTCGGGCTTCCCCTCGCGGCCGAGCTTGGCGGCCTGCTCGGCGTTCTGGTGCATATGGTGCGGGATCGGGCCGAGGTTGTCGAAGAACTTGCTGTAGACGGGCCACTTCTTGTACTTCGACCAGATCGCCTCTCCGATCATCTCGGCGCCGTGGGCTTCGATGGCGTCCTTCAGGGTGAAGCGGTCTCCGTCGTGGACGACGTAGCTGAGGCCCTCGTCGGGGGGGCGCCCTCGTTGGCGGCGGGGGTGGTCGAGGCGAACCAGCGCTCGTCGATGCCGCCGCGGTGCGTGCCCAGCGCGTACAGGTCTTGCGGGGCCAGCTTGAGGCGTCCGCCCGGCATCAGGAACGAGCGCGGGACCCACGTCGGGGCCAGCCGCAGGATGCCCTCGCCCGCGTCGAGAACCGCGCGGGCCCGCGCGGCGAGTTTCTGATCGCTCATCGGTCCAATACCCCCAGCCAGGACCCCACCGACCGGCCTCGCGACGGGATGCCACGTTGTAAGGCCGGCGCGGCCGCGACGCAAGGAAAAACCGGCCCCGCTTGCCGTTAGGACGTCGTCACTTCCCGACGGGCCAGTGCCGCGCCAGCCGGGCGGCGTCCTCGGGCGTGACCCGGTAGAGGAAGATCGAATAGCCGATCTTAGCGAACGGCCTCAGCTCGCGAAAGTAGCCGAAGGCGCCGCGATGGGCGGCATAGGGGGCCCAGCGGCTGCTGTCGTAGACCCGCCAATCGAGCCCCTCGACCAGCGACGCGCTGACCGCGTACAGCCCCGGCTTGATCCGATTCGCCGCCGGGGCGCCCCGAAGGCGCGGCGGGAGGGCCTTCTCCATCCCCATCGTCCCCGGCAGGGGAGGGGGGAGGAACCAGTCGAAGCCCTCGCCCCGCAGGGCGAAGATGTTCGGGTTGATCTGCCCGAAGTACGCCAGGCCGACCGTCTCGCCGGCGCGTTCCTTATCGATCCAGCGCTTCAGGTTGACCAGATCCTGACCCCAGTCGAGGTTGCTGTCGATCAGGTGCTCCGCGCCCCGGTCGGGCCCGTCCGAGACGGCGTTGAAATAGGCCAGGTAATGAGGGTGAATCCGCACCGTCGCCGCGATCGTTCCGGCCAGTGCCAGGCCAACCGCCACGGACGCGACCCATCGCCACGGGCCACGCAGCCCGGCCGCCCACGGGGCCAGCTTCCCCGCCGAGATGAACAGGTAGGGGAAGATCGGCAGCACGTACCGCAGCCCGATGGCGATGTTGGTGAAGGCGCTGATGATGATCAGGATTGCTACCGGCACCGTCAGCACGGCCAGCTCGTCGGCCCACGGGGCGCGCGGCCGCCGCGAGACGACCAGCACGACCATCGAGAGCATCACCAGCGCCCAGGTCCCTTCGGGGACCTTGTAGCAGAGGGCGCGGAGGTAGTAGTCCCACCAGCTCCGGTCGCGGAGCTCGCCGTCGAGGTAGACCGGGTAGCCGGCAAGTTTGTCCCCCTCGGGACCCATCCTGTCGCCGATCCCGGGGGGGACCAGGAACCGGACCCAGATGCCGTCGGCTTCGAGCTTCTGGTCGTCGAAGCCGAGCAGGTAATGCGCCGGGAGGGGCGAGGGCAGGCGTCCCAGCGGGGTGTCGCGAAAGCGGTTGACGCGGTACTCGTGGATGCGCCCGAACGGCTCGTCGGGCCGCGGCATCTGGAACTTCGGGCGGGGGCGCTCGGCGCGTGAATGTCGCGCTGACGAATGGGAAGTCGCCCAAAGGCCGGCCCACCCCCTCGAACCCATAGCCCAGGTCGATCACCAGCACGCTCAGGGCGACCATCGCGGCCCCCTGCAAGGCCGCTCGCGCGACCCTCCTGCCGAGGCCCCGCCGCTCCCCCGACAGGGCCTCGCGCATCAGCCAGATCAGGGGCCAGAGTCCGTACAGCAGGATCAGGCTGAACTTCGCGAGCTGCGCCACCCCCAGCGCCAGCCCCGCGAGCAGGGCCCGGGTCCAGGAAGGGCGCCTCAGGTAGAGCCAGAAGGTGAACGTGGCGAGCACGCCGAGGGCCGACGCGCCGACGTCGGTCGTGATCAGCCGGGCGTGCGCCAGGACGTTCGGGCAGAAGCACCAGAGGGCCAGGCTGAGCAGCCCCCCGCCCCTCCCGTAGAGTTTCGACGACCAGAGATAGACGACCAGCCCCCCCAGCGCCGAGAACAGGGGCATCGGCAGCCTCGCGAGGGCGAACAGCTCGAAGTAGCGGGCGGCGTTGAGGTACATGAACTCGTGGGCGAACATCGCCTTGTTCGGGGGCTCCTGTTGCCAGGAGGGGGACGTGTAGTCCACCTCGGCCCCCGTCGCGAGCACCGGAAGCGCGGCCACCAGTTTGATCAGAGGGGGGTTGTGGTGGTAGAGGCGGAACGTCCCGGTCTGCCAGTAGGTGATCCCGGCCGGCAGGTGGATCACCTCGTCGATCGTCGGGTTCTCCCGCACCTGGCTCGCGACGGCCAGCGACAGGTGGGCCGCCAGCAGCAGGACGACTGCCGGCGCGGACCGCCGCCGGGTCCAGAACGGCGCGGGGGCCGTGGACGGCTCGGGGGGCTTCGGGGTCTCCGCGCGCGATCGGGATTTCTCGGGCCGGGAGGGGCGACGGGCCAAGGCGAAGGCTCCCCGAGGGCGGCGACGGTCAGGCGCGAAAGGATTGGACCAGGCCGGAGATCGCCGCGAACGAACCGCGCAGGTCGCGGTAGAGCTGGCGATAGAGGGTATAGCCCCGGTCGTAGAACTCCCGCATCCGGGGATCGACCGCGGTCCTCTCGGCGAGGCGGATCGTGGCGTCGCACGCCTCGGGGACCGTCGCGAACCCGCCGGTGCCGACCTGCGCCAGCAGGGCGGCGCCGAAGGCGGGGCCCTCGGTCGACTGGAGGGTGTGGACGTCGTGGCCGTAGATGTCGGCCTGGATCTGCCGCCAGAGCGGGTTCCGCGCACCGCCGCCCGAGGCGCGGACCTGCTCGATCGCCACGCCCATCTCGCGGATCAGCTCCAGGCTGTCTCGCATCGCGTAGGACGCCCCTTCGAGGATGCTGCGGATCAGGTGCGGGCGGCCGTGGCGGACGGTCAGGCCGACCCACGCCCCCTTGGCGTCGGGATCGAAGTGCGGCGTCCTCTCGCCGGTCAGGTAGGGCAGGAAGAACAGCCCCTCGGCCCCGGGGCCGGCCAGCGCGGCCTCGTCGGTCAGCAGGAAGTAGGGATCGACGCCGCGCGCCCTCGCCATCGCGACCTCGGCCTTGCCGAGCTCGTTGCGGAACCACTGGAAGCTGCCGCCGGCCGCCAGGACGACCCCCATGACGTGCCAGGCCCCCGGCACGGCGTGGCAGCCGCGCTGGAGGCGCCCGAGCGGGTCGAAGCCCAGCTCGTCGGCGTGCGCGAAGACGACGCCCGACGTGCCCATCGTGGCCGACACGACCCCCGACCGGACGATCCCATTGCCCACGGCGCCGGCGGGCTGGTCGCCACCGCCGCCGACCACCGGCGTCCCGGCGGCCAGCCCGGTCGCCGACGCCCCCATCGCGCCGACCTGCGCCGACACCTCGGGGCTCTCGAAGCACGGCGGCAGCAGCGCGGGGTCGATCTCCAGCAGGCCGAGCAGCTCGCGGCTCCAGCGGCGGTGCGCCACGTCGAGCAGGAGCGTCCCCGAGGCGTCGCTGACCTCGGTCGCGTAGGTGCCCGTCAGGCGATAGCGGATGTAGTCCTTCGGCAGGAGCACCTGCCGGACGCGGTCCCACGACCTCGGCTCGTGGTTGCGGAGCCACAGCAGCTTCGGCGCGGTGAACCCGGTCAAGGCGGGGTTGGCGACCATGCGGACCAGCGCCTCGCGGCCCCCGGCCCGCCGCTCGATCTCGACGCACTCGGCGGCGGTGCGCTGGTCGTTCCAGAGCAGGGCGGGCCGGATCACCCGGCCGTCGGCGTCGAGGAAGACCGAGCCGTGCATCTGGCCGCTCAGGCCGACCCCGGCCACGTCGGCCGGCTTGAGACCCGCTTCGTCCATCACCCGGCCGACGGTGGCCTTGGTCGCCTCCCACCAGAGCTCGGGGTCCTGCTCCGACCAGCCGGGGCGGGGGTGGTCGCACGGGTACTCGGCCGTCGCCGAGGCGAGGATGGTCCCGCGCTCGTCGATGGCGAGGGTCTTGGTCCCGGACGTCCCGACGTCGATCCCCAGGGTGACGCTCACCGCACGACCTCCCAGCGCTCGCCGCACCGGAGCACTCGGGGCGAGACGCCGCCGGGCAGCCGGCGCGCCTCGGCCTCGAACGCGGAGACCGGCACGGTGTTGAACGTAAACATGTCGTAGTGATGGGGGACCAGGAACCGGGGCCGGACCTCGGCCGCCAGGTCGACCGCCTCGGCCGCCGTCATGTTCCCCGCCACCCCCCGCGCCGGGTCCCGGCCGTTGATCGGCAGGAAGAGCACGTCGAACGGCCCCGGCCCGAGCCGACCGGCCAGGCCGTCGTAGGCCAGGCCGTCCCCGCTATGATACAGCCGCAGACCCTCCGCCTCGACGACGAACCCCAGATAAAGATGGCGCCCCCTCTCGTCGGTGTCGAGTCCCTCGTGCGCCGAGGGGATCGCGCGGACCGCGAAACCCGCCCTCTCGTAGGTCCCCCCCGCATCGAGGCCGACCAGATGCTCTTCAGCCAGGCCGAGCCCGACGGCGTGCTCGACCAGCGCCTCGGGCAGGACGAGCCTCGCGTCGGGCGACGCGGCGAGCAGGTCGGGCATCGTGCCGGGGTCGAGGTGGTCGGAGTGCTTGTGGCTCGACAGGACCAGGTCGACCCCGCGCAGGTCGGCCCCCCGCAGCGGCGCCCGGGTCATCCGGACGTGCGGCCTGTCCGTCCCCTCGTACTTTCGGGTCAGGTGCTCCGACAGGTACGGGTCGATGACGAGCGTCCCCATCCTCGTCTTGATCAGGAATCCGCTCTGCCCGAGCCACCAGACGACCAACGCCCCCGGCGCGGGGCGGGTCGCGTCGATCTCGGCCAGGAGCGATTCGCCGTGGCGGACGGGCTCGATCATCTCGGGAACACCGTGCATGGTCCATCCTCGGGGGTTCATCGGCGACCCGAGAATCGTACCACCCCGGCATCAGAACTGCTAAACTCATGTTTAAGGTCCGGACCCGCTCCCCTCGCCATCGCGGAGATCGCCCCATGAGACGCCTCCATCGCGCCATCCTGTCGATCGCGCTGGCCGGCCCGTCGATGATCCTGGTCGGCTGCGGCGGGGCCAACGACCCCGACGCCAAGCTCGCCGAGGAAGCGTTGGGCGTGAAGACGGGCGAGGCGGATCGGACGACGGCCAAGACCAAGCGGGAGGTCATCGTCGTCGATGACAAGAAGGTGATCGACAAGGCGACCGGCAAGACGCTCACCGAGACGGTCCAGAAGAAGGGCTATACGATCGAGACGCAGAAGACGGAGAAGACCAACGTCGACATCGAGGCCGGGGCGGCGAGCACCACGGTCAACGGCCAGCCGGTGAAGTCCGGGTCGAAGTGAGGCCGGACCCGCCCGTGCCCGGGGCGATCTCCCATCCCGATCATCCCCGCGCACCTGTCACATCCCCTCGACCGTCGCGCTCGCCGCGGCCGTCGTCAAGCGCGCCGCGCCGGGGGTGGTCCGAGGGGCCGAATTCGTCGCGAAACGGGTCGGTCCGACGGCGGGCGTGGTAGAGTAACTCCATCGAGGGCCGGACCCGGCCGGAGGCGGTCGGGCCACCCCGCCGGCAGACGGGCCCTCGTCGCTCGCAACCGTCTCATCGAATCAGGAATTAGGGCTCGAATCACCTCTTGACGCGGGGCGCCGAGGTTGCTGGGATGGTGCCGCGGATTCGCGATCGGCCCCGGGAGGTCGGGACGGCCGGGCGGTCGGGGGTCCGTGGCGGGAGTGGGTGGGGGATGGCAAGCTCCATGCTTCGCATCGGGATCGTCGGGTGCGGGCTGGCCGCGCGGGCCCATCTGGAGCGGCTGGCCGCCCTGGACGGTGTCCGCGTCGTCGGCTGCGCCGACCCCGACCTCGCCGCGGCCGAGGCGATGGCCGCGGGGCTGCCGTCGTCCGGGGGAGAGACCGGGGTGCCCGCGTTCGCCGACCATCGCGAGCTGATCCGGCTGGCGGCCCCCGACGTCGTGGCGATCTTCACCCCCCACCTGGCGCACTACCGACCGGCGATGGACGCGCTGCAGGCCGGCTGCCACGTCTTCGTCGAGAAGCCGCTCTCGACCAACGTCCAGGAGGCGGCCGACATCGTGGGCCTGGCCCGCGGGCGGGGCCGCATCGTCGGCGTGGGCCACCAGTATCGCCTCCGCCCCAGCCTCATCGAGGCGAGGCGGCGGATCGCCGGCGGCGCCATCGGGACGCTCCGCCTGGTGACCGCCGCGCTGGCGCAGCCCTGGCTGGAGTCGCATGGCGGGTCGGAGAACTCGTGGCGGTTCGACCCCAAGGTCTCCGGCGGGGGACTCCTGGCCGACGCGGGCGACCACCTGATCGACGCGCTGATCTGGACGACCGGGCGGGTCGCCGTCGAGGCCGCCGCGGTCCAGCACCGGACGGAGACGGGCCTCGACCTGGCGACCGCCGCCGCGATCCGGCTGGCCGACGGTACCCCGGCCACCCTGGCGCTGTCGGGGGTCTCGCCGGGCACGCTCTTCGAGCTGACATACTACGGCGAGCGGGGCCGCCTGCACGCGACCGATCGCTCCTTACTGGAAGAGCCCGGCGAGGCACCCGCCCGGCCCGTCGCGCTCCCCGAGCCGAGCGGGAGCATCGACGCCGACTTCATGGCCGCCGTCGCCTCGGGGTCCCCGCCGTGCTGCCCGGCCGAGGAGGCGCTGGAGACCGTCCGGCTCCTGGAGGCGATCGCCCGTTCCGCCGCGACCGGCCAGGTGGTCCGGCTCGCCTGACCGATCCGAAGACTTGGGAGGATCGACACTTTCGTGGCGCCGATGCTTGACAATCGCCCGTCGCCTGGACTACGAGTATGGCTCCGCCCCCCGCCGACACGTCACGACGATCGCGGGAGGGGCGAGCGGGCCATCCTCATCGCACCGAGTCGGGGACTGCCCCCGTTGGACTCCTTGGCCTGAGGACCGACCTCATGTGGGACCGTCTGGAAATGCTCGCGACGCTTGACCTGCCGACCACGGGCGAGCCCGCCCGGGAGGCCGAACCGGCTCCCCCCCCCTCGTCGCCCGCCATCCCGGGGATGAGGAGGAATTCGACGAGGAGGTTGACGACGAGGATGACGACCTCGACGACGAATTCGACGACGATGAGGAGGACGAGTTCGACGACGAGTTCGACGACGAGGACGACATCGACGAGGAGATCGACGACGAGATCGACGACATCGACATCGACGACGAGGAGGACGACGAGGATCTCGACGACGATGAGGAGGATCTTGAGGAGGACGAAGAGGATCTCGACGAGCTGTGATCGGGGGAGGCACCGGGCCGTGCGATCGGGGCCGTCGCGTTGTCCGGCGGGGCGGGCGTCGGCGCCTGCCCCGGGCTGTCCCGTCGGGTCTCGGCCTCTCGCGGGCGGGCCGCCCGTCGATTTCGGCGAACTTCTGCTTGTTGGCGCGGCCGCGTTCCGGCTATCCTGAGAGTTCTGCAGGCCCTCGCCCTGCGCGCGACGGAGCGCGCCGCCGAGGAGGATCACCCGCCGGGAAGGGAGCGTCTGACCGATGGCCGCACCCCAGGAGCGTCCGGGAGACCCGTCGTCCGACGGGCCGGTCCCCGAAACGACGACGCGGAGGCTCCGCGAGCAGAGCCAGCTCGACTTCGAGCTCGAGTTCCTGGCGCGGGTCCTGGAGCGCGACCCGTTCTTCGCCGACGCGCTGCGGGTCCACGGCAACAACCTGGCCGCCAAGGGGCTCTATGCCCGGGCGTTGCAGGTCGACCGCCGCCTCGTCCGCCTCCTGCCCGAGCGGCCGATCCCCTGGTACAACCTGGCGTGCACCTACGCGGTGCTCGGGATGTCCGACCCGGCCTTCGCCGCCCTCCAGCGATCTTTGGAGCTGGGCTACCGGCGGATCGACCATGTCCGCCGCGATCCCGACCTGAAATCCCTCCGCCACGACCCCCGGTTCCCCCGCCTCCTGCGCCGCTTCGAGCGGCCCTGAGCGGGCCGCGGGCGTCGTGCCGCCACCGACCGACCCAGCCCGATCCGCCCGGCCTCCGGGCCCCGCGACCCCGGTCCGGGCCCGCTCCACTCACCACCCCGGAATTCGCATCAGCCCATGACACACCACGAGTGGGACCACGTTCAGGAAGCCACCCGGGCCGTCCGGGCGCGCTGGGCCGGCACGCCCCGCGTCGGGATCGTGCTGGGGACCGGCCTCGGGGCCCTGGCCCGCGAGATCGAGGCCGAGGCGATGATCCCCTATCCCGACATCCCCCACTTCCCCCGCTCGACGGTCGCCAGCCACAAGGGGCAGCTCGTCTGCGGCACCCTGGCCGGCCAGGCGGTCATGGCGATGGAGGGCCGGTTCCACCTCTACGAGGGCTACTCCGCCGCCCAGGTGACCTTCCCGATCCGGGTCATGAAGGAGCTCGGCTGCCGGTTCCTGTTCGTCTCCAACGCGGCCGGGGGGCTCAACCCGCTCTACCACAAGGGGGACCTGGTCGTCATCGAGGACCACATCAACCTGCTCGGGCACAACCCCCTGGTCGGCCCCAACGACGACCGGCTCGGCATCCGCTTCCCCGACATGATCGAGCCTTACGACCGGGGCCTGCCAGAAGCTCGCGCTGCGGGCCGCGTTGGAAGAGAACATCGTCGCGCACCGCGGCGTCTTCGTGGCGGTGACCGGCCCGAACCTGGAGACCCGCGCCGAGTACCGCTTCCTGCGGGGCATCGGCGCCGACGTGGTCGGGATGTCGACCGTCCCCGAGGCGATCGTGGCCGTCCACGCCGGCCTGCGCGTCCTGGGCTTCTCGATCGTCACCGACCTCTGCCTGCCCGACGCGCTCCAGCCAGTCAGCCTGGAGGAGATCATCGCCGTGGCCAACGAGGCCGAGGTGAAGCTCCGCACGATCGTCCGCGCCGTCCTGGCGAAGCTGGAGGACTGAGGCCCGCGCCCGGCCCCGGATCTCAATTTCAAATTTCACAAGTATTCAGCCGAGCTCGGGGACTGTAAAACCTTGGCCTCTGGAAAACGCCGCGGGTGATCTTATTTACCGGCCTTCCCGGCGCGAGCGGCCTCGATCGTGGCGATGTCGATCTTCCTCATCGTCATCATGGCTTCCATGGCCCGCTTCGCGGCGGCGCGATCCGGGTCGGTCGTCGCGTCGAGCAGCACGCGCGGCGTGATCTGCCAGGAAAACCCCCAGCGATCCTTGCACCAGCCGCAAGCGCTCTCCTGGCCGCCGTTGCCGACGATGGCGTTCCAGAATCGGTCGGTCTCTTCCTGGTTCTCGGTCATGACCATGAAGCTGACCGCCTCGTTCGGCTTGAAATTTGGCCCGCCATTCAGGCCGATGTATGCCTGGCCCAGGACGGTGAACTCGACGGTGAGCTCCTCGCCCACCTTCGCAGACGGGATGTCCACAGCGGAGGCGTGGCCATTCCCGACGTGGCTGTCGGGGAACACGCTCGCGTAGAACTCGGCCGCCTCGCGGGCCTTGCCGCGGTCGAACCATAGGCAGATGGTCATCTTGCTCATGTTCGCTCTCCTCGCTTGTTGCTTGCGGGCCCCTGGCATCACTCCGTGAATGTCCCAGCTTCGGGGATTTGAACCACTTATCGGCTGGAAGTCAACGGACGTACAGTAAAATTCCGGTCTGGGCGATCCCTCCGGGCCGGGCTCTCAGGCTGCGCCCGAGCCCCTTTGGGTCTCGGCCCAAGGTTTCGATCCCTATCGCTGCTAGCCGCCGGACGGCTTCGCCGTCCAAGTAAGAGGCATACACGGGGAGGTTGGAGCTTCTACCGAGCAAAACTGAGGGCTTCCGGAATGTTGAAAATTAATCATTCTCAAATTTGAGACCTCAAATCCCGATCCCCGCTCCCGAACCCCGGACTCCCCGCCCGGATCTTCCCTCTCGGGCCGCGCGAGGCGACAGCGTCGCCCCCCTTACGGTATGATCGTGACTTCCGGGGACTTCGTCCCGGAATTCCGGGAGATGATTGGGGAACGATCGCGGCATGTCCACCAACGCCAAGCCCTACAAAGACACGCTCAACCTGCCCGCCACGCGGTTCGAGATGAAGGCGAACCTGACCGCCCGCGAGCCGCAGATCCAGGCCCGCTGGCGCGAGGCCGACCTGTATGGCCAGATCCGCCGCGCCCGCGACGGCCGCGAGCGGAAGGCCCTCCACGACGGCCCCCCCTACGCCAACGGCGAGATCCACATGGGGCACCTGCTCAACAAGGTGCTCAAGGACATCGTCGTCCGCTCGCTGACGATGCGAGGCTTCGACAGCCCCTACGTCCCCGGCTGGGACTGCCACGGCCTGCCGATCGAGCACAAGGTCGTCAAGGACCTCGGCCCCCGGGCCGCGACGATGGGCCACGCCCAGGTCCGCGAGCTGTGCCGGAAGGACGCCCTGAAGTGGGTCGCCCTCCAACGCACCCAGTTCCGCCGCCTCGGGATCGAGGGGGACTGGGACAATCCCTATCTGACGCTCGACCCCCGCTACGAGGCCGGCATCCTCGACGTCCTGGCCGACCTGCTCGACGGCGGCTACGTCTTCCGCCAGCTCAAGCCGATCCACTGGTGCATGACCGACCGCACCGCGCTGGCCGAGGCCGAGCTCGAATACCGCGACGAGACCTCGCCGAGCATCTACGTCAACTTCCCGATCGTCTCGGGCGTCCCGGCCTCGTGGGGCGAAGGCCCCTGGCACGCGATGATCTGGACGACGACCCCGTGGACGCTCCCGGCCAACGTCGCGATCGCCGCCCATCCCGACCTCCAGTACGCGGGCATTCGTTATGAAGACCCGGCGACCGGCCAGCCCGTCCACACGATCGTGGCCGCCGACCTCGTGGCCAAGGTCATGGCCCTGCGGGGCGTGGCCCGGTTCGCCGAGGTCGGCCGCGTCTCGGGGAGGGACCTGGAGCACGCCGAGTATCGCCACCCGTTCATCCACCGGATCAGCCCGATCGTGCTCGCCCCCTACGTGAGTGTCGAGGACGGCACCGGGCTGGTCCACACCGCCCCCGGCCACGGCGCCGAGGATTATCAGACCGGCCGCGCCTACGAGCCTGCCGACCCTCAGCCCCGTCGACGCCTCGGGCCGGTTCACCGCCGAGGCCCCCGAGGAGTTGAGGGGCCAGGGGGTGTTCGCGGCGAATCCGAAGGTCGTCGCGATGCTGCGGGAATCGGGCCTCCTGTACCACGAGTTCAGCTTCTCGCACAGCTATCCCCACTGCTGGCGGTGCAAGAGGCCGGTGATCTTCCGCGCGACCGAGCAGTGGTTCGTCGGCGTCGATCGCAACGACCTCCGCGGCCGGACCCTCAAGCAGATCGACGAGGTGCAGTGGCTGCCCGGCTGGGGCAAGTCGCGGATCGAGGCGATGGTCTCGCAGCGCCCCGACTGGTGCATCAGCCGGCAAAGGTCGTGGGGCGTGCCGATCCCCGCGCTCGGGTGCATCGCCTGCGGGTCGCAGCTCCTGACGGCCGACACGGTCCGCCACTTCCGCGACCTCTTCCGCAAGGAGGGGGCCGACGCCTGGTACACCTGGCCGGTCGAGGAGCTGCTCCCCCCGCCGCGATCTGCCCGAATTGCGGAGGGATCGACTTCCGCAAGGAAGGCGACATCCTCGACGTCTGGTTCGAGTCGGGCTCCAGCCATCGCGCCGTGCTGGATGAGCCGAGCTACGGACTCGGCGGAACGCCCGCCTTCATGTACCTGGAAGGCTCCGACCAGCACCGCGGCTGGTTCCAGTCGTCGATCCTCACCGCCGTCGGCGCCACCGGCCGCGCCCCCTTCGAGACCGTGCTGACGCACGGGTTCGTCGTCGACGAGAAGGGGGAGAAGATGTCGAAGTCGGTCGGCAACACGATCTCGGCCGTCAAGGCGACCGAGCAGTACGGCGCCGACGTCCTGCGGCTCTACGCCGCCAGCATGGACTACGCCGACGACGTCCGGATGAGCGAGCGCGGCATCAAGGAGATGTCCGAGGCGTACCGCAAGATCCGCAACACCTTCCGTTACCTCCTGGGCAACCTGGGCGACTACGCGACGTTCGACCCCGGAGCCGTCCCTCCCGAGACGCTCCACGAGATCGACCGCTGGGCCCTGGGCCAGTTGAACAAGCTCATCCGCGACGTCCGCGCGTCCTACGAAAGGTTCGAGTTCTACCGGGTCTATCAGCGGATCTACCAGTTCTGCGCCGTCGATCTATCGAGCTTCTATCTCGACGTGCTCAAGGACCGCCTCTACGCCGAGCTCCCCGACGGCCCCGACCGCCGCGCCGCCCAGTTCGTCCTGGCGAAGCTGCATGACGACCTGACTCGCCTTCTGGCGCCGATCATCCCGCACACGGCCGAGGAACTCTGGGACTTCCTTCCCAAGTCGAGTGATCGGCCCACCAGCGTCCACCTTGCCGAGTGGCCTGAACCCGACCCGGCCTGGGATGATGACGAGCGGGACAGTCGGTGGGTAATCTTGCGGACACTTCGTGATGGAGCCTCTCGGAGCTATGGAATATCTAAGAAATGGGAAACAAATCGGTAGCAGCCAAGAAGCTTCTATAAGCTTCTATCCAGCCGACCCTAAGATGGTTGAATTTATCTCAAATTCCGCATCTTTGTTGGCACAAATCTGCATGATTTCGGAAATCGAAGAGATTAAGCAGACGAGCGGCGACGACCAACGAATTTTCCTCGAGAGGGGAAAACAGACAGGCGGATTGTCAATGGTTTGGGAACGGCCCAACAGTGGTGCAATCGGTGTACTTGCGAAGAGATCAATTCACGCCAAGTGCGAGCGCTGCTGGAACCTCCGCCCCACCGTCGGCCTCAGCCCCGAGCACCCGACCCTCTGCGACCGCTGCGTCCGCGTCGTCTCCGAATTGAACATCGGGGCCTGACCGGAGCGAGTGGATGGCAGGTCCCAGTCGCATCTTGCCCAGGATACCACTGGCTTCGTTCCGGGACGGCCATGTCGAGCCGTCGATCGTCGAAACCAGAACCGAGCCGAACTCGACCCAGACCAACATTCGCTTCGTTTCGGGAGGGCGATTCGGTTCGTTCGGCAATTTGCCCAGACTACCATTGGCTTCGTTTCGTCACCGTCCGTCCTCACCTCGCAAGCACGATTTCGAAGGCGGAATTTCAATCTCATTTCGAGATTGAAGCACATGCTAACACGGAATTTAAGGCTTGTAATTGGCGCGATTCGCTTTGTTTCGGGAAGTGGGGCTTTCTCGCGTCCGGAACGATCCCGACCCATCGCCTTGGCACCCGCGGGCACGAGGTACGCGAGCGGGACGACGCCCGAGAGATATTACCCAGAGTCCCATTGGCTTCGTTTCGTCGAGTGACGATACAGGCTCGATGAGGCTGGAGGACCATTTTGCCCAGAACCCGATTGGCTTCGTTTCGTCATGAATTTCGGTTCGTTCGGCGCGGCGACTTCGGTTCATTCGGCGCCATGATTTCGGTTCGTTCGGCGCGAGCGGTGCTCGGCATTTTCTCCTCAGCACAGAGCACAGAGCGCTCAGCACTCCCACCACATCTCGCTTTGCCAAAGATCCCGGGAGGCGCGACGTCTCATAGACATCATCGTGGCGAGGCGGAGGCTTGTCCTGCCGTTTCGTGCGGGTCGCCGATTTCTCGGGATTCCTTGGACGGAGGTGACATGGGTGGGTTTAATGAAGGAGCGGGCGATCGATGGGAAGCCGGTGATGAGGATGGATGGGTGTTCCGGGAGTAGGCTACCGATGACGCGGCTCAGGGCGCACTGTCTCAAGGTCGGGCTCCGTCTCGGCGGCGTGCTGGGGGCGGTCCTGCTCGGGGCGATCGTCCGGGCGGAGGAACCGGGCGGGGCGGAGGGGGTGCGATTCTTCCGGGAGAAGATCGAGCCGGTCCTCCGGGCCGAATGCTATCGCTGTCACTCCTCGGACGCGGAGAAGGTGAAGGGGGGCCTGCGGCTCGACTCGCGAGAGGGCATGCTCCGCGGCGGCGACACCGGCCCGGCGGTCGTGTCCGGCCAGCACGATGAGAGCCTGCTGATCCAGGCCATCCGGCACGAGGAGGGCCTGGCGATGCCTCCCAAGAAGCCCAGGCTTGCCGAGGCGGTCGTCGCCGACTTCGAGACATGGGTGGACATGGGGGCGCCCGACCCGCGCGGGCCAATCGACCGCGGCCGAAGGGGCGTGGCCCGACGACGTGCGACGGCACTGGGCGTTCCAGCCCGTCCGCAAGGCCGAGCCGCCGCGGGTCCGCGACGGGGCGTGGGCGAAGAATCCCGTGGACGCCTTCATCCTGGCCGGGCTGGAGGGGCGCAGCTGGCGTCCCGCGCCGCCGGCCGGGAGGGCCGAGTGGATTCGCCGCGTGACGTTCGACCTGACCGGCCTGCCGCCGTCGCCCGAGGAGGTCGAGGCGTTCGAAAACGACCGGGCGGTGGACGCCGACGAACGGGTGGTCGATCGTCTGCTCGACAGCCCGCAGTACGGCGAGAAATGGGCCCGGCACTGGCTGGACGTGGTCCGCTTCGCCGAGACGGAGGGCTACGAGTATGACCGCCACGTCCCCGACGCCTGGCGATACCGGGACTACGTGATCGTTTCCCTGAACCGCGACAAGCCGTTCGACCGCTTCCTGGTCGAGCAAATCGCCGGGGACGAGGTCGCGCCCGACGACCCGGAGTGCCAGACGGCGACGATGTTCCACCGGCTCGGCCCGGTGCGCCGCAACGCCGGCAACCCCGACATCGCTCTGAGCCGCAACGAGGTCCTGACCGAGCGCACCGACATCCTCGGCACGGCGTTCCTCGGCCTGACCGTCGGCTGTGCGCGGTGCCACAACCACAAGCTCGAGCCGATCGCCCAGAAGGATTACTACCGGCTCCAGGCGTACCTCGCGGCGACCGACGAGCACAACATCGTCCTCGCCCCGGACCCGGAGCGCAGTCGCCTGGGAGGCGACGACCAGGGTGCTCAAGGACGAGATGCAGGCCCTCCAGAAGAAGGTCAAGCAGGCCAAGGGGGAGGAACGGGAGCGCCTGAAGGCCGAGGTCGAGGCGCTGGAGGACCGGATGCCTCCCCCCTGCCGACGATCCCCGCCACCCGGAACGATCGCGACCAGCGCACCGCGATCCACGTCCTGCGCCGAGGGGTCTGGGAGAACAAGGGGGAGCCGGTCGGCCCCCGCCCGCCGAGCGTGCTCGTGCCCGACGACCTGCCCGAGCTCCCCGCCGACGTGGCCGACCCGCGCACCCGATTGGCCCGGTGGCTCGCCGACCCGGCCAACCCGTTGACGGCCCGCGTGCTCGTCAACCGGATCTGGCAGTATCACTTCGGCGCCGGGATCGTGAAGACGGTCAACGACTTCGGCGTCAAGGGGGACCGCCCCAGCCATCCCGAGCTGCTCGACTGGCTGGCGGCGACCCTGGTCGAGGGGGGCTGGCGGCTCAAGCCGATCCACCGTTTGATGGTCCTGAGCGCCTCGTACCGACAGTCGAGCCGGTCGCCTATGGCCGCCGAGTACGGCCGGGGCGACCCGGAGAACCGCCTGCTGTGGCACTTCAGCCGGCGCCGATTGACGGCGGAGGAGATCCGCGACGCCATGCTCGCGGCCTCCGGCCGGCTGAACCCGAAGGCGGGCGGGCCGAGCGTCATGGTGCCGGTCGACCCGGGATTGGTCCAACTGCTCTACAAGCCCTCGCAGTGGCAGGTCGCCGCCAGCCCGGCCGAGCACGACCGGCGCTCGATCTACCTGATCGCCAAGAGGAACCTGCGGCTGCCGTTCCTGGAGACGTTCGACGCCCCGGCCATGCTGACCAGTTGCGCCCGCCGCGAAACGAGTACCCACGCGCCGCAGGCGCTGGAGATGCTCAACGGACCTCTGGCGAACGACCTGGCCGCGTCGTTCGCCCGCCGCCTGGAAACGGAATGCGGCGGCGACCCGGCGCGCATCATCGAGCGCGCCTTCCGACTGGCGACCGGCCGCCCGCCGACGTCCGACGAGCGCGAACTTTCGCTCGCGTTCCTCCGCGACCAACCACTGACGGAATTCGCCCTGGCCGTGTTCAACCTGAACGGGTTCCTGTATGTCCCCTGATGCCCCCTTCCCCCACGCCCGCCCGACCCGCACCCGCCGCGAGTTCGTCCGCGATGCCTTCTGCGGCTTCGGCGGCCTGGCGCTCGCCTCGATGCTCCAGCAGGAGCAGGCCCGCGCCGGCGAGGCCGATCCCCTGTCCCTCAAGGCCCCCCACCTCCCCGCCAAGGCGCGGGCGGTGATCTTCCTGTTCATGGCCGGCGGGCCGAGCCACCTGGAGACCTTCGACCCCAAGCCGCTCCTGGATAAGCTCGAAGGCCAGCCCCGGCCCAAGGAGTTCGGCGAGGCCAAGTACCAGTTCGTCCAGCGCGACGCCAAGCTCCTGGGCACCCGCCGCACGTTCAAGAAGTACGGCGAGGGCGGCATCGAGGTCTCCGACCTCTTCCCGCACACCGCCCGGTGCGTCGACGACCTCGCGGTGATCCGGTCGTGCTACGGCGACATGGTGGTCCACTCGGCGGCGCAGTACGAGCTGTTCACCGGCCGGGTCGTGCCGGGGTTCCCGAGCATGGGGTCGTGGGTCCTGTACGGGCTGGGGTCGGAGAGCCGGTCCTTGCCCTCCTACGTGGTGATGCCCGACCCGAAGGGGGCGCTGGAGGCGGGGCAGCCGATGTACACCAACGGCTTCCTGCCGGCGGTCTACCAGCCGACGATGTTCCGCCCCGGCGACCGCCCGGTGCTCAACCTCGACCTGCCGGCGGGCGTCCGCCCCGACCGCCGTCGGCAGACGCTCCGCCTGATCCGCGACCTGAACGAGGCGACGCTCGACCCGGCCGACCACGAGTTCTCCGCCCGCATCAACGCCTACGACCTGGCGTTCAAGATGCAGAGCGAGGCGCCCGAGGTGCTCGACCTGTCGCGCGAGCCCCGGGAGACGCTCGACCTGTACGGCATCGGCGCCGAGCCGACGCACGACTACGGCCGTCGCTGCCTGCTGGCGAGGAAGCTCGTCGAGCACGGGGTCCGGTTCGTGTGCGTGGTCTCGGGCGGGGGCCCGGGCAACATGCAGTGGGACGCGCACAGCGACATCGAGGAGAACCACGTCCGCAAGGCCGCCGAGACCGACAGGCCGGTCGCCGGCCTGCTGGCCGACCTGAAGCGTCGAGGGTTGCTCGACAGCACGCTCGTCCTCTGGGGGGGCGAGTTCGGCCGCTCGCCCGAGGCCGAGTCGGGCCGGGGCCGCGACCACCACAACCTCGGCTTCACGATGTGGATGGCCGGCGGCGGCATCAAGGGGGGCCAGGTCGTCGGTGCCACCGACGCCATCGGCCTGCGGGCCGTCGAGATCCCGTATCACTTCCGCGACATCCACACGACCATCCTCCATCAGCTCGGCCTCGACCAGCACAAGCTGACCTATCCCCACCTGGGCCGCGACGAACGGCTGACGTTCGTCGAGGGCAAGGTGATCCGGGAGATCGTCTGAGGAGGAGTCCTGATCGCCGTCTTCGATGTCCCCGTCGCGAGTCAGGACGTTGCCACCCGTGAATCGCGGAGTCCGACCGATGCGTAATCTCCGCCAAGGGTCGCCGGCGCGTCGGCGTGGTTTCACTCTGATCGAGTTGCTGGTGGTCATCAGCATCGTGGGCTTGCTGATCGCCCTGTTGCTGCCCGCCGTCCAGGCTGCTCGCGAGTCGTCGCGGCGGGCGCAGTGCGTCAACAACCTCAAGCAGATCGGATTGGCGCTGCACGACTACCACGGGTCTCACCAGACCTTCCCGCCCGGCTACGTCTCGGGCTTCGATGACCAGGGCAACGATACCGGGCCGGGCTGGGGCTGGGCCGCCATGCTCCTGCCCCGGTTCGAGCAGACGCCGCTGTTCAACTCCATCAATTTCGACCTGGCGATCGAGGACCCCGCCGACCTCACCGGCCGGTTGCCGAGCATCGGCAGCTTCCTCTGCCCGTCGGACCCGCACCCGCCGACCTACTGGGCGGTCGACCGCGACGTCGCCACCGGGGCCCCTCGGCGGAATATCTGCGAGGTGGCCGCGACGAACTACATCGGCATGTATGGCGTCGGTGAGCCGGGCCCGCCGGAGACGGCATCTTCTTCCGCGACAGCAAGGTCGGGCCCCGCGACATCACGGATGGGATGGCCCAGACGATCGCCGTCGGCGAGCGGTCGCACCGGCTGGGCGAGGCGACGTGGGTCGGCTCCGTGACGGGCGCGATCATGTTCCCGACCGACAACGACGACATCGGCCGGTATCGGGCCGAGACGAGTCCCGGGATGATCCTGGGGCACGTCGGCGAGGGGGTCGGCCCCGGCGACCGGGGGTCCGACGTGAACCAGTTCTACAGCCTCCACCCCGGGGGCGGCGTCAATTTCCTATTCGCCGACGGGCACGTGACCTTCCTGAAGGCCACGATGAACTATCAGGCGTACAAGGCGCTCTCCACCCGCGCCGGCTGCGAGGTAATCTCCGGCGACTTCTGACCCGAGTGCTATGGGGGCCAGATCCATGCGTCGTAAACCCCTGCTGATGGCGGCCTTGTTCCTGGCGACCTGGGGGTGCGGCGAGGAGGATCGCCTGGCCGAGGACGCGGTTCCCCTGGACCAAGTGCCCGCCCCGGCCCTGGAGGCGGCCCGGAAGGAGTTGCCGGGGGTGAAGTTCGAGAATGCCTGGAAGGAGAAGGCGGACGGGCGGGATGCCTACGAGATCCGGGGCAAGACCGCGGAAGGGAAGCTCCGCGATGCCAAGGTGACGGCGGATGGCAAGGTTCTGGAGGTCGATTGATCGCGACCCGTGCTGCCGTGCCCTGGCGGGGTGCCCGTCATCCGCCGGGCGGCGCCGGGGAAGGCCCATCCGATCGCCACGTGCCCCGGATTCGGAGACTTGTTTGCACCGTGAGAGCGTTGTATAATACGGGACCGATCGAACCGCGCCGCGATGCGGCGGACTGCCGGTTGGTCGGTCTCTCCATCACGCTGCCATCGCCGGCATCCGGCCGGTGGTCAGTCCTGCCTGCATGAGTGTTGGCCCGCAGATTGCATCCGATAAACCCGCCTTGGCGAAGCCGAGTCTCACTCTATCTTGGGATCGGGCGAGAATCCTCCGATGATGACACCCCGGGAAGTGATCGCCCACGTGGCCGCCGAGCCGTTCCGGCCGTTCCGCATCCACACGGCGGGCGGACGGGACTTCGAGATCCGGCATCCGGAAGTGGTCCAGGTGGGCCGGACGACGCTCACGATCTCCGTCCCCCTCGCCGACGTCCCCGAGGCCGAAGGGCTCTGGCACAAACTCTCATTGATGCTGATCGAATCGATCGAGCCCCTGGACGCGCCCGTCCGCCAGAAGAATGATTGAAGTCATGAATACCAAGAGGGATAAATCGTTCGGGATGATCGGGGTATTTCATCCCGGGTTGCTCCTGGGACTCGTGGCGCTGGCGGCCCCGTGCCTGGCCGTCGCCGACGAGGACCGCACCGGGGAGCAGATCTACCGGCAGCAATGCGCCTCGTGCCACGGGGCGGCGGGGGAGGGCTCGGAGGATTACCCGAGGGCCCTGGCGGGCGACCGATCGGTGGCCGCAGCTCGCCAAGCTCATCGCCCGGACGATGCCCGAGGACGACCCCGGGACGTGCGTGGGCGACGACGCCCAGAAGGTCGCCGCTTACGTCCATCAGGCGTTCTACTCGAAGGCCGCGCAGGCCCGCAACAGGCCCGCCCGGATCGAGCTGTCGCGGCTCACCGTGCGGCAGTACCGCAACGCGGTCGCCGACCTGATCGGCACGTTCCGCACGCCCGGCGAGTGGGACGACCGGCGGGGCCTGAAGGCGGAATACTTCAAGTCGCGACGGTTCCGGACGAGCGATCGCGTCATCGAAAGGATCGACCCCGAGGTCCGGTTCGACTTCGGCGAGCAGGGGCCGGACGAGTCGTTCGACCCGAGCCAGTTCTCGATCCGCTGGGAGGGCTCGGTCCTGGCGCCGGAGACGGGCGAGTACGAGTTCATCGTCCGCTCGGAGCACGCCGTCCGTCTCTGGGTCAACGACCACCCCGACGCCACCCGGCCCCTGATCGACGCCACGGTCCGCTCGGGCGACGACACCGCGCACCGCGCGACGATCGTCCTGCTGGGCGGGCGCGCCTACCCGATCAAGCTGGAGTTCTCCAAGGCCAAGCAGGGGGTGGACGACTCGAAGAAGAAGAAGGCCGCCAAGCCGGTCAAGGCGTCGGTCGCTTTGGAGTGGAAGCTCCCGCACCGCCCCGCCGAGGTGATCCCCCGGCGCAACCTGTCGCCGACCTCGTCCCCGCAGATGTTCGTCGTCGAGGCCGCCTTCCCGCCCGACGACCGGAGCGTCGGCTACGAGCGCGGCTCGTCGGTCTCGAAGGAGTGGGACCAGGCCACGACCGACGCGGCCATCGAGGTGGCGGGCTACGTCGCGGCGCACCTGCGGCGAGCTGTCGGGCGTCCCCGACGGCGCCGACGACCGCGCGGCGCGGCTCCGCGAGTTCGCCCTCCGGTTCGTCGAGAGGGCCTTCCGCCGGCCTTTGACCGATGACCAGAAGCAACTCTACGTCGACGGCCAGTTCGCCGACGCCCGCGACCCGGATCTCGCCGTCAAGCGGGTGATCCTGCTGGCGCTCAAGTCGCCGCGGTTCCTCTACCACGAGTCCGAGGGGGGGCTGGACGGCTACGACGTGGCGTCTCGGCTCTCGTTCGGCCTGTGGGACTCGCTCCCCGACAAGCCGTTGCTGGAGGCCGCGGCGACCGGCCGGCTCGCCTCGCGCGAGCAGGTGGCCGAGCAGGCCGAACGCATGGTCGCGGACCTCCGCACCCGCGCCAAGATCCGCGAGTTCCTGCTCCAGTGGCTCAACGTCGAGCACGTCCCCGACCTGTCGAAGGACCGCGGGCGGTTCGCCGGCTTCGACGAGGCGGTCGCCTCCGACCTGCGGACGTCGCTCGACCTGTTCCTGGAGGACGTGGTCTGGGGCGAGGCGTCGGATTTCCGCCGGCTCCTGCTGGCCGACGAAATCTACCTCAACGGCCGCCTGGCGAAGTTCTACGGCGCCGACCTGCCGGCCGACGCGCCGTTCCAGAAGGTGAGCGCTGGAGCCCGGCGAGCGGGCCGGGGTGCTGTCGCACCCCTACTTGATGGCGAGCTTCGCGTACATGTCGGAGAGCTCGCCGATCCACCGCGGCGTGTTCGTCGCGAGGAGCGTCCTGGGCCGCACGCTGATGCCCCCGCCCGAGGCCGTCGCCCCGCTGGCGCCGGACCTCCACCCGAGCCTGACGACCCGCGAGCGGGTGGCGACGCAGACCAGCCCCTCGTCGTGCATGACCTGCCACGGTATGATCAACCCGCTCGGGTTCGGCCTGGAGCACTTCGACGCCGTCGGCCGATACCGGGCGGAGGAGAAGGATCGCCCGATCGACGCGGCGGGGACCTACGAGACCCCTTCGGGCGAGTCCCTGCCGTTCACCGGGGCCCGGGGGCTGGCGACGCTCCTGGCCGACAGCGAGGAGGTGCATGCGGCATTCGTCGAGCAGATGTTCCACCACCTGGTCAAGCAGCCGATCCGCGCCTTCGGCCCCCGCGCGGCGGCCGACCTGCGGCGATCCTTCGCCGAGCACGACTTCAACATCCGGAGGCTGGCGGCGGAGATCCTGGCGACCTCCGCCCTGACGCCCCGCGAGATCGAGCCTCGGACCCCCACCCCCCCACCGACCGCGGACCGGCCGCCGGCGCCCGTCCCGACCGACGTCTCATCGGAGGACTGACGTGGACCACAGACGCTCCCGACGCGCGTTCATCCGCGACCTGGGCCTCGGCGCGGCGGCCTTGCCGTTCATCCTGAACCTGCCCAGCCTGGGCTTCGCCAACCAGCAGGGCCGGAAAAGGCGGCTGGTCGTGATGTTCAGCCCCGACGGCGTCGTCCCCTCGGCGTTCTGGCCCGACGAGGAGGGGGAGGAGTTCGCGCTCAAGGAGAGCCTGTCGCCGCTGGAGCCGTTGCGGGACCGCACGTTGATCCTGCACGGCGTCTGCGACAAGGTCCGCGGCGACGGCGACAACCACATGCGAGGCATCGGCTGCCTGCTGACCGGCATCGAGCTGTTCCCCGGCAACATCCAGGGGGGGTCGCACACCCCGGCGGGCTGGGCCAGCGGGCTGTCGATCGACCAGGAGATCAAGAACCACCTCCAGGCCGACCCGGCCTCGCGCACCCGGTTCGGGTCGCTCGAGTTCGGCGTGATGGTCCCCGACCGCGCCGACACCTGGACCCGCATGGTCTACGCCGGCCCGAACAAGCCCCTGACGCCGATCGACGACCCGTATCAGATGTTCGCCAAGCTCTACGGCCGCACCAAGGACCGCGAGAGCCTCCGGAGCATCCTCGACGACCTCCAGGACGACCTCCGCAAGGTCGAGTCGAAGGTCAGCCCCGCCGACCGGCAACTGCTCGAAGAGCACGCGACGTTCGTCCGCGAGATGGAGCAGGAGCTCAAGGAGGCGGGCCATCAGGGCGTCGGGCACGCGGTCCCCGAGCTCGAGCCGGGCATCAAGGAGGAGAACGACAACATCCCCCGCATCAGCAAGATGCAGGTCGACCTGATGGTCAACAGCTTCGCCGCCGACTTCGCCCGCGTGGCGACGCTCCAGTACACCAATTCGGTCGGCCAGGCCAAGATGCGCTGGATCGGCGTGGACGAGGGGCAGCACGAGCTGTCGCACAAGCCCGACAGCGACAAGGAGGCCCAGGACAAGCTGACCCGGATCAACAAGTGGTACTGCGAGCAGCTCGCCTACCTCGCCAGGAGGCTGGCCGAGACCCCCGAGCCGGGCGGCGAGGGGAGCCTGCTCGACAACACGACGATCGTCTGGACCAACGAGCTCGGCAAGGGCAACACGCACACGCTCGACAACATCCCCTGGGTGCTCGTCGGCGAGGGCCTGGGCTTCCGCATGGGCCGGTCGCTCAAGTACCCGAAGCTGTCGCACAACCGCCTCCTGCTGTCTCTGGCGCACGGCATGGGGCACCGGATCGAGCGGTTCGGCAACCCGGATTTCTGCGGCGAGGGTGTCCTGCCCGACCTGACCTGAGCCGATCCGACCCGACGCGCGTCGAGCGAGGAGGGGGCGCATGCTGTCGCGTCGCGGCTTCCTGGGAGGCGTCGGGGCCGGCCTGGTGGCGTCCTTGGCCAGGCCCGGCGCCGCGGACGACGTCGGGCGCAAGAGGCTCGCCGTCGTGACGACGGTGTGGCGATATCACTCGCACGCCTGGCACATGGCCGAGCGGTTCCTCACCGGCTACCCGCTCCGCGGCCGGTGGCATCGGCCCGGGCTGGAGGTGGTCTCGGCCTACGTCGACCAGACGCCCGAGAACGACCTGAGCCGCCAGCGCTCCCAGGAGTTCGGCTTCCCGATCTACCCGACGATCGCCGAGGCCCTGCGCTGCGGCGGCGACAAGCTCGCCGTCGACGCCGTGCTGATCATCGGCGAGCACGGCGACTACCCGCGCAACGCCATCGGCCAGCACCTCCTCCCGCGTTATGAGTTCTTCCAGCAGGTCGCGAAGGTCTTCCGCGAGGACGGCCGCTCGGCGCCGGTGTTCAACGACAAGCACCTGTCGTGGAAATGGGAGTGGGCCAAGGAGATGGTCGAGACGGCCCGCGACCTGGGGTTCCCGCTGATGGCCGGGTCGTCGCTCCCGGTGACGTGGCGCACGCCGTCGCTCGACATGCCTTATGGCGCCGAAGTCGAGGAGGTGCTCGGCGTCGGCTACGGCGGACTCGACAGCTACGACTTCCACGCCCTGGAGATGATCCAGTGCATGGCCGAGCGCCGTCGCGGCGGCGAGACGGGCGTGTCGGCGGTCGAGGCGCTGCGGGGCGAGGCGGTCTGGCGGGCGATGGGGGCGGGATCGTGGCGCGACGGCGGCTGGGACCCGATCCTGTTCGAAGCCTGCCTGTCGCGCAGCCATACCCTGGCGCAGACGCCGACGGGCCAGCACCGCTACCCGACCCTCGCCCAGATGCACGAGTGGGTCAAGGCGCCGGTCGCCTACCGCGTCGAGTATGCCGACGGCCTGAAGGCGACCATGCTCCTGATGAACGGCCTGGTCAGCGACTTCACCTTCGCCGCGCGCCTCGCCGGTCGAGACGAACCGCTCTCGACGCTGTTCTACCTGCCGCCCAACCCCAACGTCGTCTACTCGGCGGCCCTGATGTCGAAGGCCGAGGCGATGTTCCTGACCGGCAAGCCGGCGTACCCCGTCGAGCGCACGCTCCTGACCGGCGGCATCATCTCCGCCGCGATGCAGTCGCTCGCCGACGGGCAGAAGCGCCTCGAGACGCCCCACCTGGCCGTCCGCTACCGGGCGCCTCGCGAATCGACCTTCTGGCAGGACTGAACCCTGAGGGAATGGGACGCGGAGGGACGCCGATCAGGCGGATGACCGCCGATCGAATCCGCGTCAATCCGCCCCCTCCGCGTCCTTCCGCGTCCCATGGGAGGGGCGTGCGCAACCCGAGGGATCGGCGGCGACGCATTCCACCATCGCCCGGACCAGGCCGTCCCAGGTGAAGACGGCGGCCTCGGCCGCGACCGGCCCAGCCCAGACGGCGCGGCGGTGGCGGTCGTGACCGGGCTGAGGCTGGCCAGGCGGACCTCGCGGCCGACGCGGCGACGGGCCGCGCTCGGGCAAGAGCGCGTGGAGCCGCTCGGCGATCGCGGAGCTGGTCAGCGTGATCCAGTCCACGTCGGCCCGCTCGATCCGCTCGACGACCGCGGCGGGCAACTCGTCGGCGTCGGCGTTGCGGTAGACGGCCACCTGCTCGACCTCGGCCACGCGCCGCAGGTCGTCGAGGAGGACCGTCCGGCCGCGGTCGGCCCTCGCCAGCAGGACGCGACGCCCCGCGACGGGCCCGGACAGGGCCTCGGCCAGCGCCTCGGAGCGGAACGAATCGGGGACCACGTCGGCCCGGAGGCGATACGCGCGCCAGCGCCTCGGCCGTCGCCGGGCCGATCGCGGCGAGCTTCAGGTGCCCCAGCGCCCGGAGGTCGCGGCCCAGCGCCTCCAGGCGGTCGAGGAACGCCCGGACCCCGTTGCCCGACGTGAACACGAGCCAGTCGAACTCGCCGAGACGGCCGATCGTGCGGTCGAGCGTCTCGTAATCGTCGAGAGGGCGGATCTCGACGGTGGGCGCGACCAGGACCTCGGCCCCCATCGCCTCCAGGGCCGTCGCCGAGCGGTCGGCCTCGTCGATCGGGCGGGTGACGACGATCCGCTGGCCGAACAGGGGGCGGTCCTCGAACCATCGCAGCGCGTCGCGTCGCGACACCACCTCGCCCACGACCAGCAGGGCCGGGGGCCCGAGGCCCGCCTCGGCCACCCGCGCGGGAAGGTCGTCGAGCGTCGCGGCGACCGTCCTCTGCCTCGCGAGCGTCCCCGCCTCGATCAGGGCGGCGGGGGTCGAGCCCGGCTTGCCCAGCCGGATCAGGGTGCGGCAGATGCTCGCCAGGCGGGTCACGCCCATGTAGACGACCAGGGTCCCGGGGAACCGCGCCAGGGCCGCCCAGTCGAGCCGGCCGTGCCCCGCCGTCGCCTCGGGGTCGCCGTGCCCGGTGACGAACGCGACGGCCGAGGCGGCGTCGCGGTGCGTGACCGGCACGCCCGCGTAGGCGGTCACGCCGACCCCCGCCGTCACCCCCGGCACCACCTCGAACGCCAGGCCCGCGGCGCGCAGGTGCTCGGCCTCCTCCGCCCCCCGGCCGAAGACGAACGGGTCGCCCCCCTTGAGCCGGACCACCCGACGGCCCTCGCGGGCGTGCTCGGCCAGGATGGCGTTGATCTCCTCCTGCGACAGCGTGCAATGGCCGATCGACTTGCCCGCGCAGATCCGCAGGCAGCCGGCCGGGGCGAGGTCGAGCAGCCGGGGGCTGGCCAGGTGGTCGTAGACGACCACCTCGGCGCGGCGGAGGACCTCCTCGCCCCGACGGGTGAGCAGGCCCGGGTCGCCGGGGCCGGCGCCGACCAGGTAGACGATCCCGCGGTCCTCGCTCATCCGGCGACGCTCGCGTGGGCCTTCTTCTTCTCCCGGCTGGCGACCAGCAGGATGCCGAGGCCGTAGAGCAGGATCATCGGCATGGCCAGCAGGCACTGGCTGAACGGGTCCTGCCCGGGCGTCAGCACCGCGCCGGCGACCACGATGATCAGGATCGCGATCCGGAACTTCGACCTGTAGTCGGCCGCCGTGAAGATGCCGATCAGGACAGGAAGAGCATGACCAGGGGCGTCTGGAAGCAGACGCCGAAGACCAGCGGCAGGATCGTCGCGAAGCTCATCCAGTCGGAGAGCCGCAGGGTCGGCTCGATGCCGAGCCAGACGTTGAACTCCAGCAGGAAGCTCAGCGTGATCGGCAGGACGCCGAAGAAGCAGAGGAACACGCCCGCCAGGAACAGCCCGAGCGAGAACGGCAGGAACTTCGTCACGTAATGCCGCTCGTGCCGGTAGAGCCCGGCCGCGATGAACGCCCAGATCTGGTAGAAGACCCACGGGCTGGCCAGCACCAGGCCCGCGACGACGCAGACCATGAAGAAGATCGTCATCGTCTCCAGGGGCGCCAGCGAGACCAGGGCGTTGGCGGGCCGCGAGCCCTCGTTGATGATCTTGATCATCCCCTCCTGGGCATACTGCATCGGGAATTCGATGGTCTTGCCCTTGAGCTCGCTCGGGCGAGGGGAGTTCGAGCCGGGGGGCGAGCTTGCGGACCTCGGCGAAGAAGGCGTCGGCGGGGATGAACGCGACGGACCGGGGCCGAGACCGCCGCCGCCGCCTTGGCCTCCTCGGCGCGGCGCTCGGCCTGGTCGGCGTAGAACCGGGTCAGCGCCTCTGGGCGGGCTCCTCCATCTTCGACATGATCCGCTTGCCCAGGTTCAGGCCCGGGATGAACGTCACGACCACCCCGACGGCCAGGCCCATCAGCGCGAGGATCAGCCGGGCGCGGAGTTCCTCGATGTGGTCGCCGAAGCTCATCGTGACCATCTGCTGCTCTTCGTCGAAGAGATCTTTGTCGGTAGGCATGGGAGGTGGATCACCCTGGACAGAGGCTTGGGGTGCGCCTGAGCGAGCGGGCGGGTGGGGGAGGAGACGCGGGTCGCGACGGCCGATCCCGAGGCCGGGACCCTTTGTGATGCGGCGCCGCCGTGGGCCTCTCGGGGACGGCCATTCGGGCGGGAGCGTTCCTGGACGTCGAGTCTACCACACGCCCGCCGGACCGTGCCAGCGCGAACCGGCCCGGGAACCCGAACGACTCGGGTGGACGACCCCGGCCGCTCCCGGTAAAACGGACTGGATCATGGACGATGGAATCCAAGTCCGACCCTCGGGGGGCATGCCGATGAAGGCGGAGCCGCTCCGTCCCCTGCGCTTCGAGCCGATCCTGAAGGAGCTGATCTGGGGGGGCCGGCGGCTGGCGACGGTGCTCAACAAGCCGCTCGGCCCGGGCCCGCGCTACGGCGAGAGCTGGGAGCTGGCCGACCACCGCGACGACGTCAGCCGGGTCGCCGAGGGCCCGCTCGCCGGCGCCTCGCTGCGCGACCTGGTCCGCGCGCCGGGGCGACGACCTGCTGGGGGCCGCGGTCGGCCGCCGCGAGCAGTTCCCGCTGCTGGTCAAGTTCATCGACGCCCACCAGGTCCTCTCGGTCCAGGTCCACCCCGACGACGAGCGCGGGCGGCGGCTGGCCGACGACAACGGCAAGACCGAGGCCTGGGTCGTCCTGCACGCCGAGCCGGGCAGCCGGATCTACGCCGGGCTCCACGCCGGGCGTCACCCGCGGCGACTTCGCCCGGGCGCTGGAGGCCGGCGCGGTCGAGCCGCTGCTGCACCACTTCGAGGCGAGGCCGGGCGACTGCATCCTGATCCCGGCCGGGACGGTCCACGCCATCGGCGCGGGGGTCGTGCTGGCCGAGATCCAGCAGATGTCCG
Organism: uncultured Planctomycetaceae bacterium; assembly: GCA_963708145.1. Lineage (GTDB taxonomy): Bacteria > Planctomycetota > Planctomycetia > Isosphaerales > Isosphaeraceae. Next base: position 7,420,658 of record OY970189.1, on the reverse strand, counting down.
ACGCGACCTTCCGCGTCCACGACTGGGGCCGCGTCGGCGCCGACGGCAGGCCCCGGGCCCTGCACCTGGCCGAGGCGCTCGAATCGACCGACTTCGACGCCGGCCCGGTCGGTCCGCTCGCCGCCCGGCCCGAGCCGATCGAGGGGGGCACGCGCGAGCGGCTCGCCCGCTCGCCGTTCTTCGCCCTGGAGCGGCTCCGGCTCCGCGGGCCGGCACGGGTCGGCCGCGACGACCGATTCACGATCGTGCTCGGGCTGGCCGGCTCGGCCGAGGTCCGCCACGAGGATCGGCCACCACGCTCGGGTACGGCGAGACGCTGCTCCTGCCCGCGGCGATCGGCGCCTGCGAGGTCGTCCCCCGCGGCGAGGCGACGATCCTGTCCTGCGTCGTCCCCTGACGAGATGGCCCCGAGCCGGCCGGTGCCGCCAAGCGAGGAGACGGAGACGCATGGCCGACGAACCGAGCACCCCGCACGAGATCCCCTCCCCGTGGCTCGTCCCCTGGGCCCGCCTGTCCCGCGGCGTCGGCGTGGCGGCCGACCCGAAGAAGCTGATGCTCGCGGCGCTCGGGCTGGTCCTCCTGCACCTGGGCTGGGCGGGCCTGGATCGCCTCCTCCCCGGCGGTCCGGTCGCCCGGCCGTCACCGCCGATCGATCGCGCCGCGGGCCCCTGGTCCCGCCCGCGGGCCGACTTCCCCGAGGACCGCGACGGCCTCGCCGCCGAACTTCGCTCGGCCTCCTGGCGGATGACCGAGCCGGTCCGCTACCTGGTCGGGCCGTTCCTGGGGGTCTTCGCGGCGGGCAACGACGCCCGGGGCTTCGGCCGCGCGCTGCTGGCCGCCGTCTGGGGGGTGCTCGTCTGGGGGATCATCGGCGGGGCGATCGCGCGGATCGCCGTGGTGCAGCTCGCCCGCGGCGAGAGGGTCGGGATGACGACCGCGCTGCGGTTCGCGGCGCGGCGATGGCTGCCGCTGATCGGCACCCCGCTGGGCCCCTTGCTCGGGGTCGCGGTGTTCGCCGTGCCGTGCGCCCTGTTCGGCCTGGCGTACCGGGTCCCGGCCGTCGGCCCGACCGTCGCGGGGGCCCTGCTGTTCCTGCCCGCTGCTGGCGGGGCTGGTCATGACGCTGATCCTGATCGGCCTGGCGGCCGGCTGGCCCTTGATGACGGCGACCGTCGCCGCGGAGGCGGAGGACGGCTTCGACGCGCTGAGCCGGTCGTATGCCTACGTCAACCAGAGGACGGGCCGATACGCCGCCTACTGGGGCCTGGCGTGGCTGATCGGGATCGTCGGGCTGATCGTCGTGGACCTGTTCGCCCGGATGGTCGTCCACCTGACCCGCTGGTCGCTGGGCTTCGGCGCGCCCGGGGCGACGCTGGACGTCCTGTTCGGCCCCGGCGGTGGCGCCGGCGGCCCGGCCGGGTCGCTGCACGGGTCCTGGCTCTCTCTGGTCGGCCTGCTGGCCCACGGCTGGATCTTCAGCTACTTCTGGACCTCCGCGGCGACGATCTACCTGCTGCTGCGGCAGGAGGTGGACGGCGACCCCTGGCACGTCGTCGCGATGCCCGACCGCGACGACGTGCCCGCGCAGCCCGAGCCGACCGAGGAGGTGGCCGGGCCGTCGCAGCCGGCGGCCCCGACGGAGCTGATGCCGTCGTGACATCGGAATTTCATGTTTGAATTTTCCGATGTGAAATTGGAATTTCAAATGGGCCGGGACGCGCACCCGGGACTGCGGCGACGGGGATGCCCCGGGGTCGGTCAATCCTCGGCCCAGGGGCCGGAGACGAAGTTCCCCTCGAAGGCGGTCGCGACGACCGGCAGGTCGGAGTCGAGCAGGAGGTCGTGGGGGTCGGCCGCTCGCGGTCGGGCAGCGCGACGACGGCCAGGTCGGCCGACTTGCCGACCTTGAGGCTCCCGGTCGTGGTCTCGGCGCGGAGGGCCCAGGCGCCGAAGAGCGTGGCCATCGTCAGCAGCAAGGCGCCGCCCAGCGAGGCGTCGCGGCGGTGGAGGAACCGGATCTCGTCGAGGACGCTCAGGCTCGGGCTCGAGGCCAGGCTGTCGGTCCCGAGGCAGACGACCACGCCCGCGTTCGAGCAGGGCGCGGTACGGGTGCGGGGCGTGGCCGAACCGGGCGTGGGTCCGCGGGCAGAACGCCAGCGCCACGCGGCGGCCGTCGGGGGCGGCCTCGGGGCGGAGCTGCCAGAACTCGGAGGGGTCGAAGTAGGTGCCGTGCGCGATCAGCCAGTCGGCGTCGCGCAGGCCGTCGCGGCGGACGTAGTCGGCGGGCCGCGGGCCGATCGGCTCCCAGTCGTCGTCCCAGGCCCCGAGCTCTTCGAGGAACCGCCGCAGAGCGGCCCGTCGCGGCGTCTCCAGGAGCTCGAGCTCCTCGGGCATCTCGGCCAGGTGGGTCGACAGCGGCAGGCGGCTCGCCACGGCCTTGTGGTAGAGCCATCCCGCCGTGCTGTACGGCGCGTGCGGGCTGAGCCCGGGCCGGGCGTTGGCGACCACCTGGTCCTCGGGGCGGATCGTCGCGAGCCAGTCGAAGGCCGCCTCGCTGGTCTGGAGCCCCCGCGACCGCTTCAGGCCGATCAGCTCGGCGAAGACGACCGCGCGCACCGGGGCCGCGGCCACCTGGTCCCAGCTCAGGCCCGCGGTGGTGGTGTCGGCCAGCAGGGTCGTGCCCGCCGCGACGCTCGCCGCCAGGTTCCGGCCGACCGCCTCGCGGAGCGCCTCCTCGGTGCTCCGGCGGCGGTGCTCGACCACGCGGCGGAGCCAGGCGACCTCGTCCTCGACGGCGATCGGTCGCCGCGGCGGCCGTCCCGAGCGGCGAGAGTTCCAGGTGCGTGTGCGCGTTGACGAACCCGGGCACGATCGCCACGTTGCCCAGGTCGAGGTCGGCGTCGCGCCCGTCGGCCGGGCCGACCCAGTCGATCCGCCCGCCGCGGATCGTCAGCCGGCCGTCGGCGATCGGCGGCCCCTCGACCGGGAAGAGGTAGCGGGCGGCGAGGGTCAGCGAGGACGATCTCATGGGCCTCGACTCAGCGGGCCGTCACGAGCGGTTCGTCCACGGGCCCGTCCGCGACCCGTCCCTTGGCGGGGCCGGCCGGGGCGTCGCCGCGCCTCAGGGTCGCCAGCAGGAGGCACGACGCCACGGCGCCGAGCCCGAGCAGCCAGTAATGATAGAGCCCCTCCGCGGGCTTGCGATAGAGCCACGAGGCGATCCGGTGCGCCGCCGGGTCGCTCGCCCAGGCGCCCATGACCACCCCCAGCGCGTTGTTGAGGAAGTGGAAGACGATCCCCGGCAGGATGCTCCGGCTCCGGACCGCCAGCAGGCCGAGCACGAGCCCCAGCAGGGTCGCGTTGAAGAGCTGCTGGAACAGGCTGAGCAGGACGTGGAGGAACCCGAACAGGAGCGCCGACAGCAGGATGGCCGACCGCGTGCCGATGCCCGCGCTCCAGGCCCGTCAGGATGAAGCCGCGGAAGGCGATCTCCTCGCAGACGGCCGGCACCACGCGAACAGGAGGAGCGCCGTGCCCAGGTCCGGGACGTTCTCCATCATCTGCTCGAGCGCCGCCTTGACCAGCTGGGGCGTCGGGAAGAGCCACTCGACGATCGGCCGCAGCTCGTTGACCAGCGGGTTGAGCGCCAGGGCCAGCCCGACGGCCAGGAGCAGGTACCGCGGCCTCGGCCAGTAGAGCCGGAGCGTCCGCCGCGGCGACGAGGTCAGCAGCAGGGCCATCGCCAGCGGCGGCGTCAGGATGAACGCGACCTGGCCGGCGGCCATGCTCCGCGTGACGCGTCGCCAGGCCGCCGCCGACCAGGTACTGCATCAGGAACCAGGCCAGGACGTCAGCATCAGGGCGAAGCAGAACAGCGCCTCGCCGCCGGTGGGCGTCGGCTCCTTGTCGCGGAGCAGGTGCCGGACCCAGCTCCGCAGGTCGAACCGCTCGGCCTCGCGGAACAGGACGTCCTCGCGCTGGAACTGGTCGATCGCCCACCGCAGGGCGACCGCGCCGTAGACGATCGTCGGCACGAGCACCGGCAGGAAGAACCGCCAGGCCACGGCGTAGTCGCCCAGGATCAGCGCCCGCAGCAGGAGCGAGACCCCCGTGATCGGCACCAGGCTGTAGAACAGGTTCAGCTCGATCCCCGGCGCCAGCGTCAGGAAGATCAGGGGGAGGCAGACCAGGTAGAGGGGCGTCATGTAATACTGCCCCTCCTTCATGCTCCGGGCCAGCACGGCCAGCGCCAGGCAGACGGCGCTGAAGAAGACCGACAGCGGGACCAGCAGCAGGACCATCCAGAAGGCCGCCGCCAGGCGTCGGCGGCGCGATCGCCGTCACGGCCGCGACGCGGTGCGCCGAGTCGCCGGCCGCCGAGCCGATCTGGCTGGCGAGCTGGACCCCGGTCAGGCCCATGCTCACCAGGTTCAGCAGCGCCGTCATCATGCTCGCCAGGACGACCGTGAGGAACTTGCCCATGACGATCTCGGCGCGCGACGCCGGGCTGATCAGCAGGGTCTCCATCGTCCCCCGCTCCTTCTCGCCGGCGCAGAGGTCGATCGCCGGGTAGAAGGCGCCGGTCAGCGACATCATCACCAGCAGGAACGGGAAGAGCCGCGACCAGACGCTCCCCCTGACCTTCGCCTGGCTGCGCGACGTCGACCGGCCTTGACCTGGAACGGCTCGGTGTAGCTCGGCGGCAGCTTGTCGCGCTTCAAGCGGGCCGTGGACGATCTCCTCCTTCCACTTCGTCAGGACCTCCTTGACCCGCAGGTAGGTGATCTGGCTCGGCTCGTCGGCGCTGTCGTAGTTGATCGGGAGTCCGGCGCCTCGCATCTGCTCGAGCTGCTCGCGGAGGTCGGGCGGGACGATCACGACGGCGTCGGCCGGCGCGCGGCCTGGATCGCCGCTTCGGCCGATCCGGGTCGAGCCACTGCCCCTCGGCGGGCTGGGTCTCGACGTGCAGCCGCCCGGCGTCGGCGGGCGATGTCGAACAGCGACGGGGTCGAACCCGTCCCGCTTCGCGTCGAGCAGGGGCGGGCTCGTCGGGCAGGTACTCGGGGCCGACGACCAGGACCGTCCTCGGCTTCTGCTCGAAGGCCGTCGAGAACTGGACGATGCCGATGCCCAGGATCGGGTAGAGCAGGATCGGCAGCACGAAGATCATGAACAGCGTGCGCCGGTCGCGGACCTGGTCGCGGACCTCGCGGCGGAAGATCACCCAGACGTTCGACCAGCGCATGGGGCAGAGTCTCGATGCCGAGTTCGAGGGCTCGATGCGGCGATGCGAGTGCGCCGTCAGCGGCGCTCAGCCCGTCCCAGGAGGTCAGGCCGTCGGCCGCGTGCTGCGGGGTCGCGCCTCGGCCATGCTCGACCAGGTGGAAGAACAGCTCCTCCAGGTCGGGCTGGTCGAACCGTTCGAGCAGCTCGCGCGGGCTCCCCCTCGGCCTGGACGCGGCCCTTGTGGATGATCGCCACCCGCGAGCAGAGCTTCTCGACCTCGTGCATCGAGTGGGTCGAGAAGACGATCGTCTTGCCCTGGTCGCGCAGCTCGGCGATCTTCTGGAGCACGGCGCGGGCGACCAGGACGTCGAGGCCCGAGGTCGGCTCGTCGAAGATCAGGACGGGCGGGTCGTGGACGATCGTCCGGGCGATCGAGACCTTCTGCCTCATCCCGGTCGACATCTTCGAGCCGAGCATGTCGCGGAAGTCGTTCATCTGGAGCCAGTCGAAGATCGTCTCCATCCGCTCGCGGAGCCGGTCGGCGGGCAGGCCGTAGAGCCGGCCGAAGTATTCGACCAGCTCCCAGGCGGTCATCCGGTCGTAGATGCCGGTGCTGGCCGACATGTAGCCGATGTGCGCGCGGACCGCCTCGGGCTCGGTGCCATCACGTCGTACCCGGCGACGACGGCGCGGCCGCCGGTCGGCCGCAGCACGGTGCTCAGGATCCGCAGCGTCGTCGTCTTGCCCGCGCCGTTCGGCCCGAGCAGGCCGAAGATCGCGCCCGGGTGGCACTCGAAGCTGACGTCGGAGACGGCCGACGACCCAGCCGCGCTGGTAGTCGAGGAACGACTTGCGAGAGGTGCTCGACCTGGATCACGCGATCTCTCGTCGCAAGAGGGTCGCCCGAACGGGCCGATCGGCCACCCGACCCGGGGCGGACGACCGCCGAGTCGCACGCGCCCGGCCCTGGCCATCATCGGGCGCGTCGGACGCCGCACGCAACCCTCAAACCGCGGCGAGGGGGGCCGGCTCGGCAGACGCACCGCCGTCGATGTACTCGTAGAAGACGTTCCGCTGGCGGGGGATGTAGCCGGCCTCGCGGATCGCCCGCTGGATCTGCTCGAGCGAAAGGTAGTAGACCGTCCCGGCCGAGGCGACGACGTTCTCCTCGATCATCAGGCTGCCCATGTCGTTGGCGCCGAAGTAGAGCGCGAGCTGGCCGATCTTCGGCCCCTGCGTCACCCACGACGACTGGATGTTGGGCACGTTGTCGAGGTAGAGCCGCGACAGCGCCTGCGTCCGGAGGTACTCGAACGCCCCGGCGGCGGGGACGTCGGCCATGTCGGTGTGCTCGGGCTGGAACGTCCAGGAGATGAACGCCGTCAGGCCGCCGGTCTCGTCCTGGAGCTGGCGGACGCGCTCCAGGTGCTCGACCCGCTCCTCCAGCGTCTCGATGTGGCCGAACATCATCGTGGCCGTCGAGCTGCCCCCGAGCTCGTGCCAGACGCGATGGACGTTGAGCCAGTCGTCGGTGAGCACCTTGCCGCGGGTCATCGCCTTGCGGACGCGGTCGACCAGGATCTCGCCGCCGCCGCCGGGCAGGCTGCCGAGGCCCGGCCTCCTTGAGCCGCCGGAGGACCGTCCGCAGCGGCATCTTGGCAACTTCTTGGTGAAGTAGTGGATCTCGGGCGGGCTGAAGCCGTGGATGTTGACCGTCGGGAAGTGGGCCTTGATGTCGCGGAGCAGGTCCTCGTACCACTCGAGCGGCAGGTGCGGGTGCAGGCCCCCCTGCATCAGGATCTGGTCGCCGCCGAGCGCGACGGTCTCGCGGATCTTCTCCAGCAGCACGTCGCGGTCGAGGACGTAGGCGTCGGTGTCGCCGACCTTGCGGTAGAAGGCGCAGAAGTCGCAGACGGCGGTGCAGACGTTGGTGTAGTTGATGTTGCGGTCGATGTTGTAGGTGCGGTACGGCTCGGGATGGAGCCGCTTGCAGACGGCGTCGGCGGCGCGGCCGAGCGCGAGCAGGTCGGCCGAGCGGAGCAGCGCGACGCCCTCGTCGAAGCGTCAGCCGCTCGCCCTCAACGGCGCGCTGCAAGATCGCGGCGACGGTGGAAGACAAGGTCAACTCCTTCCGGGGCCAGGCCGAGCCGGGCCGCCATCGCGGCGAACCGCCGCAGGCCGGCGACCTCGGGCTCGCCCAGGTCGTAGGACAGGACGCGGGTCAGGTAATCGTAGCAGGTCGCGACGTCCAGGCCGAGCCTCGGCCCGTGCGTCGGCCGCCAGCTCGCCGGCGTGCGCCAGCCCCTCGGCCCGGCTCCGCGCCAGCGCCTCGGGCAGGTCGCCCAGGTCGACGCCCCGGCCGGACCACCCAGAGCGCGAAGACGAACGGCAGGCCGGTCATCCCCTTCCACGCCTCGGCCAGGTCGACGACCGCGTGGAACGGGCCGTCGGGCGACCTTCATCGCCCGGTCGCCGATCAGCGAGCACCGCGTCGGCCGTGCTCTCCTCGACCGGGACGCCCATCGGCAGCGGCTCGATCCGACGCGGGCCGGACGCCGTGCCGGGCGTCGAGCCAGACCCGCGCCAGCGCCTGGCTCGTCCGCGAGCCGGCGTCGAGCGCCAGCCGCTCGATCCGCCCGAGCGGCACCCGGCTGAACAGCTTGACGCTCCGCACCGCCCCCCGCGCCGCGATCGCGAACCCCGGCAGGATCTCGTATCCCGGCGCCGCCCCCCGCAGGTACTCCACCGACGGGATCAGCGCGAGGTCCAGCTCGCCCGCCGCCAGCCGGTCGGCCAGGCGGCTCGGCAGGTCCATCTCCAGCCGGACCCCGGGCGCGAACTCGTCCAGCCGGTAATACAGGGGCTTGGCGTTCAGGTAGCTCACCGCCCCGACCCGAACAGGAGCGGGCATTCCCATCCCCCCTCCGGACCGGGCGCCGGCCAAATCGTCCGGCGACCTGGTCGGGCTTTCAGAAGCTATTGAAATTATAGACATCGGCGGGAGTGCCGCAACCCCGGTCGATGTCCTGACGTTCCTTGCTGGGAACCGGCGACGGCCGATAGGATTTAACCGGGAGGGCCGGGGCATCGACGACCCTGGCATTGTGCAGGAGCCGATCATGCCCGAGACGACCCCGCCGACCGACGCCGACCTGGAGCAGCTCGACCGCTTCTATCGCGAGGGGGGATTGCGCGCGATGGCCTCGTCCCACGTCCACTACGACGACCCGCTCTGCCCGCATCCGGGTTGCGGTCATGCGATGGAATGGATCGATTTCAAGCTCGAACTCCACGGAGACCCCGACGGGATCGATAAGCCCCTGGTCCGCTCGTGGTGGGAAGGGACCGGCTTCGTGGGACGCTGTCCCCACTGCCGCAACTGGATTCGCTTCACGACCTTGAAGATGGAAGCGATCGACGACTCCGACGCCGCGAAATTCCCCCGACTCCCCGAGAATTGGGCCGCCGTGGCCCAGTTCGCGTGAGGAGGGCTTCCGGCACCCCTCACGCCTCCGGCTCCACGCCGAGGGCCTTGAGCTGGGCGGCGAGCCTCTCGACCCGCTCGCGGAGCCGGTCAGCTTGCTCGTGGCCGGTCAGGAGGAGGTTACCTTCGGCGTCCCACCAGCGCATCCAGGGGAGATCGACGTTCAGGTAGCTCCCCTGCCAGATCCCCAGCTCCACGCCCAGGGCAGGGATCGGATAATGGCCGCGCTCGTTCGGCGGGAGGGGCTGGAAGCGGTCATCCACCATAGGTGGTACATCTCGATCCGGCCCGGGTTGACCTCGTAGATCCCGTAATAGGCCGGGCGGATCACCCGCTCGTAGACCCAGAACTTGCCGGTCATCTCGGTCCGGTCGCGCTCCTCGGTCCCGTCGCCGGAGACGAATTCCACGACGATCAACGGGGCGAGGAATTCCTGCCACATCACGTACGATCGTCGGATCCGGCCTTCGAGCGTCGGAGGGACGTCGGGCACGAGGAACCAATCGGGGCAGATCGCTGCCCCGTTCGGGAGGATCGGTCAGCCTCCAGTAGATCCCGCAGTCCTGGCCGATGCAGTACGCGCCCATCGGGATAGCGGCGGGCCAGGATCGGCTCGATGGAGTCGGTCAGCAGGATGCTCTGCGGATGCTCCTGGAAATTCTTCACGAAGGTCCCGTCCTTGTCGGGCAGTTGGGTGTGATCGGGCAGGGTGACGGGGGCCGATCTCGTCGGGGCCGTGGACATGATCAGAACTCCATCTCCTGGAACGCCTTGATGCCGATCCGCAGCGGGACGATCGTCCCGACGGCGCCGACGACCAGGCTGGCGAGGATGGCGACCGTCAGCCAGAAGCGGAACCGCTCCTCGGAGAGCACGATCGAGCTGAACTCGCTGGCGTCCTGGCCGGCGAAGTAGAGGTGGCAGGGCAGCGCCAGCGCGGTCACGATCGTGAAGATGAAGACCAGGCTCACCAGCAGGTTGAGCGTCCCGCCGAACCCGGCGGCGATCTTCGACGGGTCGCTCTCCTTCAGGTCGGGCAGCCGGGCGCCCAGGCCGACGCTGATCCCCGACAGCCCCAGGCAGAGCACCGCGACCATCCCCATGTGCAGCGCGATCATCGCCGGGCGCATCCGGAGCATCAGGTCGCTGAGGACCACCAGCACCTCGGTCGCGACCAGCGAGATGCCCGAGGCGAACGCGAACTTGCCCCAGAGGATCGACGCCCGGCTCAGGGGCAGCAGCCCGAGGACCCAGAAGTTCCGCCCCTCCAGCGACAGCAGCGGGAAGATGAACCGGCTGGTGAACGTCGAGAGGATCAGGGCCGTCACCGCCAGGTTCAGGAAGCTGACCAGGTTCCGCCAGTAGGGGCTCTGGACGTCGTAGCTCAGGCGGCGGATGTTGACGAAGTAGAACGCCAGCAGCCCGAAGAAGATCAGGAACTGCGACCACTGCGCCGGGTCGCGGCGGAAGGTCCGGAGGTCCTTGAGGATCAGCAGGCGGATCGGCCTGCGGGATGAAGAAGAAGGCGCGGTGGAAGAGGGCGTCGAGGCCGTACCAGCCGGTCCGCCGGCGCGACGACCGGCCCCCCTGGACGCGGCCGTAGCCCTGGCGGTAGAGGTCGCGGGCGACGACCGCCGCCACCAGGTAGGCCAGCGCCGCGTGGGCCGTCAGGACCATCAGGTAGAACAGCCCGGTCGACCAGTCCCCCTTGGCCGAGGCGACCAGCCCGGCCGACATCCACCGGCTCGGCAGAGCGGGTGCTGGCTGAACGCCAGCCGCGACAGCAGGCCGCCGAGCCAGTCGCGCGACAGCGTCTCGCCCGGCGTCCGCGCCAGGCGGATCGCCAGGGCGATCGCGCCGGCCAGCAGCGCCGCGCCGGACACCGCCAGGACCGTCTTCTGCCGCCTCGGGAAGAAGTTCGCCACCAGGATCGCCCCGACCGCGCCGAGGCTGCCGGGGATCAGCACGAACGCCAGCAGGTAGACCAGGAAGATCGCGTAGAACGACCGACGGCGCCTCGACCGTGATCCCGTAGGCCACCATCATCGGGCTGCCCAGCAGCAGGAAGCCCCAGCTCGAGAACCCCATCGCCTCCAGGAACTTGTAGGCGAAGATCCGGTCGGTCGAGGCCGGGCGTCGTCAGCAGGAAGGCCGCCTCGCGCGACTGGAACAGCCCGGTGTAGACGATGATCCCCGTCGAGAAGAACAGCATGACCAGCAGCGACAGGAAGAACATGCTGAAGCAGGTACTCGACGACCGTGTTGACCAGGTCGACGTACTTGCTGATGAACTGGAAGCCGCCGAAGAACAGGCCGAACAGGCCGACCCAGAAGATGAGGCTGCAGACCAGGACCATCACGAGCCGGAGCCGCGAGCCCGACAGCAGCGCGCGGACGGTGTTGCGGAGCAGCCGCGCGCGGAGCCGGCGGAACGCGCGGGCGGCCTGGCCGGGGGTGGTCGTCGGCGACGCGGACGCCGGGCGGCTCGCGGGCGGGTCATGCGGGCAGGCCCTCCCGGGTGCGCCCGCGGCCTTGCCGTTGGCCCCGGGCCGCGACCCGCCGGTCAGCGTCAGGAAGAGGTCCTCGAGCGGGCCGTCCGACTGGAGCCGCTCGCGGAGCTCGGCCAGCGTCCCCTGCGCCAGCATCCGGCCGTGGTCGACGATCCCGATCGTGTCGGCCAGCTCCTCGGCGATCGAGAGCAGGTGGGTCGACATCAGCACGGCGACGCCCGAGCGCGCCTGCGCGACGAACAGGTCCTTGACGATCCGGGCGCTGCGCGGGTCGAGGCCGACCAGCGGCTCGTCGACGATCAGGACCTTGGGGTCGTGGACCAGGGCCGACGCGAAGACGACGCGCTGCTTCATCCCCTGCGAGTAGTTCTCGCAGAGCTCGTCGACGTAGTCGCCCATCTCGAAGGTCTCGATCAGCTCGTCGAGCCGCAGCGCGGCGGTGCGGCGGTCGAGGCCGTACATCTCGACGACGAAGCGGAGGAACTCGCGGCCGGTGAGCTTCTCGTAGAGGTAGGGCTGGTCGGGGACGTAGGCCAGGAGCTGGCGGGCCTCCTGGCTGGTCGCCGGGTGGCCGCCGACGCGGACGACCCCCGAGGTCGGCGCCAGCAGGCCGCAGACCATCTTGATCGTGGTCGTCTTGCCCGCGCCGTTGGGGCCGAGGAAGGCGAACAGCTCGCCGGCGCGGACGCGCAGGTCGAGCTGGTCGACCGCCCGCTTCGCCCCGAACGCCTTGGTCACGCCTCGCAGTTCGATCATCGGCCTTGCGACCTCGACGAGCCGGGGGGTCGGGGGCGTCGGGCAGGCGCTCCAGGACCAGCTTGACGAACGGGAACGGGACCTCCTGGCGGAGCACCAGGCCGTCGGGGCGGACCCAGGTCCGCGCCGAGAGCGGCGTCATCTGCTGCACGACCTCGTAGGTCGCCACCGGGCTGTGGTCCCACTGGATCATCGTCCGCCGGACCACCTCGACGCGCGACGACCTCGACCTGGCCCGTCAGCGGGCTGACCACCCGCGTCTCCCACCGCTGGCCGACCTGCAGGCCGGGCATCCGGTCGATCGGCCCGAGCGCGTTCTGGACCAGGCTCCGGGGCTCGTAGGGGTACGACCGCTTCTGGTTCAGGATCGGCAGCGGGCCGTGCGTCGTGATCTCCATGATCCCCTTGACGAGCTCCCCCTCGACGCGGAGCAGCTCCTCGGCGTCGTCGGCCGGCTTGACCGTCGCCCGGAACGACCGGAGGTTGCCCGAGGGGTCGACCCGGTAGTCGCTCTTGACCTCCATGCGGACGCTCGTCCGGTTCGCGAACGGCGTGCCGAGCAGCAGGCCCCCCGAGTCGAACCAGACCGTGCTGGTGATCCGCACCCAGCCGTCGGCGAACCGCTTCGAGCCGGTCACCGCCTCGCCGACCTTGCGGCGGCTGTCCGGCGTCAGCGGGTTGTCGATCACCTCGACCGACCAGCGGGACGGCTTGGGGTTCTCCTCGGCCAGCGCGATCGCCCGGAGGTCGGGCGGCCGGACGAACCCCAGCACGGGCAGGATGTCCCGGCGGATCAGGCTCGACGAGGCGACCACCCAGTAGAGCAGGATGACCAGGCAGATCGCTCGTGGGGGCATGACGCGGGACTCCCTCCGGGCTTCCTCTCCACTATATGGCCCCGACGCCCCGCCGAACAGTGGGCCCGGGCCGCGCGCGGGGAATCGGCGCCCGGCGCCGGGGCCCACGGCCCGCCCAGGCCCCCCGGCCGCATCGTCGCTTCGGGTTGACTCGGACGACGGGGCATCGTATGCTCCTGGATGGCTCGATTCCTCTCCTGGGCATGATCCCCGCGCCAGACGTTCGCCCCCACATTTCCGAGCGTCCCGCGACGCCGACCCCTTCCCCCTCGCGTCACAGGAAGTTAGGTCGCCCAATGCGCAAACCGAGCAAGCGAATGGTCGCCGTCGGGGTCGTCCTGCTGCTGCTGGCGGCGGTGCCGGCGGGGATCTGGCTCTCGCTGAAGCACCAGCCCCGGTTCTACCGCGCGATGGCCCGCGTCCCCCGCGACCGCCGCGCAGCGCGAGGCCAAGCAGTTCGTGGCGCAGAGCCTGCAGCTCCGCAACGACATCTGCAACGAGCCGGTCTGGGAGGCGGTCTTCACCGACGAGGAGGTCAACGCCTGGCTGGCCGAGGACCTGGTCACCCACTTCGCCGACCAGCTCCCCCCCGAGGTCCACGAGCCCCGCGTCGTCTTCGAGGTCGACCGGGTCACGCTGGCCTTCCAGCTCGATCAGGGGGCCGATCAGCTCGGTCATCTCGGTCGTCGCCCGCCCGCGCGTGCCCGAGGCGAACGTCCTGGAGCTGACCCTGGAGAAGATCCGCGCCGGGCTGCTGCCCGCTGCCCGCCGACCAGGTGCTCGACCGGATCACCGAGCACGCCCGCGCCCACGGCCTCGACGTCCGCTGGGCCCGGGTGGACGACCTGCCGGTGGCCACCGTGCGGTTCACCCCCGACGCCGACCGCGACGACGTGCGGCTGGAGCAGGTCCAGATCCGCAGCGGCCAGATCCGGCTCGCCGGCCGGTCCGACCGCGCCCGCGGGGTCGTCGCCTCGCCGACCCTGCCGACCCGCAGGGTCCTTCAGTCCAAGTTCCCGAGGCGGAAGACCCAGGCGCAAGGCTTCTCGATCGGGCCCGCGCCGACCCTGCGCAGCTCCGCCTCGCCGACGAGCTGATCGCCGGCCAGCTCCACCCGGACCCGATCGGCCGTCCAGACCCGGGGCACGTAAGACCCCCGATCGATCCGACGGACCGTCCCCCGCCCCCCCGAGACCTCCCCCTCGTAATCCAGGTAGGCCCGGCGATGGTCGGGCAGCGCGCGGGCCGGCAGGTCCGCCCCGGCGACGATCGGCGCGTCGATCGCCCAGGTCCGCAGGGCGTCGCCGACGTCGAGCATCAGGTCCCAGTGGACCCCCTCCCAGCGATGCTCCAGGACCACGAACCGCCTCATCATCCGCGCACCCCTCACTCGGGCAGGTCGCGCCCGGCGGTCTCCGGCGCGAAGGCCAGGAGCACGAGCCCGACCAGGAACAGGCTGGCCATGACGATGACGCCCCGGCGGAGGTCGAAAATGTGCCCCAGGCTGCCGCGGGCGATCAGCAGGGCCGCGGTGACCAGGCGGGCGACGTTGAAGCAGAAGCTCGCGCCGGTGGCCCGGAGCCGGGTGGGGAAGAGCTCGGGCAGGTAGATGGCGTAGCCCGCGTGCATCCCGACGACGAAGAAGGCCATCACCGGCAGGAGGCAGAGGACCTGGGTGTATGTCTGGGCGCCGAGGAACGTCAGCGGCACGAGGACCAGCGACCCGACGTGGTAGAAGGCGAAGGCGAACCGCCGCCCTCGCCAGTTGGCCAGGGGGGCGAACGTCAGGAGGCCGAGCAGGCCCCCCGTCAGGTTCATGAGCAGGTAGGCCACGCTGGCCGCCTTCATCTTCCGATCGGCGGAGGCGCTCGGCCCCAGGACGTCGGCGACCAGCTCCGGTGCCCAGGCGAAGATCCCCCAGTAGGTCGCCAGCCCCACGGCGGCCAGGCCCAGCCCGATCAGCGCCCGGGGCCGCCACCGCGGGTCGCCGAGCAGCTCCGAGAGGCTCCCGAGCTTCTTCACGTCGGACCCCAGTTCCTGCACGGCCTCGGCCTTCTTGCGCGACTTCTGCCAGCCCTCGGGCTCGCGCAGGCTGAACATGATCCAGACGACCAGCAGCGCCGGCGCCAGGCCGAGCAGGAAGCCCCATCGCCACGCCCCCGGCCCGGTCAGGAACCAGCCGGTCACCGCCGCGATGGCGACGCCCAGCACGCTCGATGCGTGGAAGATCCCCGACGCGAACGCCCGGGCGCGGGGCGGGAAGGTCTCGGCGACCAGAGCCGCCGCGACCGCCCACTCGCCGCCGGTCCCCAGGGCCACCAGCAGGCGGAGCGCGTCGAACTCCCAGGCCGATCGCACGAAGAACGTCAGCGCCGAGAAGAGCGAGTAGACCAGGATCGTCAGCGACATGACCCGGACCCGCCCGATCCGGTCGCCGAGCACCCCGAACGCCAGCCCCCCCACCGCCCCCCCGATTAGGAACAGCGCCGAGGCCAGGAAGCTGTGCCAGGTGACGTCCGGCGACCGCCGCCATCGACCGAGCAGCTCGGTCAGCGCCGGGGTCTTGAAGATGGCGAACAGTTGCCCCTCGTAGACGTCGAAGATCCAGCCCGCCGAGGCGATCACCAGCACCAGCCACTGCGCGGCGGTGACGCCTTCGTACCAGGGCCCGGGTCGCTGCTCGGATGATGCCATCGGGACGTGTCCTCCAGGCCCCTCAGCGGGGCTTGTCCTCGGGGTTGGCCGCCGGGGCCTTGTCCCCGTCGGTCGCGGGCGCGGGGAGCGAGAACGAGACCGCGTCGAGCCAGCGGCGGAGGGCCTGTGCCTCCTCTCCTCCCAGGTAGAGGGAATGGTTCGGGTCGCCGACGAAGTGGACCTCGACCCCATTCTTGGGGGCCTCGTTCACGTAGCTGATTTGCTGGACGTTGATGTACTTCTTGCCGACCTTGACGATCTGCACCGCGGTCGTCCGGGGTCCCGGCGGCGACTGGATCGCGCGGGGAGCCTGGCCGCTGCCGGCGACGATCGCGATTGCGACGAGGGCCAGCGCCGCCCAGGCCGCCTTGCCCCGGAGCGGGGCGGGCCGTCGGGCTGCCGTGTCGTTCGAGATGGGGTCCATCGGATGGTGTCCTGTTCGGGGGAAGATCGGGACTTCGCGAGCCGATGAGGTGGGGCCGACCCCGTCGGGAGAACCCAATGCATCACGGGAAGATCGGCTCCGGGCGCCGCCGGCCCCAGAGGAAGGATACGCGGAAGCCCTCGGCGTACGAGACCCCGCACTGGAAACCTCGCAGGCGGGCCAGCGTCTCGGCCATCTCCTCGAGCCGCGACATCCCGCTGTCCGGGCGCCCGACCTGGCTCCGGTGGCAGGCGAGCATCCGCCTTTTCACGGCGACCGTGTCGGAGACGTCGACCAGGTGCGTCGGCTGCGGGCCCAGGCCGGCGACGTTGTCCATGAAGACGACCGCCGGGGGCGATCCGAGCGGGGGCTGACCGGAGACGTGCCCCGGCGACGCCGCGAACCAGGCGCACTTGCACGCCAGGTCGCCGACCCGGACGTGGTCGTCGTGGTAGTCGTCGGCCGCGTGGGTGATGACCAGGTCGGGCCGCACCGCGCGGAGCAGGAGGACGAAGCGCAGGCGGGTCTCGGGGTCGTCCGACACCTCGGCATCGCCCAGGTCGAGGAACTCGACCGGGGCGCCGAGGACCTCGGCCGCGCGGCGGGACTCGTCGCGGCGGCGATCGGCCAGCGCGTCGCGGTCGTCCCCGCCGCGATCGCCCCGGCAGGCGACCGCCAGGTGGACCGTCGAGCCGGCCTCCAGGAACCGCGCCAAAGTGCCGGCGCACGACAGCTCGATGTCGTCCGGGTGGGCGCCGATGGCCAGGATGCGGCGGGGCAGCGCGTTCATCGCAGGAGGACCTCCCGCGGCTCGGCCACGAAGTCGGCGACCGTCAAATGGGCGTCGGGGTGGCGACGCAGGTAGGAGGCCGGGCAGAGCGGCGTCACCTCGCCGTGCAGCGCCAGGCGGACCACCCCGCACTGCCAGGGACGGTTGGCGTAGACGCTCAGCCGTCGCGACGCCAGGATCTCTCGCATCCCCACCGTCACCGCGCGCGGGGGATCAGGTCCAGCGCGCACGACAGGTTGACCGCCATGTGCGCCCGAGACTCCGGCGCGATCGCCAGCGACCGGGCCGGCCTCGCGGCGAACTCGTCCACGCCGACCGGCTCGGGCTCGTTGAAGGCGAGGTGGCCGTTCAGGCCGATCCCTCCGAAGCAGACGTCCACCCCGCCCCGGTCCGCGATCAGGGCCGGCAGCGCGGCGGGGTCTTCCGGGTCGGGGAAGACGCGGCCTTCGGGCCGGAACCCGCAGCCCGGGGGCAGGAGATCGTAGAACGCGCGGTCCATGAAGCCGCGGAAGCTCAGGGGGTGGTCCGGGTCGATCCAGCCGCCCCGATCGTTGAGGAATTCATCCATGTTGATGAAGGTGACCCGCGAGCAGTCGAGCCGCTCCGCGGCGACGATCCGCGCGAGGTGGGCGTACTGGCCCACGGGCCCGACCGGGACGATGGCGCAGGCCGGCCGGCCGTCGCGGCTCGCCGCGCGGATGAGGTCGGCCATCTCCTCGGCCATCAGCGCCGCCAGGTGCTCGGCGTCGCCGCCGACGCGGACCCAGACGGCCGTACCACGTCCGAGATCGTCGCGGCCGATGGCCATCAGGCGCCAGGGGTCCATGTCCCCTCCGGGTCAAGCGCCGGCCGGCTTGCGGCCGAGCTTGGTGTGGTAGCGGCTGTAGCCGAAGTAGATCACCAGGCCGATCGCCAGCCAGACGAGCAGGCGGAGCCAGTTGTCGCGCCCGAGCTTGAACATCAGCCCGCCGTTGACCAGGATACCCAGCGCCGCCACGACCGGCAGCGCGGGGCGCGGAACGGCCGCTCGACCTCCGGGCTCTTGTATCGTAAGACCCAGACCGCGCCGCAGACGATCACGAAGGCGAACAGGGTGCCGATGCTGACCAGGTCGGCCAGGAAGTTCAAAGGGGCCAGGGCCCCGGCGACGCCGACCACCACGCCGACCAGGATCGTCGCCTTCCAGGGGGTCTTGAACCGCGGGTGGACGGCGGCGAAGAACCGCTCGGGGAGCATGCCGTCGCGGGCCATCGCCATCAGGATGCGCGGCTGGCTCAGGTTGCCGACCAGCAACGAGCTGGTCAGCCCCGCCAGGATGCCGACCGTGATCAGGCCCCCGGCGACCGTCTGCCCGTGGAGGTGGAACGCCGAGGCGAGCGGCGCCTTCACGTCGATCCGGCGATACGGGACCATGCCGGTCAGGACCGCCGCGACGGCGATGTACAGCGCCGTGCAGATGACCAGCGAGCCGATGATGCCGATGGCCAGGTCGCGCTGCGGATTGCGGGCCTCCTCGGCGTTGGTCGAGATCGAGTCGAACCCGATGTAGGCGAAGAAGATCCGCGCCGCCCCCTCGGCCACGCCCCCCCATCCCTTCTGCTCGTGGAGGAAGGGCCTCCAGTGGCGGGGGTCGACGTAGGCCGCGCCGAGGCCGACGATCGTCAGGATCACGCCGACGTTGAGCAGGACCATCGCCGCGTTGAACCGCGCGCTCTCCCGGATGCCCACGACCAGGATGGCGGTGATGATCGCCGTGATGACGACCGCCGGCAGGTTGCACCACGCCTGCACCATCTCCCCCGAGGCGAGCCCGACGGCCTTGAGGACGAAGGCGCCGCGCTCCAGGTCGTAGTCCCACGGGGGCGAGAGCAGGCGGGGGTCGAGCCGGACGTGGAGCAGGCCCCTCGCCAGCTCGGCGAAGTAGTTCGACCAGCCGTTGGCCACGGCCGCCGAGCCGATCGCGTATTCGAGCACGAGGTCCCAGCCGATGACCCAGGCGAGCAGCTCGCCGAGCGTCGCATAAGCATATGTATAGGCGCTGCCGGCCACCGGGACCATGCTGGCCAGCTCGGAGTAGCACAGTGCGGCGAACCCGCAGCCGACCGCCGCCAGGACGAACGAGAGCATCAGCGACGGCCCGGCGTAATTCCGCGCGACCTCGCCGGTCAGGACGTAGATCCCCGCCCCGATCGTGGCGCCGACCCCCAGGGCCGTCAGCGCCACCGGGCCCAGCGCCCGGTGCAGCCGCTCGCCCCCCGCCATCTCGGCCAGCATCGTGCCGATCGGCTTGCGGGCGAAGGGGTCGGACGGGGTCGATCTCATCCCGAGGTCCCTGGCGGGTGGCGGCGGACGTCGTGGCTCAACAGTACGAAACGGGGGCGGGACACGCAAAGCCTTTCCCGGGCCCCTCGGCATCCCACGACCATTTTCCCGGCGGGTCGCTTGCTCTTTCTCGAAAACCGCCGTAGTCTGAAAGGCGAATTATCCCTCTTGCGATCGGGGCCCGACCCCCCGACCCCCCGGGCCCGTTATCTCAAATCCTCTATCGAGCACGTTCAGATGATGAGGAGGGCCTCATGCGCCATTCGAAGGGCCATCGCGGGTTCACGCTGATCGAGCTGCTGGTGGTGATCGCGATCATCGCGGTCCTGATCGCGCTGCTCTTGCCCGCCGTCCAGTCGGCCCGCGCGGCGGCGAGGCGGGCGCAGTGCGTCAACAACCTCAAGCAGCTCGGCCTCGCCATGCACAACTATGCCAACTCGATCGGGACGCTGCCGATCGGCCGCCAGGGGATCAACCGGCCCGCGAAGGACCCCGGCTACATGGGGGACGCCACCGGGACCAACCATCGCCGCACCTGGGCCCTGTCGATCCTGTCCCAGGTCGAGCAGGGGTCGCTCTTCAACGCGGTCAACTTCGACTGGTCGTATAATCATGCCTCGAACGCCACGGTCATCGACACGTTCATCGGCGTCTACGCCTGCCCCTCCGACCCCAATGTGGTCGCCGACCGCGACGGCGGCGCCCAGAGGCAGGGCAACTACATGGTCAACTGGGGCAACGCGACGTACAGCCAGGACGCGTTCAACAACCCCTACACGACCGGGCCGGCGCAGCCGGTCACTTTCATGGGCGCCCCCTTCGCCCTCGACAAGGCGTTCGGCCTCCAGACCATCACCGACGGCCTGAGCGGCACCCTCCTGATGAGCGAGGTGATCGCGTGCTTGCCCAAGGATGCCACCGCCCCGGGGGAGGACCACCGGGGCATGCATTTCAATGACGACTATAATTGCCACATGTTCATGGGCTACACCACGCCAAACTCGAAGATCCCCGACCTGATGGGGGGCTACTGCGTGTACCCGATGAGCACCAACCCCCCGTGTACGTCCCCGGTCGCCACCGGCGCAGCCGGCCGGCTCCCCGGTATTCAACTCGGCGAGGAGCTATCACGGCGGAGGGGTGAACGCGCTGTTCGGCGACGGCAGCGTCAAGTTCGCCAAGGACTCGATCAACCTGACCGTCTGGCAGTCCCTCTCGACCACCCAGGGGGGCGAGGTCGTCAGCGCCGACTCCTACTGATCTCCCGTATCGAGCCCTCCCGCTCGTCGCGACCCTCCTGGCGGCGGGGCCGTCGCGGGGATGGCCCCGGGACGGCCGTCCGGGCGGACGTCAGCCCGGCTGGTCCTCGGGCCGGTCCGCTCCCGGATGCCCCGGAGGCGGATCATCCGGAGGGTCCGGCGGGTGCCCGTCGAGGTCGCCTTCGAGCAGCTCCTCTTCGAGGTGCTCGGCGGCCTCGGTCAGGCCGCGGACCTGCCTCAGGTTGGCCAGGTAGACGCAGGCCCCCACCAGGCCGAAGGCGTACATCAGGACGCGGAAGCCCATCATCGCCAGGGCCCCGCCGGGGTGCGAGACGAGCTGGAACATCTGCTGGCTCGCCCCCTCGGTCAGGCCGAGCGCCCCGAACGGCAGCGGGACGGCCGTCGTGAACAGGATCAGCGGGACCATCAGGAAGTGCTGCCCCAGCGAGGGCAGATGCGTCGGGAACATCGTCCGGCTGACGGTGTAGAACGCCACCACGAAGAGCGAGTGGCAGAACGCCGAGAGCCCGAGCATCGCCGCGACCAGCCCGAGCCGTCTCCGGTAGGTCGTCGACAGCTCCTTCAGCTCGTTGAGGACCATCGCGAGCCGGCCGTGGCCGGCCAGCAGGCCCGGGAAGCGGCGGGTCAGCGACTGGTTGAAGATCGCCGCGAGGACGAGCGAACCCGACGCCCAGCGCCGACCAGGCGGCGACGATCAGGACCCGGACCTCGCGGTTGGCGATCGGCCAGGCCGCCGCCCCGGCGATCGAGGCGAGCAGGAACAGCCCCATCAGGCCGAGGATGCGGTCGATCACCATCGTGGCCAGCGCCTGCGTCTTCTTGACCCTCATCCGCATCAGGTAGGCCGCCTTGATCAGGTCGCCCCCGACGGCGCCGGGGATCACCAGGTTGAACACGTTGCCGATGAACCCCAGCAGCATCGCGTGGCCGAGCCGGAACGCCGGCTCGACCGCGCGGACGAGCCAGAACCAGCGGAGGAACGTCAGCAGGCATCCCCGTCGCGTAGATCGCGAACCCCAGCGCGAAGACGCGAGGGTCGAGCGGGCGGCCCAGGACCTCGCGGACCTGGTCGCGGTTCTTCCAGAGGACCAGCCCCAGCAGGCCGAAGGCCACGGCGACCAGGACCGCGTTGATCGCCAGCGAGCGGGCGCGATGCTTCGGCGACGTCGTCATCCGAGGGTCCCCTTGGTCGAGGGGACCCCTTCGCCCCGCGGGTCGCGCTCGCAGGCCGCCCGCAGCGATCGGGCCAGCCCCTTGAAGATCGCCTCGCTGATGTGGTGCGTGTTCCGCCCGTAGTGCAGCAGCACGTGCAGGTTCATCCGGCCCTGCGTGCAGACCGCCTGCCAGAAGTCGGCGACGAGCTCGCTGTCGAACGTGCCGATCTTGGCCGCCGGCATCGGCGCCTGCCAGGCCCAGAACGCCCGCCCGCCGAGGTCGACCGCGCAGGTCACCAGCGCCTCGTCCATCGGCAGGACGGCGTGGCCGTAGCGACGGATGCCCGCGCGGTCGCCCAGCGCCCGGTCGATCGCCTGCCCCAGGCAGATGCCGACGTCCTCGGTCGTGTGGTGGGCGTCGACGTGCAGGTCCCCCTTGCACGAGACCGACAGGTCCATCAGCGAATGCCGGGCATACAGCTCGAGCATGTGGTCGAGGAACCCCACCCCCGTCGCCACCTCGGCGCGACCGCGGCCGTCGAGGTCGAGCGCCAGGCGGATGTCGGTCTCGCGGGTCTTGCGGACGATCTCGGCGGTGCGGCCCGTCGGGGCGGTCGGCTCGTCCAAGGCAGGTCACCTCGTGCGCGGGCGGGGTCGCGACCAGTCCGACCCCCGGGCCGGCCCGCCCACCTTACCAAAAACCATCGCTCCTCGCCCTTAACTCAATTCCGGACCAGGTGCTTTACAAGGGCCGCCTCGCCGGTAATATGATTCGCGAGATCGTAATACGCCCGACTTTCTTCCCCGGAGCCGCACCCATGATCCGTCGCAGCCGTCCCGGTTTCACGCTGATCGAGCTGCTGGTCGTGATGGCGATCATCGCGGTCCTGGCCGGGCTGCTGCTGCCCGCGGTGCAGGGGGCGCGCGAGGCGGCCCGGAAGATGGACTGCCAGAGCCATCTCCACCAGATCGGGCTGGGGGTCCTGCAATACTTCGACAACTGGAACGGCCAGTTCTTCCTCCATCACCCGTTCGAGGCCGACGTCTCTCGCAGGTCGACGCCGCCGAGTCGTTCGCCGAGATCTACTGGGAAGACAAGATCATGCCCTACGTCAACCCCGCGTATGCCAACGACGCGATCGCCAAGGGGGGGACGCAGGTCGCCGACGAGAAGATCTTCCGCTGCCTGTCCGACACGTCGACGGTCTCGCCCTTCGTCGACCCGACGACCCAGCAGGTGGACGGGATCACCAACCGGACCAGCTACCTGATGAACTCGCAGCTGAGCCACAAGACCCGGCGCTACGGCCGCTGGACGTTCCCGAGGTTCCAGTACGAGATCGGCAGCTCGAACTTCGTCGCGTTCAACGAGAGGAACGCGGCCGTCATGGACACCGACCCGAACGCCGAGCCGAGGCAGGACGACTACGACATCTGGCTCGGCACCGTCACGCTCGACACCTGGATCGCCTGGAAGCGGCACGGCAACGCGAACTGCCTGTTCCTCGACGGCCACGCCCGGTCGATGTCGCAGGCCGACGCCTACCTCGGCATGTACCCCGGCGGCCAGATCCTCAAGGACATCAGCTTCTATCCCAACTGATCGCCTCATCGCCGGACCAGGGGACGGAGGGCCTCCAGGAGACGGTCGATCTCGTCGTCGGTGCCGACGGTGATCCGCAGGCCGTCGGGCAGGCCGGGGTAGCGCATCAGGCGGACGAGGATCTTCCGCTCCTTGAGCGCCTGGTAGATCCCGGCCGCGGGGGGCCCCCGGTGCACCAGACGAAGTTGGCCTGGCTGTCGGGGACGTGGTAGCCCAGCGCCCGGACCTCCTCGGTGAGCCGGCGGCGGGTCGCGAGGATCTTCGCGCGGGTGCGAGACAGGTAATCCTGGTCGTCCAGCGCGGCCGCCCCGCCGACGAGGCTCAGGGTGTCGCAGTTGTACGAGTCCTTCACCTTGATCAGCCCGGCGACGACCTCGGGCCGGGCGATCAGGTATCCCAGGCGGAGCCCGGCCAGGCTATAGCCCTTGCTGAGGGTCCGCGTGACGATCACGTTGGGGTGGTCGGCCACGAGCCCGACGCAATGCGTCGCGGCGAAGTCGACGTAAGCCTCGTCGACGATCAGCGGGCACCCCAGCCGCTCGGCCAGCGCGCCGACCTCGTCGGGGCGAGAGCGAGGTGCCCGAGGGGCTGTTCGGGTTGGCCAGGAAGGCGAGCCGCGCCCCGGGAGCGGCGAAGGCTTCGGGGTCGAGGGTCCACTCGGGCGAGAACGCCACCTCGGTCGCATGGGCGTCCTGGAGCTCGGCCAGGGTTCGGTACAGGATGTAGCTCGGCGACGGGTAGACGACCCGATCGCCGGGCCCGACGAAGGCGCGGGTGATGATCGTCAGGAGGTCGTCCGACCCGTTGCCGGCCAGGACCATCTCGGGATCGACCCCGTGCAGCCGAGCGGCGGCCTGGCGGAAGGCGGTGCCGACCGGGTCGGGGTAGAGGCGCAGGCGGTCGTTGAGCGCGGAGGCGATCGCCCCGGCGACGCGAGGCGAGGGGGGGTACGGGTTCTCGTTCGTGTTGAGCTTGATGAAGCCGCCGTCGCGGGGCTGCTCGCCCGGCACGTAGCCGGCCATCCGTTCGATGTGGGGTCGGAAGTAGCCGCTCATGTCACGCCTCGGGCGCCTCCCCGTCGATGGGGGGTGCCTGCTCCGCCAGGAGGGCGAGCGGCTCGTCGTCGATCCGGTACACGGTCCACTGGTCGAGCGGCAGGGCGCCCAGGGCGCGGTAGAAGCCGATCGCCGGCTCGTTCCAGTCGAGGACCGACCACTCCAGACGCCCGCAGCCCCGATCGACGGCGATCCTCGCCACGGTCGCCAGCAGGGCCCGGCCGATCCCCCGGCCCCGGTGCTCCTCGCGGACGAAGATATCTTCCAGGTAGAGGCCCGGCTGGCCCCGGAACGTCGAATAGGTGCCGAAGAAGATCGCGAATCCGACCGGCTCCCCCTCGACCTCGGCCAGGATCGCCTCGGCGAACGGCCTCGGGCCGAAGAAGTGGGCGCGGATCTGCGCGGGGGTGGCGCGCAGAACTCCTCCAGGCCCTCATAGACGGCCAGCTCGCGGACCAGGTTCACCAGCGCCTCGGCGTCGTCGGGCCGGCAGGGTCGGATCGTGGCGGTCATGGGGCTTTCGGGGCCGAGGGGTCGTCGAGCATGATCACGAGCCCGGGGATCGCCCGCTCCAGCGCCATCGCCCCCTCCTTGGTGACCCTGGTCTTGACCAGCGAAAGGAACTTCAGCCGTGGCATCCTCTTGAGGTGTTCCAGTCCGGCGTCGGTGACGGGGGTATCGTCGAGCTCCAGGACCTCGAGGCTCCTGAGCCCGGAGAGCTGGGCCAGCCCCGCGTCCGTGATCTGGTTGCCCGACAGGCTCAGCGAGGTCAGCCGCGACAGCGGCCTGAGGTGCATGAGGGCCGCGTCGGACAGCTTCGCGCCCGGGTTCGCGCTCGAGAACGTGAACGACAGGACGGCGGGTTTCCGGGAGAGGTCCAGGTCCCTCAGGTCCTTCAACGGGGAGATGGCCGCCAGCCCGGCGTCGGTGATGTTCAGGCAGTTGGCCAGGTTGAGGTTCTCCAGCCGGTGCAGTTCGCGCAACGAGAGGAGGTCGGCGTCGGCGAGGTGGGAGGGGGAATAAAACCGCCCGCCCGCGAACGAGGCCGAGGTCGCGCCGCTCTGCCGCCAGTTGGAGGCGTTGATGTCCCAGTCGACCGACCCCCCGCTCCACGAGAGCCTCCCGATCGCGAGCAGGATGCGGAGGACGCGATACGAGACGATCGAGGCGAGGACGAAGGCGCCGGCGAAGGTGAGGATCGTCAGCCACCGGCGACGGCTCCGGGACCGCTCTTCGTCGATCACGCCTGGCTCGGCCGTCGTGCCCAGGGACATCGCGACACCTCACTCCGCGCCCGTCGCGTCTTCCAGACGGACGTCGACGCTGTAGCGGTGGGCCGACAGCCCCTCCTTGTCGGCGAGCAGGCGGACGTCGGGGGCGATCCGGGCGAGCCCCTCCCGATCGACGTAGATCAGGCTGGTGCGCTTCAGGAAGTCGTTCGAGCAGAGCCCGGAGGCCCAGCGGGCCGTCCCCCCGGTGGGCAGGACGTGCGACGGGCCGGCGGCGTAGTCGCCCACGGCGACCGGCGTGTCGTGCCCCAGGAAGATCGCGCCGGCGTTGGTCAGCCGCTCGGCCAGCCGGTGCGGGTCGGAGGTCGAGACGTGCAGGTGCTCCGGCGCGATCAGGTTCGACAGCCGGACCGCCTCGTCCTCGTCGCGGACCAGGATCAGGGCGCCGAACCGCTCCAGGCTCTCGCGCGCCAGGTCGCCGCGGCTGAGCCGGCCGAGCTGCTGCGCCAGAGCGTCGGCGACGCGGTCGATCAGGTCGGCCTCCCAGGTGATCAGGATGCTCGCGCCCGGCGAGTGCTCGGCCTGGCTGATCAGGTCGGCGGCGACGTACCGCGGGTCGGCCGTCCAGTCGGCGATCAGGACCACCTCGCTGGGGCCGGCGATGCTGTCGATGTCGACCTCGCCGTAGACCTGCCTCTTGGCCAGCGCCACGAACAGGTTGCCGGGCCCGACGATCTTGTCGACCGGCGCGATCCCGGCCACGCCGTAGGCCAGCGCGGCGACGGCCTGCGCGCCGCCGATGCGGTGGACCTCGGACACGCCCAGCGCGTGGCAGGCGGCCAGCAGGTCGGCGTTGTAGCCGCCGAAGGGGGTCGGCGGCACGACCACCGCGATCTCCTCGACCCCCGCCGCCTGCGCCGGCACGACCGTCATCAGCAGCGACGACGGGTAGGCCGCCGCCCCGCCGGGGATGCACACGCCGACCCTCCGCAGCGGCCGATACCGCAGCCGGAGCTCGCGGCCCGGCCCGCACTTCATGACCGAGTCGCGGTTGAGGATGCCCGACTGGAACGCCAGGATGTTGTCGCGGACGCGGCGGAGCGTCTTGAGGTAGGCGCGGTCGGCCGCGCGGAAGGCCGAGGCCAGCTCCTCCTCCGGGACGCGGACCGCCGACGGCTCCAGCGACACGCCGTCGATCCTCGCCGTGTAGTCGAGCACGGCGTCGAGCCCGCGGCACTGGACGTCGGCGCAGATCCGCTCGACGACCTGCTGCGGCGTCAGCGGCTCGCCGAACGCGGCGATCGTCCGGGCGCGCCCCTGCGGGCTGACCACGTCCCCCTTGGGGCTGAGCTGCCGCCTCAGCCCCAGGATCGCCTCGCGCGCGTCGTCGCAGGCGCAATCGATCCGGCAGATGTTCACGACCGTCGTCATTGACCCGGAGATCCTCCGTGGGAATCGTGCGCGTCCATTCTATCCCGCGTGGCCACCCCCCGCCTCCACTTTTTCCGAGCAAATCGGGACGGGATTGACCGCGACGCGGACGCCCTTGACAATGGGGACGCGGCGCGTGCCATCCCTCGAAACCTACCCTCGATTTCCCATGATCGACCTGAGGTCCGACACGGTCACCCGCCCCTCTCCCGCGATGCGCCGGGCGATCGCCGAGGCGGAGGTCGGCGACGACGTGCAGGGCGAGGACCCGACCGTCAACCTCCTCCAGCGCCGCACGGCCGAGCTGCTGGGCAAGGAGGCGTCCCTGTTCGTGCCGACCGGCACGATGGCCAACCAGGTCGCCGTCGGCGTCCACGCCGGGCCCGGCGACGAGCTGCTCTGCGACGCGACCTGCCACGTCTACGTCTGGGAGGGGGGCGGGGTCGCGCGCCTCTCGGGCGTGACCACGAGGCCGATCGCCGGGGACGGCGGCCTCCTGTCGCCCGCCATGCTCCGCGACAAGATCCGGCCCGACGACGGCCACTACGTCCGCACGCGGCTGGTCTGCCTGGAGAACACGCACAACCGGGGCGGGGGGCGGGTCCACCCGATCGAAAGCGTCGCCGAGGTCTCCGCGTGGGCCCGTGCGCATGGGCTGGCCATGCACCTCGACGGCGCCCGCCTGATGAACGCGGTGGTCGCCTCGGGCCTCCCGGCGCACGAGTGGGCGCGGCACTTCGACACCGTCGCGATCTGCTATTCGAAGGGCCTGGGCGCGCCGGTCGGCTCGGCGATCGCGGGCCCGGCCGAGTTGATCCGCAAGGCGCACCGGCTCCGCAAGGTCTTCGGCGGCGGGATGCGGCAGGCCGGCGTCCTCGCCGCGGCGGCCCTGTATGCGCTGGATCACCACGTCGATCGGCTCGCCGAGGACCACGCCAACGCCAAGCTCCTGGCCCGCGCCGTCGAGGAGACCGACGGCCTGTCGCTCGAATCGGGCCCGGTCGAGACGAACCTGGTCTGGATCGCCGTCGACCCGGCGCTGGGGACCGCGGCCGACATCGTCGCGAGGCTCCGCGCGCGGGGCGTGCTCGTCTCGGCGCTCGGCCCGCAGGTGCTCCGCGCCTGCACCCACCTGGACGTCTCGCGCGAGGACGTCGGGCGTGCCGCGGACGAGATCCGGCAACTGGGGGCGAGGGGGCGTCAGCGCGACCTCCGCATGGCTGAACCATAAGAGGATGGGACGCGGACGGTGCGGATTTCCGCCGATCCAGGCCGCGACGATCCGCCTCATCCGTGTCCCTCCGCGTCCCACTCCGAGGAACGCGCCCGTCCCGGGGGAATCGCTCGAGACGGCCGATGACGATGCACATCAAAGCTCTGCATTCGTGGGACCTGGACCCCAAGGAGGCGAGGGCACTCCAGGAGACGCTCGCGGGGCGGGTGGACGTGGCCTCGCCGCTCGGCCCGTGGGAGACGGTGGCCGCGGCCGACGTGTCGTACAACAAGTTCTCGCCGTGGCTCTATGCCGCCGTGGTGGTGGCGCGGGCCTGGCCGTTCGAGGTGATCGAGCGGGTCGGCGTGGTCGCCGAGGCGAAGTTCCCCTACGTGCCGGGCCTGCTCTCGTTCCGCGAGGCGCCGGCCGTGCTGGAGCGCATTCGCGAAGATCCGCACGAGGCCCGACGTCGTCATGTGCGACGGCCAGGGCTACGCCCACCCGCGACGGATGGGGCTGGCCTGCCACCTCGGGCTCTGGCTCGACGTGCCCACGGTCGGCTGCGCCAAATCGTTGCTCTGCGGCACGTACGAGGAGCCCGGCCCGAACCGCGGCGACCGCTCCCCTTTGATCGACCGGGGCGAGGTCGTCGGGTCGGTCGTGCGGACGCGGTCGCGGGTCAGCCCTCTGTTCGTCTCGCCGGGCCACAAGTGCGACATCGAAGGGGCGGTCGCCGTCGTCCTGGAGACGTCGGCCAAGTACCGGCTGCCGATCCCCAGCCGACTGGCCCACGAGTACGTCAACGAGATCCGCCGCGCCGCCGACGCGGGGGACCCGATCCCGCCCTGAGACGGTCCGCCCAATCGCCAATCCCTTTCGTGAGGCATCGGATTGTGGCAGGGGGCCCTTTTTAGAGGGAACTCATGGACCCGTTCCGGATAGCGCTCGCCAACATCAGGTTCCCGGCCACTCCCGAGGAGTCGATCGCGCTCGCCGAACGGGCCATCGATCAAGCCTCCATCAAGGAGGCACGGATCATCGGCTTCCCGGAGTGCTTCGTCCCCGGCTATCGGGGGCCCGGCAAGGCCGTGCCTCCTCCCGATCCCGAGTTCCTCGAACGTGCCTGGTCGGCCATCGCCGTCGCGGCCAGGAAGGCCGGCATGACCGTCGTCCTCGGGACGGAACGTCTCGTCGACGGCGCCTTGGTGGCGACCGCCCTGGTCATCGATCCGGACGGATCGATCGCGGGCTTCCAGGACAAGGTCCAGATTGATCCCTCGGAAGAGGGCACCTACGCGCCGGGCTCCGGCCGACGCGTCTTCCAGGCCGGCGCCTTGACGTTCGGCGTCGCGATCTGCCACGAAGGCTGGCGGTATCCGGAGACCGTCCGCTGGGCCGCGAGGCGCGGGGCACACGCCGTGTTCCACCCGCATTTCCACGAGGCGGAGCCCGGTTCCTACCGTCCCGCAACCTTCGCCGATCCCGCGAACACCTTTCACGAGAAGGCGGCCCTGTGCCGCGCCGCCGAGAACACCTGCTATTTCGCGACCGTCAATTACGCGAGCCCCGGCTCCCCGACCACGTCGGCGATCGTCCGTCCGGATGGGACGCTCCTCGGCTACCAGCCCTACGGCGAGGAAGGCCTGCTGATCGCGGACATCGACATCGCCGCGGCGACCGGCCTCCTCGCGGCACGTTGCAGGACCGTCCCGTGACATCGACGACCTTCGAAACGGAAGGGCGGCCCTCCCCGGCCGGCGTGAAGGGCCGCCTCGTCCCGCGATACCGCCGAGTCGTCAACGATCGCGGCCGATCCCCTGACCCTTGGCCAGGGCGGCCTGCGCGGCGGCGAGGCGGGCGATCGGCACGCGGAAGGGGGAGCACGAGACGTAGTCCATCCCCACCTTGTGGCAGAAGGCGACGCTCTCGGGGTCGCCGCCGTGCTCGCCGCAGATGCCCACCTTCAGCGTCTCGCCCTTGGCCTTCCTCGCGGCGCGGCCCTTGGCCACGCCCATCTCGATGAGCTGGCCGACGCCGGTCGCGTCGAGCGTCTGGAACGGGTCGACCTTGAGGATCTTCTGCTCCAGGTAGGTCGGCATGAACGTCGTGATGTCGTCGCGGCTGAAGCCGAACGTCATCTGGGTCAGGTCGTTGGTGCCGAACGAGAAGAACTCGGCCTCCTCGGCGACCTGGTCGGCCGTCAAGGCGGCGCGGGGGATCTCGATCATCGTGCCGATCAGGTAATCGACCTTCGTGCCGGCCTTCTTCATGACCTCGTCGGCGACGGCGATGGCCCTCTTCTTGAGGAAGGCGAGCTCCTCGACCGTCCCGATCAAAGGGATCATGATCTCGGGCAGGACCTCCTTGCCCTTCTTCTTGACCTCGATGGCCGCCTCGATGATGGCGCGGACCTGCATGTCGCCGATCTCGGGGTAGCGGATCGCCAGGCGGCAGCCGCGGAGGCCGAGCATCGGGTTGGTCTCGTGGAGCTGGGTCACGCGGCGCTCGACCTTCTCGACCGGGATGCCGAGCTGCTTGGCGACCTCGGCCTGGCCGGCCTCGTCGTGCGGCAGGAACTCGTGCAGGGGCGGGTCGAGCAGGCGGATCGTCACCGGCAGCCCGGCCATCGCCTCGAAGATGCCGACGAAGTCCTCGCGCTGGTAGGGGGCCAGCCGTTCGAGCGCGGCCTTGCGGCCCGCCTCGTCGTCGGCCAGGATCATCTTCCTCATGTCGACGATCCGCTGCCCCTCGAAGAACATGTGCTCGGTGCGGCACAGGCCGATCCCCTCGGCGCCGAATTCGCGGGCCTTGGCGGCGTCCTTGGGGGTGTCGGCGTTGGTGCGGACCTTGAGCATGCGCCTCTTGTCGGCCCACGCCATCAGCGTGGCGAACTCGCCTCCGATCTCGGGGTCGACGGTCTCGGCCTTGCCGATCATCACGTCGCCGTTGGTCCCGTTGATGGTCAGGTACTCGCCGGCCTTGACGACCTTGCCGTCGACGGAGACCGTCCCCGCCTTCTCGTCGATGTGGAGGGCGTCGCAGCCGACGACGCACGGCTTGCCCCAGCCTCGGGCGACGACCGCCGCGTGGCTGGCCTTGCCGCCGGTCGCGGTCAGGATGCCCTTGGCCAGGTGCATCCCCTCGACGTCCTCGGGGCTGGTCTCCTTGCGCACGAGCAGGATCGGCTCGCCGGGGTTCTTCTCGGCGAAGTGGACCGCCTCGTCGGCCGAGAGGACGACCTTGCCGGCCGCGGCGCCCGGGCTGGCGGCGATCCCCCGGGCCGCGACCTCGATCCTGGCCTTCGGGTCGAGCTGCGGCAGGAGCAGGTGGTTCAGGCTGTCGGGGCTGACCCTCTTGATCGCCGTGTCCTCGTCGATCAGCCCCGCCTTGACCATCTCCACCGCGATCCGGACGGCCGCGCTCCCGGTCCTCTTGCCCGTCCGGGTCTGGAGCATGTAGAGCGTCCCGTCCTGGACGGTGAACTCGATGTCCTGCATCTCCTTGTAGTGGCCCTCGAGCTTCCGGCGGATGTCCATGAGCTGCTGGTACACCTTGGGCATCTCCGACCCGAGGCGGCTGATCGGCTCGGGGGTGCGGATGCCGGCGACGACGTCCTCGCCCTGGGCGTTGATCAGGTAGTCGCCGTAGAAGGTGTCCTCGCCGGTGTTGGGGTCGCGCGTGAAGGCGACGCCCGTGCCCGAGCCGTCGCCCATGTTGCCGAAGACCATCGCCTGGACGTTGACCGCCGTCCCCTTCAGGCCGGCGATCCGCTCGATCCGGCGGTAGGAGACGGCCTTGTCG
This sequence comes from uncultured Planctomycetaceae bacterium, assembly GCA_963708145.1. Lineage (GTDB taxonomy): Bacteria > Planctomycetota > Planctomycetia > Isosphaerales > Isosphaeraceae. The sequence goes on along the minus strand of OY970189.1, from coordinate 7,388,829 downwards.
CCCATCCAGCTATTGAAGACGGCCATGATCGCCGCCCAGAGCTGGTCCTTCGGGTCCTGGGGGAAGTCGGCCTTGGTGTGCTCCTTGTAGACCTTCTTGTAGCGGCCCACCAGCGCCTTGAGGTCGTCGGCCGACAGCTCGGTGTCGAGCTTGACGCCCCTCTCCTTCTTGAGCGCGGCGAGCTCGTGCTCGAAGTGCTCGTGGTCGACCCCCATGACGACCGAGCCGAACATGTCGATCAGGCGGCGGTAGCCGTCGTAGGCGAACCGCGGGTTGCCCGTCTTCTTGGCCAGGCCCTCGACGGCGGCGTCGGACAGGCCGAGGTTGAGGATCGTGTTCATCATGCCCGGCATCGACAGCGCCGCGCCCGAGCGGACGCTCACCAGGAGTGGGTTGGCCGGGTCGCCGAGCCTGGCCCCGATCTGCCCCTCCATCTGCCGGATCGCCGCCTCGACCTGCGGCTTGACCGCCTCGGGCAGCGTCTTGCCGTTCTCGTAGTAGGCCGCGCAGACCTCGGTGGTGATCGTGAACCCGGGGGGGACCGGGATGCCGATCACGCTCATCTCGGCGAGGTTGGCCCCCTTGCCGCCGAGCAGCTCCTTCATGTCGGCCTTGCCGTCGGCCTTGCCGCCGCCGAACGAATACACGTATTTCTGCGGATCAGACATCGTTGTGGATCACTCCCTCGGGTGGCGACGATCGGATCGGTCCCCCGGCGGCCGTCGCGGCCGCGCCCCCGCTCGACCGGCCCGCCGACTTTCATCGTAAACTCATGAAAGGACAAAGACTAATGTCTCGGACCGTGGACGTCAAGACGCCAGCGACCGACGACCAGGCCCGAGGGTGGGGCCGATCGTTCCGGCAACCCGCCATGGTTCGCCAACGAGGCCGGCCGATCCGTAGAGGACCCGGCTTGCCCAGGTCCCCGGCGACTCGGCTCTCACGGGGGTCAAATGGGCCCATCCGGATGAATCATGATCAAAACGATGATTCGGTTCGTTCGGCAGCGGCCCCTGCGGAGGGCGTCCGCGGAGGCCAACCGATCCAATCGAACCAATTGCGGCCCAAAATACAATTCGGTTCGTTCGGCAGAGGTGTCCGAAGCGAAGGGCGGGGCGAGCGTCAATTGATCCTTCTGGATGAATTGTGAACGAAACTTCAATTCGGTTCGTTCGGCAGCGGTGCGGTGCCTCCAGGGCGATCCCTGCGTCGTGATCGATCGGGTCGAGTCGACTTTCCAGGGAGCCGTCGGCCGTTCGGGCCGCTCGTCATAATATCATCGGGCCCGGGCGTCCCGGCGTCCTGCCAATCCGGGCGACGCCGTCCGACCCGTCGGGCCGTGGCCCCGGGTGGAGAGGGTTGGGGCGGGGGTTCCGCGAGGAGAGATGGCGGTGCGATCGCCCGGGGAGGTGAGGTCCGACCCGGCCGGGTCGCGGGGAGGGCGGCCGGGCCGGGTCGGCGCGGGATCGATCCGGGGCCGGGGCGGTCAGTAGCTGTCGCCGCTGATGACCTCGCCGCCGTTCATGGTGCCCAGGGCCCCCCAGGTGCCGAGGTTGACGCTGTCCTTGATGAACTTGACCGAGCCGTCGAGGAACCCCACGTTCGCACCCCCAGGATGATAGGAGCTCGGGCCCATCAGGGTCTCGTACACGACCGCGGAGGGTTTGCCGTTGGTGCCGCTGAAGAAGCACGACGGCCGGTTGGGCGGGTTGATGTGGCTGTAACCTCCGCCCTGACCGATCGGCTGGGCGGACCAGGCGGACCCCAGGTAGTGCCAGCTCCCGATCGGCGTCTGCCTCGTGCAGCTGTTGACGATCGGCTGGAGGGTGGCCTGGAGCGACGACTGCGGGGTCACGGTCGAGAGAGGACTCTCGTAGGTCTGACCCGGGCCGTTGTAGGTCCCGTTGCCGTTGGGCCCCATGACCAGCTCGCTCCAGATCGCGGTGTTGGACGTGCCGTCGACGACCATCGCCAGCTTGACGGTCGGCCCCTTTGAGGACTGGCCCATCCAGTAGGCGGGGCCGTCGAACTGGCCGCCGTTGAGCTGATAGCAGACGCCGAGGTTGTTCGGGTAGCTGGTCACGCCGAAGTAGGGCGAGCCGCTGTTGTCCCACAGGGGCCTGTTCGAGTCCGACGGGCACACGAAGCTGTTGAGGTTCATCCCCGTGACCGTCCAGTTATAGGGATGGAGATAGCGCCAGGAGAAATTGATGTTGTTGAAGGCCGCGCTCTGCTCGAGGTAGGGGAGGATGCGGGCCTTCATCGAGAAATCGTTGAAGTCGCCGTTCCCCGAGCCGTTGTACCACGCGATCGGGGGGAGGGCGCCGTTGGCGCTCTCGTAGTTCATGACGGCCAGGCCGAGTTGCTTGAGGTTGTTGACGCACTGCGACCGCCTTGCCGCCTCGCGGGCCGCCTGCACGGCCGGCAACAGCAGGGCGATCAACACGGCGATGATCGCGATCACCACCAGCAGCTCGATGAGCGTGAAACCGCGGCGACGGCCTCTCATGAAAGTCCTCCTCAGGACAAGGGTCATGGGTAATAAAGCGATATTCGGAAGCGTGTCGGCCCCGGTCCGCCGCTCCCAATCCGCCGGCCCACGATCCCTTCGCCATCGTACCGGCCGGTCGGCGGCCATCGTCCTCGCCGCCCGGCCAACCCCGAGGGGTCGAGATGCCGGGTCACCGTCCTCGGGACCGATCGATCGCAATCGCGCATCTTATGAGTCGCCGTATTCTAGACCGTGACGCCGGCCGCTTCATGGATTTTCTCGCCAGAAAGTAGCACAATAGCGACAACATCCCCCGGGGCCGAATCCCTCCCCCGCACGTCCAGGGGGAGATGCCTCGTTTCATCGGCCGTCCCTCGATCGGCGGGGCCTCCGTACCGCGGGCAGGACGCGGGTCGAGGTCGATCGGGGAAGCGAAGCCGAGGGCGACTCCGCGGCGATCCGGCCGGCGGGAGGGGTCGACATGGACGATCTGGCCCCGCTCCGGAGGGAGTCCGCCGGGGAGGGCCCGCGCCCGGCAGGACGCCGTGGGCCGACGTTGTCGGCGAGGGACGGGCCGCCGACGCGGATCGGATGGCTCCCGCCGGGCTCGGGTGAGGGTTCGCCCTTCGGCGCCGCGGGCGTCCCGGCGAGCGGCCACGCCGATTTCGAGGCGAACCTGAGCGGCCAGGACGAGGTGATCCCCATCGCGCCGGGCGCGGGCAATGCCCTGCCGATCCGCGTCGGGGATCGCCGACCCGGACCCCCGCGGCCCGCACTCAGCCCGTCGCCGCGCCGCCAAGGAACAGTCCGTTGACGACGGCGTTGCTGTCGGGGTTGAGGTTGGTGACGACGATCTTCACATGCCCGGTGACGGTCCAGGAGAGGTACTCGCCCTGGCCGAACGAGCCGATCGTCTGCGTGCTGAGCACGGCATCGGTGGCCGCGTCGAGGACGTCGATCCGCTCGGACCGGCCGCCTTCGTATCCGTCCCAGTCGAGCGCGTACAGCGCCAGCTCGTGCGGCTGTCCGTCGGTGAGGTTGACGTCGAAGGTCATCGTCGCGCCGCCGAACCATGCGGAGGCGATGCGGCCGTTGTTGGCGGCGTCCTGCAGGGCGCGGGGGTCTTGCGTGCTGGTGGTCCAGGCGGCGGGTGTGGCGCCGGCGACTGAGACCTGCGCGTAGGCGGGGATGGCCGGGTCGGCGCCGCTCTGGTCGGCGGGGATGTTGTAGCCGTCGCCGCCGTAGGACGACCGCCAGTTGCCCTGCGTCGCGGAGTCGGTGCCGAGGAAGCTGGCGGCGTTGCCCGTGCCGGTGCTCGCCGCGGCGCCGAAGAACAGTCCGTTGACGACGGTGTTGCTGTCGGGGTTGAGGTTGGTGACGACGACCTTGACGTGGCCGGTGACGGTCCACGACAGGTATTCGCCCTGGCCGAAGGAGGCGATCGTCTGGGTGCTGAGCACGGCATCGGTGGCGGCGTCGAGCACGTCGATGCGCTCGCTGCGACCGCCGCCGTAGCCGTCCCAGTCCAAAGCGTAGAGCGCCAGCTCGTGCGGCTGTCCGTCGGTGAGGTTGACGTCGAAGGTCATCGTCGCGCCGCCGAACCAGGCCGAGGCGATGCGGCCGCTATTGGCGGCGTTTTGCAGGGCGCGGGGGTCGGCGGTGGATGTGGTCCAGGCGGCGGGTGTGGCGCCGGCGACTGAGACCTGCGCGTAGGCGGGGAGATCGGGGTTGGCGCCGCTCTGGTCGGCGGGGATGTCGTAGCCGTCGCCGCCGTAGGACGACCGCCAGTTGCCCTGCGTCGCGGAGTCGGTGCCGAGGAAGCTGGCGGCGTTGCCCGTGCCGGTGCTCGCCGCGGCGCCGAAGAACAGTCCGTTGACGACGGTGTTGCTGTCGGGGTTGAGGTTGGTGACGACGACCTTGACGTGGCCGGTGACGGTCCACGACAGGTATTCGCCCTGGCCGAAGGAGGCGATCGTCTGGGTGCTGAGCACGGCATCGGTGGCGGCGTCGAGCACGTCGATGCGCTCGCTGCGACCGCCGCCGTAGCCGTCCCAGTCCAAAGCGTAGAGCGCCAGCTCGTGCGGCTGTCCGTCGGTGAGGTTGACGTCGAAGGTCATCGTCGCGCCGCCGAACCAGGCCGAGGCGATGCGGCCGCTATTGGCGGCGTTTTGCAGGGCGCGGGGGTCGGCGGTGGATGTGGTCCAGGCGGCGGGTGTGGCGCCGGCGACCGAGACCTGCGCGTAGGCGGGGATGGCCGGGTCGGCGCCGCTCTGGTCGGCGGGGATGTCGTAGCCGTCGCCGCCGTAGGACGACCGCCAGTTGCCCTGCGTCGTGGAGTCGGTGCCGAGGAAGCTGGCGGTGGCCCCAGAGGCGGGTGTGACGCTCACCGAGGCGGTGCCGCTGACCGCGCCGCTCGAAGCCTGGACCGTGTCGCTCCCGCTGCCCGAGGTGGGGGCGGTGTACACGCCCGACGGGTCGACCGTCCCGCCGACCCCGCCCGCGATGACCGACCAGGTGAACGCCGGCTGCGGCGACATCGCCTGACCGAACTGGTCGGTGGCCGAGGCGGTGAACGCCTGGGTCGCGCCGTCGGCGACCGTCGCACTCGCCGGCGCGACCGCGATCGCGGTAAGCGTCGGATTGACCGTGACCGCCACGCTGCTGGTCGTCGAGAGGCCGGCGGGGTCGGTGATGGTGACGGTGAAGGTGTAGTCCCCCGCCTGGTAGAAGGTGACGGTGTCGTCCTTGGCGGCGTTGGTGCCGTTGTCCGAGAACGAGGGGTCCGGGGCCCCGCGGGCTCGGACGTGGTCGCCCAGGTGTAGGTCAGGGCCGATTCGCCCGCCGGGTCGGCGCCCAGGACCGTCAGGGCCGCCGTCGTGCCGGTGACCGGGTTGGGCGACGCCGAGGCCGGCTGCGCCACCGTCGGGGCGGGATTCACGCTCACGTGGTCGAACGTCGAGGTGTTGAGCGTGCTGGTGCTGTGGCTGCTGACCGCCAGGCCGATGTCGACGGTGCTGCCCATCGCGATCGTGGCCGATCCCACCTGCGTCCAGGTGACACCGTCGGGGGAGTCATAGCCGGTCAGGGTGCTGCCCGAGCGGACGAGCTCGACCCAGTAGGGGGCCGTCGGGCCCGTGCCGTGACGCCGGTCGCGGCGGCGCCGGGGGTGGTGCGGCTTTCGAAGATCGCCCCGCTGCCGGGGGTGATCACCATCGCCGCCATCGCCGAGCCGGCCGTGGTGTCGCCGCGGATCATCACGCCCGCCTGGGCCAGCGCGTTGGTGTTCTGCTGGGTGGCGACGCGGGCGACGATGGCGCCGTCGCCGGTCAGCGTCTGGTAGGCGAACCGGAAGGCATCGGCGGTCCCCCCGATGTCGGACCCGGCGCCGAAGACGCTGGTGGTGCCGTTGATCTGGACCGCCGACCCGGCCAGGCCCACCGAGCCGACATCCTGCGACGACCAGGGCGACGACGGGATCGTCAGCGAGAAGGGGTTCGAAGCGATCCCGCTGGCCACCACGGACACCGAGTACGTGCCCGCGGCGCGCCCCAGGGTCGCCGCGAAGTCGGTGGTCTCCGGGGTCGTCCCCGTCGCGACCCCGGTGCTGCTCCAGTTGTACGTCCTCGCGTAAGAGACGTCCCCGTTCGAGTCGGTGAGGCGCACGATCGGGTAGTTGCTCGACATCTCCGCGTCGTCGCCGTAGCTGGCCCCCTCGGAGATGCCGTTGATCTGCGTGCCCGTCAGCAGGAACGTGCCATCGGCGTTCTGCGAGATGCCCGAGATCGTCGGCTGCCAGGACGCATTCGGGGCCCCGTCGGGCGTGTACACCTCGAGCCGGTTGCTCCCGTTGGTGAACAGCACCTGCCCCGTCGGCAGGACCAGCATGCGGGTGCCGAAGGCGGGGGCGGTCAGGCTGTAGCCGGACGGGGTGACGTTCGTATACGTGTTCGTGGTCGGGTCGAACTCGAAGAGGGTCGTCGGGCCGTGGAAGTTGTCGTTGTTGTTCGGGGGGTCGGCGGCGAAGAGGATCTTGCCGTTGGGCAGCTCGGCCCCCGGCGCGTCGTCGGCGCCCAGCCCGTTGGGGATGACCGGGCCGGCCGCCCACGAGTCGGTCGAGGGGGTGTAGAACGCCGTGTTGCCGTTGGCGCCGAGGTAGAACACCCGCCCGTCGGGCAGCAGGAAGCCCGGGCCGAGCTCGTACCCCACGGAGGAACTGGTCAGCGAGACGGGTACGGCGCCGGTCTCGACCCACTTGTTCTGCGACGGGATGTAGCGCTGCGCCTTGCCGCTGCTGAAGACGTCGTAGGACAGGATGCTGCCGTCCGGCAGCTTGACCCACGTCTCCTCGTCGCTGCTGTCGCCGTCCAGCTTGGTCGCCGCGGCGGACCAGCTGTTCGAGGACGGGTTGTAGATGTACGTCTGCGGGCCGGAGAGGTAGCCGGTCAGGACGCGCCCGTCGGGCAACATCGCCGACGGGTCGTCGCCGAATCGGGATTGGGGGAAGTTCGGGATGCTCGACCAGCTATTGGTGAGCGGGTTGTAGATCTCGCCCGTGTTGGTGAAGTTCGACGCCCCGGTGGGCCCGGAATATTCGCCGCCGACCAGGAAGACGCGGCCGTCGGGCAGCACGTTCGAGGCGAAGTACAGGCGCTGGAGGCTCATCGACGCCATCGGGGACCACGTCCCGTTGACGTAGCTGCCGGACGAGTCGGGGGCCAGGCGGGACCAGGTGTTGGCGACGCCCCCCCCCTCCACGAGGACGGAGCCGTCCGGCAGCAGCATCATCGTGCCGGTCCCGGAGGTCGGCGACGGGCGCGACAGCGCCGCCCAGGTGCCGCTCAACATCGTCCGCGATTCGAGGGCCTCCAGCTCGAGGGGGCGGCGGGGGCGACCGGGCCCGCACCGTCCCCCGCCGCCTCGCCGACGGGGCCCCGCGGTGCGCCGACGTGCCATCGGACCGAAAAACGAGGTGCTCATGCGAAGGTCCATTTCAATGATGGTCGGCCACGGATCGGGCGCGGCATCCGCCGACGGGATGACCGATCACGCCCCGACGAGGGATCGGCGACCTTCGCCGGGTCCACCTCGTCGCTGCGAGGGACCTCGCCCATGCTCTCAGGGCGCTCGAAATCTATCTATTTCGCCGCTCCCACCCTCGTCGCCAGGTCGGTCCATCCGCCCCGGCAGGCCCCCTGCGCCCCCGACGGGGCGCACGCCGACGTCGTCCAGGCCGCGGGGGCGAAGCCGCGCGGCGTGAGAGGGGTTGCGCGTCCCTGTCATGTTCTCCCGGCACACCATCGTGCCCTCCGTGATCGCGGGTACGCATCGCCGTGCCGTCGGTCGAGCGAGGGGCCTCGTGATGCCGGGGACGGCGCCCGATTCGTGGGCGGCGCCCGGCGCCTTCCATACCGAGCGGGCCGACATGCCCGAGCAGGGCGAACGGCCGGGCGGGAGAGGGCGTATCGCTCACGCCGACCGTGGCGGGCCGTCGATCGCGCGGGGATCTCCATCGATGACTCGCAACGATTACTCAGATTGTACGAACCGAAGCGGACAGTTCAAGGAAAAAGCGTTCAGGAAGGCAATTTCAAAATGTATCTATTATGAAAATATATGAAGAAAAATGTGGGGGTCGTTCCGCGCGTGACGGGCGGGGGCGCGGCCGCCATCCGCACCGCGGCGGGATGATGGCCGATCGGGAAACCTCACGTTCACCGTGCGAGGGGCGGTAGAATACGGGCGATCCCGGTCGATGCCCGGTCCTCCCCGACGGGGGCCGGGGGAGTCGGGGGTTGCGGGAGGGCGCCGCGTGACGATACAAGGGTTTAGGGCGAAGTTGCCGGGCGGCGCGAGGCTCGTCCCGCCGATCGCGAGGCGCCTGGGGGCTTGCGTGCGCCGGCGAGCCGCCTGACAAGTCGGGGGATGGGCTCGTCTCGGATGCGCGGGGCTTCGCGGAGAGGGGGGCTTCATCGGTCGCGGCCGTCGCGCGACGAGTGGGGGTGACGGCCCTCGCGCGGGCCCGTGGGGCCTCGCGGCCCGGTCTCCGTCCATCGAATCCCGTGATAAGCTAGAGTATGAGAGCCGGTCCTGCGGGATCGGGTTCGACACCGGGGAGGATCGCATGGCCAAGAGGCAGGCGCCCCACGCGGGGGGCGAAGCGCCCGCCGTCGCGGGGCCGGACGCGGGCAACGGGGCGACCGCCGTCATGCCGGCCCCCGACGGGCACTTCGATGCGAAGGGGCTGCTGGCGGCCCTCAAGACGCTCAAGAGGGGCGACTTCAGCGTCCGCCTACCCGTCGACGAGACGGTCGTCGGCGCCGCGATCGCCGAGGCGTTCAACGACGTCGCCGAGCTGCTGGAGAACGGCACGCGCGAGACCGCCCGGATCGCCACGATCGTCGGCAAGGAGGGCCGGATCACCCAGAGGGCCAACCTCGGCGCCGCCTCGGGCTCGTGGGCCGCGCGGATCGAGTCGCTGAACACCCTGATCGGCGACCTCGTGCAGCCGACCGAGGAGGTCGCGCGCGTCATCGGCGCCGTCGCCAAGGGGGACCTCTCGCAGCGCATCCCCCTGGAGCACGACGGCAGCCCCCTGAAGGGCGAATTCCTCCGCATCGGCCAGACCGTCAACACGATGGTCGATCAGCTCGGCTCGTTCGCCTCCGAGGTGACCCGCGTCGCCCGCGAGGTCGGCACCGAGGGCAAGCTCGGCGGGCAGGCCGAGGTCCAGGGCGTCGCCGGCACCTGGAAGGACCTCACCGACAGCGTCAACAGCATGGCCGGCAACCTGACGGCCCAGGTCCGCAACATCGCCCAGGTGACCACCGCCGTCGCCAACGGCGACCTCTCCAAGAAGATCACCGTCGACGTCAAGGGGGAGATCCTCCAGCTCAAGGACACCATCAACACGATGGTCGACCAGCTCGGCTCGTTCGCCTCGGAGGTCACCCGCGTGGCGCGCGAGGTGGGCACCGAGGGGCGCCTGGGCGGGCAGGCGGTCGTCCGCGGCGTGGCCGGCGTCTGGAAGGACCTCACCGACAGCGTCAACAGCATGGCCGGCAACCTCACCGGACAGGTCCGCAACATCGCCGAGGTGACGACCTCGGTGGCCAACGGCGACCTGTCGAAGAAGATCACCGTCGACGTCAAGGGGGAGATCCTCGAGCTCGAAGAACACGATCAACACGATGGTCGACCAGCTCAACTCGTTCGCCTCAGAGGTGACCCGCGTCGCGCGCGAGGTCGGCTCGGAGGGCAAGCTCGGCGGACAGGCGCAGGTCCAGGGCGTCGGGGGCGTGTGGAAGGACCTCACCGACAGCGTCAACTCGATGGCCGGCAACCTCACCGGGCAGGTCCGCAACATCGCCGAGGTCACCACCGCCGTCGCCAACGGCGACCTCTCCAAGAAGATCACCGTCGACGTCCGCGGCGAGATCCTGGAGCTGAAGAACACCATCAACACGATGATGGATCAGCTCAACTCGTTCGCCTCGGAGGTCACCCGCGTGGCGCGCGAGGTGGGCACCGAGGGGCGCCTGGGCGGGCAGGCGGTCGTCCGCGGCGTGGCCGGCGTCTGGAAGGACCTCACCGACAACGTCAACCTGATGGCCGGGAACCTGACGGGGCAGGTGCGCAACATCGCCGAGGTCACCACCGCCGTCGCCAACGGCGACCTCTCCAAGAAGATCACCGTCGACGTCCGCGGTGAGATCCTCGAGCTGAAGGACACCATCAACACGATGGTCGACCAGCTCAACTCGTTCGCCTCCGAGGTGACCCGCGTGGCGCGCGAGGTCGGCTCGGAAGGCAAGCTCGGCGGGCAGGCGGTCGTGCGGGATGTGGCCGGCGTGTGGAAGGACCTCACCGACAGCGTCAACTCGATGGCGGGCAACCTCACCGGGCAGGTCCGCAACATCGCCGAGGTCTCCACCGCCATCGCCAACGGCGACCTGACGAAGAAGGTCACCGTCGCGGTCCGGGGCGAGATTTTGGAGCTCAAGGACACCATCAACACGATGGTCGACCAGCTCAACTCGTTCGCCTCGGAGGTCACCCGCGTCGCCCGCGAGGTGGGCACCGAGGGCAAGCTCGGCGGGCAGGCCAAGGTCGAGGGAGTGGCCGGCACCTGGAAGGACCTCACCGACAACGTCAACAGCATGGCCGGCAACCTCACCGGGCAGGTCCGCAACATCGCCGAGGTCTCCACCGCCATCGCCAACGGTGACCTCTCCAAGAAGATCACGGTGGACGTCAAGGGCGAGATCCTCGAGCTCGAAGAACACGATCAACACCACGGTCGATCAGCTCAACTCGTTCGCCTCCGAGGTGACTCGCGTCGCGCTCGAAGTGGGTTCGGAGGGGAAGCTCGGCGGCCAGGCGGTCGTCCGCGGCGTGGCGGGCGTCTGGAAGGACCTCACCGACAGCGTCAACTCGATGGCCGGCAACCTGACGGCCCAGGTGCGCAACATCGCCGAGGTCACCACCGCCGTCGCCAACGGCGACCTCCGCAAGAAGGTCACGGTGGACGTCAAGGGCGAGATCTCGCAGTTGAAGAACACGATCAACGCGATGATCGACCAGCTCAACTCGTTCGCCTCGGAGGTCACCCGCGTCGCCCGCGAGGTGGGCACCGAGGGGAGGCTGGGCGGACAGGCGCAGATCCAGGGCGTGGCGGGCGTCTGGAAGGACCTCACCGACAGCGTCAACTCGATGGCCGGCAACCTCACCGGGCAGGTCCGCAACATCGCCGAGGTCACCACCGCCGTCGCCAACGGCGACCTGACGAAGAAGGTCACCGTCGACGTCCGGGGCGAGATCCTGGAGCTGAAGAACACGATCAACGCGATGGTCGACCAGCTCAACTCGTTCGCCTCGGAGGTCACCCGCGTCGCCCGCGAGGTCGGCTCGGAAGGGAGACTGGGCGGGCAGGCGCAGGTGCGCGGCGTGGCGGGCGTCTGGAAGGACCTCACCGACAACGTCAACAGCATGGCCGGCAACCTCACCGACCAGGTGCGCAACATCGCCGAGGTGACGACGTCGGTCGCCAACGGCGACCTGTCGAAGAAGATCACCGTCGATGTCAAGGGGGAGATCCTCCAGCTCAAGAACACGATCAACGCGATGGTCGACCAGCTCAACTCGTTCGCCTCCGAGGTGACCCGCGTCGCCCGCGAGGTGGGCACCGAGGGGCAGCTTGGCGGGCAGGCGCAGGTGCGCGGCGTGGCCGGCGTGTGGAAGGACCTCACCGACAGCGTCAACAGCATGGCCGGGAACCTGACGAGCCAGGTGCGCGGCATCGCCAAGGTCGTCACGGCGGTGGCCAACGGCGACCTGAAGCGGAAGCTGGTCGTCGAGGCCAAGGGGGAGATCGCCGCGCTGTCCGACACGATCAACGAGATGACCGACACGCTGGCCACGTTCGCCGAGCAGGTGACCACCGTGGCCCGCGAGGTGGGCGTCGAGGGGCAGCTCGGCGGGCAGGCCAAGGTGCCGGGCGCCGCGGGGACCTGGAAGGGGCTGACCGAGAACGTCAACCAGCTCGCCGCCAACCTCACCACCCAGGTCCGCGCCATCGCCGAGGTCGCCACCGCCGTCACCAAGGGCGACCTCACCCGCTCGATCACCGTCGAGGCGCAGGGCGAGGTCGCGGCGCTGAAGGACAACATCAATGAGATGATCCGCAACCTCAAGGACACCACGCAGAAGAACACCGAGCAGGACTGGCTCAAGACCAACCTGGCCAAGTTCACCCGCATGCTCCAGGGCCAGCGCGACCTGCTGACGGTGACCAAGCTGATCCTCAACGAGCTCGCCCCGGTCGTCTCGGCGCAGCACGGCGTCTTCTACATGATGGACCAGTCCGACGGCGACGCGATGCTGAAGCTGACCAGCACCTACGCCTACCGCGAGCGCAAGGGCCTGCGCAACGAGTTCCACGTCGGCGAGGGGCTGGTCGGCCAGTGCGCCTACGAGAAGGAGCGCATCCTGATCACCGACGTCCCGGGCGACTACGTCCGGATCAGCTCCGGGCTCGGCGAGGCGCCGCCCCTGAACATCGTCGTCCTGCCCGTGATCTTCGAAGGGCAGGTCATGGCCGTCATCGAGCTCGCCTCGTTCCACCGCTTCAACGAGATCCACGTCAGCCTGCTCGACCAGCTCACCGAGACGATCGCCATCGTGCTCAACACGATCTCGGCCAACATGCGCACCGAGGACCTGCTGGCGCAGTCGCAGTCGCTGGCCACCGAGCTCCAGGACCAGCAGGAGGAGCTGCGCGAGACCAACACCCGGCTCGAGCGCCAGGCCGCCTCGCTCCAGGAGTCGGAGGAGCTGCTCCGGCGGCAGCAGGATGAGCTCGAAGAGGGCCAACGAGGAGCTCGAGACCAAGGCGAGCCAGCTCACCACGCAGAAGACGCAGGTCGAGGGCAAGAACCGCGAGATCGAGCTGGCCAAGCAGGAGCTCGAGGAGAAGGCCGAGCAGCTCGCGATGACCTCGAAGTACAAGAGCGAGTTCCTGGCCAACATGTCGCACGAGCTGCGCACGCCGCTCAACAGCCTCCTGATCCTGGCCGAGATGCTCGCCGACAACACCGACGGGAACCTGTCCGACAAGCAGCGCGAGTTCGCGCAGACGATCTACGCGGCGGGGTCCGACCTGCTGTCGTTGATCAACGACATCCTCGACATGGCCAAGATCGAGTCGGGGACGATGGCGATCGAGGTCGGCGACCTCCCCTTCGGCGACCTCCGCGACTACGTCGAGCGGACCTTCCTCCCGGTGGCGCAGACCAAGGGCCTCGACCTGGCCGTCGCCCTCTCCGATGGCCTGCCGAGGGCCGTCTCGACCGACGCCAAGAGGCTCCAGCAGGTGCTCCGCAACCTCCTGTCGAACGCCTTCAAGTTCACCGAGCGGGGCGAGGTCCGCCTCGAGGTCGGCCTGGCGACCGAGGGCTGGGGCACCGACCACCCGTCGCTCAGCCGGGCGGGCCGCGTCGTGGCGTTCGCCGTCACCGACACCGGCATCGGCATCCCGTCGGACAAGCTGCGGGTCATCTTCGAGCCGTTCCAGCAGGCCGACACGGGGACCAGCCGCAAGTACGGCGGCACGGGGCTGGGCCTGTCGATCAGCCGCGAGATCGCCCGGCTGCTGGGGGGCGAGATCCGCGTCCGGAGCACGGTCGGCGCGGGGAGCACCTTCACCCTCTACCTGCCGCTGGACGCCGCGCCGCCCGGCCCCGCCCCGCGCCCGCGATCGCGCCCGCCCCCGAGCGGGCCCCACTCGACGCCCGCCGCGCGCCGGCCGACGGGGGCACGGCGGGCCGCGACCTCGTGACCGCGACGTCGACGGCGCCGCGGGCCGAGCCGGGCGGCGACCCCATCGGCTCGATCCAGCCCGGCGAGCGGGTCCTCCTGATCGTCGAGCACGAGCCCCGGTTCGCCTCCATCCTGGTCGACAAGGCGCACGAGATGGGCTTCAAGGCCGTGATCGCCTCGGAGGGGCAGGCGGCGCTCGAACTGGTGCGCGAGATCCGGCCCGCCGCCATCACGCTCGACCTGCGGCTGCCCGACATGGAAGGCTGGATCGTCCTCGACCGCCTCAAGCACGACCCGGCCACCCGCCACGTCCCGGTCCACGTCATCTCGGTCGATGACAGCTGGCACCGCGGCCTGCGGCTGGGGGCGTTCGCGTTCCTCAAGAAGCCGGTCAGCAAGAAGTCGCTCGACGACGCCTTCGCCAGCCTCAAGGGCTTCGTCGAGCGCGACTCGCGGACCCTGCTCGTCGTCGAGGACAACCAGGTCGAGCGCGACCACATCGTCGCCGCGCTCGGGGGCGACCAGGTCCGCACCACGGCCGTCGGCACCGGCGCCGAGGCGCTCGCCGCGCTGCGGGGGCAGGCGTTCGACTGCATGGTGCTCGACCTCAACCTGCCCGACGGCAACGGCATCGACCTGCTGGAGTCGATCAAGCGCGAGATCGGCCCCCCGAACCTCCGCGTCGTCGTCTACACCGGGCGCGACCTGACCGAAGGCGAGAGGGCCCGGCTGGAGGAGATGGCCGAGGCGACCATCGTCAAGGACGTCCGCTCGCTGGAGCACCTCGTCGAGCGGGCCACCCTGTTCCTCCACCGCGTCGAGGTGGGCCGGGCGCCCGGGGCCGGGCCCTCGTCGCGGCCCGACCCGAGGTACGACCCGTCGCTCGCCGGCAAGACGATCCTGGTCGTCGACGACGACGTGCGGAACGTCTTCGCCCTGGCCAGCAAGCTCGAGCGCTGGGGCATGCGGGTCGTCCGCGCCGAGAACGGCAAGCAGGCCATCCAGACCTTGCAGGGCGCCTCGGCGATCGACCTGGTGCTGATGGACATCATGATGCCCGAGATGGACGGGTACGAGACGATCCGGGCGATCCGGGCCCAGGACCGGCTCCGGTCGCTGCCGATCATCGCGCTGACGGCCAAGGCCATGAAGGACGATCGCCGCAAGTGCCTGGAGGCGGGCGCGTCGGACTACCTGGCCAAGCCGGTCGCGGGCGAGCACCTGCTGTCGACGCTCCGCGTCTGGCTCCAGCGCCAGGCCGACCGGCCCCAGGACCCCGACGGGCAATCCAGCCCCTCGGCCGCGTGACGGGCGGAGGCGGACGTGTCCCGGATTGGGAAGGATGGCGACATGGGGACCGACGAGGCGAGGGTCAGCGTCCTGATCGTGGACGACCAGGCGAGCAACCTGCTGGCGCTCGAGGCCATCCTGGGCGACTCGGGCCTGAACCTGGTCCGCGCCCGCTCCGGCCGCGATGCGCTGATCCGCGTCCTCGACGACGACTTCGCCGTCATCCTGATGGACGTCCAGATGCCCGACATGGACGGGTTCGAGGCGGCCGAGCTGATCCGCGGGCGCGACCGCTCCAAGCACACGCCGATCATCTTCCTGACCGCCTTCCAGAGCAACGACGAGCAGGTCGAGCGCGGCTACGCGCTGGGGGCCGTCGACTTCCTCGCCAAGCCGATCGTGCCGACGGTCCTGCGGTCGAAGGTCTCGGTCTTCGTCGAGCTGTTCCAGAAGACCGAGCAGGTCCGGCGGCAGGCCGACCAGCTCTTCGAGAACCAGCGCCACGAGCACCGCCGCGAGCTGGTCGAGGAGCGGCGGCGGTGGGAGGTCGAGCGGCTCCGCGAGGAGGCGGCGCGCGAGAAGAAGGCCGCCGAGGAGCTGTCGCGGAGGGCCGACGAGCTGACGCTATCGATCGCCGAGCGGGTCCGCGCCGAGGAGCAACTCCGGGCCCTCGCGGCGCAGCAGGCGGCCGTCGCCGAGCTCGGCCGCCGCGCCCTGGCCGGCGCCGACCTGTCCGCCCTGCTCGGCGAGGCGGTCGCTGCGGCCGCGCGCCACCTGGGCGTCGAGTTCGGCCTGGTCATGGAGCTCGACCCGGGCGGTGGCACGCTCGCGGCGCGGGCGGGCGTCGGCTGGTGGGAGGGGAGCACGGCCGGCGCGATCGAGGTGATGGTCGAGTCGTCGCTGGCCGGCTTCACCCTCCGGACGGGCTCGGCCGTCGTCGTCGAGGATCTCCGCGACGAGAGGCGGTTCGCCGCCGCGCCCCTGCTCCGCGACCACGGCGTCATCGGCGGGATCAGCGTCGTGATCGAGGGCCGCGAGCGCCCCTTCGGCACCCTCGGCGTCTTCAGCGACCGGCCGAGGGCCTACGCGCAGGACGACGTCCACTACCTCCAGTCGGTGGCCAACGTCCTGGCCGCGGCCATCCAGAGGCGCCGCGACGACGAGGAGCTCGCGGCGGTCCGCGACGAGCTGGCGGCGCAGCTCGCCGACATGACGCGGCTGCACGCGCTGGGCGCGCGGCTCTCCAACAGCCTCGAATTGCCCTCCGTCCTCGAGGAGGTGCTCGCGGCGGTCACGGGCCTCCAGGGGACCGACCGGGGCGTCCTGATGCTCTTCGACCGCGAGCGCGGCGCCATGCGGACGGCCGCCGCGGTGGGCTTCTCGGCCGACCAGCTCGACGCCGTCGAGCAGGCGACCCCGGGCCTGCCCCCCAACGGGTCGGTCACGGCGGTCATCAGCGGGAGCATCATCGTCGAGGACGTCGCGAGCGACCCGGTCTTCGCCCCGCACCTGTCGGCCGCGCTGCGGGCCGGCTGCCACGCGGTGTGCAGCACGCCGCTCCTGACCTGCGGCAGCGAGCTGATCGGGTCGATCGCCACCTACTTCCCCCGCCCGCACCGCCCCTCCGACCGCGAGACCCGCCTGGTCGAGCTCTACGCGCGGCAGGCCGCCGAGTTCATCGACAACGCGCGGCTCTACCGCGAGATCCGCGAGGCCGATCGCCAGAAGGGGGTCTTCCTGGCGATGCTGGCGCAGCGAGCTGCGCAACCCGCTGGCGCCGATCCTCAACGCCCTGCACGTCCTCCGCATGCCCGACGCCGACCCCGAGTCGGCCGCGCAGGCGCGCGACATCGCCGAGCGGCAGGTGCGGCACCTGGCCCGCCTGGTCGACGACCTGCTCGACGTCTCCCGGATCAACACCAACAAGGTCGAGCTGCGGCGCGGCCCGATCGACCTGCGCGACGCCGTGGCCCGCGCCGTCGAGACCGCGCGGCCGCTGATCGAGGCGCACGGCCACGAGCTGTCGGTGGCCGTCGCCGACGGGCCGTTGCGCCTGACGGCCGACGAGGCCCG
This sequence comes from uncultured Planctomycetaceae bacterium, assembly GCA_963708145.1. Classification (GTDB taxonomy): domain Bacteria; phylum Planctomycetota; class Planctomycetia; order Isosphaerales; family Isosphaeraceae. Next base: position 7,371,662 of record OY970189.1, on the reverse strand, counting down.
GCTCGAGCAGGTCCTGTCGAACCTCCTGAACAACGCCGTCAAGTACACCGAGCCCGGCGGCCGGATCGCGCTGGAGGTTGCCCGCGAGGGGGACGACGCGGTCGTCCGCGTGCGCGACACCGGCATCGGCATCGCCCCCGATCTGCTGCCGCGCGTCTTTGACCTGTTCACCCAGGCCGACCGCTCGCTCGACCGGAGCCAGGGCGGGCTCGGCATCGGCCTGACGCTGGTCCGCCGCCTGGTCGAGATGCACGGCGGGAGCGTCTCCGTCTCCAGCGCGGGGGTGGGCCGGGGCAGCGAGTTCATCGTCCGCCTCCCCCTGGACACGGGCGACGAGCCGGCCCTCCCGGCGGACGGCGACCGCGCCGACCGGGCCGACGAGCCGGCCGAGGAGCGCCCGAGGCGGGTCCTGGTCGTCGACGACAACGTGGACGCCGCGCGCATCCTGTCCCGCGTGCTGACGGCGAGCGGGCACCAGGTCGAGGTCGCCCACGACGGCCACGCCGCCCTGGAGTTCGCGCGGGGCGCCCGCCCGACGTGGTCCTGCTCGACATCGGCCTGCCCGGCATGGACGGCTACGAGGTGGCCCGCCGGATGCGCGCGATGGCCGACCTCGACCGGACGCTGCTGGTGGCCCTGACCGGCTACGGCCAGGAGGAGGACCGGCGCCGCGCGCGCGAGTCCGGGTTCGACCACCACCTGACCAAGCCGGTCGACCCCCTCGCGATCAAGCACCTGATCGCCCGCCGCCGCCCCGCCGAGCGGCAGGTGCCCGAGGCCATCCCCTAGCCCGGGTCGTCGCGGAGGCCGCGCCCTCCGGACGGGCCCGGAACGACGCCGGGTCGTCATCTGGATTCCCATCATGAGTGAATACCAATACTACGAATTCCGTGCGATCGACCGTCCCCTCGGCCGGGGGGAGATGGACGAGCTGCGCGCCCTCTCCACCCGGGCCGAGATCACGCCGACGAGCTTCACGAACACGTACCACTGGGGCGACTTCAAGGGCAGCCCCGACGCCCTGATGGATCGCTACTTCGACGCCTTCGTCTACGTCGCCAACTGGGGCACGCACCGGCTGATGTTCCGCATCCCCCGCAGCTTCCTCGACGTCGAGGCGGCCTCGTCCTACGGCGACGGGGAGATCCTCTCGCTCAAGGCCAAGCGAGGGCACGTCGTGCTGGAATTCTGCTCCCAGGAGGAGGAGCCGGACGACGACTGGGTCGAGGGGGAACACTGGATGCCCTCCTTGATACTCCTCCGCGACGAGCTGATGCGAGGCGACTTCCGGGCCCTCTACCTGGGATGGCTCGCCTCGATCCAACTATGTGCCCGGTACGACGGAGACGACCGGGACGAGGAGGACCCCGAGGACGACGACCGGCGAGAGCCCCCGTCCCCCCCGGCCTGGCGAAGCTCTCGGCGCCGCTGCGGGCGCTGGCGGAGTTCCTGCGGGTCGACGACGAGCTGATCGAGGTCGCCGCGGCCGGCAGCCCCGGCGAGCCCCCCGCCGGGCCTTCGCGGGCCGAGCTGGCCCGGTGGGTCAGGGGGCTGCCCGCCGCCGACAAGGATGATTACTTGCTGCGCCTCCTCGCCGAGGAGGAGGACCTGCTGCTCCGCGCCGAGCTATCGAAGCGGTTCCGCGAGGCGACCGCGCCCGGGGCGCGCGGCCCTCCCCCGATGCCCGGCGGCGGACCGTCGCGCAACTGCTCGCGGCCCGCGACGCCCTGGTCGCGGAGAAGGACGCGCAAGGCCTCCGAGCGTGCGGCGAGGGAGCGGGCGCGTCGCGAGCGGGAGCAGGCCGAGGCGCGGACCAAGTACCTCGACGAACTCGCCCGGCGCGAGTCCGCGACCTGGCGAGAGGTCGAGGAGTTGATCGCCACGAAACGACCCAAGGACTACGACCGCGCCATCACCCTGCTCGTGGATCTGCGCGACCTGGCCGGTCGGTCGGGCCGCGCCGCGGAGGCCGAGGCGCGGGCCCGGGAACTCCGCCGGCGCCACGGCAACAAGCCCAGCCTGCTCAAGAGGTTCGACGACAAGAAGCTCGGGACGTGAGCCCGGGCCGCAAGGTCCGATCGGCCGGTCTCGATGGGGGCATTCCTGGTAGCCGAATCGAGCGGTTTTTGACATCCGTCAGCCTGGTCAGAGGCTCTTTAGAGGAGGAGGGACCTCTTCGGGCCCTCCGGACGGCCCTCATCCGGCCATCGCTCAGCATTCGGCTCGTTCGGCTATCGCCCGGATCGCGTCATGCTCACGAGCGTGCCTTCACCACGCCGACAAGCTGGATCGGGGCCTCGGCCCCGATCTCGTGCCCCCCCCGGAAGTGAAGGCCCGGGCGGGGGCGCTTGCATCAGCCCGGGGAGGTTCGCATGCGACGGGCGTCCTGGTTCGTGGCGGCGGCGCTCATCGTGGCGGTGACGGTCGGCGCCGACCGGCCCGGCCAGGTCGGGAAGAAACCCGTGCCCCGAGGTGGGGATGCCGCCAAGGTCCCGGCGGGATCGCCCGCCGTCGCCAACTCGGGGCGCACCAAGGCCTTCGCGTCCTCGCCCGACCCCCGCGCCACGTCGCTGTTCCGCTCTGCGGAGAACCTGGAGAAGGCCGGGAAGAAACCCGGGGCCATCGGCCTCTACCGCGACGTGATGATCCGATTCCCCACCAGCCCCGAGGCGCCCGCCTCGGCGACGAGGATCAAGGCCCTCGGCGGCAAGGTCCCCACCCAGGCCGAGATCAACCCCGCGCCGCCGGCCGAGAAGGCCAACTTCACCCGGGCCCCCAAGCCCCGGTACGCCTCGCAGGAAGCCAACCGCGCCGCGCTCGATCAGGCCGTCGGCGGGATGATCGGCGACGCGATGAGCCAGCCCGCGGCGACCGGCCCGGCCGGCGGTTACCTGACCAAGGGGTCCTACTCGCCCTGATCGACTTCGCCGACGCCTCTCTGCCACGATCGAAGGGCCCCGGCTTCATCCTCACCGGCTACCGAATCCCGACTACGCCGGGCGCCCGCGAAGATCCGGGACGTTCGCGTCCGATGGCTCGTGACCGTAGCGGGCGGGCGCCGCGCGATTACACTCGACGGAGCATCCCGCGAGTCCGACTCGGATGGAGATCCGGGGAGGCGAAATGGACGGTCGCGATCGGAGACGCGCGAGCGCCCCCAAGGTCTCGCCCGCGCGCCGCGTCATCGTCATGAGGCCCGCAGACGCCGCCGGGGCGGGGGATGGGCCCGCCGAAGTCTTCCCCCGGATGGGCCTTTCGGCGTGTGCCGGCCTGCTCGTCGGGGCGGCTCTCGCGGCGACCGTGGCCTGGGTCGCGGGCCGTGAGCCTTCGGGGGTGCTCCTGAGGGGGATCGTCGGGGCCGTCTCGGGTGGCCTGCTCGGCGCCGTCGTGGCGATGCTCTGGGCCGTCGAGATCCCCGGCCGTCCGGCGCCTCCCGCTCCGGACGGGGAGCGGGAGAGACCTCTGGGACCCCTGGCTGGACGACCAGGGCATCGGACAGGGCGATCCGGCCGGCGAGGGGGGTGGGGTCGATCCGGGTCGAGAGATCGCCCCGGCCCGGGCCCCCGTCCGGCCGCGGGTCCTGTCCGCCGAGAGCGGCGAGTCGATGCGGCTGGAGGACGAGGTCCTCCCGTTCGCCAAGATGGGGACGTGCGGCGCCATCCGGATCTCGGGGCCGCCCGGGTCGGGCAAGACGACGGCGCTGCGGCACCTGGCGGCCGTCCTGCCGCCCGGGCCCGGGGTCGTCGTCCTCGACGATCCCGACGCGACGCTCCTGGCCGACCGCTCGGCGCATGGCTTGGTGGTCTACGCCTCGAATGACTCCCCGCCGCGGAAGCACCTGGCGACCTATCGCCTCGCGCCGTGGGGCGACGACGACCTGATCGAATACCTGCTCGCGACGGCGAATGAGCGGTGCGCCTCGGTCATGGCGCGGCTGAAGGGGGCGGCCGACCGGGGCCCGATCCAGGGGGTGCCCGAGCTGTGGCGGATCGTCCTGGACCGGATGGCGGCCGACGAGACGGTCGCGGGCGTCCGCGACGCGCTGAGGCGGGAGCTGGCCCACGCCTGGCCGACCCCGACCTGCGCGCCGCGGTCCAGGATTCCTGCTTCGCGCTGCTGGTGGCCTTCGACGAGATCCCGGCCGGGGTCGGCGACGCCAAGCGGCTTTACCCCGACGAGGCGCTGCTCCGCCTCCTCCGCCACCGCCCCGTCCTGACCCTGGTCGCGGCCGACCGGATCGCGGCCGACCTGGGGGATGATGCCCCGTGCGATTATCTGGGCGCGCGCCTCCCGCGCGAGCTGGTCCAGGAGGCGGCCCGTCTCATCCGCGAGTCCCCCGAGGCGATCGCCCGCCTCCGAGGCCTCCTCGCCCGGGGCGATCGGCAGGATCACCCGATGGCGGCGAGCCTCCTGCACGCGGCGCAGGCGGGCTGGAGGCCCGCGACGGGGCGCGCCCCGCGGCTGTCGGGGGCGTACCTGGATCGCGTCGCGTGGCCCGGCATCGACCTCGAAGCGGCGGAGATGGAGGGGGCCGATCTCGATCGCGCCGACCTCTCGGGGGCCAACCTCGACGCGGCCCGGGCGCGGCGCCCGGCTCCGCCGGGCGGTCCTGTGCGGCGCGTCCCTCAAGCGTGCCCGCGCCTACGCGGCCGACCTGTCGCGGGCCGACCTGTCGTCGATCCGCGCCGAGTGTGTGCGGTTCCAGGCGGCCAACCTCGAGGGGGCGGACCTTGAGGCGGCATCCTTGAGGGGAGCCAAGTTGGGGCGGGCCAATCTGACCGGGGTCCGCCTGAGGGGGGCCGACCTGTCGCGGGCCATCCTGGAGGGAGCGATCATCGCGGGGGCCGACTTCACCGGGGCGATCCTGGCCTCGGCCCGGCTGAAGGGGCTGAAGCTGAGCCTGGCCGAGTTCGCGGGGCCCGCTTCGCCGGGGCGGACCTGAGCGGGTGCGACCTGGAAGGGATGGACCTGCCCGGCGCCGACCTCCGCGAGGCCCAGCTCCGCGGCGCCCTCCTGACGGCCTCAACCATGCCGGGCGCCGACCTCCGCGGCGCCTGCCTGCGCGGGGCCGGCCTGGCGGAGATCGAATGGGAGGGGGCCCGCCTCGCCCGCGCCGACCTGCGGCGCGCCACCTTCCACCTGGGCTCCTCGCGGAGCGGGCTGGTCCAGAGCCCCATCGCCTGCGAAGGGAGCCGCACCGGCTTCTACACCGACGACTTCGACGAGCAGGACTTCAAGCCCCCCGAGGAGATCCGCAAGGCCAACCTCTGCGGCGCGGACCTCCGGGGCGCGCGGATCGACGACGTCGATTTCTACCTGGTCGACCTCCGCGGCGCCGCCTTCGACGCCGACCAGGCCGAGCACTTCCGTCGCTGCGGCGCGATCCTGGAGGACCGGGGTTGAAGCCGACCCGGCCGGACTAGCGGGGTGATGGCTTGCGCAGGGTCTCGATGCGATGCCGCTCGAAGTCGGTGGTGAACTGGATCGTGACGATGTCGCCCGGTTTCAGGTCCTTGAGCTGCTCCATCACGGCCTGGCCCTTTTCCGGCGGGAAGTGGACGGCATATCCATCCGGGGGGCCGTTCCGGGGCTTCACCTCGACCCACCAGCCATTGTTGCGGAGGACTTCACCCGTCACCGTCCCCGCCGCCTTCAAGACTTGCCTCTTGATGCTGACGAGCCGCCGCGAGTCGCCGTCGGGCCGGTAGACCAGGCGCACGCGGGAGACGGTGAAGATCCCCTGCCAGTCCTGCCGCAGCTTCCGGCCGGGATCGGGGCCGAGGTCGTACCGGACGGGGTCCTCCTCGCCGTCGGGCCGCATCTCGATCCAGTCGTCGCGCTTGTCGACCACGATCCCCGAGACGGCGACTTCCCGGGGACGGGGCGCCGGATCGGCGGCCGGCGCGGCCGGCTTCTGAGACTGGGGAGGGTCGATCGGCTCGACCTGGATCTTCGAGGTCACCGGGGCGGTCAAGCCCTCGAAGCTGCCCGAGCCTTGGACCCAGAACGCGGCAGCATGGAGCCACGTCATGCTCTTCCGGCCGAAGAAGAGGGTGTCGAGCACCACATCGGTGTCGACGTGGAGCGTGAGGAAGTCGGCGTCGTCGACGCCGAAGTAGTCGAGCCCCTCGGGCGTCTTGTCGAGCGCCAGGGCGGAGCCGAGGTCGACCGGGACCCAGCCCACCCTCGCCGCGAAGAACTCGGCCTTGACGTGCGGCTCGTCGGCCGAGTTCCTCCCCTCCTCCGAGGGGACCGCCCAGCGGCCGCTCCGGGCCCGGGCGGGGACCCGGTTGGCGCGGAGCGCCGAGACGAAGACGATCGCCAGGCCGCCGCTGTCCGACTTCCCCTCCTGGCAGACGCGCGACGCCAGCAATCTTTCCGGATCGGCCGCGGCCAGCGTGAACCCCTTCTTGATCGCCAGGAAGACCCGGCGCGCGAGGTCGACCTCGGCCTCCTCGGGCCCGCGCCGGAGCGAGTTGGCGTCGAGCCAGCGCCGAAAGGCCGGCGTCTCGAAGTCGAACTGGTGGCCGGAGGCCAGTGCGAGCTTCCGGTCGGTCGGCCCCAGCGGCGGCACCGCGGGCGGCGGCGGCGCGTCGGCCGCAAGGCGCTCGAGCCGGCGCTCCAGGAGCGTGGCCTCGTACTCGACCCGCACCACCATCCCGTCGCGCCTCTCACCCGCCGGCACCCGCGTCACCAGGAGCGGGCGGCCCATGACCGACAGGTCGCGGGCGGGCCGGCCGCCGGGAGTCAGCGCCGAGCGAACCCGGGTCTGTCCCGGCAGCTCCGGCAGCCGGGCCACATACACGACCCACTCGTCCGCCCGGAGCTTCGGCGCCTGGAACTCGTAGGACAGCTCGTCATGCACGCGCTTCGCGGCGGTCACGACCAGGGCATACGACGGTTTCTCCGCGGCCGGAGCGGCCGGGCCGCTCCCGGCAAGACCCGGCCGGGCCGCGCCGGCCGCCAGGCCCAGCGCGGCCGCCAGGATCGGGGCGCGAATCGGGTTCCTCATCGGAGGGCCACCAAGGGAGACGCGGACGACGGACTGCGGCCACCACGGGCGGGAGACAACCGCCTTACTGTGCCCGAGCCGGGCCGTGCCGGCAACGGGGTCATCGCCGCAAGCCCCGGCGCATGCAATCCCCGCGGGCGAATCCTGATGGGGCGGAGGGGACAGGGCCACGACATGTCGGTGCCATGCAGGGTGTCCCGGACCGCTTGCCTGTCCGGGCGGCGAAGCCGCACGAGGTCGGTCCACCCGGCATCGCAGCGCCCGATCAGGCGGTGCTCTGCTCATGGCGGGACCGCTTTGACAAATTCATTCAAACATATATATTAAATTAGATATAATTGCCTCCGTCTCGGCGCCGTCCGATCGTTGAATCGTGCTACCTCCCCGTCACACATGCTCCCAAGCGGCGTAAGATTGTTGCAAGAAACTATGCCTGTGCCCCTGATATCAAGCATGCAAAACTCATTGCGTCCTTTCCGAATGCCTTTGACCAACAGGCGCCACGTGCCGTAACCTGAAGGAATCGAGCCTCTCGCGGTCAGGGCGGATCATGTCGGGATGCCTTTCAGGAGCCGGACGATGAGAGCGGGTCCTTGCGGGCGGCCGCCTCGCCATGTCGTGACGGTGATGGCCGTGGTGATGGTCCTGGCCTGGGTCGGGTCCGGGGCCCGATCGGAGGGGGCCGAGCCCGGCGATCAACCGTCGGTGAGCGGTGCGCGGGCCGGGTTCATCGACGCGATGGTCAAGAAGGCGATGGACGAGGCGGACATCAAGCCGTCGCCGATCTGCACCGACGAGGAGTTCCTGCGGCGGGCGTACCTCGACGTGCTGGGGCGCATCCCCAACATCGAGGAGGCGCGGGCGTTCCTCCAGTCGAAGGAGAAGGGGAAGCGGGCGAAGCTGGTCGAGTATCTGCTGAAGCATCCCGACTTCGCCAAGAACTTCGGCGTCCAGTGGACGATCCTCCTGATGGGGGGCCGGGGGGGCGGGCGGCGGCAGGATCGCGAGGTCGACCGCGACGCGCTGGCGACGTGGCTCCGGCAGCAGGTCAACGCCGATCGGCCCTGGAACGAGATCGCCTACGACCTGATCGCCGCCAAGGGGTCGAACAAGGACAACGGCGCGGTCAACTTCACGATCGCCCACCTCGACAACGGCGCCGTGCCGCTGACCGCGATCACCTCGCGCGTCTTCCTCGGCCTCCAGATCCAATGTACCCAGTGCCACGACCACCCCTCGAACGACTGGAAGCAGGCCGATTTCTGGGGCCTCAACGCCTTCTACAAGGGGGTCAAGAGGCGCCGGGTCATGAAGGAGGACGCCACCGGCAAGGAGGTCATCGACCACGTCGAGGTCGACGACGAGCCGACCGACGCCTTCGCCAGCTACGACCGCCGCAACGCGATGGTCGGGGTCGCGTTCCCGAAGTACCTCGACGGCCGCAAGATCAGCCAGGGGACCGACGTCGACCGCCGCGTCGAGCTGGCGCGGATGATCGCCGACCCCAAGAATCCCGAGCTGGCCAGGGCGTTCGTCAACCGGATGTGGGGCCATTTCCTCGGCCGGGGGTTCGTCCAGCCGGTCGACGACTTCGGCCCGCACAACCCGCCCAGCCACCCCGAGCTGCTCGACCGGCTGGCGCAGGAGTTCCAGGCGAGCCATTACGACATCAAGGCGCTGGTGCGCTGGATCATGAACAGCCAGCCGTATCACCTGTCGAGCGTGATCACCAAGGCCAACGAGAAGGACGAGACGTTGTTCAGTCACATGGCGCTGAAGCCCCTGACACCTGAGCAGCTCTTCGACTCGCTGCTGACGGCCACCGCGGCGCACCAGGCCGGCGGCGCCGACAACTCGGAGAAGCAGCGCGACGCCTGGCTCAAGCAGTTCATCTTCACCTTCGCCAACGACGAGGGGGACGAGGGCTCGACCTTCCAGGGGACGATCCCGCAGGCCCTGATGATGATGAACGGCGAGCTGATCGCCAAGGCCGTCGGCGGCAAGCCCGGCAGCTTCCTGGCCGACCTGCTGGAGCGGGCCAACGCCAGCCGCTCTCCGGTCGACTACATGGTCAACAACCTCTACCTCGCCGCCCTGAGCCGCGCCCCCTCCCGCGGCGAGAAGGCGATGGCGCAGAAGTTCCTCAACTCCAACCCCGACACGATCGAGGTCCTCGAGGACATCTTCTGGGCCCTGCTCAACTCGAACGAGTTCGTCCTGAATCGCTGACACATTGGAAGTGCTGGGTGCTGTGTGCTGGGTGCTGGGTGCTGAAACCTTAGTAGGGGTGTGAAGCACGCGAGATCCTGAGTCGGCCTCCAGAAAAGAGCGCGAAGTACGTATTAATGGATGCCAATAAAATACTCAGCACCCAGCACTTCAAAGGGGGATACCGATGCCCGACCGCCTGACCGTCCCGAGCGGGATGACCCGCCGGCACTTCCTGGGCCACCTGGCGACATCCGCGATGGCGCTGCCGGCCGTGCAGTTCTTCGGGTCGCTGGAGGCCCAGGCGCAGCAGCTCCGCAGGGCGAACAAGCGGTGCATCCTGCTCTGGATGTCGGGCGGGCCGAGCCACATGGACACGTGGAACCTGAAGCCCGACAGCGAGAAGAACGGCGGGCCGTTCAATCCGATCGCGACCACGGCCTCGGGGGTGATGATCAGCGAGCACCTGCCGACGGTCGCGAGCCAGATGCGGCACCTGAGCGTGATCCGCTCGGTCAACTCGAAGGAGGGCAACCACGACCGCGGCACCTACATGATGCACACCGGGTACGCCCCCAACCCGACGGTGGTCCACGCCAGCTTCGGCTCGGCGTTCGCCTCCGAGCTCGGCGCGCGGCTGGAGAACTTCGACCTGCCGCACTGCATCTCGATCAACTCGCCGGGCGTCGGCGCGGGCTTCCTGGGCATGGCGAACTCGCCGTTCGTGATCCAGAACCCGAACACGCCGGTCGCCAACCTCCAGCCCCCCTCCGGCGTCGACCCGATGCGGATGGCGCGTCGGCTGGGGATGCTCGACCTGGTCGAGCGGAACTTCATCTCGCAGCACCGCGGGCCGGCGAGCAAGGACCACCAGGCCGTCTACGGCAAGACGGTCCGCATGATGAACTCGCGGTACCGCAACGCCTTCAACCTCAACGACGTGCCCCCCGCGGAGCGCGAGCGCTACGGCAAGGGGACGTTCGGCTCGGGCTGCCTGATGGCGCGGCGGCTCGTGGAATTGGGGGTGACCTACGTCGAGGTCTCGCTCGGCGGCTGGGACACGCACAACGACAACTTCAATACCCTGTCGAACCGCCTCCTGCCCGAGCTCGACAAGGGCATGGGGGCGCTGGTCGAGGACCTCGCCCGCAGCGGGCTGCTCCAGCACACGGTCGTCGCCTGGATGGGCGACTTCGGCCGCACCCCCCGGATCAACCAGAACGCCGGCCGCGACCACTGGCCGCGGAGCTGGTCGGTCGTCCTGGGCGGCGGCGGCCTGAAGGGGGGCCAGGCGATCGGCGACACCGACAAGGACGGCATCGACATCGTCGACCGCCCGGTCGGCCCGATGGACCTGATCGCCTCGATGACCAAGGCGCTCGGCCTGTCGCTCGACACCCAGTGGACCACCCCCCGAGGCCGCCCGATCAAGCTGGTCAACGAGGGCAAGCCGATCGACGAGCTGTTCTGATCGAGATCAGCCGAGGCGGCCGAGGCCGAGCAGGGCTAGGGCGACGACCAAGGCCCAGGGCCCTCCGACGACGGCCACGGCCGCCAGCGCCGGCGCCAGCGCGGCCAGTCCCAGGCGGATCGCGCGGCCGCGTCGGCGCACGAGGTGGGCGGCGAGCGGCGGCGCCACCAGCGCGGCGAGCGCCAGGGCCCGCAGGTCCGCCCGCGCGAGCGCGTCGGTCGGAGGGATCGGCGACCAGACCAGCGGCGACGGCCGGCCCGGGCCGGCCGATTCGCCGAGGAAGGCGGCGGGCCGGCCGATCTGGCGGACCCGCGCCGGGGTGATCGGCTCGGGGATCGCGACCGCCCCCTCGGCCGGGTCGTCCGGGGCGCGGCCCAGGTGGATTTCGGCGGCGCGGGCGAATTCGTCGAGCCCGGCCGCCTCGACCGCCTCCCCCAGCGCAGCGCGCGCGGCCCGCGACCGCTCCCAGACCAGCCGCGCCCGGTCGGCGGCGGCCGTCGCGGGGGCGCCCCGCATCCCCAGCGCGACGACCCGCTCGGCCCCCTTCAGCAGCAGCTCGAACCGGACCAGCTCCGAGACCAGCGCCTCGCGGTCGCGGAGCGAGCTGCGGTCGATCGTGCCGAACGTCTCGGCGGCCCGCCTCCCCTGCCATTCGGCCCTCGCGACCTCCAGCCGCTCGGGGCCGACCGGCCGGAGCGAAGGCGACACGCTCCGGACCTCGGCCCCCTCCGGCGCGGCGACCGTCACCAGGGTCGGCACCCGGCCGTCGTCGGCCACCGGCAGCGCGACCGGCCGCGCCTCGCCCCGGCCGCGCCCCGGTCGCGGGTGCCTCCCAGATCAGGAGGACCTGGCCCGCGCCCGCGTCCGGCAGGGGGACCAGCCAGCGCCCCGAGGCCGACCGCAGCGGCGTCGCGGGCGAGCCGTCGACGGTCGCCCAGATCGGCTCGGCCCCGCCGGGCAGCTCGACCGGCAGGAACGGGCCCGCGCGCGGCTCGACCTCGTACCGCGCCGCGCCCAGCGCCGAGCCGTCGGGCCGCACCATGCACGACAGGTCGGCCAGCGCGACCCGCGCCGGCTCGCGGCTGGCCGCCCGGCCGGGGTCGCCGTCGGGCCGGATCGTCAGCGACCAGCCGGGGCTGGCCGTCACGTGGTAGGCGCTCGTGATGGCGCCCACCTGGCCGGCGAAGGCGCCGTCGCGGAACCGGCTCCGGTCCTCGATCGGTTGCAGCCCCGGCGACCCCTCGATCGCCAGCCCGCGGCCCGAGGCGTTGGCGATCGCCAGGTAGGTATCGGCGCCGCCGCTGCGCCCCAAGGGATGGAGCTCGGGGAAGGCCAGCGGCTGCGACGCGGGGGACGCGATCGACGAGCGGACCACCACCCGCCGCGACCCCCAGATCGGGTGCTCGGGCCGGATCATCCAGGTGGTCGTCGCGCCCCGCTCCTCGGACGCGAACGTGTGCCCCTCGCCGACCACCTCCACCCGCGCCGTCGCGGCCCACGCGGTCGGCAGCCGCAGGTGGATCGCGTCGACGGCCCCCCCGGCGACGTCGTAATGGAGCACCGCGACCCACTCGGCCGAGTCGGGATGGACCGTCAGCCGGCTCAGGATCTGGACGCCGACCCGAGGCGGCTCGACCTCCCACCGGAGGCGGCCCAGGCCGTCGGGCCGGTCCACCCGGTATGTCCTCCGCGTCGTCGCGGCCGACGACGGCCCGGCCGCCATCTGCCGGGTTGAGCGGGACCACCCCGGGCCCGGCGTCGACGAGCTGGAAGGGGGCCGTCGCCGAGACCGTCAGCGTGCCCGGCCGGGCGTCGGCGTCGACCCACCGCGGCCACGGCACGCCGACCTCCTGGGCGGCCGGGCCGGGCGCCAGCGGATCGGAGGGGATCGCGACCCAGCCGGACAGGCGTAGCTTTCGCAGGCGGGCCGGAGGGCCGTCGAAGCGGAGGAGGACCCGGCCCGCCCGGCGGCTCCAGTCGGTCAGGCCGTCGGCATCGACCCAGGCGATCCGCAAAGCGTCCGGCACGTCGAACGCGACGCGGTCGGCCCGCCCCGACGCCGCGACGAGGTCGGCCTCCATCCTCACCTCGACCCGCCCCGCGGCGAGGACGAGCTGGACAGCCGGCTGGACCACGAGCCGATCGGCCGGCGGCCCGGCCTCCAGCGCGACGGCCGTCGCGTGCGCCAGCCGCACCGCCCCCGACAGCGTCAGGGGATCGTCGGGCAGGGCCCCCCACGCCTTGACGAACGTCTCCTCGGTCATCGGCTCGGCCCCGGCGCCGGCGGCGGCCGTGAGCCGCCCCGACCAGTCGCCCGGCCTCCGCAGCGCCAGCAGGGCGCCGAACCGCTCGACGCCCAGCGGCTCGACCCTCGGCAGCGACCGCGACGGGTGGTCGTCGGGAAGGCCCGACGGTGTCAGGGGGCGCCAGAACTCCAGCGCGATGGTCGTGCCGTCGGGCAGGGGGGGATCGACGCTGGCCAGCCACTCGGGACGGTCGGCCGGGCCCTGAACGACGGCGTCCATCAGGCCGGGGACCGCGACCGGGCGGACGACGACCCCCGGCCCCAGGCCGATCCGGATGGCCGACGTCCCCGCCGGGTTCCGGTAAGTGAGCCGGGCCCGGACGCGGTCGCCCGCGGGCCCGGCGTCCCAGAGGATCAGGCCGTCCACCGCGCCGGAGGGGGCGGGCGCCTGGTCCTCGCCCGCGGCGACCCAGCGGACGTCGAGGCGATCGGCGGGCCCGAGGCCCGCCTCGACCCCGGCGGCCCTCGGCTCGACCCGCCCCCGCGCCGGGCAACTCGGCCCTCCTCCCGTCGGGGCCGTCGTCCGCGACGGCGCGCGCCGAGGCCACGGGGAGGACCGGCACGCTGAGCGCCTCGCCCGCCTCGGCGCGTCGGGGCGTGGCGACCCGGCGGACGCGGAGTCGGTGCGGCCCCGCGCCGGAGACCGCGACGGCCGCCGCCTTGCCGCCCGGCTCGACCCGGACGGGCACCTCGTCGCCGTCGAGCTCCGCCGCGATGTCGCGCGTCCCCTCGACCGGGAACCGCCACGGCGCGGGGCCGACGGCGGGGTCGTCGCGCACCAGGTCCCACTCGGTCTCCACGACGACGTCATGCTCGCCTTGCCAGGAGACGCGATGCAACGCGGCCGTGGCGGCGACGCCGGAGGTCGCCGCCTCGCGCCCCCCTCGGCCAGCGCCGTCAGGCGCTCGTAATCCTCCAGCCGCAGGACCACGCGGTCGGGCGGGCGGGTCGGGTCGGGCCGCCCCTCGTAGGGGAACAGGGCGAGGAAGGCGCCCCCGTCGTCGCGCTGGGCGCGGGCCGTCGCGGCGACCGAGGCGAGCCCGGCCGCCACGAGCACCATCGCCCGCGAGCCGAGGGGCCTGATGCGCGTCAACGACGAGGGGCGCGACTCGCGGGCCGGCCTGAGTCGCGGCAGGGCCCGGCCGATCCAGAGGAACAGGACGGCGGCCGATCCGCCGAGCACGCCCCACGGCACCGGCGACTCCCCCTCGGGCGTCGCCACGACCGCCGCGAGCGAGCCGAGCAGCAGGAACGTCAGGGCGGCGACCCGCCGCGACCGCCCCATCCCCCGGCCGACGATCCCGAGCACGACGACGGCCAGGCCGGCCGTCCAGGCCCAGGCGTCCCGGCGGCGATCGTCGACCAGCGCGACCGTCGCATCGCGGCCGGGCCAGCCCGCCGCGGCGAATCGCCGGAGCCGCCAGCCCTCCGGCGCGGGCTCGGGCTCGGCGGCCTCGTCCGGGTTGAGGGCCTTGGGGGTCACCTCGCCCCGCCAGCGCGCGACCGTCTGGAATCGGTCGGAGGGGTCGTTCCCCCAGGCGGTCGCCTCGCGGAGCGCGGCCGACCAGGCGGCGCGCGCGCCGGGCTCGCCGAGCGGCCCCCCCGGACGATCGGGGGCCTCGGCCGTCGTGGTGATCAGCAGCGCGGCGCCGATCGGGACGACGGCCAGCCCCAGCGGACGGAGCGCCTCGTTGGCCGCGCCCCGACGCCCGGGCGCGACGCGGGGCGGCACCACCCGCGACTTCGGCCCCCAGCCGGCCGAGGAGAGCGCCATCCGGTCGATCACCACCGGCCAGGCGCCGCCGTCCCATCGTGTGAACCATTCGCCGAGGGTCGCCTCGTCGGGGCGGGTCGGCGCGACCCTCTCGTCGAGCGCGCCGAGCATCGCCGCCTCGTCCTCCGTCGGCGACGCCGGCGCCAGCCCCCAGGCGCGCCGCGAAGCGAGGAGCCGGCGCATCCAGGGGGACGGCGGCGACGGGTCGGCGTCGACCAGCCCCGCCCCCCGGGCGGTCACGGACCACGGCTCCGGCGCCAGCACCTCCCAGCGGAACCCCAGGCAGGGGAGCGACGACGACGGGCATTCCGGGCGGAGGATCGCTCCCGACGCCGGCCCGGCCCGCGCCGATTGGTAGTCGAGCGTGACCGTGCAGAACGGCCGCGACGCGGTCGTGGCGGGCAGCGGGATCGAGAGGCTTCGGCCCGTCGCGACCGGCGACACCGCCTGCCCGTCGCGGCGGACCCGCACCGGCGTCGCCCCGTCGGGGAGCGCCAGGACGATCGGCCGGGGGCGGTCGTTGGCGACCCGCAGGGTCAGCCGGTGCCGGCTCGACCCCTCGGGGTCGAGCGTCGTGGTCAGGACGGCCTGCGCGACCACCCCCCCGATCCGTGCCGGCTCCAGGTCTTCGGTCCGCAGGACGAGGCGCCCCCCGGGCCCGTCGTATCCGAAGGCATGCGCCCGGCGACGCCCGGCCCGGTCCGGTGCGCGGGTCTCGTCCCACTCGTCGCGGTCGTCGCCCCCCATCGCCGCCGCGGCGGACGCCGGGTCGAGCGTCCGCAGCCCCGTGGCCTCCGCCGTCGTCCGGATGCCGCGGTCCACCTCGATCAGGACGATCCCGGAGGCGTGGAACCGCGCCGGGAGGGACAGCAGCGGGACCCGCCCGAGGCCCGTCCAGGGGACCTCTCGACGCGACCGGACCACCACGCGCCCGAAGCGGGGCGAGGGGAAGTCGAGCTCCCAGGCCGGGCCCGTCCCGGGGAGCCCCGCCGCGTCGCGGGCGGCGGCGTCGAGCGGGCGGCGGGCGAGCTCCAGGCCGGTCGTCTCGTCGCGGAAGTGCCAGTCGTCCGCCTCGGCCCCGTCCGTCTCGTCGAGGGCGACCGCGATCGACCGGATCGGCTCGGCGCCGGCCTCGACGGCGATCCGCCAGTCGAGCCGCAGGGCGTCGCGCCCGACGACGGCCGCGGTCAGGTGGACCGACCCGGCCGGGTCGGCCTCGACCCGCTCGCGCGCGACCTGGGCCTCGGCCCGGTCCGAGGTCCACCGCCAGGCCAGCGCCTGGTGCAGGGCGGCCGGCGATTCCACGCGCCTCGGCGCCGGGGCCGGCCACGAGCCGGGGGTCGACCCAGGCCAGCCCGCGCGCCGAGGTCGGATGGAGGGCCAGGCCCGTCTCGGACCAGGCGAGCCAGAGCTCGTCGGCGACCCGGACGCCGACCGGCCGCACGCGGGGCAGCGCGAGCGGCCCGCGCCCCCCGGCGATCGTCGCCGTCGCGTCCAGCCGCAGGACGAGCGGCCCGCGGGTCGGGTCGATCGCGGGGGGGACCACGTGGACCCGCACCCCGCCGCCGGGGCGCGACCTCGGGATGCCAGGAGACCGTCTCGTCGATCCCGACGAACTGGACGAGGTCGGGGGCCCAGGCCGGCGGCAGGTCGACGTCGAGCCGCAGCGGGCGCCCCCGGTGGACCCGCCAGGTGAGCTGCGCCTCGAGCCGGGGGGCCGAGTTGCCGAGCAGGAGCTGGCCGCGGACCTCGGCCGAGACGTCGGCCCAGGGCTCGCGGAAGGTCAGCGTCGCGACCGGCGCGGGGGCGAGCGCCTCGAACGCGATCAGGCCCGCGTCGGCCCCCTCGCCCGGCCTCGGCCGCGACCCGGCGGCCCGCCTCCTCGCGGCAGTCCTCCAGGACGCGGCCGGGGTCGAGCCGGACCGTCGTCGTGCCGCCGGTCCAGAGGGCGTCGAGCGGCCGGGCGGCCGGGACGAGCCAGGCGCCCTCGTCGGGGACCTTCGCCGTGGCCCGGATCGTCAGCGCCGCCGCCGACGCCTCGCGCGCCAGCGCGACCGTCACCCGCGTGGCCGAGCCGACCGGCTCGGCCCGCGCCTCCGCGACGCCGGGGCCGGTCGCGTCGATCAGCTCCAGGCCCGGGTCGAGCTCGAGGGAGAGCCGCCGCGGCCCCCGGGGATCGGCGGCGACGGTCCATTCGGTCGTCCACCGCGCAGCCCCCTCGGCCAGCTCGATCCGGGTCGGCCCGGAGACCCAGGGCCGGAGGTCGGGCGAGGCGGCAGCCGTCCCGCCCCGGTCGCGGAGCCGGAGGTCGGCCTTGCCCCCCCGGCCATCGAACCGCCACGACGCGCGGCCCGGCCCCGGGCCGGCCGTCGGGCCCTGCCGGACCCCCTCGGGCCCCTCGGGGACCAGCCCGTCGGGGAGGTCGAGCGTCAGGCTGGCGACGGCGGCGGCGGGCAGGTCGAGCGAGAAGCCCCGCCCCTTCGAAAGCGGCCGCGCCCGCAGGTGCCACCGCAGGGTGATCCGTCGCGGTCGCGTCGGGGTCGAGCCGGATCGCGGCGCGGCCCGCGTCGTCCGCGCGGAGCCGCGCCGGCCCGCGTCGGCCGGGTCGATCGCCGGCGACCAGGGTTCGAGCACGAGGTCCGACGGCCCCGCCCCGGCGGCCTCGACGACCAGCTCCGAGCGGCCGACGAGCACCCCGCCCTCCCATCGCGCGACGTGCCGGGCCCGGAGCAGCCGGGGGGCCGTCCGCCCCCGCTGTCGCAGATAACCCTCGCGGGCGTCGCGGACCAGCGCCTCGAACCGATCGGCGGCCAGGCCGCGCAGCTCGGTGCCCGGCGGGAAGTACGACTCGACCTTGGCCGCGGGGACCCGGACCCGCACCGGCTCGGGCGGGCCCGCGCCGAGCAGCGCCGGCAGCGCCAGCGCCAGCCCGACCGCCCTGCGCGGCGCGGCCAGTCGGACCGACCGGCTCGGATCAGGGCTTTCGGGGGCTCGGCGTCCACTCGGGAGATTTCAAATTTGAAATTTCAGATATCAAGTTTGGGTTTTGAATCTCAAATTTGAAATCTCAAATTCGAGATTCGAGGTGCCGGTCCCGCCGCGGGCCTCCGGGCCCGCCCGGGATCAGTCCCGCTCCGCGCCCGGTCCGCGCCCGACGGCCTCCTCGGGGGCCGGGGGGGCGGCCGTCGCGACGTGGTCGACGGTCGAGACGGCCCGCACGCGGATGGCCGTCGAGTCGTCCGACCCGACGCCCGTCATCCGGCCCAGTGACGAGCCGGACGCGGCGGGGGTCGCCAGCCCGCCGGGGTCGCGGAAGACGGCCGCGGCCGACCGGCGGGGCCGCTCCACCAGGCGCTGCACCAGCGCGGCCACGAGCGTGAAGACCACGCCGATCAGCGACGACTGGACCGCCAGGATCGTCGCCGCGGGCTGCACGACCACCGCGGCGGCCAGCGCCAGCGCCAGCGCGGCCGCCCAGATCAGCCGCGGCGGCCGGCGCCGGTGGAGGACCAGCACGCCGAGCCCGAGCACCGGACCCGAGCAGAGGGCGACCAGCCAGGCGCGCGAGGCGATCACGGGCCGCAGCCCGGCGGGAGGGCCGGGCCGGCCGAACAGGTAGGCGTGGTAGGCGCCCCCGCCGTCCTCGCCGTCGGTGGCGTCGCGGGCCGGCGCCGCGGTGCCGTTGACCCACGCCGGCCAGCGCCGCCGACCCCTCGCGCGGGCGGCGCATCCAGGTGTAACGGTCCCAGTGCCATCGGTTCTCGTCGACCCAGCCCGACGGGGTGCCGACCACGGCGCGGCTCCACGGCAGGCGCACCTCCCAGAGGGTCTGCTGGACCGCGCCGCCGTCGAGCAGGAGGGGCGCGTCCCAGGCCGTCGCGAGACGGGCGGGGACATGGTACTCCAGCTCCACCAGCACGGGCCCGGGGCCGCGCGCTTCGGGAAGCGGAGGCGGTAGCCGCCCGCCTTCGGGATCGGCTCGACCTGGCCCACGGCCTCGCCCCCGATCCGGGCGCGCACCCACTCGGCCCCGGTCGGCAGCGCCACCGGCAGCGTCGCGTCGTGCGACTCGACCCGATACCAGGCGGTCGTCCGCAGGTCGTCCTCGGGGCCGAGCACCGTCCGGATCAGCAGCCGCGAGGCGACCAGCGACGGCAGCGCCGCGAGCGGGCGGGCGGTGGCGACGAGCCGCAACGGGTCGCCCCCCCCTCGGGGCCGACCAGGACGAACCGGGCGATCGGGCCCGCGTCGCCCGGGGTCGCCTCGTCGTCGGCCGGCGTGGCCGTCCATCCGGGCACCCTGGGCTCGATGTGGATGCCGTCGTCCGAGGCCACGGTGGCGCGGACCGGCGCCGCCGTCCCCTCGCGGACCCGGACCCACGGGACCTCCAGCTCGGTTGGCCGGTCGGATGCCAGGAGGGCCGGGCACGGCGGGCGGAGGCGGAACTTCAGGAGGGCCTTGTCGCCGGCCTCGGCGGCGAGCCGCAGGCGGGTGCGACGGTCGCCGGCCGGGGTCGTGCCGAGGTCCTCGCGCGCGACGACGTCGCCGCCGTCGAGGTCCCAGCGCAGTCCGGCGGGGGCCTCGACGTCGAGCGCGTCGAGGGCCCCGAAGTGGACGGCGCACTCGGTCTGCTGCTCGACCTCGACGCCGCGGCGGCCGACCGCGACCTTCAGGCTCGTCTCGTGCGAGACGGCGCGGGGATGGACCGCGACCCGCAGCGGCAGGGCGGGGGGGTGGCCGTCGTGGCGGAGCCACAGCGCGGGGGCCTGGCCGGCGCGGTGCTCGGCCGGCCAGGGCCAGTCGGCGGGCGGCTCCTGCAAGGCCGGGCGGAACGCCTCGGCCCCGTCGGGCAGGTCCACCGTCAGGTTGCGACCGGTCAGGACGGCGATCCGCCCCCCCTCCGCGGTCGTCGCCCGGGGCTGGAACAGGGCCACCGCGACCGGCCGCGAGGGGTCGATCGCCTGCCTCCCCTTCAGCACGACGGTGAACGTGCCCCCCTCCTGCGCGCGGGGGGTCAGGCGGAGCGTCACGAGCCGCGCGCCGTCGGCCGTCCGGCGCCCCCTCGGGGGAGACCAGACTCGACGACGTCGCGGGGGCCGGCCGAGTCGAGCTCCAGGCCGCGCGGCAGGACGACGCCCAGCTCGAAGAGGCGGCCGTGCGCGGCGACGCACGCCAGCGCCGTCTCGACCTCGGCGCGGGCCGCGTCGAGGCTGACGGTCGTCCGCGACTCGGTGTGGACCTGCGGCGGCGCGGGGTCGGCGCGGAGGGCCAGCTCGAACGGCTGGTCGAAGAACTGGTAGGCCAGGACCGTCCCCGGCCGGGCCCGCAGCTCGGGGGGAGCTCGGTCCTCGGGTCGATCTGGCGCAGACCCCGCCCCGCCGCGCCGACGATCCAGGGGTCGCCGGCCTGGCTCTGCGCGATCCCGATGGCGCCCGACTGCTCGCGGGCGTCGACCAGCGGGAACCCCGCGAAGACCAGGCGGTCCGACGACCGCGACGGCGGCGCGCGGCGGGTCGTCATGACCAGGTGCTTCGACGGGCCGGGGCGGAGCGGCTCGGCCAGCGCGATCGTCAGCAGGGTCGCGCCGTCGGCGCGCTCGATGCCGGCCGGGATCGGCTGGCCGTCGAGCTCCAGCTCGAGCACCTCGTCGTCGGGGTCGAGCCGGAATTGCAGGCTCGTCGCGGTCCCCCGGACCGAGCGGACCTCCCACGACGAGAAGGTCCGGAACGAGCCGGGGTTGATGTCGATGGCGATGTCCCCCTGGATCGACAGCAGGGGCGAGAGCTGCGCCCGGCTCCTCCTCGACCCGCCAGGAGAGGTCGAGACGGGGCCGGGGCGCCAGGTGGGCCGAGAGGCGGGTCGCGGCGCCGCCCCGGATCGGGCGGCGCTCGACCGGCTCGTCGGGGCCCGCGGCGGCCTCGGCGACGCGGCGGGGGACGTCGAGCTCGACGCGGGTCGAGGCCGCCTCGGGGATCGCCAGCTCCAGGCGACGGCCCTCGGCCGTCGGGCGGACGACGGCCTTCAGCTCGACCCGCAGGCGATGCTCGCCCGCGGCCGCGGAGCTCGACCTGCCAGCCCCCCCCGGCGGCGACCCGCAGGGGCCGGTCGGCGTCCCCCTCGCGGGCCTCGGTGACGGCGTGGCCGTCGAGGCGGATCGGCACCCAGGACGGCCCGGGCGCCTCGAGCGCGACCTCGAAGTCGATCGTCAGCGACGCGAGGTCGCCCGCGACCTCGCCCCGCACGGCCACCGAGCGGACGACCCCGGCCGCGACGGCCGCCGGTCGGGCCGCCCCGCGCGCGGTCGAGCAGCTCGCGGAGCTTGTCCCCGTTCATGAGCACGAAGTCGGGCCGGGCCAGCGCCTTCCAGAGGGCGTCGAGGTCGGCGGGGCTGTTCAGGAAGACCTCGATCCGGGGCTCGTCGGCGGGCCCCTCCCGCGACGGGCCCTCGGGCGGGTCCGACCCCGCCCGGGCGGGCGCCGGCAGGCCCGCGGCGAGCGCCGCGAGCAGGCCAAGGGTCAGCAGCCGCCAGGGATGGGAGCAAGGCGCGGAACCTTCCCCAAGAGGAATCGGAGGGTCCCCGGCCGGGGGCCCCGGCATTCGAGACGTGTCGCGAGGGGGGCGGGTTCGCGGGTGAGGTTCCGAGCCCGCCGCTCCACCGCCCCTGCCACTATAACATGCCGGAGAACCACCCGCCACGACCCGGACCGCCCCGCCCCCGCCATCGTCCGCCTCGGCCCCCGAGGACGATCGCCTATCCCTCCGCGCCGAGGCCCGCCGCGCGCCTCGGCCAGGAACCGGAGCGACTCGGCGTGGACCCGGCCGTTGGTGGCGAGGATCTCGCCGCGGTACAGGTCGTACGGCGCGCCCGACAGGTCGGTGACGGTCCCCCCCGCCTCGCGGACCAGGACGACCCCGGCGGCGGCGTCCCACGGGTTCATCGAGGTCGCGTAGCAGACGTCGCAGGCCCCCGCCGCGACCAAGGCCAGGTTCAAGGCCGACGACCCCGTGCGGCGCACCGAGTGCGTCCCGGTCGAGAATCGTCGCATGTACGCCATCTGGCGGTCGGCATCCTCCGCGAAGTTGACCGGCAGCGCCGTCGCGATCAGGCACCGGGATAGCCCCTCCGCGGCGCTGACGCCCAGGGGCCGGCCGTCCAGGGTCGCCCCGTCCCCCTCCGAGGCGGCGTAGGTCGCGCCGCTGAGGGGGTCGTGGACGACCCCCACCACCAGCCTCCCTTCGTGCTCCAGCGCGATCGAGACGCACCAGAAGGGGAACCCGTGCGCGAAGTTGATCGTGCCGTCGAGCGGGTCGACCACCCATCGCCAGGTGCACGAGGGGTCGACGCTCGACCCCCTCCTCCTCGGCCAGCAGGGTGTGATCGGGATAGGTCTCGGCGATCCGCGCGGCGATCCGGGCCTGGCTGGCGAAGTCGGCCTCGGTCACCAGGTCGCCCGGCCCCTTCTCGCGGGCCACGACCTTCCCGTAGGCCTCGCGCAGCACGTCCCCCGCCTCGACCGCCACCCTCGCCGCGAATTCCTGATACTGTCGGTAATCTTTCCGCAACCGTCGCCTCCTTCGATGGTAAGCCGGGCAATCCGCGCAAATCGTTTGGCAGGGCGGCCGACGTCGGACATAGTTTCGGAGACGGCGAAGGTCCACGATCGCGGATCTCGGATCAGGGCCGCGGGCCGCCGTCGGGGCATCCGGGAGTCAACCACGATGTACGTCTGGGAGCTGGTGTCCTGCCGCCTCCGGGTCGAGGGCTGGGACGTCTGGCATTCGTCGCGACACGATCCCTACGGGCCGATCTACACGGTCCACCTCCGCCGCCCGGGCCAGTCTTACGAAGCGACCGGGCCGACGCTGACCGAGGCGTATGCCGCGGCGGCGCGCCGGGCCCGCGAGGCTCCGGGCGCCGCACGGGCCTCGGCCGGCCCGCACTTCGCCCGGGGTGCGTCGCCCGTGCGGGCCTGAGCGGACCCGGCCGCGCGCCAGCGTGACGCCCGTCGCCGCGGCTTGTCAACGGGCCACGCCGCCGACAGGCCGCGGCGGGGCCGCTTCGGCCCGCGGGGGCGCGAGGGCCGCGGGGCGCAGCTCGTGGGTGTGGAGCAGGTCCTTCCAGGCCTTCAGCCCCTTGCCCTCGGGCTTGTCGGGGTCGTAGCCGAGGTCGTCGCGCCGGTCAGCGATTGCAGGTTGTCCAGCGCCAGCTCGCGGACGCCGACGTCGGTCGAGGAGAGCTCCTGCACCAGTCCGTTGTAGGTGATCTCCTCGCGGGCTTCCTTGGGCGTGACGCCGATCAGGAGCTTCTCGACGGTGTCGGCCAGGTCGACGCCGTAGGCGATGACGAGCTGCGAGCGCAGGTCCTTCTCGGCGTCGGGGCCCTGGGCGATGTAGGCGCGGAGGACCTTGATGGCCTCGCGGCGCGAGACCGGGTCCTCGGCCTTGCTGAGCAGGGGGACGACCATCGAGATGTCGCCGACGGCGCGGAGGGCCTCGATCGCCAGGCGGCGGACGTCCTTCTGGTCGTCCTCGGCCGCCGCGACGATCTCGGCGATGACGGGGCGGTTCGGCCGGATCAGGCGGGCGAACTGCTCGCCGACCTGGATGTCGAACGGCTTCGGCTTCGCCTCGGTGACCCACGACGGGGGGGAGGCCTTGGGGCTCTTCTCGGCCCAGGGGCCGCGGAGGTCGTAGGTGATGGCGGCGGGGCCGGACAGCGTCTCCTTGGCGTCGTCGGCCAGCAGCTCGACCGTCCCCTCCGCGGCGTAGATCCTCAGGACCGGCGCCGCGGCCACGGCGGAGCCCGGCTCGCGGCGGTTGATCCGCTCCAGGCCGACCGAGGCGCCGGGGGGCGGGGTGATCTCGACCGTCTTGCCGGCGAACTGGACCGCGAACGGGGCGGCGGGCGAGATGCCGCGGAGCACGACGCGCCCCTGCGCCAGGTTGACGCGGGCCGCCTGCGTCGGCGGGGCCGAGAGGACCCAGAGCTCGGTCTCGTTGACCAGGTCGACCCGCGCCTTGCCGAGCGTGATCGAGGAGCGGAAGGGGGCGAGGCCGAGCAGGCGGTCCTGGTCGCGCAACGGGGTGTCGGCCGTCACCGGCTCCCACTCGCGACTGTCGCGGTCGAATCGCAGCAGGATGCCCTCGGGCTTGTGCGCCACGCCGGCCATCCCCGGCGGGAGGTCGGGCGGGGCGTTGTCCTCGGGGGTGGTCATCTCGGGGGCGGGCTTCGTCTCCTTCGTCGGGCTCGGCGGGGCGGGCGGCCTCCTCGTCCGGCTTCGGCTCGGCGACGGCGGCCGGCCTGGGCGGCTCCTTGGCCGGGGCCGTCGGCCCGGCCTTGGCGACCTGCACCGGCCCGCGCCCGGTCGGCTCGGGGGGCGAGAGGCTCTGCCAGGCCGACCAGCAGAGCACCGCGATCAGCGCCACGACCGCGGCGGCCGGCCCGAACCGCTCGTACCAGGGGCGTCGAGGAGGCTCGGGGGTCACCCAGGGCTGGAGCGGCTCCGAGACCGGCGTCGGCTCGGTCGCGTGCGACGCGCGGGCGCCGTCGCCGCGACCGCCTCGCGGCCCCGGATCAGGTGGTACATCCGGTGCCTCGCCTCGGTCGGCACCTTCGCCTTCTGGCCGATCAGGCTGAGGATCTGGTGGACGCTGGCCACCTCGGCCAGGTGGACGTCCGAGGTCAGGCACCGCTTCTCGAACTCGGCGACCTCCTCGGGGCCGAGCTCGTTGTCGAGGTAGCTCGCCACCAGGTTGGGGTCGGTCGCGTCGGCGCCCGATCTGGCTCGGCACGGTGAGCCGACGCATCCGGGTCACCTTGTGGATGCGGTCGACCAGCTCCTTGGCGAACAGGCTCTCCGACACCTGCTTGCCGATCTCCCGCACCTCGGCGGGCGGGAGCGTGTCGTCGAGCCAGGCGAGCAGCGTCCTCAGGGTCAGTCGCATCGCTTCGGCCCCTTTCTCTCCGGTGCGAGACGAGACGGCGGCGCGCGGCCCGCGTCCGATCCGGGACCCGGGCCCTCACAGTTATTAGTGCCGCCCCGGGGGACGATCCGTAGGATTTTGGTGGATTTTTTCTCAAGCCGAGGGCGGACAATGCCGACGGCACCGACCCATCGGGGCGCGCCCCGGAAATGGGACGCGGAGGGACGCGGATTCCTGCGGATGGGATCGGCGTCCCTCCACGTCCCATCCTCATCCCATCCTCAGCCGACACGCCCCTCGCGTCCCGATTCACCGGCGCAGCCGGTAGATCCGCATCTCCTTGTCCTTCTCGGCCACGCCGTAGAGGGGCTCGAAGGTCTCGGGGTGCGTCTCGGCCCACTGCCTCTCGATGGGGAAGCCCAGGGGGTCGGAGACGTTGTGCCAGCCCTCGAGCGGGTTGGAGCGGGCGACGACGAGGATGCGGATCCGCTCGGCCCGCAGGTTGGCCAGCCAGGCGTCGTAGTCGGGGTGGAGGCGGTCCCAGCCGGGGCGGGGGTCGGGCCAGGTCGTCAGGCCCCGCGCGCGGGCCTCGCGGTAGTAGTCGTGGGGGAGCCAGTCGCGGTGCGCGTCGACGTTGACGTAGCGGACCTCGTTGCGCAGGCCGACCCCCATCAGGTAAGTACGGCATGTTCGTCCCCGCGTAGGCGATCCGGGTCCCCGCGGGCCCGCGCGCTGGTCGAGGTGCAGCCAGGCGGTGTAGTACTCGCGGAACGGGTGGAAGAAGAGCTGACGGTCGTCGAGCTGCGCGGGGGTAGGCCAGCGCGAGGACGACCGCGAGCGACCGACGGTCGCCGCCAGCGCCCAGGCCGTCCGTCGGGGCGAGCGATCGCCCGAGGTCCGGCCCCAGGCCCAGGCGATCGCGAGCGAGGCGACCGCCATCGCCACGCCTCCCGAACGCGACCTCCCACGCCCCGGGCGGCGCCTCCAGGCGGAGGGCCTGCTCGGCGGTGATCGGGATGGTCAGCATCCCCGGGACGGCGTTGGGGATCAGCCGGGACAGGTCCCACGGGGGCGGCTTCCCGGCCTCGCCGAACGGCCACGCCTGCGACGTGAACAGGTGCACCGCCAGCAGCACAACCGCCGCCGTCCGCAGCCACCGGCCGCGGTCGAGGAGGCGCGCGAGCGGCACCGCCGCCAGCCCGAAGGCGTGGAGCATGAACCGCTGCTGGGTCCGGTAGGGGATCAAGAGCCAGTACAGCGCCACGTTCAGCACCGCCAGGCCCGCGCAGGCCCAGACCCATCGCCCCGGTTCCGGCCGCGATCGCCCCACGGCCCACGCGCCCGCCAGCGCCGCCGCCCAGACGGGGCCAGCCGGGGGTCGTACATCATCAGCAGGATATCGGCCAGGGCCCGCCACTCGCCGACGGAGATGTAGTACGGGCTGAGGCTCATCGCGTCGCGGCCGTACCAGCCGGGGAGCCAGACCCGCCCGAAGGCCGTCACCTGGAGCGGATAGAGCGGGTTGCCGGTCAGGATCAGGTTCCGGCCGTACCAGAATCCCGCCGTGACCAGGGGCAGCGTCAGCACGAGCAGCGCGTGCCCCGCCCTCCTCGCGAGCGGGCCCGGGCCGCGCCAGCGCGGCGGCGGCCGCCAGGGCGAGCAGGGGGGGCACGAACACGACGCCGACCGTCTTGGTCCCCAGCGCCCCTCCCGCCGCCAGGGCCGCCAGCGCCAGCGTGCCCGCGCCGCCGTCGCCCAGGGCGTAGCGGAGGACGAACAGCGCCGCCGACAGGTATCCGGCCGACGAAGATCGTGTCGACGTTCGGCTCGAACGACCAGAGCATCACCGGCGTCAACGACGCGAACCAGCACGTCGCGATCAGCGCCGACGACGACCCCGCCCCGAGCCGTCGCGCCATCGCGAACGCCGCGACGGCCGCCATCAGCAGGAACGGCGCCTGCCCGACCTTCGCCAGCCGGTCGCCCCCCCACGAGGCCATCAGCCAGGAGAACCAGAGGTCGCCGTCGGCCGGGAAGTAGGTCGCCGCGGTCTCGCCGAACGGCGAGGCGATCAGGAACAGGCGGCCCGCCTTCCACCACCGCGCGGCGAAGTAGAGGTGATAGATCGGGCCGTCGCTGAAGACCTTCACCGGCGTCAGGAGCGATGTGGTGCCCAGCGTCATCGCCGTCCACACGGTCAGCCCCAGCGCGACGCCCGCCTCCCACTCCCAGGGACCGCCGGCCGGGCCGGTCGCGCCGACATCCTCGCCCTCGCGGCGGTCGAGCCGGCGCAGGACCAGCCCGACGCCCACGCCCGAGGCGGTCCAGAGCAGCAGGGGGCCGCGCGCAGCAAGCCCGAAGGTCCCGAGCACCTCCATGCCGACCATGGCCCACGCCCACGCCAGCGTCGCCGCCGCGAGCCACCGCGACGGCCCGGCCGGCTGCCGGAACCCGTACCGGGCGACCCAGTAGCCCCCCAGCCCCAGCAGGCCATCCAGCGCGAGCGTCCAGACCGCCGACATCGCCGACGTCCTCCCCGACCCCGGGACCGTGCCAGGATCGAGGTCCATTGTACACGACGGGCCGCCGCGCCCTCGATCGCGGGCGATCCGGAGGGGGCCGACGCCTCCCGAGATCCGGGAGGTGACAATCGGATGGGCGAATTTGGCTTCGTTTCGGGAAAATGGTCCCGTCGCCCTCGCGTCACGCGCCGGCCACGCTTCGCAAATCTCTTCAAGAGAACAACTTGTGGGTATCAATCGGCCCGGTGAGTTGCGGGCCGAAGGCGTCGCTGCGGCGGGAGGAACACGCCCGAGAGTGACAAAGAAGGGACGCAACGGAAGCCCGCGCCGGGTTCGGGATGGGAGGTCTTCGGTCGGGCGTGTGCAAAAGCCATCCTCCGGGCAGGGATGAGGATGACGTGTGGCACGCGCCCGACCGAGAATCCCCGATCGGGGCGCCTCAGCGTTCGAAGTCCAGGTTCCTGGGTTCCCTGGGCAGGTCCGGGGCTGCGCCCCTGGGTTTGTCCGAGGGCTTGATCTTGAGGTCCGTGGTGGCCACGTCCCGGCCCACGACGTCGAACGTGATGTCATCGACCCACGCCCGCCCCTCCCCCGCAGCAGGAAGCCGAAGTAGATCGACTCGGCCTCCTCCGGGACGTCGAGGACGACCTCGTACTGGTGCCACTCGCTCGTGCCCCTGATCGGCCGGTTCATCATGTTGTCGAAGGCGATCCCGCCCTTGTCCCTCCCGTCGATGCGCATCCAGAGCCCGGCCGAACCCTCGACGCGCTCGGGCCTGGCGTAGGCGCTCATCCGGAGGCGCTTGCCTCGGTAGCGATCGGCCCGGAACCCCTGCGTGAACGTGCCGAACCCGTCCCCCCCCCTCGTCGCGCAGCGATCGGACGGAGCCGCTGGCCTGGCCCGTGTGCTTCACGGCCTCGTCGCGGGTCAGCTCGTAGCCCTCGCCCCCCCCGCCCCAGTCGGCCGGGGGGCGGGGCGCGGCCGTTGCCGGTCGCCGCGCCTTGGCCTGCGCCCCCGCGTCGCGCTCGAAGTCCAGGTTCCGGGGCTCCTTGGGAAGGTCCGGCGACGGCCCCTCGTCGTTGATCTGGGGCTCGAGCCTGAGGTCCGTGGTGGCCACGTCCCGGCCCACGACGTCGAACGTGATGTCATCGACCCACGCCCGCCCCGTCCCATGCAGCAGGAAGCCGAAGAAGATGTCCTCGGCCTCCTCCGGGACGTCGAGGACGACCTCGTACTTGCGCCATTCGGTCGTGCCCTTGATCGGCCGGTCCTTCATGTTATCGAAGGCCAGCGCCGCCCTTGTCCCTCCCATCGATGCGCATCCACAGCCCGGCCCAGCCCTCGACGTCCTCGGACCGGGCGTAGGCGGACAACCGGAGGCGCTTGCCTCGGTAGCGATTGGCCCAGAACCCTTGGGTGAACGTGCCGAATCCCTTCGCGGGTCCCGCAGCGATCGGATGGAGCCGCTGGCCTGGCCCGTCGTGCTTCACGGCCTCGTCGCGGGTCAGCTCGTAGCCCTCGCCCCCTCCGCCCCAGTCGGCCGGGATGCGGGGCCGGTCCGCCCCCGCCGCGGCCCTCGGCCTGGGCCTCCCCGCCCCCCGCCTCAGCCGCGACGAGGGCGACCGCGGGCCGGGCGGGGGCGGGTGGCCTCATCCGCCACGCGGGGAGGGTCCCGATCGGTGCCGGCCGCCGCCCGGTCGATCGCGACCGGACCGCGTGCCCCCAGGTCGGCCACGCCGACCGCCACGATCCCGCAGGCCACCGCGCCCGCCACGAACCACTGCATCTTGGCAAGCCACATCGCTCTGATCGCTCCTTTCGCCAGGGTGATGAGCCGTCGCCGGCACGGTGCCGGCCGCGGCGGGGCCCGTCGCGAACGCGATCGAGGCCCGGGTCGTCGCTTCCACCAGCGCGACCGGCAGGACGATCGCCGGGCCGGGGGGGTCACGGCCGCCCGGGTCGCGGCCGTCGGCGCCAGGCCGCGGCGCGAGAGGCGGTCGCGCAGCCTCTGCCGCCCTCGCGCCAGGCGGCTCCGCACCGTCCCGACCGGGCAGCCGAGCAGGCGCGCCGCCTGGTCGTGCGACAGCCCCTCCAGGTGGCAGAGGACCACCGGGGCCCGGTAGAGCCGGGGCAGGCGGCCGATCTCCTCATCGAGCGCCGAGGCGAGGTCATCCCCGCCGCCGATGTCGCGCATCGTCGCCGCCGAGGCCGCCATCCCCTCGTGCTTCCGCCTCCGCAATCGTGGCGGCCCTCATGCCCGAGGAGGCGCGGAGCGCCACGCCGTGCAGCCACGGTCCCAGAGAGTCGCGGACCCAGAGCGACCGCGCCCGACGGGCCAGGACGAGGAACGTGGCCTGGAAGGCGTCCTGCGCATCGTGCTCGTCGCCGAGGACGGCGCGGCAGGCCCGGAGCACCATCGGGCCGTGCCGCTCGACCAGGACGGCGAAGGCCAGCTCGGCGACCTCGTCGCGACGGCCCGCGAACCGCCCCAGCAGTTGCTCGTCCGACAGGCCGCCGATCGTCCCCGCCTCGAACAGGGCCCGGACGTACCGCGGCGTGCCATTGCCCCGACCTTCGGCCATGAGTGCGGCCTCGACGGTTCGCGAAATCCTGGAGTAATGTCGCGAGGGGGGGCGATCAATCCCTCATTTTCGAGCGATCGTCGCGGGGACCCCCGGCATCGCCCGTCCGGACTGACCTTCCCGGCGGCGGGAACCGCCCGGTACAATCACGATCCGATGGGCGCGGTTCGTCGCGCGGAGATGTGCAACCGAGGAGACCGTCCATGCTCGGAGCGACCCTGGGGGCGAAGGATTACCTGGATCGGGTCTGCCGCGAGATCCAGCGGCTCGACCTCGGCGCAGGTCGAGGCAGCTCAGCCGGCCTGATCGAGGACGCCTACCACGCCGGCCGGTTCGTCTTCATCATCGGCAACGGCGGCTCGGGGGCGAACGCCTCGCACCTCTGCGAGGACCTGGCCAAGTGCACCCTCCGCGACTTCGAGAACCAGAAGCGGCTCAAGGTCCTCAGCCTGACCGACAACGCCGCCTGGCATCATGGCCTGTGGCCAACGACGAGGGCTACGACCGGATCTTCGTCGAGCAGCTCAAGAACCTCGCCTCCCCCGGCGACCTGCTCCTGGCGATCTCGGGCTCGGGCAACAGCCCGAACATCCTCAAGGCCGTCGAGTGGGCCAACGCGCACGGGCTGACCACCGCTGGGCATCACCGGCTTCGGCGGCGGCAAGCTCAAGGACGCTGGCGCACGCATAACCTGCACGCCGGGGTCGACGACATGGGGATCGTCGAGTCGCTCCACCAGGTCGTCTTCCACTGGGTCATCGACGACCTCTACCGCCGGATCTCCGGCCCGGTCGCCGCGGCGGCGGGGTCCCGATAACCGCGATGGCCGACGACCCTCTCCTGCTCGGCATCGAGATCGGCGGCACGAAGCTCCAGCTCGGCCTGGGCCGCGGCGACGGCCGGATCGCTCGCCCTCGAACGCCGCGACGGTCGACCCCGGCGCGGGGTGCCGAGGGCATCCTGCGACCAGATCGCCGAGGCCCGTCGAGCCCTCCGGCGCGGCCGGGCCCGGCCGCCGGCGCGGTCGCCGCCGTCGGGATCGGCTTCGGCGGCCCGGTCGACTCGGCCGCGGGGGTCGTCACCAGGTCGCACCAGGTCGCCGGCTGGGACGGCTTCCCGCTGGCCGACTGGGTCCGCGAGCGACCTCGGCGTCGCCGCGCGTCGCGCTCCAGAACGACGCCGACACCGCCGGGCTGGGCGAGGCCCGGTTCGGCGCCGGGCGTCGGGGCCTCGCCCGTGCTCTACGTCACCATCGGCAGCGGGATCGGCGGCGGCCTGATCCTCGACGGCCGGATCTACCGGGGCGCCGGCGCGGGGCCGTCGAGATCGGCCACCTCTGGATCGTCGACCGGACCAGCTCCGACCTCGACGTCCTGAAGCTGGAGGACATCGCCTCGGGCTGGGCGATCGACGCCGGCGGCCCGCGGCTTCGCCGAGCGGCAGCTCGCGCGACGGCCGCGACGACTGGCCGGTCCTGCGAGCTCGCCGGCGGCGACCCGTCCCGGATCAACGCCGCGATCGTCGCCGAGGCCGCCCGCGCGGGCGACCTCGAGGCCGGCTTCATCCTCGACAAGGCCGTCGCACGCCATGGCCCACGCCCTGAACCAGGCCGTGACCCTGCTCGCCCCGCGCCGGATCATCCTCGGCGGCGGCGTCTCGCTGATCGGCGAGGACCTCTGGTTCGCGCCGATCCGCGAGCAGCTCGACCTCCACGTCTTCCCGCCGTTCCGGGGCACCTTCGACCTCGTCCCCGCCGCCCTCGGCGAGGAGGTCGTCGTCCACGGCGCCCTGGCCCTGGCCCGCGATGCCTGGGCCGAGCGTCGATAGACTGATGATCGCGGCCCAAATGGTGGGCACCGCCGAGCCTAAAGGGTGCGCAATCGCCCATCGTCCTCGACATTCCCAACGGGACTGGCGACGGTCCATCGCTCGACCGTCTCTCCGGATGAGTTGACCGCGATGCGTCGTTCCGCACGAACCGACTTATCTCCCTGAATTATGCCGCTTCGATGCCGATTTTTTCCTGTCCGGCGGTTGTTGCACGGGACCTCGGCGTAAAATCCATAAGAACGAGACCTCGACTCGGAGGGATCGTGCGACGGGCGAGGGTCTGAGGCGATCGGGAAACGTTGGTGATGCCGCGAAGCCTCGGCCTCGGATTTGCTAGCTCGGGATCGATCGACCGCCTTCCCGAAAGAACGGGGCCGCCGCGACGAAGGTCCTTCGCCGGGGTACGTGTCGATAACTTCCGCCGGAGTGCTAACTTCGGTCTTCGGGGACGGTGTGAACCTGCGGGACGGGTCAGATCCTCTATACGGACGGGGAAGAAACGAGCATAATCTCCGCGGGTCGAAAAGTTCGGGAAGGTGGATGATCCCGGAAAACCACTTGAAAAAAATGGAACCATCAAAACCATGAGGGCGGTCTGAGCGTTTAGAATAGAGGAGGAGCAGCCGCGATCGGCTGCTCGACGGCCAGGGACAGGTCCTCCACACTTTAGCTCAAGGGGCTCGCCATGCTGACGAAATTGGCCGAAACCCAACTGTGGCAGCGAACCTCGCGTCGCTGATCCGGTCGGGTCTGTTCTCGAGGGCCGAGACGGGCGAGTTGCATGGTCTTTATACGGTCGTGGGGATCTACGGCGACGAGACGTGTTCGGCCCCGCTGGCCAAGTACGCCGACGCCCGTCGGGCCCTGGACGCGGCGAACCTCGTCAACCAGCTTGCCAAGTCCAGTCCCCTGGTCGAATCCAACTGAACCGGGACTGACCTCATCGGTCGGCGAATCGAGACGACCGCCGCACGCCCCCGGGCCTGCGGCGGTCGTCGCCTTGTCGACGCCGGCCGCGGTTCGTCGCGATCCGCGCCGGCCGGCGCGGCCCAGCCGATCTCGCGCGGCGGTGAGCGGGTCGATCCGGAGCCGGGACAGCGCGGTCTCGTCGAGCCGCATGATGTCGCGCGAGGTGACCGATCCGGGGGGGAACGACGCGGAGCGAGACCCCGTACTTGTCGGTCGCGCCGAACAGGTGGAGCAGCTCGTGGACGACGGTGACCGGGTCGGTGAAGGGGGGCCCGGCCAGGGGCTCGGGGAAGTTGGCCTCGCGGGCGTAGCAGACGGCCAGGCTGACGCCGGCCAGCTCGGTGTCGTCGAGCGGGACGGCGAGCGACCGCCCGGCGCGCCGCGGGTGGAGGAGCCAGACGCGGTGCGTCGGCCTCGACCCGCGGGTCGATCCGCGCCGATCAGGTCGGCGGCGTCGCGGAACCCGAGCCGCGCCGCCGCCCGGCTCGCGTCGATCAGCGCCTTGGTCGCGGCGTCGGCCTCGAACGGCTCGATCCGGTCCCCCTGGGGCACGAACGTCGACCTCGACGTCGTCGGGCTCCGGGTCGTCGACCGACGAAGTAGGTGTCGGCCAGCTCCAGGTTGACCGCGGCCCCCCAGCGGATCGCCTCGCGCTCGACCCAGCGCCCGGCCCGGACCAGCGCGGCGTGCGCCTCGGCGATCTCCTCGTCCGACCAGCCCCGGCCGTCGCGGCCGACGAAGACCGAGAGCAGCACGACCCGGCCCGAGCAGGGGCGGCGACCGCCTCGCGCCCGGCGAGTCCCGCGGCGGCCGGGCGGCCCGTCGCCCTCCGCGCGCGACGAAGCGGCGGAACCGGGGGTCGCGCGCGTTCGGCTCGGCCCGCACGCCGCGCATCGGGGCCAGCCCGACCTCGCCGTCGGCCGGGCGCGGGTCGCTCGGCGCGCGGCCCGACGGCCTCGCTCGCGCGGCGAGGACCAGCGCGACCAGCTCGCCGCGACCCCGAGCCAGCGACCAGCCGAGGACCAGCACCGCCCGGGCCGACGCTCGCGGAGCGCCGGCCCCGAGGGGATCAGCGCCGACGCCGCCAGGACCGCGGCCAGCCCGCCGATCCAGAACCTCAGCCGAAGCGACATCCCGCGCCGATCTCCGATCGACCTCGCGTTTTCCTGGAGCAAACGTCGAGTCGCTATGGTAATCTAATCGATGCCCGCGATCCTCCCACCCGGGCCGACGGCCCGCCCACCCGCCGAGGGGTCCATGAGCCGACCACCCAGGCCCGCGCCGCATTTCCCCGTCGCCACGACGCGGCGCGAGTTCCTCCAGCAGGCCGGCGGCGGCTTCGGCGCGCTGGCGCTGGCCTGGCTGCTGCACCAGGAGCGCGGCCCGCGCCGCGGCCGTGCCCGAGGACCCGCACGCCCCCAGGCCGCCCCACTTCCCGGCCAAGGCGCGAGCGGGTCATCTTCCTGTTCATGCACGGCGGGCCGAGCCACCTGGAGACGTTCGACCCCAAGCCCGACCTCCAGCGCCTCGCCGGCCAGCCGCTGCCCGCGAGCTTCGGCCCGGTCGCCACCCGCCGCAAGGTCGCCGCACAACCCGCTGCTGGCCACGAAGCGGACCTTCCGCAAGTACGGCGCAGAGCGGGATCGAGGTCTCCGACTTCCTCCCCCACATCGCCCGCTGCGCCGACGACCTGGCGGTCATCCGGTCGTGCTGGGCCGACAGCGTCAACCACCCGCAGGCCGTCTACCAGATGAACACCGGCTCGATCCTGATGGGCAAGCCGAGCCTGGGGAGCTGGGTCGAGCTACGGCCTCGGGACCGAGAACCAGGACCTGCCCGCCGTTCGTCGTCCTGCCCGACCCCGGCCGGCGGGATCAAGGGCGGCCCGCCCGCCTACGGCGCGGGGTTCCTGCCGGCGAGCTACCAGGGGACGCGTCGATCCGCGGCGGCGACGAGCCCGATCCTCGACCTCCGGCCCGCCCGAGCGCGACCTCGCGCCGCGAGCAGCGCGGGATGCTCGACCTGGTCGGCCGGCTCAACGCCCACCACCTCGAGTCGCGCGGCGACGACGCCGAGCTGTCGGCCCGGATCCAGTCCTACGAGCTGGCCTACCGGATGCAGACGCGCCGCGCCCGAGGCGGTCGACCTCGTCGAGCGAGTCGGCCGAGACGCAGGCGCCTCTACGGCCTCGACGACCGCGACGACCGGCCGAGTTCGGCACCCGCTGCCTGCTGGCCCGGCGGCTGGTCGAGCGGGGCGTCCGGTTCGTCCAGCTCTACTCGGGCGACGTCGACGGCTGGGACGCCCACGACGACGTCGAGACGAACCACGCCGCCGATGTGCGGCCGGACCGACAGGCCGGTCGCCGGCCTGCTGACCGACCTGAAGCGCCGCGGGCCTGTTCGACGAGCACCCTGGTCGATCTGGGGCGGCGAGTTCGGCCGGATGCCGATGTCGGAGAGCGGCAAGGGGCGCGACCACAACCCGCACGGCTTCTCCTTCTGGTTGGCCGGCGCCGGGATCAAGGGGGGGACCGTCCACGGCGCGACCGACGCCGTCGGCCTCCGCGCCGAGGTCGACCGCGTCCACGTCCACGACCTCCACGCGACGATCCTCCACCTGCTCGGGCCTCGACCACACCCGGCTCACCTTCCCCCACAACGGCCGCGACGAGCGCCTGACCGACACCGCCGGCCAGGTCGTCCGGGCGATCCTCGCCTGAGTCGACCCGGACCCACCGAGAAGATGACGAGCGCATGCGACGACTCGGCGTGCTCGAGCTCCTGCTCCTGCTCGTCCTCGCTCGTCCGCCGCGGCCTCCGCGGCGCCGGCCGCCGAGAAGCCGATCACGGCCGAGGACCGCGGCCACTGGGCCTTCGTCCCGCCGGAGCGGCCCGAGGTCCCCGCGGTCAAGGAAGCGGGCTGGGTCCGCAACCCGATCGACGCCTTCGTCCTCGCCGGCGCTCGAGGAGAACGGGCTGGGCCCGCCCCCGAGGCCGACCGGGCGACGCTCCTCCGCCGGCTGAGCTTCGACCTGACGGGCCTGCCGCCGACGCCCGAGGAGGTCGACGCCTTCCTCGCCGATCGGCGCGCCGGACGCCTACGAGCGGGTCGTCGACCGGCTGCTGGCGAGCCCGCACTACGGCGAGCGCTGGGCGCAGCACTGGCTCGACCTGGCCCGGTACGCCGACACCGACGGGTTCGAGTTCGACCAGGCCCGGCCCGACGCCTGGCGGTATCGCGACTGGGTCGTCGAGGCCCTGAACGCGCGACATGCCCTACGACCGCTTCGTCCGCCTCCAGCTCGCGGGCGACGAGGTCGACCCCGACGACCCCGTCGGCGTTCGTCGCCACCGGGTTCAACCGCTGCTACCCCGACATGGTCGACCTGAACGACCAGGGGCTCCGCCGCCAGAACGCCCTGAACGACATCACCGAGACGACGGGCCTGGTCTTCCTCGGCCTGACGATCGGCTGCGCCCGCTGCCACGACCACAAGTTCGACCCGATCCGGCAGGCCGACTTCTACCGGCTCCAGGCGTTCTTCACCCCGGCCCGGTTCCGCGACGACTACCCGATCGGCTCGGCCGCCGAGCGGGCCGAGTACGAGGCGCAGGTCCGGCGCCTGGGAGCGCCGAGGTCGCCGCGGCTCCAGGCGGCGTTGATCCGCGCTCGAGGCGCCCGTCCGCGAGGCGCTCGCGCCGGGGCCCGCCGGGAGCTCGACGACGAGGCGATCGCCGCCTTCCAGAAGGCCGCCGGCCGAGCGGACGCCCGCGCGAGGTCCGCCTGGTCTTCGAGGCGCTGGCGAAGGACAGGCGGATCAGCCGCCGACGTCTGGCCGCGCGTCCTCGACCCGGCCTCGGCGCCGCTCCGCGGCGGCCTGCTCGCGCGGCTCGACGCGCCTGCAAGAAGGCCGCGCCGCCGCCGCCGCCGCAGGCGCGCGGGATCGACGAGGCCGGCCCGACGCCGCCGCCGACCTACCTCCTCCGCCGGGGCGAGTTCACGGCCAAGGGGCCCGAGGTCGCGCCCGGCGTTCCCGGCCGTCCTCTGCCGCGACGAGGCCGACGCGGCCTCGGCCGCGACCGCCCGCGGCCGCAGTCGACCGGGCGGCGCACGGCGCTGGCCGACTGGCTCGCCCGGCCCGACCACCCGCTGACGGCCCGGGTGATCGTCAACCGGCTCTGGCAGCACCACTTCGGCCGGGGGATCGTCGCCACGCCCAGCGACTTCGGCACGATGGGCGAGCCGCCGACGCACCCCGAGCTGCTCGACTGGCTGGCCACCGAGCTCGTCGCCCGGGGCTGGAGCCTCAAGGCGATGCACCGGCTGATGGTCACCAGCGCGACCTACCGCCAGTCGTCGCGGCGCCGACCCGGCCGCGCTCGGCCGCCGACCCCGAGAACACGCTGCTCTGGCGGCACGCCCGCCAGCGGCTCGACGGCGAGGCGATCCGCGACGCCCTGCTCGCCGTCTCGGGCCGGCTCAACCCGGCGATCGGCGGGCCCGTGCGTCTTCCCCGAGCTGCCCGCCGAGCTGACCAAGCTGAGCAGCAAGGGGGCGGCCTGGCCGGTCTCGGACCGCGGCCGCGGACCGCGAACCGGCGGAGCCTCTACGTCTTCGTCCGGCGCAACCTGCGGTATCCCGTTCTTCGAGGCGTTCGACCGCCCCGACACCAACGCGAGCTGCCCGCGGCGGGCCGTCACGACGATCGCCCCGCAGGCGCTGACGCTGCTCAACAGCACGCTCGCCAACGACGCGGCCGCGCGCCCTGGCCGACCGCGTCGCGCCGCGAGGCCGGGCCCGACCTCGACGCGCGGATCGACCGCGCCTATCGCCTGGCCCTCGGCCGCGCGCCCGACGCCGAGCGAGCGCCGGCTCGCCCGCGAGTTCCTCGCGCCGCGACCCGTCGCTGCCCCGCCTCTGCCTGGCGCTGCTCAACGTCAACGAGTTCGTCTACGTCGATTGACCGTCGGGCCGCGGCCGTCGGGCGGCTCACCGCGCGATGCAGGACGATCGTGCGACCGCGGCCGGATCGTGTAGGTCATCTCGGGGAGGAAGAACGGCCTCCTCCTCGGGGACGATGTCCTCGCCCTCGGGCAGCGAGGTGTCGACGACGCGATACCAGCGGCGGCCGTCCGACTCGGGGAGCTCGACCGTCAGCGGCTCCCAGAAGGCGTTCGAGGCGACGTAGATCGGCACGTCGGCGCGGTCCGGGTCTGGAACGCCTCGAGCACCCAGGCGATGAACCGCGAGCGTGCCCGAGAAGTCGGCCTGGTTCGGCTTGACGCCGTGCCAGGTGATGTTGCGCAGGATCGGCGTCTCCGCCTCCTCGGCGGTCATGTACCGCCAGCGGCGGACGATCCGGTGCCGCTTGCGGAAGGCGATGATCAGCTGGGTGAACCGGAGGATCTCGGCGTGCCGCTTGGCGTTCTCCCAGTTGATCCAGTTCAGCGCGTTGTCCTGGAAGACGGTGTTGTTGTCCCCCTCGGCGGTCCGGCGCATCTCGTCGCCGTAGAGGAGCATCGGCGTCCCCTGCGAGAGGAACAGGAGCGTCAGGAAGTTCTTGATCTGCTGCTTGCGGAGCGCCTCGATCGCCGCCTTCTGGTCGTCGGGCAGGTCGGAGAACTCGACGTACCCCTCGTAGCCGCAGTTCCAGCTGTTGTTGTCGTTGGCGCCGTCGCGGTTGCCCTCGCCGTTGCGCTCGTTGTGCTTGTCGTTGTACGAGACGAGGTCGTTGAGGGTGAAGCCGTCGTGGCAGGTGACGAAGTTGATGCTGTGGTAGGGCGACCGCTCCGACTCGGGCGTCGGGGGCGAACAGGTCGTACGAGCCGGCGACCCGGCTGGCGAGCTCGCCGGTGATGCCGGGGTCCCCCTTGACGAACTTCCGCACGGCGTCGCGGAACTTGCCGTTCCACTCGGCCCAGCGGCGGTCGGAGAACGACCCGAGGCGGTACTGGCGTGATGCTCCACGGCTCGGCGATCAGCTTGATCCGCGACAGGACCGGGTCGGTCTCGATCTCGTGGATGATCGGCGTCTTGCCCTTCTCCTGCTGGTCGACGTCGATGGCGAAGACCGCCGCCAGGTCGAACCGGAACCCGTCGACGTGCATCTCGGTGACCCAGTACCGCAGGCAGTCGAGGATGAACCGGCGGACGACCGGGTGGTTGCAGTTGAGCGTGTTGCCGCAGCCGGTGAAGTCGTTGTAGAACTCGGGCTTGGGCGTTGAGCATGTAGTAGATGTTGTTGTCCAGCCCCTTGAAGCTGATCGTCGGGCCGTAGTGGTTCCCCTCGCGGGTGTGGTTGAAGACGACGTCGAGGATCACCTCGATGTTGTGCTTGTGCAGCTCGCGGACGAGCATCTTGAACTCGTCGACCTGCTCGCCGAGCTTGCCGTAGTAGCTGTAGTGCGACTCGGGGGCGAAGAACGCGACCGTGTTGTAGCCCCAGGCGTTGGCCAGCCGCTCGCCGGTGAACGGGTCGCGGAACGGGCCGTCGAACTGGTCGAACTCGAAGACCGGCAGCAGCTCGACGGCGGTGATCCCCAGCTCCTTCAGGTAGGGGATCTTCTCGATGAACCCGCGGTAGGTGCCCGCCAGGTCGCTCTCGGAGGAGTGGTGCCGGGTGAAGCCGCGGACGTTGACCTCGTAGATGATCGACTCCTCGATCGGGATGTCGGGGTGCTGGTCCCCCTCCCAGTCGAAGTCGCTCCGGTAGGCCACGCACCGCGGGGCCCCGGCGACGTTCTCGACGCGCGCTGGGCCGGAGGTGGCGGTCCGCGTCGTCGGGGTCGGTGTTGTCGTAGCCCAGCGCGTCGCCCGACTGCCAGTAGAAGTCGCCGGTGACGGCCGGCGCGTACGGGTCGAGCAGCGTCTTGGCGACGTTGAACCGCGTGCCGTTCGACGGCGGGGTTGTACGGGCCGTCGGCGCGGAAGTTGTAGAGGGTCCTGTTCGGCAGCCCCTCGACGAAGATGTGCCAGACGAATCCCTTCGCCTCGTCGACCACCGTCCGGTTCGTCTCGGGCGACAGCGGGATGACCTGGCTCGGCCGCCGGTCGGCGATGTTGTCGAACAGGAGCAGCTCGACCCGCGTCGCGCCCGCGGACTGGACGGCGAAGTTGATCCCCTCGGGCGTCACCGTCGGCCCGAGCGGCTCCGGATCGCCCGGCAAGAGATTCGTGATCTTCGGCATGGGACCTCAAGGCGGACTGCGCCGCAATTTCGGCAAAATGGGGGAAATTCGAACGATCGCCAAGCAAATCCCGCGCCCGTCGCCGATCCGAGCAAGTATGGGCGACCCGACGGGCGAGTCAAACGCCGACGGTGGGAACGAGTTCCGCCCTTGATCCGGGCGGGATTTGCGTTATGAACGGTCGCGGCGGCCCGGATGATCCGACCCCGCAGGCGGAGCGCGGCGTCATGGATGGACGGCGAGGGTATCGGCTCCTGGCGTGGGTCGTGCTCGTGGGGGCGGTCCCCTCCTGCTCGCGCCGCGAGCCCGTCGAGGCCCTGCCGACTCCCCGCGAGACGCTGGCGGCGGCGGGCCAGCGGCTGAGCCGGTCGCTGTCACCCGGCGACCTGTCGGCGCTCTCGGCGCGCGGCGATCGCCTCCTCGCCGCCTTGTCGCCCGCGGAGCGCGACGCCCTCGGTCGGGGCTACCTGCGGTTCCGGGTCGATCGGCCGGCCGTCGTGGACGTCGCGGCGGACGCCCGCGCGGTCCCCTTCTGGCTGGCCGACCAGGGGTTCGCGCCGACGGGCGGACGCCTGCGACGTCGGCGACGCGGACTGGCCCCTCTTCCGCAAGGCGTTCGCCGCCGGCTGGGTGGGCCTGGGGGTGAACGGCCTCGACCGGACGCGCGCCGTCGCATTACGCGGTCTTCGTCCGCGACGCCGACGGCCGCCCGATCGAGCCCGAGGGGATCGTCGGCGACGGCTGGCGGGTCGCGACGGCCCGCGAGGGCGTCGGCGCGGCCTTCGACGCCGATTCGCCGATCCGACGCCTGCCCGACGAACTGCGGGGCGCGACGCTCCTGCAAGCGTCGCGCGACCGGCGGCACTCGACCCTGCTGGCACGGGGCCGGGTCTGGAAGACGCACGTCGTCTCGGGCCGCGCACCCGACCAGGTGGCGATCGCCTTCGGCGCCGACCCGGCGCGGAGCCTCGTCTGGACCTGGCGGACCGCCCCCGACGTCGCCGCGACCGCCGTCCGGTTCGCCCCGGCCGCTCCCGCGGGCGACGGACCGGCCGACCGGTCGCGGGTCCGGATCGTCCGCGGCGAGTCTCGCCTCGTCGAGACCCCCGACCTGCTCAACGACCCGACGATCCGCCGCCACCGCGCCGCCGCGACCGGCCTGGAGCCCGGGACCGTCTACGCCTACTCGCTCGGCGACGGCTCGCCCGAGGGCTGGTCGCCGTGGAGGACCGTCCGGACGGCGCCCGAGCGGCCCTCACGGTTCAGCTTCCTCTATCTCGGCGACGCGCAGTGCGGCCTCGAAGCCTGGGGCAAGCGGCTCCATGCCGCCCTCCGCCGCCGGCCCGACGTCGGCTTCATCCTGATGGCGGGCGACCTGGTCGACCGGGGCAACGAGCGGACCAACTGGGACCACTTCTTCCTCCGGGCCGCGGGGGTCTTCGATGCCGTCCCGCTGATGCCCTGCGCCGGCAACCACGAATACCTCGACCAGGGCCCCGGCTCTATCGCGCCACCTTCGCGCTCCCTCGCAACGGCCCCGAAGGGATCGACCCCGGCCTCGTCTACTCGTTCGAGTACGCCGACGCCTTCGTCGCGGTGCTCGACAGCACCCTGGCGGTCTCCGACCCCCGCCTCGCCCGCGAGCAGGCCGAATGGCTCGACCGCGCACTCGCCGCGACCCGCGCCACCTGGAAGCTCGTCATGTTCCACCACCCGGTCTACGCCTCGCACACCACCCGCGAGTACCCGGCCCTGCGCGACGCCTGGGTGCCCGTCTTCGACGAGCACCACGTCGACCTGGTCCTCCAGGGGCACGACCACGCCTATCTGCGCACCTACCCGATGCGCGGCAACCGGCGCGTGGGCTCCGATGCCTTGGGCACGACCTACGTCGTCTCGGTCTCGGGCGACAAGTATTGCGACCAGGACCCCCGCGACTACACGGCGGTCGGCCTGACGAACCTCTCGACCTATCAGACGATCGACGTCGAGGGCCCCGAACGCCGGCTCACCTTCCGCGCCTGGGACGACGAGGGGCGCGAGGTCGACCGGCTCGTCATCGAGAAGCCTCGGGGGCCTTCGGCGGGGGTGGCCACCGGCCGCGTGGCCCGGTAATCCTCCCGGACGCATCACGCCCCCGGCCGCGGCGCGGGCGATGATCCGGGAGGGGGCGTGGGGCCGCCCGTGGGGGCCCTCGGCGCCCTGGGTGCCGGCTTGAAGACTCGGATCGACTTCGAAAATGGTGAGCGTTTGGGCCGGCCGAAAAGGGTGTCAATGCAGCCCTGGAGGTCGAAGGCCCGGCAGTTGAAGCGGAGGACCCCCTCGCGATCGACGAGGAAGAACATCGGGAGGTGATCGATCTGCGCGCCGTCGCTCCAGATCCGCCGGGCCGTCGCCTGGTTCGGGATGACGACGAGGGGGCCGTCGGAACACGTCTTGGCGAAGGCCCCTCGGGCATCCTCGGCCGAACCGTCGAAGGAGATGCCGACGATGGCGAGATCGTCGCCCTTGTTGTCCTCGCGGACCTTCTTGACGGTCATCAGCCCGATGCGACTCATCCCGTCCGGCCCCCAGACGGCCACCAGCACGACCTTGCCGCGGAGGTCGCCGGATCGGAGGCGCCGGCCGTCGACGGTGGGGAGGTCGAACGGGTAGGGCGCGCCGAGGCGGGGGGGTGGCAGGATCGCCATCCCTTTCTCCTTGGCCTCCCGTTGCGCGGCCTCCACGAGCAGCCTCGCCGCGTCGGACGCGACCCGCTCGATGCCGAAGTAGGCGACCTTCGCGGGCGTGAACTGACGGTCCGGGTCGAGGTGGAATTCGCTCATACTGAACTCACCCCCCGAGCCGCGCGAGGAACCGCCGCCCGCGCGACGGGGGACCTGGCGGTTCGCCTCCGCATCGAAGAAGACCGGGCGCAGATTGATCGCCGATTCGCCCTGCCG
This sequence comes from uncultured Planctomycetaceae bacterium, assembly GCA_963708145.1. Taxonomy (GTDB): domain Bacteria; phylum Planctomycetota; class Planctomycetia; order Isosphaerales; family Isosphaeraceae. The sequence continues at coordinate 7,328,933 of OY970189.1, read as the reverse complement.
GGTGGACTGGATCAGGAGGTAGCGGAGACCCCCGTTCGCGGGGTCGATCGCCGGATAGCCGCCGAGGGCCCGATCGAGGGTGGTCGAGTGCCATTGGCCGCCGAGGCGGAACGGGCGGGGCTCAATCGCCCAGTCGCAGCCGGGCGCCGGCAGGAGGTCGGCGCGATCGGCCCTCGGCCCGAGGCCCCCCGAGCCGCCGGTGAAGTTCGCCGGCTCGGGGACGGCCACGGCCGTCACGAGCGGCGCCGACCGGGCCGCCGGCCTCTGCCGGCCCGGCGCCGCGCCCGCGGGGGCCACGGTCGGCGTGGGGATCAGCCGGAAGCCGACCCCGCTCGCGATGAACCACACCCCTCCGACGAACCCCACGCCCAAGGCCACGGTCGCGATCCCGGCCACCCTCTCCGTGGTCATCATGGTCGGCCTCCCGGACGAGGTCCGTTGACGAAGCCCGCTCGCGAGTGTCCACCGCCCGGCCGGCCGATCGCGGCAAGCCGGTCCGGCGATCATAAGCGAACGCATCAGCCAGGACGTGAGCAGCACTCACGATCCAGGAGGGGCAGGGAAAGGCGGGTCGGAGGAGCCGGTGACTTCCCCATCAGCGGGCGGCCGGAGACTTGGGGCCGGGGACGCTCACCGGGCCCGAGCACGAGGCGACGAGACCCACCCCTTGAGCTTGTCCCCGCGCTGCTCGACGACCATCCTCGCGTAGAGCAGGCCGAACCAGACGACCCACGCCAGGATGATCCAGCCGCGCCAGTCGATGGGGCGGCGATCGGCGGTCTTCGGGTCGGCGTCAGATCGGGGCATGGGGCGATTCCTCGCGGTGCAGGCGGGCCCACCAGCGCCGCGCGGCGCGGTAGACGCGGTCGGGGTGCAGGCCCGCCATGCAAGGGTGGTCGGCCAGCGGGCAGGCCTTCTGGTGGCACGGGCGGCAGGCGACGTGGTGCCGCAGCACGAGCGACCGCCGCGACCAGGGCCGCCACTGCCGCGAGCGGTTCGTCCCGCTGAACAGGACGACCGACGTCGTCCCCGCGCAGGCCGCCAGGTGCGACGGGCCCGAGTCGGAGCCGATGAACAGGTCGGCGCGCTCCAGGAAGGCGGCCGTCTGGGGCACGGTCATCCGGCCCGTCCAGTCGCGCAGGTCGGCGTGCGGCTCCAGCACCGAGGCGGCGTCGGCGTCCTCGGGGCCGCCGACCACGACCACCCGCCAGCCGTCGGCGAGGAACCGGCCGATCAGGGCCTTCCAGTGCGCCGGCGGCCAGCGCTTCGCCGCCGTCCCCGCGCCGAGGTGGACGGCCAGCAGGGGGGCCGTCCCGCCGAACCGCCCCGCGTGCAGCCAGTCGGACTCGTCCGGGAGGGGCTGTCGTCGCGGGGACCGCCTGCACCTTGAGGCGCGCACTCCCCCGCGCGGCACGCCAGACCCGCGAGCCGGACGCGGATGCCCTTGCTTCCCGCTCGGGCCAGGCGTCCCGCAGCATGCGGCCGACCAGGGCGCGGTCGCGGTCGGTCGCGTGGACGACGACCCGCGCGGGGCCCTCGGCGGGCAGCCCGAGGCATCCGAGCAGGGCCAGCCGCGAGGCGACCTCGTGGCGGCCGGGGACCCAGGCGGCCACGTCGGTCAGCAGGAACCCGCCGCCTCCCATCGCCCAGCCGACCCGTCGCGGGATGCCCGCCAGGGCCAGGACCAGGACCGACAGGATGTCGCCCCGGACGTCGATGCCCAGGTCGTAGCCGGCGCCCCGGAGCGACCGGCCGAGCTCCCAGACCGCCGACCCCAGCGCCCAGCGGCCCCGGTCGCGCTCGAACCAGCTCCGCGCGGCCAGGCGGACGCGGTCGACGTTCGGGTCGGCCTCGAACACCTCGCGGTTGCTCGGCGAGGCGAGGACGTCGATCGTCGCGCCGGGGTACGCCGCGCGGAGGCGGGCCAGCAGCGGGCTGGTCAGGACCGCGTCGCCCAGGTGGTCGAGCTGGACCACCAGGATGCGCCGCGGCGCCTCGACCCGTCGCGGCGGCCGGAGCCGGCGCCAGGGGCGGACCGCGACCGCCCCGGCCGCGTCGAGCGCGTGCACCGAGCAGGCGCCACCGCAGCTTGCTGTAGCGGTAGCGGCGGACGGGCACGGGCCTGGGCTCAGCCGGCGACCTGGTCATACACCTCCGCCGTGCGCTGGGCCACGTCCGACCAGAGGAAATGCGTCCCGACGTGCGCCGACAGCCGGACGTCGGGCCCGCCTCCCACGCCGCGGACGACGGCGCGGGCGATCGCCGAGGGGCGGTCGGGGCGGGCGTACTCGACCCGGTCGCCGAAATACTCGCGGGTGCATCCCAGGGGCGTGATCGACCACCGCGCAGCCCGCCAGCGCCGCCTCCAGCGCGGCCAGCCCCGGCGTCTCGAACCAGCTCGGCAGCGCGAAGACGCGGGCCGCCGCGTAGGCCGAGGCCAGCAGCGGGTCGTCGTGGTCGAGCGCGTCGAGCCAGGAGACCGAGCCCCGCCCCTCCTCGATGCAGGCGCGGGCGTAGACCTCGTGCCCCGGCGGCGGGTCGCCGATGACCACCAGCGGCAGGCCCGTCGGCCGCAGGGCGCGGATCAGGCCGAGCACGTTCTTGCGGGGCTCGACCCGGCCGACGTAGAGCACGAAGTCGCCCAGTCCGAAGGCGTCGCGGAACAGCGACGGCGTCGGCGTGCGCGAACGTCGAGAGCACGCCGTTGGGCACGACGTGGATGCGGGCCGGGTCGGCGTCGAAGAGGCGGACGAGCTGCCGCGCCTCGGCCGACGAGTTGGGCAGGATCGCGTCGGCCAGCTCCAGCAGGGCGCGCCGCCAGCCCGGCCAGCGGGGGGCGACGGCCTTCACCCCCCACTTGGCGAGGTCCCAGGCCGCGCCGGGCCGCGTCGGGCGCCAGCGCGGCGATCGCCCTCGGCTCGAACCAGCAGATCGGCGACAGGACCACGCGCAGGCCCCGCGCGCGGGCGACCCGGGCGAGCTCCAGCCCCTCGATCGACATGCCGAACAGGTGGAGCAGCCGGGCGTCCTCGAGCTGGTCGATCCAGGGCGAGAACGGCCGGATGGCGATCCCGAGGTCTTCCAGGTGCCGCCCCGTCTGGACGAGCTGGTTCTCGCCCCCGCCGGGGGCCTGGAAGGCGTGCGAGGGGGCATGGAAGAGCACCGAGCCGGGGGCCATCGCCCCGGTCGCGCGCGCGGCCATCCACGCCGGCAGCGGCGTCGTCCTCATCGTGCGGCCCCCTCGCGGTCGCGGCTCCGCCACCACCGCAGCCCCTTCTTGACCCGGTCGGGGAGCGTGCTGGCGGGCAGCTCCTCGACCGGCGTGACGGTCTCCCAGTCGAGCGCCGAGCGGACCGCCGACCGCAGGCTCGGCGCCCTCGGCGACGGCTCGGGGGCGGGCAGGTCGTCCCGGACGTCGCGGCGCTCGTAGGCCAGGTCCTCCAGCCGCAGCGGCATCCTCGGGCCGGTCACGGGGATCGTCGAGACGTGCCGGCCGCGCACGATCTCCAGGCCGAGCGGGAAGGCGGCGTCCCAGTCGTCGAACTGGATCTCGTAGCGCCCCTCGCGGCCTCGGCACCAGCGACCAGCGCCGCCCGGCGCGCCAGCGCCACCAGCGGGCGAACTCGGTCAGCGTGACCCTCCAGAGGAGCACGTCGCCGCGAGATCGAGGCGTCGAGCGCCGCCAGCACCTGCGGGAACCGCGCCAGCCGACGCTCGGGGTGGCCGTAGACGAATGCCGGCTCGCCCGCGTCGACTCGGGCGCGGACGACCCGCACCAGGTAATCGGCGATCGCGCGGCCCTGGTCGATCCCGGCCTCCAGGAACAGCCCCTCGCAGACCGGGTGGATGGGGACCTGGAGCACCGTCGAGAACCGATCGCCCCGCCAGGGGAAGAACGGGAAATCGTCGTAGCCGAGCTGGAAGTCGGACGAGTAGAGGTAGCCCAGCTCCTCCATCGCGGCGTCGAGCCCGGCGTTCCAGCGGCCGTGCGGCGCGGCGAAGCCGACCGGCTCGAAGCCCGATTCCGCGAGGACGCGGTGGGCCCGGCCCAGGTTGCGACGGTTCGCCCCGGGGTCGCGATAGACGACGTGGTAGTGGCCGTGCGACTGCGTGTCGAAGCGGAGCAGGTCCTGGAGCACGGCGGGGTTCGTCCCGTAGGCGTGCGTGCTGACGAAGTGGGTGCAGCAGTCGTCCAGCGGCGGCGGGCGCGGGCGAACCGGGCGTAGTCCTCGGCGATCGATTCGTCGAGGTCCGCCCGGAAGTTGAACGCCGAGCGATACGGGAACGGGAACGGCGCGAGCCGCGCCCAGACGCCCCCCGGCGTGCGCGACCGCGTTGCGGAGCTTCTGGACCACGCGGCGGCGGATCGCCCCCTTCGGGAACCGGGAGACCCGCTCGGCCAGCGTCCACCGTCGCCCACCGCGCCAGGACGACCGGACGGCCTTCGCGTCGATCAGCGCGCGGAACGGGTCGGCCTCCTCCTCGCGGCGGATCAGGTCGATGTCGATCGCGACGTGGTCGGGGCCGAGCAGGGCGCGGCGCCGACGAGTCCGGGACGCGGCGGCCGTCGTAGCAGGACGAACCGCCCCGCGCGGAACGCCAGCGGGTGCGGGTCGCGCACCCGGATGAACGGCACCCCCTCCTGCGCCAGGATCAGCTCCAGGCCCGGCGGGGTCTGCCAGAGCAGCAGCGGCAGCGGGGGCAAGCTCCGAGGCCAAGATCTTATGCACGCGCGCCTCCCGGCACCCTCGCCGTCCAGATCGCCATCAGCCGCACCCGCGGCACGGCGCGGAACAGACGCCACGACGCCTCCGCGGGCGAGAGCAGGTGCTCGACGCGGGCGCCGGTGAAATCCCTCGCGAGCCGGTCGCGGAGCCGTCCCGGCCAGAACCAGCGCTCGCGGACGGGCCCGCCGCTCGGGTACATCCAGAGGCCCCGCTCCTGATCGATCCACTTGACCGCCAGGCCGGGGAGCCAGGGGCGCAGGGCGTTCAGCGAGCCGGCGTTCTTGTCGACGATCGCCACGACGCCCCCCGGCCGGAGCACCCGCCGCACCTCGCCGAGCACGCCGACGACGTCGGCCAGGTGCTCGAACACCTCGACGGCGACCACCGCGTCGAACGTCGCCGGGGCGAACGGCAGCCTCCGCGCCGATCCCCGCACCCGGGCCAGCCTCGGGGCGGCGGCGAGCATCGCGGCCGACAGGTCGAGGCCGATCACCTCGGCCCCGTCCGCCTCCAGGTGCGCGGCGAACCGCCCCTTGCCGCAGCCCAGATCCAGGACACGCCGGCCCGCCAGAGGTTCGAGGGCGCGTTGCAGGGCCCGCAGGCGCACGTCGTCCGCGGCCACGGCCTCCTTGAAGCGGCGATGGAGCCGGTCGAACCGGGCGCCGACCTCGGCCTCGTGGGTCGCGGTCACGACGCCCTCCCGGCGCGGAGCCTTTCGCGGTACTTCCACTGCCGGACCGCCACCGACACCCCCGACAGGGCGCAGAAGGCGAGGCCCTCCGCGCCGTCGCGGAACCCCTGCTTGCCGAGGTAGAGCTTGGCGAACGTCCACGCCGGCCGGATCGCCAGGTCGGCCGCGCGGTAGGGCCGCCCCTCGCGTTCGAACTCCAGCGCCTCCAGCGTGGTGTATTCATCGAGCTTGCGGAGGAACGTCCGCATGTCGGGGATGGTCCGGTGCTGGAGCGCGTGCGATAGTTGCCCGACGCTCCCCCGCAGGTCGACCGTCTCGTGAACGGCGCCGACCCATCGGCCGAGGCCGCGGCGGAAGAGGCGTAAGGGGCGGTCGTGCTGCGTGCCCGAGAACCGGAACGGGCGGCCGAGGATCACGCTGCGGATCGGAACGCGGTAGCCCGAGTGCGAAGATCGGGGGTCGGACGTGACCCGACGGACCTCGGCGGCCAGCTCGGGGGTGGCGCGCTCGTCGGCGTCGATCGCGAAGACCCAGTCGCCCGAGGCCAGGCCGAGCGCGGCGTTGCGCTGCGAGGCGAAGTCGTCGAAGGCGCGGACCGCGACCCGGTCGGCCCCGCGGCGGGCGATCGCCTCGGTCTCGTCGCGGCTGGCGCGATCGACGACCACGACGATCTCGTCGGCCCAGCGACGCGGGACAGGCATTCGGGCAGGTTCTCGGCCTCGTCGTGCGCCAGGATCAGCACGGAGACCCGCGCGTTAGCCATGCCGCACCCCCTTCCGGATCGCGATGGCCAGGCGCCGCGCGGGGAAGTACGCGGCATACGCGACGAGGGCCGCGTCGAGCCTCCCGAGCGCCGCCAGGATGATCCAGAGGTGCCAGCGGATGTCGGCATGACCGGCCAGTCGGACGCAGCTCGCGAGGATCGACGAGGCGGGGGCCGGGCCCGCCGGGGCCGATGATGCCTCGCCGCCGGCCGGCCTGGCGGTCGCGACCACGAACAGGTATTTGCCCATGCCGTAGAGCATGCCGAGCACGAGCCAGGCCGGGCGGCCGTCGCGGGCGAACGCGGCCCAGGCGATCGCGGCGTGCAGGGCCATGTCGCCCGCCTCGTCGAGGACGGCGTCGAGCCAGCGGCCGAACTCGGAGGCGGTCCCCTGGAGCCGCGCGAGGTGGCCGTCGGCCGTGTCGAGCACCAGCGCCATCGCCAGCGCGGCGGCCGTCGCGGCCCTCGCCGACGAGACGGCCGGCGCGGAGGCGACGGCGCCCGAGGCGCCGAGCACCAGCGCGGCCGAGGCCGTCGTCAGGGCGTTGGGCCGCACCCGCGTCGGCCGGAGCAGGCGGGCGAGCGCCCGCGCGGGGCCGAGCGCCCAGAAGCGGCCGAGGGGCTGGTACGCCTGCCGCCGCCGCAGCTCGTCCTCGGCGCCCGCCAGGGCGTGCGGCCGGTCGAGCCTCCAGAGCACGGCCGATTCGGGGTCGAGGCCCCGCCGCAGGGCGCGGCGGAGCCGTCGCGGGTCGTAGATCCGGTCGGTCCGCAAGATCGCCGCACGTTCCGACGGAGGTCCGGTCGCGAACGCCAGACGGCCCGGAGGGCGGTCGCCGACCAGGTCATGGAGCCTCCGATGCTCCTCCAGCCGCGCGTGGATGACGACCGTCCCCTCGCCCTGCGACAGCGCCAGGTCGAGCAGGTGGGCCAGCACGCTCCGCCCCAGGACCAGCTCGTCGGCGAGCGGGCCCCGCGGGCCGCGCGGGCGGGCGTCGATCACCACGGTCGGGAGCGGGGCGGGGCATCGGTCGCCTCCTTGCGACTGGCGCTCGTCACGACGGCACGCGATCACCAGCGGAACCGCTCGAAGAAGGCTTCCTGCCGCGCGGTCCAGTGACCCCGGCCCACCGCCAGGGCACGCCGCGCCGCCAGGACCTGCCCGAGCCGGGCGACCGCCTCGACGAACGCCACCGCGAAGGTCGCGCGCCCGGTGGCCAGGGCATGCGCCAGCCGCGCGGGGAGCCACGCGAGGTGCGCGGCCAGGCGGCGACCGCCCAGGTTCTTCCAGGCGAAGATCAGGCTGTTCCGCGCCGCCAGGCGGTCGCACCCCGCTCGGCCGAACGCGGGCCCGAACGAGCCGAAGCCGCGATGATAGGCCACCGACGCCGGTACGTAATACCCCCGCCAGCCGGCCATCCAGCCGCGGAAGCCGAGGTCGAGGTCCTCGATCCGGCCGGGGAAATAGAGCGGGTCGTAGCCGCCCAGCGCCAGGAACCTGCGCGCGATCGACGGCCAGCACCGGCCCCGCCGCCGCGGTCAGGTCGGGCTGGCCGATGCTGATCTTCGAAGCCCGGCACGCGGCACATCCCCTGCACCAGCCCGAAGCGGGACCGCACCCGCGTCCGCATCCCTTCGTAGGTCCGGCCGTCGAAGCCCCAGCACAGAGGGGCGGAGAAGAGGGCGTCGGGGTGCTCGGCGAACGCCGCCAGGAGCGGCGCCGACGGCGTCGGGCGCGAGCTTTACGTCGTTGTTCAGCAGGAGCACGACCGGCTCGTCGAGCCTCGCGAGCACCGCGTTGAACGACGCCAGGCCCCGGTTCGGCTCGCGGATGACCGCGACCCCGGGCAATCGTCGCGGTCAGCTCTTCGAGCCGAGCCGTCGGTCGACCCGTTATCGACGACCGAGACCGCGCAGGGGACCGGGGCCCGCGCCGCCGCCTCGACGATCGAGGGGAGGCACTCGATCAGCAGCTCGCGACCGTCGTAATTGAGGACCAGGATGTGCGTCCGGTCGGCACCCACGGGGTCCATCCCTCGTGCCCGATGAGCAGAGCGACGTCCCGGGCGGGCCGGGACCAGGTCGCCGGGTACGATACGCCCCGCCGCACATTCGGTCAACCCCGGCCGGGGACCGATCAGGCGGGCGTATAAAGCGGGCCCGGGGCATGGGGCCAGTCGGTCGGCGTGTAGCGGACCGCCTCCAGGTGGGGCGTGCGGATCGTGGTGCCCCCCTCGGCGCGGCTCTGGAGCAGGGCCGAGAGCATCCCGGTGGTCAGCAGGGTCCGCTCGACGGGGTAGGGGGGGCGGCCGGTCACGACCAGGTGCTCGATCGCGCGGAGCAGGTAGCCGAAGTGCCCGACCGGGTGCGTCGACTGGAGGGCGAACACGGTCGCTTCGGGCCGCTCGACCCCGCGGCGAGCGCCGCCAGGGCGAAGACCGAGCCGGCCGAGTCCGAGCATCGCGACGGCCGCCTTCGGGCCGTCGCGGTACTCGATCAGGAACAGGGCATCGCGCGGCAGACGGCCTCACCTCGGGGGCGGACGGGTCGCACGGCCAGGATCGCCGGGCGCAGCGCATCGAGCAGGTCGCGCGACCAGAGCGCCCGTCGCCAACCCGTCCCAGACGGCCGCGCCCGAGACGCACCGCACCGAGGCGACCCCGGTCTCGCCCCCTCTGCGGCGCTCGGCGATGCACTGCAACATCTCCAGCGCGTGGAACCCGTAATCGTCGAGGTCGCCGTAGCCGAGGGCGAACAGCGTCGTCGAACTCGGCGCCGATCGGCAGGATCGAACTCGGGGATGCGCCAGGCGACCGGCAGCGACGAGCCGGCCATGAAGGGGAAACCCTCGTGCCGGGCCAGGTCGTACCATCCAGCGGGCGAACAGCCACTCGTAGGACAGGTGCTTGTCGCAGAAGACGGGCACCCGCCGCCCGAGGATGCGGAAGGCGTGGACCACCTCCTCGAACAGGCGGCGACGGGGGTAGAGCTTCTGCCCCTTCGCGTTCCTCGGGTAGTCGCCGTGCTCGCCGATGATGAGCACCCCCTCGACCGGCACCCCGCGTGCCGACGCCGACCGCCCCGGTGACGGTCGGGAAGATCGGGACGCCGTACTTCTCGCACACCGACCGGCACAGGTCGTTGGGCGGGAACTGGTCGGCGTAGACCGACGCCAGCGACAGGGCGAAGGGGCGCGAGTGCCCCCACGCCCCGGGGTCGAGCAGGCGCGCGAGGATCACGTCGGCGTGGCTGCTCGTGCGCCACTCCGTGATCACCGCGGCGACGGGCCTCGGCCCGTCGGGCGTCATGCCAACGGCCGGTACTCGGTGCCGCGGAGCGATTCGAGCAGCTTCTTCGTCGCCCTGATCCCCTCGGGCTCGCTCAGGCGGTTCCCCTCGTACTCGATGCCGACGTAGCCGTGATAGCCGGCGTCGGTGACGATCTTCAGGATGCGGGCGTAGTCGAGCTTGGTCTCGCGGCCCTCCCGGTCGAAGTCGTAGCTCTTGGCCGAGACGCCCTTGGCGTAGGGCATCATCCGCGCGATCGCCTCGTAGATGTCGATCGTGTACTTGCCGGTCTGCCGGCCGGGGAAGTTGCCGAAGTCGGGCAGGGTGCCGAACCGGGGGTTGTTCACCGCCTTGATCAGGGCGAGCAGCGCGTCGGGGTTGCTCGACGGCCCGCCGTGGTTCTCGCAGATGACGTTGATCTTGTTCTTCGCCCCGTATTCGGCCAGCGCCGCGCACGCCTCGGCGACCGCGGAGACGTCGGTCGGGCTGTAGTTGTTGCCCGTGTTGACGCGGATCGAGTGGCATCCGAGGGCCGGCGGCGGCATCGACCCACTTCTTGTGGTTCTCGACGGCCTGGTTGCGCTTCGCTTGTGTCCTTGGCGCTCGAGGTCCCCCTCGCCGTCGATCATGATCAGGACGCAGGTGACGCCCTGGTCGTCGGCGCGCTTCTTGAGGTCCTTCAGGTAGGGCGAGTCGTCGGCCCTGTCCTTGAAGAACTGGTTGACGAACTCGACGCCGTCGATGCCGTACTGCTCGCGGGCGATCCTGGGGAAGTCGAGGTTGGTGATCTCGGCGTCCTTGGCGCAGAGGGCCCGGTGCAGCGACCACTCGGCGAGCGAGATCTTGAAGTCGCCGATCTGCCCGGCCGAGGGCTGGCCGGACGGCTCGGCCGCCCCCGAGGGCCGCAGCCCCATCCCGAGCGCCGCCGCGCCGCCGAGCGTGCCCTGGACGAAACCCCGTCGCGTGATCGTCCGGCCCGTCATCGTGGTCGTCTCCCTGTTCGTTCGAGGCCCGGGGCGACGCATGCCGCCCGCCGAGGAGTGCAGTTTAGGGGGTGCCGACGGGCCGGTCAATCGGCCCATGCCGCTCGGGGGATTCGGTTATGGATTCCGGTCGTGGAGGGGTCAAGACCGGGTGGCCGGGGCGCGCTCGCTTTGCCCCGGCCACCCGATCAGGGTGTTCAGGGCGGCGGATCGCGGGTCGCGTAGAAGTATCGACCCACGGCGCCCCCGACCCAGGCACACAGCAGCCCATACAAGGAGTGACCGACGCCCACGAAGTCGTCGACCTCGACCGGAGGGCTGGACCATATCGCTGCAAACGGGCTGGGCTGATGCCGGCGCAGGACGAACTTGACCTGATCGGCCAGAGCCTGAGTTAGCCGCGCGACCTGCGCAGGATTGGTCCGGAGAGTAACCTTCGTGAGTTTGCCGCCAGTGGTCGAGGTGCCAGCGACCTCAACACCTTCGGCCAGGAGCGACGGAGGCGTTTCGCCCTCGCCCTTGATCGCCACGTCAACCGCGTCCGCTCCCAGACTGTCGGCGGTGAGGCCATCGCCGAGTTCTGGGGCCGGGACGATGAAGGTCCGCGTCGAGGAGCGGAAGCCCGAGGACTGGCGCGCCTCGGGTATCAGCCGGGGGTAGGCCCATTGGAGCAGCCTCGTGGTGACGAGGCGCGGGCGGACGTCGATGGCGAACCAGGGTCCGGAACTGAATGCCATGTAGGCCCACCCGCAGAGCGCGAACCCCACCCAGAAGGCCCGGCGCTCAGCCCGGCGGTTGACCACACCGATCAGGGCCACGGTCAACGCCCCCAGGGTGACCGAGAAGGTCGTGCGGACCCAGGGGGCTCGAGGCATACAGGAGGCAAGCCAGGCCGGCCGCGCACAGGCAGACGGCCCCGAGGAGTTCCGCGATCGAGAAGCGGGCGAATCTCATGCGACGAGCGATCCTGTATCTCGGCCGATGAGGTGGCCAACCGACCCGATGCCGGCTCAGGCATAGGGGATGGCGTTCTCCTCGAAGATCGTCTTCAGTGCGCGGGCGGCGTCGCCGAAGCGCTCGGGGCCGGTGAAGCCGAACGACTGCTCGGCGACGACCAAATGAGGTTCGAGGACGCAGAAGCCGTCGTAGCCGTCGGCGGCGGCCTCGGGGATCAGGCGGGGGAACTGGCCGTCGCCCTGGCCGGCGGGGACGTTCCTGTGCGTCTGGAGGCTGTAGTCCTTGATGTGGAAGTGGGTCATCCGCGGCCGGAGCATCGACCACGCCTCGTCGATCGGCTGGCCGACCTCCAGGTAGTTGGCCGGGTCGAAGGCGTGCGACAGGCTCGGCCGGTTGACCGTCTCCAGGATGTCGAGGACGCGGCCGGCGGTGTCGCCGTAGATCCCCTTCTCGTTCTCCAGGAAGAGGGAGATGCCCCGCTCCCCGGCGCGGCGGGCGAGCTCGGCCATCCGCGCCATCACCTCGTCGCGGTGCCGCGCCGGGTCGTCCCCGGCGGGGATGTAGAAGCTGAAGATCCGGATGCGCGGGGCCTCGTAGAATTCGGCCAGGTCCATCGCGCGGGCGAACCGTTCGAGGTGCGGCCCGAACGAGTCGGTGGCCTTGATCTTGCCGACCGGCGAGCCGATCGCGCTGAGGCCGAACCCGCGCGACCGCAGGAGCGAGCGGAACTCCTCGTGCTGGGCCTCGGAGAGGTCGAGGACGTTGGTCCCGTGGATCGCGCGGAACTCGATGTGGCCGATCCCGTGCGAGGCCAGCACGTCGACCTGCTCGACCGGGTCCTGCGAGATCTCGTCGGCGAAGGCGCTGATGCGGATCATGGGCGGGGGGTCCTGGCTCGGGCGGTCCGGTCCGGTATCGTCCCGGGTGGCCCCCTCATGGTAACAGCCCGGGCGAAAACCGCCAGCGTCGGGTGTGGCCAAGCGGGGCCGGTACGCGATACGATCGGTCGGAGCGGGCCCGCCTCGGGGCGCCGCCGCCTCCGGTCCACCTCGCGGGTGACGCCCCATGGTCGCGATCCTCGTGCCGTTCCTGATCTACTGGCTGGTGATGTTCGTCGCCAGCTACATCATCGTCGACGTCGGCCACGACCAGCTCTACGACGAGCCCCCGCCGCACGAGGCGCTGCGGGTGGCCGGCGGGTCGCTCATCCTGGCGGCGCTGCTGACCTGGCTCCGGCCGACGTTCGACACGATGTTCACCGAGGACATCGCGTGGACGGTCCTCCAGGGGATCGTCTGGTTCCTGGTCTTCATGTTCATCTACCAGTTCCATCCGCCGCACGCGGCGGCGATCGGCATCACGGCGCTGCTGCTGATCCCGGGCGTGGCGAGCATGGGGGTCGACAGCATGACCAAGCCGACGCCCCCCATGGCCCCGGCCAAGACGTACATGAACCGGAAGCCCGTCCGGGGCTCGATCGGCCCCGCGGCCGTCCCGAAGGAGGCGGCCCCGGCGGCCAAGAAGTGAGGCCCGACGTCGCGCCCCGGGCCCGACGGGCGGGGACCGGGCGCCGAGCGGATTTCAGATTCCACATTCGAGATTGCAGATTTCAAACTTCCGGTATGCGAGCAATGCGATGTCGCCCGCGGCGGCGGCGGAGAAAAGGCTTGCGGAGCGGCGCCGGCCGCCTTGAGAATGGGGAGAGACCGTCGAACCCCCCGAAGGATCGCCCTTCGTATCGTCCGGTGATCATCAGGTCCCCTGGGGAGGGTCGGAGAACGATGCGCTACGTGACCCATCAGTTCGCGCACCTGGAGACGCTGTCGCTGGCCCGCCGCTGGCTGGTCCAGCTCGGGTTCGACCCGGGCCAGATCGAGACCCACACCGACGGCATCCCCCGGATCGCCGTGGCGGTCCCCGAGGACCGCGCGGCCGAGGTGGCGCTGCTGATCAACGCCGCCGAGCTGACCGATCCCGACGCCTGGCCCAGCTTCTGGGAGCTGGCGCGGCAGGACCACGTCTATCCGCGCCTGGTCGGCGCCGAGGGCCCGGCCGCCTTGCAGCAATCGCGGACGACGGCCATCGGCTGGCACCCCGAGGAGCGGTCCGCGACGCCTTTGACCGAGATCCGGGATACCTCGTCGATGTTCGAGTAGGGCGGCCCCGGCCCGCGGCCGGCGTCACGGCCCCGGGGGCCCGGTCCACCGGCTCGGCCCGATCGCGCAGCGGACCCGCAGAAGCAGCCAGAGCGGGATCGCGACCAGGGCGAGCACCACGACCCACGGCGCGGCCGCGACGACGACCAGCACCACGCCCTTGGCGAAGTCGGTCAGCAGCCGTAATGATTCACGGAAGGTCCGGCCGACCTGCGCGGCGAACGTCGGCTCGACCGGCGGCGTGTAGTTCTTCAGCTCGGTCGCCGTGATCGTGATCGTGCTCAGCGACGTCAGGTTGGCCAGGAAGCGGAGCCGTCCCTGCATCTGCTCGACCTCGCCGCGGACCCGGCTCAGCTCGCGCTCGACGGTCAGGATGTCCTCGAGCTTGCCCGTCGTCTCGTCGAGGTGCTTCAGGAGCCTCTTCTCCTCCTGCTGCTTGTTCGCGATCCGCGCCTCCAGGTCGTAGTACTCCTGGGTCACGTCCTGCGAGTCGACGTGGCTCTGCTGCATCTCGCCGAGCTTGCCGACCGCCGCCACGAAGGCGGAGAACCGATCGGCCGGCACGCGGACCTTCCACACCCCCTGGCGCCTCTCGTGCGACACGCCCGAGACGTCGGTCTCGGCGACATAGCCGCCGCTCTCCTGGACCAGCCGCGCCAGCTCCGCCTCGACGGTCGTCAGGCTCTCGGCGACCAGCGTGATCTGCGCGTTATAGATGATCTTGCGGGGCACGGCCGGCGGGACGGCCTCGCCCATCGTCCCGCCCGCCTTGGCGGGGGCAGCCTCGGGCGCGGTCGTCGTCGCCCCCGGGGCGGAGGCCCTGGCCGCATACACCTCCGACTTGTCTGCCCCACGATCATACTCCGCGGCGCAGCCGATCGCCGCCAAGGTGACGAAAAGATAGGGTAAGGCCGCGAGGCCCGCCCGCCCGAGATGCCCTGATGGTGCCCAGCCGCACGACGAACCCCGGCCCTCGCGCATGGTCCACCTCCTCCGAAGGGATTCGTTGTCGCCGCGGGATTATTGGTTCACGCCGGGTTGGTGGCGGGGCGAAGGCCCGCGAGCGTCCTCCAGGCGGGCCCTCGTCGGCCGCCGCGCGCCGTGTCGTTCCAATGTCATTTTTTGTTGGATATCCCGCGCGGAACGGCCCGCCCATCACGGAACAGCCCGCCCCGAAGGCCTGTTCGGAAATCATTCTATAGAAAGGATTTATATTGCCAGGATGCCGGGCGGCGCGGGGCCGAGTACGCACTTTCCCGAAACGAAGCGAATTCGCCCGCGCCCGAGTGTCATCGCCGGAATCGCAGAGCGCGACGGCGGGCGGACACGATAATATCAGGTAAAGCCCGCGTTACGGGCCCACGGCCCGGCGCGAGACTCCTCCAGAGACCCCGCGTCGCAAGGAGGATGGTCCTCATCCCAGCCGCGCGATGGCCCCGGCTGTGAAGGCGGCGAGGCGGTCGGCGGCCTCCTGGGCGTGCTCGTGGAGGGCCCAGAAGATCCTTGATGCTGGAGGGACGGTTCCAGATCGCCCGCAACGCGGCGCCGACGCGGTAGCTGCCCGAGCGGGTCATGAGGGAGACGATCTCGGGTGGGAGGTCGATCCCGGCCTCGTCGCTGATGACCCGGATCGACAGGAAGCGCACCCCCCGCTCGCTGCACAGGGCAGCGACGGCTGCGGTCTCCATGTCGACCAAATCGGCGTCGTACCGGCGGCGGAGCTCGGCCTTCTCGGCGGCCGTGCGGATGATGTGGTCGACCGTCAGCAGACGGCCTGTCCGGATCGGGCTGCCCCGTTCCTCGGGGGGACCGTCACGTCGATGCGGTGGCGGAGGCCGTCGAGGTCGAGGATCTCGTCGGCCAGCGCGATGTCGAGTCGGGAATACTCGGGGTTCAGCGCCCCGGCGAACCCGGCCGAGACGACCCAGCGGGGACGGTGGCCGTCGAGCAGCAATTCGCGCCCCGCGCCGGATGTTCTCGCGGCCCATGCCGGCGACGACCACCGCGACGACCTTGCCGCCGCACTCCCCCTCGACGACCGCGTGCCGCGGCCCCGCGTACTTGCGGACCCGGGTCAGTCGGTCGAGCAGGAAGCCGACCTCCATCGACAGGGCCGCGACGATCCCGACGTCCGCCGGGGACGGCGCGGGGGCCGCGGGCATCCCCCCCGAGCCGGTCCCGGGATCTCCGCCGCTCATGAGGGCCGGCTCAGGTGAACTGCCACTTGATCATCTTGAGCGTGTCGCCGAGCTCGCGCGTTGACCCCCAGCGCGGCCGACGCCTCGTACCCGGCGTGGACCATGCAGTCCTCGCACCTCGGGTCGTTGCCCCGGCCGTACTTCTCCCACGGGGTCTTGTTCATCAGGTCGTCGAACGTGTCGTGGTGCGCGTCGGTGATCAGGTAGCACGGGCCCTTCCACCCCTTGACGTTCCGCGTCGGGTTGCCCCAGGCCGTGCACGACATCTCGCGCCTGCCCTGGAGGAACTCCAGGTAGATCGGCGAGGTGTTGAACTTGTACTTGCGGAACATCGCCTCGGCGGCGCGGAACTTGGCGCGGATCTCCGCGCGGCCCATGAAGAGCCCCTTGGCCTGGACCGCGGCATAGCTGTAGCCGGGCGAGATCATGAACCCGTCGACGCCCAGGGTCGTCAGGAAGCCGAACATCTCATCGAGCTCGTCCATGTCGGTCTCCTTGTACACCGTGGTGTTGGTGCAGACGAGGAAACCGGCCTCCTTGGCCGCCTTGATGCCGTCGATCGCCGCGTCGAAGACCCCCTCGCGCTCGACCGCGATGTCGTGGTTCTTCCGCATCCCGTCGAGGTGGACGTTGAAGAAGAACCGGCTCGACGGCCGGAACTCGCCGATCTTCTTGCGGGTGAACATCCCGTTGGTGCAGAGGTAGACCGCCTTCTTCCGCTCGAGGATCTTTGCCGTCAGCTCGCCGATGCCCGGGTAGATCATCGGCTCTCCGCCGCAGATCGAGACGACCGGCGCCCCGCACTCGTCCACGGCGTCGAGGCACTCCTCGATCGAGAGCTTCTTCTTGATCGTCGACTCGTACTCGCGGATGCGCCCGCAGCCGGTGCAGGTCAGGTTGCAGGCGTGCAAAGGCTCGAGCATCAGCACCATCGGGAACCGCCCGGCCCGCGACAGCTTCTTCTTGGCGACGTATCCGGCGATCCTCGCCGTCATCGGAAGGGGGAATCGCATGGGGCTCGGCCTCCTGAGTGGTGACCCTCGGGCCGATCCCTGGCCGTCGGGGAAGAGAATAACAAAGGAGTAGGCGGTCGGCAGTAGGCGGTAGGCGGTAGGCGGTGAAGACGAAGAATTCGATGAGCCACAGAGGACACAGAGAGGAAGAATTGAAATTGAATGAGGCTCTTGCGGGATTGCGGGGTGGTGGTCATCGGGCCGGCGCCGGGTGCCACGGGTTGTCCTCAACCCATGCGTCGCGATCCTCGGCCCGGACACGGGTTGAGGACAACCCGTGGCACCCCGGTTGGCCTCTCCGTCGGGACAAAACCACCCACCTCCCCGAATCCCGCAAGAGCCTTGAATGATTCCTGATATCCCTCCTCTGTGACCCTCTGTGGCTCATCGAATTCTTCGTCTTCACCGCCTACCGCTTACTGCCTACTCCTTTATGCCTTAAACATCGAACGTCTGGGGCAGGGCGGGGATGCGCGTCGCCAGCGCCGCGGGCGCGTCGACCGGCAGCCGGCCGACCGCGGCCTGGTAGCGCGACAGGGCCATCAAAGGGAAGTTGATCCGGTACAGGTGATACTTCAGGTAGAAGACCCGGGGGAAGCCGGTCCCGGTGAACTCGTCCTCGTCCCAGGTGCCGTCGGCGCCCTGGGTGGCCAGCAGGTACTCGATCCCGCGGCGCGCCGCGTCGCCGCGGGCGCGGCCGGCGGCGATCAGGCCGAGGACGGCCCAGCCGGTCTGCGACGCCGTCGGCTCGCCCCGGCCCATCCAGCGGGGGTCGTCGTAGCTGCGGCACGACTCGCCCCAGCCGCCGTCGGCCTGCTGGACCGATTCGAGCCAGTCGGCGGCCATCCGCACCGCGGGGTGGTCCATCGGGAAGTCGAGCGCCTTCAGGCCCTGCAAGACCTGCCACGTCCCGTAGATGTAGTTGACCCCCCAGCGGCCGAACCAGCACCCCTGCGGCTCCTGGGTGCGCCAGAGGTAGTCGAGCGCCCGGGACACGGCCGGGTGGTCGGCCCGATAGCCGAACGTCCCGAGCATCTCGAGGATCCGCGCCGTGATGTCGGCGCAGCTCGGGTCGAGCATCGCGTTGTGGTCGGCGAACGGGACCTTGGTCAGGACCTCGTTGTCGATGTCGACGTCGAAGGCCGCCCAGCCGCCGTCGCGGTTCTGCATCGCCAGCAGCCACGCCACGCCGCGGCGGGTCGCCTCGACGACCTCGGCCGTGTCGGCCAGCGAGGTCCGGTGCAGCGCCAGCAGGACCATCGCCGTGTCGTCGACGTCGGGGTAGAGCGCGTTGTTGAACTGGAAGTGCCAGCCGCCCGGCTCGACCCCCGGCCGTCGCACCTGCCAGTCGCCCGCGACCCGCACCTCCTTGCCGAGCAGCCACCGCGCCCCGCGGAGCAAAGCGGGGTGGTACGCCGGCAGCTTGGCGTCGGCCAGCGCGATCATCGTGATCGCCGTGTCCCAGATCGGCGAGACGCACGGCTGCACGCGGACCGTGCCGTCCTCCTCGATCAACAGGTCTTCCAGTTGCCGCATCGCCCACTGCACGGTGGGGTCGTCGGGGGCATAGCCCAGGCAGTGGAGCGCGATGACCGTGTAGATCATCGGCGGGAAGATCGCGCCCAGGCCGTCGGAGTTCTCGAAATGGTCGAGCATCCAGCGGTGCGCCGCCCGGATCGCCGGCCGTCGCCACGACTGCGGCAGGTGGCGATCGGACCACTTGAGCAGGCGATCGAGGCCCAGGAAGACGTTGGTCCAGCTCGCCGGCCGCCTCGTCCGCCGCGACGGCCGTCGCGGCAGGTCGTCGCGGAACAGCTCGGCGATGCCTTGCGCGGGGGCCAGCGCGCGGACCGGCTTGAACGCCGACATGATCGACAGCGGCACGACGATCGTCCGCGTCCACGACGACATCGCGCTGAGGCTGAAGTTGAGCCGCGACGGCAGCAGCACGAGCTCCGGCGGCACGCTCGGGCAGTCGTCGTAGGGGATCTGGCCCAGCAGCGCGAGGTAGAACTTCGTGAAGCTGTTGCACGCCTGCGCCCGCCCAGCGCGAGGATCGTCTCCCGCGCGCGGGCCATCGCCGGCTCGTCGGGCGAGACCCCCACGATCTTCAGGCGCGAAGTATGCCTTGACCGAGGCGCTGACCTCGGCCGGGCCCCCCGGGTAGATCGCCCAGCCGCCGTCGGCGAGCTGGTGGTCGAGCAGGTATCGGCACAGCTTGACGCAGAGCGGATCGTCGCCGCGGCCCAGGAAGGCCAGCAGCAGGACGTATTCCGATTCGAGGATCGTGTCCCCCTCGAGCTCGCCGACCCAGAAGCCGTCGCGATCCTGCGCCTCGACGAGCCATCGGCCGGCGGCATCCATGCCCGCGCCGAGACGGTCGTTGGTCGAGACAGCCGTCCGCCGCACGGAATGGGCCCGTGACTCGTGCGGACCCGCCACCATCCTTGTTGGCGATCATGCGATCCAGATCCCTCTCCGATGTGGGAGGATGAGGCGAATGGCCTCGCCCCAACGTCGCGCGGCCCCAGCCGGACGGCGCTCCCGCCGCGCGGCGGCCATCCTACGCGCGGAGAGGATTTTCAATCAAGGTCAAAGCCGTTGCAGTTCTTGCAACTTTTCCCCTTTTTTTAAAGGATCTCACCGGAGAGTTTTCCCAGGGTCCCCAGCGTAACAAGGCAGGTCCCCTACTGGACTTGGAAGGTCGGTTCGACGCGGAACCCGCGGAGCACGGGCATCGAACGGAGGACGGCGGCGAGGCGGGGGCGGTCCTCGTCGCGGAGCAGGGTGCCGCGGATCTCCAGCGTGTCGCCGAGCAGGCGGACCTGGTCGACGTGCGCCAGGTCGCCGAGCTGGCGGCGGACCTGCGCGGCGAGGTAGGGCTCGACGTCCTCGGGCCGTCCTTTCTGCCGCAAGGGGTTGGGCCGCTCGCCGTCGGGGACGTCGAACGCGAGGCGATCGTCGACCGCGTGGACGCCGGGGGTCTGCTGCGCCGCGCGGAAGGCGAGCATCGCCTCGTAGACGGTCGGGACGGTCCCCGAGAGGTAGGCGACCCCGTCGCGGGCGGCGACCTTGATCGGCAGGTTGGCCAGGGCGGGCCGTCGCGCGATCGCATCGGCGAGGCGGCGGCCGAGCTCGTCCCCGTCCGCCACGACGACCGCCGCATGAGGCTCGCCCTGACCGGCGCCGGGCGGGGCGGCCGGGAGCCGGGGCGCGTTCGGGAATGCGGGCTGGGGGGGCGGGGGCGGGTTGTCCGAGGACGGCGCCGGGCCCGCGACGTTGAGCAGGTTGTACACCTCGGAGACCCCCGGCTGCTGCGCGATCGTCTGGCCGATCGCGATCCGGTCGGCCAGCGTGGCGACCGTCCCCCGGAGCACGGCGACCCCTTGGGGATTGATCGTCATCTCGACCGTCGCCGACGGGTTCGACGGGTTCGACGTGTTCGCGGCGGCGGGCCCATTGGGGGCGCCGGGATTGGCGACGGGCGGATTGGCGCCGGCGGACGGGTCGGGACCCTGCTGCGGGCCCGCGCCTTGCTGCACTCCCGGGGCGAACGACGCGGCCATGTTGGCCTGGTCACGGTAGTTCACCCCCCCGCGAAACCAGGGTGCATAGCTGATCAGAGGGGGTTCGAAGCCGAAGAAGGGGTCGTCGAGCCGGCCCATCAAGGGACGGGGATAGACGTAGGACGAGCTGGAAGCGTACCCACCCGCCGGGTTGATGCCGAAGCCCATCGGCCCGGCCTGCGAGTTGACGCCGACGCCGATCGGCCCTCCTTGCGGGTAGATGCCGGGGCCCATCGGGCCGACCGCCCCGGCACCCGCCCCCGCCGCGACGGCGGCGGCCATGCGGTGCGCCTCGGCCGTGTCGATCGTCAGGTTGTCGCGGACGGGATAGCCGGCGGCGATCGCGGTCCGGACGGCCTCGTCGTGGACCCTCTTGGTGCCGACCTTCCCCGCGAGGACGACCTGACGGCCGGTCATCGAGACCGAGATCCGGTACGGGGCGGTGATCGGGTTGGCCTGGAGGGCCTGGAAGACCACGACTTCGGGACGGTAGGCCCCGGCCGTTGCGGGCGAGGCGGAGGCTGCGGGGGTCGCGGTCTGGGCGGTCGCGGGGGGGGCGAGGCCGAGGCCGGCCAGCCCCCCGAGAGACAGGATCAGCCCCCGCGTCGGATGCTGCGACATGGTGGGTAGGCTCCGGGAGGGGCGAAGCCCGGGGGAACGGGGCCCGCACCTACCGGCAGTCTACGGGCCGCGCATCGGCCGGACAAGCGGCGCGGCCCGATTCGGTGAGTGGCACTCACGATCGGGCCCGGACCGCTCGCGAGCCTCAGTGGATCTCCTGCGGCTCCAGCGTCAACTTGCTCACGACGCGCACGACCGGCAGGAAGGCTTCGTAAGGCGAGACGCCGTCGAGGCTCGTCGCGGACAGCTTGATATGCACCGCGTCAACCGATGTCTGGTCGAACGCCGAGTCGACCGCGACCCAGCGGCCGTTGACGTACACCTCGTTCCAGAGGTGGTAGCCGAAGCCGCCGAGGTGGTCGGCGTAGACCAGGCCGACGACCACCCGCGCCGGGACGCCGACGGCGCGGCACATGGCGGCCGTCAGGACGCCGTGCTCGGTGCAGTCCCCCGCGAGGGTCCGCGCGACCTCGCTGGCGGGGGCGAACGCGGTCTCGAAGTTCTTGTCCTTGATGTTCTGCGCGACCCAGTGGACGACCCGGCTCGCCTTCTCCCAGGGGTCGACCGCGTCGCCGACCGCCTTGCGAGCGAAGCCGACGACGGCCGGGTCCTGGCTGGTCACCAGCGCGTTGGGGCGGAGGTACTGCTCCTCGACGGCCCGGGGGTCCGCCGCGCCGTCGTTCGGGCCGGCGGTCTTGACCTCCAGGATCGCCGAGTTCGGCGCGGGGCCCGGACGGAGCGTCTGGCGGCGGTCGGCCGGGAAGACCTGCGTGGGGTCGTCGCTCTTCAGCGAGACCCGGTAGGTGATGTCGCGCTTCGTCTCGGGGGCGGGGATCTTATGCTTGATCCGGACGACCGAGTTGCGGATCTGGTCGAACTGGACCATGCCCTCGGCGGCCTCGGCCCCCTCGCGGGTGGTCCGGTAGGTGATCATGCCCCCCATGATGTCGCTCTCGCTCTTGAGGATCTGGCCGCCCGAGTCGGCCCATTGTGTCGTGTCGAACTCGGGCCGGGGCTTGCCGTCGAGCTGTGTCGTCTGCTCGATCCGCAGCAAGGTACGCCGGACACCCCCGCCGAGCTGCACCTCCTCGGGCCCCTTGGCCGTGAGCTTGATGTCGCAGACCTTATTCAGGTCGGGCATGTACATCTTGAGATCGCGCGTCTCGCCGGGCTTCATCGGGGCGCGCGACAGGCTCTGCTCGACCGCGTAGGGGCCGCGGACGTCGGGCCCCCAGGGGATCGTCACCTTCTGCTCCTGGCCGGAACCCTCCATCGTCAGGGTCATCCGGCCGTTGACCACGTCGCCGAAGGTCCGCATCACCTGGCCGCTGGCGAGCGTCCGGGTGTCGAGCTTGAGCACGGTCCCGTCGAGGGTCTCGATCGTCCCGTACTCCTGCTCGATCGTCGCCTGGTTATTCAGCCGCCGGAGCTTCAGGACCATCCGGTAGCGGACCCGGAGCAGGTCGCGACCCCGATCCTTGACCGGCTCGACCCACGTGTGGAGGTGGCCGACCTTCGAACCGGCCATGAAGACCGCGTCCCACGACTCCTGCCGGCCGGCCGGCTCGGCCCCGGCCGCCGGGAGCGCCACCAGGATCAGCACCAGAGGGCCGAGGCCCAGACCGCGGAGCGTCCGTCTCATGATACAAGACCTTTCGGAGATCGATGGGGAGGGGTGCCAGCCCCTGGACGAGGCGCCCCGGCCGCCGTCCCGTCCCTCGCGGGCCCCTCGCGGTGACGACCACCCCCTACTATGGACGAAAACCCCGCCGCCCTCAAGTTCAAGAGCGGCCGGGGGACCAGTCGGGCGCAGCCGGCCTATCCCGCCCAAGAGTCCCCCGCGGGGAACTCCCGAGTCGGAAAGCCGTCGATCATGGGAGGGGTTGATCGCCAGAAGGGAGATCGATGGGATCGGCGAGGCGGAGGGTCCGGACGGGCGGGGCGCCCGTGGGCATCCCCTCAGCCCACGGTGATGTTCGCACAGAAGCGGTCGCCCGAGATCAGTTCCAGCGCGCCCTGGAGGGCAAGCTGCTTCGTGTGATGCGAAGGGACATGCCCGCGGACCATCACCCGACCCTGGACTTCCTCGACCAGGAGGTCTCGGATGCGGCCGTGCGTCAACTGGCGAACCCGGGTCTCGACCTGCTGTGCCAGCGACGGACCGCCTACGGGTTGATCAAACATGGAGCCTCTCCTCAATCACGCAGGATAAAGCACGTTGCGAAGGCGGGTGATATGGGGAACCGCACCTGTTCCGGATGGCGAAGGTCCCGCGGGACGCAGACAACGGCCCCCTTATTTTGGGACGACCCCGAACCGATTGCAAGCGAATATTGGGCGAAAGTCCGGGGAAAATCGCGGTTCATGGCCCGTCGATCCGCACCGTCCGGCCCTCACTTCCCGGCCATGGATATGAACGGAGTTCGTACCATATCCATCAAGAATTGATTAGAAAAGCCTAGGCCGGCTTCGCCGCGACCGTGCGCCGCCGCGACTCGGACGCCGAGGGAAGGCTTCCCTCGGGGGGCGTTCCGGCATGGAATGGAAGGTCCGGAGCGGGGCGATCAGCCTTCGGCCCAGGGGAGGTCCCGACGCGCAGGGATATCATGTTGCAACTCATGGGCCAAACGGGCCAATTCTTCCTGGTCCCACGCGGAGACCGCGTCTTTCCAGCGGTCCCAGAAGGGTTCGCGGCCGAGGCCGGTCATCTCGCTCAGCCGGCCCAGGTTGTAGCCAAGCTGAAAGATTGAGCGAGGATCGCCCTGATTTCGGGCGACGATCTCGACAATCTTGGCGACGCAGTGGTCCATGGCCGCGTTCTTCAGGAGTTTACAACAGGATCGGGGGCCTTGCGGGGACGATCCCCGTTTATTTTGCCGGGACGTGACCTCCCCGGAGGAGGCCCCTCGTCCGCCCGATCAGAGCGATTCGAGGAACGCGACCAGGTCGTCGCGCTCGCGGGGGTCCATCGGGTCCTTGCGGCCCGGCGAATGGACGTCGAGGAGGTCGGCCAGAGTGGCGGCCCGGCCGTCGTGGAGGTAGGGGGCCGTCCACGAGACGCCTCGCAGCGCGGGGGCGTTGAACCGACGGTGCCCGCCCGGGCCGTCGTCGAGGCCGACGTCGCGGGTCCCGGCCGAGGTGTAGAGCGGCGGGCGGTGGCACGAAACGCACCGGCGCGCCCGGAACGCCTCCGCGCCACGGAGGGCGGCGGGGTCGTCGGCCGACCGTCGCGGCGGGGGTGGCGGCAGCGTCTCCAGGTAGGCCGTCAGGTCGTTGACCATGCCAGGCTCGGCCTCCGGGCCGCGCAGGCTCGTGCGGAGCGACTGGTGGACCTGGTCCGCCAGCCGGTCGAACTCGCCCGTCCAGGTGAATGGCGACGTCGGCCCGACCCCCAGCAGGGTCGGCGTGTTCTTGGGCGCGCCATAGCCGCGATCGCCCTGGGTATCGAAGTTCAATCCGTTGGTATGGCCCGAGTTGTGACAGCTCGCGCAGCTCATCCAGCGGTCCATCGCGCGGCGGCCGTCGAGGAACAGCGCCTCGCCCCTCTGCGACGGGGTGCGGGCGGGGTCGCGGCGACCGAACGCGACGGTGGCGACGGGCGACAGGTCGTCGGCGGCGAGCACGGAGAGGGTGTCGGACATCGCGTCGGCGGTCACGACGAACTGTCCCGACGGGTCGATCGCGATCGCGACGGGGCTGCGGCCGACCTCGACCACCTCCAGGCGCTGGTTGTGGCCCAGGGGGAGCAGGTCGCCCGTCCCGGCCGACGACAGGCCCTGGGTCCGGTCGTCCTTGAGCACCTGGTGGGCGCCCGACAGGGCGATGTAGACCTTGGTGCCGTCGCGCGACAGGGCCATCGCCGACGGGTCGGCCGCGCCGTGCCTCGGGCCGTCGAGCGGGAGTTGCCGCATCGCCACGCGCGCCCCCGGGCGGGCCTCGGCGTCGAGCGCCGAGAGGCGGACGGCCCCCAGGCGGCCCGACAGGACGAGGCCGCCGTCGATGTTCGATTCGGTGATCGGCACCTCGTCATATTGCGCCATGTGGACGACGAGAAGTTCCTTGCCGTCGGCCGAGATCGCCAGGTCGCGCAGGCCCACGCCCGAGACGGAGCGGACCCGCTCGCTCCCCCCGCGCCCGGCTCCAGGACCGCGAGCCGGCCGCCGAAGGCGTCGGCCACCACGACCCGGCCGTCGGGCCTCCGGACCATCGCCCCGGGCGCGAACGGGAGCGGGTGCTCGGTCAGGAGGCGCCCGAATCGCCAGTCAACCAGCCGGACGGCCCCATCCCACATCGAGGCGACCAGCACCCGCCCTCCCGGCAGCGGCAGGATTCGCGATGGTCCCCGGCCCGGCGTGAGGTCGCGGACGATGCGGCCCTCGCGGTCGATGGCCGCCGCCTGGCCCTCCATGCCGCCGATCAGAAGGGTCGCACCGTCGTCGGCCACGGCCAGCGAGGCCGGGCGGAAGGCGACGTCCCAGCCATCGACGACCCGCCACGCTTGCGGGTCGACGCCCACCACCCGCTTGGCGTCGCGCAAAGCCACGAGGAGACGACCATCCGCCCTCCACGCCAGCGCCACCGGGACCTTGGGTCCCTCGGCCCCTCGCGACGGGGACGTGAGCAGGGCGACAACCAGCAGGCACGTCGGCGGCGCGGCGAGGCGAAGCATGAAGATCGGCCC
Source organism: uncultured Planctomycetaceae bacterium (assembly GCA_963708145.1). Lineage (GTDB taxonomy): Bacteria > Planctomycetota > Planctomycetia > Isosphaerales > Isosphaeraceae. The sequence goes on along the minus strand of OY970189.1, from coordinate 7,303,293 downwards.
TAATCCTGGCGGGCGCGGGAGAGATGCACGAGCAGCCTCTCGACCACGGCGCGGGGGGTGAGCATCGACGACCCCTTGAGGTCGAGGTCGGCCTTCAGGAGCATCGCGGGGATCTGGTCGACCCGCCGCGGGCCGAGGTGGGCGTGCTGCTGCTGCGTCTTGTCGACCGCGAAGGACGGGATGCCGACCTCGCGGCAGGCGTCCTCCAGCCTCATCCGCGCGCGCCGCAGGCGGCCGGCGTGGTGGAGCTTCAGCAGGGATGTCCCCATCGCCGCGACCAGGCCGACCGGGTGCTCGCCGGCCGCGAGCAGGCGGTCGAGCAGCTCCAAAGCGAGGTCCCCGCGCCCCGTCGTCGCGGCGTCGAGCACCTTCCAGATCGTCTCGATCCGCCCCGCGCCGACCATCCGGGCCACGTCGTCGCGACGGATCGTGGCGTCCCGACCGACGTAGACCGACAGCTTCTCGACCTCGGCGGCCAGCAGCCCGACCTCAGGCCCGACCAGCTCGACCAGGAGCCTCGCGGCGTCCTCGTCGAGGGGTGTCTCGTACCGCGACCGCGATAGGTGGACCAGCCAGGGGACCAGGCCCTTCTCGGACGGCCCCTTGCACTCGACGGCCAACCCCCCCTTGTCGACCAGCTTGGCCAGCCGGGTGTTCGACGGCCAGCTCTTGACCGAGAGCACCAGCGTGCCCGCCTCGGAGGGGTGCTCGACGTAGCTTTCCAGCTCCTTGCGGTGCGCGGTGACGAACGGATCGGCCCCCTCGACGATCACCAGCCGGTGCCTCGAGAAGAACGACCGCGTCCGCACCTCGTCGAGCACGTCGGCCAGGCCCGCCTGGTCGCCCGCGAACCGGCTGATCCCCATTTCGCCGTCGCCATCGTCCCGGAGGACCGCCCGGCCGATCGCCTCCAAGGTCTCCCGGCGCAGGAAGGCGTCGTCGCCGAAGACGGCGTAGACCGGCCTGGCCGGGACCTTCGAGGGGTTGCGGAGGAAGTCGATGGCGTGCATGCGGACTCGGCCCGCGCGGGGTGGTCAACCGGGCATTCCAGTCTATCATCCGGCGCTCACGCCCCGCCAGCCGGCCACGAGGGCGAGAACCCGGAGGGCAGGGGGCCCGGGTCGATCCCGAACCGCTCCGAGACGACGCGCGCGATCCTCTCCGACGCCCACCCATCGCCATAGGGGCTGCGGGCCGGTGCGCGGTGCGAGGGCCCGTCGAGCCTTTCGCGGACGGCGGCGACGATCGCCTCGCGATCGGTCCCGACCAGGCGGACCATCGCCCCGTCGGCGATCCCCTCAACGCGCTCGGTCGTCTCGCGGAGCACCAGCACGGGCTTGCCCAGGGCGGGCGCCTCCTCCTGCACCCCCCCCGAGTCGGTCAGGATCAGCGTCGCGGCCTTCATCAGTGCCACGAACGGCAGGTAGCCCACCGGCTCGATCAGGTGGACCCGGTCCAGCCCCCCCAATCGGGCGCGGACCACCTCGCCGACGTGGGGGTTGGGATGGACCGGGCAGACGACGCTCAGCCCCGGGTCGCGCCGCACGAGGTCGCCGAGCGCCGCGCAGATCCTTTCCAGGGGGTCTCCGAAGTTCTCGCGGCGGTGGACCGTCACCAGCAGGAACCGCGGCGATGCCGGCGCGACCGGCGGCGCGACCTCGCGATCGGAGGCCAGCGACAGGGCGTCGATGACCGTGTTGCCGGTCACGTGGATCGCCCCCTCGGCGATCCCCTCGCGGAGCAGGTTGCGGCGGGCCTCGGGCGTGGGGGCGAAGTGGAGCTCGGCCAGGTGGCTCGCGACCACCCGGTTCTTCTCCTCGGGGTACGGGTCGAGCGGGCGCCCGGTCCGCAGGCCCGCCTCGACGTGGCCGAACGGGACCCTCGCGAAGTGGCAGGCCAGCGCCGTGGCCAGGGTCGTCGTCGTGTCGCCCTGCGCCAGGACGAGGTCGGGCGGGTCGCGGCCCAGGTCGTCGGCGATCGCCGCCAGGGCCCGTGCGGTCACATCGGCGAGGCCCTGGTCGGGCCGCATCAGGTCGAGGTCGCGATCCGGGACGATCGCGAAGTCGGCCAGGGCCCGGTCGAGCAACCCCCGGTGCTGCCCGGTCGTCAGGACGCGGACATCCAGGCCCGACCCCGGGCGGCGGAGCCTCCGGATCACGGGGGCCATCTTGACCACCTCGGGCCGCGTCCCCACCACGCACACGACGTCTGGTCGGTCCACTCGCGATCCTCGCTCGCCCCGACAGCACCGGCGCCTTCTGCCGCGCGGGCGCGAGTACACCCGTTTTCCGCCCCGAGATCAAGCGGAGACGGCGCGTTTCACACCCCCTGCGAGACGAAATCGGGAACAGTCCCTTGACCGCAATGCCGATCTTGATACAGTTGTTTCAAACGGTCGTTTCAAACGGTCGTATCAACCAGGATGAGGTGTCGCGATGGCGATCGCGGACGACACGAAGGCGAGGCTGCTCGAAGCGGCGGGGGAGGAGTTCGCCGCCAGGGGGTTCGAGCGTGCGGGGGTGCGGACGATCTGCGACCGGGCGGGGGTGAAGAACCTGGCGGCGATCAGCTACCACTTCGGCAGCAAGGAGCAGCTCTACGTCGAGGCGGTGGTGGAGGCGCATCGGTGCGCCACGCAATTGATCCCCGAATCGGCCTTCGCACGGGGGACGCCCGCCGAGCACCTGCGCCGGTTCGTCCACACCTTCCTGGGCGACGTGATGTCGATGAGCCGCGACGATCGATGGCATAACACGTTGATCCTCCGGGAGATGCTCCAGCCGACGGCGGCCTCGGACGTGCTGGTGCGGGAGGCGATCCGGCCCCGGTTCGAGCGGCTGGTGGCGATCTTGCGGCGGGCTTGCCCGCGGGCCGACGTGCGCCGCCTGCACGCGATGGCGTTCAGCGTGGTCGGCCAGTGCCTACACTACAAAACGGCGCGGCCGATCAGCGAGCGCCTGGTCGGGGTCGAGGCGTACGAGGCGCTCGACCTGGACTACCTGACCGACCACATCACCTCGTTCTGCCTGGCCGCCCTGGGCCTGGGGCCCCGCTGTGCGGGGAGCAAGGTCGTGACGGCGACGAGGGCGAGGGGGGGGTGCGATGATGTCGTGGATCGCGCTGAAGATGCTGGTCGGCGACCGTGCGAAGTTCTTCGGGATCGTCCTGGGGCTGACCTTCGCCGCGATGCTGATCACGCAGCAGGGGTCGATCTTCTGCGGCCTGATGTGCGCACCGCCGGGCAGGTCTACGACATCACCGGCGCCGACCTCTGGGTGATGGACGCCAACGTCCGGTACATCGACGACGTCAAGCCGATGATCGAGAACAACCTGTACCGCGTCCGCGGGGTCGAGGGGGTCGAGTGGGCGGTGCCGCTCTACAAGGGCAACGGCCGCGCCAAGATCAACTCCTACGGCGTCGATCCCCGGGACAAGGCCTCCCAGCGGTACGAGGTGATCGAGCAGGTGATCCTGCTCGGCGTGGACGACTCGTCGATGATCGGAGGGCCGACGCCCCGGCAGATGATCGTCGGCCGCCTGGCCGACCTGCGCAAGCCCGACGCGGTGATCGTCGACTTCACCCGGCTCCGCAAGCTCTACCCGGGCGAAGACTGGTGCTGCTGGACAAGATCCTGGCGATCAAGCCCGACCGGGCCAAGCAGGTCTCCGCGTTCCTCCGCAGCCTCTCCGGCGGCCGCACGACCCGCGACGAGGGCCCCTCGCCGAAGGAGGTGGCGTTGAAGGACTTCTACGCCCGGTTCGTCGGCCGCGAGCTCGAGATGAACGACCACCGCGCGGTCATCGTCGGGGTCTGCGAGGCGACGCGGACGTTCCAGTCGAACGCGGTCGTGTACACGACCTACTCGCGCGCCAAGCGGTTCGCCCCGCAGGAGAGGAAGGCCCTCTCCTACGTCCTGGCCAAGACCGAGCCGGGCAAGACCCCGGCGGAGGTCGTCGCGGCGATCAAGAGGCAGACCGGCCTGAAGGCCCGCACCAGCCGCGAGTTCATCGACGACACGATCGACTACTACATGAAGTACACCGGCATCCCGGTCAACTTCGCCATCACCGCGGCGCTGGGGTTCCTGGTCGGCACGGCGATCGCCGGCCAGACCTTCTACAACTTCACGATCGAGAACCTCAAGCAGTTCGGGGCCCTGAAGGCGATGGGGGCGACCAACGGGCGGATCGTCGGCATGATCCTGCTCCAGGCCGCGGTCGTCGGCTCCCTGGGCTACGGGCTGGGGGTCGGGATGGCCTCCTGGTTCGGCTTCATGTTGGAGGGGGGTGAGCTGGCCTACTACACCCCCTGGCAACTGATGCCGATCACCGGCGCGGCCGTGGTCTTGATCTGCATCCTGTCGAGCCTGGTGAGCGTGCGCCGCGTCCTGGTGCTCGAACCGGCCGTGGTCTTCCGGGGTTGAGGAGGTTGGGATCGCCATGTTCGTATCCGTGTCTGAACCGGCCGATGCGGTGAAGAAGGCAGCCCCGCCGGCCGACGACGTGGCCGTCCGGATTCGGGGCGTCGCCAAGCACTTCGGCACCGGCGACCAGCGCGTGACCGCGCTGCGGGGGGTCGACTGGGACGTCTACCCGGGCCAGATGTCTTTGATCGTCGGCCCCTCCGGCTGCGGCAAGACGACGCTCCTGTCGGTCATCGCCGGCATCCTCGACTGCGACGAGGGCGAGGTCGCGATCTTCGGCCGCGAGGTCACGCGGATGCGAGACCGCGAGAAGACGCGGTTCCGCGCCAAGAACATCGGGTTCGTCTTCCAGCAATACAACCTCCTGCCGTCGCTGACGGCCGCCGAGAACGCGGCGATCCCGCTGGTCATCGCCGGCTGGCACCGCGAGAAGGCCGTCAACCGGGCGCGCGAGGTCCTCGCGTCGATCGGCATGGGCAAGAGGGGCGAGAGCCTGCCGTCGCAGCTCTCCGGCGGCCAGCAGCAGCGGGTGGCGATCGCGCGGGCGCTGGTCCACGAGCCGAAGCTCCTGGTCTGCGACGAGCCGACCGCCGCGCTCGACCACGAGACCGGGTTGACCGTCATGGAGCTGCTCCGGGAGGCCGCCGTCCGCCCCGACCGCGCCGTGGTGGTCGTCACCCACGACAACCGCATCTTCCACCTCGGCGACCGGATCGCCCGCATGGACGACGGCGTCATCGTCGAGGTCGAGGAGAAGGCCAGGGCCGGCGAGGAGGCCGCCTGAGCCGCCGTCGTCATCTCCCTCTTTTCGCGAAGGTGGTCCCACGCATGGTCACGAAATATGTCCTGCCGCTGCTCGCGGTCGTCGGCGTGTCGTTCGCGGCGTACACCGTGTACTCGTCGCGGTACGACCCGAAGCTGGTGCCGACCGACGTGTCGCCGCCGGTGCGCCCGAAGGCGATGCGGTCGATCGCCGGCGCGGGGATCGTCGAGGTGCGCAAGGAGAACATCCCGATCGGGACGAACCTGCCGGGGGTGGTCACGCAGGTCTTCGTCAAGAAGGGGGACCTCGTCAAGGTGGGCGACCCGCTGTTCCGGATCGACGACCGCGACTCCCGGGCGCGGCTGCTGATGGCCGAGGCCGAGCTCGCGGCGGCCGAGGCGCAGCTCCACAAGCTGCTCAACGCGCCGCGGCCCGAGGACATCCCCCCCGCGCGGGCCGCCGTCGAGGAGGCGAAGGCCAAGCTCGACGACGCGGAAGCCGCCTGGGGCCGCACCGATCGGCTCTACCAGCGCCAGATGGCGCCGGCCAGCGACTACGACAAGGACCGCTTCACCTACTTCGCCGCCAAGGCCGCCGTGGCGCAGGCCCAGGCCGACCTGGAGCGCATCCTGGCCGGCACCTGGAAGGAGGACATCGAGGTCGCCCGCGCCGCCGTCCAGCAGGCCAGGAGCCGGGTCGAGAGCGTCAAGATCGACCTGGAGCGGCTCACCGTCCGCGCCCTCTCGGACGGCCAGGTCCTCCAGCTCAACGTCCGCCTCGGCCAGTACGCCCTGCCGGTGTTCAAGGAGCCGATGATCATCCTGGGCGACGTCCAGAGGCTCCACGTCCGCGTCGACATCGACGAGAGCGACCTCCCCTTCTTCGAGAAGGGGGCCGAGGCGATCGCCACGCTCAAGGGGAGGCCGGGCGTCCGCTTCGAAGGGCTGAAGTTCGTCTACGTCGAGCCCTACGTCGTCCCCAAGACGAGCCTGACCGGCTCGAACTCCGAGCGCGTCGACACCCGGGTGCTCCAGGTCATCTACGAGCTGCCCGACCGGCGCCCGGTCGACCTCTACGTCGGCGAGCAGATGGACGTCTACCTGAAGGCCGCCCCCAACCCGCAAGGGCTCTCGCTCGACACCACCAAGGCCCGGCTCCCCTTCGAGGACGACGGGCCCTCCCCGGGGGCCAAGGACGCGGGTCGACGGCCCTGATCGGTCGCACCAGAAAGAGAAGAAAAAGAGGATTTCACCACAGAGCACACGGAGATCACGGAGGAGAAAAGAGGAGAAAGAGAGAAGTTCTAATTTTTTAGATAAACGTCTTTGACTTGCTTTAATCTCCTCTTTTCTCCTCCGTGATCTCCGTGTGCCCTGTGGTGAAATCCTCTTATCAGGGCGAGGCCGCGGGGACGACCCGGAACGGGACCGTCTGCACGGCCGGAGGCCCCGCGCCGACCTCGTCGTGCAGGATGATGTCGAAGTCGTACTCGCCCGGCTTCAGCCCCTTCAGCGAGATCATGTTCCGCAGGTAGATCGGGCCCGGCGGCGCCTTGGCCTTGACCTCGTAGTCGAGCAGCTTCGCCTTCTTCTGGAGGACCGCCTTCTCGCCCCGTCGTCGGATCTGCCCGTCCTGGGTCAGGCGGAGCCGATAGGACGGGCCCTCCTGCTCGACCCGGTAGCCGAGCGGCCGGTAGTAGACCAGCAACTTCTCGTCGCTCGTCAGCGACGCCCCGGGCAGGGGCCGGTAATCCTCGTATCCTTCGATCGTCTCGCAGACGACGGCCGGCGTCATCCCGAGCGCCCCGGGCCCTCGGGCCCGGATCAGGGCCCGATCCCGGCGCCATCACCACCGCGATCGTGACGACCGCCCGCCCCGCCCATCGCCATCCCACGGCCCACGTCCCCCTCGCCTCGCCCCGAACACGAGCCCGCGACGGCCACCCGCGAAGCTCAGACGCGCCCGGCCCGCCGTGCAATGCCCGACGGACCCGCACGCCACCGGGCCCCTCGCGTCCAGGCCATGAGGAAACCCCGAGGACGCCGGGCGGGTGCAGGCCCGGCGTCCTCGGGGTTGTCCGTCCAGGTAGTTTGATCGTCTTGGGAAAGCTGCGGGTTCGAGTCCACGAGAGACGGGATTAGCGCGGGGGCTTTCGAAGTATGGGAAAAAGGGCCGGGCCCGAGAACCTGGGGGGACCGATGAACAAGGTGGTCATCCGTCGGACCGGGTTACCGTCTTGCGCAGGGATGTTTCGATGCCATCCGAACCGACCATCCTGGGCTCATCCGGCGATCCGGCGACGGCGTCGGAGCGCCGCGCCCCCTCCCAGGACGACCGACCAGGCCAGCACGGTCGCGGGCTCGGGGATGTTCAGGCCCTGGCCCGCGGCCGGCGGGATGAACATGAAGCCGGTGTCGGTCTCGCCCACGCCGCCGTCCTGGAGCGAGCCCTCGTAGACGCGGACGAACAGGCCCTTGCTGGGGTCGATCCCCGAGATCTTGCTGAAGTTGTTGATCGTGAACTCGAACTCGGGATGCTGCGCGGTCGGGTCGAAGGCCAGGTTGCCCATGCCCGCGCTGATCGGGCTGCCGTAGCTCCACTGGGGGACGCTCAGGCTCGGGTTGGCGGGGTTGGACGGCGCATAGCTGGCGACGGAGAACCCGTCGGTGCCGGTCCCCGCGTGCGTCTTGTCGGAGGGGATACCCGCGACGATGACCGGCGTCCCGGCGGTCGCCTGCCCGGCGGCATTGGTCCCGGCGACCGGGGCGAATTCGACGGTGATCGACTTATCCCCCCCGAACCCGGGCGGGTTCAGGCCCGCGGCGACGGCCTCCGACGCGGGGTCGCCCTGCTTGCCGGTGCCGTAGGCATCGCCGGCGACCGGCAGTTGCCCCTGCGCGTTGGCGAATTCGTGCAAGCCGATGGCCAGCGTGTCATTCGCGGCGTTGTAGTCCGTGCCGACGGACTGGAGCGACCACCCCGACGTATTGCCGGGGAACGGCGTCGACAGGTTGATCGCGCCGGGGACCGGGGTGATCTCATTCGAGGTGAAATCGTTCGTGACGAACCCGGTCAAGGTGATCGGGTCCGCCGTCGCGAGCCGCCCCCCGGTCAGTGCGAGCGCTGTGAGGGTCCATCCCAACACGCTTCGGCGCACCATGACGAGTCTCCTCCTCGTGAAGGTGGTTTCGTACCGCATCGGACGGGTCGTGCCCGCGTCGGCACCCCCCGACCAACCGGGACAGGATCGCCCCCGGAACCATCGCGAAATCGGGCCCTTGGACGTCAGCCCGGACGCGAAGTGATCACGTAGGCGGGTCGTTCCGCACCGCCGGGTCGCCTCGGTCGTCGGCGGCTCCTCCATCCGTCGGCCGAGAGTCCCTCCCAATGGTCCCCCCTCGTCGGGGGGGCCGCAAGAAAGGACGATGGCGCGATGTCCCTGATTTCAAGGATGCTCCATGCCGTTCGATCGTGGCGGCGCCGTCGCGGTGGTCCCAAGACCGCCAGGCGCGCGGTCACGACGATGGAATATCTCGATCATCGGCAACTCCTGGCCGTCAACTTCACCGGGGTCGTCACAAACGATTTCCCCCTCTCAAACCAACCCGGGGTCGTCGCCTTCGCCGGCCCCGCCCCGCAGCCCGGCACGATCAATCAGCCGAATGTCAAATTCGCGACGATCGACCCCCCGGTCTCGAATTTCGTCTCGGTCTCCGGCTTCGACATCTCCGGCATCCGGGTCAACTACGACCCGACCACCGACATCCTGAGCATCGGCCTGGATCAGCCCCCCAGCGAGAGCCATGCCGGCGAGGTCGTCGCGGGCGACGCCGATGATAACGGGAATTCGGGGACCGTCAATCCCGCCCTCCTGGCCGTCGAGCCGAACTTCAAGGACGAGCCCGATATGCAGGAGACGGAGGCGCTGGCGGCCTTCCTCGACCTGACCAACACGGGCACCCCCGACGTCGTCGCCGGCTTCGACGGCGCCAACCAGAGCATCCCGAAGCCCTACCAGGTGGCCCAGGCCATCCCCACCGTCCCGGGTGTCGCGCCGACGTTCGGCGCGTTCCTGCCGGACAACACCGGCAACTTCTACCTGGCCAGCTCGAGTGCCCCCCCGAGCTTCCAGCAGACGCACCCGAACCTTGAGATGCAGATCACCAACTTCTCGAAGCTCTACCTCCAGGATACCGGCAAGGCGCTGACGCCCAGCTCGGTGATCGGCATCGGCGGCTTCGGCGGCTCGGGCAACGACGTCGGCATCGGCGAGGCGTTCTTCCCCGAGAGCAGCTTCCAGATCGGCTCCGCGATCACGCCGACCCCCACGCCCACGCCGTGTCCCCCGGTGTCGCCCCCGGTCCTGATCAACCCCCACTCGCACCGGCACGTCAACACGGCGCATCCGACCGACATCCGCGCCACCGTGTTCGGGACCTCGGGGTTCGACGTCACCCAGATCGTGCCGTCGACCGTCACCCTCGGCGGGGCGCACCCGATCGCCGCCTTCACGCGGCACGTCAACCGCGACGAGTGGCTCGACGAGACCTTCGTCTTCAAGGGGACCGACGTCAAGCTGCCCCCGGGCATCAGCGAGGCGACGATCTCCGGCACGCTGAAGGACGGCATGACGTTCTCCAGCTCGTCGCAGGTCTTCAACCGCGACCCCTCCTTCTACGGCGCCGGCGCGGTGAAGCAGGCGCAGGCGCGGCAGGCGGCCTTCCCGGCCGCGCTGGCGACCCCGCTGGCGAAGCTGGCCCGCAAGGCCGAGTCGACCCCGGGGACCACCGTCGTCTACAACACCGAGGGCCAGACGACCGCCGCGTCGGTCCAGGCGCAATCGGCCCCCGCGACGCCGGGCCCGGTCATCTCGATCCCCCGCCGCCAGCCGACCGTGGCCGGGTATCGCGCGGGGTCGCACGTCTCGCCCAAGCTCCAGGCGAGCCTGAACGGCTATCTCCAGAACGCCGACCTGGCGACGACCTCCGCGACCTGAGGATCGCGAACGTCACAACATCCCGACGTGACGAGGGGTGCTCGGTGTGGCCGGGGCTGCGGCACGCAGCCCCGGCCACCCTCATCTCGGGGTGCGATCCGTCCCCCACCCCGAGGCGCCGCGCGGATTCGGCTGCCGGGCCGGGCCGTCCGCGATACAATGGCGGTGAGAAGGACGGCGCCGACCGCCGTCGGCCGAATCGCCCGAGGCCCGGACATGCTCAAGGTCGACGACCGGATCGCGATCCCGCTCTCGGAATTCCGCTGGGACGTCTCGCGATCGGGGGGCCCGGGCGGTCAGAACGTCAACAAGGTGAACTCGAAGGTCCAGCTCCGCTGGTCCCCCGCGACCAGCCCGAGCCTGCCCGGTCCGGTGCGCGCCCGCCTCATGGCGATCCTCGCCGGCCGCCTGACCCGCGACGGCGAGCTGCTCGTCAGCTCGCAGCGGTCGCGCGACCAGTCGCGCAACCTCGCCGACTGCCTCGGCAAGGTCCGCGATCTGGTCCTGGCCGCCTCCCGCCCCCCCAAGGCCCGCCGCCCCACCCGTCCGACCCTCGCCTCGCAGGCCCGCCGCGTCGAGCAGAAGGCCCGCCGCGCCGCGACCAAGCGCCTGCGCCGCAAGCCCGAACCCGAATGACCGGAGGGGAAGTCGAGATCCGTTCGACCTTCATCTTGATCACTCCCGGAGGAGCGATGGCCGACCTCACGCCGTACCAGCAGAAGATCGTCAAGCGTTACTATGAGAATTACGATGCCGTCAAGGTGCAGCGCCTCTCCGAGCTGGCCACCGAGCTGTACCTGGCCGACGGCAAAAAGAAGCGGGACCGGCTCTGGAAGCAGGTCGGCGAGCACCTGACCAGGCTGGAGTTCCCCGCGGCCCGGATCGACCACCTGCTGCAGAAGAGGGACCCGGCCCTCCTGCCCGGGATCTTGAAGGAGCTGGAACGCCGCGGCTGATCCGGGCCGCGCCGGAGGCCCGGCGACCGCCCGGGCCCCCTGGATCGGCCCCGCGCCCCCCATCGAGGGGCGCATCCCGACGGTCCCGAACCGGGCTGAACCCCCGCCTCGCGCGACCGGATCGGTTCGCTCCGAAGCCGTCCCACACGTGAGGGGTTGGTGATCATATCACAGGATAGACAATCTCTGGTCCGAAACATCCCCCGACCCAGGCGGGCCCAACGACCCAAACCGACGCTTTATCAAGTTCGGACTCGCCAGGTCGGGTCTCCATCCCCTGCGACCGTCCCGCCGTGTGAGCAAAAAAAAATAATTTCGAGGATTTTCTGTTCAAATCGGCCCCGACTCGGTAACGTGCATATAGCCAGTTTTGGCGTGTTGACCCGGATTTGGAGGTTTTGTCCACTTTCCCACGGCGGGAAATCAACCAATGGATTGGATAGCTGAACTCCCGATCCAAGATTTCCCCGGAAAACCGTCCGACTTCGCGACTGTACTCGGTATCGTCTTGGTCGAGCTTCGCCGAACCTTCACGAGGGACAAACAGGATGGCAACGATGTCGCTCGCACAGCGAGTCCGGGATTACCGTTACTCCAAGGGGTGGGGGCCTGACGAGCTGGCCAGCCGGGCCGCGATCTCGCGGACCGCCCTCTATCAGATCGAGAGTGGGAAGACCGAGCTGCCCCGGGCGGGGACGCTCCGGCGGATCGCGCTGGCGCTCGAGGTGCCGATGGAGACCCTGCTCGGCCACGCCGAGGCGGGCTCGACCCCGGGCGTGCCCCTGCCGGCGGGCTCGGCCGGCTGGAGGGCGCGGGGCAACGCCGAATGGATCCCGTCGGAAGGGGGCCCCCTGGCGGTCCCCCCCGGGCGGGCGGGCGCCCGCCCGATCGAGGCGATCGAGCCGTCGTCGCGGTTCGGCGTCGAGGCGCAGGCCGCGCTCGCGACCGGCCACGAGGCGATGGGCTCGGCGCGAGCGCGAGCTGGCCTGGAAGCTCCGCGAGCTGCTCGCCACCCCGCTCGGCGAGGGGGTCGCGCGGATCGTCGAAGAGTCGTATCGCGTCTGGTCCCAGTCCCACCTCTCGGGTTGAGCCCGGGATTTTCACCGAGCCGCGGGAAATCGGGTAAAATAGCTCAAGGTTGGTCGGCATCCCGCCGACGCACGGCCCTCGCGGCGACCGTCCCAAACCTTGAGGCAGCACCATGATTCGCCAGGCGACGGCGCGATGGCGCGCCGTGATCGGTCTCCTCGGGCTCCTGGCCTGGGGTCCCCCCCCCACGTTCAGGCCGGCGGCCCCTTGTGGCACCGGACGCGGACCCGGTCCGTCGTCCCCACGGCCGTCCCGGCGGCGCCCGGGCCGTACCCGGGCCTCGGTACGTTCTATCCGACGCCGACGATGTTCGTCCGCGGCAACAGCTTCACCGGCGGGGGCTACTCGCCGCTCGGCATCTTCGGCGACGCCACGATGGTCCTTTATGGCCCGCTGTCGTCGCTCCGCGCGACCGCCGCCCCGGTGCAGACCTACGCCCGAGGCTACGACGGCCGCCCCGTCATCCTGGAGGGGACCTCCTTCTCCACCCCCAACCTCCCCGGCGCCTCGCCGGTCGTCTACCCGACGCGGGCCACGTACTACTACGGATTTCGGCAATCGTACGACCCCCCCTGGTGGCCCAGCGCGGTCAACTGGGTCGACCAGAATTGATCTCGATATCTCAATCCATGCACACGATGATGTTTGTGCCTAACAAGGCACGCTCTCATTCGTGCGGGTCGAGACGTTGACGAAGGCGAACGAATTTGTCGCGGAGGTCGCCGCCGCCGAGGTCGGGGTGGAGGATGGCGGTGGCGTCGATGAGCTGGCGGGCCTCCTTGGCCTTGCCCGAGCGGTAGTAGGACAGCGCCAGGCCGTAGCGGGCGGCGAACCAGGGGAGCGAGCCGGTCGCGGCGCGACGGGCCCGGAGCCTCTGGACGTCGGCGGCGAGGTCGTGGGCGTCGAGCCGGGCGTAGGTGTCGGCCAGGTCGCCGAGCAGGCGGTCGCCGAGCGTCGGGGGCGTCCCCTGCCAGGCGTCGAGCGATGCGCGGGCGCGCGCGTCGTCGCCGCTGAAGACCAGGGCGCGGGTCATCCGGAGGCGGGCCTCGGCGCGGTCCTCCGGCGACAGATCCTCGGGCCGCTCCAGGACGCGGCCGAGCAGGATGCGGAGGATCAGCCCGAACCGCCGCAGGCGGAGGTCCGACTCCGACTCCGAGGCGCTGTGGTCGATCAGGCGGACGATCTCCAGCAGGTCGGCCGGTCGGGCGCGGGCGGCGGCGTCGCGCGCCTCCTGCTCGGCCTCGAGGAACCGGCCGAGCTCGCCCAGGGCGAGGACGCGCAGGCGCTGCGCCGGTCGCGCTGGTCGGCGGTGCCGGCCGCCTTGAGGAGGCGCTCGCAGGCCTGGCGGGCCTCGTCCGGGCTGCCGACGCCCGGCGTCAGTTCGAGGCGCGCCAGCGCCAGCTGGACCGCGGCGCGCTCGGGGGCGTCGCGGGCCTGCTCCGCGGTCGCCGACAGGAACGACCGCGCCTCGTCATACCGCCGCTTCACCGAGTCGCGGTCGTTGTTGAGCCTCTGGGTGTCGAGCTCGTCCTGGAGCAGCCCGGCCGCGGCGAGGCGGGCGTCGAGCCAGCGGGGGTCCTGGCGCGGGATCGCCGACCAGAGCGCGGCCGCCGCGTCGCGGTCGGCGGTCGCCAGCCGGAGCTTGCCCAGCAGCCAGCGGGCCTCGCCGGCCGAGGGGTCGTCGGGGAAGTCGCGGATCTGCGCCTCCAGCGCCTCGACGTAGGCGCGCCGCGAGGCCCCCGGCATCTTGGTCGCCAGGGCCCGGCCCCGCGCCAGGATGCGGAGCAGCCCGGCGCGGGGCCGGGAGGCGCCGGCGTCCGGGTCGGCGACCGCCCGGCTCAGGGGCGCGTCGGCCTCGGTGAACCGCCCCGACTGGAACAGGAAGGCGCCGGCGCGGAGCCGCATCGCCCCGGCCTGCTCGGGGCGCCCCACCGCCTCGGCGCGATCGGCCCCCTTGGCCTCCAGGGCGCCGGCGCGGGCCGGGTCGCCCACCGCCGCGAACCCCTCGGCCAAAGCGTCCCACGCCTCGGGACCCTGGCCCGCGTCGGGCTCGATCAGGCCCCGGGCCAGGGCGATCAGCGCCTCGCGGGCCTCGGGCTTCTTCGCGGCGCAGAGCGCCTCGACCTTCCGGAAGAGCGCCGTCTCGGCCGCCGCCCGCGACTCGCCGGGGGGCTGGGCCTCCCTCTTCGCCAGCAGGACGCGGACGGCGAGCAGGTCGCGCGCGGCGGCGTCGGCCTTCGACGCCTCGATGGCCCTCAGCGCGTCGTCGAACCGCTTCCGCGCGAGCAGGACGTCGACCCGCGCCTCGACCTGCGCCTCGGCCGGCGGCCCGGGATCGACCTTCGAGGCCGCCTCGATCGCGGCCAGCGCCTCGTCGGCCAGGCCGAGTCGGCCCATCACCTCGCCCCGCAGCAGCAGCGCGTAGCCGCGCAGCGCGGGCTCGTCGATCGGCCGGTCGAGCGTCCGCAGGGCCTCCCGCTCGCGGTCCCGGCGGGCCGACGAACCGGCCGGGTCGAGCGCCGCGCGATCGGTCAGCGCCTGCGCCAGCCGGAACCGCACGTTCTCGGCGAGCGAATCGGTCGCGGAGCGGAGCGCCTCGTCGAGCGCCCGTAACCGGCCGACGGCGAGGTCGAGGTCCGTCGATCGCGCGGCCGCGCGCCGGGTCGTCGGCCGGCGCGAGCTCCCACTGCTGCGACCAGCTCTGGGCCCTCGCCCAGAGGTAGACCGCCCCCTGGAACCGGAGCTGCCGCTCGCGAGGGTCGCCGGGGTTCTGCTTCCGGAACTCGTCGAGCAGGCCGATCGCCCGCGACCAGAGGGCGCACCGCGCCTCGGCCGTCGTCGCCCCCTGCGCGCGCGGTCGAGCGTGGCCGCCATCTCCAGAGCGATCCTCGACCGCGTCGCCACGGCGATCCTGTGGTCCTCGACCTGCTGCCGGAGCGTCGCCAGGTGCTCCTCCAGCTCGTCGGCCCGCACGCGAGGCGCCGCCCCGACGTTCAGCAGGCCCGCGAGGATCATGAGGACGCCGAGCGAGCGACCTCCCCGGCTCCGTGGTTGGCAAACTTTGTCAAACATGCTACATTGACCGCAGGAGGGAAATCCGATGGCGACCATGAACATCTCGCTGCCCGATGCGATGAAGGAGTTCGTCGAGGCCCAGGCGGCCAAGGAGGGCTACGGCTCCGTCAGCGAGTATTTGCGAACAGTCATCCGCGACATCCAGAAACGCCAGGCGAAGCAGGAGCTCGATGCCAAGCTCCTCGAAGCCCTCCAGAGCGGACCCGCCGAGCCGATGACCCGCGAGGACTGGGATGAGTTAGAGCGTCGCGTCTGGGAACGTCACCACCAAGGGCGCCCGCAACCGTGACGACGCACGTCGACAGGCACCCGACCGCCGTCCGCGATCTGGACGTGGCCGCCGATTACATCCAGCGCCGGGGCAGTCCCGAGCGGGCGATCCGGTTCCTCCGGAGCGCCGACTCGACATTCGCGCGGCTCGCGGGAAGGCCCGGCATCGGCGCCCGCTACGAATCCGACGTGCCGCTCATGATCGACCTCCGTTTCTTCCCCGTCTCCCGCTTCAAGAATTACCTCGTCTTCTACCGGCCCATCGCGGGTGGGATCGAGGTCTTGCGCGTGCTGCACGGCGCCCGCGACATCCAGCACATCCTCGCGGACGATTTCGGCGACGCCGACGACGAGCCCGCGGAGGGAGGAGGGCGCGACTGAGCCGGCCGCCGCGCGGCATCCCGCTCCCGTCTCATTGTACGCGACGACTCACGACATTTTCTTGAGCAGCCCGGCGATCACCTCGCGATACATGGGCTCGGTCTCGCGGCTGGCGAACGCGACGGACGGCTCGTAGCCCCCCTCGGCGAAGGAGCGTTTCAGGGGGATGTACCAGGGGCCGTCGTCGCCGTAAGAGGCGGTCGCCAGGAGGGTGTCGGGGCGGAGGCGCTGGGCGTCGAGCTGGTATTCGACGAAGGTCTCGCCCGGCAGGTGCAGCGCCGTCACGCCGTCGAGGTCGAGCCGCGACAGCAGGATCGGACGCCCCGAGGCGACCCGCATCAGCCACCCGCAGGCCATCGCGTTGCGGTTGCGGTTGACGACCGATTGCTTGGGGTCGGCGACGATCGCCTTGAGTTTGTCGAGGTCCAGGTCTTCGCGCGCGGCGAACCGGATCGGCGCGGTGATCCAGCCGATCGTGTCGAGGCGGCGGGCGTGCTTGTTGGCGTCGGCGTCGGCGGCGACCATGCCGTCGTGGACGCGGTCGGTCAGGACGGCGCGCATGGGCTTGCTGCCGTCGTTGTACTTGCCGGCGGTGACGTTCCCCGCGCAGCCGGTGAAGTAGACGTGCAGGATGCCGGGCTCGTCCTCATCGCGCCTCAGGCGGGCCAGGCCGACGAAGTCGCTGGTCACGCGGCCGTCGCCGTAGTAGCTCATCGGGTGGACCGTGTAGTAGTAGAGCCTCGCCAGAGGCCGGTCCCCCTGGAAGAAGCCGATCGAGACGAGCCTCGGGTCGATCGTCCCCTCGGGCGGTCGCGGGCGGCCGGGTCCTTCGTGGCGCTGGTCCGGGTGTATCGGATCTTGCCGTCCGGCCCGATCACCCGGCGGTTCGAGGCCACCTCCTTGACCTCGGCCTTCCCGGCGCGGATGTGCGTGACCGGCTGCGCGGGGGTCAGCGCCTCGCGCACCGTGGCGGCCGAGCGCTTGACGAGGTCATCCACGAAGCGGTCGTCGAACATCAAGGGCGACGCGCCGGCTTGGCGGAGCAGGGCGTTGCCGTCGCGGTCGATGAACGGGGCGTTGTGCTGGTGGAGGCAGTGCAGCGCCACGCGATCGGGCGTGGTGTGCGCCGCGTCGGCCAGCGCCTCGGTCCAGAGCCGGTGCGATTCGTCCATGACCCCCGTCCAGTCGAGCGCCGCGAGCACGATCGGCATCCCGGCCCCCATCAGCACCACCCCCCGGAGCCAGAGCGGGTCATCGACCGCGACCACCGGCTTGATCCATCCCCCGCAGAGCGGGTGGTCCATCGGCGGCGTGGCGTCGACCTTGAACGTGGCTAGGTGGAACGCGAGCATGGCGGGGTCTCCGTGCGGGCTCAGCGGCTCGGGCGCGATGACCCGTAATGTATCGCAATCGGACGATACGTGGTACGGTCTTGTAACCTTCCCTGCGCGACCCATAGAGAATCGAATACCCGTTAGGCGATGGAGGGCGCATGGCACCACTTGCGGCGACGGTGGCTGACGCCGAGCTGATCGCGCTCATCGACCGCTGGGCGGCGTTGCTGGAGCGCGAGGACTACGAAGCGGCGTTCTCCTTCACCGACCCTATCCCCGAGATGCGTTGGACGCCCGCGCTCATCCGGGAGGTCATCAAGAACTATGGCGAGGCCGATCCGAACCAGAGGGTTACCGTGGATGGCGTGCCAACCGACATCACGCAGAGGAAGACTGTCGATCGGTGGCCCACGGACGCTCACGGCTGCTTCGGTGAGATCTGGTACGATTTGAACATCGATGGCAAGGCGTCCGACCTGACCGCGACATTCGCGCTGAACTGCGCTGATGGCGGAATCACCGTCCACCTGAACGACATCCATGTGATGTAGGCGACGGGTGGCCGGGGCAAAGCCCGCAGGGCGTGCCCCGGAGTCACCGCGGAAGGCGGGGTGTAGAATCCTGAGCAGGAGGCGGCATGACCCCAATTACCCCTGAGCAAAGACAGGCCGTGGACGAGGCGGGCGAATCGCCGGTCGAGTTGGCGGACCCGCAGACTGGGGCCGCTTATGTCTTACTACGTGCCGATGTCTACCAGCGGATGCAGGAACTCCTAGAGCAGGATGAAGACCGCCGCGAGCACGAGGCTTGGGCCAAGCTCGCCCGGAAGGCACGGGACGAGTGGGCGAGGGAGAACCCGTATTGATGATCAAACCCGGTGAGATCTACTTGGCCGACACCGAGGCGGGGAAGCGACCCGCCGTCATCGTGTCGCGAGAGGAGTTGAACCGGGGCCGCTGGGTCGTCGCCGTGCTGATCACCTCCGCAAACTTCGCCGCCCGCTCCTCCCGCCCACACTGCGTCCCCTTCCGCGCCGGAGAGTTCGGATTGAGCAAGGATTGTGTCGCGCAGGCCGAGGCGATCGCCTACCTGGCCATCGCCGATCTCGACATCGACGCCGGGATTCTTGGCGTCCTCGATGATGTCCGCATGCGCGACCTGATCAGGGCCGTCGGGAACATGATGGGTTCGGACTGCGAGCCGCAGTGACGTCGGGCGGCCCTCAGCGGGGTAGGATGGGTCAGCCGCCGGAGGCAGCGCAACCCACCGGAGCGATGGTGGGTTGCGCGTCGCGGAGCGACGCTGACCCACCCTACGAGCTCGTCGAGGAGTATCGCCGACGATTGTCGAGGATCGTCGAGTATACTCACCCTACATACTGCAATATCTCAAGAGACTGTCCGGCCGGATGTCGTGACTTACGAGTGACACTTTCTGTCACATCGGAGTACCGGATCGGCCTCATCCGCGACAGCATGGGACGATCAAGTTTTTTAATCACAAGTTGGTTGTGGCCTGGCAGTTAAGCCGGAGATTCCGGGCACGGTCATGGTCTGCGAAGTCGCGTTTCCCGAAACAAAGCGAAATAGCCGTCGTCCGATTGTCACCGCCGGAATTGCGGGACAAGGCGGTGACGGTTGAGGATAATACTGTTAAGGCGGTCGCGTGGGTCCCGATGCCGGGCGCGGCCCCGTACACGTCCTGGGGGGGCATGGTGAAGTCCGACCATCCGGCCGTCGCCTGGCGAGAGGTCCGCAAGTCGTACCCCGACGGCCACGAGGCGCTGCGCGGGGTGAGCCTGGAGGTCGAGCCGGGCGAGGTGCTGGCGATCCTGGGGACGAGCGGGTCGGGCAAGACGACGCTCCTGAAGATGATCAACCGGCTCATCGAGCCGACCGCGGGCGAGGTCCGGGTGCGCGGGGTCGGCACGGCGGAGTGGGACCCGATCGATCTGCGAAGGTCGCTGGGCTACGTCATCCAGGAGGTCGGGCTGATGCCGCACCTGACGATCCTGGCCAACGTCGGCCTTCCTCTGCGCATCCGGGGCGAGACCGAGGGCCGAGCGGGACGCCCGGGCGAGGGACCACCTGGCCCTGGTCGGGCTCGACCCGGATCGGTTCGCCGGGCTGATGCCGCACCAGCTCAGCGGGGGGCAGAGGCAGAGGGTCGGCGTGGCCAGGGCGCTGGTGACCGACCCCGACCTGATCCTGATGGACGAGCCGTTCGGGGCGCTCGACCCGATCACCCGCCGCGAGCTCCAGGACGAGTTCCGCGGCCTCCAGCGACGGCTGGGCAAGACGGTGATCTTCGTCACGCACGACATCCGCGAGGCGTGCCGGATCGCCGACCGCCTGGCCCTGATGGACCACGGCCGGCTCGTCCAGTGGGGACCGCCCGCCGAGCTGATCGAGCATCCCGCCGACGACTTCGCCCGGTCGTTCTTCCGCGAGGCCGAGGCGGTCGACGCCTCTCGGCCGGGGGACGACTCGTGAGGGGCCTGCTCGACCTCGCCTGGTCGGAGCGATGGGGGCTGGCGGAGGCGACCGCGGCGCACCTGGACCTGGTCGTCGAGGCGCTGGCGCTGGCGGTGCTGATCGGGGTGCCTCTGGGCATCCTGGCGACGCGGTCGAGGGCGGCCGAGCGGGTCGTCGTCGGGCTGGCCAACGTGCTCCAGACGGTCCCCAGCCTGGCCCTGCTCGGGTTCCTCCTGATCGTCTTCGGCGGTCAGATCGGCAAGCCCCCCGCGCGGGCGGCGCTGGTGGTGTATGCCTTGCTGCCGATCATC
Source organism: uncultured Planctomycetaceae bacterium (assembly GCA_963708145.1). Lineage (GTDB taxonomy): Bacteria > Planctomycetota > Planctomycetia > Isosphaerales > Isosphaeraceae. The sequence goes on along the minus strand of OY970189.1, from coordinate 7,283,218 downwards.
AAGAACACGATCCTTGGCCTCCGCAGCCTGCCCCGGGGCATCCACGAGGCGGCGCTCGGGCTGGGGATGACGGCGAGGCAACGGCTGATGCTGGTCGAGCTGCCCCTGGCCGTGCCGATCCTGCTGGGAGGGGTCCGGGTCGCGACGGTCGCCTCGGTCGGGATGGCGACGATCGCCGCGGCGATCGGCGCCAAGGGGCTGGGCGGCTACATCTTCCGGGGCGTGGCGCTGGCCGACACGCGGCTGATCCTGCTGGGGTCGATCCCCGCGGCGCTCCTGGCGCTGGCCTGCGACGCGGCGCTCGGCGAGATCGAGAGGGCCCTCGACCCGACCCGCCCCCGGCACTCTCGCGGGCGAGCCGCGCTGGCGATCGCGGCCGTCGTCGCGCTGCTGGCGCTGGCGGCGTGGGGATGGTCGCGCGAGAGGCCGTCGCGCTCGGGCCCGCCGACGATCGTGATCGGGTCGAAGGACGGCACCGAGATGATCGTGCTGGGCCACATGCTCGCCGACCTGGCCGAGGAGCACGCCGGGGTCCGGGTCGATCGCCGGTTCAACCTGGGCGGGACGCTCGTCTGCTACAACGCTCTGCGGCAGGGGGGCTCGACGCCTACCTCGAATACACCGGCACGGCGCTGACGACGATCCTGAAGGAGCCGCCGCGCAACGACCCGGTCCTGGTGTATGCCCGCGTCCGCGACGAGCTGGCCCGTCGCGACGGCGTGGCGTGCCTCGACCCGCTCGGGTTCGAGAACACGTTCGCCCTTCTGATGCGCCGCGAGCAGGCCGAGAGGCTGGGCATCCGGACCATCTCGGACCTTCGCCGGCACCTGGACGCGATCCGGCCCGGGTTCGGCCCCGAGTTCATGAACCGCCCCGACGGCTATCCCGGGCCTGGTCCGCGCCTACGGCCTGGAGTTCGCGCACGCCCCTCGCGAGATGGACCGCAACCTGCTCTACCAGGCGGTCGCGGCCGGCTCGATCGACCTGGCCGCGGGCGACTCGACCGACGGCCGGATCGCCGCGCTCGACCTGGTCGTGCTGGAGGACGATCGCCGCTACTTCCCGCCGTATGAGGCCGTCCCTCTCGTCCGGGGCGAGGCCCTCCGCAAGCATCCGGCGCTCCGCGAGGCGCTGAACCGTCTGGCGGGCAAGATCGACGTCGCGACGATGCGCCGGCTCAACTTCGAAGTCGACGGCCGCCGCCGCGACCCGGCCGAGGTCGCCCGCGAGTTCCTCCGTTCGGCCGGGCTCCTCGGGCGTGCGCACGATCCCGGCTGGTGCGTCAGGCCAGCGCCGCGTCGACCTCCTCGGCCGGCTTGCGGATCTCGTCCCGCTCGCGGAACAGGGCCGCGAAGGCCAGGATGCACAGCACCGTCAGGGCGAACGGCCCGGCCCAGACCTTCGACCAGTCGTTGCCGAAGTAGCTCCGCACCTCGCCCGTCAGCAGGCTGCCGACGATCGTGCCGATGCCGTAGATCAGGAAGATGAGCAGGTTCTGGGCGGATGCCTTGATGTCGCCGCTCGCCGCGCGGTCGACGTACATCTGCGCGGCCACGAAGAAGAACCCGAAGCAGAACCCGTGCAGGCCGATCGTGGCGATCATCAGCCACCAGGGGCGGCCGATGATCGACAGGCCGAACCGCAGTGCCCAGGCGCTGGCGCCGAGGATCATCGTCGTCTTGAAGCCGAGCCGCGCGACCGCCGCCGGCACCAGCGCCATCACCACGACCTCGGCGACCTGGCCGATCGTCATGTAGGCGCCGACGTGGTTCGGGCTCCGTGCCGATCGCCTGGAGGAAGAAGTTCTCGCAGGCGAAGTAGAACGCGAGCATGATCCCGATCAGCCCGGCCACCACCACCAGGACGGCGAACGAGCGGTTGCGCATCAGCTCGAAGCTCTCCAGCACGGCCGATTTCTTGTCGATCGGGTCGGTCTGCTTGGCCGGGACGGGCGGGGTGTGTGGCAGGGCGAAGCAGAACGAATCCGTAGACGAACGAGACGAACCCGGCTACCCGCAGGCAGTCCCGCGCTCGCGGGCTTGCCCACCACGTCGAAGACCGGCTGCATGGCGGCCACGCCGCCGCTCGACAGATACGCGGCGAACGACAGCCCGGCGACGATCCAGCCGATCGTCCCCCAGAGGCGGATGCCGGGGAATGCTTCGCCTCGCCGACGTTGCGGAACGTGATCGAGTTGGTCAGCCCCATCGTGGGCATGTACAGGTTGCAGTAGAGGAACAGCAGGATGAAGAGCGGCCAGAAGCCCTCGGCGTACGCCGCGCCGATGCAGCAGCCCGCCCGCCGACGAGGTGGCAGAACGCCAGGACCTTCTCGGTGCGCGAAGTAGCGGTCGGCGAGCTGCCCGAGCACGAACGGGCCGAGGATCGCGCCGAAGCCGTAGACCGTGTAGATCCAGGCCCTGCTGCCGCTCGCTCAGGTGCAGCGCCGGCCCCCTGGCCGATCCTCAGCGCGATCATGGGGAGCCAGATGCCCCAGACGTAATATTGCAGGAACATCATCACCGAGAGGCGGACCCTCAGGCCGAAGCTCATCGTCGTGGCTCCCGGATGGGTGGGACAAGGCGCGCGGGCCGGCGGGGCGAGCGTGCGGATCGGACCCGCGACCTAGCGAATGTAACCGCGGTCGGGCCGGCTTGCCACCGCTTTCCCCGGAGACGTGGCCGCGGTCAGCCCGGCAGCCAGTCGATCAACTTGATCGGCAGCGAGGCGGCAGGTGTTGGCACGGGCCCACTCGTGACGCCTGGCGGCGCGGCCGTCGTCGGAGCCCGCGTCGAGGATCGACCGCACGGCGGCGATGAACTCGCCCTCGTCCTCGGCGACGTGGAACAGCTCCCGATAATGCCGGCACTCGGGCACCGCCGTCGCGACGATCGGGCGGCCCGTGACCATGTAGTCCATGATCTTCGTCGGGTTGCACGCGCGGTTGAAGGGGTGGTCGACGCGGTAGGGGATCAGGCAGACGTCGAACGCCCGGTTGTAGCGGTGGATCTCCTCCTGCCCCCGCCACCCCAGGGCGTGGACGTTCGGCCGCGACAGGCACCGCGGCGCTCCTCCTGCCAGGTCTCCGCGGCGGAGGGGCCCGGCTTGCCGATCAGGACGAGCGAGGCGCCGGGCAGCGCCCCGGCCAGGCGGTCGAGGAGGCCCCAATCGACCCGGTCCTCCATCGTGCCGACGTAGCCGAGCCGCGGCCCCGGCACCGCGGCGAGGTCGTCGGGAGGGGGTGCCGGGCGGTCCCACGGCCTTTCGGCCAGCCACGACGACGGGGCGCCGTGGGGGAGGTAGCGGACCTTCTCGGCCGCCTCGGGGACCGCGTCGCGGAGCTCGTCGGCGCGGAGCCGCGAGACGCAGACCGTCAGGTCGGCCTCGCGCACCGCCCGGCGCTCCAGCGCGCGGACCTCCTCGGCCCGGCCCGGCCAGTACAGCGCGTAGTCGTCGATGTTGAAGTAGACCAGCAGGTCGGGGCGGACGAGGTCGCGGAGGCGGAGGTAATACGGATACGTCGCCACCAGCGCGAGACGGCCGCCGGGGGCGTGGTCGCGCCTCCAGCGCCGGATCGCCCGCCCGATCGGCCGCATGCCCACGCCCGGATATCGCTTCATCCAGCCGCTGGGCAGGACCATCGTGCGCCGCCAGAGCCCCGGCCGGCACTGCGACAGGCCACGCCCCCACGACCACGGCGGCAGCCCCCGACTCCAAGCGTTGCCGAAGTCCATGCACTCGAGCAGCAGCGTCGCGACGTCGTCGCGCTCGACCTCGCGGAACAGGTTCTCGACGTTGAACCAACCGGCGTCGGCGACCGCCAGCGCCAGTCGGCAACCCCCTCCCTCGTCGCGGACGGCCCCGCGTCGGGCCTCGTGTTGCAGACATGATGACTCCCTTCGCCGGCCCCGGCGGCCCATCCGGCCGACCGGACCCTCCTGGCCCCCGGATCATCCCACCATCGCGGCATCGATTGAAAAGAGCAACCCCGCAATTGTCAATCGGGGACCTTGGCCCTCCGTAGGACGACCCCTCCCGCTTGCCCCGGATTCCGCGGAGAATCTCCGGTATCCGGGATGCCGCGGTGCGACCTGGGGATTGCTTTCCACGGTTGCGAGACGTATTATCCGGTCCTCCGGCGAAAAAATTTCCGAAACGGGATGAGGCGGGCTGCCTTTTCTCGCGTACCGCCGCCGGGGTCGCAATGTCTTTCATAAATTCACGTTACGTTGAACCAGACCTGTTATGTCCCCTTTTTTAAGCAATCCGCAAACTCGTGATATTCGAGAGAATTTCGACAAAACCCCCGTTTTGAGGTTGGCGCTGGGGTTTTCGGCCCCCTACAATCCCCCCGTCTTGGTGGCCGCGGCGTGACAACGGACGTCGGCCTGGGTGTCGCCGAGCGCCAACCACCGTCCGGGATGGACGGGTCGTGCCAAGGGCCCCGACCGGGCCCGTCGGCCTGATCAACCTAACTGCTGCTTGTGCGTGGCCGGGGCATCAGCCCCGGTGCGGACGGAGATCCTCCGCGCCCGCCACGGAATCGACACCACCTGAGATGAGGTTTACCCGATGCACCAGATCGTCCTTCTGACCGCGCTGACCGCGACCTCCGGCCTCTTCGGCGGCGGTCGTCATTGCGGGACGAGCCGCTGCGGCGCCCCGATGCGGGCCTATCACATGACCGCGTGCGCCCCGTCCTATGCGTACCAGCACGGCTCCCCGTGCGGCGCCCCGGCACCCCGTGCGGTGCCTCGTATGCGGCGCCGATGCACGCCGCCCCGCAGGCCCCGGCCCCGGCCCCGGCCCCGGTCGCCCCCCAGGCGCCGGCCGCCCCCCAGGCCGCGTATGCCCCGGCGACCCGGGCGGCGTTCTATCCCTCGTTCTACTCCGGCCCCACGTCCTCGTGCGCCGGCGGTAGCTGCTATCGTCGTTGACCTCGGACCGGCCACGGCCCTCCCGACGCGCCCGGACGCGCGTCTCGCCGGAGCCGGCTAGCGGACCCTCCATCCCGACGGGACCCTTTTGCACGCCCCTGTGTGCAAAAGGGTCTTATTGTTGACCCCGGACGTGCGCGTCGCGTCAGGGGACGACGGTCGCGAAGGCGGGCAGGCGGGCCGGGGGCTCGTCCTTGACGTCGGTCTCGATCTCGACGACGCCGTTGTAGGGGCCCGAGACGGCGGGGGCCTTGAAGGTGATGTCGACCTTGTGGAACGGCCGGGCCCCGTCGGGGTCGGGGGTGGCCGACAGCTCGTCCTTGCTCGGCTTCAGCGCCACGACCTTGAACGGCTGCGACGACTTGACGAGCACGGTCCTCTTGACGGTCTCGCCCGCCTTGACGCGCCCCAGGATGATCGGCGAGGGGCTGACGGTCACGGCCGTCTGCACGTTGGCGGTGACCGAGATCGGGATGGTCGGGCTGCTCGGGTCGTTGGTGTACAGGGTGATCTCGTCCTTGAAGTAGCCGTTGCCCACCGTCGGCTTCAGGGTGGCCGTCAGCAGGTAGCTCATCTGCCCGTCGTAGGAGCGGCCCTGCTCCTGGACCCGGGCCGAGACGTGCGGGCTGCGGGTCTGCATCCGGGTGACGCCCCAGTTGGGTACGCCCCCCGCGTAGGACAGGGTGAGCGAGACCTCGCGGCCGTCGCCGCGATGGACGGGGCCGAAGTCGACCTGGCCGGGGTTGAGCACGATGTCGCCGCGGATGAAGCAGGTCAGGTTCAGGTCGACCTCGACGAAGTAGGGGCGGTCGATGACCAGGGTCAGCCCGGAGGCCTTGTAGCCCTGGAACTTGGTCGTGTCGATGACCGCCTCGATGCCGGTCTGCGTGCCGGGCGGGATCGAGGACGCGCCGATCTTGACCTCGGTGCAGCCGCACTTGGTGCGGTGGGTGGCGATGTGGATCTCGTCGTTGGTCCGGTTGATCAGCCGGAAGGTGTGGTGGACCTTCGACCCCCTGGCGACGGTGCCGAAGTCGAAGGCCCGCTCCGGGAAGATGGCCGCGGCCCAGTCTTGCGCGGCGGCGGGCCGGGCGAGCAGGGCGGCCGCGGCCGCCAGGAGCATCGTGACGCGACGCATGGGTTCAAGTCCCTTCGTATCGTGATGGCGGTGCCTCGGGGGGCCGTCGCTCGATCATCCCGCGCCGGTGCCGCGGGTCTCCTCCGGGCGCATCCCGAGGGCCGACGCGCGGGCCGGGCGCGCCCGGGACGTCCGCCCGGGGTCTGCCCTGAAGGATAGCATATCGCCGCCCCCTGGCCACGGCCGTTTTTCGACGCCCGGCGGCTGCGGCCCGTCGCCCATCGCGACCGCACCATTCCGCCCCGCGAGCCGGCCTGCCCCCTGGCCCGGCTGAAATCAGGATGCTAGGATGAGACGCGCGCTGTGGTCGTCGCGGCACGCGATTCGCGACCCGTCATGAGCGGCCGGCAAAACACTGCGCCGGGGGCCGAGATCGGCCCTCCGATCCCCCCGAACAATCATTTTCCGAATTCCACGAATAACCGGCAGCCATTCTCGGGGCCTAGTTCCGTAGGGCGTGTGGAGCACGCCAATGTCTCTCGGGTCCACGGGCCTCGGCGTGCTCCACATGCCTACCCGGACAGGCACTTAGCCCTGCTCTCTTCATTCGATCCGCGCGGGAATCCTTCCATGCTGAAACCGACGGTCCAGGTCCACAATATCGACGGGATCTTGGTCGCGGAGTTCTGGGACTGCCTGCGACTCGACCCGGCGCCGGTCCTGCAGCTCCGCCAGCTCTACGAGAAGCACGTCGCCTCGGGGGGCGGCCCGAGGTGGTGGCCGACCTGCTGGGTGTGGGCTTCGCCGGGTCGGCGGCGCTGGGCAACTTCATGGCGCTGCACCGGATGGCGCGGCAGCGGGGGGGCCGTCTGATCTTCTGCTGCGTCGACCCGACGGTCTTCGAGGTGTTCCGCGCCACCAAGCTCGACACGCTCTTCGAGTTCACCCCCGACCGCGCCTCGGCCGTGTCGCTGGCCGCGCGCCCGCGCCGCGGCCCGACGAGGCGGCGTCCGCCGCGCCGGCCGCCCCGGCGGGGCCCTCCGCCGTGAAAACCGGCGGCAACGGCTTGCTTCGATCGAGCCGACGGAGGAAGCTATCCGAAGGTTGACCACGATCCGTCTCGAAGGGCCCTCCCGGCCCACCGGTCCCTCGGGAGTCCTCCTCCGATGGCCTCCACCCCCCGGCTCATCGTCCACGAGATCGAAGGCGTGAAGGTCATCCGGTTCCACGACCGCCAGCTCTTCGACGAGAGGACCGTCCGCGAGGTCTCCGAGCAGATCATGTCGATCGTGCCCAACGACGGCACGCCGATCAAGCTGATCCTCGACTTCATGGACGTGTCGTTGATCTCCAGCTCGATGCTCAGCAAGCTGATCCTGCTCCAGCGCCGCGTCGACGGCAGCCGGGGCCGGCTCCGGCTCTGCGAGATGTCGCCGGTGATCCAACAGGTGTTCCGGACCTCGAACCTCGACCGCCTCTTCCACATCGACCGCGACCAGCGCGCCTCGCTGTCGGCGTTCGAGATGCCCGGACCCGCGTGAGCATCCCCAGTCGCTGCGGCGGGCCGGGTCCGTTGGAGCGTCCCGGACAGGCCGGGCCTGCCCTCAATCGGTCGCTCCGCAACGACCGACGCACCCGACCATCTCCGACCCGGAGCACCGCCGGACAGGGCGCCGGTGCCACACCGCCCGCGGGCGCGAGCCGGCCGATCCCAGGTCCCGGCGAGGACGCCGATGCTTGATGAATCCGTAAATGCCCGCGGGGATGGTGATGACGATCAAGCTCGCCGCGTTGATCGGGGCGGCGACCGCCCGAATTTGCGTGCCGCGGACGTATGCGGGCAGGAGGATCGAGGCCACGCTCCCCACGAAAACCCACGACACAATCGCATACGAACACCCATATCCGAGCCCGCGGAGGCTGGAAGTTCCCGCCCCTTCGCGGGCCGATGAGGATGGCGGCGCATAAGGATTCTCGACATCGGATGCTCGGCGGGACGGGCCCGCGGACGCAATATCCCCTCCACAATTGGGACAGGACCCGTCAGCCTTCGGGACGACCCGCGTCCCGCAGTTCGGGCAGGCCGTGACATCCATTACTTACTTCTGACCTCATGGACCGGGCGAGTGGTACTGGTGGCTTGTCCACAAGTGTTCCTCCCCGCCGCCCACGATGGAGTATAGCTTACCGGCTTGGCTCCTTCGCGGCAGTCTGGTCGGTGCCGAGCCCGAGCTTTTCCTCACGACCGCGACGATCTCCTCGGGGTTGCCGTCCCGCGCGATCCGCCATCCGTCGTCCCGGCCGATGGACGGCGAGGAACCAGCCGCACGACCGGCCAGTCACCGCGATCGTCCCGCTCTCGCAGATCTGCCACCATCGCCCGGATGTCGTACCCGTGCGACCGCGCGTACGCATCCCGCGCCGCCCGCACCTCTTGCAACACGCTGTCCTCACTCATCGTCCCGCCCTCCGGCCGGCAACTCCTCCGGCGTGCAGATCAGCGGCGGCTCGTACCCCGCTGCCCGGCACACGGCCTCGATCTGCGGTCGCAACGTCACGTTGGCGATGTGGGTACAATTCCATGTGAGTAGGTAGTCCACGCCGTGAACCGCCGCGATGGCGATATGAAGGGCATCCGCCGCCGCCCGCTCGGGCAGCAGCACTCCTCGCACCAGCGCCTCGGCCAGGGCCGCCGCATCGGGCGTCTGCTCCAAGAGCGGGACACCCGCCAGTGCAGCCAACCGATCGGCCGCTGCCTGCGGGTCACCGGCTTGACACTCCTGCACCACCAGCCGCGACGAGTACAGCTCGAACACGCCCCAATGTGCCCACCACTCGCGGGTGATCTGCTGGTGGGCTGCGCGGACCAGGTCCCGGCTCGGCCACGCGGTCAGGTAGCTGGGCACGGTTGTCTCGACGTAGATCCGCGGCCTCATGGCAGCATCGTACCGCGCCAATGCGCGGGTCGCTAGCGGCCCGGGACTTACGGTCTAACGCCCAAGTTCAGCGGCGGGTGGCCGGGGCCAAGCCGAAGGCGTGCCCCGGCGGCGTGAGGCGTCGCTCCCGGGCGCGTTCGCTGCGCTCGCTTGACCCCGGCCACCCGCCCGTGAGCGGCCACGTTTCGGAAATCTGTCTCGGAGATGAACGGGACGTCCCGGAGGCTCAGACGCGGGCCAGCCGCCAGCCGCCGTGGAGGAATCGTGCGGCGACCAGCGCCGCGCGGACGCACAGGTCGGCGAACATCGCGATCCAGGCGCCGTAGAGGCCCCAGCCGAGGCCGCCGAGGGATGCGGGGGTGGTCAGCAGGTAGGTCAGCGGGATGCGGACCAGCAGGTAGCCGAGCAGGACGAATAGCCAGGGCCAGCGGGTGTCGCCGGCGCCGCGGAGGGCGCCGGTCAGGACGCTGATCGTGGCCAGGGCCGGCAGCGCGAAGGCCACCACGCGGAGCACCGGCACCCCCTCCAGAGCCACGAGCGGCTGCCGGCCGCCGAGGAACAGCGCGAACATCGGACCGGCCTGCGTGTAGAGGACCACCCCCAGCGCCGAGAGCACCAATACCCCCAGGCCCCACGACGTCCACGCGGCGCGGGCGGCCAGGTCGGGGCGGCGGGCGCCGAGGTACTGGCCGGTCAGCGTGCTCGCGGCCACCGAGAACGCCGTCACCGTCAGGAACGCGATCGACTCGCACCGGATCGCCACCCCGTGCGCCGCCGTCGCCGTCGCGCCCAGCCGGTTGATCAGCCCCAGGAACCAGAGCTGGCAGGTGATGTTGGTCAGGCTCTCGCCGGCCGCCGGCACGCTGATCCGCAGGATGCGCGCGATGTCGGCGCGGATCGGCGCCATCCGCCGCCAGTCGAGCCGCAGACCCGACCGGCCCCGGGTCAGGACGGCCAGGATGACGAGCCCGCCCACCCCCTCGCCGACGGCCGTCCCCAGGGCGATCCCGGGGAAGCCCAGCCTCGGCAGCGGCCCGAAGCCGCGGACCAGGGACCAGCTCAGCGCCACGTTGATCGCGTTGACCAGGATCATGACCCACATGCCGGTCCTCGTGTCGCCCGCCCCCCGCAGGCACGCGACGCCGACCGTCGTGCAGGCCAGGAGAGGCGTGACCGTCAGCACGATCCGCAGGAACTGCACGGCCGATGTCGCCGACGACCCCGACAGGTTCAGCAGACGGACCACCCCCGGCGCGACCGCCCAGCCGACGGCCATCGTCAGGCCCCCCAGGATCAACGCCATCGCGATCGCCTGCCGGGCGATCCGCGCCGCGCCCTCGACGTGCTCCGACCCGACCAGCCGCGCCACCAGCGCCGTCGCGCCGACCGAGACGACCGTCAGCAGGCTGCCCAGGAACCAGAGCAGGTAGCTGGCGACCGTCACCGCCGCCAGGTGATCCTCCGACAGGTAGCGGCCAGTCAGGAGCGTATCCGACAGCCCGACCAGGTATAGCAGCGCCTGCTCGACGAGCACCGGCGCGGCCAGCCATGCGACCTGCCTCGCGATCGTCACGTCCGGGACCGCCAAGAGTCGCGCGTCGCCCATCCCAGTCCTGGAGGTCGAAGATCCTGCCCGTCCGGTCTTCAAGAATGACCCGTCCTGAAAAGATCCTGGTGGTGATCTCCAAGCTGTCCAAGGATCAGACGGACGACTGAGAACGGGAGATTGACCCCCCGGCACCCTAACGACGGGGCCGGGCCCCGGAGCGGATATTCAGAGGAACTCGAAGGCCACCACCGGCGGAATTCCGGGACAAGACGCCCGAGGATCGCGATCAGGGTGGATCGCCGTGTCCGGTTCAACGGGTCGCGGGCATCTCGCAGGTGACGGAGACCATCTCCGGGTCGTCGTCGTCGACGATCTCATAGCGGGTGGGCAGCGCGCCGACGAGCCGGGCGTGTTCCCTCTCGCGTCCGCCCTGCTTCCAGCGATGCACGACGCGGAAGGGCCGGGCGACCTTGGCCAGCGGGTCGGGGTAGTCGGCATCGGCGCAGTGCCTCATGATCCCGATCGTGTTGGGCACGCTCATGCCAGGCGTCGCCGTAACGGACCTCCGGCACGCTGTGGTTGTTGAGGATGCGGCCCCTCGCCTCGCGGCCGTCGGCGCGGTTCAACGCCTCGACCAGCGCCGAGCTGCAGCAGCACATGCAGTAGCCGTAGACGTAGGGTAGGCGGCTGGCGAGGTTCTCAGCTTGTCCTGGGGTTCTTAGTCCCTTGCGGGAGACCAGTGGTGAGACCTTTTCCATCCGCCCCCCCCGAACCGTGCGTGCAACTTTCAAAGCACACGGCTCTCCGGTGGTCTTTCCTCGTGTGTTGCTTCCTGCATCTTCGGCGTCCGTGTCGGTCGCCCGGCATGGATCGCGTCGTGGCATTCTCGGCAGACTACCAGCGTCTTTCGCTTTCGGGAGGACATCACCTTCATCCAGTGAGGTCGTTCCTTTCGGCCTTTGACGATGAGGTCCGCGAGTTTCCTTACATGGTGAACCTCGACGTTTTCCCTCGATTGGCAGAGTGTGCATTCATTAGCCAGGAGATGCGTGAGCATTTCCGAGCGGATGTCGTGCATCCTGTCTTGATCGATGGGGATGTCCAGGATCGTCCATGTTGTCTCCGGCTTGAGCGTCAGTCCGCCGAAGCGTGCAATCAGGGGCGTCCGCTCCCCCCGTTCCTGGATGACCTCCAGACACATATTCGTCTTTCCTCGATGGTAGAATTTCGCGGCGTACCGCTTCGCCATCGTGGTGACGGACGATTTGTGTTTGGTCGCAAGGGTCTTCAGGAGCGATGTCCTCATGACCCAATGCAGGTGGTTGAGCCAGAATCGGTTTGTCGCGTAGGCGTAGAATTGCACGATCCCTCGGTACTCGGCCCCGTACGTCTCGACGATCGTGAAGTCACTTTCGTTGATAAGTTCGGGTCGATGGATGGGTTGTCCATTCATCTTGTACCGAGCGGTTTTCGCCTTCAGCTTCTGGGTCGGGATTCTGAGCTTCAGTTGGCCCTCGTTTTTGGTGGGGTTGCCCTTCGCCGTGATCCCATAGCCGAGGAACTGGGCCTCTTCAGTCCCAGCGTGGGTGATCAGGGTTTTCTCCGGGGAGAGTTCCAGTTTGAGGTTATCTCGCAGGAATTCCCCGAGTTTGACCTTGATCTCCTCGGCCTCATCCTTGGGTCCACTGAAGCCGAGCAGGAAGTCGTCCGCGTATCGGATATACCGAAGTCGGCGGTAGTCCGGGTCCATCGGGTCTCGTGCGTGGAGTCGTCCCCTCTCCTTCAGGTATGGTTCCAGGATCTCTCCCTTGGCCCCCTGTTTCTTGAGGCGGCGAATCTTGTTGTCGAGCCTGTTGTACTCCGGCGTGTGTCTCCTGCGTTCGCCTTTGGTGTACTCGGGGATGAGCGTCTGTTCGACGAATTTGTCGAATCTGTCGAGGTAGATATTGGCCAGGATGGGGCTGATGACTCCCCCTTGCGGTGTCCCGCTCGTGGTCGGTCGAAAGCTCCAGTCCGTTTCAAAATATCCAGATTCGAGCAGGTTCTTCACCAGGATCAGGAAACGGTTATCGCGGATCTTTTCTCCGAGGATCGACAGCAGGATCGTATGATCGATGTTGTCGAAGAACCCTTTGATGTCCCCCTCGATGAACCATTTCGTCCCGTTCCAGGAATAGTAGATTTCACGCAAGGCTGTGTGACATCCACGTTCCGGGCGGAAACCGTGAGAGTGGGTGCTGAACTGTGGCTCGTAGTATGCGTCCAGGATGGAGCGCATCACTTCTTGCAACAGTTTGTCATACCACGTTGGGATGCCGAGCGGCCGGAGCTTCCCATCCTTCTTGGGGATGTGGACGCGCCGGACGGGCTTCCATCGATATCGCTCATTTCTGAGGAGTTCGATGGCTTCCTTGACCTTCCGCACCGACATTCCGTCTGCGGTTTCTTCGGTTACACCTTTGGTCAGCGCACCATCGTTCCTGTAGATCCGTCCGTACGCTTTGAGGTGCAGATCCGGGTTGTAGAGGCGTCGGTAGACGTTCTCCAGTTGGAGACCTTTCTTGCCTCGTTCGGAGATGATAGTCAGCGTCGTTTCGGCGTCTCGCATGTCGCGTACCTTTTTGATGCTGCTATCCGACCGCCTGTCCCACTTCGCCATGTGTCCGGCTTTCCCGGACTCGGACTACTATTGGGACTCCGTCGCCATAGGGCTCGCGCCCCTTAGGCGATCTTGAATTTCCCCATCGTCATACGTCCGAGCATGGTTTAGGTTCCCCACTCATCCCTACGCCTGAAGTAGATCCTTCAGTATCTCGTCGTGCGGGTTTTGCCGTTTCCTCAACATTGATTCCCCCGGTCACACTGGGGGTCGGCACACGATGACGTCGCACTGAGTCAGCGTAGCGACGGGGAAAGATTTGTCCCGATCGGGATTGGGGTTCAGGCAATTCAGCCTTAACCTTGCCACGCGGGTCTCGCGGATCTCTGCCTTTGCTGACTTTGGGCAGTCTCCGCTTTTTCGGCATGCTGTGGTCCCCCGTACCTTTCGGTCGTGGGTAAGCCGAATGACCCAGGTTCGATAACCCGAGAACCTCCTATTTGTAATAGGGATATGACGATGGGTAATTCAACGCACGTTGAGGATCTTGACGGGGTCGTGGGCCTCCCAGTCGGCCGCCAGGTACTCGTTCGGCGGGGGGGCCTGGTGGCGATACTTGATCAAGGCCGTCCAGATCGCCCGGGCTCGCTCCTGGTCGGTCATGCCCGGCTTGACGAAGGACTTCAGGATGTTGTCCTCGGTCGTCACGTCGTCGATCCGGTCGGAGAGGATCTTCAGGCCGTTGAGCCTCGCCCCGGGCGCGGCGCGGTCCCCGGCCGGGGCGATGGGGGACAGGGCGACCAGGGCCGCGGCGGCGAGGGCGAGGGTTCGACTGATCATGCGGGGACTCGATCGTGCCGGGTCGTGTGAGCGTTGCCGGATGACGGACCGCAGCGGTCGGGTCGATCCGCCATCCGGGATCGGCCGTTCGTCGTCCGCCTCAGCCCTTCTCGCCCGGCTTGAGGATGCCCTGCGAGCGGAGCCAATCCTCGCACCGCTGGGGCCAGGTCGAGCACGGCTTGTCGCTGGGCCGCAGGCCGTAGCCGTGGCCGCCGGTGGCGTAGACGTGCAGCTCGGCGGGCACGCCGGCGCGCTTCAGCGCCAGGTACAGGTAGACGGCGTTCTCGACGCCGACGCGGTCGTCGCCCGACTGCGCGATGAACATCGGCGGCGTCTGCGACGTCACGCGGATCTCGGGCGCGAGCTGGTCGGTCCCCTTCGGCTTGTTCACGCCGCCGGGATAGATCGACACGGCGAAGTCGGGGCGGCAATCGGCGCGATCGGCCTCGTCGACCGGCTCGTAGGACCGCTTGTCGTAGTTGGTCGAGGCCCAGGCGGCGAGGTGGCCGCCGGCCGAGAAGCCGAGGATGCCGACCCGCTTCGGGTCGATCCCCCAGTCGGCCGCCTTGCTCCGCACCAGGCCCAGGGCCCTCTGGGCGTCCATCAGCGCCTGCGGCGGGGGCTGGTCCTTGGGGGTGCCCTCGCGTCGCGGGACGCGGTACTTGAGCACGGCCGCCGTCACGCCGATCGAGTTGAGCCACCGCGCGACCTGCTCGCCCTCGTGGTCCCACGCGAGGTTGTTGTAGCCGCCTCCGGGGCAGACCACGACCGCCACGCCGGTGTCCTTGTCGCGGTCGGGCCGGTAGACCTTGAGCGTCGGCTTGGTGACGTTGGTCAGCGACGTGACGGTCTTGCCGCCGTCCCTGGTCTTCGTCTGCTCCTCGCCGATCGACCCCTTCTCGCCCGGGGCCGGGCCGGGCCAGAGGTCGAGCGTCTGCGACGACGTGTCGGCCCCCCCTCCCATCGCCACGAGGCCGAATGCGAACAACAGTCCCAGGCCGATCGCTGTGATTCTCATCGTCGGTGTGTCCTTGTCCTGGAGGCCGGCGGTCACGACGCTCGGACCATCCTACCGGGCGCCCCACCCGGCCGCAATTCGCCGGGTCGTCGAGGCCGACTCCCCTTGCCGGTGGCCGCCACGGTTCCTACACTCATGTTCCTGGTGGCATGGATGTGCGATCTGGGCTCCCGGACGAGTCAACGGAGCGTGGATGAATGACGTTCGCATGTGATCTTCCGGCCAGTCCTACCCATAGGCGGTAGAATGGGGTGCCGGAGACGCGACTTCCTGCCCCTGCCGCGTTCGATCTCACTCGAAAGGGTCAGCATGCCCCCACACGCCATCCGGCCCGCACGACGGGCCTGGCTCCCCGGGTTGGGCCTCGCGATCGCCGCCAGCCTCATGCCGCCGGCCTCCGGCTCGGACAAGCCCGACGGGGCGACAACGCTGCCGAGCCTGGCCACCGAGGTGGCCTTCCCCAACCTCAAGTTCGACCGCCCCGTGACCCTGGCCTATCCCGACGACGGCAGCAACCGGCTCTTCGTCCTCGAGCAGCACCAGGCCAAGATCTGGTCGTTCCCGAACGAGAAGCACACCGGCGACAAGCAACTGTTCCTCGACCTGCCGGACCCGATCAGCAAGGACAATGAGGAGGGGCTCCTCGGCCTGGCCTTCCACCCGAAGTACAAGGAGAACGGCCAGTTCTTCGTGTACTATTCGGCCGATGACCGCAAGAAAGGGGCCCGAAGAGGAGGTCGGTCGTGTCGCGGTTCCGGGTCTCGAAGGATGACCCGCGCAAGGCCGACCCGTCGAGCGAGGAAAGGGTCTGGGTCGGGCCCGACGACCCGTTCGGCAACCACAACGGCGGCTGCATCGAGTTCGGCCCCGACGGCTTCCTCTACATCTCGCTGGGCGACGGCGGCGCGGCGGGCGACCCGCTCATGAGCGGCCAGAATCCCCGCGACATGTTCGCCTCGATCCTCCGGATCGACGTCGACCACCCCTCCGGCGGCAAGCCCTACGGCATCCCCGCCGACAACCCGAAGCTCCGCGACAAGAAGTTCGCCCACTGGGCCCCGGAGGTCTACGCCATCGGCCTGCGGAACGTCTGGAAGTTCACCTTCGACCGCGCGACCGGCACGCTCTGGGCGGGCGACGTCGGCCAGAACAAGTGGGAGATGGTCCACATCGTCGAGAACGGCGGCAACTACGGCTGGAGCCTCCGCGAGGCGTTCCACCCGTTCGAGCCGCGGCGGAAGGCCGACCCGGCCTCGAAGATCACCAAGCCCCTGGTCGAGTACCCGCACAGCCCCAACCCGGAGGGGTCGGGCCGCACCGACGACGGCAAGAGCATCACCGGCGGCTACGTCTACCGCGGCAAGGCCCTGCCCGAGCTGGTCGGCGCCTATGTCTACGCCGATTACGACACCGGCCGGATCTGGGGCCTGCGCTACGAGGATGGCCAGGTCCGGGCCAACCGCGAGCTGGTCGAGGTCACGCCGAAGACCAAGCTGAACGTCGCCGCCTTCGGCGAGGATCGCGCGGGCGAGCTCTACATCCTCGCCTTCAACGGTCGCATCTATCGGCTGGTTCCACGCCGATGAGGGGGGATGATGGCCGACGCTCGGGACCGGCCCATGTTCAGGGATGAGACGGACGGCCCCGGGCGAGATGCGCGTGGAGCAGGAGTGCCGGGTGGAGCGCCTTGAGGCCGGTGAAGTGCTCGATCTGGAGCCGGCACGAGAACCCCGGCGCGACCACGTCCTCGGCCTTCGGGTCGGCCCGCAGCAGCGCCGGGAAGAGGCGCTGCTCGCCGACGAGCCGCGAGACCTCGTAATGCTCCGCCTCGTAACCGAACGAGCCGGCCATGCCGCAGCAGCCCGCGTCGAGGTCGACGACCTCCGCCCCCGGGATGCGACGGAGCAGGCGGAGCATCGGCCCCATGCCGACCAGAGAGCGCTGATGGCAGTGCCCCTGCACGAGGATCTGGCGGGGCCTCGGGCAGGAAGTCGAGACGGGCCGCGATCTCTCCTTCCGAGAGGATCGAGTCGAGGACCTCCTCGAACGTCAGGCACGCCCCGGCGACGGCCTCGGCCCGGCGGCGGAGGTCGCCGCGGAGCAGGGCGGGGTAATCGTCCCGGATCGTGAGGATGCAGCTCGGCTCGCACGCGACGATCGGGATTCCGGCCTCGGCCCACGGGTACAGGCGCTCGACGTTGTGCCGGGCGTTCTCGACGGCCTGATCGAGCAGGCCGTTGGAGATCATCGGCCGCCCGCAGCAGCGCAGGTCGGCCGGGCCGAGCGAGACGGCGCGGCCCGCCCGGCGGAACAGGTCGATCGCCGCCGCGCCGACCTCGGGCTCGAAGAGGTTCGCGAAGGTGTCGGGGAAGAGCAGGAGCGGGCGTGACCGGGGGTCGGGGGTCGCGTCGCGGCGCAGGTCCGGGAAGCCGTCGCGAGAGCGTCCGCCGCGCGAAGGCCGGGGGGACGCGGCGGCGGTCGATCCGCAGGAGCTTCTCGTTCAGCCAGCGGGCGAGGCTCCCCGCGCCAGCCAGTTCGACACCGGGGCGAGCGGCGCACCCGACGCGCGCCAGCTGCGCCACCTGGCCGAAGACGCGGTTGCGCCAGGGCAGGCCGTGCTTCCGGTGATACTGGTGGAGGAACTCCGCCTTGAGCCGGGCCATGTCCACGTTGGTGGGGCACTCGGCCTTGCACGCCTTGCACTCCAGGCAGAGGTCGAGCACCTCGTGGACGTGGGGGTCGGTGAAGCCCTCGAAGCCGAGCTGGCCGGTGATCGCCAGGCGGAGCAGGTTGGCGCGGCCTCGCGTGCTGTCCTTCTCGTCGCGGGTCGCCTGGAACGAGGGGCACATCGTCCCCGACCGCGTCTTGCGGCACTCGCCGACGCCCGCGCACAGCTCGGCGGCCGGCAGCAGGCCGCCGTCGGCCGAGAAGTCGAACGTCGTCGGCACGTCGGGCGTCGTGTAGCCCGGCCCGTACCGCAGGTTCGTCGCCAGCGGCGGCGCGTCGACGATCTTGCCCGGGTTGAGCAGGTTGTCCGGGTCGAACGTCCGCTTCAGCTCGCGGAACGCCCGGTACAGCGCCGGCCCGTACATCTTCTCCTGGAACGGGCTGCGGACCAGCCCGTCGCCGTGCTCGCCCGAGAGGGCGCCGCCGTACTTGAGCACCAGGTCGGAGACCTCCTCGGCGATCGCCTCGAACTGGCGCACGCCCTCGCTCGGTCTTGAGGTTGATCACCGGCCGGACGTGGAGGCAGCCGACCGAGGCGTGCGCGTAGACGCCCGCCGTGGTCCCGTGCCGCGCGACGATCGCGAGGAACTCGGCGATGTAGTCGCGCAGGTGCTCGGGGGCGACCGCCGTAGTCCTCGACGAACGAGATCGCCTTGGCGTCCCCCTTCTCGGCCATCGACAGCCCCAGCGCCATCGTGCGGAGCTTCCAGACCCGCGCCTGCGCGGCGGGGTCGGTGATGGCCGTGTGGTGGTAGCCGAACCCTCGCCGTCGCAGGTCGTCCTCCAGCGCGGCGAGCCGAGGGAGGAAGTCCTCGGGCCGGTCGCCGTAAAGCTCGATCATCAGGATGGCGCCGGGGTCGCCCTGGAGGAAGTCGCGGAGCCGGCTCGCCTCCGGGTTCAGCTTGGTGCTGTCGAGCACGTACTTGATCGACCACCTCGACGGCCGACGGCCGGTGCCGCAGGATCGGCGGGGTCGCGGCCAGGGCTTCGAGCAGGTCGGCGAACTGGACGACGAACGTGGCCCGGGCGCGGGGCAGCTCGACCAGCCTCAGCCTGGCCTCGACCGTCACGCCGAGCGTCCCCTCCGAGCCGACGAACAGGCGGGCGAGGTTGAAGCCGTCCGTCGCGCCCGGGCACGAAGGCGTCGAGGTTGTACCCGCCGACGCGGCGGAGGATCTTGGGGAAGCGGCGGTCGATCTCCTCGGCGTGCTCGTCGGCCAGCCGGCGGGTCGTCGCGGTAGCAGGCCCCTTCGAGGTCGTCGCTGCGCACACTTCGCCTCCAGCTCCGGCATCCGAGAGCGGCCCCAGCTCGACGACGCTGCCGTCGGCCAGGACGACCGTCAGCTCGAGCACATGGTCGATCGTCTTGCCGTACAGGACCGACCGCGCCCCGGACGAGTTGTTGGCGACCATCCCGCCGATCGTCGCGCGGTTCGAGGTCGAGATGTCGGGGGCGAACAGCAGGCCGTGCGGCTTGAGGGCGTGGTTCAGGTCGTCGAGCACGCACCCCGGCTCGACCCGCGCCCAGCGCCCCTCGGGGTTGATCTCGAGCACGCGGTTGAGGTGCTTCGAGCAGTCGAGGATCACGCCCGGCCCGATCGACTGCCCGGCCTGCGACGTGCCGCCCCCCCGGGCCGTGATCGGCACCCGTACCGCGCGCAGGCGCAGGACGGTCGCGACCACGTCGGCGGCCGTCGCGGGGAAGGCGACCATCTGCGGGCACGATCTGGTAGACGCTCGCGTCGGTCGAGTAGAGCGCCCGGGAGATCCGGTCGGCCCGCACGCCCTCGTGCTGAGCGATCGGCCCAGCGCCTCGCGCAGTCCCGACAGGCGGTCGGCCGTCGCCCGGCCCTCGTCGATCACGGGCAGCTGCGAAGACGGTCATGCCGGTGCCCCTCGTGGCGCGTCCGCCGCGAGCCTCGACAGCCCGTCGCGGAGCCGCTCCAGGCCGCGCTCCAGCGTCTCGCCCCCGGCGGCGAACGAGACGCGCAAGGTCCCCTCGCCCCCGGGTCCGTAGGCCGCGCCGTGGATGACGACCACGCCCGGCCTCGCGGAGCAGGAACCGGCGGACCTCGTCCGACGGCCGGCCCAGCCCTCGCACGTCGACCATCACGAACAGGCCCCCCTCGGGCACGAGCGGCTCGACCCCCGGGATGCCCCGCAGGCGCTCGACGACCCGGTCGCGGCGGCCCTGGTACTCGGCCGCCATCCGTCGGACGCACTCCTGGTCGGAGGACAGCGCGCAGGCGGCGGCGTCCTGCACGAACGTCGCCGGGCCCCGGCTCGACTGCTGCAAGACCAGGAACATCGCGCCGATGACCTCCGCGGGCCCGGCGCAGTAGCCGACGCGCCAGCCGGTCATCGCGTAGGTCTTCGACAGGCTGTTGATCAGGACCGTCCGGCCCCGGGCGTCGTCCGAGACCGAGGCCGGCGAGACGTGCCGGCGGCCGTCGTAGACGAGCGCTTCGTAGATCTCGTCGCTGAGGACCGCGAGCTCGTGTCCTCGGCGAACCCCATCACCTCGTGGAGCTCCTCCCGCGTCAGCACCGTGCCGACCGGGTTCCAGGGCGTGTTGAGCAGGAGGATGCTCGGCCGGTGGTGCCCCAGGCTCGCTCGCAGCCGGCGCAGTCGATGGTGAACCGGCCGTCGCGGAGCGTCGCGGGGACGGGCGACGGCCGGCTGCCCCACAGGGCGATCGGCCCGCCATAGGCGTCGTAGATCGGGTCGGGCCGGAACACGCGGCGCCCGGCCCGAGCCAGCGCGCGCCAGCGCGGCGCAGACGCCCAGGGTCGCGCCGTCGGTGATCAGGATCTCGCGGTCGGGGTCGTATTCGATCCCCTGCTCGCGGCGGACCTTCTCGGCGACCGCCCGGCGCAGGCGCGGGCTCGCCCTGGTTGTCGGGATAGCCCGTGCGGCCGTCGCGCAGGGCCTTCGTCGCGGCCTCGACGATGTGCGGCGGCGTCGGCGTGTCGGGCTGGCCGCGCATCAGCGAGACGAGCGTCCGGCCCTCGGCCTGGAGCTCGCCGGACTTCCTGCATGCACCGCGTTGACGGCCGTCGGCCGCAGGCCCGCGACGCGGTCGGCGATCGGGATCTTGGGCATCGTCGGCTCTCCCTGGGAGGGATCCCCTCATCGTATCACGCCCGGGCCGCTCACCAACTCCCGAAGACCAGGTAGCATCCCACCGCGCCGACGACGGACATCGACAGCCCCCACGCGAGGACCCGGTTGAACAGGAGCCGGCGGTCGGCCGTCTCCGGCGCCGACGCGACGCACAGGGCGCCGATGGTCGACAGGGGCGAGACGTCGACGAGGTGGCCGCCGACCAGGATCGACGAGGCGATGGCCAGCGGGTCGCCGCCCGCCGAGCTTCGCGACCAGCTCGGGCACGCTCGGCAGGAACGCCGGCAGCACGACCCCCGCCGTGCTGCTGTAGACCGACACCAGCCCGGTCACCAGAGCGATCAGGCCGGTGATCGTCCTCTGCGACGAGAACCGGGCCACGATCGTCGTGAACAGGCTGATCCCGCCGGTCTTCTCCACCATCGCGGTCAGGACCGTGACCCCGCAGACCATCAGGATCACGCCCCAGGGCATCGCCCGGATGGCCGCCTTCTCGTCGGCCGAGGCCCGCCAGGATGAGGGCCGACGCCACGGCGAACGCCCCCATCCCGACGTGGACCTTGAAGCCGACCACGCCGACGATCAGGACAGCGATGGCGCCGAGCGTGATCCCGTGCCTCAACGAGAGCACGGCGGAGGGGGCCGTCGGGCTCGGCTTCCTCGTAGCTCCGGCCGAACAGCCGCCAGCCGCCGAAGGCGAGATAGCCCGCGGCGGCGACGAGGGCGTTGGCCGCGAGGTTGTACAGGTAGCTCTGCCTCTCGTGCCCCGACATCCCCATCCGGGCCATCAGGCCGCTGGCGATGATCCCCGTCGGCGCGATCGGCGAGAGCGCCCGGCGACGGAGCCGTGCGCGACCATGAGCGTCATCAGGAACGGGGGAATCCTCGCCTGCTCCGCGACCGTCATCGCGATCGGCGCGACCAGCGCGGCCGCCGCGATGTTCCCGGCGCCGATCGAGGCGACGGTCAGCGCCAGGACGAAGAACAGGACCGGGACCAGCCCGGCGTTCCCGCGGCACCCCCGCACCGCGGCCCGCGCCACCCGGTCGAGCGTCCCGTTGCCCTGCGCCAGGGTGAACAGGAGCGTCACCCCCACCAGCGTCAGGAACAACTCGGTGGGGAACCCGCCCAGCACCTCGGCGACCTTGAAGCCCCGTCCCCAGTGCGGCCCGACATACACGCCGATCACCCAGGCCAGCGCGATCGCGAGGAACCCCGGGTTGACCGTCGTCGTGCAGCTCAGGACGATCGTCAGCACCAGGGCCGCGAGCGAGATCCAGGCCAGATCCATCGAACCGTCCTCATGCCGAGTTCCCGCAGCGCGTGCGAGACACGCCACCTCCCAGCCGGCTTGGAATGGGAAGATGGCCCGTCCCACGCGCCCTGCGGGAGAGGTCCCGCCGGTGGGTCGCGCGTCTCCCTCGCGTCGTGCGCCTCCCCGCGCGGCCGATCGACTCGACCCGCACGCGCGAGCCGATCATACCAGGGCCTCACCCCGATACCAGGGCGGGCCCCGCACGGCCGATCGATGGTGAGGGGCGTGGGCCGAGACTTCGGTGGCGAAATGGGGCGCGGGGGCCGGAGATCCGGACGCCTCGCCCGTTCCGCTCTTGACATCGTCCGAGGCGATTGGTGAACCTGGATGCTCCCAGACGATGACCGTCGGAAGCGGACAGCAGCCGCCCCCGGCCACCCCCGTCGATGGGCCGGGTTCGAGTGTGCCGTATTGGACGCCCCGGTCCGGACGTCGGACCCTCCTCGACCCTCGCGATTGCACCGGCGACCCCGCCGACCGGCCGATGGCCTCGGCCACCGTCCGCCCCGTCGAGGTCGCCCCCTGACATCGGATCGAATTATGAAGCAGCCGTCCGCGAAGAAGCGAACCGCGGCCCGCCCGTTCCGCATCGAGATCCTGGAGGCCCGCTCCCTCCTGAGCACCGTCGCGGACGGGACGCTCGCGGCGCCAGCGGCCTCGCCGGCCGACGGGGGCGCCGCCCCGGCGGTGATCGAGCACATCGCCCTGACGCCCAACGACCCCGAGTACACCGATGGCGACCTCTGGGGCCTCAACGGCACCTACGGCGTCAACGCGCCCGGCGCCTGGGACGTCACGACCGGCTCGCCGGCCACCGTCACGATCGCCGACATCGACACCGGCGCCGATTACGACCATCCCGACCTGTATCAGAACATCTGGATCAACCAGGCCGAGATCCCCGCCAGCCGCATGGCGAACCTGGTCGACGTCTACCACGACGGCTACATCTCCTGGCGCGACCTGAACAACCCGGTCAACATCGGCCCGGGCAAGATCACCGACGTCAACGGCGACGGCGTGATCGACGCCGCTGACATCCTCTCCCCGATGATCCTGAACGTCCAGGGCCAGGACACCGGCCAGGGCGGCTGGGCCAACCCCACCAACACGCAGGACGGCGACACCGCGCACCCCGACGACCTGATCGGCTGGAACTTCGTCAACAACACCAACAACCCGCTCGACGACAACGGGCACGGCACCCACACGGCGGGCATCATGGCGGCGTCGGGCAACAACGGGGTGGGCGTCGTCGGCGTCGACTGGACGGCGCAGGTGATGGTCCTGAAGTTCCTGGACAACACCGGCAGCGGGACCGACACGGCCGCGGCCGAGGCGATCGATTACGCCGCCCAACACGGGGCGAAGGTCGCGAACGCGAGCTGGGGCGACACCTCCGACAGCCCGGCCGTCGATTCCGCGATCTCGTACGCCGGGTCGAAGGGCATGGTCTTCGTCGCCGCCGCGGGCAACAACGGCGCGGATACCGACTCCACGCCGTTCTACCCGGCGGACTCCGGCCTGCCCAACGTGATCTCCGTGGGGGCGATCCAGAGCGACGGGACCAAGCCGGGCTTCTCGGACTACGGCTCACAAACGGTCGACCTGTCGGCCCCCGGCGTGAACATCGAGAGCACGCTGCCCAATGGCCGGTACGGCTATTTGACCGGCACGTCGATGGCGGCGCCGTTCGTCACGGGGACGGCCGCCCTGGTGGAGGGGCTGCATCCGTCGTGGTCCGTCTCCGAGGTGATCAATCAGATCGAGACCACGACCACCCCCGACCCGTCCCTGGCGGGCGACTCGATGACCGGGGGCATCGTCAACGCGGCCCAGGCCGTGATCGCCCCCTCGACCGGCGCCAGCTTCGTCGGCACCGACGCGACGACGCAGGGCAACTGGCGAGGCTCCTACGGCGGCGACGGCTACGACATCCCCGCCGACACCAGCGGCACCGACCCCGTCCTGCCCCCCTATGCCCAGGTCAGCGTCATCGGGGCCGGGCCCGCGGCCTGGACCACCAGCACCACCGACCCCCGCGCCCTGCAGGATGCCGCCAACACCGGCCGCATCGCCTCGGCTTGGTTCTCCGGCACGTCGATGACCTTCAGCGTCGACATGACCGACGGGCAGGCGCACCGAGCTGGCGATCTACGCTTTGGACTGGGACGGCTACGGCGGCGGCCGGAGCGAGCGCGTCGACGTCCTCGACGCCGTCACCGGCAACATCCTCGACAGCCGGACGATCGGCTCGTTCGGCCAGGGCGAGTACCTGTCGTGGAGCGTCACCGGGCACGTCCTCATCCGCGTGACCAACCTCAACCCCAACAGCAACGCCGTCGTCAACGGTTTGTTCCTCGGGGCGCCGCGGCGCCCTCGGCCACCGCCAGCTTCCTCGGTACCGACTCCACGACGCAGGGCTCGTGGCGGTCGAGCTACGGCGGCGACGGCTACGACATCCCCGCCGACCAGAGCGGCGCCAACCCCGATCTCCCCGCCTACGCGCAGGTGGTCGTCGCCGGCGCCACGCCCGCCGCCTGGACCACATCCACCGCCGACCCCCGCGCCCTGCAGGACGCCGCCGACACCGGGCAGATCGCCTCGGGCTGGTTCACCGGCTCGACGATGACCTTCGACGTCAATCTCACCGACGGACAGCCGCACGAGCTGGCGATCTACGCTTTGGACTGGGACGGCTACGGCGGCGGCCGGTCCGAGCGCATCGACGTGCTCGACGCCGCCTCGGGCGCCGTGCTGAGCACGCAGACGATCGCCTCCTTCGGCCAGGGCGAATATCTGTCGTGGACCGTCACCGGGCACGTCAAGGTCGTCGTCACCAACCTCAACGCCGATAGCAATGCCGTTGTCAACGGCCTCTTCTTCGGCAACGGAGTCACTTCCTCCGGCGCCGCCAGCTTCCTGGGCACCGACACGGCAACGCAGGGCAGTTGGCGGTCGAGCTACGGCGGCGACGGCTACGACATCCCCGCCGACCAGAGCGGCGCCAACCCCGATCTCCCCGCCTACGCGCAGGTGGTCGTCGCCGGCGCCACCCCCGCCGCCTGGACCACATCCACCACCGATCCCCGCGCCCTGCAGGACGCCGCCAACAGCGGGCGCATCTCGTCGGCGTGGTTCGGCTCGACGATCACGCTCGACGTGAACCTCACGGACGGGCAGGCGCACCGAGCTGGCGATCTACGCTTTGGACTGGGACGGCTACGGCGGCGGCCGGAGCGAGCGCGTCGATGTGCTCGACGCCGCCTCGGGCGCCGTGCTGAGCACGCAGACGATCTCCGCGTTCGGGCAGGGCGAGTACCTGTCCTGGGACCTCTCCGGCCACGTCCTCATCCGCGTGACCAACCTCAACCCCAGCAGCAACGCCGTCGTCAACGGCCTGTTCCTCGGGGCGGCGCGGCAGGGCTGATCTCTGGGGTCCGACAGGGCCGAGGGGACATGCCGGATCGGGGGGGCATCGCCCGGGATTGCCGGGGACGGCCGTGGCGGCGGGCCTCGGGGCGGGATATAAGGGGGATCGACTCCGGGAGTCGATCCCGACCGTCTCGCGAGGACCTGGACCCATGACCCTGCGACGCCGCGACTGGATGCGCCTGGCCGCACTCGGCCTGCTCGGCTCGCGCCGGGACGCCCGAGCCCGGCCGCCGAGCCCCCCGGGGCCGCTCGCCGCTGAAGATCACCGGGTTGAAGGTGACGCCGATCGCGCTGCCCGACCCGCCCTTGTTGTTCTCCGGCGGCTGCCACGGGCCGTATTTCCTGCGCAACGTGGTCGAGCTGGAGACCGACGCGGGGATCGTCGGGATCGGCGAGACGTCGGGCGACCAGGGCGTGACCGCGGCGCTGGAGAGGGCGAGGGCGACGGTCGTGGGCCGCAACGCCTTCGCGTTCCGGGGGCTCGCCCGCGAGCTGTACTGCGCTGAGCCCGGCGTGCTACGCGGGGGTCGAGATGGCCTGCCTCGACGCCTGCGGCCGCGCGACGGGCCGCCGCGCCTGCGAGCTGCTGGGCGGCCCGGTGCGCGAGCCGGTCGAGTTCGCGGCCTACCTGTTCTTCCGCTACGCCGCCGACCATCCGACGGTCCTGGCCGACCCTCGCCTGAAGGACGACCGCGGCCGGGGCGACCGCGCGCTCGACGCCTGGGGCGAGGTCCGCACGCCCGCCGCGATGGCCGCGATGGCCAGGGCGTTCCGCGACCGCTGGGGCTTCCGCGTCTTCAAGCTCAAGGCGGGCGTGCTCCCCCCCGACGCCGAGCTCGAGACCCTCAGGGCGATGACGGCCACCCTCGGCACCGACTGCCCGCTCCGGATCGACCCCAACGGCCGCTGGAGGGTGGAGACGGCCGAACGGGTCGGCGCGGGCCTGCGGGCGTTGCCGATGGAGTATTACGAGGACCCGGTCCGCGGCCAGGAGGCGATGGCCGAGGTCCGCCGCGCGACGGGCCTGAAGATGAGCACGAACATGTGCGTGACCCGGTTCGCCCACATCCCCGAGGTGCTGCGGGTCAAGCCGATCGACGTGCTCCTGGCCGACCTGTTCTACTGGGGCGGGTTTGCGGGCAACCAGGCGCTCGGGCCGATCGCCGACGCCGCGGGCTGGTCGCTGAGCCAGCACAGCAACAACCACGCGGGGGTCTCGATGGCCGCGATGATCCACCTCGGGGCCGTCGTGCCGCAACTGACGTCGGCCAGCGACACGCATTATCCCTGGCTCGTCGAGACCGCCGACATCATCGAGGGCCCGAAGCTGCCGATCCGAGGGGGTATGATGGCCGTCCCCGAGGGCCCCGGCCTCGGCGTCACCCTCGACCGCGACAAGATCGCCCGCGCCCACGAGGTCTACGAGAAGTCCGGGATGCGCCGCCGCAGCGACGCCCCCCTGATGCGCAAGCTCGACCCGTCGTGGACCGGCGGCCTGCTCTGATCGGCGAACGGAGGGGGGACGAACGCCATGAAGCTCAGCAGCTACTCGTTGAACTACGCCCGCGCGATCAAGCAGGGCCAGATGGACGTCTTCCGCTTCCTGGCGACCTGCCGCGAGCTGGGATTGGAGGGGGCGAGCGTCCACCTGGGCGACCTGCCGCGCACCGGCCCCGACGTGCTGGCGAGGGTGCGCCGGGCGTACCTGGATAACTTCCTATCGGTGGCGATGTTCACCGTCTCGACCAACTACGGCCGCGACGGCGACGCGGGGCTCGCCGAGGGGGGTCCGATCCGCGAGGCGATCCGGTCGGCCGCATTCCTGGGCGCGCCGTTGCTCCGCGTCTTCGCGGGGTCGTCGGGGGCGGATCGGGCGGCGGCCTGGGCGCGCGCCGTGTCGGGCGTCCGCCGGACCTGCGAGGAGGCGGCGCGGGTCGGGCTGCCGGTCGGGCTCCAGAACCACAACCACGGCGGCCTCTGCGCCACCGGCGCCGACGTGCTCCGGTTCGTCAAGGAGGTCGACCACCCGAACCTGACGGTCGTGCTCGACTGCGGCCAGTTCCTCGGCAGCGGAGGCGCCAGCGGCGCGCCGGCGTCGGGGCTGCGCGAGGCTGACCTCTACGAGAGCATCCGGCAGGTCGCGCCCTGGCGCGCCACGTCCGCGTCAAGTTCTACCGCCCCCGGCCCGACGGCTCCGAGCCGTTCGTCGACTATGCCCGCGCCATCGACATGCTCCGCGCCGTCCACTACGCGGGCTTCCTCGACGTCGTGTACGAGCCCCCGCCGCAGGGGGGCGAGCCGATCGCCTCGGCGATGCCGCGGATCGTCCGCTTCCTCCGCGCGACTCCTCCGCGCCGACGCATCGCCCCGCGAGGCGACGTCGGGCCGGTACGACGGGTTGGACAACGCCAAGTATTTCGCCGACCAGGCCCCCCGCACCGAGACCTCTCTGGCCTTCACCGAGGGGCCGACCGTCGACGGCGCCGGGGTCGTCTACTTCACCAACGCGCCGACCGACCAGATCCTCGCCTGGGACCCGAGGCGACGATCGCGCTCGGTCTTCCGCGACAGGAGCGGCCAGGCCAACGGCCTGATCTTCGACCGCGAGGGGAGGCTCGTCGCCTGTGAAGCGTCCGGGCGCATCACCCGGACCGATATGGCAACCGGCCAGGTCGCCGTGCTCGCCGACGGCTACAACGGCCACGCCGCTCGGCGCGCCCAACGACCTCGACATCGACGGTCGGGGGCGGATCTACTTCACCTCGCGGCTGGGCAACACCGACCCCCAGAAGGGGAACGTCAACGCCGTGTACCGGATCGACCCCGACGGGACGGTCGCCCGCATCCTGGCGGCGCCCGAGGTCGACATGCCGAACGGTCTGGCGGTCGCGCCCGGCGACGCGACGTTCTACCTGATCGACGCCGACGGCCGCGAGGGCCGGTCCCGCTGCATCCGCGCCTACGACCTGCGCCCGACGGCACGGTGTCCAACGGCCGCGTCCTCTACGACTTCGCGCCCGGCCGGAGCGGCGACGGCATGTCGGTCGATGCCGAGGGGAACCTGTACGTAGCGGCCGGCCTGCACCGCCGCCGCGGAGGCTCCGAGACCCTGGACACCCGCCCCGGCCTGCACGTCGTCTCGCCGCAGGGCAAGCTGCTCGCCTTCGTCGAGACCCCCGAGGACCTCCTGACCAACTGCACCTTCGGCGGGCCCGACCGCCGCACCCTGTACATCACCTGTGGCAAGCTCCTGCTGAGCCTGCGCACCCGCATCCCGGGAAAGGCGGTCTGATCTTTGGGAGCGCCAGGTCATTCCGCGATAAGATCGGCTCCCGACCCCTTTCGCCGCTCGGAGGATCTCCACGTCTTCGCCCGCGATGCGGTAGAAGATCGCGTTAGTGACGGGGAAAACAGCTTAACCCCGCACCACAGAAGTGAGTGCTGTCAGCGGCTATACCAGGCCACGAGTTTTTCCAACTCGCCACGCTGGGCCAGGGTACGCAGCAAATACTGAATGTGGGGGAAGCCCAATATCGGATTACCCCCGAAATGATCGTCAACGAGCTGAATCGCCTGCTGCACCGCTTCCACCGGAGACAGGTCAGTAAAAGCTCGCCTCAGCCACAAGATCATCGGCAGCGTGAGGACGAGCGATTCAAGGCCGGCCAAGAGCGGCAAGTCGAAGTTGGGCGGCCCGCAAAATTGCAGCGAATTCAGTTTGACCAGATAATAACGTTCCAAAGTCTCATCCATTTCCGGCAGCAACCCGCTGCATCGTTCTACCTCCTCGAAGCTGGTTTCCGGAAGAAATTCGTTGACGCGAGGCACGGGACCACGGCCCCTGACGAATCGCCAGCCGGCGAGCACCCTACCCAACCGTCTCCGAACGCCCGCGGCCCGGTACACGTCGCGATCCCTGCGCCAAAAATGGCCAGCAGGGCACGGAACAGGACCCTGCCGAGCAGCCGGTCGGGCGGCGGCAGGTCCACGGCTTCGCGGGGCACTTCCGTCTCCACGGCATTGCGCACCGCCTGCAAATACTTACTCAACCGGTTGCCTTGCAGGCCGTCAAACCGCGTCTGGCCGCAAACGTGAGCCACGGCCAAGCATTTGCGCAGTCGCCGTTCCAGGCGATCGCTGCGGTCTTGCACGATCTCCACCAGCACTTGGACTACACGGCACACATCCGGCCACGAAAGCTGCTGACCGGCTTGGAGCAAGGGAGGCGGCGCACTGTCCGCCGACCTGCCTACGTGTTCCTCCAACAGGCGCGACAGATGCACCAGGTCTTTTTCAGCGTCGGCCACCGGACGACCCCAATTTGCTGCGGCCGATGGGCATGAGAAACGCATGCCGACGCGCCAGTGATTGCCTGCTGGTATGAGGACAAAGGGAAACAAACGGCATACGAACGGTTTGACGTCGGCGCCGAAACGCTCTTGAATCCGGCAGCGGTTGCCGGTCGTCAAAAAGACGCAACCCCCATCAGGCCGATGTGTCAGCTTCCAATTTTTGGAGCCCCTACCCACGGGCGCGAACCACGGCTTGGGAGCAACCTCAGGATCATTCGCCAGATCCAGTGCTTCGATCCGATGCTTCTCTTCGTCGGTGATCACCGCCTCCATCCGGCAGCAATCGCCGCAGCTATGGCAAGCCCAGTTTTGCACCAGGGGCAGATTTCGTAATGGAATCGCCATGAATGCATATCACCTATCAGGCCGTGGTGGGAGTCCTCGGCGACACGCTTGCCTAAGGGCGGACGAGCGTGCTGCGGAGGTTGGGGGCGATCTCCGGGCGGCTGCGGCCCATCTTCGGGAATTGGGCGAGTGCGCGGCCCTGTTCTTCAAACGCCGTGGCGTAGCGTTCGGCAGCCGCCGGATCGTTCTGGTTGAGGTCGCCAAGGATGGCCTCAAGGTCCGTTTCCGCGTGCGGTGAGCGACGGGCGTTGGCCGTCAAGATGGCCCCGTGCCCGTGGCCTCACGGGAGCGAATGCGTGCCAAGGTGGCGTGCGGATCGAAGGGGGCCAGCTCGCCACGGTCGGCCTGCTCGATGCCGATGGCGATTTCACGGCGTAGCCCGGCCAGCCTGGATTGCTCGTCGCGTTCCTGAAGGAGCCGCAAGGCTTCGTCGATCACCTCATCTTCCGAGGCGTACTGACCGCCTTGCATGATGGATCGGACGACCTGCTCCCGGTCGTCTGATAAATGGATTGTCATAGTACAGATCCCCTTTTTCATGCCAGCCTACCACCCCCGACGGTCTTTGCCAAGCGGCGCCTGGTGACGCACGCATGCGGGCGGCTGCTTCGGTCCGACGCCCCGGTCAGCGGGCCGGGATGCTCCGCATGCCGGCGCCGATGTTGGCCTTGGGGTCCTCGATGATCGCCTTGTACCGGGCGATCTCGGCCTGCATCTTCGCCTCCTCCAGCCGGGCCTTCAGGATCGCGATCGTCTCGGCGCCGTGGCCGGGGGGGAGCGGGTCCTCCTCGGCCTCCTCCTCCTGCTGGATCATCACGATCCCGTCCTCCTGGACGCGGAAGACCAGGCCGACCTGCTTGGCGACGAGCGCCAGCGACGTGGCGAGCGGGATGCCCTCCAGGTTGAGCGAGATCGGCGCGGACATCGTCTTCTCGCCCCCCTCCAGGGCGGCCGGATCGACGTAGACGGGGAGGCCCGAGGGGCAGTCCTTGTCGGCCGTGGCCTTCTTGATGGCCTTGATCACGTCGGAAAGGGGCGCCTCCTGGAACGCGAGCGAGGCGGGCCGGTGCAGCTTCAGCCAGGCCCGCGCCGCCGCGGCGGTCACGGGCACCGAGTATTCCGTCCGGTCCTCGCTCGCGTCGTTCGTGATCACCACGACGCCGTCCTTGAGGACGTTGAAGGTCAGGCCGAGCTGCTTGAGCATCAGCTCCAGCGCCGTGGCGACCGAGACCCCATTCATGCTGAGGGTGACGGGTGAGGTCATCGTCTTCTCGGCCTCTTGCAGCCCCACCGGATCGACGTAGATGGGGAGGCCCTCGTCCTTCCCCTCCTTGCCCTCGGCCGTGACCTGCTTGATGGACTTGAGCACCGCCTCGAGGGGCGTCTCGTTCGAGAAATCGAAGTCGGCGGCCTTCTGAAGTTTCAGCCAGGTCCGCGCCACCGGGGCGGGCAGGGGATGGGCCGGGTGCCGGCCGATCAGCACGAACTGGACCTGGGGTTCGGGCTTGTCGCCGCCGCCGAACCCCCCTCCCATGCCGCCGTACTGGGCGCGGGCGGTCGCGGGCGCGGCGAGGGTGAGCAGGCCCAGGATGATCCCGATCGGTCGGAAACGGAGCGGGGTGCGCATTGGTATCGATCCTTCGGCAAGAGGAGACGGGCGAGACGCGGTGACGATGCCGGAATCGGAGACTTGCGCGGTTAACCGAATTTAATCGGGGATCGACCGGGACGTCAAGGAGGGGCCACGGAGTGCGCAGGCTGATCGGAGGGAGGGAAGCCGGGCCGGGAAAGAGTCCCCGGCCCGGGCGTGCGGAGGGTCTCAGCTCGTCTTGGCCCCACCCTGGGTGCCCAGGGGCGCTCGGCGCGGCGGTCCCAGGCCGAGCGGACCAGGGGCTCGTATTCGGTCCAGTTCCCCTGGCCGGTCCAGCCCTGCTGGAGGTGGGGATGGACCTCGTCCCAGGTCCGGCCCTGGTACTCGGTCCGATCGTGGCTCTCCCATCCGTAGCGGTAGGCCGAGGAGGCGTCTTCCCAGGTCGCCGTCGAGCCGGCCTTGTGGTGGACGCGCTCCCACTCGTTGCGGAACTCGGGCTCGGCCGAATTGTAGTCGAGCGCCGAGCCCGCGGCGCCGCCGATGGCCGATCCGACGACCCCGCCGATCCCCGCGCCGACCGGCCCGCCCACGACCCCTCCAATCACCGCCCCCGCGGCGCCCCCGGCCATCGTGCCGCCCGCCTTCGCGTCGACCGTCGCCTTGTCGCGAGTCTCGTCGGTTTTCCGCGCACTCATGGCATCACTCCTGTGGATGTCGTGATGGTCTCGTCATCAGTCCAAGGCGAAGAGGGACCCCCTCACCGCGAGGCGCTTCGCACCTCACCAAAATATGCCGATGCACGAACTGTGCCGCGGGGCCGGTTCAAGGTGGGTAAGGTGCCCCGGGCCCGGCGGGCTGCGCGGGCCGGCCAACCGCGTTGCATTCGGACGCTCGGAGGGAGATACTGTCCGGAGGACGTCGGGGGACGGACTCACGACGGCGGGTTGATCATGGTCCCAGGGGCATGTCCGTGACGAAGGCGCAGCGCATCGAGGGGCGGGATGATCGGGGGCGGCCGGGCTGGCTCTGGCCGGTGGTCGGGATCGCGGCGGGGCTGGTCGCGGCAGTCTCGATCTACGCCGCCTCGGCCGGCTTCCGCGCAGAGACACCCGGCCGGAGCAGAGCCAGGGCCGCGCCCAGGGCGTCGAGCCGGTCGTCGAGGCGCAGGCTCAGGAGGCCGCGGTCCGCCGCGAGAAGCCCGAGGGGCCGGCGCCCGAGGGGATGGTCTGGATTCCCGGCGGCCAGTTCTGGATGGGGACCGACGACCCCGCCACCAACGACGCGGGCCCGGTCCACCTGGTCACCCTCGACGGCTTCTGGATGGACAGGACCGAGGTGACCAACCGCCAGTTCGAGGCGTTCGTCCGTGCCACCGGCTACGTGACGGTCGCCGAGCGCAAGCCCGACCCCAAGGACTTCCCGGGTGCCGACCCGGCGCTGCTGGTCCCCGGCTCTCTCGTCTTCACGCCCCCCGCGAACGGCCCGGTCTCGCTCGATCAGCCCCTGTCGTGGTGGCGGTACGTGCCGGGGGCCGACTGGAGGCACCCCGAGGGGCCCGACGACTCGATCTCCGGGAAGGACGACTATCCGGTCGTCCAGGTCTGCTGGGACGACGCCGTCGCCTTCGCGAAATGGGCCGGCAAGAGGCTCCCGACCGAGGCCGAGTGGGAGTACGCGGCCCGGGGCGGGCTCGACCGCAAGCGGTACGTCTGGGGCGACGAGCAGAGGCCCGGCGGGAAGTGGGTCGTGAACAACTGGCAGGGGCAGTTCCCGGCCGAGAACAGCGTGGCCGACGGCTTCCGCACGGCGGCGCCGGTGGCGACGTTCCCGCCCAACGGGTTCGGCCTGCATGACATGGCCGGCAACGTCTGGGAGTGGTGCTCCGACTGGTATCGGC
The DNA here is from genome assembly GCA_963708145.1 of uncultured Planctomycetaceae bacterium. Lineage (GTDB taxonomy): Bacteria > Planctomycetota > Planctomycetia > Isosphaerales > Isosphaeraceae. Next base: position 7,249,477 of record OY970189.1, on the reverse strand, counting down.
CGAACTACGCCTACAACTCGGCCGGCGCGACGCGAGACCCCCAGGGCCCCTCCTCCAGCCACGACCCGAACGAGCCCGGCGTGCCCAAGAGGGTCCAGCGGGGCGGCTCGTTCCTGTGCGCCGACAACTACTGCACGCGCTACCTGCCCGGGGCCCGCGGCAAGGGGGCGACCGACAGCGGGGCGTCGCACGTCGGGTTCCGCTGCGTCCTCTCCCCCGCCGCCCCAGGCCCTGAGCCCGGCCGTCCGCGGTGAAGGTCCTCCAGCCGATCTCCCTCTGGATCTCGTCCGAGTTCCTCACGGTCCTCGGCTTCGTGCTGGCGCTGGTGCTGCTGGCGCACCTGCTGAAGCAGCAGCGGTCGCCGACGAGCACGATCGCCTGGGTGCTGACGATCCTCCTGCTGCCCTACGTGGGCGTGCCGCTGTACCTGATGTTCGGCGGCCGGAAGATCCGCCGGATGGCGGGCCGCAAGGAGCTCGTGTATCCCCCGAGACGGGGAGGGCCCGGCGACGAGGCGCAGGGCCCGTCGAGCGCGTCCTGCGGTCGTACGGCGTCCCCGGAGCCGACGACGGGCAACCGCGTGGAGCTGCGCCGCGACGGCCAGGAGGCGTACCGGCAACTGCTCCGCCTCATCGACAAGGCCGAGCGGACGATCCACATCACCACCTACATCCTCGGCCGCGACGTGGTCGGCGAGGCGATCGTCGAGCGCCTGGCGCGGCGCGCGGCCGAGGGGGTCGAGGTGCGCCTGCTGCTCGACAGCGTCGGCTCGTGGCGGGTCGGGCGGAGGAGGCTCGCGCCCCTGCTCGACGCCGGGGGGCGGGTCGCCTGGTTCATGCCGGTGATCCACTGGCCGTTCCGCGGCCGCGCCAACCTGCGCAACCACCGCAAGATCGTCGTCGTCGACGACCGCCACGCGCTGGCCGGCGGCATGAACCTGGCCGAGGAATACATGGGCCCGACGCCCCTGCCGACGCGGTGGCGCGACCTGTCGGTGGTCGTGTCGGGCCCGGCCGCGCACGACCTCGGCGACCTGTTCCGGTCCGACTGGAAGTTCGCCACCGGCGAGGAGCCGGCGGCCGACGCGCCGCCCCCCGCCCGCGAGGGGTCCGACGGCGCCCCGGTCCAGGTCGTCGCCAGCGGCCCCGACGTGGCGGGCGACCCGCTCTACGAGTCGATCGTCTCGGCGACCTTCGCGGCGAGGCGGCGGATCTGGGTCGTGACCCCCTACTTCATCCCCGACGAGACGCTCGTGCGGGCCCTGGACCTGGCCGCCCGCCGCGGGGTCGACGTCCGGCTGGTCGTCCCGGCCCACTCGAACAAGCTGATGGCCGACCTGGCCCGCGCCAGCTACCTCCGCCAGGTCCACGACGCGGGCGGGCGCGTCCTGCTCTACCGGCCGGGGATGGTCCACGCCAAGGCGGTCGTCGTCGACGACGGCCTCGCGATCGTCGGCTCGGCGAACATGGACATGCGCAGCCTCTTCCTGAACTACGAGGTCGCCCTGTTCCTCGTCTCGCCCCCCGAGGTGGAGGGGACCGCCTCCTACATCGAGACGCTCATGGCCGACTGCGTCACCCGCCTCCCCGCCCGCGGGCCGGATCACCGAGCTGGCCGAGGACGTCGTCCGCCTGCTCTCGCCCTTGCTCTGATCGGGAGGGAAGTCCCGCATCTCGGCGAAGTCGCCGGCGCATTCGCCCGGGATGCGCGGGTCGTCCTATCCCTCTTGCTCGATATCTTCCGCAAATTTCCTCAGAGCATCGCGCCCGGCATGCCGATCCAAGAAAGGCCCCGCGTCCCGGGGCCATCGGCGGACGGATTCCGCTCCGCCGGGGTCGGTCTCGCGGTCAGTACGGCGGGTGCTTATGCGATCAGACTCCACCATCCGGCGGCCCTCGGGTCCCCTCGTCCTGGCGCTGGCGGGCGCTCTGGCGGGCGGCTGCACCAGCGTCAAGACGACGGGGACGTCGCGATCGGGGACCGAACAACTCCTCCTGACCGGGGCCTGGGACTCCGCCCTCTGCGCCGTCGACTTCCGGCCCCTGGCGGGGGCGCGGGTCTTCCTCGACCCGCAGTTCGTCTCGGTCGTCGACAAGGACTGGGTGCTCTCCAGCATCCGCCGCGCCATGGCCGAGCAGGGGGTCCTGCTGGAGGACAGCAAGGACAAGGCCCAGGTGATCGTCGAGCCGTCCTTCGGCGCCTACGGCACCGACGAGCGCAATTGCACCTTCGGCCTGTCGCAGCTCGGCATCGTCCCTTCCATCCTCGGGATCGCCTCGTCCTCGTCCACGGGGTCGAGCTCCAGCTCCTCCTCCGCGATGACGCCCTCCCAGTCGAGCAAGCAGGACGCCGTCGTGAAGGCGACCCTGTTCGCCTACGACGCCCATTCCGGGCGGATCGTCTGGGAATCGGGCCCGCTCCTGAACGCGGAAGGGGTCCGCGACCGCTTCTTCGCCGGCTCGGGCCCCTACCGCAACAGCTCTCTGGCCGAGGTCGACGAGTACCCGGAGGAGGCCCAGGCCCGCTCCCGCCGCCGCCTCTGGGAGCGGTTGACCGGCGAGTGATCGCGCGGGGACGGCCCGGTCCCTGTCGGACCGGAATGGGACTTGCTAAAGTCTCCGGGGTCGAATCGACGCCGGACCTCCGACCCGCGGCCGAGTCGCGGGCCGGCGGGTCGAGGGTCCGTCTCCGAAGGTTGGGGACCCGAGATGAACAAATCGGACACCCTGTGGTACCTGGATGCCGTCTTCTACGAGGTCTACGTCCGCGGGTTCTACGACGAGAACCAGGACGGCAACGGCGACCTCGCCGGGCTGACGGCGAAGCTCGACTACCTCCAGGACCTCGGGGTCGACTGCCTCTGGCTGATGCCCATCTACCCCTCGCCGTTGAAGGACGACGGCTACGACATCGCCGACTTCCGCGGCATCCACCCGACGATCGGCACGGTCGAGGACTTCGAGGCGCTGACCACCGCGGCGCACGCGCGGGGCATCCGGGTGATCGCCGACCTGGTGGTCAACCACACCTCCGACCAGCACCCGTGGTTCCAGGAGGCCCGCCGCGACCCCGAGTCGCCCAAGCGGGACTATTACGTCTGGAGCGACACCGACAAGATCTACCAGGGCGTGCGGATCATCTTCACCGACACCGAGCACTCGAACTGGACGTGGGACCCCGTCGCGCGGCAATACTACTGGCACCGCTTCTTCAGCCACCAGCCCGACCTGAACTACGACAACCCGGCGGTCTGCCAGGAGATGCTCGACATCATGGCCTTCTGGCTCGACCGCGGCATCGACGGGTTCCGCGTCGACGCCGTCCCCTACCTCTTCGAGCGCGAGGGCACGAGCTGCGAGAACCTGCCCGAGACGCACCAGTTCCTCAAGCAGATGCGCCAGTTCATCGACGAGCGCTACCCGGGCACGCTCCTGCTGGCCGAGGCCAACCAGTGGCCGACCGACCTGCTCCCCTACTTCGGCGAGGGGGACGAGTTCCACATGGCGTTCAACTTCCCGCTGATGCCGCGCCTGTTCATGGCGCTGCGGCGCGAGGACCGCACGCCGATCGTCGACATCATGTCGCAGATGCCGCACATCCCGCCGTCGTGCCAGTGGGGCCTGTTCCTGCGCAACCACGACGAGCTCACCCTGGAGATGGTGACCGACGAGGAGCGCGACTACATGTACCGCGAGTACGCCAAGGACAAGCGGATGCGGATCAACCTGGGCATCCGCCGCCGCCTGGCGCCGTTGATGGACAGCGGCCGTCGCCAGATGGAGCTGCTCTACAGCCTCCTGTTCACCCTGCCGGGCAGCCCGGTGCTCTACTACGGCGACGAGATCGGCATGGGCGACAACATCTACCTGGGCGACCGCAACGGCGTCCGCACGCCGATGCAGTGGTCGGGCGACCGCAACGCCGGCTTCTCCCGCGCCGACCCGTCGTCGCTCTACCAGCCGGTGATCCTCGACCCGATCTACAACTACCAGTCGGTCAACGTCGAGGCGCAGCTCCGCTCGCCGCACTCTCTGCTCCGCTGGATCAGGCGGATGCTCCAGGTCCGCAAGCAGTACAAGGTCTTCGGCCGCGGCAGCCTGGAGTTCGTCGCCTGCCCCAACCACCACGTCGTCGCCTACATCCGCAAGTTCCACGACGAGGTCGCGCTGGTGGTCAACAACCTGTCCCGCTATGTCCAGCCGTGCGAGCTCGACCTGCGCGCCTATCCGGGGATGGTCCCGATCGAGCTGATCGGCAAGACCCCGTTCCCGGCCCTCGGCGAGCGCCCCTATTTCCTCAGCCTCCCGCCCCACGGGTTCTACTGGTTCCGGCTGGAGAACCCGGCATGAGGAGAGTGCTGAGTGTTTCGGAGAGTGCTGAGTGCTGAGTGCTGAGTGCTGAGTGCTGAGTGCTGAGTGCTGAGTGCTGAGTGCTGAGTGCTGAGTGCTGAGTGCTGAGAGGTTCGCTTGCGGGCTTGACCTTCAGATTCGAAGAAAGTGTTCCACACGCCATCTCCCTGGTCAGTGAGAAGCTCAGCGCGTTTCAACTTCGACCGTACAAAATCTCAGCACTCAGCACTCAGCACTCTCCGAGGCACTCAGCACTTCCTTCATGGCATCGTGACGAGGTCATCGACATCCCCGGCCTCGGTCGGTCGGGCCAGCCCGGTGGCGAGGAGGGCCTTCAGGAGCGGGGGTGCGAGGAAGGTGGTGACCATGACCATCAGCGTGACCGCGGCGAAGAGGCCGGGGTCGAGCACGCCGCCGGCCAGGCCCATCTGGGCGAAGATCAGCCCGACCTCGCCGCGGGGGACCATGCCGGCGCCGATGACGTCCTTGCGGCCCCGGAACCAGGCTAGCGCGTAGCCCGAGGCGAACTTGCCCGCCACGGCCGCCGCGGTCAACGCGGCGCCGATCAAGAGCGCCGCGCGGCCGTCTCCGGTGCGCGGGTCGAGCGCCGGACGTCCACGGCGGCGCCGACGGCGATGAAGAACAGGGGGACGAAGAAGTGCCCCAGCGCGGTGATCCCCCGCTCGACCTCGGGCTTGCCGGGCGTCCCGTCGAGCAGCAGCCCGGCGGCGAAGGCGCCGATGATCATCGCCGAGCCCGCCCGGTCGGCCAGCCAGGCCAGGCCGAACGCCATCGCCAGCGCGCCGGCCGTCAGCGTCCCTTGCAGGTCCACCCGCGCCAGGAGGCGGAACACGGGGGGGACGACGAACCGGCCCAGGAGCAGCGTGGCGAGCACGAAGCCGAAGGCGATCGCCGCCGTCGTCGCCACCACGGCCGCCGTCACGGCGCGGCCCTCGGCCAGCCCCGCCACGACGGTCAGGATCACCAGCCCGACGATGTCGTCGAGGACCGCCGCCGCCAGGATGATCTGGCTCTCGACGTCCTGGAGCCGGCCCAGGTCCGACAGCACCCTTGCCGTGATCCCGACGCTCGTGGCCGTCAAAGACGCCCCCGCCACGATCGCCACCAGGCTCGACAGCCCCAGCCATCGGCAGACGACGTACCCCAGCGCGAACGGCAGCGCGACCCCGACCGTCGCCACCACGACCGCGTTCACCCCCACCTGCACCAGGCGGTGCAACTCGGTCTCCAGGCCGATGGCGAACAGGAGGATCACCACCCCCATCTCGGAGAGCAGGTGGAGCACCTCCGAGCGGGGATCGACCAGCCCGAGCACCGAGCCCCCCAGGACCACGCCGGCCGCCAGCTCGCCGAGGACCGCCGGCTGGCCGATCCACCGGGCCATCAGCCCGAACAGCTTGGCCAGGCCCAGCATCAGGGCCAGCGACCCGAGCCATCGCGGGACGTCGAGATGATCCATGCGAAAGTCCCCCACCGGCGGACCCGTCCGGTCACGCCCGCGACGCGATGGCGGACGCCCAGCCCCCGGGATCGGGGCGAGATGCCGGGGGTCGACCTCCCGGGGCGATGTTCGATCGAGATCCGAGGGAGGGGCGGGTCACCAGCCTCCGCCGTTGGTGATGAAGAGGCGGAGGTAGAGTTCGTGCTCCGTCGCGGCGCGGATGCCCTGGCGGATCGTCATGGGATGCTCCCGGCGTTGCCCGGGGGCCGGAGGCCCCGGCGACGCCCCATTCTAGGATGAGGCCCCCGGGCCGGGAAGTGCTCAGGGGAGCAAGCCGGGCCGGAAACCATCGCGGCGGGCCGTCGGCCGTGCTACGATGTCACCCGCACCGTCATCAAATCGAGGAAAAGCCCGGGGATCGGGACAATCATGGGCCCGACCGCGTGGACACACGGGCGACCGGCGCGCGACGACCGGGTCGCGACGCCGGCCCGAACCCTGCACCGACGGAGGTCCCACGATGAGGCGATTCGTACCGATCGGCCTGGCCCTGGTCGCTTTCCTCGGCGGCGGGGCGTCCTCGGCGCAGACGTCCCACGTCGGCGTCCAGGACGGGGCCAGGATGTTCTCGCCCGACGCGGTGCGCGAGGCCGACCGAGCGCTCGAGGACCTCCGCCGCCGGCGCCGCTGGGAGGTCGCCGTCAGGACCGTCGACGCGCTGCGGGACGGCGAGACGATCCAGGAGCGCACCCTCGCCGAGTCCAAGGCCCTGAACGAACACGGCCTGCTCGTCCTGATCGCCAAGCGAGAGCACAAGGTCTGGGTCGAGCCCAGCCGCTCGGCCGAGGGCACCTTCACCCGCGACAGGGTCGAATCGCTCGCGAAGACGATCACCGACGCCTTCCACGCCCGGGACTACGACCGCGGCCTGCGCGACGCCGTGGCCGAGACCCGCAAGGACGCCGGCCTGCCGGCCGAGGTCGCCGCCGACGAGGCGCCCGGCGCGAAGCCGAAGGACGTCGTGGTCGGGGAGGCCCCGGCCCCTGGGGCGCCCGCGCCTCTGCCGGCCCAGCGAGGGAGCAACCTCCCCCTGCTGATCGCGGGCGGCGTCGGGGTGCTCGTCCTGATCTGGCTCCTCGGCCGGGTCCTGCGGCGCCCGCAAGCTTACCCCGCGGCGTCGCAGCCGCAGCCTCAAGGGGGCTACGCCCCCACCCCTCAGGCTGGCTATCATCCCGCCGGGCCCGCGCCCGGCCCGAGGCCCGCGCCTCCCTACGGCGGCCAGCCCGGCTACGCCCCGCCCCCCGGCCCCGGCTACCCGGCCGGCGGCTATCCCGCGGGGGGAGGCTACGGGGCGCCCCGCCCCAGTCGGGGGGCGGCTTCGTCAGCGGCGCGCTCGGCGGGCTCGGGGGGGCCGTCCTGGGCAACGTCCTGTACGACAAATTCGGCCGCCCGCACACACCCGAAGGGCATCCCTTGCCCATGCCCCCCCAGGGCGCCGAGCCCGGCGGCGCGGTCCCCCCCGTCCCCTCGGGCGGCCCGACCGAGGCGCCGCCCCCCGCCGAGACCTACGACCCCAACGCCGGCGCCGGCGCCGACTGGGGCAACACGCCTGAACCCAGCCAGGCCGGCACGACCGAGTGGGGCGTCGGCGATGCGGGCGACGGCGGCTGGACCCCCTTGCCCGAGGAGTCTCCCGGCGGCGGTGAAGGGAACCCGGCCGACACCACCGGCGACTGGAACGTCCCGGATTCCGCCCCGGACGAGTCCGCCGGCGCCGAGGGAGACTGGGGCGACAATTCCGCCAGCGGCGACGCCGACGCCGGGGGTGACTGGAGCGACACCAGCGACGATCAGGGGGCCGGCGGGAGCTGGTAGCCCGTCCCCATCGTCGGGCGTATTGTACATCCGTACATAATGGCCCGCCCCGATCGACCCGGGATTCCCCTGCCGGAGTCGCGGGGGGACCACCTCAGGATGCGTCATGCGAATGACACGGTGGGTCGATTCGTTTGACCGAAGCGGACCCCTGACGTGGTTCGGGTTCGATCGTACATAATCACCATAAGTATTGAAAATGTAAAACGTTAGGTCAAATCACCGGACAAGATTCAGGTGTCGGGTGCGCGGGTTTCCCGAAACGAAGCGAAATCGGCCTTTCCGATTGTCACGATCGCGGCCGGAGATGTGCGCGGACGCTTTCCTGAAACGAAGCGAATAGGCCCGGTGGTCTGGCGTCGTCCCGGACGGGGGGAAGGCCGAAGGGCGTTTCCCGAAACGAAGCGAATGTTGAACAATGGCCGGCCTGTGGACCATCGGAGGGCCCGAACGAGGGTCCGTTTCGAGCATCGCTGCCGGAATCTCAGAGCGCGGCGGCCCGGGGTGCGGATAGTATTCATTGAGGTTGTCGTGAGGTGATCGACCCCGGAGTGTGACGGCGGTCCGCGATCCGAGGGGTGATCGCGGAAGAGGCGTCGATGCTCGTCCTCCAAGGCCATGAGCACCGCGTGACCTGCGCGGCCTACGCGCCCGACGGCCGGACGCTGGCCCCCGGCGGCCACGACGGGACGGTGCGGCTGTGGGACGTGGCGTTCGCGCCCGACGGCATGACGATCGCGGCGGCGGGGCTGCGGGGGGCGGTCATCTGCGACGTGGATGAGGGCGTTTGGTGATGGCGACGACCGACGGGGCCGCGGATCTCGACCGGCTCACCCTGAGCGAGCCCCAGGACGAGGCCGAGGCGCCGCGATCGCGCATCGACCGCTTCCGCACGTCGCTCGGGCGGTCCCTCGTCGCCAAGCAGGAGCGGATCGACCTGGGCGTGCGGGTCGAGGTCCACCGCGGGCCGGACCGGAAGCCGTGGGTCGAGGGCCACTGCACCCACGACGACCTGCGGCGGGTCAACCGCTACCTGACGCCCCCGTTCGGCCGGTCGTCGCCGGCCGGCAACGGCGATGGCCTCGACGACCGGCGGACGTTTTTCCCCGCCGAGGCCCCAGAGGGCCACGGGGTAGATAGATAATAGTATAATAAGTTAAATAATATATTTAACATATTTATTAATTCTCTCTGGCCTTCTGTGGCTGATCTTCCCTGGGGTTTATGCGGATGGTCGTCCACGAGGTCCGAATCCCGACCTGGCCCGCTCCCGCTTCAAGGACGCCGGGCCCCCCGGCAGCGGGTCGTGCTGCTCCTGTCCCTCCTGGTCGGGGCCGTGCGGACGCTGGCCGCGTGGCTGAGCGCCGTGCGCTCCCCTTCGAGCTCCTCTCCCTCCACGAAACGGACGCCGACCCGCTCGGTGCCGAGCGTGCCCTGATCGAGACCATCCTCCGCGAGCCGATCGCCGGTGGGACTGTCGTGGTCGACGGCCCCCGGCCGATGCTCGCCGTCGGCGACGAAACCTTGACCATCCCCGAGGCCGACGACGTCCCCTCAAGCTGGCAGGCCGCGCTGGGCCTTCTGCCGACGATCTGGGTCTGATGCCGAGCCGCTCGCACGGGGTGCCGTGATTACGGATCGACCCGCGGGCCGGAAGTTCGGACGCTGGTCAAATTCGCCCGGATGGGTTATGTTGGGATGGTCCCGGGCGGGGTTGAGTGCGATGCCTCGCGCTCGTCCGACGGAGCTGACGGCCTCGCCGTGGGCTCCGCCGGCCGGGGTGGTGGCGTCGCCGCCCGGATGGTCGAATGGTCCCGGCGTTTGCGTCCTCGTCCTCGGGCGGCGCCGGCCGTCGCAGGAGATCCGCGTGGCCAAAGAGGAACCGATCCGGACCGAGGGCCGCATCGTCGAGGCCCTGCCGAACACGCAGTTCATGGTCGAGCTGGAGAGCGGTCACCGCATCCTGGCGCACATCGCCGGCAAGATGCGCAAGAACTTCATCCGGATCGTGCCCGGCGACCGGGTGACGATCGAGATCACGCCTTACGACCTCACCAAGGGGCGGATCGTCTACCGCGAGCGGTGACGGCCCCGGCGACGCCCCGGGTCACCTGACCAGACGATGAGCCGCCCGGCGATGCCCGATCGGCCCGCCTGAACAGGAAAACGGCGGGGCCGGGCGGAGATCCTCCGCGCCGGGCCCCGCCCTCGGGTCATTGCGACGGCCTCCGCCCGGGAGTCAGCGGGCGTCCCGCTCGCGGCCGGTTGCGGTCGAGACGTTGCTGCCGGCCGTCGTGGTGCCGGTGTCGTGGTGGCCGGTCACGTTGCGCTCGACGCGGTCCCAGGCGTCGCGGGTGGCGTGCTTGGCGCGGTCCCAGGTCAGCTTGGAGTGGGCCTTGACCGAATCCCAGTCGCGCTGGAGATGGGGTTCGACTTCATCGAAGGTCTTGCCCTCGTACCTGGATCGCGACTCCCAGCCGTGCTGGTAGGCCGGTCGATATTCATCGTAGGTGGTGGACTTGTCGTAGTAGGGGCGGCTGGCGTAGTTCTCGCGCCAGTAGGCGTCCTCGTCGGTCGGGTTGATCGACTCGGCGATCCCCTTGCCGGCCAGGCCGCCGACCACGCCGCCGACCACCGCGCCGACGACGGTGCCGATCGGCCCCGCGGTCGTGCCGGCCGCGGCGCCGGTCGCCATGCCGCCCAGCGCGCCGCCGGCCACGCCGGCCGCGGCGCCGCCGACGGCCGCGCCGACGCCCGCGCCGACCGGGTGCGCCCCGGCTCGCCGGTGATCGGGTCGCGGTTGGGGTCATGAGACTTCGTGTGGGCAGGATCGGCCGTACTCGGATTCACATCGTCTCGCCTGGTTTCCGCCATCGATGCTTCCTCCAGAGGAAAGGAGTTGAGATGTGTCACCGGAGGGGTCGTGGTCGCAAACCCAATGCCAAGAGGCGCGTGCGGCCCGGCCGTCGCGGCTCACAGGCCCCCGAGGATGGCGGAGGCGGCGTTGCGGCCATTGATGGCGATGACGCTGCCGCCGGGATGGGTGCAGGCGCCGCAGAGGAAGAGGCCGGGCATCGGCGTGCGCGGCTCCAGGCGGCGGTCCCACATGAAGGGGGGGAGGCATTCCCCCTGGAAGATGTGCCCCCCCGACAGGCCGACCTCGCGCTCGATGTCCGGGGGGCCGAGCACCTGAGCGGCGATCACGGCGCCGGGCATGTTCTCGCAGTACCGGGCGATCGAGCCCAGCGCGAGCCGCTCCACCTCGGCCCGTCGCGAGTCCCAGTCCCCCTCGGCGAAGGTGTGCGGGACATACTGCGCGAAGACGCTCATCGTGTGCCGGCCGACCGGCGCGACGCTCGGGTCGTGGGCGCTGTGGAAGTAGAGCTCGGTCCAGAGCCGGTCGGGGAGTCGGCCCGCGCGGGCGGCCTCGAAGGCCGATCGCCACTCGGCCTTGCTCAGGGGCGTGTTGACTTGACCGTAATGGTGCGGCTCGCGGGTGCCGGGCCGGGCCCGGAAGCTCGGCAGCTCGCGCAGCGCCACGTTCAGCTTGACGGTGCAGCCGGTCATCGGGATCGCCTCGACCCGGGCGCGCCACGCCGGTTCGGCGGCGTCGCCGAGCAGGCGGAGCGTGGTCCTCGGGTCGGCGTTCGAGACGACGCACTCGGCATCGATCCGCTCGCCGGCCTCGAGCTCGACCCCCCGGCCGGGGACGATCCGCGCGACCGGCAGGCCGGTCGCGACCGTCGCGCCGGCGTCCCGGGCGGCGTCGCAGAGCAGGAACGAGACCTGCCCCATCCCCCCCTCGACGTACCCCCACATCCCGGGCACCCCCCCGAGCCGGCCCGAGGCGTGGTGGAAGTGGATCGACGCCGTCCCCGGGTCGTGCGGGCTGGCGTTCGTGCCGATCACCCCCTGGCCCAGGAGCGCCACCTGGAGGCGCTCGTCCTTCAGGTAATGCTCGACGAGCTCGACCATCGACCACTCGAACAGGAGCTTGCGGGCCTCGTCGTCGTGTCCGATCCGCTCCTCGATCCGTCGCGAGACGGCGCCGGGCCGATCCAGAGGTCGCCGTCGCCCGGGGGCCGGATCGCATCCCGGAGGCGTCGCTTCACCTCGCCCTGGGCCCGCCAGCCGTCGAGGTCGCCCGGCGAGAGGCGCTTGATTTCCTCCTCGCAGCGGAGGTCGTCATCCCACATCTGGACGCCCTCGCCGTCGTCGAACGGCACGAACATCCCCGCGCTGGCCGGGAACCAGCGCAGCCCGCGCGCGGGCAGGTCGAGCTCGTCGATGACCAGCGGGTGGAGCAGGCCGACCAGATAGGCGCACGGCGAGATCCGGAACCCCGGCCAGGGCTCGTCGAGCGTGCAGGCGCCGCCGACCCTCCGCCTCGCCTCCAGGACCAGCACTCGCCGCCCCGCCCTGGCCAGATAGGTCGCGCAGGTCAGTCCGTTGTGCCCGGCGCCGACGACGATCGCGTCCCACCGCTCTCGGGCCAGCTCCCGCACTGGCGCGGGCAGTCCGAGTATGCCCATCGTCTCGGCCGTTTTCTGACTTAGCCTATCCGTCATCGCCGGCACCCCTTTCCGTCAATTCAAGGGGGTACGGCCCGGTCTTTCCATAAGTGACCTTCTGACCATAAGTGATATTGCGAACAGTATTGTACGGAACAGACGGTCATGCTATCTCCTTGAACCGTAGTCGCCAAATGATTAGATCAAGGTCGCGTCCGCACCGTGACGATGATGTAGAGTTGAGGTAATCGAGGCGTCGCGCTGCGACGGCGATGACCGAGGCTCGCGGAAAGGGGCGACGGCGCATGGCCGGCACGGACACGGCGGTGATCAGGCTCTCCGACCTGGCCGATGGCCAGGAGGCGGAATGCTTCGCAGCCTTGATCAAGAAGGTCCGTGGGGTGACGAGCCGCGACCAGCCGTTCGTCAAGTGCTACTTCCGCGACAAGCGGGTCGTGCTCGAAGCCCCGCTCTGGCACGATCATATCTACCATAACGAATCCGGCCAATGGGCCGAGGGTATCGCCTATCGCATCCGAGGCCGGGGCGAGCTGCACCCCAAGTTCGGGATGCAGCTGAAGATCATCACGATCCGCCCCGCGCGGGACGACGACGCCGCCGACGGCTACGACTTCTTCGACCTCGTCGAGAGCAGCCGGTACAACCCCGAGAACCTCTTCAGGTCGATCCTCGATCGGGTCGAGAAGTATATCGACGACGCCCACCTGAGGCGCCTGGTGCGGACGATCCTCGATGACCACGCGCCCCTGTTCAAGAAGATGCCCGCCGCGCAGAACTTCCACCACGGCTACACCGCCGGCCTGCTCGAGCACGTCTGGAGCATGACGCGGGTCGCCGGCCTCCTGGCCGACCATTACGCCTCGTATTACGAGGAGCTGAACCCCCCGCTGAACAAGGGGGTGATCGTGGCGGCGGCGATCCTCCACGACATCGGCAAGCTCCGCGAGCTCGACTACCACCCGGTCGAGACGAGATACACCAAGGAGGGGCAGCTCGATCGGCCACGTCCTGATGGGCCGCGACCTGGTGCGCGACGTCGCGCGGACGATCGACGGGTTCCCCGAGGAGACGCTGCTCCTGCTGGAGCACGCCATCCTGTCGCACCACGGCCGGCGCGAGTTCGGCGCCCCGATCGTGCCGCTGACCCTGGAGGCGCTGCTGGTCTCCTACGTCGACGACATCGACGCCAAGATGAACATCGCCGCCCGCCATCGCCTCCAGTCGACGACCGAGGACGACTTCACCGACAGGGTCTTCGCGCTGGACAACCGCCGGTTCTACAAGGGCATCCCCCGCGAACCTTCGCTCGACGGCGAGCCGCACGAGTTCGCCTGACCGTCAATCGGGGCCGTTCCTCGTCCCGCGCGGGGTCAGCCCCTGCGGACGGCGATCGGGGTGATGTTGTACTCGGGGACGAAGCTCGCGACGTCGGCCGACGTGGTGGGGTCGCCGCTGGCGGCCCAGAAGGCGTAGTAATACTGGTCCGGAGGGGCCCCGTTCGGCGGCAGGAGCGGGGCGGGGACGAGGACCGAGACCTGATTGCCCGAGATGCCGACGTCCTGGGACGGGATCGGCCGCTCGGGCCCGGTGCTGCCGTCCTTCTCCATCAGCTGGACCGTGCCGGAGGGGCCGGCGGGGCCCGTGGTGACGACCACCAGCGCGTCGACGAAGATGTCGGGCCGGCGGGTGAACATGACCAGGGATGTGCCCGACCCCGTCGACCCGCCCCCCGCGGCGCCGCCGCTGCCGCCTCCGGCGGTGGCAGCCGGCGGATTGATCGTCATGGGCGCCTTGGCGCCCCCGCGATCGACGCCGAAGGCGTAGGACGCCGGCAGCGAGGGGTCGATCGGGCCGACGACGCTGCCCGTGAACCGATAGCCGACGCCGAGCAGCAGTGCGCCCGAGGCTCGCGTCCCGTCGAGCGACGGCAGCCGGGGCCCGGTGTACTCCGAGTAGAACCGCGGGTGCTTGGCCACGTGGCCGTCGATGACCCCCTCGATCAGGGGCTGATGCGTGGAGACGATGGCCCGGGGCGCCGGGCGGTGGGACTCGACGTGGACCGGAGGGGCCGGGATCGCCCCCTCGGCGCGAGGCTCAGCAGTGCGCGGTCCTCCAGCGCGTCGAATTGACGGGCGATCCGCGCCGACGATCGCCGTCGGCGTGATCTCGGGACGAGTCCGAGTCCTCGGGCCATGCGCCGGGAGTCGGGCATCGCGAGTGCCTCCGTTCGAGGGAGCCGACCGACGGGGCCGTCCTCAGCGGCGACGCCGCCGGAGGACCCGATCGTGAATGAACCCATGCCGGCCCTGGGACCACGCGCCGCCGCGACCGGCGGCCCCGGGGGGCGCGGCCCACCCCGAGGGCTGCGCGCTGCGCAGCCCGAACGTGGTGGGGAAGAAAGCCTGCGGGTCGAAGTCGGGGTGATAGAAGCTGCTCCAGCCGCTGCCCGGATAGTACTGGGCGAACCCGAACATGTTCCGGCCCGTGTCCCACGCCTGCGCAGGCGCCTCCGAGGGCACCAGGGCCAGCCCGGCCGCCACCACGCCCGCCCAGAAGATCGACCCTCTCATCATGGCACCGCCCCCTCCGGCCAGGCCGGCGCTCTCCGCCCACCCCGACGGCCGATCCCCACCTTCGATTATGCGCGCCCGATCCGGCGCGCGGCCCGAAAGTGCCCCGGGCCGGCGGGCGAGCTTCGCGGTCGTGACGGTCGCGTCGAGGCGCGGGGCGGCCGGGAGGGGGATCAGAAGAGCAGGATCACGTCGAGGCCGATGGTGAACTGGCTCCCGGAGTGGCCGCCGTTGTAGGGGTGGGTGAACTGGGCCCAGTCGTAGCGCGCCTCGGGGCGAATCCAGAGGCGGGGCACCGGCCGGTAGATCGCCCCCACGGTCATCTCGTAGAAGGTGTCGGCGAAGCCGGTGCGGACCCCGTTGTTGTCGCGGAAGACTTCCGAACGCCAGACGCCGGTCAGGCGATCGGTGAGGTGATACAGGAACCAGTTGCCGAGGCCGTACCACTCGGCATTCTGGGCGGTGCCGCCCCGGCCCAGGCCCGGCACGTTGTTTTCGAAGGCCTCGTCGGTCTCGACGACCTGGGCCAGGTCCCCCGTCCACCGATGGAACAGGACCGTGGTGAACAGGGTCCGGTCGTTGCCCCCGTATCCGGGATTGCGATGGCCGGCCAGGAACGGCGGCGGGGTCGCGCCGGTCGGCACGACCTGGGTCCCCGCCGGCAGGAAGCGGGGGAACTGGTCCGGGCCCGTGACCATCGCGACGCTCAGGTTCGTCTTGCCGTCCTTCGAATCCAGGGCGATCCCGCCGATGTAGCCCCACTTGTAGCGGGCGTCGATCCAGCGGTCCCAGCCGTTGACCGTGCCGTTGAAGACCTGGACGTGATCGCCGACGTAGAGCGTGCTGAGCACGCCGAAGTGGGTGAACGGCTGCCCATAGTTGAACATGTAGGGGACCGAGAGCAGCGGCCGGGCGATGGCCGGGACGGCCTCGTAGCCGAGGATGGTGTACCAGCGGCCCCCGCGGATGTCGAGGCCCTTCCTGGTCAGGATCGGCAGGTGGACCTCGCCATAGATCTGGGCCGGGTCGTAGCCCGCGAACGAATGGCCGCGGAACGAGGTGTCGAACAGGCCGTGCATGTGGTTGAACCGCCAGTCGTTGCCGAACAGGCTGTCCACCCGCCATCCGAGGTTGACGCGGTCGTTCTGCTCGGCCCTGTCCTCCACCACGAGGTAGTACTGGTTGCCCATCCACTGGTTGGCGAGGACGTTGGGGTTGACGCCGAAGTTCAGGCCGTCGGCGGGCCGGCTGGGGTTGCCGGTGAAGCTGTTCTGGACCCAGCCGAAGATCCGGACGCGATCGGGATCGATGCCGAGGACCCGGTTGATCAGGGGCGTCCCCAGGAAGGGCGCGGCGGTGGCCTCGCGGCCCGGATAGACCGCGGCGGGCCTGTAGATGCCCGTCGTCTCGATGTCGCGCGAACCCGGCGGCGTCACCCGCGAGATGGTGCCCTTCTGCCCCTGGCCCTCTTCCGACGAACCGGGCCGGCCCTCCTCGTCGCCCGACGAGGGGCCCGCCGGGCCGGCCGTGCCGTCGGGCCGGGACGTCGCACCAGGGGCGGCAGGGCCGCGCCCGCCTCCGATGTCCGGGCCGGCAGCGGGGGAGTCCGATGTCCTCGGCCCGCGCGCCGGGGGCGATGAGCCAGAAGGCCAGCATGATGGGCAGGTGCCGGGCCTCGCGAGTCGGGAAACCCATCGCAATCTCCCGAGCGGGCCCGGTGGCCCGGAGGCGATCGGGAGGGGGGCGATCCGATCGCGCGACGGCGGCGGGGGAGGGGGGGCCGTGGGGCCCCTTCGCCCCGGGCCCTCGCGGACCCGGGTCACGACGCCGATGCGGGTCGGGGGACCGGGCGGGCGGCGCGGCTCAGAAGAAGACGGCCACGCGGGTCCAGAAGGTGTTGAAGCGGTTGATCGGGTTGGCGGCCTGGTTCGGGCCGGGCGAGAACCCGTTCAGCGAGATCGCCCGGTTGAACTCGTCGAACACCCAGTCGAAGCTGCACCGGACCCACTTGTTCGGCCACCAGTTGACGCCGACCATCACCTGGTCGAGGCGGGTGGCGTTGGTGACGGGGTTGGCGAAGCCGCGGAGGAAGTCGCCGTTGCCCATGTTGATCTCGGACATCTGGGCGGCGACCTCCCATGCCCCCGGCCCCCACTGGCCGCGTGTCGGGCATCAGGGGGCGGATCGGCGAGATCGGCGTGTAGGTGCCCGTGCCGTCGCCGTTGTAGCGCTCGCCGGTCAGGAAGTAGGAGGCGTTGACGTAGTAGCCGTGGATCGACCGACGTCCCGGTGGTGCTCGAGTTGGCCAGCTGCCGGCTCTGGACGAAGTATTCGCCCTGGACGCTGAACCGGCCCATCCAGAAGAAGTGCGGCGCGATCTTGGTGCGGTTGCCCCAGGCGCGGACGTCGCTGTTGTAGGTGAAGAACGGCACCCCGCTCGACGTGACGATCGCGTTGTTGGTCGTCGGCTCGCCGACGCCGTCGGGGGTGTTCAGGGCCGGGGTCCGCTGCCCCTGGTTCAGGAGGTAATTCTGGTAGCCGGTCTGGACGCTGGCGCCGAAGCCGAGGCTGTCGAGCCAGGGGATGCCGTCCCCCTTGAAGGGGGTGAGCGTCATCGCGCCGAGGAAGTCCATGTTCCGGTCGAGGTCGAAGTAGAACCCGTTCGGGCCGTTGAAGATGCCGGCCTGGTACTGGAGCTTGTAGTCGAAGAGCTTGCCCCAGACCATGGCGCCCACCTGGCGGCGGCCGGCGAACTGGAACAGCGGCGAGTTGGTGATCACCGGCTCCCACGCGGGCGAGAACGCCCAGTATTCCAGCAGGAACGGGCTGACGTACTTGCCGAACCGGAACATCATGCGGTCGTCGACGTGGAAGTTGACGAACATGTCGAGCAGGTTGAACTGGCCGAGGAACGATTCCTCCGCGAGCTGGTACTCGACGTAGCGCGTGATGTTGCCGTACAGATAAGTCCGCTGGAAGGGGATGTTCCAGCCCTGCTCCTGGGTCGGCATGTTCTGGCGGTCGTAGAAGGTGCCGTCGAGCGTGATCTGGTTCTGGAGGAAGAGGGTGAATTCCTTGTCGGGGTCGGCCCAGAGGAACGCGCCACCCCCCTTGTTGTAGGTGTAGCTCCCCTTGAACTGGTAGTTGTCGTCGACCGGCCCTCCCGACCAGCTCCCCTTGGGCCCGACGCCCGCGTTCGGCCCGGCGGCCCCGGCGCCGATGCCGCTGGCCGCGGCCGTCCCCACCCTCGGGTCGTTGCCGAAGAGCCTCGTCCCGTCGTCGGCGCCGGGGAAGAGCTTCGGCCCGCCGGACTCGTCCTTCTTCTTCTCCTCCTCGTCCTTCTGCTTCTGATCCTCCTTCTGCTTCATGCCCTTGAGCTGGCCTTCGAGGTCGGTGACCTTCTCCTGGAGCTGCCGGACCTGCTTGACCTCGTCGCGCAACCTCTGCATCTCCCGGAGCAATTGCTCATTCGTGGAGGAGCCGGGTTGATCGACGATGGGCGGGGGCGGGGGAGGGGGCTGGGCCTGGAGCCGGCCTTCGAGAAGGGCCCGAGACGCCGGGCGCGAGCAGGGCCAGGAACAAGGGGCGGATTGTCCGTGACATCCTCGTTTCCTCGGGCGAGATGATCTCATGTCGACCGTGTCGTCTGGCCAGCACCCAACTCTGAAGGGACTTCCGGCCTCCTCCGAGGGCGATGGCGCTCGGTCACCGCTCGGAGCGGGTCCCGGGGGGGAACGGAGGCGAGGGCGTGCTTGCTCATCAGATATCGGCCCGTCCGAGTGTCGGGATTGAGCCGAATTGGAGGGTCGTGTCGACATTCCCTAGAGATGTGCGGCCAAACGACAGGTGAACCGGGCGGGCCCGAGGCCGTCCCGGGACGTCACCCCGGACGACCTCCGAGTCGGTTTGGGGATGAAGAAGGGCCCCCCGAGCGGGTCGGGCGGCCCTGAGGAGCGACCGGGATGGTCGCGCGAGGCGGTCAATATCCCATCCCGCGCCCGCGCTGCGGCCCCCTTCCCCGGCCTGGACCCCCGCCTTGTGGGAGACCGGGTACGACTGGCGATACGAGTACCAGAGCCTCGGGAACCGCGGGCAGGCGTCGCCGTAGACGCGGCGGGTGCAGTCGTAATCGCCGTTATCGGCGTAGCGCGAGAAGGAGATGGGGGGTAAGGGCTTGCAATCGAGGTGGAAGAAATCGGCGCACGGGGGGTCGTGGCACGGGTGTCCGTGCCCTCCGCAGCCGGGCTGGTGAGGGCACGACGGCTGGGCACAGGGCCCGACCGGCCCCGGGCCGGCCGCCTCCACCGCCCCGGCCATCGCGAGGGCGGCGAGGAGCCCGCCCAGGGCGTGAGTCGCGACGCGATGACGCATGACGAGGCCTCCCTGGCAGCTCTTCGGGCATCCATGCCGGGCCCGGACCGCGCCCGGGCCCTCATGGGCTGGGAGATATTATCTGCTCAGCCCGGCGGCGGCGTTGACCGGAAATCGGGAATCCTCGGCCTATGCGGGCCGAATTCAGGCGATCCCGGTGATCAGGACCTTGTAGAAGCCGCGGTGCTCCTCGTGGGAGGCGCCGTTGACGTCGACCCGCAGAGGGCCCCGGATGTCGTCGAGCACGCCGATCGCGCCCGGGTTGCCCACGTAGATGGCGCGGTCGTCGAGCAGGACGACCTGATGCCGCGGGACCCCCGCATAGCGCAGGCCGATCGCATGGTCCTGGTGGGGTGCCCGGCTGCGGTAGACCGGCCAGCCCTCGCCCGGCTGCCAGGCGACCTCGACGATCTCGTAGGAGACGCGGCGGGCGCCCTCCAGGAGCAGGTTCGGGCACCGCGGGTCGCAGACGAATTCGGCGGCGTGCTGGCGCACGTCCACGCCGAGGCCCTCCAGCCCTTCGCCCGGCGAGTGGTGGACCTCGACCAATCGCGAGGCCAGCGCCGGGCGGGCCGGCACCTTCAGGATATCGTCACGGCCCAGCGCCGCGCGGTCGGTCGCCCGGACCCCCTCGGGCACGCGGGGCAGGCGGGCCAGCAGGCTCGCCCCGAGCAGCCCCCCGCGGTAGGCGCCCGCCACCCCGACGGCCACTCCCGCTCCCGACAGGCCGACCCCCCCCGCCCCGGCCGCCCAGAGCACCGATCGCCTCGTCATGCGGTCACTCATCTGCCGACCTCCCCTCTGAGGTAGTCGCTGCCCCGAATGCCCGCCCGACCGGGCGAAGGGCCGGAACTCGTCCACCCGGGCCGATTGTACGGCATGTCGTATGCCAAGGCCGTCCGGCACAGCCAACTCCGATCACCGACCATACGCCGGATGGGTCGGGCGAGACCCGAGGTGTGCGTATGGCTTTCTTCCTTCTCGTAACACGCCCACTTCATGATGCGCGATGGATTGCCTGCGCTCGTGAAAGGCCCCGCCGATGACTCAACGGGAGATCATGTTGATCCGGGGAACCTGGATGGCGTGTGGGACACGCTGTCTTCAATCCGGAGTGGACACCGAGGCGCCGTCCGGGAGCCGAGGCGGCATGCTCCACATGCTCCACCCCGGGAGATCCTCCCACCACGAACCCGCCGGGGGCCCACGATCTTTCACGGAACGATCACCTCGCGTCGCCGGATAGTATGAATGAGGGACCCGCGCCTCACGGCTCGTTGATAATCCAGACTCGTCCCAACCGACCGACACGCCGCCCGCGGGCGAAGAGCGCCGACCGAACCCACCGTTCACTTGCCCAGCAAATTTGATCGCATCGGATCGCTCGTGCGCCTGGCCGGAGGGGGCCGGGATCGCTGATTGCCGTAAAGAACTTGTAAATCGTTGATTACTCGGCATTTCTCGACGTGGATGCGCAGCCGCCGGGGCCGACTCCGCCCGCGGGCCAAGAGCGCCGAGCGAACCCACCGTTCACCTGCGTCGTGATTTCGATCACTTCGGATCACCCGGCCGCGCGGCCCAGCCCCGCGTCGGATGGGCGTGCTCACCGTCCCGTCGGCTCACGACCTGAGGGATTCGGATCGGTGGCCGGTGCCCGACCGACGCCGGATACGCCGGGGACCACCACGAACCCGGCCTGAGCCACCTGGCGAAGATGGCTCCCTCGGGATGAAACCTGTTCCGTGTGCCGACCGTCGCCAGCGGTGGCCGAGGCGACAAGAAAGCGATTGCCTTCCGGGAAAGCAAGGGCCAGCGGTAGGTCGATGTCTTCTCGGTCTGCATGCCGGCCCGGCGAGCCGAGATGCCAGCCCGACCTCGCTGGCGATGGGGATCGAGCGAAGGTTCGTTTGAGGCATTCGGTTTGCTGGAGCATCGCGTTGCATTCGGGGGCGTGCGGTTCTCCGCCCCGAGGCTGTCCCCTGGCGTCGCGTCCCCGCGGACGACTCGTCCCCTCCCCCCGACCCCGACCCGCGTCTCGCACGGCCACGCGACGTGGCCCGGGAGGAACGCATGCACCTGACCCAGCACGAGCAGGAACGGCTGATGATCTACACGGCGAGCCTGGTCGCCCGGGAGCGGCGGCGCGCGGGCTGAAGCTGAATTACCCGGAGGCCGTCGCCCTGATCACGGCGCAGATCCTCGAGAAGATCCGCGACGGCAAGACGGTCCCCGAGCTCCAGTACGAGGGCGCGCAGATCCTGTCGCGCGACGAGGTCATGGAAGGCGTGCCCGAGATGATCAAGATGATCCAGGTCGAGGGGACGTTCCCCGACGGCACCAAGCTGGTGACCGTCGACACCCCGATCCGCTGAGGCCCACGCACGAGAGGAGGACGCCCGCATGGTTCCCGGGGAAATCCAGTTCGCCGACGGCGACATCGTGATCAACACGGGTCTCGACACGGTCTCGCTGCGGGTCACCAACACGGGGGACCGCCCGGTCCAGGTCGGCTCGCACTACCACTTCTTCGAGGTCAACCCGGACGCTGAAGTTCGACCGCGAGAAGGCGTACGGCTACCGGCTCGACCGCCCCGCGGGCACGTCGGTCCGGTTCGAGCCGGGCCAGTCGCAGACCGTCCGGCTGGTCCCGTACCGGGGCGATCGCGTCGCCTACGGGTTCCGCGGCTATGTCGACGGCAAGCTCGACGACCCGGACGTCCGCCGCCGGGCCGTGCAGCGGATGCGGGACTCCTACAACCCCGGCCAGGACGCCCGCAGGGGCGGCGGCGCCGACGCCAAGAAGGAGGGGTGACGCCGTGAGCGTGAAGCTGTCCCGCAAGTCGTACGCGACCAAGTACGGGCCGACCACCGGGGACCGGGTCCGGCTGGCCGACACGGAGCTCTGGGTCGAGGTCGAGAAGGACCACACCGTCTACGGCGAGGAGATCGTCTTCGCCACGGGCAAGACCGCACGCGACGGCATGGGGTGCTGCCCGATCGCCGACCGATCCAAGTACAAGGCCCTCGACCTGGTCATCACCAACGCGCTGGTCCTCGACTACTGGGGGATCGTCAAGGCCGACATCGGCATCCGCGAGGGGAAGATCGTCGGCATCGGCAAGGCGGGCAACCCGCTGGTCCAGCCGGGCGTCGACCCGAACCTGGTGATGGGGCCGGGGACCGAGGTCTACTCGGCCGAGGGGATGATCGCCACGCCCGGCCTGATCGACCCGCACATCCACTGGATCTGCCCGCAGCAGGCCTGGACGGCGCTCTACTCGGGCATCACCACGATGATCGGCGGCGGGACCGGGCCGAACACCGGCACCGACGCGACCACCTGCACGCCCGGCCCCTGGCACATCGAGCGGATGTACCAGGCGGCCGACGGCCTGCCGGTCAACATCGCCTTCCTGGGCAAGGGCAACGGCAGCACGACGGCGCCGCTGGCCGAGCAGATCAAGGCGGGGGCGGCCGGGCTGAAGGTGCACGAGGACTGGGCCGCCCCCCCGCCGTCCTCGACGCGGCACTGCGGGTCGCCGACGAATATGACGTGCAGATCGCGCTGCACACCGACACGATGAACGAGTCGGGCTTCGTCGAGGAGACGATCAAGGCGATCGGCGGCCGGACGATCCACACCTACCACACCGAGGGGGCCGGCGGCGGCCACGCCCCCGACATCATGCGGATCGCCGGCGAGCCCAACGTGCTCCCCTCCAGCACCAACGCCCCGAGCCGCCCGTACACGATCAACAGCGTCGACGAGGGGGTGCCGATGGTCATGGTGACCCACCACCTCAACCAGTCGGACCCCGAGGACCAGGCCTTCGCCGACAGCCGCATCCGCGGCGAGACGATGGCCGCCGAGGGGATCCTGCACGACTACGGCATCCTCAGCATGATGTCGTCCGACAGCCAGGCGATGGGCCGCGTCGGCGAGACGATCATCCGCAACTGGCAGAACGCCAGCATGATGAAGTCGCTCTACGGCGACGTGCCCGCCCGCTGGGGCAAGCCCGAGAAGGCCGACAACCTCCGCGCCAAGCGCTACGTGGCCAAGAACGCGATCAACCCGGCGATCGCCCACGGCATCGCCGAGTACGTCGGCAGCCTGGAGGTCGGCAAGTACGCCGACATCGTCCTGTGGAAGCCGGACTTCTTCGCCGTCAAGCCGGAGACGGTCTTCAAGAACGGCTTCATCATGATGCAGCAGATGGGCGACATCAACGCGAGCATCCCGACGCCGCAGCCGGTCATCCCCCGCGACATGTTCGCGGCCTTCGGCGGGGCGCTCGCGCGTCCTGCCTGTCGTTCGTCTCGCAGGCCGGGATCGACGCCGGCATCGTCGGCCGCTACGGCCTGGCGCGGACCGCCCTGCCGGTGAAGGGCTGCCGCAAGCTCGGCAAGAAGGACATGAAGCTACAACGACAACGTGGGCAAGATCGAGATCGATCCCGACACGTTCCGCGTCGTGCTCGATGGCGAGATGTTGCCGGTCGACGCCGCCAAGTCGCTCCCCCTGACCCAGAGGTACTTCCTCTTTTGAACAAGCCACGCGCGCCCGGCACCGCGCCGGAGGGCCTGCTCCGGATCGTGCAGCTCTGCGACTCGGCGCTGCCGATCGGCGGCTACTCGCACTCGTGGGGCCTGGAGGCGGCCATCGCGCGGGGCCGGGTGGCCGGCCCGGCCGACCTGGAGTCCTGGGCCCGCGCCTGGCTGTCGCGGACGGTCGCCCCGGGCGATGGCCTGCTCGTCGCGCACGCCGCCCGCGCCGCCGCGACCCGCGACTGGCCCGCGCTGGCCGGGCTGAACGACCTGCTGACGGCGAGCAAGGCCGCCGCGACGCTCCGCCGGGCCAGCCTCCACCAGGGCGAGGCCCTGCTCGGCCTGGCCGACGGCTGGCCCTGGTCGGGGTGGGTCGCGGCGCAGGTGCAGGGCCACCGACCCCGGCCCCTGGCACCACGCCGTCGTCTTCGGCACCCTGGCCGTCGCGGCCGGCGCCTCGACCGCCGAGGCGCTGATGCTGTACCTCCAGAACGCCGCCGGGGGCATCGTCGCCGCGGCGGTCCGCGCCGTGCCGATCGGGCACACGCACGGCCAGCAGGTGCTGGCCCGACTCCATCCCCTGCTGGCCGGGCTGGCCGGCCTCTGGTCCGACGTCCCCCTGGAGTGCTTCGGCAGCCTGAGCCCCGCCTACGAGGTCCTCAGCCATGCACAGACCCGGCTCTACACACGACTCTTCCAGTCATGACCACGACCACGGCACCTACGCCGGGCCGACGCGGAACGTCTTCACGGTCGGGATCGGCGGCCCGGTCGGCTCGGGCAAGACGGCGCTGACGCTGGTGCTGGCCCGGGCGCTGTGGCCCGAGGTCGACCTGGCGGTCGTCACCAACGACATCTACACCAAGGAGGACGCCGAGTTCCTGATCCGCCACGAGGCGCTGCCGACCGGCCGGGTCGTCGGCGTCGAGACCGGCGGCTGCCCGCACTCGGCGATCCGCGAGGACGCCAGCGCCAACCTGGCGGCGATCCGGGACCTGGAGCGGGCCTTCCCCGGCCTGGAGGTCGTCGTCATCGAGTCGGGCGGCGACAACCTGGCCGCCACCTTCTCGCCCGAGCTGGCCGACGTGTCGATCTACGTCATCGACGTGGCCGAGGGGGACAAGATCCCCCGCAAGGGGGGCCCGGGATCACCCGCAGCGACCTCCTGGTCATCAACAAGATCGACCTCGCCCCGCACGTCGGGGCGGACCTCGGCGTCATGGAGCGCGATGCGCGCCGGATGCGGGGCGACCGGCCGTTCCTCTTCACCAGCATCCGCCACAACGAGGGAGTCGACCCGGTCATCCGATGGGTACGCGACCACCTGCCGGCCCGGCCTCAAAGACCTTGATCCCGCCGCCGGGCCCCGCCAGGCGGGACGACCCGGTCGCGACGATCGGGGGCCGGATCACCCGCGCCGACTTCCCGACGCCGCCCGAGCTGGCCGGCCGCGACCCGGCCCTCGCCCCGGCCGAGCACGTCGGCGGCCTGCGCGCCGAGGTGCGGGCGAGCGAGGGGGCGGTCCGCCTGGGCCGGACCTACCAGCAGAACCCGCTCCGCGTGCTGCGACCCGTCGCCGCCGGCCCCGGCGGGCCGGCGCTGCTGTTCCTGATGAACGGGACGGCCGGCCTGCTCGACGGCGACGGCCAGCTCGTCGGGCTCGACGTCGGGCCGGGCGTGCGCCTGTTCGTGACGAACCAGTCGGCGGGGCGGGTCCACCCCTGCCCGCTCTGGCATGCCGCGGCGCGGTTCGATGTGCGGGTGGCCGCCGGCTCGGTCGCTCTGCCTCCTGCCCGGCCCGACGATCCCGTTCGCCGGGTCGCGGTACCACCAGCGGACGACGATCGACCTGGGGCCCGGCGCGGAGGTCGTCTGGGGCGACATCCTCCTGCCGGGCCGGACCCGCTACGACCGCGCCCCCGAGCGGTTCGCCTTCGACCGCATCGTGCAGGAGCTGCACGTCCTCCGCGGCGGTCGGCTCGGTCCATCACGAGCGGTTCGCCTGGTCGGGGCCGTGGGACGAGGCCGACATCGCCTGGCATTTCGGGGACGCCGAGGCCGCCGCCAGCCTGTTCATCTCGGGGCGGCCCGCGGCCGACGACCTCCCCGAGCCTCCCCGACGGCGAGGTCGCCTTGCAGGAGACGGCGGCCGGCGACACGTGCGTCCGCCTGCTCGGCCGCGACGCCGAGGCGGTGATCGCCGCCGCCGCCCGGATCGCCCTGACCGCCGCCGCCCGCCTCGCCGGCGACCCCGCGCCCTGGTTCCTCGACTCGCACCTGCTGGCCCCGGCCCACTGGTTCTCCGACCCGCCCGGCGTTTCGCCGACGGCACCGGCCTTGCCGGCTTGACCGGATCAAACCCCGACCCTTCGCCCCGCACCCGAGGTGCCCATCATGACCCGACGCATCGCCCTGTCCTCCGCCCTGACCCTGGCCGTCGTCGCCGCGACGGCCTACGCTTACCAGAAGCCTCCGCGCACGACCAAGGAGGGCACGAACCCCTCGAAGGCCGACCTCGCCCAGGCGCGCTCCCAGTTCTACGCCGCGCAGGCGGCGCTCTTCTCCGCACTGGCCGACGCCGAGGCCCTGGACAAGATCCTCGACCTGTCCAACGACCCCGATCTCGATCTGGCCCGCTCCCTGATCAGCACGATCAACCGATCGATCCAGACGACCGCCTCGAGCACGGTGAAGATGGGCCAGGTGATCCACTCGATCGAGCGGGAGGAGAGCCTCAAGGCGGCCCGCAGCGAGCTCGATCAGGCCTTCAAGGCGGTCGACGATGCGCACGCGGCGGCCGACGGCTACGGCCCGATCAACCCGCACGCCAAGAACATGGAGGCGCACCTGCTGAACGCCATGGTCGCCCTGGGCAAGCTGGCCGCGGCCGTGGATGTCGAGCCGCTGCGCCGCCCGGCGACCCGGGCCCTGACCGAAGCCCGAGCGGAGCAGAAGAAGGAGTCCAGCCCGGTCGAGAGGATCGAGAGGAGGGACCGCCGCTGACGATCGGGGCGATTCACGATGCCCCGGGATCGCCGACGACTCGAAATCAGGTGACCCACGTCGGTGGTCGCGACGATCACCCCGAGGCCGTCCTCGGCCGCGAACTGCGCCCGCGCCGCCGGGATCACGTCGCAGTCGGGCGCCGCGTCGGCCGCCGTCGGGGTCCCCTTTTCTCCGACCCTCAGGGCGCCGCCCGACGGCTCACCCGGGCGCCTCGCCCGGGGGCTTGAGGTGGGCGGTGAACCAGTCGGTCTCGACCTGGATGGCCTTCGGCCGCGCCTCGCGGTAGACGCCGTAGTGGGTGATGCCGGGCAGGACGACGTACTCCTTCGGGCCCGGCGCGCTCGTAGGCGAGCCGCGCGTGGTCCTCGTTGCGGAGCAGCTCCTCCTTCTCGGCCACGACGAACAGCATGGCGCAGCGCCCGGCCTTCGCCACGTCCTCCACCGGCGCGTAGCCGAGCAGCTTGGCGCGGATCGGCGCGCCCGCAGGCTGCCGATCACGACGGCGCCCGGCTCGGGGTAGCCGAGCTCGCCGCGCGCCATCCGCGACGCCTCGCGGGCCGTCGCGGCGAGCTGCGGGCCGGCGCCGACCCAGCGCGAGTCGAGCGACGGCACCTGGCTGACCAGGCAGCGGACCCTCGGGTCGCGCGCCGCCACGTAGACGACGTGCCCCCCCGAGTAGCTTGAGCCCCACAGGCCGATCCGCCCGGGATCGACCCCCGGCTCGCCCGCCGCCCAGTGGACCGCGTTCTGCAAGTCGGTCGCCTGCTCGATCGGGTCGACCACGCCGCGGATCTCCTGGACCTCCGCCGTGAACCGGCGGTCCTTGCCGACCTCCTTCGGCCTGGGCCCGACCAGGATGACTCGGCCGTCGCTGGCGCCCCAGCCGCGGTAGTCGAAGGCGATCGTCGCGAACCCCGCGCGGGCGAAGGCGATCGCCTCCGTGCGCAGCGAGGCGGCGACCCCGCCCCAGCCGTGGCAGAGGATGATCGTCGCCAGCTTCTCATCCTCGGGCCGGTCCCCGGGGCGGAACATCTCGCCCGACAGCCGGACCCCCTCGCTGATGATGTCGACCCTCCGGAAGCGGAGGTCTTCGGGAGGCGTGAACGCCCCCGCGACGGCCGCCGCGGGCGGGTCCTGCGCGGGAGGGCCACGGGCCGATCAGCAGCGACGCGCAGGTCAGCAGCCGGGCAAATCCGAGGAATCGAGTCCGCATCGTCCTTCCCCCGGGTTGATGGGGTTCCTCCGCCGAGAGGGTCATGGCAAGGCCAGGGCCACGAGCTCCGCGGGCTCGGTCGCCCCGCCGACGGGGGCGACGATGTATTGCTTGCCGTCGATCCGGTAGGTGATCAGGGCCCCGTGGACGTTCCGGGGCAGGGGGACCGTGCCGATCAGCGCGCCGGTCTCCTTGTCGAACGCCATGAGGCCGGGGTCGAGCGGCGCGTACTGGTCCGGGACGATCGCGTTCAGGCGGTCCGAGGGGCGCGCCCTCTGGATGACCCCCTCCTGCGCGGCGAGGAGGAGCGTCCGGGTCACGAGCAGGTGTCCGCGCAGCGGCCAGCCGAGCCTCGGCAGGTGCAGGGGAAGGAGGTCGGGGTGGTCGCGCGGGCCGTCGCCGAGCGGGACCATCCAGTCGTGGTCGCCCGTCGCGAGGTTGATCGCGGTGATCCGGCCGTAGGGGGGCCGGGTCAAAGGCAGGCGACGGGGGCCGGCGGGGAAGCTGTAAGCCCCCACCAGGGGGGGGGTCCGCGGGGAGGTCCCGCTCGGGAGGGGGCCGGGCCCGACGGACAGCGACAGCACGCACGGGGCGGTGACCGAGGGGACGTAGAGCCTCTGCGATTCCGGGTCGAAGACGGCCCCGCTCCAGCTCGCGCCCCCGGTGACGCCCGGCATGGCCAGCGTCCCTCGCCGAGAGGGGGGCGTGAACAGGGGGCCGTGATCGTACTGCGCGAAGATCGCCCTCGCCTCCGGCGCAGGGCGGGCGTGAAGTCGATCAGGTCGTCCTCGGCGAACCCCTGCCTGTCGAACGGCGCCGGCCTGGTGGGGAACGGCTGCGAGGGCGACGCCTCCTCGCCGTCCGCCGTCGATCGGGGCACGGGGCGCTCCTCGATCGGCCAGATCGGCGCCCCGGTCGCGCGGTCGAAGACGTAGCAGAAGCCCTGCTTGGTCACCTGCGCCACGGCGCGGACGCGGCGGCCGTCGTGCATGATGTCGACGAGGTTCGGGGCCGCGGGAGGGTCGTAATCCCAGAGCCCGTGGTGGACGAGCTGCGCGTGCCAGACCCTTTCCCCCGTCTCCGCGGCGAGGCAGACCAGGCTGTCGGCGAACAGGTTGTCGCCGCGACGGCCGCCGCCGTAGTAGTCGTTGCTGGGGGTGCTGACGGGCAGGTAGGCGTAGCCGAGCCCCCGGGTCGGCGCTCGATGACCGCCCAGACGTTCGCGTTGCCGACCCGCTCCGAGGCCCCCTCCTCCCACGTGTCGGCGCCGAACTCCCCTTTCCGGGGGATGGTGTGGAAGGTCCAGCGGGTCGCGCCGGTGCGCGCGTCGAAGCCGCGGACGTCGCCGGGCGGCATCGCCGCGACGGCCGGGTAGTCGAGGATCGACGAGCCGACGATCACCGTGTCGCGGCAGACCAGGGGGGGCGAGGTCACCGCGTAGAACTTGCGGTCGACCGGGCGGCCCAGCCCCTCGGTCAGGTCGGTCCGGCCCTCCCGGCCGAAGCCCGCGATCGGCGCCCCGGTCCGGGCGTCGAGCGCATAGAGGAAGGCGTCGCCGGTGCCGATGAAGATCCGGTCGCCCCACCGGGCCACTCCCCGGTGGACGTAGCCGTGGTTGGCGGGGACCCCCGTCGCGTAGGTCTTCGGGTCGAAGGCCCAGAGCGTCCGGCCCGTCCTCGCGTCGATGGCCGCGACCTGGCTGAGCGACGTGCTCGCGTAGAGGACCCCGCCGACCAGGATCGGCGTCCCCTCGTACTTCCAGGTCCGGATCTCGGGATGGTCCTTCACGATCGCGTTGTCGGGCGACTCCCACCGCCAGGTGACCCGGAGGTCCCGGAAGTTGCCGGGATGGACCTGGTCGAGCGGGGAGTAGCGGGCGTTGGCCGTGTCCCCGCCGTAGCTGGGCCACTCGACGTCGCGATCCTCGGCCCCCGCCGGCCTGCCGAAGACGAGGGCGAGGCCCGCGATCAGGGCCGCCGCGAAGGGGGCCCGGAGCGCGGCCGTCGCGTCGTGTGCGGTCGTGGTCGGATGGAGCATGGTCGTCGTCCCCGGTCCCACCCAGGTTATCCCCGGGCGGCGGCGGGGTCCATGCCCTCCCCGCATGAAACCTTGAGGATGTCGGGATCGCCGCGGGTTGTCATAATGTCCCGCCGGGGAAGACCGGCCGGGGAGGACCGTCATGGCGACGATTCCGGAGCTGATGGCGCTGGGATGGCGGCACCACCAGGAGGGGGACCTGTCGAGGGCGGCGGAGCTCTATCGGCTGGTCCTGCAAGCCGACCCGTTCCACATCGACGCCGGCTACCTCTACGGGGCGGCCAACCAGGTCCTGGGCCGGCTCTCGGAGGCCGTGGCCGCCTACGAGCAGGTCCTCCGCCTCTGGCCCGACCACCCCGAGGTGCTCACCAACCTCGGGGTGGCGCTGGCCGTCCAGGGCCGCTGGGACGAGGCGGTCGCCTCCTACCGGAAGGCCCTGGCGCTGAAGCCCGCCTTCCCCGACGCCTGGAACAACCTCGGCCGCGCCCTGGCCGCCCTGGGACGGGCCGAGGAGGCCGCGGCCAGCTTCCGGAACGCATTGCAGCTCAGGCCCGACGATCCCGAGGCCCTCGCGAGCCTGGGCAACGCCCTCCGCGAGTGGGGGAAGCTCGACGAGGCGGCGGCGCGCTATCAGGATGCCTTGCGCCTCCGGCCCGACTACGCCGAGGTCCGCAACAACCTCGGGAGCGTCTTCCAGGAGCAGGACAAGCTCGAAGAGGCCGAGGCGAGCTACCGCGACGCCGTGCGAATCCGGCCCGGCTTCGTCGAGGCCCTCACGAACCTGGGCAACGTCCTCCGCGAGAGGGGCCGGCCGGAGGAGGCGGCGGCGTCCTACGAGGAGGCCCTGCGCCTCCGGCCCGACGACCCCGAGGCCCTCATGAACCTGGGGATGGCCCGGCTCCTGCTGGGCGACTTCGAACGCGGGTGGGCCGGATACGAATGGCGGCGACGGGCCCGCGCCCTGCCCGAGCACCCTTCCGGGCGTCCGCGGTGGGACGGCTCGCCCCTGGAGGGGAAGGCGATCCTGCTGGTGGCCGAGCAGGGGCTGGGCGACACCATCCAGTTCGTCCGCTACGCGGCGATGGTCCGCGAGCGCGGGGGCGTCGTCCTCCTGGAATGCCAGCCGTCGCTGCGGGCGCTGCTGGCCGACGCCCCCGGCGTCGACCGCGTGGTAGCCCCGGGCGGGCCCGCCCCGGAGTTCGCGGTGCAGGCGCCCCTGCCGAGCTTGCCCGGCCTCCTCGGCACGACGCGCGAGACGATCCCGGCCCGGGTCCCCTACCTCCGCGCCGACGCCGGGCGCGTGGGCCGGTGGCGGCGGGAGCTGGAGGGCCGGGCCGGGTTCCGGGTGGGGATCGTCTGGCGGGGCAACCCGAAGCACCCCGGCGACCGGAGGCGGTCGATCCCCCTGGGATGCTTCGCCCCCCTGGCCGCGCTGCCCGGGGTCGGCCTCGTTAGCCTCCAGAAAGGGCCGGGGGCCGAGCAGCTCGTCGCGACCGACTGGCGACGATCGACCCTCGACCTCGGCGGCCGGCTGGAGGACTTCGCCGACACCGCGGCGGTCCTCATGAACCTCGACCTGCTGATCGCCTGCGACACGGCGGTCGCGCACCTGGCCGGGGCCTTGGGCGTACCCGCCTGGGTGGCGCTGCCGTCCGACCCCGACTGGCGCTGGCTGCTCGGCCGCGACGACAGCCCGTGGTATCCGTCCCTCCGCCTGTTCCGCCAGGATCGCCCCGGCGTCTGGGAAGGCGTCTTCGATCGCATCGCGAGCGAATTGCGACGAGTGCTGAGTGCTGAGTCTTCGTAAGGTGGGCACCGCCCACCGTCCCGTGTGGGTCGAAGGACAGGTGGGCGGTGCCCACCCACTCCTTCCAAGGTGGTTAAATTATTGAGGCTCTTCACGGAATCCATGTGTCCTACGTGCGTTGAACGATTGGAAAGGTTAGCCACTCCGCGATGGACCATACATGATCGGTCAATCCTGCCGCCATCGCTGGGGTCCGCCTCTGCCACCGGCCCTCGTTACCACGGACACGCAACGTCCTGACAACCCAACAAAAATTGTAGCTGTACTCCGTGAAATATGTGACCGCCTCATGAAACCGCCAGTCCTTCGAGAAGCAGTACGTCCGCCGCACCTTCCGAGCATTGCGGTTGCGGTCCGTCCCGTTGTGCCGCTCGACGAACGCCGTGTTGATCGCGCGGCTCACCCACGACAGCCGCAACGCCGCCAGCACCGCCGCGACCAACTCGAAGACCACCCGGTAGCTGATCCCGACCACCCGGCCTTTCCTTCGCGCCTTCTCCACCACGGCGTACTTCAGGCCCGCCGGAGCCGTCTTGGAGGGGACCCGGGGACGACCGGGCTTGCCCGTGCGCGGCGGCGTCCTCGTCTCGCCGTAGGTGCTCAAGATCGCCGTCTCGTAGGCCGGATACGCGTCGCTGGTCATCAGGTTCATCAAACGCCCCTCGGTCCGCCGATGGAAATCCGCCACCACGGCCTCGGTGTTCTCGATCGTTCGCGCACCCGGCACCACTCTGACGACCAGGCGATGCTCGGCGTCAAAGGCGACGTGGTCTCAGTGATCCCCCTTGTGGTCGTCGGCCGGGTCGGATCGATCGCAGTGCTTCTCCTTCTTGGCGACGAAGGCCCATTTCTCATCGAATTGGACCTCACGCGCCCGGGGGGAAAGGGCCACGAGTTCGTCGTGGACGAGTTGAGCATGGTCGCCCGCCAGGCGGCTGTAACGAGTCACGGTATCGCGATGTACCCCACCAGTCGCTCGGTCTCGCGGACGCCGCTGCCCTCGGCGATGTGATGCAGGACCGAGGCCACGGTCGGCGCGGGCAGGTGGGATCGGTACAAGGGGGTGCCCTTGCGCTCGGAGAACCGGGCCTTGCAGGTGTGGCAAGAGAGGAGGCGATATTGCCGTTGGTTGCCGTAAGGGCCTGGAACGAAACAACTGTTATAATTCGTCGCTGCGGCTCATAATGGACGGATGCCCGACGATCCTGAACTCCAACGGAAGTTCGCCGCGATCCTGCCGAACCTCGACGAGCGGCAGCGACGGCTCCTCGCCGCCGTCGAGGCCCGCTCCCTGGGCTACGGCGGCATCCGCCGCGTGAGTCGGGCCTCGGGCATCTCTCACGCCGCGATCCAGCGGGCGTTGAAGGAACTCGACGCTCCACCCCCTCCCCCCGGTCGCGTCCGACGGCCCGGCGGAGGTCGCAAGAAGCTCCGCGACAAGGAGCCGGCGATCCTCGTGGCCCTGGAGGGACTGATCGCCCCCGAGACGCGGGGCGACCCGATGTCCCCGCTGCGGTGGACCTGCAAGAGCACCCGCCAACTGGCCGAGGCCTTGGGCCGCCAGGGGTTCGCCGTCAGCCATCGGGTCGTCGGGGAGATGCTCCACCACCTCGGCTACAGCCTCCAGGCGATGGCCAAGACCCTGGAGGGCAGGCAGCACCCCGACCGTGACGCCCAGTTCCGCTACATCAGCGAGATCAGCGGGCGGTACATCGCCGCGGGCTCCCCGGTCATCTCGGTGGACACCAAGAAGAAGGAGCTGGTCGGGCAGTACGCCAACCGGGGCCGGGAGTGGCAACCGGCGGGTGAGCCCGAGGAGGCCCTGATCCATGACTTCCCCGACCGCCGCGTCGGCAAGGCGATCCCCTACGGGATCTACGACATGGGCTGGGACCTGGGGTGGGTCAACGTGGGCGTCGATCACGACACGGCCAGCTTCGCCGTCGAGGGCATCCGGCGGTGGTGGTCCGGCATGGGGTCGGAGATGTACTCCGACGCCGGGCGGTTGCTGATCTGTGCCGACGGCGGGGGCAGCAACGGCTATCGGGTCCGGCTGTGGAAGGTCGAACTCCAGCGGTTCGCCGACGAGACGGGCCTGGAGGTGACGGTCTGCCACTTCCCGCCGGGCACGAGCAAGTGGAACAAGATCGAGCACCGGCTGTTCTCGCACATCACGATGAACTGGCGGGGCCGCCCACTGGTCAGCCATCAGGTGGTCGTCGAGTTGATCGCCGCGACGCGGACCGCGACGGGCCTGGAGGTGGAGGCCCGGCTGGATACGGGGAGCTACCCGACCAAGGTCAAGGTGACGAAGCAGCAGATGGAGCGGGTCCGGCTGCATCCCCATGACTTCCATGGTGAGTGGAACTACACGATCAGGCCTGAGTCGTCCGGATCGCACGGCAAGTCGTAATGCTTATTCCGTTCCAGACCCTAACGGTCGCGGACGACCAGGTTCTTCCCTCCGCGGGCGCCGTGGTCCGGGCACTCGGAATTCTGACAACAGAACTGAGAGAGGTCGTCCGTGGTGAAACCCAATCGAGCGGATGTCGTCTCCGGGCAACTGGTTGGCACAGCCGGTGATGGTACTTGATCGATCCGTCGACTTTCAAGTTGGGCAGGACACCAGGCATGGAATCGTGTGGGTAGTTTTCAGGGCTTCGGCAGCATGCAGGTGAGGATCTTCAGCCGGAAGTACCCCTCGTCACGATAGCCATAAGCCCGAAGTCGAATGGCGCGAACCTCGTTGTCGAGCCCTTCGACGAAGCCCGGAGGCACCCTGTCCTCTTCGTGGCAATGGGCTTCGATCCAGTCCCAGTGGCCCTCGACCATCGCAGCGGACTTGCGGAGAGGCTCCGAGCGTCGCCGCCTCAAGGCGTCCCTCCAGCTCGTCAAGAAGCGACGTGCCCAGCCGGGTCGCTGGCCCTTGATGAACCGGCGGTCCTCCCCGGTGAGGCGGGCGTATCCCCGCCGCCGCACCCCGTCCATCGCCCCGCCCAGGTGGCTCATGGCGTGAGGCGTGTCGTCGATGACCCGGGCCCGCGGGGCGTGGCCCCCCTCGAGGGTGGAGTTGCCGAAGGCCTTCCGCATGCCCATGACGGCCGCGCGGACCTCCCGGCACTCCTTGGGGCCGAGCCGGGCGGAGGGCCCGCCCGGGCCCGCCTCGGAGCGGCCCTTGCCGCCGAACCGGATCGGCCCCCCTCGCTCGCGGTCGCCGCCGACGATGCGGTCGCCGGGCCGCGCGCCGACGGCGACCGCGTCGACGCCGATGACCCGCGGTGCGGGGCACCCGGCCCGGCGGGGTTGTTCCCCCATGTCCCGCTCGTCGAGATCCTTGACCGCCTGCCGGTGCGAGTGCAGCGCCTCGGCGATCGCCCGGGCGGTGCGCCCGCGGCAGCGCCTCCCGACGTGGAAGGCGAACCGCTTGGTGTCGAGCGGGTTGTCCGCCGGCCGGTCCGGCCGCTCGCGCTGCACGCCGCCACACCGATGGCGGTCGGCCCGGCGTGCCGCGAGGTCGAGGTAGGCCCGCCGGTCGCCGCAGGGGACGTCGCGGGCGCGGCGTGGCCGTTGGTCGTAGGAGGTTTGACACCCTCGCCCGCACACACCGCAGGGCGTCTCTTTCAGCGCCGGCGGAGGGCGATGACCCCGGCCGCGGGGTCACCGGAGAGACCCCGAACCTCGGCCTTCGCGAGGGAGCCGGGGGACCTGGGGACGTCCCGGAGTCGTCGGGGTTCGCCCATCCGCGCATCGTGGCGGGTTTCCGATGGGGAGGGAAGGGCGTCCCGCCCGGGAGGAAGAGCAGCACGCCGACTCTCAGGGGCAGAAAACCACCCGCACGATTCCGTGAAGGGCCCGATTTTTAAATTCTCCTCGTCCCCACGCAGAGCGTGGGTATGCAGGCGGCCGATCATCGCCGGCCCGGGTCGCGCCGGGGGAGCGATTCTTCGAACGCGGCGAAGCCGCGGCGGACCACCTCGGGCGCCGTCTTCAACGCCCGCATGAACTCGGGGTCGCGCTCGCCCTGCCCCTCGGGCAGGCAGAAGGCGGCCGCCTGCGTCGCGACGGCCTCGTCGTATCGTGCCAGGGCCGGGAACAGGGCCGACGGGTCCGCCCCGAAGATCTCGATCAGGAACTGCGCATAGTAGCGTGCGCTCGACCAGGCGCCGTCGCTTTCGGCATCGACCCGGACCGGGTTCGTAACGGCAAGGACTCGGGGCTCCCACACCTTCGAGGTGGGCTGATACGGCCGGGGGATCGGCCAGTAGGGCGCGGTCACGCCCGGCCCGGAGGCGACGGCGACCAGGGCGACGTCATGCGGGGGGCGGGGGAGCGTCCATTCGACCCGGGCCTTCTCGACCGAGCCGGGCGCGTCGTCGATCCGGCGCTCCTGGATCTTGATCCCGTCGGCGAAGAGCTCCACGCGGTCGGCCCTCGTCCACGACGGGCCGAGCACCGCGACCGCGACGTGCAGGCGGTCCCCGAGGCCCGTGGCCAGGTCGCCGGCGCCGAACCGATCGTCGACCGTCAGCCTCGCGAGCAGCCCCAGGCTGACCAGCGCCCGGCCCGATCGGAGGTTCCGGCACGCCTCGTCGAGGTCGATCCGGCCCGGGTCGTCGTCGCGGCAGGCGACGTAGGTGCGCCCTGGCCCACGATGAATCGGCCGACGTCGTGGCTGTCGCTCGCGCCGACCGCCGTGATCGGCAGGCCGCGGTTCCAGAGCGCGAACCAGTCGCGGACGACCCGCATCGGGTCCGTCTGGAGGGCGCCCGAGTTGATCACCTCGACGGCGTCGAAGCCGTACGGGACGCCGTTGCGGTCCTCGCCGACGGCGGGGTTGAAGTGCTCCTCGCCGAAGGGCCGGAATCCG
Source organism: uncultured Planctomycetaceae bacterium (assembly GCA_963708145.1). Classification (GTDB taxonomy): domain Bacteria; phylum Planctomycetota; class Planctomycetia; order Isosphaerales; family Isosphaeraceae. Next base: position 7,212,840 of record OY970189.1, on the reverse strand, counting down.
GCGTGGCGGTCCCTCGGATGGTTCAGGACCACGACGCGACCGGGCGGGCCCGCCCGGATGGCCCGCATCAGGTCCGGCCAGTGCTCGATGCGGGCGTCGGGGACCGGCCCCCGGGGATCGAAGGGGAAGGCGTTGAAGTGCCCCCTGCGGGTCGTGACCTCGTCGCCGACGACCGGCGTGAGCGCGGACCGCAGGCCGAGCCGCCGTGCCGCTTCGGTGAAGTCGGTCAGATGGTCGTGATCGGTCGCGATGGGGAGCTCGATCCCCTCGCCCGCGAGCGTGGCCAGGCGCTCGTCGACCGTCGCGTCGCCGTGGCCGCTGAACGTGAGCGTATGGACGTGCGTGTCGCAGGCCACCAGGCCCGGCGTGGGGACCTCCCGGCGGATCTCCAGCGAGACCGAGACCTCGCGACCCTCCGCGATGGTCACCTCGCGGGTCGCCAGCCCGTATTCGAAGCCCCGCGTCGCGTAGATGGTATAGCGACCCGAACGGAGCCCGAGGCGGGCCCGACCGTCGGCCGTGTAGGCGACGCCCGTGCGCACCGCGAGATGAGGGTCGGGGTCCGCCCGCAGCGGCGCGAGCGCGCCGCGATCGTCCACGATCGTGATCCGGCAGGGGAGGGCGCGGCCCGAGTCGGCGTCGGTCACGCGGACGACGAGCGTCGCCCCCCCGATCGCCTCGTCGCGGGGCCTCGGGTCGAGCACGACCTCGCCCACGACGATGTCGTCGACGCCCGGCGGCGGGCCGATCTCCAGGACGTCCTCCCCCTCGTGCAGCGTCCCGGGCGGCACGGCCAGCGCATGCACGAGGTCGGCGTCCGATGGGATCAGGCGGCCGATCGACCGGCCATTGAGCCGGACGTCCCAGACGAGCTTGACGTCGCGCTGGCGGACGAACAGCGTCGCCTCGCGAGGGCTGGCCGTCGCCCGGAAAGCGACCCTCAAGGACCGGCCCTCGGGCCGGTCCCCGGCGAATTCCCGCCACTCCGGATCTCCGGCCGTCCCCAGGTGGTGCGTCCTGCCGTCGATGATGACCTGCGCCTCGGCGCCGGCCGATGGCCAGGACCGCGAGGGCCATCGCGACCCGGATCATCGCCCTCGACGGGTCCTCGCCCCTCCGGGAGATCCGGAGCGGATCATCGCCGGGTCGCCGCCGTCTGCCGTCTCGTCCCACGACGGGAACCTCCCGTGATTTCCGGGCGACGATCCGGGATGGCCCGCCCGATCCGGGGGCCGCGTCGCGCCTCGTCGGGGAATCTTAAGGGAAAAGCTCGGGGAATCCTATGGAAAGCCAGGGAGGCGGCGGGTTAGATAAACTCCCGTCGTGCGTCTCGCAGGGAGATCCGCACCCCCAACCCAGGTCGGAACCGACGATGCGCCCCCGATGCCCGTGGCTCGTCCTCCTGCTCGGGCTCGCCCTCCCTCGCGTCGGGGCGGAGGAGCCGTTCCGCTACGACCTCCTGCTCAAGGGGGGGCATGTCATCGACCCCAAGAATGGGGTCGATGATGTGAGGGATGTCGCGGTCTGGGGCGGCAAGGTCGCCCGCGTGGCCCGCGAGATCCCCCCGGATGGCGCCCTCAAGGTCGTGCCCGTCGAGGGCCTGTACGTGGTCCCCGGCCTGGTGGACATCCACGCGCACCTCTACACGGGGACCGGCGCACGCCACCCGGCCGGCGACCTCAGCGTCGTCCCCGACGCGCACACGTTCCGCAGCGGCGTCACGACGGCCGTCGACGCGGGCACCTCGGGGTGGCGGACCTTCCCCGACTTCAAGGGCCGCGTCATCGACCGCTCGAAGACGCGCGTGCTGGCGTTCTTGAACATCGTCGGGCGAGGCATGAGCGGGCGGTCCTACGAGCAGCAGGCCGACGACATGGACCCGGTCGCGACGGCCGCGATGGCCCTCCAGTTCCCCGAGCTGATCGTCGGCATCAAGACGGCCCATTACGACGGCCCGGAGTGGGTCGCCGTCGAGCGGGCCGTCGAGGCGGCCCGGCTGGCGAGGCTCCCCGCGATGATCGACTTCGGCACCTTCCGGCCCGAGCGCCCCTACCCGCAGCTCGTCCTGGAGAAGCTCCGCCCCGGCGACATCTCGACCCACATGTACGTCGGGCTGCCCCGCGCCACGGTCCCCCTGTTCGACGCGCGGGGGAAGCTCCTGCCCTACCTGGAGCAGGCCCGTCGGCGCGGGGTCAAGTTCGACGTCGGCCACGGCTTCCAGAGCTTCGCCTGGGAGCGGGTCGTCCCCGCCGTCCGCCAGGGCTGGCTGCCCGACTCGATCTCGACCGACCTGTACGCCCGCAGCATGAACCATGCGCTGAAGGACATGACCACCGTCATGGCGAAGTTCCTCAGCCTGGACGTCCCCCTGCCCGAGGTCGTCCGGATGTCGACCTTCGCGCCGTCGCTGCTGATCCGGCGCCCCGACCTCGGGCACCTCGACGTCGGGGCCGTCGCCGACGTGGCCGTCCTGGGCCTGCGCACCGGAGACTTCGGCTTCCTCGACGTCGACAACGTCCGCCGCCCCGCCCGGCGGCGCCTCGAATGCGAGCTCGTCCTGCGCGAGGGGCGGGTGGCCTGGGACCTGAACGGCCGCGCGGGCGAGCCGCGCCCCCGTCGGACGAACCCCCTTCCCCGGCCGGCGCCCGCCGCGAGGCCCAACCCGAGAAATGACCCATCCGGAGATGCCCCCATGACCATGAACCGCCGGCTGTTCCTGACCTCGACCGCCGCGACCGCGGGCCTATCGGCCTGCTTCGGGCGGGCCGCCGCCGCCGCGACGGCCGCGACGGGAGACGACCCCTCGTCGTGGACCAGGGCCGACCTGCCCACGCCCGCCCTGCTGCTCGACCTCGACCGCTTCGAGGCGAACGTCCGGACGATGGCCGAGCAGGTCCGTCGCCACGGCTGCGCCGTTCGCCCGCACGCCAAGACGCACAAGTGCCCCGAGGTCGCCCGCCGCCTGGTCGCCGCCGGGGCCGCCGGCGCCTGCGGCGCGACCGTGCCCGAGGTCGAGGCGATGGCCGCCGGGGGGGTCCGCAGCGTCCTGCTGACCTCGCCGATCCTCGACCCGCGCAAGGCCGCGCGCCTGGCCGCGCTGGCCAAGAGCGGGACCGAGGTGCTCGTGGCCGTGGGCCACCCTCGCACGGCGGAACTGCTGTCCGAGGCCGCCGGAGCCGCCCAAGTCACGCTCGACGTGCTGCTCGACCTCGACGTCGGCGACGGCCGCTTCGGCATCCTCCCGGGCGACCCGGCCCTCGACCTCGCCCGCACGATGGCCCGGAGCAAGTCCTTGCGGCTGCGGGGCATCCAGGCGTATTCCGGGATGTCGTCGCACGTCGTCGGCTTCGAGGCCCGCGAGCGGTCGTCGCGCGAGGCGATGGGAAAGGCGGTCGCCATGCGCGAGCGCCTCGAGAAGGCGGGCCTCCCGGCGGGCCTCCTCTCGGGGGGGAGCAGCGGGACCTACAACATCGACACGACGATCCCGGGCGTCACCGAGCTCCAGGCCGGCTCCTACGTCTTCATGGACGTCAACTATCGCCGCATCGGCGGCAAGGACGGCAACGCCACCTACGCCGACTTCGCCCCCAGCCTCAGCGTGCTCACCACCGTCGTCAGCGCCTCGCACCCCGACCGCGTCTCGATCGACGCGGGGATCAAGGCGTTCTCCTCCGACACCGCCGAAACCCCGGAAGCGAAGGACTGGCCCGGCCTGAAGTATCGCCGGTTCGGCGACGAGTTCGGCCTGATCACCGCCGAGCCCGGGGCCAAGCTCCCCCGCCTCGGCGACCGCCTGGAGTTCTACGTCCCCCACTGCGACCCGACGGTCAACCTCTACGACCGCCTCTACGCCCTGCGCGGCGACCACGTCGCGGACGTCTGGCCGATCATGGCCCGCCGGGAGTTCCGACCCGAGGGGTCGCGGTCCTGACCCGGACCGCCCCGGCGGTCGAGAGCCGCCACGCGGGATCCACATAACACTATCGAAAAACTTCGCCGCCGCGCTCCGCAATTCCGCCGGTGACACTCGGGCGCGGCCCATTTCGCTTTGTTTCGGGAAACCGCGCACACGGGTCTTCGCGACGACGGCATCGGCCCCTCTCGGGTTCGAGTCGGAAGCTCTCGCTCTTCGTGGGATGGGCACCGCCCGCCGGGCCTTGCAACGGAGCAGGACGGTGGGCGGTGCCCACCCTGCAAAGAATTCGGGGTGGCTGCGACAGGTCCCGGCCATCCGGCCGGGAGGATGGCGCAAGTGAACGGTGGGTTCGCTCGGCGCCCCCGAGTCCCCCGGGAGGGGGGGTGCCGGACGTCTCGTGCGTCCCCGACGCAAGTTGCCGAACCTCCATGCCCTTGCAACGGCCGACCCCGGCCGCGGAGTTCGGTCCCCCCCCCGATCGGATGCCCGAGTGCTCCGGCGGGATCGGGATGTTGGCGCAAGCGAACGGTGGGTTCGCTCGGCGCGGGCGGGGCGACGATCCGTCGAGGACAGGTCCGGCCGGGCGACGAGGACAGCGATGCGATCCCCTCATCCATAAGATCGGGCGCCGGGACGTTGGCGTTCTGGGAAAACCGGTGGACACCACATCTCCGAGCCTCGTCCCATCCCCGGGACGATCGGCCCGGTGGTGCCCTGCGACGGCTCGGCGGGCCGGGGCCCGAACGTGGGCCAAAGTGACAATCGGGGCGCGCGGCACGAGGGGATCGCAGGGAGGGCCGTCCCGGGGACTCGCGACCATCCGGACACCACCGATCCGGGCCGGGCCATCGCCTGACGGCGGCCTCGCGACGGGGCGGGGAGACGATTGCCGCGGCCGATCGCGCCTGGCACACTGGCAGCGACCGGGTGGCATAACCCTCACCGCATCTCGATGTCGCGGAGCCTCGTCATGAAGCGAATGCTCGTGGGCCTTGTCGCGTGTCTCGTGGGCCTGGCGCCGGCCGTCCGCGCCGAGACGCCCGAGGAGCTGTCCCAGACCGCCCGGTACGTCGCGGCGTTCCAGAACCCCGACGGCGGGTTCGCGGCCAAGGTGGGGGACAAGTCGAGCCTGGGGGCCACGTCGTCGGCCATCCGCATCCTGAAGCACGTCGGCGGCTCGATCCCCGACGTGCTGGGGTGCATCAAGTACGTGAAGTCGTGCCGCGACGCCGACGGCGGCGGGTTCGCGCCGACGCCCGGCGGCAAGCCCGACGTCCGCACGACGGCCGTCGGCCTGATGGCGGTCGCCGAGCTGAAGGTCGCCGACGACGCGACCAACGACGGCGCGGTCGCCTTCCTCTCGAAGAACGTCAAGGGGTTCGAGGACATCCGGATCGCCGTCGCCGGGCTGGAGGCGATCGAGAAGGCGTCGCCCGACTTCGCCAAGTGGACCGCCGAGGTCGAGGGGATGCGCAACGCCGACGGCACGTGGGGCCAGGGCCCCGGCCAGGCGCGCGAGACCGGCGGGGCGGCCGCGGCGCTGCTCCGGATGGGGGTGAAGCTCGACAGGAGGGACGCCGTCCTGTCGGCGCTCCGGTCCTCGCAGCGGTCCGATGGCGCCTGGTCCCGCGTCGGCGACGAGCCCGACTTCGAGACCACCTACCGGATCATGCGCTGCCTCTTCATGCTCAAGGAGGCGCCCGACCTCGACAAGCTCCGCGGCTTCATCGCCCGCTGCCGGCAGTCGGATGGGGGATATGCCCCCAAGCCCGGGGGCGTCGCCGCGCTGAGCAGCACCTATTACGCCACCATCGTCCTCCGCTGGATTCGCCTCCTCTCGGGAGAGCCCGCGCTGGTCGAGACGGCCGGGTTCGTCCCCCTGTTCAACGGCCACGACCTGAGCGGCTGGGAGGGGGATACAAACCTCTGGACCGTCCGCGACGGCATGCTCGTGGGCAAGTCTTCCGGCCTGAAGTACAACGACTTCCTCGCCACCGAGAAGAGCTACGGCGACTTCATGCTCAAGCTGACCTTCCGCATGATCGGCGGCGAGAAGAGCAACAGCGGCGTCCAGTTCCGCAGCGTCCGCCTGCCCGGCCACGAGATGTACGGCTACCAGGCCGACATCGGCCCGGGCTACTGGGGCTGCCTCTACGACGAGTCGAGGCGCAAGAAGGTCCTCGCGCCGGCGTCGGAGAAGGCCCTCGCCAAGCTCAACAAGGCCGGCTGGAACCAGTACGAGATCCGCGCGATGGGCGACCAGATCCGCCTGACGCTCAACGGCGTGACCTCGGTCCAGTACCGCGAGGAGGACCCGAAGGTCGCGCGCGACGGGAGGATCGCCGTCCAGATCCACCAGGGAGGGCCGATGGAGATCCAGTTCAAGGACATCTACATCCAGCCCTTGCCGCGCCCGTCCGAGGACGACTCGGCCGCGCCCGGGTTCCACCTGCGGACCGTCAAGACCGACCGGGGCGAGCGGAAATACTCGGTCTTCCTCCCCTCGGGCTACGACGGCAAGAAGACGTTCCCGGTCGCCCTGTTCCTGCACGGCTCCGGCGAGAGGGGCGAGGACGGGGTCATGAGCGCCCAGGTCGGCCTGGGGGCGGCGATCCACCAGCACCCCGAGGACTACCCGTTGATCGCGGTCTTCCCGCAGGCCCGCAAGACCTGGATGGCCGACTCCGACGACGCCCGCGACGCCCTGGCGGCCCTCGACGACGTGCTCGATCACTTCAAGACCGACCGCGACCGCGTCATCCTGACCGGCCTCTCGATGGGGGGGTCCGGGAGCTGGTCGAATGCCGCCGCCCACCCCGAGCGGTTCGCCGCCGTCGTGCCGGTCTGCGGCAGCGGCAAGACGGAGACCGTCCCGACCCTCAAGGCGCTCCCCTTCTGGACGTTCGTCGGCGACGCCGACCGTCCCACGCTCGGCATCCGCTCGATGGTCGTCGCCCTGAAGGAGGCCGGCGCCTCGCCCCGGATGACCGAATATCGCGGCGTCGGCCACAACAGCTGGGATCGGGCCTACAACGACCCCGCCCTGATTGACTGGATGGTTGCGCAGTCGCGGAAGTGATCCGGCGCCTCAAGTCGTGGGAGGGCCCCTCACTTGACGTTACCCGTGGCGATCGAAGGATGGGTGCCACGCCCACGAAGACGTGGGCATGCCCGCCGGGCCCCGACATGCCCACGAAGACGTGGGCATGGCACCCGGCACATTTCCGATGTCCACGACTCCGGGGCCGGGGCCGGCATCGTCGGGGATTCTGCAATTTTCCGCAACTCATGCGATCGGAATGCCGATCCTAACCCGGAGAGGACGACGAACCGATGTTATCGATCCACTCGCCGATCCGCCGCCTCACCGTCGTGCTCGGCCTCGCCCTGGCCGCCGGGTCGATCGACCTGGGTGCGGGCGAGGCCCGCGCGCAGGTCCGCCCCGCGCCCGTGAAGGTCGAGGATGCCGCGCACCTGTTCGGCGCCGAGGCCGTCGCCAAGGCCGAGGCCCATCTGAAGCAAGCCGCGATGGATGAGGCCAACCTCTCGTCATACCGGGTGCCGGTGACGATCGAGACGATCGACTCGCTCCGGGGCGACCCGATCGGCGAGGTTGCGGCGCAGCGCGCCGGCGCTCGGGCGATGAGGGCCTCTACGTCCTGATCTCGAAGGACGACAGGAAGATCGAAGTCACCGCCTCGCGACGCTTGCGGGAGGTCTTCCCCGCGTCCGCCCTCCGGGTCATCCGCGATGCCTTCGTCGACGGGCTCCGGGGGGACGATAAGGACGAAGGGCTCCGCAAGGGGGCCGAGGCGATCGTCAGGGCCCTGCCCGGCCCGACGAAGAGGGAGAGCGGGTTGGCGCCCTCGTTGACCGGCCGTGAGCAGCCCACCCGGACCGGGGGGGACGCCCGCCACCTGGTCGAGCGCGACCGGGTCCGGCTGTCGCTGGCCGGGGCGCAGCAGATCATCGAGGGGGCGATCCGCAAGGCGGAGGAGATGGGATTGAAGATGAACATCGCGGTCGTCGACGACGGCGGCCATCCGTTGTCCTTCGCCCGGATGGACGGGGCCCGGCCCGCCAGCGCCTACACGGCGAACACCAAGGCGATCACCGCCGCGACCTTCCGCCAGCCGAGCGGCCCGATCATGCCCCCGGCGCTCCGCGCCCGACGTCCTGCTCAACCTGAGCCTCCAGAACGCCGCGGCGGCCGGCGGCGGCAAGATCACGACCCTCTACGGCGGCATTCCCGTCGTCGTCGAAGGCCAGGTCATCGGCGGCGTCGGGGTCGGTGGCGGGAGCGGCGAGCAGGACGCCACCGTCGCCCGGGCCGGGGTCGAGTCGTTCCTGTCCGCCCTCCGCGAGTCGGAGACGTTGAAAACGATCAGGCCCGAGGACATCCGGAAGTGATGTCATGGGCCGCCCGACCGCAAGGATTGAGGTCGCGATGGTCGCATCCCCCGCGATGAGACGGCGGGCCCTCTGGGCCGCGATGGTCCTCTGGCCCGCCCTCATGGCGGTGCTGCTCCTGCCCGACCTGGCCGACGGCCCGGCCGGGTTGCCCACCGTGACGCCCGGGCCGTCGCGGGCGCGAGGCCCGAACGTGCTGATCCTGATCGGCGACGACCACGCCGGCGGGACACTCGGCATCGACGGCGACCCCCGGCGGGCGACGCCCCGGCTCGACGTGCTGGCGAGGCAGGGGGTCCGGTTCGATCGCGCCTACTGCAACGCGCCGGTCTGCACGGCGAGCCGCCAGTCGTTCCTCACCGGCAGGCTGCCGCACGCCGTCGGCGTGACCCTCCTGATGACCCCGTTGCCCGAGGAGGCGATCACGCTCGGCGAGTGGCTCGGCGCGCACGGCTACCGGACGGCCGCCTTCGGCAAGATGCACTTCAACGGCCCCTCGGATCACGGGTTCGACGAGAGGAGCGACCTCGCCTCCTGGGGCAAGCACCTCAAGCTGCATCCCCCCGCGGGGGGCGTCCGGCTCGGCGCCTGGCGCCCCTTCGTCGACACCGCCGCCGTCTGGCTCAACGCCGAGTGCCGCCCGGTGAACCTGCCCGCCGAGGCGATGGACTCGGCCTACTTCGCCGACAACGCGATCGCGTTCCTCCACCGGCCGCACGACCGGCCGTTCCTCCTGGTCGCCAGCTTCTACGACCCGCACTCGCCGTTCCACTTCCCCCGCGAGTGGGAGGGCCGCTACCGCCCCGACCAGTTCCCCGTCCCCCCGGCTTCGAAGTCCGACCTCGTCGAGCGGCCCGAGGTCTTCGCGACGCTGTCTCCGCGAGAGGTGCGGGGCATCCAGGCGGCGTACTACACGTCTCTGTCGTTCCTCGACCACCAAGTCGGCCGCGTCCTCGACGCGCTCGACGCCTCGGGGCACGCCGACGACACGATCGTCATCTACCTGGGCGACAACGGCTACCTGCTCGGCCAGCACGGGAGGTTCGAGAAGCACTGCTTCTACGAGCCGTCGGTGCGCGTCCCGTTGATCGTCCGCTGGCCCGGCAAGCTGCCGGCGGATCGCCGGACCTCCGAGATGGTCGAGCTGGTCGACATCGTGCCGACTTTGCTCGACCTGCTCGGCCTCCCCCGGCCGCCGCACCTCCACGGCATCAGCCTGGTCCCTCTGCTGAAGGGTGCCTCGCCGCGCGACGGCGGCCGGGGCCGCGACGTCGTCTTCAGCGAGTACCCGGAGAACGAGGAGGCGATGATCCGGTCGTCGCGGTACAAGCTGATCGTCGGGACGGGCCATCGGCGCCGGAAGGACGGCTTCCGCGCCGCCCGCCCCCCGTCCGGGCCATACCAGAGGCTCTACGACCTGGAGGCCGACCCCGACGAGACGACCGACCTCTCAGGGAACCCCGAGCTAGTCGGCGTGAAGGCCGGCCTGCGGCATCGGCTGTACGAGCGCCTCGTGACCACCCGCGAGGGGTGCGAGCCGGTCCCGCCCGGCCTCTCCGAGGTCGACGCGATCCGCTGGTGCCTCGTGCCCCGCGACGTCGGCCACGCCCGGTGATCGGCCCCGAATGGGCCGTTCAGGACCCGGACGGCCCGTAGCCGCTCATCCGGAGGGCGAGGGCGTCGTAGAGCTCGTCGTAGGTGAAGCAGTTGACGTGCCTGGAATTGACGACGACCCGCCTCCTCCTCCAGTCCAACCTCAGCCGCTCCCTCGGTCCGAGCGAGCGACTCCTCCCCACGATCAGGAGGCCGTTGTACTCGATCGGCCCCTCCCCGAAGCGGCCCGCGAAGTCGGTGGTCCTCTCCAGGTCATCGAGCTTCCAGAACCAGTCGACGATCTGGCTATAGCCGTGTTCGAAACGACGTGACCACTCGGGGGTGGCCTTTCCCGGTTTGGTTTCGAAGATGCTGGTAGGCCCGGCGTTTCGAACTCCACGAGGCAGTAGGCCCTCCTGGCGTGATCGCCGATGATCACGTCGCAGGCGAAGTCGCCGAAGAGGTCGTACTCGAACGCCAGGCGATCCGGGGCGATGAGGTTGGGATGGGACAACCCGATGGACGCGGACAGGTGGATCCGCTTCCGGAAGAAGGGGATGATGTGCTTTCTCTCTTCTAGCGCATCGTGGGTGTCCAGCAGCTGCTTGAACTCGTCGAGCTCCTGCCGACGACGTCCCAGATCGAAGAGGATCTCGTCAAACTCTTTCATCAGGGCGTGTCCAGACGGGCCGGCCCCCGGAAGAACGCCCGCAACGCATCGGGCCGGACGAGGTCCAGGACTTCCGCGACGCCGTCCGAGTCATGGATTCGGTAGAGGACGCGCAGGCCCGGGTCGATCGTGGGCGCGAATTCGTAGATCCCTTCGAGAGGGCCAGGTTGGGGGGGGGTGGGTCGGCTCGCGGGATCTTCGAGGCGGTCGTGGATTTCCTTGAGGACCGCCTCGCGGACCGGCGCCTTCAGGCCGTCGAGCGCGGCCGTGACGATGGGCCTGAACTGGATGGTGGAATATCGCATGGGATCGCCTCCGAGCATGGGCGCCGTGGGCCACGCGCCGATTATATTGGAACGGCGGGGCTCGGCCAAGGCGGCTCGCGGGCGGGGATCGCGGGGTGGACGATGCGGATCTGGCACCTGGCGGCGATCGTCCTCGTCTCGGCCCTGCTCCTGGCGGCCTATCGAGACCCCGAGGTCTTCCCGTACCTGGCCCCCCTGGCCGGCATGGTCCCGGGCGCGGCGGTGGTCGCATGCGGCCTGGCGCTCGGCAGGCTCGCCCGGGATCAGACGCGGCACGGCAACGAGACGGCGTGGCTGTTGGGCGTCATCATCGTGCTGGCGATCCCCGCCTCGGCCTTCTTCGCTGGCCTGCTCTTCCTGTGCGCGGCAATGGCGGCCGGCGATTAGATTAACCCTCCGGCCGAAGCTGGCCCGGGTCCGTGACGGGCGCGGCCGATCTCGGGCTTGCCAATCGCGGGCAAACCGCCCATCATCGGTCGTGGTCGATCGGGCGGAGGCGACGTGCGGCGACGAGGCTCGGGGGGGCGCGATGCGGCTCTGGCACCTGTCGGTCGGCATCCTGATTGTAGCCGTCGTCCTGAGCATCGCGCGAGCCGGTCGGCCTGGTGGCGCTGGTCGTCTTCGTCCTGGGGCTGGGCGAGGCGGTGCTCGGCACGATGGCGCTGCACGGCGCTGTTCCAGACCGTCGGCGCCTTCGGCGAGGCCAAGCGCCTGTCGGCGCACGCCGAGGCGCTCGCCGCCACGGCGCTGGTGCTCGCCGTCGCCACCTCGACCATGTCCGGCCTGTTCTTCGCCGGCGCCTGGATCGTCAGGGCCGTGGCGTCCTGAGCGACCGAAGCATCAACCGAGAGGGATCTCCACCCATGAGCGCGACCGCCTTCGTCCCCGAGACCTTCCCCCGCGGCTGGCTCCCCGCCGAGGTCGAGCTGACGACCTGGGAGCTGATCGAGCCGTGGTATCGCCGGCTCCTCGACCGCCCCATCGGCTCGCCGGAGGAGCCTGGAGCGCTGGCTCTTCGACGCGGGCGAGCTGAACGCGGCCGTCGGGCAGGAGGGGGTCCGGCGCTACATCGCGATGACCTGCCAGACCGACGATCCCGCCGCGAGGCGGCGCACCTGGCGTTCGTCCGCGACATCGAGCCGAAGCTCAAGCCGATGCTGAACGCGGTCCGCGAGAAGTACCTCGACTCGCCCCACCGCGCCGGCCTGCCCCGCGACCGCTACCTCGTATTCGACCGCGCCCAGGAGAACCGCCGCGCCCTCTACCGCGAGGCGAATATCCCCCGCGAGACCGAGCTCGCCGAGCTGGAGCAGCAGTACCAGAAGACCATCGGCGCCATGACGGTGACCTTCCGCGGCGAGGAGAGGACCCCGGCGCAGATGGCCCCGTTCCTGGAAGAAGCCGACCGCGCCCTCCGGCAAGAAGCCTGGGAGCTCGTCGCCAATCGCCGCCTCGCCGACCGCGACACCCTGGACGACCTGTTCGACCGGATGATCAAGCTCCGCGTCGAGGTCGCGCGCGAGGCGGGGTTCGACAGCTTCACCGACTACGCCTTCCGGTATCGCGAGCGGTTCGACTACGGCGTGGAGGAGACCGTGGCGTTCCAGGACGCGATCGGGCGCGTGGTGGTCCCCCTGGCCCGCCGGTTCCAGGAGGAGCGCCGCGGGCTGCTGAAGGTCGAGGCGCTGCGCCCGTGGGACCTGTCGGTCGACCCGCTCGGCCGGCCGCCGCTCCGCCCGTTCCGCGACGTCGAGCAACTGGCCGAGGGGGCCGAGGCGATCTTCTCGGGCGTCGACCCCGAGCTCGGCCGGCAGTTCGCCTTCATGCGGACGCACGGCCTGCTCGACCTGGCCAACCGCAAGGGGAAGGCGCCGGGAGGGTATCAGACCACGCTGGAGGACGACCGCCTGCCGTTCATCTTCATGAACGCCGTCGGCCTCGACGGCGACGTCCGCACGATGCTCCACGAGGGGGGCCACGCCTTCCACGCCCTGGCCAGCCGCGCCGAGCCCCTGTCCGCCTACCGCGAGAGCCCGATCGAGTTCTGCGAGGTCGCCTCGATGACGATGGAGCTGCTCGGGCGCGCAACCTCGAACGGTTCTACGACGACCAGGATGCCAACCGATCGTACCGCCAGCTCCTCGAAGGGATCGTCCTGATCCTCCCCTGGATCGCCACGGTCGACGCCTTCCAGCACTGGATCTACGCCCACCCCGGGCACGACCGCGACGAACGTCTACGGGCCTGGCTCGGCCTGCTCGACCGCTTCGGGGGGATCGTCGACTGGTCGGGCTACGAGGACGCCAGGGCGCACTCCTGGCATCGCCAGCTGCACATCTTCCTCTACCCGTTCTACTACGTCGAGTACGGGATCGCGCAGCTCGGCGCGCTGCAGGTCTGGCGGCGCTCGCTCGACGACCGCGCCGACGCGGTGGCGTCGTACCGCCGGGCCCTGGCCATCGGCGGCGCCCGACCCCTGCCCGAGCTCTTCGCGGCGGCCGGCATCCGCTTCGACTTCCGCGAGCAGACGCTTGCCCCCCTCATGGACGCCATCCGCGACGAGCTCGACCGGATGGGCCCCTGACCTCAGCTCAAGGAGTGCTGAGTGCTGAGTCCTGAGTGGTCAAGAGTCATGTGTGATTTAAGATCGACGATCCGCGACGTTCGCCGGGCATGGCCTGCGTTTCCGCAGGGCACCAGGAGGCGCCAGAGTCGAGTTTTGTCCCGGACGGGATGGACTCGGCTGACGACGATCCGGGAGGGAGTCTGGCGGAGCGCCGGGGCGATCCCGGAGGACATCCCTACAACCTTCGCCCTGGAACGAGGCATCCTCGAAGCCCCCGGGCGGTCGCGTGTCGCATCAGCCAGGTGTCCGTTTCGCGGTTTCATGAAACAGATCCGAAACAGCACGGCCCACGCCACCCCCATTTGATCCGGACGCAACGGCCCGAGACCCTTAACGGGAGCAACAGGCAGCAATGGAACTGTATTTATTAACTCCATAATTATTATACGAATAAAATGAAAGGATGTTATCTTCAGATCCTAGTGGGCCAACCATGCCCGTGGAGGCTCAAGTCCTCTCTTCGGCATTCGTTACATCAATCCCGACCCAATCAAGCGACTGCCCCCACGTGGCGTCCTACCCGGGGCCGTCCTCGCCCGGGCCCCGGGGGTTATTCAGGCGCCCCTGACGGCCTGCGGAGTCGGCCGTCGAAGGCGTACGTCTTGCCGGGTTCCGTCGTCAGTTCGACGGAGCGGCCGGCATGGCGGAGCCTGCACGGGTTGCCCAACTTCGAGCGGACCACGGCGCGGGTCAGCCGGCCGTGCTCCCATGCCATGTCGACCACGAACCCGCCGCGGGCACGGAGGCCCTCGACCGCCCCGCCCGACCAGGCCTCGGGCAGCGCCGGGAGCAGGTCGATCTGCTGCCGATTCGGCCCTTCGGATGCGCGCAGGTGGCTCTGGAGCAGCATCTCGGCCATCCCGCCCGTGGCGCCGAGGTTGCCGTCGACCTGGAACGGCCCGCACTTGTCGAAGAGGTTGGGGAAGGTGCGGCGGTCGAGCTGGATGCAGAGCTGTCGGTAGGCGAAATCGCCGTCGTAGGCGCGTGCCCAGAGGGGGATGCGCCACGCGAAACTCCACCCGGTCGAGCCGTCCCCCCGCCAGGACAGGAGCACCTTGGCGGCGTCGAAGAGCTTCCGGGTCCGCCGGCGTGATCTCCCAGCCCGGGTAGAGTCCCCAGAGCGGCGACATGTGCCGGTGCGTGTTGTTCGGCTTGTCGACGTCGTCGAGCCACTCCTGGAGCTGGCCGTGCTTGCCGACCCGGTCGGGCGGGACCTGCCGGCGGACGTCCGCGAGCTGCCCGGCGAAGTCCTTGTCGACGCCGAGGATCTCGGCGGCCTCGATGGTGTAACCCAGCAGGGCGCGGACGAGCTGGTTGTCCATCGCCGGCCCGACGCAGAGCGGGTCCTGCTCCGGGGAGATCGACGGGTTGGTGACCAGCCGGCCGGTCTTCGGGTCCTTGACCAGATAATCCACGAAGAACAGCGACGCCCCTTTCAGCGCCGGGTAGGCGCGACGGGCCAGGAAGTCCTTGTCCCCGGTGAACAGGTAGTGTTCCCAGAGGTGGTGACAGAGCCAGGCCCCGCCGGTCGGCCAGACGCCGTCGATGTTGTTGATCGGCGCGGTGCCCCGCCAGTGGTCGGTGTTGTGGTGGACCACCCACCCCCGGGCGCCGTATTGCTCCCGGGCGGTCCGCGCGCCGCTGACGGTCAGGTCGTCGATCAGGTCGAACAGGGGCTCGTGGCACTCGCCGAGGTCCGTGCCCTCCGCCGGCCAGTAGTTCATCTCGACGTTGATGTTGGTGGTGTACTTGCTCCCCCAGGGGGGGTCGAGCAGCTCGTTCCAGACGCCCTGGAGGTTGGCCGGCTGGTCGCCCGGCCGGCTGCTGGCGATGAGCAGGTAGCGCCCGAACTGGAAGTAGAGCGCCGCCAGCGACGGGTCGTCCTTCAGCCCCGGCACCGGGGCGGGTCGGCCGGCCGCGTCCCTGGCGGTGGCGCCCGGCGGCGCGGCCGAGGCCTTGATCAGCGACAGCCGCCGGTCGGTCGGCAGGTCGGCCCGATCGGTCCGGCCGAGGTCCAGGCGGCACCCTCCGGAAGAGGCTGCGGTGGTCGGCCACGTGGTCGGCCCGCAGCGATTCGTAGCCCTTCGCCTTCACCTTCGACAGCACCGTCTCGCACCGCTCCGCGGGGTCGGCGCCGATGTCCTGGAAGTTCTTGTAGCTGGTCGCCGCCGCCAGCACGAGGGTCACCGAGTCGGCCCCTTCGACCTCGATCCCTCGATCGGTGACGGCCGCCCGGCCGCCGCTGGGGATCATCCGCAGGCGAGACTCGAACCGCAGGCCGTCGTCCTGGACCTTACCCGCCATCGCGAGGGTGTCGGCGGCGATGGCCCGAGTGACCGTCGCCTTGTGGGGGCTGTCCATCCGGAGCGAGAAGCCGACGCGCCCTCCCCGATCGGCGTCGAGGCGGACGACGATGACCTGGTCGGGGTGGCTGGCGAAGACCTCGCGGCGGTAGGACACGTCGCCGACGCGGTAGCTCACGCGCGCGACCGCCTCGTCCAGGTCGAGCTCGCGGCGGTAGTCGGCGGCCTCGCCGTGGCCGGGGAAGTGCAGCCGAAGGTCGCCGAAGGGCTGATAGGCTTTCTGCAGGACCGGGTCGCTCAGGAACTTCTGCCGGATGATCGGCACGGCCTCCTTGTCGCGGCCCTCGAACAGCAGGCGGCGGATCTCCTCCAGGTGGTCGCGGGCGCCCTTGCGGACGTAGTCGTGCGGCTTGCCGGTCCAGAGGGTGTCCTCGTTGAACTGGATGCGCTCGTCCGCCGTCCCTCCGAAGACCATCGCCCCGAGGCGGCCGTTGCCGACCGGCAGGGCTTCCTCCCAGGGGCCCGCCGGCCTCTCATACCAGAGCCGCAGGTCGTCGGCCTTGTTCGGGCCCGCACCCGCGGCCCCGTCGTCGAGCGCCAACGTTGCCAGGATCAACCAGGCTGCGACCGAAGGCGGGCGGCGGAGCGACCCTCTCATGGTGACCCCCTTCCTTCCCCAGTGACTCGCACGCCCCGAGGTCGGCGGCGGGCGGCTCGCCCGCGCCGTCCGGCCGAGGGCGGTCGGTTTCCTCGAATCTATCCGAACCGCGACCCCGATGGTATCGCCCGCCGCGCCCAAGATCGTGCTCCGGCGCCTTGCAGGCCGTTGCAAATCACCGTCCGGAGGGTCATCATTGTCGATCTCTCGATGTTGACTGAAAGATGACCACCGGGCGGGCGTGCGGCCGTCTCGAACGCCCCGGCGGGTCGGACGCCCAAGGCCGGATGTTCGGGAGGGCTCGACGAATGCGTACGGCGCTCTTCATCTCGGTCGCTTGCCTCGCCGCCCCGGCGGCCTCCCCGACCTTCGGGGCGGACGGGCCGAACGCGCTCGCCGCCGCGGCCGACGACGATCCGGCGTACTCGCGGGTACTCGAAAAGCGGGCGGCCGACGTGCTCGACGTGCTCGGACTCGACGACCCGGCGAAGGCCACCCGAGTCCGCGAGGCCGTCATCAACGAGTATCGCGGCCTCCGCAAGCTGCACGACGCGAGGGACGCGGCCATCAAGGCCCTCAGGGGCCGGGGCGACCGGGACAAGGCCGAGCTCGCCCGGCAGGTCGAGGCCGAGCGCGAGCGCACCGACGCGGCCGCCTCGGCGCTCACCGACGGGTTCCTCGCCGCCCTCGCCGCCGACCTCTCGCCGGATCAGGTCGAGACGGTCAAGGACAAGATGACCTACAACAAGCTCCGCGTGACCTACGACGCGTACCTCGACATGCTCCCCGACCTCACCCCGGCGCAGAAGCGGGTCATCTTCGACACGCTCAAGGAGGCACGCGACAAGGCCGTCTACGCCGGCTCCGCGGAGGAGAAATCGGAAGTCTTCAACAAGTACAAGGGCCGCGTCAACAACTACCTCTCGGCGCAGGGTTACGACCTCAAGCTCGCCCAGAAGCGATGGGCCGAACGCCGGAAACAAACGAAGTAAGAACGCGAGCGGATGGGCGGCCATCCATCCGGCGGCGGACACGTAAGGAGGATCTCGGCGCATGCGCAATCACATCGCAATCGCGACCCCCCTAGCGTCCCTCGCCGCGGCGATCGGGCCCGGGGCCATGGCCCAATACCCCCGCGTCCCGCCCACCGTCCAGGCGGCCGCGGACGCCGCCCGGGCCGAGGCGGACCGCAGGTCCGACGAGGCGTTCGCCCGGGCCCAGGAGGCCATCGCCCGCGACGCCGCCAACGGCAAGCCGTACATCCCCTGGGCCGCCAGGCCCGGACGACCTGCCCCAGGCCAAGATCCCCGCCTTCCCGGGCGCGGAGGGGGGCGGGATGTGGAGCTTCGGCGGACGGGGCGGGAAGGTCATCGTCGTCACGAGCCTGGCGGACTCCGGCCCCGGCACGTTCCGCGAGGCCTGCGAGGCCGGCGGCGCCCGAGTCGTCGTCTTCAACGTCGCGGGCATCATCCGGCTCAAGGACCGCATCCGCGTCCGCGCCCCGTACATCACCATCGCCGGGAGCACCGCGCCGGGCGACGGCGTGTGCATCGCGGGCAACACCGTCGAGCTCGAGACGCACGACGTCGTCGTCCGCCACATGCGCTTCCGCCGGGGCGCGACCGACGTGGGCGACCGCAACGACTCGATCGGCGGCAACCCGATCGGGAACATCATGATCGACCACGTCTCGGCCAGCTGGGGCCTGGACGAGAACATGTCGATGTACCGCCACATGTACAGGCCGCCGGGCGGCGACAAGGCACCTCAAGCTCCCGACCGTCAACATCACGATCCAGGACTCGATCTTCAGCGAGGCGCTCGACACCTACAACCACGCCTTCGGCTCGACGATCGGCGGCCACAACAGCACGTTCCATCACAACCTCTGGGCGTGCAACACGGGCCGCAACCCGAGCGTCGGCATGGACGGCGACTTCGGCTTCGTGAACAACGTCCTGTTCAACTGGAAGCACCGCACCGTCGACGGCGGCGACCACCTCAGCCTCTACAACATCATCAACAACTACCTGAAGCCCGGCCCCGCCACGCCCGAAGGGCGACCCGATCCGCTACCGCATCCTCAAGCCCGAGGCGCGTCGCGGCAAGGATGCGCCGAGGGATTTCGGCAAGGCCTACGTCCACGGCAACGTGGTCGAGGGCAACGAGCGGGTGACGAAGGACAACTGGGCCGGCGGCGTCCAGCTCGGCGGCGAGTACAGGCCCGAGGAGGTCGCTGCCCAAGGTCCGCGTCGACGAGCCGATGCCCATGGCGCCGCTGACCATCCAATCCGCGGAGGACGCCTACGAGTCCGTCCTCGCCAATGCCGGCGCGACGCGACCCCGGCGCGACCCGGTCGACCGTCGCGTCGTCGCGATGGTCCGCACCGGCAAGGTCACCTACGAGCCGGGCAAGGGCATCATCACCGACGTGAAGCAGGTGGGGGGCTACCCCGACTACAAGGGCGAACCCTACGCCGACGCCGACAAGGACGGCCTGCCCGACGCCTGGGAGACGAGGTACGGCCTCGACCCCAACGACCCGTCCGACGCGAGCAAGGACGCCAGCGGCGACGGCTATACGAACATCGAGGCCTTCATCGACGGCCTCGATCCGACCAGGAAGGTCGAGCCGAAAAACCCGCGGAGCACCGCCCGCGCGTCTTCCAAGCATCAGTAGGGCCAGGTCCCTCACCGCACTCCATGGCGACCAAGACGACGGCCCGAGGCCAGCGCGTGATCGACCGCCGATGCGGACGGGTGGACCGGATGGACGACGTGCACCCGCGGGACGGACGCCTTCCCCGACACGGCCGATGCTGACCGATGCGGCACCGCGACCGCGGCCCTCCGCAACCTGGCGGGCCGCGCGATCGCGGGCGGATGGCCCGGCGCGGGCCCCGAGCACCACGTTGTTGAGCGTCACCGTCGTCACGTAGTTGCTGCCGGGCTCCCCGGTGCGCGCCCCGTCGAGCGGGATGCCCGACGGGTCGGAGACGCCCCCCGGCCCGTGCCGATGACGATCAAGCGGAACGTGTCGTGGACGTTCAGCCGCTGCCGAGGCGAGAGCGACACGGTCAGCGTCGCGGGGTCGTAGGACGCCGAGGCGACCTTCACCGTCCGGCCATCGGGGCCGACGATCCGGTAGTTGTTCGGGTCCTCGGCCCGCGCCGGGTCGAGCGGCTCGTTGAACGAGAGCACCAGGGTGGTCGGCGCCTGGTGGTAGCCGTAGCGGAGGAACTTCGTGACGACCGGCCCGTCGACGACGCCCGGGATCGGGGTCGGCGTCGGGGTCGGCGTCGGGGTCGGCGTCGGGGTCGGCGTCGGCGTGGTGCCGGTCGTCGCCTGGGCGGAGATCGTCGCCGTGGCGGGGGCGACCAGCGCCGGGTTGCTCTGCGACTGCACCATGACGGTCACCGCGCCCTGGCCGAGCGCCGCCAGGTTGGCCCTGAGCAGGATCGCGCCGGAGCTCAGGCCGGGCAGCCGGAAGGTGGGGATCGTCTGGGTCGGCAGGCCGTCGAGGCCGACGAGGCTGGCCGTGACCGGGCCGTTGGTGCCGACGATGGTCGCCGTGTAGATGTCCTCGGCGTTGCCCGTGTTGTTGACCTGCAGGAGGAACGTCGCCGTGCCCGGCGCCGAGAGGACCTGGACTGGGCGTCTGGAACTGCGCCGTCAGCCCCTGGGTCGTCGGGATGGTCAGCGCGGCCGTGTCGGCGCCCTGGACGTCGGCGTTGCTCTGCGACGTGGCCATCGCGACCAGTTGCAGGCTCCCCGGCACGGCGAAGTTGACCGCGCCGGTGGTGATCGGGACCGTCTGCGAGGCGCCCGGCGCCAGCGTCACCTGGGTCGTGCCGAGGGTCGCCGCCAGCGCGGCGGGGCCGCCCAGCGCCAGGTTGTACGTGTCGGCCACGGTGCCCGTGTTGGTCACGGTCGCCTGGAAGCCGGCGCCGGGGCGCCCGAGCCGGGTTCAGGCTCACGCTGACGCCCCCGGCCGTCACCGTGAGCGTGCCGGAGGCCGAGCCGGTGACGGACGTCTTGGACTCGGCGGTCGCCGCCACCTGGAAGGGGATGGCGCCGGGCGTCGTCCCCTGGTCGTCCGTCAGCGTCAGCGTCACGTCGCGGAAGTTGCTCGCGCCCGGCGGCACCTCGACGAAGCTCGAGCTCGAACTGGGCGAAGACCCCGCCGGGCAGGCCGGTCGCCTGCAACGAGTACGAGTCGTCGGCGCTGCCGGTGTTGGTCAGCCGGACGACGTAGTGCGCCGACGCCCCCTGCCCGGCGGTGGCCTGCGCGGGGGTCAGCGCCACCACGACCCCGTGCGCCGACCGCGTCCGGCTGGATGACCGGCGGCCCGGCGACGGTCAGGACGGCGGTCGCGCTCCCCTTGAAGTCGGCGATCTGGGTCTGGAAGTCCGAGCTGAACTGGACGTCTTCGGCCGTGACCGTGATGGTGTTATCGCCCGGCGAGGCGGACGCGCCAGGCGTGATCGTCAGGGGCACGTCCACGGTCCCGCCGGCGGCGACCGTGACGGTGCCGGGCACGCTCGCCGTAGCCGGGCGTCCCCAGGACGCCCAGGCTGTACGTGACCGACGCGTCGGTCGGGTTCTCCAGCCGCACGTCGTAGGTCGCGGTCCCGCCCGGCTGCGCCGTCTGCGACGCGGGGGTCACGCTGATGATCGGGACGCCGGTGACGGACGTCCCCGGCAGGCTCACCGTGCCGGGCGTCCCCTGGTTGTCGAAGCCGACGGTCGCGCCCAGCGTCACGGGGACCGTCTGGCCCGCCGTGACGTCGCTCACGCTTGGTCTGCCAGGAGAAGGTGTAGGTGGTGTTGCCCGAGGCGAACGCGCGGTCCCAGACCAGGCTGTCGCCGTTCGGCCGAGGTGTTGACCTGCGTCGGCGGCGATGTTGTACGAGCCGGGGACGATGTTCGCGGCCGCCGCCCGCGGGCAGGTCGACCGTGACGGTCACCGGCGGCTGACCAGCGGGCCGATCTGGTAGATCGACAGGCCGCTGGAGGTGGTGGCGTAGAGCGTGTCGCCCGAGACGGTGATCCCGTGCACCCCGCTGGGCACCGGCACGGCGCCGACGATGATGTTGTTCGGGTCGCTGGGGTCGACCACCAGCAGCGCCGGGTTGCCGTTGGCGTCGGTGTCGCTGACGGCGAAGTCGCCGTTGCCCAGGTCGACCACGTCGGTCTTCGGCGCCCGCCTCGTTGAGGGGGAACTGCTCGGTGCGTGACGAGCGTCTGGCCGAGGATCTGCGGGTTGTCCGGGTTGGAGATGTCCAGCACCGTCAGCGTGAGGTTGTCGTCAGACCCCGGTCGCGTTGGGGTCGTAGACATGCCGACTCCGGGCCCGCGGATGCCGACGACCAGGGCGCGGTTGCCGTGGACGGCGACGCCGAGCAGGGCGTTGGTGCCGGGGATGGTCAACGACGTGACGACCGACATGTTCTTCGGGTCGGAGACGTTGACGACCAGGAGGTTCCCGGTGTTGTTCGTCACGTTGTTGCCGCCGGGGGTCGATGCCGGTGATGTAGGCGAGCCCGTCGTTGACCAGCGTGCCGCCGTACTCGGACATGTCGCCGCCCTGGGGCTGGACCTCGTTGTTGAACAGCGCGCCGCCCACGGCCGGCATTGGCGGGGTCGCTCAGGTCGATCGAGACGACGTCGCCGAACCGCTGGAAGATCGATCGACCCGAAGCGGAAGAATCCCGTTGGTCGGGACGATCGCGGCGGTGCCGGTGCTGTTGACCAGCAGGTCGGCCAGGAAGCGGTAGTTGATCGTCGTGTTGCTGACGAGCGTCGGGCTGGCCGGGTTGGCCAGCGAGTAGGCCAGCAGGTTGAAGACGGGGCCGTTGTTGCCGTTGATGGAGCCGACGAAGAGCACGCCGTTGACGACCTTGGCGACGTTGAAGCCGAACTGGCCGTTGGTGACGTCGTTCTGGCCGAACGTCTCGAGGAACTGGGGGTTGGTCGGGTCGGTCACGTCGAGGACGTCGATGCCGCCGGTGCCGCTCTCGTAGGCGTAGGTCGTGCCGCCGGACTGGTAGAGCGCCACCGACGTGCCGGGCGCGGGGGTGGCTCACGGCCCCCTGGAGCGTCAGCGGCGTCGGGGAAGGTCGTCTGGCGTGGTCACCTGGACCGTGGTGGTGACCGTGTCGGTGCCCGGTCGGCACGGTCGTCGGGGTGGTCGTGAGGGTCGCGGTCACCGGCAGGCCGATGACCAGCGTGCCCTGCCCGGCGCCGTTGGCGATCGGCCGGCCCGAGGAGTCGGCGAGGGTCACGGCGATCGGTGTCGATGCCGTCGGCGAAGCCCGGTCGTGTCGAGCGTCCCGAGGGCGACCGTGTCCAGCGACGTCGTCGCGTCGAGCGCCACCGGCACCGGGGCCGAGGTGAAGACCGTCGTTGCCGCCGGGGTCGGTCGACGATGTACGAGGCGGAGACCGTCTCCGGCTCGTTGACGGCGACCTGGACCTTCGCCGAGACCTCCACCTGGCCGCCCGGGGCGGTGAACGGCGGGCTGGGCGAGACGCTGGCGACCAGGATGGACTCGTCGCGGAGCGTGAGCTGGCCGGGCGTGCTCAGGGTGATCTCCGGCGCCCCCTCGGCGGTCGCCGTGACGGTGAAGCTGGCGGGGATGAGCGTGGTGCCCGTCTCGGTGAGGGTCAGCGTGACGGGGTTGTTCGAGGCCGTGACCTGGGCTGCCCGGCTGGAGCGTCACCGACGGTCTGGCTGAACGCGGCCGTGACGCCGGCCGGCAGGCCGGAGACGCTCAGGTCGTAGGTGGTCGCGGCGCTGCCGTTGTTGGTCATGAGGAGGTTGAAGACCTCGGCCTGGCCCGGCTGGGCGATGGCGCGGTCGGTCGCCAGCGACGAGCGTGAAGCCGTGCTCGGCCTCGTCGGTGATGACCGGCGGCCAGCGCGCTCGAGCGCGGTGCCGAGGTTGGTGATGGCCGCCTGGACGTCGGCGGCCGTCGCGGCGGCGGCCAGCGCGGCCTGGGCCGTGGTCAAGCCGGCGGTGAAGCGGCGACAGGAACGGGTCGCCGGTGACCTGGCTGATGAGGCTGGTCGAGGTCGGCCGTCGGCCTGGCCCTTGTAGACGGGGTTGGTCGGGTCCTGGACCAGGTTGGTCAGCGCGGTGCCCAGGTCGTTGAGCCGGGCGGCCAGGCCGGTGTTGCCGAGCTGCTGCGCCGCGGCCGACGCGGCGTCGATCGCCGCGACGCCGGGGGCGGCGACCTGCACCGGGATCGTCACGTCCTGGGTCACCGGCGCGGCGGACGGGCCGAAGGTCGCGGTCATGGTCGCCTGGAGCGTGGCTGTTCAGCGGCGTGGAGGGGTCGGGCGTCAGCGTGATCGTCTCGGTCGCCGACTGGCCCACCGCCAGCGACACCGGCGACAGGCGCGGAGCCGGTCAGGCCCGCCGGGAGCGAGGCGGCCAGCGTGACGGTCTCGGGCACGTTGCCCACGTTGGTGAGCGTGAGCGTGGCCGTGACCGCGACGCCGGGCGTGGTGCTCAACGGACGCGGGGTGCTGGTCACGGTCACGGCGTCGATGGCGGGCACGGTGAACGATTCGGTCTGCGTCTGCGTGATGGTCGTGTCGGTGGTGCTGGTCGCGGTGACGGTGAACGACACCTGCGTCCCCGGCGCGGGGACCTGGCCGGTCGGCATGAGGTAGAGGCCGACGATCCCCGTCTGCCCGGCCGGGATCGTGACGCTGGTCCCGCTGTCCAGGAGCGTGAAGCCGCTCGGGACGTTCGCGACCGTCAGGTTGTACGTGTCGGCGGCCGGGCCGCTGTTGTGGATCGTGGCGCGGAAGGCCGTGGGCAGCTCGCGCGCCGTTGAACGGGACGGTGAACTGCGGGTCGGGCGCGACGGCCAGCGTGATGCCCGGCTGCGTGGGCGTGATCGTCACGTCGACGACGCCCTGCGCGACGAGGTCGGGGTCGGTCGCCGACTGGCGATGATCTGGATCGGGATACGTCCCGCCCTGGAGGCCGGGCGCGGGGGTCGCCGTGACGTTGCCGCTGCCGTCGATGGTGACCGTCCAGCCCGGCGGGCGCGTTGGCCGTGAGCGTGTAGGTGTCGGCGAGGCTCGTCTGGACGTTCGCCTGGAACGTGACCGGCGTGTTCTGGTCGGTCGTGAGGGTCGCGGGGCTGCCCGCGACCTGGAGCACGTTGCCCGCGGTGCCGCTCGAGCGTGACCGAGTCGGTGCCGGCCGCCGTTGGCCGAGACGGCGATGCTCCCGGTGTAGCCCGTCAGCGTGGCGCCGTCGGTCGGGTCGAGCGGCGTGCCGCCGACGGTGACGCTGCCGCCGCCCGGCCCGAGCGTCGACCGTGGCGCCGGTGGCGTTGATCGCGGCCGACCCGGCGAAGTCGGGCGACGTGCTCGGCCCGCTGCCGGCGAGCGTGGCCGCCGTCGTCGTGATCGTGTACGTCCCGGCGGGCAGGGCCTGGCCGTTCAGGGTCAGGCCGCCGGTCGTCAGTGTGAGCGCGACGTTGCCCGTGACGGTCGCCGAGTAGTTCGCCCAGTCGCCGCTCGACGCCCAGGCTGGTCTCCGCCGGCGCCGTAGAACGACAGCGACCCCTGCCCGCCGACGCTGTACCCCACCGAGCCGTTGACCGACACCGGGACGGGCGTCGGCGACGACAGCGCGACCGCCCCCGTGCCGACCGTCTTGCCGGTGGCGTCGATGACCGTCGCCGAGGCGGCGTTGATCGCCGTCGCCTGGAGGCCGCCGGTGCCCGCCGACTGCCACGACGCGGCCAGTTGGCCCGTCACGGCCACCCCGGGCGCCTGGAGGCCGCCGACGACGGCGCCGGCAGGCCCCGACGCCGGCTCCGCGACGGTGGCGACGGCCTGGTTGTCGGGCAGGTTCGGGTTGACCTGCAAGCCCGACAACAGCGGGTTCACCGGCGGGTCCTGCCCCGTGAGAGCTTTGACGACCTTATAGAGGACCGCCCCGAAGATCGGCCTTGGTGATGATCCCGTAGTTTCCGGCCGCGGTCACGGCGTCCTTCTTGGCGTTGAGGAGGTTGGTCTTGTCCTGTTGCGTCTGGCCGCTCGTGTTGTATTGGATGCTCAGGATGACCCCGTCGAGGAACCCGGCGGCGGCGGAGAGGTCGCGCGATCGAGGAACGCAGCCACCAGCGACGCGAGGACGACGACGCCGATCGCGATCGCGAAGCCCGCTAGCTTGATGGCCGCCATCCTCGGTCACGCCGATCAGGTCGCCGGTCGTCGGGTCGTACTGCCACCACGCCGTCGTCGGCGTGCCGTTGATGGTGACGTCGGCGTCGGGGACGATGACCTCCATGCCCTGGTCGACGGCGGCCGTGATCCGCGCCTTGGCGTCGGCCGAGATCGCCAGCGAGTCGAGCACGCCGAGCGTGCCCTGCGTGATCAGGCTCTGCCCGATCCCCGCCGCCGCCGCCGCCTGGAAGACGTCGTAGGTGTTGTTGATCTGCGGCGCCGAGCCGGCGGGGTACAGCGCCGCGATGGTGTTCCTCTCGTCGATCGTGTCGTAGAGGCCGTGGACCGAGTTGAAGGCCATCATCGCCGAGGTGGCCTGCCCGGGGGCGACCACGGTGTGCATCGTGTCCCGCACCAGGTCGATCGCGAACACCACGGACGCCTTGTCCGTGGCCGGGTCGGTGGTGACCCGCGCCGAGACGAGCACGAGCCGGGGGCGGTCGAAGTAGGCCGCGACCGAGGTCAGGTCCGCGATCTGGCCGGTCTGCTGCTGCGAGAGCCTCATGAACTGCTCGGCGAGCAGCCGCGTGATGGCGATGTTCGCGTCGGTCAGCGTCACGGCGGCCTGCGGCGACGGGGGGTTCTGGCCGCTGGTCTTGCGACACCTGGGCCTGATACTGCTGGACCAACCGCCCCAGGGCCGCCGGCGGGTTCGGGTTGTCCAGGCCCGGGCATGGCGTCGATCGTGAAGACGTCGAAGTTGTTCAGCGCCGGCGGGCTGCTGGCGGAGACCGAGATGTTGGGCTGGGCCAGGCCCTGCCTCGCGGCGTAGCCGATGCGGTCGACCAGGGTCGGTCTGGTACGTCTGCGGTCGGCCCCTGCGGGCCGCTGAGGTCGATGTTCAGGAACAACCCGGTCAGGACCTGGCTGCCGAACGGGAAGTTGGTGAACACCTCCTGGTAGGGCTGTGCCCGTCGATGATCTCGTCCTGGCTCGGGTCGGGGTTCGCCTCGTCGCCGACGTCGATGTAGGGCGTGTAGGTGTTCGTCGTCGCCGTGATGATGAAGCCGGCCGCCGACTGCGTCGACGAAGTTGCCGATCGTGAGCGGCTGGCCCACCAGGTCGACGTCGTTGAACGTCTGGTCCAGCACGGTCGTGTCCGGTCCGCGTCGAGGCCGAAGCAGGCCGGCGGCCTGGCTGTAGATCTCCGCGACGAGCTGGACCTCGGTCTTCTCGCGCAGCGCGTCGGGCACCTCGGTGAACGTGCCCGTCGAGGTCGTGAACGTCTGGCCGATCGTGGCGCCGGCCATGAGCGGGTCGGCGTCCTGCATGCCGCTGCCCGCGTCGAACTGGAACCAGTAGTGGTCCTCGGTCTCGGACAGCAGCTGCGGGTCGTTCGCCGGGTCGGCCGTCTGCGTGCCGGCGGGGATGTAGCCGACCGTCTGATCGCTGGCCGGGAACATCGACAGGATCAGCTGCTGCGCCTGGCTCTGCGACAGCGTCCCCTGCGACGTACTGCGCCGGGATGCCCGAGGCGCGCATCAGGGCCACGCCCAGGCTGGCGACGTCGAGCGCATTGCCCGCGCTCGACCAGAGCGTGCCCCGCGCGCCGCGGACCGAGCCGATGTACGAGTTGTAGCCGATCTGCGTGTGCAGGAAGTTGAAGATCTGCTGTCGGGTCGTAGCCGAGCTTGGCCGCCTCTTCCTGGATGAACGGGTCGGTGGTGTTGGCGTCGGGCGTGGAGGCCAGCAGGCTCGGGTCGGGATGGCCGTCGCGCGGAGCGTCGCCGCCGGCGTGGCGGCGGCGACCGGCGCCGGCGTCGAGCGTGGCGAACGCCTGGGCCCCGCCGTCGAGCTGCGTCGGGGTGGGGCTGGCCAGCGTGACCGTCAGCGTGACGCTCGCGCGGTCGAAGCCGTCGATCGTCCCCAGGCTCCAGGCCAGGTTCTGGCCGCTCTGGTCGGGCGGCTGCGAGGCGCTCGCGAAGGTCACGCCGGGTTGCAGCGTGGTCGTCAGCAGCACCCCGGTCTCCGGGTCGGCCTGCTCGTTGTAGACGGTGTAGGTGATCGTCTCCTGGTTGTTCTGGACGCCGCCGCACGTAAGTACGCCGAGAGCGTCCGCCCCACCACGATCGAGGTCGGGATCGGGTCGGACGACCCGACTCCGGTATCGAGCATGGTCCGATCCTCCAGCCGCTCGATGCCCGGCCGGATGGGCCGCCGGTGCCGGCGCAGGACGGAGATCGGACGATCGAACGACGCCCTCTTCAAGATACGACGCCCCATGTGTGCCTCCCCACCACCGGCCATGATGGACCGGATGATAGCCCTAAGCCACAGATGTCATGATGCACGGATTAACTCCATAACTAAAATGACCTCATGCGGAATGTCAATCAAGAAAATTTCACCTAACCTGTCGAGATGACCAAAACCCCCACGCGCGTGGCAATCTGCTCCCCGGGGGACCCGCGCCGCCCCCGCCGGACGGGGGTCGGTCGGGGCAGCCAGGGCGCGGGGATGGCTGTCGAGCGTCGGGAGACGGCCCGTCGCGAGGTGGGGGCGGGCCGGGCCCGCCGAGGGAGGGCGCCGCGCCGCGTCAGGGAGGGCCGAGGAGGGCCTGGTACTCCGACGGCAGCCGCGCGCCGACCTCGGGGCGGATCATCGCCACATGGGCGATCTTCCCCCGGAGCCAGGCGCGGAACCGGGGATGCCCGGCGCGGTCCTGAGCGTCCGGCCCCTCGGACCGGGCGCGGTGCAGGATCGCGCGCGGGAGGCGGACCTCCTCGCGGCGGACGCCGGGCCGGTCGTTGACGACCAGCCCCGTCACGACCTGCGCCGAGGCGCGGTGGAGCACGCGCGCCTTCGCCTCCTTGACCGCGAAGCCCTCGTCCCCGGCGGCGCGTCGAGGTCAAATTGATCCATCCGGATGAATTGTGATCAAAACTTCAATTCGGTTCGTTCGGCAGCGGCGCCGGCGGATGGTCGGGGGACGAGGCCGATGGGTCGATCCTTTGGAAGACCACCAAAAGGTCCCGTCTCGTGAGGACGGGTTGCGAGACCGATTTCCAGGGCCCTGGGTGCCGCGCCGCGGCATGACGGTTCGTCCGGCGCCCGGTGCGGAGTTCGTTCGCGCCGGCCGCCGAGTTCGTTTGGGCACGGCGTCGAGTTCGTTCGCGCCCGGCCGCCGGGTTCGTTCGGCGCCCACCGTCGTCTTCGCGGGGTGGGCACGGCCCACCATTCTTAACTCATTGATCGCGGAGGGGAAACGGAGGCGAACGGTGCCCGGCCCATGAAGCCGACCGGGGCCCGTTGGGTTCGTTCGGCGCCCGGGTCGAGTTCGTTCGGGCGGGGTGCCGAGTTCGTTCGGGCGCGGGGCCGAGTTCGTCCGGGTACCGGCCGTCGAGTCCGTTCGGCGCGGGGCCGAGTCCGTTCGCGCCAGCCGTTGGGTTCGCTCGGCGCCCGGGTCGAGTTCGTTCGGGCCGGCCGTCGAGTTCGTTCGGGCACGCAATCCGGACGGCCAATGGCCTCCGGATCAATGATGAACGAAACCTCAATTCGGTTCGTTCGGCGGCGGCGCGGGGCCGCGATCGTCGCGTCGCGGTCGGGGTCGGATCGGGTTGCCAAGGAACGCTCGGGCGCACGGCGCCTCTCATCCATAACATCGAGTCCGGGCGTCGCGGCGTCCTGCCAATCCGGACGACGGCGGGTCAGCGGGCCACCCGACCGTGGTCGGCCATCAGCCCCGACCGGGGCCAACCCCGAATCCCCCCGACACCCAACCCCCAATATCTTGACGATCCCGCGCAGATCGGCCAGATTGCCGCGAAGGCGAATGATACGCATCAATCAGACCATCATAAACAAATGATTCCGAAACGCGACGATTTTCCGACCATCTCCACCGACTCGCGATCATTACGGGGTGTGCTATTGTTCGCCTAGGAAAAACGCCCTAAACTTTCAAGTTGGGCCGCGTTCGAGGCGGGAATTCCGCCCCGGGCCGGCCCCGGCGACACCGGGACGGGGGGCGGAGAGGAGGCGTTCTTGATGGCGTCATTCGAAGCGGGGGGATTGGGGTCGCCCTGGGACGGCGAGCGGGTGACCCTCGGGCGGAACTTCGTCCGGGACCTGGAAGGGCTCTGGGGGGGGTCCTGAACATGGCGGCGGTGGTCGAGGACGCGCTGAGCCGGAGCGTGCGCGCGCTGTGCGACGGCCGCGCCGACCTGGCCGCCGAGGTCAAGGGGGAGGAGCGCGAGGTCGATCGCCGCGAGGTCCAGATCGAGCGCGTCTGCCTGAAGGTCCTGGCGCTGTACCAGCCGGTCGCCTCCGACCTGCGGCGGGTCGCCGCGGTGCTCAAGGTCAACGGCGAGCTGGAAAGGATCAGCAACCTGGCCCGCAACATCGCCAAGCGCGTCAAGAAGCTGGCCGGCGACCCCCGCGCGTTCCCGATCCCGCAGGCGATGGAAGACATGGCGATGGAGGCCATGAACCAGGTCCGCGACAGCCTCGACGCGCTGGCGCGCTCCGACGCCGATCTGGCCCGCTCGGTCGTCGCCGGGGACGGCCGCGTCGACCGCCTCTACCGCGACGTCCTGAAGGAGTTGAAGGACGCGATCCGCCGCGAGCCCGACCGGCTCAACACCTGGCTCCGCCTGATCAACACCGCCCGCAACATCGAGCGCGTCGCCGACCACGCGACCAACATCGCCGAGGCCGTCGTCTACCTCCGCGAGGGCGATATCATCCGCCACGTCGGCGCCTGGGCCGAGTCTTCCTGAGCCCGGCCCCGAGGATCCACGGCGAGGGGCCCGGGCGGCCTTGACCGGCCGGCGGATTTATGACACAACTCGCCCCGGAGCCTCGGACGGGCCGGCGGGCGGGGACGCGCACGAGGATGGACCCTCGGCGTCGGGGAGCACCTCAACACGGATGTGAGGTCGGTATGGACATCGAGTCGTCGCGGGGGGACGCGGTCCGCGCGGGGCTGCCGCCGCACCGCTGGACGCGGGTCGACGAGCCCAACGGCGAGGCGGTCGTGGCGGCGCACCCCGCGGTGATCGCCGGGGGCGGACCGGCCGGCCTGACCGCCGCCTTCGAGCTGACCAAGCACGGCCGCTCGTGCGTCGTCCTGGAGGCCGACCCCCTCATGGTCGGCGGGATCAGCCGGACCGACCAGTACAAGGGCTACCGCTTCGACATCGGCGGCCACCGCTTCTTCTCCAAGAGCGACGAGGTCAACCGGATCTGGCGCGAGATCCTCGGCGACCAGCTCATCACCCGGTCGCGGATGAGCCGGATCTACTACGACCGCAAGTTCTTCCACTACCCGCTTGAAGCCCGTCGACGCCCTGGCCAAGCTCGGCCCCTGGCGGTCGGCCCGCATCGTGGCCAGCTACGCCCGGGCCCGGCTCCGCCCGATCCGGCCCGAGAGGAGCGTCGAGGACTGGGTCGTCAACCGCTTCGGCCGCGTGCTCTTCGAGACCTTCTTCAAGACCTACACCGAGAAGGTCTGGGGGATGTCCACCTCGGAGATCACGGCCGACTGGGCCGCGCAACGGATCAAGGGCCTGAGCCTGACCAGCGCCGTCTGGAATGCGCTGTTCGGCCGCCTCGGATCGTCGAAGGGCAAGGGCAAGGGCGAGGTCATCAAGACCTTGATCGACAGCTTCCAGTATCCCCGGCTCGGCCCCGGCCAGATGTGGGAGGCGGCGCGCGACCTGGTGCGGGCCCGCGGGGGGGCGGTCCACCACGACCGCCGCGTGGTCCGGGTCGAGCACGACGGCGAGGCGGTCACCGCGTTCGTCGCGCGCGACGCGCAGGGCCGCCTGACCCGCTACCTCGGCGACCACTTCCTCTCCACCCTGCCGATCCGCGACCTGATCCGGTCGATGAGCCCCCGGCCCCCGCTGGCGGTGGTCGAGGCGGCCGAGTCGCTCAAGTACCGCGACTTCCTGACCGTCGTCCTGATCGTCGCCAAGGCCGAGACCTTCCCCGACAACTGGATCTACATCCACGAGCCCGGCGTGCGGCTCGGCCGCGTCCAGAACTTCAAGAACTGGTCCCCCGACCTCGTCCCCGACCCGGCCACGAGCAGCCTCGGCCTGGAATACTTCTGCTTCGAGGGGGACGACCTCTGGACCATGCCCGACGCCGACCTGGTCGCGCTGGGCCGCCGCGAGATCGACGCGATCGGCCTGGTCCGCGCCGCCGACGTGGTCGACGGCTGCGTCGTCCGGATGCCCAAGGCGTACCCGGTCTACGACGACGTCTACCAGGACCACCTGGCGGTGATCCGGGGCTGGCTCAAGGGCCTGGGCAACCTGGAGCTCGCGGGCCGCAACGGGATGCACAAGTACAACAACCAGGACCACTCGATGATGACCGCCCTGCTGGCGGCCCGCAACATCCTCGGCCTCGGCCGCTTCGACACCTGGAAGGTCAACACCGACGCCGAATACCACGAGGAGGGCTCCGCGGCGGCGAAGGACGCCGGCCGCGCCGTGCCCCGCCGGATCGGAGCGGCCTGACCCCGGGCCGTCGAGGCGGCCCCGAGCGTCGAGGATGGTGATCGCATGCGTCTTCCCTGGCCGTTCCGCACGAGGGGCGGGCATCCGCGCGCCGGCGCCGTCCCCGACGGGCGCGCGTCGAGCTCACCGCGCTGGAGGATCGCCGGCTGCCGGCCATCTCGGCGGTCACCGCGGTGGCCGCGCCGCGGTTCCTCTTCCCCCCCAACGGCCGCGAGGTCCCCGTGGTCGTCACCGGGGCGGTCACCCAGGTGATCACCTACAACCTGCCGGGCCACCAGACGGTCGCGCCCACCGGGCGCCCGCTGGCGGGCATCCTCGCCAAGATCGCCCAGCAGCCCTACCCGGTCGCGTCCGCGCAGGTGACCGACCAGTACCGCGCGGACGAGCCGCAGGCCGCGATCCCCCTCCACCTGACCGGGACGCGCAACTTCTTCAACCGCTCGACGCCGCTCAACCCGACGGCCGTCGAAGGGCAGCTCCGGACGTTCTCCTTCACCTTCACCCTCCACCTGCAGGCCGGGCTCGGGGCGCACTCCAACGGGCGGCAATATTTCATCAACGTCTACGCCTCCGACTCGGCCGGCGGGCTCGGCGCGAACGTCTTCACCTACGTCCCGCGGCACGTGCTCCCCCACGCCGCGCAGGCGAGCGCCCACACGACGCACTGACGCGGGCCGGGGCGTCGGGTCAGCCGACGGGCACGAGCTGCGCGATCGCGTCCTGGACCTGCTTCATCTTGACCGGCTTGTCGAGGATGACCAGGCGGTCGTCGGTCGGCAGCTTCTCCTTGAGGGAGTGCTGCTTGGGGCCGAGCAGGACGAGCGCGGCGAGGTCGTGGCCGTCCTCGTGCGCCTTGTCGTGCATGTCGATGAAGGCGTCGACGGCCTCGTCGCCGAGGCCGTCGGCGTCGAAGATCACGGCGGCGGGGGGCGACTCGCGGTAGCGCTCGGCGGCGCGCTCGGGGTCGCCGACGAGCAGGACGCGGTAGCCCATCTTCGAGAGGGTCTTGCGGAAGGCGTCCTGGATCTCGCTCTGCGCCTCGACGCAGAGGACGTGCTTGGGCTGGCCCTTCGGCTCCTTCTTGCCGGACTCATCGCGCCCGGCCATCTGGTACAGGAAGATCGGCTCGTCGTCGAGGAACGAGTCGGCCGCCTTGGTCGCGCCCGACTCGCCGGCGAGCAGGTGGTCGCGGGCGTCGAACTTCTGGAGGTCGTCGATCACCTGGCCGATCGTCGCGTACCGGGTCGCGAGGTCGACCTTCATCATCTTCTCGATGATCCGGGTCAGCTCGGGGTCGGGCGCGGGCGTGCTCGCTCAGGGGCTTGATGGCGCCGAAGCTCCTCTTGAGCATCTTGGCGAGCATGTCCTTGGTCTCGGTCTCCATCATCGCCGGGCTGGCCGGTGAGCATCTGGTAGAAGACGCAGCCCAGGAAGAAGATGTCGGAGCGGGGGTCCCCCTTCGGGCTGCCGCAGGTGCGCTCCAGCGCCGAGTAGTCGACGGTCCTCTGGTTGAGCGCCGCGGTCTTCTCGTCGCCCTGCATCGTGGCCAGCCCGAAGTCGACGAGCTTGGCCTCGCCCTTGGAGCCGATCAGGATGTTGGTCGCCTTGAGGTCGCGGTGGGTCACGCCCTGGTCGAACGAATACTTCAGCCCCTCGGCCAGGCCGATCATGATCGGCAGGGCGTGCTCGGCGTCGAGGAAGCCGCGGATCTTGAGCAGGTCGCGGAGGTTCGACCCCTCGACGTACTCCATGATCATGTACTGGCGCCGCTCCTGCTCGCCGAAGTCGATGATCTGGACGATGTTGGGATGGCGGAGGTTCATGCCCGCCTCGGCCTCCTTGCGGAACGAGGCGACCGCCGAGGGGTTGCTCCCGAACCGCTGGCGGAGCACCTTGACGGCCACGGCGCGGCCGTCGGTCATCCGCTCGCCGCGGTAGACCCGCGCGAAGGTCCCCTCGGCCAGGTGGAACAGGACCTTGCACCCGCCGAAGAAGAAGCCGCCGACGTCCCCCTTGTTGAGCCGGTCGACCTGCCACCGCGTCAGCGACCCCTTGCGCAACAGGGTGCGGAGGAACGCCTCGGGCGAGCCGTCCTCGGCGTCGGACTTCGCCCGGACGGCCTCCTCGCGAGAGACCAGGCCGAGCATCGAGGCGCGTTCGGCCAGCGTTTCGGCGTCGAGTTCGGGCGTTTCGGCCATGACGAGGATTCCTGAGCCGACCGAAAGTCTTCCGCTCGCGTCGGGGGACCGCACGGGCGGCGCGAGAAGATATTTTAACATGCCCGTCCGAGGCCGCAATCGGACCTCGGGGCCGGATGATGCGACCGGGCATCGGGGACGATCGCCCGCCCCGGGCCCGTGCGCAGCCCTGTATGACCTTACGGTCCGGTCGGCGCCCGTGTCGCGCGGGGCCGATTTTTTCCGAAGGATGAGCGTCGCGGGCCGGTCGCCGCGAAAAAAAGCGGCCGGTCCGGCCAAAAAAATTTAAGTGTGACATGCATGGTGTCACAGGCACGGCGTAAGGTCAAGGTGTTGACGTGACCCGTCGAGGAGGATGGGACGTCGAGGACCATGAGTCTGATGGGGCGGGGCGGACCAGGGACGGAGAGGATGGAGTGCGCCTCCCCCGATCAGGTCCGCGGTCGCCCGGGATGGGCGGCCGGACCGCAGCAAGGGTGCAACCGGCTATGGAACACGCGCAGGCTTCGCAGCGACGGGCGACGACCCCCACGCTTCCCCCGGATGACGCCTCGCAGTGGACGAACCGCCGCGCCAGCGCGCAGGCGACCCGCGCCGCCAACGCGCGGCAGGTCAGCGGGCGGAGGCGGTTCGTCGACCCGACCACCTGCGAGCGGGAGTACACGCGGGCCGAGATGGAGTTCATGCAGGCCATGCACGACTACAAGCAGAAGAGCGGGCGGATGTTCCCGACCTGGAGCGAGGTCCTGGAGGTGCTCCGCGACCTCGGCTACGAGAAGCCGACTTCGGCCGCCGCCGGCGCCTGACGGGCCGCGCCCAGGAGGCCGACGCGGGCCTCCTGCCGATGCCGGGGCCGCGACGGGCCCGGTCGCCCGCGACGAACGCGGTTGACACCGGCGGCGAAACCGCCTATGGTGAGACCCAATCCGTTCGTCGGTAAGCGGTTTCGACCACCCGCCCGGCCCCCGCGATCATGAGCGTACGCACCCGATTCGCCCCCAGCCCGACCGGCTTCCTTCACATCGGCGGGGTGCGAACGGCGCTGTTCAACTGGCTGCTGGCCCGCCACCACGGCGGCCAATTCCTCCTGCGGATCGACGACACCGACCAGCAGCGCCACGTCGAGGACGCCGTGGCCCGCATCCTCGACGGCTTCCGCTGGATGGGGATGGACTGGGACGAGGGCCCCGAGGTCGGCGGCCCGCACGCGCCCGTACTTCCAGTCGCAGAGGGCCGGCCGCTACGCCGACGCCGCGGCGCGCCTGGTCGCGTCGGGGCACGCCTACCGCGACTACAGCACCGAGGCGGAGCGCGCCGCCGAGAAGGCCGCCGCCGAGAGGGCGAAGGTCGCCTACCGCTTCCGACGCAAGCCCCTGAGCCCGGACGACGAGGCCCGGTTCGAGGCCGAGGGACGCCCCTTCGCCCTGCGGTTCCAGGTCCCCGCGGGCCGGACGGTCGTCGTCCGCGACCTGATCAAGGGGGACGTCGAGCAGAAGACCGACGAGATCGGCGACTTCGTGATCGTCCGGCCCGACGGCACGCCGCTCTACAACTTCGCCAGCGTCGTCGACGACGTCGACATGCAGATCACGCACGTCGTCCGCGCCGAGGAGCACCTGTCGAACACCTACGCGCAGGTCCTGGTCTTCGAGGCCCTCGGGCGCGCCCTGCCGGCCTTCGCGCACGTGCCCTACGTCGCCGAGCCGGGGTCGCGCAAGAAGCTCTCGAAGCGGAAGGGGGAGGAGTACAAGGCCGGGGCGCTGAAGGTCTACCTGCACGAGTACGCCGACGAGGGCTACCTGCCCGAGGCGATGCTCAACTACCTGGCGCGGCTCGGCTGGAGCTACGACGACACGCCAGGAGATCTTCGCCCGCGCCGAGCTGATCGAGAAGTTCTCGCTCGACCGCGTCAACAGCTCGCCCGCCAGCCACGACCCGGACAAGCTGTTCTGGATCGAGGGCGAGTGGATGAAGGCCCTGCCGATGGACGAAGAAAGTGACGGGGGTCGTCCCGTTCCTGGCGCGCGAGGGCCTCGTGCCGAGCCGCTCGCCGAGGAGGCCCGCGCCCGGATCGAGGCCGTGGTCGCGGCGCTGGGGGACCGGCTGAAGGTCTTCTCCGACATCCTGAAGCTCGGCCGCTACTTCTTCACCGAGCGACTGACCTTCGACCCCGACGCGGTCAAGAAGCGGCTCCGCAAGGAGGGGGTCGCCCGCGATGCTGGAGGAGCTCGACGCGGTCCTCGCCGCGGCCGAGCCGTTCGACGTGCCGACCCTGGAGCGGGCGATCCACGACTACGCCGAGGCGCACGGCCACCCGATGGGGCCAGGTCGTCAACCCCCTGCGGGTGGCGACGACCGGCCAGGGGGTCGGGCCGGGCCTCTACGACTGCCTGGCGATCCTGGGCCGCGACTCGTGCCGGGCCCGGATCGCCGCCGACGCTCGCGATGCTCCGAACGTCCTGAAGTGGGGCGCCAGCCGATGCCCAGGCCGTCTCGCAACGTCGTCGTCGTCGGCGTGATCCTGCTCCTGATCGGGGCGGAGGTCGCCCTCCGGAGGGTGCAACAGCCCGTGGGCTGCGTCGTGGTGGGCAACCAGGGAGATGAGCCGATCGTGGGCCTGATCGCCTCCTGCGGCGCGAGCCGGGCCGAGGTCGCGCGGATCGCCCCGGGCGAATCGGCCAAGCTCTTCCTGGTCGGCCCTCCGAAGACCCCCCTGAAGCTGACCTTCCGCCAGCGCGGCAACGCCCTGACGAGCTTCGAGGTGCCCGAATTCGACTCGGCCCTGCTCCGCAAGGACCGCTCGCGGCTCGTGCTCAACATCAGGACCAACGAGGTCGAGCGCTATCAGGAGGAGGACGACCCCTCGCCACTCCGTCGCGGGGCCCGGGGGGCGTGGGACTGGTTCGAACAGTGGGTGGAATCGCTCTGAGACTTGGTCATCCGGGAGATTGTCTATGTCGCTGCTGGTGGTCGGTTCGGTCGCGTTCGATACGGTCGAGACCCCGGCCGGCGTCGTCAAGGACGCGCTGGGCGGGTCGGCGACCTTCTTCTCGTATGCGGCGAGCTACTTCACGCCGGTCCGCCTGGTCGGCGTGGTCGGCGAGGACTTCCCCCGGGCGCATCGCGAGATGCTCGAGGCCCGCAAGGTCGACACGTCGGGCCTGATCGTCGAGCCGGGGGGGGCAGACCTTCCGCTGGCGGGGCAAGTACGAGGGGGACATGAACATGGCCGAGACGCTGGAGATCGCACCTCAACGTCCTGGCGACCTTCGACCCCGACCTGTCCCCCAAGTTCGCCGACACGCCGTTCCTCTTCCTGGCCAACGGCAGCCCGTCGATGCAGCGCAAGGTGCTGGCCCAGGCGAAGAGGCGCCGGCTCGTCGTCGCCGACACGATGAACCTCTGGATCAACACCCAGCGCGACGAGCTGCTCGCCCTGCTCCGCGAGGTGGACGGCCTGGTCCTCAACGACGGCGAGGCGCGGCTGCTGACCGACGAGATCAACCTGGTCCGCGCCGGGCGCGACGTCCTCGACCTCGGCCCCCGGTTCGTGATCATCAAGAAGGGGGAGCACGGCGCGATGTTCCTCAGCCGCCGAGGAGACGTTCGTGATGCCCGCCTATCCGGTCGCCGAGGTCGTCGACCCGACCGGCGCCGGCGACAGCTTCGCCGGGGGCTTCATGGGCTACCTCGCCTCGACCGGCAAGGCCGACCCCGCCGCGCTGAAGACCGCGATGGCCTACGGGACGGTCGTCGCCAGCTTCACCGTCGAGGACTTCAGCCTCCGCCGGTTCCAGCGCACCGACCGCGACGAGATCGACCGCCGCCTCGAATCCTACCGGACCATGATGAGCTTCTGACGGGCCGACCCCGCCCGCCCCGACGGTGACGGGCCGGCCTGCCTTACTCCGCCTTCGCGACCTCGACCGCATAGACGTGCGACGGCCCGTGCATGTTGGAGCGGAAGACGAGCCACTTCCCGTCGGGCGTGAAGGTGACGTTCGGTTCGAGGTTGTAGTCGTGCCTGGACAGGTCCACCAGCCTCTCGCCGCGGAGTGCGCCGCCCTCCGGGGTGAACAGGTAGATCCACTGGCCGTTGCCGGGGGCGGCGACGCTGTGCGGGCCGCCACCGTCGCCCGCGAAGAGGGCGCCGTCGGGCGACACGTTGAAGTGGACCGACCACTGGTCGCGCTCGACCCGATACTTGATCGTCTCTCCGGTCGCGAGGACGTGGCCGGCGAGCCAGAACACCTGCGACTTCGGCGTCTGGAGGTCGTACCAGATCACCTTGCCGTCGGGGCCGAAGAACTCGTGGCCGGCGATCTCCATGTCCATCGTGCGCGTGTGGATCTTCCGCAGGTCCGAGCCGTCGGTGCGGATCGTCCAGATCCGGTCAACCTTGTGCCACGGGCCCTCGTGGCAGAACATGATCAACGACGGGTCCGTGGGC
The DNA here is from genome assembly GCA_963708145.1 of uncultured Planctomycetaceae bacterium. Lineage (GTDB taxonomy): Bacteria > Planctomycetota > Planctomycetia > Isosphaerales > Isosphaeraceae. The sequence goes on along the minus strand of OY970189.1, from coordinate 7,173,992 downwards.
GAGAACTGGACGTGGTTGAGCCAGTCGGTGCTGGGGTGGAACGTCGTCACGGACCCGGCCTTGATGTCGATCGTGTAGAGCCGCATCGGGCGACGGGCCGCCCAGCGGGCCTCCAGGCTCATCTGGCCGGGTCGGCGCTGGACCGGGCCCTCCGCCCCGGACGCCGGGGCCTGCGGCGGCGACGGCGGCCGGTCGCCGGTCGCGCGCTCGGCGACGCTGCCGGCCAGCAGCGTCTCGTCGGCGTTGACCGCCAGCCCCGAGCCGGGGCGGAACTCGGGCGGGATCTTCGCAATTTCGCGGGTGGCGCGGGTGTCGAGGTGGGTGGCGTACACGACGTCGCCCCGCGAATAGAATACCTGCCGGGTCTTCCGGCCGACGACCACCTGCGCGGCGCGGCCCTCCACGATCGGCGCGATGGCGCGCGTCCTGAGGTCGATCGTGGATAACCCCTCCCTCGTCGTGATGACCATCTTGTCGCCGGAGGCCGTGTAGGCGTTCTGGTGGAAGTAGAGGCTCGCGCTGCCGGGCTCGCGCGAGAGGCGGACGACGCGATGCCCGGTCGGCTCGACCCACTCGGCCGGCGGCCCGTCGGCGGGCTTCGCCTCGGCCTTCTTCGGCGTCGCCGATTCCTCCTTCGTCTGCGCCGGCGATCCGGCGGGCAGGGCCTTGCCGAGCGCGTGGTCGGCGGGCCTGATCCCGCGCCGATACTCGTGGCCGCCATACATCAGCGGCCTGTACTCGTCGACGTATGCGACGTCCGCCCGGGCCGGCACGTCGAGGCCGAGGCCCCAGTAGACCGCGTTGACGATGAGCCGCCGCAGCCCTTCGTTCTGGAGGTCCGTCGCCGCGCCCATCGTGGTGCAGAAGACCTTGTTCGTCCGGCCCGCCTCGTCTCGGTACAGCCGCGTCCAGGCGACCGGCATCATCGGGTCGTTGATGCCCTGCTCCTGGCCGTCGGTGGTGCGCTTCCTCTTGTAGTCGGCGGGCGGGTCGGAGGGCTTCATGCCGGTGAGCACCTGGCCGCGCATCAGGATCTTGGCGTCGGCGGGCGGGTAGGCCTCGTACACGTCGGTGTCGCCGAAGATGTCGGAGACCCCCCGCAGGATCGGGTCATCCTTCGCGGACGGTTCGATGATGCCGCGCGTCGCCTCCTGCTTGTGCCGTCCCCAGTGGTTGACCCACTGCTCGCCGAGCACCTTCTTGCCGAAGGCGTCGAAGCGCTTGTAGCCGCTGGTGCCGGCCTTCGGGAACCGGAACGCATGGGTGCTGGTCCTCAGCCCGATGATGGGCACGCCGCGCCCGACGGCGTCGGCGAAATGCTTCATCACGTCGTCCGGCCACCGGCGGAAGCGCACCAGCATCACGATCGCGTCGGCCGAGTCGAGCGCCTCGGCGCCGGTCAGGCTGGCCTGGTTGTCGGGGTTGATGGTGCCGTCGGGATTGACGGAGAACAGCACCGTGCTCTTGAACCCGTGCCGCCGGCTGAGGACCTTCGCCAGCATCGGCAGCCCTTCCTCGGACCGATACTCCTCGTCCCCCGCGAGGAAGACGACGTGCTTGCCGCGTCCCGGGCCCGTCCTCCCCTCGTAAGTGATCGTCCCATCGGATTGGGCCCGGCATGCCGTCGGTTCCATCGCGAGGCTCGCGACCGCGAGCCCTGCGACCACGACGGGAAGCACGATCGCGGGCCGGAGACGCTGACCAGTCATATCGCATCCTCCATTCTTCGTGGGTCCTGCCGCGCAAGTCCCCGGGGACGACGCGCCCCCCGATGTTCATCCGGAATCCTTGCCGATGGCGGCCCGGAGCAGCTCATCGCGGACGTCCGGGGCGTCCTTGTCGCGCAGGCCGGAGCGCTGGATCAGCACGATCGCGAACAGGCTGCGACCCGGGTCGATCCACGCCTCGGTGCCGAACGAGCCGCCGTGGCCATACGAGCCGGGCGAGAGCATGTCGGTGACGCCCACGGGCCGCCGCACGACGGCCCAGCCGAGGCCGAAGCCGCACCCCTCGTTGTAGCATTCGAGGTCGCCCGTCTGGACCTTGGTCATCTCGGCCACGGCCGCCTCGGAGAGCAGGCGGCGGCCCTCGGCGGTGCCGCGGCGGAGCATCATCTGATAGAGCCTCGCCAGGTCGTGCGCCGACGAGTACAGGCCGCCCGCCGGGATCGGGTACTTCGCCCCCGACGGCGGGCCCAGCGACCACCGCGACGGATAGCGGAGCGCCGCCATCTTTCCTCTCGTAGGGCGTCGCGGTCCTCGCGAGCTGATCCGGGGAGGGGTAGAAGGTCGTGTCGGTCATCCCGAGCGGGTCGAAGAGGCGCTCCTTCAGGAAGGCTTCATACGGGCGGCCCGACACGACCTCGACGATCCGCCCGAGCGTGTCGAAGCCGAGGTTGCAGTACGACCACTTGCGGCCCGGCTCGAACTCGAGCTCGCGCTGCGAGAACGCCATCACCCCCTCGGCCAGCGTGTGGTTGCGCCTCACGTAGAGGTCGGCGATGCCCGGGGGACGCTTGTCGGGCATGCCCGAGGTGTGCGTCAGCAGGTCGCGCAGGGTGATCGGCCGCGGCGGCTTCTTGAGCGTGACCGAGTCCTCCGACCGCGTCGCGACCATCATCAGGCCGACGAACTCGGGCAGGTGCTTCTCGACCGGGTCGTCGATCGCCAGCTTCCCCTCGTCGGCGAGCATCATGACGGCGATCGCGGTGATCGGCTTGGTCATCGAGGCGATGCGGAAGAGCGTGTCGGGGCGCATCGGGAGGTCGTAATCGAGGTCGCGAAGGCCGACGGCCTCCAGGCTGACGACCCGGTCGGGGGCCCCCACCAGGACGACGGCCCCGGCGACCTCCCTGCGCTCGACGAACTGCCGCGCCCGCTCCCGGATGCGGGCCGACGCGCCCGCGTCGCCCCCCTCCGCCGCCGCGCCGGCCCGGGCCACGACGCCCAGGCTGGCCAGGAGGATGAGGGATGCCGGCAACCGGCGCGCGATCCGCGGCATGGCTCGATCTCCCGAGGCGTGGGGGTCCGGAGATGCCCAGGATGCACCGCCCGTCGCGGCGGGGCAAGACCCTGGGAGGGATTGACGAGGCGCGCGGACCGTCGCCTCCGGGGACCTCTGGCATTCGCCGCCGCTCGCGGTAACATGGCGACCGGGGCCGGTCGCCGCCTTCCCTCAGCCCGGGCGCCCCGAATTCGGAGTCCCGCACCGATGCGACGTGCATTCCTCGTGATGGTGGCGCGCGGCCTGGCGTCCCTGGCCGCCCTGCTCGTCGGGGGGGGACGGCCCTCGCCGTCTTCCCCGACGCCTCGCAACTGCCCTCGCGGCCCGAGCTGCCCGACCCCCTCGTCATGCTCGACGGCACGCGCGTCGCCACCCCCGAGCGGTGGAACGAAAGGCGACGGCCCGAGCTGAAGGCGCTGTTCCAGCACTACATGTACGGCGCGATGCCCCCCGCGCCCGCGTCGATCTCCTCGACGGTCGAGCGGGAGGACCGGGCGATACTTCGGCGGCAAGGCGACCAAGAAGGAGGTGACGATCGCCTTCGGCCCGGCCGACGCGCCGAAGATCCACCTGCTGCTGGTCATCCCGAACCGGCGGACGGGCCCGGCGCCGGCCTTCCTCGGCCTGAACTTCTGCGGCAACCACACGCTGGTCGCCGACCCGAGCGTCGCCTTGCCGTCCCCGTGGATGCCCAGGAACTGCCCCGGCTGCCGGGACAACCGGGCGACCGAGGCCGGCCGCGGCACCCAGGTCGGCGTCGTGGGCGATCGAGGGGACGATCGACCGCGGCTACGCCGTCGCCACGTTCTACGCCGGCGACGTCGCCCCCGACCACCCCGGCTTCACCGACGGGTCATCCCCCGCTACCTCAAGCCGGGCGAGACCCAGCCCGGCCCGCACGACTGGGGCACCATCGCCGCCTGGGCCTGGGGCCTGATGCGGGGCGTGGATTACCTCCGCACCGACCCCGACGTCGACGGCGGCCGGATCGCCGTCGTCGGGCACTCGCGGATGGGCAAGGCCGCGCTGGTGGCCGGCGCCTTCGACGAGAGGATCGCGCTGACGATCGGACACCAGGCCGGCTGCGGCGGGTCGTCGCCGAGCCGGGGCACCGTCGGCGAGTCGGTCAAGCGGATCAACACCAGCTTCCCGCACTGGTTCGACGCCGAGTTCAAGCAGTTCAACGACCAGCCCGACCGGCTCCCCTTCGACCAGCACGAGCTGATCGCGCTGGCCGCGCCGCGGCCCGTGCTCCTGACCAACGCGGTCGAGGACACCTGGGCCAACCCGGAGGGGCAGTTCCAGGTCCTCAGGGCGGCCGACCCGGTCTACCGCCTGCTGGGCGTCGGGGGGATCGACGAGGGCCGGATGCCCGCGATCAACACGCCCGTCGGCGACCGGCTCGGCTACCACATCCGGCCCGGCAAGCACTCGATGGGCGCCGAGGACTGGGCGGTCTTCCTCGACTTCGCCGACCGGCATCTCGGCCGGCCGGGCGCCTCGAAATAGGGCGCCGTCCCTGAAATGGGCCGCGGAGGGACGCGGATCGGGCGGATCAAGGCGGATCGGAACCGCGGCCATCCGCCCCATCCGCGTCCCTCCGCGGCCTATTCCTCATCCTTTCCGTTCGGCGCGCACGAGGCGGACCCCCTCGGCCATCGCCTTCGCCTTGGCGGCGGCGAGGTGGCGGGCGGTCTGCGAGAAGCCGCAGTCGGGCGTGACCGACACCCGCGCGGCGTCGACATGCTCCAGGACCGCCCGCAGCCGCTCGGCGACCAGGGCGGCGGGCTCGATCCAGGTGTTCTTGACGTCCACCAGCCCGACGGCCACGTCCATCGTCGCGGGCAGTTGGGCCAGCAGCTCGACCTCGGCCATCTCGCGGCTGGCGAACTCCAGCGCGAGCTGGTCGACCGCCGCCCGGCCGATGTGCGGGAACAGGGGCCGGTACGACCGCCAGCCCACCGCCCGCGCGCGGTAGTTGCCGAAGCACATGTGCATGCTGACGTAGGCCTCGACCCCCTCGACCGTCCGCGCGATCACGTCGAGGAAGTGCTCGGGGTCGTCGGGGTGGCAGGCGAAGCTCGGCTCGTCGACCTGGAGGAAGTCGGCCCCCTCGGCGGCGACCGCCCTGAGCTCGGCGTTGACGATCGGGATCAGCGCCTCGGTCACGGCGTCGCGGTCGTCGTAGACGTCGCCCCCGGCGATGCACCCGGCCAGCGTGAACGCGCCGGGCACGGGGACCTTGGCCGTCGCGTCGGTCAGGTCGCGGAGCCGGCGATACTCGCCGACCACCCCCAGCCCATCCGGCGCCCTCAGGGGCGCCACGCAGCGGTACTTGCTCCTCTGGTCATGCGCCGGGGCACCCCAGTGCCGCAGCCTCGGGACCGGCTCCAGGCCCTCCAGGTAGTCGTAGAAGCCCAGGTTGAAGTCGACGCGCTGCATCTCGCCGTCGGTGATCCGGTCGAGCCCGGCGCGGATCTGGTCGTCGATCACCAGCCGGACGGCGTCCCGCAGCGCCTCCTCGCGGTCGACGGGCCCGTACCGCTCGGGGTGCGCGGCGACGTCGGCGACGAACGCCTCGTACCAACCCGGGAACGACCAGCTGCCGATCACCGTGGCCGGGATCATCGGGCCGGGCGGGGGAGCCACCGGGTAGGCCTCCGGGGATGGGAATCCGCGCTGATCCGGCCGGCGAGGCCGGGCCGGCCCCGCACCCCGCGGCGGACGCACGATTTCGCCCAACATGACGCCCCGCCGCGCCGCTTTGCAAGGCCCTCAGGGCCGCCAGGTCCCGCCATCGAATAGGAGAGGCCCCTCCGACGTCCCTGATTTTGGCACCCGAGCCTCGCCGCGTGCGACGGCGATTTTCCTTCTCGCCCCCCCCGACGCGCGATATGATCGGGTTGTCGAACTGAGCGTAAATCCTCCCCCCCACCAGCCGGGAAGCCCTCTCCCCCCTCCCCGGGTGTGATTCCATCCCTGGGCGTGGTCCCGGGTCCCCTCCCCGGGCATCGGTCTGTCACCACTTCGAGGAAGGAGGTTCAACGTGTTTCTGCACTTGCGCGCCTGGTCCTGGCCCATGCTCCTGTCCGGGGGCCTGTTCGCCCTGATCCCGTCCGGATTGCTCTTCGCCGGCCCGCCGACGATCCGGCGGCATCCGCCCGGGGCTGGTCCGCCGGGCCCGGCAATCCGGCCCGGTCGAGGCCGAGGCCAAGACACAGGAGAAGGCCGCCGCGGCCGACCAGCCGCACGAGAAGGCCGCCGCGGCCGAGGAGGAACTGCCCGCCATCAGCGTGCTCGACGGCCTCCGCTCCGGCCAGCTCGCCGCCACGGCCGAGGGCACCGGCGACGGCCGGATGACCCTGTCGCTGACCAACCGCACCAAGCGCCAGCTCCGCGTCGTGCTGCCCCCCGGCCTGATCGCCTCGGGCGCCGCCGGCCAGTTCGGCGGCATGGGCGGCGGCATGGGCGGCATGGGCGGCGGCATGGGGATGATGGGCGGTGGGATGGGCGGCGGCATGGGCGGCATGGGCGGCGGCATGGGCGGCATGGGCGGCGGCATGGGGATGATGGGCGGCGGCATGCGCGGCGGCATGGGCGGCGGCATGATGAGGGGCGGCACGCTGCCGGCCTCGATGGGCATGATGATGCTCGGCCGCCTGATCATGCAACTGATCGGCGATCGCGATAGTTGGGACCAACGGTCGTTAATGATGGGGATGATGGGCGGCATGGGGATGATGGGCGGCGGCATGGGGATGATGGGCGGCGGCATGGGGGGCATGGGCGGCGGGTTCCGCTCGGTCCCGCCGACCGGGCCGCTGGAGGCGACGCTCAAGCCGAAGCAGACCCGCCACCTGCCGACCGCCGTCGTCAGCCTGACCGGGCCGGGCACCGACGGTAAAGTCACCCTGCCGACCAAGGGCGAGCCGCTCCGGATCGGCGAGATCGGCCAGGTCAGCGACGACCCGCGGGTCCAATCGGCCTTGAAGCGGCTCGCCGAGGAGAAGGCCCCCCCGGTCGTGGCGCAGCTGGTGATGTGGCACCTCACCGCGCGACCTCGACTGGCCGGCCGTCGAGCAGCTCTCCAAGGGGTGGGCGAATCCGCACGAGCTGGCGCTGGCGAAGCAGTTCGTCGGCCGGCTCGACCTGCCCCGCGACGCGGCGCCCAACGCCGACGGCGGCCTCCTCCTCTGGGAGGTGACGGTCGAGGGGGATCGGAACCAGGCCCTGGCGTCCGACCTCCGCACCCTGCTGGAGAAGTCCGTCGTGCTCGGCCTGAAGACCAAGGCCGGGGTGCCCGATAAGCCGCCGGGGCCGGCGCTGGCGATCCGGGTCAAGGTCGAGGGCGCGAAGGCCGACGTGCGGCTCGGCTCCAGCGACGCCACGGGGGCGGAATGGACCTCGATCGGCTCGTTCGAGGTGAAGCTGAATGGCGAGCCGGCCGCGCCGGAGGCGACGGCCCGCGCGGCGCACCTGGCCGACGCGATCGCGGCCGGGCTGGTGGGCCGCCTCGTCCGCGCCGAGCTGTCCAAGCCGCATCACGTCAATGGCAAGGCGATCTACAAGGTGCGGATCGCCAACGCCTCGCCGCTGGTCCTCAACGGCCTGGCGCTGGCCGGCCCCGACGAGCCCGAGTCCGGGGCGGCGCCCTCGGCGCTGGCGGGGCTGAGCCTGCCGCCGCACTGCGCCCTGACGGTCCCCGCCACCGGCGAGACCGTCGAGCGGCTCGGCCTGAAGCGGGGCGTGCGCGTCGTCGCCGCCGACCTCAGCGGACTGTGAACCTCGATCGGGTCCGGCCTCCCGGATGGAACATGACGGCCGGCTAATGACCTTGCCCTGTCAAGACCCGGGTCCATGGGTTCCGGGCGACGGCTGGACGGGCGGCGCTGATGGACAAGTTACCAGCGTCGCCCGTCGCCTATTTTTGCAGGTCCCTCGCCCCCGAGGGGCCGACATCGAATAGCCGAGGCGTCTCGGACGTCCTGGTTATGGCCTCCAAGCCCAACCCCGTGCGACGGTTAGTTTCGACTTCCCTCTCCGCCGCGCGATTTGATCGGCTTCTTGAGCCAAGCGCCATCTACCCCCCAACCGGGAGGCTCTCCGATCCCGGATGCGCTCGATTGCCGGCCACGGTCCCGGGTCGTTTGTTCCCCTCCCGGGCACCGAGCCGTCGCGTTTGCATGAAAGCTGGTACGACATGTCACTGTACTTGCGCCCCTGGCACTGGCCAACCCTCCTCTCCGGAGGCTTGCTCGCCCTGGTGCCGTCCGGATTGCTCCTCGCCGGCCCGCCGACGTCCGGCGGCATCCGCCCGGGGCTGGTCCGCCGGGCCCGGCAATCCGGCCCGGTCGAGGCCGAGGCCAAGACGGAGGAGAAGGCCGCCGCGGTCGACAAGCCGCACGAGAAGGCCGCCGCGGCCGAGGAGGAGCTGCCCGCCATCAGCGTGCTCGACGGCCTCCGCTCCGGCCAGCTCGCCGCCACGGCCGAGGGGACCGGCGACGGCCGGATGACCCTGTCGCTGACCAACCGCACCAAGCGCCAGCTCCGCGTCGTGCTGCCCCCCGGCCTGATCGCCTCGGGCGCCGCCGGCCAGTTCGGCGGCATGGGCGGCGGCATGGGTGGGATGGGCGGCGGCATGGGTGGGATGGGCGGTGGGATGGGCGGGATGGGCGGTGGGATGGGCGGCGGCATGGGTGGGATGGGCGGCGGCATGGGCGGGATGGGCGGCGGCATGCGCGGCGGCATGGGCGGCGGCATGATGCGGCGGCGGCACCATGCCCGCGTCGATGGGCATGATGATGCTCGGCCGCCTGATCATGCAGTTGGTCGGCGACCGCGATAGCTGGGATCAACGATCCCTGATGATGGGGATGATGGGCGGCATGGGCATGATGGGCGGTGGCATGGGTGGCATGGGCGGCGGCATGGGCATGATGGGCGGCATGGGCGGCGGTATGCGCTCGGTCCCGCCGACCGGGCCGCTGGAGGCGACGCTCAAGCCGAAGCAGACCCGCCACCTGCCGACCGCCGTCGTCAGCCTGACCGGGCCGGGCGCCGACGGTAAAGTCACCCTGCCGACCAAGGGCGAACCGCTCCGGATCGGCGAGATCGGCCAGGTCAGCGACGACCCGCGGGTCCAATCGGCCTTGAAGCGGCTCGCCGAGGAGAAGGCCCCCCCGGTCGTGGCGCAGTTGGTGATGTGGCACCTCACCGCACACCTCGACTGGCCGGCCGTCGAGCAGCTCTCCAAGGGGTGGGCGAATCCGCACGAGCTGGCGCTGGCGAAGCAGTTCGTCGGCCGGCTCGACCTGCCCCGCGACGCGGCGCCCAACGCCGACAGCGGCCTCCTCCTCTGGGAGGTAACGGCCGAAGGGGAAAAGGACCAGGCCCTGGCGTCCGACCTACGTACCCTGATCGAAAAATCGTTCCTGCTCGGCCTGAAGACCAAGGCCGGGGTGCCCGATAAGCCGCCGGGGCCGGCGCTGGCGATCCGGATTAAGCTCGCGGACGCGAAGGCCGACGTGCAACTCGGCTCCAGCGATGCCGCGGGGGCGGGCTGGGTCTCGATCGGCTCGTTCGAGGTGAAGCTGAACGGCGGATCGGCCGCGCCGGAGGCGAAGGCCCGCGCGATGCACCTGGCCGACGCGATCGCGGCCGGGCTGGTGGGCCGCCTCGTCCGCGCCGAGCTCGTCCAAGCCGCAGCGGGTCGACGGCAACAAGTTCCTCTACAAGGTGCGGATCGACAACGCGTCGCCGCTGATCCTGAACGGTCTGGCGCTGGCCGGCCCCGACGAGGCAGGCGGCGCCCTCGGCGCTGGCGGGGCTGAGCCTGCCGCCGCACTGCAGCCTGACGGTCCCCGCCACCGGCGAGACCGTCGAGCGGCTCGGCCTCAAGCAGGGCGTGCGCGTCGTCGCCGCCGACCTCAGCGGACTGTGAACCGGAAGGCTCGCCACAGAGGACACAGAGAGCACAGAGGAAAAGGAGAAGGATTGATTCATCTTGCAATTTCAAGTCCCGAAATTGCAAGTCTTTTCATCCTCTTCTTTCTCCTCTGTGTCCTCCGTGATCTCTGTGGCCGATCATGTCCCCTCACGCCGTCGGGATCGCGTCGGTGTCGTCGAGCCCGAAGTCGGCGACCCCCCGCTCGCGGAGGACCTGCTTGCGGACCTTGCCGGTGACGGTCTTGGGCAGTTGGTCGACGATCCGGACGTAGTGCGGGATCTTGTAGTGCGCGATCTGCCCGCGGCAGAAGTCGCGGATGGCGCCCTCGGTCGGCGACGAGCCCGCGCGGGGGACGACCCAGGCGGAGACGACCTCGCCGTACTTGGCGTCGGGCAGGCCGACGACGGCGACCTCGGCGACGTCGGGGTGGTGGTGGAGGAACTCCTCGACCTCGGGGGGATAGATGTTCTCGCCGCCCCGGATGATCAGCTCCTTGCAGCGGCCGACGATCCGGTAGTTGCCGTCGTCGCGGAGGCGGGCGAGGTCGCCGGTGTGCAGCCAGCCGCCCTGGTCGATGGCGCGGGCGGTCGCCTCGGGGTTCCTGTAGTAGCCGGCCATCACGCCGTGGCCGCGGACGCAGAGCTCGCCCGGCTCGCCGGGCCCGACGTCGCGGCCGGTCGCCGGCTCGACCACGCGGACCTCGACGCCCGGCAGGGGGCGGCCGACCGTCCCGACGCGGACCTCGATCGGGTCGTCCGCCGAGGTCTGCGTGACGATCGGCGACGCCTCGGTCTGCCCGTACCCGATCGTCATCTCCGAGGCGCCCAGGGTTGCGATGACCGCCTCCATCAACGGCAGCGGGCACGGGCTGCCCGCCATGATCCCGGTGCGCAGGCTCGTCGTGTCGAACCGAGGCCGGTCGGGGTGGTCGAGCTCGGCCACGAACATCGTCGGGACGCCGTACAGCGACGTGCACCGCTCCGCCGCGACGGCGGCCAGCGTCGCCCTCGGGTCGAAGCTCGGCGCCGGCACGACCAGCGCCGAGCCGTAGACGGCGCAGACGAGCGTCCCGAGCACGCAGCCGAAGCAGTGGTAGAACGGCACCGGCACGCAGACGCGGTCCTCGGGCCCGTAGCGGACCCGTTGGCCGATGTAGTAGGCGTTCATCAGCACGTTGGAGTGCGTCAGCATCGCCCCCTTGGGCAGCCCGGTCGTCCCCGAGGTGAACTGGATGTTGTAGACGTCGCCCGGCCGGGCCGTCCGCTCGCGGTCGGCCACCTCGGCGGCCATCCCCCCGCCCATCAGGTCGTCCCACGAGAGCCAGCCCGGCCCCGGCCGGTCGCCCAGCGCGACCAGGCGGCGGAGCCGCGGGAGCCTCTCGGCGCGCCAGTCGAGGGAGCCGGCGCGGGCCGCCTCGGGGGCGAGCGCCCCGACCATCGCCACGAAGTCCGACCCCTTGTACGGGCTGCCCACGACCAGGGTGGCCACGTCGGACCCCGCCAGCGCCTCCTCGAGCTCGTGGAGCCGGTACGCCGGGTTGATGTTGACCAGCACCGCCCCGATCCGCCCGGCCGCGAACTGCACGACGACCCACTCCGGCACGTTCATCGACCAGATGCCGACGTGTTCGCCCCTCTCGACGCCCCGCGCGACCAGCGACGACGCCGACCGCGTCGACCCTCCGGTCGAGCTCGCCCCACGACCACCTCAACCCGAGCGCGGGGAAGACCACGGCGTCGCGGTCGGGATACCGCGCGGCCGTGCGCCTCAGGGCGCCGCCGACGGTCTCATCGGCGACCCAGGGGACGACATCGTCGCTCTCGGCCATCCCGGCGTCCCTCCAGGAGAAGGAGTGTTGAGCCACGGAGGGCACAGAGGGCCACAGAGAATTAAAAGAGAGCTTTTAAATACTCAAATTTGAAAATCTCAAATGAGAAATTCTCTCTCTGTGGCCCTCTGTGCCCTCCGTGGCTAATCCCGCGATTGGTCCGAGGCCCAGCGCGGCGGGCGTTTCTCGAGGAAGGCGCGCATGCCCTCCTCGGCCTCCTCGGAGACGCGGACGGCCGCGCTCACGGCGGCGGCGCCGCGGAGGTCGGCCGGACGGCCGGTCGCCTCGTCGATCAGTCGCTTGGTCGTCGCGATCGCCAGCGGGCCCGCCGCGGCGAGCGCGCGGCCCAGCGCGATCGCCTCGTCGAGGCACCGATCGGCCGGCACCACCCGGTTGACCAGCCCCCACCGCTCGGCCTCGTCCGCGACGATCGGCTCGCCGCGAGAGGAGCAGGGCCCGCGCCCGCCGCGCCCGACCTGCGCGATCAGGTCGTGCATGACGATCGCCGCCACCAGCCCGCGCTTGACCTCCGGGTAGCCGATCCGGGCCGCGTCCGCGGCGATCACGAAGTCGCACGCCGAGGCGAGCCCCGCGCCCCGGCGTAGGCGTCGCCGTTGAGCGCGGCGATCACCGGCTTGGGCGACTGGTGGACCTGCGCGATCAGGTCGGCGATCGCCTCGAAGTCGGCGATCGCCTCCCGCTCGGCCTCGACGCTGGGGATCGGCTCGGTGGCCTCCTTCAGATCCATCCCCGAGCAGAACGTCGGGCCCGCGCCGGTCAGTACGACGGCGCGCGGCCCCGCCTGCGCCGACGCCCGCGACAGCGCGTCGCCCAGCTCCGCCAGCAGGGCCCGCGACAGCGCGTTGCGGCGGTCGGGGCGGTTCAGCGTCAGGACGACGACCGGCCCGTGGTCGGCCCGGATGACGAGAGGTCCGCTCATGACGACCTCCTCGACGGCCCCTCGCCCGGCAGCCGCAGCTCCAGGAGGGCCACCGCCAGCGCCTTGCCCTGCGAGTCGAGGCGCAGCGACCGGCTCGCCCCCCCCGCCAGGGCCGATTCCAGGACGAAGTTCAGCGCGCGGATCTTGGGCAGCTCGTACCGCCGGACCGCGGAGATCCCCAGCGGTTCGAAGTACCCGGCCACCGCGGTTTCGGTCAGGCGGTCCCGCAGCCAAGCATAACACGCCTCGTCGAGCGCGACGACGCCGATGTTGGCCCGGTTCCCCTTGTCCCCGCTCCGCGCGTGGGCCAGGTCGCCCACCCGGACGCCCTCCGCGAAGGGGTTCTCACTCATCGCGGGCCCTCCTCTTCACGGACCCACTCCGACGCCGGCCGGACGGCAACCGCCGCCTCGACCCACTCGCGAGGGACGAGCGTGGGCCAGTAGCCGAACGCCGGGCGGGGCTCGGGGCGGCCGGTCGCGTAGCCGGCGATCCCGGAGGGGCCCGAGGTCACCAGAGGGGCGAACTCGCGGCAGAACCGCTCGATCGCCTTGCGGTCGGGGTCGCGCGCCGTGACCCGCAGGACGACCTCGGGGACCGATCCCGACGGCTTCAGCACGCCCGGCACCACCTCTCCCGCGCCGAGGCACTCGACGAGCGTTTCGGCCAGCGCGAACCCGGCGCGACGGACCCGCTCCAGCACGATCCAGCCCGCCGCGCGCGCCTTCGCCTCGGCCCCCCGCCCGACCACCGCGAGCAGTCCGCTCGCCGTCCACCCGTCCCGATAGACCGCCGACACCTTGAGCCGATCCCCCGGCGCCCTCCCCGAAGCCCCCCGCACCGCGACCCGATGAGGTCCCTCCTGTTCGAGCGAGACCGTCGTCAGGTCCACGTCGACATCCGGGGTCTTGTAGCACGCCGGGTCGTCGATCTCGTAGACCATTTGCTCGGCGACCGTGGCCTCGCTCACCAGCCCGCCCGTCCCCTCGGCCTTGGTGATGACGGACGAGCCGTCCTCGCGGACCTCGGCGATCGGGTAGCCGATCCCGGTGAGGTCGTCGATCTCCTCCCAGCGGTGCCAGAGCCCTCCGGTGGCCTGCGCCCCGCACTCGACCAGGTGCCCGGCGACGCTCGCCCCGGCCAGCCTCGGCCAATCATCCCACGCCCACCCGAAGCGGGCGCACGCCGGCCCCAGCGTCAATGAGGCGTCGGCCACCCGTCCCGTGATGACGATCCTTGCACCGGCTGTCAAGGCATCAGCGATTGGCCGCGCCCCGAGGTAGACGTTGGCCGCGACCAGGCGGTCGGCCACGGTCGCGATCGGCGCCCCGGTCTCCAGGTGCGCGAGCGGCTCCCCCTCGCGGACCCATCCGGGGATCTTCTCCAGGATGTCGTCGCCCGACACCACCCCGAGCGCGACATCGGCCAACCCTTCCTTCGCCATCAGGCCCGCGCACCGCCGGGCGCACGAGCCCGGGTTCAGCCCCCCGGCGTTGGTGACGATCGTCAGCCCGCCTTGCTCCTTCAGGATCGTCGCGAGCCGTCCGAGCAGGTCGGGGAAGTCGGTGACGTACCCGGCCGCCGGATCCTTCGCCCGCAGGTGGGCGAGGATCGCCATCGTCAATTCGGCGAGGTACTCCAGCGTCAGGACGTCGAGCCTTCCGTCGCGCGCGAGCAGGTACGGGGCGTCGAGGTTGTCGCCCCAGAATCCCGCGCCGTTGCCGATGCGGATGGTTCGAGCGGCCATGCAGGGCGGTTCCATGTCGGGTGGGTCAGCGTCGCGGAGCGACGCGCAACCCACCGGGGCGATGGCGATGGTGGGTTGCGCATCGCGGAGCGACGCTGACCCACCCTACGCCAAATCTCGGCGGCCAACGGGGCGAAGCTGATGCGGCAGCAGGGTGAGCAGGGCAATCGTCTCCCCACTCCCGGCCACGAATTCTACTTCGTAACCGCGATCTTCGGGATGGACAAAAACCACGGCTCCAAGGTCGCCGCATTTCAACCCATGTTCGGGAAGGTCAACCACCAAGACGATCGTGTCGAGTTCTCGGATCATCGTTCCTCGCCATTTTATGGTCTTCGTAGGGTGGGCACCGCCACCATTCCGTCGAGGCAGGAGGCAGGCGGGCGGTGCCCACCCTACGAAGACTCCACGGGCTCGGCCTCAGTCCTCCTCGTGGTAACACCATCCACCTCCGAGTCCCAGGTGGTACCAGTCTCCTCGGATCGGGTCAAAGCAACCGTACGGGCCGGTCTGGGGGACGTTGTGTCGGACGAAACCGCTGGGTCCGCTCGGGTTCGTGTCTGTCAGCAGGGCAACGCCCCCCGTCTTGCGATCGACCCGTGAGGCCGCGATTCGGAACGGCCCCGCATTCCGAGGGAATGAGACGGCCTGCCCGGCCACGACCTGATCCGCCATGCGCTCCAGGTCGGACCTCGCGGCCTGGAATCTCAGCTGGAACGGCCAAGACGTCCCGGAGGTCACGCCCGGCATCACCGCCAGGGCAATGACCCACACCCAGGCCAGCCGGCGGGCCGTAAGAGAAATCCCCGCCTTTCGGGTCGCCAGCAGAGCCCAGGTCGCTCCGAACCCGGCGACCGTTGGCAGAACCGCGAAGAACATAATAGAAACAGAAAAAATATTAACAATCCTGGACGGAAGCAGAGGGCCGCGTACAGAGTGTTGGCCAGGATCGCCAGGCCCCAGAAACCGATCGCCGCGAGACGTCGATGACCTCCTTTCAGGAGACGCCAAGAAGTGAAAAGAGCGAGGCATGGTAGCGACAGTACGGCCGAGACCAGTTGCCACCCAGCGGGCATGGCGAGCAGGCCCGCCAAGATCGCGATCCCGATCATGAGACTTCGGATCGTGAATCGACGACGAGGGAGCTGGCACGGCTCGTTTTTTCCTATCAGTCTATGTAGACTCACGGTGGGCGGTGCCCACCCTACGGAGACATACCGATCGAAGCTAGACCTGGAACACGCCCGTCGTCAGCCCCTCCGCCTCGCGGTGCCTCGTGGCCACGTCGAGCGCCAGGATGAGCACGTCGCGCGTCCGGGCGGGGTCGATGATGGCGTCGATCCAGCCGCGGGCGGCGGCGTAGCGGATGTCGGTCTCGCGGTCGTAGCGCTTCCGGAGTTCGTCGGCCATCGCGTTCAGTTCGGCGTCGTCGACCTGCTTGCCTTGCCGCTTCAGCGTGGCGAGGTTGACGTCGAGCATCGTCCGCGCGGCCTGCTGGGCGCCCATCACGGCGTAGCGGGCGCCGGGCCAGGCGAAGAGGAAGCGGGGGTCGAACGCCTTGCCGCAGAGCGCGTAATGCCCCGCGCCGAACGAGTGGCCGACGATCAGCGTGAGCTTGGGCACGACGCTGTTGCTCACCGCGTTGACCAGCTTCGCCCCGCGGCGGATGATCCCGGATCGCTCGGCGTCGCGGCCGACGTCGAAGCCGTTGACGTCCTGGATGAACAGCAACGGGACGCGCCCCTGGTTGCAGTCGAGCACGAACCGCGCGGCCTTGTCGGCGCTGTCGCCGTAGATCACGCCGCCGAACTGGTACGGGCCGCCCCCCTCGGGCCGGAACCGCAGGCGCTGGTTGGCCACGATCCCCAGCGGCATCCCGCCCAGCCGGGCGAACCCGCAGACGAGCGTCCGGCCGTACTCGGCGCGGTACTCGTCGAACGTCCCGCCGTCGACCAGCGCGGCCAGCAGGTCGCGCACGTCGTACTGCGCGGAGGGGTCGGTCTTGACGATCGAGAAGACATCCTCGGCCGGCCGTGCGGGAGGCTGGGCCTCGGCCCGATCCGACGATCGGCCGCGGGTCGGGCGGGAGCAGGCCGACCAGGCGGCGGATGCGGGCGAGGCAGGCGTCGTCGTCGGGCTCGTGGTAGTCGACGGTCCCGCTGATCGCGGCGTGCATCGCGGCGCCGCCGAGGTCCTCGTGCGAGACGTCCTGGCCGATCGCCGCCTTGACCAGAGCCGGGCCGGCCAGGTAGAGGCCCGAGCCCTCGGTCATCAGCACGGTGTCGCAGAGGACCGGCAGATACGCCCCCCCCGCGACGCAGTTGCCCATGATCGCGGCGATCTGCGGGACGCCCCGCGCCGACAGGACGGCGTTGTTGCGGAAGATCCGGCCGAAGTCGTCGTCGTCGGGGAAGACCTCGTCCTGCATCGGCAGGAACACGCCCGAGGAGTCGACCAGGTAGACCAGGGGCAGGCGGTTCCGGCCGGCGATCTCCTGGGCGCGGAGGATCTTCTTGATCGTCATCGGGAAGCACGCGCCCGCCTTGACCGTCGCGTCGTTGGCGACGACCATCACGCGGCGGCCGACGACCCGGCCGATCCCCGTGACCACCCCCGCCCCCGGCGCCCCGCCCCACTCGTCGTACATCTGGTAGCCGGCCCAGAGGCCCAGCTCCAGGAACGGCGAGCCTGGGTCGGTCAGGGCGTCGATCCGCTCGCGGGCCGTCTTGCGACCCTTGGCGTGCTGCCGCGCGATCGCCTCGGGACCGCCCCCCTCGCGGATCGTCTCTTCTTCGGCGAGGATGCGGGCGGTCGCCTCGCGGAGGTCGGGCTCGGAGGACGCTCAGGATCGGGAAGACTCACCACAAAGGCACAAAGGACACGAAGGCAGTCACAAAGGAGAAGTCGAAGGCTCGGCTCGTTCTTCCTTTGTGCATCCTTCGTGACCGTTGTGCCTTTGTGGTGAGTCGCCATCCCTCAACACGCTCGACGACCATCGCCACCGCGTTGCCCCCTCCCAGGCAGAGCGCGGCCACGCCGAGGCGCTCCCCACGGCGTTCGAGGGCATGGAGCAAGGTCGACCAGGACGCGCGCCCCGCTGGCGCCGATCGGGTGGCCCAGGGCGATCGCGCCGCCGTGGACGTTGACCCTGGCCGGGTCGATCTCCAGGCCGCGGACGCAGCCGAGCATCTGCGAGGCGAACGCCTCGTTGATCTCGAACAGGTCGATGTCGCCGGGCGACGAGCTTCGCCTTGGCCAAGGCCGAGCGGACGGCGCCGATCGGGGCGAGGAACAGGTCGCGCGGGTCGGTGCCGGAGACGGCCGAGGCGACGATGCGGGCGATCGGCCGGGCCCCGATCCGATCGGCCCTGTCTCGCGAGGCGACGACGACCATCGCCGCGCCGTCGCTGAGGGTCGAGGCGTTGCCCGCCGTCACCACGCCGTCGGGGCGGAACGCCGGCGAGAGCTTCGCCAGGGCCTCGGCGGTCGTCTCGGCGCGGGGGCCCTCGTCGGCCGCGATCGTCGCCGGCGCCCCCTTCTTCCCCGCGACGGCCACGGGCACGATCTCGGCATCGAACGCCCCCGACTGCTGCGCGGCGACGGCGCGGCGCTGGCTCTCCAGGGCGAAGGCGTCGAGGTCGCCGCGGCCGAGCCCGCACATGGCTCGGCGGTGCGCTCGGCGGCCTCGCCCATCGGCCACCCCTCGACGGCGCAGGTCAGGCCGTCGTGGAGCATCGAATCGACGAGCGCCCGGTCGCCGAGCTTCCAGCCCGAGCGGCCCCCCCGCAGCAGGTGGGGTGCGTTGCTCATGCTCTCCATGCCGCCGGCCAGGACGAGCTCGGAGTCGCCGGCGCGGATCGCCGCCGCGGCGAGCATCGACGCGCGCAGGCCCGAGCCGCAGACCATGTTGACCGTCAGGGCGCCCGCCGTCGGCGGCATCCCCGCCCCGAGCGCCACCTGCCGCGCGGGCGCCTGGCCCAGCCCCGCCGACAGGACGTTGCCGACGATCGCCTCGTCGATCGCCCCCGGGTCGACCCCGGCCCTCGCGATCGCCTCGCGCGCCGCGACGACGCCCAGCTCGACCGCCGAGAGGCCCGCCAGGCCCCCCAGGTAGCGCCCGATCGGCGTCCGGCAGGCCGACAGGATCAACGGGTGCGGTCCATCCATGCGAAACCCCCTTTCGGCGGAGGCGAAGGGAGGGAGCTCGGCGTCCTCCTCGGGGATTCTAAGGCCGCCCGGCGGCCGGGTCAACGACGGGCGAACATCGGCACCCGGCCGTCGATCAGCCCCTGCGCGACCAGGGCCCGGACGTGCTTGCAGCCGGCCGGGTCGATGCCGTCGCGGCGATAGACGAAGTCGGGGCAGTCGCACCGCGGGCCGTACTCCGTCTGCGACACGTCGTAGAGGGTCCCGTCGGCCTTGTTGAGCCGGAACGCCCGATCCGCGATGGCCGGGTCGCACGACAGGGGATGGATCGCGTAGAACGTCCGGTCGATCGTCAGGAAGAGGCGCGATGCGGGGGCCGTGCGCGAGGCCCCCGGCAGGTACAGAGTCGGCGTCATAAGTCACCCTCCAGATATACAAAATTATACGCCACGAGGCCCCTTCCATCAAGTTCGAGTGGGGAGTGGAGAGTGGGGAGAGATAATGTCTTTGACTCTCCACTCCCCAATCCCCACTCGAATGAAACGCGCGGGGGGTTCGCGGGGTAGAGACGATCGGTGCGTTCGACGTTCCGCCGGAAAGGACGATTGGCCATGAGGACGGTGTCGCGCGATCGGCGTCGGCCTGGCGGTCCTGGCCGGGGTCCCGGGCTCGGCCCGGGCCCAGACGGGGAGCATCAACTTCCTGGAGCTGTTCCAGCAGCTCGACGCCAACGGCGACCAGGTGATCGAGAAGGGGGAGGTGCCCGAATCGGGCCGCGCCGCCTTCGAACGGCTCCTGCAGCGCGCCGACACCAACAAGGACGGCAAGATCGACCAGCCGGAGTACCGCGAGATGATCACCGACCTGCGGCGGGCGGGCCTGGGCGGGCCCGGCGGGGGCGGGAACTTCGGGGCGCAGATCGCGGCGATGGACAAGGACGGCGACGGCAAGGTCAGCCGGGCCGAATACCTCGGCCCGCCGCCCCTGTTCGACCGGCTCGACGCCGACAAGGACGGGTCGCTCTCCAAGGACGAGGTCGCCCGGATGGCCGCCCTCTTCAACGGCACCCCGGCCGAGCGGTTCCGGGCGATGGACAAGGACGGCGACGGCAAGATCGGCCGCGACGAGTTCCTCGGCCAGCCGGCCCGGTTCGACCAGATCGACGCCGACAAGGACGGCTCGCTGTCGCTCGAGGAGCTCCGCGACGCGCAGCCGGGCGCCGGCAAGGCCGCGCCGAAAGCGGCCCGCAAGAAGGCCGCGGCCAAGCCGGCCCCGTAGGGGAGGCAAGGCGGCGCCTCCGCGTCAGGGACAAGGCACCCCGAAGGCCAGCCGGGCGCAGCCGGCGGCGCCGATGAAGCCGGCGTCGCCGCCGAGCTCGGCGTATTCGACGCGCGTGCCGGCGGCGAGGACGGGGAAGGCCATCGCGCGGATGTCCTGGCGGATCGCGTCGAGCAAAGGTCGCCCCGGCGGCGATCATCCCGCCGCCGAACAGGACGAGGTCGGGGTCGATCGTGTGCATCAGGCTGACGGCGCCGACGGCCAGGTAGCGGGCGGTCTCGCGCATCAACCGGGAGGCGAGCGGGTCCCCCTCCTGCGCCGCCTCGGCGATGGCGCGGCTGGTCAGGGCGTCGCGCGCCAGCGCCTCCAGGAGGACCGACGAGCGGTCGTGCTCCAGCGCCTCGCGGGCGCGCTTGACCAAAGACGTGGCCGAGGCATACGCTTCGAGGTGGCCGAAGCCGCCGCACGGGCACTGGCGGGCGTTGTCCATCTGGATGATGATGTGGCCGCACTCGGCGCCGTGGCTGTGGCGGCCCTCGACGATCCGGCCGTGGTCGACGATCCCGCAGCCGATCCCGGTGCCGAGCGTGAACAGGACGAGGCTCTCGGCGTCCCGGCCCGCGCCGGCCCAGAACTCGCCGTAGGCGGCGGCGCTGCCGTCGTTCTGGAGGACGGTCGGCTTGCCCAGCCTCTCGGAGAGGCGCTGGCGGATCGGGACGTTGACCCAGCCCGGGAGGTTGGGCGGGTCGAGCAGCAGGCCCGCCTTGATGTCCATCGTGCCGGGCGACCCGAGCCCGACGGCCGCGATGTCGTCCCAGCCCAGCCCGCTGGCCTCGACGGCCCGGCGGCCCGCCTCGGCGAGGCTGTCCAGCCCCACCTCGGGCCCGAGCGCGGCCCGCGTCGCGACGCTGACGGCCGAGCACGGCCGGCCGTCGTCGTCCACCACGCCGCTCTTGATGTTCGTGCCCCCCAGGTCGATCCCCAGGTAGAACGGCGGGCGGCGGGCGGCGTCGGTCATGAGGGCGTGATCCCCGGCGGGTCCGGACCGTCGCGGCGGTCGCATGGAACGGTCTCAAGGTATCCCCGCAGGCCCGCGCCGGTCAATCGGGCGCGAGGATGCCCGGTCGCGGCGCCGCGGGGGTGCGATCTTGCTCGACCGATCCAGGCCCGTCAATCATAATGGGATCGTTCGGACCTCGACCCGACCGATCCCCGACGCCCCGAGAGGACCGCGATGAAGCCCACGATGACGCCCCGGATGGTCGCCTGGTGCGGGGCCGCCTTGATCGCCGCCCTCGGGGTGATGCCCGCCCCGGGCGCCGAGCCTTCGGCGGCCGAGGCGACCCTGAAGGAGAAGGAACTGCGGCGGTCGGGACAGACCTACGTCCTGCCGGAGGAGTCGGTGGTCAAGGAGAAGCTGGCCGCGGCGCAGGCCCTCTACAAGCAGCTCTCGCTGGCGATCGCGCGGCAGAGGGCGTTCGCCCAGGGGGTCTCCGACAGCAAGGCGATGGTCCAGGCGCTGATGCAGCAACGGATGATGTACAACCAGCAGCTCACCCAGGCGACCACCGCCGTCCAGCACAACCAGGTCGTCGGCGCGCTCAACGTGCTCAACGACCAGATCAACATGATCCGCCAGAACGCCAACGACCCCGAGGCGGCCTCGCAGGTCGCCGCGCAGGTCCCCCGCCAGCGCGAGGCGTTCATCCAGGCGGTGATCGACCTGCGCCAGCTCGTCGACGAGGCCACGGCGAAGTACGAGGAGCTGGCCGACGACGACGAGGTCAAGGAGGCGCTGGAGGCGCTCAACCGATCGGCCAGGGCCAAGGTGGCGCTCGGCCCCTCGCGGGCGTTCCTGGCCAACGCCGGGCTGCTCAAGAAGGTGGAATCGGCCGTGCTCTCCGAGACGATCGACCTCCGCAAGGAGGGGGGCGTCTTCTGGCTCGACGTGACCTTCAACGGCAAGGTCACCAAGCCGATGGTCTTCGACACCGGCGCCGCCTCCGTCGTCCTGCCGCACGAGCTCGCCTCCGAGCTCGGGCTGAAGCCGGGCCCCGACGACCCGATCGTCAAGGCGCAGGTCGCCGACGGCTCGATCGTCGAGGCCAAGCAGATGACGATCCCGTCGGTGCGGGTGGGCAAGTTCACGATCAAGGACGTCGTCGGGATCGTGATGCCCGCCGAGAAGCGGGACGTCCCCCCCCTGCTCGGCGGCACCTTCCACAAGTACTTCAGCTACAACTTCAGCCCCGAGTCGGGCCGGCTCGTCCTCTCGAAGGTCGAGACCCCCGACGAGGCCGCGGCCGCGCCCAGGGCGAAGTCGTCGCGCTCGACCAAGCCCAGGCGCTAGCGGCGGACGGCCCCATCCTCAAAACCTGGCGAGAAAGGTGGTACTCGTGCTTGCCAAGAATCTGCTCGCCGTGGTCCTGATGGCCGGAGTTGCCACCGCGGCCCCCGCGGCCGATGGCGACTGGGAGAACCTCCCGGACGGCTCGACGGGCCGGGTCACGGAATTCCAGGGCGTGGGCGGCATCGCGATCCCCGCGTACATCCGCAAGCCGGCCGGCGCCGGCCCGTTCCCGGTCGTGGTGCTGCTCCACGGCGGGAAGTATGGGACGGGACCCACTTATGGGATGGGCCGGTCGACGAAATCGCCCATCGAGGACTTCGTCAAGGAGGGCTGGGCGGTGTACTCCATCGACTACCGGCCCCACGATACGATCGTCATCGACCCCACCGAGACCGACGACTCCATCGAGGCCGTGAAGGCGGTCCGCAGGCTACCCTTCATCGACCCGGCGCGCGTCGGATTGATGGGAGGCAGCCACGGCGCGAACGTTTCATCCCGGCTGGTCTCGCGCGTCGACGTGAAGGGTGCGATCCTCTGCGCCCGGCGGCGTTCGACCTGATCGAGGTGAAGAAGGCCGCCGGGCGAGGCGAGCCCGTCGTCCCGATCCTGAAGAAGTTGATCGCCGACATGGAGAAGGAGCACGGCGCCCCGGCGGAGGAGATCGAGAAGGACCCCGCGAAATATGGCTATAGCTCGGCGATCACCGAGGCGGCGCAGGCCCGCTGCCCCATCCTGATCATCAACGCCCGCAACGACGACAACTCGCCGGTCTCGACCATCGATGTCTACGTCGAGAAGCTGCGCGCCGCGGGCAAGCCGGTGGAGACGTATCTCCCCCAGGTCGGCGGGCACGGCTTCTATTGGGGACGTCCGGATATCCCGGAGTGGAAGGAGTCCACGAGGCTGGCCGTGGCCTTCTTCAAGGGATGCTTCGGACAGGAGGCCGGCGCGGCGTCAGGCCGAGTGCCCGACCAGAAGAAGGCGACGCAGTATCAGTATGGCTCGATGGAATGGGTCGACCCCGACCGTTCGGAACCGGGGGGACGAAGTACAAGACCTTCCACAGCAAGACGATCGACGCCGATGTGAGCTACCTGGTCTACCTCCCGCCCAACTACGAGCAGGATGAGTCCACGCGCTACCCGGTCCTGTACTCGCTGCACGCGAGCGGAGGCACGCCGGGAAGGGACGCCCGCGGCCTCCTGGCGCGGATGGCCCCGGCCATCCGCGACGGCCGGATACCGCCGATGATCGTCGTCTTCCCCAACGGCCTCCGCGGCGCCACCATGTATAGCGACACGAAGGATGGCCAGTACCCGGTCGAATCGGTGATCATCAAGGACCTCATCCCGCACGTCGACGCCTCGTACCGGACCGTGGCCTCCCGCGAGTCCCGCGCCCTGGAGGGCTTCTCGATGGGCGGCTTCGGCACGGCGCACCTCGGCTTCAAGTATCCCGATCTGTTCGGCGTGCTGTCGATCGAGGCGCCCCCCTGCTCGGGCCCCGACCTCAAGCAGCCGCTGCCGGCCGGGGCGTGGTCCAAGCTATTCTCGTCCGCGATGGGGGGCGACCTCGATTACTTCCGGGAGAACGACCCGTTCGCTTTGATCCCGAAGAACGCCGGCGCGATCCGAGACCGGATGGTCATCCGGATCGTGTGCCACATCGAGGACCAGAACTGGCTGGCGCCCCGGTGCGAGGAGCTGCACCGGCTCCTGATGCAGCACACGATCCCGCACCACTTCCTCTACCTGTCGAACGTCAAGTCGCACAACCGCGGCCAGGTCCACGCCACCCTGGGGGACGCCGGCCTGATGTTCTACAGCTCCGGCTTCGACCACCTCCGGAGGGTCGCCAAGGCCAAGACTCCCTGATCGCCAAGGAGTCATCACAAGTACTTCAGCTACAACTTCAGCCCCGAGTCGGGCCGGCTCGTCCTCTCGAAGGTCGAGACCCCCGACGAGGCCGCGGCCGCGCCCAGGGCGAAGACGTCGCGATCGACCAGGCCCCGGCGCTGAGCGGTGCCTCCGGCAAATCGCCCGCCCCGCGGCCGCGCCTCACGCCCCGAACTTCTGGAGCCGCCCGGCGTGCGCCAGGGCCAGGGGCATGAGGTCCCTGGCGAGGAACTGGCCGAGGCCGCCTTGCAGGCAGGGGCGCTCGCCGAAGCTCGTCACCAGGTCGGGCCGCACGGTCGCCGGGGCCCAGAGCAGGGTCGGCACCGGGTGGAAGCTGTGCGACCGCATCCGGCTCGGCGTCGAGTGGTCGCCGGTCACGATCAAAACGTCGGGCCCCAGGGCCCGCAGCTTGGGGAGCTGGGCGTCGAGCGCCTCGATCATCGCCACCTTCCCGGTGAAGTTGCCGTCCTCGCCCGAGCTGTCGGTGTACTTGTAGTGGATGAAGAAGAAGTCGAACTTGTCCCAGTTGGCCTTGGCCACCTCCATCTGGTCGGCGAGCGTCTTGCCGGGCTCGACGACGGTCATTCCCACGAGCCGCGCCAGGCCGCGGTACATCGGGTAGACGGCGATCGCCACCGGGCGGACGCCGTAGGCCTCCTCCATCGTGGCGATCTTCGGGAAGGTGGCGAACCCTCGCATCATCAGGAAGTTGGCCGGGTGCTCGTCCTTGAGGACCTCGCGCGCCTGGCGGAGGAACTCGGCGGCGACCCTCGCGGTCTTCTCCGAGGCGGCGTCGCCCGCCTTGGGCTCCAGAGTGTGCAGGCCGGTCGAGAGCGGGTCGGTGTCGGCGACGTTGTCGCCCAGCCCGTCGCCGCGGAACCGGACGACCAGGCGATACTCGCGCACCGGCTCGACGAGCGTCTCGACCCCCTCGACCTTCACCGCCTGGCGGAGCTTGGCCACGAGCTTCTCGCAGGCCTCCGTCGGGATGCGGCCGGCGCGGCGGTCGGTGACCTTCCCCTCGGCGTCGATCGTGCAGAAGTTGCCCCGGATCGCGACGTCCCGGGGCCCGACCTCCACGCCGATGCCCAAAGCCTCCAGGACGCCGCGGCCGATGTCGTGCTCCAGGGGGTCGTAGCCGAACAGCCCGAGGTGCCCGGGGCCGGAGCCGGGGGTGATGCCCGGCGCGACCGGCGTGCTCAGGCCGACGGTCCCCTCGGCCGCCAGGGCGTCGAGGTTGGGCGTGACGGCCGCCTCGAGCTCGGTCGGGCCCCCCGGCTCGACCGGCAGGCCGCCGAGGCCGTCGGCCACCAGCAGGACGATCCTGGTCGTGTTCGGCTCGCGGAGCTGGCGGATCAGGTCGTGCATCGACATGGGGCGTTCTCGCGGTGATAGCTCGTTCGGGGTGCCGGCCAGATCCGGTTGTCGACCGTGTCCCGCCCCACGCCCGACCTTCCCCCGCAAGGGGTGAGGACTGAAAACCGTCCCCCTCTCCTGCGGCTCCGGATTGGGCTCCTGAACGGCGGGTCCTCTTCCCGGTCGCGGCGGCCGGCGCGGCCGATCTTGCTCGGGCTCCGGCTCGGCGGGGGTCAGGTGCTGCCTCGCGTGCTCCTCGCAGAAGTGGTATTCCCGCGGCTCGCCCCGCTCGATCTCGGTGATGTGGAATGCGGCCGGCTCGGGGCACTTCTGGCACGTCATGATGCTTCTCCGCCGTCTTGCGGGGGGAAGGCCCGGGATGGGGTGCGATCGGAGTCCGACGGCGATCGAGTCCTCGTCCCTCACGCTCTTGGGTATCCGATATCACGCCCCATCGCAAGGCCCCTCGGCCGACGCCTCGCGGAGCCGGTCGCGCCCGGCGCGGGCCTCGGCGGCGCCGTCGCCGGGGACCTCGGCCAGCCACGACCAGAGCCGGATCGCCCGCGCGCGGTCCCCCTTGGCGGCGGCCTCGCGGGCCGCGGCTCGCAAGACGGGCACGGCGGCGGACCCCTTCAAGAGCGCGGCCCCGCGGCGGGCGATCGCGACCTCGCGGCCATTCAGGAGGGTGCCGGTCGTCCCCGAGGCGAGCAGGTTGGTCCGGGCCTGGCGGTGCGAAAGCCCCAGGGCGTGCCCGAGCTCGTGCGCCGTGACGCGGGGGATCGGCTCGTCGAGGCCCCCCTCCACCGGCCGCAGCGCGGCCGTCTCCTGGACGAACGCCGCGTCACCCAGCCAGACGCCATTGACCGCGAACTTGTGGATATAATACACATGAACCCCCTCGAAATCGCGGCTCGCCTCGGGGACCAGCATCCGGAACAGCGCCAGGTTCCCCGGCCCGTCGAGGTCGCGCGCCAGGCGGAACCGGGCCTCCTGCGCCGCCGGCTCGCGGACGACCGACTCGACCCCCCAGTGGACCCCCGCCGCGTGCCAGATCGCGTTGACCTTGCCCACGATCCGCGCGACGTCGGCGTCCGACAGCCGGCAGTCGGCCTCGGGCAGCTCGGACGACGACAGGACGTGGACCCGCAGCGGGATCACCACGAACTCGTCGAACGCCGGGGGCCCGGTCACGACAGCCTCCTCGTCCCCCGCGAGGGCCTCGTTGGCGGCCCAAAGCGCGGCCAGCGCGAGCACCAGGATACGGCGGCCTCGATCGGCTCGGATCACGCGGGACGCTCCCTCCCCGGGTTCGCTGCGGACGGACGGCGATCGTCCGATCATCCCGCGATCGGGACGACGGGTCAACGGCACGGTGTCGGGGCCGAGGTCATCGGCCTCCGCGGGGCCTTCGGCGCCTCCCGGACCCCCTACGAATCGACGCCGAGGATGGCGATCGGCACGAATCCGCCCCCCGGATCGGCCGTCACGTCGGCCCCGAGCAGCGCCTCGACCTTCCGCACCCCGTCTCCCCTCCCCTCGGGCCGCTCGCGACGCTCCCGATCGGCACCCCGCGGCGCGACCGAAGTCCCGACTTCGCCAAGCACTTGGGACGACTCGCCGGCCGGTTTCGCTTCGTTCCGGGAAACCGCCTCCGACGCCTCCGAGGCGGTCGCAACCGGCCCCGCGACCGGATCGGCCGCCGCGACCGGAGCCGCGCCGGGGATTTCGTCGCAAGTTGTTTCATCAATTGTATTTACCATCTGCCCTTCGGCCCCATCCGCCAGGTTCGGGGAGTCGGGCTCGACGGACCCGTCGTCCTCCTCCTGGCGGCGGTCGATCGCCTTGACCAGGGCCGCATACGCGCGGTGGAACGTCGACCGCGCCTCGGACTGATACCGCAGGAACAGCCGCGCGTCCGTCTCGTCCTTCAGCACCCGCGCCCGCCGGGGGGCCTCGGCCCGATCGGGCGCCTCGATGTGCTCCCGCAGGTACGCCTCCCGCTCCCGCAGCGGCGGCAGCTGAGCGGCGACCATCGCCTGCAAGATCGGGCGGGCCTCCTCGGCCGTCGGCGGCAGGCGGTACTGCTCGTAGGCCAGCCGGTAGCGCTCGGGCAGGTGCTCGACGTCGAACAGCAGGTTGAACGTCGTGACGTTGGGCATCGGGTTGCAGATCAGGTTGAGCATCCGCGGGTACCAGGCGTCGGGGCGGAGGCGGATCATCTCCAGCTCGGGGCGGTGGCCGGTCAGGCGGATCGCCTCGTTGCGCTCGACCTCGCACCAGTTCCCCTTGACCTCCAGCGCCGCGCCGAGCGCCTCCCGGCGCCCGATCATCCAGCGGCATCCCGAGGCGCTTCTGCGCATCTCGCGGAGGGCGGCGGCGGGGTCGTCCTCGAGCATCGTCCGCAGGTGGGCGACCGTCTCCTCATCCTGGCGGAGCCAGTCCTCGTCGGCCTCGCGGACCTGCCTGGTCAGGGCGGTCATGGAGGCGTCGTGGGCGCGGCCGGCCAGGAGCGAGGCGCGGATGCACTCGTCGGCGAGGTGCCGCTCGGCGGGTCCCCGGGGCCGGTAGTAGCTGTCCCAGTCGTCGACGAGCTCGGCGGGCGAGCGCGGGGTCCTCGCCGGGCAGGGTCAGCGATGCGGCGCAGAGGCCGTGCTTCAGCGCGTTGAATTTCGACTGGCTGGTGTCGCGGGCGCAGCCCTCTGGCGCGGCGGCCGTTCTTGGAGCTGGTCCGACTGCGACGGGCTCTCGGCATCGGTGCAACCTCGATGATGATCAATCGTGCGGGGTCACGCGACCCTACGCAGATATCATCGAGGGATCCGGGCGGGCGGTTCTCCCGGAGTGGGGAAAATGCGGAAGAATTGGGGAGGAAGAGATTTCGCCACGGAGGCCACGGTCGAGTGGGGAGTGGGGAGCGAAGATGGATTGAATTTCCACTCCCCACTCCCCACTCCCCACTCCCCATCCTTCACTCCCCACTCGACCGTGGCCTCCGTGGTGAAATCTCTTCCTCCCGATCCCCATCCGTGGCCCGAGGCGCCGCGGGGCGTCAGCGGAGCTCGCGGGCCGTCTCGATCCCCTGCCAGATGACCAGGGCGCCGCCGATGATGAACATGACGTCCAGGGCGATGTTGCGGCCCAGGACGCCCGCGGCGGCGTCGAGCGCGAAGATCAGGATGACCAGGCCGGCCACGCCCATCGCGATGTAGCAGAGGACCTTCTGGAACTCCATCGTCCGCAAGCTCCGGGGGTCGGGGGAATCGGCGCCGATGGTCCACTTTACCACACGCGGTGCCCCGGAGCGCCGCGCGAGCCGCCCGGATCGGGTCGAGGAGAGGAGCGCGATCGGCCCCGTCCCGAGGGGGGAAGCCCACCGCGTCCGGGTGCTCAGGCGGTCTGGATGCGGATGGTGCGGGTCCGCGACGACTCCTGCTTGGGGAGGCGGACCCTCAGGACGCCGAGGCGGGCCTCGGCCTGCGCGGCCTCGAAGTTGACCTCGGTCGACAGGTTGACCTGGCGCTGGAACGGCCCCGACGGGCGCTCGCGGACCGGGTCGTCCCCCTCCGAGGTCGCCGTCGGCATCTTCTCGCCGCGGATGGTCAGGACGCTGCCGGTGACGGTCACGTCGATCGCGTCGGGCTCGACCCCCGGCAGGTCGGCCACCACGATGATCTCCTCGGGGGTCTCCTGCACGTCGATCGCCGGGGCCCAGCGCACGGCCCCAGGTCGGTCGGCGGCGCGGGGGCCGTCCCGAACCGGCCCGGGTGCCGGTACCCCTCCAGGAGCCGGTTCAGCTCGGCCTGGATCACGTGCAACGGGCTGGTCAGGTCGCGTCGCCAGTCGGATGTCCGGGGCATGTTCGTCGGCTCCATGAAGGGTCCTGATGACACGGGACGGCCCGGGGCGGCCGGCTCGCCTCGGCCCCGGCTCGTTTCCTCTCAGGGCGCCTGGATCTCGATCCGGCGCGCCTTGGTGCGGTCGGCGCGGGGGAGCGTCAGGCGGAGCACGCCGTTCTTCAGCTCGGCGGCGATCCGGTCCCGCTCCACCTCGTCGCTCAGGATGAACGATCGCTCGAAGTCGCCCGCGTGGTACTCCTCGTGGAGCGGCCGGGCGCCGTCGGGCGCCGGCGCGGGGATCGCGGCGTGGAGGCTCAGGACGTTGTCCTCCAGCTGGATCGTCACCCGGTCCTCGGTCGCGCCCGGCAGGTCGGCCTCCAGGACCAGCCCGTCGGGACCCTCGTGGATGTCGATCAACGGCGTGACGACGACCCGAGGCGGGACGGCCCCCCCGCCCCCGGTCCCCGCCCCCGTCCCGGCGGCCCCGCCGGTCCCCGACGGCGCCGACGAGGGGCGGCCCACGTCCACCCGGATCGGACGATTCTCCGTGCTCATGGTCGAAGCTCCGCGGCCGGTCAGCCCGAGGACGTCACCGCGATGTGCCGGGGGCGGGCGCCCTCGGCCTTCGGCAGCGTGACGGTCAGCACCCCCTGCGCGAAGGACGCCGTCACCCGGGGGCCGTCGACGCGGTCGGGCAGCGCGATCGTCCGGGCCCACCGCCCGAAGGGCCGCTCCTGGCGGCGGTAGCTCTCGTCGGCGACCCCCTCGGGGCGCGGCCGCTCCCCCTTCAGCGTCAGCGATTCGCCGGTGATCGACAGCTCGACCGCCTCGGGCGAGACCCCCGGCAACTGCACCGACAGGATGTAGCGGTCGCCGGCATCATACAGGTTCAGGGGGGGGAACGGCCGCGATAGCCGCCACGTCGGCAGCGACTCCAGCCCCTCGAAGAGCCGCCCCACCTCGCGCGGGAGGTCGCGGAACGGGTCCCACCGCCGTGGCCAGTTCAGCCCACTCATCGCCACGCCTCCCCGCCGGATCGGAAAACCGGAATGAGGAATACCCAGACCCGTTGCAGGGATCGTGCCATTATGACAGCCGAGCCGAGCGAATCCGCAGCCGGATTTCCTCAAGTGGAGGATTTGTCAGAAGATGAGGACGGATGGCGGGCGACTATGCCGGGGACACTCCGTCGCGCCGTCATGCCAAAATGGCAAAAGACCAGACGGGAGATGGCAGCCCCGACGATTACTGCCATTTTGGCGGCGGAAACGACGTTGGTTAATCTTGAGGAGGAGACCGGCGATGCCAAATGGGTGGGATGGCCGATGGCAGAATGGATTGGATCTCAAAGCCTCCTGCCATCGGCCATCCCACCGATTGGGGTCGTGTCCCAATTTGAATTTCCGCCGGATCGTTCGTACCATATGGGCATGCCACCGCCGGTCCCCGTCGTCCTGGCTGCATATCATGCCGACTGGCCCCAAATGGCGGCGGCCCATGCCGAACGCTTGCGAGTGCTCGGCTCAATCCTGGTGGCGGTCCATCATATCGGCTCGACCTCCGTGCCAGGGCTGGCCGCCAAGCCCATCATCGATCTCATGCCCCTCGTGACCGACTTGACCGATCTTGACCGAAAACGTTGGCGCGTGGAGGCTCTCGGCTATACTTGGCACGGGGAGCTTGGCATACCGGGAAGACGCTATTGCGCCCTTTCCGACGAGGCCGGCATGCGCATCGCACAGCTTCACTTTTTTGAAGCCGATTCGCAGCAAGCCGAACGTCACGTCGCATTTAGAGACTATTTGCGCGCGCATCCCGAAGCGGCGAGGGCGTACGAAAAAGAGAAGTACCGCGCGCAGACCTCCACCCCAACGATTCACACGCTTATACGGATGAGAAAGCGGCGTGGATTCGAGATACGGAGGCCAAGGCGCTCATTTGGTTTGCTGAGCTGCAAGCCGCACGCAATCTTCTTCAGATTTCAAACTGAGTGGTGCATCCGCCAAGTCGATGGCCATTTCGTAGGGTGGGTCAGCGTCGCTCGCGACGCGCAACCACCATCGAATCGGTGGGTTGCGCCGACTTCGTCGGCTGACCCACCCTACTACCCTACCCTACCCGATTTGACATCGATCGTCCCCTACTACCAGGAGAGGATCAGGTTCCGGAAGTGTCCGGGCTGGTCGGGCGCGGCCTCGACGGAGAGCCAGGTGGTGGTCATCGCGCGCCTCGCGTCGATCGGCGACGGGTGGCCGTCGATCCGGAGGGAGACGCCGCGGGCGTCGCGGTCGAGGCGGACCTGGTGCCAGTCCTCCAGGGGGTCGGGCGTGTCGGTGAGGAGGACCAGGGGATGGCCCACGACGCGGGTCCGGGCGAGCGCCTCGGGGTCGCCCCAGACGTCGACGGTCAAGGTGAAGTGGTCGGGCAGGCGCATCGGCAGCTCGAAGAGGGGGGCGCGCCCCTGCGCCGGCGGCGCGGGCCGCCACGGCCAGGCGGGTCAGGCGGAACGTCCGCGCGCCGGCCGGGGCGGCCGTCGTCGGGCCCGGCGCGATCGGCACCGCCGCGGTCGTCCGCAGCGACAGGGTCGACGCCCCGAGCGTGGCCGCGACGAGCGCCCCGGAGAGCGACCAGCACCACCATCGCGGCGGCCGGGGCTCGACCGAGAACGGGCAGAGCACCAGCATCAGGACCCTCTGGCCGAGCGCCGACCCCGTCCCCTCCGGGCCCTCCGCAAGCAGCGAGGGGGCCGCGGCCCGCGGCCCCGGCGCCGAGAGGTCGAGCAGCGACGAGGCGTAGGACGGCGACGCGCCGGGCCCGCCCGCGGCGCGGCGGTCGGCCAGGAATTCCTGGTCGAGCCGCATCCGACGGCGGACCCACCAGACCGGCGGCAGCGCGAACCAGATGGCCTGCGACAGGCTCGCCGCCAGGCACGACCACGGGTCGCCCGCCTCGGCGTGCGCCAGCTCGTGGAGCAGGCCCATCCGCAAGGCCGGCGCCGCCTCCGGGCGGTCGAGGTCGGCCGGCACCACGACCGTCGGCCGCAGCGGCCCGATCAGGGCCGGCCCGCGCACTCGGTGCGCGACCCGGAGCCGGGGCCGCTCGCCCCTGGCGCCGTAGGGCAGCGCGCGGTACAGCGCCAGCGCCTCCGGCGACGGCTCCGACGAGCGCCGGGTCAGCCACGCCAGGCCGAGGTAGCCGAAGGCGAGCCAGCCCAGGCCGGCGGCCATCCCCGCCAGGTAGAGCACCGTCAGCGATCGCGACGGGCGGGGCCGGCCGACCCGGATCGGCCCGATCCGCAGGGGCGCGTCGGCGGGGGACGGCGCGGGCCCCGCGAGGCCGAGGGCCACGGCCGGATGATCGAGCAGGCCCGAGCCGCGGAGCACCGCGACCACCTCGAACCGGGGCAGGGGGGAGAGCCCCGCCAGCGGCACCAGCGCCAGGGCCCCGAGCCATCCCGCGCGGGCGAGCCAGACGCGGCGCGCGGGCTGCCGGCAGCCGAGCATCGCCAGCGCCACCAGGCTCGACAGCGCCAGCGCGGCGAGGTTCGCGTCGAGGAGCGTCGCGCCGAGACGATCGGCCCAGGCCCACATCGCGGCGCCCCCGGGGAGCTTCGCAACAGACAGGGACAGGATGATGACCGATGGCGGACGACCGGGACGGGACATGCGGCGACGATCGGGCGACGGCGTCGCCCCGGGACGAGGCAGCCTCAGGCGTCGCTGGCCTTCGCGCCGTCGCCGCCCGCGACGGTCTGGCGCTGCGCCTCGTCGATCATGGCGCGGAGCCGGTCGAACTCGGCCGGCGTCGGCGGCTTCGAGTCGAGCAGGGCGACCATCACCCGGTCGAGCGCGCCGTCGAAGACGCGGTCGACGAACCGCCGGGTCAGCTCGCGGATCGTCCGGTCCGACGACTTCTTGGGGATGTAGATGAAAGTGCGCCCCTCGACGACGTGGCGGACCAGCCCCTTCTTGTCCTCCATGATGTTCAGGAGCGTCTGCACGGTGCTGTAGGCGACCGGCCCGCCGGTCTTGTTGAGGTCGTCCTGCACCTCGCGCACGCTCGCCCTGCCGCGAGCCCAGAGGATCTTCAAGATCTCGAGCTCGCGATCGGTGACCATCTGGACCTTGCGCACGGCCTGCTCCTTCCGGGGTTCCGGGAAAACGAGGATCATCGTTTCCGTAACGTAACGCCCGGCATGGCACTCGGCAACCCTAAGCTTCTCGGAATTCGCGCCGGTCGGTCCATGTGGAGGGGCTCACGCGCGGCCGAGGCCGGCCGACTCCAGCCGCCGGGCGAGCAGGTCGGGGAACTGCTTGTACCACCTCTGGTTCAGCGGGGAGGGGTGGGGCAGCGGCATGAGCGTCAGCGGCTTGCCGCGGCGGGGGCCGTCGGGGGTGGTCAGGGTGCAGTCGAGGTCGGCCTCGTAGCGGTCGTCGCGCCCCCAGAACTCCTCGAAGTCGGCGAGGTTGGCGTAGGGGGCGAACCAGCTGGAACGCCTCGGTCCCGAGCGTGATGACGCGGTCGCCCCCGCCAGTGGTCGCCGAGCAGCTCGGCCAGGAAGGGGCGGAACCGCTCCTTGACCTTCGCCGGGTACGCCTTGTTGCCCGGCGGCTTGTACGGGACCGTGTTGGTCAGCAGCGCGTCGGCGAGCGCCGATTCGAGGCGGCGGTCGGACCGGGGCGGCCCGGCGCCGTGCCGGGCCCGGTACAGCCCCTCGCGGACCAGCCGGCCCCCGGCGCCGATCAAGGGCTCGCCCTCGGACACCTCGTCCTTGCCCAGGTCGCGGGCGAAGACGCAGAGCGGCGCCTCCAGAGAGCCGGCGAACAGGATCGGCCGCCACGGGTCCTTGCCCGCGCGCCGGTAGACCGGCTCGTCGACGGGGAACTCGGCGCGGATCGCCTCGCGATGGACGGCCTCGACCAGTTGCTCGATCGTTCTCATGACGACACCCCGGCCGCGGATATAAAATAGGGAGAATCCCCTTGATTGTTGGGCCGATTGCGCCGATAATCGAGGGAACCCATCGCGGTGCTTCCCCGTACTATGCTCGACGGGGGCCTCTCCCACAATGTCGTGGGCACGGGGATTCGAGTTCCGAGAAGACCATCCCATCCGGGGGGACGACGCGTGCCGAGCCGGGGTCGCGAGCGAAGAGCACTGCCGTTCCACCGCCTGATGACCGCCCTGGTGATCCTGGGGCTGGGCCAGTCGCTCGTCCCGTCGCTGTTCCGGACCGCCTGCTCGACCCTGACGATCGCGCACCGCCGCGCGGCCCCCGGCCCGGATGATGGCCGCGACGGGTTCCTGATCAGCCAGGCGTCGCCGGTCGAACCGCGCCAGGAGAACGAGGCCGACGGCGAGGCGGCCGGCACCAGCGAGATCCTGGAGGGCCTGGGCTGGCTCGCGGGGATCGCCGAGAGGCGGTCCGCGCCGCTCGACGACGCGCCCTCGTGGTCCGAGGCGCTGCCCCGCGACCACGGCCGCCTCGCGGCCCTGCTGCGCCGATCGTGGGCGCTGTCGGTCCTCACCTCCACCGCCGACGGCCTGCCGGCGAAGCTCTGCCGCTTCCTCTGCTGAGATCGCCCCCTCCCCGTCGCCGCCGTCCGCGGGGCCGGGCCTGCGCAAGGTCCCGCCCCTCCTCGGCGTGCGGTCGCGATCGTCCCATCGTTACGGACTCGACTGCGGTTGACCCTCCGCGCCCGGCGCCGTCGTGCGCCTCGCCGCGGGGTCCTCCGACCGGGTCGCTCGATGACCGTCCCCGGTCCGTCGCGATCCGGTGGTTCCTGGGGAGACATGGCATGCATCGCGAGGAGAGACCGTCCCGCGCCTTCACCCGCCCCGAGCCCGAGAAGGGGGGGCCGACCGCGGGCGCGCGGAGCTCGATCGGCTGGGCTTGCTGAAGGGCGACGACGAGGAATTCATCCCCAAGGGGGGCCTGTTCGCCCCGAGGTCCGGGCCGGGTGATCGGCCGGGTCGGGGGCGGCGGTCGCCCCGGTATTGCTGACCGGTCGGATGCGCGAATCGCGAGGTCGAGGCGGTCGCCGCGGCGATCGGGCCTCCCCGCCGAGATGAGATGTCGGAGACAGAGCGGAACCGATGGCGAGGGGCGGGCCCCCCCTTCGACCTCCGGCCGGGCACGCCGGAGGCCGAATCCGCCCCTCGCCCGCGGAACCCGATGACGAGGGACGGGCCCCCCCACTCGGCACGCGGCTCCCGGCCGTGGGTCGAATCCGTCTCTCGTCATCGGTTATTTCGAAGGGGCGGGGCGCGCCGGCCCCCGCACGAACCGGCTGGGGCCCGGCGTGTCTGGCCTTGGGTGTCGCCGGTCGTTGCGTTTCTGATAGAATTTCTCCGGGCGAGTGCGGACGACGATTCCGATCAATCTCGGGGGCGGCGAGGTGGACCGGACATGACGCGGATCGCGATCTACGACACGACCTTGCGCGACGGCAGCCAGGGCGAGGGGGTCAACTTCTCGCTCCAGGACAAGCTGCTGATCACCGCCCGGCTCGACGCGCTGGGCGTCGACTACGTCGAGGGGGGCTACCCGCTCTCGAACCCCAAGGACGCCGCCTACTTCCGCGCGGTCCGCGACCTCGACCTGACGCACGCGCAGGGTCACCGCCTTCGGCATGACCCGCCGCAAGGGGGTCGCGGCCGAGGACGACGCCGGCATGAAGGCCCTGGTCGGCGCCGGGACCCCGGCCGTCACGATCGTCGGCAAGAGCTGGGACTTCCAGGTCCGCGAGGTCCTGGGCGTCTCGCTCGACGAGAACCTGCGGATGATCGCCGACTCGGTCGCCTTCTGCGCGTCGCACGTGCGCCGAGGTGATCTACGACGCCGAGCACTTCTTCGACGGCTACAAGCGCAACCCCGACTACGCCTTGCAGACGCTCCAGGCCGCCGCCGACGGCGGGCGGCGTCGTGGCTCGTCCTCTGCGACACCAACGGCGGCGACGCTCCCCGAGGAGGTCGCCGAGGCCGTCGCCGCGGTGCGCCGCGAGCGTCGCCGTCCCGATCGGCATCCACACCCACAACGACTGCGAGCTGGCCGTCGCCAACACGCTGGCCGCCGTCGCGCAGGGCGCGACGCAGGTCCAGGGGACGATCAACGGCATCGGCGAGCGGTGCGGCAACGTCGACCTGTGCAGCGTGATCGCCAACCTCGCCCTGAAGTACCCGGGCTACGAGGTGCTCGCGCCCGGGAAGCTCGCGCACCTGACGGAGGTCTCGCGCTACGTCTACGAGACGGCGAACATGAACTTCCGCCCCGGCCAGCCGTTCGTCGGCACCAGCGCGTTCGCCCACAAGGGGGGGATGCACGTCCACGGCGTCCGCAAGAACGCCAGCAGCTACGAGCACATCGACCCGAGCCCCGTCGGCAACGAGCGCCGGGTGCTCGTCAGCGAGCTGTCGGGCAAGTCGAACATCGCCGAGAAGCTCGGCGAGTACGGCCTGGAGCAGGACCCCGAGCTGCTGACGCGCGTGCTCGACCGGGTGCAGGACCTGGAGAACGAGGGCTACCAGTTCGAGGCGGCCGAGGCGTCGTTCGTCCTGCTGGTCGAGAAGCTCGCCGGCCGGTACGCGCCGCGGTTCGAGCGGCTCGGCTACCACGTCAGCGTCGCCGGCCGCGAGGCCGACGCGCCCGTCACCGAGGCGACGGTCAAGGTCCGCATCGGCGACGCGATCGAGCACACCGTCAGCGAGGGGGACGGCCCGGTCAACGCCCTCGACGGGGCCTTGCGCAAGGCCCTGGAACGCCACTATCCCCGGCCTGAGCGAGATGCACCTGGTCGACTACAAGGTCCGCGTCATCAACGCCCGCGCCGGGACCGCCGCGCGGGTCCGCGTCGTGATCGAGAGCAAGGACGACGACTCGGTCTGGGGCACCGTCGGCGTCTCCGAGAACGTGATCGAGGCGAGCTGGCTGGCCCTGGTCGACGCCTTCGAGCACAAGCTGGCCAAGGACGCGCGGTGTGCTCTCAAAACAGGTACGGCCGATCCGACCCTGTCGAAGTCAATGTTGTGACGAGGGGCTTAATGTCGCAAGAAGAGCTCAATCCGTACTCCGCTCCGAAATCCCCGGGCGCAGCCGACCGCCCCACGACGTTGTGGCCCTTGGCCCACTACCTCCTCGCGGTCCTCACAGGCCTCATCGGGGTCTCTGGCTTGGTCGTATCGGCTTCATCCCTTGCGAGTTTGGCTGAGCCGATCAAGAAGTTAGGGGCCGGGGGTGTGTTGATCCATCCCTGGACTCTCCGCGTGTACGCTTTCGTCCTAATCTCGATATTGTTCCTTGCCGCCTCGATCGACTGGATCAGGCATCGTTGGCGCAGGGCGCTCGTGCTGTCGGCATTGCCGTTCGGTATCGCCATGATAATTCGTCTATCGCTTCTCCGATGATTTCTAGCCCTCGAAGGGTGGCTGGGACTGTCTGCGGCAGCCCCAACCACCCCGGGTCGGATCTCGACACTCAAACGAGGACCGCCCTAGAATGAAACCGAGGCCCCGGGTCGCCCGGCGGCCCTCCTGACGCGGGAGTCTCCACCGATGAAGCCCCGGCAAGAGTTCCTCATCCTTGAGACGGACGGCGGCGTCGCCGTCTATTCGCCCCGGACGTTCCCGATCGGGACCCCGATCGGTCGCGACGCCCGGCGCCTGGGCGTCAACGGCCCCTCCCTCGTGCGGCCACCGAAGATCGAGATGTCCGAGGCCGAGTTCGACGAGTGGCGGCGGCAGCTCGAAGGGGAAGGCTACGCGGTGACGCTCGGCCCATTCTGGAGAGATCCCGACATGCTGGAGAGGTCGCTCGAACAGGTCGCGCGAGGGGAGACGATCCCTCTCAAGGAAGCCTTTGATGAGCTACTCCGTGACGCTGAGCGACGAGAGCAGGAAGAAAATCGTCGGATGGAAGCTCTCAGGTCACCTCATCCGTGAGATCCTCGACGGGCTGGACCGGCTCGGCGACAACCCGAGTCGCCATCTCATCCGGATCGTCGCGCCGCACGACGTGCTCCAGTACGACCTGGTCGTCCGCGAACCCGGCGACCCTCCGCGGGATCATCTATTCATCTTCACCGTACTTTACGCGACCGACGAAGAGCGCCTCATCGTCGTCGCCTGCGATCACGACTACGAGGATCTCACCGCGTGAGGGAGATCCGCGGCCGGATCTTTTCATCGTGCCGGCGAGGTGGATCATGGCGACGTCGGAGAGGGATGCGAGGCTGGCGTCGGTCGTCGACGGCGACCTCGTCCGCTACTTCCGCCACCTGGCCTCGCGGGTCGAGACGGCGGCCCGCTCGCTGCCCCGCGAGAAGTTCTGGGCGAAGCCGTTCCCGTTCGGCAACAGCGTCGGCCACCTCATCCTTCACCTGACCGGGAACCTCAACCACTACATCGGTTCCTTGATCGCGGGCACCGGCTACGTCCGCGACAGGCCCCGCGAGTTCACCGACCCCGCCGGCTATCCCCCCGAGGAGGTCATGCGGCGGTTCCGCGAGGCGGTCGAGATGGTCTGCACGACCGTCGCGTCGCTCGACGCCGAGGGGCTGATGACCCCGATCGCGGACCAACCCCCGGTCGAGACCCGGTTCGGCCTCCTTTTGGTCTGCGCCGCGCACATGAACAACCACGTCGGGCAGATGAGCTACCTGATCCAGGCGCAGGGGCACAGCACGAACGAGCCGCCGATCTGGTAGAGAGGACGGTGGGCGGTGCCCACCCCACGAGGATTTGGACAAAGCATGATATAATGAGCATCGCCGAACTCCCGAAGCAGTACGACCCCCAGGACGCCCAGCGCCGCTGGTACGACTTCTGGGTCGAGAAGGGCTACTTCCACGCCGACCCGGCCAGCCCGAGGCCGCCGTACGCGATCGTCATCCCGCCGCCGAACGTGACCGGGGCGCTCCACCTGGGGCACGCGCTGAACAACACGCTGCAGGATATCCTCATCCGATGGCGGCGGATGCAGGGGTACGACACCCTCTGGATGCCCGGCACCGACCACGCCGGCATCGCCACGCAGGCGGTCGTCGAGAAGAGGCTGTTCGAGGAGGAGAAGAAGACCCGGCACGACCTCGGCCGCGAGGCCCTGGTCGAGCGGATCTGGGCCTGGAAGGACGAGTACGAAAAGCGCATCCTCAGCCAGTTGCGGCTGATGGGCTGCTCGTGCGACTGGGACCGGACCCGGTTCACGCTCGACCCGGTCTGCGCCGGGCCGTCCGCACGACGTTCTTCAACCTCTTCAAGGCGGGCAAGATCTATCCGCGGCAAGAGGCTCGTCAACTGGGACACCCACCTCCGCACCGCCGTCGCCGACGACGAGATCTACTACGAGGACGTCCAGGGCCACCTCTGGACGATCAAGTACCCGGTCGCCGGCTCGGCCGAGGGCGAGGCGCTGCACGTCGCCACGACCCGCCCCGAGACCATGCTCGGCGACACCGCGGTCGCCGTCCACCCCGAGGATGACCGCTACAAGCACCTGATCGGCCGATCGGTCGCGCTGCCGTTGACCGGGCGCGAGATCCCGATCATCGCCGACCCGATCCTCGTCGATCCCGAAGTTCGGCACCGGCTGCGTGAAGGTCACCCCCGCGCACGACCCGAACGACTACCAGACCGGCCTTCGGCACGAGCTGCCGATGATCAACCTGCTCAACCCCGACGGCACCTACAACGAGAACGCCGGCGCCTACGCCGGCCTCCATGGCCGGGCCGTCCGCAAGCGCGTGGTCGCCGACCTGGAAGAGCAAGGATTGCTGGAAAAGGTCGAGCCCTATGCCACCCGGCTCAACTTCTCCGACCGGAGCAAGACGCCGATCGAGCCCTATCTGTCGGACCAGTGGTTCGTCCGGATGGGCGACGACCCCGACGGCGCGCCCGGCCTGGCGCAGCAGGCGATGGACGCGGTGACCTCGGGCCGCGTGAAGGTCCACCCCGAGCGCTACGCCAAGAGCTACCTCGACTGGCTCGGCGAGAAGCGCGACTGGTGCATCAGCCGGCAACTCTGGTGGGGCCACCGCATCCCGATCTGGACTCCGAACGCGGATTGGGGCACTCGGGAACAGACCCAGGAGACCTTGGAGTACCTCCAAGCGCTCAGGCGAAGTCATCCGGACACGGTTTCGTCGAGTTCCCAGAAACCGGCCCCGCCGAAGTCGATCCATCAGGTCGAGAGCTCACGCCCATCACCGTCCAGGTTTGCCTCGGTCAGGATACAGACGAGATTGCTTCGAGCACTGGAATCACTGGGATTCGTCCAGGACCCCGACGTCCTCGACACCTGGTTCAGCTCGGCCCTCTGGCCGCACTCGACGCTCGGCTGGCCCGAGCAGACGCCCGAGCTGGCGAAGTATTACCCGACGAGCGTCCTGTCCACGGCCCGCGACATCATCACCCTCTGGGTGGCGCGGATGGTGATCTTCGGCCAGTTCAACATGGGCGACGTCCCGTTCCACGACGTGTTCATCCACCCGGTGATCCAGGACGGCAAGGGCCAGCGGATGTCGAAGTCGCTGGGCAACGGCATCGACCCGGTCGACATCATCGACCTCTACGGCGCCGATGCCCTGCGGTTCACGCTGGCCGCCCTCGGCGACCGAGACGCAGGACCTCCGGATGCCGGTCGAGAAGGCGAAGCTCCCCGACGGCCGCGAGGTCAACACCTCCGAGCGGTTCGAGCAGGGCCGGACGTTCCCCAACAAGTTCTGGAACGCCGCCCGGTTCGCGCTGATGAACCTCGAAGGCTACGAGCCCGCCCCGGTCGACATCGGCCGCGCTGCCGGTCGAGGACCGCTGGATCTTGAGCCTCCTGGCCCGGACGGCGGCGGCCACGACCGCCGACCTCGAAGCCTTCCAGTTCGCCGAGGCGACCCGACGGCTCCGCGACTTCACCTGGAACGACTTCTGCGACTGGTACGTCGAGTTCATCAAGGGCCGGCTCCGCGACCCCGCCGCCCGCCCGGTCGCCCAGCGCGTCCTGGCGGCGGTCCTCGACGGCCTCTGCCGCCTGCTCCACCCGATCGTCCCGTTCCTGACCGAGCAGGTCTGGCAGGCGCTCGGCCAGGTCGCCGCCACTCGCGGGCTGCCCGACCCCCGAGCCGGCGGCCGAGAGCGTCTGCATCGCCCCCTGGCCGGAGTATCCCCGAGTCCTGGCGCGACACCGAGGCCGAGGCGGTCGTCGCGCCAGCTGGAAGACGGTCATCACGGCGCTGCGCAACCTCCGGGCCGAGCGGAAGGTGCCCGACAAGGCCAGGATCGCCCCGATCCTCGTCGCGTCCGGGACGACCGCGGACATCCTCCGCGCCGGGCGAGCCGTTCATCCGCGCGCTGACCAACGCCTCGGCCGTGACGATCGCCGCCGAGGTCGAGCGGCCCGCCGACAGCGCCGTGGCGGTGCTGGCCGACGTCGAGGTCATCCTGCCGCTGGAGGGCCTGATCGACCGCAAGGCCGAGGCGGCGCGGCACCGCAAGGCGCTGGCCGACCTCGACAAGCAGATCGCGCCGACGCGGGCGAAGCTCGACAACGAGGCGTTCCGTGAGCCGCGCCCCCGCCGCGGTCGTCGACCAGCTCCGCGCCAAGCTGGCCGACCTGTCGGCGCAGCGCGACGCGGTCGCCGCCCTGCTGGCGGACGCCGAGCGGTGATCCGAGCGGGGAGTGGAGGGTGGGGAGTGGGGAGTGAAGCCCAATCGCATCCACTTCACTCCCCACTCCCCACCCTCCACTCCCGCTCGGGCGCGTTGACGGGCCGCGGCCCTTATCATCGTGTCAGATGAGATGCGACCGAGGGTTGATCCGCAGGCCCGCCCGGCGTCGGCGCGACCCCGACCGCCCGAGGCGCCGGCGCCAGGG
Organism: uncultured Planctomycetaceae bacterium; assembly: GCA_963708145.1. GTDB lineage: Bacteria > Planctomycetota > Planctomycetia > Isosphaerales > Isosphaeraceae. The sequence goes on along the minus strand of OY970189.1, from coordinate 7,131,807 downwards.
GAGACGACCGCCGTGCCCGTGCAGATGGAACTAACGCGGATCATCATCAACGAGAACAACGAGCAGCAGATCATCTTCCTCAAGGAGGTGGACGGCGAGCGGACGTTCCCGATCGTCATCGGGATCTTCGAGGCGACCAGCATCGACCGCCGCGTCAAGGGGCTGCCCGCCCCCCGGCCCCTGACGCACGACCTGCTGGCCAGCACGATCGAGCAGCTCGGCGGCGAGCTCCAGGACATCTTCATCAGCGAGCTGCGCGACCACACCTACTTCGCCAAGCTCCGCATCCGCCACAGCGGCGAGATCGTCGAGGTCGACTCCCGCCCGAGCGACGCGATCGCCGTCGCCGTGACCGTCGACGTGCCGATCTTCGTCGCCGAGGACATCATCGACGAGGTCGGTCAGTGACCGCGGGCCGTCGGCCCGCCGTCGTCGTCCCGGAGGGGTGCCAGAGTGGCCGATTGGGACGGTCTTGAAAACCGTAGATGGGGCAACCCATCCGTGGGTTCGAATCCCACCCCCTCCGCTCCGCCAGGGCATGTCAACTCGCGACTCCGGTCGCCAAGCCCCGGTCTTTCCAGGGACCTGCGGCGCTTGTGCCGTGGGTCCGCGTCCGGGTTCGGGCTGGTCAGGTGGGCCCAGGTATCCTCCCGCGCCGTCCGTCGCGCCAAGGCCACCGGGAGAACCCCTCGACGGCCCGCGTGTCGTGGTGGATCGACCGGAGCGAGGCGCCGGTATCGCGGACGGCTTTCGGGTCGGGCCGGACCCTGGACGGTGAGTCGCGGACCGCCTTCAACGCAGCGCGGCGGCAGCCGCCGTCGGTGCTGCGGCCGGTCGCGGTGTACGGCGGGCGGCACCCGGTGTACCTGGTCACTTTGGTATGGCCCATCCTCGCCCCCTCCGGCGACACCTCGCCGGAGGGCCGTCGGGCCCGCGGTCCCCGACCGGGCCGCCGGTGTTCAGCACGGCGACGAGGTCACGACCGGGTTGTGCCAGCCGCCGTCCTCCGCGATGATCTGCTTGGCCTCGGCCGGGCCCCAGGTGTCGGGATCGTAGGGATAGGCGGGGGTGGCGTTGCCGAGGACCGGCTCGACGATCCGCCAGGCGGCCTCGACGGTGTCCTCGCGGGCGAACAGGGTCGCGTCGCCCTTCATCGCCTCGCCCAGGAGCCGCTCGTAGGCGTCCATCTCGTCGGCGCCGGGGTTGTGGCAGGCCATCAGCTCGACCGGCTCGCCGACCATCTCCTCGCCCGGGCTCATGACCTGCGCGCCCAGCGCGATCGTCACGTCGGGGCTGAGCCGGAACCGCAGGTAGTTCTGCGATGCGGAGTGGTTGTAGATCGCCGGGGGGCGGCGGAGCTTGGCGAACACCTCGGCGCAGGTCACCGGCAGGCACTTGCCGGCGCGGATGTAGAAGGGGACGCCCTGCCAGCGCCACGAGTGGACCTCCAGCCGGACCGCGGCGAAGGTCTCGACCTGCGAGTCGGGCGCCACCCCCGGCTCCTCGCGGTAGCCGCGGAACTGGCCGCGGACGACGCCGTGCGGCGTCGAGCGGCGGGATCGCCCGGAGGACCTTCGCCTTCTCGTCGCGGATCGACTCGCTGTCGGTCCCGGCCGGGGGCTCCATCGCCAGGTTGGCCAGGACCTGGAGCAGGTGGTTCTGGACCACGTCGCGGATCGCGCCGGCCTCCTCGTAGAAGACGCCGCGGCCCTGCACGCCGAACTCCTCGGCCATCGTGATCTGCACGCTCTCGACGTGGTGGCGGTTCCAGATCGGCTCGAGGAACGAGTTGGCGAACCGGAAGTAGAGCAGGTTCTGCACCGGCTCCTTGCCGAGGTAGTGGTCGATCCGGAAGATCGACGACTCGTCGAAGTTGCCGAGCAGGATCTGGTTGAGCGCCCTGGCCGATTCGAGGTCGCGGCCGAACGGCTTCTCGACGATCACGCGGGCGCCCCGGCGCAGCCCGACTTGCCGAGCTGCTCGACGACCAGGCCGAACAGCGCCGGCGGGATGGCCAGGTAGTGCGCCGGGTGCTTGGCGTCGCCGAGCTCCTTGCGGAGGGCCTGGAACGTCGCCGGGTCCTGGTAGTCGCCGTCGACGTAGCGGAGCAGCTCGCAGAGCTTGGCGAACGCCGCCTCGTCGACGCCGCCGTGGTGCTCGAGGCTGTCGCGGGCCCGCGCCTTGAAGCTGGTCGAGGTCCCAGCCGGCCTTGGCCACGCCGATGACCGGCACGTCGAGGTGGCCGTGCCGGACCATCGCCTGCAGGGCCGGGAAGATCTTCTTGTAGGCCAGGTCGCCGGTCGCGCCGAAGAACACCAGCGCGTCGGAATGGGGTGCGGACATCGTCTCGATCCCTCCTCCGGAGTCGTCAGTTGTCAGTTGTCAGTTGTCAGTCATCAGTACAGATTAAGATGGTCGGCACGGACCCGCGACCTCCGCCGGGGATATAATGGTCACAATCCTTTAATTGACTGATAACTGACGACTGACGACTGACGACTGATGACTGACGACTGATGACTGACGACTCCGATCTCACGTGCCGGCCGGCTTCTCGACGTGCCCGCCGAACTCGAAGCGCATCGCCGAGAGGAGCTTGTCGGCGAAGCCGGCCTCGCCCCGCGAGGCGAACCGCTCGTACAGGGCGGTCGTCAGCACGGGCGCGGGCACGGCCTCGTCGATGGCGGCCTTGATCGTCCACCGGCCCTCGCCCGAGTCGGAGACGCGGCCCGCGAAGTTCGAGAGGCCGGGGTCCTTCAGCAGCGCCGTCGCCGTCAGGTCGAGCAGCCACGACGAGATCACGCTGCCCCGCCGCCAGACCTCGGCGACGTCGCGCAGGTCGAGGTCGTACTGGTACAGCTCGGGGTCGCGCAGCGGGGTCGTCTCGGCGTCGATCTCCTGCGAATGCTTGCCGACGTTGGCGTGGCTCGAGGATGGCCAGGCCCTCGGCGTAGGCGGCCATGATGCCGTACTCGATCCCGTTGTGGACCATCTTGACGAAGTGGCCCGCGCCGTTGGGCCCGCAGTGGAGGTAGCCGTGCTCGGCGGTGCCGCCGAGCTTCTCGCGGCCCGGCGTGCGGGGCGCCGAGTCGACCGGGGGGGCGAGCGTGGCGAAGATCGGGTCGAGCCGCTGCACCGGCGTCCGGCTCGCCGCCGATCATCATGCAGTAGCCCCGCTCCAGGCCCCAGACGCCGCCGCTGGTGCCGACGTCGACGTAATGCAGCCCCTTCGCCTTGAGCTCCGCCGCGCGGCGGATGTCGTCGACGTAGTACGAGTTCCCGCCGTCGATCACGATGTCCCCCGGCCCCAGGCGCGGGCCGAGCTCCTTGAGGGTGCCGTCGACCACCGCGGCCGGCACCATCAGCCAGACGGCCCTCGGCCTGGTCAGCTTCGCGGCGAAGTCGTCGAGCGACGAGGCCCCCGCCGCCCCCTCCTTGGCCAGCGCCTCCACCGCGTCGCGGTGGACGTCGTACACGACGCACTCGTGCCCGCCCCGCAGGAGGCGGCGGACCATGTTCGCCCCCATCCGCCCCAGGCCGATCATTCCGAGCTGCATGCTCTCTCCTCCCAGAAAAGTGATGAGTAACGAGTCATGAGTAATGAGTGAAAGATTGGAGGGATTAGCTGCTCAACCTCTTATTCATTGCTCATTAATCAACCCTTGTTACTCATAAGAACGACGACGGATCGGGCCTGGACCTCGTAGGACATCGACGGGACGACCGGCTCCGCGCCGGGCTCGGCGATGTCGCCGGGCCCGGCAGGGCGGTGTCGACGGCGCGGCGCCATCGGCCGGGTTGGCCCTCCTGGATCGCGAAGGTCAGGGGCCCCCAGTAGGCGTTGATCATCACGTACAGGTCGCGGTCGCCGACCGACGCCCCGTGCAAAGCGTAGGCCAGGCTGCGGGAGTCGTGGGACATGTCGACTTCGGGCCCGACGCCGTACCACCGCACGTCGTCGCGCCAGAAGCGGCTGCGGCAGAGGCTCGGGTGGGCCTTGCGGAAGGCGATCATGAGCCGGGTGAAGCGGAAGACGTCGGCATGGGCTTCGAGGCGGCCCCAGTCGAGCCAGGAGGTCTCGTTGTCCTGGTTGTAGGGGTTGTTGTTGCCCCCCTGCGTCTGCAAGAACTCGTCGCCGGAGTGGAGCATCGGGATGCCGTTGGCCAGGAGCAGGAGGCAGACGAAATTCTTCGCCTGCCGCTTGCGGAGGGCCATGACCTCGGCCGGCACGCCTTCGTCCCCCTCCCAGCCGCAGTTCCAGCTATTGTTGACGAGGAAGCCGTCGGTGTTGTCGTGGCCGTTGGCCCGGTTCCTCCGCTCGTTGTACGACACCTGGTCGTACAGGGTGAAGCCGTCGTGCGAGATGACGTAGTTGATGCTGAAGAACGGGCGGCAGGCGTCGCGGAGGGTGTCGGGGAAGAGGTCGTCGCTGCCGTAGAGCCGTCGCATCAGCGTCGGGACGAGCCCCGGGTCGCCCTTGACGAACCGCCGGACGTCGTCGCGGAACTGGCCGTTCCACTGCCTCCAGAGCTGGCCGGGGAAGTGCTTGCCGAGCTGGTACAGCCCGGCGGCGTCCCACGGCTCGGCGATGAGGTAGACGTCGCGCAAGTCCGGGTCGGCGAGGATGGCGACCGCCAGCGACGAGTCGGACAGGTCGACCGAGCCGTCGGCGCACCGCGAGAAGATCGAGGCGAGGTCGAACCGGAACCCGTCGACGTGCATCTCGGACACCCAGTAGCGCAGGCTGTCGAGGACCAGCCTCCGCACCGCCCTCTTGCCGCAGTCGAGCGTGTTGCCCGTGCCCGAGAAGTCGCGGTAGGGGGCGTCGGGGTCGTGATCCAGCATGTAGTAGGTGTTGTCGATCCCCTTGAAGCTGTAGGTCGGCCCGTCGCGGCCGGCCTCGGCCGTGTGGTTGTAGACCACGTCGAGGATGACGGCGATGTCGGCGGCGTGCAGCGCCTTGACCATCGCGCGGAACTCGTCCTTGGCGCGGTCGGGATCGGCCGCGTACTGGCGGTGCGGGGCGAAGAAGTTGAGCGTCATGTAGCCCCAGTAGTTCCCCTCCTGGGGGTCGAACTGGTGGACGGGCATCAGCTCGACCGCCGTGACGCCGAGCGCCTTCAGGTGGGGGATCTTCTCGACGACGCCCGCGTACGTGCCCCCCCGGGACGGGTCGACCCCGCTGGTCGGGCTGCGGGTGAACCCGCGGACGTGCATCTCGTAGATGACGGCGTCGGGCCCGTGTCTCGGGGGACGGTCGTCGCCCCAGTCGAACGGCGGCTCGCCGTCGGAGAGCACGCCGAGCGGCGCCTTGCCCGCATTCGGTCCCGGGCGGCGGGCCGCCTCGCGATCGAACGCCGGGGGGAAATGGACCTGACGGGCGTAGGGGTCGAGGAGGACCTTCTGCGGGTCGAACGCGAACGCGACGCCGGGGCTGCCGGGGGCGGGGCCGTCGACCGCGTAGGCGTAGTAGCGCGCACCCCGGGCGGCCTCCCGCGGCACCCGGCAGAACCACAGGTATCTCAGCTTGTGGACCAGCGGGTCGAGCCGCATCTCGTACACCGGGACCGCCGGGTCGTCGTCGCCGTACAGCAGGAGGGTCACGCCCGCGGCGTTCTCCGCGTAGAGGGAGAAATTGTAGGCCCGTCGGCCCCGACCCAGCTCTGGCCCATGGGGATCGGGCTGCCTTCCTCGGAGAACCAGCGGGAGTGATGAGTCATGGGCCTTGCCGGGTGGGCACCGTCCGCCGTCTTCCTTCAATTTCCGATGATCCGCGGATCAGAACTACGAATTCATGACTTCAACTTGCGATAGCGGCGGATCAGCGCGTTGGTCGAGCTGTCGTGGCCGAGATCGGGCTCGTCGCGGCCCTGGAGCTCGGGGATGATCCGCTTGGCCAGCACCTTGCCGAGCTCGACGCCCCACTGGTCGAACGAGTCGATCTGCCAGATCACGCCCTGGGTGAAGACGCTGTGCTCGTAGAGCGCCACGAGCTTGCCGAGGACCTCGGGCGTGAGCGACTCGGCGAGCAGGACGTTGGTGGGGCGGTTGCCCTCGAAGGTGCGATGCGGCACCAGCCAGTCGGGCGTCCCCTCGGCCTTGACCTCCTCGGCCGTCTTGCCGAAGGCCAGCGCCTCGGCCTGGGCGAAGACGTTCGACATCAGGATGTCGTGGTGCTCGCCGAGCGGGTTGAGCGACCGGCAGAACCCGATGAAGTCGCACGGGATCAGCCGGGTGCCCTGGTGGATGAGCTGGTAGAACGAGTGCTGGCCGTTGGTCCCCGGCTCGCCCCAGTAGATCGGCCCGGTCGGGTACGAGACGGTCGCGCCGTCGAGCGTGACGTGCTTGCCGTTGCTCTCCATCGTCAGTTGCTGGAGGTAGGCGGGGAAGCGCTTGAGGTACTGGTCGTAGGGGAGCACGGCGACCGTCTCGGCGCCGAAGAAGTCGGTGTACCAGACGCCCAGCAGGCCGAGCAGCACGGGCAGGTTGCGGTCGAACGGGGCGGTGCGGAAGTGCTCGTCCATGGCGTGGAAGCCGGCGAGCATCGCGCGGAAGTGCTCGGGGCCGATCGCGATCATCGTCGACAGGCCGATCGCCGAGTCCATCGAGTAGCGGCCGCCGACCCAGTCCCAGAACTCGAACATGTTCGCCGTGTCGATGCCGAACTTCGCCACCTCCTCGGCGTTGGTCGAGACGGCGACGAAGTGCCGCGCCACGGCCGCCTCGTCGCCCAGCGCCGCGAGGCTCCAGGCCCGCGCCGTGCGGGCGTTGGTCATCGTCTCCAGCGTCGTGAACGTCTTCGACGAGATGATGAACAGCGTCTCGGCCGGGTCGAGGTCGCGGGTCGCCTCGGCGAAGTCGGTGCCGTCGACGTTCGAGACGAACCGGAACGTCAGGCCGCGGTCGCTGTAGTGCCGCAGCGCCTCGTAGGCCATCACCGGGCCGAGGTCCGAGCCGCCGATGCCGATGTTGACGACGTTCCGGATCGGCTTGCCGGTGTGGCCCGTCCAGGCGCCGGAGCGGACCTTCTCGGAGAAGCGCGGCCATCTTGTCGAGCACGGCGTGGACCTGCCGGGACGACGTCCTCGCCGTCGACGACGATCGACTGCCCCTTCGGGGCGCAGAGCGCGACGTGCAGGACGGCGCGGTCCTCGGTGACGTTGATCTTCTCGCCGCGGAACATGGCGTCGATCCGGCCCCGCAGGCCCGACTGCTCGGCCAGCTGCACCAGGAGCCGGAGCGTCTCGTCGGTGACGCGGTTCTTCGAGTAGTCGAGGTAGAGGCCGACGGCCTCGGCCGTCAGGCGCTCGCCGCGGCCGGGGTCGTCGGCGAACAGTTGGCGGAGGTGGAGGTCACGGACCTTCGCGTGATGGGCCCGGAGCGCCTTCCACGCGGGGAGTTCCGTCAGCGGTGCGATGGCTGCCATCGTCGGGGGTCCCCTGTCGTTTCCGTTTGGGCCGTCGGCTGGTGCCGAGGGTGGGGGCGGTGGCCGCCTCCTTCGAGCCGGGTTGATCCCAGAGGCGGAACCCTCCGAGGAACGCGTTCGCGTTGTCCCCCTCCCGGGTCCCCGGGGGGAGCTCCTTCAGCTTGTGGACGTTGCCGCCGCCGATGACCACGTCGTCGGGCTCCAGCGCGGCGGCCAGGCGGGCCACCACGTCCTCGACGCGGCGCCGCCACCGCTTCTTGCCGAGCCGCTCCAGCCCGCGGAGGCCGACGTAGTCCTCGAACGTGGCCTTGCGGTAGGGCAGGTGGGCGAGCTCCATCGGCTCGACCACGCCGTCGGCGATCATGGCGGACCCGAGCCCCGTGCCCAGGCCGAGGAAGAGCATCCGGCCCCCCTTGTAGCTGCCGAGCGCCTGCATGGCCGCGTCGTTGATGACCTTGACCGGGCACGCCCGAACGCCGCTTCGAAGTCGAAGCCGACCCACCCGGGCCCGAGGTTCACCGGGTCGGACACCGGGCGGCCCCGCAGGACCGGGCCCGGGTAGCCGATCGACACCACGTCATACGCCCATCCTTCGGCGGCCTTCTTGACCCCGGCGACCATCTCCTCGGGCGTCATGGTCGGCCCGGAGGCGAACTCGCGGCGGTCGTCCTGCCCCGTCGCGAGGATCTTGACGTGGGTCCCGCCCACGTCGACGACCAGAACGTTCATCGGAAGGTCCTGGAGCGGGATGAGGGCCTTGCCGGGCCCGGGACGGTCCGAAGGCGGATGGGCGATGGCGGATGACCGGATCGCAGGGCCGGCCCCCGGGATGACTGCGTCATCGGCCATCCGCCATCCGCCATGAGGCATCGACGATCAGCCGACCTTCTTGAGCGCCTCGCCCTTGCCGGCGATGACCTTCATCAGCTCGTTCCAGGACTTCGAGAACGACTCGGCCCCCTCCTTCTGGAGCCTCGCGGCCAGGGCGTCGACGTCGATGCCCGCCTTGGCGAACTGCGCGAGCACCTCCTCGGCGTCGCCGCCGTCGGGCGAGAGGGCCTCGCCGACCTCGCCGTGCTCGGCGAACGCCTTGAGGGTCGGCTCGGGCATCGTGTTGACGGTGAACGGCGAGGCGAATGCCTTGATGTAGTAGCCCTCGTCGAGCTTCGGGTCCTTGGTCCCGGTGCTCGCCCAGAGGAGGCGCTGGGCGCGGGCGCCGATGTTGAAGGCGCGGAGCCAGCGGGGCGTCTTGAGCAGGTCGCAATACGCCTTGTAGGCCCGCTTGCCGATGGCGATCCCCAGGCGGTTCCGCAGCGCGTCGGGCACCTTGTCGTTGATGGCGCCGTCCCACCGGCTGATGAACAGCGAGGCGACCGAGGCGACGGCGGGGTTCAGGCCGGCCTCGATCCGCCGCTCGACCCCCTTGAGGTACGCCTCGGCGGCGGCCAGGTAGTGCTCGCGCGAGAAGAGCAGCGTGACGTTGACCGGCACGCCCGAGAAGATCGCCTCCTCGATGGCGGGCAGGCCCTCCGGCGTGCCCGGGATCTTGATGAAGAGGTTGGGCCGGCCCGCCGCGGCGTGGAGCCTCCTGGCCGCCTCGATCGTGCCCGCCGTGTCGTAGGCCAGCAGCGGCGAGACCTCCAGCGACACCCAGCCGTCCACCCCGTCGGTCCGGTCGTGGATCGGCCGGAACAGGTCGGCCGCCCTCGTCAGGTCGGCCGTCGCGATGTCGAAGAACAGCGCCTCGTCGGCCTTGCCCTCCTTCAGCGCCTTGCGGATGTCGTCGTCGTAGTCGGCGCTCTTGCCGATCGCGTGGTCGAAGATCGTCGGGTTCGAGGTCAGCCCCGTGACCGACCACTCGTCGATGTACCGCCTCAGCGTGCCGCTCTGGAGCAGGCCGCGCGTGATGTTGTCGAGCCAGAGGCTCTGGCCGAGGTCGTGGAGCGTCTTCGTCGCGTTCATGGCTTCCTCCTTAGTAATGAGTCATGAGTGATGAGTAATGAGTAATGAGTGGGAGAGGCTGGATTGCAGGTGCTCATCACTCGTCATTGGCGATCCTCTTCCAGGGCCCGGATCTTGGCGAGCCGGCGCTCGTGCCGCTCCTCGTGCGTGAACGAGGCGCCGAGGTAGGCCCGGACCAGCTCGCGGGCCAGCGCGGGGCCGATGATCCGCGAGCCCAGGACGATGACGTTCATGTCGTCGTGCTCGACCCCCTGGTGGGCCGAATAGGTGTCGTGGCAGAGGCCGGCGCGGATGCCGTGCAGCTTGTTGGCCGCGACCGACGCCCCGACGCCCGAGCCGCAGATCAGGACGCCGCGCTCGGCCCTCCCCGCCTGGATCGCCCGGCCCAGGGCGGCGGCGAAGTCGGGGTAGTCGTCGGGCCGCGAGGGGTCGTGCGACCCCACGTCGATGACCTCGTGGCCCTCGCCGACCAGCTCGGCGCGCAGCGCCTCCTTCATCTCGTATCCGGCGTGGTCGGCCCCGATGACGATCCTCATGGCGTTCACCTCGCCTTCGCCTTGGCCTTCGCGATCTGGTCCTTGGCGGCGGCGACGACCGCCTCGGGCGTGAAGCCGAACTCCTTCTGGACCTCCTTCAGCGGCGCCGAGGCGCCGAAGGTCTTCATGCCGATGATCCGGCCGGTCGTGCCGACGTACTGGTTCCAGCCGAAGGTGGACGCCTGCTCGACCGCCACCCGCGCCGGGACGTCGGGCGGGATGACGCCCTCGCGATACTCCGGCGGCTGGTGCTCGAAGATGTCCCACGACGGCATGCTGACGACGCGGGCCTTGATCCCCTCGGCCTTGAGCCGCTCGTACGCCTCGACGCACAGCGACACCTCGCTGCCGGTGGCCAGCAGCAGGACGTCGGGCTTGCCGTCGGGCGCGTCGGCCAGGACGTAGGCCCCCTTGTGCAGGCCGGAGGCGGGGGCGTACTTCGTCGCGGTCGAGCGTCGGCAGGTCCTGGCGGGACAGGATCAGGCACGCCGGCTCGTGGCTCAGCGGCATGATGTACGCGCCACGCCTCGACCACCTCGTTGGCGTCGGCCGGGCGGAGCACGACCAGGCCGGGGATCGCCCGCAGCGACGGCAGTTGCTCGACCGGCTGGTGGGTCGGCCCGTCCTCGCCGACGCCGATCGAGTCGTGCGTGAAGACGTAGATGACCGGGATCTCCATGATCGCCGCCAGGCGGATCGGCATCCGGCCGTAGTCGCTGAAGATCAGGAACCCCGAGCCGAAGGGGCGGACCTTGACCAGCGCCATGCCGTTGAGGATGGCCGCCCATCGCGTGCTCGCGGATGCCGAAGTGGAAGTTGCGGCCGGCGTAGTTGTCGGCCTCGAAGTCGCCGGCCCCCTCGAAGGTCAGCCGGGTCTTGGTCGAGGGGAAGAGGTCGGCGGCGCCGCCCATGAACCAGGGGACGCCCTGCGCCACGGCGTTGATGACCTTGCCCGACGAGGCCCGCGTGGCCATCCCCTTCGGGTCGGCCGGGAAGGTGGGCAGGTGCTTGTCCCAGCCGTCGGGGAGCTGGCGGTGCTGCATCCGGTAGAGCTGGTCGGCCAGGTCGGGGTGCTCGGCCTTGTACTTGGCGATCCTCGCGAACCAGTCGTCGCGGAGCTGCTTGCCGCGGCGGCCGATCCCCTCGCGGAACCGCTCGTAGACGCCGTCGGGGACGAGGAACTTGGCGTCCTCGGGCCAGCCGTAGGCGCGCTTGGTGAGCCGGATCTCCTCCTCGCCCAGCGGCTCGCCGTGCGCCGCGGCGGTGTCCTGCTTGTTCGGCGCGCCCCAGCCGATGTGGCTGTCGACGATGATCAAGCGTCGGCCTCTGCCGCTCGCCGAGGAAGACCTCGAAGGCGCGGGCCAGCAGGTCGAGGTCGTTGGCGTCGCCGACGCGGGTGACGTTCCAGCCGTAGGCGATGAAGCGGTCGGCCACGTCCTCGGAGAACGCCAGGCTGGTGTTCCCCTCGATCGTGATGTGGTTGTTGTCGTAGATCCAGCAGAGGTTCGACAGCCGCCAGTGCCCGGCGAGCGAGGCCGCCTCCGAGCTGATCCCCTCCATCATGTCGCCGTCGCCGCAGATGGCGTAGACGTTGAAGTCGATCAGGTCTTCGAACCCGGGCCGGTTGAAGTGCGCCCCCATCCACCGCGCCGACAGCGCCATGCCGACGCTGTTGGCCACCCCCTGCCCGAGCGGGCCGGTGGTGGTCTCGACGCCCGAGGTCAGGCGGTACTCCGGGTGGCCCGGGCACTTGCTGTGGAGCTGGCGGAAGTGCTTGATGTCGTCGAGCGTCACCGACGGCTCGCCCAGCGTCTCGTAGTCCTTGCTGACCGACTTGACGCCGGTCAGGTGCAGGAGCGAGTAGAGCAGCATCGAGGCGTGGCCGTTCGACAGGACGAAGCGGTCGCGGTCGGGCCAGATCGGGTCCTGCGGGTCGAACCGCAGGACGTACTGCCAGAGGTAGAACGCCACCGGCGCCAGGCGCCATCGGCGTCCCCGGGTGCCCCGAGTTCGCCGCCTGGACCGCGTCCATCGCCAGGGTGCGGATCGTGTTGATGCACGTGGCGTCGAGCGGGTGCCGCTCGCTCTTGATCGCCGGGTTCTTGTCGACCGAGACTGCCATGAAATTCTCCTGGGTCAGCCGCCCCTCACGGTGGGATGCAGATCTCTCGGGTCTCGTTCCCACGCTCCGCGTGGGAACGCCGTCTTCGACGCCCCGCGTCCCATGCCCAATGGCCCGCGATGCGACGCAGAGCGTCGCGGCAGGCATTCCCACGCGGAGCGTGGGAACGAGGGAACCATCCGTCATCGGCCGTCAGCCATCCGGCATGCCGGATCAACGGGCCTCGCCCGCCTCCTCGTGATACCGCCTGCGGATCTGCTCGATGTCCACCGACGGGGCCGGGAGCTTCATGTCCAGACCTTCGAGGTACTCTACCACGATCCGAGACACCGCGAGATTGCGAAACCACTTGCGATTGGCCGGGATGATGAACCACGGGGCGTGCTCGGCGTTGCACTTCGTCAGCGCGTCCTCGTAGGCCTCGACGTAGTCGTCCCAGTGCTTGCGCTCCTCGTAGTCGGCGATGCTGATCTTCCAGCGCTTCTCCGGTTCGTCGAGCCGCGCCTTGAACCGCCTGAGCTGCTCGCCCTTGCTGATGTGGAGGAAGAACTTGAGGACGTGCGTGCCCTCGCGGGCGAGCATCTCCTCGAAGGCGTTGATCTGGTCGTACCGCTTCGACCAGACCCGCTTGGGCACCAGGCCGTGGACGCGGGCGATCAGGACGTCCTCGTAGTGCGAGCGGTTGAAGACGGCGGCCTCGCCCCGCATGGGGGCCTCGCGGTGGACGCGCCAGAGGAAGTCGTGGTCGCGCTCGACGTCGCTCGGCGCCTTGAATGAGACGACCTTGCAGCCCTGCGGGTTCATGTTGCCCAGGACGTGCCGGACCGTCCCGTCCTTGCCCCCGGCGTCCATCGCCTGGAGGATGACCAGCAGGGCCCGCGCGCGCTCGGCATACATCAGCCCCTGGATCTCGCGGAGGCGCCTGGCGTGGTCCTCGATCTCCGCGCGGGCGGCCTCCTGGCTCGCGTGCTTGCCCGTGGAGTCGGGGTCGACGTCGCGGAGCTTGACCTTCGTGCCCGGCTCGACCCGGAACCGCTTGAGGTAGCTCACGAGGCCACTCCTGCCAGCGCATGCGCGACGATCTGCCGGGCCTGCTCGACGATGGCGCCGAGGTGGGCCTCGCTCCGGAAGCTCTCGGCGTAGATCTTGTAGATGTCCTCGGTGCCCGACGGGCGGGCGGCGAACCATCCCCCCTCGGCGACCACCTTCAGGCCGCCGATCGAGGCGCCGTTGGCCGGGGCCCGGGTCAGCTTGGCGGTGATCGGCTCGCCGGCCAGCTCGGTCGCATGCACCTGCTCGGGCGAGAGCCTCCCCAGCGCGGCCCTCTGCTCGGCCGAGGCCGGGGTGTCGATCCTCGTGTAATACGGCGTCCCGTACCGGGCCGTCAGCGCGGCGAAGTGCTCGCCCGGGTCCTTGCCCGTGCGCGCGGTGATCTCGGCGGCCAGCAGGTCCATGATCGGGCCGTCCTTGTCGGTCGTCCAGGCGGTGCCGTCGCGCCTCAGGAAGCTCGCCCCGGCGCTCTCCTCGCCGCCGAAGCAGTACGAGCCGTCGAGCAGCCCCGCCGCGAACCACTTGAACCCGACCGGCACCTCGGCGAGCGTCCGGTCCAGCCCCTCCACGACGCGGTCGATCATGCCGCTGGAGACCAGCGTCTTGCCGACCATCGCCTGCTTCGGCCAGCCGGGGCGGTGCGCCAGCAGGTAGCCGATCGCGACGGCCAGGAAGTGGTTCGGGTTCATCAGGCCCGCCGATTTGGTGACGATGCCGTGGCGGTCGCTGTCGGGGTCGTTGCCGAAGGCGACGTCGAACTCGTCCTTCAGGTGGACCAGGCTGGCCATCGCGTAGGGGCTGGAGCAGTCCATCCGGATCTTGCCGTCGTGGTCCACCGTCATGAACCGGAAGGTCGGGTCGACCGCCGGGTTGGTCACGGTGATGTCCAGGCCGTAGCGGTCGGCGATCGGCCCCCAGTAGTGGACGGCCGCGCCTCCGAGGGGGTCGACGCCCAGCCTCAGCCCGGCGGAGCGGATCGCGTCCATGTCGATGACGCTGGCCAGGTCGTCGACGTAGGGGGTGATGAAGTCCTCCTGATGCGTCGTGGCCGCCCTCAGCGCCTCGGCGTGGGGCATGCGCCTCACGTCGGCGTTGCCGGCCCGGAGCAGGGCGTTGGCGCGGTCCTGAATCCACGAGGTCACGTCGGTGTCGGCGGGGCCGCCGTTGGGCGGGTTGTACTTGAACCCGCCGTCGGCCGGCGGGTTGTGCGACGGCGTGACGACGATCCCGTCGGCCAGGTGGTCGCCCCGGCCCCGGTTGTGGACCAGGATGGCGCGCGAGATGACCGGCGTCGGCGTCACGCCGTCGTCGCGCTCGATGACCGCCTCGACGCCGTTGGCCGCCAGCACCTCCAGCGCCGTCCTCTCGGCCGGGCGCGACAGCGCGTGCGTGTCCTTGCCCAGGAACAGGGGGCCGTCGATCCCGCGATCGCGGCGGTAGTCGCAGATCGCCTGGGTGATGGCCAGGATGTGCGTCTCGGTGAACGTGCCGTCGCCGGGCGTGCCCCGGTGCCCGCTCGTGCCGAAGGCGACGAGCTGCCGCGGGTCGCCCACGTCGGGCCGGCGGTCGTGATACTGCCGCTCCAGCGCGACGACGTCGATCAGCAGATCGGGGGGTGCCGGACGTCCCGCCAGCGGGTGGATCGCCATGAGTTCCGCTCCGATGACCGCGCCTCGGCCCCTCCGGGACCATTCGCCAGGCGCGGGAGACTCCAAGCCTTCGCCAACCAGGACGATCGGTGCAACTGGCGCACCCAAGCCGTCGCGCCGGGGGGCCATTGTACCACACCGCCCCGGCCGCCCGCAGGGGTGAGCGGCCCGCGATCCCCGGATCGGGCGAGCCGCCCCCGTCGTCGTCGGCGCACCGGCCGCCATGAATTTTAAGAATCTTAAGAATTGACCCTTGTTGCCGCCCCGACGGCTCGCTATAGTGCGCTTGAGATCCCAGTGAGATCCCAAATCGTCCTGCTCCCGCAGACGTCGGGTTTAGCTGCGCGTCCGCCTCCGATCGGAGGGGCCAGGATGCATGCGCGATGGGTCCGCCCGGCGCCGTCGGAGAGATCCTCTTCATCCCGTCCCAGGTCACGTCCCAGTTCACCTGGAAGGAGGATTCGCATGCGGCGCCGCGGCTTCACCCTGATCGAGCTCCTGGTGGTGATCGCGATCATCGCGGTCCTGATCGCGCTGCTTGCTGCCGGCGGTGCAGGCGGCGCGCGAGGCCGCCCGGCGGTCGCAATGCGTCAACAACCTGAAGCAGATCGGCCTGGCCCTGCATAACTACCACAGCATCAACGACACCTTTCCGATGGCTGCCAGCAGCGGGATCTACTCGGCCCCCAACACGTACAACGCCACGCATTTCTGGAGCATCCACGCCGCGCTGCTGTCCCAGATGGAGCAGATGGCCATCTACAACTCGATCAACTTCAACTGGGGGACCGCCGATAACGCGAGTCAGCAGACCTATCTCGTCAACTCGACGGCGATCCGGGCGCAGATCAGCGCATTCCTCTGCCCTTCCGACCCCAACGGGACCTCGATCGAGGTCACCGGGACGGCGGACGGCAACAACTGCTATTTTGGCTCGGTCGGGTCCACGACCGACCTCCAGGGGTCAACGACTCTGCCGGCGCCGATGAATCCGAAAGGCGCGAGCCTGTCCGGCGTCCCGACCAGTGGACTTTTCGCCTGGCAGCGACCCAAGGGGCTCAACGCGGTCACCGACGGCTCGTCGAACTCGGTCGCGTTCAGCGAGGGAAACGTCGGCCCCGCCAACGTGGTCAATGGGGGGGCGACTCGGCTGGCCGGGCATGTCAACGTCTCCGGGGCGGCGGGTGCTATCTTCCTGACCGCCCCGGCGACCAACCCCGCCCTTGTCACGACCGCCCTTTCCGCCTGCAACACGGCCGCGACCACGGGAGCGAATTACGACGGCTTCGATCAGCGAGGCGACTCCTGGGCGACCGGGTCGATGGCCCAGACCCTCTTCAACACCGTGGCACCCCCCAACAACAGCAACGGAGCCTGGGGCTATTGCAGCGGCCTTGGCTCGGGGGCGACCGCCATGTTCAGCGATGCCACCAGCTCCCACCCCGGCGGTGTCAACACGATGATGGCTGATGGCAGCGTCAAGTTCATCAAGAACTCGATCAACCTGGCGACCTGGTGGGCCCTGGGGACGATCGCGGGGGGCGAGGTCATCAGCAGCGACTCGTATTGACCCGGCCGATCAGGGCGACACGTGGCGGTCGTCGTTCCAGAGGCGGATCGCCGGCTCGTCGCGGTTGTGGTCGTAGCCGACGACGCTCAGCGACGCGGTGCTGAGCACGAAGTATCGGCCATCCCCCGGCGGCAGGCCGAGCCAGCGCGCGGCCAGGACGCGGAGGAAGTGGCTGTGGCCGAAGACCAGGGCCCGGCCGCCGATCGACCGCAGGCGGGCGACCACCCGGTCGGCGCGGGCGCCGATCGCCTCGATCGTCTCGCCCCCCGGGCAGCCGTCGCGGAAGATGTCCCAGTCGGGCCGCTCGCGGCGGATCTCGGCGGTGCGGCGCCCCTCGTACGCGCCATAGTCCCACTCAACCAGGTCGGCGACGGCCTCGGCGCGGTCGCCGAAGCCGGCCAGCTCGCACGTCCGCAGGGCCCTCTGGAGCGGGCTCGTCAGGACCGCGTCGAACGCGAGGCCCCGGAGCCGCTCGCCCAGGCTCGCCGCGTTCCGCTCGCCCCGCTCGGTCAGCGGGATGTCGGTCCGTCCGGTGTGCTGGCCCGAGATCGACCACTCGGTCTCGCCGTGCCGGGCCAGGTAGACCTCCGGGAGCACGTCCTTCATCGTCCCTCCCTCAAGGTTCGGATCGATCCGCGGAGATCGAATCCAAGCAATCAATACGCCGTCGTCCTCTCCGGGGCAACCGTCCACCGCCCGTTGTGCAAGTGTCGTCCGCCGGCGAGAGGCGCAAATATTGATGTGGTTCAAACTTCGGCACACCGCTCCGATGAGGCGAGGCCGAATTCCGCGCCCGCGACGGGGGCATCGGGGAAATCGGCCGGCGATCGAATAGAATAATAGGGTAGCGATTGCCTCGATTCAGTATGCCGGGCCCGGGGTGATGCCGTCGCTGTTATTCGCCTATGGGACGCTAGCCCCCGAGGGGCCCGAGCAGGCCGCCCGCGACGGCTGGGAGGCCGACGCGGTGCGCGGGCGGCTGTTCGACCTGGGCCCCTATCCGGCTTTGGTCGACCACGGCGACCCCGACTGCGGCTGGGTCGAGGGGTACGTGCGGCCCGTCGACCCGGCCGAACTGATCGAGTGGCTCGACCCGTATGAAGGGGTGGGCGAGGGCCTGTATCGTCGCGTGGCCGCGGGGACGCGCGGCGGGCGACGTGCCTGGATCTACGTCTACGCCCGGCCGCTCCCCCCGACCGCGCGGGGCCCCTGTCTCATTGGGACGGCCCGCGGGCATCGTCCCCGGCCCCGCAACGGATCACCCCCCTGTCAAGGAGATGACTGATGGCCACGTCCCCCGCCCTGGCGCCGTTCCGCGATGGGAACCCCGAGACGGCCCCGCCGACCATCGGCCAGTACCTGATCGACCGCCTGCACGCGCTGGGGGTCGAGCACGTCTTCGGCATCCCCGGCGACTACGTGCTGAAGCTCTACGAGATGATCGAGGCCAGCCCGATCCGGCTGGTGGGGGTGACCCGCGAGGACAACGCCGGGTTCGCCGCCGACGCCTACGCGCGGCTGCGAGGGCTGGGGTGCGTCTGCGTGACCTACTGCGCCGGCGGCCTGAGCCTGTGCAACAGCATCGCCGGCGCGTATGCCGAGAAGTCGCCGGTGATCGTGCTGGGGGGCTCGCCGGGGATGTCGGAACGGGAGCGGAACCCGCTCCTGCACCACAAGGTCAAGGGGTTCGAGACGCAGCTGGAGGTCTTCGAGAAGATCACGGCGGCCTCGGCGGTGCTCGACGACCCGATCACGGCGTTCGGCGAGATCGACCGGGTGCTGGAGGCGGCGGTGCGGTACAAGCGGCCGGTCTACCTGGAGATCCCCCGCGACCGGGTGCTGTCGCGTCGAGTGGGACCGCACCGCCCGCCCGCGGGGCTGCCGCCGAGCGACCCCGACGCGCTCCGCGAGGCGCTGGACGAGGCGTCGGCGATGCTGACGGCGGCCGCGCGGCCGATGATCCTGGCCGACGTCGAGGTCCACCGCTTCGGCCTCCAGGACGACCTGATCGCCTTGGCCGAGCAGACCGGCATGCCGATCGCCACGACGATCCTGGGCAAGAGCGTCATCTCCGAGGGGCACCCGCTGTTCGCCGGCGTCTACGAGGGGGCGATGGGCCGCGCCGAGGTGACCGAGGCGGTCGAGTCGGCCGACTGCCTGCTGATGCTCGGCTGCTTCCTGACCGACATCAACCTCGGCATCTTCACCGCCAAGCTCGACCCGTCGCGGTGCATCGACGCGACGAGCGAGGACCTGCGCATCCGGCACCACCACTACAGCGGCGTGCGGCTCGACGACTTCATCCGCGGGCTGTCGGCGCGCGCAGCTCCGAGCTGTCGCGGGCCCCGGTCCCGCCCCGGCCCGACCCGTTCGCGTGCGCCTGGGTCGCCGAGCCCGACGCGACGATGACCTCGTGCCGGCTGTTCGCGCGGCTCAACCGGATGATCGACGAGAACATGACCGTGATCGCCGACATCGGCGACTCGCTCTTCGGCGCCGCCGACCTGTCGATGAGCCGGCGGACCGAGTTCATCAGCCCGGCGTACTACACGTCGATGGGCTTCGCCGTCCCGGCGGCGCTGGGGGCGGGGATGGCCAGCCCCGGCACGCGCGCCCTGGTCATCGTCGGCGACGGCGCCTTCCAGATGACCGGGCTGGAGCTCTCGACGATCGCCCGGTACGGCCTCAACCCGATCGTCGTCGTCCTGAACAACCACGGCTACACCACCGAGCGGTTCCTCCTGGACGGCCCGTTCAACGACATCGCCGAGTGGCGGTTCCACAAGCTCCCCGAGCTGCTCGGCACCGGGCTCGGGCTGGAGGTCCGCACCGAGGGCGAGCTCGACGCCGCGCTCGGCGCCGCCCTGGCCAACACCGCCAGCTTCAGCCTGCTGAACGTCCACCTCGACCCCTACGACCGCAGCCCCGCCCTGGAGCGGCTGGCACAGCGGCTCTCGCAACGGGTCTAAGCGTGTGGCCGAGGTTCCCCTACAATTCCGGTATGATCCGCATCCACCTCGATGACGCCACCCGCGATGAGCTGCAAACCCTTCGCCGGGCCGACCTACCGCCCCGGGCGCGGGACCGCCTGGAGATGGTCTGCCTCGCCGACGCCGGGTGGGCGGCGCCTCGGATCGCCGACCACCTCGGCTACTGCGGGCACACCGCCCGCGCCGTGCTCAAGGACTTCCTCGGCCGCGGCATCGCCGCGCTGTTCCCCCGCCGCACCGGGCCGCCACTCGACGACGCCCGACGCCGCGAGGTGACCGGGCGCTGCGGGCCCTGCTCGGCGACGACCGCACCTGGACCAGCCGCCAGCTCAGCCAGGCGCTCGTCCCCCGCGGGATCGCGCTGAACCCGCGCCAAATCCGCCGCTACCTCGGGCTGCTCCGGGCGCGCTGGGGCCGGACCGCCGGCTGGCTGCGGCACAAGCAGGACCCGGCCAGGGTCGCGCGGGCCAAGCGGGTGCTGCTCAACCTGAAGCACAAGGCCCGGGCCGGCCGGATCAAGCTCTACTACCTCGACCAGTGCGGGTTCGCGCCGACGCTCCCGACGGCCTACACCTGGCGCTGCCTCGGCAGCGGAAGCGGGTCAAGTCCGAGGCCCCGCAGGGGCGGCGGGTCAACGCGATGGCCGCCTACCGCCCCTACGGCGGGCGGCCGCGGCTGGATGTCTTCACCGCGGAGCGGACGTGGGACTCGTACGATTTCCTGGCATTCGTGCGGTCGCTGCCATGGTCGAAGGTGCCGCGGGTGGTGGTCCTGGACAACGCCAGCCTGCACACCAGCGGGGTCGTGAGGCGGGCGCGGGCGGGTCTGGCGGCGGCGGGGATCTACCTGTACTTCCTGCCGCCGTACAGCCCGGAGCTGAACGAAATCGAGCCGGTCTTCCGCCAGGTCAAGTACCAGGAGATCCCGGTGCGGAGTCATGCCACGCGGGCGGGGCTGCGCGAGGCCGTCGAAGGCGGGTTCGACTCCTACAGCCGAAGCTTGCGGGCGAAAAGTGAAAAGAAACCCCGGCGGGCAGCTTAGAAAAGTGGGGAGTGGAGAGTGATGTGTGGGGAGTGAAGCATGGAGAGACGTGGCTTCCCTTCTTCACCCCCCGCTCCCCACTCCCCACTCCCCACTCCCCACTGCCGTCACGGCCCGATGCGCTCGCGCTGGCGATAGGTCGGGACGACGGGCCCCCTGTGGGTGAACGTGGTGACCTTGCCGCGCTTGACGACGTTGTGGGTGAAGATGTACTTGGGCAGCGTCGCGGCGCCGGCGTTGGTGCGGTCGCCCTCCGCGTTCAGCCTGCGGGCGAACGTGCCCATGGCGCTCTTCAGGCCGAAGAACTGGTTGATCCGCGCCTTGAAGGCCGGCGACGGCTGGTATTGCAGCAGGGCGACCCGGAGCGGGATCGCCTTGTAGTCGTACTTCGACAGACTCGTTGAGCGTCGGGACGTACTGGGTGGGCCCGAACGGGAGCTGGAGCGACGTCGGGACGAAGGCGCCGACCGGGACCTCGCCGCCGAAGACGGGGGTCGGCGTCGGGGTCGGCGTCGGGCTGGTGCTGGTCGTGCCGACGATCTGCTTGGGGAAGTTGGGGCTGGCCCCCGTGGTCTGCGCGATGAGGGTGACGGGGTTGGGCAGCAGCGAGGTGGTGGTCAGGCCGACCGACGACAGCGGGACCGTGATCGTCACGTCGCCGGCGGCGTTGTTCAGCGGCGTCAGGACGGCCGGCGGGAACGTGATGCTGAACCCGTCGATGATGACCGGCGACGCGGTGGAGATGTCCCGGAACGGGTTGAGCGTCGGCGTCGTGGTGGTGTTGCCGAAGACGGTGATGACCAGGTTGGAGCCCGAGATCGCGGCGGTGATCCGGGCCACGATCGAGTTCGAGGTCGGGACGGGGACGGCGGCCTTCGACCCTTCCACGACCAGGGCGCCCCCCTGGAGGCTGCGCGACGAGGTCACGCCGAAGCCCGGGGCGCCGATCAGGACGTCGCCGATCGTGTCGGCGTCGACGGTGCGGGGCTGCGTCGTCGCGGGCAGGCTGCCCGAGACCGAGATGCCGAAGCCCGTCGCCGTCGTGCCGGAGGTGGGGCCGAGGTCGATCTCGCGGCCCTGGAGCGGCGACGCCTCGATCCCGCTCAGGCTGAAGGTGCCCACCAGGTCGGGGATGCCGGTGACCGGGTTCTTGCGGCCGGGGACCACGTAGACGGCGCCGGCGTTCGAGGGGCCGGCGTTGGGGGCGCCGATCAGGATCTCGTTGATCCCGTCGCCGTTCATGTCGCGGACGGCCGACAACGACTGGGCGGTCCGGACCCCGGCGGGGTTGGTCCCGGTCCCGGTGCCGTCGAAGGTCGCGGTGAAGACCTGGGGGATCGCGGGGTTCGCCGAGCTGATGTTGATGGGGCTGTTGATGGTGTTCGCCAGGTAGATCCGTGCGTTGGCCTGGCCGTAGAACAGCGTGGCATAGCCGTTGACCTGGTCGTTGTTCGGCGAGCCGATCAGGAAGTCGCTGAATCCGTCGTTGTTGAAGTCGCCCGCGCCGGCGGTCGAGGTCCCGGTCCCGTCGAAGAAGATGCCGTTGCCGTTGATGATCGCGCCGGCGATCGTGCCCGACGGTTGCGTCCCGGTGATGGTCTCCGGCGCGAAGATCGCGGGCGTGATGAGGCTGGGCAGGGGGGTCGCGGTGGTCGCCCCGTAGATGAGGTAGGCCGCGCCGCCGCCGCCGTTGGCGTTCGGGGCGCCGACCAGCAGGTCGGTGATCGGCACGGCGCCGCGGAGCGTGCCGTCGACGTCGCCCGCGTTGGCGACCGAGGCGCCGATCCGGACGCCCGCCGTCGTGCCGGCGAAGATGCTGCCCCCCTTCCCGCCGCTCGTGCCGATCGTGCTCAGGTCGATCGTCGCGGTGGTCGGGGTGATCAGCGAGCTGGGCAGGACGTAGACGGCGCCGCTGGCGACGCCGTTGATCGTCGCCGACGGGGCGCCGATGGCGACGTCGGGGGCGGAGGTGGTGCTGAGCTGGTCGCCGAGCAGGTTGCCCCCCGACGAGACCGAGAACCCGGTCTGCGAGCCGGCCGCGCCGGTGTTGGTGATCGTGATGACCGGGACGTTCGCGGGGGGGCTGTCCAGGTTGATCGTGCTGCCGGGCACCGTCAGGATCGAGCTGTTGGCGAAGACGATGTAGGCGCGGCCCGTCGGGGCGGCGGCGCCGGTCTCGGTGTAGTTCGGGGCGCCGATGATGAAGGCCGTGAACCCGCCGAAGGTGCCCAGGGGCGCGATCGACGCGCCGAGCAGCGAGTTGCCGCCGTTGGCGGTGATCTTGACCCCCGCGTAGGCGAAGCTGTTGGTGGCGGGGGTGGTGACGAGGATCGGGCTCACCTGGGTCGTGGCGCCCAGGTTGGTCAGGTCGCCGACCCGCTGCGCGGCGGTGAGCGTATTCCAGTCGACGTTGGGGCCGTTGAGGGCCTGCAGTGAGCCGAAGACCAGGTAGACGGCGCTGTTGCCCGAGGCGGACGCCGAGACCAGGGTCCCCGAGGCGCTGACCGTCGGCGCCCCGACGGCGAAGTCGTCGAAGCCGTCGCCGTTGATGTCGCCGAGGTCGGCGATCGCGTAGCCCGCCCCCGGGCCCGATCCCCGAGCTGTAAGACCCCTGGTTGCTCGGCCCGGACAGGGCGACGCCGTAGGGGATGTTGGCGATGTTGGGCAAGGACGGCGCCACCGAACCGCCCAGGGTGATGGCCAGCAGGGCCCGGCCCTCCAGGGCCTCGCCCCGCGGGCGGAACCCGCCCCGCGGCCGGCCGGCGATCGGCCGAGGTCCGCGATTGATCGAATGCATCGGAGACTCCCTCCTCCAAGCCGGCCGGTCGTCGCGCGGCCGACGCGCGACGACCGGGCCCCGGCACGGCGATCGTCCCCCGGGGAGGCCGGCGGCGAGGAAGTCCCCCCCGGGAGCCGGCCCGGCGCGACCCGCCGCCGCCAAGTGAACCCAACGACCTCAGCAATTTCGTCCCGCGGCGCGGCCCGGCTGCACCCAAACCCCCGCCGCCGCCCCCCCGCCCGCCCTCGTCGCCGCGAGATTCGATTCAACCCTCACGACCGCCACGTCCGATACCGTTCGATGTCACGAGCAATCTCCCCGCGCCGGCCCCGACCCGGTCGGCGGCGGCGCCGCGCAATCCGGCGGGGCCGGGACGGGGCGCGGTGGGGTGCTCGAAGGCGATCAGGCCAGGCCCGAGGCGAGCCCATGAAATCCCGAGCCGTCCGAACCGACCCGACGTCCCCCTCCTTCCCCCGGACGATCGCCCTGATCGCGCTGGCGATCGGGGCGACGACCGGGTGCACGCGGGAGTTCTACCGCCAGTGGGCCAACCAGGACGTCTCCGAGGCGGTCTTCGAGAAGAGCCGCGACCCGCGATGGCGGCTCGACGTCTTCAGCATCGAGCCGCCGGCGATGTCGCGGTTCGCCGACCCGTACGACCCCGACACCCCGCCCGCCCCCCCCGACGACTTCGCGACGCAGGCGCTGTCGCCGGTGCCGCAGTGGCCGAGCCAGCGGCTGCTCCTGCCGGTCGAGGGGACCGGGTACCTCGAGCATGCTCGACTCCGGGCCGCGGTACACGGCGCCGCCGCCGCGGGACACGACCCCGTCGGCGACGGCGTGTCCCCGCGCCGGTCGCCGACGGCGGGACCTTCCCCGCGCCGCCGCCGGTCCCGCCGACGGGGGGTGCGTCGCCGTTCCTGCCCGGCCCGCCGAGGAATTCCGGGCCGGGGGGCGGCGGGTCGTCGCCTAATTCCATACCGGGCTCCGCGCCCGTGAACCCGACCCCACCCCCTCCGGGGACCGCCCCCCCCCAGGCCGGCGCCCGGAAGCTCGACCTCGGGGTCCGCCTCGCCGCCTTCCAGGAAACCGGGTTGCCGATGCCCGTGCCGCCCCCCGCATCCCCCACGCTGCCCCCCGGCATCCCGCCCGGCCCGCGCGCGACATCCCGACGCCGCCGGTCGGCATGGACCCCGACCCGTCGAATCGCGACCTGTCGGCCCCGGTCAACGTGCGCCCCGACCTCAGCCCCGACCAGTACCGCGCCTCCGAGGCGATGGGGTCGGAGATGGCCGGCATCCTCATCCCCGGCGAGATCGACTTCAACGAGGCGGAGGCCGCCGGCCTGCCCAGGGGCAGCCATCCCTACGTGCTCACCCTGGAGCAGTCCTTCAACATCGCGCTGGTCAACAGCCGGACCTACCAGAACCAGCTCGAGAACATCTACCTGGCGGCGCTGCCCGTCACCCTCCAGCGGTTCGCGTTCATGCCGCAGTTCTTCGCCGGGCTGTCGCCGCAGACCGGGGTCGCGGGCCAGCAGGGCATCGGCGGGGAGCTTCCCGCCCGGCGTCATCTTGCCCAACCAGTTCGCCTACTCGACGCGGGAGACCGGCTCGCCGACCTCGACCCTGTCGCTCGGCGAGGCGGCCGGCTTCGGCAAGCTCTTCTCGACCGGCGGCCACGGTCCTGGCCGGCTTCGCCAACCAGCTCGTCTTCAACTTCCTGGGCAAGCACCCGATCCAGCCGAGCGTCCACTCGTTCCTGCCCCTGAACATCATCCAGCCGTTCCTCCGCGGCGGCGGCCGCGCCGTCATCCTCGAGCCGTTGACCCAGGCCGAGCGCAACCTGGTCTACCAGATCCGCCAGTTCGCCAAGTTCCGCCAGGAGTTCATCGTGGCCAACCTGGTCGGCGGCTCGATCCCCAACTTCGCGTCGACCGCGACGATCAACGGGTACACCAGCTCGCCCACGATGCCCTCGGGCAACGTCGACCCGGTGGTCGGCTTCGTCAACGTGGTCCAGGACATCCAGGAGATCGAGAACGACCGCAAGACCCTCGCCGCCTTCGAGCAGCTGAAGAAGGTCTACACCGAGCTGATCCAGGGCGAATCGTCGGGCCTGACCAGGCTCCAGGTCGACCAGGTCGATTCGCAGATCCAGAACGCCCGCATCAGCCTGATCACCGACAAGATCGCCTACCGCAACTCGCTGGACCAGCTCAAGACCCAGTTCGGCATGCCCCCCGACACCCCCCTGATCCTGGACCGGACCTTGACGCGGAAATTCAAGGAGGTCTTCGACGCGATCGACGTCTGGCAGCGCGACCCGAGGCGGAAACTGGAGGACCTGCCCAAGTTCGCGGCGCAGCTCCCCGACCTGGAGGACGTAAATCTTGATGGCAGATCGGTCCTTTCCGTGTATAAAGACTATGAGAACAACAACGAGGATACCCTCGAAGAGGTCCTCCTGGCCGGGGAACGGATCGCCCTGGAGCGCCGGCTCGACCTGATGAACGTCCGGGCCCAGACGTACGACTCCTGGCGGCAGCTCCGGGTCACGGCCAATGCCCTGAGGGGGGTCTTCAATGTCGCGCTGACCAACACCTTCGTCACCCCGCCGACGACGACCAACCCGTTCGCCTTCGTCGACCAGGCCAAGCAGTTCTCGCTGGTCATCAACGCGGAGCTCCCCCTGGTGCGGGTGAACGAGCGGAACAACTTCCGCAATGCCCTGATCAACTACCAGCGTGCGCGGCGGAACTTGCAGTTCAACGAGGACTTCATCAAGTTGCAGATCCGCAGCGACATCCGCGGCTTGCAGACCGCCTACATCCAATATGAGATCTACCGCCGCAACTTCGTGCTGACGATCCGCCAGAAGGACCAGGCATTCGAGCAGATCATCGCCCCGCCCCAGGCGGCGGGGGCCGGCGGCGGCGGCGGCGGGGGAGGTGGCGGCGGCGGGGGGGAGGTGGCGGCGGCGGCGTGGGCCAGGCCGCCAACGCGGCGACCCAGACGACCAACCTGATCAACTTCCAGAACAGCCTGCTGACGATCGAGAACAACCTGGTCCGAACGTGGCTGAGTTACGTGACGGGGCGACTGGTCCTCTTCCGGGACCTCGGCACCTTGCCCTTCGACGAATGGGAGGCCTATCGTGAACTTTTCCCTACAGAACCCACCGGCCCCGACGACCCCGTCCGCGCCGAAGGAGCTCCCCGAACTGCATCGCCGCGACCGGCGCAAGCGGTCGCCAGGTAAAGCCTTACTGTTCGTCGCGGTGATCGCCCTGGGGGTCGCCGGCGCGGTGGCGGTGGCGGTGCCCGGCGTCGGCAAGCAGGTCGCCGCGCTGATGTTCACCCCGGTCGGCTCGCAGATCATCAACTTCCGGGTCAAGCCGGCCAACCTCCCCGTGACGGTCAGCGAGCGGGGGCTGCTGGAGAGCTCCGAGAACAAGGACGTCTTCGCCGAGGTCGAGGGGGGGACGACGATCATCATGATCCTCCCCGAGGGGAAGCGGGTCACCAAGGGGGAGCTGGTCTGCGAGGCTCGACTCGTCGGCGCTGCGGGACCAGCTGGTCAACCAGGAGATCACCACCAAGGGGGCCGAGGCCAACTTCGAGAACGCCAAGCTGACCCGCCAGGTCGCCGAGATCGCCGTCACCGAGTACACCGAGGGCATCTACAAGCAGGACCTCCAGACGGTCCTCGGCGAGATCGCGCTGGCCGAGTCGGAGAAGAGCCGCGCCGTGGACCGCCTCGACTGGTCCAAGCGGATGAAGGAAAAGGGCTACGTCTCGGAGGCGCAGTTCATCGCCGACCGGGTGTCGTTGCAGCAGAAGACCTTCGCGCTGGAGCAGGCGCAGACCAAGAAGGACGTGCTCGAGAAATACACCAAGCACAAGACGATCAAGGAGTTGCAGAGCGAGGTCGAGAAGGCCCGCTCCGACGAGCTGGCCAAGCAGGCGACCTGGGAGCTGGAGAAGTCGAAGCAGGCCAAGCTCGAGCGGCAGATCTCCAAGTGCAAGCTGCTCGCGCCGGCCGAGGGGCTGGTCGTCTACGCCAACGACCCGAGCCGCTTCGGCGGCAGCTCGCAGCCGCAGATCGAGGAGGGGGCGGCGGTCCGCGAGCGGCAGAAGATCTTCAGCCTGCCCGACATCACCCGGATGCGGGTCAACGCCAAGGTCCACGAGTCGATGGTCGACCGGATCACCAAGGGGCTGCACGCCCGCATCCGCGTCGACGCCTTCGCCGACCAGCAGCTGACCGGCACCGTCGAGGACATCGCCCCCCTGCCCGACCCGTCGAGCTTCTTCAGCCTCGGACATCAAGGTGTACACCACCCACGTGACGATCGACAAAGGGCTGCCCGGGCTGCGGCCGGGCATGAACACGCAGGTCGAGATCCTGGTGACCGAGCTGCAGGACGTGCTGAGCGTCCCGGTCCAGGCCGTGCTCGAATACAAGGGCAAGGACCACGTCGCCATCAAGCGCGGCGACCGCTACGACTGGCAGGACGTCGACGTCGGCATCTCCAACGACAAGCTCGTCGAGATCCGCAAGGGGCTCAAGACGGGCGACCTCGTGGCGCTCAACCCGACCGCCCTGATGAGCGAGGAGGAGAAGCGCGAGGCGTTCGGCTCGTCGAGCAAGGACGCCTCCAAGAAGGACTGGGGCGACGCCGCCAAGAAGGCCGGCGGCCCGCCCGGCGTCGCCGGCGCGGCGCCCGGCGCCCGGGCGCCGCCGACGGCCAGGCCCCGGCCGACGGCAAGTCCAAGGGCAAGGGCAAAGGCAAGGGCAAGGGTAAGGGCGGCGGGCATGAGCAAGATGGACCCCGCCGTCGCTCGAGAAGTTCAAGGCCGCCAGCCCCGACGAGCAGCGCAAGATCCTCGATCGACCGCGGCGTGCCCGCCGAGCGGGTCGACATGATGATGGAGCGGATCAACAGCGGCGGCGGCTTCGGCGGCGGCGGCGGCGGCGGCGGCGGCCCGAGGGGCGGGGGCGGCGGCTTCGGCGGCCCCGGCGGCGGCGGCCCGGAGGAGGCCCGAACCCGTGAACGACGCCGGCAAGCCGATCGTCCGATTAGTGGACCTTCGCAAGACTTACGTCATGGGACACCACTCCGGCGGCGGCCTCTTCGGCCGCCGCCGGGGCCCGCGCAGGCCGTGATCGTCCATGCCCTGACGGGGGTCTCGGTCGACTTCTACCAGGGCGAGTATGTCGCCATCATGGGCGCCTCGGGGTCGGGCAAGAGCACCATGCTCAACCTGCTCGGCTGCCTCGACCGCCCCACCAGCGGCCAGTACCACCTCGGCGACAAGGACGTCGCCCAGCTCGACGACGACGAGCTGTCGGAGGTCCGCAGCCGGTACATCGGCTTCATCTTCCAGTCGTACAACCTGATCGCGCAATACACGGTCGTCGAGAACATCCAGCTCCCGCTGACCTACCAGGGCAGCGGCGAGATCACCGACGCCGTCCAGCAGAGGACCCTCGAGCTGGCGTCGATGGTCGGCCTGGGCGACCGGCTCGACCACCGCCCGACCCAGCTCTCGGGCGGCCAGCAGCAGCGGGTGGCGATCGCCCGCTCGTTGATCAACGACCCCTACATCATCCTGGCCGACGAGGCGACCGGCAACCTCGATACCGCGACGAGCCACGAGATCATGGAGATGCTCGGCCGGCTCAACGACGCGGGCAAGACGATCATCATGGTCACCCACGAGGACGACATCGCCGAGCACGCCAAGCGGATCATCCGGATGCGCGACGGCCTGATCATCGACGACGGCCCCAGCGCCCGGATGAAGCAGGCGATGGCGACGGCCGCCGCCGCGGCCGGCGGCGCCAACGGCGCGCCCTGATCGGGCGGGTGACCCGGAGATCCAGATCGGATCGATTCGGGAGGCGCGACACCATGGGACGCATCTGGCGGGCCTTGACCCTCGGCATGAAGAGCCTGCTGCTCCACAAGCTCCGCTCGGGGCTGACCGTGCTGGGCATCGTCTTCGGCGTGGCGGCGGTGATCTCGATGCTCGCCATCGGCGAGGGGTCCAGCCGCGACGCGCAGAAGCGGTTCGAGCAGCTCGGCGCCACCAACATCATCGTCCGCTCGATCAAGCCGAGCGACGAGGCGCAGGCCAGCGGCACCAGCGGCGGCCGGCGGATGATCCTCAACTACGGCCTGAAGTACGACGACTTCGACCGGCTGCTGGCCACCGTGCCGACGATCAAGAAGGCGCTGCCGATCCGCGAGATCCGCAAGCAGATCCGCCGCTTCAACCACGTCCTGGACGGCCGCGTCGTCGGCACGACCGAGGACTACGCCGCGTTCAACCACCTGGAGGTCGACCGCGGCCGGTTCCTCACCGCCTCGGACAACGAGCGGTACATGAACTACGCCGTCCTGGCCGCCGAGACGGCCACGACGCTGTTCCCCTACGAGGACCCGCTCTACGACAAGGAGGGGCGGCCGCAGTCGGTCAAGCTCGGCAACGACTACTACACCGTCGTCGGCGTGACCCGGCCGCGCGCCAGCACCGCCGGGATCGGCGGCAGCCTGGCGGCGCAGGAGTTCAACAAGGACGTCTACATCCCGCTGAACACCTGCCGGCTCCGGTTCGGCGACCGGATCATGAACAGCCGGACCGGTCGCAGGAGTTCGAGGAGATCCAGCTCTCGCAGGTCACGCTCCAGGTCGGCACCCTCGCCGAGGTCGGCCCGACGCACCCGATCGTCGACGCCGCGGTCAAGCCGTTCCACTCCAAGAAGGACGTCGACGTCATCGTCCCGCTCGACCTGCTGAACGAGGCCAAGCGGACGGCGCGGCAGTTCAGCATCATCCTCGGGACGATCGCCTCGATCTCGCTGCTGGTCGGCGGCATCGGCATCATGAACATCATGCTCGCGACGGTCACCGAGCGGACCCGCGAGATCGGCATCCGCCGCGCCCTGGGCGCGAAGAGGCGCGACATCACGCAGCAGTTCCTCATCGAGACGGTCGTCCTCTCGGGCGTCGGCGGCCTGCTCGGCGTCAGCCTCGGGGTGGCGATCCCGCAGGGGATCGTCTACTTCATCCCCGAGCAGAAGGCGATCGTCACGCTCTTCTCGGTCGTCCTGTCGTTCGGCATCTCGGTGGCCATCGGCATCCTCTTCGGCCTCTACCCCGCCCGCCGCGCCGCGCTGATGGACCCGATCGAGGCCCTCCGGCACGAATGAGACATGGGGGATGGGAGGTGGGGGTTGGAGGTGAGCAACATCCCCTCGCCCCCATCTCCCAACCCCCACGCGAGTTGGCCTTGCGTGCCGGGGATGCGAAGACTAGGCTAAATCCACGACGAGGACCGCGGCGACGGGACCGGCCCGGAGCCGCGGTGTTTGCTTCTAGGCCCCAGGGACCCTCCCCTCCGCCCCGGTCGTCCGCACCAGCCCTCGCGGCGCGGCCCCGCGCCGGCGTGGCCGCATGACTTCGCACGGGAGGCACAACGGCATGTCCACTGACCGAATCCCCATGTCGAAGGACGGCTACGACAAGCTCAAGGCCCAGCTCGACAAGATGAACAACGAGGACATGCCCCGGATCGCCGAGCAGATCGCCCAGGCCCGGAGCTTCGGCGACCTCTCCGAGAACGCCGAGTACGACGCCGCCCGCGAGGCGCAGGGGATGCTCCAGGCGCGGATCAACGACCTCCAGGACAAGCTCGCCCGCGCCATGATCGTCGACAGGTCCACCCTGCCCACCGACCGCGTCGTCTTCGGCTCGACGGTCCGCGTGCTCGACCTCGACCTCGACGACGAGGAGGACTTCACCCTGGTCGGCCCCGGCGAGGAGGACTACGACCAGAACAAGATCCTGCTGACCAGCCCGATCGGCCAGGGCCTCGTGGGCAAGAAGGTCGGCGAGACGGTCGAGGTGCCCATCCCGCGGGGGACCCTGCGGCTCCGCATCCTCGACATCAGCATCGCCTGAGCCCGACCGGCCCGTCCGGGTCGCGGACGGCGACGACGCCCCGCTACGACCCGAAGGCGGTCGCCTCCGGCAGCTCGATCCCCTGCGCGGACCAGTCGTCGGGCACCGGCGCGACCCACGTCAGCGCCGTGCGCGAGACGGGGTGGACGACCCGCAGCGCGCGGGCGTGCAGCGCGATCCCGCGGGCGAAGGGGCGCGTCGACCCGTAGGCGGCGTCGCCCACGACGGCCATCCCCCGCGCCGCGGCCTGGCGCGGAGCTGGTGCGTCCGCCCCGTCTCGGGCCAGAGCCGGAGCCAGGCGCAGCCCTCGGGCAGGGCGACGGCGCGATCGCTGCGGAACCGCGTGATCGCCCGCCTCGCCCCCGCCGCGGCGGGCCCGAGGACGCGGACCACCCCGGATTCGGCCGAGGGGGAGAGCCAGTCGTCCCAGGTCCCCTCGCGGCCGACGTCGGGGGCGCCCGCCTCGACGATCGCCCAGTATTCCTTGGCCACCTCGCGGCGGGCGAACTGCCCGGAGAGCCTCCGCGCGGCCTTGCGGCGTCTTGGCCCAGACGACCACGCCCGAGACCGGGCGGTCGAGCCGGTGGACCGTCCCCAGGTAGACCGAGCCCGGGTCGTCGGGCGCCAGGTGGCGGCGGACGGCCGCCTCCAGGGTCGCCTCCGCGCCCGGCGGCCCCTGCGTCGCCACCCCGGCCGGCTTGGCGACCGCCAGGCAGTGCGGGTCCTCGAACAGGACGGAGAGCGGCTCGGTCATGACGAGGCCCCGCCCTCGCCCGGTCGCGCCCTCGGGCCTGGTCCCGGGGAGCCCCGGGCGGCCGATCTACTTCGGCGACGGCCCGAACATCGGCCCCGTCATCCCCGGCGTGTAGTAGCCCTGGGTCGACGGGTCGCTCGACGCCGCGGGCCTGGGCGTGTAGTAGGTCGCGTTCGCCGCGTCGCCCGGGTCGGCGCCGGCAGCGGACGCGGACGGCCGCGCGCCGCGCCAGCGGGTCGTTGAAGCCGCCCGGGGGCGCGGTCAGGCCCGACGCCGTGCCCGGCGGCCCGTACGAGCCGACCGTCGGCGTCCCGAGGTTGGTCGCCGGGGCGTCGGCGTGCCGAACTGGGGAGATCCCGGCAGCCCCGGCGCGCCCGCCGCCAGCGCGGCGCCGCCGGTCATCGGGTGCGGGTCCGAGCTGAACCCGATCGTCGGGGGCATCTGCTTGCCGTCGCTGCTGTACGGCCGGTGCGGCGGAACCTCGGACCGCGTGCTCCGGCAGCCCGGGGCCGCCAGCAAGAGCGAAAGGCCGCAGCCGGCCAGCGTCAGTTTGAGCCGATCCATCGGCGAGTCTCCTCGTTCCTGAGATGGACG
This sequence comes from uncultured Planctomycetaceae bacterium, assembly GCA_963708145.1. Classification (GTDB taxonomy): domain Bacteria; phylum Planctomycetota; class Planctomycetia; order Isosphaerales; family Isosphaeraceae. The sequence continues at coordinate 7,099,366 of OY970189.1, read as the reverse complement.
CGAACAGAAAGAGGGCCCGGCGGGCGGCGACCGCGACGCGCCCGCGGGCAGGCCTCGGCGCCCTGGCCCAGCGGCGCGTCGCGACGTCCTGCCGACGAAACGAGGTGCCTTGCCAGAAAGGGGACCGGACGCCGTCGGGGCCGGTCATCCCGCCCCGACGCGCCCGGGATCATACCGATTCCGCCGCCCCGGTCAAGCGATCCGCGCCGTCGCGCCTCGCGATCGCCCGATCCCGAATCCCGGGATTAATCGGATCTCCAATTGAGATCAAATTGCCGAGGCACAACCCCGACCCTGGGAGCGCCGGCGCCGGTCACTTCTTGGCGGCCTCGTAGCGGCGGCCGACCTCGTCCCAGTTGATGGTGTTCCACCAGGCGGTGATGTAGTCGGGCCTCTTGTTCTGGTAGTCGAGGTAGTAGGCGTGCTCCCAGACGTCGAGGCCGAGCAGGGGGGTCTGGCCGTCCATGAGCGGGCTGTCCTGGTTGGCCGTCGAGGTGACGGCGAGCTTGCCGTCCTTGCCGACGACGAGCCAGGCCCAGCCCGAGCCGAACCGGGTGGTCGCGGCCTTGGAGAAATCCTCCTTGAACTTGGCGAACCCGCCCAGCTCGGAGGTGATCGCCTGGCCGATCGCGCCGGACGGGTCGCCGCCGCCGCCCGGCTTCATGATCTGCCAGAAGAGCGAGTGGTTGGCGTGCCCGCCGCCGTTGTTCCGCACGGCGGTCCGGACCGCCTCGGGCACGGCGTTGATGTTCGCCAGCAGCTCCTCGATCGGCTTGCCCTGGTGCTGGGGATGGTCCTTCAGCGCGTTGTTCAGGTTGGTGACGTACGCCTGATGATGCTTGTCGTGGTGGAACTGCATCGTCTTGGCGCTGATGTGCGGCTCCAGGGCCCCGTAGTCGTAGGGCAGCGGGGGCACGGTGTACTCGGCCATGGTGTCGCTCCTGGGTGTATCCTCCCGGGGCCGACCGATCGCCGACGAGGACGAGGGCGACGCACCCGGGGTTCCGGTCCGCCCAGGCTACCACACGCCCGGTCGCGGCTCAAAGCCCTGCCCCGGGGCCGGGGCGTCGCGGCGAGCGGGGCGGACGGCCCGCGCGGCCGATCACCGGCGGGGCCGCAGCAAGGCCGGGGGTGCGACGACATGCACCGGCATCAGCTTCGGATGGACCGTCACCGCGTGGCCGCGGGCCGCCGCGGGACCACCCGGCACCTTCAGGCCGATCGTCAGCCCGTAGCCCGCGACGGCCTGGCCGTCGGCCGAGGTGATCTCCACGTACAGGGTCGTCCGGGCCCGCGACGCCAGGACGGTGACCTGCCCGGCGCCGGCCGCGATCGTGACGCCGGAGGCGTTGAGCACGCGGACGCTCGTCCCGGGGGCCGTCACCTGGAAGGCCCCGGCGCGGGCGGCCTGGAAGGAGAAGACGTCCACGTCGCCCGGCGTGTCGAGCGTCAGGCCCCCGACCGCCGTCGAGGTGACCAGCCCGAGCCGGGTGGCCTGGGCGGGCGTGTTGTTCGGCTCGAACCGATCGGGGGCGATCGTCGCGACGGGCGCCGGCGCCGGGGTGGGCGTCGGGGTCACGATCGGGACCGGCGTCGGGGCCGCGGTCGCGGCCGGCGCGCCCCCGACGAAGGCGACGTCGAGCTGGTAGGCGCCGACCGCGAAGACGTCGCCGGTCGCCCCCGTCACGGCGACGTAGTACCGCTGCCCGGGCACGACCCCGCCGACCTGCGCCGAGACGTTGTCGCCCCACGCGGCGGCGTCCCCCTCGACGTCGAGCGGCGTCCCCGAGGCGTCGAGGATGCTCACCTGCGGGCTGAGCAGGCTCAGCCCCGCGACCTGCGCCGTGACCTGGAGGATCGGCCCGGCGCCGGCCGGCGCGACCACGGTGAAATACTCGGTGTCGCCGATCGTCGCCAGCTCGGTCGGCGCGGCCGGCGTCGCCTGCTGCGAGGCGCCGAGCGCGCCCGACAGGTCGACGGCGCTCGACAGCCCGAGCCCCTGCCCCTGCTGCTGGTAGGCGTCCGGCACCCTCGGCCCGTAGAGCGCCTGGATGCCCGCGACGTCGCCCGGGGCGAGGCCCGACACGACCCCGTGGTAGTCCTCGAACATCACCTCGGCGGGGTTCGCCGCGTGCGCCAGGCCCAGCGCGTGGCCGGTCTCGTGGAGCAGGACGGTGTACAGGTCGTAATCGGAGCCGATGTGGAAGCCCATCGCCGTGTTGACCTGGATGTCGCCCGCCTCGGTCACGCCGCCGAACGGGTAGTTCGTCTCGGCCAGCGTGGTCGTGTTGTTCGGGAAGGCGTATCCGCCGAACCGGATGTCGCCGAAGCGGGGATCGCCCTGCGGCAGGCCGGGCGCGTTGTAGGGGCGCCCGAGTCGGGCACCTGGCCGATGTTGATGTTGGCCACCGACTCCCACGTCGCCAGCGCCCGCGCGACCTCGCGCCGCCAGGAGGCGCCGAGCTCGGCGTCGAAGGTCGCGTTGAGGGAGTTGGTGCCGCCGCCCCAGGGCGTGCCGTCGGGCGCGATGCTGTAGGTGACGTGCGCCGGGTTCGCCCACCGATACCCGCTCAGGACGTAGTCGGTGCCGGCCGTCGCCAGCAGCGTGCGGCCCTCCAGGCCCTCGCAAACCGGCCGCAGCCCCCGCGACCCCGCCCGATGCCGACAAGCTCTCCGCTCGGGCGCACGCGCGCCCAACCGCATCCTCGGAACGATCATGCTGTCAGGTCCCCGCGATCAAGGAAGCTCATCAAGGTCGACGGCCATGCCCCGGCGCGCATCGCGATCGGCGACCCCGGCGGGGCCGTCCTCGCGCGCCACTCTGATGACCCTCCCTGTCGGGCCTCCCGGGCGGGCCCGAACAGCCTGGCTCCGAGCCTCCGAGGCGTCCGACCCCTCGGGGGAGATCCGGCCCTGGCAGGGCGACGGCGGCCTGGCCCAGGAGGCCGACCCGCCCGCCCCTCCCGACCCCGCGCCGGGGGTGGTCATGGCCACCCCGGTGCGGACCCCGGATCTCGCGGTACGAGTCGAAACAACTTTAGGTCAGTTTTCCAGACTTTTCTCGGCCACGACCCAATTTTCCTAAAATTCCGATTGTACCGAATCCGTGAAGGTGTCCGATCATGCCGTTTTCGTGATCGAGATAAGTCTGGTTAAGTAGGAGATCCCGGGACAGCGGCCGTGGACCCGAGGATGAGAGGCTATCCGGGAAGCCGTTTTGTAGCCCCCGGAGGGGGCGACCGTCCGTAGCCAGGGGCGACAGCCCCTGGGCCAGGACAGGGCCCGGGGCGCGATCGACGACCCCCATCTTCCGCCCGAGCCCGCTGATTCCCAGCGGATTCGGGCGGAAGACGATCGTAGGGAGGGACGTGGTCCGCGTGACGCTCCTTCCCAGGGGCTGTCGCCCCTGGCTACGGACGGTCGCCCCTCCGGGGCTTCTCGGATAGCTTCTGAGGGCGGTTGACTCTCTCATTCTCATGGGTCATTCGATTGTCACTTTTTGTTAAACATTTCGACCGGATCGACCCCGCATCGCGGGGTGGGTCGTCCCGATCGGTTTTACGCAAACTGTTTAAATATTGCTATTTATGAAACATACACCCAGCATGAGAGGGCGCACGCGGGCGCATTTCCCGAAACGAAGCGAAATCGGGCATTCCGAGTGTCATCGTCGGAATCTGGGGACGCGACGGCGGATGATGGCGATCATATAGAGGATAAGGTTGTGGGAATGTCGGCCGCGTGGCCGATTGACCGGGCCTGGATTTCCTCGCTAAGATAATGGCACGGCGGATGATCGAGCCTCCGGGCGACCGGGATGGCCTCCGTCGCCCCGCCGCCCGCCTTCCCACCCGATCGAGATCGACGGCGAGCGATCATTGAGGCACCGTCCCGCGGGATCGCCGCCCGGCCCCGCATGCTGCCCAAGGGGGTTCCGATGTCATTGGATCTGAGCGCGCCCCTGGACATCCCCAAGGAGCGGCGCCGGCCGTGGTGGTCCTGGATGCCCGCGGCGGTGCTGGTCGCCGCCGGGTTCGTGGCCTGGGGCTCGGGGGTGCGACCGGACCGGCTCTGGAAGACCCCCCCCGCGACGATCGAGCTGGTGGAGGTGGACCGGGGCGACGTGGACCTGGTGCTGGTCGAGAACGGGTCGCTGGAGAGCGCCGACAACGCGACCGGGCGGTGCCAGGTCGAGGCGTTGATCGGGCTGGTCGGCGGCGCCCAGGCCGCGCAGGGTGCCCAGGGGCTCGCGGGGCGGCCGGAGCGGCCAGGGGGGCTCCGCGGGCGGCACGGCCGGCGGGGCCCAGGGCCAGCAACAGCAGCAGGGGGGGTTCCAGCAGCAGTTGCAGCAGCAGCAACAGCAGGACGCGGCCAAGAAGAAGGGCCAGCCCAAGGGGCGGCCCGGCCAGGCGAAGACCGGCTGGCCGCCAAGGCGGGCGGCGCGGGCCGGGGGCGGCGGCGGGGGTGCCGGCGGCGCCGCGGGCGGTGCGGCGGGGGGCCAGGGCGGCACCGCCACGACCGCGACCGGGACGCCCGCGTCCACCATCCAGAAGCCCGCCATCCGGAGCTTCAGCTACGCAGGTCCAGCCCCACGTCCCGCTGCGCCCGAAGACGACCCCCGCCGCCCAGCAGCCGGCCAAGGCCCAGCAGAAGGGATGGGCGGCCCGGCGGCGGCGGCAGCCGGGGCGGCGGCGGAGGCGGCCGGAGCAGCGACCCGAACAGCAGGAGAAGCCCGGCGCGACGCGGATCATCGAGATCCTCCCCGAGGGGACCCCCGTCAAGGCCGGCGACGTCGTCTGCAAGCTCGACTCCGCGGCCTTCGAGGACGAGCTCCAGGCGCAGGAGATCCGCTACGCGCAGGCCAAGGCGTGGGTCGAGCAGGCGCAGTCGATCCTGGAGGTCAGCGAGATCGCCCTGCGCGAATACCGCGACGGCATCTACCCGCAGGACGTCCAGCTCGTCCGCCAGTACATCAGCACCTGCCGGACCGAGTTCGAGCGGGCGTCGAAGAACCTCGCCTGGTCGCGCGACGTGGCCGCCAAGGGCTTCCGCGCCTCGGCGCAGGTCAAGGCCGACGAGGCGGCGTTCCAGCAGGCGACGATCGCGCTACGCGAGGCCGAGGGGATGGCCTTCCGGCTGGAGAAGTACACCGGGCCGAAGCTGATCACCGGGCTGTCGGCGAAGGTCGAGGCCGTCCGCGCCGACCTGCTCAACCAGGAGGCGGCCTTCCAGCTCGAGGAGGCGCGGCTCAACAAGCTCAAGGCGATGATCGCGAACTGCACGATGCGCACCCCCGCGACGGCATCGTCGTCTACTACAACCAGGCCAATAGCTGGGGGCGGGTCGAGACCGTCATCCAGGAGGGGGTGACCGTCCGCCAGGGGCAGCCGATCTTCCAGCTCCCCAACCCCGAGCGGATGCAGGTCCGGGCCCGGATCAACGAGTCGAAGGTCTCGCTGCTCCGCTCGGGCCAGGCGGCGACGATCATCGTCGACGCCTTCCCCGACCGGCCGCTGCGCGGGACCGTCAAGGAGATCACCGCGATCCCCGCGCCGGCCAACGGCCCCTCCGACGTCCGCGTCTACTACGCGACGGTCGCCATCGACACGGGCGGGTTCGCCGGCCTCCGCCCCGGCCTCAGCGCCGAGGTCGTCTTCCAGGTCGAGACGATGCGGCAGGTCTCGCGCGTGCCGCTGCAGGCGATCCGCTGGGTCGACGCGCAGGCCTTCGCCGCGGTGGCGACCCGCACCGAGTCGGGCGTCACGTGGCGATGGAGGCCGGTCGCGCTCGGCCTCAGCGACGCGACCCACGCCCAGGTCGTCTCGGGCCTGGCGCCGGGCGACCGCGTGATCGCCAACCCCGCCGACCTCCCCGCGCCCGGCCGCAAGCCCGCCCCCACCGTGGCCGAGACGGGCCGGGTGAGCCGGGGATGAGTGCTTCGGAGAGTGCTGAGTGCTGAGTGCTGAGTGCTGAGTGCTGAGTGCTGAGAGGCTATCCGAGAAGCCCCGGAGGGGCGACCGTCCGTAGCCAGGGGCGACAGCCCCTGGGAAGGAGCGCCACGCGGACCACGTCCCTCCCTACGATCGTCTTCCGCCCGGACCCGCTGGGAATCAGCGGGTCCGGGCGGAAGACGGGGGTCGTCAATCGCGCCCGGGCCCTGTCCTGGGCCCAGGGGCTGTCGCCCCTGGCTACGGACGGTCGCCCCCTCCGGGGGCTACAAAACGGCTTCCCGGATAGCCTCTGAGTGCTGAGCCCAAGGAGGCTAGACTCAACACTCAGTACTTTCCATATCAGCACTTATTTTAGAGCCTCCTCGATCGCCCGGGTGACCTTGGGCGACTCGGGCTCGTCGTCCGGCTCGAACCGGGCGATGACCTGGCCCTTGCGATCGACGAGGAACTTGGCGAAGTTCCAGGGGATCGGGCCGGCGAACTTGGGGTCGGTCTCGGGGCCGGTCAGGAACTGGTAGAGCGGGTGGATGCCCTGGCCGTTGACGACGACCTTCGAGAAGAGCGGGAAGGTGACGTTGTACTTCGAGGTGCAGAACGACTTGATCTCGGGGTCGGTCCCCGGCTCCTGGTTGCCGAACTCGTTGGCCGGGAAGGCGAGGACCTCGAAGCCGCGGGCCTTGTACTTCCCGTAGATCGCCTCGAGCCCCTGGTATTGCGGGGTGTAGCCGCACTGGCTGGCGGTGTTGACGATCAGGAGCACCTCGCCCTTGTACCTGGCCAGGTCGACGGGCTTGCCGTCGATGTCGCGGACCTGGAACGCGAGGACCGAGGCGGGCCGCTTGGCGGGCTCGCCGGCCGGGACGGCCCGCACGACGGCCAGCGCGGCGGCGGCCGTCGCGAGCAGCGGGAGGATGCGCGTGGGCATGGTCGAATCCTGATCTCGGGGACTGGGACCGGCGGGCGGGCACGGCGATCGCACCGAGCGAGGGCCGCTCCGAACCACGACCCCCTTATCATGGCCGCCCCGCGCGGCGAAAATCAAGCAAGGGAGTGGGGAGTGCGGAGTGCTGAATCGAGCCTCTTCGTGGTGCGGGGCCTGAGACGGTGGGCGATGTCCATGCGTCGGGAGACGCGAAGGACGAACGACCCCCTCTAGCCTTCCGGACTCCCCACCCCTCACTCCCCACTCACCACTCCCAAGGGGATCGCGACCGATGATCGGATCATTCACCGCCGGCGCACTGCGGGCGCTGGAGCGGGCCCAGGCGCGGGCCCGGCGCCGGGGCGGGACGGCCGTCGAGCCGGCCGACCTGCTCGCCGCGCTGGTCGACGAGTCCGAGAGCCGCGCCGCCGAGCTGCTCGGCGAGCACGGGTTCGGCCCCGAGCGGGTCTGGGCCGTGCTCGGCGCCGAGCCCGCCGGCGCCGGCGCCGAGCCCGCGGCGGTCGCGCCCGCGACGGAGGCCGCGCCGCTGCCGCAATCGGCGGCCGTCCGCGCGGCGCTGAACGACGCGGCGATCCAGGCGCGGTCGTTCAACCGGAGCCAGTCGGTCGGCACCGAGCACCTGCTGGCGGGCCTGCTCGCCGCGCCGGGCCCGGTCGCCGAGGCGCTGGCCGCCGCCGGCCTGGCGCCGGGCGAGCTGACCGACCGGCTGGCGCGGGCCGCCGCGGCCGAGGCCGAGCCGATCCCGATCGCCGCCGAGATCGCGCCCCTGGAGCTGTCCGAGCCGGGCCAGGGGATCGACCTCGGCCGCATCCTCGACGCCTCGGCCAACCGCGCCGCCGAGGGGCTGCGGGTCGTCGAGGACTACGTCCGCTTCGCGCTCGACGACCCGGGGCTGACCCGCCGCCTCAAGGAGGTCCGGCACCGCCTGGGCGAGGCCATCCGCGGCCTCGGGCCCGAGCTGCTGCTCGGGCACGCGCGACACCCGCGAGGACGTCGGCACGCACATCATGACCGCCTCCGAGCAGGCCCGCGAGAACACCCGCGCCGTGCTCGCCGCCAACTTCCGCCGCACCGCCGAGGCGCTGCGGTCGCTGGAGGAGTACGGCAAGCTGGTCGACGTCTGGCTCGCCGGCCGGTTCGAGGTGCTCCGCTACGACGTCTACACGCTGGAGAAGCTCGTCCTGACGGCCGTCGGCTCGCTCCGCGCGCTGGGAGGGGCGCGGCTGATGGTCCTGGTCGGCGGCCTGCCCACGCTGGGGGACCTGACCTGGGTCGTCGGCGAGGCTCTGGCCGGCGGCGCCGACGTGATCCAGCTCCGCGAGAAGGGGCTGCCCGACCGCGAATGGCTCCGCCGCGCCCGCGAGGTCCGCATCCTGACGGTCCAGGCCCGCGCCCGTCTGATCGTCAACGACCGCCCCGACCTGGCCCGCCTGGCCAGCGCCGACGGCGTCCACCTCGGCCAGGACGACATGCTCCCCCGCGACGCGCGTCGGATCGTCGGCGCGGCCGCCCTGGTCGGCGTCTCGACGCACGACCGCGCCCAGCTCGAGCAGGCCATCCTCGCCGGGGCGGGCTATCTCGGCGTCGGCCCCGTCTTCCCCAGCGCCACCAAGGACTTCTCCGACCTCGCCGGCCTGGCCTTCGTCCGCGAGGCCGCCGAGGCGTCGAAGCTGCCGTGGTTCGCCATCGGCGGCATCGGCGAGGTGAACCTCGACGACGTGCTCGCCGCCGGCGCCACGCCGCGTCGCCGTCAGTTCGGCCATCGTCCGCGCGGCGAGCCCCGCAAGGCCGCCGCCGCCCTCCGCCGACGTCTCGATGCCCTCGACCCGACCGGAGCCGCCTGACCATGGAGAGAGTTGGGTGGCTGGGGCTCTCCGAGACCCCGGGGCCTCGGCCGAAGACCGGACCTCGAAGACGAGACCCCAGCCACCCGACGCATGGACTCTTGGGAATAGCAGAACAACATCAAAGGCGAGAGTGCGACGATGGACACCGAATACGACCGGATCGCGGAGCCGTACAAGCGGGCGAGGCTCCAGCCCTGGCGGACACACATCGAGCGCTACACGCTGCTCCGGCTGGTCGGCGACGTGGCGGGGAAGTCGGTGATCGACCTGGCCTGCGGGGAGGGGTACTACACCCGCGCACTCCGGCAGCAGGGCGCCGCGGATCGTCGGCGTGGACCTGTCGCGTGCGATGATCGGGCTGGCCGAGGCCGAGGAGGCGCGGCGGCCGCTGGGCGTCGAGTACCGCGTCGGGGACGTCCGGACGCTGGAGGTGCCCGGGGAGTTCGACCTGGCCTTCGCGGCGTACCTGCTCAACTACGCCCACACGGCCGAGGAGTTGGCGCAGATGTGCCGGGCGGTGGCTCGCGCGCTGAGGCCCGGCGGACGCTTCGTGACGGTCAACAGTAACCCCGCAGAGCCGACCGTCGCCTTCCCTGCGGCCCGCGCCTACGGCTTCTCGAGGCGCGTCGAGGGGGAGTTGGTGGAAGGTGCGCCCATCGTCTTGGAGTTTTTCCTGCCCGAAGGCTCCTTCGAGGTGACAAACTACTACCTCAGCGCAGGGACGATGGAAGAGGCGTTCCGCGCGGCGGGCCTGCGCGACGTGCGCTGGCACGCGCCCGAGGTATCGCCCGAGGGCCTGCGCGAGCTCGGCCGGGGGTTCTGGGCGGACTTCCTCGCTCACCCGCCGGTGGCCTTCATCGAGTGCGTCAAGTAGGTCTCCGGGCGGGTGGCTGGGGTCCGTCCTCGGACCCCGGCGCATGGGAACCGGGGTCCGAGGACGGACCCCAGCCACCCGCCCGCTCCGGTGACGAGCGGTCTTCGTTCACGACCCTGCGGTTCGAGTGAGGTCTTCAGTTCCACTCCCTCCCGCCAATCTGCTAATCTGCGATACGCCGACGGCGCTTGCCGACGGTTGTCTCTTCGTTCTTGGTGATCCGGGCACGTACCGGGGGGCGAACCTCTCATGAACCCGTTCTTTCGTAGGGCATTCGGCATCGTGGCCTTCCTCCCTTCCACCGTAGTCGCGGTCGGGGCCGCCTGTGCTTCGGAGACCGACTGGAAGATCGGGCTGGCAAAGGTGAAGATCACGCCGACGGACCCGGTCTTCATGTCAGGTTACCAGGCGCGCGACCACCCGTCCGAGAAAGTCGCCTCCGACCTCTATGCCAAGGCCATGTCCATCGAGGACCGAAATGGCAAGGTCGCGGTGCTGATTACGGCCGACTTGGTCGCGTTGCGGGCGGACATCTGCGACGGCGTCGCCGATGCTGTCGCCGAGCAGGCAGGCCTGAAACGCGAACAACTCCTGTTCAACGCTTCCCACACTCACTGCGGGCCGACCGTGACGCTCCGTACCGGCAACGGTGGCTTCAGCAGGTCGAACCCGAGCAATGTCGAATACACGCGCAACTTGCAAAAACAGCTCATTGGGCTCATCCTGGCGGCGCTGAAAACGCGCGAGCCTGTTCGGCTCTCGTGGGGCCAGGGGCTCGTCAATTTTCCGATGAACCGGCGCGAGTGGACCCCCAAGGGGGTGATCTTGGGCGTCAACCCGCGCGGCCCGGCCGATCGCACGGTGCCGATCCTGCGCGCCGAGTCCCCTGACGGCATGCTGCGGGCCGTCGTCTTCGGGGCGGCGACGCACAACACAACGCTCGGGCCGAGCTGCTACGAGATTTGCGGCGATTATGCGGGTTTCGCCCAGGAGAACCTTGAAAGGAGGTATCCGGGAGTTCAGGCCATGTTCATGCTCGGCTGCGCCGGCGATAGCGATCCGTATCCGCGCACGATGGCGAAGATGCCGGTAGAACAAGCCCTGGACTACGCGCGCCAGCACGGCGCCGAGCTGAGCCGGGAGGTTGAGCGCGTCCTGGGGGGCGCGGGGTTCGTCGGCGGCGGACGGGCCGGCCAATTGAGGCCCGTGGGGGGCCCGCTACGGATCTCTTATGGCATGGCGGAGCTGCCGCTGGAAGCCGGCGGCAGCGTCCAGGGCCGAGTGGCCGTCTGGCAGTTTGGCGAGGACCTGACGCTGGTGGCGCTCGCGGGCGAGGTCGTCGTGGATTATGTCGCCCTCATCGAGCGGGCGCTGGGGCCGACCAAACTTTGGCTGGCCGCGTATTCGAACGATGTCTTCGGCTACCTTCCCTCAGCCCGCTTGGTCGGCGAAGGCGGTTATGAAACCCGCCGCGGTTTCTCCGCCCAGGCGCAAGACGCTCTCGTGGCCAAGGTCCGCGATCTGGCCGCCCAGGCGGGCCGAACCGTGCCGTGACCGGGCCAGGACGGCCCGGCCGTAGCGGCTTCGGCGCAGTCAGTGGTCGTCCCTCGTGGGCCGTCAAGCTCACATTGACGGCCCACGACCGAGTGTGCAGGACGGGTCGGCGCGGCGCAACTCACATTATCTCAGTGGGTTGCGCCGCGCCAACCCGCCCTACCGGGGTCGCGGCGCGCCGTCGGGATGGGCCGAGGTCTCGGGAATCGGGACGATTTCGAAAGGATTTCAGGACAGCCGTCGGCCCGGCCACGATAGTACTTTCAGAGACGGGCGACGCAGCCCCTCCGCCCAGGGTCCGCCGACGACGGCGGCCGGCCGAGGCGACGCACGCCCCTCCCCACCGAGGCCGCATCCATGAGCATCGCACCCGACCGCCCCGCCGCCCCGGAGACCGACGTCCCGGTCCCGACCCCGGCCCGCCGCCGCGGCGGCGGGCCGCAGACGCCCGAGGGCCGTGCCCGTTCGGCCAGGAACAGCCTGAAACATGGCCTGCGCGCGAAGACCCTCCTGCCCCACGACCTCGCCGCCGCCGTCGAACGCCGCACCGCCGAGTTCGTCGAGCAGTTCGAGCCCCGCACCCGCTACGAGGTCTGGCTGGTCGGCCAGATGGCGCTGGCCGCCGCCCGACTCGACCGCTGCGCCGAGATGTCGATCGTCGACCTCCAGCGCGGCATCGACCGCGCCGGCCCGTGCTGGGACGACGACCGCCGGGCCGCGGTCGAGGACCTCGGCGCCCGGCTCCCGAAGGACCCGGCGCGGGTGTCGCGGGCCCTGCGCCGCTGCAAGCAGGGGGCCGACTGGCTGATCGAGCGGTGGGAGGCGCTGGGCGAGATCGTCGCGGTCAACGGCCGCTGGAGCGACGACCAGCGCCGGCTGGCGTTCGACCTGCTGGGCGTGCCGGCCGACCTGCGCGACGGCAGCCGCAAGGTCCCGCCCGCCGCCGACGCCGAGGGGCTGGCGGCGCTGGTGTCGCGCGAGGTCGCCGACCTGCGGCAGCGCCAGGAGGACTACCTGGACGAGTCCGACGAGGCGGAGCGGGGGATGGCGGCGTGGGGGATGCCGCTGGAGGAGGACCCGTTCACGGCGCGGCTGCGGAAGTACGAGAGGAGCTGCCGAGGGGACCTGAACCGGGCCCTGGCCGAGCTGCGAAAGGTGCGCGAGGGGGCCAGCCCGTCGGGCGAGCCGGCCCGGACCGAGCCGGAGCCGAGCCACCGCAAGCCGGTCTCCGCGGAGGCGGCCAACTACCTGGCGAAGCGGTCGCGGTTCGTGGGGCTGCCGCCGCGCGAGGCCGCGGCCGAGGCCGAGGCGCCGGCCGCCCCCGATGAGGCGCCGGCGGTCGTGGAGGCGATGCCGGCGTCGCGGTCGTCGCGGGTGCCGGCGGAGGCGCCTCGCAACCGCCGCGAGCGCCGCGCCGCCGAGAAGAGGGCCCGCCAGGCCGCCCGCCGCGCCGGCCGCTGAGCGCGGCCGCCGCCCGGCCCCATTCGGGGCCCTCCCCGATCCCCCAACGCCGTCCCCTCGCCCCTCGGGCGTTCGCCGTGCGCGCCCAGACGGCCCGCGCGGCCCCGGTCCGCCCGCGAACGGCCTCCCGACGGCCCTCCGCGACGGCCGAGGAGCCCGCCGGGGCCGGTCGGTCGGCCCGCCAAACGCGCCGGCGCGAACGAACTCGGCGGCGCGGCGCGAACGAACTCCGGCCCGGCCTCGGGTGGATCGCCCCGCATCGGTCGGGGGTCGGGCGGCATGCGACGCCGTCCACGATGACCGGGACATGACGCCAGGAAATGCCGGTCCTTCCGCGGTCCCCCGCGGCCCGTCGGCGCGGCGCGGCCCGAACCGTCTGCGACGCCGTAAATTCATGACCTGCATGGGATTGCGACAACGGTTCGGCGAAAATCGCGGACGGCCCCGGGTCGGCCCCGCCCGACCGGGCGAACCGCGCCTCATCGGACGGTTCCAGCGCGTCGAGGCGTCGCTCGGCCTGATCGGCCAGGCGCGCGAGCGTGTCGGTGCCGCCGCCGCGGGCGACGGCGGCGACGCGGCCGGTCTCGTCGATCAGCAGGTGCATCGGCAGGTCCCGCGCGGTGGCCCCGAACGCCCGCCGCGTCTCCGGGGTGGCGCGATAGGTCGGCGGCCTCGACCGCGACGCGGCCAGCGCCTCGCGGAGCCGGTCGGTCGGCCCGGCGTCGACGGCCACGGCGACCATCGCGAACCGGCGGCGGGCCTTGAGGCGGCCCCACACCTGGCCCAGCGCCGACAGGTCGGACCGCCCCGAGGCCGAGTCGGCCGACCAGAACGCGACCCAGACCACCTTCCCCTTCAGGCCGAGCAGGACCAGGGGCTCGCCCGTGTCCGCGTCGAGCAATCGCAGCGGGGGCGGCACGGCGCCGAGGCCCGGCGGCTCGGCCGCCGGCCCCGGCCCGAACCGCCGCCAGCCGAACCACGACAGCGCCACGACCGTCGCCAGCGCCATCGCGGCGGCCGTCCAGTCGATGCGACGGCGGCGCCCGCCGCCGTCGTCTCCGTCGCCGCGCGCGTCGTCCGTCACCTGGGGAACACCTCGGAGGTCGGCACGAGGATGGTGTCGATCGGCGCCCGCGACACCTCGGGCCGCGTGAGGACTGCACCCGGCGGCGCGGCCTCGCCGACCCATCCTAACCTCCGGGCCGGCGCCGGGCGAGGCGATCGCGGCGCGACGTCGCGACGAGGACGAGCAGCACGGCCAGGCCGACGCCCGAGCCGATCGCGCCGGCCCGGAACGACCGCGGCTCGTAGGTGTAGACCAGCGCGTGCGCGCCCGCCGGCACCGCCGCGCCCCGCATCAGGCGGTTGGCGCGGAGGATCGGCGCCGGCTCGCCGTCGATCGTCAGCCGCCAGCCGGGGTAGAACGTGTCGGCCAGGATGACCAGCCCCGGCCGCTTCAGGACCGCCCGGAGCTCGACCCGCTGCGGCTCGTGCTCGACGACCGCCACCGTCTCCGAGGGATCGACCGGCCCGCCGTCGATGTACCCCCGGAACCTGGGATTTGCGGGGTCGACGGCCTCGATCCAGGCGGTCGAGCGGAGGTCGGTGACGGGCCGTCCGGGCTCGCTCCAGACCGGGTCGCTCCGGAAGACCAGGGTCTTCATCAATTCGAGGCGGTCGGCGGGGCCGAGGGCGACGGGTCGGACCCGGGCGTCGTGGACGATCCAGGCGCGCGGGAAGGCGGCGCGGTTGCGGCGGAGCTGCCAGTCCTGGCGCCTGTCCCGGGGGCCGCGCCCCTCCCGGTCCCCCCCCCTCGCGGCGGGCCGGGGCCCGCGACGATCGGGTCGGTCCCCGGCAGGAACGGGTCGAAGCCGATCTCCAGGCCCCCCATCCCGTCGGCCCGAGGGGGCAGGAGGAAGTAGCGCGCGCGCCCCACAGGTCGAAGCTCCGCCTCGGGATGTAGAGGACCGTCTGGCCCTCCGGGACGCCCAGGACCGGCGCCATCGCGGCGGGTGCGGGCGTCGCCCGGGGGCGGAAGAAGAACAGGTAGTCGTCGAGCCTCCAGGTAGCCCAGCGTCGCGCAGTACCCGAAGCCGAGCGGCAGGGCGTACATCGGCAGCAGCGTCCCGCGCTCCCAGGAGACCAGCTCGCGGAACCGATCGGCCGAGCGATGCTCGACGAACCGGGCCGGGAACCAGTCCGGCAGCCGATGGACGCGGAACGGGCCGGGCGACGGGTCGGCGCGCTCGGCCTCCTCGATCAAACGGGCGGCCTCGGGCGGCGCCTCGAAGGCGGCCTGCGGCACGGTCCAGACCAGCCGGGCGTTGGCCAGCGCCAGGTCGGCCGTCATCAGCACCAGCGCCAGCGCGCCCGATCAGCCGGGGCCGCCGCGGCGCCCGCGCGCCAGCGCCAGGCAGGCCGCGAAGACGATCGCGCCGTGCGCCAGGGCGCGCTGCGTCTCGGACCACGCGCCGGCGACGTCGGCCGGGCCATACCCCCGATCGATCGGGATGCGGCCGGTCAGGACGGCGACGGCACGGCCCCGCGCCGCCAGGGCGATCGCCAGCCCGAGCAGGCTCGCGATCAGCCCGATCCGCGCGAGCCGTCGCATCCGGGCCGATTCGCCCGCGACCGCACGGTCCCAGCCGGCGCCGGCCAGGACGGCCGTCGCCGCCGCGGCGAACGTCAGGAGCTTGCCGGGGTAGCGGAACACGCCGAAGCCGGGCAGCAACGCCGCGAGCAATCCATAGGGGCTGCCCGTCCCGTCGGCGAGGGAGCCATCGTCGCGCGGCATCCCGACGCGGGGGTCGTGCGGCCCGAGCGCGGCGGCGGACGGGGCCACCGCGCCCACCAGAGCGGGCCGGCGAACTTGCCGAGGCTGGCGGCCAGCGCCACGACTGCGATGGCCGTCATCCAGGCGCGCCAGGGCGGCGCGCCCCGCCAGCCGGCGGCGCCCAGGGCCAGCACCAGCGCCAGGCCCCCCATGTAGAGCGAGGCGGCCCAGACTTGCCGATCCCCGACGGGCGGGATCGCCTGGAGCCACGAGCGGTTCTCGGGGCAGGGCTGCCCGAACACGTTCGGCCAGGCGAGCTCGACGAGGCGGTACGGCTCCGTGCTGAGGCGGTAGAAGTCCGTCGCGTTCTCCCCGACCACCCGCCCGCTCCGGGCGGCGAACTCCAGGATCGGCAGGAGCTGCGCGGCCGTCAGGAGCATCGCCAGGGCGCAGGCGCCCGCCAGGCGCGCCAGCAACGGCCCCAGGCGCGCCCCGGCCGGGCGCCGCCGCCAGCGCCGGATGATCGCGACGCCGATGATGAGCCAGGCCGCGAGCACGAGCGCCCGGACCACCGAGGACCACCCCGGCCCGGGGCGCGCGCAGGGCCAGCCCCAGCACGGCCGCCGACCACGCGACCACCCCCCCGAGCACCCGCGGCCACGAGGGCCGCCACAGCGGCCGGCCCCGCGCCTCCGTCGCCAGCACGGCGGCGTACCCGGCGCCGCACAGCGCCGTCAGGTACGCCGACTCCGCGTCGCCCCCCAGCACCTGCAGCGCCAGCACCACGGCCAGCTCGCACGCCCCCAGCCGACGGCCCCGGCGCAGCAGCCGGTCGAGCGCCGCAGTCCCCAGGGGACCCACGCGGCGCCGACCAGGTAGATGACGTTGCAGTACTGGAACAGGACCGGCGCGCCGAAGGCGTAGCCCAGCCCGCCCAGCAGAGAGCCGGCCCGGCCCACGCCCAGCGCAGCGGCCCAGCGCCACGGCGCCCAGCAGCGCCAGCGCCGTGTGCGCGACGACGTAGGCGCGGGCGGCCCAGGGGTAGGGCAGCGTCGCGTAGATGACCTTGCCCGGGTAGAGCACCGCGGCCATCGGCGTGCCGAGCAGCGGCGTGCCCGCGTTCAGCTCGGGCTCCCACAGCGGCACGCGGCCGGCGGACCACTGCTGCTGCACGCGCTGGTAGAGCGGGTAGTAGAAAGAGCCCGCGTCGCGGTAGGCGAACTGCTCGTCCTGGAGCAGCACGGCGCGGAAGCAGATGAGCAGCAGGGCCAGCGGGCAGGCCAGGCCGACGAGCGGCAAGGTGAGGCGTCGCATCAGTGCGGATCTCGGGATCGGGGTCGGGTGTCGGGACGGCCTCGACAGTTTCCGGCCGCCTCGCCGCCGGATCAACCACGATCTCGGGCCGGGGCGCATCGACGCGACGACGTCCCGGCCTCCCGGGATGATTCCGGTCTTCCCCCCGGCCCACGATTCGGGTAGAATTCCGGTGCGCCGTGGAGCAGCGGCTAGCTCGCCAGGCTCATAACCTGGAGGTCGTAGGTTCGATTCCTACCGGCGCAATGGCCCGGGCCCCTCACCTCAATAATCCTTCAGGCCGAAGACCTTGGCGTAGACGTCGACCTTCTCGCCGATCGAGAGGCGACGGGGGCCTCGTGCATTGTGGCGGAGGGCGACGAGCGTGGTGTCGTCGCCGGCCGGACGGCCGCCGCGGTGGCGATCGACGGCCGCCAGCAGCGCCGGGCCGAGTCGGCCGGGCTCGGCCGGGTCGAGGCCGCGAGCCGTCGCCAGCAGGCCCTCCTCGCCGAGCATCCGGCCCGACGGGTCGGCCGCCTCGATCAGGGCGTCGGTGTAGAACAGCACGACGTCGTCCCGGCCCAGGGGGACCGCGAACTGGTGGTACGGCGTCGCGTCGTCGAGCCCCAGGGGCAGGTTGCCGGGCTCGCCGACGCTCCGATCCATCAGGCCCCACTGCCCGGTCGCGGCGCGGAACCACAGCGGGCGGGGGTGGCCGGCGTTGCAGACCGTCAGCCGCCGGCGCGTGGCCAGGTAGGTCGCGACGACCGCCGTGGCGAATCGCCGCAGCTGCGCCAGCGCGGCGAACTGCCGGTTCAGGGCACAGACCAGCCGCTCCTGGCTCTTGGCGTTGATGTTCTTGCGCACCAGGGCGCGGAGCGAGCCGGAGAACTCGGCGACCGCGGCGCCGTGGCCCGAGACGTCGGCGACGATCAGGCGGGTGATCACCCCGCCGCCGCAGAGCGACAGGTAATACACGTCGCCGCCGGTGTCGGCCCCCTCGTGCGGCCGGCTGTAGACCCAGGCGTCGAGGCCCGGCGTGGCCACCGTCTCCTCGACGGCGCGGATGCCGCCGCGGATCTCCATGCACTGCATCGCGCGGCCGTCGGGGTGGTCGTGGGCCATCGGTCCTCCGTCCTCGTCGGCTCAGTTCCACGCGGCGACCTCGCGCCGCGCGGCGCGGAGCAGAGAGCCGAGCGTCGCGGCGTCGTCGGCGTGCGGGCGGGCGTCGAGGTACGCTTGCAACGGGGCGATCGCGTCGGCGGGGCGGTCGAGGCGCAGGCAGAGCATGGCGTAGTCGTGCTGCTCCTCCGCGTCGCCCGGGTCCAAGCGCCGCGAGCCGGCGCAGGACCGGCAGCGCCGCGGCGAAGTCGCGGTCCCGCAGGTAGATCGCCTTGAGGTTGCGGAGCATCCGCGCGACGACCCGGTCGGGCTCGCAGGGGGCGAACAGTGCGTCGGTCGCCGCGACGGGCCCGCCCGACAGCTCGGAGACCCGCCGGGCGCAGCCCCCGCGATCGAGCAGGGCGCCCGCGTGGAACGGGTCGACGAAGATCGTCCCGGCCCCCTCGCCGACGCGGAGCATGAAATGCCTCGGCAGGTTCACGCCCGCCATCTCCAGCCCGAGCCGGTCGGCCACCGCCCAGTAGAGCACCGACAGGCTGATCGGGATGCCCGTCTTGCGGTCGATCACCTCGTTGAGGTAGCTGTTCCTCGGGTCGTAGTAGTCGTCGGCGTTGCCCCGGAACCCCTCCTCGACGAACAGGACCCAGTTGATCTGCCCCAGCACGTGCCGCGGCTTCGCGATCGCCGGGCAGCGGTCGCGGACGCGGGCCGCCAGCGCGTCGATCGTCGCCAGGTAGCGGCCGGGGTCGACGTCCGGGTAGGCGTCGCGCGCGATCTCCAGCGCGATCCGGACCAGGTCGGCCCGCGCGTCCCCCCGCAGCAGGCGACGGAACTCCGGGCTGTCGGCGAACGGCGATCGCACCCCGGGGAACTCCTCGGAAGGTCGAGCGACGGAGAAATCTCGCCACAGAGGACACAGAGGGCCACAGAGAGTAAAGACTGGATTTTCAAGTCTTTCTCTCTTTCTCTGTGGCCCTCTGTGTCCTCTGTGGCTCAACTCGGATTGCTCCTCAAGGATACGCAGCCGAGGCGGGCCGGGCAATCGAGGCGGCCGAGGGTCCGGTTGGTTCGCGTCGCGATCTGTCGTAGAATCGGGGGACACGGAGGGCCCGTCCGGGTCGGGCCGGACCACGACGCACCCACGCCGAGGCGGAGGATACCGCGATGCCACGACGCACCACCCTGTCCTTGCCGCGCTGCGCGGGCCTGCCGTCGGCGGCGGCGCTGGCCCTGGCGCTGGTCGCGATCGGCCCCGGCTTCGTCGCCGCGGCCGACCCCGAGCCGAAGAGGCCCGCCAACCGGCTCGCCAGGGAGACCAGCCCGTACCTGCTCCTGCACGCGCACAACCCGGTCGACTGGTATCCCTGGGGCCCCGAGGCGTTCGCCAAGGCCAAGGCCGAGAAGAAGCCGATCTTCCTGTCGGTCGGCTACTCGTCGTGCTACTGGTGCCACGTCATGGAGCGCGAGTGGTTCGAGGACGCCGCGATCGCCCAGCTGCTGAACGAGAAGTTCGTCTGCATCAAGGTCGACCGCGAGGAGCGGCCCGACGTCGACCAGGTCTACATGGCCGCGCTCCAGGCGTTCGGCAACGGCGGCTGGCCGATGTCGATGTTCCTGACCCCCGACGGCCGCCCGTTCTACGGCGGGACCTACTTCCCCCCCAAGGACCGCGACGGCGATGCGCGGGTTCCCGACCATCCTCAACGGGGTCGCCGACGCCTGGCGCGACGAGCGCGCGCAGGTCGAGGAGTCGGCCGACCGGCTCACCGAGCTCGTCCGCCGGTCGCTCGCCGGCTCGGCCAGCGAGGCGGGCGCCTCTGTCGCGCGGCACGGCGGCCGAGGGCCAGGCGCGGCTCGCCGACCAGTTCGACCCCGACTACGGCGGGTTCGGCTTCAACCCCGAGAACCCCCGCCGCCCCAAGTTCCCCGAGCCGGTCAACCTCGTCTTCCTGCTCGACCGGCACCGCCGCGGCGGCCGAGGCCCGACGACGGCAAGCCGGGCCCGCTGGCGATGGTCGTCACGACGCTGGACCACATGGCCCGCGGCGGCATCCGCGACCAGCTCGCCGGCGGCTACCACCGCTACTCGACCAACCGCTACTGGACCGTCCCGCACTTCGAGAAGATGCTCTACGACAACGCCCAGCTCGCCTCGGCCCACCTGCTCGCCTTCGAGGCGACCGGCGACCCGCGCTGGCGGCGCGAGGCCGAGGCCACCTTCGCGTTCGTCGCCCGCACGATGACCGCGCCCGAGGGGGGCTTCTACTCGGCCCTCGACGCCGAGACCGACGGCGAGGAGGGCGAGTACTACGTCTGGACCCGCGACGAGGTCGAGCAGGCCCTCGGCGACGGCGACGACGCGGCGGCCTTCGCCCAGGTCTACGGCCTGAAGCGCGAGCCCAACTTCGAGAAGGACCGCTACGTCCTGCTCGAGCCCCGCCCCCGCGCCGAGCAGGCCGAGACGCTCAAGACGACCCCCGAGGCGCTCGAAGCCCGCCTCGCCCCGCTCCGCGCCAGGCTGCTGGCCGTCCGCGACCGCCGCCCGGCCCCGCTGCGCGACGACAAGGTGCTGACGTCGTGGAACGGCCTGATGATCGCCGCCTACGCCGACGGCTACCGCGTCCTGAAGGACGCGTCGCTATCGCCAGGCCGCCGAGAAGGCCGCCGACTTCCTGCTGGCGAAGCTCCGCGCCCCCGACGGCCGCCTGCTGCGGACCTACCGCGCCGGGCGGGCCAAGCTGCCCGCCTACCTGGAGGATTACGCCTTCCTCGCGCACGGCCTGCTGCGCCTCCACGCCGCCACCGGCGACCCGAAGCGGCTGGCGCAGGCCCGCGACGCTGACCGACCGGATGATCGCCGACTTCGCCGACCCGAAGGAGGGCGGCTTCTTCTACACCGCCGACGACCACGAGAGCCTGCTCGCCCGCCCCAAGGACCCGTACGACAACGCCCTGCCCAGCGGCAACAGCGTGGCGATCCGCAACCTCGTCGCCCTGGCGGCCGTGACCGGCGAGCCCGCGCTACCTCGACGAGGCGGGCAAGGCCCTCGACGCCTTCAGCGCCACGCTGGCGCAGGTCCCGGCTCGATCCCCCTGATGCTCGTCGGCCCTGGAAGAGTACCTCGACGCCCGCCCCGCCGTCGCCGCCGCTGCCCTGCGCCGGCCGACGACCTGCCGGGCGGCCAGGAGGTCGTGTCCGCGCAGGCCGCACTCGAGCCGGATGCCAAGGTCGCGCCGGGGGCCGAGCTCGACGTGACCTTGACCCTCTCGGTCAAGCCGGGCTGGCACGTCTACGCCAACCCCTCCGGCGTCGAGACCCTGAAGCCGACGACCGTCGCCCTCGCCGCCGACCAGCCCGCGACGCTGGTCAAGGTCGAGTACCCGGCCGGGGCGTCGAAGGTGCTCGCCTCCAGCGGCGACGAGAAGGTCAACCTCTACGAAGGCAAGGCCACGCTCACCGCCCGCGTCCGCCTCGCCCGAGACCTCAAGCCGGGAGCGTCCGCGCTGACGTTCCAGGTCCGCTACCAGGCCTGCAACGACCGCGCCTGCCTGGCCCCCGCCACCCTCGCCGTGACCGTCCCGCTGACCGTCGCCCCGTAATTTGGAGGTGACATGAGCAAGATTGTGACCAAGATCGGGCCATCCGACGACGGCCGGCGAATGACCCTCGACGAGTTCGAACCGGCTGAGGTCCAGGAGGGATATCTCTACGAACTCGGCAGGGGGGTGATCGTCGTGACAGACGTCCCGAAGCGGCGACACTTGGTCCAGGTCTTCGCGATCCGGCGGCAGGTCCACGCCTACGATGCGGCGCACCCGGGCCGGATCGCCATGATCGCCTCGGGCAGCGAATGCAAGATCCTCCTTGCGGATCTGGAGTCCGAGCGTCACCCAGACCTGGCGATCTACAAGACCCCACCCCCCGAAGGGGGGACGACTTCTGGGATCACTGGGTTCCCGAGATCGTCGTCGAGGTGGTCTCGCCGAGTTCGAGGCATCGCGATTACGTCGAGAAGCGTGAGGAATATCTCGCATTCGGTGTGCATGAATACTGGATCTTCGACGCCGACAAGCAGGAGATGCTCGTGCTCCGCCGCTCGCGCGGCCGATGGGCCGAGCGCGTGGTCCGCCCGCCGGACGTCTACCGGACCCGCCTGCTCCCCGGCTTCGAGTTCGCCTGCGGCCCCGTGTTCGAAGCGGCCGAGCCCTGAACCATGGGCCCGCTGATGCTGTCCGATCTTCGTAGGGTGGGCACCGCCCACCATCCGGGAGACGGTGGGCGGTGCCCACCCTACGAAGAAGGATCGATCGAATCGCATCGGCGGGCGCAGGAATGAGAGAGCCACCGCCCGATGTCGCCCCCCGAGCTGTCGAGCACGCCCAGCGAGTTCATCGTCAAGGCCCGGATGGTGGGCAAGAGGATCGACGCGTACCTCGCCAGCCGGTTCCCCGACTACTCGCGGAGCGTGATCCAGAAGCTCATCGAGGCGCAGGCCGTGCTCGTCAACGGCCAGCCGGTCAAGGCGTCGACCAAGGTCCGTCTCGACGACGTGATCCGCGTTTGGCTCCCCGAGCTGGCCGACACCACCCCGAGCCCGAGGACATCCCGATCGAGGTCGTCTATGAAGACGAGGCGCTGACGGTCGTCAACAAGCCCCCCGGCATGGTCGTCCACCCGGCCAAGGGGAACTGGCGCGGCACGTTGGTCAACGCCCTTCAGTTCCACTACGATACGCTCTCACAGGTCGGCGGCGAGAACCGGCCGGGGATCGTCCACCGGCTCGACCGCGACACGACCGGCCTGATCATCATCGCCAAGGACGACGCCGCGCACCGCCAGATCGCCCGCGCGTTCGAGGAGCGGAAGGTCTCCAAGGAGTACCTGGCGATCGTCTCGGGCGTGCCCCGCCGCGACAGCGACTACATCGAGCGCACCATCGGCTTCCACCCGACCAGCCGCGAGAAGATGGCCATCCGCCTGCCCGAGGACGGCGGCAAGGAGGCCGTGACCTTCTATGAGGTCGCCGAGCGGTTCGAAGGGTATGCCCTCGTGCGCTGCAAGCCGCAGACGGGCCGCACGCACCAGATCCGCGTCCACCTGGCGCACATCGGCCACCCGGTCGTGGCCGACAAGGCGTACTCGGGCCGCGACCGCCTGACGCTCGGCGACCTCGCCGGCCCCGACGCCCCCGGCGCCGGCGCCGTCCTGATCGCTCGCCAGGCCCTCCACGCCCACGCCCTGCGCTTCGCCCACCCGCTGACCGGCCGGGAGCTCAGACTCGTCGCCCCCATGCCCGCCGACATGACCGCCGTCCTGGAAGCCCTGCGGGCCCACCGCAAGGCCGCACCGCCGCGGGGCGTCCGCTGATCGGCCCGGTCATCGGCTCACCTCTGGAGATCGCCGTCCTCCGGGACGCCCGGCTCGTCGAGCCGTTGGATCGACGAGGCCGGGCCGAGGGTCTCCCGGTCCCGCAGGGCCCAGACGACCTTCTTGTCGGGCGTGACCTCGATCACCTGCACCACGCCGGGCCAGTCGGGACGCTTCACGCCGCCGATCCAGTCTGCAGATGACGGTGTTGCCGTTGGCGAGCCGGTCGACCTCCTGGACCGTGTGGAGCGCGATCCCGGGCAGGTCGCCGTAGCAGTTGTAGTGCTCCTCGCCGAACATGATGGCCGTCGACCGCTGCGAGCCGGGCGCGTCGTCGCGCAGGCACTCGGCCAGCGGCGTCAGCGCGAACCGGCGGCCCTCCCGCTCGGCGAAGATGCTGACGCTCGCCAACGCCCGCAGCAGGCGGTAGAGCGAGCGGGGGTGCGTCGCGGTGGCCTCGGCGAGCTGGTCGACCGACTCCATGCCGTCGTCGATCAGGTCGGCGATGCCGAGCTTGGCGGCGACGTAGATCGCCTGCGAGACCCAGTATCCGGTCATCATCCGCATCATCTGCTCGTGGTGCTGCGGCTCGGGCATGGTCTCCTCCGCGATGGGCCGGGGACTCGGAAGTGGGAGACGGGAGCATACCGCCCACCGGGCGACGATGGCAAGCGCCGCCGCCCGGGGGGACGACGGGCATTGCCGCGGTGCCCCGAAAGCTCTACAACTCCCATGAGGGCGCGTCGCGCCCGCGATCGCCGGACGAGCGACCTGGGAGGACCATCCGATGAAGAAGGCGACCTTCGGCGCGGGCTGCTTCTGGGGCGTCGAGCACGCATTCCGCCAGGTCCCGGGCGTGACCGACGTGGCGGTCGGCTACTCGGGAGGGACCGTCGAGGACCCGTCGTATGAGCAGGTCTGCACCGACCGCACCGGGCACGCGGAGGTGGTCGAGGTGGAGTACGACCCCGAGAAGGTCGGCTACGATCGGCTCCTGGACGTCTTCTGGTCGATCCACGACCCGACGACCCCGAACCGCCAGGGCCCGGACGTCGGCGCCCAGTACCGCTCGGCCATCTTCGTCCACGACGCCGGGCAGGAGGAGGCCGCGCGGGCCTCGAAGGAGCGGCTCCAGGAGAGCGGCCGGTTCCGCAGGCCGATCGTGACCGAGATCACGCCCGCCTCGACCTTCTACCGCGCCGAGGAATACCACCAGCGCTATTTCGAGAAGCACGGCCGCCACGGCTGCTCCCTCTGAGGGGATGCGGGCGGGATCGTGCCGGACATTTCGGGGGAGGCGATCATGGCCGAGAAGATCGAGAAGACCGACGCCGAGTGGCGGGAGCAACTGTCGCCCGAGCGGTATCACGTCCTCCGCCAGAAGGGGACCGAGCGCGCCTTCACGGGCATCTACTGGGACGCGAAGGCGCCGGGGATCTACCGCTGCGCGGCCTGCGGGCAGGAGCTGTTCGCGTCGGGGACGAAGTACGACTCGGGCAGCGGCTGGCCGAGCTTCGACCGGCCGATCGGCGAGGGGCACGTCGCCGAGCACGAGGACCGCAGCCACGGCATGAGCCGGACCGAGGTGACGTGCAGCCGGTGCGGCTCGCACCTCGGGCACGTCTTCCCCGACGGCCCGCCGACGACCGGGCTGCGCTACTGCATCAACTCCGCCGCGCTCGACCTGGACGAGCGACTGGCCTGACCCCGCCCCGGACGCGCCCCCGCGGTGGGCGACATCCCCCCGTCGGATCGGGGGCTTATCGCCCATCGGGGAGGGAGATCGGGGGCGATTCGGGCGGAAATGCACCGATTCTCACGCGATTCCGGTCCCGGCATCCGACGTGCGTTGGCACCCCACGACCCGGCG
Organism: uncultured Planctomycetaceae bacterium; assembly: GCA_963708145.1. Lineage (GTDB taxonomy): Bacteria > Planctomycetota > Planctomycetia > Isosphaerales > Isosphaeraceae. The sequence goes on along the minus strand of OY970189.1, from coordinate 7,074,310 downwards.
ACAGCCGCCGGATCGGGGTGACAGCAACGCGGTCGGAGACCAGCATCATGGACTGGCGGAACCGGATCGGCCTGTACGGCTCGTACTTCCTCGGCATGGCGGGGATCGGCTTCACGCTGCCCGTACCTGCCGCTCTACCTCGGCCAGCGGGGGCTCTCGGACCGGGCGATCGGGATCGTCTCGACCCTGGCGGCGCTGGCCGGGCCTGGCGCAGTTCCCGGTCGGGCTCTGGTCCGACCGGATCGGCTGGCGGAAGCCGTTCCTGGTCGTCGCGCTGGCGGTCGCTGGCCGTCGCGACCGTCGCTGCTCCGCGGGGCGCACGGGCGTCGTCTGGCTCGGCGTGCTGGTCGTCCTGTTCGCCGAGAACGGCATCTGCCGGGCGGTCGTCGAGAGCCTCTCCGGGGCCGAGGCGGCGGCCCTGGCCCGGCCCGGGGCAGGTCGGCGCGGCGCTCGGGGCCCTGCGGTTCTGGAAGCCGATCGGCATCATCGCTGATGGCCCTGGTCGGCAGCTGGATCGCCGAGCGGTACGGGCGTCGGCTCGATCCTCGCTGCCGCTGGCCGTCGTGCAGGGCCTGGCCGTCGCCGCGTCGCTGCTGATCCACGAATCGGGCGAGCACGAGGCATGAGGGTCGCGACCTCGGAGGGCGAGCGGAGGCCCGCGGGCGGATGGCTGCCGAAGGACCCGGGCCTCTGGGCGTTCGTGGCGGCGATGGTCCTGTACCACGCGGCCAACGCGCCCGGGGGCGTCTACCTCGGCCTGTTCCTGAAGCGCGACCTGCACGCCCCGGAGCGGATGCTGGCCTATGCGTTCGCCGTGAGCATGGTGGCCTGGATGCTCGTCGTCTGGCCGGCGGGCTGGCTGGCCGACCGCTGGGGTCGGCAGCCGCTGCTGATCGCGGGCTGGGCGATCATGGCGGTGCGGCTGGGCCTGGTGGCGCTGGTCCGGACGCCCGATGGAGGCCGTGGCGAACCAGGTCCTCGACGGCCTGGGCAACGGCCTGTTCGCGGTCCTGGCCGCGGCGTGGGTGACCGACCGCCTGGCCGACCCGAGGCGGTCGGGCGAGGCGCAGGTGATCGTCGGCACGTCGCCTGGTGCTCGGCTCGGCGATCGGCCCGGCGGTCGTCGGGCTTCCTGGTCGGCCCGCTCGGCTACCGCGGCCTGTTCGCGGCCCTGGCGGGCGTCGGCGCCGTCGCGACGGCCCTCGTCGTCGCGTTCGTCCCCGAGACCCTCGCCCGCCACGACGAGGACACCGCCGACCACGGCGTCGAGCCGATGGCCACCGTCTCCGACCTCTCGACGACCCCCTGAGTACGAGTACGAGTGACGGTCATGAGTAAGACATGCCCGATGGATCGAGACCGCCTCCTGCGTTCCTGACTCATCACTCATGACTCGATCACTCGCGAGGAGATTCCGCCCGTGACGACACCCTCCGCGACCTCCGGATGATCCCCCTGGTCTCGACGATCTTCGGCCTGACCTACCTGGCCCTGGCGATCGGCAAGGTCCCCGGCCTGCGGATCGACCGCGCCGGGATCGCCCTGGTCGGCGGCGGCGGCGATGCTCGCCTGCGGCGTGCTCGACCTGCACGAGGCGGCCGGGGCGGTCGACTACGAGACGATCGTCCTGCTGTTCGGCATGATGGTCGTGGTCGCCTACCTGCGGATGGCCGGGTTCTTCGCCCTGGCGACCGAGCGGATCGCCGCGCGGTTCTCCGGGCCCGTTGGCCCTGCTGGCGGTGACGATCGGCCTCTCGGGCGTCCTCTCGGCGTTCCTGGTCAACGACGTCGTCTGCGTCGCCCTGACGCCGCTGGTGCTCCACCTCTGCCAGCGGCTGAAGCGGCCGCCGATCCCGTACCTGGTCGGCCTGGCGACGGCCTCGAACATCGGCTCGGTCGCGACGATCACGGGCAACCCGCAGAACATCATCATCGGCTCGCTCTCGCACATCTCCTACCTGCGGTTCGCCGCGCGGCTGGCCCCGGTGGCCGCTGATCGGCCTGGTGCTCGAACTTCGCCGTCGTGGCGCTGGTCTACCGCAAGGCGCTGGCCGCGTCGGACGGGTCCGCGACGGCGGTGGCCGCCGGACCGGCCCCGGGTCCATCGGGGCCTGCTGATCAAGAGCGTCGCGGTGACGCTGGTCACGGTCGGCCTGTTCTTCGCGGGCCAGCCGATCGCCCTGGTGGCGCTGGCGGCGGCGGGCGTGCTGATGCTCGGCCGGGTCCGGCCCGAGAAGGTCTACGGGGCGGTCGACTGGCCGCTGCTGGTCATGTTCGCCGGCCTGTTCGTCGTGGTCCACGCCTTCGAGGTCCACGTCGTCCGGACCTGGGGCCTGGAGCGCTGGCACGGCGCTGCTGCGAGTCGCCGGTGGTGCTGGTCAGCGGGCTGTCGGTGGTGCTCTCGAACCTGGTGTCGAACGTCCCGGCGGTCCTGCTGTTCAAGCCGCTGATGGAGGTGATGCCGCAGAAGGAGGCGGCGTGGCTGGCGCTGGCGATGTCGAGCACCCTGGCGGGGAACCTGACGGTGCTCGGCTCGGTGGCCAACCTGATCGTCGTCGAGAACGCCCGCCGCGCCGGGACCGAGCTGGGGTTCGTCGAATACCTCAAGGTCGGCGTCCCGCTGACGATCGCTGACGACCCTCGTCGGCGTCGCCTGGCTCGCCCTGGTCCACTACTGAAGCCGACGCCATCCCTCGCAGGAGCCGAGATCATGGACCAAACCGACATGCCCGTCACCTTCGTCGTGCCCGGCGACCTGCACCTGACGGGGCCCGGCCGGGAGAACGATCGCGTGGCGCACTGGATGGCCGACGAGGTCAACCGCCTGATCCGCCCCGACTTCGTCCAGTTCATCGGCGACAACGTCCAGGACGCGACCGAGGGTCAGTTCCTCCTGTTCGACGAGGTCCGCGGCGGCTCCACGTCCCGCACTTCGCGCTGGTGGGCGACCACGACGTCCACGACGACCCCGAGGCGACCGGCTTCCGCCGGTTCGTGGGCGAGACCCACGGCGCGACCTCTCTGCGCGGGTTCCGGTTCGTGCGGCTCGACACGCAGGAGGCCCGCCCTCTCGGCCTCTCGCCCGACCAGATCGCCTGGTTCCTCCACCAGGTCGATTCCGCGCTCGCCGTGGGCGAGCGGGTGATCGTCTTCCAGCACAACTATCCCTATCAGATCTGGGAGGACTTCGCCGGCCCCGGCATCGACGACTGGCGCGAGGTCGTCCAGACGAGGCGGATCGCCGCGATCATCTCGGGACACACCCATTACCTCCAGACGGCCAACGACGGCCGCAACGTGGCGATCGCCGTCCGGTCGATCGGCGACCCCGAGGGGGGCCTCCCGGATACCTGATCGGCCACGCCTGGGGCGAGGACTTCGCGACGACCTACCGGACGGTCGAGGACGCCGGTCCCGTGGTGCTGATCACGCATCCTCGCGATTCGATCGTGATGACCGGGCCACGGCACGTCGTCCACGGGCCCGATCGGTTCGAGGTCAAGGTCTGGTCCGCGTCGGGGCCCGCGACGGTCCGGGGCCGCGTCGACGAGGGCGACTGGGTCGCCCTGGGGCCGATCGGCGAGGGCCTCCGGTCGTGCCCCCTGGCGGGCGACCGGCTCTCGAAGGGCGAGCATGCGTTCGAGGCCGTCGCGATCGACGGCGACGGCCTCGAAGGCCGCCACCGGATCACCTTCGCGGTCGACCCGACGGGCCGCTACACCGCGGTCCCCGCCGCCCACCCGCGCGTGGCCCGGACCGACTTCTGCTGAGTTTCCGACCGCGACCGCCCAGCCAAAGGATCATCGACCGTGACGCACCCCGACGAGAGGTCCCCGAAGCGCCGGAGCCTCCGGGCGCTCGACGCCCTGAACGTCTTCATGGCCGACGTCCGCGACGGCCTCGGGCCGTACCTGGCCATCTACCTGGCCACGAAGCGCTGGGACCCGAGCCGGATCGGGGTCGCCATGTCGGTCCTGACGATGGCGACGGTCGTGGCGCAGACGCCGGCCGGGGCGCTGATCGACCGGGTCCGGAGCCGTCGCGCGGTGGTGGTGCTGGCGTCGTTGGCGGTTGCGATCGGTGCGGTCGCGATGGTCTGGCGGACGACGCTGCCGGTGATCGTGGGGGCGCAGTCGCTGATCGGCGTGGCGGTGGCATTCCTCCCCCCCTCGGTCGCCGCGATCAGCCTGGGGATGGTCGGCCGCGCCGGGCTCCCGCGCCGGATGGGCCGCAATGAGGCGTCCAACCACGCCGGCAACGTCGCCGCCGCCATCCTGGCGGGGCTGATCGGCGACCGCGTCGCGTACGAGGGGATCTTCTACCTGGTCGCGGCGATGGCGGCGGGCACGATCGTCACGACCCTCCTGATCCGGGGCCGGGACATCGACCATGACCTCGCGCGAGGGGCCGACCACGCCGAAGGGGAGCGGCCCCGGATCGCCGGCCTCGGCACCGTGTTCCGCGACCGCCGGGTCGGCATCTTCATCCTGTCGATCGCGCTGTTCCACCTGGCCAACGCCGCGATGCTCCCGCTGGTCGGCCAGAAGCTCACCGCGGGCAAGACCGGCGGCGTCGCGTCGGACATGTCGGCCTGCATTATCGCGGCGCAGATGGTGATGGTCCCGGTGGCGCTGCTGGCGAGCCGCTTCGCCGAGACGTGGGGCCGTCGCCCCGTCTTCCTGATCGGCTTCGCCGTCCTGCCGGTGCGGGGCCTGCTCTACACCCTGGGCACCGACCCCGCGCTCCTGGTGGCCGTCCAGCTGCTCGACGGGATCGGCGCGGGGATCTTCGGCGTCGTCGGCGTCCTGGTCATCGCCGACCTGTCGCGCGGGACCGGTCGGTTCAACCTGATGCAAGGGGCCCTGGCGACGGCGGTCGGGATCGGCGCCTCGCTGAGCAACCTCCTGACCGGCTTCGTCGTCCGCGAGGCGGGATTCGACGCCGGTTTCCTCGCCCTCTCGACGCTCGCGCTGGTGGCCCTCCTGGTCTTCTGGCTCGGCGTGCCGGAGACCGGCGGCCGGGCGGCCGAAGGCCCCATCGCGGCCCGCCCGCAGCAACCCGACGTCGCCGCCGCGATCGACGCTACCTGCGGCCCGCGGCCAGTCGGAAGGTATCCATGATGACCTCCTCATCGCGCCCGTAGGGGTCGTGCCCGCCGCGATGCGAGAAGACGTAGATCAGGCCGTCCTTCGCCTGGAGGCTGTGCGGGTAGTAGGCCGAACGATAGGGCTGCGGCCGGCCGGGGAACTCCAGGCGATGCCAGGAGGCCGCGCCATCGTCGGTCCAGTCGATGCCGGTGGTCGCGATGTGCAGGACGACCCCCTCGCGCGCGGCGAGCAGATCCGGATGCCCGGAGTGCGGCAGCGGAGAGGGGCCGAGCCGCTCCATCGTCCACGTCTTGCCGGCCTCCTTGAGGAGGCCCTGCCAGCGGATCTCGCGATGTTGCGCCTGTGGGGGTCGGTCCTGCGGAAGACGCAGACGAGGTCGCCGTCGGGCCGCTCCGCAGTATCCCACTCCTCGCCGCCCCAGCTCTTGCCTACGTCGGCCGGCACGACATCGAGCGGAGGGCCCCACGACGTCCCCTCGTCCTCGGAGACGAGCAACAGGGGTTCCCATAAACCCGGTGGGACCTTGGCGGACATCTCGGCGGCGGGGACGCCGCGGACGATCCCGCCGGTGGCGATCAGGCGGCCGTCGCGGAGGAACCGCAGCCGCGTGATCCGGATGGTGTGCCGGGCCGGGTCGACCGGGAGCTGGCGACGCCCCCACGTCTTGCAGCCGTCGGACGAGCGCTGGAGGAAGCCCGTCTTCGGCACGTCCGGGTCGAGCGGCAGGTGGTATCCGAAGACCGCGCGTAAGACGGTCCCATCGCGCAGGGCGACCTGGGGCCCTCCCTGGCTCATCTGGCCGACCGGCGTGCGGAACGGGTCGGCACCGACCCGCTCCCAGGAGGCCCCGCCGTCCCCGGATCGGAGGTACACGTTGCTGAGGTCGAGCCCGGTGAAGTTGTAGCCGATCGGGTCCTTCTTCGGCGGCCAGCCCAGATGCTCCTGGAGCTCCTTCGTCATGCGGGGACGGCCCTCCAGCGGGCCGGTCGCCTGCGTGAAGCAGACCATCAGGTCGCCTCCGGGCATCGTCCAGGCGCCCACCCAGCAGGTGTAGCCGGGCGACTGGGGCGAGTGGTAGATGGTCCGGCGCGGCGAGGTCCTCCGCCACGAGGCCCCGGCCCCGATCAGGGGGCGGGCCCGCGGCCGGGCAGGTCCCGGCGGACAGGAGGACGACCATCGCCGTGAAGGATGCGGTGCGTCTCACGGGAAAGCCCTCTCGGGCGGGCCGGCCGTCCCGCGACGACCGCGCCGCGCCGGTTGCTCGGTCAGTAAGAGTCGGCCAAGACCACTTCGCCCTCGCCTCGGCCGGTACGCACGAAGGCGACAAGACGGGGCCTCTGACCACGGTGGACGACCCTCGCTTCGACCCGATATGGGATGCGCAGAGCGCGACGCGCGTCTCTTCGCGCGAGCCACGGCCGTCGCTCCGGTTATTTTGCCGATGATATTGCCCCTACCGCCCAGGTGTCGGTACAATAGCGCCTGGTGGTTGAATCGAGACGGGAACGGCCGGAAATGCCGGCTGCAATGCGACTTAAATGCCACTGCAACGCCTTGCCGAAGTGGCGGAATTGGCAGACGCGCTAGGTTCAGGTCCTAGTGGGCTAACCATGCCCGTGGAGGTTCAAGTCCTCTCTTCGGCACTATAGCAAAAAGACTTACGTCGAACAGGCGTAGGTCCTTTTGCTTTTCCACTCGTCATCTCTACCACAATTCCACCACGCTGTTGCCTCCGTGTTGCTGTTGTGTTGTCCACTACGATTCCGGTGGGCCGAGCAACGACCACCGGAGGCCATGCGATGGCGGGGCTGAAGACCGACGGCAGGGGCAACAAGCTCGTCACGTTCTGGTACGCCGGCAGGCAGTTCACCAAATCGGCCGGGACGAAGGACCTTCAGGCCGCCCAGGCGGTCCAGGCCCGCGTCGAGGAGACGCTCTTCCGGCTGACCATGGGATACATCGCCCTGCCCGAGGGCGCCGACCCCGGCGAGTTCATCGTGACCGGCGGGCAGCGGACGGCCAAGGCCGTGGTGGCGCCCGAACCGGAGGGGCCGAAGGCGCTGACCCTCGGCGAGCTACTCAGGCTCTACGACGAGACCTTCCCCAGGGGTGCCAAGGCCAAGACCACGGTCGCGATGGAGGGCTTCCACAAGGCCCACCTGCTCCGGCTCTTCGGGCCCGATGCCCAGATCGGTGCGCTGGCCCTGGCGGATATCCAGAAATACGCCAACCGGCGGTCCCGCGAGACCTACCGGGGCAAGCCCATCCTCCCGCCCACGATCCTGAAGGAGCTCTCAACCCTCCGCGTCATCTGGAATTGGGGGCTCAGGCAGGGTCACCTCAAGGAGGCCGTGCCCTTCCGGGTCAAGGACTTGCACTTCCCCCGCACCGAGCAGAAGCCCCCCTTCCAGACCTACGAGGCGATCCGCCGGACCATCGACCGGGGCGGATTGACGCCTGACGAGGAGGCGGCCCTGTGGGAGAGCCTCTACCTGACGCTGGAGGAGGTGCACGAGGTCTTGGAGCACGTCCGGGTGAACGCCCGGAACCCGTTCATCTACCCGATGTTCGCCTTCGCCGCCATGTCGGGGGCGAGGCGGAGCGAGATCTGCCGGTCGCGGGTCGAGGACTGGGACCTGGAGAACGGGACGGTCAACATCCGCGAGAGGAAGCGGAAGCGGGGCCGCTCGACCTTCCACACGGTGGACGTGAACTCGAAGCTGGCGGGTGTGATGGGCGACTGGCTGTCGTCCCATCCCGGCGGTCAGAACACGATCTGCAGGGCCGGCGAGCCGCTGACGGTGGACATGGCGCACGATCACTTCAAGCGGACGCTGGCCAGCAGCGAGAAGTGGAAGGTCATCCCCGGCTTCCACACGTTCCGGCACTCGTTCGCGTCGATCCTGGCCTCGAAGGGCGTCGACGAAACGACGATCGACCGCTGGATGGGCCACCAGACCCAGGAGCAGCGCGAGCGATACCGACACCTGTTTCCGAAGAACCGCAAACGGGCGATCGAACTACTCAATGTGCCCGGATAGCTTGACAGTCGAACCACAATTTTTCAAGGAGTTATCATCCCTCTGAATAGGAACCTGTCTCCCCTTTTCTGTGCTTTTTAGGTGCCTTGTTGGGACTTGATTTTTTCAGTTTGGGGTAAAAGTTAGGACGCCTTGGTCCATCTTTGACAAGTTCGACGAGCGAATCGAACGAAATACGATACTCATTCTCAACCCTCAACCATTTCACTTCGCATTTGACCCCATCCACACCACTTGGTGGTGTCCTATGCCACTTGAACAGCCGGGAAGCTGACCCATTCGCGGGTAGTCCAGACGTGATCCGTTAGCCCGGCGGCCAGAGCGGGCGTCCGTCGCTGCCAACGCCCCTTGTCGTCCCGCTGCCGTAAGGTGCGGACCACCCAGCAGAAGTTGTAGCGATACAGCGTGTAATAGCTCATCGCCTCATGTACACGCCAATCTTTACTGAACCGGTACGTCTTCCGCGCCTTCCGCGCGTTCTGGCCGCGGTCGGTGCCGTGCTGGCGCTCGATGAACGACGTGTTGACCGCCCGGCTCACCGACGACGCGCCCAGGGCGGCCTTCAGACCGCCTTCGGTGCCGAAGATCAGCCGACGTTCGACCGCGACCACCCGGTCGTTTTCCCGTGCCTTGTGGACCGTGGCGTAGGTCAAGTCCTGGGGCAACCGCCGCTCGGGCAGGATCGGCCGCCGGCCCGGCCCGGTCGTGGGCCCCGAGACCGGCACGCCGAACGCCCTCTCGATCGCCGAGGCATAGGCGGGGTATTCGTCGCTGGTCATCAACCGAGGCGTAGCGCCGTCGGTGCGGTCCTTGACCGTGGCGACGATCTCCTCGGCGTTCTCGATCGAGCGCGCCCCCGGGACCACGGCCAAGACCAGCCGATGTTCGGGGTCGATCGCGACGTGATCCCACCAGTCCCCCTTGTGATCGTCGGCGGGATCGGCGGGGTCGCAGTTCTTCTGCTTCTTATTGACGAACGACCACTTCTCGTCGAACTGGACCTCAGTGGTCCGAGGGGGAAAAAGCCACAAGCTCGTCATGAGCGTCGTGGGCATGCTCCCCGGCGGCTCTGGCCAGTCGGACGACGGTGTCGCGATGGACGCCGACGAGGCGGCCGGTCTGGCGGATGCCGTCGCCCTCGGCCAGGTGCTCCAGGACCGAGACGGCGGTCGGTTCGGGGAGGTGACAGCGGTAGAGCGGCGTGCCCTTGCGCTCCGAGAAGCGGGCGCGACAGGCGTTGCAGTAGAGTTGGCGGAACTGCTTGTCCTTGCCGTAGCGGCCGCAGACCGAGAGATTTCCGACGTCCCGTTGGCCGTAGAGGGAGCAGTCGGGGTTCTGGCAGCAGAAGCGAGCGAGATCGTGCATGAGGCGAATGGGCCCCGTGGAAGGGGACGTGTTGTGACCAGGGCATAGGTACCGGGATCGTCACTCATCCTACGTCCAGTCCCTCGCAAAGGTTCAAATTGCCTAGGACACCACCCACCACTTGCGAATTGTATAACTAGATCTTCCTTGCTTCCCCAATTCCTTCAAGATCCTTCCAACCTCCTTTGCGCTGAAATGAACCTGTTCATCGACGAATCCCATGCTCCTTAATCGATCGCGAAGGGTGGCCGATTGGATCTCGGTCGACCCCGGTCCGGCCCCTTCTTCGGCGGGTCGCACTCGCTTCACCTGGAGAGGCGAAGATGGTAGGAGAAAACGGGTTTCTCCCGTCATCATGGATAGCAACTCGCGGGCGCTATTCTGCAGGCGCAGTGCGTCGTTTTGCAGGTGCACGGCGCGCTCAATGAGCTTTTCCATTTTAATAAATATATATAATAAATTGAAAAGCCTTGTTCCTCTCCGCGTCGTCCTCGGATCGGGCTCGCTCCGGGACCAATCCTAGAAGATGACGAAACTTGCAAACAAAGTCAATGGCTCAAACTCTGTGCTGTCCCGTGCTGTCCGGTTGACCGTCATCCCGGATTTATCGATTAATAATTCCTATAATGTGTTCAAAAAATAATATTAAAAAGAGAGTCGGCCTCAACACCGAAAACCCGCCCCGAGCCGAATGACTCAAGGCGGGGCGGTCGATTCTCTGATTGTCCGGGGCCTATCGATCACGCTCTTCCAGCAGCCCCTTCAAAAGCCCGAGGACGAATCCCAGCCAGATCAGCATCCACCCTCCTTTCATCGGAAGATCTCGATTCCGTCGATCACCGCGTCCGGCTCCGGCTTCGCCCGGTGCAGAATCCGCCCGACCATCCGCCCGATGCGAAGCCCCGCGTCGTGCTGCGGCCCCTGCTTGAGGGCCTTGACCGCCTCCGTGAACGCGTTGTTGAGCGACCACAGCGACCGTTCGGGGAACTTGTCCCGCTGCTCCTCGTCGTCAAAGTAGAGCCGAGAGACCGCCGGGAGCAGGCGGAGCGGGGCGACCGGGGCCGGCCCCGCGAAGGCGTCGTGGATCAGTTCCTTGGCCCGGCCGTCGGTGAGGCTGAAATCCCTCATCCGGTCGAGGTCGAGGCGGAACGCCCAGGCCCGTTCGATGAACTGATCAACGGCCCCGGGCACGACGGCCCCGATGTCAAGCCGAGCGGTGTGCTTCCGCTTCAGGAAGACGGCCCCCTCCGACCCCGAGAACGCCCAATTGTCGCAGACGAACACGCGGCACGCCGCGACGAACTGGATCGACAGCGATTTGTCATTGGAGGCCCGAAGCCCCAGCCCCATCGCGTAGTCGGCGGTGTCGAGGCCACGGATGCGAAGGTCCATCGTGCCAAGCAGCTTGGCGTCGTCCCGGCCCATCGTGCAGTAATCCTCCCGGGAGACTTCGACCCCCTGGGAGATCAGCCCCTCGATCAGTGACGAGACGAAGTCGGCATGGGGGACTGGCTTCCATGTCGCCGTCGGTGCGGGCGTGTGCAGCGTCGCGAGCTCGTCGCGGGTCCGACGGACGCCACCGGCATGAACCATCAGGGTCGTGTTGCGTGACATCGAAGGTATCTCCTGGAAAGCTTGGACGCGAACCGTGTGGGGATGAGGCCGAGGAACGCCTTCGGCCCCCGGGACGTTCACAGGCAGATGCCGCGTTCGAGGCGGTCGAGGGCGGCGGCTTCCTCGGCTTGGGCGTCGTAGACCTCGTCGGGCGTCGGGTCGTCGGTGTGGGCGTCGGTGTTCTGTTCAGCCCACCACGCGCGATCGGCGTCGGACGGGTCGGGGCCGAGTTCCCACGTGTCGGCGTCGGTCCAGTCGGGCCAGGAGGCGGCGGGGCGTTGGACGGGCGAGTTCGAGGCGCGTAGAATCGCCATGGGCAGGGGCTCCTATGCAGCCGTTGCCTTGGGCCGGGCGGTGTTCCAAGCACCGCTCGGCCCGTTTCGTTGTGGCGGTGACCGTCACCGCCAACGATGTAGAGCATATCAGAATTCGACAGTAATTGCAAGAACTTGAAGCTAGAATTAGACTTGGGATGAGGAGAGGCGAGAAGGGGGCGGGGGTTTTTAGTGGCAAAAGGGGCGGGGGTCGGCCTCGATCGGCACTGGGGGTGCCCCAAACACAACTCGGGCGAGGATGATCCGCGGCCTATGCATGCAATCATGCACATTGGCTGCCCGGGCGGCTCGGCAACGCCTGCTCGGCGGATGACCGGCGGGGGGCAATACTCTCATTCCTTCCGGGCGAGCTAATCACGAGACGGGGGCTGGCGACGGCCGGAAGTGATGTTGGGGCGCTCGGGCGGCCCATCGTGTCCCAGGCCGGGGAGCGAAGCGACGGTAGCTGACTTGCAATTGGTGCACAATCCCCCCGCCGGTTCAACTCTCGGGCGAGGTCGCGAGCCCGGGAGTCCAATCGAGCTTGAAAGGATGGCCGGCCGAAATCGGGGCCGGTGGGGAGAATCTATCTCCTAATTCATAAGGACATCCATGGGTGTGTCCTTCATCGCCAGTCCGTATACAAGCCTCGATCAATCGAACGGGGAGGCGGTCGGACCGGCCGGGGGCCGAGCGATGGGACACTATCATCTCCGGCCCCATCAGGCGCTGCCGGCCCTCGTAGCGACATTGCTATTGGCCCTGGTCGGCATCGGGATTTGGCGGTGGGGGGGCGAGGGGGCCGTCCTCGCGATGGCGGCGTCGATCGGCGTGATCGCCTGGGTCGGTTATGCATAGGGGTGGGATAGGATCGGGCCGGCACGGGCCGATCTTGGCCGGTTGCTGTGAGCGCCCGGGACCGGCGGGGGGTTCCTATATAGGACTCGGGCTTGGGCGAGGTCGACGAGCCCGGAAGCACCGCCGAGGCGGGAAGGGGTGGCCGAAATAGGGGCCGGTCCGGAAGAGTGTTCTCTTAATTCATTAAGACACGGCCGACGTCGCGCCAGGATCGACGTCCCGAGGCGATTCCTCGGGCGAGCCGGGCGGGATGCCGTCGCCGAATCCCGAGCTCTCTGAAGCAGCCTGACTTACCACCGTCTGGCTCGTCCGCCGGAGGTGTTCCGTGAGTAGATCCTCCGAGGCAACCAGCAGGGGGATCAACCTGTATACTCTGTCTACTCTCGGGCGTCCGTATTGGCTTCCAGAAGCCCCACGAAGTCGTTCGGTGATGGCGTATGCACCCCGGGATGATTCCCACCTGAATCAGCCGGGCTATCGACCAATGATCCCTCCTCCGCGGGGCATGCCCGCCCAGGCGGCAACTTCTTTGCTGCCGCAAAACAACGTATACATGCAATCTTGGGATGTTGCAGTTGCCACCACCCCCTTGGTCGGTGAGGATGGGCAAGCATGCGGCCGGGTTAGAGCGTGTTATGAACTCTCCACAGGTCGTTACAAAGACAGGACTTATGCCGCCGAATCCATTCGGACGTCATTCGCCCTAAATCATTGCTGAGCCCGAATTTACGTCTGATTGATCGGGCAGTTCATAACACGCTCTAGGTGAGCAACGGGATGCGAGTGGCGACGTGACACCGATGACGATGGAGAGCCGGATCGACCTGGCACGGCGTGTCGGCCAGATCCGCCGGGAACTCTACGGCGAGCACGGCGGGCCGCTCCTGGCGAAGGCCCTGGGGGTGCCCCACCGGACGTGGCACAACTACGAGTCAGGCGTGACGCTCCCCGGCCTGGTGATCCTGCGGTTCATCGTCGTGACAGGGGCCAGCCCGGATTGGCTGCTCACGGGCGAAGGGGAGAGGTATTGGAAGAGACCGACCCACCCCGGGTGAGGGGGACGGAAGCAGGGCCGATGATCATCCGGCAGGGCAGCAGATGAGGCCGCCGAAGCATCGATCGACGCGGTCTTTCATCTTTCCCTCCCCCCGCGACCCTACGGGAGGACGCCACCCCGCGAGTGGGGTCAAGGCTTCGGGACCCCGGGTGCCGCCTCGCCCGCTGGGAAAGTTCTCCTCCGGGTCTTCTCCTATCCAAGGCTCTGTCCTTACAATAGATGTCGGAGGCAAGGAGGCACCCTTCTCGCCCGACAGGGAGGTGGCACATGCTTACACTGCTGGGTGTGGCCCTCGTGGCGATCCTCTTCGGGGCCCTCCTCCGCCACGAACTCCGCACCGCCTACCACGGCATCACGCTGTCCAACGGGGTCGACGTCCTGGTCGGCCCGGAGATGTACCGGGAGATCCTGCTCCGGTACGGTACGCTGGACGAGCCCGACGACGCCCGGCGGTGGGATCGGGCCGTCCTGGATGTCATGCATCCGGTCCGCCCCCGCGAATGCCGATTCCTGGCCGCAACCCTCGGCGACGCCCGCTCCGAGCTTGAATCTGGGGTAGGGAGACCGAGGGGATATGTCGGGGTCCGGGTCGATGGCCCCGTGGGCGGGCCCGGTGCGGGCCGGCGGTGGGTCCGCCCGGTACGGCGCCTTCGGACCTGACCAGCCGGTCGTTATCCTCCTGGACATTACATCGACGAGTTCAGCGCCGAGGTCGTCATGAGCGTTACCCTGGGATCGACCGCGGCGAAATGCCGCTTGACCGAAGGCGAGGCGGCGGCTAGATTCTACTTTGCATCGCAAAGTGCTCGGTCCGCTGCCGGTCGTCTGACCGCTCTCAAGGGGGTGCTGTCATGGCGCTGATCGCACGTATCCTCGGCGTGTCCCTGCTCACGAGTGCCCTGGTGGCGGGACTCGGGCTCGCCCTGCTCAAGTCGGCCTCCCACCCCGCCACGCCCTCGTCCGAATACATCATCCCCGTCCTCTTCCTCGCCTGTGTCGGGGGGGTCATCGGGGCCGTCGCGGGAGCCGCCCGGGAGATCGTGCCTGCTCAGCGAAAGGCGTCCCACTGGGCCGGCACCAAGTAGGGATGACAGGTCCGCGATCCGTCCGAGGGATGCTGCTCAGGTCAACTCATACGGAACCCGGAAAGTTTATGCCCTTTGCTGCACGTAATCGGTGTTGCAGATGCTTTTGAGCGTCTTCGCGTCTGAGACGGCAAGGAGGCTCCGGATGGCCTCCGTCTTGAGGCCCTCGTAGCCCTCGTACTCCCGATTGGACCAGTGATGCGGCCGCAGGTAATGCCACAGGCTCTCCACCGGGTTCAACTCGGGCGAGTACGGCGGCAGTGGGATCAGGCTCACGTTGCTCGGGACGACCAGATCGTTGCCCGTGTGATAGCCCGCCCCGTCCCAGATCAACACCGCGTGGACCCCTGCCGGCAACTCGCCGGAGAACTGCTCCAGGAACAGGTTGAGTACGCCGGTGTTCAATCCCGGCATGATCAGCGCCGAGGCCGCCCCCGTGCTGGCGCAGACGGCCATCAACACGTACAGCCACTCCCGCCCGTTCTGCCGCACGGCCCTCGGCCGCGACCCCTTCGGGGCCCAGACCCGCGTGATCGTCCCCTGCGTGCCGAACCGCGCCTCGTCTTCGAAGTAGATCCGCAACTCCCGGCCCGGGTGCTGCTGCGCGATGGCGTCGATCTGATCGACGACGATCTCCTTGAAGAGCCCCTGCACCTCGGGGTTGGCGTCCTCGTGCTGCGGTCGCGGCATCAGGCCGCTGTAGCCCAGGCGCTGGAGCAGGTCGTAGACGGCCTGGAGGCTCATCAACACACCGAATTCGCGCCCGAGGATCTGCCGGACGTCGAGGCCCCGGAGGGTGCAGACGCCGTCCTCGGGACGAGGCGGTTCGCCCAGGCGTTGCTTCAACCGGGGGTATTGCGCCGGGTCCAACAGCGGCGGTCGCCCGCTCCGGGGTCGCTCGTAGAGGGCCTCGATCCCTCCGGTGTTGTATTGAGCGACCCAGTTCTTGACGGCCTTGAGGGAACACCCAAGGGCGTCCGCGATGTCGGTGGCGGTTCGCCCCTGCTTGGCGAGGACGACGGCCTGGGCGCGGCGCCAGATTCGCTTCTGGTTGAAGTCCTGGGCGAGTTCCCGGAGTTCTTCGGTGGTATGGTGATCGGCGACGAACATTGATGAGACCTCCGTGCAGTGATTCGGGCGGCCTCATCTTGCCTAATCGGCAGTTCCCGCAACAGACCGGGTATAAATTTTTCGGGATGCGTATCAGCCCTCAGTCCGATCACGCCCGCCATTGTCGCCGTCGACCGCTCCTTGGGCAAGCGGGCCCACGAGACCCTCGCGCCTTCGGGCGGACTGCCCCTTCTTCAGCAGATCCGGTTTCCACAACTCGGCCGCCCCGATCGGCACGCGCCGATTGCGGACCCCCGACGGATCGGTGAAGATCGGGCCCTCGTCGACATCGGTCCGCCTCAACCATCCCAGGTATCGGCCATGACAATCCTCTCCGTCTTCGCCCTTTCGGCGGCCATCGCCGGAGATCTCCCGCGCAGCCGGCCGGAAACACAGGGCGTCTCGCCCGCGGCCGTCCTGCAGTTCGTCGAGGCGGCCGACAAGGGCCTCGACTCGATGCACAGCTTCATGCTCGTCCGCCACGGCCACGTGGTGGCCGAGGGCTGGTGGTCCCCCTATGACGCCGGGTCGCCCCACGCGCTGTACTCGCTGAGCAAGAGCTTCACGGCCACCGCCGTGGGCCTCGCCGTCGCCGAGGGGAAGCTGAGCCTGGACGACGAGGTCCTGAAATTCTTCCCCGACGACGCGCCGCCCGAGCCGAGCAAGAACCTCAGGTCGATGCGGGTCAGCGACCTGCTCCGCATGTCGACCGGCCACCAGGCCGAGCCGAAACGTACGCCCGATGAGCCGTGGGCGAAGGACCTTCCTGGCGCAGCCGGTGCCGTTCAAGCCGGGCACCCACTTCCTCTACAACACCTCGGCGACGTACATGCTCTCGGCCATCGTCCAGGAGGCGACGGGGGCGACCGTGCTCGACTACCTGAGGCCGCGCCTCTTCGAGCCGCTGGCCATCGAGCAGCCGACCTGGGAGGCCAGCCCGCAGGGCATCACGGCCGGCGGCTATGGCCTGAGCATCCGCACCGAGGACATCGCCAAGTTCGGCCAGCTCTACCTGCAGAAGGGCCTGTGGCAAGGCAGGCAGGTGGTCCCCGCCGCGTGGGTGGAGGCGGCGACCTCGCTCCAGACCTCGAACGGGAGCAACGCGAGGAGCGACTGGGACCAGGGCTACGGCTACCAGTTCTGGCGGTCCCGGCACGGGGCCTACCGCGGCGACGGGGCGTTCGGGCAGTTCTGCATCGTGCTGCCCGAGCAGGACGCGGTGGTCGCCATCACGAGCGGGCTGAGGGACATGCAGGCCGTCCTGGACCTGGTCTGGGACAAGCTCTTGCCCGCTCTGAAGCCGTCGCCACTGGCCACCGATGACGAGTCCTGGACGAGGCTCGAAGGCAGGCTGAAAGGGCTGGCCTTGCGTCCCCAGGAGGGTACGGCCACGCCCGCCCCGACCTCGGACGAGACGTTTGTGTTCCCAGACAATGATCAGAAGCTTGAGGCGATCACGCTGGAGGGCGGCGACAGGGGCGACACGCTCGTCGTGAGGTCCGGGGGCGCCGAGCGGCGGATTCCCTGCGGGCGCGGCGAATGGACGAGGTGCCGGGTGGCGTATGGCCGGTCCCCCGAGCAGCCGGCGGCGGCCAGCGGGGGGTGGACCGGGGACGACGCGTACACGGCGAAGATCTGCTTCACCGAGACGCCCTTCATCCTCACCCTCAGGCTGAGATTCTCGGGCGACGAAGTGATGTTCGATTCCGAGTCGAACGTCGGCTTCGGGCCGACCAAGCAGCCGCGGCTGGTCGGCAAGGCGAAGTGACGTCGGACAGGGCGGTCCGCGGGCTGGACTTCGCTGGCTTGAGGGGGTCCTTCTTGACGTAGGCGCCGTCGGCGACCACCCACAGCGGCTTGCCGAGCAGCCCCACCAGAGCCTGGCCCATCCGCCCCTCTTGTAGCGACGGCCGTGTAGCAGGGGCGGAACTGGTCGCCGAGCTTGGCGGCCCGGATCTAAAGGAGAAGGATCATGCTTCGGATGACCTGGGCGATGTGCTGGCTGATCCTCGGGACCGGGCTCGTGCCCGCCCTCGGCCACCAGGCCGAGGAGGCCCAGAAGAGCCTGCAAGGGACCTGGACTGCAACGAAGGCGGAACGCGACGGCAAGGCGGCCGATGACGTTGTGGGGAATCGGCTCTCCTTGACCGGCAACCGCTTCCAGATCCAGTCCAAGGAGGGCGAGCCCCTCTACGCGGGAACCGTCCGGGTGGACCCGGGCGCGAAGCCGGCGGCCTTTGACTTCGAGCATACGGAGGGGGCCCTCAAAGGCAAGGTGTGGAAGGGGATCTATGCCCTGGACGGCGACACGCTGACGACCTGCGACAACGCACCGGACCTGGACAAGGGCCGGCCCGCCGCGTTCGAGGCTAGGCGTGGGTCCGGGTATATCCTCATCACGTTCAGGCGCGCGAAGCCCCGGGCCCTGGGCGACCCGGCCGGGGACGAGCGCGAGCTGACGCAGCTCGTCAAGGCAACTCAATGTGGCCATCGTCAAGGCGGATATCGCCTTCCTGGAGCGCGTCCTGCACGAGGACTACATCCATCTCCGCCCGCGCGGCCCCGCCGAGGATCGGGCGCAGTACCTGGAGAACCGCAAGACCGGCCGCGTGGACTTCGAGTCGCTGGTCGCGGATGAGATCAAGGTCCGCGTCTACGGGGATGCCGCCATCGTGACCGGCCGCTCCATCGCCAAAGGGAAGGACCAACAGGGGGCATTTGATGACCAGCGTCTCTGGACCCGCGTGTTCCTTCGGCGGGACGGGCGCTGGCAGGTCGTCCACTACCAGGGGACACCGATCCAGAAGCCCTGAACGGCCTCCCGGCCCGCGGCGCGTCGGAACCGCTGGGCCGGCGCGTGGTAGACCCGTGCCCCCACGGTCAGTGGAGAGTGGGCGATTGGGATACCATGGAGGATACCGGCGGGGGGAGGGGGTGATGAGTACCGATCCGAAGGCGAGGCCCACATAGACCATCGTCGGGACATACATTATAGGGGACGTATGGCCTATCACGGCCCTGGATCATATCCCCTGGTGGTCCATGATGGCTCGCATTTGATGTCCCCTCGTGGCCCATGTTTCACCTCGCCCCGAGGCACATCGTCACGGCCCGGCGCGAAAATCCGGCTGATGGGCTACGGCGAGGTGGGCGATCAGGTCGCGGACCTCGGCGATCTTCGCGGCGTAGTGGTCCTTCCGCCTGGAATCCCACGCTTTATCGGAGAGATCCTGGATCTCCTCGGCCATACGGGCGAGCCTGTCGGAGGCCGTCTCAAATGCCGGCCGAAGACTCTGGCCCGGGCTGATGGTCCGATCGAAGATCTCCTCCTCATCCCGCCGGCCCCTCGCGGTGGGGAGCATTCGATCCATCCGCGCCTGGCCGAACCCCAGGCACTCGGCATGGTGACGGATCTGGAGCAGGGCCTCAACGAGCCTCCGACTTGCTGCAACCGCGCGACAGCATGGAGAGAGCCCGCCCGAGGTCGTAACCGATCCAGTAGAGATTGCCCGTCTTCGACCACTCGATGCCCGAGTCGGCCTCGGGGTTCCCGGTAGCACCCGCGGGGGCTCGCCCTCGGGATCGACGAACGAGGCTTCGGTCCCGCCCGGGAGCTTGGCGTGCTGCATCCGGCCCAGGAGCCGCCGGATCTCGCCCCGGAACGCGATGAGGGCGGCCAGGCCCAGGAGCAGGGCGACGGCGGGCCAGACGAGATGGTCGAGCAGACTCGACAGGCCTTCCGCCAACATGGGTGATCCCTCGTGCCCGGACATCACGGCGGCCGCGGTATAGCCGCCATCCTAAGCGTGTGGCCGAGGTTCCCCTACAATTCCGGTATGATCCGCATCCACCTCGATGACGCCACCCGCGATGAGCTGCAAACCCTTCGCCGGGCCGACCTACCGCCCCGGGCGCGGGACCGCCTGGAGATGGTCTGCCTCGCCGACGCCGGGTGGGCGGCGCCTCGGATCGCCGACCACCTCGGCTACTGCGGGCACACCGCCCGCGCCGTGCTCAAGGACTTCCTCGGCCGCGGCATCGCCGCGCTGTTCCCCCGCCGCACCGGGCCGCCACTCGACGACGCCCGACGCCGCGAGGTGACCGGGGCGCTGCGGGCCCTGCTCGGCGACGACCGCACCTGGACCAGCCGCCAGCTCAGCCAGGCGCTCGTCCCCCGCGGGATCGCGCTGAGCCCGCGCCAAATCCGCCGCTACCTCGGGCTGCTCCGGGCGCGCTGGGGCCGGACCGCCGGCTGGCTGCGGCACAAGCAGGACCCGGCCAGGGTCGCGCGGGCCAAGCGGGTGCTGCTCAACCTGAAGCACAAGGCCCGGGCCGGCCGGATCAAGCTCTACTACCTCGACCAGTGCGGGTTCGCGCCGACGCTCCCGACGGCCTACACCTGGGCGCTGCCTCGGCAGCGGAAGCGGGTCAAGTCCGAGGCCCCGCAGGGGCGGCGGGTCAACGCGATGGCCGCCTACCGCCCCTACGGCGGGCGGCCGCGGCTGGATGTCTTCACCGCGGAGCGGACGTGGGACTCGTACGATTTCCTGGCATTCGTGCGGTCGCTGCCATGGTCGAAGGTGCCGCGGGTGGTGGTCCTGGACAACGCCAGCCTGCACACCAGCGGGGTCGTGAGGCGGGCGCGGGCGGGTCTGGCGGCGGCGGGGATCTACCTGTACTTCCTGCCGCCGTACAGCCCGGAGCTGAACGAAATCGAGCCGGTCTTCCGCCAGGTCAAGTACCAGGAGATCCCGGTGCGGAGTCATGCCACGCGGGCGGGGCTGCGCGAGGCCGTCGAAGGCGGGTTCGACTCCTACAGCCGAAGCTTGCGGGCGAAAAGTGAAAAGAAACCCCGGCGGGCAGCTTAGTCGAGGCGTGGGAGGACGCCGAGAAGCGGCACCCCGGTGTACCGGGGATCACGCCCGAGGGGACGGCCTCGACCGGGGCGGCGAACGAGCAGTTGGTCCCCAAGGACACCGACGAGCGGCTGGCCTACGCCCGCCGCCTCGTGGCCCGGCGGTGCCTTTACGGCGTGGACAAGAATCCGCTGGCCGTCGAGATGGCCAAGCTCTCGCTCTGGCTGCTGACCTTGGGCAAGGACAAGCCGTTCACCTTCCTCGACCACGCTATCCGATGCGGCGACTCGTTGGTCGGCATCAGCAGCGACGAGCAATTGAAGACCTTCTCGCTCGACCGTCAGGGGCTCGGGATCTCGCTGCCAAACTTCCTCAACATGATCCCGAAGGTCATGGAGGCGACCCGGCTGCTGCGTGTCCGGTTGGAGAAGATCGCCGACGACACGATCAGCAACGTCGAGGAGAAGCAGCGGCTCTTCGACAACATCCGGTCTCAAACGAAGCGGCTGAATTACGCTGCCGACCGATTGCTCGCCGCAAGCTGGAAGTTCGTCAAGCCTGCCGAGCGAGTCGTCCTGCTGAGGGCAGCGTTGCAGGAAGTAGACGACCGGATTCGGGACGTGCCCCCTGACACTCTGGAGGCCGAGGGGCTCGCCCACCGTGAAGAAGCCGGTTGTCCCCGACCGTTCCACTGGCCTCTTGAGTTTCCAGAGGTCTTCCTCGGCCGAGGCGGGTTTGATGCGTTCGTTGGGAATCCACCGTTCCTACCCGGACCTCAGATCAGTGTGCTTTTTGGGGATGGATACCGAGATTGGGTGAAGCTTTCTGCACCACATGCCCACGGAAATTCTGACTTGGTTTGCTACTTCTTGCTCCGTGCGTTCATGTTACTTCATCGTGGAGGAGGTTTCGGTTTACTCGCCACGAAGTCAATTCGAGAAGGCGATTCGAGAAAAGCATCGCTAAATTGGCTGGTTAACCATGAAGGACAAATACATTTTGTTCTAAAGTCAGTGAAATGGCCCGGCGTAGCAAACGTGTCTGTGGCGGCCGTCTGCGTCCGAAGGGGCGATTGGCAGGGAGAAAGGCAACTCGATGGGCGTCCCGTTGTTTCCATAAACGATTTCTTGGAAGAGGATGTTGTCCAGACAAGTCCACCGGAGCCACTTGCAGCCTGTGCAGGCAAAGCTTTCCGTGGTTCAATCCTTTCTGGAAACGGCTTCGTACTCTCGGAAGCAGAAGTCCAATCCTTCATTGACGTAGAGCCGCAATCCCGGGAGGTGATCTTTCCAGTTATCGGCGGGGAGGACTTGAACAGCCGCTTTGGGCTAGAACCAAACCGTTATGCTATCAATGTATGTACTCTCTCGGAAGCGGAGTGCCGAAGTCGCTATCCGGCCATTTTTTCCCATCTTGAACGAACTGTACGAGTGGAGCGTGAGACTAACGACGCATCCTCGAACACGAGGGAGTTTTGGCGCTATTGGAGCGATCGTCCGAAACTTCAGGAATGGATGAGGCGACATCCGAGGGTGCTAGCAATCTCGCAAGCTACCAAGCATATATGTTTTGCCTTCATTCCGACCCAGTATATTCTGGTTAATACGTTAAATTTGTTTACTATCGATGATAATTTTTCTTTTGGAGTAATACAATCCTCGACTCATACAAATTGGGCCTTATCCTATGCGACGAGCCTTGAAAGCGGTACTTTGCGCTATACGTATACAACATGTTTTGAGACATTTCCTTTCCCGCATGACAGAGATCGGGCAACGCTTTCTCTTCGATCCCGTGAGTACCAAGAGTTTCGCAGTAATCTTGCCCGTGGTAGGCGTTCAAGGCCCATTGTTGCTTCCTGGGTGCGATCACAGTAGAACGGCGGCATGAAGGAGCAGCCACCACTGCCTGAGCCACTCTGGGATACTCTCTCCGTCGAAGCCCAGGCGGCTGTCTCGGCCTTGGTCCGATGCCTGGAGCAGAGGATCGCCGATCTGGAGGAACGGCTCGGCAAGAACTCCACCAATTCCTCCAAGCCGCCCTCCTCCGATCCCCCCTCGGTCAAGCGGCGACCCCCGGCCCCCGCCACGGGCAAGAAGCGGGGCGGGCAACCCGGCCATCATCGCAAAGTCCGCTCACTCGTACCGCCCGAGCAACTCCGCCAGGTCATCGACTGCAAGCCGCCCGAGTGCCGCTGGTGCCGCACCGCCCTCTCCGGTGACGACCCCGAGCCGATCCGGCACCAGGTCGCAGAGGTGCCACCGGTCCAGCCGACGGTGGACGAGTACCGGCTCCATCGCCTCATCTGCCCCCGATGCCGCACCTCGACCTGTGCGACCCTGCCGCCTGGCGTATGGCAGTGGTCAAGCAATCCGGGCCCACCTGAGGCCCGATGGTCAAGTAATTCGGGCCCACCGTAGCCCCCTCCTCCGTAGGCTGGATTCCTTCGGGATCTCCCACCCCCGCGGAGGCAAGGACATGCGTACGGTGGACGACTACGCCAAATATCGCACGGCGCACCGCGATGGCATGACCATCCGGCAGATCGCCCGCTCCTTCCACGTCTCGCGTCGCAAGGTCCGCGAGGCATTGACCCTCCCCGAGCCCAAGCCCTACACCCGCACCAAGCCGCCCCCGGCCCCGGTGCTCGGGCCTTTCCAGGCGGTCATCGATCAGGTCCTCCGCGACGACCGCGACGCACCGCCCAAGCAGCGGCACACCGCCGCCCAACTCTTCCGGCGGCTGCAGGACGAGCACGAGTATCCCGGCTCCTACCCCACGGTCCGGCGCTACGTCGCCGACCACCGCCGACGCTCGCGGGCCACGTTCATCCCGCTGGCCCACCCGCCGGGCAGCCGCCTTGAGGCCGACTTCGGGCACATCCACGTCGACTTCCCTGAAGGCAGGCGCCTCGTCCCCTTCCTGGTGACCGTCTGGGCCTACTCCAACGCCCCCTTCGTCCTCGCCCTGCCGACTGAGCGTACCGAGGCCGTCCTCGACGGCATGGTCCGCGCCCTGGAGTTCTTCGCCGCCGTGCCCCGCGAGGTCTGGTGGGACAACCCCAGGACGGTCGCCACCCTGATCCTCCGCGGCCGGCAGCGCCTCCTTCACCCCCGCTACGCCGCGCTGGCCAGCCACTACACCTTCGAGGCCAAGTTCTGCATGCCCGCCCAGGCCCACGAGAAGCCCGACGTCGAGAGCGGGGTGCGCGCCGTGCAGCGCCGGTTCGCCACCCCCGTGCCCCGGGTCGCCGGGATCGGCGATTTGAACGAACACATGAGGGCCCGATGCCTCGACGAGCTGAGGCGGACCGTCCGGTCGGCCTCCGGGGCGTTCGTCATCGGTGACCGGTTCGCCGAGGAGGTCGCCGCCGCCGCGCGGTTGCCGCAGCGGGCGTTCGACCCCTGCGTCGAGCGCCCGGCCGTCGTCGACAAGTACCAGACGGTGGCGTTCGATGCCAACCGCTACAGCGTGCCGCGGCCCTGGGCGTTCCGGCCCGTGACGGTCAAGGGCTACGTCGATCGGGTCGCCGTGGTGGCCGGCGGCCAAGTCGTGGCCGAGCACCCGCGGTGTTACGACCACTCCCAGCAGATCCTCGACCCGCTGCACTTCCTGGCGACGCTCGAGCGCCGCCCGGCGGCCCTGGATCACGCGCCGGTGTACCGCGACTGGCAGCCGGCGGCGGCGCTGGCCGCCTTGCGCCGCGAGTTGGAGGGCAGGCACGGGCCGCAGGCCGGGACGCGGCAGTTCATCCGGGTCCTGCAACTGCTCGCCGAACACCCGCAGTCGCGGATCGAGCGGGCGATCGAGGCGTGCCGAGCGGGGCACGCCGTGTCGGCGGAAGCGATCGTCCAGCGGACGCGGGCCCTGGCGGCGGCCGAGGCAGGGCGGCAAAATGTCATCGAATTTTCATGTGAAATTCCGAACCTGCCTCAGGTCTCGGTACCGCCTCCCGACCTGTCGCGGTTCAACCGCCTGCTCGGCGGTGAGGCGTCGGCCGTCGCGAATATCGAAACATGAGGGCGCGTCGCCTGCTCATGTCCGGGCGCCGCGTCGGGCCCGGCCCCAACCCCGGATCTCCTGGAAAGGAGCGACCGTCATGAGTGACCCGGTGACCGAACTGGTGAAGGCCCACCTGAAGCAGACTCCGGCTGCCGGCGATGGCCCGCGAGCTGGAGCGGCTGTCGCGCGAGGCGGCGGCCTCGGATCGGAATTATGAACAGTTCCTGCTCCGATTGGCCGAGGCCGAGCTTGCCGCCCGCTCCGCCAACGCGCTGGAGGGGCGGATCAAGAACGCGGCGTTCCCGGTGGCCAAGGACTTCGACACCTACGCCTTCAGCGTGATGCCCGCGCTGTCCAAGCCGAAGCTCCTGGAGCTGGCGCTCTGCGAATGGATTGATCAGAAGTTCAATTGCTGCTTCGTCGGCACCACCGGGACCGGGAAGACGCACCTCGCCACCGGATTGGGGCTGGCCGCCTGTCGCCGGGGACTGCGGGTGCGGTTCTTCACGGCGGCGTCCCTGGTCAGCAAGCTGGAGCAGGCGCAGAAGCAGTACACCCTGGACAAGTTCCTGGGGCAGCTCGACCGGGCGGAGCTGCTGATCTGCGACGAGCTGGGGTACGTGTCGTTCAGCCGCAACGGGGTGGAGCTGCTGTTCCGACTCCTGACGGACCGGTACGAGCGGTCGAGCGTGCTGATCACGAGCAACCTGGCGTTCGCCGACTGGGCGCAGGTGTTCCAGGGGGAGCGGATGACCGCGGCACTCCTCGACAGGATCACCCACAGGTGCCACATCTTCGAGATGAACGGGGAGAGCTACCGATTCCGGGAGTCGATGAAGGCCAAGAAAGGCCGGAAGACGGGGTGAGCTTGGCCTGGCCACGAGTTCAGGAGGCGCGATGAGGAGAGACTGTCCACACGGTCAGTTGTCGGCTATGTTGAAGTGACCCAGGTGGGCCCGGATTGCTTGACCAGGTGGGCCCGGATTGCTTGACCACTGCCAGGCGTACCCCGAGGGGCGTTCGGCCCCCGCCTACGGGCGATCCTCAGCGTCCTGGTCGGAGGCTACCGCCTGGGCAAGCGTCCGGCCCGCCAACTGGTCTTCGACCTGCTGGGCCTGACGATCTCCATCGGCATGATCGCCCGGTTGGAGCGGCAAGCCGCCGAGGAGTTGGAGGCTCCCGTCGAGGAGCTACGCCAGTACGTCCGCACTGCCGCCGTGGCCCACATCGACGAGACCTCGTGGTGGCAGGGCCGGGAGAAGATGTGGCTCTGGGCGGCGGTGACCCGGGCGGTGACGGTCTTCACGATCGCCCCGGGCCGGGGGGCCGACGTCGCCAGGGAGATGCTGGGGGCCGACGACCGTAAGGTCGTCGTCAGCGACCGATCCCGCAGCTACCTGTGGATCAAGCGACGTCAGTTCTGTTGGGCCCATCTGAATCGAGATTTCCAGGCGATGGTCGATCGGGGCGGCGAGCCCGCCGAGGTCGGTCGGCTCCTGCTGGGCCACACTGTCCGACTGTTCGACTGGTGGCACCGGGTGCGGGACGGGACGATGGCCCGGGCCACGCTGCGATCGAAGGTGGCGATGATGAGGCTCTCATTCCGGGAGGACCTGCGCCGTGGGCTGGGATGCGGCAGCCCGAAGACGGCGGCGACATGCCGGGAGTTGCTGGCGGGTGAGAAGCACCTGTGGACGTTCGTGCGAGTCGAGGGCGTGGAGCCGACGAACAACGACGCCGAGCGTGCGTTGAGACACGGTGTGATCTACCGCAAGACGAGCGGCGGCACCGACAGCGAGGCGGGGAGCCGGTTCGTGGAGCGGATTCTCAGCGTGGTGGCGACGTGCCGCCAACGGGAGACCAATGTGCTGGAGTACCTGACCCGGTGCTATCAGGCCAGCCTGGAAGGTCAGACGGTGCCGTCACTGCTCCCTGCCGCCACCAACACTCAAGCCGCCTGATTGCCCATCGTCACACTGGCCAAGCCATGAAGCCCAACATTGGGCCTTGAACGCCTACTGCCCGTGATCTTACATGCGGCCTGACGGAAATCTACAACCGCTTCCACGACCCCGATAAAACCACCTCCGACATCCACAAACTCCGTGACCTCCACGTCGAGATGGACAAGGCCGTCGCCGCCGCCTACGGCTGGGACGACCTCGACCTCGGCCACGGCTTCCACGAGACCAAGCACGGCACCCGGTTCACGATCAGCGAGCCGGCCCGCCGAGAAGTCCTCGCCCGCCTCCTGAAGCTCAACCACGAGCGGTACGCCGAGGAGGTCGCTCAGGGTCTCCACGACAAGAAGGGCAAGGCCAAGTCCCCCAAGGCCGGGCGGGGCCGCAAGCCCAAGTCGTCCTCGGGCGGTGCCAGCCTCTTCAGCTATGACGAAGCGTGAGGAGGCCGTCGCCCGTCGTCACGGTCCAAGCCGGCTGGCCCACCATGAGTGCTCGGGCATCGAGGGTTCGGCCGGAACTGGGCGAGCGTCTGGATGTCGGTGAGGACCTGGACGAGGGCAGCCGGATCGGGCCGGGTCGCAGTCGGCCCACGCCTTGACCAGTTCGGGGCACGAGATCACCGTCAGACCCTCTTGATCGGCGACCCGTATCGCCTTGCGGTCGTCGGTTGCCACCGCCCAGCCCCGAGACTCGGCGAGAGCGAGGCACATGGCCTCGCCGTCGGAGCGGAACTGGGCGGCGTAGTGGACGAATCGGGCTTGCTCCTGCGGGTCGTCGGGCTGGCACGGGGTCAGCAGGCCCGAGGACGAGGCTGCGGGGTCAGGTCGACCGGGACGCTGAGGAACGTCCCCGGCTGCGCCGGGTCGTACTGCCGCACGTACTGGACCTCGGCCTGCACGGCGGCGGGGAGGTGCCATGCGTGCCCGGTCGCCCGCAGGATGGCCTCGGCCTGCCCCGAGGCCAGCAGGTCGATCAGGCAGCAGGCGTCGATGACGGCCGGGGCCGTGGTGCGTCGTGATCGGGTCACCGGGCCTCACCCAGCAAGGACTGAGGGAAGTCCATCCTGACCGTCCGCTCCTCCCCCGAGGGCTCGACCTCCCGGCTCGTCAGCGTCCGGTTCGACGACCTCTCGGGCCGTGACGACGTCGCACCGCAGGTAGTGGGCGAGGTCGCTGTCGCCGATCTCCTCCCGCTGGTATGCATGGACGGCGAGGAGCTTGTACCGCTCGGGGACGGTGCTGTCGTCGGTCGGGTGTGACGGCAGGCCCAGCATGGCCTCGGCCTTGCGGGGGGCGAACCCCGACTCCTTCAGCGACTCCCACGTCCCCTTGGGGATCAGGCCCAACTGCTCGATCCGCAGGGTCATCGCCTCCAGCGACACGAAGTAGAAGTGCTTCATCCGGCAGAGGTCGGCCACCTGAAAGTCGCCGGTCGTGGCCACGGTGTCGTGGAACTTCTGCCGCACCGACGAGGCGGGCATCAGGAAGCTCAGGGCGAACGCCTCGGCGAACCGCTCGTTGGCGGGCTTGCGGCCGGGCATCGTCAGGTAGTCGATCCCCGGCCTGTAGCGGTCGGTGCTCAGGAGGAAGTGGCCGTACTCGTGGAGCATCGAGACCCGCCGCCGCTCCGGGGGGTGGTTGCGGTTGATCAGGATGCACGCCCCGAGTTCGCCCGAGTAGGCGTACATCCCGGCGATGTTCGAGGGGAGGTCGTCGGTGTAGAAGATCCGCAAGCCGACATCCCACTCCAGCGTGCTGCGGAGATAGATCACCGGCTGGTCGCCCAGCCCGAGCCGCTTCCGCTCCTGCTCGGCGACGACCTCGGCCTGATCGGCAGGGTCGATCTTGGGGTTGAGGACGACCTCGGGCGGGTAGTTCGGCCGCAGCGGGGCGTTCATGATCCGCTCAAGCTCCCGGTAGTCCTCGGCGAGCGCCTGGAGCTGGTCGATGGCGGCGTTCAGGGCGGTCTGGGCCTTGTCCCCGCCCTTCATCTTGTCGGCGACGGCCCGGAGGTGGGGCTGGAGGTCCGTGACCGGCTCGCCGGGCCGCACCAGTTCGTTGACCTTGCGGCCGAAGAACGAGGCCAGCTTGACGATCTCGTCGGGCTTGGCCGTCCGCTCCCCCTTCTCGATGGCGATGTACGTGGGGCGGCTGTAGCCGAGGAACCCGGCGACCTCCTCCTGCGTCTTGCCCCGAGCCTTGCGGGCCTCGGTGATCCGCTGGCCCAGCACTCGGGGGTCGGTGTCAAGTGGGGGCATAGCTGGCTCCTTGTCCGGCGAGGTTCCGTTCCAGCAGCCTTGCCCACTGGAGGCCCTTGCGGCGTCCCTCGGCGGCGACCGCCATCCACTCGTCCCGGTTCCGGGCCATCAGGGCGATCAGGGCCTCGGGCGGCTCGCCCGGCTTCAGGATTCGGGTGTGCCGCAGGTGGCGTTCCACCGCTCCGGGCAGACGCCCCGTGGTCTCGATGTCGGCCCGCTCGGCCACTTGCATGAGAAACGCCTTCAGGTAATTGAGCTTCTCGGGCGGCACGAGCCCGGCCCGCTCCGGGGTGCCGAAAAGGTCGAACGAGTAGGCGTCCTGCGGCTCCTCGATGCCGCCGACGATCATGGCCTGTCGGCGGAACAGGCAGGCCGGGCAGAGGCCGCACTGCCGGTAGCGGTGATACCCGAGCGGGTAGTGGGCACAGGAGACGGTCGCTCGGGCGAGGTCGGCGAGCCCGGCCCCGTCGAGCGACCGGACCATCTCGCCCTTGGTCCGGTCGAGGAACGGGAGCAGGAAGCTGATCTCCCGCTCGGCGACCAGCGAGGCCAGCCGGGACATCAGCCGCAGGAACTCGGGGTGACAGCCCCTCGTCGCCTTCGAGCCGGTCATCCCGGCCATCAGCGGGACGTTGATCGCCCCGACCCCGGACTCGAAGACCTCGACACTCGACCCTCCTGACAGGGCGGCGGTGACGGCCCCGGCCGAGGCGAAGAGCAACGAACGCCCCCGGTGGCTGGGCTCCCACTTCACGCCGTCCCGGCGACCCATGTCGGAGTGGACCACGAGGGGTTCGATCCTCGCCCCGAGGCGGTCCTTGAGCCGCTCGAATTGCTGCTGGATGAGGTCGTTCTGGCCGGGCTGGTGCTTGACGGTCACGGGGATCACGGGCCGATCCGGGCAGTCCCGCACCCGCAAGCCAAGCCCCGTCGCCGAGTCCAAGCCCCCGCTGTAGAGGCAGACCAGAGGCGACTCGTTGGCGAAGACGTTCGAGAGCAGCGGACGACGCCACTCGTACCGGGCCGAGTCCCCCAAGAACTCGAAGTCCCAGCAGTCGCCGCTGACGAAATCGACGGCCTGCCGTAAGGCGTCGAGGGCTTCCGTGCCTGACCAGAAGCCGGGGTCGAGCACTTCGACCCGGACCAAGAGGTTTCGGCCCCACGGGCGGGACGGCCCCCGCCTTCGGCGGACCAGCCGGTCCACGGCGTAGACCGCCATGCCCACCCGGAGGAGGTCCACGAGGCGGGGCGGCAGGTCGGCGAAAAAGTAGCGGCCGGGGGCCTTGAGGTCGAGCCAGAAGTCCCGGCCCGAGACGAGCACGCCGCCCCCGGCCCCGAATCCCCCGGCGTATTCGACCCGGAAGCGGTTCTGGGGGAGCTTCATCGCTTCGGCTCTCCGATCAGAGACACCTGCATCTGGGAGGCCGTGGGGTCGGTCTTGGTTTCGCCCTTCTTGGCCCGCACGACGGGCTTCCAATGCGGGTCGTTGGCGAGCTTGACTGCCACCGTTTCGAGGTCGTCTCGGAGTTCGTCCCGCACCTCACGGAAGTAAGACCGGGTGTCGAAAAAGCTCGGGAAGACCTCCGAACCTCCGAGGCTCAGGCCGATCTGGTCGAACACCTTGTCGAGGATGGCGTTCACCCACCAGTGGAGGCAATCGGTCGGGGCCGCACCGGGGTACGAGTCGATGACGACCACGAGGAGCTCGGCGTAGGGGTGATGCTTCGTCAGACGCAGGAGACCTTTGACGGCCGAGGGCGAGTCCCTCACGGCGAGGAAGTCGGCCGTCGTGACCCCGTACCCCTCGAACTGACGAACGACCTTGCGGATCGCCTTGAGGATGGTCTTCCTTGTGAGCGACCCGACATGCTCGCACGAACCGCCCTTCCGGGCGGCATCTCCGACGACGTTCCAACGCCGTGCGTTGGGGGAGTTGAGATCGAGCGATTCATTCTCGGCCATGAGTCGGGTCCGTGCATGCGGGTGAAGAACTTCCGTGCGCCCTCTGCCGGTAATCATCGGCCCGACCCTTTACAATGTCAACTCTAAGAGGCAAAAAATCCGAAGCCGTGTAAAGCGGTAGACCGAACCCCCGTTTCAATGCATGATAGATACAACGAAAGCGACTGGACCACGAAAGGGCCTCCTCCGCATGACTCGGGGCGATCGACGATGACCAGCCTCCTGCAAAGCATCCCCTCCCCGACGAAGATCCGGGAGGAACTCGAACGGATGGTCCTCAAGGATCTGCTCGGGCCGGTCGGCGGCCCCGAGGAGGAGATCGACGAGCCCAGCGTGCGGGACCGCTACCTCGTCGGGATGCTCGCCCCCAAGCGGCAGGAACTCTCCCCCGAGGAGTTCGACGAACTCCCCCAAGGCGGCAGCGGCTCGGCCGAGGACGGCACCGCCGAGGGCACGGCCCCCGCCACCAAGACGATGTTCCCTTCGTCGTTCGGGATGACCTTCTGCGTCTGTCTCGACACGCAGGCCCTCCAGATCACCGCCCGCTGGGGCCACTACCACCGGGACCGCAGCGAGACCCTCGCCACGCCGGGCGGCGAGAAGAAGGTGGTCTGGAAGCGGTCCCAGCGGGAGGCCGTCTCCGAGCCGATCCCTCTGACGGCCGGGCGGCTCAACTGGACCCCCGACGCCGAGTTCCCCCAGGTCGAGGTGCAGGGCCTCGTCCGCAGGCGGGACCACTTCTGGAGCGTCACCCTGTTCCTCGTCAACGGGCAGGCCGAGCCCAAGAAGCTCCGGGACACGGCGTGGCTGTTCCAGCCCGAACTGGCCGTCGAGTCCCCCGACCACGGGCCGGTCTTCCAGAGCCACGCCCACCGGAAAGACCCCGGCAAGGCCGACCCGGTGGCGTTCGCCGAGGAGCGGGAGATGGCGATGCTCTACCGCCACCACGTCGAGTTCGGCGTCGGCCACGGCGTCAGCCTCCACGCCGACTGCCCCGAGGGGGTCTGCGACAAGGCCCACCGGCTCTCGACCGTGGTCGTCCCCACCTACGAGGTGCCCCGCACCACGCCCCCCACCGCCGCCGACTGGCCCAAGCTGGCCGGGCTGGTCGTGGACATGAAGGAGCTGGGCGAGACGCCGACGCCCCAACTGGCGGACGAAGCTGCGGCCCCTGCTGACCGCCTATGCGGCGTGGATCGAGGACCGGCAGGCCGACCTCGCCAAGCCCGACATGGCCCCGTACCAGACGCCGGGCCAGACCGCCCTGGGGCGGTGCCGGGAGGCCCTCCGACGCATCGAGGCGGGGCTGACGCTGCTGCAGCGAGGACGAGCAAGCCGCCGAGGCGTTCCGGTTCGCCAACCTCGCCATGTGGCAGCAGCGGGTCCGCACGATCGTCTCGCTGAGGAGGAGACGGGACGAGCCGGTGGACGAGCGGGCCATCGACGTGCCCGCCAACCGGTCGTGGTATCCCTTCCAGTTGGCGTTCCTGCTGCTCAACCTGCCGGGGATCACCAAGCTCGACCACAAGGACCGCTCGGAGCTCGGCCGAGGCGGTCGCCGACCTGCTCTGGTTCCCCACGGGCGGCGGCAAGACCGAGGCGTACCTCGGCCTGTCGGCCTACACGATGGGCCTGCGGCGGCTCCAAGGGCCGGTCGCCGGCCGCTCGGGCGAGCAGGGCGTGGCCGTCCTGATGCGGTACACCCTGCGGCTGCTGACCATCCAGCAGTTCCAGCGGGCCACCGCCCTGATCTGCGCCTGCGAGATCATCCGGCGTGGCGACGAGGCGAAGTGGGGCAAGGAGCCGTTCCGCATCGGCCTGTGGGTCGGCCACAAGACGACGCCGAACACGACCGACCAGGCGGCCGAGGCGATCCAGCAGGAGCACGGCGGCAAGTACAAGGGTCGGGGAAGCGGCTCGCCGGCCCAACTGACCAACTGCCCGTGGTGCGGGTCGAAGATCAACCCCGGCCGGGACATCAAGGTCGAGGTCTACGCCAAGGGCCGATGCCGCACGGTCTCCTCCTGCGGCGACGTGCTCGGCCGCTGCCCGTTCAGCGCCAAGAACTCGCCGCTGGAGGGCATCCCGGTCCTCGTGGTGGACGAGGAGATCTACCGCCGCCTGCCGACCCTGCTGATCGCCACGGTGGACAAGTTCGCCCAGATGCCGTGGAACGGCAAGGTCCAGATGCTCTTCGGGCAGGTCGAGGGCTACTGCTCCCGCCACGGGTTCCGCTCGCCCGAGATCGAGGACGCCGACAGCCACCCCAAGAAGGACAAGTACCCCCCGGCCAAGACCACGGCCCACCCGCTGCTGCGGCCCCCCGACCTGATCATCCAGGACGAGCTTCACCTGATCTCGGGGCCGCTGGGGACGCTCGTGGGGCTCTACGAGACGGCGGTGGACAAGCTCTGCTCGTGGGAGGTGGGCGGCAAGACCGTCCGTCCCAAGCTGATCGCCTCGACGGCGACGATCCGCAAGGCCGGGGACCAGATCCACGCCACGTTCCTGCGGGACGTGCGGGTCTTCCCCCCGAACGGCCTCGACGTGCGGGACAACTTCTTCGCCCTCCAGCGGACCCCGAGCGAGGAGACGCCCGGTCGCCGCTACGTCGGGCATCTGCGCCCCCGGCCGCAGGCTCAAGGTCGCCCTGATCCGGGCCTACGTCGCCCTCCTGTCCTCGGGCCAGTTCCTCTACGAGAAGAAGGGGTACGGCAAGGAGGTGGACGCCTGGATGACCCTGATCGGGTACTTCAACTCGATGCGGGAACTGGGCGGGATGCGGCGGCTGGTCGATGACGACGTGCAGACCCGGCTCAAGAAGATGGACCAGCGGGGGCTGACCGTCCGGTTGCTCAGCTCGGTCGATGAACTGACCTCCCGCAAGGACTCGACCGACATCCCCGACACGCTCGACCATCTGGAGGTGGCGTTCGACCCCCAGACCGAGGCGAAGCGGAAGGAGATGGCCAAGCGGGGCCACGTCAAGGACATGCCCAAGCGGCCCCTCGACGTGCTCCTGGCGACCAACATGGTCTCGGTCGGCGTGGACGTGCAGCGGCTCGGCCTGATGGTCGTCGCCGGCCAGCCCAAGACCACCGCCGAGTACATCCAGGCCACCAGCCGGGTCGGGCGGAAGTTTCCGGGTCTGGTCTTCACCGCCTACAACTGGACCCGGCCCCGTGACCTGTCGCACTACGAGCGGTTCGAGCACTACCACGCGACCTTCTACAACCACGTCGAGGCCCTGTCCGTGACCCCGTTCGCCTCGGGGGCGTTGAGCCGGGGCCTGACCGCCCTCTTGGTCTCGTGCGTGCGGCTGCAAGGCACCGAGTTCAACGCCAACCAGCGGGCGAGCCGGATCGACCGCAACCACCCCTACGTCAAGGAGGCGTTGAAGACGATCCTGCGGCGTGCCGAACTGGTCGGGTCGGGCGACGACCAGTTCCTCCCGAACCTGAAGGCCGAGTTGAACGAGCGGCTCGACGAGTGGCTGGCCGAGGCCCAGAAGACGGCGGGGGGCCGGGTGCTCGGCTACGACGAGCAGAGGGACGGCATCACGGTCGGCCTGCTGCACCGGCCCGGCATGGAGCCGTGGGACGACTTCACCTGCCTGAACTCGCTGCGGGACGTGGAGCCGAACGTCGGCCTGATCTTCCACGACGGCGGGCTGGACGCCGACCCCAACTTCGTCACGGCGGTCGCCGAGGACGCCGAGGGCGGCGACGAGGAGGAAGGCTCGTGAACGCCCCCATCTCGGACAAGCGCAAGGTCGGCGAGATCCGCCCCAGCCAGTTGCTCTACAACTACGGGGTCGGGGCGGTCGTCGAACTGCCCAACCTGTCCGTCATGGTCATGGGGCTCGACGACTGGCCGGTCGAGCAGGGGGCGACGGAGATCAGCGAGCCCCGGCTCCTGAAGGCCGTCCAGTTCGAGTTGGGACCGCAGGTCGCCAAGCTCCTGACGCCGCCGGTGTCGGGCGAGTCCACCGGCGTCACGGCCAGCCCCTTCGACGACACGGCGAACGTCGGCGTCCCGGTCGCCCCGTTCCCCCGCTGGCAGGTCTGCCCCTACTGCCGGCTGCTGGCCCCGATCCAGTCGGGGCTCTTCGAGCTTCGGCTCGACCCCTACCGCAAGGACAAGAGCCGGTACGTCCACCGCATCTGCAAGAAGCCGGGCAAGCCGCCCACCGTGGTCCCGGCCCGGTTCCTCGTCGCCTGCGAGCACGGGCACCTCGACGACTTCCCGTGGGTCGAGTTCGTCCACCGGGGCAAGACCGGACTGCCGGTACGAGCTTCGGCTCTACGAACTGGGGGCCTCGGGCGAGGTCGCCGACATTCAGGTCCAGTGCGTCAAGTGCGAGTCGAAACGGCGGCTCTCCGAGGCGTTCAGCGACGAGGGCCGGGAGGAACTCGCCAAGTGCAAGGGGCGGTGGCCCCACCTGCGGAAGTACGACGAGGACGCCTGCGAGGGGCGGCAGCGGGCGATCCTGCTCGGGGCGTCGAATAGCTGGTTCCCGATCATGCTGTCGGTCCTGTCGATCCCGTCCACCACCGACAAGCTGGGCCAACTCGTCGAGTGGAACTGGGCCGAACTGGAGGAGTGCGAGAGCGTCCGTGAGGTGAAGCTCAAGCGGAAGCTGCTCAAGGGGCTCGCCGTCTACACCGAGGACCAGATCTGGGAGGCGGTCGTCAAGCGGAAGGAGGCCGGCGGTCAGGACGAGGACGGGTTCCCCGACCTGCGTGAACCCGAGTGGGCCGTCTTCTCGGACCCCGACCCGAGCCTCAACGGCCGGGACTTCAAGCTCCGGGTCGTCGAACCGCCCAAGGCGTACCGCAAGGTCTTGGAGAAGGTCGTCCTCGCCGAGCGGCTCCGGGAGGTCCGTGCCCTGACCGGGTTCACCCGGATCGAGTCCCCCGGCGACTACACCGAGATCGGCGACTTCCCCAAGGAACAGCGGGTGCGGCCTGAGCCGGAAGGCCCCGAAGTGGGTGCCCACCTCCGAGATCCGGGGCGAGGGCGTCTTCCTCCAGTTCTCCGAGCAGGCCATCGAGGCGTGGGTCAGGAAGACCAGGGAGCGGGAGGGCGAGTTCTTCGAGGCCCACAAGCGGTGGCGGAAGAACCGGGGCCTGGAGCCGAACGACGGGTTCCCGACGATGCGGTACGTGCTCCTGCACTCGCTGGCCCACGCCCTGATCCGCCAGTTCGCCGTCGAGTGCGGCTACACCACGGCGAGCATCCGGGAGCGGATCTACTCCCGGCCTCCGGGGGGCGACGGCGAGCCGATGGCGGGCGTCCTGCTCTACACCGCCGCCCCCGACAGCGAGGGGACGCTCGGGGGGCTGGTCGCCCTGGGCGACCCGAAGGCGTTGGGCCGGCACCTGGATCAGGCCCTCGAAGCGATGCGGCTCTGCGCCTCCGACCCCCTCTGTGCCGAGCACCACCCGATCAAGGACGGGCTGACGCTGCACGGTGCGGCCTGCCACGCCTGCCTGTTCCTGCCCGAGACCTCGTGCGAGCGGGGCAACAAGTACCTCGACCGGTCGGTGCTCGTCTCCACCGTCGAGTCGGACGACTTGGCGTTCTTCACCGAGTTCGCCGAGGCGGTCCCCGAGGGGACCATCACGGCCGAGACCGACGAGTCGGTGACGCCGCCGAGGCCGGTGGAGACGGCCCTCAGCGAGGCCGACGAACTGGTGGACCTCTGCGACGAGCGGTGTCAGGGGTTCCTGCGGTCGTGGCTGAAGCGGAAGCTGCCCCTGCCCGAGGTCGGTTTCGAGCTCATGGACGAGCGAGGGCCGGGTCTGTGCCCATGCGGAACTGGCGTGGCCCGACGAAGTCGGTCGCCGCCGTGATGCCCGAGGGGGGCGATGCCAGCGGACGAGTTCGAGCAGCGGGGCTGGACGGTCTTCGATGCATCGAAGTTGGACGAGTACGGGGCGGAACTGCGCTCCTTGTTGGAGGTCTGACCCGTGCCGCCAGCCGCCGCCTTTGTGGCAACCCTGCCCCGCGAATGAGGTGAGCCGTGATGGGTGGCGACAGTCGCTTGATCGCCGAGGAGGCCTCCCGACTGGCGAAGCTCCTGCCGCCCTCCGTGATCGAGGCCGTCGCCGACCGCCTCGAACGAAGCGGCAGCCTGGACCTGGGAGCACTCCGGGGCCAGATCGCACAGTCCGTCCCCAGCCCCCATCACCGGTCGATCGTCGTCGCTTTCCTCGATCGTTGGCGCTCGGAGGCCGGTGGCGTCCTCCCCCAGTCGGTCGCCGCCGCCCTGCACACGGCGGTCCTGTCCGAGAGGGAACGCCGCGAGGGCCAGTCCGTCGAACTCGTCTGGACCGGACCCGATGTGGGCGTCGTCCCGCTGCGGCGCACCGAGCAGGTGGTCCTCCAGCTCATCGACTCGGCGAGCGAGCGGCTCCTCGTGGTCAGCTACGCGGTCTTCAACGTCCCCCGGATCGGCGAGGCCCTCGTCCGCGCCGCCGACCGGGGCGTGGCGATCCGCTTGATTGTCGAGAGCCCCGACCGGATCGAGGGCCGGAAGGCGTACAGCACCTTGGCCGCCCTGGGTCCGACCGTGGCGGGGCGGTGCGGCGTCTACCTCTGGCCAATCGAGGGGCGGTTTCGGGGCGGCACCGGCAGGCCGGGCCTGCTGCACGTCAAGTGTGTTGTGTCCGAACGGCGCTGGCTGTTCCTCTCCTCGGCGAACCTGACCGAGCAGGCGTTCTCCATCAACATGGAGCTCGGCGTCCTGATCACCGGGGGGACCATGCCGGGCCGAGTGGACGCCCACTTCGGGAAGATGATCGAGGCGGGGACGCTGGTGGAGGCGTAGCGAATCCGGGGGGCACGATGGCCACGACGCTGTTCAAAGAAGTCACGTATTCGCTGTCGAAGCTCGTCGAGGACATCGAGATGGGGGAGATCGGCCTCCCCGACATCCAGCGTCCCTTCGTCTGGAAGAATAACAAGGTCCGTGACTTGTTCGACTCCATGTTCCGAGGCTACCCGGTCGGCTACCTGCTCTTCTGGGCCAACGGCGGGGCTGACGGCCACCGGCAGATCGGCACGGATACGAAGCAGAAGGTCGCCCGCCTCCTGATCGTGGACGGCCAGCAGCGGCTCACCTCCCTCTTCGCCGTGCTGAAGGGCATCGCCGTGGTGCGGGAGGACTTCCGCAAGGAGCGGATTCGCATTGCCTTCCGCCCCAAGGACAGCCTCTTCGAGGTCGCCGACGCCGCTACCGGGCGTGACCCCGAGTACATTGCGGACGTCAGCGAACTCTGGGCGGGGTCCGTGACGCCCAATCGGTTCGTCAGGGACTTCCTCAAGCGGCTCCGAGAGCACCGGGAGGTCTCGGACGAAGAAGAGGACCTCATCTCCGAGGCCATCGGCCGCCTCTTCAACCTCCAGGAGTACCCGTTCACGGCGATGGAGCTGTCCTCCTCGATGGACGAGGAGCAGGTCTCCGAGGTCTTCGTGCGGATCAACAGCAAGGGCAAGTCTCTCAACCAGGCCGACTTCGTGCTCACGCTGATGTCCATCTTCTGGGACGAGGGTCGGACCGAGGTCGAGGAGTTCTGCCGCCAGTCCCGCCAGCCCTCGACCGGGGGCGCCTCGCCGTTCAACCACTTCTTCGCCCCCGACGCCGACCACCTGCTGCGGGTCAGCGTGGCCCTCGGCTTCCGACGTGCCCGCTTGCAGTACGTCTACTCGCTGCTGAGGGGCAAGGACCTCGACACCAGAGAGTTCTCGGACCGGCAGCGGGAGGCGCAGTTCGCCATCCTCAAGGTCGCCCAGGCCGAAACCCTTGACCTCCAGAACTGGCACGAGTTCTTCAAGGTGCTGATCCGGGCGGGGTATCGGCGGGGCGATCTGATCTCGTCGCAGATCAACCTGCTGTACTGCTACGCCCTGTTCTTGATCGGGCGGAAGGACTTCGGCGTCGACCTCTACCGGCTGCGGGAAGTCATGGCCCGCTGGTTCTTCATGTCGTCCTTGACCAGCCGGTACACCGGCTCCCCCGAGTCGGTCATGGAGCAGGACCTGGCCGGCCTGCGTGACATCCGGACCGGCGACCAGTTCATCGCCCATCTCGAACGGATCACTCAGGACGCATTGCCCGAGGACTACTGGAGCATCACCCTGCCCAACGAGTTGGCCACGTCGTCGGCCCGCAGCCCGTCCCTGTTCGCCTACTACGCCGCCCTGAACCTGCTCGATGCCCGAGTGCTGTTCTCGAAGATGAAGGTTTCCGAGTTGCTGGACCCGGCCTCGCACGCCAACAAGTCGGCGATCGAGAGGCACCACCTGTTCGCCAAGAATCACCTGAAGTCTCTCGGGATCACCGAGGCGAGGGACACGAACCAGATCGCCAACTACGCACTCGTCGAGTGGTCGGACAACATCGCCATCTCCGATGGTGCCCCGGCGAAATACTACCCGAAGTACGCCGGCCGATACTCGTCGCAGGAACTGGAGCGGATGACCTTCTGGCACGCCCTGCCCGACGGATGGGAGGGCATGGCGTACCCCGACTTCCTCCAAGAGCGCCGGAAGCAGATCGCCCAGGTAATCCGGGCCGGATTCAGGGTTCTTTGCGAAACCTGATGGGGCGGTCCTCTTCCTCGTACCACACGATGCTCTGTCGAAATCCTCGGTTTTTCATGCTTGCATGCAGACGGCCAGGCCCTTGTTTTCTCCTACGAAATCGGCTCAATGCCTGCGTGCGAGATCGCTTGAAAATCGAGGTTTTCGACAGAGCAACCACACGACAGAGGTCTCCAGGGGCATGGGGCCGTTCCGATCCAGCGAGCGGCAGGCTTTGAAGTCCTATTATGAGGTGCTTGCCGATACCGAGGCAGGCGCTGCTGTCGTGGGCCGTGGAGGCGCTCCGGGCGGGGCAGGACTCATGACCTCGATAATCTCGGCATCCCGTACGAGGTGGGGCATCCTCGTGGTAACCTGCCTCCTCATCATGCTCCTGTTCGCCACCCCGTCAGCCCTGGCCGACCGTCAACCTCCCTCGATCTCCGAGGCGAAGCGGGACGAGGGCGGCTTCCTCGTCCACACCGTCGTGTCCGAGTACCAGCGGGGTGAGACGGAGATCCGGGTCCTGCTCCCGGACGAGCTCAACGGGGACCGGCGCCACCCGGTCGTCTACGTCCTGCCGGTCGAGGCCCGGGACGGCCGCCGCTACGGGGACGGCCTGGCCGAGGTCCGGCGTCTTGACCTCCACAACCGGCACGGCGCCATCTTCGTGGCCCCGACCTTCTCGCACCTGCCCTGGTACGCCGACCACCCGACCGACCCCGGGATCAGGCAGGAAAGCTACTTCCTGGAGGTGTTCGTCCCTGCCGTCGAGTCCCGCTACCCGGCCCGGGCCGAGCCGGGCGGCCGCCTGCTGCTGGGCTTCAGCAAGTCGGGCTGGGGGGCGTTCAGCCTGCTGCTGCGGCACCCCGACGTGTTCGGGAGGGGCGCCGCCTGGGACGCCCCGCTGATGATGGACCGGCCGGGCCGCTACGGCTCGGCCGAGGTCTTCGGCACCCCCGAGAACTTCGAAAGCTACCGGCTCACGAGCTTGCTCAAGCGCCGGGCCGACCGTCTGGGAGAGGAAGCCCGTCTGATCCACCTGGGCCGCGGCAACTTCGCGGACCAGCACGAGGCGTTCGAGGCCCTGCTCGCCGAGCTGGGGGTCCCCCACGTCTATCGGGACGGGCCGAGGCGGGAGCACACCTGGTCGAGCGGCTGGGTCCCCGAGGCGGTGGAGCTGCTGGTCCGGGGCCGATGAGAGGCCGTCAGCGCCCCTGATAGGCCAGCGTGAAGTCGTGGAACTTGACCTTCCTGGGCACCTCGCCCTCCGCCGAGAAGAGGCTCATGAGCATCTCGCCGAACGCCTCGGGTCGGATTCGGTAGAAGTTGTGCTTGCCCTCGCGGCGCGCCTCGATCAGGCCCGAGACGCGGAGCAGGGCCAGGTGGTGGCTCACGGCTGGCTGGTCCTGCCCGAGACGGCCACAGATGTCGGTGACGTGGAGTTCCCCGGCCTGCGCCAGGTGGAACAGGATGCGAAGCCGGGACTCGTCGCTGAGCAGCCGCCCGACCTGGACGAGCTCGCGGATCGCCCGGTCGGAGACCGAGGGCACGGATGTCTGGGTGTCCTGCCGCCTGCTGGTCGTGGTAGCCATCGTTGGGATCGCCTCCCCGGTACCGCGAAGGGTGTTCGACACCCCTGCAAGTCATGCATAGCACATGCCAATAGATCGAGCCTCCGGCTCCACAACGACGCCAGGGCAGCGCCCGACGGGGGATTTCACGTCCGATGCTCGCCAGGCCCACACGCGGCGAGCCAGGCCCCTTCCCGGGCACGTGGACCTCCAGGGATGCCCGCCGACGCCCAGCCCCATGGGCCGATCCCAGGCCGCCTGCTCGGGTGAGGCCTACGGGGGTTCGAGGCCTCGGGTCGGGACGACCTGCCGGGTTGTCTTGCCGCCGTAGTCATCCCAGTCATCGAGGCTGGCCTACAACGGGGGGGTGTCTTCGTGGGCTGGTAGGGGCCCGGATAGACCATGATGAGGGAGAGTGGTACGCCTTGGGATTACCGGCGGGGGGGCAGGACGAGGGATGGATCTGCTGGGACCCGTACAGGGGAGTCACATCAGGCCGGGGACTCGTCGGTAGCCTGGCACATACATTATAGGGGACGTATGGGTCGTGATGGACCTAGATCATGGCCCCTGGCGGCCCATGCTGCCCCCCTCTTGATATACTCTCATGGCCCATGTCGAGATCACGCTGTCCGATTTAGCCGAAGTCCATCGGCCCACACCCGAGCCGCGCGACTCCGTGGCATGGCCGAAACGATAGCCCGGTGTCTTCCCGGCATCGAGGGGCGGGATACTGGAGCTGTCGGAGGGGCATGAGCGCGGGCTGGAGCGGGGGCGATGAGCACTTGATCGAAGCCTGGTCGGATCGCGAATCCCGTACCCCGCTCACGCCGGGCCCCCGGGCCGATACAATCTCGCCAGGGTGATCCAACATCGGTTCGGAGGGACACCGCGATGATCGGGACGCAGTTCGACCTGACGGGCCGGGTCGCCCTGGTGACCGGCGGGAGCAAGGGCCTGGGCAAGGCGATGGCCCGGGGGTTCGCCGCAGGCCGGGGCCGACGTCGTGATCGCCAGCCGGAACGAGGGCGAGCTGGAGGCCGCCGCCCGGGCGATCGGCGGCGCGGGTCGACGTGGCTCGTCGCCGACCTGTCCCGCCGGGACGAGGCGGAGCGGCTCGCCCGCGAGGCGAGAGCGGCGTTCGGCCGGGTCGACATCCTGGTCAACAACGCCGGCAGCAACGACCCGCAGCCGGTCGAGCAGATCCACGACGAGGTCTGGGACCGCCTCGTCGAGCTGAACCTCGGCGCCGGGATGGCCCTGACGCGGGCCCTGACGCCCCGCGATGCGCGAGCACCGCTGGGGCCGGATCATCCACATCGGCTCGATCATGGGGTTCGTCTCGACGGCGGGGCGGGCGGCCTACTCGGCCACCAAGGCGGCGCTGATGGGCCTGACCCGCGCCAGCGCCATCGAGCTCGGCGGCGTACGGGATCACGGTCAACTGCCTGGCCCCCGGCCCGTTCCTGACCGACCTGCCGGCCGCCGTCTTCACCGAGGAGCAGAAGGCCGCGATCGCCGCGCGGACCGTGCTGGGCCGCTGGGCCGACCCCGACGAGCTGGTCGGCCCGGCCCTCCTGCTGGCCAGCGAGGCCGGGCGGTACATCACCGGCACGACCCTGGTCGTCGACGGCGGGTTCCTCGCCCGGGCGTGATCCGGGCCCGGGGATCGCTCCATGCGGGGATCACGCCGGATCGTGAGCGGCTCCCGAGCCGGGCCCCTGCGATCAGCCCCGGCCCCCGGGCAGCGCGAACATCGCCGCCATCGCGAGGACGTTGATGGTCGGCAGCAGGCTGAGCAGGATCGCCGCCCGATACGCGCCCCTCCTGTAAGCGATCCACGACGAGGGGATCGAGACCAGCATCGCCAGCGGGTAGGTGAGCAGGATGGCGACCAGGGCCACGGCGAAGCTGTTGACCCCCGAGTCGAACGCCATCGGCGACATCATGATGGCGAGCCCGGCGGGCAGGAGCGGCAGGCTGAAGAGCGCCGTGGCCGCGATCAGGATGCCCAGGGCGAGGCGGCGGGATGGCGTCATGGAAGGGTCCTGGTGCCGGGTCGAATCCCGATGAATTCTAGGATTCGATCTCCCGCTCTGCCCGCCGGGCGAGTTGTGCCCCGCCCGGCAGGCT
The DNA here is from genome assembly GCA_963708145.1 of uncultured Planctomycetaceae bacterium. Classification (GTDB taxonomy): domain Bacteria; phylum Planctomycetota; class Planctomycetia; order Isosphaerales; family Isosphaeraceae. The sequence continues at coordinate 7,031,427 of OY970189.1, read as the reverse complement.
GCGTGGGCTACTTCCGCCTCGTGTACTCGATCTGAAGGACCTTCGCCTCCTTCCCGCCCGTGGGCACCCCCGTGACGTAGAGGGTGAACTCGCGGCTCCCGTCCTCCCGGGTCGTCGTGACCATCCGCTGCGCCAGCTTCGAGCCATCCTTGGGGCAGACCCCATCGCCCTTGTACGTCAACGTCCTGGTCTTACCGTCGTAGGTCCCCTCAAGGACGCTCAGGGCGGGGCTCATCGAGTCGATCCAGGTGCCGACGTACCTCTTCTTCGCCGGATCATAGCCGTACTGGCCGCGCCCCTCGAAGGCCATCCCGCCGAAGTCCGCCTTGAACGTCGAGACCACCCACAGGCCGCCCGAGAGCACGGTGTTGACCTCGACCCCCTTCGAGACCATCGGCTCGGAATCGGGCCCGTTGGGATACCCCTTGATTGTGGCGTCCCAGGTTCCCTCGTCGGCGGCGAGGATCTTGTGCTCCGCGGTCGGCGTCGGGATCGGGTGGCCCTCCTGGGCCTCGGCGATCGAGTCGAGGACCGACGCGAACACGAGTGTCAGCAGAAGCTTGTTCATCACTGTCTCCTGTGTTGAGGAGGAATGGGGTGCGACGCAACGGGAGTATGTACGTCCGTCCCGTTGATGTCCAGAGGTATATCGGTGTTTTCCGTCTGAGGGCGCACCGCTTCCCGGCGATTTCGGCGCGATTTCGACGCAACTCCTTAGACGAGAAGGATTAAATTCCGCGAGAAAGCCGACCGACTGAACGACATGAATGGAGCCCGGTCTGTCCCTTGACCACACCCACTTGCTCAGCCAATCCCATGACGAGGGTGTGCCCCTCGAAAAATCGTCTTATTCGAGGTCCCGCCATGGGTGACGCCCCGGCAAAGACACCCTCACTCCTCGCAGGGCACTGGCGGTTCTGGCCGACGCTCACGGCGGCGAGACCTGACGCTGGCTGGGGATGGTGGGGTTCCATGCCATTGACCTCGAAGGCCCGTCTGCGGGCGGGGCGGCGGGCGAGGACGGCCAAGTGGCGAAGTCCGGGTGAGGGGGTTCGAAGGGACGGCGACTCGCGGGCTTATGTACGAGATAACGGCCCAAGGAGAGGCCCCGCTTTGCCATCGCCGGGCGATCCCTGATAATGGATATGGCGGCGATCCCTTTCCACCGGAGCGGGCCGACGGACATGACCGAGGGCGAAGTCGCGGCCTACGCCTGCTGCTCGGTCGGGATCGGCCGGTGGTACTGGGTCGCATGGGCGAGCGAGTCGGACGCGCGGGGCCTCGCGCCCGCCCTGGCGAGCGGGTACGAGAAGTCGGCCGACGCGGCCGAGAGGAAGGCCATCGAGTCGGTCGGCCCTCGGTCGAAGCGCCTGCCCGCGAAATGGGCCACCGGCTACAAGCGTCGCGGAGGACTCGCGGCCCGCGCGGAGGAGGCCCGGACCAAGGACAGCCCCAAGGGCCGGCTGAGCCGCCCGGCTGGCTTTTCGAGGAGGGCGAGCGGCCCGAGCCGCCTCACCTTCCTGTACTTCGCCTTCGAGAGCGACCAGATCGCCTCGCGCGGCGAGGTCGTAGTGGTCAAGCACCGGATCGTCAGGCAGAGCCCGGAAGATCTACGTCGACCGCCAGCCCTTCGGCGAGGGAGAGGGGGACCGCCGGGAGGAAGGGGGGGCGCCGGCGGACGCCCCGAAGGCTCGAACACTGGCCGTCGATCGCGATACGCTGAGGCGCGAGGGGCGGTTCCCCCATCGCGGGTCATTCTTCTATGCCAGCGAGGAGGACGGCATCCGGGACATCCATGCGGCCCTGACGTCCCGGCATGCCTGGTGCTCCGTGCTCGGCGTGAAGTTCCCCTGCTCGGCGGAATCCGTCAAGTCCGCCTACCGACGGCTCGCCCGGGGGACCCACCCGGACGCCGGTGGGGACCCGACCGAGTTCCGGGCGGTGGAGCAGGCCTATCGCGAGGCCCTCGCCTACTTCGCACCCGACGCCAACGTCACAGCCCGGTCCAAGCCGAAATGATCGGGGAATACCCGGGGGAATGGAAGGCGAGAGGGCGAGACGAACGTGATCCTCGGGATGGATCTCGAACGGTCAGGGCCTACTTGAGCAGGGACGCCTCAGCCCGACAGGCCTTGCCACGTCGGGCCTGGACTCCGAGGGTGCCGGCGACTAGGACTCAGCCATTCGCCGAGTGCCTGGCTCCAAGGGGGAAATCGGAGGGGACATGGCTCGTAAGAGCGTCTAACAATACCCCTCGGAAGACCCTGTTTTCAGCCGAAATTGAGCATCCGAAAGGGGTAAAGTTTCACGCTCTAAGTGGGCGAAGGTGGAAGTTCCACCCGAGGACATCCTCGACGGGGCCAGGACGTTGGACCGGAGGAAACAAGTTTGGACGATGGACCTCGTCCCGAGATGGGTCGGGGCCGAGGAGTATCTCACGTGGGCCAGGACGGCATTGGGGATGGGGGGCCCGCTCGGCCACGACGCCGCCGTCTGCTACGCCAAGCGGGCGATCTGTAGGCTCATCGACTCGCTCATGCACTACAACCACCTCGGGGGGTGGATCGGGGGGAACTATCGAGACTCCTCGCGGATCTCCACCGGGTCTCGGGTGCCACGGGTTGTCTTCAACCCGTGCCCCCGCGGCCCGCCCCGGTCGGCACGGGTTGAAGACAACCCGTGGCACCCGTATTACGACTCAAATTTTGTCATTCCAAGAACTTACGTCGAAATCGGGTGGAGATCAGCGAGGAGTCTCGAACTATCCCTCGGAGATCGCGATGCTCAAGGAGGTCGGCCTCGAAGTCAAGAGCGTCATTTACGAGCTCATCATCGACACGCGGAACGACATGAACACAGCTATTCCGGTGCGACGGAGCAGCAGGCCCGCCATGCCGTCGAACTCGCCGAGATGGCGATCCCGCCACTGGCCGAGGAGGCCAACGTCTGGGCGACCGTCACCCTCGGATTGAACTATGGCGGGTATATCTCGGCCCCGGACCCCGGCGTCGAGGGTGGCTATTCGGACTGGAACTACGACTGGGAGGCCGATGTCCCCTTCCTGCTCGTTGACCACGCGGACCCCGTCCCCAGGGTCATGATCATCCACCGAAGAGACGAGGAGGTCAGGTTCGCCCCCCTGGGGAGATTCAAGCTGGAGCAGGCGGTCGACCTTGCGAAGCAGTTACGAGAGCAGTACACCACGCCCGGCCGGGGTATGCGTTTCGGATTCAGCGGGCCGTACCTCGTCGAGCAGTTGAAGGGCCACCTGGACCTTTCTTTCTGAACACCGAAGTTCTCCCCGTGCCCGCTTCGGCTCCTGCCTCACGAGGGGCGTCTCCGTTCGCCGGGTCGCCCACTACGCCGGGGCGAGGGACCGGCGGCAGACCCTCGACGTGTATGCCCCGAACGAGGGGAAAGACCATCCGGTAGTCTTCCGGAGCGCCGTGCCGGTGCCCCGCCCCGAACATCGGAGGAGGGCCGATTGCCCGCTGGAAGGGCGCGGTCGGCGGCGATACATTGGCGCGCGGTCGGACCTCATCACCGCCATCGGAAAGGGGGAGTGTGTCATGGCCGTCGCCAAGGTCACCGAGCTGAGCGCCACGTCCGCCAAGGGCTTCGAGGACGCCATCAAGCAGGGGATCGCCCGCGCCACCAAGCCGCTGCGCAACGTCCGAAGCGCCTGGGTCAAGGAGATGCGGGTCTCGGTCGAGAACGGCAAGGTCTCGGAGTACCAGGTCAACATGCAGGTCACCTTCGTCCTGGACGAATGAGTCCGGTGACGCTCGGGGCGGGCGTGGGAGGATTCCACCCCCCGGGTCCGACTGCCCGTCCGGTGGTTCGACGAACGATCCCCGCCCCTCGATCCCGGCGGCATCCCAGGTCGAGCTGTTGGCGTCCCCCGAGGAGTTGCCCTGGGGGGCGGCTCACCAGCCGATCTCGTGGAGGAAGTCGGCCAGCAGGCGGTTGAACTCCCCCGGCTGGCAGAGGCTGGTCGGGTCGAACGAGTCCCTCACGACCGCCAGGCGGGAGCCGGGGATCGCCCCCATCACCCGCCCCATGAGCCGGGCGCCCGTCCGTGTGGCATCGCCGACGATCCCCAGGACGTGGCAGCGGAGCCGCCCGAGATCGCTGGCGGGGCCGACCCGGCACATCGCCAGGCTTTGCCGGGCCGCCTCCGTGGGCCGGAAGGCGTCCACCAGCGGGGGGATGACTCCGTGGGCCGTCGGCCAGCGGCGGTAGACGAGCCGGGCCGTGGCCTTCAGGAGCGGCCGGGGCAGGTAGTAGGCCCCGAGCGTCAGGTACGAGCCGGCCAGGAGAAGCGCCTCCATCGGCCGGGTGACATGGAGCTCGGCGAAGGAGTCCACCACGACCAGTGCCGCCAGCCGGCCGGGATGCCGCAGGGCGAAGCGGAGGGCGACCGCACCGCCGTAGGAGACGCCGACCGCCACGACGGCGGCGATGCCGAGGTGGTCCAGCAGGTCGGCCAGGTCGTCGCACTGGCGGTCCAGGACCGTGCCGATCGGCCCGGCGAGCCGGCCCGACTGCCCGTTGCCACGCAGGTCCGGGAGGATGAGCCGGTGGCCGGCCCGGAAGGCGTCCGCCTGCGGCCCGAACATGGCGTGGGTGGCCCCCAGGCCGGGGAGGAAGGCCAGCGGGTTGCCGTGGCCCTCGTCGGCGTAGAACAGGTCCGTGCCGTTCAGGGCGACTCGTGGCATCTCTGGCGACACCCCTCTCGGTGGGACGGGCGAATCCCGGGACCTCCCTGCCCGTCGTCATCCACTCACCGGACACCGTTCGGCGTCGGCCGAAATCCCGATTCGAGGGCGACGCCCGAGCCGACCCCCACGGCGTAGCAGACGAGATCGCTCCACACGAACCCGGAGCCCAGGATCAGGCCGCCCGGGGCCGTCCGCCGGATCGCGTCGATCCAACCGGCGTGGTACAACTGGCTCAACTCGACCAGCGTCGAGAAGATCATCGCCAGCAGGGCGACCCGCCACGTCGAGGCCCTGGGCAGGGCCAGCCCGATGCCCAGGAAGGCCGCCAGCGCCCAGAGAGTGTCCCCGGCATACGCCTCCACGAAGCCGGGCAGGGAGGAGGCATGGCGGCGCGAGCCGATCCCCAGGACAGCGGCCAGGCCGATCAGGGCGACCGAGAGGGGCGGATGTCGTCGCCCGGTCACGACCCTCATCCCCCGCCCTCGGCCATCCCTATGGCCCTCAAGTAGCGGTCCGCCGAGCGGGCGACGGCCGACTTGGCGTCCGAGCCGATGACCAGGTCGAACATGAACCCGTAGATCCGGTCGAAGGCGAACGGCCCGACGGCGGAGACGGCCCGGCGGACGGCATCGGCCGGCAGGGGGATGTAGTTCGGGTAGCTGTGCATGAAGCTGACGTGGCGGCGGTCCATGCAGACCTGGAGGATATCGCCGGCCAGGAGGACGCCCTTGCCCTCGGCCCCGGCGGGCCAGTGCAGGACCGTCCCGCCCTCGAAGTGTCCGCCGCAGCGGATCAGCGTCAGCCCGTCGTGCAATCCCTTGGTCTCGCCCTCCCAGTAGACGATCGCCGGATCGGGCCGCATGACCCAGCGGCGGTCGGCGGCGTGCAGGTAGATCGGGACGCCCCCGAAGGCCCGGCTCCACTCGACCATCGCCGAGTAGTAGTGCGGGTGCGAGATGGCGATGGCGGCCAGCCCGCCGAGCTTGCCGACGGCCTCGACGGTGGCGTCGTCGATCAGCGAGATGCAGTCCCAGAGCACATTGCCGCCGGGCGACCGGACCAGCAGGGCACGCTGGCCGATGCCGAACTTGGGCGCCGTGCCGATCCCGGTGAGGCCCGGCTCCTCGGGGCGGACCTGGTTGGTGTGGTCGGCCCTCAGCTCGTCGAGCATGGTCCATCGCTGGCCGCCCCAGCCGATGTACTGGCGCTCGTCCTCGCAGATGGGGCACCGCTCGGGCGGGGACGGGGCCTCGGCGTGCTGGGTGCCGCAGGTCGTGCAGAGGAAGTGGGACATGGGTCACCTGTCGAGGGTGGAGATCGAGATCAGCTCAGCCCGCCCCGAGGGCGATCGCCCGCACACCGCCGAGGAGCCGGTCGATCTCCTCCTCCGTGGAGTAGCACGCACACCCGATCCGCACCAGCCCCCGCCCGGACAGGCCCAGGCGCTCGACCGCCGTCGCGGCGTAGAAGTCGCCGTGCGAGGCGAAGATCCCCCGGTCGGCCAGGCGGCGGCAGACCTCGACGGGCGGGACCTCGCTGACCGTGAACGAGACCGTCGGTGTGCGTGGCTCCGGGGGTGGCGGCCCGTAGAGCCGGACGCCCTGGATCTCGTCCAGCCCCCGCCACAGCCGATCCACCAGCGACTCCCCCCGCTCGTGCAGGCCGTCGAAGGCGGCCCGGAGGCGGGACCGCCGATCCGGCCCGTCGGCCAGCGAGGCCAGGAACTCGACGGCCGCCGCCGCACCGACGATCCCCTCGTGGTCCAAAGTGCCCGTCTCCAGGCGCTCCGGGGCCGTGTCGGGGCCGGGCCGCAGCTTGGGCACGTCGAGGTCCCGGAGGAGGTCGTGCCGGCCGAACAGCACGCCGACGTGCGGGCCGTAGAACTTGGAGGCCGAGCACGCCAGGAAGTCGCAGCCCATCGCCCGGACGTCGACCAGCCGGTGCGGGGCGTAATGCACGGCATCGACGAAAACGAGGGCGCCGGCGTCGTGGGCCAGCCGGGCGGCCTCGGCCACGTCGTTGATCGTGCCCAAGACGTTCGACGCCGCACCGAGGGCCAGCAGCCTCGTCCTCCCCGTGATCTGCCGCCGGAGGTCTTCCCGGTCGGGTTGACCCGTCTGCGGGACCATCCTGGCGAGCCTCACGACCAGGCCCCGCTCCCGGGCCATCTCCCGCCAGGGATCGACGTTGGCGTGGTGGTCGAGCTCGGTCACGACGACCTCGTCGCCGGGGCCGAACCGCCGCCCCAGCGCCCGGGACAGGTGCAAGGTCAGGGTGGTCATGTTGGCCCCGAAGGCAACCTCCGAGGGCGAGGCGTTGAGGAACTCGGCGAGGGCCTGGCGGGCCTCGGCGATGGCGTGGTCGGTCTCCTGGCTGGTGGGGAAGGCCCAGTGGGTGTTGGCGTTGTGGTGGTACAGGTAGTCGGTCACCGCCCCGGCGACACGGCGGGGGACCTGGGTCCCCCCGGGCCCATCGAAGTAGGCGACCGGCTGCCCGCCATGATGCCGCTCCAGGGCCGGGAACTGGGCCCGGATCTCGGGTGTCGGGGCGACGTCCGTCGGGGTACGTTCAGTGGGCATCATGCGTCGGGACGATGGGGATTCAGTGGGCGAGCGATCGGCGGTATCGTAACCGGAACCGCCGTGGGCCACCAGGACATAAGGGGGCAACATGGATCTGCAACTCCGGGGCAAGCGGGCGATGGTGACGGGCTCGACGGCCGGGATCGGGCTGGCGACGGCGGTGGGGCTGTTCCGGGAGGGGGCGTCCGTCGTGATCAACGGCCGCACGCCGGAGCGGGTCGAGCAGGCCGTGGCGAAGGTCCGGGGCACGGGCGGCGACGGGCAGGTCACCGGCGTGGCCGCCGACCTGTCCAACGCCGATGGGGTGGCCGAGCTGGTCCGGCAGGTGCCCGAGGTGGACATCCTGGTCAACAACCTCGGCATCTTCGAGCCCAGGCCGTTCGAGGCGATCCCCGATGAGGACTGGTTCCGCTTCTTCGAGGTCAATGTGATGAGCGGCGTGCGGCTGACCCGGCACTACCTGCCGGGGATGAGGGCCCGGGACTGGGGCCGCATCGTATTCGTTTCCAGCGAGTCCGCCGTGCAGATCCCCGCCGAGATGATCCACTACGGGATGACCAAGACCGCCCAGCTCGCGGTCGCCCGGGGGGTGGCCGAGGCGGTCGCCGGGACCGGGATCACGGTCAACTCGGTGCTGCCGGGGCCGACCGAGTCGGAGGGGGTGGCGACCTTCGTCGCCGACCTGGCCAAGCAGCAGGGCGTCGACCGGGGCCAGTTCGAGGCCGAGTTCTTCCGGACCGCCCGCCCGAGCTCGCTGATCCGGCGGTTCGCCACGGTGGAGGAGGTGGCGAACATTATCGTGTACGTGTGCAGCCCGCTCGCCTCGGCCACCAGCGGGGCGGCACTGCGGGTCGATGGCGGCGTGGTACGGGCGATCGTCTGACAGCGTGTGGGGAAAGCAATCGTCTGCCCAATTTCTTCGCGAGCCGGCGGGCCATCAGATGGATCATCGCCAACTTGACGAACGCCTCGCTGCTGGACGTCGTCCCCTCGTAATCCTTCGAGTGCCGCCGCCACCGGCCCAGCCAGGCGAACGTCCGCTCCACCCGCCAGCGGAACGGGATCACCTCGAACGTCGTGGCGCCGGCCCGCTTCGACACGACCTCCAGCCGGAGCCGGTTGCGGGCGCGGAGCGAGCGGACCCACTCGGCGATCCCGCCGTTGTCGATCGAGTCGGCAACGACCACCCGCAGCCGGCTGAACCGGCGCCGCAGCGGCCCCAGCACCAGCTTGGCCCCGTCGCGGTCCTGGATATCGGCGGCGTGGACGACGACCGACAGGATCAGGCCCAGCCCGTCCACGAGGATGTGCCGCTTGCGGCCGTTGATCCCCTTACCGGCGTTGTAGCCGCGCGGCCCCCTTTTTCGGTCGTCCGGACCGACTGGCTGTCGATGATGGCGGCCGACGGCGGCCGCTGGCGGCCGTGGGCCTGCCGCAGGTCGCCGCGGAGCAGGTCCATGAGGCGGTCGAAGGTGCCGTCCTTCTTCCAGATGCGGAAGTACCAGGACACGGTGGCCCAGGGGGGCAGGTCGTGCGGCAGGGCCCGCCACTGGCAGCCGGTGCGGGCGACGTAGAGCAGGGCGTTGACGATCTCGCGACGGGGGTGCTTGGCGGGGCGGCCGCCGGGCTTGGGGGCCGGGATGACGCGCTGGAGCTGGCCCACTCGGCGTCGGTCAGGTCGCTGGGATAAGCGGTGCGGGTGTTCATACCGCAAGGCTAGGTCACCCTTTCCCCACATGCTGTGAGGCCGAGGGGCACCGTCCGGGCATGGCCAAGACCAATGCCGTCCGGCTCCTGGAGCGCCTGGGCGTCCCGTACGATCTTCGAGAGTACGAGGTCGACCCCGACGACCTCGCCGCCGAGACGGTCGCCCGGAAGATCGGGATGCCGCCCGAGCAGGTGTTCAAGACGCTGGTGGCCAGGGGCGACAGGCACGGCGTCTGCCTGGCGGTCGTGCCGGGCAACTATGACCTCGACCACAAGGCGCTGGCCAGGGCGACCGGGGACAAGAAGGCGGATACGGTGCCGCTGAAGGAGGTCGAGCCGCTGACCGGCTACGTCCGGGGCGGCGTCACCGCCCTGGCCTGCAGGAAGCCGTACCCGGTGCTCCTGGACGAGACGGCCCGGCTCTTCGACGTGATCTCGATCTCGGCCGGCGTGCGGGGCCTCCAGGTCCTGCTCGCCCCCGACGACTACATCCGGGTCGTGGATGCCGAGGTCGCCCCGATCGCCAAGGTCAAGGATTGATCCCGACGCCCGAGTACCGGGCCGGTTCGCCGGACTTGCCCCGGATGGAGTTCGCCTTCGAGGGCAGGCATGGGCCCAGATGGGCCATGATCGGGAGGGATATCCAGCCGGAGACCCTCCGGGAGTGCTTGGTATGAGGGGACGAATTGCTGGAGACTCATACCATGCCACTGTTGCTAACCGGGGGCGCTCAAGGGTCGTGGACCATACAATATAGGGGACGTATGGGTTGTGATGACCCTAGATCATGTCCTCTCGCCGACCGTGTTTAAGCTCTTGCCATGTCCCCTTCATGCCCATCATCCATCTCCCTCCCCGCCGAATCGCCCCATCGGACATCGACGTAACCCAGGCAGGAGATAATGCCCCCGATCCGAGGCAAACCCCCAAGGCATCGTCGGCGGGGACAAGGACTCGCACGATTCGACGGGCAGATGGTCCCCTCCCTGCCGGCCATTCACGGCTACTCCGTGAAGACTTACCGACTGTGGCGGCCCACATCGTGCTGATAGCCCTGGCGAAGCCCCCCGATCCGAGCATCGGGCCGATCCCGAGTTGCCCGATCCGTAAAAGGGAGATCACGACTCGTGGCTGCGGATCAGGAGCCTTCTTGCCTTCCGAAGCGCCCCAGGCAACTCGGCCCCGCCGCCGATGCCCTTCAGCTTGAAGATCAGGTCGTCGATCCCGTCCTCCACCTCGTCCAGCACCCGCTCGTGAACTCCCGTGCGGGCCGACCCGCTCCTGACCCCCGTCCCCGAGGCGGCACCCCGGCCGTTGGCCGGTGGCGTGGGCCGTCCTGCCGGCTCGGATGTCCGCTTCGCCTTCGCCCCACCCCTCACCCCGGGGCTGGCCCCCTTGGCCGCCCCACCGGCGGCCTTCTCCCGGGCCGTCTTGCCGAGCTTGGAGCGGGTCTTCGAGACGAGGCTGCCGCTGATGGCCCCCTGGTTCCCGGCGGCCCGCCACGCCTCGTTGATCGTCGCTTCGCTGGCGCCGGAGTCACGCCCGAGGTGCTGCCGGACGAATGCCGTCTTGCCCTGGTCCCTGCCGGCGGCGGTTGCCATGTGCGTTCTCCACGATGCGGAAGGTGTTGGACGGACACTCCCCAGTGTACTATACAATCCGGGCAGGTCGGGGGAGTTCTCGGTGCTGCGGGGACTGTGCCGCACCGGACCGGGTCCCCTCCGGCGACGTACCGGGGTGAATGCAGCTCGTGCCTTCCCTGGCGTCGATGCGGCCCGGGCCGCCATTTCCGCCCGGCCCGGCGACCTGGGCCTCCGGTTGGGACTGGCCGAGGCCCTGGCGGCGGGCGGGGAGTACGAGGAGGCCCTGGACACCTGCCTGGAGTCTGGTCGAGCGGGACCGCAAGGGGGTGGGCGAGGAGGCTCGCAGGACGATGCTGGCCATCTTCCAGGCTCCTCCCGGCCGACTCCGAACTGGCCAGCGAGTATCGGCGACGGCTCTCGTTCGTCCTCTGATGGGCCTCGTCGTTCCCGGTCATGGAGGCGAGAACGGGCCGGCATGACCACGGTGCAGGCCGACACCTCTTGCAGGGCGGCGGCGAGCATCTCCCGTCCGGCCCATTCGGTGAGACCCGATCAACGCTGGACATCGTCCGGAACCGACCGAGAGCCTACCTGATGACGATCCCCTCGCTCCTGCTGCTCGCCCTGCCCGCCGTCTCCGCAGGTCAACTCCCGCCCGGCGACCACGTCCGCTCGCTGGTGATCAGCGGCCTGGTCCGCTCCTATCTGGTCCACGTCCCGCCCTCCTACGACCCGAAGGTGCCCACGCCAGTCGTGCTGGCGCTGCACTCGGCGGCGATGAACGGGGCGGCCATGGCACGCTTCTGCGGGCTGGACGAGGCGGCGGACCGATCCGGCTTCGTCGTCGCCTACCCCAACGGCACAGGCGCCTCCAAGTACTTCCTCTACTGGGATGCGGGCGGTGTCCGGGGGCGGCCCTCGGACGACGTGGGCTATGTGGCCAGGCTGCTCGACGACCTCGCCACGGCGGTCAACGTCGACCCCGATCGGGTCTACGCCACGGGCATGTCCAACGGGGCGATGATGTGCTACCGCCTGGCCTCGGAGCTCTCCGACCGCATCGCCGCCATCGCCCCGGTGGCGGGGACCATGGCCATCGAGACCTGCAACCCCCGCCGCCCCGTGCCGGTGCTGCATCTGCACGGGACCAAGGATACGCTCGTGCTCTTCGACGGGCCGGACGAGCGCATCCCGAAGAACCTGAAGTTCCAGTCCGTCGAGGCGACGGTGCGGGCCTGGGCGAAGGCGAACGGCTGCCCGGAGGCGCCGGCGGTCGCCGCAGTGCCGGATCGCACGGACGACGGCACCGTCGTCCGGATGGTGACCTATGGGCCGGGCAAGGGAGGCTCGGAGGTGATCCTGTTCGTCGTCGAGGGGGGTGGCCACACCTGGCCGGGTCGGGAGCCGCCCATCCCGCTGCTGGGCAGGAGCACGAGGGACATCTCGGCCAACGACCTGATCTGGGACTTCTTCCGGAGGCACCCGATGCGGCGTGGGTCGGGCGAGGCGGGCGATCGGGGGATCACGGGACCCGGGGCGAAGCAGCCCGCCGCACCGGGGCAATCTTGAATCGAGGGGCCCGATGCGTCGAGTCCTCCCGTCCATCGCCCTCCTCGTCCTCGGGTTCGCCTCGGGCCCATCGCCCGCCTATCCGCAGGCGAATCCCCGATCGGTGTCGCGGCGGCCCCGGACCCCGAGCCGGGGTGGTTCAAGGGCAACCTGCACACCCACTCGCTCTGGAGCGACGGCAACGACTACCCCGAGATGATCGTGGACTGGTACGCCCGGCACGGCTACCACTTCCTCGCCCTCTCCGACCACAACATCCTCGCACAAGGCCAGATGTGGGTCGGCGTGGCCCGGGCGAACCAGCGGGCCAAGCAGGACGGCTTCGCCCGCTACCGCCAGCGGTTCGGCGACGCCTGGGTCGAGACCCGGAGCGAGGGGGGCGACCTCCAGGTCCGGCTCAAGCCGCTGGGCGAGTACCGGGCCCTGTTCGAGCAGGCCGGCCGCTTCCTCCTGATCCAGGGTGAGGAGATCACCGACCGCTTCGAGCGGAAGCCGATCCACATGAACGCCAGCAACGTGCTGGAGCTGATCGAGCCGCAGGGCGGCAGGAGCGTGGCCGAGACGATGGCCAACGACCTGGCCGCCGTCGAGGAGCAGGGCAAGCGGCTCGGCCGGCCGATCCTGGCCCACCTGAACCACCCCAACTTCGGCTACGCCATCACCGCCGAGGAGCTGGCGATGGTCACGAGGGAGCGGTTCTTCGAGGTCTACAACGGTCACCCCGACGTCCACCACCTGGGGGACGAGACGCACGCCGGTGTCGAGCGGATGTGGGACATCATCAACACGCTGCGCATCGGCGAGATGGAGGCCGCCCCGGTCTGCGGGCTGGCCACCGACGACTCGCACAATTACTTCGGCACGGGCGGCTCGTCGCCGGGCCGGGGCTGGGTCATGGTCCGGGCCCGGTTCCTGACCCCGGAGTCGGTCATCAAGGGGATCGAGGCGGGGGACTTCTACGCCTCCAGCGGGGTGACGCTACGGGAGGTCCGCTACTCCCCCGAGTCCAGGACGCCTGGAGCTGGAGATCCACCCGCAGGGGGACGCCCGGTACACGACCCGGTTCGTCGGGACGCTGAAGGGCTACGACCCCGCCCGGAAGCCCGTGACCGACAAGGACGGGGAAGCCCCTGCCGGTGACCCAGAGGTATTCGGACGACGTGGGGAAGGTCCTGGCGACGGCCGAGGGGGCCGAGGCCACGTACCGGCTGACCGGCGAGGAACTCTACGTCCGGGCGGTCGTCACCTCGGACCGGCCGCCCGAGAACCCGTCGTTCCCCGGCCAGAGGGCCCAGGCCTGGACGCGGCCGGTCGGCTGGGAGCGGTGGATCAACGAGGCCGGGGATCACCCCCCGGGGCCCCACGGACCACGGGAGGTGCCGGTGCCGCTCCCCCCGGCCGAGGCCGGAGGTGACCATGGCCAGGTCGAGGCCGGACGACGTGAGGATCGGCAAGTTCGACATCCTCGCCACGTACACCTACGCCAAGGCGCTCCTCGACGGGATGTCCGACTCCGAGGCCAAGGAGCGGGGCATGGTGGCGGCCATCATGGGGGCGAAGGCTAGGCTGGGGCACAAGGGCGGTCGCCACGAGGATGCCTACCGGGCCGACAAGGAGGCCGCCGGGAAGAAGAAACAGACGACGATCACGGCCGGGTCGTTCGACCGCCAGGTCGCCGACAGGATGGGCGAGTTCTTCGGCGACGTGTTCCTGCCCACGATGAAGAAGCTCGTCGTGGCCGGGCTGTCGTACGACGAGGTGAAGCGGCTGCTGAAGATCCCGGCGACCTGGGGGGCCAAGGTCACCGGCGAGAAGTTCCGGGAGCGTGCAGCGGAGTCCCTCAGGGGCAGGAAGCCGGGTTGAGGCCCGCACGGTCTGTCGGCCCCCAACCCGGCTTGCCTTCGAAACGATTTATGGGAGTGACCATTTCGGACAACCCCCCGCAGGCCCTCCACATCGGATCGAGGCCGGGATTAACTCATCTGATACAGAGTCCCTTTTCAAAGAAATCACTCTTGCCATTTGCGGAATTGATGCTACATTGGCCAGTAGCAGCCTCTGTCCTCCAGATATAGGCTTATTTTTCCAAGACTGTTCTATCTATTATCGTCATTAGAACATTCCAGTATTTGGTCTATTACTTGCACTCAGAGAACGAGGCTTTCGTAGGGGTCCCCGAGATGAGGGGGCAGCGGTTGCCCGGCCTCGCCGAGGGTCCGATCGGGAGGACGCTCCGATGGCGATGACGACCACGGCGGTGAAGGTCACGGCCAAGGCGGCCAAGGCCAAGAAGGAGGCCGACCAGCGGCTCAAGCAGGCGCAGAGGGCGGCGGTCCTGCTGAAGCAGGTCAGCGATGCGACCCGCCTCCAGGTCATCCTGATGCTCGCAGCGGGCGAGAAGCACGTAGGCGCCCTGTGCGAGCAGTTGCATCAGAGCCAGCCCGCCGTCAGCCACCACCTTGCGCTGCTCCGGCACGGCGGGATCATCATGCCCCGCCGCCAGGGCAAGAACAACTTCTACGGCCTGACCGAGGCCGGCGAGGAACTGGCCAGGATCGTCAAGGGAGTGATCGCCTGACTCATGCTCGATTCGGCGGCGATGCGAGCCACCGGATGGCCGAGGAGAGACGGCCTTGACGGGCTGACCCCCGGACTATCCAGACCCTCGGATGCGTCGTTTGGGGCTGGCGGCTCACCGGCCCCTCGGGACCTGTCGGCGTGAACGACGGTGGCTACGATCCCGCCGCCTGCCGGTGCCGTAATCCCTCGGGCTCTACGCCTCGGCACGATCGGCCGAAGCCGCCGCCAGCATCGCTGGCTCGCCGCATGGGCCTTGGCACGATCGGGTTGTCCAGCCAACGCCGATCCGACTCCTGGCCCGACGACGGCGGGGACTCCAGCGATCCTCGCGGCGGTCGTCATTTCAGGATTGGCACGCCTCTCGGCGGCGAGCCGAACGCCCCTCCTGCCATCGTGTCGGATCTGGGAGTCGATAGAATTGCGCCATCAATCGATCCAACTTTTCGTTATACTTCCCTTCGGTTGGTCTGACGACCGAGTAGCACCGCTGGCTCCTCCCGATCCGGTCCCTGCTTCCCTCCCTCGCCTTTCCCGCCTCCACGGGCTTCATCCGAAGCCCCTTTCTCCTCGACCCTGAAAGCGTCCTGCGGGTCGTCATGCTCTCGTTCCGGAGTTCGATCGTGGCCAAGAAGCTGTACGTGGGCAACCTGACCTACAACGTCAACGAGTCCGACCTGGAGGCGTTGTTCACGCCGTTCGGGACGGTGCAGAGCGCCCAGATCATCGTCGATCGGGACACGAACCGCTCCAAGGGGTTCGGGTTCGTCGAGATGGACACCGACGCCCAGGCGCAGGCGGCCATCCAGGGGCTCAACGCCCGCGAGCACGACGGCCGGAACCTGACGGTCAACGAAGCCAAGCCCCGCGAGGCTCGTGCGGGCGGCTACGGCGGTGGCGGTGGCGGCGGTGGTAGCGGCTACGGCGGTCGCAGTGGTGGCGGCGGTGGCTACGGCGGCGGCGGCGGTCGGTATTGATCGTCCCCCATATCGGAGGGGTTCGGGGGGCCCGCTCGCGAGGGCCACTCGTAACTCCCCGGTGGCGTCCCTCCGATCGGGACACCGCGCCGGACCAGATCGGGCGTCACTGCTCGGCCTGCCGTCCGGCCGCCCCTCGGTTGCATGCACCCGCAGTACGCCCGATGACCCGAACGTCGATCGAAATACCTCTCTCCTGGTGGGCCACCGGATGAACACTTACCCTGTCGACGAACGAAGGATCTCGGAAGTCGAGCGAGGCCGGAGTTGCGAGGCGATCGTCCCGCTGACCCACGGCAAGTCGCTCACCGCCGGGGATACCATCCTCTTCGCCCTCTCCCATTCTCGTGCGGGCCAGCAGCCGTGTTACGTCAAGGGGGGCGATTCGGTCCTCGTCCTGCTCACCGGCGTCACCGACCTCGGGGCGACCGATCCCGCCACCGGGCAGTCCCTCGTCCAGGCTCCATGGGAGCCGCTCGGGCAGGCCGGGCCGCCCGTCACCGCCACCAGGCGTGCCGTGAGGTCCCGTGCCTCTCACGGGAGGGCGTGACCGGCCACGCTGCTCGATTCGCCCGGCGGATGGAGAGTCCCCGTGCCTCGGATCTCTGCCTTCGATCCGGGCGAATGCTGACGATCCCTCCGAGATCCAGGCTCCGCCGCCTTGCCGACTTGCGACGTCGGAGACG
This sequence comes from uncultured Planctomycetaceae bacterium, assembly GCA_963708145.1. Lineage (GTDB taxonomy): Bacteria > Planctomycetota > Planctomycetia > Isosphaerales > Isosphaeraceae. The sequence continues at coordinate 7,015,025 of OY970189.1, read as the reverse complement.
CACCCGGAATGACCTCACCCGGAGGGCGACCTGATGAATCCCAGGAATTATCGCAAGCCGGCCATACCGGACTCGACCAGGGTCCGCTGCCCGGTCTGCCACGAGGCCGTCTACTCACGGGCGGGCATCCACCCGCAGTGTGCCGTCCGTCAGTCCGAACCGCCCAAGCCGAAGGGCAAGTCCAAGGAGACTCCCGGCGTAGTAGGGCGGGCTGAGGAGGATGGCGGACGAGCCGGGGCCGCTGGCGATCGGCCCGTCGCATCGATGACCAACGGTGGCTAATACAGCCTCGCGATCTTCGGCGATGACGTGACGATGTTGCCGTCCCCATCGGCCGTCAGGAAGAAGCTGTCGGCGATCCGGGCCGAAGTGACGTCCTGGCCGACGAAGACGTTCACCCGGTAGCGATCCCCCCCGATCGGCCGGACCTGCACCTTGAGCAGGTCGGCCGGCGAGCCGAGGGAGTGGATCACCTGCTCTCCGATGAGATCGTTCAGCGTGTCACGCATGAGACGACCCGTGTCCATGTCTTGGCCGCGTTGCTGAGCCGTTGTCATCGTCGTCCTCTGCGGTCTCGATGGTGCGAGTCCGGCGCTCATCGACGGACCTCATGCAGTCTGAAGGGTAAGGTCCCACCGGCGAGCGGCGTCGGTGCGGACCAGCCACCTGCCCCGACCTGATCTACGGACCAGCCATCGGCCCGGATCGGGAGCAGCCTCAAAACGTCTCGGTCTACCGGAACGCCGAGACGATCAGGCCCTGGGTCACGCCCGAGGCCAATCGCCTCTCACCTGCCTGCAACTGCCCGCTGAATCTCCTCACGGGTTCAATACCTGAGGGCCTGGGGCTGGCCGGAGGGGCCGTGTGCGTCCGCCGGTGCCAACGGATGTTGGGGAGGGGAGACGCGGCGGCGGACGTCCAGCTCGATCGCGCCGAAGGTCTGCTCGTGCCGCTGGATCGTCATGCCGATGGCCGTCAGGAGCCGCTTGGCCGTGTAGGCGGTCATGACGATCCTCTGGTTCGCCTTGACATCCTGGCGGCCCATCGCGAAGGGCTGGGCGTTCAGGCCGAAGTCGAGGATCACTTCCTCGGGCGTGGCGGTCACCCGGCAGAAGTTGGCGTAGGTCGGCAGGGTCCCCGAGTCGTCGACGACCACCTCGTTCGTCTGCTGGACCTGGGGATTCCGCTGAAGCTGGAGGTGCGGGTGCACCCCTCCGGACTGCTCATCTTCCATGTCGGACTCCCGTCTTGGTCGCTCCCCCACCTCAACGGCGAGAAATAAATTTAACTGCATTCTTTGAATTAATTGTACCAGAAATACATTCAGTCGTCCAATTTTTTAACTGAACCACTTATCGGCTGGAAGCCGGCAGGTCCGCCAGTCGGCTACAAGCCCGCCTGATGTCAGCCCGGATCAGCATCGTCCACCCGGAAATCGCCGTCATCCTTCGTGACGTCTTGGGTCCGGATGGACTCCATGATCGCCTCGTCCGTCACGTCCCGCGATCTGGCCAAGAAGAATCCCCGGGCCCAGCCGCCGCGTCGCGTTCATCACGACGCGCTACGACGAGAGACTCGGCCGGGGCCCGAGCCGTCCGGCCTGAGCGACTGGGTCCGACGCCCGGCCACCGGGATGCCCGCCCTGTGGGTCGCCCGCGCCATCTGGGACTCGCCCGAGCATCGCAGGGATATGCGATTCGGCGGACTCCCCCGGATCGGCTTCCGGCACGCCTTCGGCGACGCCTCGTGGGCCAGCCGGACCGCATTGCTGGGGTCTGCCCGCCCGATGGGTCCCCACATCACTCGTCGGAAGCGTCCGGTCCGGGGGAGACGAGGGGTCCCGAACGTCGGCCCGGCTGCCTCCCGAGGGATCTCCATACGGTCGGACGGTCTGCCGACGGATCAGTCCGGCGGCGGGTGCCACCAGACAACCGGCGGGGGGATTGTCATAGGGGGCACCGGGGACGGGATGGGTACCTCGCCATGGGCGTGGGGACCGGACCTATCCGGGCCTCGGCCGTCGCGACCGGGCGGGGAGACCGATTCGCCCAAGGCGGAAATTCGAACCCTGGATCACGGGACCAAGCGCTTACTTCGTGCCCAGCAGGAGCTTGTCACCGAGCAGGACCGAGACCGTGCCGCTGGCTAACGGGGCCAGGATGGTGACGCTGGCCCGGAGGTTGTCCAGCGCGCCGGTCCGCAATTGCAGCAGCTCCTCCAGGCTCTTGCGATTCGACTGCCATTCGGCCAGCCTGCTCAACTCCACGCCGGGCGCCGTCACGGGGAAGACAGAGTCGAGGATGTCGCCCCCGGCCGCCACCAGCCGAGTGTACGTCGGGACGTAGACGAGGGCGAGCAGGCCCGTGAAGTAGGCGCCGTGGAGCAACACGTACTCGGGCGGGAAGTCCGCGGGGTTCCCCCGTGCCGCGATGAAGGCGTGCCGCGACGCGCCCTTGGCGAGCGTCCCGAGGCTGATCATCGCGCCCAGGAACGTGATGAACCGCCGCAGGCCCCCCCTCAGCGAGAGATAGGCCTTGACCCGATCCCTGTCTCGCGTCGCCCCGCCCGGGGCCGCAGCCTCCCCCCATCCGGGCCCCCGAGCGCGGCCCCGACGTACCAGATCCCCTCCACCGCCACGACCGCGGCGATCACGGCGACGAGGTTCACGAGCATGACCTTCGCCCGGTGGTGCGCCAGGGGCGTGGCGGGCAGGGATCGCGCGATGAGGACGGCGGGGGCCAGGAACAGGAGGAGGGCGAGGAGGTGCTTGGCCCGGATCTCCCCGGTGGGTCGGAGCCGGAACTCGTCCCTGATGGCGCACCTGTCGTGCCACTGGAAGGGGAGGGCGCTGAACCAGAACCCGAACTGAGCGGCGACCAGGAAGACCCAGACCAGCGCCTCGGGCAACCGGAGGAAGGCGTCGCCGGGCCGGCCGCTCCCCGGCCGGGGCACGGAGCCCCAGGTCATGACGGCGAGCCCGAAGAGGAATCCGATCGCTCCGGCGGCGAACTCGAACCGCCGGGCCGACGACACGATCCGGTGCAGGATGGCTGGGCGCTCCGGCCGCGGCGATCACCTCGTGGCGGGTTCATCGGGGTCCTCCCGGGGATACTGTACCGTGGTCTTCGCGGCCCCGGGTCACGGCTGTCGCTGTGTCGAGGATGACACGCGAGTTTCAGGTCGGCACAGTCCTGAAGGCGGAGCGGCCATGGTCGCCGACCGGTGTCGCGGTCCGCGGAAGATGTCTGTGTGTTGGAGTATACCGACCCGAACTCGGCCGGGCGCCGGGATCGGCAACCGCGCGTCCGGAAGCCCGGGCATGATGGCCGGGACACGTGGGGAGTACCGGGGGCGAGGGGAGCGGATTGGGAGGGCGAGTCGAATCCGCCGTGGGCCGTTCCGATCGGGCGGGGAAGCGGAGGCCAGGCGTCGGTACGGCCCAACAAATCCCCCCGCCGGTCAACACGGGTTCGCCCCGAAGCCGTACCGCCCGTGGCGTCGGAGGGGTGAGCATCTTGGGCGACGAGCGAGTCGGGTCCCGGTCCGGCGACGGTCGATCCGATCCCGATACGTACAGGTTACCATACTATTATTAATTTATCTAATATCGTCAATCGGAAGTATTAGTTTTCCTAATACTGGCCCATAACCCGTCTCGTGCCGCTGGGGTTCACGTCACTCCAGATGGGGCTGAAGGGCTGGCGAAACAACATCGCGAAGCGAGTGAACGGCTCATGGGGGACCCTGATGACAGGAACGGGCCGCGCGTATCCTCTGTAAACACAGTCGATTCAGGTCTTTTTGTGATCGTGGCCCTGCTGCATTCCGGGGCCCCGAGAAGGATGGGCAGCACTTAGTTAAATTTGTTCATTAAATGATCAGGATCCCGCTGACACAACTCGGACTCGGGAGCCGGGGCCAATCGTACGGATCAGCCCCGGTCGCCCCGGCCGGTTGGACGGCAAAGGCTCACGTCACGAATGAAATCGGCTCATCCGGTATTCCGGGGCGGCCCGGGAGCGGGGCAAGGCACCGTCGGTTCCGTTGATCGGACCCCTGGCAGCACCCCGGGACCCCGGATGGACCTCGATCAGGCCGGGACCTCCGAGGGTTCGGGCTCGGTGGAATGGGTCCTCCGATACTCCTCAAGCCACTCGGCCAGCACCTCGACCGGGTAGGCAGTCACCTCCCCGGTGCTCACGTGGACGAGCTTCAGGAGCTTGATGCCTCGCTCGCGGCAAAGTTTGGCCAAGCGTTGTCCCTCCCGGGAAAGTTCGGCATGATCCAGGGCCTGCCCGTGCTTCTTGCACCAGCTTCCCAGGGTCGAATGCTCGGCCGAGATCCCGACCTGGGCCTTCACCTCCTCGATCTGCCCCTGCAGCTCGATCTGCCCCTGGACGGCAGCCATGATGAGCCTCGCCTGGCTCGCCGCCGGGCCGTCGGCGAGCAGGGCCGGATATCGTCCCGACTCCCGGAGGGCGGGCAGGAGCACGGTCGTGGCCCACTTCGTGAACCGCTTCGCCTCGGGCGTGCCGCTCGTCATCGTGAGCCGGTAGAGGCCGGATTCGCTGACGACGGCCACCTCCTGGGGGCTCCGGGGGCGTCGACGGTGGCGGCACCCTTCTCGTCGTCGTCCAGGCGGGATACGGCGTCCCGGGTGTCGCCCAGGCCGAGGGCCTCGCCCACGTCGGCGGCAACCCACCAGGGCCGGCCCTCCTGCTCCACGACGCGGACGGGATGGGAGTCAAAATCGAAGATCTGATGGTCGTTCATGGTGTTCTCTTCTGTTGATAAGAACAATATTCGTAGAATCGCCTACGCGGCCCCACAGCGGGGCCGTGGCGACGACCGATGGGGATTTCACTCCCGACGCCTGCCAGGCCCACACGACGCGAGCTGGGACCCTTCCCGGGCATCCTGGCCCGATCGGGAGGGAATGGCTGCTCGGGCCCACACGTGAGACGCTCGGGCTGCCCTCAGCCCGTTCGCTTCCCGACCCGCGCCTCCGGATCGGCCGGGACTTCGACGATGGTGACAATCGGCGTCTTCTTCGGCTCCCGGGCCACCTTGATCAGCCCCGCCCGCTCCAGGGCTTCGAGGGCGGAGTACTTAGCCCTCCGGGAGACGCCGAACTTGGCGACGAGCGGGTTGGTCACCTTGATCGTCGGGGAATCCTTCTTCCGGCCGGACTCGAATCGGATCGCCAGCGCCACGGCCAGGGGGGCCTTGCCGGGGAGCTTCGCCGCCCTGCTCAGCCAGGCCAACGGGATCGGTCCCCGGAGGAATTGGCCATCGATGTAGGGCTTGCCTGAGGGTGTTGAGCGCTTTCGAGGAGGATCGTGGCCGAGACGGAGCTTGCCCAGGTTATCGGGGCAGAGAAAAGGGTCGGGAGAGGAGCTCGATGAGGAAGAACCTGAAGCCGATAAGGAGGGGATGGCTGATGGAGGGTATACAATATAGGGGACTTATGGGCTGCCATGGCCCTAGATCATGTCCTCCGATGGACCATGTTTGAGCTCTTGCCATGTCCCCTCATCGCCCATCATGGTGCAGACCCACCCCCAAAATTGCTCCCCCCGCTGGTCTACGTACCGGTCGGGGTGCCTGACGATCTTGGCCTCCGTCCTCAACTGGAACCCTCCCAGGACGATCCGGCTCGCCTCCGCCATGATCCCCTGACAGGTGGCGACCGCCTCGTCGATCTCGCCCAGGGGGGCCTCGATCAGGACAGCGTCGTGGACCGGGGCACAGACGCGGATGCCCCGGGCGATGAGCATGCAGCAGGCGAGCCTGAGGATCTCGGCGCCGTTGGCCTGCAGCGGGAAGTTATACGGAACCCGGAAAGTTTATGCCCTTTGCTGCACGTAATCGGCGTTGCAGATGCTTTTGAGCGTCTCCGCGTCTGACGACGGCACGGAGGCTCCGGACGGCCTCCCTCTTGAGGCCCTCGTAGCCCTCGTACTCCCGATTGGACCAGTGATGCGACCGCAGGTAATGCCACAGGTTCTCCACCGGGTTCAACTCCGGCGAGTACGGCGGCAGTGGGATCAGGCTCACGTTGCTCGGCACGACCAGATCCTTGCCCGTGTGATAGCCCGCCCCGTCCCAGATCAGCACCGCGTGGACCCCGGCCGGCAACTCGCCGGAGAACTGCTCCAGGAACAGGTTGAGCACGCCGGTGTTCAACTCCGGCATGATCAGCGCCGAGGCCGCCCCCGTGCTGGCGCAGACGGCCATCAGCACGTACAGCCACTCGCGCCCGTTCTGCCGCACCGCCCGCGGCCGCGACCCCTTCGGGGCCCAGACCCGCGTGATCGTCCCCTGCGTGCCGAACCGCGCCTCGTCCTCGAAGTAGACCCGCACCTCCTGGCCCGGGTGCTGCTGCGGCGATGGCGTCGATCTGCTCGACGACGATCTCCTTGAAGAACCCCTGCACCTCGGGGTTGGCGTCCTCGTGCTGCGGTCGCGGCATCAGGCTGCTGTAGCCCAGGCGCTGGAGCAGGTCGTAGACGGCCTGGAGGCTCATCAGCACGCCGAATTCGCGCTCGAGGATCCGCCGGACGTCGAGGCCCCGGAGGGTGCAGACGCCGTCCTCGGGACGAGGCGGGGCGCCCAGGCGTTGCTTCAACCGGGGGTATTGCTCCGGGTCCAGCAGCGGCGGTCGCCCGCTCCGGGGTCGCTCGTGGAGGGCCTCGATCCCGCCGCGGTTGTACTGGGCGACCCAGTTCTTGACGGCCTTGAGGGAGCACCCAAGGGCGTCGGCGATGTCGGTGGCGGTCCGCCCCTGCTTGGCGAGGACGACGGCCTGGGCGCGGCGCCAGATTCGCTTCTGGGGGATAGTCCTGGGCGAGTTCCTGGAGTTGCTTCGGTGGTATGGTGATCGGCGACGAACATTGATGAGACCTCCGTGCAGTGATTCGGGCGGCCTCATCTTGCCCAATCGGCAGTTCCCGCAACAGACCGGGTAGAAATTTTTCGGGATCCGTATTACTGAGGGTGCCCGGTTTCGTCTCCTGGTGGACGTTGAGCTTCCAGCCGAACGCCGTCCACATCTCCCCGCTTCTCCTGGCCAGCCGGCCCGTCTCCCGCGACCACCTCCAGTACCCGCGGTAGACCGCCCGGTGGGTCTCGATCAGCGTGCAAGCCTCCTCCCCCGTCCGCCCCAGGCAGAGCGCCAGCGCTCTAGGGCCTGTCTGGTAGATCACAAACGTATACTATAGCAGGACCTTGAACGAAAGGACTGCTATGGTTCGCCGCTACGAGCTGACCGACGCCCAATTCGCCACGATCGAGGACCTCCTGCCCAAGAACGGCAAGCGCGGGCGCAGTGGAACGACCACCGCACCACCCTCGACGGCATCTTCTGGCTGCTCCACACCGGCGCCCAGTGGCGCGAGGTGCCGGAGCGCTACGGCAAGTGGAAGAGCGTCTACGACCGCTTCCGCCGCTGGCGCAAGGACCGGACCATCGACAGCATCCTCGAGCGGCTGCACCGGAAGCTCGACGAGGCGGGCCGCATCGACCACGAGCTCTGGTGCATCGACGCCACGAGCATCCGCGCCAGTCGCTCGGCGGCCGGGGCCGCCGCGAGGGCCCGGCGGGCGAGCCATCGGACCACGCGCTGGGCCGGAGCCGGGGCGGGTTCGGGACGAAGCTGCACCTGATCGTCGACGGCCACGGCATCCCGCTGTCGGTGTCGGCGTCGCCGGGCCAGGCGCATGAGTCGAAGCACGTCGAGCCGGTCCTGGAGGCGGTGCGCCTGCCCCGGCCCGGGCGGGGCCGCCCGCGGCGGCGGCCGCGGCGGCTGGCCGGGGACAAGGGGTACAGCTACCCGCGGGTGCGGCGGTACCTGCGGCGCCGGGGCATCGTGGCGGTGATCCCGACGCGGAAGGACCAGCGGCGCAACCCCCGCTTTGACACGCAGGTGTACCGCCGCCGCAACGTGGTGGAGCGGTGCGTGAACTGGCTGAAGGAGAGCCGCCGGCTGGGGATGCGCCACGAGAAGCTGGCGGTCCACTTCGTGGCCATGGCCAAGTGGGCCATGATCCGGCGGTGCCTGCGGCTCTTGGATTCATCAGACAGGCCCTAGACCCCATGCCGTATTGGATGCCGAGGGCACAGAGTTTGAAGCGCTCCCGCTCCTCCCGGTGGGTCGCCTTGGTGGCCCCGGGCGGCAGTACCCCACTCTGCTTCCCGAAAGCGAGGTAGGGGTCGCCACTCCGGTAGGCGGCCAGCATCGCCTCGTCGCCCGACAGCGCCGCCGCGATCGCGAACTCCTGCTGCTCGAAGTCGACGTAGGCGAGGGCGTGGCCGGGACCGGGCCGGATCAGCCCCCGCACCCAGGCGGCCGACCCGAAGATGAACCTGCTTGTGCTGGGCTGGTTGCGGCCCGTCTTCGCGGCGAACGGGCGCATCGGCGTGCGGTTCCGACCGTCGGACCCGACGGCCAGCTTATCGACCCGGAACTTGTTGAGCGTCTTCCTGAGTTCCCAGATCGGCCCCACCTCCCCCGGGTGGGCTGTCGCCATCCCCTTGAAGGTATCGTCGTCGAGCCTCAGCCGGCCCGATCGGAGCCGCGGCCACGGGATGCCCCGCCGTTCCAGCCAGCGACCCCAGCGGCCCTCCTTGAAGGTGCCCCCCTCGAACACGCCGTAGCCCCGGTCCACCCGTTCGATCAGCGCGGCCCGGATCGACGGCCACCGGGCCCTCAGCCGGTCGAGGTATTCCATGTCGATCGGGATGCCCGTCCTCTCTATGTGGGCAACCGCCGCCGTGTAGCGGCCCCGAAGGAGGGCCCGCTCCAGGTCGAGGATCGGCATCATCCGGCCAAGCAGCGATCCCAGGGCGGCAGGGACGTCGTCTCCCTGGTCCGCCCCGTAGAAGCGGAGAGTCGAAGCGAAGGACCAGTCGTTGGCCTCGTTGAGGCCCGAGACGTGGCATTTGAACTCGACCTCCAGGTCGAGGACGCGGGCGGGCAGGGCCCACCCCAACGCTACGAAGCAGCCTAGCGCGGAGGTCGCGTTGTAGGCGACGAGCAGGGCCCCCTCGTCGACCGGCAGGGGGGGCGATCCCGTGCCCCGGAGTTCGGCCCGCCCCATCTCCACGGCCCGGCCGGAGCGGGCCTCTCGGGCCCTCAGGGACACCGGGACGGGGGCCTCGCCGGGGGGGCGGTCATGTTCGAACGAAGCCGGCCAGATCTCTCGGAATGACGCGACACGATCCATCGAAGTGCTCCGCTCGGGATCATCGACCCACCGGTCCGTACCACGCGTCGTCGGGACCGGCTTGACGATCACGGACGATTTCGTAGGTGACAGCCGGGCCTTCCGTGACCCGGCTCCGTCAGACGGCAACCGCGGCCTCAGCTATTCCTGCCCCGAGCGCTCGGGATTCTTATCCGGCCAATTCTTGACCACTCGTTGATAGTCCTCGTCGTCGAGGCATCCGGCCTCGTGGAGCTCGGTCCATCGGGCGTTCGAGAACCAGCCCCTGACCTGCTCCCGCTCCCGCTCCTCGCTGGCGTAGAAGCCGTCGATGAGGTTTTTTCCGACGTGACGAGCCAGTGAACTGAGCGAAGACGAGCTCGAGCTTGCCTCCGAAATCACCCAGCAATCTGACGCCGAGAACTTCCTCCAGTTGCATCAGGGCATCTGCATCGTTGCCAGCTTCACGTTGATCCGTCGCCTCGTTCAACGCCAGGGGATGGAGCAGGAACAGCCGATCGGAGTGGAGTTGCTGGAGGATCAACCCGGCTCCGTCGATCAGCCCCCTGAAGTCGAGGCCTTCGACGTGGCGTCGGTCGAACAACTGGCGGCAGTTCACCCCCGAGTGCCACGTTCGGTAACGGACGAAATGCGGCCGGTTTTGGGCCTCGGCGATCGTGGGGAACTCCTCCTCCCCCTCGCAGACGAAGGTCGTCCCGAAGCGGAGACCGATTGTCTCCAGCAACTTCTCTCGGTTTGTCCCGGCCATGGCGAAGATTGAGTAGCCATCCCTCGATCGTCGGGCCCGCAAGGACGCCGAACCGTCGGTGATGAAAAGCTCGTCTGAGGTCGCCGCGCCGGTTTGTTCGCGCAGGCCCATCCGGCCCACCTCATCTCGGAGGCTGTCGAATGGGATGGGGTCTCGCGGGAGGAAGGTCAGCATCTCCTCCGAAGGCAACGCCTCGGAAGATGGCGTGTTCGGGCTGTTCTCGATCGGCTCAGTCGCCATGTGGAGGTCTCCTAAAACGTTGGGAAGTCGACCATCCGGATTCCTGCAGATCCAGGACGGTCCCTCACAGCGCGGACAACGATCGGGAAGGGCGGTCGCTCGCCCTCCGCCGTTATCGCCGGCCGGTCAAAAGCAGCAGACGTCCGATCCCCGGGCGGGAGACAACCCCGCGATGTCGATCTCGGGGAGAACGCCGCACGAGCCGTCAGGAGCGCCTAGGATGCGGGCCATCACAGCAACTACGACCGACTACGACTGACCCGATCATCCGCTCCGCACTGGCCCGTCCTGCCGTGTCCCAATCTTACCCGGGGGCGAGGCGTAGTCAAGTCGAATTTTCATAATTGAACATGATGTTGCTAGCGTGTTGGCCTCATGTTGCTATCGTATTACCGACTGGGATCGGCTCGGAGTGGCAACCATTATTGGCCCGTGGAGGTGGGTGGCAGCGTGTCGCCGCGGACCGGTTCGCAAGATCCGGATGCACTCCTCGTTCTCATCGACCAAGTGTCCCTCTACCACAATTCCACCACGTTGTTAGCCAACACGATGACAACTTACCTGCAACTCGTCAGCAACGAGGATTTGGCGTAAGATCCTGAAGCATCTCGGCTTTTCTCCGCAAAGCAACGCTCAAGCAACATCACTGCAACTTGCTCGAAACATCATATGGCTAGGTTCAGATCCTAGTGGGCTAACCATGCCCGTGGAGGTTCAAGTCCTCTCTTCGGCACTACTTGCGTCGACTCCACCCGAAACCCACTCTGCCAGGTTGAAACAAACCTGAAACAGGGTGGGTTTCGCGTCGGCCTAGGATTGGGACGAGGCAGTCCCCTATTCCTGGCCGGAAACCGACGATGGCATCCTTGACTTACGATCCGAAGACCGGGAAGGCCCGCGTCTTCTTCCGCTACGGCGGTCGGCAGTGCAACCGGATGGTCAAGGTGAAGTCCGGGCGGACCGCCGAGGCCCTCTGCGAGACGATCGACTAAGCTGCCCGCCGGGGTTTCTTTTCACTTTTCGCCCGCAAGCTTCGGCTGTAGGAGTCGAACCCGCCTTCGACGGCCTCGCGAGCCCCGCCCGCGTGGCATGACTCCGCACCGGGATCTCCTGGTACTTGACCTGGCGGAAGACCGGCTCGATTTCGTTCAGCTCCGGGCTGTACGGCGGCAGGAAGTACAGGTAGATCCCCGCCGCCGCCAGACCCGCCCGCGCCCGCCTCACGACCCCGCTGGTGTGCAGGCTGGCGTTGTCCAGGACCACCACCCGCGGCACCTTCGACCATGGCAGCGACCGCACGAATGCCAGGAAATCGTACGAGTCCCACGTCCGCTCCGCGGTGAAGACATCCAGCCGCGGCCGCCCGCCGTAGGGGCGGTAGGCGGCCATCGCGTTGACCCGCCGCCCCTGCGGGGCCTCGGACTTGACCCGCTTCCGCTGCCGAGGCAGCGCCCAGGTGTAGGCCGTCGGGAGCGTCGGCGCGAACCCGCACTGGTCGAGGTAGTAGAGCTTGATCCGGCCGGCCCGGGCCTTGTGCTTCAGGTTGAGCAGCACCCGCTTGGCCCGCGCGACCCTGGCCGGGTCCTGCTTGTGCCGCAGCCAGCCGGCGGTCCGGCCCCAGCGCGCCCGGAGCAGCCCGAGGTAGCGGCGGATTTGGCGCGGGCTCAGCGCGATCCCGCGGGGGACGAGCGCCTGGCTGAGCTGGCGGCTGGTCCAGGTGCGGTCGTCGCCGAGCAGGGCCCGCAGCGCCCCGGTCACCTCGCGGCGTCGGGCGTCGTCGAGTGGCGGCCCGGTGCGGCGGGGGAACAGCGCGGCGATGCCGCGGCCGAGGAAGTCCTTGAGCACGGCGCGGGCGGTGTGCCCGCAGTAGCCGAGGTGGTCGGCGATCCGAGGCGCCGCCCACCCGGCGTCGGCGAGGCAGACCATCTCCAGGCGGTCCCGCGCCGGGGCGGTAGGTCGGCCCGGCGAAGGGTTTGCAGCTCATCGCGGGTGGCGTCATCGAGGTGGATGCGGATCATACCGGAATTGTAGGGGAACCTCGGCCACACGCTTAGACCATCGCCGACTTGGAGCGGGGCAGGCTCACCTTGCCCCCGGACGCCGACGCAGCGACCTTCCCTTGTGAGCAGGGACCGTCGGGATGCCCCATGACGAGCCGCCGGGGATCGGGGCGAAGGATTCCGCTTCCGAGGGCCACGCGCCACGCCGGCGCGGCGATCCGGGTTTTTCATGCGGACGGATTACACCCTCCGCGTCAAGATCCACGCCGGCGCCCAACCCGTCGCCGTGACCCTCATCGAAGCGAAGGCCGAGGACAAGCCCCCGACGCATGGCCTGGAGCAAGCGAAGGTCTATGCGGCGAGCAAGCGGCTCAACGTCCCCTTCGTCTTCTCCAACAACGGGCATCTCTTCGTCGGGTACAACAACTTCACCAAGCTGACCACAGCGTCCCGGCCCCTGGCCGAGTTCCCCACGCCCGACGAGTTGCGGGCCCGTTACGAGCAGGGCATGGGTTTCAGCCTCGCCGACGAGGCCGCCAAGCCCCTCCTCGCCCCCTACAAGGGTGGCGAGACCTCTCGGAGATACTATCAGGATGCCGCGATCCGGGCGGCCCTGGAGAAGATCGCCCGGGGCGAGGACCGGGCCCTGCTCACCCTCGCCACCGGGGCGGGCAAAACATTCATCGCCGTGAACCTCTTGAGGCGGATCGCCGACGCCGGCCAGTTGACGCGCGCCCTGTTCGTCTGCGATCGGGACGAACTGCGCGAGCAGGGTTTGGGGGCCTTCAAGGACCAGGTCGGGGCGGACGCCGCCCCCGTTACCGGCGACAACCCCCAGAAGAACGCCCGCATCCTGGTCGCCACGTATCAGACGCACGACGTCGATTCGGACGAGGCCGAGGCGAACTCCCTCACGACCCACTACCCCGAGAACTACTTCAGCCACATCGTCATCGACGAGTGCCACCGCTCGGCTTGGGGCACGTGGTCCGAGGTGTTCACCCGGAACCCCGACGCCGTGCAGATCGGCTTGACCGCGACCCCTCGGCGGATCGAAGTGACCGAGGCGACCGAGGAGGCGAAGCGGGACGAGAAGATCAGCGCCGACAACATCGAGCACTTCGGCGAGCCGGTCTATGAGTACGAACTCGCCCAGGGCATCGAGGACGGCTACCTTGCCGCTTGCGAGATCATCGAGAGCGAAATCTTCATCGACGGCAAGAAGGAGAGCGAGCGGAAGACGGGATCAGCAAGGACGACTTGCGGGCAAGGCTCTCCGTGAGGTGAACCCCATTGGCTACTGAGAGTCAGGAAAGTAATGTCCGCGGAAGAGGAAGTTCCGAGGCATGGAACAAGTTCTTCAGGAATCCCTGATCACTTCGTTTCGCGGCCAACTCAGCGGCTACGCGATCGTCGAGTTCGCGCACGTCGTGCGCGGCGAAGTTGCTCAAGCGCACCCATTTCAGCCAACTCCACAGCGATTCCACCGGATTGAGCATCGGGGCCCACGGCGGCAACCGCTCCAAGCTCAGCCGATCGGCGAACTGATCCTCCAGCGCGCGGATCGGCTCCCCCTTGTGCATCGGGCCGCCGTCCCACACGACCACGAAGCGGCCGGCCAGGTCGCGCAGCATCGCCTCGATGAACGCGGTCACATACCAGTTGTTGAAGTAGCCGTCGGCCAGCGTGTGGAAATAGAGCCCCGAGCGATCCCGGCGGGGCGACAGCCACACCGCCGCCGCGACCGAGACCTTCTGACGGTGGGCGCCGCCCTGGGGGATCGCCGGGGTCCGGCCCTTCGGCGACCAGGTGCGGCGCAACAGCGGCCCCATCAGCAGGCCGCTCTCGTCGATCAGGGCGATGTGCGCCCCTCGTCGCCGCGCTTTCTTTTGATGCGCGGCCAGTCGGATTCCAGCCATGCGGCGATCGCCTTCGGGTCGCGCTCGCGGGGGACGCGCTGCGGCCTCTGCGGGGTGAACCCCCGATCCCGCAGCCAGGTGCTGAGATACCTCGGATGGAGCCGGATGCCGAATTCCTCCTCGATCAGTTGCCCGAGTCGGGCCGCCGTCCAGAGCTCTGTGTCGAAGCCATGGTGGGTCGGCGGCTCGGTCAGCCAGCGGAGGGCGATCCTCTCCTGGAGGTGGGTCAACTTGGGGGGACGGCCCGAGACGGGACGGGGGAGGAGGGCTTGTCCTCCACCTTCGCGATACGCGGCGACCCAACGACGGACCGACCGCGGATCGACCCCGAGGAACTCAGCCACCTCCTCGGTGCTGTATCCCTCCAGGACGCGCTGGACGGCCAATGAGCGACGGCGTTCCAGTTCCTCGGGCGACCCTTTGTCTCTCATGCCCGAGAGTATACGGGACGCCGATCCGGGCGGACATTACTTTCCTGACTCTCAATAAATAGCTCCCCGCAAACCGGAAAGTGCTTGAAATCGTCGGACGGGTGGATCAACCCGTCCGACGACACCCGACACACCGATGAAACGCAGCATCGCCCTGGACCCTGAGCAACGGGCCGCCCTCCTCGATCGCTATCGCAAGGATCACGACCCCGAGGTCCGCTTCCGCTCGCACATCCTCCTGCTCCCGGACGACGGCCACTCCTGGGCCACCGTCGCTACGCTCCTATTCTGCAGCAGCCGCACCATCGACCGCTGGGTCAAGCGCTTCGACGCCGAGGGCGTCCAGGGGGTCGCCGGGCACAAGCCCGGCCGCCCCGTTCGCTGCGACGCCTCCTGGGTCGCCGTCGCCGTCGGCTGGGTCACCCGGCACACGCCCCGGGACTTCGGCTTCCTCCGCAGCCGCTGGGCTCGCGAGGCCGTCGTGCTCCCGATGCTCCGGGTCCATCACGTCGAGGTCAGCCGGGAGACGGTCCGCCGCTGGCTGCACCGGGGCGGCCTGGTCTACCGCCGGCCACGCCCGACCCTCGGGCCGACCGACCCCGAGCGCCCGGCCCGGCTCGACGCCCTCCGCACGCCCCTGGCCGGCCGGCCGGCCGACGAGACGGCGGTCTTCCAGGACGAGGTGGACATCAACACCGACCCGAAGATCGGCTCGATGGGGATGGTGAAGGGCGAGCAGGCCGAGGTCGAGGCGCCGGGCAACAACGAGACGCGGTACATCTCCGGCTCGATCCACTGGAGGGCCGGCCAGGTCTTCCGCACCGAGGGCAAGCCGAGGCAGGGGCGGGACACGGCGTTGTTCCTGGCCCACCTGGACGACCTGCGGCGTCGGCTGCGGTGCTAAGGGTCTGGAACGGAATAAGCATTACGACTTGCCGTGCGATCCGGACGACTCAGGCCTGATCGTGTAGTTCCACTCACCATGGAAGTCATGGGGATGCAGCCGGACCCGCTCCATCTGCTGCTTCGTCACCTTGACCTTGGTCGGGTAGCTCCCCGTATCCAGCCGGGCCTCCACCTCCAGGCCCGTCGCGGTCCGCGTCGCGGCGATCAACTCGACGACCACCTGATGGCTGACCAGTGGGCGGCCCCGCCAGTTCATCGTGATGTGCGAGAACAGCCGGTGCTCGATCTTGTTCCACTTGCTCGTGCCCGGCGGGAAGTGGCAGACCGTCACCTCCAGGCCCGTCTCGTCGGCGAACCGCTGGAGTTCGACCTTCCACAGCCGGACCCGATAGCCGTTGCTGCCCCCGCCGTCGGCACAGATCAGCAACCGCCCGGCGTCGGAGTACATCTCCGACCCCATGCCGGACCACCACCGCCGGATGCCCTCGACGGCGAAGCTGGCCGTGTCGTGATCGACGCCCACGTTGACCCACCCCAGGTCCCAGCCCATGTCGTAGATCCCGTAGGGGATCGCCTTGCCGACGCGGCGGTCGGGGAAGTCATGGACCAGGGCCTCCTCGGGCTCACCCGCCGGTTGCCACTCCCGGCCCCGGTTGGCGTACTGCCCGACCAGCTCCTTCTTCTTGGTGTCCACCGAGATGACCGGGGAGCCCGCGGCGATGTACCGCCCGCTGATCTCGCTGATGTAGCGGAACTGGGCGTCACGGTCGGGGTGCTGCCTGCCCTCCAGGGTCTTGGCCATCGCCTGGAGGCTGTAGCCGAGGTGGTGGAGCATCTCCCCGACGACCCGATGGCTGACGGCGAACCCCTGGCGGCCCAAGGCCTCGGCCAGTTGGCGGGTGCTCTTGCAGGTCCACCGCAGCGGGGACATCGGGTCGCCCCGCGTCTCGGGGGCGATCAGTCCCTCCAGGGCCACGAGGATCGCCGGCTCCTTGTCGCGGAGCTTCTTGCGACCTCCGCCGGGCCGTCGGACGCGACCGGGGGGAGGGGGTGGAGCGTCGAGTTCCTTCAACGCCCGCTGGATCGCGGCGTGAGAGATGCCCGAGGCCCGACTCACGCGGCGGATGCCGCCGTAGCCCAGGGAGCGGGCCTCGACGGCGGCGAGGAGCCGTCGCTGCCGCTCGTCGAGTAGGCGTTCAAGGCCCATTGTTGCTTCCTGGGTGCGATCACAGTAGAACGGCGGCATGAAGGAGCAGCCACCACTGCCTGAGCCACTCTGGGATACTCTCTCCGTCGAAGCCCAGGCGGCTGTCTCGGCCTTGGTCCGATGCCTGGAGCAGAGGATCGCCGATCTGGAGGAACGGCTCGGCAAGAACTCCACCAATTCCTCCAAGCCGCCCTCCTCCGATCCCCCCTCGGTCAAGCGGCGACCCCCGGCCCCCGCCACGGGCAAGAAGCGGGGCGGGCAACCCGGCCATCATCGCAAAGTCCGCTCACTCGTACCGCCCGAGCAACTCCGCCAGGTCATCGACTGCAAGCCGCCCGAGTGCCGCTGGTGCCGCACCGCCCTCTCCGGTGACGACCCCGAGCCGATCCGGCACCAGGTCGCAGAGGTGCCACCGGTCCAGCCGACGGTGGACGAGTACCGGCTCCATCGCCTCATCTGCCCCCGATGCCGCACCTCGACCTGTGCGACCCTGCCGCCTGGCGTACCCCGAGGGGCGTTCGGCCCCCGCCTACGGGCGATCCTCAGCGTCCTGGTCGGAGGCTACCGCCTGGGCAAGCGTCCGGCCCGCCAACTGGTCTTCGACCTGCTGGGCCTGACGATCTCCATCGGCATGATCGCCCGGTTGGAGCGGCAAGCCGCCGAGGAGTTGGAGGCTCCCGTCGAGGAGCTACGCCAGTACGTCCGCACTGCCGCCGTGGCCCACATCGACGAGACCTCGTGGTGGCAGGGCCGGGAGAAGATGTGGCTCTGGGCGGCGGTGACCCGGGCGGTGACGGTCTTCACGATCGCCCCGGGCCGGGGGGCCGACGTCGCCAGGGAGATGCTGGGGGCCGACGACCGTAAGGTCGTCGTCAGCGACCGATCCCGCAGCTACCTGTGGATCAAGCGACGTCAGTTCTGTTGGGCCCATCTGAATCGAGATTTCCAGGCGATGGTCGATCGGGGCGGCGAGCCCGCCGAGGTCGGTCGGCTCCTGCTGGGCCACACTGTCCGACTGTTCGACTGGTGGCACCGGGTGCGGGACGGGACGATGGCCCGGGCCACGCTGCGATCGAAGGTGGCGATGATGAGGCTCTCATTCCGGGACGACCTGCGCCGTGGGCTGGGATGCGGCAGCCCGAAGACGGCGGCGACATGCCGGGAGTTGCTGGCGGGTGAGAAGCACCTGTGGACGTTCGTGCGAGTCGAGGGCGTGGAGCCGACGAACAACGACGCCGAGCGTGCGTTGAGACACGGTGTGATCTACCGCAAGACGAGCGGCGGCACCGACAGCGAGGCGGGGAGCCGGTTCGTGGAGCGGATTCTCAGCGTGGTGGCGACGTGCCGCCAACGGGAGACCAATGTGCTGGAGTACCTGACCCGGTGCTATCAGGCCAGCCTGGAAGGTCAGACGGTGCCGTCACTGCTCCCTGCCGCCACCAACACTCAAGCCGCCTGATTGCCCATCGTCACACTGGCCAAGCCATGAAGCCCAACATTGGGCCTTGAACGCCTACTCCGGACGAACTGCTTCTGTTTCTGGACGTCCGTCTTCCAGAAGGACCCCGAGACCTTGTGGAAGCTGGCCCCGATCCGGCGGAGCAGGTCCTTGACGCCCGAGGCCGAGTAGGTCACGCCGAAGGTCGCCTCGATCCAGGTGCGGACCTGCTCGGCGTTGTGGAACACCCCCGTCTCGATCTCCTGCCTGAGTCGCTTGACCTGGGCCGGCCCGAGGCGGCCCGGGTCGCCCTGGTAGTGCAAGGTGCAGAGTTCATCGAGTCCCTTGTTGCGGAAGATGCGGAACCACTGGCCGACCCGGCGGGTCGAGACCCCCACCAATTCGGCGATCTCCTCACGGGTCCGTCCGTCATCGCTCCGGAGGACCGCCGAGAGCCGTTGGTAAATCCGCCGGTCCTGGGCGTGTCGCCGTCGCTCGCTGATGTCGTTCCGCTGCCGGGGAGTCAACTGGATCGCCTTCATCGCTCCGTCCCGCCAACCTCACGGCTCAGTTCACCAGGGTGTCCCACCCCCTGTCTCTGGCGGCAATTGTAGGAAGTACTGGATCGGCGAGACTATATCGTCGAGGGCCTGGTCATCAAGGGCGGCCCGCACGTCGAGGTTCTCAACGCCACCGCCCTGCACGGCGGGCTGGTGGACTCCTGGCCGATGGCGACGGTCACCGCCCAGGCGGCCGTCGCGGCGCTGGTCGAGCACGGGCGGGCCGTCGGGCCGCCGGCCTCCGCGCGGTTCGACAACGACACGATCTTCCGGGGGGCGCACCGGCATCCCGACGTGGTGGGCCGAGTCACGCGCCTCTGCCTGAGCCTGGGTGTCGTCCCCGTGTCCGTCCCGCCCCGCGAGCCGGGGTCCCAGGCGGCCGTCGAGAACTGCAACGGTCGCTGGCAGGCGAAGGTCTGGGCCCGCTTCGCGCACGAGTCGCTGGCGCGCTTGCAGGCCCAGTCGGCGCGGTACGTGGCCGCCAGCCGCCTGCGCGCCGCGGCACGGATCGAGGCGGCCCCGCCGCGGCGGCCGGCCCCCCGAAGTGGCCTTGAACCTCCAGGCCCCGCCGCGGGGTCGGATCGTCTGCCTGAGGCGGACCGGTGCGATCGGTGGCGTCGAGTTCGTGGGCCGCCACCTCGAGGTCGAGGCCGCGTGGCCCCATCGCTTGGTTCGTGCCAAAGTCGATCTCGATGCCGGTCACATCCGGTTCTACGCCTTGAGGCGACGCGATCCGACACGCCAGCCCCTGTTGCGCGAGGTGGCGTACACCTTGCCGCGCAGGCGCTTCACAGAGTGACCGGGAGTTGCTGTCACTTGCCGTGGAATCTTCGTCCACCTGACCGAGAGCTGCTGTCATCCGGCCCCTGAGTCCTGAGTCCTGAGTGCTGTAGGGCGTGTGCAACACGCCAATCTGCTCCGTGCCGGAAGACCGGCGTGTTGCACACGCCCTACAAGAGCGAGCGCCGAGTGCATGCCCTCTATAGTCTACGCGGTGAAGAGTTGAGGGTCTTCAAAGGTCTGGAACTTGAGCGTCAGGAGCGAAGCGATCGCTGACCTGTGCTTGCCCTCGACCTGATCCAGGCATTCGACGATCGCTGCCTTGAACCGGGCGAAGTCCTCGAAGTACCGGCAGGAGAGGACCTCCTTCTTGACGAACTTCCACAGCCGCTCGATCAGGTTCAGGTTCGGCGAGTAGGCGGGCAGGTACAGCAGCTCGATCCGCAGCTCGGCGGCCACGGCCCGCACGGGCTCACACCGCTGGTAGCGGGCGTTGTCCAGCACCAGCGTCAACGGCAGCCCGGGATATCGGGCCGAGAGCTTGTGCAGCAACTCGCGGACGGCCGCCGCGTCGATCGTCGTATCGTTGGTGACGGTCGTCAGCTCGCGGGTGACCGCGTCGATCGCCCCCAGGACGTTGAACCGCTTGCGCCCGAGGGGCCGCGGATCAGCAATCGGGCGAAGCACCGGAGGGAGCCCAGCAACGGCCCGTGGACGAAGTGGGCCGCGTCGACGAAGCAGACGACGCGGCGGAGCCGCCGGGCCTGCTCCAGCCGGGGCCGCAGCCGCTCGTCCAGGAACTTCCTCTGCTCGGCGGCGTCGGCCTTGGCCGGGATCATCCCGAGTTTGCGGAACTTCAGCCCCATCCCCTTGAGGGACTTGCGGACCTGGGTCAATCCCCGACGGACGCCGGTGATCCGCTCGATGTCGGCGGCGGCCTGGGCGGTGGAGCGGGGCGGGTGGTCGCGGGAGTGCTCCTCCGGCGCGTCGCGGTGGTCGGACAGCTCGCCCTGGGGCCCGTCCCAGGCGGTCCGCTTGAGCCGCTCGATGCCGCCCTCCTGGAATTGCCGCAGGTAGGATCGCAGGGTGTCCTCGCTGATCCGGGCCAGCCGGCAGATGTCCTGGTGGGTCAGCCCCTGGCTCTTGAGGTAGATGGCCTCCATCTTCAGTTGCACCCGCGGGTGGGGGTGGTGGAACCGCTCGAAGTGGAGGGCGTCGATGTCTTGAGGAGTGAAGTCGATCTGGGTCATCGCCGTGGGCCTGGCCGGGTCTCGTGGGTGCCGAATCAGGCGGTAAGCCTACGAGGGGCGTGACCTCCGGACAACCTTCAAGTTTCAGCCGCGAGGAGTATAACTCAGCACTCAGCACTCCCCGAGGCACTCAGCACTCCTGACCCTCGACCGATTCACTCCGCGGGGCCGTTGGGCTGGACGGGCGGGACGGTCGGCAGCGGCTGCGTGCCGGTCAGGAAGACGCGGCTGAGCAGGATGAGCTGGTCGCCCTCCTTGACCGCCCCCGCCTCGCCGCTGTACGGGTTCAGGATCATCGAGTCCTCGCGCTGGAGGCCGATCAAGAGGCACGACCGCCGGTCGTCGCGGTGGCGGAGGAACATGCTGGCGATCTCGACGAAGTCGCGGCCGACGAGCTCCGACGGGACGGGGAACAGGTACATCTCGTTGGCGTCGCGGCCGACGGTCAGCAGCTCCTGGTAGACGCGGGTCATGCCGTGGTACAGCGCCGAGCGGGCCAGCAGCCGCAGCCCCAGCTCGTCGGAGGAGATGATCTCGTCGGCGCCGGCGCGGAGCAGGCGGTGGCGGTTGTTCGGGTTCTGGCTCTCGACGGCGATGTTGGGCTCCTGCCCGCCGCGGCAGATGTCGCGGATCGCGATGCAGGTCAGGATCGTCTTGCCGTCGGCGTACTCGCCCTGGCGGTCGTCGCTGAGGATCACGACCGAGTGGGCGCTGGGCACCCGCGCCCGCCGCAGGACGACCTCGTTGGTCGGGTCCCCCTTGACGATGTACACGTCGTTGAACGCCTGGTCATCCTGCTTGTCGGGCAGGACGATCTGCTCGGTCTCGTCGTGGATGATGACCACGGGCCTCTTCTGCTGGATGATCTTGCTGTGGACCTCGCGGATCCAGGCCAGCCCGCGCGGCCCCAGTTGCAGAGGACCAGGTGGTCGTCCATCTCGAAGCTCGACACGTCGCGCCTCCGCAGTTGATGCTCGACGAGTACGCTGGCCACGGTCCCGGTGAACAGGCCCGCCAGGCCCACCCCCGTCCCGAGCAGAACCATCGCGAAGAGCCGCCCCAGCGCGGTCTTCGGCGGGTTGTCCAGGCCGCTGAAGAGCATGACCCAGACGCTGAAGAACGACTCGCCGAGCGTGTTGAAGTCGGGGTTGTCCCCCCGCTCGGCCAGGTGGATGCCGACGGCGCCGACGACCCACGCCAGCGTGATGGCGGCGACGATCCGGATGGCCTGATTGCGGTTCCAGTTCTCCAGCGCCGCCAGGAGCGCGTCGCGACGGGGGCGCAACGGGTTCAGCAGGATATAGGTCCGCTCGCGCAGGTTCCTCGTCCAGGCCATGGCGATCCCAACTCAGGGCGAACCGGCCGGGGACGGTTCGCGGGCCGGCGGGCGCACGACCAGCCCGATCGGCGGCGAGCTGTGCTCGGTCCCCGCCGCCTCGGCCTTGCCCACGGCGTAGAACGGCCGCTCCGTCGCCTCGACCCAGGGCTCGGCGTAAAGCCAGACCGTCCGCTCCCGGCGCGCCTCGGTCACCAACACGCCGTTCAGGCCGACGTCGAGGACGCGGACCCCCCGCGGCAAGTTGCGCACGTCGATCGGCACTCGCCCCGCAAATGCCGGGCCGCGCGCCACCGACAGCGACAGCGACGCCCGCCCCCCGGCGCGATCTCGACCCGCCCCGGCGCCGCGGCGATCGCCAGGTTGGGCGCGGGCGTGACGGTGATCATCCCCGCCCGGGGCCCGCCCGGGTCGAAGGTCCGGGCTTGCTCTCGGGCCGCGGTCGCCGCTCCCGAGTCGTCGCCGCTTCGGCCGACGGCCCGCCAGGTCGGCGGCGAGAACGCCGGCGCCGAGGCGTCGGCCGACAGGGCCAGGCTGGCCGAGAGGCTCCCCGCCTCGATGCGTGCCCCGGTCGCGGCGACGCCGGGCGGCAGGCCCTCGATCGTCACGTCCACGGGCCCCGCGAAGCCGTCGATCCGCTCGATGGTGGCGGTCACGAGCGCCGTCCCCCCGCGAGGGACGTTCGGGTTCTCGGGGCTGACCGTCAGCTTGAAATCGGGCCGCGGGCGGCGGATGACCAGGTGGTAGCCGAACCCGGCCCCGCCGAGCCCGCGCACGTCCTCGACGCGGACGAGGTAGGCGCCGTCGGCGGGCGGGTCGAACGTGAGCCGCGAGTCCTTCACGAACCCGGCCCCGCCGTCGTCGTTGCGATAGGAGAGCGACACCGGGGGCACCCCGCCGGGGGGAACGACGCGCCCGGCGGATGGATCTCCACCTTGTAGACCGGCTGCCCCATCGGGTGCTGCTCGGGGGTCGTCTCCAGGAGCGCCGCCCTCTTGCCCTGCTCGGCGATGAACTGGCAGTCGGCGTCGGGGTTGGGGGGGAGCATCGCGACCCGGGTCAGCTCGCGGCCGATCAGGACCGGGTCGCCCATCGCCAGGTTGTTCCACCGCGTCAGCCGGATGCCGGGCTGCGACGAGGTGTGGTCGCGGAAGGCCGTCTCGGTCCGGTCGATCGGCCGGAGCACGGCGCGGGGGACGGGACGGCCGTCGGCGTCGAGGATCTCGATCACCGGGTCGAGCGCCGTCTCCAGGCGGCGGGCGAAGACCTCGACGATCAGAGGCTCGCCCTTCCTCGCCTCGAACCGGAAGCAGTCGATGTCGCCGTCGTGCCCGATCCGGCCCGACACGCCCCCCGGCGTCGCGATCGCGACGGCCTTGGCCGGATCATCATCGTCTTCCGTCTCGACCGCCTGCGGTCCCTCGGCCACGACCACGCGGGAGACGAACGGCCGGGAGCCGTCGGGGAGGATCACGGGGGCCGCGACCAGCGATCCCGCCTCCGACTCGGGCGGGACCGCGAGCGTGACCCCCTCGACCCCTTGCAGGTTGAGCCCTTCGACCCGGAGGACCGCCGTCCGTCCGCGTTCGACGCCGAGCGGGAAGACCGTCGTCACGAAGGGGGTCGGTCCCGCGGCGATCCGGTAGAAATGGCCTCCGGAGCCGCCGAAGTCGGCGTCGGCGACCCGCAGCAGGTAGCTCCCGTCGCGGGGGGCGGTGAAGGTCAGGACCGGGTCGGTCGCGCCGTCGGTGACGCCCGCCTCAGTGAGGATGCGCCCCTCGTCGTCGATCAGGGTCAGGGCCGCGAGCAGGCCCGAACCGAGCGCCTTGGCCGTCGTCCGGAAGACGACCTGCTGGCCGGCCTTCGCGACGAACCGGAAGTGGTCGATGTCGCCCGGCTTGTCGATAGTCCCGAGGAGGGTCGCGCCGAGCGCGACGGCCTTGATTTTCTCGGGGTCGTCGTTCGGCTCGACCTCGGCCACCTCGGGCAGTGCCGAGACCGCGAACGTTTGGAAGGCCGGGACGCCCAGCGGCGTGACCACCCCGATCCGATGGAGCCCGACGCGGGCGTCGGGGGCGACGGTCAGGTCGACGACGAGCCGGTCCGCGGCGGGCTTGCCGGCGGGGACGATCGTGCCGCTGAGCCCCGGCTCCGGGAAGATGAGGGCGGTCGCCTGGCCGACGCCGAGGCCGGTCAGCGTGAGCCGCACCGTCGTCCCTCGCGCGGCCCCTCGCGGGCTGGGCGGGTTGAGCCTGGCGTTGCGGGCGAGCTCGGGCTTGGCCGGTGGCGGCGTCGGGGGCGTCGCCTTCGGGGCGAGGACCACCTTGCCCGTCGCCGCATCGTAGACCGTCACCGAGCCGTCGTACCGGCCGACCGCGACCCGCGAGCCGTCGGGACTGAGTGCGAGACCATGCGGCCAGTCGGGCTGCTCGTCGAGTGCGCGTCGCGGTTCGAGGGTCGCGAGGTCCCAGAGCTTGACGTCGCGGTCCTCGCCCGATGAGGCCAGCGTCGTGCCGTCCCGCGAGACGACGAGCCGGAGGATGGCGGCGTCGTGCGCGAAGACCGATCGGATCAGGGGCGCGTCGTTCTTCTCGACCCTCCAGGCGTGGATCGAGCGATCGACGCCGCCGGCCAGGACCGTCCGACCTCCCGGCCCGAACGCCACCGCATAGAGCTCGGCGGTCGCGTCGGAGAGGGTCCGCAGCCGTCGCCCCGAGGCGACTTCCCAGAGCTTGACCGTGCGGTCGGCCCCGGCCGTCGCGAGGGTCGCGCCGTCGGGCGCGAACGCGACGGCATGGACCGCGTCGGTGTGGTCCCTGAGCGTGCGGAGGAGCTTGCCCGCGGCGAGGTCCCAGAGCAGGACGACCTTGTCGTATCCCGCCGTGGCCAGGGTCGTGCCGTCGGGCGAGACGTCGGCGGCGAGGATGGCGTCGCGATGGCCCCGCAGCTCGGCCCTCTTCGCCTTCGTCCCCACGTCCCACACGACCACCGCGCCGAACATCCCGGCCCGTCCTCCGGAAGCGACGAGCGTCTTGCCGTCGGGCGTGAACCGCACGCAAGACAGCGGGCCGGGGTGGTCGCCGAGCGTGGCCGAGGCCTTGCCCGTCTCCGCGACGAACAGGACGACCTCGCGCCCCACCGCCGCGGCCAGGGTCGTCCCGTCGGGCGAGTACGCGAGCGACGTGACCGGGTCGCTGACGGGCACCTTCGGCGTGATCCGGGGCAGATCCTTGAGCGGATCGACCAGCGAGGCGATCGGCGTGTCGGACTCGGAGGGGCCGTCGAACCGGGCCCCTTGCCGGACCCACTCTTCGAGGGTCCGGATCTCGTCCTGGCTCAACGGGGGCTGCTTGTACGGCATCCGCGGCGCCGCGCCGGGGCGGACGGACTCGATCAGGATGCTGTCATCGGGCGAGCCGGGCTCCAGGATCAGGTCGCCGGCCGCCTCGCCCCCCTTCTTGAGCAGCGCGAACGTGGCCATGTTCAGGCCGCTTTCCGCCTTCCGCTCGTTGTGGCAGCCCAGGCACTTGCGAACCATGATCGGCGCGACGTGCTCCTTGAAGCTGACAGGTCGGTAGGGTGCGTCGGCACCCAGGGCGGGCATCGCGAGGATGGCCACGATGATTCGTGCATCACGCTGCTTCATGATGTCCTCGCCTCATCGAGGTCGGGTGCGTGTGGAGCTCGTCGCGAGCCCATCCTGCCATCGCCGACGCAGTCAGCCGCTCGGCACGAGCTTCTCCAGGAAATCATGGCCGGCTTCCCGGATGTCTTCATCCGAATGTCCGGCGGCACGTCGGGCAAGCTTCCGCGCCAAATCCCGATCGAGCTGGTTGTAGAGCTCCAAGAACCTCCGATACTCGTCGTAGGAGCCTTTATCGAGATAGGGTTCGGCGGCCTCCTCGATGTGCGCCAGCACCCACTCGCGCGGCAGGGAGAGGATCACCTCCCTGAAGACATGGACCAGGCTATGCCCCGTGCTCGCCCACTCGACGAGGACGTCGAACAATCTCTCCAACTCCTCGGGCTTCAAATGTCCGAGGACATGACAAGCGGTATATTTGTCCCTCCCCGTGCGCAGCGCCTCCCGGACGAGCTTGACGCGGTCGATGTCCTCCGAGAAGAAGTCTCTCGAAGCCGCGAGGAATGCCGTGTGGGCCTGGACCAATCGGTCCCAGATCGCGACATCTGTCTCGGCCTGCGCATGAGTCGTCATGATCGTTTCCCTGCGGGCTGCCAAGGAAGGTCGAGATAGAGTTCGACGAAGCGATCGAAATCCATCGAGATTGTCGGATAAACCGCGTGACGAGTCCGCGGATGCAGGCTCCCCGGGAGGACGTCTCGCCCATCCGCGACTACTTCAGAGCCCCTCCGGCAACATGGTGCCTGCGGCGAGTCGATGGAAGTGCCCGGGGGCCCGGGCCGATCCGGGTCATTCGGGTCGCCGAAAGTCGAGGCACCCTGGGGAGCAGGAAGTCCCTGTGGCGCCACCATCCCGAATTGATCCACGGGGATATCTTTATCCTTCCTCGGCGGACGAGGCCGTGTCGAGTTCCCGAACGCATACAGGTCGACCGGGATGACGCGGCGATCGTCTTCCAATTATCGGGCCACCTGCATTGTACGTTGGGACTCAAATCGCACCACACGGTCAGATCAGTGGTTGAACAGGAATTCGTTGCCCGTCAGCGTGGCCCAGTACAGATCCTCGATCGCCTGCCGCCGCGCCGTCTCGGCCGCCTTGGGATCGGATGAGCCTGCGGCGGAATCGGCCAGGATCTTGAGCAGCCGCGATCGCTCGGCCTCGGTCGGGTGGCGGGTCAGGGCGGCGAGGAAGAGTCGGTCGAGGATCTCGGTGTCCGTCAGTTTGGAGGATAGGACCCTGGCGACGGCGCCCTGGCCGGAGCGGAGCCGATCGTTGATCGTGTCGCCGTTGGCCAGGTGGAGGGCCTGCGACATCGACGGCTCGGAGGAGCGCTCGCAAGAGCAGGTGCTCAGCCGCTCGGGGCGGCCGAACGAGTCGAGGAACGGGCTCGGGACCTTGGTGTCGGGCAGTTGCAGGCTCCGCCAGCCGGCCGGGTAGCCGGCGAACTTGGTCGGGACGCCCGTCACCTGCGCGATCGCGTCGAGCAGGACCTCGGCCGGGAGCCGCTTCGCCGGGTAGTGGCTCAGGAACTTACCGTCGGCGGCGTTGCCGGGGAAGGGGACGCTCGATCGCGCATAGGAGGCCGAGGTCATGATCGTCCGGATCAGGTGCTTGACGTCGTAGCCGTGGCCGCGGAAGTCGGCGACCAGCCAGTCCATCAGGGGCTCGTCGCTGGCGGGGTTGGTGGCGCGGAGGTCGTCCTCGGGGTCGATCAGGCCACGGCCGAAGAAGTTCCGCCACACGCGGTTGACGACCGCGCGGGCGAAGTACGGGTTGTCGGGCCTCGCCAGCCAGTCGGCGAACGCCTCGCGGCGGTCGCCCCGGAAGTCGGGCGGCAGGGGAGCACCGTCGAGCGGTTGCGGCGGCATGACCGCGCCCGTCCGGGGATGGCGGATCTCCCCCTCGGCGTCGGCGACCACGACGACGTCGCCGGGCGCGCCACCGTCCTTGAGGCGGACCCGCGAGAACAGGCTCGCCACGCCGTAGTATTGATCCTGCGTCCACTTCTCCATCGGATGGTTGTGGCAGCGGGCGCAGGTCAGGGACAGCCCGAGGAAGGCCATGCTCGCGCTCTCGGTCAGGTCGATCGGGTCGCGGTGCAGGACGAAGTAGTTGGCCGCGCCGTCCTTGAGCGTGTTCCCCCTCGCCGTGACGATCGACCGGGCGAACCGGTCCCACGGGACGTTGTCGGCCACGTTCTTGCGGACGAACCGGTAGAACGACCACATCGCGGGCGCCGGCAGCTTCTTCGACGAGACCAGCAGCAGGTCCGACCACTTGTACGCCCAGTAGTCGACGAACTCGGGGCCTGACAGCAGGCGATCGACGAGCTTGCCCCTCTTGTCGGGGTCCGGGTCAGCGACGAAGGCGTCCACCCGATCGCCCGGGGGGAGCGTCCCGGTCGCATCGAGGTAGGCGCGGCGGAGGAAGGCCGCGTCGCCGGCATCGGGCGAGGGGGGGATGCGGAGCGATTCGATCTTCGCCAGGTTCTTCTCGTCGACCGGGTTCCGGCGGGGGGCCGAGGCGAAGACCTTCGGGTCGATCGCCGTTTCGTAAGGGGAGGTGATCGTGGTCCGGCCGACGAGGCTGGCGTACCAGACGGTGACGGCGGCCTCGCCGTGCCCCTCGACCCGGACGACGCCCGTCTCATCCACGCGGGCGACCGTCTCGTCGGTGCTGGCGAACTTGGCCCGGCGGGTCACGTCCGCGATGCGGCCGTCCGAGTATCGCGCCCGGACGAGGGCCTGCTGCGTCTGCCCGAGACCGAGCCGGGCGGCGTCGGGCAGGGCCTCCAGCGAGACGACCCTGGGCTCATCCGGGCGGGGGCGGGGCGCCCCGGCGGCGATCCACCCGGCGATCACGCGGTATTCGGGCGAGTCGGGGGCGAACCGCACGCCTCCGCCGTGCTCGACGGCGCCGGTGGGCTTCAGGAGCAGGAGGCTCTCGGCCGGCGCCGATCGGATGATCCGGCGCCCTAATGCCTGGCGGGTCAGGACGTCGTAATCGACCTCGGGCCCGTAGCCCCGCAGGGTGAGACGCAGCCCGTTCTTGCCCGCCGCCGCGCCGTGGCAGGCCCCCTGGTTGCACCCGGCGCGGGTCAGCACGGGCAAAACATCGTTGGTGAAACTCCAGGGGTCGTCGCGCCCGACCTCCTCGACCGAGATCGTCGCCCGCGCGACCCGGCCGTCGACCGTCGCCGAGACGGTCGTCAAGCCGTTGCCGACCGGCGTCACCGTGCCGTCGGCGGCCACGGCCGCGACGCGGGGGTCGGCGACCGCGAAGGTCGCCCGGCCGCCGAGGTCGCCCACGAACGCCCCGCGCTCGCGCGCCTCGACCAGGAACCGCTGGCTGGCCTTCGGGCCGACGAGACGGGCCGTCTCCGGCAGCAGGACGAGATCGTCCGCCCCCGCCGTCGCGGCGGCAAGGGCGGCCAGCAACGGCGCGATCCACGAGCATATGCGGGTCATGGTGGGGCCAGCCTGGGGGCGAGCGGGAGGGTCCTTCGAGGGCGGAATCAGAACAGCTCGCTGATCGGATCGACCCCGTGGTCGACGACCCGCAGGGGGCGGTTCTGGGGGCCGGGCAGCTCGGTGTCGAGGCTGATCCCCAGGCCGTGGTAGACCGTGGCGGCGATCTCGGCCGTCGAGACGGGGCGGTCGGCGGGGGCGGAACCGATCTCGTCGGAGGCGCCGACGACCTGTCCTCCGCGGATCGAGCCCCCGCGAACAGGGCCGTCCAGCAGCCGGGGTGGTGGTCGCGGCCGCCGGCCGGGTTGATCTTGGGCGTCCGCCCGAACTCGCCGAAGGCCAGGACCATCGTGCTGCCGAGCAGCCCCCGCCGCTCCAGGTCCTCGAGCAGGGCCGAGTAGGCGTCGTCGAAGTTGGGCCCGACCTCGTCCTTGTAGCACTCGATCGGGCTGAACGGCGCCGAGCCGTGGATGTCCCAGGTGATCTCGTTGAAGACGGTCTCGAACATGTTGACGGTGACGAACCGCACGCCCCGCTCGACCAGGCGGCGGGCCAGCAGGCAGCTCTGCCCGAAGCGGGTCCGGCCGTAGCGGTCGCGGACCGCGGCGGGCTCCGCCTTCAGGTCGAACGCCTCGCGGGCCGTCTTGCTCGACATCAGCCGATACGCCTGGTCGAAGTTGGCGTCGAGCAGGCGGGCGTCGGCCGAGGACTCGAAGGCGCCGACGGCGCCGTCGATGGCCGCGCGGAGCGAGCGGCGGCGCTCCTCGCGGACGGCCGTCAGGTAGTCGGGCGGGAGGAGGTCGGGCACGCGGAACGCCTTGTCGTTGGGGTCGGCGTTCAGGACGAACGGGTCGAACGTCTTGCCCAGGTAGCCGGCCCCCTGGCCGTGCGGCATGTTGCCCCCCGTCGCGCCGATCGGGCGGGGGAGCAGGACGTGCGGCGGGACCTCCCCCCGCGCCCCCTTCAGCTTCGCCAGGGTGCAGCCGTAGTGCGGGTGCTCGATCCCGCCGCCGAAGAGGCGGCCGGTCTGCATCATCTGGTGGCCGGTGTCGTGGACGGCCGCCGCCGTGTGGTAGACCGAGCGGACCAGCGCCACCTTGTCCATCTGGCGGGCCAGCTTCGGGAAGACCTCGCTGACCTGGACGCCCGGCACGCGGGTCGCGATCGGCCGGAACGGCCCGCGGACCTCCTCGGGCGCGTCGGGCTTCATGTCCCAGGTGTCGAGCTGCGACGGCCCGCCGACCAGGAACAGCAGGATGCAGTTGACGTCGCGGTCCCCCGACACCGCCCCCCTCGCCTCCAGCGCCTGCACCCCCGGCAGGCTCAGCCCGAGCCCGGCGAGCGAGCCGGCGTGGAGGAAGTCGCGACGGGTCAACCCGTCGCAGAAGTGGACCGGCCTGGCGGCGTCGACGCGGATCATGCGCGAGACCTCGCTCGGTAGAGGGCCAAGGCGCGTCACGAGGCGGCTAATCCAGCATCATAGTCGGCCCCCACCACCCGGTCAAACCTCGTCCCCGCCCCGCAACGGACGCCCGGCCGTCGGGCCGCGTCGGCTCGATGGGCAGGATGACCGGCCCGGCCGCGAATTTGCCCAGATCGCCATTGGCTTCGTTTCGTCACGCTCGTGGTCGCGCTCGGCGATCCGTGACCAGGGGAGAAGGCGTCTTACGCAGACTACCATTGGCTTCGTTTCGTCCGCGCGATTTTCGGTTCGTTCGGGAATTTACCCAGATTACCATTGGCTTCGTTTCGTCGCCGACGATCGTGCGGCGCGGGTCCGATTGGTCGACCCGTTCTCGGGCCCTGGTCGAGATGGAAATCGTTTGTGAAAAGTGACTTATGTTATCAATCGGTCCGGTTGGCTTCGTTCGGGGAAAGGCTCGTCTTGCGCTCTCCTGGCGTCTCGGGCATCTCGCGCTCGTGCCAGCGGGCGGAAGGATCGCGAGCGCGGTGATTCGAGGGACATCTTGCCCGGAGCCCCATTGGCTTCGTTTCGTCATCGCGATTTTCGGTTCGTTCGGCGCGGTCGGGCCGTTCGTCCAGGAGATTACCCAGAGTCCCATTGGCTTCGTTTCGCACCCCGGCGTTCGGTTCGTTCGGCGCGGCGAGTTCGGGTTCGTTCGGCGCATCGCACTTCCACATTTTGCCCGTTCCGCCTTCACATGATCCGCCTTCCGAGGACGGTCCGAGTTGTCAAGGAGCCGGGCGACGCGCGGGCCTCCCAAGATCATCATCGGGGTGGAGGGGAGATGTATCCTCGAAATCGCCCCGGATTTCGGATCGCACGCCGATCGAGGCGCGGCGCGGTGGGTCATGGAAGGCGCGGGGCGGATCTCATACACTGGGGGAAGGCGAGGGGGCGCGGGGCGGATGAGAGGGCGGGTGCGCGTCTTTGACGCTGGCCGCCGCGTCGGTTACGTTTCAGGGACGACGATCCTCTCTCCTGCCGGGCCCGAGGGCGGCGCGTCGTCCCGGGCGGTCCTCGGGGTCGGCCATCATCACGCACGCGGCGTACGCGGGTCGCCGCCGCGTCCCCTGGAGCGGAGTCCGCGCATGAGCACCGAGTCGGCGGAGCAATATCGTCCCGGGCTGGAGGGGGTGATCGCCAACGAGACGGCGATCGCCAACCTCGAAGGGCAGGGGGGGGCCGGCGGGCTGGAGTATCGCGGCTACCGGATCGAGGACCTCGCCGCGACGGCCGTCTCGTACGAGGAGACGGCGTTCCTCCTGCTCCACGGCGACCTGCCCACCGCGGCGCAGCTCCGCGACTTCGACGCGCGCCTCCGCGCGATGCGCGCCCTGCCCGAGCCGCTGGTGGCCCTGTACGGCCAGGTCCCCGCCTCGGCGCACCCGATGGACGTCCTGCGGACCTCGGTCAGCGTCCTGGCGCACTTCGACCCCGAGGTCAACGCGCCCCCCTCCGACCATGCCGCCAACGTCCGCAAGGCCGAGCGGATGATCGCGCAGATGGCCACCGCCGTCGCCTCCCGCGAGAGGGTCGTCAACGGCAAACCGCCGCTCCCCCCCGCGACGACCTCGACCACGCCGCCAACTTCCTCTACATGGTCAATGGCAAGGTCCCCTCCGAGACGATGCGGAGGGCGTTCGACCTGTCCTTGGTCCTCTACACCGAGCACGAGTTGAACGCCTCGACGTTCTCGGCGAGGGTGACGGTCTCGACCCTGGCCGACATCTACTCGGGGATCGTCGCGGCGATCGGCACCCTCAAGGGGCCCCTGCACGGCGGCGCCAACGAGGAGGCGTGGAAGGTCCTCGAACGGGTCGGCTCGCCCGACAACGCCGCGCGGTGGATCGCCGAGGCGCTGGGCGCAAGGAGCGGATCATGGGCTTCGGCCACCGCGTCTACAAGACCGGCGACCCCCGCTCTCGGATCTTGAAGGAATACTGCACCCGGCTGGCCGCCGAGGTCGGCGACGACCGCTGGGAGCGGATCGCCGAGCCGATCGAGCAGGCCGTCACGTCGCAGAAGCAATTGCCCCCCAACGTCGACTGGCCCAGCGCCCGGCTCTACCACTACATGGGGCTGGACACCGACCTGTACACGCCGATCTTCGCCATGGCGAGGGTCGCCGGCTGGGCCGCCCACATCATCGAGCAGCTCGACCACAACCGCCTAATGCGCCCCCGCGCCCGCTACATCGGCCCGCCGAACCGCGCCGTCAAGCCGATCGACCGCCGCTGACCCGCACGATCCATCCGACCCTCATACCGAATCGCCTGGATCGGTTGCTCCTGGTAGGGTGGGTCAGCGCAGCGCAACCCACCCTACCAGGAGCAACCGATCCAGGCGATTCCGTATCACCTCGGGATCTTGAGGGGAAGAGGCCGCGCCCTCGATGCGAGGGCTGACGAGGGGCCCCGCCACTCGGAGATCGTTAGGCCCTCGCGGCCGTCCCGGAAGATCGCCGGCCCGGGTGTCGGCCCGGCGCTGATGATGTACGGAATCCCGCCCGCGCGGAGAAGCCTGCCGGGCCGTGTCGTCGATCGGACGGCCCCGGAGCTGATACGACGTGCGACCGGAGAGGAACATGGCCTCCTGATGCTCGCCCCGGTCCTCGATGGCGAACAGGAGGACGGCCCGATCGGGGAGGTGCCGTCGCGCGAACGAGGCGAGCCCGGCGACGCGGCATGGCCAGTTCTTCCGGGTGACCCCCCAGGAGGCGTGGACGCCCTGCATCAGCAGGACGACGAGGCCGGCCGAGGCCACGACCCGGAGCGTGCGAGGCGAGCCGAGCGCCCGGACGCGGAGACCGACCGGGCCGCGCCACCGCGTCGTGCGATCGAGCGCCCCAAGGGCCAGCGCGAGGCCGAGCGCGGCGACGAGGTGCCCGATGATCCAGGTCGACTGCCACATGACCCCCCCGAACACCGGAGGGCTGGGATAGCCGCGACCCCAGGTCCGGACGTCGACGGGGTGGACCAGGCTGACGACCGTGACGCCGGCCCAGGCCCGCAGCGGCCATCCCCCCCGTTCGAGGGCCTCGGAAGCGAGGCGGCCGACGAGCAGGAACGACGCCGGCAGCGCGATGAGCGTCGCCGACGGGGTCTTCGTCGCCGCGAGCAGGTGCGGCGTCACCACCCCGACGATCCAGGCATAGAGGAACCAGAGCGACGTCCGTCGCCCGGCGAAGGCCGTCCCCAGCAGCGCGAGCCCGGCGACGAGCGCGGGCACGTAGAAGACGTGGTGGAGCATCGGGAGATAGTCGAAGACCACGCGATCCCAGGGCGCACCCCAGTTCTCGACGCCCGAGCGGAGGTGGGCGAAGACGTAGGCGTGCTCGTGGGCGAACTCCCGGGGATAGCGGACGGCGCAGATACACGGTCCACGGGGCCGCCGTCGCCAGGGTGGCCGCCATCAGGATGAGCAGGTGCCGGGAACGGATGCGGCCCTCCTCCGCCCTCCCGAGCCCGACCCGGGGGAGGAGCCAGGCCGTCGCCGCCAGGCCCGCGATCAACGCCGCCAGGTAGCTCTTGCTCAGGTAGGCCAGCCCCTGCGCGACGCCCGCCAGGAGGGCGTACCCGCAGGCCCCCGTCTGCATCGCCCGGACGACGAAATAGGCCCCGAGCTCGACCCAGAACAGGAGGGCGACGTCGGAGTGGTCGCTGAACAGGTAGCCGTGGACGAGCAGCGTGATCGCGGGGTTCGCCGCCTGGAGCGCGGCGGCGATCAGGCCGGTCCGGCGATCGAAGAGCACCCCGCCGATGAGGTAGGTCATCCAGGCCGCCCCCGTGCTCAGGAGCAGCGAAGGCAGGCGGAGCGCGAACGGGCCCACCCCCAGGAGGACGAATGATCCCGCGATCTGCCAGAGCGGCAGGATCGGCTTGTGCAGCCAGACCCGGTTCTCGATCCAGGACCGATGATCGTAGGGCAGGTAGGGATGGTCGATCAGGGTCGGTTGCAACGGGTGCTTGAGCAGGTTCTTCGCCACCAGGGCGTGGAACGACTCGTCCGTGTATTTCAGGCCCCCGTGCCCGAGGTTGTGGAGCTTCAAGAGCGCGGACGCGATCAGGACGAGCGCCAACCCGTAATGACGACGGGGCCTGCGGCCGGGCGCATCGAATCGGTCCTCCGGGCCGGGCGCGGGAGAGCACAACTCGATCTATCTTCGGCGCCGACGGCCCATGTTCTGCACCCCTTTCGGGATGGCGGACCGCACCGGCTGATCGTCCGTTCCCCCGGCGCCGTGGGTTCGAAACGAACGATCCCCCGGAGAGGCCGTCTCCGGGGGATCGCGTTTCTGCCGAAAGTCCGCCCGGATCGTCACTTCGGCGCCTCGGCGGGCGCGGCGTCCGAGGGGTTCGGCGCATTCTCATCGGGCGGGGTGGCCGGCGAGGCGCCCTTCTTGAGGTCGGGGCGACCGCGGGTCAGGTCCCTCATCGCCTTGGTGTCGACGGCCTCGGCGCGGCCGCGGGTCACGGCGTGGAAGTCGAAGCCCAGGTAGTTCAGGAGCCGCTCGATGGGCAGCGGTCGGACGCCGTTGGACCGCGCCTCGTCGATCGCGGCGGAGTACTTCTTGAGGAATTCCTGGTAATCCGCCGAGCCCGACGGGTCCCTGTCCCCGGCGGTGCCGCGGATCGGCTCCCTCTTGTCGATGATGTAGTAGGCGTCGCGGCCGGAGATCTTGCCCTTCTCCTTGCCGACCCCGGGGGGGGCAGGTCGTAGTCGACGATCCCGCCGGAGGCCTGGATCATCCGGATCAGGTCCTGGCGGTCGTCGCGGCCGTCGCGGTTGATGTCCATCTTGCCGATCAGCGCGTACCGCATCGGCTCGCCGGGCGACCAGGAGTGCGAGTACACGATGTCGCCGGCCCGGATCGGGGCGATCGGGTCGTTGGTCTTGATGATCCGGGCGATGCTGTAGCGGTCGCCGACGTAGGTCAGCTCGATGGTGGCCTTGGGCTTCTCGGTCGGGATGCCCGGCGACCCCCGGTCGAAGATCGTCATCGTCATCTGGGGCCGGGCGCCGGTGGAGTAGACCAGGTCGGTGCGGACCTCGCCGCGGTTGTAGTCGACGAAGGTGACGTGGCCGTCGGGACGGTCGAGGACGACCTCCTTCTGCGCCTTGTAGTCGTTCAGCTCCTTGATGATGTTCTGCGCCGTCTCGAGCTTCTTGCCGCTGTCCTCCTGGAACTGGCGGAGCTGGGTGTTGAGGTTGGCGACCTCGGTCGCCAGCCGGTTGTTCTCGGTCTGGAGCTGGTCGACCTTGGTGTGCAGGTCGCCGCGCTGCGACTCGTGGTCGGTGTGCTCCTTGCTGAGGTCGGCCTTGGCGTCGGTGGTGGCCTTCTCGGCGACGGCGAGCTTGGCGGCGTTGGTGCGGTCGGCCGACTCCAACGACCGGCGGATATCGACGTAGTTCCGCGCCAGCGCGGCGTCGAGCGCCGCGAGGGTCAGCATCAGGTCCTTCATCCGGTCGAGCGACGAGATCATGTTGCGGTTCGGCTCGCCCTGGTAGGAGGCCACGATCTGCACGGCGCGGGTCTTGGCGTCCTCCAGGTCGGGGCTGGTCCCGCCCGCGGCCTGGACCTTGCCGACCGCGTCGTTGACCATCGGGCCGACCTGCGCGATCTCCTCGTCGATCTTCTTCATCCGGTCGGCGACCTCGGCCTTGACCGCGTCGAATTCCCCCTCGGCGCGCGAGCCGATCCGCTTGCGGAGCTCCTCATACTGGTTCAGCGCGTCGCTCTGCGCCTTCTTGGCGGTCTGCTCGCTCTG
Source organism: uncultured Planctomycetaceae bacterium (assembly GCA_963708145.1). Classification (GTDB taxonomy): domain Bacteria; phylum Planctomycetota; class Planctomycetia; order Isosphaerales; family Isosphaeraceae. Next base: position 6,978,640 of record OY970189.1, on the reverse strand, counting down.
CTGCGCCGCGGCGAGCTGCGCCGCGGTCCGATCGTAGTTCGAGTACAGGAAGTACGACGTGACGGCCAGGATGACCGTGAGCGCGACGAACGCCGCCACGGCGATCTTGAGCCCTTGCGATTCGTTGGCTGCCGGCATGGGTGTGAGCTCCCTCCGTCCGGGCCGGTGGCGACCGGTGCGATTCGACCCGTCGGGTTTGCTGATACTATGTCACACGGGGCGATGCGGGGCGGGCCGGGCGCGGAAATCGCCGGTTCGGCCCGCGCGGGATCGAGCGATCCGGTGAACAGTTGCGACCGTATCGATTGTAAGAGTGCCGCGCGGGCCGGTCAAACGGAATCGGTCAGCGGTCGCGATCCCCCAGCCCGCCTTTAGACGTGGCATGCTCGGATCGGGTTCCCTCGGGCTGCGTACGCCCTGGGAATGGGCCGCGGAGGGCCGCGGATCGAGGCGGATCAGATCGGTGGCCATCCGCCGGAATCCGCCGCTTCTCCGCGGCCTATTCCCCTCCCGGATCGGCGGCCATCCGCCCCGATCCGCGGCCCTCCGCGGCCCATCCTCCCGGGCCCCAGCCATTCCAGAACCGCCCCGAGAAGGTGCGGGGGGCCTCATTTGAGCCGCCCGGCGGCCAGCTCGCGGAGGCGGCGGAGGTCGAGCTTGCCGGTGCCGAGGATCGGGATCTCGTCGACCGCGACGAAGTCGTCGGCCGAGGGGACCCAGAGCCGGGGCAGGTTGCCGGCGATGAGGCGGCGGACGACCTCGGCCGGCGTCATCCCGAGGTCGGTGTGGACGACGCAGAGCCGTTCGCCGCGCTTCGGGTCGGGCAGCGAGGTCACGGCCAGCCGGTTCTCGTCGGTGCCGGTGGCCTCGATCAGGGCCGACTCGACCTTCGTGTGCGGCACCATCTCGCCGCCGATCTTCGAGAACCGGCTGAGGCGGTCGGTGATCGTGAGGAACCCGTCGGCGTCGACGAAGCCGAGGTCGCCCGTCTCGTACCAGCCGTCGCGGAGCACCCTGGCGGTCGCATCGGGCCGGTTCAGGTAGCCGACCATCACCTGCGGGCCCTTGACGTGGACGATCGCCCGTCGTACCCCGCGGGAGCACGGCGCCGGTGTCGGGGTCGACCGTCCGGATCGCGGTCCCCGGCAGCGGCAGGCCGACCGTCCCCTCGCGGTGTCCCGGGACGGTCCGGCCGTCGGGGAGCACCTTGTCCTTCGGGATGTTCACCGCCACGACCGGCGACAGCTCGGTGCAGCCGTAGCCCTCCAGCGGGACGATCCCCAGCGTCTCGCGGATCTCCCGCGACAGCTCGGGCTTGAGCTTCTCGGCCCCGAGCAGCAGGTGGTACATCGCGGCGAACTGCTTCGGCTCGCACCGATGGAGGTAGGTGCGCATGTAGGTCGGCGTCGCCGCCAGCAGCGTGACCCCGTGCTGCTCGCAGAGCTTGCCGACGATCTTGGCGTCGAGCGGGCTGAAGTGGTAGACCACCCTCTTGCCCAGGCAGAGCACCGTCCAGATCGTCACCGTGAACCCGAACGAGTGGAAGAAGGGCAGGATGCCCAGGACCGACTCGTCGGGGAGGAGGTCCAGGTGCTCGTTCATCTGGTGGATGTTGCTCAGGACGTTGCGATGCGAGAGGACCACCCCCTTCGGGTCTCCGGTCGATCCCGACGTGAAGATGATGGTGGCCGTCTCATCGAGGCGGTCGCCCCGCAGCCCCGGCAGCAGCACTCCCAGCAACCCGGCCGGCGCGAACCGGGCGACCGCCGCGGCCCAGAGCTTGTCGGCCAGGCGGACCTGCTTGGGGACCTCTTCGAGCAGGACGAGCGTCCCCGAGGGACGGATCTTGAACTTGTCGAGCACCTTGGACGACGTCAGGACGTGCGTGATGCCGCACTGGGCGATCGACAGGTCGACCAGCTCCTGGCTCGCGGTGTAGTTCAGGTTGACGGGGACCTTGCCCCAGAGCGTCAGCGCGATGTTGGCGACGGCCGAGGGGACCGTCGGCGGCAGGAGCAGCCCGACGTAGGGCGCCGGCCCGAGCGTGCCGGGCCAGGACCCGTCCCAGGCGCCAGGGCGCGGACGAACGTCTCGCCGTAGGAGAGGCTCGCGCCGGTGCTGTCGCTCATCGCGGGCTTGCCGATTTGGCCCCTCGCCTGCCGCACGAAGGCATGGGCCAGCGAGTCGCCACGACGGCGGCAGCGGGGGCAGGGGGAGCGGGTCGGAAACCTGGGCCGACACGGGGGGGTTCGCGGCGGTCTCCGTGCTCATCGGCGGCCTCTCTTCGGGGATGGCCCGGACGGGTCGTCCGGTCGCGCGCCCACACTCTACGCGACCCGCCCATCACGGGCAATCGAGAGGCCCCGGGGCGAGGTGGGCGCCCGCCCCGGCCGCTCGCCCCGGCACTCCGACGGGGGATTCGTGCCGGGTCCAACTTGATCGATTCGCATCGAGGATGATCGAAAGTACAATTCGGTTACTCAGAAAATCTCCCGCGGGGCGCCGCACGGCGCTTCAGGCGGCCTGGGCGGCGCTCCAGCGTTCACGATAATCGGCCTGGTCCTTCAGCAGGTGGTACACCACCACCAGGATCTTCCGCGCCACCGCCACCAGCGCCTTCTTCTTGCCCAGACGCTTCGCCCACCGCCGGTAGGTCGCGCTGAAGATCGTCTCCTTGACGTGGACCGCCGACCACGCCGCCTGCACCAGGGCCGACCGCAGCCACTGACTCCCCTTGGTCGTCCGGCCGCTCCGCCGTCTCCCGGCGCTCTGGTCGTTGCCCGGGCACAGCCCCGCCCAACTCGCCAGGTGCCCCGCACTGGGGAACTTCGCCATGTCGACGCCGACCTCGGCCACGATCACCTCGGCCACCTCCGCGCCGACCCCCGGGATCGTCCGCAGCCGCCGCGCCGCCTCGAAGAAAGGGGCCATCATGACCCCGATCCGGTCGTCGAACTGGGCGATCAGCTCCTCCAGCACCTCGACCTGGTGCAGCAGCGCCCGCAGCAGGAACCGGTGGTGCTCGGCGACGCGGCCGTGCAGCGCCGGCCTCAGTTGCGCGATCTTGCCCCGCAGCCGCCCCCGCGCCAGCACGGCCAGCTCATCGGGGTCGTCGGCCCCGGCGATCAGCGCCCGGATCATGGCGCGGCCCGAGGCGCCGAGCACGTCGCTGGCGACGCTGGCCAGCTTGATGTTGGCCTCCTCCAGCACCTTCTGGATGCGGTTGACCACCGCGGCGCGGTCGCGGACCAGCTGGGCCCGCTGCCGCGTCAGGTCGCGCAGGTCGCGGATCGGCGGCGGCGGGATGAAGCTGGGGGCCCGCAGGCCGTACTGCAAGAGCTGGGCGATCCACTCGGCGTCCTTGACGTCGGTCTTGCGCCCCGGGACCTGCTTGAGGCGATGGGCGTTGACCAGCAGCAGCTCGAGTCGGCCCTCCAGCAGGTGGAAGACCGGCTTCCAGTACACGCCGGTCGATTCCAGGGCGGCGTGGCGGACGCCCTCGGCCTCCAGCCAGTCGCCCAGCGCCAGCCAGTCGGCGGTCATGGTGCCGAAGGTCCGCACCTGGCAGCTGACCTGGCCGTCGTCGGCGAGGCGGCGGGCGCAGGCGACGACGGTCTTCTTGTGGACGTCCAGCCCGGCACAGCAGCGATGGATCAGGTCCATAGGAGTGACTCCCTGGGGGGTCCGGGCCGGTGGGACGACCGCGCGGGTCGAGCAGTTGACTCGGCGTGCTCCCCCGGGGTGCGGGGGGCGACAGGGTGGGGTGCGACGTGGGTCGCGGCGCGGTCGGGACCATGTTCGTTCTCGGGCTCGAGCGCACCAAACCGAAAACCGGTCTCACCCGTGGCCGGACCCGGCTAACGTACTCCACATGCCCTCCATTTTCATGGGGTGGGGTGCCAGGTCTTCCTGGCATGGCTGTTCGTTCGGCAGCGGCGCGGCGGAGGTGAAATCGAGGGGGCCAAACGACCCCTTCGGACGAAAGTTGATCGAAACCTCAATTCGGTTCGTTCGGCAGCGGCGCACGACGCCGGGCGAGATCGTCGCTCCGCAACCCGCCCGGCTCGGCGGGGGCCCTGAGCCGTTCGAGCCGCTCATCTTTATCATCGGGATTGGGAGGCCCGGTGTCCTGCCGATCCCGACGACGGGTCAGCCGGCCATCGTCAGGACGGCCCGGAAGCGGACCCGGTTGGCCATCATTCGGTCGTACGCCTCGGCGGCCCTTTCCAGGGGGAACGTCTCGATCATCGGCCGGACGCCCGCCAGCGACGAGAAGGCCAGGGTGTCCTCCGAGTCGATCGCGGTGCCGGAGGTGAAGCCCTGGATGATGGCCCGGTTGTGCAGGAGCAGGACGGTGGGGACCTCGATCGGGTCGGCCGTCGCGGCGATCACCATCAACGTGCCGCCGAGGGACAGCCCTCCGACCAGGGCCGACATCGCCTTGCCGCTCGGCGCGGTCGCGAGGACGACGCGCCGCCCCTCCCATCGCGACGAGCGCGCGGGCGGGGTCGTCGCGGTCGGCGTCGATGTAGCGGTGCGCGCCGAGCTGCATCGCCAGCGCGCGCTTGTCGTCGCCCCGCGAGACGGCCACCACGCGATATCCCATCCGGCGGGCGTACTGGATTCCCAGATGCCCCAGCCCGCCGACGCCGTGGACGGCCACCACGTCGCCCGGCCTCGCCCCGCCGTGCCGCAGCGCGTTGAAGGTCGTCAGGCCGGCGCAGAGGAGGGGGGCCGCCTCGGCGGAGGCCAGGTCGTCGGGGATCGCCGCCAGCGCCTCGGCGGGCGCCACGAGGTATTCGGCATAGCCGCCGTCGAAGGTGATCCCGCAGATCCCAGCCTCCTGGCAGTGGAGGAAGTCGCCGCGGCGGCACGAGGCGCAGGCGCCGCAGTGCCCGCCGTACCATCCCACGCCGACGCGACGGCCGGCCTCCCACCCCGTCACGCCCGGCCCGACCTTGTCGACGATCCCGGCGACCTCGTGGCCGGGCACCCTTGGGTAGGCCGCGCCCGGCCAGTGCCCCTCCTTGATGACCGAGTCGCCGTGGCAGATCCCGCACGCCTCCACCTGGACCCGCACCCAACCCGGCCCGGGGTGCGGGATCTCCCGCTCGACCACGTGCAGCGCCCCACCCGGCTCGCGGACCTCGACGGCCCTCATCGTGTCCATCGATCCCCCCGATCGTCGGTCCTGATCGGGCGCGATCCGCCCCGGACCGCCGCCCCGGGGGATTGTACCCGGTCATCCCCGGGCGGTCAGGGCGTCCGCGGCGGCATGGCTCCGCCGTTCACGGCCCGAGGCTTCTGCTGGCTGGGTCGGTAGGACTGGATCACGGTCGTCCCGACGGGGCCGGACGTCGCGGTCCCGTAGCTGGTGCCGGCCGGCACGGACACGGTCCCGTAGCCGCTGCTGTACCCTCCGGTGCCCCGGCCGAGGCCGCGCTCGATCAGGGCGTTCTGGATGGCCAGGGGCGTCAGCCCGGCGGCGAACAGGGGGCTGACGAGGCCGTAGCCGAAGCCGGGGTAATAGCCCCCGTAGCCGTATCCCATGCCGGGATAGCCATAGCCGTACCCACCATAGCCAGCCATGCCACCGTAGCCGCCGAGGCCTCGGAAGCCACCGAAGCCGCCATAGCCCATGCCATAGCCGCCGAAGCCGCCGTAGCCCATACCATAGCCGCCGAAGCCGCCGTAGCCCATGCCATAGCCGCCGAAGCCGCCGTAGCCAAAGGGCAGGTATCCGAACCCGTAGCCGAGCCAACCGGGATAGCCGTAGCCCATCCCCATGCCGTAGCCGTACCCTCCATATCCCCCGAAGAATTGGGCCTGCGACCGGGTCGCGGGCACGACCAACAGCGCCAGCAGCAACGCCAGAGTCGGGGCTGTGGGCGCGATCCGCTCGCGGAGGGTTCTCATCGCGATGCTCCTGCCGGGGAGGTCCTCGCGCCATCGCCGGAGAGGGCCCGGCGATTCCGGGAGCACGACCACCACCCCGTCTCATTATACGGGCAGGCCCCCGGGCGGGACGTGAGTGCCATGCACGAATCGGGAGGGCCGTCGGGAGGTCGTCGAAAGGACACGCCCCTCCGGCGATGGGGAGGGGCGTGCGATGAGGGATCGTGTCGCGGCGCCCCGCTCAGGCGGTGGTCGACGGCTCGGCGGGCATCGTCGTCGCCGAGGGCGACGCGGGCTCGGCGGGCATCGTCGTCGCCGAGGGGGACGACGGGGCGGCGGTCGGCAGGTGCTTCTCGCCGGTCCGGGTCAGGAGGTAGCGGGCGTTGCCGCTCTCCTTGTTCCTGGCGCCGCGCTTGACCAGCTTCCGCTCGACCAGCGCGTCGATGGTCCTCTGCTCGACCTTCTTGCCGACCTCGTAGCCGGACTCGCCGGCCCCCTTGATCCGCGTCAGGAAATCGCGCTGCCGGTCGTTGATCTTGACCGGGCCCGCTTTCCCGGCCGCCGGCGCGCCCTTGGCGGCCGTGCCGGTCCGGGTCGTCTTCGCCACGCCGTTGGCCTTCGTCGCGCCCCTCCGTGCCCCGGCCCCGGCCTTCGTGCCGGTGGTCCCCTTCTTGGAATTCGCCATAGCCCCAGGGCCCCTCGAAGTGCAGAACGCGGGCGACCGGCACCCATTTGCCGATCCTCCCGATCAGTTATTAGGGCCCACGCCCCCAAATGTCAAGGAGATTCCAGGTGTGGATGGCAGGATTCCTCGATATGCACGCCGGGAGGGGGCCACGACCCGCCCGGGACGGCCGCGCCACCGGCCTGGTGGGCGAACCCTCGCGCCGGCTACGATGTCCCTGATGAGATCCGGCAGGGGGAAACCACGCCCGGCAATCGGGCCGGGGGGAGGCCGACGATGGCCGCGTTTTTTTGCAGCGACCCGCACGCGTTCCACGGCAATATCATGAAGCATTGCCGACGCGTCGCGTTCATGACCCCGGCCGACCGCGAGGCGTTCCTCGTCCTGGAGGCCCGCGGCGGCGACCTGCGCGGGTTCCGGGTCGGCGACGAGTCGGTCGACACCATGAACCGGGGGCTCGCGGCCAACATCAACGCCCGTGTTGGCCCCGACGACGTGCTCTGGTGCCTCGGCGACTGGGCCTTCGGCCGGGGCGCCGACTACCTCCGCAACGCCCGATGGTTCCGCGACCAGGTCCGGTGCCGCACCATCCACCTCATCTGGGGCAACCACGACGACCGCAAGATCCGCGACCTCTTCGCCGACGCGCACGACCAGGCCGAGATCCGCCTCGACGGCGCGCGGATCACGCTCAACCACTACCCGATGCTCACCTGGAACGGGCAGCACCACGCCTCGGTGGCCAGCCCGAACATCCACCTGTACGGGCACGTCCACGCCGTCTACCAGCGCGAGCCGGAGGCGAGCCCCCTGAAGTACGCCGACGCCTGGCCCGCCCTGGACGTCGGCTTCGACGGGCACGACTACCAGGTCTGGTCGCTCGCCGAGATCCTGGACGAGCTCCGCCCCCGCCTGGAGGCGTTCGAGGCGATGAAGAGAGAGCGGGGGCAGTTCGACCCGTTCCGCGGCCGGGGCCACCGGGGCCCCGAGGTCTGAGCCGGTCCCCGGCTCAGGGCGACGACTCCCGGAACGACGCCCGCGCCTCCTCGACCCCGTCGAAGACGTCTCAGTAGTCGTCCACCTGCATCATGAGGAGGAACGCTTCCAGGCCCTCGCCCACGCCGGCCAGGGCCGCCTCCCCGCCCTGCCGGCGGACCTGGCGGGTCAGGGTCATCAGCAGGCCGAGCAGGGCGCGCGCCCGCCTCGCGAATCCCCCGCAGGTCGATGACGAACTTGCGGAATCCGCGGTCGAGGAGGTCGCCGACGTCCCGGCCGGCGTCGACGTACCGGGGGTCGTTCATGAGCCTGGCGAAGTTGCTCAGGATCGCGACGTCGTCATCGACCCGGACGTTGAGCGGCATGCCGTCTCCCCGTCTCCCGATGCCCGGCGGTGGGTCAACGCGCCCGCGCCGTGAGGTAGCTGTCGAAGACCCGGACCCTGGCGAAGGAGTCCTTGTTCTCGGCGACGAACTGCCTGTGGCGCGGGTGGACCAGGTACTTTCGCTCGGCCTCCTTGCCCTCGAAGACGACGTGCAGGGCCACGTCGAAGTCGCGGACGCTGACCCCCGGCTCCTCGAGGTCCTCGGCGATGGTGCCGACCGAGAACGAGACGGCCCCCTCCATGTCGGAAAGATACTTGTGACAGGAGGCGACGAGCGCCTCGCGGGCCTCCTTCGAGCGGTCCTTCAGGGTGAAGAAGACCATGTGGGCCACCTGCGGCCCGGACTTCTCCTCGGCCCGGGAGACGCCCCCCGCGACCAGGGCGGCGGCCAGCGCGGGCAGGAGGAGGCGGACGGTGGGACGCGACATGGCAGTTCTCCTCGTGGTCAGGGGCGATCCGGGCCGGCCCCGGATTGGGGATCTGAGGTGGGAGATGGAAGGCTGCGGCGCCGGCAAGGCCCGGGGGTCAGCCCGTCCCGTTCCGAGACCCGGCCGCCTCCCCGTTCTCGACCACGTCGAACCAGACCTTCGACCGGCTCCTCGGCCGTCCGTTGTAGTTGACCGTGATCTCCTCGCCCGTCGCGATGGGGCGGAGGGCGATGAACGCCTTGGCCCGGGGGCCGACGTCCTCGTAGCGGGCATTGGGCCGGTACGAATGGTTGTACAGCGAGCCATACCCGAGCGCCAGCGCGACCTGGTTGCGGCCCCAGTCGAAGCAGTAGCTCGACAGGCTCGTCCCGTGCAGTCCGTCCTCGTACTCCTGCTGGCTCAGGACGAGCATGGGCACCGTCTCGATGATCTCGCCCTTGCGGATCGGCCGGCGGCGAAGACGCCTCGGCCCTTGCCCTTGACCCGCTTGACCTCGATCGCATCGGTCTGCGTGATCGCCATCCACCCCCCCTGTTCGGCTCGCCTCCGGCACGCGCATGACCGTCGCCGGCGCGCCTCGATCGCGCGGCGGCACGACCAAGAAACCATCCCGAAGGGGGCCATGTCCAGAGCGGACCGAGCCTTACCTCGCGATCGATCCCGGCCCGCGGCCTACCGGCCCCCCGGGCGTGCGACGCCAGCCCCCGCGACCGGGGCGTATTTCTTGACGAGCGCCGAGAGCTCGGCCTTCGCGCTCGCGTATTTCGGGTCGTCGGCCAGGTTCTTCATCTCGTCCGGGTCGTTCGTCTCGTCGAAGAGCATGGCGCCGCCCTTGCCGCCGTCCCACTCGGCGTATCGCCAGCGGTCGGTCCGCACGGCGATGGCGGAGGTCTTGAGGTTGCCGGCGGCGGTGAACGCCGGGTGCTCCCAGGGGGCCTGCGGGTCGTCGAGCAGGGGGGCCAGGCTGTGCCCTTCGATCCCCGAGGGGTCCGGCAGGCCGCAGAGCGCGTCGAGCGTCGGGTAGATGTCGAGCGCCTGGACGACCCGGGGGCAGGACTGGCCGTTCCCCTTGGCACCCGGCGCCGCGATGATCAACGGGACGTGCGTCCCCACCTCGAAGAGCGACTGGTGCTTGGACCACTTCCCCTTCTCGCCCAGGTGGTAGCCGTGGTCGCCCCAGAAGACGATGACCGTCCGGTCGCGGAGGCCGAGCCGGTCGAGCTCGGCGATCACGCGGCCGACGTTCCAGTCCACCCAGGTCAGCGAGGCCCAGTAGGCCCGGATCATCTCCCGCGCCGCCTCGGGCGAGGCGTCGCGGTTGATGAACAGGTCGCCGTTTCGGGCGGGTATCGAGGCCTTGGGGAACCCCTCGGGGGCGGCCGGACGCGTCGCGAAGTCGGGCGGGAGGGGGATCTTGGCGGGGTCGTACATGTCGTAGAACCGCTTCGGCGCCGTCGGCGGGCTGTGCGGCTTGGTGAACCCGCAGGCGAGGAAGAACGGGCGGTCCTTGTACCGCCGGAGGTAGTCGATCGCGCGATCGGCGGTCTGGTAGTCGCCGTGCGATTCGCCGTCGCCCTCCAGCACGATCGCGCGATCCGACTGCTTCGGGTCCTGGGCGACCCTCGGCCTCTTCGCCCCCTCGAAGGCGCGCTTCACGCCCCCCTCGTTCCAGGAGGGGGTGTCGTCGATGCTGCCGTGGAAGACCTTCCCCGACTTCAGCGTGACGTAGCCGTGCGCCTGGAAGTTCTGCGGGAGCGTGACCCAGTCGGGGTGCTCGCCGCGGAAGTAGGTGAGGTTGTCGACCACCCCGGTCGTCCTCGGGTGCCGGCCGGTCAGCATCGAGGTCCGCGACGGGTTGCAGAGCGGGTACTGGACGTACGCCCTCTCGAACCGGACCCCGGCGGCGGCCAGCGCGTCGATGTTCGGCGTCTTCACACGGCGGTTGCCGTAGCAGCCGAGCTCGGTGCGGAGGTCGTCGGACATCAGGAATAGGACGTTGTATTTCTTCGCCTCGTCGCCGCGCCCGTCCTGCAGCGGCAGGAGCGCGATCATAAGGGCCGGCAGCAGTCGTCGCATCATCGCAGGCACTCCCCTTCGGGTTCGGGCGGAGGGACGGGCGGGCTCAGTCCGCCTCGCCCCAGACGCGAGGCGAGCGGAACGTCGGCGGCTTGGGGCCCGACTTCGGCGGCACGGCCTGGCGGGCGAGCGCCTCGTAGCGGGCGCGGAGCTCCTCCACCTTGCGAGGGTCCTCGCGGGCGCGGTCGTTCCGCTCGTTGGGGTCGTCGGCGAGGTTGAACATCTCGACCGACCGCCGCGCCGCCTTGGCCTTCGGCCGGGGCCCCTCGTTCTCGGCGTCGTTCCGGTCGTCCGACCCGTTGATCACGAGCTTCCAGTCGCCGACGCGGATCGCGCCGAGGAGGGGGAGGCGTTCAGGAGGATCTCGTCGTGCGGCGAAGGCGCTCCCTGCACGATGGCGGGCCAGGCGTCTCGGCCGTCGAGGGGGAGGGTCTGGTCGGTCGATACGCCCGCGAGCCTCAGCAGCGTGGGATACCAGTCGACGACGTGCAGGGGCGCGTCGACCACGGTGCCCGGCCTGATGCGGCCCTCCCACGAGGCGAACGCCGGGACCCGCACCCCCCCCTCGTAGAGCGTCGCCTTCTGGGCCCGGAGCGGGCCGTTGCTGGTGACCCGGCCCGGCGCGGGGCCGCCGTTGTCGCTGGAGAAGAGGAAGAGCGTGTCCGGCCGCATCCCCTTGCGGTCGATCGCCGCGACGACCTGGCCGACGGCCTCGTCCATCGCCGCGACCATGCCGGCGTAGGTCCGCCGGGGCTCCTTCAGGCGGGAATACGGCTCCTTGTACGTCTCCGGGACCTGGTGCGGCGCGTGGACGGCGTTGAACGGGACGTAGAGGAACAGGGGCCGCTTGGGGTCGTGCTCGTCGACCAGCCGCGCGGCCTCGCGGGCGATCAGGTGCGTGCTGTAGCCCTCGTCGCGGCACTCGCGGTCGTCGCGGTGCCAGTCGAAGCCGCCGTCGCGGACGTGGGTGAAATAGTCGAGCGCGCCGTTGTAGTGGCCGTACTGGTGGTCGAACCCGCGGCGGGTGGGCAGGTAGTCCTTCTGGAAATGGCCGAGGTGCCACTTGCCGCAGATGGCCGTCTCGTAGCCCGCCTCCTTCAGCGCCTGGGGGAGCGTCCTCTCGTCGAGCGGCAGGCCGTACTGCGCCCACGGGCGGACGACGCCGACCTGGAGGCCGTGCCGCATCGGGTAGCGCCCGGTCATCAGCGCCGCCCTGGTGGGCGAGCAGACGGGCTGCACGTAGAACTGCTCCAGACGGGCACCGGAGGCGGCGAGCTTGTCGAGGTTCGGAGTCTTGACCTCGCCGCCGTGCCAGCCGACGTCGGCCCAGCCCAGGTCGTCGGCGAGGATCAGGACGACGTTCGGCCTCGGGGCCTTCCCCGCGTCGTCGGCGCGGGCCGCGATCGCGAGGGCCAGCAGGGGCACCACGGCGAGCCGCCCGAGGCGGCATCCGGTCGGGACCATCGATCCATCTCCAGGGAGGGGCGGGGGTCGATCGCGGGCCGTCCGCACCGACGGTCGTTCGCGGCGTCGAGGATAGCAGGGCCGGCAGGGCGCCGAAAGGGACTGATCGACGGTTGGCCCGCCGCTCGCTGGCGAGGCCCCGACCGTCATCCTAATATTGAGGGCGGGAGTGCCCGGCCGGGGTCGTGCCGCGGGTCGGGCTTCGCCCCGGACGCCCGCCGCCGGACGACGCGACGGGCCTCCTCGGTCGCCCTCCCTCCCGATCCGGAGACGTCCCATGAGATGTTTCGCGCCCTCTGTCCTGGGCCTGCTCCTCGCGACGACGGCGGCCCCGGCCGCGGCGGCCGGGCCGGATCGCCCCAACGTCCTCTGGCTCGTCGCCGAGGATTTCGGCCCGCACCTGGCCTGCTACGGCACCCGCGAGGTCTGGACGCCGAACCTCGACCGCCTCGCCGGCCAGGGGGTGCGCTACACGAGGGCCTACACCACCGCGCCGGTCTGCTCGGCCAGCCGCTCGGCGTTCATGACGGGCATGTACCAGACGACCATCGGGGCCCACAACCACCGCTCGCACCGCGACGACGGCTACCGCCCGCCGGCCGGCGTCCGCGTCGCCCCCGTTTGGTTCCGGCAGGCCGGCTACTTCACGGCCAACGTCCGTACGTTCCCCGAGACGACCAACGTCGTCGGCACGGCCAAGACCGACTGGAACTTCGCCCACGACGGCAAGCCGTTCGACTCCGACCGCTGGCAGGACCTCAGGTCGCACCAGCCCTTCGTGGCGCAGGTGAACTTCAAGGAGACGCACCGCAAGTTCATCTCGCCCCGCCGCGCCGACCCGGCGAAGGTCGTCATCCCCCCCTACTACCCCGACCACCCCGTCACCCGTGAGGACTACGCCAAGTATCTCGACGCCGCCTCCGAGCTCGACGAGAAGGTCGGCCGCATCCTCGGCCAGCTCGAAGCCGATGGCCTGGCCGACCGCACGATCGTGGTGTTCCACGCCGACCACGGCGAGGCGCACGTCCGCGGCAAGCAGTTCTGCTACGAGGAGGGGCTGCACATCCCTCTGATCATCCGCTGGCCGAAGGCGTTCCCGGAGCCCGCGCACTTCAAGGCGGGCACGGTGGACGCCCGCCTGATCGAGGCGATCGACCTCCTGCCGACCCTCCTCGACGTGGCCGCCGGGATGGGCAAGCCCTCCGGGATGCAGGGCGAGGTCTTCCTCGGCCGCCACGCCGAGGCGCCGCGCCGCTACGTCTTCGGCGCCCGCGACCGCTGCGACGAGACCGTGTTCCGGTTCCGCACCGTCCGCGACGACCGCTACCGCTACATCCGCAACTTCACCCCCGACCGCCCCTTCCTCCAGAAGAACGACTACAAGGAGCAGTCTTACCCGGTCTGGAACCTGATCAAGGAGCTGGCCGCGCAGGGCAAGCTGACGCCGGTCCAGGCCGTCCTGGCCGCGCCGACCATGCCGGCGGAGGAGCTCTACGACCTGGAGGCCGACCCGTACGAGATCCGCAACCTCGTCGACTCGGACGACCCCGAGCACCGGGATGCCCTGAAGCGGCTCCGCGCCGAGCTGGCGCGCTGGATCGAGGACTCGGACGACCAGGGCCGCACCCCGGAGCCGGCCGAGGTCGCCGCGGCCAAGGGGGCGACCCGGCCCGGCTCCAATCCCGACGCCGCGGCCCCCAAGAAGAAGGCCAGGAAGAAGGCGGGTTAGGATCGCGCGAGGCTCATTCGGCGTCTCAGGGGGGGTGCAGCGCCCCCGCCCAGACCCGACAATCGTGCCCGAGGAGGACTCGACCACTTCGCTCTCGCGGGACAGGGGAGCGCCCCCCGCCATACTCGTCAACATCCTGGGGATCAACCCGCCGGGAGGCCCGGGCGCGACCCCTCGCCGTTCAATCGCCCCTCGGCTCTGGTGGAAGGGTGGGGGCTTGAGGCCGGGGATTAATCCCCCGCCCTGACCGATCACGAGCCACATCCCGATCAAGCCCGAGCCAGCCAGACCTCCCGGCGGGCGGGCGGACATGCGAGGAAGGTCCGTCATCCCGCGACGTCCATCGGCCACCAAGACCACTGCAAAAGTGATCGATTTGAAACCAAAGCACCCGCATGGGGCGGACAGGTCATGCTCATGGAGAAAATTACACGCTTCCATCCACGCCATCCCGCGACGCGAGACGATAGTTCGTCTGTTCATTCGTATTTAAAAAGCTGTAACCAAATGGCGAATTCCATACTCTCATCTCGCGGAGACGACGATTTCCGGGGACCTGCCGGATAAGGGGTAGTGTTTGCCCCAACCGCGCCCCGGGCCCGATTGGGAGGGGAATCCAATGGCATCGGCGACCACGGCCGTGAAGGTCGCGACGGCGAAGGCCAACAAGGCGCGGAAGGAATTCGATCAGCGACTCAAGCAGGCGCAGAGGGCGGCCGTCCTCCTGAAACAGGTCAGTGATGCGACGCGCCTCCAGATCGTCCTGATGCTCGCCGAGGGCGAGAAGCACGTCGGGGCCCTGTGCGAGGGCCTGAACCAGAACCAACCCGCCGTCAGCCACCACATCGCCCTGCTTCGGCACGGCGGGATCATCTCCCCCCGCCGCCAAGGCAAGAACAACTTCTATTCCCTGACCGAGATGGGCGATGTGCTGGCCCATACCGTCAAGATGGTGATCGCCTGAATCCCCCCGGGATCGTCCGCGATCGGAGCCGCCCGGAGATCGGACCCGGTCTCCGGGCATGCTCCACCTTCCCCGACCGTTTGCGCCGATTCCTCGTCCGGACGGCTGGCGGATCGGGTCGCACTCCGGGCCGATCCGCCGTCGGTCCCCGTCGCGGCCATCGCCTCCCGCCAGAGATGGCCGGGATCAGGTCGGGGGCGTCCACCGCTCCCGCGATCTTCCATCGATCGAAGCGCCCCGCTTGAGGATGGGCTCGATCTCGGCTTGCGGCGCCCCGGGCCCGTCAGGGGACCGCGTCCTCCGACGGCTCCCGCACATTGAATTCCAGCTTCCAGCGCCTCGGGTCGCGGGTGGCGTTGCACCAGAGTTCGAGCGTGCCGACCTCGGTGACGTGCGCATGGAGGCGGACGGGGACGGCCTCGCCTTCGTCGCCATCCTCGGTGGCCAGGGCGGTCTCCATCGGGGCGAGCTCCTGGAGCTCCTCGGGCTGCCAGCGTTCGAGGACGGTGCCGACCGGGTCGTCGCGGCGGGTGGTCGACCCGAGGAAGCGGAACACGGCCGGCTCGCCGACCACGAGGCCGAACTCGGGGCCCGGGACGTCGGCCTCGGTCCCCTCCTCCATCCCCATCGGCACGACGCAGAGCGCCTTGATCGGCGGAGGGATGCCCGGGACGGCCGGCGCCGCGGTCTCGACGCCGACGTAGTACGACCTCGGGACGCCCCCCCGGATGCGCACGCCCTTGCCGCGACGGACCTGGCCGTAGTAGGCCGCACCGAGCGCCACGGCCAGGTCGAGGTCGCCGGACTCCAGCGGAGCGACCGGCGCGCCGGCCCACGAGCCGAGCACTTCGGAGATCCTCGACCGCAGCTCGCCCGCCTTGAAGACGCCGCCGTTGAACAGCACGGCCGACGGCCGCACCGTCGTCCCGCCGGTGTGGAGCGAGCCCGCCTGCTGGCCGAGGAACCGGGCCAGGTGCCGGGTGATCGCGGGGTCGGTGGCGTAGGGGAGGCCGATCTCGGTCAACCCGATCCGACGGCCCCGCTCGGGCAGGTCGGTCGCCGCGCAACGGGGCAGGAAGCCGTCGAGCAGGACCTTGTTGAGCATCTCGCGGCCCAGCTCGGCCTTGACCGCGCCGCCGATGACCTTCGACCCTCGGCCCAGCACCGCGACCGGGGCCGCCGCCTTCTTCGGGTCGGAGAACAGCGCCTCCTTGGCGGCGCGGCAGGCGTGGCCCAGGGCGACCCGCTGCGAGGCGTCGAGCCCTTCCATGCCGCCGGGCAGGTTCGCGGCGACGGCATGCGCCAGGGCGAGGTCCATGTTGTCGCCGCCGAGCAGGATGTGCTCGCCGACGGCCAGGCGGGTCAGCGCCAGGTCGCCGGCCTGGTCGGTCACGGCGATCAGGGTGAAGTCGGTCGTGCCGCCGCCGACGTCGCAGACCAGCAGGATGTCGCCGACCCTGACCGCCTTGCGCCACTGGTCTCCGCGCGGCGAGCCAGGCGTAGAAGGCGGCCTGCGGCTCCTCCAGGAGCGTAACGTTGGCCAGGCCCGCCAGCCGCGCGGCCTCGACCGTCAGCTCGCGCGCCACGGCGTCGAACGAGGCGGGGACCGTCAGGAAGACCTCCTGATGTTCGAGGCGGTCGGCGGCGACCTTGCCCGCGACCTTATGATTCCAGGCGTCGCGCAGGTGCGCCAGGTAGGCCGACGACGCCTCCACGGGCGACACCTTGGCCAGGTCGGCCGCCGCGCTCCAGGGCAGGATCGGGCTGCGCCGATCGACGCCCGAGTGCGACAGCCAGCTCTTGGCCGAGCTGACCAGCCGGCCCGGGACCTTGGCCCCGTGCTCGCGCGCGAAGGTGCCCACGGCGCGGTCGGGCGGCGTCTTCCAGGGGAGGTCGAGGGCCCCCGACGCGAACTCCTTGGGGGCGGCCAGGTAGAGGAACGACGGCAGGACCGGCCGTTCGCCGACATCGCCGACGCCGACGACCTGCGGGATCGCCAGCGGACGGATCGGCGCGGGCGCGTCGTCCGTCGCCTCCTTGGTGTCGGCGTAGGCCAGGGCGCAGTTGGTGGTCCCGAGGTCGATCCCGACGACGAAGCGAGACATGCGATCCCCCTCAGCCTCACCTCGACCTCGGCCGGCGCCAGGACCGACGTGTCATCGCGCGCCGCGGGCAGCGCGGGCAGGTGCACGGCCTTGGCCCGCCATCCGTGGTGCTTCAGGACACCGCGGAACGGCGGCGCGCCGTTGACGTTGCCGATCAGGCGGATCGCGGCCGGGTCGAAGTCGGACGGCACCGTCACCGGCGCCTCCTCGGCCACGTCCATGACCGGCTCGATCGTCACGTAGTCTCGCAGCGACTTGCGGCAGCCGCGGTGGATGTCGCGCACCGCGGCGCCGACCTGGGCGTCCGAGTAGGCGTCGATGTCCTCCTCCAGGAAGTCGATCAGCCGCCCGTCGCGCTGGAGGACGGCCAGGACCCGCAGGTCGGGCCCGGCGGGGGCCTTCTCGAACAGCGGCTCGGCCCGCGCGGCGAATTCGGCTCGGTCAAAATCTTCCACGACGCCTTCAGCGCCAGCCAGAGACGGTTCAACGGTCGCTCCTCATGCTCCGGCGGCGCGGGCCAGCCGATGCCCTCCGGCCCGATCGGCCCGGCCCGGCGGGATGGCCTCCCGCCGCACGCCATCCGGACAGTTTAACCGGAGGGCCACCTGGTCTTGGGAACGCTCGCCCGGCTCCCATCCGGCGTCCGCTCACGGTCAAACGCCCGATTTTCACCCGGATCGAACTGGAAGCTTCGTGACGCCCTCGTAGCGTGGAATTGTCACCAGGATACCTATCCGAGCGAGGATGGTCCGGCCCTGCTCCAATCCGCCGGGCCAGGAGGCCGCCCGGCCGCCGTGGAGCGCGATCCCGTCGAGAACCTCGACGTCGGCGCCGCCCTTGTTGACCGGCCCCGCGACGGCGCCGACGCTGTCCAACCCGGCCCGCCGCGCCGTCACGTCGACCAGATACCGACCCCCCGGCGGCGGGGCGTCGGACTCGCCCCCGCGCGCCGAGGCGCGCCGCGCCGCCGCAGGACCCGCCCGATCGTCCGCACCGAGGGGACTTCGGCGTACCCCCGCTCGCGCAGGGCCCGGCGGATGGCCGAGGCACCACAAGCCTCCGGATCGCCGTCCTCGGCCAGTTCGCGCCGCACGGTCAACACCAGGTTCTCGACGGGCGCGGCCGCGCGGCGGGTCGTGTGCGGCGCCCGCGGCCGATCGGCCCGATCCAGGCGCCGGTCGCCCGCTCGGCGGACCCGATACTGGACGGTCGCCCGACTCACGTGAAACTCACGAGCGACGGAGCGTCGCGGACGTCCCGGCCTGACGGCCGCCACGATGGCATGGGTATCCGTTCCGTGATCGGGATGTCCTGGCACAACTCGGACCGGGATGTGTTGGCACTTGGCCACTGGCGACTCAACCGGGGCCGACCTTGCGGATGGCGGCCTCGAGGGTGGGGAAGTCGACGGGCTTGGTCAGGTGGGCGACGAAGCCGGCCTCCTCGCTGCGGCGGAGGTCGTGCTCGGTGCCGTGGCCGCTCAGGGCGATCCCCGCGACGGGCTGGCGGCGGCGGAGGCGGCGGAGCAGGTCGTAGCCGTCGCCGTCGGGCAGGCCGAGGTCGGTGACGACCAGGTCGAAGTCGTCGGCCTCGGCGGCCTCGCAGGGCCGAGGCGATCCCGTCGGCCGTCGCGACGCGGTGCCCCCCCTGGCGGAGGAGCTTGGCCATGATCTTCAGGCTGCTCGGGTCGTCCTCGACCAGCAGGATCGTCAGCGGCCGCGGCCCGGCGGGGCCGTCGGCCGGGCCGGCGGCGGGGCGGTCGGCGGCGGCCGGGGCGGGCACGGTGGCCAGCTCGACGGTGAACGTCGCGCCCTGGCCCTTGCCCGCGCTGGCGGCGCGGAGCCGGCCGCCGTGCGCCTCGACCACCGACCGGCAGATCGCCAGCCCCAGGCCCAGCCCGCCGATCCGCCGCGCGTAGTCCGACTCGCCCTGCTCGAAGGCGTCGAAGATCCGCGGCAGCAGGTCCGGGTCGATGCCGATGCCGGTGTCGGCCACCTCGATGATCAGCGATCGGCCCGGCCGCCCGGCCCCGGGCGCGTCGGCGTTGCGGGTGCGGATCGCGATCGTCCCCCCGGCGGGGGTGAACTTGACGGCGTTCTTGATCAGGTTCCAGACGACCTGCTTCAGCCGCGCCGCGTCCCCCTCGACGTGGTGCCGCGCCGCCGACAGGTCGAGCACCAGCGCCACGCGGCCGGCGTCGACGTCGCCGCGGCAGATCTCGACGGCCTGCTCGATCAGGGCGTGGGCGTCCTCGACGGCGCGGTGGTAGACGAGCTTGCCGCGGGCGATCCGCATGACGTCGAGCAGGTCGTCGATCAGCTGCGCCTCGAGCTCGACGTTGCGGCGGATCATCTCCAGCGTCGGGCGGATCTCGGCGGGGATCGGCCGGGTCGTCGGCCATCGCGGTGGCGGCCAGCAGGACGGGGTTCAGCGGGCGTGCGCAGCTCGTGGCTGAGCATCGCGAGGAACTGGTCCTTGGCGCGGCTGGCCTCCTCGGCGAGCCTCTTGGCGCGCCTCAGCTCCTCCTCGTTGCGGCGGCGGTCGTCGATGTCGGTGCAGGTGCCGAACCACTTGACGACCCGCCCGTCGCGGTCGCGCAGCGGCGAGCCGCGGACCAGCTGCCAGCGGTACGAGCCGTCGGCCAGGCGGAGGCGGTACTCGAACTCGGAGGTCCGGCGCCGCGCCAGCGCCTCCTCCCAGGCGGCGCGGGACGCCTCGCGGTCGTCGGGGTGGACGACGTCGAGCCAGCCCCAGCCGGTGCTCCGCTCCGGGGGCAGCCCGGTCGCCTCCGACCAGCGGAGGTTGAAGTAGTCGACGGCGCCGTCGGGGCCGGCGGTCCAGACGATCTGCGGGATCGCCTCGGCCAGCAGGACGATCCCCGCCAGCCGCGCCTCCGACTCGGCCAGCCGCCTCTCGGTGCCGACCCGGTCGCCGACCCGCTCGACCGCGGCGACCAGGTCGTCGAGGTAGTCGGGCGTCTTGGGGACGAAGTCGCGCAGGCCCGCGCGGATGGCGCGGATCAGGGTCTCCTCGTCGCCCAGCCCGGTCACGAGGATCGCCGGCGTGTCGTGCCCGGCGGCGCGGAGCTGGCCGTAGAAGTCGAGCCCGCTGACGTCGCCCCGCAGCCTCTGGTCGAGCACGATCAGGTCGATCCCGCCGCGGCGGACCGCCGCCATCGCCTCCTCGGCCGTGGCGGCCTGCGCCACCTCGTAGCCGGCGCGGCCCAGGCGCAGCGCCTCGAGCCGGGCGATGCCGGGGTCGTCCTCGACGATCAGGACCGTCCCGCGACGGCCCTCGGCCATGTCGGACCCTTTCACCTTACCAGGGATCTCCCGCCGGGAAGATCTCGTCCACGGCGACGTGGCCGATCGCGGCGCCATCGATCGTCACCGGGACGCGTTCGCCGGCCCGGTAGGTCGCGCTGGATGCATAGCGGGTCGGCCGCCCCCGGCCGATCGGCCCGTCGAAGGCCACGATCCATCGGTCCGCCACGCTGGCGACCCAGTACGACGGGATCGCCTCGGCCGCGTACCGCCTCATCTTCCTGCCCAGGTCGAAGGGGAGGGTCGAATCGGCCACCTCGACGATCAGGGGGACGTCGCGCGCCGTCGGCGTGTCGCGGTAATCCTCGGGGCGGCCCCGGACCACCATCAGGTCGGGCTCGGGCATCGTGTCGCGGCGTCGCACCAGCGCCACGGGCTGTTCCTGCTCGACGTAGTAGCCGCACCCGGGCGTCAGCACGCGGCGGAGGGCTTCGCAGATCCGCATGGTGACGAGGGTGTGGGGCCGTCCCTTGGTCATCTTCCCGATCAACCACCCTTCCCAGAGGAACACCCGGTCCTCCTCGGTGACGATCCCGGCCTCGATCATCTTCCGGTATTTCGCGACGGTCAGCCGCCAGGGGCGGAGTCGGCACGTCGGCTTGATGATCGTCGCCATCATGGGCCTCCCGCGGAGGAGTCGCCCGGGGCGCGGCCGCCGCCGTTGCGGGGGACCTTGACGACCTGGAGGAACAGCCCCAGGCGGTTGATCGCGTCGATGAACGCGTCGTACTCGACCGGCTTGGTGATGTAGACGCTGCACCCGAGCTGGTAGCACCGCTCGACCTCGCGCGGGTCGTCGGTGGTCGTCAGCATGATGACCGGGATCATCGCCGTCGCCGGGTCGGCCTTGAGCCGGCGGAGGACCTCGACGCCGTCGAGCCGCGGCATGTTGATGTCGAGCAGCAGGACCGCCCCGTCGATCGACCTGCGGCCGGCGTGCGCCCCCTCGCCGCGGATGTAGTCGAGCGCCTCCTGGCCGTCGTTGACGCGGACCAGGTCGTTGACGAACCCGGCGCGCTGGAGGTTGCGCCGGACCAGGCTGGCATGGCCGTCGTCGTCCTCGGCCAGGATCAGGATCAGAGGCTCCGGCAGTCATCGCGTCGTCCCCCCCGTGACCGCCTCGCGTTCGTGGAGGCCCTCGTGGTCCGCCTCGGGCCCGTCGATCGTCTCGGGCATCTCCGGCGGGCCCGGCAGCGAGACGAAGAAGGTGGTGCCGCGGCCGGGCTCCGACTCGAACCAGATCCGGCCGCCGTGCCGCTCGACGGCCCGGCGGGTCAGCGCCAGGCCGATCCCCTCCCCCTGCGCGACCTCGCCGTGGAGCCTCTGGAAGACGCCGAAGACCTTGGCGTGGTACGCCTCGGGGATGCCCAGCCCGTTGTCGCGGACGAAGTAGGTCGCCGGCCCGGCGCCGCCGCCGTCACCGCCGTCGCCGTCGCCATTGGCGTCGGCCTCCGTCGCGAGGCAGCCGACCTCGACGACGCCGGGGCGGGCCGGGTCGAGGTAGTTCAGCGCGTTGCCGACGAGGTTGGCGAAGACCTGCTCCAGCGCCGTCGGGTCGCCCCAGGCCGGCGGCAGGTGCCCGACCCGGACGGTCGCGCCGCGCTCCTCGATCGTGCCCCGCAGCGCCTCGACGATCCGCGCGACGGTCGCGGCCACGTCGACCGGCTGCTGGCGGTACTCGACCCGCCCGGCCCGCGACAGCCGGAGCAGCGCGTCGATGATCGCGGCCAGGCGGGACACCGCCGTCTGGATGTAGTGGATCGACTCGCCCATCTCGCGGTCGACCAGCGCCAGCGCCTTGCGGCGGTCGTCGGCGCCGAGGTCGCCGCCGGCCAGCAGGTCGCGGAGGTCCTTGCCGATGTGGCCGAGCTCCTTGCTGAACCCCTGGAGGTTGACCAGCGGCGAGCGGAGGTCGTGCGAGACGCTGTAGACGAACATCTCGTTCTCCTGGTTCCGCTCGCGGAGCTGGGCGTTGACCGCGTCGAGCTCCTCGGCCCTCCGCCCGAGCATGGCGGCCGAGTCGTGGATCGCGGCGGCCATGCGGCGGAAGTCGGCGTCGAGCCGCGCGACCTCGTCGCCGCCGCCGATCGGGGGGGCCAGCGCGCGGCCCTCGGCCAGCCGGCCCGCGTTGTCGGCCAGCGCCCTGATCCGCCCGCTGATGCCCCGCCCGTACGCCGTGGCCAGGAGCAACGACCCCATGACCGAGACCACCGTCCCGCCGTAGATCAGCATGTCGAACCGGTGCCAGAGCCGGTCCAGGCGGTCGCGACGCGCCGCGTCGAGCCGCTCCTCCTCGGCCAGGAACGCGGCGAAGTCGCCGCGCAGCTCGTCGAGCAGCGCGTCGTCGGCGCGGCCCTTGACCGTCGCGACGGCCGCGACCGTCTCGGCGGCGCGGACGGCCTGCTCGGTCCCCTCCAGCGACGCGAGGAACCGATCGACCTTGGCGGCGATCCGCGCCAGCCGCGCCGCCTGCTCCGGGTTGTCCGCGACGAGCGCCCGGAGCCGCGCCATCTCGTCGCGGGCCTTCCGCGCGGCGTGGTCCTGCTCGGCGGCGAACGGCGGGCTCGGCGGTGATGACGAAGCCGCGACTGGCGTCGTGCGCCGCCAGCAGGCGCATCACCGGCCGCGTGGCCTGCGCGATGACCTCCTTGGAGTGGAGGGTCCACCGCTCGGCCTCCATGCCCCGCCTCCTCGTCACTGCCACCAGCGCGATGAACGCCGTCTGGAACAGCAGCGGGACCGCGATCAGGATCAGCCCCTTCTGCGTGATGGTCAGCTTGACTGCCATGGACCCTCCATCCCCCCGGCCGAAGGACCCTCCCTGTCGGCCGTCGGGCCGTCCCTACCCTACCAGCATAGTCAATCGCGGGCCGATTGCCAGGCGTTCAGGACGGCCGGTCGGGGCCCTCGACCATCGCGGAGGCGCCGACCGGGGTCGGTGAGGTGCGCGATCCGGGCAAGGGACGGCTTCGATCCTGGCGGCGTGAGTGGGGCGGCGAGCGGCCCCGGTCGTCGGACGTCGCGCGCTCCGGCCGGTCTCCTCGGGCCCTCCCGGCGCCCGGGAGCGGCCGTTCCGGTCCTCCGCCGGCACACCGGCCGTGACGCGCGGAAGATCCCATGAATATAAAACAGGTCACGGGACGATTCAACCGGCGATCCCGGGCCGATCGGCCCCGCGGGGCCCCGGCCCGTTGCGGGCCCCGCCGCGACCGGCGAGACTACCGGAGGCGATGGGCCGTCGGCCCGCGCCCATCGGGCGGCCGGGGCCCCGGGGACGCGACCCCGGCCGCCCCGTGGGGCGAGCAGGACCCTCGCGATGCCCCGTGCCCCAGGCCAGGCAGACGGCCCTACCGAAATTACATATAATAATTGGGCACGAACAAATTGAAATCGAGGATTCCGACCGCGTGGTTTTCCTCGGCCCCGGGCGCCCGGGATGCGTTGGCGATCGGCTTGGCGGCGGCCTGCGCCTTCGTCGGGATCTGCGGGATCAACCTGTCGGCCCAGGGATTGTACGCCGACGAGGTCCACCAGGTCCCGGCCGCCTTCGCGTACCAGGGCGCGGGGAGTTGGCCCCCGTTCTTCGCGACGGCGTTCGTCCGCGGCAAGCCCCTCATGACGATGAGCTACAGCGGGGCGGTCAAGCCGGCCCTCTACGGCCTCTACCTCCGCCTCACCGGGTCGGGATTCACGGTCGAAGGCTGGCGATGGCTCGGGATCGCGATCGTGGCGGCCACGTTCCCCGCATTTTCCCTGCTGGCCCGCCGGCTGCTGTCGGCCTCGGGCCTCCTGGTGTTCTTCGGCCTGCTGGTGACCGACGCCACGGTGGTGCTAGGATGCCGTCATGATTGGGGGCCGGTGGCGCTGGCCCTGGCCCTCCGGATGGCCTTCCTCGGCATCTTGCTGCACGGGCAGGGGGATGGCCCGGTCCGGCCGCGCAATACGTTCCTCCTGGGTGCCGTCGTCGGCTTCTCGATCTACGAGAAACTGAGCGCGGTCGTCCTGTTGCCGGCGCTGGGGATCTTGCTGCTCTGCCGGGAGCGGCGGACGGTGCGCCATTGGTCGGCCTGCCTGGTCGGCGGCCTGGCGGGAGGGATGCCCTTGCTGGTCGCCAACTACCTCGTCTTCTCCGGGACGGGACGGCTCCTGTCGACCTCGCAAGTGGCCGTGCAGGGGGACAAGTCCCTGGCGGGGCTGGCCCATCAACTGGGCGCGTACCTCGCGCTGGGGGACGGGGCGCTGGTCCGCCGGTTCATCCTCGGCGGAGGCCCCGACTTCGCCATCGCGGAGGCGTCCCTCCTGGGTGTCGCCCTGATGGCGGCCCTCGGCCTCCGGCGGGCCCGCCCCGCGAGCCGGCTGCCGGCGATCCTCATCGCTTGCTACCTGGCCATCGGCGTCGCCCTGTTCCTGCTGCCGAACGCCACCTGGGCCCACCACTGGGTGATCGGCACTCCGTTCCAGTATCTCGCCCTGGCGATGGCGATCGCGGGCCGGGATCATCCCGTCGTCCGTTCGCCCCGGCCAGCGTTCCTCGGGCGGGCCGCCCTGCTGGGGGCGGTCGTCGCCCTGATGGCCGTCCGGGTCTATGGGGCCGTCGAACTGGCCCGCGCGCTCGGCCGCGGGGACGCCTCGGACGCCTGGAGTCCCTCGCTCACGCGCCTGGGCGAGCTGGGCGCGGCCAGGGCCGGGCACGACGTCTTCCTCGCCGGCAACTGGGGCGTCGGCATCCAGATGTATTGCCTATCGGATGGGAGTCCGGAGCTGGTGCGGGAGGCCTACCTCGCCTACGAAGGGCCGACGGGCCCCGCGCCCGGGACGCTGCCCGATCCGGCCCGCATCCGCGCCCTGTACCTGGTCCTGAAAGCCCCGCCCTACATGCCGGATACGGCGGGGACACGGCGATTGATCGCCGCCATCGAAGGCCGCCCGGACCTGCGGGAAGTCCCGGTCGAAGCGGACTTCGCGCGGTTAGCCGGCGTCAAGGTCCGCAAGTTCCTGGACTCCCATGCGGGTTCGACCCCCTCCCAGAACGTCCGGACGAGACCCCGGCCCCCCGCCCGGGCCCCGGCCTCGTGACGGGCGGGGCGCCCTCACCACCGCCCGACGGTCCAGCGGTAGACCGCGTACAGGCCCGCCGCGACGCCGACGATCAGCCACCAGGGTTTCCGGGACGGCGGGGCGTCTTCCTCCGAGATGTAGCGCCCGCAGTAGGGGCAGCGCTGCGAATCCTCGTGGACCTCGCGGCGACAGTAGGGACAAGGGACCGTCGGCTCCTCGTCCTCGTCGTCGGGCGGATCGACGTCGTCCTCGGGATCGTCGTCCCACGGGTCTTCCGGGTCGCCCCAGCGAGGCATCGTGAAGTCTCCCCGTGCTCCATGCCGGCTCGTTCGGGTCCGGCGACCGAGGTTAGTCGCGGGGCAGCGTCGGGTCGGCGTGCCGGACCTGCACCGTCGCGAGCGAGGCGACGATGGCGCCGCCGTCGAGGTCGAGCGCCGCGGCCCCGACGACCGGCCCCTGCGCCGGAAGGCCAGGACCCGGCCGCCGCTGCCGCCGGCATACGTCGCGAACGTCCCCGACTTCAGGCGCAGGCGAGGACGCCCCTTGACCGTCACGTCCTCGCTGAAGGTCAGCCGCGCCTCCGGGCCTTCGGCCTCGACCTTCGCGACGGTCGGCGCCGATCGACCCTCGGGGTCCCACGTCCCGCCGAACGTCCACGAGGCGGTGACCTGCTCGGGCGTCGGCGCGCCTTCGGCCGAGGCGAGGTTGTCGCGGAACCAGGCGAAGTCGCCCCCCCGGCGGTGGCAGTCGTGGTAGTAGCAGCGCTCGCCCAGGCGGTTCGAGCGGTCGAGCGTCGCGTCCTTCTTCGGGTCGTCGGGATAGCGATGCCGGGCCATCGGACGGTCGGCCATCGTGGCCGAGAAGGTGCAGTCGAGGAGGTAGAACTGCGCGTCGTGGTGGTGCCGGCCCAGGTACCAGCCCTCCACGCCGTCGAACGTGCTGCGGCGGACGACCAGCTTCTGGTCCTTGTCCTTGCTGCCGTCGTGCCAGAGGGCCGCGGTCCGGCGGACCTCGTCGAAGGTGCAGTCGGTGACGTAGCACCAGCCGCGGGGGCAGAGGAAGTCGGTCCCGCCGCGGAAGTGGCAGCGGGCGTGATAGTACCGGCCCGAGTCCCCCCGCCACAGCGCGACCGTGTCGGCGCCGTCGCTCAGGACGTCGCAGTCGAGCAGGATCGTGCGGTCGCCGCGGCCGAACACGGCGAAGGCGTGCCGGCCGAAGGTGGAGGCGATCTCGGGGTCGAGCGCCGCCGCGGTGTTGGCGACGGTCAGGTTCTCCAGCACCGCGTCGTCGCCGTTGATGTTGACCACGGCGCGGCCGACCTTGTCGGGCCTGGCCTCGAAGTCGACGCTGAACTGCGGGAACTCGATCCGCGTCCCCTTGCGGCTCTCGCCGCGGAGCGTGACGCAGGCGGCGTCGATCCGGACCTTCTCGCGATAGACGCCGTCCTTGATCAGGATGATGACGCGACGGCGGCCCTCGCGGGGGATCGCGTCGAGCGCCCCCTGGATCGTCGCGAAGTCGCCGCCGCCCCCCGCCGCCACGACGAGATCGGGCGCCGGCCCCTCAGCATGGCCGACCTGCCCGAGCCCCAGCGCGACCGGGAGGAGCCACGCGAGGGCCGACCCGGGGACGATCCGTTGCATACTCATGTCCTACCGGCCAAAAGCCGGCCTACGATCGATCCTCGTCGGGATGAGCGTCTCGGATGCCGGCCGCCATTCTACGGCCCTCCCGGGCCCGATGTCGCGGGAGATGTCGCTGATTTCGACGGGGGGCCCGCCGCGGGATTCCGCCGAGGCCCATCCCGGGAGGAGGGTCGCGATGAAACCCATCCGCATATCGGTCGCCGGACTGATGGGGATCGTCCTGTTCTGCGGGGCCGGGTTCGCCGCGTCTGCGCCGTCGCGACTGGTGGCGAGCGCGATGTTCAGCGCGGCGCTGCTGATCCTGGGCCTGGTCACCGCGCTGTCCCGTCGGGGACGGCGCGGGTCGCGGCCGTTCTGGCGGGGGTTCGCGGCCTGCGGGTGGGCCTATCTCCTGATCAGCTGCGGCCCCTGGTTCCGCACCGAGGTCGGCCCGTACCTGATCACCACCGCCGCGCTCGACCTGGCCTACCCCCGCCTGCTGGCCGACCCGTCGAAGGTCGCCGATTACGCCATCTTGCGGATCACCTACCCGATCGAGAGCCAGTGGAAGGTCTGGCGGGGGGTCGACCAGCACATCGACCGGAGCATCAGGAACAGCGATTACAACGTCTCGGCGTCCGCGTCCTACCTGCGGATCGGGCATTCGCTGTTCTCCATCGTGTTCGCCTACGCGGGAGGGTACGTGGCCGTCCTGCTCGCCGCCCGCGACGCGACCGACGACCGGCCCCCGCCGCCTTGACGGTCGGCCCGGCCCCGACGCCCGAGGACCGAAATCGTGCGGGGTGACGAGAAAGATTCAAGTGCGGCGGGGTCCCATCCGAAGAGTGATGATACGGCGCCTGGGATCGGTCGGGGGTGCGCCGGCGGTCTCGTCGGGGGCGATCGGCCCGGGTGCAGGCGTGGGTGGGTGCGATGGGCGGAGGCCCGTCCCCCGACACGTTGCTCGGGGCGCGAACCCGCGGGGCCGACCCGCTCGTCAGGAGGAGGAACCCACCGCCATGCGCATCATGATCTCGCCGGCCCGTCTCCGTCTCCTGATCGCCCCGCTGTGCTGCGTCGCGGGATGTGCCTCCATGGAGGGGGTGTCGTCGAAGATGCGGACGGTCGCCTCGGTGGGCGACAAGAAGCTGCCGGTCGTCACCGGGGAGCCGGGCGCGTCGGTGGCGACCGAGCCGGTGCCGCCGGAGCGGCGGTCGCGGCCCGACGGGAGGATCTCGGGCCGGGTCGTCGACGACCGCGGCGACCCGGTCGCCGGCGCCCGGGTGCGGCTGGCCGTCGGCGGGGCGGCGGGGGGCAAGGTCGTCCGGACGACGACCGACCCGTCGGGGGCGTTCACGCTGCGAGGGTTGCGGCCCGGCTCGTCGTACACGGTGATCGCCGAATGGGAGGACGGGCAAGGCGTCATGACCGGCCGGACCGTCGCCCGGGCCCCCGACACCGACGTCCGGATCGGCCTGGTCGGGGCCGAAGAGACCGACTCGGGGGCCGCGACCGCCTCGTCGTCGCGGGTCAGCCCGGCGTCGCGCCGCCGCCGGCCGACGACGAGGACGAGGGTCGCGACGGGGATCGCGGTCCCGATCGCGCCCCGCCGCGGGTCAACATCGAGGACGTCGAGCCCCCCCCGCCGACGCGGCCGACGACCTGCCCCGCCCGACGACCCGCCGGGCCCGATCGCGGACGGTCGAGGAGGTCTCGTCGCTGCCCCGCACCGGCTGGCAGCGCCGCGGCGCCGAATCGCCCCGGCCCACCGCCGCGACCCCGGGGGAAGACGAGCCGCGCGACCCCGCCCCGTCCGAGGCCGGGCCCCGCGGGCCCGCAGGTCCGTCCGAGCTTCCCCCTGCGGACGACGACGGCCCGAACCCCCTGCCCCCCGCTCGAGCCCGGCGAGGCGTCCGGGATGCCCCTGTCGCGTGCCCCCGAGGCCGCCGCGCCCGACCCGTTCGCCGACCGCGCCCGCCGCGGCGCCGGGCCCGGCCGAGGCGGTCGCCTCCTCGCAATGGCCCGCGCCGTCGCACCCGGGCCGATCCGTCCCCGACCCGTTCGCCCACATCCCCGGGGCGCTGGCGGAGGTGCCGCGGTCGTCGTCCCTGATCGCCTTCGATTCGGCGCCGACGACGGCCCTCCCGTCCGACCCCGAGCCGTCGTCCGCGGTCCGGCCCGCCTCGCTACCTGCGGCGGCGCCCGAGACCGAGCCGGCGGAGGTGAGGCGGCGGCCGACCTGGGCGAGGTGGTCGCCGACGCGTCCCCGACCGACGCGGCGGCGACGGCGACGGCCGCCGCGGTCCCCCCCGGGCGACCCGCGCCGAGCCCCGGCCGGCGGACGACGGCCAGCCCTACTGCCATTACGACGCGAAGTATCGCCGCATCGACGACTTCCGCCTGCCCGACCTCCAGGGCAAGCCGGTCCGGTTCCGCGACCTCGACTCCGACCTCGTGCTGATCGACTTCTGGGGGACGTGGTGCCAGCCCTGTCTGAAGACGATCCCGCACTTGGTCGATCTCCAGCAGCGCTACGGGGCCCGTCGGCTCACCGTGCTCGGCGTCGCCTGCGAGCGGGGCGAGGCCAAGGACCGCGCCGTCAAGGTCGCGCAGGAGGCGCAGAAGCTCGGGATCAACTACCAGGTCCTCGTCAGCGGCATGGACGGCTCGTGCCCGCTCCAGCAGGCTTTGCACATCCAGGCGTACCCGACGCTCGTGCTGGTCGATCGCCAGGGCCGGATCGTCTGGCGCGACCAGGGTGCGACCCCGACGACCCTGGCCCGCCTCGATCGCTTCCTCGCCTCCGCCTCCCCCTCCGACGGTACCCGCCGCTTCTGACCCGATCCTGCTCGGACGAAACTCACCGATCCGGGGTGGCTGAAGTCCGGGGACCGGACCGCGATTCGAGAATCCCGGGGTCTCGAAGACGAGACCTCAGCCACCCGGCCGCCGCTTGCGTAACGAGGAGATGTCCACAAGGCGAACTACCACGGCGCCGTCCCCGGCGGCCGGCGCGGCCTCCTCCCTACCTGGACCCAGCCCGCCAGCCCGGACGTCCCGGCCCGGCGGCTTCAGCCGCTCGGCGGGCAGGGCGCCCGGGCCGCCTCCGAGGCCGGGCCCACCGGCTCCGCCTCGGTCCGCGGGCCCCGGGCCGCCGGCCTGGAGGCGGAGGTGATCGCCCCGTCGAAGATCGCCACCAGGCCGGGCCCGGAGGCCGAGGGCGACCGCCGCAACTGCCGCGAGCCGGCGGCCTTCGTCCCCGAGGGACCGCGGCGGCCGGTGCGCGCCCCCACCGAGCCGGAGGGAGGCCGCCCGCCAAGTCGTGCGCCGGCGCGGGCCGCGGGCCCGCGGCCCGCGCGTCGTGCCGCGGCAGGTCAAGGCGTCGCCGCCGCGGCGCGGCATCGCCGGGCCGGCCGGGCTGACCCGCCGGGCGGCCGCGGCGGTCGACGCATCGCGCCGGCTGCGGCTCAACGCCGAGCCGCGCCCCTGCCCGGACGCGAGGCGCGACGAGCGGCGGCGCGCCCCGGGGCAGGTGGCCCGGCACGTCGGCCGCTCCTTCACCCGGCGGTCCGGGCGGTCCCACGAGCGGCGACGGCAGCGCCCCTGGCCCGAGCCGACGGCCATCTCGGAGACGAGCAGCCGCCTGCCCTTCGCGGCGCGCCAGCCGCGGCCCGGGCCAGGACCCGCCGCGGTCCCGGCCGGCGGTGCGGGCCGCCTGCGGGCGCTGCCCGGTGGATGCGCGTCGCTCCCGGCCGATGAGGCGGGGCTGGGCGCGGCGGGGGTGCAGCGCCGGCCTCGGGGCTTGATCGCAGCGATCGCCCGCCATGCCGAGGCGGCCGGTGCGCTGCGCGAGGCGGTCGTCCGCTTCCGGGAGGTGGCGCGGGGCTACTGGGCGGGGCCGTCCCGCCGCTACGAGGTGGCCGACTTAGCACGGGCCAACAACGACCTGGGGCGGTCCCTCGGCTCGTACCGCCACCACGAGCGGCGGGCCCGCGGCCGGGGGGTCGCGCCGCCGGGGACGGTGGCCCGTGGTCCGGTGCGGATCATCGCCGCGGCGGCGCCGCCTGCGGCCCATCGCGGCGGCGGCCCCGACCCCTCTGATCCGGCGGCCTGGCGGGCGTCGCGCGGACGCCGGGGCGGCGGCGGGGTGCGCGGCGCCGGGCCGTCGCATCCGCCGCGATCCGCGGGCTTACCTCGGCGAGCTGGAGCGGAACCTCGTCAAGAGAGCTTTGCCACCCAAGCTTTCTTGTGTTGATGCACTACTACGAAGACTTCGTTTTCCAGCGCTCGACGAACCGCCGGTAGTCCTCCGGCGTGTCGATGCCGATGCTCGGCTCGTCCACGATCCCGACGGCGATCGGGTAGCCGGCCTCCAGGACGCGAAGCTGCTCGAGCTTCTCGGCCGATTCGAGCGGCGACGGCGGCAGCGAGGCGAGGCCGAGCAGGAAAACGCGGCGGTAGGCGTAGAGGCCCAGGTGAAGGAGGGCCAGGGCAGGGGCCTTCTCGACCGAGGGCAGGCCGTCGCGATGGCAGGGGATCGGGCTGCGCGAGAAGTACAGCGCGCGGCCGGCGCGCGAGCGGACGACCTTCACGCACGACGGGTCGCGGTAGACCGCCTCCGAGCGGATCGGCGTAGCCAGGGTCGCCATCGGCGCCTCGGGGTCGTCGTCGAGCAGCGACACGACCCGGTCGAGCGCATGGCCGGAGACCTCGGGCTCGTCGCCCTGGAGGTTGACGACGATCCGCGCGTCGGGCAGCGCGGCGGCGACCTCGGCGACGCGGTCGGTGCCGGTCGGGTGGTCGGCGCGGGTCATCGCGAACTCGCCGCCGAAGGCCGCGACGGCGTCGGCGATCCGGCGATCGTCGGTGGCGACGATGACCCGGTCGAGCCGCGAGGCGCGGCGCGCGGCCTCGACGACGTGCACGATCAGGGGTCGTCCGGTCTCGGCCAGGAGGGGTTTGCCGGGCAGTCGGGTTGAAGCGAAACGGGCCGGGATCACGCCGACGATTTCCATGTTTCGGTCGAAACTCCCCCGAGGGCCCGTCCGATACAAGGGGCACCGAACGAGAGTCGTCCCCGACGACGCTGCCGACGAGGACGTTCACTATAGCCGAGGCCGCCCGGGACGCAACCGGAGGGCTCCGGCGACCCGGGCCGGCGGGGCCATGATGGCCGCGCCTACCGCCGGGGATGTCGGCGGCGACGGACTCGACGACCGGCGCGGGCCCGGAGGGCCCCGCCCGCTCCGCGACGACCGGGCCGACAGGGCCGGTCCCCCCCAGGAGGTCGTCCGTCCGGATCGCGGCCCGCCGCGCGTCCTCGGGCGGGGAGCCGCAGGCCCTCCCCTCCCGTGCGATCGCGGACCGCCGCGACCCGCCACTCGCTCGCTCTCGGGTTTTCCGCCCGACCACGGCGGCAGCCCGGCCCCTCCTCGGGCCGCGGCCCGGCGTCCGCGCGGACCGTCCCGATCCACTGATGATCGCGCTCTGATCGGTCCGGGGTCGCCCGCGGCCCCGGCCGCCGCGCCTCGCCCCCCGGGTCATGATCGGCCTTGGGGGGCGGTGCGCGCCAGGGACGGGGGGCGCTCACCACCAAACATCGCGGGGCGGCGACGCCAATGGCATGGCGGCCGTCTGGGGGAGGCTGAATCCATGGGGTGGACCCGCAAGGCCCGTCGCACCGCTCGCTGTCCGATCCGTCCCGGCGTCGAGGACCTGGAGGGTCGGACGCTCCTGTCGGTGGGGTCTCATCCGCCCCAGGTCCATCATCTCCAATCCTTGCACCGTCCGGCCCACGCCCGCGCGGCCCACGGCGCCCCGATGCGGCCCGCCGCCGCCCACACCGCCGACTCCTCGGTGACACCCGCCATCACCGGCGCGACGAACTACGACGGTCTGATCCACGCCTCGGAGGTCTGGAAGGATTACGGCGTCACCGGCCAGGGGGCGACGGTCGCCGTCATCGACACCGGGGTCGACTACAACAACGAGGCGCTCGGCGGCGGCTTCGGGCCGGGCCACAAGGTGGCCGAGGGCTACGACTTCGCCGACGGCACGGCCGACCCGATGGCGACCGTTTCGCAGCACGGCACCGCCGTCGCCGGGCTGATCGCCTCAAACGACCCCGACCACCCGGGCGTCGCGCCGGGGGCCGACATCGCGGCGCTGCGGGTCTTCGGCACCAGCGACTCGGGCGACTTCACCAAGGTGGCCGACGCGCTCCAGTGGGTGATCGACAACCACACGCAGGACAACATCACCGCCGTCAACCTCTCGATCGCCGACGGCAACAACTACGCCCAGAACTGGTTCGCCAACGACAACGGGGTCGGCCAGCAGATCACCGGCCTGATCCAGCAGCTCGACGCGCTGAACATCCCGGTGATCACGGCTGCGGGCAACAGCTACGCCGGCCAGCAGGGGATGGGCTTCCCGGCGATCGTGCCCGCCACGATCAGCGTGACCGCCAGCGACATCTCGGACCACCTGCTCTCGAACGCCCAGCGGCTCGGCGGCGCCACCGGCGGCGCCTCGGCGACCGACCTGTCCGCGCCCGGGCAGGGGCTGCTCGCCCCCAGCGGCGACAAGGGCTTCGCCTCGGGCGACGGCACGAGCTTCGCCACGCCGATGGTCACCGGCGCCGTGGTCCTGCTCCAGCAGATCTACGAGTCGCGGTTCGGCGGCCAACTGCCGACCGTCGCGCAGCTCGACTCCTGGCTGACGCAGGGGGCCGACCTCGCCACCGACCCGACGTCCGGCTTCACGATCCCCCGGCTCGACGTCGCCAAGGCCGCCGCCCAGATCCCGAACCCCGCCGCGGAGACGCTCACCCCCCCGCCGACCTCGTCCCCGTCACCGTCGTCTTCCTCGTCAGGGTCATCAGGATCGTCTCAACCCTCGACGCCCCCAGCATCGGGATCATCGTCGTCGCCGGGTTCCTCGGATTCCTCGACCTCGGGTGGCACCGACGGCCAGTGGCACTATTACATCAACGGCCAGGCCGTCGACGGCAGCGACCCGTCTTCGCTGGTGGCGCGGTGGGCCGCGGGGTTCGCGAAGGCGGCCGGAGGCTCGTCGGCGGATGCGGGCACCGTGCAGATCTGGGGCTCGGTCCCCGGCGTGACGGACGTGGGCAAGACGGTCCCGACGGGACACCTGAGCGGCGCCAGGGTCGTCGGCGGCGCGCACGC
Source organism: uncultured Planctomycetaceae bacterium (assembly GCA_963708145.1). Lineage (GTDB taxonomy): Bacteria > Planctomycetota > Planctomycetia > Isosphaerales > Isosphaeraceae. The sequence goes on along the minus strand of OY970189.1, from coordinate 6,944,717 downwards.
GGCGCGATGGCACTCGGCGATTGTGCGGCCGAGGCACACTCGGTAGAGTCGAACCGTCGTGGACGCGGGCGACGCCGCGCCGCGGAGGCGCCCGCACCCCGGCCCCGACCGCCCCATCCCGTCCGGGAGGGCCGTCGGGGCCTTTCGCCGTTGAGGTGAGGTGAGGAGATGGCCTTGGCCACGAAGACTCAGACCGCCCTGGTCACGGGGGCCGGCAGCGGGATCGGACGGGGCGTGGCGACGGCGCTCGACCGCCTCGGCCTGCGCGTGGCGCTGGTCGGCCGCGACGCCGCGAAGCTCGAACAGACGCGCTCGGGCCTGTCGCAATCGGCCGGCGCGGCCGTGGTCGCCCCCTGCGACGTCGCCGATCGCGGCGCGGTCGACGCGATGGTCGCGCGGGTCCTCAAGGACCTCGGCGCGATCGACGTGCTGGTCTGCAATGCCGGGACCAACGTCCGCAACCGCAGCCTGGAGACGCTCGACCCGGCCGACTGGGACCGGATGATCGCCACCAACCTGACCGGCGCGTACAACCTGGTCCACGCCGTCCTACCCTCGATGCGGGAGCAGGGCAGCGGGCTGGTGGTCCAGATCTGCTCGATCTCGGGCAAGAGGGCGAGCGTGCTGGGCGGCGCGGGCTATTCCGCGTCGAAGTTCGGCCAGGCGGCGCTGGGGATCTGCCTGGGGCGCGAGGAGGGCATGCACGGCATCCGCTCGACGGTCATCTACCCCGGCGAGGTCAACACGCCGATCCTCGACGCCCGCCCCGTGCCGGTGCCCGGCGAGCGCCGCGAGGCGATCCTCCAGCCCGACGACGTCGCCGCCGCCGTCCGCTTCCTGGTCGAGCTCCACCCGAGGGCCAACGTCCCCGAGCTGATCATCAAGCCGACGGTCGACGACTGGTGCTGACGCGAGGAACTCGGAGGGACTCTCACATGAAGGCAAAAAGAGGGCGATGATTTTATCATTCGGCCGTGTTCAAATCTATCTATGGAACTCACCCCTCCGCGGAGGACCATCTTGAGTCAGACCAAGGGAAGCTTCGAAGAACAGCAGCGAATCTATGCTTCCTCACGCGAGGCGGTTCGGGTCCGGGGAATGGGGGAGATGGAGGCTCTCGCCTACTATCGAACCTACGCTGACTTTGTTGTGCAGTCCTCGCCCCACGCCGGCGGACGGCTGCTTGATGTCGGCTGCGGCAACGGCTGGTCGGCCTTTGCCTTCGCCAGACGGGGCTTCAACGTCATGGGGGTGGACTTGAATCCCGATGCCTTCGAGCCCCCGCCCCACCCCAAGCTCCGCCTCCAGGAGGGCAGCGTCCTGAGTCTCCCATTCCCGGACGCCTCGTTCGACCTGGTCGCCAGCTATCAGATGCTGGAGCATGTACCTGCCCCGGCGTCCGCCCTGCGGGAGATGCTCCGGGTGGTCCGCCCGGGCGGCACGATCTCGATCGTTTCCCCCAACCTGCTCTCGATCCTGAGTTCGCTCCGGGGGATCGTCATCTACGTCTGGAGGAACCGGCCGTTGAGGACCATCCTCGTCCGTTCCCCCGAGATGCCTCGACACCCGTCCGGGAATACCTTGCCCGAGCTCGTCGGTTCGCTCTTCGGCAACGCCGGCCGGCTGGCGGGAAAGCTGATGGCGAGACAGCCCCACTTCTCGATGCGCGAACCTGATCTCAAGCCCCCCTTCCACGCCGACAATGACGCCTGCTATCTCTGTAATCCCGTAGACCTCCTCAAGTTCTTTCGGTCGCAGGGATGCCGGATTCTCCGCAATGGCCAGTACAATCGGCCCCCACTTAGCTGGCTTGTAACGTCAGGGACGTATGTCACCGCCCGCACATCCAACTGACTTCCTGACTTCTCCTCTCCTGGCCGCGGCCTCGACGAGGAGGATGCCGTGGCGGCTTCTGGCAAAAACATTCTGCGCCCGCGTCGCGTCAGCCCTCCGCGAGGACCCGCCCCGCGGCCTCCCCGATGACGGCGAAGTCGCGGCGGGCGGCGAGCACCTCGTCGCCGCCGACGGCGCCGCGGAATAAGTCGCGGACGGGCCGGACCAGGGCGGACTCGACGGTCGCGCGGAGCCTCCGGAACTGGTCCTCCTTCAGTTCGGCGCGCTGCACCTCGAGGTAGCGGCCCAGTCCCCATTCGAGCAGGTTCTGCCAGAGCCCGGCGACGGCCGGGCCGACCACGGCGTCGGACCAGTCGAGCCCCGCCGTCTTGATCGCGACGGCGACCAGCACCAGGCTCGCCATCAGGTTGGCGCCGCGGAGGACGTTGAGCCGCCTCGGGTCGGACCGGAGCCTCGGCGACGATCGCCTCGGCGCGGCGGCGGACCTCGTCGTCGACCTCGCGGCGGTAGGCCTCCTGCGCGGCGTGGAAGCGGTCGAGCAGGGCGCGGCGGAATACGTCGTCGCCGAGCGCGCGGGCGACCTCGGCCCAGGCGGGGTGGGCGGCGGCGTCGGCGGCGGCCTGCGCCTCGGCCCTCAGCTCGTCGAGCCATTCGCGGGTCGCGACGCCGAGCACCGCCTCCTCCGGGGGCACCGGGATGTTGCCCTCGGAGTGGCCCGAGAGCCGCCGCACCGCCGCCGCCGCCAGCCGCACGGGGATGCGGACGACCCGCCCCGCCAGGTCGATCGCCGGGCCGATCCGGGGCACCTGGATCAGCTCCATCACGCGGACGAGCGTCCGGTTGAACTCGCCGTAGCGCACCCCTTCGAGATAGTCGCGGCGGTAGGGCTCGAGCAAGTGATAGCGGGTGATCCGGTCGACGGCCGCGGCCCAGCGGGCGGAGCTCTCGGCCTCCTCGGCCAGCGGGCGGAGCATCTCGTCGAGGTGCGCACGAAGGAAGGCGACGGCGCCGCGCAGCGCCTGCCGCTTGAGCGCGGGCCCTCGCGACGCCTCGCGCGCGATCGCCTCTCGCAGCGCCGCGGCCTCGGCCGTGCCGAGCAGCGCCGCGAGCCGCTCGGCGGGGCCGGCACCCGCGACGATCGGCAGGCGGTGGACGGTCGCCGGCGCGGGGCCGGGCACGCCGTCGGCCAGGGTCCGCGCCAGGTCGTCGAGCAAGGTCGGGCTGTCGGACAGCTTGTTGGCCGCGACGTGGACCGCCGCGCCCGAGCCGCCGACCATCCGCAGCAGCAGGTTGCCGCGGGCGTCGGCGTACGACTCGTCGGTCACGGTCATCACGACCACGTCGGCCAGCGCGGCGACGTCGAGCACGGCGCAGAGGTAGGCCGCCGCCGTCTCGGTCGAGAAGTCGGGGGCGTCCCAGAGGACCGCCTCCGGCGCGGCCTCCGGCGCCAGCGGTGGGGCATCGAGCCGGTCGAGGTCCAGCAGCGCCAGCGCGGGGGTGTAGCCCTCGCGGCCGAGCTGCTCGTCGGTCTGGCGCGGCGGGTGCTCGTCGCGGTAGCGGCGGTAGCCGGCGAACCGCGTCGGGAAGGCGTCGAGCCAGCGCTCGCCCCGCGCCGAGGCGCGGAACGCCTCGGGATGCTGGCTGAACCGGGCCCGGCGCTCATGCCCGCCCCCGCGCGCCCGAGCAGGACGTTGAGCACGGTCGACTTGCCCGTATTCGTCCCGCCGAACAGCGCGACGTGGACCGGGTCGCCCTCGGCCCAGCCCGGCCCCAGCGCCGGGCGGACGCGCATCCGGAGCTGCGCGATCGCGTACGGCAGGACCGGCGCGCGGACCGCGTCGTCGGCCGCCGGCCGGGCCCTCGCCCCCAGCGCGATGGCGCGCTCCAGCATCGCGGCGAGCCGGTCGCAGGCGGCGGGGGGATCGTCCTGGCTCATCGGTCATCTCGCCCGGGGTGGGAGGCCGCTCGCGTCGCCTATCTCAGATGTGAAACCTCAAGGGCCCGATCGCAGATCCTCAGGAACCCAGCCTCTTTCGGATGGAGCTAGTGATTGTTTTGAGCAAGCACCTATTCGGGAGAGGTCTCGACCCTGATATCGTCCCCGGGACCCGATGCCGTCACCGCTGGTGCTTCGACATGGCGGTCTGCTGCGCCCGGTTTCCCCGCGACGTCCCATGATACGCGAAATGGTTCCGATGAGATGGATGATGCAACGCGATACTCCAATTTCCCGCGAGGGCCAATTGATCCGAAGTGTTCGACCCGACCCGCATGAGAGACCGCAACATCCCGGATGACAGACCCAGAACGATTGACGAAAACGACTTTGATGCGTCGCGAATATTCGACTCCCCGGAATGCGACGGCCAAAATCGCCACCAGGAGCATCAGCATACCGAGGGTGAAGCACCTTCTTGGTTTATCCACGGCAACCTCTCCCGGAACATGCCGGATGACGAGTGTCCGGAATCCACTCGATCTGCCATCAGCCATCGATCATAGGACCCTTGCCTCGCCGGCCGCGGCGGAGATCGTATCACACCAACTCTCGTCGCGCGGGGCAACAGATCGCGCCGGAATCGGCCGGTGGCGCCGGCCATGCGGGGCGATACAATCGGGGCCGACGCCGGCCGGGGACGTCGACCGAACCGAGGATAGTCAACCGATGAGCACGCCCGACGAGACGACCCCCTTCGCCGGCCTCCGCGTGGCGACGTTCGAGAGCCGCCTGGCGGGCCCGATCGCCGACCTGATCGCCCGCCACGGCGGCGTGCCGCTGGCGGCCCCCGCGCTCCGCGAGATCCCCATCGCCGACAACCCGGAGGCCCTCCGGTTCGCCGAGCGGCTGATGGCCGGCGGGTTCGACATCGTCATCTTCCTGACCGGCGTCGGCACCCGCTTCCTGGCGGAGGCGATCGAGACCCGCTACCCGCGCCACGAGTGGACCGCCGCGCTGGCGAGGACCACGGTCGTCATCCGGGGCCCCAAGCCGCTGGCCCCTTTGCGCGAGCTGGGGGTCCGCGTCGACGTCCAGGCGCCCGAGCCGAACACCTGGCACGAGGTCCTCGACGTGCTCGACGCAAGGCGGCCGGTCGCGGGCCTGCGGGTCGCCGTCCAGGAGTACGGCAAGCCCAACCCCGAGCTGACCGAGGGGCTCGAGCGGCGCGGGGCGGTCGTCGCGCGGGTGCCGGTCTATCGCTGGGAGTTGCCCGAGGACACCGGCCCGCTCCGACGTGCGATCGTCGAGATCGCCGACGGCCGCGTCGGCGCCGCCCTGTTCACGTCGGCGCAGCAGGTCGAGCACCTGCTCGCCGTCGCCGCCGAGGAGGGGCGCGAGGCCGACCTCCGCTCGGCGCTGGCCCGCCGCACCGTCGTCGGCTCGGTCGGCCCGACCACCTCCGAGACGCTCCGCGACCGCGGCCTGCCCGTCGACATCGAGCCCGAGCACCCCAAGATGGGCCACCTCGTCGCGGCCGTCGCCGAAGACTGGAGGCGAGTCGGCAAAGTGCTTCGAATGAGTGCTGAGTGCTCCAAAGAGTGCTGAGTGCTGAGTGCTGAGTGCTGGGAGTGTCGCTTGCGGACTTGGAATGCAATCCTGCAGGGCGTGTGAAGCATGCCATCTCCCGAGTCGGTGAGAAGATTGGCGTGCTTCACACGCCCTACAGGATATCAACTCAGCACTCAGCACTCAGCACTTTTTAGACGCCGCAAGGCATCGATGAGCTCGTCGGCGTCGCGATAGCGGTCCTCCCGATTGCGGGCCATCATGCGGGCGATGACGGCGACTAGGCCCTCGGAGAGGCGGTCGTTGTGCCGGTCGGGGGGGATGGGCACGGCGCGGAGGGAGACGTGCTTGTGCATCACCTCGCGCGAGTTCGTGCCGGGGTGGGGGACGGTGCCGGTGACCATCGCGTACAGGGTGGCGCCCAGGCTGTAGAGGTCGGCGCGGGGGTCGACGTCGGACTGGCCGCGGACCTGCTCGGGGCTGATGAACTCGGGGGTGCCGACGGCCATCCCCGCCTCCGACGCCAGCCAGTCCTCGTCGCCGAGCGGCCGCGCCAGGCCCAGATCGATCAGCTTGACCCGGCCGTCGGGCGTGAGCATCACGTTGGCGGGCTTGACGTCGCGGTGGATCAGCCCGCGCCGCGTGCGCATGCCCCAGCGCCTCGGCCACGCGGAGCACGACCGCGACCGCCTCCGCCTCCTCGAAGACGTACCCCCCGTCGAGGAGGTCCTGGACCGTCTCCCCCTCGACGAACTCCATGACGATGTAGTGGTGGCCCCCGGCCTCGCCCGCGTCGAGCGTCGTCACGACGTTCGGGTGCGACAGCCGCGCGGCCAGCCGCGCCTCGAGGCGGAACCGCTCGACGTAATCCCTGTCGCGGGCCCGAGACGCGCGGAGCACCTTGACGGCGACCGTCCGGTCGACGCTCACCTGCCGCGCCTGGTAGACGTGGCCCATCGACCCGTCGCAGACCTTGCGGATGAACTCGTAGCCGGGGATCGTCCAGGAGGGCAGGTCGCCCCCCCCGTCCCGGAGGACTAGGGACGCCGGGGCCCGCTCGACCTCCCTCGCCTCGATCCGGAGCGTCGCGATCCGCCCGGACGGGACGTGCCGGGCCCGGCAGACGACCGTCATCGCTGACCGCGACAGTTCGTCGAGCAGCTCGTACTCGCCGAACCGCCGGCCCGGCACGGGCCCGACGTGCGACATCCCCGGCGAGGGACCCGGGCCCGGCGACACCGCCGCCGCGGGGCCGTCCCCCGAGGCCGAGCCGTCGCCCCAGCCGACGTCCTCCCCCTCGGCGGCCGACGCCGTTGCACCCGGAGGGCGGACGACGAACGTGTGGTCGCAGTGGCGGCAGCAGACCCGACGGCCGGCGTACTCGCCCCGCACCCTGAGCGGGTGCCGGCAATACGGGCAAGGCATCTCGAGGTAATCGATCACGCCTGGATCATCCCGGCAGGGGCGGTCGGCCGTGAGCCCGGACGATTCCTTCATCTGCCTGCGGCTTGCGGCCTCCCGGGAATTATAATCGACCCGCCTCGCGAGCGGGACGGGCGGGCCGTCGGGATTCGGGCGAGGGCCCGCCCGTCCCCGAGCGCGGCATGGGATTCGCGTCGCCGTCCCGCGCCGTCCGAGTCTCGACCCGACCGGAACCGGGAGGCCCGCCCCGATGCAGTCCGACCAGGCCCTCACCGTCGCGATCGCGCACGACGCCGACGACATCGAGAAGGCCGTCACGCGCGCCCTGTCCGACGTCGCGCCCGATGACTTCGACGGCCGCCTCGTCGCCATCAAGCCCAACGACACCACGGCGACCGACGGCAACCAGCCCGCCTGCACCCAGGCCGACACCCTGCGGGCGACGATTCGGTTCATCAAGGGCCTCCGGCCCCGCCAGATCGTCGTCACCGGCGGGGCCGGCAAGGATCAGACGGAGGACGTCTTCCGGATCATGGGCTACCTCGACGTGATCAAGGCGGAGGGGGTCGAGTGGTTCGACCACAACAGGCCGCCGTTCGTCGCCGTGGACATCCCCTTCGGCCCCCAGCGCCGGGTGATGGTCAACCCGCGGGTGCTCCAGTACGAGAAGCTCGTGTCGCTGGCCCAGCTCAAGGTCCACCGGACCGCGACGGTGACGCTGGCGATCAAGAACGTCGCCATGAGCTACCCGGCGGCCGACTTCTACGGCCACCCCCGCGTCGGCCAGAAGCTCCACCCGCATAACATCCTCGACGACAAGCAGGCGTTCCTGGTCGGGATGCTGATGCGGTTCCCGATCGACCTGTCGATCGTGGTTGGCCACCCGGCGATGATCGGCACCGGCCCCATCGGCGGCAAGGCGGTCGAGACCGGGCTGGTCATCGCCGGCCGCAACCCGGTCGCGGTCGACTCGGTCGGCGCCTACCTGCTCGGCTTCGAGACCCTCGGCGTGCAGCACCTCCACCAAGCCGAACGGCTCGGCCTGGGCGTCGCTTACGCCGACCCCGACGAGGAGGGCAAGCCCGGCCCGCTGACGATCAAGGGCGTCCCGATCAAGGACGCCCTCAAGATCTTCCGCATCGCCGCCTATGGCGAGGCGTTCTGACCCCCTTCGCGACCGTCCTCCGAATGCGGCGCCGGGCCGCCGATCTCCCCGTCATTGCCCATCCAGCCGCGACGCGTCCGAAGTGCCGACTTCAGCTCAAGTCCCCCGCCCGATCGGCCGCCAAGCCGCGATTGACGCCCGAGAGGGGCGGGCGTATGATCCCGCCCGTCTGGGTCCCTGGGTCGTGCGAACCGATGGGCGGAAGGGAGGTCGTCTCATGGGCGTCACGGTGGGTCTGCTGGCCTTGAGCCTGATGGGGGCGGATGGGGCGCCCGGTCCGGACCAGTCGCAGATCAGGTACCAGCTCCGCATGCTGGAGATGGACGGGCTCGACTGGCGCAAGGGGGTCTACACCCAGCTCCAGCCGGTGTCGCGGCGGGGGGGCATCGCGGTCTGGACGGCGGGCCGCGACGTGGTCAAGCCGCTGGCCGAGGGGGCCTCCGACGTACTGATGGCCCCGCAGGTCACCGCCGTCGCGGCGGCGCCGGTCTTCTTCAACCATCACAAGAACATCTCGTTCGTCGGCCAGTTGACCCGGATCGCCGACGGGCCCAAGGACCGCGCCACGGCGCTGGCCTACAAGCCCGAGGTCGACGGGGTGCGCGAGGGCTTTGCCGCCACGATCACCGGCCGCAAGCTCGATCAAGGGGTGCTGACCCGCCTGGTGCTCGAGGAGACGCGCTGCTCGGCGATGCACGGGGTCATGCTGAGCGAGGCGGTCAAGAAGGGGGACAAGGGGGACGAGATCAAGCTCGGCGCGACGCTCCAGGTGCCCGAGACGGCGCGGGTTGAGGTGGCCGGCGAGTGGCTGATCCCCACCGACGGCGTCCTCGTGATCAGCCTCGGCGCGCACACGGTCGCCGACGCGGAGGGTAAGGCGGTCGTCCGCGAGCACCTGGCGATCGTCGAGCCGCGCCCCCTGGGCGACGGCGACGTGGTCCGGGCGCGGTTCTCGGGCGCCCCCTGCCGATCGCCCCGGCGGCGCCGCGGCCGGCGGCCGGGGCCCCGGTGCCGATGCCGGTGCCGGCCACGCCGAGCCGGTCGCTGCCGCAGGGCCTGGCCGCCGACGGCTCGGCGGTCCCGCTCCCCCCGCTGCCCGACGACCACGTCACGCCGTCGTCGCTGCCCGGCTCGTCGGAGCCTCCGCCAGCCCGCAGGCGCCGCAGAAGCCCGAGGCCAAGGCCGACCCCGCCTCCGGCAAGGCGTCCTACGACAAGGCCGACCCGGCCAAGGCGTGCCCCGACGGGGGGTGCGTCGCCAAGGATTCCGACGCGCGATCCGCGCCCGCGCAGGGCGACCCCGGGGCGAAGGCCGAGGCCCCCAGGAAGCCCGACACGCCGTCCTCGCGGCCGTTCACGCTCCGCATCCCGCTCAACGCGGGCGTGACGATCGAGCTCCGCGCGTCGGTCAAGCCGCTGATCGGGCCCTGACGATGAGGGCGTGCGTGGGGGCGACCGCGGGATGCCGGATCGTCGCGATCCGGCATCCCGCCGTTTCCCCGCCCTCCTTTCGGCGTCGCAGGTGGCCATGAGCATTGACAATGAGTCTCCCCCATCCTTATAATTCCTGCATTCCTTACCGGGCCTGGAATTCGAGGGACGATGTCTAGCCGAGACGTGCTCAATCGCGGGATCTGCGTCGCGTCCGCACTGGCGCTGCTGGTGGCGGTGATGACCTCGCCGATCCGGCCCTCGAACTTGGCTCGCGCCCTCTCCCGCCCCGATTGCCTCCGCCGCAACTTCGCCATCCCCCCGACTCATTCGACCCGCCCATCTGCAATGTCGATCGCTTCGCCTTCGGCCCGAATCAAGGCCGTCCTTTCCGAGGAGGAGGAGAAAACGGGCGGGACGACGTGCTCGGCCTGCTGCTCCTCCGACCTGCCTCGCATGCCCTCCCTCAAGCCGCCTGCTTGGGGACCGGCCAGCTTCGGCCTCCTTCAGGCGCCCCGCCCGCTCCGTTGTTGAGCGCCGCGCCCGCCACGGATGCGCACAGGGCCGGTGGCCCGGGCCCCACGGCGCCCGGGCGTCCGCCCGATGTCGGCGGGAAGCCTCATCAAGCCCCTGGCGGTCCGGCTCGTCTGAGCACCTGGACGCGGTTCGTCTTCGCCTTCCCCCACCCGGCCCTCTCCCGCAAGGGCGCGGAGACGTTACACCCCCTCCCCCTTGCGGGGAGGGCCGGGGTAGGGGCGACGAAGTGCGCGAAAACGATGGCCAGGTGCTCAGGAGCGGTTCGCGCCGGCGTACATTGCCCATAGGGCCCTCGCGCACCCGGGGGCTGCCCGATCGGCTCGACGAGGGCCGCCGCCGGCCCTCGTCGCCGCGGCCACCATTACGATCCGCCGGGGGCGCTGGTCGATCGGATTCAAGCTCGCCCGGGTCTTTGGCCCATCGCTTGCTGCGCAATCATCGGATGGGACGGTGGGCGGCGGTGGACCGGGTATCGAATCCGATCGCGGGGTTCGAGTGGCGGAGATGGCCCCACCGAGCCTGTCAGCGAATCGTCGACAGAACGAATCATCACCAACCGGACGCTCGGCACCCTCGCCCTCGGGCGATTTTTCACGTGAAGGCTCGATGTCGGACCTGGCACGAATCGGGCGGGAGAATGGGCCATGAATCCGACCGTCTTCGCCATGCGGCGCCCGGTCACGACCCTGATGCTGGTCGTGGCCCTGATCAGCGGCGGCGTGCTGGCCTACCAACCGGATGCGGGTGGACATCTTCCCCTCGCTGAACACCCCGAAGATCTACGTCTTCCTCGACTACATCGGCATGAGCCCCGACCAGATGGAGGGGTTCATCGTCAACCAGCTCGAGCTGTACTTCCAGTACGTCGACGGCATCCAGGACATCAACACGCGGAACATCCAGCAGGTCGCCCTGTGCGAGCTCTCGTTCTTCCCCGGCACCGACATGGGCCAGGCGATGGCCCAGGTCGTGGCGATGTCCGACCGGGCGATGTCGTGGATGCCCAAGGGGACGCTGCCGCCGATGATCATGCGGATGGACGCCGGCAGCGTCCCGGTCGGCTACCTCGTGCTTCGAGAGCGACGAAGACCTCGCTCGGGGCGATGGGCGACCTGGCGCAGAACATCATCCGGCCGCTGGTGCAGAAGATACGTCCCCGGCACGGTCGCGATCTCGCCCTTCGGCCCGAACATGCGGTCGATCGTCATCAACGTCGACCCGCAGAAGCTCCTCGACTACAACCTGACCCCGCAGCAGGTCATCGATGCCCTGGCGAAGGGGAACACGATCATCCCGGCGGGGAACATCTACGTCAAGGACTCGATGCCGGTGGTCGCCAACAACGCGACGGTCGACGACATCCAGCGACCTGGGCGACATCCCGCTCCGGCTGGAGAAGAACGTCTACCTCCGCGACGTGGCGACCTTCCAGGACGACACCGACATCACCTACGGCTACGCGCTGGTCAACGGCAAGAAGTCGGTCTACCTGCCGATCATCAAGAAGGACACGGGCTCGACGCTGACCGTCGTGGCCGACGTCCACAAGTCGATGCAGCTGTTCCGCGACGCCGTCCCCAAGGACGTCAAGGTCAGCTTCGAGTTCGACGAGTCGCCCACCGTGCGTGGCGGCGGTCGAGAGCGTGGCCACCGAGGGCCTGATCGGCGCGGGCCTGACCGGCCTGATGATCCTCCTGTTCCTCCGCGACTTGCGGAGCGTGATCGTCGTCGTGGCCAACATCCCGCTCGCCCTGCTCGGGTCGCTGTTCGGGCTCTGGATGACGGGCAACACGATCAACATCATGTCGCTGGGCGGCATGGCGCTGGCGATCGGCATCCTCGTCGACGAGTCGACGGTGACCGTCGAGAACGTCCACGTGCAGATGCAGCGCACCGACGAACATCGCCTCGGCGGTGCTCCACGGCAGCCTCATCACGGCCGTGCCGCGGCTGCTGGCCCTGCTCTGCATCCTGTCGGTGTTCATCCCGGCGTTCATCATGGGCGACCCGCTCCGGTCGCTGTTCATGCCGCTGACGCTGGGCGTCGGGTTCGCCATGATCTCGTCGTACCTGCTCTCCAGCACGTTCGTGCCGATCATGTGCGTGGCCCTGCTCAAGCACATGGGGCATCACGACGAGGAGCGCGGGCTGTTCGGCCGGGTCCTCAAGGTCTATCGCAGGGTGGTGGGCTGGTTCGTCCGCCTCCGCTGGCTGGTGGTCCCGGCCTACCTGGCGGCGTGCGGCCTGATCCTCTGGCTGCTGGGGTTGCAGATCGGCACCGAGCTGTTCCCCCAGATCGACTCGGGGCAGTTCGTGCTCCGGTTCCGGCCGCCGCCCGGCTCGAACTTCGAGCTGACCCGGCAGATGGCGGTGAAGTGCCTCGAGGAGATCGAGCACGAGGCGAAGCCCGAGAACATCGCAGATCACGATGGGCTACGTCGGCCAGGTCGCCCCGAACTTCGGCATCGACAACATGGTGCTCTTCATGCGCGGGCCCGACGACGGCCAGCTCCGCGTCGCGCTCCGCGAGGAGAGCGGGATCAAGCTCGCCGAGTTCCGCGAGCGGCTCCGCAAGGTCCTCCCCGAGCGGGTGATCCCCTGGCTGGCGAAGCGGCTGGAGCAGGGGGGGCTGTCCGAGGCGGAGGCGCAGCGGCAGGCCAAGACTGGCGACCTTCGGCTTCGAGCCGGGCGACATCGTGACCAACGTCATGAGCTTCGGCTCGGCGACGCCGATCGCGGTCCGCGTCGTCGGCACCGACCTGAAGCTGGTCCGGCAGCACGCCGAGAAGATCGCCGGCGAGATGAAGACGCATCCCCTTCCTCCGCGACGTCCAGTTCGAGCAGCAGCTCGACTACCCCTCCGTCGAGGTCGACATCGACCGCGAGAAGGCGGGGCTGAGCGGCGCCAAGGTCGAGGACGTGGCGCAACGCGCTGGTCATGGCGACGTCGTCGACCCGGTTCACCAACCTCAACTACTGGATCGACGTGAAGACCGGCTTCGACTACCTGGTCCAGGTCCAGATCCCGCCGCTGCGGATGGACAAGCCGGAGGACGTCGAGACCCTGCCGCTCGAGTCGGTCAACCCCGCTGGTCAACCTGATGGTCCGCGACGTGGCGACGGTCCGCAAGGGCGTGCGGCCCGGCGAGCTCGACCGCGACATGTCGCAGCGCTACCTGACGCTGGTCGCGAACGTCGAGGGCGAGGACATGGGCCGGGCCTCGCGCCAGGTCGCCCAGGCGATCGACGCCGCCGGCGACGCCGCCCCGCGGCGTGCGGGTCGAGCCGATGGGCCAGCTCCCGCCGATGATCGAGATGTTCAAGGCGCTCGGGATCGGGCTGGCGGTCGCCGTGTTCGTGATCTTCGTGCTCCTGACGGCCTACTTCCAGTCGCCGCGGCTGGCCCTGATCTCGATCGGCGCCGTGCCGGGGGTGCTCGCGGGGATCGCGACCATCCTCTACTTCACCAACACCTCGCTCAACATCGAGTCGTTCATGGGCTCGATCATGTGCCTGGGCGTCTCGGTGTCGAACTCGGTCATGCTCGTGACGTTCATGGACGACCACTGGAAGGGCGGGGTCGCCCGTCGGCCGAGGCGGCCATCGTCGGCGCGGGCGACCGGCTGCGGCCGATCCTGATGACCGCCTGCGCGATGACCGTCGGCATGGTGCCGATGGCGCTGGCGCTGGAGCAGGGGCAGCCAGATGCAGGCCCCGCTCGGCCTGGCGGTGATCGGCGGGCTGGTGATGTCGACGTTCGCCACCCTGCTGGTGCTCCCCTCGATCTTCGCGCTCGTGATCGGCCGGAGGGCGTCCCGCTCGCCGTCGATCTACCCGGACGACCCCGAGAGCGCGCACTACGACCCGCAGGTCTTCGCCAACGAGGTCGACCGGGAGCGAGACCGCCCATCACGTCGAGCCCGACGGCACACGACCTGGTCAGGCACCACACCGACGACGAGATGTCCTCGTCTTCCTCCGGAGCATCCTCGACGAGGCCCGATCGAAGAGGCACGACATGGTCACGCATTACACCGTCGACGACCTCCTCGACGCCCTCGGCTTCGCCAAGCGAGGACCGCCCGACGAGGGCACGCCCGAGCGGACGGCGACCGCACCGGCCGAGGCGGCCACGCGCCGGGTCCGGGCCGACGGCCCCGAACGCACCCCCATCACACGGAGATTCCTGATGCACGCCGCGCCCTGCTCGGAGATCCCTGATGCACCTCGAACTTGGAAAGACTTCCGGGGCGGCCGCACGGGCGCACCGCCCCTTGACCTGGAGGTCCCCGATGCGCCGCGCCCCCTGGCTCCTGCGTCCCGGGTCGTTCCGCCGGCGGCCGCCTCGCTGGCCCTCGGCCTCCTGGCCGCCCTCGCGGCGCCGGGCTGCGGCCACGAGGAGAAAGGTCGAGGTACACGAGCGTCTCGAAGCCCCCGACCGTGCGGGTGATCCAGCCGCAGGTCCGGAAGATCGTCCGGGTCGTCGGGCAGCCGAGCTTCATCGAGAGCTACGAGCACACGTCGATCTACCCGAAGCTGACCGGCTACATCGAGAAGTGGAACGTGGACATCGGCGACAAGGTGAAGAAGGGCGACGTGCTCGCCACCCTCTTCGTGCCCGAGCTGGTCGAGGACTTCGGGACGAAGAAGGCGACCGTCAAGCTCGACGAGGAGCGGGTCGAGCTGGCCCGCAAGCTGGTGGAGGTGGCCGAGGCCGACGTCAAGGCGGCCGAGGCGCGGCTCGACGAGGCCAAGGCGATCCTGGCCAAGTACCAGGCCGAGGTCGACCGCTGGGACACGGAGGTCAAGCGGCTCAAGCACGAGGTCGAGCGGGGCGTGGTCGACCCGCAGATCCTCCTCGAGTCGACCAACCAGTGGAAGTCGAGCGTCGCCGCGCGGGACGCGGCGAAGGCGACCATCGCGAAGGCGGAGGCGGAGCTGCTCTCCAAGCAGGCCACGCTCGCCAAGGCCAAGGTCGACGTCGCCGTCGCCCAGGCCGACCTGGCCGTGGCCATCAGCGAGGCGAAGCGGATCGAGGCGTGGGTCGGCTACCTCACGCTCCCCGCGCCCTTCGACGGCGTGATCGTCGGCCCGCAACGCCAACACCGGCGACTTCGTCCTGCCCGCCACGGGCGACCCCACGGCCATGCCGCGTTCCCCCACCTGTCGCCCGGCGGGACGCCGCGCCGATCTACGTGGTCGACCGCACCGACATCGTCCGGATCTTCGTCGACATCCCCGAGCAGGACGCCAACTACGTCCACGATCGGGACCAAGGCGACCGTGCTCGTCCAGGGCGTACCGCGACGAGCCGATCCCGGGCACCGTCACGCGGACCTCCTGGGCCCTCAACGTCAAGAGCCGGACGCTCCGCGCCGAGATCGACCTGCCCAACCCCGGCAGCCAGCTCCTGCCCGGGATGTACGCCTACGCCAAGGTGATCATCGAGCGCCCCGGCGTCCGGGCGCTGCCGGTCGCCGCCCTCACCTACAGCGGCGAGAAGACCTTCTGCTGGATGTACGAGGACGGCCATGCGGTGCGGACCGAGATCCAGACGGGCATCAGCGACGGCGAGTGGATCGAGGTCACCAACCTCCAGCGCCCGCACGGCGTCCAGAGTCGAGGATCCCTGGACGCCGATCAACGGCTCGGAGCAGGTGATCCTCGGCGACCTGTCGATCCTCGCCGACGGCGGCCCCGTCGAGGTCGCCCCGGCGACCGGCGAGACGAAGGTCGCGAGCCGAGCCGCCCGCCGCCGGGCACCGTCCGGCGACGACCGCCCCGAGCTCCGTCGCACGCTCGCCCTGACCGGCCCCGGCGGCGACCGGCTCCGGCCGCGGTCGCCGCCCGGCCGTCGCGCCGCCGACGGCCTCGCCCGGAAGCGGAGCCGCGCCGTTGTCGCGATCGCGGCGAATCGTCGCGATCGCGACCTTGTCGGTGCGAAAACGGAATCCCGCTTCGATCGGCCGAAGAATCTCGATCAATCCGGATCGGCCATCCTTGGCCGATGAATCCGGATGATTCGGCCCGGTCGGAGCGACCGAACGCCGATCGAGCCGTGGACCGCTCGGATGGAGCGAGGTGTGACACGATGGAACGATCCGCCTGGGCATGGATGCCCGTCGCGGCCCTGCTGCTCTCCTGGGTCGAGCCCGCCCCCTGCGCGGCCCAGCCTCCCCGTCGCCGCCGTCGGCGCCCCCGGCGCGTCGCCTCCGCGGGCCGGGCCGGCGCGGTCGTCGCCGTCGCCCCGCCCCCGGCGCCTGCGAGCCCGCCGGCGGCTCGCGCACCGCCGCCGGACGCCGGGCGCCGCCGGATCTGCCGCCGGCCTTGCCGGCATCGACGCCGGCTCGCCGTCGGCCTCGCCGATGCCGACCGGGGCCTCGAGCGGCGAGCGCCTCCGCCCTGGCCACCGGCCTGACGCTGAAGCCGGCGCCGCTGGAGCCGACCGACCTCCGCTTCCCGATCAACCTGGCCACGGCCCTGCGGCTCTCCGACGCCCGGCCGCTGATCGTCGCCGCCGCGCAGGCCGGCGTCTGGGTCGCCGAGGCCGAGCTCACGCGGGCCAAGGTCCTCTGGATCCCGACGCTCAACATCGGCTTCGACTACATCCGGCACGACGGCGGCGGCCCCGACTTCAACAAGGGGATCATGACCGCCCCCAGCGTCAACTTCTTCTACGGCGGTGTCGGCCTGTGGGGGATCCTCCCCACGACCGACGCCATCTTCGAGCCCCTGGTCGCGCGGCAGGTCCTGAACGCCGCGCACTGGGACATCCAGACCGCCAAGAACGACGCCCTGCTCCAGACCGCCGACGCCTACTTCCGCGTCCACCAGTACCGCGGGATGTACGCCGGCGCGCTCTACTCCGTCGAGCGGGGCCGCGACCTGGTCGAGCGGATCGCCCAGCTGAGCCAGCGAGTTCGTCCCCAAGGTCGAGGTCGACCGGGCCCGGAACATGCTCGCCGACCTGGAGCAGCAGGCCGTCTCGGCGCCGCCAGGAGTGGCGGGTCGCCAGCGCCGACCTGACGCAGGTGCTCCGGCTCGACCCCCGCGCCGTGGTCGTGCCGCTGGAGCACGACCACACCCAGATCACCCTGATCGACCCCGGCCGGTCGCTCGACGACCTGATGCCGATCGCCCTGACCAACCGCCCCGAGCTCGCCTCGCACCAGGCGCTGGTCCAGGCGACGATGGCAGCGGATCCGCCGCGAGAAGGGGCGGCCGTTCCTGCCCGAACCTCCTGCTCAACGGCTTCCAGACCCCCTACGAGATGCTCCAGGCCGGGATCTTCGGCCTCGGCCCCAACAGCAGCCTCAACCAGTGGCGGGGCCGCGACGACTTCAGCATCCAGCCCCTCTGGCAGCTCGAGAGCCTTCGGGATCGGCAACCTCGCGCGGATCAAGGGGCAGCGCGGGCATGGAGTCGATGGCGATCATCGAGTTCTTCAAGACCCAGGACATGGTGGCGGCGGACGTGACCCGGGCCCAGGCGCGGGTCCAGTCGGCGGCGGCCCGGGTCCTCCAGGCCGACCGCGCCATGCGCACGGCCATCATCACCTTCAACGGGAACTTCGAGGGCCTGCAGCAGACCACCCGCCTGGGCAACGTCCTGGTCCTGGTCAACCGGCCGCAGGAGGCGGTCTTCGCCCTCCAGCTCCTGAAGGTGGCCTTCGACCAGTACTTCACCACGGTCGCCGAGTACAACCGGGCGCAGTTCGAGCTGTTCCACGCGCTGGGCTACCCGGCCCAGCGAGGTCACGGCCCTGCCGGACCGCCCGGCGAGGTCCTGCCGGTGGACACGGCGCGGCCGGCCTACCTGCCCCCGGTGGGCAACGGGCCGCCCCCGGCGACCCGCTGAGCGCGAGCCTGCCGAGGACAAGGATGTCGGTTCCGATCTTCCCAGGAGCGGGAGGGGGCTTCGCCCATGAGTGAACGTCCGACCCAACGGTTTCGCCCCGGCCTCGAGCGGCTGGAGGCGAAGCGGCCGCTCGCCGCGGGCGCCTCGACGGCCCCCGTCGCGCACCTGACGGCCGGTCCGCCGGCCGCGGCCTCGCCGCCGGCCGTCCCGGAGGCGACGGCGGCCCGTCGGCCGCCGACGGCGGCACGATCACGGCGCACGGCCGTGAAGCCGAACTTCGGGTACCTCGTGTACCGCATCACGAACCCGAACCGTTCAACAACACGCTGATCCCCCCCTTCGGCCACGTCCTGGTCCAGGCGCGCCAGCCGGTGCCCGGCCAGGTCTACAACATCCTCTAGCGTCGCCGTGAGGAACGGGACGCGCAGACGTTCGACGCGAGCAGCGGGTTCAGCGTCAGGCTCTCCGGGCAGCACCACTTCATCCCCGATCCTCACGGGGAACGAGCAGTGGAAGCCGGGGCAGGACTTCATCTTCTACGTCCTGACCAAGAAGTACTATCCGCTGCCGAACCAGGTCACCTCCGGCTTCGAGTTCAACCTCGGCGGCGCGAGGTCGGTCGCGATCCCGGGGCCGTCGGGGATCTTCCTCAGGCTCAAGTACAACCCCGCCACGTTCGACCAGGACCCTCGACTGCGATCGTCGCCTTCGGCCCGGGCGCGCAGGGGGGCACGGGCATCAGGACCGGCATCGCCGACACGGCGATCTACGCGTTCGTCTCCGCGAAGACCGAGCGCAACGATTTCGGCGGCTACTTCTAGCCGACCTCGGCGTGAACACGGTTCGCCCTGACCCGGCGCACGAGGACCGTCTCGGCAGGAACAGCCCATGCCCCGGATCGGATCGAGGAACCCGTGAACGGAGTGGGGTGTCCGTGATGAAGGACAGCACCGCCTGGCCATCGATCCTCGTCGTGGCCTTGCTCCTCGCCTGGGTCGGGCCCGCCCCGTGCGCGGCCCAGCCCCCGGCCTCGGCGACGGGGGCGACGACCCCCGCGCCCGGCGCCCAGCCCGCGGCCCCTCCGGCGGCGGGCCCCGCGGCCCGCGCGGCGCAAGCGGACTCGCTGCCGTCGACGGTCTCCCCGGCCATCGAGCGCTTCATGAAGGAGAGCGGCCGGAACCTGCCGCCGCTCGACACGCCCCGCGGCGATCCAGGTCCGCCGGCAGGTGCCGCCGCCGACGCCGCCCCCGCGTCGTCAACCCCCGGGAGGGGCCGGGGCGGCCGCGACCTGCCGCCGGCCCTGCCGACGACGGCGGCGCCCCCGGCGGTACGCGGGCCGGGGGCCGGCCTGGTGACGATGGGCCCTTCACCCCTCGACCGTCGGCCTGACGCTGAAGCCGGCGCCGCTGGAGCCGACCGACCTCCGCTTCCCGATCAACCTGGCCACCGCGCTGCGGCTCTCCGACGCCCGGCCGCTGATCGTCGCCGCCGCGCAGGCCGGCGTCTGGGTCGCCGAGGCCGAGCTCACCCGGGCCAAGGTCCTCTGGGTCCCCTCGGTCATGTTCGGCGTCGATTACCTCCGCCACGACGGCGGCGGCCCCGACTTCAACAAGGGCATCATGACCGCCCCGAGCGTGAACTACTTCTACGGCGGGCCCGGCCTGTACCTGTACGTCAACCTGACCGACGCCACTTCGAGCCCCTGGTCGCGCGGCAGGTCCTGAACTCCGCGGCACTGGGACATCCAGTCCGCCAAGAACGACGCCCTGCTCCAGACCGCCGACGCCTACTTCCGCGTCCACCAGTACCGCGGGATGTACGCCGGCGCCCTCTACACCGTCGAGCGGGGCCGCGACCTGGTCGAGCGGATCGCGCAGCTGAGCCGGGAGCTGGTCCCCAAGGTCGAGGTCGACCGGGCCCGGAACATGCTCGCCGACCTCGAGCAGCGGGCCGTCTCGGCCCGCCAGGAGTGGCGGGTCGCCAGCGCCGACCTGACCCAGGTGCTCCGGCTCGACCCCCGCGCCGTGGTCGTGCCGCTGGAGCACGACCACGCCCAGGTCACGCTGATCGACCCCGGCCGGCCGCTCGACGACCTGATGCCGGTCGCCCTGACCAACCGCCCCGAGCTCGCCTCGCGCCGGGCGCTGGTCCAGGCGGCGGAGATCGGAGATCCGCCGGGAGAAGATGCGGCCGCTCCTGCCCGTCGTCATGCTCGGCGGCTTCCAGACCCCGGCCATGTTTACTCCAGGCGCGGGATCTTCGGCCTCGGCCCCAACAGCAGCCTCAACCAGTGGAGGGGCCGCGACGACGTGAGCGTCCAGCTCATGTGGCAGCTCGAAGGCTTCGGGATCGGCAACCTCGCGCGGATCAAGGCGCAGCGCGGCAACGAGTCGCGGGCCATCATCGACCTCCGCAACACCCAGGACATGGTGGCGGCGGACGTGAACCGGGCCCTGGCCCGCGTCCAGTCGGCGGCGGCCCGGGTCCTCCAGGCCGACCGCGCCCTGCGCACCGGCATCATCACCTTCAACGGCCACCTCGAGGGCCTGGAGCAGACCCGGCGCCTGGGGAACGTCCTGGTCCTGACCTTCCGGCCGCAGGAGGCGGTCTACTCGCTCGACCTCCTGAACGTGGCCTTCAACGAGTACTTCACCACGGTCGCCGACTACAACCGGGCGCAGTTCGAGCTGTTCCACGCGCTGGGCTACCCGGCCAGCGAGGTCGCCGGGCTCCGGACCCCCGGCGAGGTCCAGCCGGTGGACACGGCGCGGCCGCCCTTCCTGCCCCCGGTGGGCAACGGGCCGCCCCCGGCCACCCGATGAGCCCGGTCCCTCCGGGGCCGACCCCGGGTCACGCCCCACGATCGAGCACGGCCCTTGAGGGACTCTTCCCCGATCGATTTCGAATCCGGATCGCCTCTTGGACGACACGCCGGGCCTCGTGCCCGGAGCCAACCCATTTACAGGAACTCGACCATGAGATCGCTGGTTCGGGGCGGCGGCCGACTCCGCTGGGTCGCCCTCGCGACGGGATTGGGGGCCTGGATCGTCTCCGCGCCGTCCTGCAAGGCCGACGGCGGCGGGCCGGCGGGCGAGGGCGATGTGCCCGACGTGCCACAAGCCGTACAGGGGCCACCAGCAAGCACCCCGGCCCCGGCGTCGGCACCCTGGGCTACGGCCCGCCCGGCCTCTACCCGGGCTTCCAGGGCTTCGGCCTCGGGTATCACCCGGGCTACGGCTACGGCGGCGACGCCCTGGGCGTCGGCGCCGACGGCGGCTATCCCCTTCTACGGCGGCCCCGGCTATCCCCACCCCTGGCCGACGCCTCCGGCGGATCGGCGGGGATCACGCCGTTCCCCTACTACGGCGGCCCCGGCTGCCCCACCCCCGGCCATCCCAACTACTTCGGGGGCGTCGGCCCGCTGGCCCCCGACCAGCCGGTCATCCAGATCGAGCGCGAACCCGGCGAGGCCGACTATGCCAGCGGCTACGGCCGCTTCACCGGGGTCCTCCCCTATCCCGAGATCGGTCCTCGCCCCGTTCACGACCACGGCCGCGGCGGGCGGATCGGCCAGCGGGGTGAGCTCGGCCTCCCCCCCAACGCCCCGCCGAACACTCGCCCCGGCCCCGGGCGAGGTCACTCGACGAGCATCGGCCGCGGATCGCTCCGCTCGGGATCGACGCGGAGCCGGTCGCCGACGCCCGCCGCGGGCCGGGGATGAAGGTCACCCGGGTCGTATCCCGGGAGCGCGGCGGACAAGGCCGGTCTCCATGTCGGCGACGTGATCCGCTCGATCAACGGCTACCTCACCGAACAGCCGGGCAACCTGGCGTGGATCATCGCCAACGCGGCGCCCGACAAGGTCCTCAAGATGAGCGTGCGCACGGCCAGCGACGGCGAAGTGCACACCATCACGGCCCGGCTCCCTTGATCGGGCCGCGGGCGGGTGGCATCGGTGGACAAGCCGCCAGGGGCCACCCGCCCGCTTCCGATCCCTTCCCCCGTGGGCGGCCCGGACGGCGTGGTGAGGCCGTCCGACAATTCGCCGGCACTCATGAGGGCCGCAAACGCGGGTGGCCCGGGCTGCTCGTCAACCCGGGCGGCGCAGCCGCGAGAGGCCGTCCCGCGCGTCACCGGCACCTCGCGTCGCTCCGCGACCCCGGTTGCCGAGCAACCCGGGCCACCTGCGGTCCTCGTGGAGGCTGTCAACCATCGCTCATAAAACAGACGTGACAACTGATCTTAGTGGCCGACTACCTGCGAGAGTAATCCTTTCCTGTTTTTGAACGGCCATCTTCCTGATCCCTCCAGCGGGCCGCTGTCTCGAATTCATGGGCAATAACCGATTCCTCCAACTCGACCTGACACTCGTGTTCTCGGAGGGCCAACCGATGAACCTCCGACCATGCAAGTTGGCAGGTCAGGCATAATTTACAGTTGTTGTAAAGACCCATCTTCCCCAGACCGGGGCGACCGCTCAAGGCGCCGATGATCCGACCCGCTCTCCCAGCGGTCGCAGGCCGCACCCGCCCCATTTCGGAAAAATCCCGAGATTGAGGGAGCGCACGGCCCGATCCCACGATGATGTCTATGAAGCGCGTGCGAAACCGCCCCGAGACACCACACCAGGATCACGCCGATGGCCACCGCCCGCCAGATCGCCGCGAACCAAGCCAACAGTGCCCGCAGTCGCGGCCCGCGTACCCCCTGTGGGAAGCGGGCCTCCTCCGCAAACTCTTACAAGCACGGGCTTTCCGGCCGAGGCATCGTCCTCCCGCACCACGAGCTGGCGGTCATCGCCGCGCGGCTCGACGGCTGGGGCCAGTCGCTCCGGCCCCGCGACGACTACGACGCCTTCATGGTCCAGACCGCCGTCGTCGAGAGCGTCCGCGTCGACCGCTGCCGCCTCCACGAGGTCGCGCTCCGACTCCGACTGGCCGACCGCGCCGAGGACTTCTGGGACGTCGACCGCCGCCTCGCCGCCGCCGAGCTCGCCGCCCGGCTGCCCAGGAGCCCCGAGACGATCGCCTGGCAGTTGCAGCGGACCATCCAGGGGGTCGACCTGCTGATCGGCCGCTGGGAGGTGCTCGGCAAGTCGCTGGCCCTCTCGGGCACCTGGGACGATCAGCAGCGCGCCACGGCCTTGGACCTCATGGGCGTGCCGCGCGACCAGCGGCAGGGCTGGACCGTGCTGGTGCCCGACCCGGGCGACTCGCTGAGCGAGGCCGCGTGGTTCGCGCAGCACGTTGAATGCCGGCTCCGCGACCTCCGCGCCCTGCGGCCCGGGCTGGAGGGTCACGACGCGGCCGAGCGTCTGCGGGCGATGGCGGGGGATGCCTCGCCCACCGACGCCGAGCTGAAGCGGCTGCGGCGGTACGAGCGGGGGTGCCTGCGGAGCCTGCAATGGGCCGTGGCGCAGCTCAAGGCGCGCCAGCGGGACGGCCTGCCGGTCGCGCCGGCCGACCGCCCCGGGCCCGACGACCAGCCGACGATGACCCCGGCGGAGCCGGGGCGCTCGGAGGCCGAGGAGGAGCGGCTCCGCGACGAGCGGCTCGGCGCATGGACGGCGCAGGCCCTCGCCATGCTGGGCGACGGCCCCGGCGCCCCCGAGGTGCCCATCGCCGCGGCGCCGCAGGAGGGCGCGATCGACGACGCCACGCCGGCCGTCGCGGCGGAGCCCGTCGCCTGGATCGACGACGCACCGGCCGAGGAGCCGTCGCCCTCGCCGGCCGCGGTCGAGGCGGCTCCGGTCCGCGGCCTGCTGAAGCCGGTGCCTCTGACCTCGGCGCTGCTCAAGGCGGTGCCGAACAACCGCCGGGCGCGCCGCGCCGCCAGGAGCCGCGCCCGCAAGGGCTGATCGGCGGGCCGATCGGTACGGATCATCATCCCGGGCCGGGCGTGGACGACACGTCGCGGCCCCGGCGGCACGCCCGGCTCGCGGTTTCGCCCGAAAAGGGGCCGCTCGGCCCCGGGAGACCGATGCCCGAATTCGTTCGGACCCCCATCCGGGGCCGCCGAGGCGCGGTGCGCGGGCGTGGGTCGCGGCCTCGGAGGGATCGATTCACTTCGCGGCCGGTCGGTGACGAAACGAAGCCAATGGTATCCTGGGCAATCTGAGAGGCTATCCGTGAAGCCCCGGAGGGGCGACCGTCCGTAGCCAGGGGCTGTCGCCCCTGGGAAGGAGCGTCACGCGGATCACGTCCCTCCCTACGATCGTCTTCCGCCCGAACCCGCTGGGAATCAGCGGGTTCGGGCGGAAGACGGGGGTCGTCGATCGCGCCCCGGGCCCTGTCCTGGGCCCAGGGGCTGTCGCCCCCGGCTACGGACGGTCGCCCCCTCCGGGGGCTACAAAACGGCTTCCCGAATAGCCTCTGAGGGATCGGCCCCTTCGATGGGACGCAGAGGGGGGCCGGTGTCGTCGCAGGCAACCCCGGCCACCCCGGATGACGGCCGCCTCGCCCCCTACGCGACCGCCCGCCTCCTCCCCTTGGGTCCGAGACCACGCCGGTACGCCAGGTAGCCAGCCAGGCCGAGCATGCCTACGCCGAACGAGACCACGCCGCGGGGCTCGGGGGTGGAGACCGTGACGACCTGACCGGGCGCCAAGGTGGTCCCGTCGAGGTTCGGCAGGGGGATGAACGGGCTCCCGGGCTGGCCCGGCGGCGGGAGGGAATTGAAGTTCAGCTGATCGAGGGGGATCTGCCCGAACGTAGGATCGATCCCGGCATCAAAAAGCGTGAACGGAGTGGTGGTGGTGTTGGCGATCGTGATCTGCGGGGGCTGGCCCGCGGTGAAGGGGGCCTCGAACCATTCCCCGATGCCGCCGACCTGGGCGAAGAAGGTCATGAATTGGAAATTCGTCCCGGTCGCCAACGGCGTGAAGAAGAAGGTGGGCGCGGGCAGCCCGCCGAGCTGCGTCGTGCCGAACGACCAGGACATCGAAAGGACTTGCAGGCCACCCGAGATCGGCGACCCGTCATTCAACCCGAAGTGCGGCTCGCCGTTCGGGTACGGGAACGTCGTGCCCGGCGCGATCGTCGCGCCCGAGAAGACGACGTCCGTGTTGCCGTTGGTGTCCAGGGACGTGGTGATGGTCGACGCACCACCGAAGGCGAAGGGATTCGTCAACGTCTGGGTCGGGTCCTGCGCCGGGATGTCCGCCAGGACGTTCCCCTTGAAGATGATCGTGAAGTCGTTGACCGGGGTCGAGGGCACGGGGACGAACCAGTTCCTGAACTCGGGCGGGAGCGGGGCGGCCGTCGCGGGAGATGGTCGCAGGGCCGGGGCGCAGAGCAGGGCCCCGAGGACAACCCGTCTCATCGTTCGCATGATGACCCTCCTCAGGAAAAGGAATTCCTGGACCACGATGCGAGATCAACGCCCTGGGACGAACCGCACGCGCACCCTCCCGTGCGGTGTGCGGGTTGAAGGGCCGGGCCCGATCGCCGGATCGGGATCGATGATAGGAAAACAGATCGTATAGTTCAAGGGCCCCTTGCGGGATTCCGGGGTGGTGGGTGTCCTGTCCCGCCGGGGAGGCCGAGCGGGGTGCCACGGGTTGAGACGTCCGCCGCAGGGTGGTCGTTGCGGCGGGCGGATGGCCGGGCTACGATGCCGGGCGGAGGTGGGGATCATGGGCCTCGACTCGTCCGCGCTGATCAAGACGCTCGACCCGACCTGCCTGGCCGCGCTGGAGGGCGCCGCCGGGCTCTGCCTGTCGCGGACCAACCCCAGCGTCGAGGTCGAGCACTGGCTGCTGAAGCTCGCCGACGCGCCGGGGGCCGACCTGCCGCGGCTGTTCCGGCACTACGAAGTGGACGTCGAGCGGCTCCGCCGCGACCTGGAACGGGCCATCGACCAGCTCCGCACCGGCAACGACCGCGTGCCCACTCTGGCCGCCTCGATCGAGCAACTGATCCGAGAGGCGTGGGTCCTCGCCTCGGTCCAGTTCGGCGACCGTCGCATCCGCTCGGGCGTCCTGCTGCTGGCGATGCTGGCCGACGAGCGGCTCGGCCGGATGGCGCGGCGCCGCCTCGAAGGAGCTGGCCAAGGTGCCGGTCGAGGCGCTCTTCGCCGACCTGCCGAAGGTGGTCGCCGGGTCGGTCGAGGACGACGCCTCCGGGCCCTCCGCGGCGGAGGGCCCCGCCCCGGCCGGCGCCGCGTCGCGCCCGGAGGGGGGCGGCGACGGCCGCACCCCGGCGCTGGACCAGTACACGATCGACCTGACCGGGCGCGCCCGTCGCGGCGAGATCGACCCGGTGCTCGGCCGCGACGCCGAGGTCCGCCAAGTGGTCGACATCCTGGTCCGCCGCCGCCAGAACAACCCGATCCTGACCGGCGAGGCGGGCGTCGGCAAGACGGCGGTCGTCGAGGGGCTGGCCGGCCGGATCGCCGCGGGCGACGTCCCGCCTCCGCTGCGCGACGTCGTCCTGCGGACGCTCGACCTCGGGCTGTTGCAGGCCGGCGCGGGGGTCAAGGGGGAGTTCGAGAACCGCCTCAAGCAGGTCATCGCCGAGGTCAAGGCGAGCCCCGCGCCGGTGATCCTGTTCATCGACGAGGCGCACACCATGATCGGCGCCGGCGGCCAGGCCGGGCAGGCCGACGCGGCCAACCTGCTCAAGCCGGCCCTGGCCCGCGGCGAGCTCCGCACGATCGCGGCGACCACCTGGGCCGAGTACAAGAAGTACTTCGAGAAGGACGCCGCGCTGGCCCGGCGGTTCCAGGTCGTCAAGGTCGAGGAGCCCGACGAGGCCCGCGCCCTCGTGATGATGCGGGGGCTGGTCGGCCACCTCGAGGTGCACCACGGCGTCCGCGTGCTCGACGAGGCGGTCGAGGCGTCGGTCCGCCTGTCGCACCGCTACATCGCCGGCCGGCAACTGCCCGATAAGAGCGTCAGCCTGCTCGACACGGCCTGCGCCCGCGTGTCGATCGGCCAGCACGCCGTCCCGCCCGCCGTCGAGGACGCGCGGCGACGGATCGACCATCTGGAGGTCGAGATCGGCATCCTCCGCCGCGAGGAGGCCACCGGGGCCCGCCACGACGAGCGCCTCGCCGAGAAGGACCGCCAGCTCGCCGACGAGCAGGCCCGCCTGGTCACTCTGGAGGCGCGCTGGGAGGACGAGCGTACCCTCGTCGAGAAGGTCCGCGCGCTGGCCGACCAGCTCGAATCGCGACACGCCAAGGGCGATGGCCGGGCCGAAGCGACCGCCCCCGCCGGGGACGGCGTCGACGCGCTACGGGCCGAGCTCGACGCGAGGATGGCCGAGCTGCGGGCCCTGCAAGGCGAGGCGCCTTTGATGCCGGTCCGCGTCGACGCGCAGGCGATCGCCGAGGTGGTCGCCGCCTGGACGGGGGTGCCGGTCGGCAAGATGCTCGGCGACGAGATCCGCACCGTGCTGGAGCTGCCGGCGCGGCTGGGCGAACGGGTCGTCGGCCAGGGGCACGCGCTGGAGGCGATCGGCCAGCGCATCCGCACCGCGAGGGCCAACCTGACCGACCCGAGGCGCCCGATCGGCGTCTTCCTGATGGTCGGGCCCAGCGGCGTGGGCAAGACCGAGACCGCCCTGGCGCTGGCCGACGCGCTGTACGGCGGCGAAAGGAACCTGGTGACGATCAACATGTCGGAGTACCAGGAGGCGCACACCGTCTCGGGCCTGAAGGGGTCGCCGCCGGGCTACGTCGGCTACGGCGAGGGGGGCGTGCTGACCGAGGCGGTCCGCCGCCGGCCATACTGCGCCGTCCTGCTCGACGAGGTCGAGAAGGCGCACCCCGACGTCCTGGAGCTGTTCTTCCAGGTCTTCGACAAGGGGACCCTGGAGGACGGCGAGGGGCGCGAGATCGACTTCAAGAACACGGTGATCCTGCTGACCTCGAACGTCGGCTCGGCGACGATCATGCGGCTCTGCGCCGGCGCGTCTGACCGGCCCGACCCGGCCGCCCTGGCCGAGGCGCTGCGGCCCGAGCTACTGCGGGCGTTCCCGGCGGCCTTGCTGGGCCGGATGGTCGTCGTCCCCTACTTCCCGATCGACGACGAGGCGCTGCGGAGGATCGTCCGGCTCCAGCTCGACCGGATCGGCGGCCGGATGCGCGACAATCACCGCGCCGAGTTCTCCTACTCCGACGCGGTCGTCGAGCACATCGCCGGCCGCTGCCGCGAGGTCGAGAGCGGCGCCCGCAACGTGGACCACATCCTGTCGCGAATGCTCCTGCCCGAGCTATCGGCCGAGTTCCTCTCCCGCCTGGCGGCCGGCACGCCCGCGACCCGGGCCGAGGTCTCCGTCGGCGACGGCGGCGCCTTCCGGTACGACATCGCGTGAGGCCGATCAGAAGCTGTCGGCGGAGACGACCTCGCCCCAGTCCTTGGTGGCGATGGCCCACCAGGTGTTCGGCGAGACCGAGTCCTTGATGAACTTGACCGAGCCGTCGAGCATGAGCACGTTCACGCCGCCGGAGTGGTTCGAACTGGCGCCGATCATCGTGTGGTCGATGTGGGTGGTGGTGCCGCCGTCGTTGTAGTAACACGCCTTCTTGTTCGGGGTCTGGAGGTGCGAGTAGCCCCCGCCATAGCCGCAATGCATGGCGAGCCACCGCGCGCCCCTCGTGTCATCGCCGACCGTGGTGCCGTTCTGGCATGACGTGGCGAGGCTGGTGAATGTGGCCGTATTGTAAGTGGTCGGCGAGGTCATCTCGGTGGTCGTGGTGGAAAACCAGGTCACGTCCCGCCCGCTGGGGGGGGATGCTGGTCGCGCTCCTCCCCTGCCCCAAGATGAACTCGCTGAAGATGACGGTGTTGGAGAGGCCGTCCCTGACGGCGGCGAATGTGACCATGACCCCGTCGACCGGGTCGGCCAGCTTCCAGGCCGGCCCATCCATGCCCGGGTTGCGCATGATTCCCAGGCTATTGGGATAGTTGCTGTAGCCGTAGGTCGTGCTGGGGGCGTTGGTATCGGAGGGGCAGAGGAGCACGTTGACCTTGGAATAGGCCACGGTCGTCAGGTTCGGCGGATCGGAATATTCAAAACTCATGTTCAATGCATTGTATAATGGGATTTGCTCCAGGAATGGGAGGAGGCGTGCCTTCATCGAGAAGTTGTTCCAGCCCGTTTTGACGCTGGGGACGTTGGGCGCGGTGGGCGGGATGCAGTCGTTGGCCTGGTTGTAGTTGTGCAGGGCCAGGCCGAGTTGTTTGAGGTTGTTGACGCACTGCGAGCGGCGGGCGGCCTCGCGCGCCGCCTGCACCGCGGGCAAGAGCAGGGCGATCAGCACGGCGATGATCGCGATGACGACCAGCAGCTCGATCAGCGTGAATCCGCGACGTCGCATCGAATCTCCTCCTCGCGGGCCTCGGGCCCGCAATCGATGATGAATGACCGAGACGGGGGTCGCACGACCTGCCGGAGGGCGTCCGCTCGGCTCACCTCCGACGGTCGCCCTGGGTTGCCAGTTGATAGTGACCGCGGACCTCGTCGGCGGAGAGGGGGTGGTCGTAGACGGCGAGCTCGTCCACCCGACCGACGAGGGGCCGGAGCCTCTCGGCGTCGCTCACGCCCTTGTAGTTGGTGTCGAGGCGCCCCAGCAGCATCCGGCAGGGCGCGGTCGGGTGGTCGGGGCCGATCGGGTGCGACCGGGCGAGCGACCCGTCCATGTAGAGCTCCAGCCGATCGCCGTTGCTCTGCGCGACCAGGTGATGCCAGCGGTACGGGACGTAGGTGGCCCCGTTGTGGACGCCGACGCCCCCCGTCCCCCCGGCGGCCAGCGGCGCATGAACCGCACCGAGGCCGATCGCGGGAAGGGATAGCGGCCGCAGGCCGTCGAGCTCCAGGAGTGAGAAGTGCCCGTACTTCTGGTTGGCCATCGGCGCGAGCAGGGCGACGATCGTGGAGTGGCTGTACTCCTCCGACATGGCCCAGAGCTCGACGGCATAGCCCGGGTCGCGCGGCGGCTCCCAGAGGCCGTCCAATTCCAGGTACTGCCCGGCCCCGCCCGCCCCGAACACGGCGCAGCCGTTGCCCCGGCCCGCGTCGGCGGCGGCCACCGGCCCGGTGGCGCGGAGCGGGGGGCCTCCGCGGACCTCGTTGGGCGAGGCGCCGTCGGCCATCGCCTCGAATCGCCAGTAGCCCCACGGCTGCGACCGCAGGATCGCGCCGCGATAGGACGAGTCGAGCGCCAGCACCGGGGCGGCCAGGTCGGCCGAGGGGATGAAGCTCTCGGTGTCCGCGACGGCCTCGGTGATGTCGCCGGTGTCGGGGTCGATCTCGACGGCCTGGCTCCGCTCGACCCGCTGGCTGCGCTCCGACGTGCCCGCCGCGCCGAGCACCTCGGCCTCCCCCTCGAAGACCATGACGTGGGCCCGGCCGTCGTCCTCGACGTTCAGCGCGAACTCGGTCCCGAGGTCGACCACCGACGACCCGGCGGTGGAGACGACGAACCCCTCGGTCCCGTGCGGGACGCGGGCCCGCAGCCGTCCGCGACGGCAGAAGACCCGGTTGATCGAGGTCAGGTCGAGGTCGGCGGGCCCCTCCATCGTGAGCATCACCCCGCTGAGGAAGGCCAGCGTGGCGCGCCCCGAGCTCAGTCGCAAGCGACGGGCCGGCAAGACGACCCCTTCGGCGGGAGGCGGGCCGTCGTCGGGCCCCCATCGGGCCCCGTCCAGCCTGATCACCATCGCCACCGCCTCCTCGGCCGAGGCGGGGGCCCGATCGCCGCCCGAGGGGCCCGGGCGGTCCGCCCCGGCCACCACCGCCGGGGCCTGGGACCGGGGCCCGGGGCCGCCGGCCGCCTCCGGGCGGCGAACCCGGCGGCCAGCAGCGAGACGAGGCACGCCGCCGCCGCGACCGTCCAGGGGAGCCAAGCCCGTCGCCGTGGGGCCGGGGCCGCGCCGTCCCGCACCCGGCGCTCGAACTCCTGGACGAACTCGCCCCCCCGCTGCTCGGCGTCCAGCCGCAGCGCGAGCGCCTCGAGGAAGGCCCGGTCGTCCGGCGCCGCGACCTGCCGGAGCAGGTCGTCGACCATCAGCAGCCGGCTGACCTCGCGGGCGAAGGGCTCGTCGGCGCGCATCGCCTCGACCAGCATCTCGCCGTCGTCCGGCTCGGGCTCGCCGTCGAGGAACCGGGCCAACGCCTCGTCGATCAGTGTTCGGTCGGGTTCGGCCATGATCGATTCATGCCAGACAAATGCCGGTCCGTCGCTCGATGCACTCCAGCAGGGCCCGTCGCAGGCGGAGGAGCGTCTGCCGGACCTGGTTCGACGGGCGCCCGGTGCGGCTGCCGATGGTCCCCGGGCTGAGGTCCTCGAAGTAGCGCTGCCGGAGCAGCTCGCGGCCGTGCTTCGGCAGCGCGGCCATGCACTCGCGCAGCGCCGCCAGCTCCTCGTCGTGCTCCTGCCGCTCCCGAGGCGACATCGGCTCGTGCCCCATCTCCAGGAGGATGTCGGTCACGCGGTCCGACAGGATCTGGTTGCGTCGCGTCTCCTTGCGCCTCTCGTTGGCGATCAGGCGGCGGGCGATCTGCCGGACCCACGCCCCGAAGTCGCCGCCGCGGTCGAACTCGTCGAGCTTCTCCAGGGCGATGATCAGGGTCTCCTGCGCGAGGTCGTCGACCGCCTCGGCCCGCACCCCCAGGCGCGGATGGAGGAGCGGAGGCGCGCCTGCTCCGATTGCACCCGCTCCAGGAACCACGTGTCGGCGCTGGCTGGTGGCACGACCCCGGACCGTCCTCAAGGAGATGGCAGACGACCCCTCGCTAGATTAGGAATGTCGCGAGAGGCCCGGCCGTTACACGGATTCCCGGCGAGTCCGCGCGGGAGACGGCCCGACCACCTTGCGCGATTGGCACCCGAATTGCCAAGATCCTCCATACGCGGCCCGCTTCCCCGCCCGCCGCCGATCGTCGTCCCCCTATGGATATCATCCGGATTCCGGGGGGCCCGATCAGGAATTCCGCGCGGGCGTTGCGATTCCCGGGCCGCGCAGGCCGTCCCCTCGGAGCGGGGAATCCGCCGGCACCCTCCGATCACCTTTTGGCACGGACCGATGAACGAGGCAACGCAGGCCCGACGGCGCCCCGTCGGCGCGGAGGTCGTCCCGGGCGGGGGCGTCGCGTTCCGCGTCTGGGCCCCCGGCCGCAAGAAGGTCGAGGTCGTCCTGGAGGGGGGCCCGGTCCCGAGACGGGCGACGGGCCGCCCGCGATCCGGCTGAAGCGCGACGGGAAGGGCTATTTCTCGGCCCGGGTGGCCTCGGCGGGGCCCGGGACGCGCTACCGGTTCCGCCTCGACGGCGGGGACACGGCCTATCCCGACCCGGCGTCGCGGTTCCAGCCCGACGGGCCGCACGGGCCCTCCGAGGTGGTCGACCCGTCCTCCTTCCGCTGGACCGACCGCCGCTGGCGGGGGCCGAGGCGGGAGGGGCAGGTGATCTACGAGATGCACGTCGGCACGTTCACGCCCGGGGGGACCTGGCGCGCCGCCGCCGAGCAGCTGCCGGCGCTGGCCGACCTGGGCGCGACGGTGCTGGAGGTCATGCCGGTGGTCGAGTTCCCCGGCCGGTTCAACTGGGGCTACGACGGCGTCGACCTGTTCGCCCCGTCCCGCAACTACGGCACCCCCGACGACATGAGGCACTTCGTCGACCGTGCGCACGCGATGGGGCTGGCCGTCATCCTCGACGTCTGCTTCAGCCACCTCGGCCCCGACGGCAACTTCCTGAGGGAGTTCTCGCCCCTCTACTTCACCGACCGCTACGAGAACGACTGGGGCAAGCAGTTCAACTTCGACGGCGAGCACTCGGGGCCGGTCCGCGAGTTCATCCTGGGCAACGTGTCCTACTGGGTCGAGGAGTTCCATATCGATGGGCTGCGGATCGACGCGACGCAGGACACGCACGACCAATCGCCCGGCGAGCACATCCTGGCGGCGATCGCCCGCCGGGTGCGCGAGGCCGCGGGGGGGCGCCGGACGCTGGTCATCGGCGAGAACGAGGCGCAGCAAGCGCACCTGATCCGGCCGGCGGAGCAGGGGGGCTTCGGGCTCGATGCGCTGTGGGCCGACGACTTCCACCACACCGCGATCGTCGCCGCCACGGGCCGCCGCGAGGCGTACTATCGCGACTACCTCGGCACGCCGCAGGAGTTCGTCTCGGCGGCCAAGCGGGGCTACATCTACCAGGGGCAGATCAATACCCGGCAGGGGAAGCGGCGGGGCAGCCCGACGTCCGGCCTGGAGCCGTGGCGGTTCGTCCAGTATTTGCAGAACCACGACCAGCTGGCCAACTCGCTCCGGGGCGAGCGCCTCCACCGCCTGACCGACCCCGGCCTCTACCGGGCCTTGACGGCGGTCCTGCTGCTCGGGCCGGGCACGCCCCTGCTGTTCCAGGGTCAGGAGTTCGCCGCATCGAGCCCGTTCCTCTACTTCGGCGACCAGGAGCGCGAGATCGCCGAGGAGATGTACCGGGGCCGCCAGGACCAGCTCTCGCAGTTCCCCAGCCTGGCGGTGGCCGAGGCGAAAGGGCGGATACCCCGCCCCGACGACCCGGAGACCTTCGCCCGCTGCAAGCTCGACCACGCCGAGCGGTCCCGACACGCCGAGGCATACGCCTTGCATCGTGACCTGCTGCGCCTGCGACGCGAGGACCCGGCCTTCCGCCTCCAGCGGGCGGGCGGCGTCGACGGCGCCGTGCTCGGGCCCGGGGCGTTCGTGCTCCGCCACTTCGGCGATGACGGGGACGACCGCCTGCTGGTGGTCAACCTCGGGCCCGACCTGCACCTCGACCCGGCGCCGGAGCCGCTGCTGGCGCCGCCGTCCGGGGCGCTGTGGGACCGGCTCTGGTCGAGCGAGGACCCTCGCTACGGCGGCCGGGGGGACGCCCCCTCTGGAGACCGATGCCGACAACTGGCGCATCCCGGGCCACTCCGCCGTGGCCTTGGCCCCCAAGTTCGACCGAGGGGACGGCCCATGACTGACCCCGCTTCTGCCCCATCGCCCCCCACCACGACGACCGACCCCGAGGCGCCGACGGCGCCGACCCGCGAGTGGCTCGTGACCAACGGCCTGGGGGGCTACGCCTCGGGCACGGTCGGCGGCGTGGCGACCCGCCGCTACCACGGCCTTCTGATCGCGGCGCTGCCGGCGCCGCTGGGGCGGACGATGATGCTCAACCAGGTCGGCGAGCGGCTCCGTCTGGCCGACGGCTCGTACGCCGCGCTGGGCCCCTCGCCGATGGTCGGCGACCACCCCGGGACGCCCGCCGGCCCCGGCCACCTCGCCGCCTTCGCGCTCGAGGCCGGCCTGCCCGTCTGGCGGTACGAGGCCGGCGGGGTCGCCCTGGAGAAGCGGCTCATCCTCCCCCACCTCCAGAACACCGCCTTCGTGACCTACCGCCTGCTGTCGGGCGACGCCCCGGTGCAGCTCTACCTCCGCCCCGCGGTCCACTTCCGGGGGCACGACGCGCCGGTCGACGCGCCGCCCCCGGGCCCGTACCGGATCTCGGCCTCGGGCGACCAGTACGAGCTGTCGGCCGGCGACTACCCGCCGCTGCGGATGACCGTGGCGGGCCCGGGCGCCGCCTTCGTGCTCGACGCGGCCGAGACGGGCGGGCTCAGCTACCGGATCGAGCAGAGCCGCGGCTACGAGCACACCGGCGGCCTCTGGAGCCCCGGGCTACTTCCGGGCCGCCCTCGACCCCGGCCGCGACGTGACCCTGATCGCCTCGACCGAGAGCTGGGAGACCCTCCGCGCCCTGTCGCCGGCCGAGGCGATGCAATACGAGCGGAACCGCCGCGGCCGCCTGATCCGGATGGCGCGGCCCCAGGTGCAGGGGGGCCGCGCCGCCGAGCTCGTCCTGGCCGCCGACCAGTTCCTGATCACCCCCGCCGGCCGCATCGAGGATGCCGCCCGGGCCCACGCCGAGGGGGAGGATGTCCGCACCGTGATCGCCGGCTACCACTGGTTCACCGACTGGGGCCGCGACACCATGATCAGCCTCGAAGGGCTGACCCTGACGACCGGCCGGCTCGCCGAGGCCGGCTACATCCTCCGCACCTTCGCCTACTACGTCCGCGACGGCCTGATCCCCAACCTGTTCCCCGAGGGCCGCACGCAGGGTCTCTACCACACCGCCGACGCGACCCTCTGGTTCTTCCACGCCATCGACCGCTACCTCGACGCCACCGGCGACCGCGTTACCCTCCACCTGCTGATCCCCAAGCTCCAGGAGATCGTCGCGCACCACCTGGAGGGGACCCGCTTCGGCATCGGCGTCGACCCCCGCGACGGCCTGCTCCGCCAGGGGGCCGAGGGCTACCAGCTCACCTGGATGGACGCCAAGGTCGGCGACTGGGTCGTCACCCCGCGGCGGGGCAAGGCGGTCGAGATCAACGCCCTGTGGTACAACGCCCTGCGGCTGCTGGAGGGGTGGGTCCGCGACGCCCGCGGCGACGCCGACGCCCGTCCCCTGGCCGAGCACGCCGAGCGGGCCTCCCGCGCCTTCAACGAGCGGTTCTGGCACGACGAGGGGGGCTACCTCTACGACGTCGTCGACGGCGAGCACGGCGACGACCCCTCGTGCCGCCCCAACCAGTTGTTCGCCATCGCGCTGCGGCACCCGGTCCTGGACCAGTCGCGGTGGGGGCCGGTCGTCGAGGTGGCCCGCCGGAGGCTCCTGACGCCGGTCGGCCTGCGGTCCCTGGCGCCGGGCAGCCCCGATTACAAGCCGAAGTACTACGGCGACCTCCGCGCCCGAGACGCCGCCTACCACCAGGGGACGGTCTGGGCCTGGCTGATCGGCCCGTTCGTCGACGCCTGGCTGAAGGTCCACCCCGACGACCGCGCCGGCGCCCGCGCGTTCCTCGACGGCTTCGGCCCCCACCTGGTCGGCGAAGGGTGCGTCGGCTCGATCGGCGAGATCTTCGACGCCGAGCCCCCCTACACCCCCCGCGGCTGCATCGCGCAAGCCTGGAGCGTCGCCGAGGTCCTCCGCGCCTGGGCCAGGACCGCCGAGTGAACCCCGGCCACCCTTCGAACGAAACCTTACCCAGACCCCCATTGGCTTCGTTTCGTCGCGGACGTGTTTCGGGGCCCGAGGCGAGTCGCCCGAGTGGGGAAGAAACCTACCCAGAATACCATTGGCTTCGTTTCGTCACTTGAGAGTTGGGTTCGCTCGGCGCGAGCGACCCGCGGCGCGGACCCCGTTCGTCCTCCCTCTTCCCGAGGGCCCTGGTTGTCGGGCGCGGGCAATTCGTCATCGACTGAATTCCGAATGGCGTGTTGCCCACGTCCTGCGGCGCTCCCGAGGCGGTCGGCGTCCGGATTTGCCAAAGAACGGGAGGGATGGTCCTCCGTAGATTATCATCGGGATTCGGGCCGGTCGGTTCCCGTCCGATTTTCGGGGGCCGCAGATCCTCGGGGCAGGGTCGCGAGACGTTCACGGCCCGGGGGCCGGATCACCCCCGTCGACGATTCGTTCCGGAGTGATCGGTCGATGCCAATCTACGTCGATGCGGACGCCTGCCCGGTCAAGGACGAGATCTATCGGGTCGCCCGGCGGTACGGGCTGAAGGTGTACGTCGTCGCGAACGCACCGATCCGGGTCCCCCGGGATGACCTCATCGAGACCGTCGTGGTGCGAGGCGGGTTCGACGTCGCCGACGACTGGATCGCCGAGCGCGTCGGGGCGGGCGACATCGCGATCACGGCCGACATCCCGCTGGCCGACCGCTGCCTGCGACGGGGGGCGCGGGTGCTGGGCCCGAAGGGGCTGGAGTTCACCGAGGACGCGATCGGCGACGCCCTGGCGACCCGTGCCCTGCTCGACATGCTGCGTCAATCGGGGACGTTCGGGGACGGCCCCGCCCCCTTCGCCAAGGCGGACCGCTCGCGGTTCCTGTCGAAGCTCGACGCGATGGTCCACGCGGCCCGCCGAGACACGAGGACGTGAGATCGCCCCTCGACGGCCAGGAATCCCCGGCACAGGGTCCTTTCGTGGCGGCCACGAGGGGAGTATCGTCGGGGGACGTTTGACCAGTCCCCCCGCCGCATGAGGCGTTATGAACGTCTCGGAATTCGTGAGCAAGTGGAAGCAGTCATCATCCGCCATGCCGGACCCAAGAACTCGCGAGCACCTCCGATGAAGAGACGTGGCATCCGCTCGGCGATCGTCGCCTGCCTCGTCGGGATCGCGCCGGGCGTGAGGGCGGACGTGCCCCTGCCCCTGCCCGACATCGATTCCGACGTGGTCGTCTACGGCGGGACGTCGGCGGGGCGTGGCGGCGGCGGTCCAGGCGGCGAGGATGGGCAAGATCGGTCGTGCTGGTCGAGCCGGGCACGCACCTCGGCGGGCTGACCTCGGGCGGCCTCGGGGCCACCGACATCGGCAACAAGGCGGCCATCGGCGGGATCGCGCGCAACTTCTACCGCCGCGTCGCCCGCCACTACGCCCGCGACGACGCCTGGACGTTCCAGAAGCGCGGCGACTACAAGAGCCCCCGCCAGCAGGGTCGCGAGGACACGATGTGGACCTTCGAGCCGCACGTCGCCGAGGAGATCTATCGTCGACATGCTCCGCGAGGCCGGCGTGCCCGTCCTGTTACGGCGCGCGGCTCGTCCTCAAGACGGGCGTGGCGAAGCAGGGGAACCGGATCGTCGCCCTGACCCTGGAGGGCGGCGCGAAGGTCCGCGGCAAGGTGTTCATCGACGCCACCTACGAGGGCGACCTGATGGCCGGCGCGGGCGTGTCGTACCACGTCGGCCGCGAGGCCAACGACCGCTACGGCGAGACGCTCAACGGCGTCCAGGTGCGCGACAAGCACCAGTTCAAGGTGCCCGTCGACCCCTACGTCGTCCCCGGCGACCCCTCCAGCGGCCTCCTGCCGGGCGTCCAGCCGGGCGGGCCCGGCAGGACCGGCGAGGGGGACCGGCGCATCCAGGCGTACAACTTCCGGATGTGCATGACCGACGCCCCCGAGAACCGCATCCCCTGGCCCAGGCCCGAGGGCTACGACCCGCTCCGCTACGAGCTGCTCCTGCGCTACATCAAGGCGGGCGTCTGGGACGCGCTCGGGTCGATCACGCCGATGCCCAACCGCAAGACCGACACCAACAACAACGGCGCCGTCTCGACCGACAACATCGGCATGAACTACGACTACCCCGACGGCGACTACGCCACCCGCGACCGCATCTTCCGCGAGCACGTCACCTACCAGCAGGGGATGATGTGGTTCCTGGCCAACGACCCGCGCGTGCCCGAACGGGTCCGCAAGGAGGTGAGCCGCTGGGGCCTCTGCAAGGACGAGTTCGCCGAGACCGGCGGCTGGCCGCACCAGCTCTACGTCCGCGAGGCGCGGCGGATGGTCTCCGACTACGTGATGACGCAGCACAACTGCCAGCGCCGCGAGGTCGCCGACGACTCGGTCGGCCTGGCCGCCTACACGATGGACTCGCACAACTGCCAGCGGTTCGTCGACCGGGACGGGCACGCCCGCAACGAGGGGGACGTGCAGGTCGGCGGCTTCCCGCCCTACCCGATCGCGTATCGCGCGATCGTGCCGAAGGAGGCCGAGTGCGCCAACCTGCTGGTGCCGGTCTGCCTGTCGGCCTCGCACATCGCCTACGGGTCGATCCGGATGGAGCCCGTCTTCATGGTGCTCGGCCAGTCGGCGGCGACGGCCGCGTCGCAGGCGATCGACCGCGGCGCGGCCGTCCAGCGGATCGACGTCTCGGCGCTCCGGAGGCGACTCCGCGACGACGGCCAGGTCCTCGAATGGACCGGCCCGATCAAGGCGTCCGCGATCGACGCCGGGTCTCTGCCCGGCCTGGTGATCGACGACGACCGGGCGACGCTTACCGGCGAGTGGTCGGAAAGCTCCTCGATCGGCGGCTTCGTCGGGACCGGCTACCGGCACGACGGCGACGAGGGCAAGGGCCGCAAGCGGGCCCGGTTCGCCGTCCCGGTGCCGAAGGCGGGCCGCTACGAGGTCCGGGTCGCGTACACCGCCAACCCCAACCGCGCCTCGAACGTGCCGGTCACGATCGAGGCCGCCGACGGGCCGCGGACCGTCACGCTCAACCAGCGTGTCGCGCCGACGACCGATAAGACCTTCCAGGCGCTCGGCACCTTCCGATTCGAGTCCGGCCGCGACGCCGCCGTGACCGTCTCGAACGAGGGGACCGACGGCCATGTGATCGTCGACGCGGTGCAGCTCCTGCCCGCCGATGAGGGGAAGTGATCATGGGATCGCCGCGCGGAGATGCCGAGCTCCTGGAGTCGAGCCAAGTCCTCATCACGGAGAGCCGCCGGCTCCGCATGGAGTTGGATGAGGCGTGGGCGGCACACCTGAGGAGCCGGAAGGCGACGAACGGTTATGGCCTCTCGTTGTTGAGCGAGGCCACGGCCCGTCTCGACGCCCAGGAGCAGGCCAGGGCGGCGCGGGCGCACCGGACGATCGAAGATCGATTTTGAGGGACGTCCCCCTCGAGGAGGCTATCGTGTCGCCGAGCCACATCATTCTCGTCGCGCTGGCGGCGATCCTGACGGGCGCCCCGTTCGCGTCCGAGGCGCAGCCCACCGGGCGGCCCCACATCATCCTGTTCCTCTCCGACGACCACGGCCGCGACTTCGCCGGCTGCTACGGCAATCCGGCCATCCGGACGCCCCACCTCGACGCTCTGGCGCACGACGGCCTGCGGCTGACGCGCGTCTTCGCCGCGTCGCCGACGTGCTCCCCCTCCCGCGCGGCAATGTTCACCGGCCTGTACCCGGCCCGCAACGGCACGATGGGCAACCACACCGACAGCCGGCCGGGCCTCGAGGCGCTGCCGGGCTATCTGAGGGGCCTGGGCTATCGCGTGGTCATCGCCAACAAGAACGACACTCGGCCGAAGGAGGTCTTCGACTTCGAGATGCTCAAGGCGACGCTCCCCCCGGACCCCGCGCACCCGCGACGCTATCGCGCGGAGGGGCTGGATACCCGCGCCGTGGACGCCTTCCTGGCCGCGCACCGCCGCGACCGCGCCGGCCAGCCGCTCTGCCTGGTCCTGGCCGACAGCGGCCCGCACGTGGTCTGGGAGCCGAACACGTCCTACGACCCCGCCGCGCTGCCCATCCCGCCAATCATGGTCGACACGCCCAAGACCCGCACCGCGCTGGCCAACTACTATCAGGACATCACCGCGGTGGACCGTCGCGTCGGCGAGGTCCTCGACTCGCTCCGGGAGCACGGGTACGAGGGCGACACGCTGTTCCTCTACACCAGCGACCAGGGCCCGGAATGGCCGCATTGCAAGTGGACGGTGTACGACACCGGCCTGCTCGTGCCGTTCCTGGCGCGCTGGCCGGGCCAGATCCGGCCCGGCTCGGTGTGCGACGCGATGATCTCGCTCGTGGACCTCACCCCGACCCTCATCGAGCTGGCCGGGGGCCGTCCGCCCGGCGACCTGGACGGGCGGAGCTTCGCCGACGTGCTGCTCGGCCGGTCCGTCGCATTCCGGGACCGGGTCTACGCCAGCCACACCGGCGACGGGGAGATGAATCGATTCCCGCAGCGATGCGCCCGAGACGTCCGCTACAAGTACATCCTCAACCTCAACCCGGAGGTCACCTGGACGACCCACTTCACCCTGGTGCCGGGCATCCCCGACAGCCACAAGGAGGTCTGGGATTCCTGGGTCGAGGCGGCGAAGGCCGACCCCCGCGCGGCCAGGCTGGTCGACCTGATCGAGCACCACCCGGCCGAGGAGCTGTACGACACGCAGGCCGACCCCTACGAGCTCGACAACCGCGCCGCCGACCCCGCGCTGCGCCCGGTGCTCAACCGCCTGCGCGCCGACCTGAAGCGGTGGATGGCCGACCAGGGCGACCCGGCCGCGGCGCCCCGATGAGTTCGAGGTCGGGGGTGGCGTCCACCATCTCCCGACCCCGATCTCCCATCCCCCATCAGAGCGTCCAGCCCTTGCGATACTCGCGGCGGAGGTACGCATCGGCCTCGGGGCAGCCGACGGCCTTGAGGGCGGCGGCGTCCCAGTGGAGCTTCTGGCCGGTGCGGTAGGCGACGGTGCCGAGCAGGACGGCCTCGGTCAGGGCCCCGGAGTAGTCGAAGTTGCAGGTGGTCGGGCCGCCGGTCTTGCAGGCGGCGATCCACTCGGCGTGGTGGCCGATCGAGTCGGGGATGGTCGGCTCGGGGGGCGAGAAGTCGCGGAAGTCGTCCTCGGGCAGGAGGCGGTGCCCGGTGTAGCTGGCCAGGAGCATCCCCTTCGAGCCGACGAACAGGGTGCCGTCGCCCCATTTGGGGAGCTTCCCCTCGGCGAATTGCGGTGGACGCTTGCCGCCGTCGTACCAGGTGAGCTTGACCGGGTGGCATGTCGCCGCGGGCGGGGTACTCGTAGCGGACGATCACCCAGGCGGGGGTGGTCTCGGGGTGGACCGGCGGGCCCTCGGCCTCGACGGTGGCCGGGTGCCGCAGGTCGAGCGCCCAGTGCGACAGGTCGATGTGGTGGCAGGCCATGTCGCCGAGCGTGCCGCGTGCCGAAGTCCCACCACCGGCGCCAGGACCTGGGCAGGTAGTCGGGGTGGTACGGCCGCTCGGGCGCCGGGCCGAGCCAGAGGTCCCAGTGGAGCCCCTCGGGGACGGGCGGGGTGTCGGTGGGCCGCTCGCCCCCCGCCCACTTGGTGCCGCACCCAGACGTGCACCTCGGCGACCGTCCCGATGGCGCCCGAGCGGATCAGCTCGACGACGCGGCGGTAGTTGTCGCCCGCGTGGATCTGGGTGCCCATCTGGGTGGCGACCTTGGCCTCGGCCGCGAGCCTGGCCAGGGTGCGGGCCTCGTAGACGTCGTGGCTCAGCGGCTTCTCGCAGTAGACGTGCTTGCCCAGCCGCAGCGCCGCCGCCGCGGCGGGGGCGTGGACGTGGTCGGCCGTGCTGACGACCACCGCGTCGAGGTCGCGCCGTTCGAGCATCTTGCGGAAGTCGTTGTACGTCCCGGCGCGGGGAAGCGCTCCTTGGCCTTGCCGAGCAGGGCGTCGTCGATGTCGCAGATCGCGACGATGTTCTCGCCCTGGACCCCCTTGATGTTCTCCGCCGCGCGGTTGGCCGTGCCGATGACGCCGATGTTGAGCTTCTCGTTCGGCGAGTCGGCCCCCCTCGCCGCTCGGCCTCCCGTCCAGGACGCCGCGGACGCCGCCGTCCCGGCCAGGGCCGCCCTCCGCAGGAACTCGCGCCGACGCAAGGTGTTCGCCATGAGATTGCCCCCCCATGATGTTCAAGGCCGGATCGATGCTAAGCGGCCGTCGCCGCGCCCGCAACCCCATGCCCTTCCTTCTCAACCGGGGCCGCGCGGATAGCATGGGGCGTCGCGGCGTCCGGGAGGGTCTCGATTCCGGAGCATCGCCATCCCATGAGCCATTCGGGGACCGCGTGGGACCTCCCGCCGGCCGTCCTGGAGCTGCCGGGCGACGAGGTCCACGCCTGGCGGATTGAGCTGGACCGGGGCCCGGAGGCCGTCGAGCGGCTGTCGGCGACGCTCGCGCCCGACGAGCGCGCGCGGGCCGATCGGTTCCGACTTCGCCCGCGACCGCGCCCGGTTCATCGTCGGCCGGGGCTCGCTGCGGGCGATCGTGGGCCGGTACGCGGGCCGCGAGCCGTCCGCGATCGCCTTCCGCTACGGCGGCTGGGGGAAGCCCGGGCTCGACGAAGCCCGCGATGGCGACGGCCTCCAGTTCAACCTGAGCCATTCGGGGGACCTGGCGCTGCTGGCGGTGGCGCGGGGGCGGCGGCTCGGGATCGACGTCGAGGCCGTCCGGCCGATGGCCGACGCCGGGCCGATCGCCGCCCGGTTCTTCTCGCCCCGCGAATGCGAGAGGTTCCGGCGCCTGCCCGAATCCGAGCAGCTCGCCGCCTTCTTCCGGTGCTGGACCCGCAAGGAGGCGTACATGAAGGCGACCGGCGCGGGGATGTCGATGCCTCTCGACCAGTTCGACGTGACGCTCTCGCCGGGCGAGCCGCCCGCGCTGCTGCGAGTCGAGGGCCTTCCCGACGAGCCGTCGCGGTGGTCGTACCGCGACCTCGACCCCGGCCCCGGCTACCTCGCCGCGCTGGCGGTCGAGGGGACAGGCTGGCGGCTGCGCGGGTTCGACCTCGCGGCCGATCAAACGGGTTGACGAACTATTGAGGGTCAGGAAAGAGATGTCCGCGCCTTTGCAGCCCCGGAGGGGCGACCGTCCCTCGCCCAGGGCTGTCGCCCTGGGCGAGGGACGGTCGCCCCTCCGGGGCTGCGGAGGACGAGACGATCGCGGACATTTCTTTCCTGACCCTCAATAAATTTGGTGGTGTCCTAGGCAATTTGAACCTTTGCGAGGGACTGGACGTAGGATGAGTGACGATCCCGGTACCTATGCCCTGGTCACAACACGTCCCCTTCCACGGGGCCCATTCGCCTCATGCACGATCTCGCTCGCTTCTGCTGCCAGAACCCCGACTGCTCCCTCTACGGCCAACGGGACGTCGGAAATCTCTCGGTCTGCGGCCGCTACGGCAAGGACAAGCAGTTCCGCCAACTCTACTGCAACGCCTGTCGCGCCCGCTTCTCGGAGCGCAAGGGCACGCCGCTCTACCGCTGTCACCTCCCCGAACCGACCGCCGTCTCGG
The DNA here is from genome assembly GCA_963708145.1 of uncultured Planctomycetaceae bacterium. Taxonomy (GTDB): domain Bacteria; phylum Planctomycetota; class Planctomycetia; order Isosphaerales; family Isosphaeraceae. Next base: position 6,901,319 of record OY970189.1, on the reverse strand, counting down.
TCCTGGAGCACCTGGCCGAGGGCGACGGCATCCGCCAGACCGGCCGCCTCGTCGGCGTCCATCGCGACACCGTCGTCCGACTGGCCAGAGCCGCCGGGGAGCATGCCCACGACGCTCATGACGAGCTTGTGGCTTTTTCCCCCTCGGACCACTGAGGTCCAGTTCGACGAGAAGTGGTCGTTCGTCAATAAGAAGCAGAAGAACTGCGACCCCGCCGATCCCGCCGACGATCACAAGGGGGACTGGTGGGATCACGTCGCGATCGACCCCGAACATCGGCTGGTCTTGGCCGTGGTCCCGGGGGCGCGCTCGATCGAGAACGCCGAGGAGATCGTCGCCACGGTCAAGGACCGCACCGACGGCGCTACGCCTCGGTTGATGACCAGCGACGAATACCCCGCCTATGCCTCGGCGATCGAGAGGGCGTTCGGCGTGCCGGTCTCGGGGCCCACGACCGGGCCGGGCCGGCGGCCGATCCTGCCCGAGCGGCGGTTGCCCCAGGACTTGACCTACGCCACGGTCCACAAGGCACGGGAAAACGACCGGGTGGTCGCGGTCGAACGTCGGCTGATCTTCGGCACCGAAGGCGGTCTGAAGGCCGCCCTGGGCGCGTCGTCGGTGAGCCGGGCGGTCAACACGTCGTTCATCGAGCGCCAGCACGGCACCGACCGCGGCCAGAATGCGCGGAAGGCGCGGAAGACGTACCGGTTCAGTAAAGATTGGCGTGTACATGAGGCGATGAGCTATTACACGCTGTATCGCTACAACTTCTGCTGGGTGGTCCGCACCTTACGGCAGCGGGACGACAAGGGGCGTTGGCAGCGACGGACGCCCGCTCTGGCCGCCGGGCTAACGGATCACGTCTGGACTACCCGCGAATGGGTCAGCTTCCCGGCTGTTCAAGTGGCATAGGACACCACCATAAATTTTCAAATTTGAAATTTCAAATTTGAGAATTCAAGTCCGTGGCGGGCTCACTCGTACCGCAGCGCCTCGATCGGGTTGAGCCGCGACGCCTTCCAGGCGGGGTAGTAGCCGAAGACGATCGCCGACGGTGACCGAGACCGAGACCGAGCCGATGATCGCCAGGATCGACGACTCGGTCGGCCAGTGCGGCCAGCGACCCGGACCAGGAGCGAGCCGCCCCGGCCGACGACGATGCCCGACCGGCCCCGCCGAGCACGCTGAGCACGACCGCCTCGACGAGGAACTGGCGGAGGATGTCGCGCGGCCCGGCCCCGACGGCCATCCGCAGGCCGATCTCGCGGATACCGCTCGGTCACCGAGACGAGCATGATGTTCATGATCCCCACGCCGCCGACCACCAGCGAGATCAGCGCCACGCAGACCAGCAGGCCCGCCACCAGGCCGACCGTCGACTGCACGGCCTGGATCACCTCGGTGAAGTCGCGGACGTCGAAGTCGTCCTCCTCGCCCGGGGCCGATCTGGTGCCGCTCGCGGAGCAGCTCGGTGATCTGGACCATCGCGGCGGGGATCTCGTCGGTCGACACCGCCTGGACGAGGATCGAGTCGACGTTGGAGAACCGCTCGAGCCTGGGCGTGTCGGCCATCTGCGTCGCCGACGCCGCCGGGTACAGGCTCGGTCACCGACCGCGGGTAGCGGCGGGCCAGCAGGCTGAACTGCTCGAGCCGAGGTCGCTCGCCGCCGGCCGCGGCGTGCTGGACCGCGCTCGGCGACGACGCCGCGCTGACGCGGAACTTGATCGTCGTCCAGGGGGCGAGCAGGATGTCGTCCTGGTCGATCCCGATGATGTTCGTCCCCTTCCGGCTCAGGACGCCGACGACCCGCAGCGGCACGTCGTTGACGAGCACCTCCTGGCCGAGCGGCGACTCGTCGCCGAACAGCTCGTGGACCAGCGTCTGGCCGAGCAGGCAGACCATGCGCGACGTCGTGGACGTCCTGGTCGGTGAACGCCTCGCCCTCCGTCAAGCGTCTCCCAGTCGCGGACGCGGAGCAGGCCGGGCGTGGTGCCGTAGATGTAGATCGGCACCCAGTTCTTGTTGCCGTAGACGACCTGCCGGCGGGCGTAGACGATCGGCGCCAGGCTGTCGACGGCCGGGCACTCGTGGAGGATCGCCTCGGCGTCCTCGGGCGTGAGCGTCTTGATGCTGCCGCTGCCGAGGCTCACGCCGTTGCTCGACGCCGCCCCCGCCTGGACGAGCAGCGTGTTGGCGCCGGTCGTCTCCAGGACGCCGCGTGATCGCCGCCGCCGACCCCTTGCCGATCTCGGCGATCGCGATCAGCGAGCCGACGCCGATGATGATCCCCAGCGTCGTCAGGACCGACCGCAGGACGTTCCGCCGCAGCGACCGCAGCGCCATCTCGGTCGTCCTCCGGAAGAACCGGAGCTGCCCGCGCCGCGCCGGGGCGACTCCGGCCGAGGGCGACCCCTCGGGGGTCGGCGCCGGGCGTCGACGTCGGGGCTTCGGGGGCGGGCCGGCCGACCCGACGGGGTCGGACTCGTACTCGCCCTCGACGACGCCGTCGCGGATGCGGACGATCCGCTCGGCGTGCGCGGCGACGTTCGGGTCGTGCGTGACCAGGATGATCGTCAGGCCGTCCTCGGCGTTGAGCTGGCGGAAGATCGCCAGGATCTCCTCGCCGGTCTTCGAGTCGAGGTTGCCGGTCGGCTCGTCGGCGATCAGGATCGAGCCGCGGTTGACCAGCGCCCGCGCGATCGCGACCCGCTGCTGCTCGCCGCCGGAGAGCTGCGCCGGCTCGTGGTCGAGCGCGGTCGCCCAGCCCGACCCGCTCCAGCAGCGCCCGGGCGCGGTCGCGGCACTCGCGGTCGGAGAGGCCGTGCGCCGCGTAGGCCAGCGGCATCATCACGTTCTCCAGCGCCGAGAGCCGCGGCAGCAGGTTGAAGTTCTGGAAGACGAACCCGATCTTCTCGTTCCGCAGCAGGCGCGCGCTCGGCCTCGGAGAGCGCCGAGACCTCCTCGCCGTCGAGCCAGTACCGGCCCGTCGGTCGGCCGGTCGAGGCAGCCGAGCAGGTTGATCAGCGTCGTCTTGCCCGACCCCGACGCCCCCATCAGCGCCACCATCTCGCCGCGGCGCGACCGCCAGCGAGACCCCCTTGAGCACGGGGACGACCACCTTGCCGCGCGCGTAGTCCTTGCGGATGTGTTCCAGCTTCAGCGACGTCACGTCGCGGTCCGTCTCGCCGGGGCCGGATCCTCGCTTTTTCTGAGCTGTGTTCATAAGAATTCAATTTGAATTTATAATTTCAAATTTGAAATTTCAAATTGAAATCGGCATTCCGATGGATTCGGCCGGCAGCCCGATGCGTCAGGCGAGCTTCTTGAGGATCTGCCGGCCGTAGACCATCCTCATGACGAGCTCGACGAATCGGTTGAGCGAGGCGAACGGCAGAGGCATGGGGCGGCGGATGTCGACGATCAGGACGACGCGGTCGCCGTCGCTCTTGTTGATGACCTCGTGCCGCCAACTGTCGTCGAAGAGGATGCTCCGGCCCTCCTGCCAGGTGTAGTCCTGGTCCTTGATCCGGAGCGTGGGGGGGTTGTTCTCGGGCACGACCAGCCCGAGGTGGTAGCGGAGGTAGCCGCGGTACGGGCCGTCGTGGGGCGGGACCGACTTGCCGCCGTCGAGGATCGAGAAGAACGCCTGGAACAGCCCCGGCACCCGGTCCAGCAGCGCCGACGTCGCCGGGCAGCGGTCGCGGTTGGCCTTCGGCTTCTCGCCCATCGCGTACAGGTAGAAGACCTTCCAGTCCTTGTCGGGGTCGACCTGCCCCGAGATGTACTGCTGCATCCGGTCGACCTCGTGGTACTTCGGGATCGCCGCCTTCTCGCGCAAGCAGCGCGACCAGTTCCTCGCGGATCGCGGGGAAGTTTCGGTCGAGCTCGAGCAGGTGCGGGCAGGTCTGTCTCGACGTCGAAGAAGACGGGCCGGCGACGGCCGCCGGTGTGGAGGTCGAAGAGGCGGTTGACCCCGTCGAGCAGCCCGACGGCGCTCATGTAGTTGACGGCCATGACGTGTCCTCTCTCGGGGCGACTTTACTTCTTGGCCTTGTCGTTCTTGATCTTGGGCAGGAAGGGGGAGCGGCCCTCGTCGTCGGCCTCCTTCGCGACGGCGCCGACGACGACCTCCTGGCCCTCGCGGACGTCCCCCTCGACGACCTCGGTGGAGATGCCGTCGGTCAGGCCGACCGTGACGGGCACCGGGCGGACGAACTCGCCCTGGCGGACCCAGAGGGTGCCCGACCGGGTCTCGGGCTTGGCCGGGCTCGTCGCCTCGTCGCGCCTCGGGGCGGCGGCGCGGCGGCGGAGCGACTGCGCGAACTCCTCGCGACGCTCGGGGACGACCTGCGCGGCCTTCGGCTGCCACCGCAGCGCGGCGTTGGGGACGAGCAGCGACGTCGTGCCGGTCCTCGACCTCGAACTCGACGCGGGCCGTCAGGTAGGGCAGGAGCTTGCCCCCGGCGTTGTCCACCTCGACGACCACGGTGTAGGTGACGACGTTCTGCGTCATGCTGGCGTTCAGGCGGATCTGCGCGACCTTGCCGCGGAACGTCTCGCGCGGGAAGGCGCCGACGGTGAACCGCACCCCCTGCCCGACGTGGATGGCGCCGACGTCGGTCTCGTTGACCGAGGCCCAGATCTCCATCCGGCTGAGGTCCTTGGCGATCAGGAAGAGGCTCGGCGCGTTGAGGCTGGCCACCACCGTCTGGCCGATGTTCACGCGGCGGTCGAGGATGACCCCCTTGACCGGCGAGCTGATCGTGGCGTAGCCGAGGTTGACGCTCGCCTCCTCCAGGTTCGCCTTCGCGAGCGCCAGGGCCCCCTCGGCGACCGACACGGCGGCCCCGGCCGCCTCCTGGTTCGCGACGGCGGTGTCGTACTCCTGCTCGGGGATGCTGTTGCGGGCCCGGAGCCGGCGGGCCCGGTCGAGGTCGCGCTCGGCCAGGTCGGAGCTTGACCTGGGCCTGCTCGAGGTCGGCCTCGGCGCTTGGCCAGGCTGGCCCTCGCCTGGTCGACCCGCGCCTTGAGCAGCGCGTCGTCGAGGCGGGCCAGGACCGTCCCCTTCTCGACCGGCGAGCCGTAGCTGATCGGCTTGTTCGGGTCGCGCGGGTCGGTGCCGAAGCTCTGGACCTCGCCGGCGATCTGGGCCCCGACGTCGACCACCTCCTCGGGCTCGAGCGTCCCGGTGGCGTTGATCGTGGCCAGCAGGTCGCCGCGGCGGACGGCGACCGTCCGGTACGTCACCTGCTGCGCCTGGCAGCTCGTTCCAGTACCAGAGCGCGGCCGCGCCGCCGCCCCAGAGCACGATCAGGATGAACAGGAGCTTCTTCATGGCGCGGCTCGATTCCGATGGGGCGTGTGCAACGTGGCCGATCGCCTGCCGATCGTCGACTAGACGCAGTGGTCGGGGACGGCGTCGAAGGCGCCGTCGTCGTCGAGGATGCGGCCCGAGTCGAGGCGGATGACCCGGTCGGCGACGTGGAAATAGTCCTCGTCGTGGCGTGATGACCAGGAGCGTCTTGCCCCGGGCCCGCAGCTCCGGGAGGATCTCGAGGTAGAAGATCTTCTTGAACCGCGGGTCCTGGTGCGACGCCCACTCGTCGAGGACGCAGATCGGCCGGTCCTCCAGGCAGGCGGCCAGCAGCGCCAGCCGCTTGCGCTGGCCCAGCGACAGGTCGGTCGTCGTCGAGAACGCCCCCCCTCGACCCGGACCGGCCCGTCGAGCTCCAGCCGGACGAGCTCGTCGCGGGCGCGGGCGTCGAGGTCGGACAGGTCGAGGCCCATCAGCGCCTTGAACAGGTGGCCGTCGGCGAAGACGACCGAGAAGAGCTGGCGGTAGTCCTCCCGCATCGCGGCCGTGACGAGCGCGGCCGTCGAGCCGGATCGCGCCGGCCTGCGGCGCGTAGAGGCCGGTCAGCAGCTTCACCAGCGTCGTCTTGCCGCTGCCGTTGCCGCCGACCAGGAAGACGCATCTCCTCGGGGCGGAGCGTCAGGTCGACCGGCCCGAGCGCGAAGCCGTCGCGGTCGGACCCGTGCCGGTAGGCGTACGAGACGCCCGACAGCTCCAGCGCCTCGCGGAAGGCGAGCTGACCGGCCGTCGCGTCGGGGGCGTCGTCGCGGCCCCCGGCCGACAGCGACGGGTCGAGCGCCTCGATCCTGAGCAGCGACGACCCGCGCCCGGCCCAGCGACCGGCATCCAGCCTGGACGCACGTCCAGCGGCGACATGACGTACAGCACCACCAGCACCGCGCCGGCCAGCACGTCGCGGCCCGGGTCGTGCAGCGCCGGCAGGGCGAACAGCAGGAAGCCGATGAACCCGAAGAACGCGAGCTGGCCCCACCCGCTGGCCACCGCAGAACATCACCAGCCCGGCGGTGTTGCGGTCGCGGACCTCGGCCGCGGCCGGCTCGAGGTGCTCGGCCAGGAACGCCTCGCGGCGGCGGCGGTTGAGCCTTCAGCTCGCGGAACCCGCCGATCAGCGACCGGAAGTGACCGACCAGGGCGTCCTGGCTCGCCCTCGCCCGCTTCAGGTGCCGCAGGCCGGATTCGCGAGCCACCCGTGGCCGAGGACCGCCACCGCCACGCCCCCCAGCCCGCACGCCAGCACCACCGGCGAGAGCCAGCCGACGTACGCCAGGCAGACGACCACCACCGGCACGTTGACGCAGACCAGCGGCAGGCCCGCCAGCGCCGCCGGCGACGATCACGACGTCCTCGGTCAGCACCGCCACCAGCGCCGAGGGGTCGAGCGCCTCGAACCGCTCCAGGGGCACCGACGAGGATCTTCCGGCACAGGTGGACGCACATCCGATGCACCGACGCCTGCCCCAGCCGGACCATCGCCGCCTGCGCCACGACCCGCGACGCCACCAGCACGAGGACCATCGCGGCGAAGGCCCACGCCAGCGCGCCGCGTCGGGGGATGCTCGCGGCCCAGGTCGGCGTGGATCAGCGCGATCAGGGCGACGCCGCTCACCCCGGCGACCATCCCCGCCAGGATCGACAGGACCACCGTCCCCCGCGACTCTCTCAGCAGGAAGCGGAGCAGGCTCATCGACGTGCTCCCTCCCCGGCCGTCGAGCTCGGATCGCAGGGCCTCGGCCAGGGCCCGGACGCCGGGCGTCTTCAGGATCGTCGCATGGTCGCCGGGCACGTCGTAGACCGTCACGCCCCCGCCGGCCAGGCGGCCCAGCCCAGCGTCGGGTCGGTCGGGGCGCGGCCGCGCCCGTCGGCGGCGCGGAACAGGACCAGGCGGCCCGGGTAGGGCCGGGGCACGTACCGCGACTGCGCCAGGAAGTTCGCCCGCAGGACGCTCCAGAGCCGTCGCACCCGCTCGGGCCCGGTCTCCAGGTGGTAGACCTGGTCGAGCTGGAAGAACTTCAGGACGTACGCGCGCCGCTCCTCGGGCGAGAGGCCCCGCAGGTGGCGCGAACAGGCGCCGCACGTCGCCGCCGAACGCCGTCGCCATGTCGCCGGCGAACTCGGCGAGCACGGCCGCGTCGTCGAGCGGGTCGGCCCCGGGCCCGGGGGCGTCGAACAGGCCGAGCGTGGCGACCTCGCCGGCCAGGTCGCGGAGCCTCCTCGCGAGCTCGGGCGACGCGTCGAGCGCCGCCGGCCCTCGCGGCACGCGGGTGTCGAACAGCGCGAGCGTCGCGACCTCGTGGCCCGCGTCGCGCGAGCTGCCGGGCCATCTCGAAGGCGACCACGCCGCCGAGCGACCACCCGCCCAGGTGATAGGGCCCCTCGGGCTGCTTCGCGCGCATCGCCTCGATGTAGGACGCCGCCATCTCCTCCAGGCTCGCGAACGGCTCGCGGTCGTCGTCGAGCCCGGCGGCCTGGAAGGCGTAGGAAGGGCCGGTCGGTGCCGAGCGCGCGGGCCAGCTCGTGGAAGCAGTAGACGATCCCGCCCGCCGGGTGGACGCAGAAGAACGGCCGCCCGTCGCCCGACGGCTGGACCGCGACCAGCGGCGACCACGGCCGTCCCTCGACCGGCTCGCGCAGCAGCGCGGCCAGCTCCTCGACCGTCGCCCCCAGGAACAGCGACGAGAGCGGCAGGCGGCGGCCGAACTCGTCCTCGACCCGCGACGTCAGCCGGATCGCCAGCAGCGAGTGGCCGCCCAGGTCGAAGAAGTTGTCGGCGACCCCGACGGGCCCGGTCCCGAGCACCTCCTCCCAGATCCGCACGAGCCGCGCCTCGACCTCGTCGCGCGGCGGCGACCGCGGTCGCGCCCGTCGCCGCCCTCGGGGCGCGGGCAGGGCCGCGGCGATCGACCTTGCCCGAGACGGTCAGCGGCAGGGCGTCCAGCAGGGTGAACGTCGCCGGCACCATGTGCCGCGGGAGCCTCTCGCGGAGGAAGCGGCGGAGCGCGGCGGGCGTGATCTCGGCGCCGTCGCCGACGACCGACGTAGGCATCCAGCCGGCGCTCGCCCGCCTCGTCCTCGTTCGCGACGACCGCCGCCTCGCGCACGGCCGGGATGGCGCCGCAGCGCCGCCTCGACCTCGCCCGGCTCGACCCGGAACCCGCGGACCTTGACCTGGCCGTCGACCCGGCCGAGGAACTCCAGCGGCCCGTCGGGCCGCCACCGCGCCAGGTCGCCCGTCCGGAACAGCCGCGCCCCGGGCTCGCCGCCGAACGGGTCGGGGACGAACCGCTCGGCGGTCAGCGCCGGGGCGGTTCCAGTAGCCCCGCGCCACCCCTGCGCCGCCGATGTACAGCTCGCCCGGCAGGCCCATCGGGACGGGCTGCGCCGCGGGCGTCGAGCAGGTAGATCCGCGTGTTGGCGATCGGCCGGCCGATCGGCGGGTCGGTCTCGATGGCCGTCGCCGGGCGCCGGCTCGTAGGCCGTGGCGATCACGGTCGCCTCGGTCGGGCCGTAGGTGTTCAGCCAGCGGACCCGATCGCCCGCCGATCGTCCGCCAGGACGCCAGCGCCGACGCCGACGCCTTCTCGCCCCCGACGACGACCAGCCGCAGAGCCTCCGGCAGCGGCCCGCCCGATCCGCGACCAGGCCGTCGACCCAGGCGTGCCAGTAGGCGGTCGGCAGGTCGAGCACGGTGATCCGTTCGCGGTCGATCCAGCGCGTGAACCGGGCGGGGTCGAGCAGGTCGTCGCCGCCCCGGAGGACCACCGCCGCCCCCGAGATCCAGGCCGGGAACAGCTCCTCGACAGGATGTCGAAGCTGATCGACGAGAACTGCAAGACCCGGTCGTCGGGCCCGAGCCCGAACAGCGACGCCGCCGCGACGTTGTGGTTGGCCAGGCCGCGATGCGTGACCACCGCCCCTCGCGGCGTGCCCGGTCGACCCCGACGTGTAGATGATGTAGGCCGCGTGGTCGGGGGCGAGGGCGACCCCGGGGTCCTCGTCGCCCTCGCGGGCGATCGCCTCCCAATCGGCGTCGAGGCAGATCACCTCGGCGCGCGCCTCGGGCAGGCGGTCGCGCAGGCGATGCTGGGTCAGGAGCACGGGTGCGCCGACGTCGTCCAGCATGAAGGCGAGGCGATCGGCCGGATAGGCCGGGTCGAGCGGCACGTAGGCGCCGCCCGCCTTGAGGATGCCGAGCAGGCCGACCGCCATCTCGGGCGACCGCTCGACGGCGATCGCCACCGGCACGTCGGGCCCGACCCCGCGCCGGATGAGGTGGTGCGCCAGCCGGTTGGCCCGCGCGTCGAGCTCGCGATAGGTCCACCGGCCGCCGTCGAAGGCCAGGCGCGACGGCGTCGGGCGTGCGGGCGGCCTGGGCCTCGAACAGGGCCGGCAGGCAGGCCGGGCCGACCTCGACGATCGGCCCGCGTGCCAGCTCGCCGACCAGCGGGCCGCGCTCGGCCTCGGTCAGCAGCGGCAGCGCCGACAGCCGCGCCTCGGGGTCGGCGACGACCCCTTCGAGCAAGGTCCGGAAGTGGCCCGCCATCCGGTCGATGGTCGCGGCGTCGAACAGGTCGGTGCTGTACTCGAACGAGCCGACCAGGCCGCCGCCCACCTCCGCCAGCGCCAGGGTCAGGTCGAACTTGGCGGTCGCCGGTCCCCTCGCCGACCCTCGAGCGCGCGACAGTTCCAGGTCGCGGCGGCCGACGTCGGGCATCCGGTTGTTCTGGAGGACGAACATCGCCTGGAACAGCGGCGTGCGGCTCAGGTCGCGCGGCGGGCTGGAGCGCCTCGACGAGCCGGTCGAAGGGCAAGTCCTGGTGCTCGAACGCCCCGAGGGCCGACCTCGCGGACGCGGGCCAGCAGGTCGCGGAAGCGTCGGGTCGCCCGACAGGTCGGCGCGGAGGACCAGCATGTTGACGAAGTAGCCGACCAGCCCCTCGACCTCGGCCCGGTTCCGGTTCGCGATCGGCGAGCCGACGGCGATGTCGTCCTGCCCGCGAGTAGCGGTGCAGCAGCGCCTGGAACGCCGCCAGCAGGATCATGAACGGCGTCGCCCCCTCGCGCAGCGGCCAGCGCGACCGAGCGCCGGCGGTCAGGCTCGTCGGGCAGCGCGAAGCGGACGCACGGCCCCGCGCGACGACCGGACGGCGGGCCGCGGCCGGTCGGTCGGCAGTTCCAGCGGCGCGGACGCCCGCCGAGCTGCCGCGTCCAGTAGGCGAGCAGGCCGTCGAGCACCTCGCCCCGGAGCCACTCGCGCTGCCAGAGGGCGAAGTCGGCGTACTGGATCGGCAGCGTCGGGCAGAGGCGACGGCTCGCCCCGGCGGAACGCCTCGTAGAGCGCCGCGAGCTCGCCGCGCGGCGACGCCGAACGACCAGCCGTCGGAGACGATGTGGTGCATCGTCAGCAGGACCGCGTGGTCGTCGTCGCCGAGCCGCAGCAGCACGGCCCGCGACCAGCGGCCCGCGGGCCAGGTCGAACGGCCGGCGCGCCTCGGCGATCGCCAGCCGCTCGGCCTCGGCCTCGCGGTCGGCTTCGGGCAGGGCGCGGAGGTCGACCGCCTCCAGCGCCGCGGACGGCTCGGGGGCGATCACCTGGACCGGCTCGCCGTCGACCAGCGGCGAACGTCGTCCGCAGCGCCTCGTGGCGGCGGACGATCTCGGCGAAGGCCCGCCCCAGCGCGTCGGGGTCGAGCGGGCCCGCGGACGCGGACGGCGGCGGCGATGTTGAAGGTCGGCTCGCCGGGCGCCAGGCGGTCGAGGAACCAGAGCGCCTGCTGCGCGAACGAGAGCGGGATCGCCGGCCCGTCGCGCGGGCGCCGGCCGGATCGGCCGGCGCGGTCGCGCGCGGCCGCCCTGCGCGGATCGCCTCGATGCGGCTCGGCCAGGCCGGCGACGGTCGGCGCCTCGAACAGGGCGCGGAGCGGGACCTCGACCCCGAACGCGTCGCGGAGCCGCGAGATCGACCTGCGTGGCCAGCAGCGAGTGGCCGCCCAGGTCGAAGAAGTTGTCGGCCGCGCCGACCCGTCCGACCCCAGCACCTCGGCCCAGATCTCGGCCAGGCGCCGTCTCGGTCGGCGTCCGCGGCTCGACGTAGGCCCGCCTCGGACCGCGCCGACGGTCGGGGGCGGGCAGCGCGTCGCGGTCGATCTTGCCGTTGCCCGTCAGCGGCAGCGCGTCGAGGCCACGAACGCCGAGGGGATCATGTAATCGGGCAGCTTCGCCTTGAGCCAGGCCCGCAGCGTCGGCCGCCGGCGGGGCGCTCGCGCCGCGGCGGGCGACGACGTAGGCCACCAGCCGCCGGTCGCCCGGCACGTCCTCGCGGGCGAGGACGACCGCCTCGCGCACCGTCGGGGTGCTGGCCGAGCGCCGCCTCGATCTCGCCCAGCTCGATCCGGAAGCCGCGGACCTTGACCTGGTGGTCGCACCGGCCGAGGTATTCGAGCGCGCCGTCGGGCCGGCGGCGGGCGAGGTCGCCCGCTCCGGTAGAGCCGCGCCCCGGGCGGCCGCCGAACGGGTCGGGCGACGAACCGCTCGGCGGTCAGGCCCGGGCGGTTCAGGTAGCCCCGCGCCAGCCCGGCGCCGCCGACGTACATCTCGCCCGACCACCCCGACCGGCACCGGCTCCATGTCGCGGTCGAGCACGTAGACCTGCAGGTCGGGGATCGGCCGGCCGATCGGGCTGCTCGCCGTCGCGTCGGACGAGGTCGGCGAGCGACATCGGCCGGTAGGTCACGTGGACGGTCGTCTCGGTGATCCCGTACATGTTGACCAGTTGCGGCGATCGGTCGCCGTGCCGCTCGAACCAGGGGCGCAGGGCTCCGCGGGTCGAGCGCCTCGCCGCCGAAGATCACCAGCCGCAGCGCCAGGTCGTCGGCCGGCGCGCCGGCCTCCTCCTCGGCGCGGATCAGCTGGCGGAAGGCCGAGGGGGTCTGGTTCAGGACCGTCACCCGCTCGGTCGCGGAGCAGGTCGCGGAACGCCTCGGGCGACCGGCTCACCCAGTACGGGACGACCACCAGCCGGCCGCCGTACAGCAGCGCGCCCCAGATCTCCCAGACCGAGAAGTCGAACGCGAACGAGTGGAACAGCGTCCAGACGTCGGCCGGGCCGAAGCGGAACCAGGGCTGCGTCCGCCGGAACAGGCGGGCGACGTTGGCGTGCGTGACCGGCACCCCCTTGGGCCTGCCGGTCGAGCCCGACGTGTAGATGACGTAGGCCAGGTTGTCGGGCGTGGCGACGCGCTCGGGGTCGTCGTCGCGCGTCGTCGAGGCGTCGTCGTCGTCGAGGAGGACCACGTGGCCGTCGCGCCCGTGGAAGTGCGGTCGCCAGGGCCCGCTGGGTGAGCACGACCGGCCGTCCGGGCGTCGTCGAGGATGAACGCGAGCCGCTCGGCCGGGCTACGACGGGTCGAGCGGCACGTAGGCGCCGCCCGCCTTGAGGATGCCGAGCAGCCCGACGACCATCTCGGCCGAGCGCTCGACGCAGAGGCCGACCAGCGACCTCGGGGCCGACGCCCAGCGCCCGGAGGCGGTGCGCGAGCCGGTTGGCCCAGGCGTTCGAGCTCGCGGTAGGTGAGCGTGCGGCCCTCGAACTCCAGCGCGACCGCCTCGGGCGTCCGCGCGGCCTGCGCCTCGAAGGCGCGGTGGAGGCACGAGTCGGCCCCCCGCCCCGAGGCGCGGGCCTTCCCCCGGAGCCGGCGCGCGAGCAGGGCGCGCTTCTCCTCGGGGGACCGGTCGGCGGCCCGGCGGGTGACGTTACGACTCATCGGTCGCGCCTTCTTCGGGGAGGAGGTCGGTCATCAGCGCGTCGAGCTCCTCGTCGGAGAGCCGGTCGAGGTCGGCCAGCGCGTCGTCGGCGTCGGGTCGCCGTCGTCCTGCTGGCCGAGCATCCGCCGGCGCTCCTCGTCCGAGAGCATCGGCAGCGCGCCGACCGGCTGGTCGGGGTCGGCCGACGATCCCCTCCAGGAGCGTCCGGAAGTGGCCGAGCATCCGGTCGATCGTCGCCGGGTCGAACAGGTCGGCGTTGTACTCCAGCGCCAGGCCCAGGCCGCCGCTCCGTCTCGGTGACGAACAGCGTCAGGTCGAACTTCGCCGTGCCGCTCTCGGCCTCGGAGCGGGGTCATGGTCAGCTCCGGCGACTCCAGCGCCGGCAGCGGGGCGTTCTGGAGCGCGAACATCACCTGGAACAGCGGCGACCGGCTCGGGTCGCGGTCGGGGTGCAGGACGCCGACGAGCTGCTCGAACGGCAGGTCCTGGTGGGCGTACGCCGCCAGCGCCGCCGCGCTTGACCCGGCCGCAGCAGCGCGCGGAAGCTCGGGTCGCCCGCGCAGGTCGCCGCGGAGGACCAGCGTGTTGACGAAGAACCCGATCAGGTCCTCGACCTCCGGCCGGGTCCGGCCCGCGATCGGCGTCCCGACCGCGATGTCGTCCTGGCCCGAGTAGCGGTGCAGGAGCGCCTGGAACGCCGCCAGCAGCGTCATGAACGAGGGTCACGCCCTCCTTCCTGCCCGAGCGCCCGCAGCGCCGTCGACCAGCTCCTTCGGCAAGCGACAGCCGTGCGCTCGCCGCCGCGGTGCCCCAGGACGGCCGGCCGCGGCCGGTCGGTCGGCAGCTCCAGCGGCGGGCACGCCCGCCAGCTCGCCCTTCCAGTAGTCGAGCTGCGCCTGCGAGCACCTCGCCCTGGAGCCACCCGCGCTGCCAGACGGCGTAATCGGCGTACTGGAGCGGCGGCTCGGGCAAGGGCGACGGCCGCCCGTGCGCGAACGCCTCGTAGATGGCGCCGACCTCGCGCACGAGCACGCCGATCGACCAGCCGTCGGAGATGATGTGGTGCATGTCACGACCACGACGTGCTCGTGCTCGGCCCGAGCCGGATCAGGCCGGCGCGGATCAAGCGGGCCGCGGGCCAGGTCGAACGGCCGCGCACGACTCCTCGCGCACCAGCCGCTCGGCCTCGGCCTCGCGGCGGTCCTCGGGCGAGGCCGACAGGTCCTCCACGGGCAGGGCGACTTCGAGGCTCGGCGCGATGACCTGCACCGGCCTGCCGTCGACGGCCGCGAACGTGGTCCGCAGGACCTCGTGGCGGCGGACGATCTCGTCCAGCGACCGCTTCAGCGCGTCGGCGTCGAGCGCGCCGACGAGCCGGACGGCGACCGGGATGTTGTAGAACGGCGCTGCCCGGCTCGAGCTGGTCGAGGAACCAGAGCCGCTGCTGCGCGAACGAGGCGGGGATCGGCGCCGATCGGTCGGCCGGCCGGATCGGCGGGGCCTGGAGGCCCGGCCCCGGCCCGCAGCGCCGCCTCGACCTGGCGCGCCAGGCCGGCCACGGTGGGGGCGTCGAAGAACTCGTTCAGGGCCGGCGACACGCCGAACAGGCCCTCGGACGCGGGCCAGCAGCTGAGTGGCGATCAGCGAGTGGCCGCCCAGGTCGAAGAAGTTGTCGTGGACCCCGACCCGGTCGCGCCCGAGCAGCTCGGCCCAGATCGCCGCCAGCGCCTCCTCGATCGGCCCGCGGGGCGGCACGTAGGCCTCGGCCGCCGCGGTCCGCGCCGCGTCGGGCTCGGGCAGCGCCTTGCGGTCGACCTTGCCGTTGGGGGTCAGCGGCAGCGCCTCGAGCACGACGAACGCCGAGGGGACCATGTACTCGGGCAGGGTCTCCAGCAGGGCCCGGCGCAGGTCGGCGGCGTTCGGGTCGGGCCCCGGCGTCGGCACGAGGTAGGCGACCAGCCGGTTCTCGCCCGAGGCGTCCTCGCGCGCCACGGCCACCGCCTCGCGGACCTGCGGGTGCCGCAGCGAGCGCCGCCTCGACCTCGCCCAGCTCGACGCGGAAGCCGCGGATCTTGACCTGGTGGTCGACCCGTCCCAGGCACTCGAGCGCCCCGTCGGGCCGCCACCGCGCCAGGTCGCCGGTGCGGTAGAGCCGGCCGCCGGCGGCTCTGGCCGAGCGGGTCGGGGACGAACCGCTCGGCGGTCAGGCCGGGGCGGTCCAGGTAGCCCCGCGCCAGGCCCGGCGCCGCCGATGTAGAGCTCGCCGGCCACGCCGACCGGCACCGGCCGCAGGTGCGCGTCGAGCACGTAGAGCTGCGTCGTCCGCGATCGGCCGGCCGATCGGCGACCGGCCCCTCGCCGGGCTCGACCTTCGCGGCCGACGACCAGATGGTCGTCTCGGTCGGGCCGTACAGGTTCCAGAGCGCCTGCCCTTGGCGCAGGAGCCGGTCGGCCAGGTCGCGCGGCAGCGCCTCGCCGCCGCAGAGGATCGTCAGGCCGGGCGTCCCCTCCCAGCCCGCCTCCAGGAGCATCCGCCAGGTGGCCGGGGTCGCCTGGAGGAAGGTGATCCCCTCGTCCTCGATCCGCGCCGGCGAGGCGGCGGCCGTCGACGGCCACGTCCCGCGGCGCGACGACCACGCGGGCGCCCGCCACCAGCGGCAGGAACAGCTCCAGCGCCGCGATGTCGAAGAGAGCGTGGTCACGGCCAGCAGCGCGTCGCGCTCGGCGATCCCGAGCGTGCGACGCATCGAGGTCAGGAAGTTGGCCAGCGCCCGGTGCGGGACCATCACCCCCTTGGGCCGTGCCGGTCGAGCCCGAGGTGTAGATCACGTACGCCAGGTCGTCGGGCCGCACGGCCACGGCCGGCGCGCGTGCCCTCCTCGCGCGCGATGGCCGGCCAGTCGTCGTCGAGGCAGACGACCGTCGCGGCGCCGAAGGGGAGCCGGTCGCGGAGCCGCCCCTGCGTGAGCACGACGGCGGCGTCGGCGTCGTCGAGCATGTAGGCGACGCGCTCGGCGGGGTACTCGGGGTCGAGCGGCACGTAGGCGGCGCCGGCCTTGAGCGATGCCCAGCAGCGCCGACGACCATCTCGGCCGAGCGCTCGACGCGACGGCCGACCAGCGACCCGGCGCCGACGCCCAGGCCCCTCAAGTCGTTGGCCAGCCGGTTCGATCGGTCGTCGAGCTCGCGGTAGGACAGCGCCTGGCCCTCGAAGGACGACGGCGACCGCGTCGGGGGTGCGCGCGGCCTGGGCCGAGACGAGCTGGTGGACGAGGGGGTCGGCGGCGCGGGCGGCGCCGGCCTTCTCGCGGAGCAGGCGGGCCACCAGGGCGCGCTTCTCCTCGGGGGAGAGGTCGGCGGTCTTCTTCAGCGTCTTACTCATCGCTGGCCTCTTCGCGGGTGAGGAGACGATGGAGCAAAGAGTCGAGCTCCTCGTCCGAGAGCCGGTCGAGCCCCGCCGGGTCGTGGCCCGCGTCGCCGTTCCGGGGGGCGGCGTGGTCGCTCCCTTGCCCGAGCACCCGGAGGCGCTCGGCCTCGGTCAGCATGGGGACGTCGCCGAGGCGACGCTCCGGGTCGGCGGCGATCGCCTTCGAGCAGCGTCCGCAGGTGGCCGAGCAGCAGGTCGATCGCGGCCGGGTCGAACCGCCGCGTGTCGTAGTCGACGCGGAGCCGCAGCTCGGCGCCGGGGATCGCCATGACGGTCAGGGGGTAATTCGTCCGCTCCAGGGCGCGGATCTCCTCGACCCCCAGACGGCCCGCCCTCTCCAGCAGCGCGGCGTCGAGCGGGTAGTTCTCGAAGACGAAGATGCTCTCGAACAGCGGCGTGCCGCGGGGCAGCGTCGCCCCAGCCCTGGACCTGCACGAGCGGGCTCGCCTCGTGCCGGCGCAGCTCGACCAGCTGTCCCTTGCAGATCGGCGAGCCAGGGCAAGAGCGGCGCATCCTCGGGCACGGCGACCCGCAGCGGGAGCGTGTTGATGAACAGGCCGACCATCGTCTCGACGCCCGGCAGGTCGGCGGGGCGGCCCGAGACCGTCACGCCGAAGACCACGTCGTCGCGCCCCGCGTAGCGGGACAGGAGGATCGCCCAGGCCCCCTGCACGACGGTGTTCAGCGTCAGCTGGTGCGCGCGGGCCAGCGCCGCGAGCGCGGCGGTCGCCGCGGCCGGCAGCCGCGCCGACCGCTCGGCGTGCGTCTCCGGGCCGGGGGCCCGTTCGTCGCGGAGGGCCGGTCCACGCCGAGCGGCGTCGGCTCGCGGAACCCGCCGCAGGGCCCGCCGCCAGTAGGCTTCGGCCTCGGCCAGGTCGAGCCGCCGCAGCCAGGCGATGTAGTCGCGGTACGGCCGCGGCGGCGGCAGCGCGGGATCGCGGCCCTCGCGGACCGCCTCGTAGCAGGCCAGCACCTCGCCGAGCACGATCGGCAGGCACCAGCCGTCCATCAGCAGGTGGTGGTTGCTCCAGGCCAGGTGGTGCGCGTCGTCGGCCGTCCGGAACAGAGCCACGCGGAGCAGGGGGGCCCACGACGGCACGAACCCGCGGCGGCGGTCGTCGCGGAGGTAGGCCGCCAGCCGCTCCTCCTCGCTCGGCCGGGTCGGCGTCGCGCCAGTCGCCGACCTCCAGCGGGAGCTGCGCCCGGCGGTAGACCACCTGCATCGGCCGGTCGGCGTCGGCCCACTGGATCGCGGTCCGCAGGACCGGGTGCCGGTCGATCACCCGTCGCCACGCCTCCTCGAACGCCGCCACGTCGAGCTCGCCCCGCAGCACGCAGGTGAACTGCTGGACGTACACCCCCGACTCGGGCGCGTAGAGCGTGTGGAAGAGCATCCCCTCCTGGACCGGCGACAGGGGATACGCGTCCTCGACCTCGGGCTCCTCCCGCAGCGCCCGGGCGGGCGCCTCCGCGTCGGCCTCGGCCGCGCCATCCGTGCCCGAGGCCCGCGCCGGTGCGGCCGCCAGGGCCAGCTCGGCGATCGTCGGGTGCCGGAACAGGTGCGCCGGGGTCGAGGTGCAGCCCGGCCTGCCGGGCCCGCGAGACGACCTGGATGCTCCGGATCGAGTCGATGCCCAGCTCGAAGAAGTTGTCGTGGACGCCGACCCGCCGCGTCCAGCCCGAGCACGCCCGCCGCGACCCGCGCCAGCGCCTCCTCGACGGGGTCCGCGGGGCGACGAAGGCGGCCTCGCGATCGGCCCCGGACGGGTCGGGGGCGGGCAGGGCGCGGCGATCGACCTTGCCGTTGGGCGACCAGCGGCAGCGCCGTCGAGGCGGACGAAGGCCGACGGGCACCATCGATTCGGGCAGGCGCTCGCGGAGCCAGCGCCGCAGGGCGGCCGCGGGGACCGGCTCGGCCGCGGGGCACGACGTAGGCGACCAGCGCGCGGGTCGCCCGGCGTCGTCCTCGCGGGCGACGGCCGCCGCCTCGCGCACGGCCGGGTGCCGCGCGCAGCGCCGCCTCGACCTCGCCGAGCTCGACCCGGTAGCCGCGGATCTTGACCTGGTCGTCGCCCGGCCGAGGAACTCGATCGCGCCGTCGGGCCGCCAGCGGGCGAGGTCGCCCGTCCGGTAGAGCCGCGCCCCCGGGCTCGATCGCCGAACGGGTCGGGGACGAACCGCTCGGCGGTCAGGCCCGGGCGGTTCGAGGTAGCCCCGCGCCACCCCCGCGCCGCCGACGTAGAGCTCGCCCGGCACGCCGATCGGGCACCGGCCGCAGGCGGGCGTCGAGGACGTAGAGCCTCGTGTTCGCGATCGGCCGGCCGATCGGCACCGGGCCCGACGGCGTCGGCATCGGGCAGGCAGCGATGGACGCTGCTCCAGACGGTCGCCTCGGTCGGCCCGTACTCGTTGTCGAGGGAGGCCCGCGGGAGCCTCGCGTGATGCCGGTCCACGACCGCCGCCGGGCACGGCTCGCCCGCGACGATCGCGACCCGCAGGCCCGCCAGCGGCCCGGCCGGCGCCTCGTCCAGGATCAGCGCGTAGAGCG
This sequence comes from uncultured Planctomycetaceae bacterium, assembly GCA_963708145.1. GTDB lineage: Bacteria > Planctomycetota > Planctomycetia > Isosphaerales > Isosphaeraceae. The sequence goes on along the minus strand of OY970189.1, from coordinate 6,882,208 downwards.
AGGGGACGCAGAGCAGGTGCGTGACCCCCTGCTCGTCGACCCACCGCGCCAGCAGCGCGCGGGTCGGCCGTCGCGTCCCGGCGGCGGGAGCACCAGCCGCCCCCCGCGACACAGGGTCCAGAAGAGGCCCGCCACCGAGCTGTCGAAGGCGAACGACGAGAGCAGCAGGAACCCGCCGACCGGCTCGCGGTAGTAGAGCGACCGCGCGTGCGTCGAGTGGACCAGGTTGCGGTGCGAGACCATCACCCCCTTCGGCCGTCCGGTCGAGCCCGAGGTGTAGATCACGTACGCCAGGTCGTCGGGCGCCGCGGCCACGTCGAGGGCGTCGCCGCTCCCGGCGGCGATCGCCGGCCAGTCGTCGTCGAGGCAGACGACCCGCGCCGTCGCCGACGGGCAGCCGGTCGCGGAGGCGGCCCTGCGTCAGCACGACGGCGGCGCGGGCGTCGTCGAGCATGTAGGCGAGGCGCTCGGCGGGGTACTCGGGGTCGAGCGGCACGTAGGCGCCGCCGGCCTTGAGGACGCCCAGCAGCGCCGACGACCATCTCGGCCGAGCGCTCCATGCACGACGGCCGACCCGCGACCCGGCGCCGACGCCCCGGCCCCTCAGGTGGTTGGCCAGCCGGTTCGCTCGGTCGTCGAGCTCGCGGTAGGTCAGCGCGTGGCCCTCGCAGACGACGGCGACCGCGTCGGGCGTCCGCGCGGCCTGGGCCGCGAAGAGCTCGTGGATGCAGGCCGAGCTCGGGAAATCGGCGTCGGTCGCGTTCCAGTCGAGCAGCACGCGGCGGCGCTCGGCCTCGGGCAGCAGCGGCAGGTCGGACGAGGGGCCGGCCGGGGCCGGCGACGATCCCGCCGAGCAGGGTCCCGAACCGGGCGAGCAGGCGGTCGACGGTGGCGGCGTCGAACAGGTCGGCGTTGTATTCGAGCGAGAGCGGCCAGCCGGCCGTCGGCTCCTCGGCGGCCATCAGGGTCAGGTCGAACTGGGTGGTGCGCCGCTCCAGGGCGACCGATTCGAGCGGAGAACTCGCCCAGGTCCATCCGCGGCCCGGCCGCGCGGAGGGCGAACGGCGTGAGCCCCTCGCTGGCCGAGCCGCTGCGCCTTCTGGAAGACGAACATCACCTGGAAGAGCGGCGAGCGGCTCGGGTCGCGGTCGGGCTGGAGGCGATCGACCATCAAGGCGAACGGGAACTCCTGGTGCTCCAGGTCCCCCAGCACGGCCTGCCGGACCCGGCCCAGGAGCGCGGCGAAGCTCGGGTCGCCCGACAGGTCGGCGCGGATCGGCAGGGGGTTGACGAAGTAGCCGACCACCTCGGCCAGCCCCGGCCGGTCCCGGCCCGCCACCGGCGAGCCGACGATCACGTCGTCCTGGCCGCTATGCCGCCCGAGGAAGGCCTGGAACGCGGCCAGCAGCGTGACGTAGAGGCTCGCCCCGTGCGCCTCGCCGAGCCGGCCGAGCCGCCGCGTCAGCCCGGCGTCGAGGCGGGCCGTCCGCACGTCGCCGCGGTGCGTCCGGACCGCCGGCCGGGGGCGGTCGGTCGGCAGGTCGAGCACGGGCAGGGGGCCGCGCGAGCCGGTCGCGCCAGTAGGACCAGAGCCGCTCCCCCTCGGGCCCGCCAGCATCTCGGCCTGCCAGCGGGCGTAAGTCGGTGTACTCGAGGTCGATCGGCGGCGAGGCCCGCGTCGCGGCCGTCGCGGACGGCGGGGTAGATCCGGCCGAGCTCGTCCATCAGGACCGCGACCGACCAGAAGTCGCTGACGATGTGGTGCAGCGACAGGAGCAGGTCATGCTCGTCGGCCGACCGGCGACAGCAGGTGGGCCCGGAACAGCGGGCCCGCTCTCGAGGTCGAACGGGCGGTGCGCCTCGTCGGCGAGGCGGCGGGCGACCTCGTCCTCGGCCAGGCCGAGGCGTCCTCGACCGCGGAACGCCGACCTCCATCCGCGCGTGGACCCGCTGGACGGGGCGGCCGTCGGGCGCCGGGAAGGTCGTCCGCAGCGCGGCGTGGCGGTCGACGAGGCGCTGGAAGCGCCGCCGCAGCGCCTCGACGTCGAGCCGGCCGCGGACCGTCGCGGCGCCGGCGATGTTGTAGGCGGCGCGCGTCGGGCTCGAGCTGGTGGAGGTACCAGAGCGACTGCTGGCCGAGCGACGAGGGGATGCTCGGCGGTCGGCCGACGCCTCGCGGGCCGGGGCGGGCGGCGCGGGCGGCCGTCGGCGCCTGCGCGAGCACGGCGTCGGCGAGCTGCGCGATCGTCGGGCCTTGCAGCAGGCTGGTCAGCGGCAAGGCGGCGCCGAGGTCGGCCTCGACGCCGCCCTTCAGCTCGATCGCCATCAGCGAGTCGAGCCCGAGCGTGTTCAGCGGCCGCTCCGGGTCGAGCCGGTCGGGTTCGAGCCGGAGGACGCCGGCGACGCGGTCGCGGAAGTAGCGGACGAGCCGTTCGCGGCGCCCCTCGGGCGGGCCCTCGCGCCAGAGGGCCAGGTCGCCGTTGCGATGCGGGGCGGCCCCGCGTCGGGCGGGGCCGGTCCTCGATCGCGTCGAGCAGGCGGCGCCGCCCGTCCTGGCCGTGGAGGAACTTCAGCGTGAACCAGTCGGCCTCGACCACCGCCGCCTGCGTCGCCCCCGAGCCGATCAGGCGCTCCAGGGCCTGGAACCCTCGCTCGGCCGGGAGCGGCTCGAGGCCGAGCAGCCGGAAGGCGCCGCGCCCGGTCGGGCGTCGCCGCCATGCCGTCCCCGCCCAGGGGCCCCAGTTGACGCTCAGGGCCGGCAGGCCGAGCGCCCGCAGGTCGTGGGCGAAGGCGTCGAGGAACTGGTTCGCGGCGGCGTAGGGCGCCTCCTTGGCCCCGAGGACCGAGGCGACCGACGAGAACAGGACGAAGAAGTCGAGCGGCAGGCCGCGGGTCAGCCCGTGCAGGACCCACGTCCCCGCCACCTTCGGCCGGAGCACCTCGGCCAGCGCGTCGAGGTCGGCGTCGCGCGCCGTCGCGGGGCGACACGACGCCCGCCGCGTGCACGATGCCCCGGATCGGCGGCAGCGCGTCGCGCCGACTGGTCGAAGAGCGCGGCCATCCGGTCGGGGTCGGCCACGTCGCCCGAGGCCACCACGACCGTCGCGCCGATCCGCTCGATGTCGCGGATCGCCTCGACCCGGGCATGGTCGGGTCGCCCTCGGCGAGCTCGTCCCACGCCCCGCGCCGGGCAGCCCGCGGCGGCCGAGCAGGACGATCCGCCGCGCCCCGCGCTCGGCCAGCCATCGCGCGGCCCGCAGGCCGAGGTCGCCCAGGCCGCCGGTGACCAGGTACGTCCCCTCGGGCCGCGGCACCAGCTCCGTCGGCCGTCGCGGCCGCCGCGTCGCACCGCGACCAGCCGCGCGACGTGCCGACGGCCCCCGCGGAAGGCGACCTGGTCCTCGCCGTCCGGCTCGAGGACGGTCGCCGCGACCGCCCTCGCGGCGGCATCCGGGTCGGCCTCGGCGGGGTCGAGGTCGATCAGGCCGCCCCAGAGCTCGGGGTGCTCCAGCGCGATCGACCGGCCCAGGCCCCAGAGCGGCGCCTGCCAGACGGCCAGCGGCGCCGGCCCGGTCCCCGCCGGCTGCGCCCCGGGTGACCAGCCAGAGCCGGGGCCTTGCGCGACCGCCGAGCCTGGCCAGCGCCTGGACCAGGTGCAGGGCGGCTCCGGTCCCGCGCAGGCCTGCGCCGCGGCCGGATCATCGGGGTCCGCCGCGACGTCGAGGCCGCGGAGGTGGACCACCCCCAGGCCGGGCGCGCCGTCGTCGCCGAGGGCGGCTGCGACCAGCCGCGTCGGAGCCGTCCGGGTCGCTCGCGCCTCCGGCCGGGACCGCGACGCAGGCCATCCCGCGCCCTTCGAGGAGGCGCGCGCACCGCCCGCCCGACGCCCCCCGCGTCCTCGAAGATCAGCCAGCGCCCGACGCTGGCCGACCCCGAGGAGACCGCGGCCGGCGACCGATCCTCGGGCCGCCATTGCAGCTCGTAGAGGCACCCGGCTACCTCGGGATCGGTCGCGGCCGGCTCGTCATCGTGATGGTGGCCGTTGCCATTGCCGTTGTGATGGCCGTTGCCGTTGCCGTTGCCGTTGCCGTTCAGGAGGTGATAGCCCACGGCAGCGTGGCCGTTGCCGTTCCGTGAGGGCCCGTGGGGCTCGAACCAGTGCCGCTCGCGTTGCCAGGGGTACGACGGCAGCCGGACGCAGCGGCCGGGCGGCGAGACGCGGTCCCAGGCGACCGCGGACCCCGAGGCGTACAGGGCGCCGAGCGAGTCGAGCAGGACGTCGCGCCCGTCGTCGCCGCGCCGGAGCGAGGCGAGCACGTCGCCGTCACGCCCGCGCCGCGCGAAGGCATTCCGCGATCGACCCGGCGAGGACCGGGTGCGGCCCGACCTCGACGAAGACGTCGGCGCCCCCGGCGGCCAGCGCCGCGACCGCGTCGGCGAACCGGACCGTCTCGCGGAGGTTCCGGCCCCAGTAGGCGGCATCGAGCGACGCGCCGTCGACGGCGCCGCCCGGTCACCGTCGAGATGAGCGGGATCGACGCCGGCGCGGGGCCGCAGCCCGGCGAGGGCCGCCTCCAGGTCGCGGCGGATCGGGTCCATCTGCGGGGCCGTGGAAGGCGCAATCGACGTCGAGCACGCGGGCGAAGACGCCCCGCGCCCGCAGCGCGTCGACCGCCTCGCCGACGGCGTCGGGGTCGCCCGAGATCGTGGTCGAGCCCGGGCCGTTGACGGCCGCCAGGGCGAGCCGGCGGGTCGGCGGCGACCAGGCGCCGCGCCTCGTCGGGCGCGAGGCCCGACGCGCGGCGGTCTTGCCCCGGCCCGAGGCCGCCTGCATCAGCCGGCCGCGATGGAAGACGACCCGCACGGCGTCGGCCAGGTCGAGCGCCCCGGCCACGTGCGCCGCGGCGACCTCGCCGAGGCTGTGGCCGACGACCGCGTCGGGCACGATCCCCCACGACCGCCAGAGCGCCGCCAGGGCCACCTGGACCGCGAAGATCAGGGGCTGGGCGACCTCGGTCTCGGCCAGGAGGCCGCCCGAGTCCTCGGCCGACAGCGCCGCCGCCAGCGACCAGCCGGCCAGGGGGACGAAGTGCGGTCGCACGCCTCGAGCGCGGCCCGGAAGGCCGGCTCCCGCTCGCAGCAGCGCGCGGCCCATCCCCGGCCACTGCGGCCCCTGGCCCGAGAAGACGAACGCCAGCCCCGGCCGACGTCCCGGCGCCCTGCGGCCCGAGCGGACCCCCGGCCGCGGCTCGCCCCGGAGGAAGGCGTCGAGCCGCTCGGCCGCCTCGCCGGGCGAGCGGGCCACGACCGCCAGCCGGTGCTCGTGATGCCCCCGCCGCGCGCCGGCCGTGTACGCCGACGTCGCGCAGCGATCGGAGCGAATCCGAGGACGTCAGCAGGCTCGACGTACGACCGGGCCAGCTCCCGCAGCGCCTCCGGGCTCCGCGCCGAGAGGGGCAGCAGGAAGCACGTCCGCCTCGCCCTCGGACAGGGTCTCCGCGCCGGGTGATCGGGATTGCACAGCGACCCCGGCCACCCGGGGGCTTCTTCCAGGACCAGGTGGGCGTTGGTCCCGCCGAACCCGAACGAGCTGACGCCGGCCAGCGCGGGGCCGTCGGAGGCGGGCCAGGCGCCGGGCCCGGTCTGGACGCGGAGCGGCAGGGCGTCGAACGGGATGTGCGGGTTGGGGTCGTGGAAGTGCAGGCTCGGCGGGATCGCGCGGTGCTGACAGCGCCAGGGCCACCTTGATCAGCCCGGCGACCCCGGCCGCGGCCTCCAGGTGGCCGATGTTCGTCTTGACCGAGCCGATCGCGCAGGGCCGGTCGGCGGGCCGCCCCTCGGCGAGCACCGCGCCCAGGGCGCCGCGCCTCGATCGGGTCGCCGAGCAGGGTGCCCGTGCCGTGCGCCTCGACGTACTGGACCTCGCCCGGCGCGACGCCCGGCGTCGCGGTAGGCGGCGCGGAGCACGTCCTCCTGCGCCTGCCGGCTCGGGGCGGTCAGGCCGTTGGTGCGGCCGTCCTGGTTGACGGCGCCGCCGCGGATCACGGCGTAGACCGGGTCGCCGTCGGCCAGGGCCCGCGCCAGCGGCTTGAGGACGACCACGCCCGCCCCCTCGCCCCGGACGTAGCCGTCGGCCCGGGCGTCGAACGCCTTGCAGCGGCCGTCGGGGGCGAGGAACCCCGCCTTGGCGAAGTTGGCCGCGATCTCCGGCGACAGGATCAGGTTCACCCCGCCGGCCAGCGCCAGCGACGCCTCGCCGCCGCCGCAGGCTCTGGCAGGCCAGGTGGACCGCCACCAGCGACGACGAGCAGGCCGTGTCGATCGCCAGGCTCGGCCCGCGGAAGTCGAACAGGTACGAGAGCCGGTTGGCCGCGATGCTCGCCGCGTTGCCCGTGACGACGTAGGCGTCGGCCTCGCGCGCCTCGTCCCGCTGGAGCCGGCCGTAGTCGTTGGTCGAGATCCCGACGAAGACCCCGACCGCCGTCCCGGCCAGCCGCTCGGGCACCTGCCCGGCGTCCTCGAGCGCCTCCCAGGCGACCTCCAGCAGCAGCCGCTGCTGCGGGTCGGTCCGCGACGCCTCGCGGGGCGAGATGCCGAAGAAGTCGGCGTCGAACCGGTCGACCTGGTCGAGGAAGCCCCCGCCTCGTGTTGAGCTTGCCCGGCGCCGACGGGTCGGGGTCGTAGAACGCCTCGGCGTCCCAGCGGTCGGCCGGGACCTCGCCGACGGCGTCGACGCCGCTCGCGGAGCAGGTCCCAGAACGCCTCCGGCCCGCTCGCGCCCGGGAACCGGCAGCCGATCCCGATGATCGCGATCGGCTCCTCCTCGGACCCGGTCGCTGCGGCGGGGCGGTCGCGCAGGCTCCTCGATCGGCGGGGACGCCTGCGAGGTACCGGGCCAGCGCCTCGATGGTCGGATACTCGTAGACGAGCGTCGGCGACAGCGGCCGGCCGAGCCAGTCCTGGAGCTCGCCCGCCAGCCCGACCGCCTGCAACGACCCCAGCCCGAAGCCGGCGAACGGCCGGCGGATGTCGATCGCCGCCGGGCGCGACCCCGAGCCGTTCGGCCAGCCGCGACGCGAGCCATTCCTCGATCATCCGGGCCGAGGCGCGGCCTCGCGAGCTCGGACGCCTCCGGCCTCCCGGGGGAGCGGGTCGGCTGCCTCCGGAGGGCCGGCGCGAGGGCTTCCAGGAGGGGATCGGGGCCGGATCGGCCGCGGGATGTCCTGCACCGACGTCGCGACCGTCTCCAGGGTGCCGGCGAGGAACGCCGTCGCGGCAGGCGTGGCGGCGGACCTTGCCGCTGGAGGTCCTGGGCAGGCTCGGCCGGCCTGAGCAGGCAGACGGCGTGGACGTCGAGCTCGTGCTGCTCGGCGACCGCCTGCCGGATGGCGCGCGACGATCGGCTCGACGTCGGCGTTCTTGCCCTGCCGCTCGACCTCGTGGACGACCACGAGCCGCTCCTCGCCGCCGACCTCGACGGCGAACGCCGCGCCCCCCTCGGGCCGGAGCGCGGGGTGGCACCGCTCGACGGTCCACTCGATGTCCTGCGGGTAGACGTTCCGGCCCCGGATGATGATCAGGTCCTTGAGCCGCCCGGTGACGAACAGCTCGCCGTCGCGGAGGAAGCCGAGGTCGCCGGTCCGCAGGAACGGGCCTTCGCCGGTTCGGCCAGGGTGGCCCGGAAGGTCGCCTCGGTCGCCTCGGGCCGGCCCCAGTAGCCCTGCGCGACGCTCGGGCCCGCGACCCAGATCTCGCCGACGCGGCCGTCGGGGAGGCGCGCCGAGGTCTCCGGGTCGACGATCGCGACCGCCTGGTCGGGCGGGAGCTGGCCGGCGCCGACGAGGGTGCAGGCGTGCGGGTCGCCCGGATCGGCCGGGGCGGCCTCGTCGCGCCCGAGCGCGTCGGGCCGGGCGGCGAAGACGACGGGAGGGGCCGACCGCGGCCCGCCCGAGACCATCAGGGTCGCCTCGGCCAGGCCGTAGCAGGGCAGGAACGCCTCGCGGCGGAACCCGCAGGGGGCGAACGCCTCGGCGAAGCGGTCGAGCGTCTCGGGCCGGATCGGCTCGGCGCCGTTGAAGGCGACCGTCCAGCGGCTCAGGTCGAGCCCGGCGTCCTGCTCGGGGGTGACCTTGCGGGCGCAGAGGTCGTAGGCGAAGTTCGGGCCCGCCGCTGATCGTCGCCCCGGTCCGCGAGATCGCCTGGAGCCAGCGGAGCGGGCGCTGGAGGAAGGCGACCGGGCGAGAGCAGCGTGCTCGTCCCGCCGCAGTAGAGCGTCTGGAGCACGCCGCCGATCAGGCCCATGTCGTGGTGGAGGGGGAGCCAGAAGACGCCCCGGCTCTCGGCGTGCGACTCGAAGCAGCGGTGGATCAGGGCCGAGTTGTGCAGCAGGTTGCCGTGGGTGACCATCACCCCCTTGGGCTCGGCCGTCGAGCCCGAGGTGTACTGGAGGAAGGCGAGCGTCTCGGGCGCGGCGCCGGGGTCGCGCCAGTCGTCGGCCAGCGCCGTCGTCGAGCGACGTCGGTGGCCAGCCGGGGCAGGCCGGCCAGCTCGGGGACCTGCGCGGCCCAGCGCGTCGCCGTCGGGGAGCTGCGCGGCGGTCGTCAGGACGGCGCCGGGGCCGGGCGCCGGCGACGATCGCGCGGAGCCGGGTCATCGGCCGGTTGGGCCGCGGCAGGTAGGCGGGCACGGCGACGACCCCGGCGTAGAGGCAGCCGAAGAACGCGGCGATGAAGTCGAGGCCCGGCGGGTAGAGCAGCAGGGCCCGCTCGCCCGACGAGGCCGAGCGCCTGGAGCCGGGCGGCCAGGGCCCGCGCGCGGCGGTCGAGCGCGCCGAAGGTCAGGTGGGCCTCCGGCCCCTCGCCGTCGGCGACGAAGGTGTAGGCCCGCCGGTCGGGCCGGAGCCGGGCCCGTCGGCGCAGGACCTCGACATAGCTGGGCGCGGGGCCTATGGGATCGCCAAGGTGCTGGTTCATGGAGAATCGATTCGGCCTGGGTCTCGATCGTCGCGGCGGGGCCGGGGCGGGTCCGGCCCCCGGGCCGCGGCGTCAGCGCGGTCCGTCCGCCGTCTTCCTCAGGCCGAGGGGCCTCATGTCGGTCCAGACCTCTTCGATGTGCGCCAGGCATTCGGCTCGCGCGTCCCGACCGTGCCGTCCTCCGTCCAGCCGGCGGGGGCCTCGCGGTCGGCGGGCCAGATCGAATACTGCCCGTCGTCGTTGACGACCACCTTCAGCGGGGCCTCCTTCTCGTCCGTGTTCGCTCGACTGCCGCTCGACATCGGAAGACTCTCCACGGGCTCCGGGGTTCCGGCGAACGAGGTCCCCGGCGACGCCCCGGAGCGTCGCGGGTCGCGGGCCGTCCGTGGAGGGCGCCGAGGGGGCGTGGGACCCCCGCGATCCCCGCCCCCGCGAGGATCGTGCCCAGGGTCTCGGGCCGCTCGGCCCCCCCGGGCATTGCCGGCAAGCGCGTGGGAAGGAGTCGCCAGGCCGCGGCGGCCTCCCGCGGTCGGACCCAACTGGGTCCAGGGTGGGTTCGCGTCGCCCGACGGCGACGGGTCGGCCCCATGTCCGACCGGGCCGGTCATCTCGACCTCGGGGCCGCACCTCGCGGGATCAGGTTCCCCCCGCAAGGTGCTCGGGTAGCAACGCCCGCCATCCCGGGCTGCGGCGACTGGGTGGCTATTATGCCGCTCGACGACGGCAAGGTCAATGAGGATAACCCCCCTTCGCTGTTCCGCAGCGATCGGGTAGATTACCTGGTTTACGGGACAAGGTCAAGATGGATGCCCGAGGGGTCTTCCGGGAGACTCAGATGGAAAAGAACAACTTGAGGCGACCCGGCTCGGCCCGCCATCGTGGACACAACGGCCGTCCCGGGACGCACCCATTGTAATGCCCGGTCAACCGCAGGGGCGTCACCGCCCCGGATCGGCGACGGAAGTCGCTCCGATCCGCAAATCTCGCGCCATTTACCCCATCCCACGTCGGCCAGGTCAACCCGACCGGGACGGGCCCGGAGAAGGCGTTATAAATTGAGCGAAGAATGATATTTCAGTTAAGTGTATGCGGCGATCCCGCCCGGCGCATCGGTTGCGGGAGGAAGGGGGTGAGACGCTGGACTCCAATCCTTGAGGGCCGGCGAATGCGTCGTTGGGGAGGCTCATTTCGGGCAGCCGAGGCCGGCCCTTCCTCCCTCGTGTTCCCGTCGTTGAGATGTCACTTCTTGTTAAACATTGGGGCCGGGGCGGCCCACCCCGTCCCGGCCGGAGGGGTCGTGAATTTCGCACGTAAGTCTCAATCCTAAAAGGATTAAGACGCCGAGTTCCGGGAAGACCCGAGGCCTGCGAGTGCGTTTACCGAAACGAAGCGAATGCGACCGGGCCCGAGTGTCACCTCACCGACAGGGTTGAGGCCGTTGCGAGGGGCGAGACCCGCTCCCGGGAGGTCATGATGGGCGGCAAGATCCACCGGCGCGAGGACATCACTCCCGAGCGGGGCGAGCACGAGTACGGCGACGTCGAGTTCGCCGACCCGGTCAACAAGAAGTATCCGATCGACACGCCCGAGCACGTCCGCGCGGCCTGGAGCTACATCAACCACGAGGGCAACGCGGCCAAGTACACCAAGGAGGAGGTCGCCACGATCAAGCGCCGGATCAAGAAAGCCGCCAAGGAGCACGGCGTCGAGATCCGCGAGGATTGACCAGAGATGTGCGGAGGCCCCGATCCCCTCTTCGCGGGGATCGGGGCCATGCTCATGGGGCCGGATCAGGCGTAGAGCCGGTGCCCGTTCTCGCGGACGTGGGCGCCGTTCTCGTTGAGGAAGTCGAGGCAGCGGCGGGGGATGCGGCACTGGAGGATGACGCGGTCCTCGTCGTAGACGCGGTCGTGGATCTGCGCGTGCTGGGCCAGGTAGGCCAGGACGCGGCCGTTGCCGACGCCGGTCTCGACCTCGGCATCCAGGGCGCGCTCGTGCAGCGCCTCGCGGACGGCCTGCTCCAGGCGGTCGAGCCCTTCGCCCTGCGCGGCGCTGATGGCGACCGAGTCGCGGTGGTGCGCCTTCAGGACGTCGAGGAACGAGCGGTCGGGGACGCGGTCGGCCTTGTTCAGGACCAGGATCGTCGGGTGGTCGGCCAGGCCGAGCTCGTCGAGCACCTCCTGGACGGCGCGGATCTGCATCTCGGCCTCGGGGCTGGAGGCGTCGACGACGTGGAGCAGCAGGTCGGCCTGGCGGGCCTCCTCCAGCGTCGCCTTGAACGACGCGACCAGGGCGTGCGGCAGGTTGCGGATGAACCCGACCGTGTCCGAGAGCAGGACGTGCCCGCCGCCGCGGAACCGCCACTTGCGGGTCCGGGTGTCGAGCGTGGCGAACAGCTTGTTCTCGACCAGCACGCCCGCGTCGGTCAGGGCGTTCATCAGCGTGCTCTTGCCGGCGTTGGTGTAGCCGACCAGCGAGACCGTCGGCGCATCGCCGCGGCCGGCGACCTCGCGCTCCTTGCGGGCCTGGACCTTCGTCAGCTTCGCCTTGAGGTCCTGGATGCGGTGGACGACCAGCCGGCGGTCCTCCTCGAGCTGCTTCTCGCCGGGGCCTCGGACGCCGATGCCCCCCTTGTACCGCGACAGGTGGGTCCACATCCGCTTGAGCCGGGGCATGGCGTATTCCGAGCTGCGCCAGCTCGACCTGGAGGTGCGCCTCGTGCGTCCGGGCGCGGGTGGCGAAGATGTCGAGGATGACCTCGGTGCGGTCGATCACCTTGACGCCGAGGACCTTCTCCAGGTTCCGCGTCTGCGCCGGGCCGAGGTCGTTGTCGAAGATGACCAGGTCGGCCTCGTGGGCCTCGACCAGCTCCTTGAGCTCCTCGACCTTGCCCGAGCCGATGTAGGTGGCGATGTCGACCTGCTGCCGCTTCTGGAGCATGCTGCCGACCACGATCAGGCCGGCCGTCTTGGCCAGCCCCCGGATCTCCTCCAGGGGGTCGTCGGGCGAGACCTCGCGGTCGGGCAGGAGGACCCCGACCAGGATGGCCTTCTCGCGACGGTCCAGCCGCTCGGTGCTCTTGAGTTGGGTCAAAGTGGGCGTTGCCCTCGTGGGGAGGTTTGGGGAAGGGATTCGGGCAGACATTGCGGAATTTTAGGCCCGCCTCCGGGCCGCGTCAACGACCGATGCGTCGCCGCCTCTCGGACACGGAGGGCCATGATTAAGTTCGTCATCCAGGGCGTCCTTGTTCGCGGAATTCCGGGAAATCGGCACTCAACCTGCGAGGAGCACGCGCCGAGGCCGGACGCGCCCCGAGCCGGGCTCGACCTCGGCGACGGCCACCAGGACGCCGTCGGGCCCGAGCAGCGCGACCTCGCCCGCGATCCCGGGCGGCAGGTCGGCCAGCGCCTCGCGGGGCAGGGCCCGGCCCTGCGCGACCTCGGCGACCTGCCCGGCCGAGATCCGGGCCCGGGGCAGGGCGGCGACCGCCTCGGCGGCCGGCAGGAGCAGGCCGGGGATCGCCTCGGCCGACAGGCGCGAGCGGGTCGATCGCCTCGCCTCGCGGGTGAACGGGCCGATCCGGGTCCGGGTCAGCACCTCGACGAGTCCCCCGCAGCCGAGCGCGTCGCCCACGTCGCGGGCGATCGACCGGATGTAGGTCCCCCCTCCGCAGGCGACCTCCAGCTCCAGCAGGGGCCACGCGTAGCCGAGCAGCTCGACCCGCTCGATCGTCACCTCGCGAGGGGCGAGCTCGACGGCCCTGCCGGCGCGGGCGAGGTCGTAGGCGCGATGGCCCTCGACCTTCAGCGCCGAGAACTCCGGCGGCCTCTGCGCGATCGTGCCGACCTGCGACGGCCAGCGCCTCGCGGACCTCGGCCTCGGTCGGCACGCGGCGCCCGGCCACGGGCTCGACGCGGCCGTCGGCGTCGAGCGTGTCGCTCCGCGCCCCGAGGCGGACGGTCGTCCGGTAGGTCTTGGGCATCCGCTGGACGTACTCGATCAGCCGCGTCGCCGCGCCGACGCAGACGACCAGCACCCCGGTCGCCAGCGGGTCGAGCGTCCCCGCGTGGCCCACCTTGACCCCCCGCAGCGGCCTCGCCACCAGGTCGACGACCGCCCGCGACGTCATCCCCGGCGGCTTGTCCAGGTTCAGCAGACCGCAGAGCTTGCTTCGCACCGCTCGCCTTTCCGAAAAAGTCAAGAGATCGATCCGCAGATGACGCAGATGGACGCAAATAAAGACAAAACTTTGAATTGTTCTTTATCTGCGTCCATCTGCGTCATCTGCGGATCGATCTCTTCCCTATCTTCGATCGGCGTCGATCAGGTCGACGTTGTCCACGCGGGTGACGACGTCCTGGAAGTCGTCGTTGGTGGAGTATTCCCAGCCGATCAGGTAGCTGTGGGGGATGGCCTTGCCGGTGCTCTTGTCGCGGTTGGGGTAGATCATGGCCTTGTAGGGCTGCTTGGCGAGGCGCTGGTTGGTCGCGGCGACGAGGCCGGGCTGCGAGAAGACGCCGCCGTCCTGGAAGCCGTCGGTGCTGATCCAGAGGCCGAAGGGCTCGTCGCCGGGGTCGAACTCGGTCTTCGATCCGGTGGCCAGCGGGGGCGGAAGGTTCTTGCCGGTCTCCAGGTCCTGCGCCGTGTTCTTGAACTGGTAGGACCAGAGGTCGTGCTTGTCGGGCGTCCTGGCGTCGGGGCCGGGCCGATACCAGCCGCCCCGGGTCGGGACGGTCAGCCCCAGCGCGATCGCCGGCGCGAAGGTGACCGGCCCCGGGCCCGCCTTCTTGAACAGGCCGGGGACCGCCTCGGGCGGTCGTCTTGACCGGGTTGAGCAGGTCGTCGAACATCGACAGCCCGTACCGATCCTTCAGGATGACGACCCAGTCGGGCTCGTTGGCGCCGGGCTTGACCGTGGGCTGCTTGGGGGCCTGGGCCCGGGCGTCGAGGCCCAGGGCCGCCAGGCCGACGAGGGCGAGGGCGATCGGTCGTCGCATGGGGCAAGCTCGCGATTGGGGCGTGGTCTTCGGGGAAACGGGCCTTAATCTAACACCCGGCTCGGATGAAGAGAAGACTCACCACGAAGGCACAAAGGCCGACGCAAAGGAAGAGTCTTATCTTTGTGTCGGCCTTTGTGCCTTCGTGGTGAGTCTTCTATCCCGTCCGGACCGCGAATGTCACGCCGAGCGCCGCCAGGACCGCCAGGCCCGCCGCGCTCAGGGCGAGGCCGATGCGGAACGAGCGCGGGCGGTAGGTGAAGACCAGGTGGTGCTCGCCCGCGTGGACCGCCGCGCCGCGCATCATCCGGTTGGCGCGGTAGATCGGCGCCGGTCGGCCGTCGATCGTCAGGCGTCCAGCCGGGATAGAAGATGTCGGCCAGGATGACCAGCCCCGGCCGCTGCAGGTCGACGTCGAGCTCGACCCGCTGCGGCTCATAGCGCGTGATCCGGGGCATCTCGGAGGGCTGGGGGGCGTTGCCGGGCAGGTAGGCCGCCAGCTCGGCCTCCTTGCCCTTGTCGAGCCAGGCGATCTCGCGAGGATCGAAGACGGTGCGGCCTTGCTCGTACCAGAGCGGGTCGGCGGAGTAGAGGATCTCCTGCATCGGCGCGTCGCGCTCGGCGCGGCCCAGGCCGACGATCGGCGCGAGGAACCTCCCCTTGTGGACGACCCAGGCGCGGGGGAACGCGGCCCGGTTGCGGAGGACCTGGAAGTCCTCGCGCTCGCAGCCAGCGGCGCTGGCGGTCGGGGCCGCCGGGGCCCTGGAAGGTCTCGGGGTCCGGGTAGATCGGCTCGGAGTCGCGGAGGAACGCGGCGTAGCCCCGGTTCTCGTCGGTCCAGCCGTTCGGGTAGGCGGGGACGACGAAGTAGCGCGAGTTCCACATGTCGAACGACCGCCTCGTGAAGACCACGATCCGTCGGCCTCGGCTCGACGCCCAGCCGCCGCGCCGTGTCGGGGTCCTGGAGGCGGCGGTAGAAGCCGCCGAAGAACCACTCGTAGTCGTAGATCTCGGCCACGCCGAGCGTCATGGTGTACTCGATGCCGTGCATCAGCCCGTACTTCGGCTGGATCGTGTCGCGCTCCCAGACGACGAAGTCGCCGACCCGGTCGGAAGGTGGCCTCGTCCTTCCAGACGATCGGGTTCCAGATCGGCATGCGGTGGACGCGGTACGGCCCCGGCTCGGCCTCGCCGCGGGCCGCGGCGTCGCGCTCGGCCTGCTTGATGATCCGGACGACCTTGGGCTCGGCGTCGAGCAGAGCCTGCGGGACCGTCAGGACGCAGCCCGCGTTGGCGACGGCCAGGTCGGCCGTCATGACGACCAGGGCCACGGCGCCGGCCGTCGCGGGCCGGCGTCGGCCCCACAGCGCCAGGGCGAGGGCGACCGCGAACACGATCGACCCGTGCGCCAGGGCGAGGCGGAGCTCGCCGAACGCCCCCGCGGCGTCGAAGGGACCGAGCACCGAGACGACCTTCGCGGCCTGTCGCCTGGAACGCCGCCATGATCCGGTCGTGCCGGAGGGTCGCCCCCGCCAGCGCGATCAGGCCGATGGCCAGCAGCGCGGCCGCCGGCGGCGGCGGTCCTCCTGCGGCCGAGGCCCGCCGTCAGGCGGTCCCAGCCCAGCCCCGCCAGGCCCGCCAGCGCCAGCGTCGAGAAGCTCAGCAGCTTGCTCGGGTAGCGGAACTGGCGGAAGCCGGGCAGGGCGGTCGCCAGCGTCCAGTAGAAGCCGCCGTCGCCGTCGCGGAGCTGGCCGTCGAGGCGGATCGTGGTCGTCTCGCCGGGGTCGTGCGGGCCGACCCGCGCCGCGATCGAGGGCTCCCATCGCGCCCACCAGAGCGGGCCGGTGTACTCGCCGAGGCTCGCCGCCAGCGTGACGACCGCGACCGCCGACAGCCAGCCCCGCCCCGGATGGCCGCCCCGGAACCCCATCGCCCCCAGTGCCAGGACCAGCGACAGCCCGCCGAGGTACAGCGACGGGACCCACGCCTTGCCGTGCCTGCCGTGCGGGGGGAGCACCTCCAGCCACGACCGGTTGCCGGCGAAGTGCGTCCCGAAGACGTTCGGCCAGGCGAGCTCGACGACGCGGATCGGGTCGAGGCTGAACGGATAGATGTCGTGCGGCCCCTCGCCCGCGGCGCGGCCGGTCTGCCCGGAGAACTCCAGGACCGGCAGCAGTTGCGCCGCGGCCAGCGACGGCCGCCAGCATCGCCGATCCGGCCAGGCCCAGCAGCATCGCCCCCAGCGCCCCGCGCCGATGCCCCCGCCGCCACCATCGGGCCAGCACGACCAGGCCGACGATCCCCCACGCCGCCGCGACCGCCGCCGGCACCCATCGCATCCAGGTGAAGGCCAGTGGAGGCAGGTCGGCGGCCCGGAACGGCCGCAGCGCCGGGAGCCTCTCCGCCAGCTCCAGCGTGCCCGCCACCCAGGCGACCGCCAGCACGATCGCGACCAGGGCCGGCGACCAGCCACCTCCGCCAGCCCCACCGCGATCGGCCCTCGTGCGTCCTCCCCCACGCCAGGGCCAGCGCGTACCCGCCGGCGCAGATGCCCAGCACGTAGGCCGACTCGGGGTCGCCGCCCAGCACGAGCATCGCCAGGACGACGGCCAGCTCGACCAGCCCCCATCGCCTCCCCAGCCGCAGCCAGCGGTCGGCGGCGCGGAAGCCCAGGGGCGTCCACGCGGCGCCGACCAGGAAGATGATGTTGCAGTACTGGAACAGCACCGGCGCCCCGAAGGCGTAAGCCAGCCCCGACAGGGTCGAGGCCGTCCCGCTCGCCCCCCACGACCGCAGCAGGGCCAGCATCGCGGCGAAGGCCAGCAGCGGTATGGAAGACGACGTAGACCCGCGCCGCCCAGGGGTAGGGCAGCAGCGCATAGATGACCTTGCCGGGGTAGAGGACGGCCGCCGTGGGGTTGCCCACCAGGGGCATCCCGGCGTTCTCCTCGGGCTCCCAGAGCGGCACGCGGCCGGCGTTCCACTCCTGCTGGACGCGCCAGTAGAGCGGGTAATAATAGTGCGCGGCGTCGCGGTAGCCGAACTGCCGGCCCCGGAACAGGGCCGACCCGTAGCAGGCGACGAGCAGCGCCGACAGGCAGCCGACGATCAGGAGGGGGATGACGTATCGTCTCATGAATGGAACCTTACGGATCGGGGGAGCGGCGGGGATGAGATCGACCCCGGCTCCAATCTAACGGGTCGAGCATGGCCGATGGCAGATGCCGGATGACGGATCGGGAAAGATCCAGGCCATCGGCCATCCGGCATCGGCCATCCGCCATGCCGGCCTCGATCACCGAACGGTGCGCGAAATCGCCCGGCGGGGCCGCGCCGCGCCGGGCGATGGAGGAGGTCACGACGGATCGTCCGCCCGTCGCGATCAGAGACGGGGCGGGTGGACGACGTTCCAGGCCGCCTTGGGGGCGGGGGCGTGCAGCGCCGAGCGGGGGTCGGGGGTCTTGCCGTCGGGGCCGGCCGGCAGCGTCGGCAGGTCGACCTTGCGCGCCTCGCCGGTCAGCGCCTTCATGAAGGCGACCACGTCGGCCTTCTCCGACGCGGTCAGGTTCAGCTTCTCGATGTCCTTGTCGAGCGCGGGGTTGGGGTTGCCCCCCTTGTTGTAGTGGTCCATCGACCTCTTCGAGCGTCTTGAGGCTGCCGTCGTGCATGTAGGGGGCCGGTCCGCGCGACGTCGCGCACCGTCGGCGTCTTGAACGCGCCGTACTCGGCGGGGTTCTTGGCGCCGATCGGCGCGATCACGAACCGGCCGAGGTCGGCGAACTTGCCCGCCTTCTCGTCCCAGCCGATGCCGAGGTTGTGGAACTGCTCGTCGGTGAAGTTGAAGCCGGCGTGGCAGAGCGTGCACTTCGGCCTTCTGCAAGGTCACGTCGGTCTTGAACGTCGGGTTGCCGTCCTCGTCCTGGCCGAGCCGCAGCCCGAAGAGGACCATGCCCCGCTTCTCGCTGTCGGACAGCGCCTTCAGGTCGCCCTTGTTGTACCGGTCGTACTTCGAGTTGCCCGACAGCGCGGCGACCCTCTCGAAGGTGGCGATCGCCTTGGCCATGCCGTCGAGCGTCACGTCGGTGCCGAAGACCTTCTGGAACTGCTCGGTGTAGCCGGAGATCTTGCGGAGCCGCTCGATGATGTCCTTGTACGACTGGTCGCCCATCTCGATCTTGTTCTGGATCGGCCCCTGCGCCTGGCCCTCCAGCGACGGGGCGCGGCCGTCCCAGAACATCGTCCGGCCGTAGGCGGTGTTCAGGACCGTCGGCGCGTTCGCGGCCGCCGACCTGGCCGTCGATGCCGACCGAGGTCTTCAACTGGTCGGTCCACCCCTTCTCGGGGTTGTGGCAGGTGGCGCAGCTGACCGTGCCGTCGAGCGAGACCCGCGGGTCGAAGTAGAGCTGCTTGCCCAGCTCGAACTTGCCCTTGGTCAGCGGGTTCGACGCCGGGGGCGACGATCGGCTGCAAGCCCTTGGGGAGCTTGACGTCGGTCAGCGGCTCGTCCTTGATCAGCTCCGGGTCGGGCGGGAGCCAGAGGTAGTTCATCGGGCTGGCCCCCTTCTCGGCCTCGCCCCCCTTGACCTCCTCCTTGACCACGTCGATCAGCGACCTCGGGATCGACCCGGCGGACGGGCGTGACCTCCTCGGCCATCCCCTCCTTGGCGGCTGGCTGGCCCGCGGCCGCGCGGCGCCCCCTCCGCCTTCGACCCGGGGGGCCCGTCGAGGCGGTCTCGTTGCCCGCCCCGCCACAGCCCCACGGCGCCAGCAGCAGAGGCATCGCCAGGGCCGTCGTCGCCATCGATCCGAGGACTCGGCGCATTCCAAAAGCCTCCCGTACAGGACCCCAGTTGAGACGCCGTGAGCCCGCGGCGCACGACCGCCCATCCGGCGCGTCCGGACGCGCCGGGGGGCGCACACCGGCCCGGGCCCGACTTCACTTCTTCTTGGCGACCAGCCCCTCGGCGTTGCGCTGGGCGGCGTCGACCAGGTCGTCGAAGTGCTTCTCGACGTACTCGGGCGGGCCCCCCTTCAGCGCGACGTGGTGCGGCGACGTCCACCGTGTCGACCATGTCGATGGCGTCCCACGGGCAGACCTGGGCGCAGTGCTTGCACCCGATGCAGCGGTCCAGGTCGATGTCGCACCAGGTCTGGAGGCTGGCGTGTTCCTCGCCGGGGACCTTGTAAATACAATCGACCGGGCAGACCTCCAGGCACGCCTCGCAGCCGGTGCAGCCGTCGGCGTGGATCACCGCCAGGATCTTCGGGATCACCTTCCGCGGTTTGCCGGCCAGTGACGCAGCAGCCATGAGCGATCGCTTCCCGTCGATTTCGAGGTTCGACCGACCCGCCGGGCGGGTCGATCGGGTTGTCCGGATGGCCCGCACGACCAGCATAGCCGATGCCGCCGGCCTCGCAAACGGGCCTCCCGCCCCGAATCGCTCGGGGCGGGGGCCGGGCCATCAATAATGATTATCGTTATCGGCCCCGCGACGGTCAAGGCGTGAGGCGGGCGAAAGCCGGATCGAGCCCAAGTTGGCCAGGTTGTCCATTTCGGATGACGGATCGGGGAGGAAATCGGCCACCTGCCATCCGACGTGGCCCACCCATCACGCGGGGCCCAAGAGTATCATCGTGGATCGGGGGTCCGTCGTTCCCTCATTTTCGAAATCCCGGGTCCGAAGACGAGAGGCCGGGCATCGTCCCGGAGCGGAGGGGGCCATGAAGCAGACGCCGCGGACGGGGATGGCGGGCGAGGAGCGGCTGACGGTCGGCGAGTCGAACCGGATCAGCTTCGCCGACGCGAGGATGCCGGCGGTCCTGGCGACCCCCTGGCTGGTCGCGCACCTGGAGTACGCCGCCCGCCGCGCGATCGCCCCCTGCCTGGAGGAGCACGAGAGGAGCGTCGGCACCTTCGTCGAGGTCGAGCACCTGGCGCCGGTGCCCGAGGGCTTCACCGTCATCTGCCGCGCCCGCGTGATCCACGTCGACGGCCCGGTCGTGACGTTCCAGGTCGAGGCGCACGACGGCACCGAGCCCGTCGCCCGCGGCCTGCACCGCCGCCGCGTCATCGACGTCGACCGCTTCGCCCGCCGCGTCGCCCGCAAGCGCGAGCAGGCGTAGGGCGCGTGCAACACGCTGGCTTCCCACCGGGGTGGCATGCCCACGTCCTCGTGGGCATGTGCGGGGCCCCATCCCATGCCCACGAGGACGTGGGCACGCCACCCGACGTGAGGGTCGATGGGCCTCTCAATGGCCGTGGTGGAGGCCGGTCGCCTCCTCGTGCGCGTGCGGCTCGGGCTCGGGGGTCGTCTCGGAGCCGTCGGCCTCGGAGCGGGGCTTGTAGCCGAGGAACCACCGCAGCGCCTTCTGGACGTGCGGCCGTTCCAGGCGGGTCGCGGCGTACTGCCTGGCCAGCTGCGGGCGACCCCGGCGTAGGTCGGATAGATGTGGACGGTCGAGGCGATGTCGCCCAGCGTCAGGCCGTGGTCCATCGCGAGCACCAACTCCTGGAGCGCCTCGGAGGCCCCCTCGCCGACGATCGTGGCGCCGAGGACCTTGCCCGAGGGGGTCGCGACGACCTTGGCGAACCCCGCGGTGCGGCCGTCGATCCGGGCGCGGTCGACCTGCGACATCTCGACGCGGAAGGCGCGGACCTCGGGGTATCGCTGCCGCGCGACCGCCTCGGTGACGCCGACCGAGGCGACCTCGGGGTCGACGAACGTGGCCCACGGCATCGCCAGGTAGTTGATCTTCCTGGGGATGCGGAGCACCGCGTTCTGGAACGCGATGGCCGCCTCGCGCTCGGCGGCGTGGGTGTACATGTCGCGCTTCAGCACGTCGCCGATGGCGAGGATGCGGGGCGTGCGGGTCTGGAGGTACTCGTCGACCTCGATGCCGTGCTCGGAGTCGGCGTGGATGCCGACGGCCTCCAGGTTCAGCCCCTCGATGTTCGGCAGCCGGCCGACGGCCAGCAGGATGTGCGTGCCCGGAGACCTCGCAGGGGCCGCCCTCCGACGTCCCGGCAGGAGCAGACCTTGCGGCCGTCGCGCACCGACACGCCCGTCACCTCCGCGCCGGTCCGGATCGCGATCCCCTCGGCCTCCAGGGCCTCGCGGACGAGCCCGGAGACCTCGGGGTCCTCGCGGGGGAGCAGGTGCTCGGAGAACGACAGGACCGTCACCCGCGAGCCGAGCCGGGCGAACGCCTGCGCCAGGACCAGGCCGCCGGGGCCGGAGCCGATGACGACCAGCGCGGCGGGGATCGCGTCGAGGTCCCAGATCGTGGTGTGGTCCAGCGCCCCGGCCTCGGCCAGCCCGGGGATGTTCGGCGAGGCGGCGCGCGAGCCGGTGGCGATCACGAACCTCTGCGCGTTCAGGCGGGTCGCGCCGTCGACCACGACGGTGTCGTGCGACTCGAACGCCGGGGAGCCGTGGATCACCTCGATCCCCCGGGCCCGCAGCGCGTCGTCGGAGACGTCGGCCGCGGCCTCGGCGACGACCCGGCGGACCCGCGCCACGACGGCCGGGAAGTCGACCTCGGGCGGCGCCGCCTTGATGCCCAGGGCGCCCGCCGTCCGGACCTCGTGCGCCCGGCGGGCCGCCGCGATCAGGGCGTGGACCGGCACGTCGGCCGAGCGCGTCCGCTCGCCGCCGAGGCGGCCCTTCTCGATCAGGGCGACCCGCGCGCCGACGCTGCGCCGCGGCCGTCGCCACCTCCAGGCCCCCCGATCCCCCCCCCAACACGACCAGGTCGTACATCGCCCGTTCCCGCAATGACAGGTGGTCCGTGGCCAGAGGCCAGTGGTCAGACAAGTGCCCGCACTATACACTCAGAGCAGGTCACGAGCCACAGGCCACCATCGAGGACAGGATGGCCAGATCGCTCATGACCGGATGCCGGATGGGAGACCTCGGGTCGATCCGCCACCCGCCATGTCCTCATCCGGAATGCTCGACTCTACTAGCCGCATCACGGTCGGGACAGCCATGTCGAACAAAGGTCGCCGTCTTCTGGCCGGGCGATTATCGCGACGAAGCCGAACGAGTGGGCCCTGCCGCAGTCGCGGGAGACGACCGGCGCAGCTCGTCGCGGCCCTGAAGAAGCTGGGGCGGTCGCCCTACGTGGTCGAGGGCTACCTGACCCGCCCCGACGAGGCGATCGCCAGGCTCGGGCCGATCGACGACCCGATGGTCGGCGTCTTCGTCCACTGGACCTACGCCCCGCACACCGTCGACGGCGTCGTCGGCAAGGACAACCCGCTCCTGCTCGCCTCGAACTTCTCGGGGACCTGGCCGGGCCTGGTGGCGCTGCTGAACACCGGCGCGTCGCTGGAGAGCGTCGGCCGCGCACGCCTCGCGGGTCTGGACCGACGCCGCCGACTGGACCGCCGACGCCCGCTTCATGGAGCGGCTCGACGAGTGGTGCTCGACCGGCCGGATCGGCTACGACACGTCCGAGCTCCGCGACGCCGGCGCCGCGTCGCCGCCCGAGGCCGTCGGCCGTCGCCGAGGGGGTCCTCGACGCAGATCCGCCGCAAGCGCGTCCTCGCCCTGATGCTCGGCGACACCTCGATGGGCATGATCAACGGCTACTTCGGCCCGCGGCTGCTCTACCCGATCGGCTTCAGCGAGCACAAGGTCGACCAGGCCTGGCTCGTCGAGCGGTCGCGGTCGGTCGCCGCAGGGCCGCGTCGACGACGCCTTCGCGTTCGTCCAGGACCGCGGCGTGACCTTCCACTGGGGCGAGCCCGACGCCGAGGACTTCACCCCCGAGGCGACCCGCGAGCAGCTCCGCGGCTACCTGGCCGTGCTCGACCTGCTCGACGAGTTCCAGGCCGACTGCCTGGGCTGGCAGTACCAGCTCGGCCTGCTGAAGCTCCTGCCGCCGAGCGACTTCGCCGAGGGCCTGCTGAACTCGCACGCCCGCCCCGAGGGGGACGGCCACGTCGTGATCACGAGCACCGAGGCCGACCAGGGGAACCTCGTGCCGATGGAGCTGATGAAGCGCGTCCTGGAGGCCAAGGGCGCAGCCCGGCGCGGTGATGTTCCACGACGTCCGCTGGGGGGCCGAGCACGACGGCCGGTGGCTCTGGGTCCTGCTCAACTCGGGCAGTTGCGGCGCCTACGCCTTCAACCACGACGTCGACAGCCTCGAAGGGCGTCCACAGCTACCGCCAGCCGTCGGGCTACTTCCCGGTCCCCGGCGGGACGTTCGCCGGCGTGAGCCTGCCCGGCCCGATCACCTGGGCCCGCACCTGGATCGACCGCGACGGCGGCCTCGTCATGGACCTCGGCCGCGGCGAGTCGGTCGCCCTGCCCGACGACGTCCGCGAGTCCTGGTGGCGCGGGACCACCCGCCAGTGGCCCTTCATGGCCGCCGACCTCGGCTGCTCGAAGGAGACGATCATGGCCCATTACATGAGCAACCACATCGCCGTCGCCTATGGCGACATCTTCGGCGAGATGGTCGCGCTCTGCGCGGGCGCTGGGGTTCAAGGTCCGCGTCCTCGCCTCCTGAGAGGGTCGTCAATAGGCGTCGCTGCTGACGACCTCGCCCCCCGAGACGGTGCCGAGGGCCCGCCAGGCCATCCCGTTGATCGTGCCCTTGATGAACCGGACGCTGCCGTCGCCCAGCAGGGCGTTGACGCCGCCGGGATGGTAGCTCCGGGCGTTGATCGCAGCGAAGGTCGGTCCGCCGTTCTCCTCGTTCATGCCGTTGAGGTCCAGGTCCATCCCCGGGTACATCGTCCGGCCCATGATCACCTTGTTCGGCGGCCAGGCCGTCGTGAATCCGGCGGCGTGGACGTGGCCGTCGGACCATTCGGTATGGAACTCGTACTGGTTCTGCGTGGCGCATGCCCCGTTGTCGTATTCGGGGGCGACGGCGAACGGGTCGGCGGAGGGGCTGGGGATGTTGTTGGGGTCGTTGACCGAGGGGAGCGTGGTGAAGCGGCAGTTCGAGGCGGCCTGGTACGCCTTCACCTCGGCGGCCAGCAGGGTCTGGCTCAGGCCGTCGGCGAACTCCGCCAGGCGACGGCTCCGGTTGGGGCCGAACGCCGAGCGGTTCTGCGGCTCGTCGAACCCGCCCCAGACGAACCAGTCCCCCTGGCTGAAGCCATAGCTGACCACCCCGGAGGGGCCGTAGTCGTGCTGCGAGACCTGCGGCCGGACCTCGCTCGGGCAGAGGAACCCGGCCACGTTCAGGGTGATGACGGTGGAGTTGGGCGGGTCCTCCTTGAAGACCGAGAGGTTCGCCGCGTTGAACAGGGCGTTGCCCTCCAGGAAGGGCAGGATGCGGGCCTGCGCACTCCAGCCCGTATCATACGCCACGGTGTTGCCGGCGCCGGAGAGCGACATCGACATGGGCAACGCGCCCGCCGCCGTCTCGTAGCTCGCCATCGCCAGGCCGATCTGCTTGAGGTTGTTGACGCACTGCGCCCGCCGCGCCGCCTCGCGCGCCGCCTGCACCGCCGGCAGCAACAGCGCGATCAGCACCGCGATGATCGCGATCACCACCAAAAGCTCGATCAGCGTGAAGCCACGAGCACGCGCTCGGGACATGGGCGACATCTCCGGGGGCCTGGGGGCGCCCGCCCATCGTCCCTACGTCGTCCGAAAAGTTCAAGACTAATTTTTTAGGACGAGAATCCCCGTCGGGGTGGCTGGGGCAGAGCGGAGCGATGCCCCGGGGATCTCCGTCGCGCCGGGGCATCGCTCCGCTCTGCCCCAGCCACCCGGCCGCGACCCGGTCGCTACGGCCCGAGGTCAGGCGTCCCTCTGATACTCCCCGCGGATCGCTTCGAGGGCCTTTCCACTGATGATCTCATCGAAGCGATCCTCGCGCGTGAGTATCCAGGCCCAGAGCCCGAAATCCGGGTCATCGGGCGCGATCTCGGCCCATCCAGTCCAGTGGGCGCCGAACTGATCATATCCCCTGGCCTTCATGACGATCGTGCCGTCATCCAGGATGTTCCGCCACTCCCGCCAGTAGTAGATCGATTCTTCCTGCCCGACCCACTCCCCAAAGAGCCCGTCGAGGGAGTCTCCGTATGACTTCGGCGGGGTGAAGGCACCTCGCGGATCTCTCGGTCGAGGACGAACCGCAACGTGTCATGCGCCTCATCCGTGAGCGGTGCCCCGACCGCGATGGTCATTACGCCCTCCGAGCTTTCGAGAGGGAAGAACTCGAATTGTCGGGCAAGAGCCTCCGGGACAAGGTCGGCAACGTCGGGCGGGCAAAGCAGCCTCCGCATCTCGTCGCCCATCGCCACGCCCTCCTCCGCCTCGTTGGGTGGACCCGGCCACTCGATCAGCCCGGCCTTCCGTCTTCTCGCTGATTTTCAACGAACGCCCGATGAGGATATCATCGGGGGATTCGGGCTATTTGTCCTCCGATTCCCGCGAATTCTTCGCCTCGTCGCCGGTTTCCGATCAGTAGCTGTCGGCGCTGACGACCTCGCCCAGGTTGCGGCTCCCGAGGGCCCACCAGATCTGGGGGCTGATCGAGTCCTTGATGAACTTGACCGACCCGTCGCAGAACGTAACGTTGACGCCGCCGGGGTGGTTGCTGCTCAGGGTGATCAGGTCGTTGTAGCCGCCCGGCGCGCCCCCCTCGCCGTTGGCCACGTCGCAGGTCAGCAGGTTGGGGGTGTTCACGTGGTTGTAGGAGTTGAAGCGGAGGGTGCCGCGGTGGGTCCCCGACCAGATGCCCCCGCTGTAGGCGTCGTTGGAGAACGAGAGCTGCGTCGGCGGGAGGTTGCGGCAGGTATTGATCAGGCTGAGCACCTCGTTCACGTTGGCCGAGTTGTCGTTGGTCTTGGTGCCGGCCATCTGGAAGCCGACCCTCCGCGCGTTCAACGAGGTCGGGGTGACCGACCCGGTCCCGACGATGCCGATCAGCTTCTCGCCGAACAGGGCGGTGTTCGAGGTGCCGTCGGTGACGGCCGAGACGCGGACGGTGCCCAGCCCCTGCTGCTGCGCCGAGCCGTTGGTCCCGATGCCCCCGATGGCCATGAAGACGATCGGGCCGCTCCAGGTGGCCAGCGTCGCGGGCCCGCCGAAGTTGGCCGCGTAGTTGGTCCACGAGTGGGCCCAGCCACGGCCCCTGGCCGGCGCTCTCGGAGGGGCAGATCAGCGCGTTGATCCGGGTCTGGCCCAGCGTGTTGGCGTTCGCCGCGTGGTTGGCGCTCAGGGTGTAGTTGGCGGTGTCGAAGAGCCCCTTCTGCTCGATCATCGGGAGCAGCGAGACGGCCCAGCCCAGCGGCCAGTCGTTGGGGTACACGGGCCCCCGGGGAAGCCCGGGGCGACGAAGTTCGTCGCCAGCGGGACGAAGCAGTCGTGGATCCCGATGTAGTTGTGGACCCCGAGCCCAGCTGCTTCATGTTGTTGACGCACTGCGCCCTCCGCGCCGCCTCGCGCGCCGCCTGGACGGCGGGCAGCAGCAGCGCGATCAGCGCGGCGATGATCGCGATGACGACCAGCAGTTCGATCAGAGTGAACCCCGGACGGCTGCGGCGCGCGTTCATGGTTGCTCCTCGGCCTCGATGAGAGAAGGGATTTCGGGCAGGCCGCGGCGCGGTCGAACCAGTATCATCGCGGGGCGGGGACTACTTGTCATCCGATTTCTCCGCATCTTTCGTCTTCTTCGCCTCGTCGCCGGGCCCCGTCGTGTCGAGCCGAGGGGCCGGCGCGGTCTCCGGCTTGGCCTCCGGGGCCGTCGGCTTGGCCGCCTCGTCGGTGCGAGGGGGTGGGACGGGCTTGCCGAGCTTCCGGAGGTAGTAGGCGGCGATCGGGCGGGTGGAGAGGCTCGGGGCGAGCGTCAGGGCGCGGGTGAGCTGCTCGGCGGCGCCCTCGGGGTCGCCGGCTTCGAGGCGGCAGAGCGCCAGGTCGTATTCCCACGTCGCCTGGGTGGCGGCGGTGCCCGGCAGGGTCAGCAAAGAGGTGACCGCGAACGGGACGGCACCCCCCTGCGTCGCCTGCGGGGCGATGCCGGGCGACGGGTCGACCTTGCCCAGCAGCAGCGCCTGCGATGACATCAGCGCCCGGAAGGTCCTCGCGAAGCGGACCTGCGGGATCGCGTTCCGCGCCCAGAGGGTCGCCGCGTACTCGTAGTTGCCCAGCAGGAGGTAGACCCGCCCCTGCCGCAACGCCGCGGCGCCGGGCTCGGTGCCGAGCGTCGGGTCGTCGATGTTGGTGCCGATCAGGTCGAGCGCCTTCTCGGGCTGGCCGGTGTCGCAGTACAGGTCGAACAACTGCGGCTTGACCAGGGCCGGCGCCACGTTGATCTGGAGCGCCTCCTCGAGCTCCTGGATCGCCATCCCGGGCGCCCCTGGCTCATCGCGATCCCGGCGCGCTGGAGCGGCCCGGCCTGCTCGGCGGTGAGCTCGTCGAGGCGCTCCTGCACGCGTCCGACCTGGTCGTCGAGGCGGCCGAGCTCCGCCTCATCTGCGCGCGGGCCTCGGGCTGCATGTCGGCGGGGCGGGTCCCCTCGATCACGGCGCGGAGGCGGTCGCGGGCCAGGTCGACGAAGTTGGCCGACAGGTAGAGCCGCGACAGGTCGAGGTTGAGCCTTTGCAGCGCCTGCCTCTCGGCGGCCGATTCGGGCGGGGGCGTGCTCTGGATCGCGTAGTTCAAGGCCGTGGCGCGCTGGCGGAACCGGGTCATCGCCAGCTCGGGGCGGGGCTCGATCCGCGCGATCCGCTCGGCGTTGGCCGGCGACGGCTCCAGGCCCGCCAGGAGCGCCGTCTCCTGGACCATCAGCAGGCGGTAGGCGTCGGCCAGGAGGCGGTACGCCTGCGTGTCGTTGGGGTCGCGCCAGGGCGATCCGCGCATTCCAGATCGTCAGGAAGCACCGCGCCGGGTCGGCCAGGACCAGCGCGTCGGGGCCGGCGCCGAGCCCCGCCCCTTCGAGCCAGCGCCGCGCCGCCTCGTCGTGCGCCTGCGGTCGGGCCAGGGTCGCGGTTGCGGAAGATCGAGTCGATCCACGAGGTCGGCGTCGGCGGGCTGCCCGCCGAGGGGACCGGCCGCGCCTGGCGGTAGGCGAGCACGTCGGCGTCGAGGCGGTGGGCGCGGAAGGTGTCGAGGTCGGCCTGCGGCGCGTCGGCGCGGCCGAACAGGACGATGTTGCCGTCGTCGTAGAACGGCACCCAGTGGGGGCTCTGCATCAGCAGCCGGTAGGTGTTCGGCGCCCTCGGCTGGTTGATCATCACGGCGGAGATCCCGTAGCGGTCGAGGCGCGGCTTCCACGCCGCCACGTCGTCCTTGCTCAGCGCGACCTGGATCTCCCGCAACTCCTTCTGGAGCGCCGAGGGGAACAGGTGCCGGCGGCTGTCGACGAACGTCTTGCGGCGCTCGGCCGCCTTCCAGATCAGGGCGTCGCCCTGCGCCGAGGTCGTGTTCAGGACGTTGCCGCCGATCCTGGCCGTCTTGAGGAACTCGGCCGCCTCGAAGGCGAAGTCGTCGGGGTCGAAGCCGAACCCGAACCGCGGCTCGGTGGCGTCGCGGCCCCAGCCGGTCAGCCCCCTGGCGATGCAGGCGAAGACCAGGATGATGGTGATCGCCCTCCCGCCGATCGACCACACCGCCCAGCCCGTCCCGAGCCTCCCCGCGGTGCCGAACTTGTCGAGGTACCGCTCCTGGCCGTTCAGCGCGGCCGCGGCGGCGAAGACCACGGCGAACTCGCCCGAGAAACGGAACATCATCCCCCAGGCCGCCGCCGCCACCGCGTAGACCAGGAGCCGCCCGACCGATAAGTTCCTCCGGTTCAGGACGAACGTCGCCAGGCCCGCCCCCACGATGGCCAGGTAGTAGACCATCAAGAGCGACGAGCCCGGCATCCCCCCGCGGCGGATGCCCGGGCCGAAGAACGAGAGCTGGTCGAGCGTCAGCACGTCGTCCTTCGGCTGGAGGAACGGCAGCGACGAGACGGCCGCGGCGCCGTAGGCGCGGTGCAAGGACGGGTTGACCAGGCACGCCGCGGCGCACGCCGCCAGGACCATCAGCCCGCGCCGAGGGGCAGGGGGTCGGCCTCCCCCTTGGCCAGGCGCCCGGCGCCAGCCGGCCGGCGACCGCCGCCGCCAGCACGACCAGGCCGAACAGGAACGACTCATCCACGTTCGCCCAGGCCAGGAACAACGGCACCAGCCCCCACGCCGCCCCCGACCGACCCAGGTTGATCGCGCGGTGGAGCAGGAGCAGCTCGGCGGCCAGGAGCATCTGGCCCCAGGTCTCCGGCGACACCGCCGCCGGCCCGGCGATCCCGCCCAGGAGCACGCCCGCCGGGTTGACGATCGCCCCCAGCGCCAAGGCCGCGCAGACGGCCGCCCACCACAGCCCCGGGCCCCGTCGACGGATGCCCAGCACGAGCACGACCGTCGCCACCCTCACCAGGGCGTCGAGCGCCACCAGGGCGCCGGCGCCGACCTGGTCCTTGCGGGGCGCCGTCGCGGTCGGGTCGGCCGGGTTGGTCGGCACCATCCGGCGGGCGGCGCCGTCGACCAGCGCGTGGCCCCACTCGAACAGCCAGGGGACGTTGACCCAGCGCCGTCCCGCCTCGGTGTACGAGAACGGGTCGGTCGTCAAAGGCGCCCCCTTCTCGGACATCAGCCGGCCCGCCTGCAACTGCCACCAGATCGACGAATGGGCGATCTTGTTGGCCGAGGCGACGAACGCCAGGAGCAGCACGCCGAGGACGACGTAGATGTCGTAATAGGCGTTCCACTCCACGACGCGCGCCGGCGTCCACGGCTCCGGCTCCGGGGGCGGGGGCTCGGGCGTCGCGTCGGCGGCCGTCGTCGCCTGGGTCGAGTCGGACGATTCGGGTTCGGTCATCGGTCTCTGTGGGGTCGGGGTGGAGGGACGATGGGGTTCGGGCGCGCCGCCCTAAATGACGGATGGCCCTATGCTAGAAGCGATTCGACGCCCCGGTCAAGGGGGTGTCCGGGTTGGCGGCGGGTCGCATCCTCGGCGCACACCGTCTCCGCAACCCCGTTCCCGGCGGGAGGTTCGGCGGGCCTCGGCGGCCCTTATGGACGATGGCCGACGATCCGGATCGGCATCAGATCGCTCGTCGAGGGGGATACGGACCCCACCCGTCGGGCCCCGGGACCGTCCGCATCACCGCGCCCCGCACCTCGGGCCGCTCGCGACGCGCCGCCCGCCCCCCGAGGGCCCCCCGGGCCGTGCCGCGCGGCTCGACCGAGCCTCTCGAATTGTTCAGCCATTTGCGGCGACGCGACACCCTGGGCGAGGCGGATGAGGGGTCGGCCCGTGTTCGCCCCGGGTGATGCGGCGTGGCTCAGCCCCGTTCAATAGGCGCGGGACACCATCCGCGATCGCTCAACGCTCGCGGTTCGAGAGGTCGCGGCTGCGGTTCTGCTCGATCGCCGACAGGACGCCGTTGCTGACCCGGCGGTAGAGCTGTCGGCGATACTGCGGCGGGACGTCGCGGGCGATCCAGGCCAGGGCCGACTCGCGCGGCGCCGCGGCGGCCCTGCGACTCGGCGATCGCCCCCAGGGCGATCATCCGTCGGGACTGGTCGGGGTAGAGGACGATCGATGGCGCGGGCGTCCTCGAACCGGCCGACGGAGATCAGGTTGTCGATCAGGACGCCGGCCAGGACGGCGCGGGGATCGTCGAGCGGGATCGAGGCGACGGCCTCGGCCGCCTCGCGATAGGTCGGGTCGCCGCCGGCCAGGTCGGGCCGTCTGCCGCGTGCGGGCCTGGGCCTCGGCGATCCTGACCAGGGCGTCGGTGCGGACCTCGGGCTGGGGGATCATCCGGGCGACCTCCAGGCCGCGGGCGAACTGCCCCGACTGCGGCCGCGGCCGTGGCGACCGCGACCAGCGCCGCGGTCGCGCCAGACCGGCCGCTCGATCCGCCGGGCGATCGCGGCCGAGTCGCCGGAGGAGCTGGTCGGGCGAGGCCCTCGTACGAGCTCGTCGACCCGCGCCGGTCGGCGGGCGCGAGACCGCGTCGGCGGGGAACTCGTTGACGATCGTCTGGCTGCCGTAGGCCATGTTGTCGACGACCCGGTAGAGCATCTCGCTGCGGTAGGTCGGAGTTGCTGATCTGCCCGGCCAGGGAGGCGGCGCGTCGCCACTCGGTCCTGCGCCCGGCGGATCAGGCCGATGCGGTCGAGCTGGCGGGATCGGCGGGGCGTCGCCGTCGTCGATCTCGGCGGCGGCCAGGTCGGTCTTCCCCTCGCGGAGGTGGGCCTCGGCCAGGTTGTTCAGCGTGGTGACGATCGCGATCAGCCGCTGGTCGTGGACCAGCGGCGTCGGCTCCAGCAGCGGCGGCCTCGGCGGCCTCGACCAGGGCCGTGGTGCGGCCATCGGCGAGCTGGTTGCTGAAGATCGCGGCGCTGGCGACCCGCTGCAGCGCCAGGCTCCGGTCGCCCGGCAGGCGGATCGGGCGGGCGTAGCTCGAGCTGGATCGGGCTGGACCGAGGACTGCGCCTCGTTGCCGCCGGCGTCCTGATCGGCATCTGGTCATGAACGGGACGAGCGATGGGTCGTCGGGGAAGGTCGTGTCGACGCCCGGGCCCACGGGATGGCCAGTCTTCGGCGACGGCGGTCCTGCGGCAGGCGGGCGACGAGGCCGGCATCGCGCCGCCGGGCAGCATCATGTTGCGGCTCGGCCGGGCGCCGGGCCCGGTGCCCGACTCCGATGCCGGTGCCGGTCGCCGATGCCCGGACTCGATGCCCGGTCCCGGTCGAGTTCGCCGCGGCGCCCCGCATGATCCCGCCCGTGCCGGTCCCCGCGCCGCTGCCCGAGGACAGCGGCTGGGCCGAAAGGCGCCGGCGGCAGCGCCAGGGCGAGGCCCAGGGCCAGCGCCGCCGGCGATGGCGTCGCTCGAATCGTGCTGGCAACATGGTGCCAGTCCTCGCGGGGCCGCGGGGCCGGACTCCGGAGCCGGATCAGGATGCCGGGCGGGTCGTCCCGCCCGGCCGACGGCCGGTCGGGCGCGATCGCCGCTCCTAGGATCATTCCGCCGATCGCCCCGGGTCAAATCCCCGCCGACGGCCCGGCGTGCGTTCCGGGTCAGTCGGGAGCGGGAACGACCTGGAATGTCCCTGCGACGACTCGCCGGCCCGCCCGAAGATCCGCCGCGGGTTCTCCAGCAGGACCAGCCGGGCCAGCTCCAGGGCCCGGTCGGCCGACCAGCCCCGGCCGCGGATCGCGTCGTCGGCCAGGGTCTCGGCCAGGACCCGGCGGAACATGTTGAACTTCGGCAGGACGAACTCCAGCTTGTAGGCGTCGGAGTAGTAGCCGACCAGCTTCGTCTTCGGCACCGCCTGGAGCCGCGCCCGCAGGTCGGCGGCGATGAACGCCGGGATGTTCGAGTACCACCAGTGCCCCAGCGGCACGACGTTCGGGAAGATCCAGGCGTAGGCCACCAGCTCGGCCCCGGCGTCGGGCGAGAGGGTCGAGACCGGGAACGTCACGCCCGGCGAAGTGGTTGAACAGCTCGCGGTAGTCGTGCAGGCTGACCCGGCGGTCGAACAGGTCGCGGCCCCCGGCCACGCCGGCCGGGTAGACGTTGCGGATCGGGCCGATCATCAGGTCGAACGGCAGCCGGAACTCGGCGCAGAACTCGGCGAGCGTCCAGAAGACGACGCGGCGGATCTCGTCGTGCTCGTCGGGCCGGAGGTCCATCTGGTGCAGGGCCCGCCGGATCGGCGTCACCGCCCGCTTCGGGCGTGGCCGGCTGCGGGGCGAAGTCGGGCGGCAGGCTGATGGCGCAGGCCCGCGCCCCCTGCGCCGACGAACCGCTCGAACAGCGACGCCGATCGCCTGCCGGAGCGTCGCGTAGTCCTGCACGTCCACGCCCGTCGACCGGCCGGAGCCGCTCGACCGTCGCCGGCTCGTGGAGCTTCAGCACCAGGTCGTCGGTCCGCAGGCAGGGGACGTACTTCGGCGTGTCCCAGCCTTCGAGCGGGTCGTCGAAGTCGTTGGTCAGGAAGACGGCCTCGAGCCGGGTCTTGTCCCAGACCTCGCGGTCCCAGGCCGCGCCGTCGCGGGCGCGGTCGGCGCGGTCGTAGAGGTCGCCGATCGTTCTCGGGCGTGATCCGGTCGTGCGGGAAGCCGTGGAAGGTCCGGGCGATCTCCAGGAGCCAGGAATACTGGACGGTGTTGTCGATCCGGTGCGAGGTGCTCGGCGAGGTTGCGGGCCCGCGGCCTCGGGGTCGAGGTCGGGGGCGACCCGGTCGGCCGGCATCCCCGCCGAGTGGGCGAGTTCGGTATAGTAGTGGTAGCCGAGGACCTCGTCGAGGTTCCGCGCGGCCGGGCCGGTGGGGGTCGATGTGCGAGTGCGGGTCGAAGATCGGCCAGCGGCGCCATCTCCTCGAACAGCTCGCGGGCGGCCGGGTCGTGCGGGAGGATCGTCGTCATCGTGGGCACCCGGGAGAGGACGCGGGACGCCTCGGCGCCGGTCGCCCCCGCGGGACGTCGGCCCGATCGCCCCCTCACTGGCTCAGGGACCGATTGTGGCCCAATCGCCCTCCCGAAATAAAGCCGCCAGCGATTTTTTCCCGCCCCGACAGACCGCCTCCCCGCCGCAGGCCCGCCCCGTGGCGGATGGCCGGCGATGCCCCCACCGGCGCGGGACCCGGGAAACGAACGAAAAGGAGAAATAGCGCCATTTCCTCCCGGTCCGGCCGAAAAATTCCCGAGCGATCGCGTTTTCCTCCTTGACACGGCGAAGAAATCTCTAGGATTATGGATAAGTCGGCCCCTCGCCTTCCTCCCATCGGGCACAGCCCCGATTGTGCCGGGCACGCCTTCAGCCAATCCAAGATGTTCTGGGCCCTCCTCGGGTGACCGGACCTGCCGACACCCCGAGACGCGGGGCGCTGCGCAGCGATCGTTCGCCTCCAACTTCTCCTCTCCCTAACCTTTTAAGGAGGGATCATCATGATCCGCCGTCGTGGTTTCACATTGATCGAACTCTTGGTGGTGATCGCCATCATCGCGGTGCTGATCGCCCTGCTGTTGCCCGCGGTGCAGGCGGCGCGCGAGGCGGCGCGGCGGGCCCAGTGCGTCAACAACCTCAAGCAGTTGGGCCTCGCCATCAATAATTACCACGACGTCAACGGGGCGATCCCGCCGGACAGCAATAACGCCATACCGTACCTCGGCCCGACGAACAACTTCTCGATGAAGACCCGCCTGCTCCCCTTCATCGAGCAGGCGGCCATGTTCAACGCGCTGAACCAGTACTCCAGCGCGACCAATGCCCGGAACGCGACGATCCACATCTCGCAGGTGAACTCGTTCCTCTGCCCGTCGGACCCGAATCGGCCCGACCCCAAGACGAGTTCGACGAACTACCCGAACAACATCGGGCTGTCGCGGGTGATCCCGGGGACGTCGACCTATACGATGCTCGACGGCCCGGCGTACAAGATGGGCCAGCCGCCCGAAAATGTGACGGTGTCGTTCGCGTCGGTCATCGACGGGACGTCGAACACCGTGATCTTCAGCGAGTGGGTCAAGGGGAAGAACACCCCATCCCCTTATACGTACTCGGGCAACGGCCCGAACCTCGTGTACAATGCCGGCATCGGCGAGGTCCCGTATCAGTCGCCCTATCAATTCCAGCAGACGTGTCGCAAGGCCACCACGCCGGTCTACGACCAGAAGGGGATCGACTGGATGATCGACGACTGCGGCAAGGGGGGCTGCTACTCGATGATCATGGTCCCGAACACCCGGGCATGCTGGTACG
The DNA here is from genome assembly GCA_963708145.1 of uncultured Planctomycetaceae bacterium. Classification (GTDB taxonomy): domain Bacteria; phylum Planctomycetota; class Planctomycetia; order Isosphaerales; family Isosphaeraceae. The sequence goes on along the minus strand of OY970189.1, from coordinate 6,847,511 downwards.
GCAAGGGCTCGAACACCGACCACACGCTGGTGGGGGCGAGCTCGTACCACAGCGGGGGCGTGAACGTCGCGATGCTCGACGGCTCGGTGCATTTCATCAAGAGCAGCATCAACAACATCACCTGGTGGGCCCTCGCCACCAAGGCCGGCGGCGAGGTGGTCAGCGCCGACCAGTACTGATCGTCGCCTCACGGCCGATCGGCCCCACGCCGGCCCGCCCCTCGCCCCGACGAGGGCGGGTCGCGGCGGGGCCCTTGTCCCTGGACCGGCTCATTGTCGGCCGAAGGCCCCTATCCCCCCTGTCCCGTCCTCGCGCCGACCGATCGGCCTCTCGCTCATCAATCGGGTTGCGGCCCATTCGGGGAATTCCGGGACGTTGGCCCGCCCCGGCCCGATGGTAAAGATGCGAGCTCGTTCCGCGGACGGCTCATTGGCAACCCGGACTCCAGGCCCCTGGCTCCTCCCCGCCTCGTGGCGAGGATGCAGGCGGGGCGCCGATGTCTCGTCGTCCTGACCGTCCAATGATCGGGGACCGGCGCCGCGAAATGAAGCCGAGGGCCGTCCGGATCGCGTGATGGTCGCGACGGGATCACGAGCGCCGAACGAACCCAACGCCCCGTGTGCGAAACGAACCCAGTGGTATTCTGGATAAACCTTCTTTCTCCTCCGGATACCGACTGCCGACCCCGGATTCCCGTGCGTGCGAAACGAACCCGATGGTATTCTGGGCAATTTGATATGCGGGACAGCCTAACATGCTTCGGACGGAGATAGGTGCGTTGGACACGTTCTCCTCGCCGAGAGGGCGCCCTGACGAAACGAACCCAATGGTATTTTGGGTAAAAATCTGGGCAAGCTACGGGCCTTCTCGACGTGATTCTCGCTCGCGAATCGACATCGGGGCGTGACGAAACGAACCCAATGGCAAGATAGGTCGTCTGCCGAACGAACCGAAATCCCGTCTTCCGAGCCACGGCGAAACGACCTCGGTGACAATCTGGGCAAACTGCCGAACGAACCCGGTTCCCAGCTTTCGAGCCGCGACGAAACGAAGCCAATGGTATGCTGGGCAAGCTCACGGATCGGACGACGTTCCGTTCACGTCCGGGCGCCGATCGAACCCACCGGCAATCTGGGAAGCCCCCGAGCGGAGGCGGCGTCCCCGAAACGAAGCGAATCGGATCCTCGGTCGCGGGTGGTGTCCTATGCCACTTGAACAGCCGGGAAGCTGACCCATTCGCGGGTAGTCCAGACGTGATCCGTTAGCCCGGCGGCCAGAGCGGGCGTCCGTCGCTGCCAACGCCCCTTGTCGTCCCGCTGCCGTAAGGTGCGGACCACCCAGCAGAAGTTGTAGCGATACAGCGTGTAATAGCTCATCGCCTCATGTACACGCCAATCTTTACTGAACCGGTACGTCTTCCGCGCCTTCCGCGCGTTCTGGCCGCGGTCGGTGCCGTGCTGGCGCTCGATGAACGACGTGTTGACCGCCCGGCTCACCGACGACGCGCCCAGGGCGGCCTTCAGACCGCCTTCGGTGCCGAAGATCAGCCGACGTTCGACCGCGACCACCCGGTCGTTTTCCCGTGCCTTGTGGACCGTGGCGTAGGTCAAGTCCTGGGGCAACCGCCGCTCGGGCAGGATCGGCCGCCGGCCCGGCCCGGTCGTGGGCCCCGAGACCGGCACGCCGAACGCCCTCTCGATCGCCGAGGCATAGGCGGGGTATTCGTCGCTGGTCATCAACCGAGGCGTAGCGCCGTCGGTGCGGTCCTTGACCGTGGCGACGATCTCCTCGGCGTTCTCGATCGAGCGCGCCCCCGGGACCACGGCCAAGACCAGCCGATGTTCGGGGTCGATCGCGACGTGATCCCACCAGTCCCCCTTGTGATCGTCGGCGGGATCGGCGGGGTCGCAGTTCTTCTGCTTCTTATTGACGAACGACCACTTCTCGTCGAACTGGACCTCAGTGGTCCGAGGGGGAAAAAGCCACAAGCTCGTCATGAGCGTCGTGGGCATGCTCCCCGGCGGCTCTGGCCAGTCGGACGACGGTGTCGCGATGGACGCCGACGAGGCGGCCGGTCTGGCGGATGCCGTCGCCCTCGGCCAGGTGCTCCAGGACCGAGACGGCGGTCGGTTCGGGGAGGTGACAGCGGTAGAGCGGCGTGCCCTTGCGCTCCGAGAAGCGGGCGCGACAGGCGTTGCAGTAGAGTTGGCGGAACTGCTTGTCCTTGCCGTAGCGGCCGCAGACCGAGAGATTTCCGACGTCCCGTTGGCCGTAGAGGGAGCAGTCGGGGTTCTGGCAGCAGAAGCGAGCGAGATCGTGCATGAGGCGAATGGGCCCCGTGGAAGGGGACGTGTTGTGACCAGGGCATAGGTACCGGGATCGTCACTCATCCTACGTCCAGTCCCTCGCAAAGGTTCAAATTGCCTAGGACACCACCCGGTCGCGGTCGTTCGGGAAAATGAGAGGACAGACCTGGGCCGGGCCACGATGATATTCTTGTGGCTGCGCGCGGTCACGCCGCGACGACGACGGGTCAGGAGTTGTCGTCGCCGAGGGTGCGTTTGCGGCGGAGCATGTGGTGGTAGTGCTGGGCGAAGCGGTGCGCCTCGTCCCGGACATATTGCAGGAGCCGAAGCGCGAACGAGCGGCGACTCAGGACGATGGGGTCGGGCCGGCCGGGGACGTAGATCTCCTCCTCGCGCTTGGCCAGAGAGATCAGCGTGGGAGGGGCGACGCCGAGCGCCTCGAAGGCCCCGAGCGCGGCGTTGAGCTGGCCCTTGCCGCCGTCGATCAGGAAGATATCCGGGAATGGCTCGTCGCGCTCGCGGAGGCCCTGGATGCGGCGGCTGACCACCTCGCGGATCGAGGCGAAGTCGTCGACGCCGGCCACGCTCCGGATCTTGTAGCGGCGATAGCCCGGCTTGAACGGCAGGCCGTCGATGAAGGTCACCAGCGAGCCGACCGTCTCGGTCCCCCCCAGGTGGGCGATGTCCACGCCGTCGATCCGCCGGGGCGTCGACTCCAGCTTGAGGACCTTCTGCAACCCCTTCAGCCCCTTGCGGGGGTCGACGTAGAAGACCTCGGGCTGGGCGTGCCTGGCCAGGTCGCCGCGGAGGTTGAGGGTCCGCAGCGCCTGGATCTCGTCGCGGAGCCGGGCGGCCTTCTCGAAAAGGAGCGCCTTGCTCGCCTCGCGCATCTCCTCTTCCATCTCGGCCAGGACGGCGTCCTTCTTGCCGTCGAGGAAGAGGCGGAGGCGGCGGATGTCCTTGCGGTACGCCTCGCGGTCGATCCGCAGGTTGCACGGGGCGGTGCACTGGTCGATCGCGTGGAGCAGGCACGGCCGGAACCAGCGCCAGCGGGGGTCGTCCTCCTCGATGTCGAGCGAGCAGGTGCGGAACTTGAAGATCTTCTGCAAGACCTGGATCGCCCCCCGCAGGCTCTTGGCGCGGGGAAGGGGCCGTAGAGCTTGACCCCCCGGTCGAGCGGCTCGCGGGTGAAGTTGACGCGGGGGAAGTCCTCGCCGGTGGTGATCTGGAGATAGGGGAACGACTTGTCGTCCTTCAGGTCGGCGTTGTGCCTCGGCTGGATGTCCTTGATCAGCCGCGCCTCCATCAGCAGGGCGTCGACCTCGCTGTCGGCGGGCAGGAAGTCGACGTCGGCCACCTCGCCGATCCAGTCCTTGATCCGCCGGTCTCCCTCGGCCGTCTTCTGGAAGTACGACCCGGCGCGGCTGCGGAGGTTCTTCGCCTTGCCGATGTAGATGACCCTCCCCTGCGCGTCCTTCATCAGATAGACGCCGGGCGTCGTCGGGAACTGGCGGACCTTCTCGGCGGGGCCCATTGACGAGCCTGCTGCCAATGACGCCCCGTCTCCGGGTCGAGTAATATCCATGATAGGTCGATTATTCTCAGGCCATTGCCCTGCGGTTAGGGTGTCGTGGACGACTTGGCGGACTGGTGGAGCGAAATCGCCCGCTCTTCAACCCATCTGGAGCAGAGGTCAGATGTCGAGATGCCGCGGGTACGAGCCTCGGTCCGGATCGCGTCGAGGGCATCCCTAGGGATCGAGATCCAGAGTTGCTTGCGATCGGACTCCCTCTTTGCGGAGTGCTGGATGCTATCAATCCGGTCGTCGTCGAAGGTGATCCGGACGCCGGGGCCTACGATGAGATGCTTGTCCGGCCCTGCTGTGACGCCTCCGAGGGCCTTGATGCCGACTTCATCAAGGTGCCTTCGGACCTCGTCGTAGGAGCATCCGACGGGCGGATACCAATCCGTAAGCCCGAGGGCCTTCGGTGGAGCTTCGTCCGGGGCGCGGAAGTAAAGGGCGATTGATACAAGGAACGGCACCTCATCGCGCGATGTGCGATGGAAGCCTAGCTGCATCGATCCGTATTTCCAGAGCCGTGGCCAGGCACTGCGGGAGGATGCCTCGGGTTCACCGAGGAAGTCTCGGATTTCGTGGGTCGTTCGTCCTTCGCCGAACTGGCCCAGACGGCCGGTCTTCAGGAACTCGTCGATCGAAGTCATGGGGAGCTCTCCATCCGCTCGAGGGCGAGCAGGAGGTATTTGAACTCCAGGAGCCGCCCGTTCGCTTTGGTTGCCCAGAAACCAGTCACACTCGGCATGTACTCCGTTGCTCGCTGGATAGCGGACCGCAACTGAGCGCGGAACTGCGGATCTTCGAGCCGAGACAGGACAATAGCCTTCGCCGCGACCCAATCGGGCTCGGGGGTCGAAGCGAAAGGAGAGTCGAAGGTAATGCCACCCAAATGATCCGGATGGATGGATACCTCGACACGACCGACATGGACGTGGCAACCTTTCGAGGCCCAATCATCGCACACCTTCGAAATCCGACACACGGGCGGGCCTGCTCACCCCCTGATGGTGCTCGAAATATATTGTTCGATGTCCGCCGACATCCGGTCAAGCCGCCGGCCGGTCTCGGCCTTGATCGCGGCGAGGCGGGCGCGGTCGGTGACGCCCTCGGTCGGGGTGCGGGCGAAGAGGTAGAGCTTGATCTTGGGCTCGGTCCCCGAGGGGCGCACGGCGAAGCGGGTGCCCGGGGCCTCGGTCTGGAAGATCAGGAGGTCGCCCGAGGGCTGCGGCAGGGGCCGGGCCGGCCCGCCCGCGGCGATCGGGCGGATCTCGTGGGCCTTATAGTCGTGGACTTCGGTGATGGCCAGGCCGGCGATCGTCCGGGGCGGGTTGGCGCGGTAGGAGGCCATCAGCTTCCGGATCTGCGCGACCCCCTCGCGCCCCTCCATCACCTTGTTGATCAGGCGCTCGGCGTGGTGGCCGACGTCGATGTAGAGGCCATCGAGGTATTCCAGCACGGTCTGCTTGCGGTCCTTGACCGTGGCGGCGAGCTCGGCGAAGAGCAGGGCGGCGACCGCCGCGTCCTTGTCGCGGACGTGCGTCCCCTTGAAGTAGCCGTGCGACTCCTCGAACGCGAACAGGAACCCCGCCGGGCCCGCCTCGTCGAGCCTCTGGGCGATCCACTTGAACCCGACCAGCAGGTCGTCCTCGACGCGGACCCCCTCGCGCGCGGCCAGGGCGCGGGCCATCTGGGTCGAGACGAGCGTGGTGATCAGGTAGTGGTCGGGCCGGAGGCGGCCGAGCGCCTTGGTCTGCTTCATCACGAAGGCCGACAGCAGCACGCCGATCTGGTTGCCGTCGAGCGTGCGTCCACTCGCCCCGGGGGTCGCCGGTGACGGGCACGGCGACGCCGATCCGGTCGGCGTCGGGGTCGCTGCCGATGACGAGGTCGGCGCCGGTGGCGCGGGCCTCGGCGATCGAGGCGTCGAGCGTGCGGGGGATCTCGGGGTTCGAGACGTGCCCCGGCACGTTCGGGAAGTCGCCGTCGGGGGTGCGCTGCGAGGCCAGGACGTTGACCTTCTTGAACCCGGCCCGCCCCAGCGCCGCGACCACCGAGGTCTCGCCGACGCCGTGCATCGGCGTGTAGACGATCGACAGGTCGCGCGCCCGGCCGACCGACTCGCCCACGACGGCCGAGAGGTACACCTCATCGAGCTCGGGGCCGAGCCGGACGACCGAGCCGTCGGCGAGGGCCTGCTCCAGGGGCTTCTCGGGGATCTCGCGGTCGGAGGCGTCCTTGACGCGGGCGATGATCCCGGCGTCGTCGGGCGGTACCACCTGGCCGCCGGTCGCGGAGTAGCACTTGAACCCGTTGTCCGACGGCGGGTTGTGCGACGCGGTGATCATGATCCCGGCGTCGCACTTCAGGTGCCGCACGGCACACGACAGCAACGGGGTCGAGCGCGGCTCGGGGAACAGGTAGACCGTGAACCCGGCCGCCGCCAGGACCCGCGCAGAGCCCGGCGAACTCGGGCGAGTTGTGCCTCGTGTCGAACGCGATCACGCACGACCGGGGCGCGTCGGCCCCCTTGCGATCGGTGATGTAGTCGGCCAGGCCGCGGGCGCTCTCGGCGATCGTCCTCTCGTTCAGGACGTTGGTCCCGACCGGGTACATCCTGCCGCGACGGCCGCCCGTGCCGAACTCGATGACCGTGTAGAAGGCGTCGTCGAGGACCGGCCAGCGCCCGGCCTCGATGTCCTGCACGAGGCGCGCGCGATAGCGGGCGAACGGCGGCTCGGACAGCCAGCGGCGGATGTTCGCCGCGGCCGTCGCCGAGATCCGGCCGTCGACCTCGGCGCGGGCCAGCCGGTCCAGGGCATCGTCGGCCGTCGTCATCGGGCGCCCTCCCATCCCAATAGCGTTCCTCCCGGGGCGGCGGGATCGGTTTTGCAATCCCCGCGCCGGCCGCCGCGATCCGCCGTCCCGGAGTCCCCGGCAAGGCCGGCCCCAGGCTATCCCGCACGATCGGCTCCCGCAAGCCCCCGAACCGCTCAAGGGGACCCCAGGACGCTCCCGCAATTCACCCCGACCCGCATCCCCGGCAGGCCCGCATCGGCCGCCTTAACCCGAAACTTCAGCAAAGTTTCCGCCCCCGCCGCGGCGGCCTGCCCGTTGTAAAAAATGTCCCTTTGTAAGATCGCATCCGCGGCGCCACGGGGAATGTTTCAGGACGCCCGCGGGCCGTCGGGATGCGGACGAATCGACCCGAAACTGTAAGGAAAAATTGAAATGCTCATCCTATCTTGGTTTACGGAGATCCGAGGGGAAGTCGTGGGCGTGAGAGCGGGTCGCGGCACGGGGGTTGCTTTTCTTGCGGGCCAACTCGCCGACGACGAGAGCCGCCCCGAAGAATTTTTCCTCAAGTTGGGCCGGCATTTAGACGCGATTTCCGCCACGGTGGAGTGGCCGAAATTCATCCCCGTAATTCACGCCCCAACGAAGGGGCGCAGACGATACGCACGGAGGCTCGCATGTCTCGACCCAAGACCCGTCGATCCCTGCGGCTGGAGCGCCTGGAGTCGCGCGAGGTGCTGACCGCCGCCGGTGGCCCCTCGGCGCAGGCGCAGTACATGCTCGAGCTGATCAACCTGGCCCGGACCAACCCGACGGAGATGGCCTCGCTGATCACCCAGGATGCGAGCAACGATCCCAACGTGATGGCGACCCTGAACCACTACGGCCTGACGCCGTCGGGCATCCAGAGCGCCCTGTCGTCGTACTCGTCGCAGCCGCCGCTGGCCTGGAGCGACGCCCTGGGCGCCAGCGCCACGCAGCAGAGCCAGTACGAGGCGTCCAACGGGATCCAGACCCACCAGGGCCCCGGAGAGGCCAGCACCGAGCAGCGCATGGAGGCGGCCGGCTACACCAACCGCTCCTCCGACGGCGAGAACTCCTACGCCTACTCGTCTTCGGTCGACGAGGCGATGGAAGCCTTCCTGATCGACTGGGGCGTCTCCGACGACGGACACCGCAACAACCTGCTCCAGCCCGGCGTCTCGGCCGACGACGCCTACCGCGACGTCGGCATCGGGATCGTCAACTCGAGCGGCGCCGTCGGCCCGATGGTCATCACCCAGGACTTCGGCAGCCAGAACGGCGAGAAGGCGCAAGCTCGTCGGCGTCGCCTACGACGACCCCAACCACACCAACTTCTACGCCCCGGGCGAGGGCCGCGGCGACGTGACGATCGACGCCACCGAGATCGCCGATGCCAGCGGAAACCCGGTCAACGGCCCCACCCAGACCGTCGACACCTGGGCATCGGGCGGCTACGCGATCCCGCTCGATCCCGGCACGTACAAGGTGTCGGCAAGCGTCGGCGGCCAGGTCATCAATAGCCAGAACGTCACGATCGGGACGACCAACGTCGAGGTCGACTACAACCTGACCGCCCTCTCGCAGTCGCCCGGCTCCGGCTCGGGCGGCCAGGGAGGCTCCTCATCCTCGGCCGCCAGCAGCTCGTCGGCCAACGATTTTGTGATGAACCCGACCGCCAACTGGGACCCCTCCTGGGATGCGAGCTGGACCTCCTGGACGGCCAAGCAGAGCTGAGCGGACCGGGGCCGGCTGACCCCGCCTCCCCCCGGACAACACGGTCGATGCTCGTCGACGAGATCGCCCCGCCCGCGGCACCCGCCCGCGGGCGGGGCGATTCTTTCCCGGCGGGCCCGACGGTGACCGCCCGGGACTGGCAGCATGACGACTCGCAATCCCGGGTCGGCCCCGCGCCGCCTCGGGCCCGATGCCACCCGCCGCGGGGGCCACCCCGTCCGATCGGGACCCGGCCCCTACGAGGTTGAAGCCATCGGGTTGCAGCCGGGGCGATCGGGGGCCGTCGCCGGGGCCCGTCGCCTCCGCCGGCCGAGACGAGTCCCGTCACAGGGCGGGGCGTCGGGACATCGCGACCCCGGACGGGGCCGGTGACACCACGCCAAGGCGGAGACATTTTGACACAACAGAGACAATGGAAAATTTCATATCAACCACTTGACTCGCGGTCGGTGCGTCGCTAGAACGGGTCGCAACAGGGAACGGAGATGATGCCCGGCGCAGGGATGCGGCCCCCCATTCACGGAGCCTCTCCGTTCCTGCCTTATCCGCCTCCGGGCCGTTCGTGGATTCCCGGGAACGCACCCCGTCGCCGTCTGCTGCATTTTCTCACCCCCCGGCCTCGGGGGCGGACGCCTCGCGTATCATCGAGCGATGCGACGACCGTCGTCGCATCGCTCGATGAGGCGTGCCGCCCGTCCGAGCCGTGCTGGTCCGGCGCCCCGGGTCGCGATCCGCCCCCATGAGCACGCAGGATGGACAAGGCTACTGGCTCGGCGCGGGCGACCTCGCGTCGCGGTCCTCGCTCTCCGACTCGGTGATCATCACCGCCGGCTCCGACCCGTCCCCGACGGCCGGGCCCGGCCGCTTCGATCGGGCGTTCCGCCAGGAGGTCGCGGACAAGGTCCTCGGCATCCTCAAGGTGGGTTACGTGGTCCGTCGCGAGTTCGTCCAGGAGGAGGCCCGCAGGAGGAACCTCTCGGTCGAGCAGCTGATGGCGGCCTACATCGCCAGGACGATCATGGATAAGGTCGACAAGGAATATATCTGACCCCCGCCGCGGCTGCGGGACGGAGCGGCACCCCGCAAGCATCACGACGGCGGCGGCGGGTCGGGAGGGACAGGGAGCCACGGGCGCGTGGCGGCGCGCTCGTATTTCCTCTTCAGGAACTCGTGATACGAGGCCATCGCCCGGAGGTCGGCCGCCCGGCCTGCCCATCGCGACGAGAGGATAGCCCGGTCTTCCGGCCCCTCATCCTCATCCTGGTCGGATCGACGGTCGGGCGCCCCGGCCTCGCTGGCCTCGACGGCCGCCTGGTCCGCCGCGAGGGACAGGAGGCGGAATTCCTGCTCGTGCTCGGCGTGGGAGGCGGCCCGTCGTCGATACCCTCGCCACCGCCGCTCCGCCGCCCTCGCGACTTCCGCGACCGCCCTCAGGCCGACGTGTCGCAGGACATGGCCTCGGACGCGGACCCGTCCCATCGCGCACCTCCTCGCCCGCGGCACCCGTCGCCCGGCCGCGGTCGCGTGCCGGACGCGCGCAGGTCGCGGGTCGTCACGCCGGGCCGATCGTGCGGATCCCACCCTCGCAGACGCGGCACTCGCCCGTCCACACTTCGGGCAGGACGATGGGCTTGATCAGCAGCGCGTCGGGGTCGAGCTCCGAGACCATCTTCTTCCGTTCCGGGTCGATGATCCCCGTCGCGACGACCACGCGAGTCCGGAGGCCCATGTCGCGGACCTTCTGCAAGACGTCCTCGCCGCGACCGTCGGGGAGGTTCAGGTCGAGGACCAGGCAGCAGGGCTCGGGCTGCGTGTCGAGGAGATGGAGCCCTTCGGCCACCGTCCCCGCGACGCTGACCTCCCAGCCCAGTCGGCCGAAGATGCCGCTCAGGGGATGACGCGACCAGGTCTGGTCTTCGACGACCAAGAGCCGATGCACAGCCATGGCCGTATGCCTCGGCAAGCCGTGACGTCCCTGCCCGACGTGCCACAAAGGGGCCGGCGATCGAGGCCGGCCGAGATCCTCGCCCGTCGCCTCGATGGTAGCTTCAACCCCGGGGCCCCGCAAGCGTTTCATTCGCCCGGACCACACATGAGGATGGGAACCGGCCGGTCGCGGCCCTTTCCACGCCCCATCGGACTCGCCCGCCCGCGCGGGGGCCCGGGATGAAACCGACCCCGGTGGTCGTCCCGCGACGGGGATTCGGACCGTCTCGTCCCGGACTGCTCCGCGATTTCATCCCGGAGCCCGGCCAGGTCGGCCAGCGTATCGGCGAGCACGGCCAGGACGAGGTTCCTGAGGCGACGCTCCATCCGCATGGCCCATGCCCTCCGGGGACCGGGACGACCCGGGCCGGCTACGCTTGCAACTCCGGGGCCTGCGCGCGGATCGGGAGCAAGTCCGGCCGAGGGGTCGGGAGGATCGGGCCGGATCACCGGAATGTGCGGGTCTCCCGCCGCGCCGCGTTTCGCGGCGACATCGCCCGAACGTGTCCTAGACTGGCGACGAACGGGTCGAGGGATGTCGCCGTTCGCTTCATGGAGCCAGGGAGTCGGTTCGCTATGGTTGGCCTGAGTGATCGTCGGTCCTCGAAGCGTCATCCGGTCGTCGAGAACGTGACCCGGATGCGATGGCGGGAGGGTCGAGAAATCCGCGAGTCGCCCGCCCAGCTCATGGACATAACCCAGGGCGGGGCCCTGCTCATCGCCTACAGCCCTCCGCCGCTCTTCCAGGTCGTCGAGTTCCGCCTGGAGCGGGCCCACGGCGACCGGATGGGTCGAAGGCTTCGTCGCCCGGAGGGACCACCTCGGACGGGTCGGCGTGGTGCTCCATCACCTGATCCCGCCCTATTTCTACGAGATCGCCATCTCGGGCAAGCTCGCCCGGGGGTTTTATCGGATGGCCCGCCGCCCGATCTCCGGCCGGTCCCTCGCGCGTCCGGAACACGGGGTGGCCCAGGCCGTTTGAACGGTGGAATCGACCCTCCCCGGTTGGTGGCACCCCCTCGAAATGGGACGCGGAGGGGCGCGGATCGGGCGGATCAAAGCGGCTCAGATCCGCATCCGATCCGCGTCCCGTTCTCTTGCGGGCCGGTCTCGCGCCGGGCCTTCTTCGGCCGGGGCTGGTGCTTCCAGCGGCGGTGCAGCCAGAGGTACTGGCCGGGGTCGCGCCGGATGATCGATTCGAGGGCCGAGGTGTAGCGCTGGGTCAGGAGGCGGGCGTCGTCGGCCGTGCCGGTCCACTCCTCGGGCTCGATCACCTCGGCGCAGCCGACCTCGTAGCGGAACCCGGGCCCGACCCGCCGCGCGTAGCCGACGACGACCGGGGCCCGGTGCTCGATCGCCAGCAGGGCGATCGCCTTGTGCGTCGAGGCGGGGCGGCCGAAGAACTCGACGTACATCCCGTTCTGGCCGGCGTCCTGGTCGGCCAGGAACGACAGGACGCCCCCCCGGCCGAGCACCTCCAGCATCTGGTCGTAGCCGCCCGTCTTGGGGATCATCTTCTGGCCGGTCCGCTCGCGGAACGAGCGGAGGAAGCGGTCGAGGTGCGGGTTGTCCAGCGCCCTGGCGACCGAGTGGGGCGGGAACCCGAAGACGCCGAACAGGTAGCCCGCCATCTCCCAGTTGCCGAAGTGGCCGCTCAGCAGGATCACCGGCCTCTCCCCGCGCAGGAGGTGGTCGAGGACCGTCTCGTGCCCGACCAGCGTGATCCGCTCGCGCCAGGACGTCAGGTGCAGCTTGCGGGGGATGTGCAGGATCTCCACCATCATCATGCAGAAGTGCCGGTAGACCTGCCGCACGATCGCCTCGCGCTCGGCCTCGATATAACGGTCGCCGAAGGCGAGGCGCAGGTTCTCCAGGCCGACCCGGCGGTGCCTCCGGTCCACGCGGTACAGGACGTCGGCCAGGGCCCTCGCGAAGGCGTAGGACTGCTCGACCGACATCGCCTGGAGAACCCCCACGGCGATCCGGACCGCGAGGTAGGCCAGGTAATCCAGCACACGATTGCGGGGCCGCTTCACGGTCACTCCTTTGACGCGATGGGCGGGGTCGGCCTCAGAAGCCGGGGTCATCCAGCGGCAGCGCGACGGGCTGTCCGGACTGGGCCGACTTGTAAATGGCGCGGATGATCTCGACCGACTTGCGGCCGTCCTGGCCGGCGACGCGGGGGCTGCCGCCCGTGTCGATGGCGCGGAGGAAGTCGGAGAGCTGCTCGCGGTGGCCGGCGTGGCTGATGTCCTTCGGGTCGGCGGCGCCCCCGCTGAGGGTCCCCTTGCGCGACACCCGTTCGTCGTCGCCGGGGCGCTTCTCCTTGAACTCCCAGAGGGTGATGTCGTCCTGCTCGACGCGGGCCGAGCCGTGGTCGCCGTGGATCTCGGTCCGCTTCAGGAGGCCCGGGTAGGCGCTGGTGGCGGCCTCGATCACGCCGAGGGCGCCGCTCTTGAACCGGAGGATGGCGACGGCCGTGTCCTCGACCTCGATCCGCTCGTGCGCCAGGAGGTCGGTCATCGCCTGGATGGTCGCGACGTCGCCCATGAGCCACTGGAGGAGGTCGACGTTGTGGATCGCCTGGTTCATCAGCGCGCCGCCGCCGTCGAGCTGCCAGGTGCCTCGCCAGCCGCCCGAGTCGTAGTATTCCTGGGTCCGCCACCACTTGACGTAGGTGTCGCCCAGCGTCAGGCGGCCGAACCGGCCGGCGTCGATCGCCTCCTTGAGCGCCATGTTGGCGGCCGAGAACCGCGACGGGAAGATGGCGCAGAGGCGGACGCCGTTCTTGTAGCAGGCGTCGATGATCGCGTCGCAGCGGGGCAGGGTGATCTCCAGGGGCTTCTCGACCACGACGTGCTTGCCGGCGTTGGCCGCCGCGACGCTCGGGTCGCGATGGGCCCCGCTGGGCGTGCAGACGCAGACGACGTCGACCCGGGGATCGGCGAGCATCCGGCCCATGTCGTCATACGCCTTGCAGTCGCCGCCGGCCAGCTCGGCGATCTTCGCCGCCCGCCCCGGGACCGAGTCGAAGGCCGCGACCACGCCGCGACCCCTCGATCTCCCGGATCGCCCTCGTGTGGAACTCGGCGATCATGCCGCATCCGATGATCCCGAAACCGTGCTCGGCCATGATATTCCCCACTGATTCGGAGGGTGCTGAGTGCTGGATGCTGTGTTTTTGCAGGGTGGGCATCGCCCACCTGGCTTCGGCCCGGAGGGGGACAGTGGGCGGTGCCCACCCTACGAAGACTCATGATCCATCACCCTTCACTCCCAGGCGGACGCGAGCGATCTTGTGCTTTCCGACCCGGACGATCAAGCCCTCGGAGACGGCGATCGTCGCTTTCGGGTCGCGGACCGTCGTCCGGTCGGGCCCGACGTTGAAGCCCCCCTGTTCGATGACCCGGCGCGCGTTCGAGGTGGTGCTCTCCAGTCCCACCGCGACGATCAGGCGGGGGGCCGGCATCGTCCCCGAGGCATCGAGCTCGCCGCGCGCGACGACCGCCTCGGGGATCTCGTCGGGGTCTTCCCCCTTGGCCCGCTTGCGGAACTCGGCCGCGGCGGCTTCGGCCTCGTCGCGCGAGGAGAGGCCGGCGACGATCGTCTTGGCCAGCTCCTCCTTCGCGTCGCGCGGGTTGACGCCCGGGCCGAGCAGGCGATCGACCTCGGCCAGGGGGACGTCGGTCAGGAGCGTGAAATACTGCCTCATCGGCTCGTCGGGGATGCTCATGACCTTGCCGAACAGGTCGTTGGGGGCCAGGCCGATGCCGATGTCGTTGCCCAGGCTCTTGCCCATCCGCCGCGTCCCGTCGGTCCCGACCAGGATCGGCATCGTCATCGCCACCTGCGGGCGCTGGCCCTCCTCCTGCTGGAGGTCGCGGGCCACCAGCAGGTTGAACAACTGCTCGGTCCCGCCGAGCTCGACGTCGGCGCGGACCTCGACCGAATCCCAGCCCTGCATCAGGGGATACAGGCACTCGCTGAGGTAGACGGGCTTCTGGTCGGCGATCCTCTTGGCGAAGTCCTCGCGGGCCGAGACCTGGCCGATGGTCATCCGGCGGGTCAGGTCGAGCACGTCGAGGAACGACCACTTCGAGAACCAGCCGCTGTTGTGGAAGACCTCGGCCCGGTCCAGGTCGATGATCCGGCCGACCTGGCGGAGGTAGTCCTTGGCGTTGGCGGCGACCTGCTCGCGGGTCAGCCCGGCGCGGTGCTCGGTGCGGCCGGAGGGGTCGCCCACCAGCGCCGTGTAGTCGCCGATGATGATCACGGCCGTGTGGCCCAGATCCTGGAACTGCTTCAGCTTGCGCAGGGGGACCGTGTGCCCGAGGTGGACGTTGATCCCGGTCGGGTCGATGCCGTACTTGACCCGCAGCGGCGTTTCCGTCGCGGGCCGAGCGTTCGAGCATCCCGAGGAACTCGCCCTCGGGGACGATCGAGTCGACCCCCCGGCGGAGGATCTGGAGCTGTTCGGCGACGTCCCGCATCGGTTTGGCCTGCCTCCCCTCGCCTGACCCGAGTGCCGATTCTAGGCGGAGGCGCGATTTCGGGCAAGGTGGCCGGGCCGGTCGGCCTCGTGGTACGATGGCCGCCGCGGGCCCGGGTCGTCCGGAACCCCTCGGGGATCATCCGATCGTGAAGCTGCACGCGACCGACCCTCTCAGCATGCTGGTCTCGCTGGCGCTGCTGATGATGGCGGTGGCGATGATGCGGGCGTGGGCCTGGGCGATCCGCCGCCTCGCCGAGCGACGGCCGCTACTGCCGCCGGCCAAGCTCCGCGACGTCCCGTGGGGAGTCGGGTCGGTCGCGCTGGTCCTGATCGCGTGGCTCGCCGTCAACTTCGGGGTCGCTAACGGCTACGTGCTCCTGACCGGCCGAGGAGGTCCCGAGGCGCAGCCGTTCTCGTTCACCGAGCAGATGTTCCTGGTCTCTCTGATCAACGCCGCGCTGCTGGTGATCGTGCCGGCGCTGCTCCGCGCGACCTCGGCGGCGCGGCCGGCCGACCTGGGCCTGAACCGCGTCGGCCTGGCCGCGCAGGCGAGGATCGGGGCGACGGCGTTCCTGCTGATGGCGCCGGTCGTCTACGCCCTCAACGGCGCGGCGAGCCAGGTCTGGAGGCCGCACAAGCACCCGCTCGAGGAGATGGTCCGCACCGACCTCACGCCGGGCATCGTCGACCTGGCGATCCTGTCGGCCGTCGTCCTCGCCCCCGCCGCCGAGGAGCTGATCTTCCGGGGGGTCATCCAGGGCTGGCTGGCGCGCGCCTTCCGGCCCTGCGCAGCAGGAGACGACCGCCCGACGGCCCCGACCTGCTCGATCTCCAACCCGACCTCCTGGAGTCCACCCCGACCCCGCCGCGTGCGTCGCTGTCAATCCCGGCCCCCCTGCGGAGGGCCCTGTCGGGACCGGTCCTGGCGGACGTGCTGCCGATCGTCCTCACCTCGGCCCTCTTCGCGAGTGCCCACGCCTCCCAGTGGCCGGCCCCGCTCGCCATCTTCCTGCTCTCGCTCGGGCTGGGCGTCGTCTACCAGAGGTCCGGCAGCCTCGTCGCCTCGTTCGTGATGCACGCCCTGTTCAACGGCCTGGGCACGCTGCTGCTCCTCTGGACCCTCTCGCTCGGGGTCGAGACCGACAGAAGACCCAATCCCCCCTTGGGTTACGCCTCCACGCCCGCCCCGACCGCACGGCCGATGACAACGGGCCTGGCCGAACCGGGCGGCCCGGCCGGTTGTGAAACATCAATTCAAGACTTTTTTGCGTTGCCGCCTCGAATCGGGGCTGATACAGTGCCCTGAATCCCCCGTTATGGTGATGGTCTCGACCGATGATGACCCGGCGCATCGCAGCCGGGAGCGGGTCGGGTCACCCCTCGGGGCGGGGTTTCCGGGCTATCTTTGAGTATGGGTTCAAGATCGCCTCGTTTCGATCCGATCAGAGGGGGACACGAACTCGATTCCGGGGACGCGTCCGCCTTCGTCGTCGCACGTCGTCCGGCCACGCTGGCCCTTGTCCGGGGTAGGATTGTCTCGATGGCCACCGGGCTGTGGCCTCTCGATAGCGGTTTTCCCCCGCGGTCGTGTGCACCGCGGATCATCCGGTAACCGCCGCCACGAGGGCGAGCGGGGGCCGAGTGGGATCGGGCTTCTCTTCGGCACAACGGATTGATGGGACCGGCTCCTGCTGCTGAGGGCGCGGTCCGAGACGAGGGGGTTCTTTGATGAGCGAGTCGAACTGTCCCAAGAGGAACGCACCTGTGCATTCGGGTTTCGAATGGGCGGGGACCGTCGCCCGGATCAGGCGCGGCGCGAAGTCGGGCCGGGCCGGGCGGCGATCGGCGCTGTTGGGCGTGCTCACCTCCGTCTACGTCAATTCCTCCCGCGGCGGTCGTTCGAGCGACCCCCGCGGCGGCTCCGACCGCTCCTAGACGATCGAGCGACCTCCGGATGACGTGGCGCGGCCCCCGGCGCCCGACATCCGGGGTCGAACCGAGAAAACAACGAAGCCGCCGGGCCCCGATGCCGGGGCCCGGCGGCTTCTTCGGCCCTCGCCCTGCGCCCGATCAGCGGCGACCCAGGCGGGGCGCGGCGAACGAATGGACCTTCGGCCCGCTCGGGGTCGCCGCCCTCACCTTCAGCTTCGGGACGACCACCTTCACCTTCTTGGGCGGGGTGGAGACCGGCGCGCCCTCGACCCCGTCGAGCGACGGCGGCGAGGTCGTGGTCAGGCGGAAGGGGAACTGGGCGACGAGGAATGGCGGGGTCTTCATCTGGACCCGGACCTGGCCGAACTGGCCCAACCCGGTGATCGCGCCGATGGTGGTGCTCCCCCCCCGCACGCTGCCGCTCAGGACGGACCGGCCCGCGACGGGTGCGACGACCTGCAAGGTCTGCGCCTGGCCGTTGACGGATCGGGTCAGGTCGAGGACCCCGCCGCCGGTCAGCGACAGCGACACGAGGTGGCCCGACTGGTCGACGTAGGCCAGCTTGGTCCCGCGGCCGAGGTAGTTCCGTGAAGTCGGTCCCCGGCGTGCCGGTGCCGTCGCCGGCCAGGCCGTTGCCGCCGAGGTCGACGACCCCCGCCCCGATGACCCGGACCAGGTAGAACTGGTTGGCCGCCAGCGCCACGTTGGGGATCAGCGACACGGTGCGGTTGCTCGAGTCGTAGATCGCCTGGCTCACGCCGATCGAGGGGGTGCCGGCCGCGACGAACCCGTTCGCGCCGGCGGGGATGATCTGGTAGTTGTTCGGGTTCGAGGCCGCCGCGGGGTTCAGCGGCTCGTTGAAGAACAGCGCGACGTCGTTGATGGCGTTGGCCGGCCCGAACAGGCGGACCTCCTGGATCGCCGGCGCGGTGTGGTTCGGGTCGATGTCGCGAATCGTCAGCGGTCGTGGTCGTCTGGGCCGCCAGGGACGCCCCGCCGGTGGGGTTGGTCAGGGTGAGGTTCAGCGTCTCGTCGTGGCTGTCGTACGGGTTGTCGAGGACGGGGATCGTGATGGTCTGCGAGGTCACGCCGTCGCCGAACGATCAGGGTGGTCGTGGCGGGGGGTGTGTAGTCGAGCCCGGCGGTGGCCGTGCCGCCCCCGACGGTGAAATCGACCGTCACCGGGCCCTGGCTGCCGCCGACCCGCGTGACGACGATCGTGGCCGTCCCGCCGTCCTCCGCCACGGAGTAGCTCGGCTGGGCGAATTGCAGGGAGCCCGGCAGGTCGAGCACCGAGGTCGTGACGCTCGCCGTGTTGTTGGCCTGCGTCGGGTCGATCTGGTCGGCCGAGGCGGTGACGGAGTTGGTCACGGTCCCCGGGGCGGTCGTCATGACGACGATCGTCACCGTGGCGGAGGCGCCGGCGCGAGCGTGCCGAGGCTCTCCGCGAGGGTCCCGTCGGACCGCAGGGTCGCCCCCGGCGCCGAGACGATGGTGATGCCCGCCGGCAGCGAGTCGACCAGCGTCACGCCGGTGGCCGGCGACGGCCCGTTGTTCGTGACCGTCGCCGTGTAGGTCAGCGGCGCCCCCGCACGAGCTGCGTCTGGTCGGCCGCCAGCGCGACCGACAGGTCGGCCACCGCGGTGACGGTGTTGCTCGTCGGCGAGAGGGTGTTGTTCGTCGTGTTCGGGTCGGTCTCGTTGGCCTTGACGCGGACCAGGTCGGAGGTGCTCCCCTCGGTGAGGGTGCCCGCGCCGGTCGGCGTGACGACCAGGGTCAGGGTCTGGGGCAGGCCGGGGTCGAGGTCGCCGATGGCGTCGACGATGTCGCCGCCGGAGGGGGTCAGCTTGTGGCCCTGGCTGTCGGTGGCCGAATTGAACGTGAGGAGGATGCCCGAGGGCAGGGGGACGGTCAGCGTCACGCCGGTGGCCGACGACGGCCCGTTGTTGACGACCGTGAACACGTAGGTCGCCGGCTGGTTGAGCAGGACCGGGTCGGCCGGCGGCGTGAGCGCGACGGCCAGGTCGGCGACCGGGGTGACGGTCGTCGTCGCACTCGCCGTGTTGTTCGCCGGGTTGGTGTCGGACTGGTCGGCGGCGACCCGCGCCGAGTCGGTGATCGTCGCGGCGGTGTCCCCCGTCGTCGTGACGAGGATCGACAGCGTCACACTGCTGCCGGCGGCCATGCCGCCGAGGGTGTCCGTCAGCGTGCTGCCGGCCGGGATCAGCGTGTTGCCCAGGCTGTCGGTGGCCGAGACGAAGGTCACGCCCGCCGGGAGGGTGTCGGTCAGCGTCACGCCGGTGGCCGGCGACGGGCCGTTGTTGGTGACCGTCACCGTGTAGGTGACGGTTGAGCCGGCCGCCACGGCGCCGGACGGGCCCGCCACCGCGACGGCCATGTCGGCCGCCGGGGTGACGGTCGTCTTGACCGTCGCTGTGTTGTTGGCCGCGACGAGGTCGGCCTGCTGGGCGCCGACCGAGGCCGTGTCGGTGATCGAGGGGACGTTGGCCGCGCCCGGGGTCACGACGATGGTCAGGGTCACGCTGCCCGAGTCCGCCAGGCTGCCGATGGTGTCGGTCAGCACGCCGCCGGCCGGGGTCAGCGTGTTGCCGAGGCTGTCGGTGGCCGAGACGAAGGTCACGCCCGCCGGGCAGGGTGTCGGTCAGCGTCACGCCGGTGGCCGGCGACGGGCCGTTGTTGGTGGCGACGACCGAGTAGGTCAGGTTCGTGCCGACCTGCACCGTCGAGGCCGAGGGGTTGATGGCGACCGCCAGGTCGGCGACCGGCGTGACCGCCGTCGTGACGCTCGCCGTGTTGTTCGCCGAGTTCGGAGTCGCTCACGTTGCCGGCGACCGAGGCCGTGTCGGTGATCGAGGGGGCGGTGGCCGCCGTGGGAGTGATGACGATCGTCACGGTCACCCTGCCGCCGGAGGCGAGGGCGCCGATCGAGTCGGTGACCGTGCTGCCGCTGAGAGTCGCCGGTGTTGCCCAGGCTGTCGGTGGCCGAGACGAAGGTCACGTTCGCCGGGAGGGTGTCGGTCAGCGTCACGCCGGTGGCCGGCGACGGGCCGTTGTTGGTGACGACGATCGTGTAGGTCAGGTTCGTGCCGGCCAGCACCACCGGGGGCGTCGCGTTGAAGGCGACCGCCAGGTCGGCGACCGCCGAGACCGGCGTCGTGACCGTCGCCGTGTTGTTGTTCGGGTTGGGGTCGCCGTCGATGGTGCCGACGCTGACCGTGTCGGTGACCGAGGGGACGGCCGCGGCGCCCTCCTGGACGGTGATCGTCACCGTAGCGTTGGAGCCCGCGGCGATGTTGTTCAGGTTGGCGCCGACGGTGGTCGAGCCGACGGTGACGGTCCCCTGCGAGGTGGTCGTGCCGATGACCGTCTCGCCCGAGGATAGGTTGAAGATGGCCGTCACGTTGCGGGCCAGCGTGGGCCCGGCGTTGGTGACGGTGATCGTGTAGACCAGCTGGCCGCCGACGACCGCCGAGGCGGAGCTGGTCGAGAGGGCGACGCCGAGGTCGGCCGTCCCGATCGAGGTGATGTCCTGCGCGAACTGCGAGGTGTCGTTGGCCGCGTCGGTCGCCGTCGCGCTGATGAACGAGCCGGGCGCGGCCGCCGCCAGCCCCGTGGCGATGAACGTGGCGTTGCCGTTGGAGTCGGTCGTCACGGTCCACGAGCCGAGGAACGTCCGGCCCTGGCCGAACCCGCTCCGGTCGGGCGTGGTGTTGGCGAAGAACTGGAGCGTGTAGGTGCCCAGCGGTCGGCTGCTGAAGCTCCCCGCGACCGTCGTGCCGGTGCCGTTGATGGTGGCCGAGGTCAGGACCGGGTAGGACTGGTTGTTGTTGCCCTGCCCGCCCAGGTTGATCCCCAGCCCGGCGTTGTTGTAGATCGAGTTCGACAGCGATGGCGTTGCCGATGGAGTTCAGGACCACGACGACCCCGGCGCCCGTGGTGCCGGTGCCGTTGAACGCGATGACGTTGCCGTCGGCGGCCAACGGCCCGCCGATCGTGTTGTTGTTGCTGAACAGGTCGACGCCGTTGCCCTTGTTGCCCAGGTTCGTGGCCCCGGTCGTCGGCGACGCCGATGAAGTTACCCTCGACCAGCATCCCGGTGCTGGTGCCGAAGGTGTTGATGCCGTCCTGCGTGTTGCCCGAGATGATGTTGCGGGCCGCGGCCGTCGTCCCGCCGATCAGGACGTTGGTCGGCCCCCAGATCGCGATGCCGTCGCCGCTGTTGGCGACAGCCACCGTCCCGGTCGACGTCGGTGCCGATGAAGTTGCCCTGGATGGTCTCGACGTTCGATGCGGCCCCGAGTGCTGCCGATCCCGCTGCCGCCGTTGCCCGAGATGACGTTGCCGGCGCCGGCCGCCGTCCCGCCGACCGTGTCGTTCGACCCGCCGTTGAAGAAGACGCCTGCGCCGGAGTTGGCCAGCGCCTTGGCCCCCGTCTTGTCGGTGCCGATGTAATTGCCCTCGATGACCGTCCCATTGCCGGCGCCGAGTTGGACGCCGTTGCCGGCGTTGCCCGAGATGATGTTCCGCGCCCCGGCGGCCGTCCCGCCGACCTGGGTGTTCGGGCCGTTATTGACGTTGATCCCCGGGCCGCCGTTGCCCAGCGCCTTGAGGCCGGTGACGTCGGTGCCGATCAGGTTGCCCTCGATGATCGTCCCGGAGGCGGGCGTGGCCGCCGAGGAGGCATTGATGTTGATCCCACCCCCCGTGTTGCCCGAGATCACGTCGCCGGAGCCGGCGGCGAGTCCGCCGATCGTGTCGCCGTTGCTGCCGTCGGTGATGAGGATGCCGGCGCCGCCGTTGGCCATCGCGGCCGTGCCGGCGGCGTTGGTGCCGATGTAGTCGGCGCGGATGGTGTCGCCGCCGACGGTCGTCAGCCGGATGCCGTTGCCCCTGAACTGGTTGATCGCCAGCCCCACGACGGCGGTCCCCCCGCCCGAGATGACCAGCCCGTCGGCCCCCGCGCCGGCGTTGACGCCACTGATCTGGACCAGGGGCGTGCTCGGCGTAGCCCGGCTGCGTCGTGGCGTCGATATTCATCGGCACGGTGATCGGCGGCAGGGCCGAGATCGGGCTGATCGTCTGCACACCGGAGCCGGCGATGTCGAAGGTGATCGTGCCGCCGCCAATGCCGGCGTTCACGTCGCTGATCGCCTGCCGCAACGACCCCGGGCACCACTATCGTTGACGTTGGTGACGACCGAGAGCCGGAGGAGCCGGTCCTCCATCGCCTCCAGCAGGGGCCGGAAGGGCATGCCGCGCAGGTGCCGTGTCGGTCGGCGTCGACTCGGGGAGCTATTACGCATGGCGCTCGTCTTTCACAAGGGGGGATGGCCTGGGTTGCGACGGCGATACGCCGATCGGACGGCGAGCCTGCGGCCGGCCGGTTCAAGGAAAACCCTTGAGGCACGGACTTTAGTACTTGGGTTACCGAAGAATATATCGGGCCCATCATTGAGAGTCAAAATAAAATGATTGACTCAACTCTGCGGGTAATGGTGAGTGGGGTGTCCCCCTCACTACCTCGGCCAGGTCGCCCTCGCGACACCATCCGGATTGGTACGCCCCGCCCCTGGTCGTCGCGGTGCGACGCGACGACCGACGCGCGTCCCCGAAGGCCTATCCCGCCCGACAAGCTCGGCACCATCGAGCCGTCGGCGATTGTTGAGAATAGCAGGCCCAATTCCATGATGCAAGCCCCTCATGTGTGCAAGCACACTTTTTTTCTTCGGGCCGGAACACCCAGGGGCACCTGCATGATACATACGCGTCCTTGTTGACTACGTTCGGAACCGGCGATTCCGGCGCAGAAGAGGGCCAGGAGGAACAATTGACAAATGAGGTCCGTAGGCTCTATGAGGTTTCTGATAGACGGTGGAGGGTCGGTATTGTTGAAGTTCTATGATAGACTTCGCCGATATTGACTATAGGTCGTATCTTGACCAGGCGCCCTCTCCGACACCTTTTGACTAACTAGACGACTGAGAGTGTTGCCTCATGATGCCTCCTCTCCCTCGCGTGATGGTATTTTCGCCGAGCGGCCTGATCGAGCCGGCGATGGTGGTCGGCGGTTCGCGGGCCGGCGCGCTCGGGGCGTTCGATTTCGCCGGGCGGCTCGACGCGGAGGGGGCGGCCGAGGCGACGCGGGTTGCGATGAAGTCGTTGCGGAGTCGGGAGTTCGGACTGAGGTTGGCGGCCGGGTACCTTGACGAAGAGTGGCTCGTGGGCCTGCCCGAAGGGGCCGGCGTCGTGATCGCGACGGGGGGCGATGCGACCGATTGGCCCGCGGCGCTGGCGACGATCCGACGGTCGGGGCGTCGGGCGCTGGCCGAGGTGACGTCGCGCGCCTCGGCCCTGGCGGCGGGCCGCGCGGGGTTCGATGGGCTGATCGTCGCGGGGCACGAGGCGGGGGGCCGGGGGTCGGAGGAATCGTCGTTCATCCTGCTCCAGGGGGTCCTCTCCGCGGGGGAAGGCGGGCCTCCGGTCTGGGTCCGGGGGGGATCGGGCCGCGGTCGGCCTCGGCCGCGGTGGCGATGGGTGCGGCGGGGGTCGTCCTGGACGGCGCCCTGCTCCTGGCGCGCGAAACGCCGCTCGACGGGCGGCGCGCGAGCGGATCGGTCGGCTCGACGGCGGCGAGACGGTCGTGATCGGGCGGGGGACCGCCGCGCCGGTGCGGGTCCTCGCCGCGCCCGGGACGGCGGTGCTAACACGTCTCCGCGAGGCGGCGGCCGAGGGGGGCGCGGCCTGGGACCGCGCCGTCCGCGACGAGGTCGGCTGGGGGCCCGATCGCGCGTGGCCCGTCGGGCAGGACGCCGCGCTGGCGGCGGAGCTGGCGCGTCGGTACGTCACCGTCGGCGGGATCGTGCAGGCCGTCGAGGCCGCGATCGACGACGGGGCGCGAGCCGCCCGGGCGCTGCGACCTCTGGCCGAGGGGTCGCCGCTGGCCGCCTCGCACGGCACGCGCTACGCCGATCGTCCAGGGGCCGATGACGCGTGTCAGCGACATGCCCGCGTTCGCCGAGGCGGTCGCCGACGGCGGCGCCCTGCCGTTCCTGGCGCTGGCTTTGATGCGAGGGCCCGAGGTCCGCACGCTGTTGGAGGGGGCGCGGGCCCGCCTGGGCGATCGCGCCTGGGGCGTCGGCCTGCTCGGATTCGTCCCTCCGGAGCTGCGCCGCGAGCAGGTCGAGGAGATCCGACGGGCCCGCCCGCCGTTCGCGCTGATCGCGGGGGGGCGTCCCGACCAGGCGCGCGCGCTGGAGAGGGAGGGGATCGCGACCTATCTGCACATCCCCTCGCCCGGGTTGCTCCGGCAGTTCTGGTCCGACGGTGCGCGGCGGTTCGTCCTGGAGGGGCGCGAGTGCGGCGGGCACGTCGGGCCGCGGTCGAGCTTCGTCCTGTGGGAGCAGGCCGTCGGGGTGATCCTCGACGCGCTGGGCCGGGGCGGCGGCGAGGCGTCCGAGGTCCACGTCCTGTTCGCCGGGGGTATCCACGACGCCCGCTCGGCCGCCGCGGTGTCGGCGCTGGCCGCGCCCTGGCCGAGCGGGGCGTGCGGGTCGGCGTGCTGGTCGGCACCGCGTACCTGTTCACCGCCGAGGCCGTCGCCACCGGCGCGATCCTCGGCGGTTTCCAGGCCGAGGCGCTGCGCTGCACGAGGACGGTGCTCCTGGAGACCGGCCCGGGTCACGAGGTCCGCGTCAGCCCGTCGCCGTATACCGCCCGGTTCGAGTCCGAGAGGCGCCGCCTCCTCGCCGAGGGCCGGCCCGCCGACGAGGTCCGCGCCGCGCTGGAGCGCCTCAACGCCGGCCGCCTCCGCGTCGCCGCCAAGGGCTTCGATCACGTCGACGGCGCGGGCTCGCCGCTGGCGCCCGTGGCCGCCGCCGACCAGGAGGCGCGCGGCCTGTTCATGCTCGGCCAGGCCGCCACCCTCCGCGACCGCGTCACCACCATCGCCGAGCTGCACCGCGACATCGCCGAGGGGGGCCTCCGCCTTCTCGATCGCGCCGCTCGGGCCTCGGCGCAGTCCGATCCTCCGGACCGGCCGCGGCCGTCCGACGTCGCCATCGTGGGCATGTCCGCGATCGTCCCCGGCGCGGGGACGTCCGCACCTTCTGGGAGAACACGCTCCGCGGCCACGACGCGATCACCGAGATCCCCGCCGACCGCTGGGACTGGCGCCTCTTCTACGACCCCGACCCCAAGGCGCCCGACAAGATCAGCTCGAAGTGGGGCGGGTTCGTCCCCGACGTCCCGTTCGACCCGCTCCGCTACGGCATGCCGCCGACGAGCGTGCCGTCGATCGAGCCGATGCAGCTGCTGACGCTCGAGGCCGTCCGCGCCGCGCTCGACGACGCCGGCTATCGCGACCGTCCCTTCCCCCGCGAGAGGACCGCCGTCGTCCTCGGCGCCGGCGGCGGCGCGGCCCAGTTGGCGATGGGCTACGCCTTCCGCTCGTATCTGCCCCTGCTCGACACCGTCATCCCCGACGCCGGCCGCGAGGCGCTCGAGAAGGCCGGCGCCGTGCTGCCCGAGTGGACCGAGGACTCGTTCCCGGGCATCCTCCTGAACGTGGCCGCCGGGCGGGTCGCCAACCGCTTCGACCTGGGCGGGGCCAACTACACGGTGGACGCCGCCTGCGGGTCGTCGCTGGCGGCGGCCGCGCTGGCGGTGCGCGAGCTGGAATCGGGCGCGGCCGACGTGGTCATCCTGGGCGGGGCCGACACCGTCCAGAACCCGTTTACGTATTTAGCTTTCAGCAAGACTCACGCATTCTCGCCGCGGGGCCGGTGCCGGCCGTTCGACGCCTCGGCCGACGGCATCGTGATCAGCGAGGCGGTCGCGGTGCTCGTCCTGAAGCGCCTGGCCGACGCCGAGCGCGACGGCGACCGGATCTACGCAGTGATCAAGGGGCTTGGCGCCTCCAGCGACGGCCGCGCCAAGGGCCTGACGGCGCCCCGGCCCGAGGGGCAGGTGCGCGCCCTTCGCCGTGCGTACGACAAGGCGGGCGTCTCGCCCGGGACGGTCGGCTACGTCGAGGCGCACGGCACCGGGACCGCCGCGGGCGACCTGGCCGAGGTCGAGGCGCTGACCGAGGTCTTCGCCGCCGCCGGGGCCGCGCCGCAGGGCTGCGCTCTGGGGTCGGTCAAGTCGCTCATCGGGCACACCAAGTGCGCCGCGGGCCTGGCCGGGCTGATCAATGCGTCGCTCGCGCTGCACCATCGCGTCCTGCCGCCGACGATCGGCGTCGAGGCGCCGAACCCGCGCGCTGCGATCTCCGATGGCCCCCTCTACATCAGCACCGGCCCCGCGCCCTGGCTGCACGACGCCGACGACCGCCCCCGCCGCGCGGGGGTCAGCGCGTTCGGCTTCGGCGGGACGAACTTCCACGCCGTGCTCGAAGCCTACGACGGCAACCTCGCCGAGCCGTCGGCCCCCGCCCGCGACTGGCCGGCCGAGCTGCTCGCCTGGAAGGCCCCCGACCGAGCCCGGCTACGAGCCGACCTCGATCGCCTCGCCCGCGCGCTCGACGACGGGACGAGGCCGGCCCTCCGCGACCTCGCGGCGACGCTGCATTCCGCGATCGGGGCAAAGGATCGCGAGGACGAGACGGCAACTCCCGTCGCGCTGGCGATCGTGGCGACCTCGCTCGACGACCTGCGGGACAAGCTGGGCCGTGCCCGCAAGGCGCTGGCCGACGGTGCGGCCGAGATCCGCGACCCGATGGGGATCGAATTCGCCGAGCGGCCCATCCTGGAGGGGGGGCGTGTCGCATTCCTGTTCCCGGGCCAGGGGGCGCAGAGGCCCGAGATGCTCCGCGAGCTGGCGGTCGCCTTCCCCGAGGTGCGAGGCGGCTTCGAGGCGTTCGACGCGGCGTTGCGGGCCGCAGGCCGGGCCCCGATCGGGCCGGTGGTGTTCCCCCCTCCCGCCTTCGACGATGCCGGCGCGCCCGGCAGCGCGCCGCCCTCGCGGAGACCGAGGCGGCGCAGCCGGCGCTAGGGGCGGCGGGCGTCGCGATGCTCCGGCTCCTGGAGGCGCTGGGCGTCGCGCCCGACGTGGTCGGCGGCCACAGCTACGGCGAGCTCGTCGCGCTGCACGCGGCCGGGTGCCCTGTCGGTCGAGGCGCTCGCGGCGCTCTCCGAGGCGCGCGGGCGGCTCCTCAAGGCCGGCCCCGACGACGAGCCCGGCGCGATGGCCGCCCTGTCGGCCGGCCCCGGGCCTGTCGCGGCGCTGCTCGACGGGCTCGAAGACATCGGCGTGGCCAACCACAACGGCCCCGACCAGACGGTCATCTCGGGCGCGCGCGCCGCGGTGGCCGAGGCGGTCCGGCGCGCGAAGTCCGCGGGCATCCGGGCCCAGATGCTGCCGGTCGCCCGCGCGTTCCATTCGCCCCTGGTGGCCTCGGCCCGCGGGCCCCTGGCCGACCTGGCCACCCGCGTCGGGATCGAACCGCCGCGACGGCCGGTCTACTCGAACGTGACGGCCGCCCCCTATCCCGACGTCGCCGCCGCGATCGCCGCGCAGGTCGGCGACCACCTGGCTTGCCCGGTCCGGTTCGCGGAGATGGTCGAGTCGATGCATGACGACGGGGCGCGCGTCTTCGTCGAGGCCGGCCCGGGCTCGAGGCTCACCGGCCTGGTCGGCGCGATCCTGGGCTGGCCGCCCCCACCTGGCCGTGTCGTGCGACCCCTCCGGCCGTCCCGGCCTGCCCGGGCTCTCTGCATGCGCTGGCGAGGCTGTTCGTCGCGGGCGTCCCGTTGTCTCTGGACCGCCTGACCGCCGGCCGTGGCGCGCGGCGGCTCGGCCCGGCCCGGTTCGAGCCCGAGGCCGACCCCGAGGCGCCATCGCCGTCGTCCTGGCTCGTCAACGGCACGCGGGCGCGTCCCCTCGCCGGGCCCGAACCACCCCGGCTCGGCCCCGGCCCCGCGCTCCCCGCGCCGTCGCCGGTCCATCGCAACGGCGCGACCGAGCCGCACCGCAACGGCACCCCTGAGCCGCACTCCAGGAACGGACACATGCCCCCGAAAACGACGCCCCTCCCCCGGCCGCCGAGGCACCCTCCGAGGCGGCGCGCGTGATCGAGGCGTTCCAGAAGACGATGCAGATGTTCCTGGACGTCCAGCGCGACACGATGCTCGGCTATCTCCAGGGCGCGGGCCCCGGCACCGCGGAGTCGATTGTCGAGTTCGGCCCGTCGCCCAGACTCGGGCCCGTTTCGTCGAATGGCGTCGCCGGAATCGATCTCGCCCATGATCCTCACGACGGTCCCGTGAGGAATGGGCATGCTTCGCGATCGTCCTCACCCACCCAACCCTCGCCCACTGGGGCGGTAGACCTCGATTTGTCCCCCTCCCCCCTTGCGGGGGAGGGTTGGGGTGGGGGGTCCAATCGATCAGCCCACGCCTCCCAAGCAAGTCCTCAGCCCGCGATCCCGGGGCGCGACGACCTGGCGGCCCGCCTGCTGGCGATCGTCCGCGAGCGGACCGGCTACCCGGCCGAGATGCTCCGGCTCGACCTCGACCTGGAGGCCGACCTGGGCATCGACTCGATCAAGAGGGTCGAGATCCTTGGCAGCCTCCGCGACGCCTTCCCCGGCCTCGGGCTCGAGTCGGACTCGGGCCTGATGGACGAGCTCTCGCGGGCCCGGACGCTTGGCGCGATCGTCGGCCGCGTGGTCGAGTCGCCGGGCCTGTCCGGGTCCGTCGTCGGGCCCGGGGGACATCCCCCGGTCGCCCCGGCCCAGGACCGGCCAACCCGCACTCAACCCTCCCCCACGAGGGGCGAGAGCTTATTCCCGTCCAATTCCCCCTCGGGGGGGGAGGGCCCGTTTCCAGCCCCCTCCCCCCCCGTGGGGGAGGGCCGGGGTGGGGGGGCGCCCGGCCCACAGCCAGGATCGGAACCCTCCCACGACGAGCCCGGGGCCGTCCGCCGCTTGACCCTGGAGGTGGTCGAGGCGCCCTTGCCCGACCCGAGCCGCGCGACGGGTCTGGCGACGGGGGGACTGGTGCTCGTGACCGACGACGGCCGCGGGATCGCGCGGGCGCTGGCGTTCGACCTCCGCGCCAAGGGGCACCCGGTCGTCCGGGTCGGCCACGGCGCGTCGCCCGGAGGCGGCGTCGACCCCGACCGGGAGTGGATCGACCTGACCTCGCCGGCCGAGGTGTCGGCGTGCCTCGGCCGCCTGCGGCGCCGCGGACCGCTCGCGGGGATCGTCCACGCCCTGCCCTTGCGCGACGGCCCGGCGGCGGGTCTCGACCCGTCCGCGTGGGCATTGCGGATGGGGCCGGAGGTGCGCGGGCTGTTCCTGCTCGCCCGCGACGCGGCCGACGACCTGGCCCGCGCCGCGGGGCAGGGGGGGGCGTGCCTCGTCGCGGCGACCGCGATGGGGGGCGCCTTCGCCTCCGCCGGGCGCGCCCCGCGCGACTTCTTCCCCGGCCACGGCGCGGTCGCCGGGCTGGTCAAGACGATCGCCCGCGAGTGGCCCCGGTCGGTCCGCGCCCGCGTCGTGGACCTCGACCCGGGC
Organism: uncultured Planctomycetaceae bacterium; assembly: GCA_963708145.1. Lineage (GTDB taxonomy): Bacteria > Planctomycetota > Planctomycetia > Isosphaerales > Isosphaeraceae. Next base: position 6,818,133 of record OY970189.1, on the reverse strand, counting down.
GACCCCGTCGAGATCCTGGCCGCGAACCTCGTGCAGGAGGTCGGCGGCGACGACGGCCGCGCCGAGGTCGGCTACCTCGACCGCCGCCGCGTGGCGCTGCGGGCCCGCCCGGCCGACCTGCCCGGATCGGTCGATCCGGCGTTCGAGCTGGCCGAGGGGGAGCCGGTCGTCGTGACGGGCGGGCGCGCGGGATCACCGCGGCGATCGCCGCCGACATGGCCCGCCGCTGGAGGCCCGCCCTGCTGCTGGTCGGCACCCGCCCGCTGCCGCCCGACTTCGAAGACGCCGAGACGGCCGGCATCCGCTCCCCCTCCGCGCTGAAGGCGGCGCTCCACGACCGGCTCGCCCGCGAGGGGCGGCCGGTCGGCCCCGCCGAGCTGGAGCGGGCCTACCAGGACGTGCGCCGCGAACGCGAGATCCGCGACAACCTGCGGGCGCTCCGCGGGGCGGGCGCGGCCGTCGAATACTGCGCGGGCCGACGTCCGCGACGCCGCCGCGATCGGCCTGCGCGCTCGACCGCTGGCGGCGCCGGTACGGGCCGATCAAGGGCCTGATCCACGGCGCGGGGGTGATCCAGGACAAGCTGCTCCGCGACAAGGCGCCCGAATCGTTCGACCGCGTGCTCGCCACCAAGGTCGAAGGGGCGCTGACGCTCGCGGCCTTGCTGGAGGGCGACCCGTTGCGGTTCGCGGCGTTCTTCTCGTCGGTCGCGGGCCGGTTCGGCAACCGCGGCCAGGTTGACTACGCCGCGGCCAACGAGGCGTTGAACAAGCTGGCGACCTGGCTCGACCGCCGCCGGCCGGGCCGCATCGTCTCGATGATCTGGGGCCCGTGGTCGGGCGTGGGGATGGTCTCCGACCTAGAGGGGCATCTCGGCCGCACCGGCCTGGGCCTGATCGCGCCCGATCGGGGCCGCACCCTCCTGGCCGACGAGCTGCGCCTGGGCTGCAAGGGGGACGTCGAGGTGATCGTCGCGGGCGAGCTCGGGCCCCTCCTGGCCCCGCCGACCGCGGGGCGGGCCGCAGGCCGGCGGCCCCCGAGCCCTTGGCGGTTGTTATATGATATTTTTATCTTTAAAATTCAAATATGATTTGAAAATTTCAAATTTGAGATGGCGGATCGGCTCCGGCATCGGCCATCCGGGATCTCGCATCATCGGGGGAGCGCGGCGACGATGAAGGCCGGCCGACCGCTCGACGTCGCGATCGTGGGCATGGCCTGCCGGTCCCCCGGCACGCGCGACCTGGCCGCGTTCTGGGAAGGCGTGGCCGGGCGCGACGCCGCGGGCGACCACCCCCACGACCTCCAGGACCCGGCCGCCCGCGCGGTCGGGCCCCGCGACGTCGCGGGGCCGGGCCCGAGACGTCCCCGGTCCTCGACGCCGCCCGCGCGGCGCTGGCCGACGCGGGGATGGCCCGCGGGCCCGGCGACGGTCGGCGGGTCGAGGTCGTCATCGGATGCGGAGACGACTCCGATTGCGGCCACCCGGCGCGGCCCCAAGACGGCCCGCTCGTCGGGCAGACGCTGGCGATCCTCCACCCGTCGCCCCCCCAGTGGCAAGGGGACGGTTTCGAGGCGGTCCGCGCCGCTCAGGAGGCGGGCCCGACCCCACCCGGGCCCGTCGCGATCGCCGACCGGCTCGGCCTGACCGGGGCGAGCACCGTGGTCGCCGCCGCGGGCGCGTTGGCGCTGGTGGCGCTCGATCTCGGCGCGCGGGCCCTGGTCGATCGCCGCGCCGACCTCGCCGTGGTCGGCGCGGTGCGCGCCGGACGGGGGGGCGGGGGCGGTCGTCCTGAAGCGGCTGGCCGACGCCGGGCGCGACGGCGACCGCGTCTATGCGGTCCTCAAGGGGATCGGCCTGGCCGAGTCGGGGGCGCGGGGCCTCGCCCGCGCGATCCGCAGGGCGTACCGACGCTCGGGACTCGACCCGGCGACGGTCGGGCTCGTCGAGGGGTCCGGCCGGGTCGCGCCGGCCGTCGTCCGCGCCGAGATGCGAGCGCTCCGCGCCGCCTTCCCGCGGCCCGACCGGGGCCGCCGCGTGCTCGGCCGCGCCGGGCCCGCGGCCGGGATGGGGGCGCTGATCGCGGCGGCGCTGGCGCTGCACAACCGGATGTTACCCCCATCGCCGCACGCCGACGACCCTCATCTGCCGCTGGCCGACGACGCCGGCCTGTTCGCGACGATCGCGGCGGCGCGGCCGTGGGTCCACGGCGAGCCGAGGCACCCGAGGCGGGCGGGGGTGAACGCCTTCGGGTCCGCGGGGATCAGCGGACACGCGATCCTGGAGGAGCATGCCGCCTCGGCCGACGGCGATCGTCCCGGCGCCCAGCCGCGGTGGGAGACCGAGGCGGTCCTGCTCGGCGCCTCCGATCGCGCCGCGTGGCTCGACCGGGCGCGGCGCCTGGTGCGATGGCTCGATCGCGGGGAGAACCTCGGCGTCGCGCTCGAGGACCTGGCGTACACGATCAATGCCGATCACTCGGCGGGACCGTTCCGGGTGGGGATGGCGGTCGAGACGCCGGCCGACCTGCGGGACCGTCTGCGGGGGCTCGTCGATCGTCTGGCGGACGCGTCGTGCCGGTCGATCCGCGACGCGCGCGGCGCCTACTTCGAGGAGGAGCCACTTGCGGAGGCAGGGTCGCTGGCGTTCCTGTTCCCGGGCGAGGGATCGCAGTATCCGGGCATGCTGGCCGACCTCTGCCCGCACTTCCCCGAGGTCCGGGCCCTGTTCGACACGGCCGACCGCGTGGCCCGCGAGCAGGGACACGCCCGGCTGCCGAGCGAGGTCCTCTTCGGGGGCGGGGCGGAGGGCGGAGACGGCCTCTGGTCAATGGGGACGGCGATCAACGTGGTGCTCTCGGCGCAGTGGGCCCTGCATCAGTTGTTGACGCGGCGTCTCGGCCTGCGGCCCAACGCGGTGGCCGGGCACAGCAGCGGCGAGTTCCTCGCGCTGGCGGCGGCCGGGGTCGTGCGGGTCGATCGCCGGTTCGAGGACCGCCTCGGGGCACTCGGGGCCGTGATCGAGCGGCTCGACGCGGAGGGCCGCGTGCCGGGCGCGCGGCTGGTCGCCGTGGCCGCCGACCGCGCGCGGGTCGAAGCCGCCTGCCGTGAGGCGGGCCCGGACGTGGCCGTCGCGATCGACAACTGCCCGCATCAGGTGGTGCTCGCGGGCCCTCCGGGCGCGGTCGAGTCGGTCGTGAGCCTCCTGCGGGGGCAGGGCGTCTTGTGCGAGGACTTGCCGTTCGATCGCGCCTACCACACGCCCGGGTTCGCCGAGGCGCTGGGGCCCGTGCGGGCGTTCTTCGACGACCTGCCATTCGTCCCACCCGCGGTGCCGCTCTACTCGTGCGCGACCGGCGGGGTGGTGCCGGGCGATGTCGAGGCGATCCGACGGCTGGCGGTCGAGCAGTGGGCGCGCCCCGTCGCGTTCCGGTCCACCGTCGAGGCGATGCACGCCGACGGCGTGCGGATCTTCGTCGAGGTGGGGACGCGCGGCAACCTGACCGGGTTCGTCGCGGACACGCTCCGCGGCCGTCCTCATTTCGCCGTCGCCGCGAACCTGCCCCGCCGATCGGGCCTGTCGCAGCTCAACCACCTGGTCGCATCGCTCTACGCGCACGGCGTGCCGGTCCGGCCCGACGGGCTCACGTCGCGGCGCAGCCCGGCGCGGGTGGACCTCGACGCCGATCGGCCGGCGCCGCGCACGGCGGCGACGATCGAGCCCCTCGGAGTTGCGGCCCTCGGATGAGTTGGCCGACCGGCTCCGCGACGGGAGTTCCGAGGCGGACGGGCCTGGGAATCATCGTCCGCACCTCAATGGCAACAGCAATGGCGATGGCCATGGTCCGGGGCCGAGGTGCCGACCGAGCGCGATCTGCCGAGGCGCGTCGTCCGATCGATCAGCCCTGAGAGAGAGTCCAATCCCCCCCCCTCGTGGGGGAGGGCCGGGGTGGGGGGCGTCGCATCGCGGAGACGGCTTCGATACCCCCCACCCCGGCCCTCCCCCACGAGGGGGGAGGGAGGAATTGGGAGAGCACCCGCGGGATCATCGACGCGAGGTGCCGTCCCCGCCCCCTCGCGCCGCGCCGCGGACGACGCGCGAGGAGGCGATGCAGGCGCACTTCCAGACGATGGAGCGCTTCCTGGAGACGCAGAGGCAGGTGATGGGGGCCTATCGCGCGGCCGTCGGCCGCGTCGGGGGCGCGCGCCCGGCCGATCGCGGTCCCGGGCCGTGGCTGGGGGCGATCGAGGCGATCGAGCCGGGGCGCGCGCTGGTCGCCGTGCGGAGCCTAGTCGCGGAGGGGGACCCGGTGGCCGAGCATCACACGCTCGGCGGGCGCCGGGTCTCGGCGCTCGACCCGGCGCGCAAGGGGCTGCCGGTCGTGCCGTTCGCGGTGATGGCCGAGATGCTGGCGCAGGCCGCCTCGGCGCTCGTGCCGGGCCGCGCGGTGGCGGCGCTGCGCGACGTCCAGGCGCACCGCTGGATTCGCTACGAGGCCGAGCCGGTCGCGCTGGAGATCCGCGCGCGTCGCGATCCCGCGCGGCCGGACGAGGTCCGCGTGGCGATCCTCAACCGGGGCACCCGGTCCGCCCCGCGGCCCGATTCGGAAGGGCCGGTCGTCGAGGGCCGGGTCGTGTTCGCCCCCGGCGCGACGCGCGCCGGGGCCGAGGCCCCCGCGTTCGCGCTGGAGGGCGCGGGGGCGTGCCGGTTCACGGCCGATGAGCTCTATGCCGACCAGTGGCTATTCCACGGGCCGGCGCTGCGGGCGCTGACGCGGGTCGGTCGGTCGGCACCGGGGGGGATCGAGGGGACGCTGCGGGTCCTGCCGCGCGGTGCGCTGTTCCGCGCGTCGGAGGCGCCGTCGCTCTGCACCGACCCGATCGTGCTCGACGCCTTCACGCACCTGCTCGGTTGCTGGGGCCTCGACCGTCTGGCTGATGGCGATGGCGACGTGATCTTCCCGCTCCGCCTCGGCGGCCTGACGATCTTCGGCGACGATCCGCCCGAGAGGTCCGAGGTGTTCTGCCGGATCGCGGTCCGCGAGGTCACGCGGCACCGCGTGCGGGCCGACGCCGACCTGGTCGGGCCCGACGGGCGCGTCTGGATGCGGATCGCCGACTGGGAGGATTGGCGGTTCTACTGGCCGGGCCGCTACCGCGACCAGTTCCGCCAGCCCGACCGGGTGTTCGTCGGCGAGCCGCTGGCGCTGCCGGGCTTGTCGATGGAGGAGACCGATTCGCTCCGGGCGGTCTGGCTGGAGCCGCCGGCCGACATGGGCAAGCCGGTCTGGCGGGACGTGCTGGAGTGGGTCCAGCTCGGCCCCGAGGAGCGCGCCGCGTGCCGCGCCCTGCCGGGGCCGGAGTCGCGGGCGACCCACCGGCTCTGGGGGCGGATCGCGGCCAAGGAGGCGGCGCGGCGGCTCTGGGCCGACCGCAGCGGTGCGCCGGTCTATCCGGCCGATCTGGCGATCGAGCCCGACCCGCACGGGCGACCCCGGCTCCGCTCGCTGCTCGAACCGTGGCGCGACGACCTGCCCGCCGTCTCGATCGCGCACGCCGGGGGCGTGGCGGTCGCGCTGGCGGCGACCGACCCCTCGGTGCGGGTGGGGATCGACGTCGAGCCGATCGTGCCGCGCGGGGAGGGCTTCGAGGCGATCGCCTTCACGAACGCCGAGCGCGCCCTGCTTGACGAGGTCGGCAGGTCGGATCGGGCCGAATGGGTCGCGCGGTTCTGGTGCGCCAAGGAGGCGGTCGCCAAGGCGAGCGGCCGGGGGATGGCCGGCGGACCGTCCGGGGCGGCGGTCGTCGCGGCCGACCCCATCTCGGGCGCCGTCGCGGTGGGGCCCGGCCCCGCCCTGTGCGCGGCTTGCCCCGAGTGGAGCGGGCGGACGGTCCGCGCCGTGACTGCTCGCCGAGGCAGCCATGCCTGGGCCTGGACGATCGGAGGAGGAACCCTATCATGAGCCTTCGCCCCGAACCTGACATCATGGCCGACCTCGCCCGCCTGCTCTCCGACTTCCAGGGCCGCGAATACTCGGGCCCGATCGGGCCGGAGACGCGGTTCTTCGCCGACCTCGGCCTGGCGTCAATCGACGCGGTCGTCCTCGGCGAGGCGCTCCAGGCGCACTACGGCCGCGCCCTGCCGTTCGGCGAGCTGCTGGCCGACCTCGGCCGCCGCGCCGACCGCGACCTCTGCATCGGCGAGCTCGCCGCATTCCTGCACCGCCACCTGTCCGAAGGTTGAGAGACGAAGCCCGCGAGGTATCCGGACATGCCAATCATCGAATGTCATCACGGCCTCCGGTTCCACTGCCAGCAGGCGGGCGAGGGGCCCGACGTGGTGCTGGTCCACGGCCTGACGGGGGACCTGTCGATCTGGTTCCTCTGCCGCGCCATGCAGGACCTCGCCGCGACGCACCGCGCGACCGCCTACGACCTGCGCGGGCACGGCTACAGCGACGCCCCTCCGAGCGGCTACACGTCGGCTGACCACGCGGGCGACCTGCTCGCGGTGATGGACCGCCTGGGGATCGCGCGGGCGCGGCTGGTCGGGCACAGCTTCGGCGGCGTGATCGCGCTGCACGCGGCGGCGCTGGCGCCCGGGCGGGTCGAGGCGGTCGTCATGTCCGACCCGTACTTCCCCGCGCTGCGACACCTGGAGGACGTCAGCCGGTGGGGGCACTGGCAGAACTTCCGCCGCGAGGCGCAGGAGGCGGGGGTCACGCTGTCGGACGAGCACTGGTACGACCTCGGCCGGTTCTTCGACCAGGTGGTGCACCTCGACGGCGACGATCTCCTGCGGTTCCGCCGGGCCGTCGGACTGCCCGCGCTGAACCGGCTGCTGCGGCTCGGCCGGACGTCGTGCGGCGACGACGCGAAGGCCGAGGCTGGCCTGACCGCCGAGGTGATCGCCGGCGTGACGGCCCCCGCGCTCGCCCTGTACGGCGAGTTTTCCCCGTTCCTGGCCACGGCGCGATACCTCGTCGAGCACCTCCCCGACTGCCGCGCCGCGATCGTCCCCGGCGCCAAGCACCGCGCCCCCGAGGAGAACCCCGAGGGCTTCGTCCGCCTGCTGATCGAGTTCCTCGAACACTTGCCCCGGCCCGTCGCGGCCGGGGGCCTGGAATAGCCCCGATGCGTGAATCGCGCCGAGGTCCGTCGAAATCGCCGGTCGTCCTGCTGACCGGCGCCGCCCACGGGATCGGGCGGGCGACCGCGACCGCGCTGGCGGCGCGCGGGTTCCGGCTCGGCCTGATCGACCGCGCGGCCGATCCGCTCGCAGACCTGACGGCCCTCCTCGTCGAATCAGGCCGCACGGTGTCTGCGGCCGTCGCCGACGTCCGAGACGGCGACGCCCTCCGCCGTGCCGTGGCCGACCTGGAAGGCCGCGTCGGGCCGACCGACGTGCTCGTCGCCTGCGCGGGGGTGGGGGGGCTGTCGTCGGCGACCGACCTCGACATCGAGGGGTTCCGCGCGATGCTCGAGGTCAACGTGTTGGGCGTGGCGCGGACGATCGCGGCTGTCCTGCCCGGGATGTTCGCGAGGGGCGAGGGGCACATCGTCGGCATCTCCAGCGTCGCCGGCTACCGCGGCCTCCCCTGGATGCCCGGCTATTCGGCGTCGAAGGCCGCGCTGACGACCTACCTCGAAGGGCTGCGCCCCGCTTTGAAGCGCCGCGGCGTGACGATCACCACGGTCTACCCCGGCTTCGTCCGCACGGCGCTGACGGCCGACACGCCGTTCCGCCGTCCGGTCGCGATGATGGAGCCCGAGCGGGCGGCGGCCTCGGTCGTCCGCGCGATCGTCCGCCGCCCGCGCGACGCCGTCTTCCCGCTCGGGACCGCGATCGGCATGGGCCTCCTGCGACGGCTCCCCAACCGCGTGTTCGACTGGATGATGGACCGCGCCGGGCCCCGGGCACTGACCACCGAATTCTGAAAGGTTCTTCATTCGTGGTCTTCGTAGGGTGGGCACCGCCCACCGTGTCCCGATCCGATGGTGGGCGGTTCCCACCCTACAAAAACCCGGGGACGGTCCCCGTGAAGCGATTCCGCCTCAGCACGCTCATCCTCGTCGTGGTCATCATCGCGCTCGGCGTGGCGCTGGTCGTTCAGTACGACCGCCAGATCCGGCGCGAGGCGATCCTCACCACCCGCGTAGAGGGGATGCTCGTGCGATGGAGGGACGAGCTCGCGAGGGAGATCAAGGCGGACGAGGCCGAGTACATCTCCCTGCTGCCGTCGTTGCCCCGGGATGACCCGAAGGCCCAGGGGCTGGCATTGAGGCTCCGCAAGAGGCGAGATGAGTTTAACTCGGTCGTGGATCGCCTGAAGGACATGCGCCGGTTCCTGAATCGTCTGGGGATACCGCCCCAGCCCATGCCGTGAAAGGGCCGCCCCACGATGCCGCGTCCGACCGCCACCCTCGCGCCCGAGTTCATCATGCCGATACGCTGCCTGGACTGCGCCCGCGGGCTCGACGGCGGCGAGGCGTGCCCGGGTTGCGGCCGGTCATATCCCGAGGTGGGCGGGATCGTCCATGCGATCGGCCCCCTGACCGGCACGAACCGGATCGCCGCGGCGTTCTACGACGGCCCCGACTGGGCCCGCTTCCGGCCCTGGGAGCGGCTGTTCCTCGGGTTCCAGGGCCCGGGCCAGGCGCGGGCGCGTCGCCGGGTGCTCCGGCACCTACCGAGGATCGCGAAGGCGCGGGTGCTCGAGGTGGGGATCGGCGACGGCGAGAACGTCGCGCTGCTGCCGCCGGGATGGACCGTCTGCGGCGTGGACATCGCGCGCACCCGGCTCGCGGCCTGCCTCGACCGCTTCCCGGCGATGGCCGGTCGACTGGCGTGGGCCGAGGCCGAGTCGCTGCCGTTCGAGGATAGAGCATTCGACGCCGTGTTCAGCGTCGGCGGCTTCAACTACTTCCGCGACCACGCGGCCGCGCTCCGCGAGATGCGCCGGGTGGCGCGGCCGGAGGCCCCGGTGATCGTCGCCGACGAGCGGCCCGACCTGTATCGGTTCGCGCCGGGGCACGCGCTGGGGCTGGAGGCGATCGACCGCTGGGGCCTGCGCGCGATGGGGCTCGAACCGGAGTTCATGGCGATGGTGCTGGGCCATCGCCTCGACCTCGACGCCGTGGCGCGGGCCGAGTGGCCGGGCCATCGCCGCTTCCCGATCTGGAACCGTCTCGGTTATTGTCTGGTGGACCCCGACCCCCGCAGAGGAGCCCGATCATGTCGATGACCGCGCCGCACGCGACGTCCGACTGGACCGCCGACCCGGACCTGCTCCGCTGCGTGTCGTGCGGCGGTGGGCTTGCGCCCGCCGCGTCGGGGCTGTCGTGCGCGTCGTGCGGCCGCGCGTACCCGGTCCGCGACGGCGTGCTCGTCGTCAAGGACGAGCCCGAGGCCGACAACCGGATCGCGCGCGACTTCTACGACGGCCCGCTCTGGCCCCGGTTCCGGTTCTGGGAGAAGTTCTTCTGGGTCTGCAACGGCGGCGAGCGCCGGTCGCGCGACGTGATCCTCCGCCACCTGCCGACGGCGGACCGCCTGCGCCTGCTCGACGTCGCGGTCGGCGACGGCGTCTACCTCCCCTGGCTGCCCGAGGGCTGGGACGTCGTCGGCGTGGACGTCTCGACGGTCCAGCTCGCCTCCTGCCGCCTCCGCAACTCCGGCCGCCGCGACCTGCGGCTCGCCCTGGGCGAGGCCGAATCGCTGCCGTTCCGCGATCGGATGTTCGACGCCGTCCTGAGCATCGGCGGCTTCAATCACTTCAACGACCCCGAGCTCGCCCTCCGCGAGATGGCGCGGGTGGCGCGTCCTGGGTCGCCGATCGTCGTCTCCGACGAGCTGCCCGACATCACCGACTGGATGCCGTTCCGCAAGGTCGGCCTGGCCGCCGTCGATCGCTGGATCGTCTCCCGCCTGATGCACCTGGGCGACGACTTCACCGACCTCGTCGAGCGCCACCGCACGCTCGACATCGCCGCGATCGGCCGCCGGGTCCTCGACGGCAGCCATTACGAGGTGATCTGGCGGGGCGGCGGCTACTTGATGGTCGGGACGGCGCCTTGAAGCCTAGGCCATCGAGGATGAAGATCGAGGGGACACGGGCTTTCCTCAACATCCTCTCCACCCGATCGGAACCATCCCCATGCGATCGCTCATGGCGATTGGCCTGATGACGCTGCTCCCGGGTCCGGGCGACGATCGGCCCGGCATCCCGGCGTTGGTCCGTGCCCTCAAGGGTCAAGACGAGCAGGCGCGCAGGAACGCCACCGAACGGCTCGGCCGGCTCGTCGGGATGACGTCACATGGGGAAACCGTCCTCGATGCGGCCCTGAAGGCCGCCGTCCCCGCGCTGGCCGAATCCTTGAGGGACCGCGACGCGAGTGTCCGGATCGCGGTCGCGGGGGCGATCCTGGCAATCGTCCCCGATCACCCGAGCGCGGGGACGGTCCTGGTCGAGACGCTGGCCGACCGCGATGCGAGCACGAGGCTGGAGGCGATCGCCGCCGTCGAGGGATTGCTTGATCAGTTCGCGATGAGCTCCAAGGGAGGTTGGCGGTCTCCCGAGGAGGTCCGCGCCGCGCTTGCTCGGTTCGGCCCGGCCGCGTCGCGGGTCGCGCCCGTTCTGAGCGGGGCGACCGGAGCCGACGATGTGGCCGTCCGCCTGGCGGCGATCCGGCTCCTGGGCGCGATCGGGTCGCCCGCGAAGGCGGCGGTCCCGGCCCTCATCAGGGCGCTCGGCGACCGGGATCTGGACGTCCGACGAGCCGCCGCGGCGGCGCTGCCCCGGGTCGGCGAGGGAAGCCGGCAGGTCGTCCCCGCGCTGCTCTCGGCCCTTCGTGACGAGGATGTCCGCGAGACGGCGATGGATGGACTCCACGGCTGGTTCCGCTTCGCGCACGAGCCGAAGACTTCGTCGATGCGCGGGCCGACGTCCCGGCCCTCGTCGCGGCCCTGAAGGATCGGGATGCGGAGATCCGGGCCGCCGCCGCCTATTCGCTCTGGCAGGTCGGCCCGAAGGCGAAGGCAGCCGTGCCGGCCCTCGAAGCGAGCCTCAAGGATTCCGACGAGGCCGTGCGGACCTACGCCGCGAGCGCGCTGGCGATCATCGCGCCCGGACATCCCGCAGCCCTGGCTCTCCTGGAAGGATCGCTCCCGAAGATCGGGAAGGTGCGGCGATCGAAATACGGCGGGTACGTCCCCGACTCGGTCTTCTTCGCCGAAACGGTAGGCACCCTCGGCCCCAGGGCCGCCCCGGCCATCCCCGACCTGATCCGGATCTACGACTATTCCGGCCCCCTGGCTGAGCCGCTCGGAGCGGCGACGTCGGCCTTGATCAAGATCGGCCCGGCGGCAGTCCCGGCCTTGGTCAAAGCCTTGGAGCAGAAACCAGACAAGACGTTCTGGATCGGAGGGGTCATCCGGGAACTGGGCCCCGCAGCGAAGGAGGCCGTGCCTGGGCTCGTGCGGCTGCTGAAGAAGCTCGGACTCTCGGCTGCGGGTCGAGGCGGCCGGGCTCCTCGGCAGTCTCGGCCCGGCGGCGAAGGAGTCCACTCCGGCCCTGCTTGAAGCCCTCCGGGGTGATGATCCCGCGTTCCGGATCGCGGCGGCCCGCGCGCTTGGCCAGATCGGTCATGACCCCGACCTGATCCTGCGGGTCCTGGCCCAGTTCGTGGACGACCCGAATCATCAACTGCGAGTCCAGGCCATCTGGGCCTTGAGGCCGCTCGGGGAGCGAGCGACCCCCCTCCTCACGCGGTTCCTCAGGGGTAGCTTCGGGTTCCTGGACGGCAAGGCGGCGCTCGAAGTCCTCGCGGCAGTCGACCCGAGCCACAGGGCCGCCGAGTCTGCGATCGGCGCGATGCTCAAGGATCACGATGTCGAGGTGCGGAGGAACGCCACGTTCATCATGCGGGAGCAGGGGCCGGAGTGCCGATGGGCCATCCCCGCTCTGGAACGGGCCATGAAGGAGCGCGACATCATCGTCCCGTTCGGCGCGGCGGTGGCGATCCGAAAGATCGACCCCGAGCACGCCGCCGCGATGGACTTCCTCATCAGGACGATCAAATCGAAGGATCGAGGCGGGAACCCGTTTTCCATCATCTTCCTGGGGATTCTCGGCGAGAACGCCCGGCCCGCGGTCCCCGCGCTCGAAGGCGCTTTTGAAGGATGACGATGCTCAATCCGCGAGAACGCTGCAAGGGCCCTGTACGAGATCGCCCCGGGCGAGCTCCCTCCGGATCTGCGGGAGAAGGCGGCCCACGGGTTCCGATGAGATGAGGCGAGCGGACCGGACATGCGCTTCACCACGCTGATCGCCCGCAACTTGCTCCGCCGCGGCGTCCGGACCGCACTGACGGTCGTCGGGCTGGGGATCGGCATCGCCGCGGTGGTGGCGCTGCTGGGGATCGCGTGGGGGTTCGAGCGGTCGTTCCTGGCGCTCTACACGGCCAAGGGGATCGACCTGGTGGTCGTCCGCGCGGGGGCGAGCACCAAGCTCACCAGCAGCCTCGACGAATCGCTCGGCGAGCGGCTCCGCCGCCTGCCGGGCGTGCGCGACGTGGCCGGGTCGCTCGTCGACGTGGTCTCGTTCGAGGACGCCAACCTCGTCAGCGTGATGGTCAACGGCTGGGACCCGGGCAGCCTCTTGTTCCGCGGCGTGCGCGTCCTGAAGGGGCGGGCGCTGCGGGCCGACGACAAAAAGGCGGCGATGCTCGGGCGCGTCCTGGCGATCAACCTGGGCAAGACGGCCAGCGACGAGATCAACGTCGCGGGCGAGCCGTTCCGCGTCGTCGGCACCTTCGAGAGCGACAGCCCGTTCGAGAACGGCGGCCTGATCGTCCCCCGCGCCGAGCTCCAGAGGATGATGGGACGCCAGGGGGACGTGACCGGGTTCGTCGTGTCGGCCGATTCGCCCGATCGCCGGTCGCTGGAGGATCTCAAGCGTCGCATCGAGGCGGCGCTGCCGGGCGTGGCGGCGCTGCCGGCGCGCGACTACGTGCAGGGGGACATCCAGATCCGTCTGGCCAAGGCGATGGCGTGGGCCACGTCGGCCATCGCGCTGATCCTCGGGTCGGTCGGGGTGCTCAACACGATGATGATGGCCGTCTTCGAGAGGACCGGCGAGATCGGCCTGCTCCGCGCCCTGGGGTGGCGGCGGGGGCGGGTCCTGGGTCTGATCCTGGGCGAGGCGATGGCGCTGGGCGGGGCCGGCGCGGTGGTCGGGTCGGCGCTGGGGTTCGCGGGCGTGCGGGCGCTGGCGTCGTCGCCGACGGCGAGCGGCTTCATCGCGCCCGATTTGCCGCCGGGGGTGCTCGCCGTCGGCCTGGCGCTGGGGGTCGGCCTGAGCCTGCTCGGCGGCCTGTACCCGGCCTTGCGCGGCGCCGCGCTCGACCCGATCGAGGCCCTCCGCCATGACTGACGCCGATCCCGCCCGCGAAGACGGGCCGATCCTCCGGGGCGAGGCGCTGACGCGGGTCTACCCCGACGGCCAGGTCCAGGCGCTGCGGGGGGTGTCGCTGGCGGTCGGGCGGGGCGAGTCGGTCGCCGTCACCGGGCCGAGCGGGTGCGGCAAGAGCACGCTGCTCCACCTGCTGGGCGGGCTCGACCGGCCGACGTCGGGCACCGTCGACTTCGAGGGCACGCCGCTCGACGCGCTCGACCTCGACGCCTTCCGCGCCCGGCGGGTCGGGTTCGTGTTCCAGTCGTTCCACCTGCTGCCGACCCTCTCGGCGCTGGAGAACGTGCAGGTGCCGATGTTCGAGGCCCCCTGGCCGCGCGGCGAGCGGGTCGCGCGGGCCGCGAGGCTGCTCGACGAGGTCGGCCTGGGGCACCGCCGCGGGCACATCCCGGGCCGGCTGTCGGTCGGCGAGCGCCAGCGCGTCGCGATCGCCCGCGCGCTGGCCAACGAGCCGACCCTGCTGCTGGCCGACGAGCCGACCGGCAACCTCGACAGCGTGGCGCAGGCCGAGGTGCTCGACCTGCTCGGCCGCCTGCGCCGCGAGCGGTCGCTGACGCTGGTCCTGGTGACGCACAGCCCGGAGGTCGCCGCGGCGGCCGACCGGGTCATCCGGCTCCGCGACGGGCGGGTCGTCGAGGGGCCGTGACCCCCGCCGCCGGCTCCCGGAATCGGACATTCCCGATTTGAAAATTTCAAAATTCAAATTTATTATCAATTTTAAAGAAAAAGAATACCGCCCGGGTCCTTGGCACCCGCGCGACTCTCGGGTATGTTCGGACCGATTGGGAGGCGTGCGCGTCATGGCCCTGGAAGACCACCTGCTGACCGAGGCGCGGAACCCGGGCTCGGAGGCGATCGACCGCCTCGGGGCGGCCGAGATCGTGGCGCTGATGAACGCCGAGGACGCCAAGGTCGTGGCGGCCGTGGCCGAGGAATCGGCGGCGATCGCGAGGGCGGTCGAGTGGGCGGCCGAGCGGTTCCGTCGCGGCGGGCGGCTGATCTACGTCGGCGCGGGGACCTCGGGGCGGCTCGGCGTGCTCGACGCCTCGGAGTGCCCGCCCACCTTCGGCACGCCGCCCGAGATGGTCGTCGGCCTGATCGCCGGGGGCCCCGCCGCACTGACCCGCGCCATCGAGGGGGCCGAGGACGACCCCGACGCGAGGCGCGGACGACCTGCGCGGGCTGGGCGTCGGGCCCGATGACCTGGTCGTCGGGATCGCCACCTCGGGCCGGACGCCGTATGTGCTGGGCGCGATCGACGAGGCCCGCCGGGCGGGGGCCGCGACGGTGGGCCTCGCCTGCAACCGGCCGAGCCTGCTGGGCGGGCGCGTCGACCTGGAGATCGCCCCGCTGGTGGGCCCGGAGGTGGTCGCCGGCTCGACGCGGCTCAAGGCGGGCACGGCCACCAAGCTGATCCTGAACATGATCACGACCGGCGCGATGATCCGGATCGGCAAGACGCTGGGCAACCGGATGATCGACCTGATGCCGACCAACGAGAAGCTCCGCCTGCGGAGCCGCCGCATCCTCCGCGAGCTGACCGGGCCTGGACGACGCGCGCGCCGCCGATCTGCTGGGCCGCTCGGGCGGCCGTCTGAAGCGGGCCCTGGTGGCGGCGCTGGCCGGGGTCGACCCCGACCGGGCGCAGGCGCTGCTCGACGCGCACGGCGGCCAGGCGCGCGCCGCGATCGAGGCGGCGATCGGCGAGGGGCCGCGATGACCGCCCCCGCGCGGCTCGGGATCGACGGCGGCGGCACCTCGACCGTCGCCTGGCTGGCCGACGACGCCGGCAACGTCCTCGGTCGCGGCCGGTCCGGGCCGTCGAACGCGAAGACGGTCGGGGCGCCCGCCGCGCGGGCGGCGCTGGCGGAGGCGATCGGACTGGCGTTCGCCGACGCCGGCCTTCGCCCCGCGACGGTCGGCGCCGCCTGCCTCGGCCTGGCCGGGTTCGACCGCCCCGACGACCGCCGCCTGCTCGAGGCCTGGAACGCGGAGCTCGGCTGGGCGCGGCGGCTGGTGCTGGTCAACGACGGCGCGCTGGTGATCGCCGCCGGGACGCCCGAGGGGTGGGGCCTGGGGGTGATCGCCGGCACCGGCTCGATCGCCGTCGGCCGCGCATCCGATGGCACGACCGCCCGCGCCGGCGGCTGGGGCCCCTCATCGGCGACGAGGGGAGCGCCTACGCCGTGGCGCTGGCCGGGCTGCGGCTGGTGCGCGCCGCGCCGACGGCCGCGACCCGGCCCCCGCCGGCCGCGACGTGCTCGCCGATCGTCTCTGCGAGTCGCTGGGCATCGGCGACACCTCGGGCCTCGTCGCGGCGGTCTACGCCGCCGGGCTTCGATCGGTCGAGCGTCGCCGCGCTGGCGCCGGCGGTCGTCGCCGCGGCGCGCGA
The DNA here is from genome assembly GCA_963708145.1 of uncultured Planctomycetaceae bacterium. Taxonomy (GTDB): domain Bacteria; phylum Planctomycetota; class Planctomycetia; order Isosphaerales; family Isosphaeraceae. The sequence goes on along the minus strand of OY970189.1, from coordinate 6,802,269 downwards.
CGATGCCGAGGTGATCTCCCGCATCCTGGAGCCGGCCGGCCGCGACCTCGCCGAGGCGGCTTTGGCCGTGGCGCGGTCGCTGCGCTGGCCCCCGGGCGCGTCCCCCTGGCGCTGGCCGGCGGCTTCCTCCTGGCCGCCGCCGAGGTCTCGCGCAGCCTCGTCGATCACCTCGCCCGCGCCGGGTTACGAAGCCGACGCGGCCCCCGTCCCCGAGCCCGCCCTCGGCGCGATCGTCCTGGCGGGCCGGGCCGACGTTGCCCGATCGGGGCCGTTCTGATATCGTCCCGGCGCGCGGTATCTCTCCGGGTTGGACCCCGGTCGTCCGGCGATGGAGCGACGCCATGATCGCGACTCTCAAGGCGGCCTGGTTGGCGGCGGCGGTGATGACCTCGGCGCAGGGCCCGGCCGGGCCTCCGGAGGCGTGGAAGCAAAAGTTCGACGCCGCCGCCGAGGCCGAGAAGGCGGGCAAGGCTGCCACGGCCGAGGCCCTGCTGACCGAGGTCGTCGGCGAGGCGGAGGAGCTCGGCCGGGCCGACTTGCGCCTGGCGGACCCGCTCGAACGGCTGGCCCGGTTCTACATGAACAAGGCGCAGAAGCGCTACGCCGAGGCCGAGGCCCTGCTCCGCCGCGCGCTGGCCATCCGCGAGGAGGCGCAGGGGGCGGAACATGAGGACGTGGCCGATGCGCTCATCCAGGTGGCGACGTGCCAGGTGTCCGCGCAGAAGAAGCCGCCCGACGCGGTGGGGCCGATGCTGTGGCGGGCGCTGGCCATCTATGAGAAGTCCAAGGGCAAGGACGACCCCGAGGTCGCGCGGGTGCTGCACTGCATGGCCACGTACCACATGCTGCGCCGGGAGTTCGGCGAGGCCGAGACGGCGCTGACGCGGGCGGTGGCGATCCGCGAGAAGGCGTTCGGGCCGGAGAGCGCGAAGGTGGCCGACCTCCTCGACGACCTGGGCGACCTCCACTTCATGCAGGCCGGCCCGCTGGGCATCCACATCAGGGCCGACGGGGGCGTCGACTGGGTCGCGAAGCGGCACGACACGCAGGCCGAAGCATCCTACTCGCGGGCGCTCGCGATCCGCGAGAAGGCCCTCAAGCCCGACGATCCCGACATCGCCGAGTCGCTGTACAGCCTGGGCCATTTCGCGATCATGGGGGGGCGACCGGCGGAGGGGGAGCGGTATCTCGGGCGCTGGTTGGCGATGCAGGAGCGGGCGAAGGCCCCGGCGAGCGAGGATCAGGCGGCGGTCCTGATGAGGCTCGCCGGGGCGTCGAGGGAGCGGAAGGACTGGGCCGAGGCCGAACGTCGGCTGGCCAGGACCCAGGCGATCGTCGCGGAGGCCAAGGGGGGTGAGAGCGACGAGGTCGCGACCGTGCTGACGGAACGGGCCGCGGTCGCCCTGGACGCCGGGCGGCCCGACGATACCGAGCGGTTCCTCAAGCAGGGCCTGGAGCTCCAGGCGGCACGGATCGGGCCCGAAAACCCCGACGTGACCGAGGCGCGGGCCCTGATGGCGGGACGCCACGAGGACCACTCCCAGGATCGCAAGGGGCAAACGCTCTGGCCCCGGCTGAACGCGCTCGCCGAGCGGACCCGGCGGGAGCACGACGCCCTGGCCGACATCCTCACGGGCTACGCCGACCTGCTCCGCCGGACCAACCGCGTCGTGCCTCGGCCCTCGGCGGGGGACCTCGCCTACTTGAAGAATGCCGGGGCCCGGATCTTCCAAGAAGATCCCGATTCCCTCGCGGCGATCGAGAGCCTGTCCATGTCCCCCGACGCGCTGGACGACGAAGGGCTGTCGCACCTCGCATCGATCGAGGCCCTCGAACGACTGTCGCTGTCGGTGAAGCCGCCCCGGGGCGGGGACGCGATCACGGCCGCGGGCGTCGCCCATCTGAAGGGCTTGACCCGATTGCGGGCCCTCGCGCTGGAAGGCGATGGGATCACCGACGCGGTCCTGGCCCGCTTCGCCGGCCTGGAGGGCCTGGAGGAGCTCGACCTCACGTTCACGGGCGTCACCGACGCGGGGTTCGAGCACCTCAAGGGGCTGGATCACCTCCGCCGACTGCGCGTATACGTGACGTGGCCCCGCGGTAAACACGAGACCTCCGACGCGGGCCTCGCCCACCTGAAGGGCCTGGGCCACCTGCGGGCCCTCGCGCTCGAAGGCGCCGGGATCAGCGACGCGGGATTGGCCCAACTCGCCGGCCTGGCAGACCTGGAGGAGCTCGACCTCGCCTTCACGGGCGTCACCGACGCGGGGCTTGAGCATTTGAAGGGCCTGGATCGACTCCGCGTGCTCGACGTGCAGTACACGAAGGTCACTCCGGCCGCCGTCGACCGGCTCCGCCGGGCGCGACCGGGGTTGGCGATCGTGGACAGGCCGAAGGAGCCGGTGGACGAAGCGGTGGGGAAGGCGGGATTTTTCCCGTTCGATCTCGGTCCCCTCAGGATGATCGAGATCCCGAACGACGAGGACCCGACCTCGGAACGAGGCCAGGCCATCGAGCGATTTAACGCCACGGTCCGGGCCCATAACGCCTACGATGCGCATCGGGAGCGGAAGGGAAAGCAGGCCAAATCCCGACCCGGGGAGCCCGCTCCGCCCGATCTGCCGCCTCCGCCCCCTCTTCCTCCTCTCCCGTAGTTCCGCGAGGGGGGTGATCGCCCCGGCACGGAGGCTCCGGCGATGAAGCAAACCGACCGCCCGGTCTGGTTCGTGGGGGACCCGGACGACCCGTGGGTCGCCGAGATCGCCGGCGCGACGCCCGGCGTCGTCGGGCGGGTCGCGGCGGCGGGCGACTGGCTCGCGGCGCTGCCCGAGGACCCGCGATCGCCCGCGACGCTGGTCCTCCATCGCGCCATCCTGACGCCGGACGACCTGGCGCGGCTGGCGCGGCTGCGGGCCGAGCGGGAGCCCGCGCCGCGCGTGGTGCTGTGCATCGGCCCGCACGCCCGGCACGCCGACCTGGAGCGGTGCGCGGCGCTTGCCGACGCGGTCGTGCCCGAGGCGACGGCGCGCGACACGATCGCGCGGCACGTCGCGGGGGGAGAGCCGCCGCGCACCCCGGGGCCCCGGCCTCGCGTCGCGGTCGTCAGCGCCCATTTCGAGCTCCGCCAGGCGCTGGCCGACGCCTGCGAGGCGGTCGGCTACCCCGTCGCGACGGCCGCCGGCTGGTCGGACGCGCCGCCGTCCGGGCCGGCGGCCTGGGACGTGCCCGTGCTGGAGCCCGACTGGCCGCGGGCCCTGGCGCGGCGGTCGCGGACCGGCCCCGTGGTGGCGCTGCTCGGCTTCGCCGACCGCGCCACGGTCGCCGAGGCCCGCGCGCACGGCGCCTCGGCGTGCCTCGAATCGCCCTGCGACCTGGCCGACCTGGCCTTCGTCCTCGACCGGCTCGTGCCATCCCGCGTCGACCCGGCGCACGACGTCCCGCCCGGACCTCGGTGCGCGGCGTCGCGCGCGACGAAGGTCGAGGCGACCGGATGAGGTCGACGCGGCTCGCCGCTTCAGCCTTCGCAGGGTGGGCACCGCCCACCGGTGGGCATCACGTTAGTTGGTGATACAGGCGATCAGTTGGGAGAGTAATCGCGGGCCCAGAAGGCGTCCCACTGGCCTTTCTCGCTGCGGTAGAGGGCGCGGAGGTGGCACACGGCGTGGGCGCCGTCCTCGCCCCACCGCATCCCGGCCAGCTTCAGCCGCTGGCCCACCACCGTCTTGCACGCGCTCTCCACCGCGCCGCTGCCGATGCACCAGCCGTGCGCCAGGCATTCCGGGTACTCCATCCGGTGCGCGTTCCGTTCCAGATAGCCGATCAGGTCGGCGACCGCCTCGCGCAGCCCCGGCCGGCGCGGCCACTCCCACTCGGCCAGCACCGCCGCCAGCACGGCACCCCCTTCGTCCTTGAGCAGCCCGCGCCACTGCCGCGCCTGCTCCTCCGCCCGGCCCTCGTCCTTGGGGTGCAGCAGTCGTGCCGGCGCGGTGAGCCTCTCCGCGGGGTGGAAGAAGTCGAGGATGACCTGCTCGACGCGCGGGGAGTCCTCCCGCAGCCGGGCCTCCAGCCCGCTGCCGCCGTCGGAGAGCCCGATCCAGCGGTCCGCCCGGTCCATCCCGACGTGCCCCGCCGGCGCGGAGCAAGGGCGCGAAGTCCTCCAGCGGGTACAGCCCCGAGAGGTAGCGGGCCCGCATCGGCCCGGGCTTCTCGTCGGGCCAGGGCCACTCCGGGCACGGGTCACAGACCATCCCCACGTAGGCCATGCGGCCCTCGGCCGGGCCGCCCCCCGCGGCTCGCTGGCGTACGCCGGTGGCGTCGAGCTCGACGTACGCGCAGCACCTCCCGTCGTAGTCCTTGTGCCAGGCCCAGTCCGCCGGCGGGCCGAAGGTCGCGCCCGCGGCGACGGCGCCGGCCGGGCGTCGACCGGCGTCTTCGGCCGTCCGCTCCACGGTCGCCTCCGAGAGCCGGGCACCGGCCATCTCCTCGAGGAGTTCGGCCCCCTTCTCGAAGCTGTCGGCGACCGCCCCGGCCAACGTGGCGACCCGCTCCGGGGCCGGCGTCAGGTCGCGGGCGGTCATCCCGGCGTCGCGGTCGAAGGGGAACAGGCCCTCGCCGCAGGCCCGGCACAGGTAGTAGGCGCGGCGGTAGCGGACGGGCCCCACGAGGCTGAACGAGGTCTGCCAGCGGTGCGAGTGGAACTCGGCCGCCCGGCCGCAGTGCGGGCAGGTCACCGAGGCACCCTCGTAGCCGTTTCTTCCCCCGCCAGGTGCCGCTCGACGGCCTTGGCGGCGATCTCGTGGGCGATCGCGCGGATCCTTGAATTCGTTCTCTCCGAAGAGGTGGGCGCCGTCGGTGGAGGCGCGGTTGGCGGCCAGTTCGTTGATCTCGGCGTCGACGGCCTCGCGGATGGCCTGAGCGAGGTCCCGGATCTCGGAATCCTTCTCCGGCGGCAGGGGTGCGGACGGCATGGGTGGACTCCCGTCCCGGCGCCAGGTTTCTCTCAGAGGCTATCCGGAAAGGCAGTTTACCCCTAGAATTCCCGTAGGAACAGGGGTCCACCCCTTCGCACACTTGCCTTGCCCACGATGCGTCAGCCCTACAAGACCGACCTGACCGACGACCAGGGGACGATCATCAGGCCCCTGATCCCGCCCGCCGGGCAGGGCGGGCGGCCCCGCGAGGTCGACATGCGCGAGGTGCTCAACACCCTGCTGTACCAGGCCCGCACCGGCTGCCAATGGGAGTTGCTTCCGCACGACCTGCTGCCCAAGAGCACCGTCTACGATTACTTCACCCAGTGGCGGGACGACGGCACCTGGCAGCGGATGGCCGACGCCCTGCGCCGCCAGGTGCGGGTCAAGGCGGGCAAGGACCCCACGCCGTCGGCTGCGGCGATCGACAGCCAGTCGGTCAAGACCACCGAGACCGGCGGCGAGCGGGGCTACGACGCCAACAAGCGGGTCAGCGGGCGGAAGCGGCATGTCGTCGTGGACGCCGTCGGCCTGCTGATGGCGGTGACGGCGGCCTCGGCCGACGACGCGGCGGCGGCGCCGCGGGTGCTGGGGCCACTGGACCGGGCGCGGTTCCCGCGGCTGGAGGTGGTCCACGCCGACGGGAAGTATCACAACCGCGACCTCGACGCCTGGCTGGCACGGCACAAGGAGCCGTCCCGGGTCGCGGTGGTGAAGCGCCCCGAGGGGGCCAAGGGGTTCGTGCTCCTGCCCAAGCGGTGGGTGTCGGAGCGGAGCTTCGCGTGGGCGGGTCGTGATCGTCGTCATAGCAAGGATTACGAGTTCTACCCCGCGTCGAGCGAGGCGTGGGTCAAGATCAGCGCGATCGGCCAGATGGTAGGCGTTCAAGGCCCATTGTTGCTTCCTGGGTGCGATCACAGTAGAACGGCGGCATGAAGGAGCAGCCACCACTGCCTGAGCCACTCTGGGATACTCTCTCCGTCGAAGCCCAGGCGGCTGTCTCGGCCTTGGTCCGATGCCTGGAGCAGAGGATCGCCGATCTGGAGGAACGGCTCGGCAAGAACTCCACCAATTCCTCCAAGCCGCCCTCCTCCGATCCCCCCTCGGTCAAGCGGCGACCCCCGGCCCCCGCCACGGGCAAGAAGCGGGGCGGGCAACCCGGCCATCATCGCAAAGTCCGCTCACTCGTACCGCCCGAGCAACTCCGCCAGGTCATCGACTGCAAGCCGCCCGAGTGCCGCTGGTGCCGCACCGCCCTCTCCGGTGACGACCCCGAGCCGATCCGGCACCAGGTCGCAGAGGTGCCACCGGTCCAGCCGACGGTGGACGAGTACCGGCTCCATCGCCTCATCTGCCCCCGATGCCGCACCTCGACCTGTGCGACCCTGCCGCCTGGCGTACCCCGAGGGGCGTTCGGCCCCCGCCTACGGGCGATCCTCAGCGTCCTGGTCGGAGGCTACCGCCTGGGCAAGCGTCCGGCCCGCCAACTGGTCTTCGACCTGCTGGGCCTGACGATCTCCATCGGCATGATCGCCCGGTTGGAGCGGCAAGCCGCCGAGGAGTTGGAGGCTCCCGTCGAGGAGCTACGCCAGTACGTCCGCACTGCCGCCGTGGCCCACATCGACGAGACCTCGTGGTGGCAGGGCCGGGAGAAGATGTGGCTCTGGGCGGCGGTGACCCGGGCGGTGACGGTCTTCACGATCGCCCCGGGCCGGGGGGCCGACGTCGCCAGGGAGATGCTGGGGGCCGACGACCGTAAGGTCGTCGTCAGCGACCGATCCCGCAGCTACCTGTGGATCAAGCGACGTCAGTTCTGTTGGGCCCATCTGAATCGAGATTTCCAGGCGATGGTCGATCGGGGCGGCGAGCCCGCCGAGGTCGGTCGGCTCCTGCTGGGCCACACTGTCCGACTGTTCGACTGGTGGCACCGGGTGCGGGACGGGACGATGGCCCGGGCCACGCTGCGATTGAAGGTGGCGATGATGAGGCTCTCATTCCGGGACGAGTCTCGCCGTGGGCTGGGATGCGGCAGCCCGAAGACGGCGGCGACATGCCGGGAGTTGCTGGCGGGTGAGAAGCACCTGTGGACGTTCGTGCGAGTCGAGGGCGTGGAGCCGACGAACAACGACGCCGAGCGTGCGTTGAGACACGGTGTGATCTACCGCAAGACGAGCGGCGGCACCGACAGCGAGGCGGGGAGCCGGTTCGTGGAGCGGATTCTCAGCGTGGTGGCGACGTGCCGCCAACGGGAGACCAATGTGCTGGAGTACCTGACCCGGTGCTATCAGGCCAGCCTGGAAGGTCAGACGGTGCCGTCACTGCTCCCTGCCGCCACCAACACTCAAGCCGCCTGATTGCCCATCGTCACACTGGCCAAGCCATGAAGCCCAACATTGGGCCTTGAACGCCTACGGTCGCGGGAGTGCTCCTCCGGCGCGTCGCGGTGGTCGGACAGCTCGCCCTGGGGCCCGTCCCAGGCGGTCCGCTTGAGCCGCTCGATGCCGCCCTCCTGGAATTGCCGCAGGTAGGATCGCAGGGTGTCCTCGCTGATCCGGGCCAGCCGGCAGATGTCCTGGTGGGTCAGCCCCTGGCTCTTGAGGTAGATGGCCTCCATCTTCAGTTGCACCCGCGGGTGGGGGTGGTGGAACCGCTCGAAGTGGAGGGCGTCGATGTCTTGAGGAGTGAAGTCGATCTGGGTCATCGCCGTGGGCCTGGCCGGGTCTCGTGGGTGCCGAATCAGGCGGTAAGCCTACGAGGGGCGTGACCTCCGGACAACCTTCAAGTTTCAGCCGCGAGGAGTATAATTGCACGGGTCGGACGGGAGGACGGGCCGGTGAGGGTTCCGAGACCAAGCCCTTGCTTCCTCGACCAGATGGTCCCGTTGGGCGCGTTTCGCGGGAGGAAACGCTGGAGGTCACCGGATGGCAGACGTCTCTACGAGTGGGACGACCTGCACGGAGAGATCGAAGGTTACAACAAGCGTGGCAAGCACATCGGTGTATTCCACGCCGTAATCGGAGATCTCATCAAGCCGGCCGTCCGGGGGAGGTCGATCGATGTCTAAAGTTGGAATGACTTTCGTCGAGAAATGCCTCGCCGGCGAGGCCTTGGCTGACGACATCGATGATTACGTCGACCGCTGGCACGAAGGCGAAGGCGATCCGAACGCCTCGCTCGCCCAATTTCTAGGTTTCACGGACATGGAGTACCGGCTCTGGGCCGAGAAGCCCCACCTCCTGCCGTTCATCCTGAATGCGAGGCGGGGTGGTGTTTCTCTCGACAACGTCCGAGATTATGATGAGCCATACCGCCTTGCAGCGAGGGACCTTCCAGTCGAGGATGTGGAAGAGCTGACCCAATGGCTCAAGGGAATCGGCGCGATCCCGAACTGACGCCGGAGGAGAGGGTCGCACGGCTAAGCGTGTGGCCGAGGTTCCCCTACAATTCCGGTATGATCCGCATCCACCTCGATGACGCCACCCGCGATGAGCTGCAAACCCTTCGCCGGGCCGACCTACCGCCCCGGGCGCGGGACCGCCTGGAGATGGTCTGCCTCGCCGACGCCGGGTGGGCGGCGCCTCGGATCGCCGACCACCTCGGCTACTGCGGGCACACCGCCCGCGCCGTGCTCAAGGACTTCCTCGGCCGCGGCATCGCCGCGCTGTTCCCCCGCCGCACCGGGCCGCCACTCGACGACGCCCGACGCCGCGAGGTGACCGGGGCGCTGCGGGCCCTGCTCGGCGACGACCGCACCTGGACCAGCCGCCAGCTCAGCCAGGCGCTCGTCCCCCGCGGGATCGCGCTGAGCCCGCGCCAAATCCGCCGCTACCTCGGGCTGCTCCGGGCGCGCTGGGGCCGGACCGCCGGCTGGCTGCGGCACAAGCAGGACCCGGCCAGGGTCGCGCGGGCCAAGCGGGTGCTGCTCAACCTGAAGCACAAGGCCCGGGCCGGCCGGATCAAGCTCTACTACCTCGACCAGTGCGGGTTCGCGCCGACGCTCCCGACGGCCTACACCTGGGCGCTGCCTCGGCAGCGGAAGCGGGTCAAGTCCGAGGCCCCGCAGGGGCGGCGGGTCAACGCGATGGCCGCCTACCGCCCCTACGGCGGGCGGCCGCGGCTGGATGTCTTCACCGCGGAGCGGACGTGGGACTCGTACGATTTCCTGGCATTCGTGCGGTCGCTGCCATGGTCGAAGGTGCCGCGGGTGGTGGTCCTGGACAACGCCAGCCTGCACACCAGCGGGGTCGTGAGGCGGGCGCGGGCGGGTCTGGCGGCGGCGGGGATCTACCTGTACTTCCTGCCGCCGTACAGCCCGGAGCTGAACGAAATCGAGCCGGTCTTCCGCCAGGTCAAGTACCAGGAGATCCCGGTGCGGAGTCATGCCACGCGGGCGGGGCTGCGCGAGGCCGTCGAAGGCGGGTTCGACTCCTACAGCCGAAGCTTGCGGGCGAAAAGTGAAAAGAAACCCCGGCGGGCAGCTTAGGGCCTGTCTGATGAATCCAAGAGCCGCAGGCACCGCCGGATCATGGCCCACTTGGCCATGGCCACGAAGTGGACCGCCAGCTTCTCGTGGCGCGTCCCCAGCCGGCGGCTCTCCTTCAGCCAGTTCACGCACCGCTCCACCACGTTGCGGCGGCGGTACACCTGCGTGTCAAAGCGGGGGTTGCGCCGCTGGTCCTTCCGCGTCGGGATCACCGCCACGATGCCCCGGCGCCGCAGGTACCGCCGCACCCGCGGGTAGCTGTACCCCTTGTCCCCGGCCAGCCGCCGCGGCCGCCGCCGCGGGCGGCCCCGCCCGGGCCGGGGCAGGCGCACCGCCTCCAGGACCGGCTCGACGTGCTTCGACTCATGCGCCTGGCCCGGCGACGCCGACACCGACAGCGGGATGCCGTGGCCGTCGACGATCAGGTGCAGCTTCGTCCCGAACCCGCCCCGGCTCCGGCTCAGCGCGTGGTCCGATGGCTCGTCCGCCGGGCCCTCGCGGCGGCCCCGGCCGCCGAGCGACTGGCGCGGATGCTCGTGGCGTCGATGCACCAGAGCTCGTGGTCGATGCGGCCCGCCTCGTCGAGCTTCCGGTGCAGCCGCTCGAGGATGCTGTCGATGGTCCGGTCCTTGCGCCAGCGGCGGAAGCGGTCGTAGACGCTCTTCCACTTGCCGTAGCGCTCCGGCACCTCGCGCCACTGGGCGCCGGTGTGGAGCAGCCAGAAGATGCCGTCGAGGGTGGTGCGGTGGTCGTTCCACTGCGCCCGCGCTTGCCGTTCTTGGGCAGGAGGTCCTCGATCGTGGCGAATTGGGCGTCGGTCAGCTCGTAGCGGCGAACCATAGCAGTCCTTTCGTTCAAGGTCGCTGCTATAGTATACGTTTGTGATCTACCAGACAGGCCCTAGTGCTCAAGCGGTGCGGGGAACGCCCGCCGGTCGACGTACGACGGATCGCGAACGAGTACGCCACGGTCAAGGAGCTGGCGTTCCCAGTGGGATGCGACGCGGTCACCATCCGGGAACCGGGCGACCGGGAGCGGCCGCGGATCCTGATCAACAGCACCTCGGCGAATTTCGAGCCCCGCAAACGGTTTACGCTCTCGCACGAGATCGGACACATCAAGATCCCGTGGCACTGCGGGTCGATCGCCTGCCACATCAACGAGGGGACCGCCTCAGTCTCGGAGGACCACTACCCCAACGAGGGTGAGGCCCACCGCTTCGCCTCCGAGCTCGCTCATGCCGACCGACTGGGTGCGGCAGGTCGTCGCAGGCAAGGTGACCATCGAGAAGGTCTTCAAAAGGGTCGTCAGCGAGGCTGAGGTCAGCCGGACGGCGGCCCGTATCAAGCTGATGAGGAACCTACCGCCCGGTTTCGTCTGCGTCGTCTACGACCAGAAGACAAAGAAGATTGAGCGGATCGAGGAATCGCGCAACGGGTGCCTATCACTGTTCATCGAGCAGAGTGACCGAACGAGCGTCGACCGGCTGACGAAGGCGTTGGAGTTCCACGCGGTCGACGGATGCGTCTCTGTCTACGGCGGGAACTTCGTGCAGTGGTGGCGGCTCGACAGCCGATGCGAGGTGCCCGATACCGAGGAAGCCCGGCCGTCCGTCGAAATCCTGCGGGAGATTACCGAGGACCTGTTCGAGACCCGCGACCTCCAGAACAAAGCAATCTTCAACGTCAACGGGTATGCCAGCGACGGCTATCAGAAGTCGACCCAGCAAACGGAAACAGGCATCTACGGTGCGCTGGGGCTCCGGTTCGCGAAACAAGAGGCCAAAAAAAAGTTTGGAGTGACAGCGTGTGGGGAAAGCAATCGTCTGCCCAATTTCTTCGCGAGCCGGCGGGCCATCAGATGGATCATCGCCAACTTGACTGGCAGTGGTCAAGCAATCCGGGCCCACCTGGTCAAGCAATCCGGGCCCACCTGGGTCACTTCAACATAGCCGACAACTGATCGTGTGGACAGTCTCTCCTCATCGCGCCTCCTGAACTCGTGGCCAGGCCAAGCTCACCCCGTCTTCCGGCCTTTCTTGGCCTTCATCGACTCCCGGAATCGGTAGCTCTCCCCGTTCATCTCGAAGATGTGGCACCTGTGGGTGATCCTGTCGAGGAGTGCCGCGGTCATCCGCTCCCCCTGGAACACCTGCGCCCAGTCGGCGAACGCCAGGTTGCTCGTGATCAGCACGCTCGACCGCTCGTACCGGTCCGTCAGGAGTCGGAACAGCAGCTCCACCCCGTTGCGGCTGAACGACACGTACCCCAGCTCGTCGCAGATCAGCAGCTCCGCCCGGTCGAGCTGCCCCAGGAACTTGTCCAGGGTGTACTGCTTCTGCGCCTGCTCCAGCTTGCTGACCAGGGACGCCGCCGTGAAGAACCGCACCCGCAGTCCCCGGCGACAGGCGGCCAGCCCCAATCCGGTGGCGAGGTGCGTCTTCCCGGTCCCGGTGGTGCCGACGAAGCAGCAATTGAACTTCTGATCAATCCATTCGCAGAGCGCCAGCTCCAGGAGCTTCGGCTTGGACAGCGCGGGCATCACGCTGAAGGCGTAGGTGTCGAAGTCCTTGGCCACCGGGAACGCCGCGTTCTTGATCCGCCCCTCCAGCGCGTTGGCGGAGCGGGCGGCAAGCTCGGCCTCGGCCAATCGGAGCAGGAACTGTTCATAATTCCGATCCGAGGCCGCCGCCTCGCGCGACAGCCGCTCCAGCTCGCGGGCCATCGCCGGCAGCCGGAGCTGCTTCAGGTGGGCCTTCACCAGTTCGGTCACCGGGTCACTCATGACGGTCGCTCCTTTCCAGGAGATCCGGGGTTGGGGCCGGGCCCGACGCGGCGCCCGGACATGAGCAGGCGACGCGCCCTCATGTTTCGATATTCGCGACGGCCGACGCCTCACCGCCGAGCAGGCGGTTGAACCGCGACAGGTCGGGAGGCGGTACCGAGACCTGAGGCAGGTTCGGAATTTCACATGAAAATTCGATGACATTTTGCCGCCCTGCCTCGGCCGCCGCCAGGGCCCGCGTCCGCTGGACGATCGCTTCCGCCGACACGGCGTGCCCCGCTCGGCACGCCTCGATCGCCCGCTCGATCCGCGACTGCGGGTGTTCGGCGAGTAGTTGCAGGACCCGGATGAACTGCCGCGCCCCGGCCTGCGCCCCGTGCCTGCCCTCCAACTCGCGGCGCAAGGCGGCCAGCGCCGCCGCCGGCCGCCAGTCGCGGTACACCGGCGCGTGATCCAGGGCCGCCGGGCGGCGCTCCAGCGTCGCCAGGAAGTGCAGCGGGTCGAGGATCTGCTGGGAGTGGTCGTAACACCGCGGGTGCTCGGCCACGACTTGGCCGCCGGCCACCACGGCGACCCGATCGACGTAGCCCTTGACCGTCACGGGCCGGAACGCCCAGGGCCGCGGCACGCTGTAGCGGTTGGCATCGAACGCCACCGTCTGGTACTTGTCGACGACGGCCGGGCGCTCGACGCAGGGGTCGAACGCCCGCTGCGGCAACCGCGCGGCGGCGGCGACCTCCTCGGCGAACCGGTCACCGATGACGAACGCCCCGGAGGCCGACCGGACGGTCCGCCTCAGCTCGTCGAGGCATCGGGCCCTCATGTGTTCGTTCAAATCGCCGATCCCGGCGACCCGGGGCACGGGGGTGGCGAACCGGCGCTGCACGGCGCGCACCCCGCTCTCGACGTCGGGCTTCTCGTGGGCCTGGGCGGGCATGCAGAACTTGGCCTCGAAGGTGTAGTGGCTGGCCAGCGCGGCGTAGCGGGGGTGAAGGAGGCGCTGCCGGCCGCGGAGGATCAGGGTGGCGACCGTCCTGGGGTTGTCCCACCAGACCTCGCGGGGCACGGCGGCGAAGAACTCCAGGGCGCGGACCATGCCGTCGAGGACGGCCTCGGTACGCTCAGTCGGCAGGGCGAGGACGAAGGGGGCGTTGGAGTAGGCCCAGACGGTCACCAGGAAGGGGACCAGGCGCCTGCCTTCAGGGAAGTCGACGTGGATGTGCCCGAAGTCGGCCTCAAGGCGGCTGCCCGGCGGGTGGGCCAGCGGGATGAACGTGGCCCGCGAGCGTCGGCGGTGGTCGGCGACGTAGCGCCGGACCGTGGGGTAGGAGCCGGGATACTCGTGCTCGTCCTGCAGCCGCCGGAAGAGTTGGGCGGCGGTGTGCCGCTGCTTGGGCGGTGCGTCGCGGTCGTCGCGGAGGACCTGATCGATGACCGCCTGGAAAGGCCCGAGCACCGGGGCCGGGGGCGGCTTGGTGCGGGTGTAGGGCTTGGGCTCGGGGAGGGTCAATGCCTCGCGGACCTTGCGACGCGAGACGTGAAAGGAGCGGGCGATCTGCCGGATGGTCATGCCATCGCGGTGCGCCGTGCGATATTTGGCGTAGTCGTCCACCGTACGCATGTCCTTGCCTCCGCGGGGGTGGGAGATCCCGAAGGAATCCACCCTACGGAGGAGGGGGCTACGGTGGGCCCGAATTACTTGACCATCGGGCCTCAGGTGGGCCCGGATTGCTTGACCACTGCCACTTGACGAACGCCTCGCTGCTGGACGTCGTCCCCTCGTAATCCTTCGAGTGCCGCCGCCACCGGCCCAGCCAGGCGAACGTCCGCTCCACCCGCCAGCGGAACGGGATCACCTCGAACGTCGTGGCGCCGGCCCGCTTCGACACGACCTCCAGCCGGAGCCGGTTGCGGGCGCGGAGCGAGCGGACCCACTCGGCGATCCCGCCGTTGTCGATCGAGTCGGCAACGACCACCCGCAGCCGGCTGAACCGGCGCCGCAGCGGCCCCAGCACCAGCTTGGCCCCGTCGCGGTCCTGGATATCGGCGGCGTGGACGACCACCGCGAGGATCAGGCCCAGCCCGTCCACGAGGATGTGCCGCTTGCGGCCGTTGATCCCCTTACCGGCGTTGTAGCCGCGCGGCCCCCTTTTTCGGTCGTCCGGACCGACTGGCTGTCGATGATGGCGGCCGACGGCGGCCGCTGGCGGCCGTGGGCCTGCCGCAGGTCGCCGCGGAGCAGGTCCATGAGGCGGTCGAAGGTGCCGTCCTTCTTCCAGATGCGGAAGTACCAGGACACGGTGGCCCAGGGGGGCAGGTCGTGCGGCAGGGCCCGCCACTGGCAGCCGGTGCGGGCGACGTAGAGCAGGGCGTTGACGATCTCGCGACGGGGGTGCTTGGCGGGGCGGCCGCCGGGCTTGGGGGCCGGGATGACGCGCTGGAGCTGGGCCCACTCGGCGTCGGTCAGGTCGCTGGGATAAGCGGTGCGGGTGTTCATACCGCAAGGCTAGGTCACCCTTTCCCCACATGCTGTGAGAGAGACGATGGGGCATTCCTTGTGGGACGAGTACCTCATCGCCAAGGCTCGCGAACTGGCGACGGGTCAGACCTCGCGCAAAAAGGCCGCTCGGGCGAAGAAGTCGGACTGACCGGGGATTGTTACGATCCGGAGGGCCGGCGGATCAACTCAACCGACTCCCGGCATAGGCGGACGACCTTCTTGCACTGGTCGACGTTGAACATCCCGATGTGCGTCTTCTCGGGGTGAAGGCCCATCGACTGCGAGAGCCAACGGGCGGGTGGCAGGGGTTGCGCAGCAACCCCGGCAGCATGGGAACCGGGGTTGCTGCGCAACCCCTGCCACCCCGAGGGTCCATGCGGATCGATCGACGGATCGTCATGCCCATTCCGCGGCCTGGCCGCTCCGGTAGGCGCGGTTGCCGAGGTGGGCGGCGGCGGCCGACTTGACCCCCTCCTCGGCCGGGCAGTTGGGGCGGGCGCGGCTCCGGATGCACTCGACCCAGTTGGTCAGGTGGAGCAGCTCGCCGTCGGGCTTGTCGTAGAAGTCGGCGCCGCGGCGGGGATTGGTGCCGAGGATCCACTCCTCGTACTCGACCTTCTTGCCCGGCTCGGGGTGGAGCTCGTACCGGCCGCGGTCGAGGTAGAGCGTCGCGTCGGTCCCCATGAATTCGAGCATCGCGCCGTTGCGGGCGTTCGAGAACGTCCCCTCGAAGTAGACCTCCAGGTCGTCGGGGTAGGCCAGCAGGCACTGGATCGTGTCGGGCGACTCCCACACCCCCTTCGTGACCAGGTTGTTGCCGATCGCCACCGCCCGAGACGGGTGGTCGGCGCCCAGGAACCAGTGGACCACGTCGATGTAGTGGACCATCAGGTCGGTCAGGATGCCGTTGCCGAAGTCCCAGAACCAGCGCCAGTTCCGGAAGCGGTATTCGTCGAACGGCTGATCCCGGGCAGTGCCCAGGAACGCCTTCCAGTCGACGGCCTTGGGGTCGATGTTCAGCGGGACCCGCTTCCTCGGGGGCTGGTTGCGGTTCCAGGTCAGGTGGACCTTGACGATCCGGCCGACGCGCCCCTGCTCGACGATCTTGCGGGCCTTCTGGAAGTGGGGCATGCTCCTCTGCTGCGTGCCGACCTGCACGATCCTTTTGTTGCGATCCTGCGCGTCGATCGCCGCCTTCCCCTCGGAGGGGTCGTGCGTCAGGGGCTTCTCGACGTACACGTCCTTGCCCGCGTCGCAGGCGTCGACGGTCATCGGCACGTGCCAGTGGTCGGGGCTGCCGATCAGGACGGCGTCGATGTCCTTGCGGTCGAGCAGCGCGCGGTATTGCCTGGTCGCGGCGGCCTGCGGGTCGGCGAGCTTGCGGGCCAGGTCGAGGTGCTTGTCGTAGATGTCGCAGACGGCCGCGATCCGGACGCCGGGGATCGTCGCCAGCGACTGCATCAGCCTGCGGCACCGCCCGCCGGTGCCGATGCAGGCGACCTCGATTGTGTCGTTGGCCGCGAACCCGGAGGCCGTCTCCACCGCCGAGGAGGCCAGCAGCGCCCCCGCCCCGAACCGGCCGGCGGCCTCGATGAACTCGCGCCGGGTGTTTGTCGATACAATCATACGAAGGCATCTCCCCTGGGTTGGGATTCGGGATCGGGTCAACCTGGCCCGTCGCTCGTCGCGACCGTCGCGGTGGCCAGGCGTGGCTCGGCGGCGCCGGCCCAGGCGTCGCCGTCGCGGACGATGAGCTCGACGCGGCCCGCGTCGGTGGCGACCTCCTTGAGCGCGTGGCCGCGGGCCTCCAGCGCGGCGAGCGTCGCGGCGCCGACGGCGCGCTCGATCGTGGCCGGCTCGATCGTCTCGCACTGGATGCGGGGCACCGCGAGCGCCTCGGCTGGGCCCAGGCCGAGGACCAGCCGGCGCGATCGCGACGGCCGCGGCGTTGTTGACGATCGTCCGCCCGCCCGCGCCGCCGACGGCCATCGCGGCGCGGCCGTCCTTGACGGCGATCGCCGGGCACATGTTGTGGAGCGGTCGCTTGCCGGGGCCGACCGAGTTGGGCCAGCCGGGCCTCGGCTCGAACCGGCACATGCCGTGGCCGAGCACGACGCCGGTGCCCGGGACCATCACGTGCGAGCCGAACCCGCCGCCGTGCGTCTGCGTCCACGAGACCACGTTCCCCTCCGCGTCGGCCGCCGCCAGGTGCGACGTCCCCCGCAGCGGGTCGGGCGCCACCAGGCGCCCCGGGCCCGGCTCGGCCAGCCCCGCGAGGACCCTCCGATAGAGATCCCGCAAGTGTCCGTCGCACAGGAGCGGTTGCGGGGGACGCGACATCGCCGGGGGGTCGGCCAGCGTGGTGAGCCGCTCCTCCCAGACGACCTTGGCGACCTCCAGCAGGGCCTCGTACCACGCGACGCTCGCGGCCGGGCCCGCCTTGCCCTCGCGGTCGAGGCGGTCGAACAGGGCGACCATCTGGAGCGACGACAGCCCGCCCGACCCGGGTGGCGGGGTCGCCAGCAGGTGGCCGCGGACCTCTACCGTCACCGGCTCGACCGCACGGGCGCGGTAGCGGGCCATGTCGTCTCGAGACAGGATGCCCCCCTCCTTGAGGACGTGGTCGGCGATCGCCCGGCCGATCGGGCCGTCGTAGAAGACCGCCGAGCCGTCGGCGGCGATCGCCTCCAGCGTGCCCGCCAGGTCGGGCATCGCCACGACCGCGGGCACGGCGGCCTTGCCGGGCGCAGGGCGCCCTTCCGATCGGGCCTGGATGGTCAGCCACGTTCGCGCGTCCTGCGGGGAGAGCGCGACCCCCTCGCGGGCCCGGCGGATCGCCGGGGCCATGACCGTCTTGCAATCGAGCCGGCCCCACGATTCGAGCATCGTCAGCAGGCCGGCGAGCACGCCGGGCACCGAGACCGAGAGCGGGCCCTGGCGGTGGCGGGCGTCGGCGAGCTTGTAGTCGTTCGGGTCGCGCGCGGGGATGACGGGGAACATGCCGGGCGTCGCCGCGGCGGGGGCCACGGCGTTGGCGTCGATCGCGACCAGGCGGCGCGGGCCCGCGAGGAAGGCGATGCCGGTGCCGGCGTAGCCGCCGATGCCGCACATGGCCGGCGCGATGACCGCCTCCATGAACCCGGCGGCGACGACGGCGTCGAAGGCGTTGCCCCCGCGCCGCAGGATCGCCGCGCCGACCTCGGCCGGCTCGCGACGCGCCACCACGCACAGCCCCGGCCCCCGGCCGGCCTTGCCGCCCGGTCGTCCCGCGTCGTCCATCGCGGTTCATCCCCCTCCCGTCGCGGATCTGGATGGGTCGCACGATCAACGGCCCCGGCTCCTGTGGCAGGATGCCACGCTCGGCCCTGCTCCGCAACGGTGGGGTGGCAGGGGTTGCGGAGCAACCCCGGCGCGTCGCGGGCCCGGGGTTGCTCCGCAACCCCTGCCACCCCCGTTCATGAGTCCGGCATGGCCGATGCGACATGCCGGATGGCGGATCAACTCGGTCGGTCTTCACCTGTCATTCGGCATGTCGCATCGGCCATGCCGGACCCGATCCCCGACGAGGGGTCGCCGTCGAGCTCGTCCTGGAGCAGCGCCAGGGGCTCGCGGAGGTCGGCGACGTCGGCGGAGAGGTCGGCCTGGTACGACGCGACCCAGCCGCCGATGGTCCGCTTCAGGACCTTGCGGACGGCCCGGGGCCCGGCGCCGACGCCCATCCAGCGCGTCCCCCCCGGCAGGGTGGCGCCGACGACCCCTTGCAAAGCCAGGAAGAACAGGACGACCATCGCCAGCAGGTGCCCCAGCAGCGACAGCCCGACGTTGCGGCCGGTGACGACGTCGCGGCCCATGACGTACCAGCCCGGCCAGCACGAACGCCGACGGCACCAGCCCGCCGAGCGTGCTGGCGATCGCCACGGCCCAGCGCCGCCAGGGGTCGATCTTGGCGGCGGTGACGTCGAAGTGCGCCTCGACCTCGGCGGCAACCTCGGCGAGCATCGCCGCGTGCGCCGTCGCCTCCGCCGTCACCGCCGCCTCCGCCGGACGCCAGGCGCACCGCTCGACCGGCAGGCCGCGGGCGTAGAGGATGTCCTGGATGCCGTTGGCCTCGGCGCGGAGCGCGTCGGCGGCGGCGGCCGTGCCGCCCCGCGCCAGGATGCGATGGATGGCGCCCAGGCGGTCGCCGCGCGTCGCGGCGGAGGAAGCGGGCGGCGAGGCTGTGCAGGCCGAACCCGAGGAAGTCGGTGATCGCCAGCCACGACCGGAACGGGCCCCAGAACCGCTCGTGGCGGCGGAGCGTCACCAAGGGCGCAGCTCGGCCTCGACGGCCGCCAGCGCGTCGGCCAGCGCGTCGGCGAGCCGCCCCGCGGCGCGATCGGCGCGGGCGGTCGCCGCCTCGACCGCGGCCGACAGCTCGGCGGGGATCGTCGCCGGCGCCACCCGGTCGACCTCCGCCCGCAGCCGTGCGACCACCTGGCCCGCTGCCTCCGCAGCGAGCTGCGCGATGGCGCTGGCGTGCAGCTCGCGCTCGATGAACGCCCGCAGCGCCACCATGTCGTCGACCGCCGCCGACGGGCCCGGCAGCGTGCCGTCGAGGCCGGGCGCGTGCGCCCGGGCGCAGACGCGGAACAGGCGGATGTCGGCCATCCCCATCGCGGCGAAGTGCTCGCGGAGGTCCTCGCCGACCTGCTCGAGCTCGTCGACCGACCCGGCGCGGTCCGTCTTGTTCAGGACCGCCGCGCAGGCGCTGAACTCAGCCTCCTCGCGGAGCACCGACCAGGTCCGCTCCTCGAGGTAGCGCTCGGGGCTGAAGACGTAGAGGACCAGCCCCGACCTCTTGAGCAGGGCGCGGGTTGTGGCGCGGTGGCGGAGGACGAAGCTGTCGAGGTCGGGGGTATCGACAATCATCTTGAGGCGCAATTCGGGTCGGTCGTGCGCCACGAAGGTCGCCTCGCCGGCGAGCTCGGCGGTGAGGTTGCCGAGGCTGTCGTCGCGGTGGTGGTAGACCTGGAGGTGCCGCGTGGTGGGGCGGATCTCGCTCGCCTCGGCGATCGCCTGGCCGGCCAGCGCGTTGATCAGCGTGCTCTTGCCCGCGCCGGTGCCGCCGGCCAGGGCGATCGTCAGGACCGGCTCGGACGGCCCGAGCCAGGTGGCGCGGGCCCGCGCCGCGGCGGCTCCCAGCGCGGCGCGATCGGCCGCCGACGACGCCAGGGCGCGCGGCGCCTCGGCCGCGGCCCGCAGCCGCTCCAGCGCCTCGGCGATCTGCCTCCTCCTCTGCTCGTCTCTCATCGTACCTCCCATGTCGCGGGCCCCGTAGTGGTCCGTCTACTCTAAACATGTGGGTCGAGATGCCTCAGCTCGACCCGGGCGCCCGCCATCGTGAACTCCCGGATCGCCCGACTGCCCGCGGCGTTCCGGCCGCGCTCCCGCGCCGCGCACCCCGATGCCAACTCCTCCGGACCGCCAATCCGCCGGTCCGGGCGCCGCCGCGGCGGCGCCGACGGCGCGACCGCCGCCATGCCCAGCCGACTCCCGGTGCGCGGCGCGGGGAAGACCTCCGGCCGCCGCGCCAGCCGATGCGCCTCCTCGGCGGGGGGCGCCGCGCCCGGCGCCGCGATCGGGGGCGTGTCCAGGTCGTCGCACCCCAGCCGCATCTCGCGGGCCTGGGGGTGGTCCGCCTCCGGCCGCCGCACCTCGTGCGCCCGGTCGGCCCGTGCAGGCCCCCGGCAGTGGCTCGGCCGCCTCGTCCGTGCCGGCCGTCGTCTCCTCCTCGCCCGGCGGCACCGTGCGCGTCGAGCACCGGCTCCCTCGGCGCCACGGACCGCGGCGCCCTGCTCCGGGATGCACCACGACTCGGCCTCCCGCCGGGGCCTCAGGGCGCTTTCCTCAGCGCCTCGCGGACCGTCTCGATCGAGACCGCGGTGACCGGCCCGCGGCCCTCCGGCGCCGGCCAGGGGCCTCGAGCGCCCCGGCGGGCCCGGCCCTGCGGGGGCGGTCCGCAGCGGATGGCGACCGGGTGGGCCTCGAGGTGGCCGCCGCTCTCGGGGGGCACCGGCGGGGTCCGGCGGGGCCCGCGGCCGGAGGCGGCGTCGAACCCGCCGGTGACGCAGTGCGCGCGGGCGCGGGTGACGGTGTTGACGCGCAGGCCCGGCGCCTCGGCGATCCGGGGGTCGGGGCGTCGGTCCTCGGTGTGCGGCCCGGTCGGCGAGCAGCAAGGGCCTGGCGTGCCGGGCCTTGTCGGTGAGCCGGACCTGGCGCCTCAGCAGGGGGTTCATCGGGTCGGCCTCCGGTATCCGGATGGTGACAGAGATCCGACCCCGATCTTACCCACTTTTTCAGGGCTCATCCGGATTCCGGGTGGTGTCCCAGGTCAGTTGAACCATGGTGAGGGTTGCGACGTAGGATGGATGACGTTTTCCGCTCCCATCCCCTGATCTCCTCCCGTCCTGGCACCCCGTGCCAGCCTGACCCATGGACGACCTCGCGCGCTTCTGCTGCCAGAATCCCGACTGTACGCTCTACGGCCGACGTGACGCCGGCAACCTCTCGGTCTGCGGCCGACTCGGCAAGCACAAGCAGTTCCGCCAGCTCTACTGCAACGCCTGCCGTGCCCGCTTCTCCGAGCGCAAGGGCACGCCGCTGTATCGCTGCCACCTCCCGGAGGAGACCGCCGTCTCGGTCCTGGAGCACCTGGCCGAGGGCGACGGCATCCGCCAGACCGGACGCCTCGTCGGCGTCCACCGCGACACCGTCGTCCGACTGGCCCGCGCCGCCGGAGGACATGCCCACGACGCTCATGACGAGCTCGTGGCTTTTTCCCCCTCGGACGCGCGAGGTCCAGTTCGACGAGAAGTGGTCCTTCGTCAATAAGAAGCAGAAGGACTGCGACCCCGCCGACCCCGCCGATGATCACAAGGGGGACTGGTGGGACCACGTCGCCTATGACCCCGAGCATCGGCTGGTCCTGGCGGTGGTCCCGGGGTCGCGCTCGATCGAGAACGCCGAGGAGATCGTCGCCGAGGTCAAGGACCGCACCGACGGCGCCGTCGCCCCGGCTGATGACCAGCGATGAATACCCGGCCTACGCCTCGGCGATCGAGGCGGCGTTCGGCGAGCCGGTCGCTCGGCCCGACGACCGGGCCGGGTCGGCGGCCGATCCTGCCCGAACGCCGGTTGCCGGAGGACCTGACCTACGCCACGGTCCACAAGGAGCGGGAGGACGACCGCGTGGTCGCGGTCGAACGCCGGCTGATCCTCGGGACCGAGCGACGGCCTGGAGGCGGCCCTGGGGGCGTCGTCGGTGAGCCGGACGGTCAACACGTCGTTCGTCGAGCGGCAGCACGGCACCGACCGCGGCCAGAACGCGCGGAAGGCGCGGAAGACGTACCGGTTCAGTAAGGATTGGCGTGTGCACGAGGCGATGACCTATTTCACGCTGTACCGTTACAACTTCTGCTGGGTGGTTCGCACCTTACGGCGAGCGGGATGACCGGGGCCGGTGGCAGCGGCGGACGCCCGCGATGGCCGCCGGGTTGGCCGATCACGTCTGGTCCACCCGTGAATGGGTCAGCTTTCCGGCCGTTCAAGTTGCATAGGACACCACCGGGTTTTCTACAGTGCAGGATGTCCACCTCCTGTTCTATCGAAGGGACATCTTCATCCTCCGTCAGTCCGTCGCGCGACTGGCCGGGGAATGCAGGATCTCGGTCATCGGTTCATGGTGCCAAGAGGACGACCGGCTCGTCCTCTGGATCGGCGAGCGGTTCGCCGTCTTCGAGCCGGACCCCTCCGGCCGGGGCCAAACGATCCGTCAGAGCGTCGGTTTCTCGTCGATAGAGGCCGACCCGGAGTTATCCCTCGCCGACATCGAGTTGATCCGAGAAGCCTGGCAGCACGCCTGACAGGGTGTCTAGCAAGCCGGTTTCTTGACCAACCGGCGGGCCATCAGGTGGATCATCGCCAGCTTCACGAACGCCTCGCTGCTAGCCGGCGTCGCCCCGTAGTCCTTCGAGAGCCGCCGGGACCGTCCCGGCCAGGCGAACGTCCGCTCCACCCGCCAGCGGAACGGCAGGATCTCGAACACCTTGGCCCCGGGCCGCTTCGCCACCACCTCCAGCCGGAGCGTGTTGCGGCGCGCAGGTCGCGCACCCACTCGGCGACCCCGCCGTCGTCGATCGGGTCGGCGACGATCAGCCGCAGCCGGCTGGACCGGTGCCGCAGCGGCCCCGGCACGGGCTCCGCCCCGTCGCGGTCCTGCACGTCGGCCGAGTGGACCACGACCGCCGGGATCAGGCCCGGCGCGTCCACGAGGATGGGCCGCTTGCGGCCGCTGATCCCCTTACCGGCGTCGTAGTCGTGCGGCCCCCTCTTTCGGTCGTCCGGATCGACTGGGTATCGATGATCGCCGCCGACGGCAGTCGCGCCCCTCGGCGACCTGCAAATCGCCGCGGAGCAGGTCGTCGAGCCGGTCGAAGGTGCCGTCCTTCTTCCACCGCATGAAGTACCAGTAGACGATCCGCCAGGGGGCAGGTTCTTGGGCATCATCCGCCAGGGGCAGCCGGCGCGGGTGATGTACAGCAGGGCGTTGGTGATCTCGCGACGCTCATACTTGGCAGGTCGGCCGCTCTTCTTGGGGGCCGGGATGACGCGGGCGACCTGGGCCGACTCGCGGTCGGTCAGGTCGGTCGGGTAGCGATTGGTAGCGTGCATAACACAGGATTAGGTCACCCTTTCTAGACTCCCTATGAGGCGCGCGCGATCTGGGAGGTTGCCTCCAGTCCCCCCGGGGCTGCACGGATCGCCTCAGGATAATCGCGGGACGGCGGTGCGGAATCCGCATCCCGGATGCCGGAATCCGCATCCCGGAAGCCGCCCCCGGTGCTCTGTAGAAAACCCTGACACGTATAACGATCATCACGTTATGTGTGATGACCCGGAGGATGATCTCGCGGCACTGGCTCCAATAGCCCCGCGCCCGCAGCGCCGAGCCCAGCCGCCGCTTGATCATCGATGTTGACCGTCTCCGTCTGCCACCGCTGACCGTACTTCCTTGCCGGTCGAACCGCCGCTTCATCCGCCGCCGCCACTTCCCGGCCGGCGGCTTCTCCGACGGCCGGCCCCGCTCCGGCGGGATCAGCGTGCGGATGCCGTACGCCGCCCGGACGTGCTCGTGGACCCACTCGCCGTCGAAGTCGGCGTCGGCCAGCAGCGTCCCGATCCGCGCCCGCCCGGCGGCCTCCTTCAGCGCCGCCTTGAACAGCACCAGGTCCGAGGCGGGGCCCCGGCCGGGGACCGCCGCCAGCACCAGGTGGGCTGCGGCAGTCGGTGACCAGAACGACCTTCGGGTACTTGGAGTAAGTCGTTTCCTGCGTGCCACTTCCGGTCTTCGCCCGCCGCTTCACGTAGTACCGGCTGACGTGCCGCGATTCCATCCCGGTGCCGTCGACGGCCGCCAGGGGGACGCGCCGCTTGCGGACCTTGTCCCGCAGCGCCCGGGCCGAGCACGGCGTCGAACAGCTTGCGGGCCGGGGCCGCCACCAGCAGCCGCGCGGCGGCCTTCTGGAAGGTGGTGAAGTGGGGGACGGCCTTCAGGCCGATCAGCCGAGCCAGATCGGGGTGGTCGGCCAGGTGCTCGGCGAGGCCGCGATAGTCGAGGCGGAGGAACTCCTTGAGCACCAAGCAGGCCAGGAGCTGGGGCTGGGTGAACTTCTTGGGGCTGTTGACGTGGCTGTAGTGCCGGGACGGCCTCGCGGGCCGCGTCGTAGGCGACCTGGAGGACCCGGCGCGGGGATTTGCTGGTGGTCACATCTCATAATACGTGCCGGGATAGGCGGAGGTTCGCGGGTTTTCTACAGAGCAGTTGGGGGTGAATTAACGTTGGTTTTTTAACGGCCGGGTGCCCCGTCGCGATCTTCGACGAGGTGGTCCCGTCCCCCCACCCCCGGCGCTCCCCCCGTGCGGTTGGGTGGCCCGTTCGGGGCCGGGCGTTAGTTCGTTAACGGCCGGGCGAGGTCCGGGCGTCGGTGTCGGTCTTGCGGACGTCGTCGCCCGCCTTCGGCGACGGCACCTGCGCGGGGGCGGCGAGGTAGGCGACGAGGTCGCGGACCTCGTCGTCCGAGAGCTTGTCGAACAGCCCTTCGGGCATCATCGAGTCGGCCGATCTCGCGGGCCTCCTCGACGATGCGGCGGTCGAGCACGATGCGCTCGTTGACCGTCTGGATGGTCAGGGTGTCGTCGGTCTGCTCGCGGACGATGCCCGAGATCAGGCGGCCGTCGCGGGTGGCGACGGTGGTCA
This sequence comes from uncultured Planctomycetaceae bacterium, assembly GCA_963708145.1. GTDB lineage: Bacteria > Planctomycetota > Planctomycetia > Isosphaerales > Isosphaeraceae. The sequence continues at coordinate 6,777,238 of OY970189.1, read as the reverse complement.
GCCGGTAGTCGCGGCCGACGCTGGCGCCGGGGTCGAGGACGTTCTCCAGGATGTAGTCGAGGTTGGCCCGGTCCGACCCGGTGAGCTCGGGGCCGACGTCGCCGCCGGAGTCGAACAGGCGGTGGCACTGGACGCAGGTGCGGTCGAAGACGAGCCGCCCGGCCGCCGGGTCGGCGGACTGGAGGCGGTCGGGCGTCAGGATCGCCTTGTATCGGGCGATGAGCGCGTCCTTCTGCTTCGAGGTCGGCCGGATCGTGCCCCAGGCGCGTTCGAGGCCGGCGTCGACGCGCGGGTCGCGGAGCGCCTTCAACTGCCGGGCGACGGTCGCCGACAGGTCGCGGCGGGGGACGGTCCCCTGCCCGACGGCGTCGAGCAGGGCCAGGCGCGTAGGCGGGGCGCGACGCCAGGGTGTTGATCGCGTCGGCCCGCGCCGCTTCGTCGAGCGTCGGCGTAGCGACCGAGGATGGCCGCGCGGCGTCGCGTCGTCGTCGTAGGCGGCCAGGGCCCGCAGCGCCGGCCGCCGCATCGCGGGGTCGTCGAGCAGGCGCCCGCAGTCGCGGGGCGAGGCCCGGGGCCCGCGCCTCGACCAGGGCGCGGAGCGCCTCGTCGCGGCCGCCGCGGCCGGGCGGACGGGTCCATCATGGCGTCGCGGAGCGTCGCGACCGCCGCGGGGTCGCCGAAGACCAGCGCCACGAGCGTGGCCAGCCGCCTCACCTCGGGGTCGTCGTCGCGGGCGAGCTTGCCGTAGAGGCGCCGCCAGCCCTCGGGCATGGCGACGCCCGTCCGGCCCCTCAGCGCGTCGTGGATGCCGAGCAGGAGGTCGCGGCGGGACGGCCGGGTCGTCGAGCCGGCCGAGCCGCTCGACCAGCGCGGCGAGCCCCGGCGACGGCCCGGCGACCAGCGCGGCGCGGTGCGCGATCGACCGGCGGACGAGCGGGATCGCGCGATCGGCGCCGCCAGGTCGACCGCGCGGGCCACGTCGGCCGGCACGAGCGGCTCGACGGCGTACCAGATCATCAGCGGCAGGTTGGGGTCGTCCGCGTCCTCGCCGTGCGCGACCAGGGCCTCGGCCACCGCCCAGCGGCGGGGCGCCGGGAGGCGCTGGAGGGCCGAGGCCAGCGTAGAGCCGCACCTTCGGCGAGGGGTCGTCCTTGGCCATCGCCGCGAACCGCTCGGCGGCTCGGTGGCGCGCGTCCCCCGCGTCGACCAGCAGGCGGACCGCCCAGCTCCGGACGTGCTCGCTCGGGTGGCCGAGCTGCTCGATCAGGGCGGCTTCATCCAGCCCGCCCGTCACGTGCAGGGCCCACAGGCGCGGAGCTTGCGGGGGACCTCGGGTCGGTCGCGGAACATCGTCCCACAGGGCGCGGTGGACGTGCGCCATGTCGCGGCCCGCCGCGGCGCGCTCCTGGAGGATGCGGCGGGCCTGGCGGACGTACCAGTCGTTCTGGTGCGACTGGAGGGCCACCAGGTCGAGGTCGCCGAGCTTCGCCAGGTCGACCTGCGACGGGCTTCGTCGTGGCCATAGGTGATCTTGTAGATCCGGCCGTTCTCGCGGTGGGCGCCGTCGTCGTCGGTCTCGTGGCACTCGCCGGTGTCGGACCAGTCGGTCAGGAAGACGCCGCCGTCGGGGCCGTACTTCAACTCGATGCCGCGGAACCAGTCGTCGTTGGCCATGAGGAAGTCGCGGCCGTGGCGGGCGACGTAGCCCGAGCCGCGGCGGTGGAGCGTGTCGTGGTTGACCCGGTGGCCGTGGATGTTGCACATGAAGATGGTGTCGCGGTAGCGGTCGGGCCAGTTGTCGCCGAGGTAGATCATCGCGCCGGCGTGCGCGTGGCCGCCGCCGGCCTCGCCGTGCTTGCCGACGCCCCCGCGCGAGTCCTGCCAGCGGCCGCCGGCCCAGTGGAGGTGGTCGGCGCAGCTCTCCATCAGGTCGTACAGGTGCGGGTTGAAGTCCTGGCCGAACATCCGCTGGAAGTGCGCCCCGGGGACGACGTGGAACAGGTGCGGGATCACGCAGTTGGTGATGAACGCCTCGCCGAGGTCGTCGAAGTCGAGGCCCCAGGGGTTCGTCGTGCCGTGGGCGACGGCCTCGAAGGTCCGTCGGGTCGGGTGGAACCGCCAGACGCCGCAGTTGATCGGCACGCGGCGGTCGTCGGGCGTGCCGGGCGTGCCGACCCGCGACGTGCGACGATGATCCCGTTGCAGCCGTAGAGCCAGCCGTCGGGCCCCCAGGTCAGGGCGTTGAACAGGTTGTGCTTGGCCTTGACGTCACCAGCCGTCGAGGACGACCGCGGGGGGGCCGTCGGGCACGTCGTCGCCGTCGCGGTCGGGGATGAACAGCAGGTCGGGCGTGGCGCAGACCCAGACGCCGCCGAACCCGAGCGCCAGGCCCGAGATGTTGCGCGCCGCTGGTCCCAGAAGACCGTCCGCCTGTCGAAGCGGCCGTCGCCGTCGGCGTCCTCGAAGATCAGGATGCGGTCCTCGTCGCGCTCCGCCTTCGTGCCTCCAGCCCGGGTAGGTGTAGTTCTCGGCGACCCAGAGCCGGCCGCGGCGGTCGATCGTGAAGGCGATCGGCTGGCGGACGTCGGGCTCGCCCGCGAACAGGGTGGCGCGGAACCCCTCGGGGAGCGTCATCCGCCCGGCCGCCTCGTCGAGCGGCGCGGGCCCGTCGGCCGCGAGGGCCAGCGACGCCGCGAGCACGCCCAAGGCCCCGACCACGCATCTCGTCACGTCCATCGGCACCCGCCCCCCGATTCGTGATGGATCTGGACGCCTCGGCCGGCATGTCCGGCCTGCGCACCCCGAGCAGGGCCATCTTACCGGCGGCGGGGGGCCGGATGCGACGGTCACGGGGCCGCCGCGGCGGCGCCGGCGGCCGCGGCCGCCGCGGCCGGCTCGGGCGCGGCGCGGGCGTCGGCGCGGTTCGGCAGGCGGATCGTGAACCGGGTGCCGCGGCCGGGCTCGGAGTCGACCTCGATCGAGCCGCCGTGCGTCTGGACGATCCCGTAGCTGATCGACAGCCCCAGGCCGGTCCCCTGGCCGATCGGCTTGGTGGTGAAGAACGGGTCGAAGATCCGGTCGCGGATCGCCGGCTCGATCCCGGCCCCGGTGTCGGCGACCTCGACCCGCACGCCCGCGCCGTCGATCGCGGTGCGGACCGTCACGAGGCCCCCCTCGGGGCAGGCGTCGATGGCGTTGGTGAGCAGGTTCATCACGACCTGGTTGATCTTCGCCGCGTGGCAGTAGACCGGCGGCAGCGGGGCGAGGTCGGTCTCGATCTCGACGTGCTTGCGGCGGCCGTAGCCGCGGATGATCGTCACCGTCGACTCGACCCCCTCGTTCAGGTCGGCGTCGTTGAACTCCCCCTCGTCGAGCCGCGCGAAGGCGCGGAGGTCCTTGACGATCTGCTGGATGCGCCCCAGCCCGTCGCGCGACCGGCGGAGCAGCCCGTCGATGTTCTCCATCACGTAGTCGATGTCGACCTGGTCGCGCAGGGCGGCGATCCTCGCGTACAGGTCGGGCGACCCGGCCGCGACGAGGTCGCGCGCCTCCTCGTAGAGCGCCAGCAGGTCGCGCATGTCGCCGAGGTCGCGCTGGAGGACCGCGACGTTGTTGCTGACGAAGGCGACCGGGTTGTTGATCTCGTGCGCCACGCCGGCGACCATCTGGCCGAGGCTGGCGAGCTTCTCCGACTCGACCAGGCGGCTCTGCGCCGTCTTCAGCTCGGCGTGCGCCCGCTGCTCGGAGGCGGCGAGCTCGCGGAGCTGCTCGTTCTGGCGCACGAGCAGCTCCTCGGCGCGCTTCCGCTCGGTGACGTCCCAGAAGATCCCCTGCACGCCGATCGTCGCGCCCGAGGGGTCGCGCAGGGGCGTCTTGATGACGTGGACGTAGAGCGTCTCGCCGTGCGACGAGGCGTACTCCTCGACCGCCTCGAACGCCTCGCCGGTGGCGACGACGTGCGCGTCGTCGCGGCGGTACTTCTCGGCCAACGGGGCCGGGAAGAAATCGAAGTCGGTCCGGCCGACGATCTCGGCGAGCGGGCGGCCGAGCTCGCCGCAGAGCTTCTGGTTGACGAAGGTGAACCGCCCCTCCAGGTCCTTGCGGAAGATCACCTGCGGGACGTTCTCGACGAGCGAGTGGTAGAACCCCTCCGAGGCGCGGAGCGCGTCCTCGACCTTGCGGCGCCCGGCGAGCTCGGTCTCCAGGCTCGCCAGCAGCCGCGCGTGGCTCCGATTGAGCTGCCGGACGTAGAGCGTCGTCGCCGCGCCCAGCGCCAGGATCGCCACGGCGGTGAACAGCAGCGACACGTGGGCGCTCCGCCAGCCCCGGCAGGGACTGGAGCAGGATGGACAGGAACGCGCGCACCGTCGCCATGGAGACCTCGGGATCGCGTCCCACGATCGCGGACCGTCGCGACGGGCCCGGTCATTTGTGGATCGCAGACGTGTGCCCCACCGCAAGTGTACCGCCGCCCGCCCGCGCCCGCCAGCGCGAGCCGCCGCGCGGTGCCTCCCGGCATCGCGGCGCCGGCCCGATCCGCCGGGCACCGTCCGGTGGCGTCCGGGCCTCCGCGCGAGTACCCTCGACGGGGTGCAAGGAATCCCGGCCGTCCTTCGAGGCCCCCTCCATGAGCATCTGCAAATTCATCGGGCGTCTCCTCGGTGCGACGATCCTCCTGGCGGTCGGGGTCGGAGCCCGATCGGCGCCGGCCGCGGCCGCGCCGAACGTCGTGTTCATCCTCGCCGACGACCTGGGCTGGACCGACGTCGGCTGCTTCGGGTCTAGGTATTACGAGACGCCGAACATCGACCGCCTGGCCGCGCAAGGGATGAAGTTCACCTCCGCCTACACCTGCGGGCCGAACTGCGCCCACCTGCGCCAGCCTGATGAGCGGCCGGTATACGCCGAGGCACGGGATCTTCACCGTCGGCACCCTCGAACGCGGCCAGGACAGGTTCCGCGCGATGGTCCCGCCGGCCAACAACACGAAGCTGCCGCTCGACGTCGCCACGATGGCCGACGCGCTCAAGGCGGCCGGCTACGCCACCGGCCTGTTCGGCAAGTGGCACCTCGGCGACGACCCCGCGCACCACCCGTCGCGGCGGGGGTTCGACGAGGCGATCGTCTCGATGGGCCGCCATTTCCGGTTCGCGACCAACCCGCCCGCGAACCCTCCCCCCGACGCCTACCTCGCCGACTTCCTGACCGACCGCGCCCTCGGGTTCATCGACCGCCACAAGGACCGGCCGTTCTTCCTCTACCTGCCGCATTTCGCGGTCCACGGGCCGCTCCAGGCCAAGCCCGGGCTCGTCGCCAGGTACCGAGCCAAGGCCCCGACCGGCGGGCACCGCAACCCGACCTATGCGGCGATGATCGACAGCCTCGACCAGGGTGTCGGACGGGTCATGGCCCGCCTCGACGAGCTCGGCCTGGCGGATAACACGGTCGTGATCTTCTCGTCGGACAACGGCGGCGTCGGCGGCTACGAGAGGCTCGGCCTGACCCGCGACATCACCGACAACGCCCCTTTGCACGGCGGCAAGGGGATGCTCTACGAGGGGGGCATCCGCGTCCCCCTCGTCGTCCGCTGGCCGGGCGTGACGAAGCCCGGGACGGCGTGCGACGAGCCAGTCATCAGCGTCGATTTCTATCCCACCCTGCTGGAGATCGCCGGCGCCCGGCCCGACCCCAAGGCCGCGCTCGACGGCCTGAGCGTCGTGCCCCTCCTGCGATCCGAGGGGCGAGGCCGGTTCGACCGCGAGGCGATCTTCTGGCACTTCCCCGGCTACCTGGAGGCCGACGCGGCCCGGGGACTCTGGCGCACCGCGCCGGCCGGCGCGGTGCGGCGCGCGACTTCAAGCTGATCGAGTCCTTCGAAGACGGTCGCGTCGAGCTCTACAACCTCAAGGACGACCCCGGCGAGAAGACCGACCTGGCCGCGACGATGCCCGACAAGGCCCGCGCGCTCCGCGAGGCGCTGGCCTCCTGCGCGAGAGGGTCGCCGCGCCGATGCCCCGGCCCAAGGCGAAGGGGCAGGTCGGCGCCGCTCCTAACCCGCCGCTGACGGCGTCGCAGGAGGCCGCGTGGCGGTCGCAGATCCGCTCGATCCTCGCGGTCCCCGACCCGTTGCCCGACCTGCGACCCGAGGTCCACGGCCGGTTCGAGCCCGCCCCCGGCGTGGTGGCCGAGCGCGTCACCTTCGGCACCGAGTTCGGCCTGCGCGTGCCCGCGATCGTCTATTCGCCCAAAGAGGCGCACGGCAAGGCCCCCGCCCTGATCGTCGTCAACGGCCACGGCGGCGATAAATACTCATGGTATTCGTCCTACACGGGCATCCTCTACGCCCGCGCCGGGGCCGTCGTGCTGACGTATGACCCGGCCGGCGAGGGGGAAAGGAACGCGCAGAGGCGGTCGGGCACCCGCGCCCACGACCGCGACCAGGTCCCCCTGCTGCCGATGGCGCGGAGCCTCGGCGGCCTGATGATGACCGACGTCATGCAGGCGGTCTCCTACCTCTCGGGCCGTCCGGACGTCGACCCCGCGCGGATCGGCGCGATGGGCTACTCGATGGGCTCGTTCGTCGTGGCGCTGGCCGGCGCGACGGAGACCCGTCTCAAGGCGTGCGTCCTCGTCGGCGGGGGCAACCTCGACGGGCCCAACGGCTACTGGGATCGCTCCAGCAAGCGGATGTGCCAGTCGATCCCGTATCGGTCGCTCGCCTTCCTGGGCGACCGCCCGGCCGCCCTGTACGCGATGCACGCCTCGCGAGGGCCGACCTTGATCTACAACGGCCTGGCCGACACGGTCGTGGCGATCCCCAGCCACGCCGAACCGTTCTTCGCCGACCTCCGCGAGCGCACCGCGCGCCTCCGCGGCAACGCGGAGAGCCTCTTCGACGTCGGGTTCCTTCCGGGCGCGAGCCACCGCCCCTACTGGATCACGCGGCCGGTCGCGCTCTGGCTCGAACGCCACCTCGACTTCCCTGCATGGACCGAGGCCGACATCCGCGCCATGCCCGAGACGCACATCTCCGACTGGGCCAGGGTGCAGGGCGTGGCGATGGACCCTGGCTACTCGAACGAGGAGCGCGAGGGGGGGACGCGCGCCCTGGGGACCGACGTCCCCGGCCTGTCGCGCGACGACCTCAGCGTCTTCTCGCCCGAGGAGTGGGATCGCCGCAAGGACAGCCTGATCTACGATCGCTGGCTCGACCGGCGCAGGCCCGCGTCCAGGCCGACCGGGGCGCCGATCGGGTTGAATAAGGCTGATAAGGGCATGGATAGTGGTTCCCATCGTCCCCACGCGGAGTATGCGTTGAGCGCGTTGCGGAGCTGTTTCTTCGTAGTGGACCGTCGACGCCAAAATGGTCCGTGATACTGACCGGAAACTGCACAGAAATCCCAGAGAAGACCAGACCATTTTGGCGTCGACGGTCCAGTAGGGTCCGCACGGCGGACCTCCCACGGGCGGCGTGGTCCGCCGAGCGGACCCTGCAAAATCAAGGGCTGGCACCGCGAAATACGCACCACGCGGAGCGTGGGGACGATGGGGCCGGGACGTGTCGGGATCGGCGAGGGACCCCTCATCCTCGGATCGACTGGATCAACAACACCACCCCGATCACGACGAGACCAGTATGGACGTACAACACAAATGAGCGTCCATTCAAGCGGCGGTTGACCACCCGGCCCAGGAAGATCGCCGCGAGGACCACCGGCAGGGATATGAGATAATATCGGGTCACGGATCGGACCCAGAGGCCGGCCAGCCAGTAGCCGACCATGCCGACCAGGCTGGCGGGCAGGAAGTAGCCCTGGAGGGTCGCCCGGAACCGTTCGGGGGGCCAGCCTCGCAGGGCGCCGAAGACGACGAGCGGGGGCCCGTTCATGCCGTAGGCGCCCCCGAGGACGCCCGCGCCGAACCCGAAGATCCACGCCAGGCGATCGTCCTCCAGCGCGACCTGCCTCGGGCCGGCCAGGCAGTACGTCGAGAAGGTGATGATGACCACGCCGAGGATCGCCTTGATGACGTGCTCGGCGACCGTCGTCAATAACAACAGGCCCAGGGGGATGCCGAGGAGGGTGAAGACGACGAGCCTCCCGGCGCTTCGCACGTGGACGTGGCGCCAGTCCTGCGCGACGATGACCCCGGCCACCGTGATCGATTCGAGGACGGCCAGCGGCGTGGCCACCTCGACCGGCATCACCAGCGCGAGCAGAGGCACGGCCACGAGCGCCTCGCCGAACCCGAACGCCGAGCGGACCAGCGTGGCGATGAAGAGCACGGACAGCACGTGAACCGTCGTCCAATCCACGATCATCGCGTCCCCCGGCGCCCTCGACGGCCGTCGGCCGTGCGGGTATGGTAACGGGCGGGCCGACCGCCGACAATTCGCGACAAGGTTGGAGGCCCGCCTTGCCCTGGCTGTTCGGCCTGTCGGCGTCCCTGGGCGCCGCGCTGCTGTTCTCGGCGGAACCGATGGTCGCGAAGGCGATCCTGCCGCTGCTGGGGGGCGCGCCGGCGGTCTGGACGACCTGCGTGGCCTCCTTCCAGGCGGCGCTGCTGGTGGGGTATGCCTTCGCGCACGCGACGACGGCGCGGCTCGGCGTCCGCCGTCAGGCGGTCGTGCAGCTCGCGCTGCTCGGCGTCGCGCTGGCGTTCCTGCCGCTCGCGGCCGTCGGCGAGGCGACCCGCCCGCCCCCCTCGGACGCCGACCCGACGGCCTGGCTGTTCGCCCTGCTGGCGGCGACGGTCGGCCTGCCGTTCGTGGCCGTCTCGACGGTCGCGCCGACGCTCCAGCGCTGGTACGCCGAGACCGGCCGCCGCGATGCCTCCGACCCGTATTTCCTCTACGCCGCGAGCAACGCGGGCAGCCTCGCGGCGCTGGTCGCCTACCCCCTGGCGATCGAGCCTCGCCTGAGTCTGGCGGGGCAGGGGAGGGTCTGGTCGATCGGCTTCGTCGTGCTGGTGGCGCTGATGCTGGCGTGCGCCTCGGCCGTCTGGCGGTCGCGCGGGACGAGCCCGGGTCGATCCTCGCGACGACGAGCCCGATGCGATCGGCTGGAGGCGGCGGCTCCGCTGGGTGGCGCTGGCGGCCGTGCCGTCGAGCCTGACGCTGGGCGTGACGACCTACCTGACGACCGACATCGCACCCGTGCCCCTGCTGTGGGTGGTCCCCCTGGCGCTGTACCTGCTGTCGTTCATCCTGACCTTCGCCCGTCGTCCGGTGCCGCGCGGGTGGTCGATCCGGCGCTGCCCGTGGCGGCGATGCTGCTCGCGCCCGCGCTGGCGGTGGGGCTGGTGCAGCCGATCTGGATTCCGCTCCACCTGCTGGCGACGTTCCTCGCGGCGATGGTCTGCCACGGCGAGCTGGCGAGGGACCGGCCCCCCGCCCGCGCCCTGACCGGGTTCTACCTGGCGGCTGCGACGGGGGGCGTCGTCGGGGGGCTGTTCAACGCGCTAGTCGCTCCCGTCATCTTCGACCGGGTCGCGGAGTATCCGCTGGCACTGATCCTGTCCTGCCTGGCCGTGCCGGGGGTGCGGCTCGGGCCTCGGGCGCGGCGCGCGAGGCGGCGATCCCGGCGATCATCCTCGCGCTGACGACCGCTTTGGTGGCCGATCCGGGGGGCTGGGCCGGGACGGCGGCGGGGATGCTCGGCGTGGTGGTCGCGGCGGGGCTGGTGGCGCTGGTGTGTGCGTCGTATCGGAGCCGCCCGACCCGGTTCGCGATAGGGCTGGGCGCCGCGATGCTGGCCGTGGGGACCTGGCCCGGCCGGGACGGGCCCGCCCTGCTTCGGCACCGCGACTTCTTCGGCGTCCTACGCGTGACGGTCGCCGAGGGGGGCGCATCCATCGCCTCTTCCACGGCACCACGCTCCACGGCGAACAGGACCTCGACCGGCCCCGCGAGCCGCGCAGCTTCTATCGCCGCGAGGGCCCGATCGGCCAGGTCTTCGGGGCGCTCGCCGCGCGGCCCTCGGCGCCGGGCGTGGCGGTCGTCGGCCTCGGGGCGGCGGCGCTCGCGTGCTATGCCGATCCTGCCCAGGGGTGGACGTTCTACGAGATCGACCCGGCCGTGGCGCGCGTGGCCCGCGACCCCCGCTTCTTCACCTACCTGGCCGACAGCCGCGCCGGCTCGCTCGCCGTCGTCCTGGGCGATGCCCGGCTCCGCCTCCGCGACGCGCCCGGGCACGGCTTCGGGCTGATCGTGCTCGACGCCTTCAGCTCCGACGCCGTGCCCTTCCACCTGCTGACGCGCGAGGCGCTGCGGCTCTACCGCCGCAAGCTGGCCGCGGGGGGCCTGATCGCCTATCATATCACCAACCGATACCTCGACCTGGACCCGGTCCTCGGCGCCCTGCGCGGGCCGAGGGGATGGAGTGCCGGGTGCGATACGACCTCGTCCTATCGCCCGAGCAGCGGAGGGCCGGCGAGCAGCCGACGATCTGGGCCGTGATGGCCTCCGACGCGGCCGACCTCGGCCCCCTGGCCGACGACCCGAGGTGGCGGCCGTCCCGGGCCCGGCCCGGCGAGGCCGCCTGGACCGACGACTTCTCGGACCCGGCCGCGCACCTCGATTTCACGCTCCGGCGTCCCCGCCCCTGACCCGGGCGGCCCTCTGATCCGCCGGGGCGTTTGCCGGGGGCCCTACAATGATGGCAACATCGTGAGTGCAGCCGGGAGCCCAGACGTGGAGGATCGCCGCCATGACGTCCACCCAGGTGCAGACCCGCCCCGCGGCCAAGCCGATGGATTGGGAGGATCGTCTCGACGTGATCGTCGACACGATGCGCGAGATGAGCCGCCAGGCCGACCCCCAGGCGATGGTCCGCACCTACGGGTCCCGGGTCCGCGCCCTCTACCCTGCCGACCGCTACATCGCCGTCAGCCGGCGCGGCCTGGAGCACCCCAAGTACCGCGTCACGCGGTTCAGCGGGTGGGCCGAGGAGATCAACCCCTGGACGCAGAAGGACCGGCTCCCCGTCCTCGAAGGGGGCCTGCTCGGCGAGCTCCTCTACGGCGACCGGCCCCGGATCATCGACGACCTCCGGCTCGACCCGGATGATCCCGGCGCCGAGTACGTCGGCGACATGCGGTCGCTGGTGGCGATCCCCCACTACGACGGCGGCGACGCGCTGAACATGGCCTTCCTGCTGCGGGCCGAGCCGGCGGCGTTCGACCGCGAGGAGTTCCCCGAGCACGTCTGGATGAGCAACCTGTTCGGCCGCGCCACGCACAGCCTCGTCCTGGCCGAGGAGCTGAAGCGGGCGTACGCGATCGTCGAGCGCGAGCTGCGGATCGTCGCCGACATCCAGCGCTCGCTCCTGCCGCGGACGATCCCCGAGATCCCCGGGCTGGGCCTGGCGGCGCACTACCAGACCTCGCAGTGGGCCGGCGGCGACTACTACGACTTCTTCCCGCTGGTCGACGGCCGATGGGGGATCATGATCGCCGACGTCAGCGGCCACGGCACGCCGGCCGCGGTCATGATGGCGATCACGCACAGCATCGCGCACGCCTACCCCGGCCCGCCCGACCCGCCGTCGGCGATGCTCGAGTACCTCAACCGCGAGCTGGCGGCCCGCTACACCACCGAGGGCGACACGTTCGTCACCGCGTTCTACGGCATCTACGACCCGGCCCGCCGCGAGCTGACCTACGCCAGCGCCGGCCACAACCCCCCGCGTCTCAAGCGGTGCGAGGACGGCTCGATCCGCTCGCTCGACGGCGTGGCCAACCTCCCGCTGGGGGTCTTCCCCGACCAGCGCTACCAGCAGGTGACGCAGGCGCTTCGCCCCGGCGACCAGATCGTCTTCTACACCGACGGGATCACCGACGCCACCGACCCCTCGGGCCGGATGTTCGGCCTGTCGCGTCTCGACCAGGCGCTGGAGAACTGCCACCTCGACGCCTCGGGACTGATCGAGGCCGTCCTCGACGCCGTCGAGCGCTTCACCGCCGGCCAGCCCGCGGCCGACGACCGCACCGTGCTGGTGGCGAAGGTCTCATAGATGGAAGATTTCAGATGTCAGATTTCAAATTAAAATTTCTAATTTGAAATTTTATATTTATAATTATTAAAATATAATGTAAGTCGTCGTCAGTAGGGCACGCCGCCCCGCCGCGCCTCGCGCAGGGCCTGGGCGTACCACTCCAGCTCGCCGAGGAACCGGCCGATGCGGCGTTCGGACGCCGGGTCGCGGGGGTTGCCGTCGTCGTCGAAGGCGTCCTGCACCTTCGGGACCGGGAAGATCGTCGGGATCGTCACCGTGCCCAGCTCGCCGAGCATCGACCGGAGCTGCACCGCGGCGCGGACCCCGCCGAAGGCGCCGGCCGAGTAGCAGACGATCGCCGAGGGGCGCCAGAAGTACTCCTCGAGGAAGTGGTCGAGCAGGTTCGAGAGCGCCGGCGGGATGCTGTGGTTGTACTCCCCCGACACCACGATGAAGGCGTCGGCCGCGCGGATCTGGCCCGCGAGGCGCTCGAGGACTTCGGGTGCCTGACCCTTCGCGTACTCCTTGTACATCCGGTCGAGCAAGGGGAGCCGTTCCTCCATCGGGTCGACCAAAGCGACCTGGTGGCCCCGCTCCCGGCACCGCCGCACGATGTAGCGGGCCGCCTTGATCCCCTGGCGCGCGCTCCGCACGGAGCCGTAGAAGACGAGGATGTCGAGCGCCATGCCCGCGGCCTCCTGGGACGGGGTGTCGGAGAATCGCTCACGAGAACCGCTCCACGAGGGCGTGATACGCCTCGACGGTCGCGGCCGGCACGTCCGGGAATTGTTCCCACAGGAACGCCTTGAAGGCGGCGTCGCCCGCGCGGTCGAAGAACTGGAACGAGTGGGTGACGATCGTCGAGTCGTGCCCCACCTTCTCGACCGCGTAGATGGCACCGAGCTCGGCGTGGAGGATGTGCATGTCGAGCGAGACGGTCTGGACGTTGAAGAACGGCCCGGCCTCGGAGAAGCCGCCGAAGGTGCCGACCGACTCGATGACCGCGGCCCGGCTCCGGACGAACACGCGCATCGTCCCCAGGTCGGGCAGCGCCTCCATCAGCTCGCGGAAGGTCCCGTCGCGGAGCCGGACGATCGGCCACTGGCCGACCAGCGCCTCAACCACGACCTGCTCGGGGACGGCGAACTTGCGCGCCGCCATCATCGTCATCCGCGACCGATCGCCGCGGAAGTAGTCGCGGATCGTCTCGACCAGATCGGGTCGCGTGTCGGGCGATGATGGGGCGTCCATGACGGTCGGCTCTCCGGGTGCGGAAGTCCTCCCCCCAACCTATCATAGACGAGTCGATCCGACGAGACGGGTACGACCCGCGAGGGCAGGGGGACTGCCCGGCATCCCAGCAGACAGGAGCCACGCCATGCGCCGCCGCATCCACCCCGCGATCCCGACCCTGGCCCTCGCCGCGACGGTGGGGGTCGTCCTGCTCGTCGCCGCCCGGTCGCAGCCGCCGGCAGGGAGCGTGCCGACGCCAGGCGCGGGGCTCGCCGTGAGGGCGATCGACCTGACGTACCCCTTCGATGAGACGACGATCTACTGGCCCACCGACAAGTCATTCCACTGGGAGAAGACGAAGTGGGGCGTTTCGGACGACGGCCATTGGTACGCCTCGGCCACCTACGCGGCCAGCGAGCACGGCGGCACGCACCTGGATAGCCCGATCCACTTCGCCAGAGGCGGGGCGACGACCGACCAGATCCCGCTTTCGCGGCTGATCGGACCGGCCGTGGTGGTTGACGTCTCGCGCGCCTGCCGCGACGACCGCGATTACTTGCTCCGCGACGCCGACCTCGCCGCCTGGGAGTCCGTCCACGGGCGCATCCCCGACGGCGCGATCGTGCTCGTCCGCACCGGCTGGGGCCGGTTCTGGCCCGACAAGAAGGCGTACCTCGGGAGCGACACGCCCGGAGACACGGCGAACCTCCACTTCCCGGGCATCTCCCGCGAGGCCGCCGAGTGGCTCGTCTCGCGTCGCAAGGTCTCGGGCGTGGGGCTCGACACGGCGAGCCTCGACCACGGCCCGTCGCGCGACTTCGTCGCGCACCGCGTCCTCAACGGCGCGGGGATCTTCGGCCTGGAGAACGTCGCCAACCTCGACCAGGTCCCCGAATCGGGCGCCACCCTGATCGCCCTGCCCATGAAGATCAAGGGGGGCAGCGGCGGCCCGACCCGCGTCATCGCGATCCTCCCTTGAGGCCAGTCTCAGTAGTTACCGAATTCTCCGGGCCGATCGGCTATCTCATAAATCCTCGACATGATCTCCTTTCCATTCGCGTCTCCCCCACGGCCCCGAGTGCCTCTTCGACCACCTGCACCAGCCAGTGCAGCATCGCTCGCAACCGCAGCCGCTCCGGCCGCAGTCGCCGTCCCCCGCGACGCGGCGTCGACAGCACCTCGTAATGCAGCCACACCCACTCGTTGCGCAGCACCGGCGCGACCCCCACCTACAGCAGCCGCAGCGACGGCCGCCGGCTCGACGTCCGACCCCTTGCCCGGTCCATCCGCCGATAGCTCGACTCGATCCCGAACCGCGACCGGTACGTCTCCCGCACCCGCGGAGGACCGCCCCGACACGCCCCAGCAGGCATAGACCAGCGCCTGCCGACCGTGCCGCTTCCACCGGCCCCGGGAGTCGCGGCAGGCCACGCAGATCGACACCCGCGCCGTCCGCTTGTCGCCGCCCGTGACGGTGTACTCGTGCCACCCGCCTCGCGCCGTCAGGGCGAAGGGCCGCGTCCCGCTCGGCCCCTCGGGGTCGTCGGCCTTGCGGCCGCGGACCTGCACCGGCATCAGGGACGGGTACCGGGCCGCCTGGAGGTAGCGGATCACCCCCGCGCCGTAGGAGCCGCGGTCCAGCAGCAGCCGCCGGGGCCGGGCCCCGACCGCACGGGCCTGCTTCAGCGGGCGCCGGAGTACGTCCTTCAGCGCCTCCCCCTCGGAGACTGCCGTCAGCGCCACGGTGGACCGCCGCCCGCGGAGCACGACGTAGGCGGTGGCGTAGGCTATGGAAGTGGCGGGTGCCCTGCTCGGCCGGGCTGCGGTCGACCTCCTTGGGGTCGCGGAAGGGCTCGCCGTGGTAGGCGATCAAGGTCAGGTCGATGGCCAGGCGTTGCGGCGCCGGCGCGGCGCGGGGCAGGCGGCCGGCCAGGGCGCCGTTGAGCAGCCGCTGGAGCGCGGCGGATTCGGGCAGGGTGGCGTAGAGGGCCTTGCGGATGGTGTCCTCGCAGGCGATGCGGTCGAGGCGGTCGCAGGCGGCATGGGGCGAGGTGACAGCACCGGCCACGACGCGGAGCACCGAGCAGAGCGACGAGGCGTTGCCCCTGCGGGAGTAGTCGCCGAGCGGGACATGCTCTTGAAGGGGTTTGAGGGCGGAGCGGTGGACCTGGTGACGGCCGAGGGTACGATGGTGTGGGCGCATGGCTCCCTCCGGTATGGGATCGGTGTTCCCAACCCATGATCCGAAGGGGCCTTGCGCCCATCTACCCGGTCCCCCAAGATTCGGTAACTACTGAGAGGCTATCCGAGAAGCCCCGGAGGGGCGACCGTCCGTAGCCAGGGGCGCAAGCCCCTGGGAAGGGGCGTCACGCGGACCACGTCCCTCCCTACGATCGTCTTCCGCCCGAACCCGCTGGGAATCAGCGGGTTCGGGCGGAAGACGGGGGTCGTCGATCGCGCCCCGGGCCCTGTCCTGGCCCAGGGGCTGTCGCCCCTGGCTACGGACGGTCGCCCCCTCCGGGGCTACAAAACGGCTTCCCGGATAGCCTCTGAGTCTTCGTAGTGGTCCGTCTACTCTAAATTTGTGGGTAGAGATGCCTCAGCTTGACCCGGGCGTCCGCCGTCGTAAACTTCCAGATCACCCGACCGCCCGCGGCGTTCCGGGCGCGCTCCCACGCCGCGCACTCCGAGGCCAACTCCTCCGGGCCGGCGATCCGCCGCTCCAGGCACTGCCGCGCCAGCGCCGACAGCTCGATCTCCGCCATGTTCAGCCAGCTCGCCGTGGCGCGGCGTGTGCACGATCTCCAGCCGCCGCGCCAGCCGGTGCGCCTCCTCGGCGGGGAACGCCGCGTACGGCGCCGCGATCGTGTGCGTGTTCAGGTTGTCGCAGACCAGCCGCACCTTGCGGGCCTTCGGGTCGTCCTCCTCCAGCAGCCGCCGCACCTCGTGCGCCCGGTCGAGTCGCGTGCGGCTCTCCCGGCAGCTGACCCGCCGCCAGTTGCGGTCCGGGTCGAAGGACAGGGAGATCGCCCGCACCCCACGCCGCTCGTAGTGGTAGTCCTCGCGGGCCGCCCGCCCCGGGGCCGCCGGGGACGCCTCATGCAGGCCCTCCAGCAGCTGCTTCGACGCCTCGTCCATGCAGACCGTCGGCTCCTCGTCGCTCGGCGGCAGGGCGTAGACGTCCAGGGCCTGCTCCATCTGCGCCACGAACCGCGCCGCGTCCCGCTCGGGGATGCACCACGACGCGGTCTTCCGCCGGGGCCTCAGCGCGTTTCTTCGAGCGCCTTGCGGACCGTCTCGATCGAGACCTCGGTGACCAGCCCGCGGCCCTTCAGGGCGCCGGCCAGGAGCCTCAGCGTCCAGCGGGCCTGGCCCTCGGGGGGCGGGCCGCAGTGGAGGGCGACCAGGTGGGCCTCGACGCGGCCGTCGATCTTCGGCGGCACCGGCGGGGTCGCCCGGGGCTTGCGACCGAAGGCGGCGTCGGGCCCCCCGGCGACGAAGTGCTTGCGGGCCCGGGCGACGGTGTTGACGTGCAGGCCCAACGCCGCGGCGATCCAGGCGTCGGGGCGTCGGCCCCCGGGGTGGGCCCAGTCGGCGTGCAGTAAGAGCCTGGCGTACCGGGCCTTCCGGGCCGGGGTCTTGCCGTCACGGGCGATCAGTCCGAGGTCGCGGCGTTGCTCGTCGGTGAGCCGGACCTGGCACTTCAGCAGGGGGTTCATCGGGTCGGCCTCCGGTGCACGGATGGTGGCAGAGATCCGACCCCGATCCTACCCACTTTTTTAGGGTTGATGCACCAGTAGGGTGGGCACCGCCCACCATCTTGTTTGGAATGGAAGACCAGGTGGGCGGTGCCCACCCACCCCTTTCAAGGTGTTTCCTTCCGACGTTTCAAGAGGAGCCTGGCAATCGAGATATGGTGATTTCGACGTCCGCTCCTCTTTCTCGGCTGTGGCTTCTTCGGGCCTCGTTTCTTCTTGGGATACCGTGCGAGCTTCACACGATGAGCCAGTTCCGTCATCGCCTTCGTGAAGCTGCACGCCGTCATGGCTCGATACCGTTCCCAACACTCATCCGGGACCGCGATGTCCATCCCGACGTACGTCGCCGCGACGTCGTTCATCAAATGGTAATCCGACAGCTTCTCCTTGATCACCTCGGCTCCGTGCGCGGCACGGAGCGACGCCTGAACCACGGCGTACGTGTTGTAGGCCAGTACGGCCACCGCGAACGAGAACAACGCCGCACGCGGATAGCCCAGCGTCTGGACCTCGCAACGGAGCACGTCGGTCAGGGTCTGGAACGCACCTTCCACGGTCCAACGCGTCCCGTAGGTCACGGCCACCTGTCGCGCCGTGGCCTGCTCGGCCGACAGGTTCGTGACGATATGGATCTCCGTATCGCCGCTGTCCGTCGGGCGATCCAGACGGAGCGTGACCCGGCGCACCGTCAGGGTCTGGCCCCGGAAGTGCAACTCCATCGCCTGCTCGAAGACCATCCCGGTAGCGCCCCGGCCGATGCGGCGGCGTTTGCCACGAAGCTCCCAGGTCAACGTCGAGCCGTGCTGCCGGATGACGAAGGACGCCTCGCGCCTCGCCAGCCCGAACAAGAACATGCTGGTGCAGAAGTTGCGGTCGGCGACGATGACACTCCTGGCGCGGATTCGCTCCAGCAGCTCCGGCAGCATCGACCGCTCTTGGGCGTGGCCGTCCTCGCACGCCACCAAGTCGATGATCAACTCCCGTTGCGCGTCCAGCAGCGCCAGCGACTGCCCGGGCAACGGCCCCTCGCGCGTGCCGCGCAGTTCCGCCAAGCGGTGCTCGCTGGACGACAGGTGGTTGCCGTCGAGGTAGAAGACATCGAACCCCGGCAGGATCTGCCTCTTGGCGGCGGGCATCGCGTCGATGACGGCGGCGGCATCGCCGCCCGTCTCGCGGACCAAGGCCTCCGAGACCCCCAATTCCAGAAGGCTGAGCTTGTCGTAAAGGGCCGTCACCGAGGCGTCCAGCCGATCCCTCGCGGCGAGATAGGCGGCGTGAACCGAGCTGTGCGCCCGTGTGGCGACCGCCGCCATGACGGCAACGACCTGCGAGAAGAGGAGTTGTTTCGTATATTGCCGTTGTTTGGGTAGTCCCTCGGGATGTTGGCACAGGTTGACGGGCTTTCTATGCTGAATCCGATCGCCTTGCGCAGGATCTCGGCCGGTCGTCACCCGGGGCCCGGAGCCCGGCCATGGGACGCAGGCCCTCCGCCTCCGCACACGACGACCGGCAGCCGGTCGGTTCGCCGGCGGCCTTCGCCTGCCCCAACCCCGACTGCTCGCACTTCAACCGCTTCGACGCCGGCAACCTCTCGGTCGTCGAGTGGGCCGGCAAGCCCAAGGACATCCGCCGGCTGTACTGCTCGGCCTGCAAGCGCCGGTTCACCGAGCGGCGGGGGACGCTCCTGCGGTACTCCAAGCTCCCCGAGGAGACCGTCGCCCGCATCGTCAAGTGCCTCGGGCACGGCTGCTCGGTCGAGGCGACGGCCGGCATCGGCGACGTCGCCCCCCGCGCCGTCGACCGCATCCTGGGGCAGGCCGGCCGCCGCGCCGAGGACTTCCATCGGCCCCAACTCGACGAGCTCGCCGCGCCGCCCGGGGCGGTCCGGCTCGACGAGCTGCACGGCCGGGTCCGCTCATCGTCGGGGGAAAAGGGGGGCGCCGAGGGCCTGCTCGCCGTCGTCGCGGCCTGGGTCGGGCCTGGGTTCACGCGGCCTTGGCGGTCGTCAGCCGGTTCGTGATCGACTCGCGGGTCGGGCCGCGCGACGCGGTCACGGCGGCCGAGTTGGTCGCGTCGGTGGCGCTGTGTGTCCCGCCCGGGATGGCGCCACCGCTGATGTCGGTCGACAACCACCTGCCGTACCCGGCGGCGCTGCTGCGGGCCTTCGGCGCGGTCCTGCCCCGCCGCCGCAAGCGGCGGCGCGGGCGGAGGAAGGACCCCGGGTCGAAGCCGCCTGTGGGGTTCTTGGCCGGGGTGGTGCACGAGGTCCGCGACGCCTCGGGCCGCGCGATCAAGGTCCGGGCCAAGGCGCCGTGCGGCCGGCTGAGGGCGATCCAGGGGCGCGTGGCCGGATTGGGCATCGGCACGACGGTCCACACGTCGCACCTGGAGCGGCTCAACGCGACGCTGCGGTGTCAGGAGGCGCGGCTGGCTCGACGGCCGCGATGCGCATCGCGGGCGCGCCCCGACTGGGGTGGTCGCTGTGGCTGTGGCGCGACCTGGACAACCGGGTGCGGGCCCCCAGATCGCTGGACGGCCGGACGCCCGCGATGGCGATGAGCCTGAGCGACCAGATCTGGTCGGTCCTGGAGTACGTCCGCTACCCGGTGCCCGTCGACGACCTCACACGAGGGATCTGGGCCGAGGAGCGGGAAGACGTGCTAACATCGGCCCTCGACCGCTACCAGGCTCGAAAAACCGTGCCATCATCGTGAGGCACTACCGTTGCTTGGCATCCTCGAAGATCTGATCGAGTCGCTCGGGCCTGAGCAGCCGCTCCAGCGTTGCCCGAACCATCACGACCGCAGGACAGCGTTCGAGGAAACGATCGAGAATCTGAGCGGGCAACATCCGTGCCGTCTCCACGGGGGATCAATCGCAAGATCCTTTGGGGAGACGTGTTGTACCACATAAGAAACACCTTGAAAGGGGTGGCGGTGCCCACCCTACGAAGGCTATGTGTCATTCATGGCGAATCCTTGATCTGTTGTTGCGCGAGCAGGAAGGCGAGCAGGTCGTAGAAGTCGGCCTCGGCGACCTGGTCGGCGAGATTGGCGGGCATCGGCGAGAGCTGCGACTGGGTGCGCTCCTCGACCTGGTCGGCGGGGACGTGGACCTCCTTGCCCTGCGCGTCGGCCATGACGAGCACGGCCCCCTCCTCGCGCAGGAGGAGGCCCGAGACGACCCGGCCGTCGGCCAGCGCGAGCGTCGTGGCGCGGAAGGCCTGGTCGACGTTGCGGTTCGGGTCGAGGATGTCCTCGATGAGGCGGTCGGCGCCCCGCGTGCCGACGCCGTCGAGCTGCGGGCCGACGCGGGCGCCCCGGCCGCCGACCTGATGGCAGGAGGCGCAGGAGGTCTCGAAGACGCGGGCGCCGCGGTCGGGATCGCGCCTCGCCGCGGCGAACCCGGCGCGGCGTCGGCGGAGCAGCTCGGCGGTGTGCTCGTCGGCGGGCGGCAGGCCCTTCAGGAGCGCCGCGAGCCGCGCGGACAGGTCGGCGATCCCCGCGTTGCCGAGCAGGCGGTCGACCCGGCGGTCCTGGAGCAGGCGGGCCGACGCCTTGCCCGCCGCCACGGCATCGAGCAGCGCCTCGGCCCCCGGCCTCCGCGCGGCCAGGCCCGCCGCGATCGCCCCTTGCAGGCGCTCGGGCGCCGCCGGCAGGGCGCCGAGCAGCGCGGCCCTTGCCTCGGGCTGGTCGATCCCCGCCAGCGCCTGCGCGGCGCGCTCGCGCAGCGCGACCGGCTCCTCCGGGTTGCCCAGCACACGACCCAGCGGCCCGACGGCTCCCCTGGGATCGAGCGCCACCAGCGCCGCGATCGCTTCGCCCCGTCTCGGCTCGGGCGCCCGGCGATCCCCGGTGATCGCCTCCAGCCGTCCCGTCGACTCGCGCAGCCGGAACGAGCTGGCCAGGCCGATCCCGAGCGCGACGTCTTCCCCCTTCGGAGAGTCGAGGAGCGCCCGCGAGACGTCCAGGGCGGACGCGCGGACGTCGTCGCCGAGCTTCGCCCCGCGCTCCTGCGTCCCCTGCTGGATCGCCTTGAGCAGGGCGGCCTGCTGCGACCGATCGGCGCCCCGGCCGCGGACGAAGGCCAGGAGCGGCCCGGGCGTGTCTTCGGACCCGTAGCGGGCAATGTGATGGACGAATCGGACCAGATCCCCGTGCGTCGTCGTCTCCTCCTCGATGTGTCGGAGCAGGAACCGCGCGGCCTCGGCGCTCGGGACTCCGCACGCGACGTCGGCGACGTCGCGACGGTCGCGAGCGCTCAGCTCCAGGCTCGCCAGATGCTCCCACGACGAGGGGAGGCGGAGCTGGTCCCGCAGGGCCATCCTCGCGGCGTGGATCAGGTGCGTGTCGTCGGCGGGGGACGCCTGGCGGAGGGCCAGCAGGGGGCGGATGTTGGCCGGGTCGGGATGCAGGCCGAGCGCCTCGGCGGCCTCGCGACGCACGAGGGGCGTGTCGTCGCCGAGGCCCGCGACCGCCCGGTCGCGGAGCGCGCTTGACAGCGCGGGCGCTCGCCCGTGACGCGCATCGCGTGGACCCGCACCGCGGGGTCGGGGTCGCGGGCGAACGTGGCCAGGGACTCGTCGTCCAGGGCGCCGAGCCGGTTGAGGACCCACAGGCCATGCACCCGTTGCCGGGGCATCTCGGCCGATCGCAGTGCGGCCCGGACCGCCGCGACCGCCGGCTCGCCGCGCGCGACGAGCTGATTGGCGGCCTTGATCCGGACGGTCAGGTTGGGATGGCCGAGGTCTTTGACCAGCTCCCCGACGCTCGCCGTCGTCCAGTCGGCGCGGGGGGCGACGGCCTTCCCCTTGCCGCCGGGGCCGCGGTAGACGATCCGCCAGATCCGGCCCCGCTCTCGGTCGCGGCCGGGGTGCTTGAGCGGCACCTCGTAGTGGCCGATGATCCGGTTGTAGAAGTCGGCCACGTAGAGCGCCCCGTCGGGCCGAGCTCGATGTCGACCGGCCGGAACCAGTTGTCCTCGCTCCAGACGAAGTCGGTCTGCGCGGTCGCCCAGGGCGACGAGCCGTGCCACTCCAGGCGGTCCTGGTTGATCCGGTTGGTGACCACGTTGCCGATGAAGATCGTCCCCCGATACGAGGCGGGGAACTGGTCGGCCGCGTAGTAGGTGGCGCCGTCGATCGCGGTCGAGCCGTGGTCGTGCCCCATCATCGCGGGCGCGAACCCGAGGCCGTCGTCGGGCTTGCCGAAGCTCGGGTAATAGGCCCCTCGCAGGAGCAGGTAGATCGGCTTCGAGTGGCAGTCGCTGGAGTACAGGTTGCCCATCGGGTCGAACGACAGGCCGAACGGGTTGACCTGGCCGTGGGTGTAATACTCGGCGTGCGAGCCGTCGGGCCTCATCCGGTAGATGTTGCCCGACTGCATCGTGATCTCGTCCTTGTCGGCCCCCTCGACGTGCGACGTGTTGGAGAAGCCGTGGCAGGCGTAGACCCAGCCGTCGAACCCCCAGGTGAAGCTGCCCGTCATGCCGTGCGTGTCCCGGGCGCCGAACGTCCGGTAGACGGGCTCGCGGACGTCGGCGCGGCCGTCGCCGTCGGTGTCGAGCATCCGGTCGATGGTCGGGATGCTGTAGACCAGGGCGCCGCGGGCCGAGGGGAGCGGCAGGACGCCGATCGGGATGTTCAGGCCGTCGGCGAACGTCGTGATCGTGCGGGCCCGGCCGTCGGGGCCGAAGTCCTCCAGGATCTTCACCGCGTCGCGCGGCCTCCTCTCCGGGGGCGCGGGGAAGGGGTACTCGACCGTCTCGGTGACCCAGAGCCGCCCGCGGTCGTCGAAGGCGATGTTCATCGGCTTGTGGATGTCGGGGTCGGCGGCGACGAGCTGGACCTCGAACCCCTCGGGCACGTGCAGGGCCCTCCGTTCCTCGTCGGGCGTCCTCGGTTCAAACGAGGAGACGTTCTCCACCGGCGCCGGATTCCCGGGCGCGGAGGGCGGGGCGAGGGGGAAGATCAGCGACAGCGCGAGGGCGAGCGGCATGATGGCCTCCGGGGACCGGCGAACGAGCCTGTTTCGAACCATGATCGGGCCCGGTCCGGCGGATGACAACCCCGCTGCCGCCGGAGGGCCGCGTCATTCCCAGGCCGGATGCCGTCGGGTTCCCCCGACCGCCATTTTGGCAGTTGGGTTCGATCGGCGCTCGCGGCCATCTCGCCCGCAGGCCCGGCGGTGACAATCGGGTGGGGGTCGGTTGGCTTCGTTTCGGGAAGCCTGCCTGCTTCGGCCGATCCCGCCACCGCACGATCTACGTAATCCCTGCAAGGGAATTGAATTAGGGATGAAGATCCGGATCGAACTGCGGCGGGTAGCGGGGGTCCGATCCGGTGCGGTTTTTGATCGAGGAGTGCCAATCGCAAGTCACGGTAATCTGGTCCCGCCTCGCGCGCCGCGGGGGGGCGACGCGGCCGTTGAGCATTCCCGACGATCGTCGACGATCCTCGACGATCGTCGACGATACTCCCGGCCAAGGAGGGCATTCCTCGGACGGCCGCGCCTTCCCCGACCCGGTCGCCGGGCCCATCCTCGACCGCCCTCCCCGGCCCCTCACCGCCGTTCGACAGGGCGAACGCGGACGGGTGGTTGGGGTCTCGTCGGCGAAGACCCCGGGGATCGGGCGACCGGGGTCTCGCCGACGAGACCCCAACCACCCCCGGAGTCGAGGCCTTCGACAAAGCATTTCCGTCTCAATACTGGTCGGCGCTGACGACCTCGCCCCCCGAGCGGCTCCCCACCGCCCACCAGGTCATGGGGTTGACCGTGCTCTTGATGAACCGGGTCGAGCCGTCGGCGAACAGGACGTTCACGCCGCCCGGGTGCCGGCTGCTGGCGGTGAAGGCCCCTTCCCCGGTGTAGTTGCCGTAGCCGCAGTTAAGGCCGTTGGGGGGCATGATGTGGGTGTAGCGCGAGAAACACGCATAGCCGGAAAACCAGAGCGAGCCCGACGCGTCGGGCGTGACGGCCCCTAAACCAGTCCACAGTTTGCTCGTGGAGGTTTGCAAGCCCTTGCACTGGGTGTAGTAGTACAGCGAGATGCCCGTGTTGCCCGGCGGGGGCTGGGCGAGGTTCCAGACCGAGGACGAGGGGTTCGTGCCGTCGACAATAGTCGAGTTTTCCGGGCCGATCCCCTTGACCCGCTCGCTGAAGGCGGCCGTGTTGCTCAGGCCGTCGGTGATGTCGCGGAACGCGACGCACTTCGCGCCCGCCGCCAGGATGTACTGGAACAGGCCGTCGTACAGCGAGGTATTATGGATCGAGTCGGGCGTCGAACCGGCATTGCCGTAGTAGTTGTTGTGGCCCTCGATGTTGGACAAGCGGTCCATGTCCGAGGGACACTGGAAGGCGTTAATCTTGGCCTGGAAGATCGTGAAGTTCTGGTAGGCGGGGTGGCCGCCAGCGTTCTCGGAGGCGTTGCCACCTATGCTTGTGATGTACGCGAAGTTGATCGCGTTGAACAGGGCGCCCTGCTCCAACTGGGGCAGGATCGCGGGGAGCGGCCCCCAGTCGTTCCAGTTGTTGGGGCCCTCCCCCCAGGGCAGGACGCCGAGGGCTTGTTCGTAGTTGTGCAGGGCGAGGCCGATCTGCTTCAGGTTGTTGACGCACTGCGACCTTCGCGCCGCCTCGCGGGCCGCCTGCACCGCGGGGAGCAGCAGCGCGATCAGCACGGCGATGATCGCGATCACCACCAGCAGCTCGATCAGCGTGAAGCCCGGCCTGCGCCGAGGGTCGCGGATATCTGGCGCTCATCCTTAGGTTCCTCTCATGTAAGATCGAGGGGAGAAAAACGCACGAAGGGATGACCGGCCGGACACCCCACTGTGCCTTCCGTCCGGCGGTTTCCCCCACCCTAATCATGGCGGTCTCCTCACCCTATCGTCCCGGTGCGCGAAGCCGCTAGTGAGATCGGAGATCTTTTTTGCTAAGATTATTCGCCGGGTGTAACATGGATTCTCCGCAAGGTTCCAAGGAATCCATGTGGCCGGCCGGGCGGATCTGCTAAGACCTTTGATCGGCGGAGGTCGTCCCCACGTCCCGGCCCCGAGCGACCCATGAAGGATCGATACGATGTCTCAACCTCCCCGCGTCGCACTCCTGGTCGAGATGTCGGGCGTCCACGGCCGGAGGATCCTCCAGGGCGTCACCGACTACCTGCGGTCGCATCGGGCCTGGGACCTCCTCCTGGAGCACCGGGAGGTGGGGACGAGGCTCCCCCGCTGGCTCGACGCCGGGCGGATCGACGGCGTCATCTCGCGCTGGAGCGGCCCCGGCGTCTCCGAGGCGCTCCGCGAGCTCGATGCGGCGGTGGTCGACGTCAGCAGCCGAGAGCCCGCATTCGGCCCGCCGCGGATCACCTCCGACGACCGCGGCATCGGCTCGATGGCGGCCGAATACCTCCTGGAGCGGCGGTTCCATTCCTATGCATTCTACGGGCTCGAGGGCGAGCTGTGGTCGACCCGCCGGCGCGACGGGTTCGTCGAGGCCGTGTCGCGGGCGGGCTACGCGGCCCGGGTCTTCGAGATGCCCTCCCACAGGCGCCATCGCCGGCCCGGCGAGGACGAGCTGGCCCGGTTCGGGCGCTGCTTGATGACGCTGCCCAAGCCCGTGGGCGTGATGGTCTGCAAGGACTTGCACGGCTCTTATGTCCTGGACGCCTGCCGGCGATCCGGCCTCCAGGTCCCCGACGAGGTGGCCGTCATCGGCGCGGACGACGATGTGCTGCTCTGCGAGCTGAACAACCCGCCCCTGTCCAGCGTGACCTGCAACCCGGAGCAGATCGGCTTCGAGGCCGCGGTGCTGCTCGATCACCTGATGGCCGGGGGGGAGGCCGAGTTCGAGGAGCTGCTGGTCCCCCCCTGGGCGTGGCCGCCCGCCTCTCCACCGACATCCTGTCGATCGACGACGAGCGGATCGTCGCCGCGGTGCGCTACATCCACGCGAACGCCTGCCACGGGATCACCATCGACGACGTGCTCGACCACGTCTCGCTGTCGCGGACGACCCTCGACCGGCATTTCCACAGGCACCTGCAGCGCTCTCCGCAGGCCGAGATCCGCGCCGTGCAGCTCTGCCGCGCCCGGCAGTTGCTCGCCGAGACGGACCACTCGATGTGTCGCATCGCCGAGCTGGTCGGCTTCAAGCACACCGAGTACTTCCACTTCGCGTTCAAGCGCGAGTTCGGCCTGACCCCGGGGCAGTTCCGCCAGGAGGCGCGATCGGCCGAGCATTGGCAGACGGTCGGTTGAGCATCCGGGCCGGCGGCCGACCGCGCCACCCCCGTACACGCTCAAAATAATAAGATATAATTTTGATAAAATATGCGAGGATTTCGCCATTGAAATCATCCGTCCCGGGTCCCCGGCACCCTTTCCGGCCCGGGGAGGGGGGGCGGCACGAGGTCCCGCGCGCGGTCGATCCGCTCGAGGGATGGGGCCCGTGACGGCCGGCCGATGCTCCGGCCGCGGCACCCCCTCGCGGGGCGCCGCGGGGTCTCGTATAGTCGGGGGCGTCGTGGGTCACGCCTTCCGATCGAGAC
Organism: uncultured Planctomycetaceae bacterium; assembly: GCA_963708145.1. GTDB lineage: Bacteria > Planctomycetota > Planctomycetia > Isosphaerales > Isosphaeraceae. Next base: position 6,750,708 of record OY970189.1, on the reverse strand, counting down.
GGGGAGAAGATGCCATGGATCGTCGTGAATTCCTCCGCGCCGGCGCCGCGGGGCTGGCCTGGTCGGCCGCCGCCGGCCACGTCGGGGCGTTCGGGGCGCAGAAGCCGAGGCGGGTCGGCCTGATCGGCTGCGGCTGGTACGGCAAGTGCGACCTGTTCCGCCTGATCCAGGTCGAGCCGGTCGAGGTCGTCTCGCTGTGCGACGTCGACAGGACGATGCTCGCCCATGCCGCCGAGATGGTCGCCACGCGGCAGGCGTCGAAGAAGACGCCGCGCACCTTCGGCGACTACCGCGAGATGCTCAAGGAGAAGGACCTCGACGTCGTCCTGGTCGACACGCCCGACCACTGGCACGCTTTGCCGATGATCGCCGCGGTCCAGTCCGGGGCCGACGTCTGGGTCCAGAAGCCGATCAGCCGGGACGTGGTCGAGGGCCAGGCGATGCTCGCCGCGGCGCGCAAGCACGGCCGGGTCGTGCAGGTGGGCACGCAGCGGCGGAGCACGCCGCACATCATCGAGGCCCGCGACCGGATCGTCCGCGAGGGGAAGCTCGGCACGATCGCTCTGGTCGAGGTCTACTGCTACAACCACATGCGCGCCAAGGACAACCCGCCCGACACCAACCCCCCCGAGAACCTCGACTACGAGATGTGGACCGGGCCCGCGCCGATGCGGCCGTTCAACGCGCTGGTCCACCCGAGGCGGTGGCGGTCGTTCACGGAGTACGGCAACGGCATCATGGGCGACATGTGCATCCACATGCTCGACATGGTGCGCTGGATGCTCGGCCTGGGCTGGCCGCGGCGCATCTCCTCGTCGGGCGGCATCCTCGTGGACAAGAAGAGCAAGGCGAACATCCCCGACACGCAGACGGCCACGTTCGAATTCGGCGACCTGCCGGTCGTCTGGCAGCTCCGCACCTGGGGCAGCCCGCCCGACCCGAAGTATCCCTGGGGCGCGACGCTCTACGGCGACAAGGGGACGCTGAAGGTGGGCGTGCACAGCTACGACTTCGTCCCGACCGGCAAGGGGCAGCCGATCCACGGGGACGTCGTCTACGAGCTCGAGCAGTACCCCGAGGACAAGACCGAGAACGGCCTGGAGAAGCACGTCGCGCCGGCGATCCGGGGGCACATGCGCGACTTCCTCGCGGCGATCGACTCGCGCGGCCGTCCGGTGGCCGACATCGAGGAGGGCCACACCTCGACGGCGAGCTGCATCCTGGCCAACCTCTCGCTCCAGCTCGGCCGGTCGCTGACCTGGGACGCCGAGGCGGGTCGGGTCGTCGGCGACGACGAGGCGAACCGCCTCCTTCAGCGGCCGTACCGGAGCCCGTGGGTCCACCCCGAACCCGGGAGGGTGTGATAACGGATCGTGTCGATCCGTCGTCTTTTGGTAAGGTGGGCCAGCGCGGCGCAACCCACCGACCGAGGGATTGGTGGGTTGCGCCGCGCTGGCCCACCCTACGAAGCCGCCCGATGACCGTCCCCTCGTCCCGGCGGAGGAACCATCCGTGAAGCGCGCATCGATCCTGGAGCGGGCCGGCCTCCTGGCCCTGGGCCTGTCCGCCGTCCTGATGGTCGAGGGCGCCCGCCCCGCGCGGGGCGACGTCGCGCTGCCGGCCATCTTCGGCAGCCACATGGTGCTCCAGCGCGGGCAGAAGGACCGCGTCTGGGGCAAGGCCGACCCGGGCGAGGAGGTCACGGTCCAGATCGGCGACCAGGCCAGGACGGCCAGGGCCGACGACGGCGGCAAGTGGGCCGTCACGCTCGACCCGATGCCGGCCGGCGGCCCTCTCACGATGACGGTCAAGGGCAAGAACACGGTCACGCTCGACGACGTGCTCGTCGGCGAGGTCTGGGTCTGCTCGGGCCAGTCGAACATGCAATTCGCCGTCAACCAGTCCTACGACGGCGACCTGGCGAGCCTGGCGGCCCGCGACCCGATGATCCGCCTGATCTCGGTGCCGCAGGTCGGCACGCAGGAGCCGCAGGACGACTTCAAGGGCCAGTGGGAGGTCTGCACCCCGGAGACGGTCAAGACGTTCTCGGCCGTGGGCTACTTCTTCGGCCGGCAACTGCACGAGACGCTCGGCGTGCCGGTCGGCCTGATCGACGACGCCTGGGGCGGCTCGGCGTGCGAGGCGTGGATCCGCCGCGACCGGCTCGCCGCCGACGAGAAATACAAGCCCCTGATCGAACGGTGGGAGAAGATCGAGCAGGGCCAGCCGCGGCAGATGAAGGAGTACGAGGAGAAGATGGCCGCGTGGAAGGTCGAGGCCGCGAAGGCCAAGGACGAGGGCAAGCCGGCCCCGAGGGCCCCGCAGAGCCCCGACGCCGTGCTCAAGGGCAACCAGAGGCCCGGCAACATCTACAACGGCGTGCTCAAGCCGACGATCGGCTACGGCATCCGCGGCGCCATCTGGTATCAGGGCGAGTCGAACGCCGGCCGCGCCTACCAGTACCGCGACCTGTTCCCTCTGATGATCCAGAGCTGGCGCGACGAGTGGGGCATCGGCGACTTCCCGTTCTACTGGGTCCAGCTCGCCGACTTCCTGGCCGAGAAGCCCGAGCCGGCCGACAGCGCCTGGGCCGAGCTCCGCGAGGCGCAGACGATGACGATGGACAGGCTGCCCAACACCGGCGAGGCGGTGATCATCGACCTCGGCGAGGGGCAGGACATCCACCCGAGGAACAAGCGGGACGTCGGCCATGCGGCTGGCCCGCTGGGCCCTGGCGCGCGACTACGGGATCAACGTCGCCTGCCGCAGCCCGACCTATCAAGTCGATGGAGAAGAAGGACGGCAAGATCGTCCTGACGTTCGACCACGTCGGCGGCGGCCTCAAGGCGTTCGACGTGGCCGAGCCGCGCGGTTTCGCCGTCGCGGCGAGCGACCGGAAGTTCGCCTGGGCCAAGGCCAAGGTCGTCGGCAAGGACAAGGTCGAGGTCTGGTCGGACGAGGTCTCCGACCCGGTGGCCGTCCGCTACGCCTGGGCCGACAACCCGGTCTGCAACCTCTACAGCCGCGAGGGACTCCCCGTCACCCCGTTCCGGACCGACGACTGGCCGGGCGTGACGGCCGACAAGCGGTGATGCGCGAGGACCGACGTCGTGCGCACATCCGACACCCGACGGCTCCTCCGCCGCGACGTCTTGCGGCTCGCGGCGGTCCCCCTGGTCGGGGCGCTCGGAGGGAGGCGGCCCGCGCCGCCGACGAGGCCGACGTCCCTCCGATCGACGAACGGATTCGCGCCCTGGCCGACCGGGCCCCCCTGTCGCTCCGGTTCGCGGGGACGACGGCCGACGAGTGCCGCCGCTGGCAGGCCGCCTTCGCCGCGAAGCTGCGGGCCCTGCTGGGCCCGCATCGCCCGCCGCCGTCGTGGCGGTCGGTCCTGGAGCGGACCGTCGCGCTCGACGACCACGTCCGCGAGGAGCGAGTGCTGACGGCCGAGGGGATCGCGCCGCTGCCGATGCACCTGCTCCTGCCCCTCGGGGCCGGGCGGTCGAAGGGGCCCGCGGTCGTGGCCGTCCACGGGCACGGCGACTTCGGCGCCGATTCGGTCGCGGGCCTCGACGACACGCCGGCGCGCCGCGACGAGATCGCCCGCCACCATTACGACTACGCCCGCCAGCTCGTCCGCCGCGGCTACGTGGTGGCCGCGCCCTGCCTGACCCCCTTCGGCCGGCGCCTGGGGGAGGCGGGCCGTCCGCAGAAGGGCGTCGACGCCTGCGCCCGGACGTTCATCGGAATGCATTTGCTCGGCCGGCTCCTGATCGCGGAGAACCTCCGCGACGTCCTCTGGGCGCTGGAGGCCCTGGCGTCTCACGAGCGCGTCGACCCCGATCGGCTCGGGTGCGTGGGGCTCTCGCTGGGTGGGCGGATGACGATGTTCGCCGCCGCGCTGGAGCCGAGGATTCGGGTCGCGGTCATCTCCGGGGCGCTGAACTGCCTTCAGGAGCGGGTCGCCACCGGCCACGGCGCCGGCTGCCAGGCCATCCCCGGCCTGCTCGACTACGGCGACGTGCCCGAGATCGCCTCCCTGATCGCGCCGCGCCCCTGCCTGTGGGAGGTCGGGTCGCGCGACGGCCTGATCGACCCCGGCTGGGCCGAGGCCGCCCTGTCGCGGATCGGCGCGCCTATCGTGCGCTCGGCGCCGAGGACCGTCTCCGCGTCGACCGCTTCGACGGGGCGCACGAATGGCACGGGGACGCGGCGTATCCGCTGCTCGATGAGATCCTGAAGTCATGACTGGGGCCGGCGCGACGGGGTCGAGGCCGTCCAGTAGTCCGGCCGCCCTACGACGACGCGGTCGGCATGAGCAGGCCATCCAGGGCGACCTTGGTCAATCACCAACGGATCGGCCCTGAGACTCAGGGAGAGATCCTTGACAGGATGGCGCAGATTGTATATCTGTCAACAATCGACAATACCCGGCAGTGCCCGGTGGGACCGCCGCCAGGGATGGCCGCGATTCCGGTTGTCTCTCAACATCGAGAAAGAAGCGGACCGATGTCGGAAGCGAAGATGATTCGCACAATCCGCGAGCAGGTCGTCGAGCGTTTGCGTGCCGACGTCCTCTCAGGTCGGATTGCCGAAGGCGAACCACTCCGCGAGGTTCAGCTCGCCGAGCGCTTCGGGACCAGTCGCGGTCCGATCCGAGACGCGCTGCTGCAACTGACTCAGGAGGGCCTGATCGTCTCGCAGCCGAGCCGCGGCGCGCGGGTCGGGCGGCCCCCCGACGAGGCCATCAGGCCGCTCTTGGTCCAGTTCCGTCGCGGGATCGAGGCGTATGCGCTGGGACGGATCTTCGATGGACTCGGCAATGCCGATCTCGACGAGCTGGGAGCCATCCTGGGGCGGTTCCGTGAGGCCTGCGCAGCGCGGCGATATGTCGGCCCTCATCGCGCACGACATGGCCTTCCACCGCTGGGTCGTCGAGCGGACGGGCGATCCCGACTTGGTCGCGATCTGGCTGACGATCACCGTGCGGATGCGGCTGAGATACACCCGGCACAGCAACCTCTGGGAGTGCTACAGCGAGCACGAAGCGATCGTCGACGCGATTCGGCGGCGGGACGTGCCGACGGCGATCCGGGGGCTCGAGGCGAACATCCAGTAAGCAGTCCCTATTTTTCCCCTTCGGGAGCAGGCCGGATCAGGGGGGAGGTCGCCTTCACCCAGGGCTTGGGACGCAATCATCGTCCTCGGTCCCTGGGTGGCGTCTTCCCCGCTCTTGCCCATCCGCTCGGGCACGCGAAGTCTCGGAGAGTCCGTCCGGATCGCCCACACGTCTCGGGTCATTCGCAGGCCGCGGAAGGAGGGGTCATGTACGCCCGAAATCGTCGCGCCTTCACGCTGATCGAACTGCTGGTGGTGATCGCGATCATCGCGGTGCTGATCGCGCTGCTCCTGCCCGCGGTGCAGGCGGCGCGCGAGGCGGCGCGGCGCGCCCAGTGCGTCAACAACCTGAAGCAGATCGGCATCGCCCTGCACAACTACCACAACGCCAACGACTGCTTCCCGCCGGGCGCCCTGTATCGCTACGACTACAGCCGTGGGGAAGTCCATCGCTGAACTGCGACCACACCGGCCACTCGAGGCTCCTGCCGTTCCTGGAGCAGGCGGCGCTGTACCAGCCGCTGAACTTCGCCGTGGCCACCTTCAACGACAGCCCCAACCATCTGATGAACACGACGGTCACCACGACGCGGTTGGCGGTCTTCCTCTGCCCGTCGGACATGCCGCCGGGCTACGTCGGGGACAAGCTGGCGGGCACCGCCCCGGGCAACAGCTACTTCGAGTCGGTCGGGTCGGGCCTGGAGTGGGATGCCACCAAGACCGCCGGCCCGCCCAACGGGATGTTCATGGTCGGGGGGCCGGCCATCGGCATCCGGGACGTCCTCGACGGGACGACCAACACGATCGCCTTCGGCGAGTGGCAGATCGGCGACGGCAACGTCAACAAGCTCTCGGTCCCCTCCGACCTGATCTACGTCGGGCAATTCCCCCAGGGCGTGAAGCAGAACACGCCCCAGATGGAGCTCCCGGCGATGGGCGCGACGGCCTTCCAGCAGTGGACCCAGGCCTGCGCCGCGGGGCTGCAGGGCGACCGAGGGGCACAGACGCCGTACGTCGGGCAGTACTGGGCGCTCGGGTGCCTCATCGCTGAACCTGGGCAACATCCTGCTGGCCCCCAATCCCGAAGATCCCGAACTGTTCCACGGGCGCCACTACATCCAACAACATCACCGCGCCCGGCGATGGTCACGCTGAGCAGCCGCCACCCGGGCGGGGCCAACGTCCTGATGTGCGACGGCTCGGTCCGGTTCCTCAAGGACAGCACCAACCTCAACACGATCTGGTCGCTGGGCTCGCGCAACCAGGGCGAGGTCGTCTCCGCCGACTCATTCTGACCGGCGCGACTCGCCGCCGGGCCGTGTCCCACGCCTCCGGCACCCCGGGGGGTGCGCGGGACACGACGGAGGCCCGCCCCTGATCTCCGGGGTCCCTGACGAATCAAGATCCCTTGCCATGAGATCGGCACCTCCTCTAGAATACCGGGCGAGCGATCCCTCCCGAATCCCTCCCGACAAGACCCGGTGGCGACCGGCGGCCCGGCCTCGGAGCGTGCCGGGGCGACGCGCGAACCGGAGGACCCCCTCAGATGAGACGGAACCCTCCTCGTCGGGCCCTGGCTCGGTGCGATCCTGCTGGCCGGATCGATCGGGGCCGCGTGCCCTCGGCGGCCGAGGACGGCGGGGCCATCCGGCCGGCGGCTGCGTCTCGCCGAGGACGTCTTCCTCGACCGGGTCGGGCCGGTGCTGAAGGAGAAGTGCCTCGGCTGCCACGGCGACGACCCGAAGAAGCTCCGCGGCGGGCTCGACCTCACCGTCGCGCGAGGCGACGCTCCGCGGCGGCGAGAGCGGCGAGCCGGCCGTCGTCGCGGGCCGGCCCGAGGAGAGCCCGCTGTACCTCGCCGTCACGCGCGAAGATCCGACCCTCGCCATGCCCCCGAAGGAGAACGACAAGCTCGCGGCCGAGGACGTCGCGGCGATCCGCACCTGGATCGCGGGCGGCGCCCCGTGGCCCTCGGCCGGCAAGCGCCGCGAGGCGGCCGGCCGCCGGCGTCTGGGACGCCAAGGACGGCGTGACGGTCGCCACCAGCGGCGGGCTCTCGCCCGAATGGACCAACCGCAAGTACAAGCCCGAGGACCTCTGGGCGTACCGGCCGATCCGCCGGCCGGCGGTGCCGGCGGCCGAGGGATCGGTCGTCCAACCCGATCGACGCCTTCCTGGCCGCGAAGCTCGGCCAGCTCGGCCTCCAGCCCGCCCCGGCGGCCGATCGCCGCACGCTTGATCCGCCGCGCCACGTTCGACCTGACGGGGCTGCCGCCGTCGCCCGGAGGAGGTCGAGGCGTTCGTCGCCGACCCCGACCCCGACGACACGGGCGTTCGCCCGGTCGTCGACCGCCTGCTCGCCTCGCCCCACTACGGCGAGCAGTGGGGCCGTCACTGGCTCGACGTGACGCGATACGCCGACTCGTCGGGCTTCGCCAACGACTTCGAGCGCGGCAACGCCTGGCGCTATCGCGACTACGTCGTCCGGTCGTTCAACGCCGACAAGCCCTACGACCGCTTCGTCCGCGAGCAACTGGCCGGCGACGAGATCGACCCCGACGACCCCGAGATGCTGGTCGCCGCCGGCTTCCTCCGGATGGGCCCGTGGGAGCTGACCGGCATGGAGGTGGCGAAGGTCGCGCGGCAGAAGTTCCTCGACGACGTGACCGACGTCGTCGGGCAGGTCTTCCTCGGCCACACGCTCCAGTGCGCCCGCTGCCACGACCACAAGTTCGACCCGGTGCCGACCCGCGACTACTACGCGCATCCAGGCCGTGTTCGCCACCACCCAGCTCTCCGAGAGGCCGGCGCCGTTCCTGCCGGCCGAGAACACCGCCGGGTTCGACGAGAGGCGTTACCTCGAGGCGCGCAAGGCACGGTACGAGGCGATCCTCGCGGAGATCGACGCGAAGGAAGAGGCCGCGGCCCGCGCCTGGTGCGCCGAGCGCGGGCTGCCGTACGTCCCGAGGGTCAAGGGGCTGCGCCAGGGGATCGCCGAGGACCGCCTGCCGCCCAAGCAGATCGGCCTCGACCCCCGCGACTTCGGCCTGGAGCGGATCGGCCGCAAGGGGCTGGAGCGGCTCAAGTGGGAGTTCGACCGCTACGAGCCGGTCGCCCTGTCGGTCTACAGCGGCCGGACGCCCGCGCTCAAGGCCGTCCTCGCCCCGCTGCGGATGCCGGCCGACCGGATGAAGGCGGGCGAGCTCGAGGCGTCGCACATCCTGACCGGCGGCGACCCGTACTCGCCCGGCGAGCCGGTCCGGCCGGGCGTGCTCAGCGCCGTGGCGGGCCTGTACGGCGGCAGCGACGAAGGGGAGCCGGCCGTCATCCCCGAGACGATCGAGGGACGTCGCAAGGCGCTGGCCGATTGGATCGCCGACCCGCGCAACCCGCTCACGCCGCGGGTCATGGTCAACCGCATCTGGCTCGTGGCACTTCGGCCGGGCGATCGCCGGCAACCCGAACAACTTCGGCGCGACCGGCAAGAAGCCGACCCACCCCGAGCTGCTCGACTGGCTGGCGTCCGAGTTCGTCGACCGCGGCTGGTCGATCAAGGCGATGCACCGTCTGATCATGACCTCGCAGGCGTACCGCCGGTCGTCGCGCCACCCGGACCCCGAGGCGGTCGCGGCGAAGGACCCGGAGCGGCCTCGGCTACGCGGCGTTCCGGCCCCGCCGGCTGGCCGCGGAGGAGCTGCGGGACGCGATGCTGGCCGTCTCGGGCGAGCTGAACCCGGCGGTCGGCGGCATCCCGGTCCGGCCCGGAGCTGAACCCGGAGGTCGCGCTCCAGCCCCGCCAGGTGATGGGGACGTTCGCCTCGGCCTGGCAGGCGTCGCCGCAGGCCCGAGCAGAGGCACCGGCGGTCGATCTACGCGCTGAAGCTCCGCGGGCTGCGCGACCCGTTCTTCGAGGTGTTCAACCAGCCCAGCCCGGAGACGTCGTGCGAGGGGCGCGACGCCTCGACGGTCACGCCGCAGGTCTTCAGCCTGTTCAACGGCGAGGACGCCCGCGACCGGGCCCTGGCGCTGGCGGCCCGCCTGCTGCGGGAATCGAAGACGCAGCCCGAGGCGATCGACCGGGCCTTCCTCCTGGCGCTGGGCCGGTCCCCCGCGGCGGACGAGGCGCGCGCCTGCCTCGACCACTGGGGCGCGATGACCGCCCGCCACCGCTCGCTCCGCTTCGCGAAGCCGACCCCGAGGCGCGAGGTGGTCCGCGAGGCGGTCGAGGAGAACACCGGCGAGAAGTTCACGTTCGCCGAGGTCCTCGACGGCGCCGACGACTTCGTGCCCGACCTCCATCCCGCCGACGTCGGCCCCGAGGTCCGCGGGCTGATGGAAGTCTGCCTGGTCCTGTTCAACGCCAACGAGTTCGCCTACCTCGATTGATCGGGAGGAGCCTGCCATGCCCCCTCGCTTCCCCTGTGCCGGTGCCCGGGCCCTGTGGGCGCCCACGAGGCGCGAGTTCCTCTACGGCCTCGGGGCGAGCCTCGGCAGCGTCGCGCTGACGGCGATGCTCGCCGACCGGCGCCCGCGCCGAGACGCAAGGCCGCCGACCCGCTCGCCCCCAAGCCGGCCCCCCTGCCGGCGAAGGCCAAGGCGTGCATCTTCCTGATGATGGAAGGGGGTCCCAGCCACATCGACACCTTCGACCCCAAGCCGAAGCTGGCCGAGCTGCACCTCAAGGAGTTCGTCCGCAACGACAACCGAGCAGTCGGCCATGTCGAGCGGGAAGCGGTACTACGTCCAGAGCCCGTTCCGGTTCCGCAAGGCGGGCCGCTCGGGCGCCGACATCGGCGAGAACTGGGAGCACCTGGCCGGCGTCGCCGACGAGCTGTGCTTCTACCGCGGCTGCCAGGTCGACTCGGTCAACCACCCGACGGCCATGTACCAGATGAACACCGGCAACCGCTTCGGCGGCGACCCGGCCATCGGCTCGTGGGTGACCTACGGCCTGGGGACCGAGAACCAGGACCTGCCCGGCTTCGTCGTGCTGCCCGAGGTCTCCTACCCGCAGGGGGGCTCGGCGAACTGGGGCAACGGCTTCCTGCCGGCGCACTACCAGGGGACGCCCCTGCGGCCGAAGGGGTCGCCGATCCTCGACCTGCAACCGCCCGAGGGGGTCGCCCGCGACCACCAGCGGGAGAACCTCGACCTGCTCGCGCGCGCTGAACCGACGGCACCTCGACGACCGCCCCGGCCGCGACGACCTGGCGGCCCGCATGGCCGGCTACGAGCTCGCCTTCCGCATGCAGATGCAGGTGCCGGGCATCCTCGACATCGGCCAGGAGGACGCGACGAGACGAAGGCCCTGTACGGCATCGGCGAGGAGCCGACCGACGCCTTCGGCCGCAAGTGCCTGCTGGCGCGCCGCCTGGTCGAGCGCGGCGTGCGGTTCGTCCAGCTCTACGCCGGCACCTGGGACTCGCACGACTTCATCGAGCGCGCCCACGGCAACCTGATCCGGTCGGTCGACCGGCCGATCGCCGGGCTGATCGCCGACCTGAAGCGGCACGGGCCTGCTCGACTCGACGCTGGTCGTCTGGTGCGGCGAGTTCGGCCGCTCGCCCGACAACGGCGTCCGGATGGGGACCGCGTTCGGCCGCGACCACAACCCCAGGGCGATGACGATCTGGCTGGCCGGCGGCGGCGTCAAGGCCGGGCACACCATCGGCGCCACCGACGAGATCGGCGCCGAGGCCGTCGAGTGCGTCCACCACGTCCGCGACCTGCACGTCACGCTGCTGCGCCTGCTCGGCCTCGACGACGCCAAGCTCACCTACTTCCACGCCGGCCGCTTCAAGCAGCTCTCGCAGTTCGGCGGCGAGGTCATCAAGGAACTGCTGGCGTGATCCCCAGCCCCTGGGGGTGTGAGCAACGATCGAAAAGAAAACCGGCGTAAAGATCCTCTGCATTACCGTGACAAATAGGGTCTCGCCGCCAAAGCTCGATGCCGATCCGGAGACTCCGGACTCCACGGCAGGCTCCAGGAATCCCGGATAGGGTCTACCCTAATTGACGCGGAAGAAAAGGTCCGCTGCTGCGAGAGGTTAGGCGTCCGATGCCCCGCCCACGGCCAGCAACTCGGCGGCCTCTCGGCGGACTTCCGGCCAGGGCGACGATAGTTGCGACTCGACGGCCGCCAGTGCCGCCGGTGTGCCAATCGCGGCTAGGGCCTGCAGACACCGCTTGGGCAACGATCGGAACACGTCCCCTTCGACATCGAACGAGCAGGCGTCGTTCAATGCCGCCACGGCGTGGGGGTCTCTGATTTCGCCGAGCAACTCAGCCACCCATTCGTGCTGGAGATAGGCGTCCCGCACCGATAATAACTCGCAAAGGGGTGCGACCAGGCCGCGGCTAGGCCGTGCGATGGCGGCTTCGATCCAGAGGATGACCCTGGCCCAATCGCGGTTGGTCAGCAGCCCACGCAGGCCTACGGAGACTTCCGCCTCGATCTCGCCCAATCGTCGGACGGCGGAGCGAAACTCGTTGATCGCCAGCCGGAACGCCTCGGCACCGGCGGAGTCGGCCGCCGGTTGAAGACGTGGAGCAAACTCCGCGATCAGTTCGGCAACTGCCCCCACCGAGGGCCCTCCGCCGCCTTACCCGAGATGGACGATAGAGCCGCAACTTGCGGCCAGCCCCCCCACATTGTACGCGACCCATTACAGATGGGGGAGCGGCCCCGGTCCGGTCGTCCCTGGCCGCCTTGCCAGATAGGGTATACCGTACCTGTCACCGGACAGCACGTGGGCTGACGCCGGTCCCATGTTCCGCCGCGACTCACGACCTCCCTACTGGACGACGCGCACCCGGGGCGGATCGGAGTAGTCGTCCCAGGCCCGCTCGATGGCGGCCACGTCGGGCATTCCATCGTGGACGACGAGGCGATAGCGGGAGACGTACGGGCGCCCCGGCTCGATCGCGAACTCGCCCAGGACCATCGGCGCGAAGCAGAAGTAGGGCTTGTCCGGGTGCAGCCGCACCGGCTGCGGGAACCGGAAATTGCCCGGATCGTCCAGCACGGCCGCGCCCCCGGCGCGGTCGCCCACGTAGCCGGACAGGTCGACCCACCGGGGGCGCGTGTGGTTGCCGTCGCGGCGGCCCTTCCCCTCGCTGGTCAGGAAGTCGCTCCGGCCGCTCCGAGACGGGTCGGGGCCGGCGTCCCCTTTGACTTTCGGGTCGAACCAGGCGCGGTTGCCCCGCAGCCCGAACCCGCCGTAGTGATACTTGTTGAGCGTCAAAGGCTCCGAACCCGCGCACGATTGCCGCGACTCGATGTCGACGAGGAACGTGTCGGACAGGTTATAGGCGCGGACGGTCCAGACCTCGTCGAGGACCGGGCGGGGCGATTCGGGCGCGGTGATGTCCTCGTGTCGCAGGCGGACCCGGAACTGGCCGAAGACGGGGCCTGAGGCCGTCCCCAGGGTCTCGGCATGCTCGACCCGGCCGGTCTTCTTGGCCTGGTTCCAGAAGTCGATGGCGCGGCCGTCGAACGTGGTGTTGACCCACGCGAAGAACAGGGCGTGCTGGTGCGCGTGGTCGGGCGGGAAGTCATCGGTGACTTCCAGCCCCGACGGCGTGGAGAGCGGGTGGACGTGGCCGCTCCGGCGGAAGACGGGGGAGATCCCCGCGGGCGACTCGACGACCGCGTGGTTGTAGGCGAGGACCGGGCGGTCGCCGACCTTGAGCACCAGGCGCCTGCCGTCGTCGGTGCAGGTAACGGCCGGCTTCCCCGCGCCGTCGGCGGGCCGGAGCCGGTAGCGACGCGACGCGCCCGCCGGGAGGGGGTCGCGGATGATCCAGGAGACGCTCGGGGGGTCGCCGGGGAGGGGCTGGACGGCGACGGGCCGATGGTCGTCGATCCCTTCGAGCATGAAGGCGGGCGCCGTCTTCAGCGGGTCGGGCAGGGGGAGAACGACCGGCGTCCCCGCCCGCGGGTGCCGGCCCGCCTCGACCTCGACCACGATGCCCCGCGGCTCGTCCGCCCCCGCGACGGCCGCCAGCGCCAGCGCAACCGCCAGTCCGCATACGTTCGGTCGCATGCTCATCTCCATGCCTTCACGAGGGATCGGCCCGGATGGTCTCGCGCACGAGATGCCCCCGTTATACCCGATCGGGTCCGGTCGTCCAATTTCCCGGGGCGGCCGACGAAAGCGCGCGCAGGAAGCCCGTGAGGCCGATCGCCTCGCCCACGGCGAAGAGCGGCCAGTGGAAGGGATTGGGCAGGCCGCCCGCCACGACGTTGCGGTAGTCCCAGCAGAAGGCGACGACCACGACCACGCCGCCCGCCACCACGACCGCCCAGTCGGCCCACGACATCCGGAACGGGCGGCCGGCGAGCTCCCGCGCGAGGACCGTCGCGCCCGTCGCGATCATCGAGGCCGCCACGAGCATCGGCGCGATCACCGGGCCGGTCCACGGGACGGGCAGCAGGAACAGCAGGTCCCACGTCAGGGGCGTCTCGGGCCAGCCGATCAGCACCCGCAGCCAGCCGTAGAAGGCGATGTCCCAGACGCCGAAGGCGACCAGGAAGGCGGCGAAGACCTGCCGCGGGTTGCGCCCCACCGCCAGCCCGGCGGAGGCGAGCATCAGCATCGTGGCCAGCTCGCGGGCCAGCTCCATGCGCAGACGACGCCGGGCGTCGGGCAGCTCGGCCTCGATCTCGTCGAGACGGAGCACCGGGAAGAGCGCGGAGGCCGGGGCGTCGGGGTGGACCTTGTGGCGGATCGGGTCGACGATCATCCGGATGTAGACCACCACCGCGGCCTCGACGTAGCCGAACGAGACCCCGAACAGCACCAGGGCCGCCAGGGCCCGCGCCAGCCTCGGGTCGACCTCGCCTCATGCGCCGACCTCGACGGCGAGCCGCGACAGCGCCGGTGTACCTCGTCGATCGTCTCGTCGAGCGTCGAGGTCCCCGCCGTCAGCCCGACCGTCTCGAACCCCGAGAACCACGCCGGGTCGAGGTCGGCCGCCCCCTGGACGTGGACCGCCGGCACCCCGCGCTCGCGGCAGAGCGCGACCAGCTCGCGCGTGTTGTTCGAGTTCCGGCCGCCGACGACGACCATCGCGTCGACCTCGCCGAGCAGCCGGTCGAGCGACCGCTGATGCTCCTTGGTCGGCAGGCAGACCGTGTCGACGAACCGGATCTCGGCGCCGGGATTCCGCGCGGCGATCGCCTCGCGGATCTCGCGCGACCTGGCGCTCGGTCGCCGTCGTCTGGCAGACGATCCCCAGCCGCCGATGGGGATACTGGCGCGACCTCGGCCACCGTCTCGACCACGTCGAAGCCGTCGAGGTCCTCGACGATCCCGCGGACCTCGACGTGCCCGCGGCGGCCGATCACGAGGACGTGGTATCCCTGCTCCTGGAGCGTCCGGGCCGCCTGGTGGACCCGCGTGACGAGCGGGCAGGTCGTGTCCACGAGCCGCTTGCCCGCCTCGGCCAGCCGCGCCCGCTCGCGGTCGCTGACGCCGTGCGCGGTGATCAGCACGACGGGCGTCGCGGGCAGCGCGCGGCGGTCCGCCTCGTCGGCCATCGCGAACCCGCGCGCCTCCAGGCGATCCAGGACCGCCTCGTTGTGCACGAGCTGCCCGTGGATCGTCACCGCGCCCGGCTCCTCGATCGCGTCGATGACCTCCAGGGCGTCGCGCACCCCGAAGCACATCCCCATCACTTCCGCGCGGATCACCTTCATGGATGCCTCCTCGTAACAGATCTCGAATGAACTTTGCGTCGCAAAGCGATGATCCGGGGTATCCCGGGGGCGCCGTGTCCGTGGCGGCGTCATGCGGGGGACCATCCTTCCGAGAGCGACTTGCCGGGGGCGGGGGCGGCGCGGGCGGCGGCCAGGGCGTCGGCGACGACGTTCTCCAGGACGTTGATGTATTCGAGGAACCGGGTGCGGCCCTCGTCGGTGAGGCGGCAGAGGGTCTGCGGGCGGTTGCGTTCGAAGCCCTTGCAGACCTCGACGAAGCCCGCCTCGTGGAGCACCTGGAGGTGCCGGCTGAGGTTGCCGTCGGTCAGGGCGCAGAGCGCCTTGAGGTCGGCGAAGACGAGCCCGCGGGGGTGGGTCACCAGCGAGGTCATGATCCCGAGGCGGGCCTTCTCGTGGAAGACGCGCTCCAGGCCGTCGTAGGCGAACCGTCCGGCGGGGTCGTCGCCCCGGGTCTTACTCATCGCTGCACTCCAGCGTGCGGTAGAGCACGGCCGCCGCGAGCAACTGGCCCGCGCCGAAGGGGAGGCCCATCGCCCAGGGCGAGAGCGCGGCGTCGCCGCGCGCCGTCGCCAGGCACGACCAGCCCGGCGGCCAGGTAGAACGACGGCCACCCCGAAGGTGGCGCGGGGCAGGAGCCGGCACGACGCGAAGATCCCCAGGCTGAACAGGACCTGCCAGAGCCCCGGCAGCATCCACAGCCCCTCCGGTGCGAACCGGCAGAGGACCGCCGTCAGCAGCCCCCCCGCGACCAGGCACGGGACGAACTGCTCGACCGCCAGCCAGGTGATCTCGCGCGTCAGCGGCGACGGCGAGTTCCGCGCCCGCATCGCCATCTCGGCCCCCGCCGCCAGCGCGCTGACGACCGCCGTCGCCACCCAGAGCGTCAGGTAGGCCGTCACCTGCCGCGCCGGGTCGGGGATGAACGCCGCCTGGAACACCGCCGCCGCCACCGCCAGCACCCCCGAGAACGCCACCGGCATCGCCCGGTAGCCCCGGAAGACCTCGGTCCGGGCCATCTGCTGCCGGATCTCGGAGATCTGCGTCAACGCGTCCCGGAGTTCCATGGCTGCGCGGACTCTCCCCACCCGATCGATCGCCCGCCGCCGGCCCCGCGTCCGACTTTGCATCGTAAAGCTCGGATGGGCCGCGGTCAAGCCCCGTCGGAATATTTTGCCAGGATGGTTTATTTTGTAACAGCCCCTGGTCGCGGCAGCCCACTGGGCGCGGCCGATCTCGCTTGATGCGGGAGTCGGGCCACGTCTCCAGGTACGAGTAGCGGGGGTGGTGTGACGTCTTGTACGGATCGTTCCGTTTCGTGTTGTAGCAGCAGATGAACGCCCAGCGGGGGTCGGGGCTGCGGTTCCGGTCGGAGCGGTGCAGGGTGTTGCAGTGGAAGAAGATGGCGGAGCCGGGCTCGAGCTCGCAGTAGACCCGCTCCAGGCGGCCGAGCGCGGCGGCGACGCGCTCGGGGTCGGCGCCGGTCTGGTCGCCGACGGGGCCGTGGTCGATCCGGCCCATCCGGTGCGACCCCTGAGGACCTGGAGGCAGCCGTTCTGCCGGGTCGCGCGGTCGACGGCGATCAGGCAACTGGCCATGTCGGGGAACAAGCATCCATTGTTGTACCAGTAGCCGTAATCCTGGTGCCACTCCCAGGCGCCCCCTTCGCGGGCCTCCTTCAGGATCATCTTGTGGTGGTAGTGGTAGACCTCGCCGCCGAGGAGGCGCTCCATCGCGTGCGACGATCCGGCGGCAGCGGACGATGGCGGCGTAGATGTCGTCGCCGAGGTCGTTGTGGACCGCGATCTTGACCTCGCCCCCGTCGGCGTCGCGGCGGCGGTGCGGCGTCCTCGGATCAGCTGGTGGTCGGCGCGGGCGATCCGGCTGAGGAGGTCGATCTCCTCGGCGTCGAAGAGGCGTTCGGCGATGACGAAGCCGTCCTCGTGGAACCGGGCGGCCTGGGCGTCGCTGAGCGGGGAGGGGTCCATGGTCGGCTCCGGGTTGATCTCGTCGCGTCCGGCGGGGGCGTATCCGACTCTGATATAGCACGGCAGCGCCCGGGCCCTCCAGCGGTCCGCGGCGAATTCGGGAGTGCGGAGGGGGGCCGCGTCGGGTTACAATCGCCCGCGCCGCAGGGACCTCCGCGACGGCGGGCCGACCCGCCGTGTCCGTGCGGCCCCGACCCTGGTCTTGTCCGGACGCATCGCTCGATGGGACTGGTTGAGTTCCTGACCATCGCCGGCCTGGTGTTCGTCAACGGGTTCTTCGTGGCCGCCGAGTTCGCGCTGGTCAAGGTCCGGACCAGCCAGATCGACCAGCTCGCCGAGAAGGGCAACTGGGCGGCCAAGCTGACCAGCCGGGCGCTCGACCGGCTCGACGCCTACCTGTCGGCCTCGCAGGTCGGGCATCACCGTGGCGAGCCTGGCGCTGGGCTGGGCGATCGAGAAGTCGGGTCGAGCCGACGGGCATCGCGGCTGGCGCTGGCTCCGGGCTGGAGCAGGTCGAGGTGCTGGCGGATCGGCGGTCATCGCGATCGTGCTCGATCGCTCGCGTTCACGTTCGTCACGTTCCTGCACGTGGCGCTGGGCGAGCAGGCCCCCAAGAGCCTGGCGATCCGCTCGGCGAAGACCGTCGCGCTCTGGACGGCCCCGCCGCTGGTGGCGATCTACTACATCTTCTGGCCGGTCATCTGGCTGCTGAACAACGCCAGCCACCTGACGCTCTGGCTGCTCGGCCTGGGCGAGACCGACCACGCCGAGCTGGCGCACACCGAAGAGGAGCTGCGGCACATCGTCGCCGAGAGCGTCGAGGGGGGCCACCTCTCCCGCAACGAGCGGGTGATGATCGAGAACGTCCTGAACCTCGAAGAGAAGACGGCGCGTCGGGTGATGGTCCCCCGGCCCGACATCGTCTACCTGAGCCTCTCCCGCCCGCTCGAGGACAACCTCCGGGTCGCCCGCCAGGCGGGGCACACGCGCTACCCGCTCTGCGAGGACGACCTGACGACCGTCATCGGCATGATCCACGTCAAGGACCTGTTCCGCGCCGGCGCCTCGGGCAACGGCCGGCTCGACCTCCGCAAGCTGGCCCGGCAGGTCCCGTTCCTCCCCGAGACGCTCCGGCTCGACCTCCTCCTGGTCGAGTTCCAGCGCAACCGGGTCCACCTGGCGATGCTGCTCGACGAGTACGGCAGCCTGGTCGGGATGGTCAGCCTGGAGAACGTCCTGGAGGAGCTGGTCGGGCCGATCCAGGACGAGTTCGACCGCGAGACCCCGCAGGTCACCCCGCTGGGCGACGGCGTGTTCGAGGTCGACGCCACCTGCCCGCTCGACGTCCTGGCCGAGGCGTGCGGCGTCGCCGTCCCCGAGACCGAGGCCGAGACGGCCGGCGGCCTGATCCTCGACCTGCTGGGCCGGCTGGCCAAGGAGGGCGATTCGGTCAGGGTCGATGGCCACCTCCTGACCGTCCTCCGCGCCGACCCGACCCGCATCCGCCGCATCCGCGTCGAGCCCGTCCCCGAGCCGGCCCCGAAGCTCGGCGATCCCTCGTAGTGGACGATCGATGCCAGATGGGTGGGATGGCCGATGACAGGGAGTTAAAATTCAATGGATTCTGTCATCGGCCATCCCACCATCTGGCATCGCGTCGACGGGGCCACTCAGTAGCCTAGCGAGGTGAGCAGGTGGCCGAGGTACTCCTCGATGGCGTGGGCGGTGCGGAGGTAGGTGTCGCGGTCGGCGCCGACGGGGTCGACGACGTCGCCCCCCTCGGGGTGGAGCAGCCGGGTGCGCGGGGCGCATTCGGGGACGTGGTCGAGCAGCGATTCGAGGTGGTCGTTGGTCATCGCGATGATGTGGTCGGCGTGGCGGACCAGCTCGGGCGTCAACTGCTGGCTGACGTGGTCCTGGAGCGACCCGCCCCGCGGCGGCGACGACGTCGATGGCGTTGGCGGCGGCGGGCATGCCGGCCGAGGCGGCCATGCCGGCCGACACGACCACGAAGCCGCGCCCTTCGAGCTGATCGGCCGGGCAGCCGAGCCGTCTGCGCCAGGAGCATCTTGCAGAGCGCCTCGGCCATCGGGCTGCGGCAGGTGTTGCCGGTGCAGACGAACAGGATGATCGTGCCGGCCATCCGGGTCAGGGTCGCGGCGTCGACCACGCCGGGGCGGACGATCTCCCACCGGCCCCCCTCGACGCGGACGGCGGTCGAGACCCCGCCGAGCTGCGTCGGCCCGTCGTCGACGATCATGCCGAGGTCGGCCAGGGCGGCCAGCGGGTCGGCGGTCGTCGCCGGCTTGCGGTCGGGCCCGAGCGCCCGGGACAGGACCAGGGGGGCGGGCGAGAGGCGGAGGACCTCGCGGACGAACGGGTGCGCCGGGACCCGCAGCGCCACCGTCTCGGTCGGGGAAGATCTGCGGGCGGACCTCGGCCGGGAGCCGATGCGCCAGCCCTCGCGCCCGGTCGCGGGGAAGATCAGCGTCACCGGGCCCGGCCAGGCCCGACGCGCCAGCCGCCACCCGAGCTCGGAGATGTCGGGGACCCAGTCGGCCACCTCGACGGGCCCCTTCAGCAGGAGGGTCAGCGCCGAGGGCCCGTCGGGGCCTCGGAGACGGCGGAGGCGGTCGACCGCCGGTCGGGTGCAGGGCGCTGGCCGACAGGCCGTAGACCGTCTCGGTCGCCAGGCCGACGATCCCCCCCTGCGCCAGGCACGCCACCGCGCGATGGACGACGTCGCGAGGGTCGTCGGCCCGCGCCAGGTCGATCCGTTCCGTCTGCGTCTCGGGCAGGCTCATCGAGCGGGATGATCGGGTGCCAGGAGAATGGGATCCCGTGCCGTCGGGTCCGACGCGCCTCCGGCCTCGGCCCGCGAGGGCGTCCTGTCATCTCTCCGCGTCGCCACCACTGTACGGCCTGCGTCGCCGGGCGGTCAACCCATCGCCTCGCCCCGGTCGGCCCGGCCGGCGGCCGTCTCCCAGTAGGAGAAGGTCTCGGGGGTGATCCCCGACGTCCCCCCGTCGCGGAGGTCCTTCAAGAAGGCGAAGAACGCCCGGCTCTCGTCCTCCAGCCCCAAGATCCGGGTGCTGGCCAGGACGCGCGAGATCCGCAGCCAGTTGTGGTTCGGATATCGCCAGACCGTCGCCTTGCGGCGGAAGTCGGCCGCCTCGACGACCCTCCCGCCGTCGAGCCGCAGGCCGACGAAGGCGAGGAACACCTCGAGCGACCGCCGCAGGTTCGCCCGCAGCCGCGGGTCGGCGCGGAACTCGGCGACGTCGGCGTCGCTCAGCAGGGGGGCGTCGGGGTTGAACCGGCTCGGCTCCCGCAGCGGGAACATCCACTGGATGAAGTCGTGGATCGCCTCCAACTGCTCGTCGGAGAAGGCCCACATCGCGGCCAGCGATCCGCCCCCGGTCGTCGGTGCCGACGCCTCGGTAGAAGTCCGTCAGTTGCGACACGATGATACGCCCCGGAGGGCACCCCCGTCATGGTTGTCGCGGCGCCGTCGCGGGGCACGATCGGGCCCCGCGCCGGATTGGTGTGTGCTGTCCATGTCCTCACTATTGCCAGATGTCTGGGCAGATCTCGCGCGAGAATCGAGCAACAGCATCACGTGATCGCCGTGAAACGCCCCTCTCAGCATGCCTGGTACGGAAAATGATTAGGCCGAGAGGGCTCGTTCCCGTTCTACGGGGCGAGTACCGGGGGCCGGGCGGTTAGGGAGAGCTACCGTTCCGGCCCTCTTCCTGCGCCCGGCCTCGGCCGGGCGTCGAGAACGGCGCGGGGGAGTTCTTGACCATGTACACGAGAGACGTCCTCTGCGGCATGCCCGAGTGTGAGAAGCACGCGGCGTTCAAGATCGCCGCGCCGTGGTCGCACGGCAATTTCGCGGAATTGAAGAGCTACGGCCTGGCCTGCGAGGACCACTTCGGGCCCGTGTTCCGCGACGCCCGCAGGCGGTGGGGCCTCCACCTGACCTCGCCCGAGGAGACGATCGGCGAGGTCGGCCTGTACCGCTTCGAGGCGGGCCGGCACGACCGGCAACTGGAGCGCCTCGACGACCTGGAGAAGGACATCCGCTGACGGAATGTCCGAGGGATGGTCTCGGCGCGGGGCCTTCGTCGTAGTCCATCGATGCCAGGCGGGTGGGATGGCCGATGGCAGGAGGATTTGGAATCTCATCCTCCTGCCATCGGCCATCCCACCCGCCTGGCATCGATCGGCCATACGAAGACTCATCCCCCGACGGGCGTGGTGGGCTCGCGGCCGTCGCTCGACCCAGACCCAGCCGTATTGCGTGTGGCTGGGGGCGGGGTCCTGGCGGTACTCGTCGCGGACGCTGGCTGAGCTTGTCGGCCTTGATCGCCTTGCGGCTCTCCTTGGGGTCGACGCCGAAGAGGCGGGCGGCGTTGAGGCCGAAGATCTGGTCCTTGATCGCGGCGGTCAGCTCGGGGTAGCCGTACTTGTCGATCAAGTCGGGGCGGATCTTGAGGCTGCGCATCCGGGCGATCTGGCCCTGCGGGCTGCCCCCCCAGATCGAGTCGGTCCCCCAGAGGACGTGGTCGGCGCCGGCGACCTGGATCATCTGGCCGAGCATGTGCATGCAGACGACCGGGGCGTACATCGAGGTCATGTTGAACGTCCCGCCGAGCTCGAAGTAGACGTTCTTGATCCCGGGGTTCCGCTTGAGGATGCGGAGGACGTCGCTGATCCAGGGGATCTCCTGCGGGTCGTCGGTCTTGGGGTCGACGACCTTGGGCGCCGGTCCCCTGGCGCGACCCAGGAGTTGGGGAAGCCGCGGAAGCCCGAGTGGTAGAGGATGAAGTTCAGGTCGGGCCAGTCCTTGGCGGCCTTCTCGACGTCGAGCGGCGTGCACGCCTTCTCGTTGAAGGCGCCCAGCGGCAGCCCCTTGTGGACGCAGAGGTTCTTGATGCCCAGGGCGCGGGTCCGCTCCCAGAACGGGTAGGCGACCTTCTCGTCGTCGAGGAACCAGGCGTTCTCGCCGATCTCGGCGCCGGTGTACATCTTCCAGGCGTCGATCTTGAGGTCCTTGACCTGGCGCTCCATCTCGTCGAGCTCGTGCGGGCCGAGGTTGGGCCGGAGCAGGCCGTGCGACAGCACCCGGCGCGAGCCGGCCAGGTCGTTGACGAACGCGCGGGTGGCGACCATCTGGTCGGGCGGCAGCGGGTTCTTGTCCCAGTCGCGGCTCGGGACGCCGCTGATGACCGCCATGACGGTGTCGCTGTCGCCGAAGACCTCCTTGACGTAGTGGGCCCGGTTGAGCAGCTCCAGCGACTCCTCGCGGGTCTTCGCCTCGGGGCCGGAGCCTCTCGAAGAAGGTCTTGGTGCGGCGGCCGGCGGGCGGTCGTGTCGTACCACTTGCGGCTGACGTCGACGTGGTGCGTCTGGACGTCGAAGATGAACTGGTCCTTGGGCCAGCGCTCCTCGAAGGCGTGCGGGTCGTCGACCTCGGCGGCGGCGACGTCGTAGCAGTCGCCGAAGACCTGGTTCAGCGCGACCAGAGCGGCGGCCATCCCGCTGCCCGAGCGGAGGAAGTCGCGGCGGGACTTGCCCTGCCGCCGCGCGGCACGCTCGGCGATCTCGGCGACGCGCGCCTCGTACTGCCTTCTGCTGGGGCGACTGCGGCGGCGGCACGAACTCCTCGTTCGAGGCGATCCGCGACGGGATCGGCGGCAGGTCCTCGGCCTCGGCGTCGAGCTCACACTGGCGGACCCACATGGCCGACCTCCTGGGTGTGCGGGGAGACGAGATGGCCCGGTACGGCTTCAATACCCGGGCGACGCGCCGAGGGTTTCAGGGGCCGACCCGGGCGGCGCGGGGGGCCGTTCCCATCCGACGTCCCGCGGCGCCATAATCAAGGCATGAGGGCGAGCTCCCCCGGCCCCCCTCGTCGGGGAGAGAGCATGGTCCCTCCGCTGGTGCGCGACCCCCGCTATCGGATGCTCGACGTCTGGCGCGGCGTCGCCTGCCTGATGGTCGTCGTCCACCACGCCGGGTTCGCCGTGACCCGCGACCTGGGATCGTGCGGAGGGGCCGAGGCGGGGGCGCGAGGGGCGGTCGCCCTCGCCTTCCGGAGGATGAACCTCGGCGTCCCCCTGTTCTTCGCGATCAGCGGGTATTGCATCGCGGCGAGCGTCGACGCGAGCCGGAGGCGGGGCCGGGGGTCGCTCGACTTCCTGTCCCGTCGCATCCGGCGCATCTATCCGCCCTACTGGGCGGCCGTCCTCTGGTTCGTGGCGGTCACGGCGGGGCTCGACGCGGCCGGCCTGGGGCGGCTCCACAACGGCCTCGGCGCCCACGGGCTGCCGATCGCCTCGCCGTCCACGATCGACCCGGTGCAGTGGGTCGGCAACCTCACGCTCACCGAGAGCCTCGCGCGAGCACGTCTGGTCCCCGCCCAATCGGTTCGACTTCATGGCGGTGTCCTGGTCGCTCTGCTTCGAGGAGCAGTTCTATCTCGTCTGCTTCCTGGCCCTGCTGCTGGCGCCGAGGCGGTTGTACGGCACCTTGACGATCGTCACCGTGCTGGCGGTCGGCCTCCGCGTGGTGGCCGGCGACACCGGCGCGCCTCGACCCCGTCCGCGGGACGTTCCCGATGCTCTGGCACGAGTTCGCCGTCGGCCTGGCGGTCTACTGGCGGCTCAATGTGGCCTCCTCGACCGGGGCCCGGCGGGGCGTCGAGCTCGCCCTGCTGGCGCTCCTGGCGATCGGCCTGCGACACGCCCGGGGGACGCCCGTGGACTACTCGACGGCCGCGTCCGCCGCGTTCGGGCTGGCCCTGATCGCGCTGCGACCCTGGGACGAGCGGTCCGAGCGGGCCCGGTGGCTCGGGCCGCTCCGGGCGT
The DNA here is from genome assembly GCA_963708145.1 of uncultured Planctomycetaceae bacterium. Classification (GTDB taxonomy): domain Bacteria; phylum Planctomycetota; class Planctomycetia; order Isosphaerales; family Isosphaeraceae. The sequence goes on along the minus strand of OY970189.1, from coordinate 6,727,012 downwards.
GCGGGCGGCGGTGCTACAGCCTCTACCTGGTCCACCTGCCGGTCTGCACGGTCGGGGGCAACTGGCTCTACGAGCGCGGGATCACCGGGTTCTGGGCCCGCGTGTTCGTCGTGGTCCCGATCGTCTCGACCGCCGCCGTCGGCGTAAGCTGGCTGTTCTTCGAGGCCGTCGAGCGCCACTTCCTCAACGCGCCGGTCGTCCCGGGGGGCGACGCGCACCGCCCCCAGGCCGGCGAGGGGGGCGCGCGGTAGCCCGGGCGAGGCCCCGGCGCGATGCCGCGCCGCGACCCGCCTTGGTACACTGGTCCGGGGCCTTCGACGCGGGTCGGAGGCACACCCGTCGCGTCGTTCGGGAGTGCATCATGATCCATCGGACGGTGGTCGGGCTCGGGATGGTCGCGGCTCTGGTCGCGGCCCCGGGCGGGGCGAGGGGGGGCTGGTCGTCGGCGACGCCGCAAAGGGCCCGGGCCCTCGGCTCAAGGCGATCTTCGCCGAGTACTGGGACGACGAGCTGCGGAGCGACCCCCTGGAGGCGACGTTCGTCGGCGACCACCGCTACGACGACCGCCTCCCCGACCCGTCGGAGGCCGCGCATGCGAAGCGGCTCGCGCGCGACCAGGCGCACCGCGAGGCGCTCGGGGCGATCGACCCGGCCGCCCTGTCGCCCGACGAGCGGATCGACCGCGAGGTGCTGATCGCGATCCTCGACGACCGCCTCGAAGGCGAGCGGTTCCGCGGCCACCTGATCCCGATCACGCAGCAGGAGGGGCTGCACCTGAAGTTCGCGCAGAGCGTCAACTTCCACCCGGCCCACACCGTCGGCGACCTCGACAACTACGTCCGGCGGCTCCGCGGCTTCCCCGGCGCGGTCGATGCGACGATCGCCCTGATGAAGCAGGGCGTGGCCGAGGGGCGCGTCCCGCCCCGGATCACGATGGCCAAGGTCGTCCCGCAGCTCCGGGCCCTGGCCACGTCGCAACCCGACGAGAGCCCGCTCTGGGGGATCGCGAAGCGGCTCCCCGGGGACTGGTCCGACGCCGACCGGAGGCGGGTCCGGGACCAGGTCCGCGACGCCATCGCCGCGGCGGTCTCGCCCGCCTTCGGCCGGTTCGCCGACTTCGTCGAGCACGAGTACCTGCCCGCCTGCCGCGAGAGCGTCGGCCTGTGGGACTCGCCCGAGGGGGACGTCCACTACGCCTACCGCGCCCGGTCGTTCACCACGACGTCGCTGTCGCCCGACGCGATCCACGAGATCGGCCTGGCCGAGATGGCGAAGGTCCGCGAGGCGATGGAAGCGAATCCGCCGGAAGGTCGGCTTTCGGGGCGACCTGGAGGCGTTCCTGGCCGACCTCCGCACCAACCCCCGGTTCAAGAACAGGGACGCCGCCGAGCATCCTGGCCGGCTACCGGACGATCCTGGAGGCGATCGACGCCAAGCTGCCCGACCTGTTCGGCCGCCTGCCGAGGACCGACTACGGCCTGCGCGAGATCGAGCCGTACCGGGCCAAGGCCGCCGCCGCGGGCTATTATTACCCGGCGCCCGAGGACGGGTCGCGGCCCGGCTTCTTCTACGTGAACACCTCCGACCCGGAGAGCCGGACCACCTACACGATGCAGGCGCTGGCCTATCACGAGGCGGTCCCCGGCCACCACCTCCAGTTCGCCCTGGCGATGGAGGCCCCCGGGCGGCCCGCGTTCCGGCGGTTCGGCTACTTCTCCGCCTTCTCCGAGGGCTGGGGCCTCTACAGCGAAGCCCTGCCCCGCGAGGTCGGCCTCTACACCGACCCTTACGCCGAGATGGGCCAGCTCGAATACAGCGCCTGGCGCGCGGGCAGGCTGGTCGTCGACACCGGCCTGCACCACAGGAAGTGGACCCGAGACCGCGCCATCGCCTACCTGGAAGCCAACACGGCGGTCCCCCGGATCGAGATCGAGAGCGAGGTCGATCGCTACATCGCCTGGCCCGGCCAGGCGCTCGCCTACAAGATCGGCGAGCTGAAGATCCGCGAGCTCCGCGCCGCGCCGAGCGCCGCCTGGGTCCGAAGTTCGACCTCCGCGCCTTCCATGATCGCCTCCTGTCGCTCGGCTCGGTCCCCCTGGGCGTGCTGGAGCGCTTCATGGACCAGGATTCCTCCCCCTCGCCGTGATCGCGTGTTAGGGTTCACAGGACGGCCGGTCGGGAAAAGACTGGAGTGGGTCGATCGACCCGGCCGATGATCTCGATACGGCCCGATCCGCAAGAATTAGCTCCGGCCGACGAATCCCCATTGGGGAAGGTCGCTATATTGCCTGCCACCAGGCCGCAACCATGACGCTGCACATCGCCTACGGTCACCAGTGTGACGGCTGTGGAGCGTATTACATCCCCTACGATCAGGTTCCCTGCCCCCGCTGTGGCCTGATCGAGGAGGAGCGATTCGATTACATCCCTCAAGCGATCGCGTCCCTGAGATTCAACAAGGAGGGATGCGGCACCTACACGCCGCCCGCCTGGTGGGTCGGTACGCTCGGTGACCATATCCTTCGTCTGCTCTTCGGCGTGTTCGACTCCTTCGAGGGGGAAGCGGATTCGCGGGACTTCGAGGAGTTCCTTGCGGATCGGCTCGCACAGATGGACTGGGGAGATCAGCCGTACCTTCGGGATCACGTTCGGGACATCGCGGTCCGAATCCATCTTGAGTTGTGAGGGGATGCCCGACCCGGGCTCACGTTGCCTTGCCGTTCGATTGGAGCCTTCTCATGGATCTACCCGCCACGCTGGCCGAGATCGCCTCCCTGAGCATTGACGATCGCATCCGGCTCGTCCAGGCAATCTGGGATACGATCGCCACCGAAGAGGCCCATCCGGGTCTCACCGAGGCCCAAAAGGGGGACCTGGATCGGAGAATTGCCGATCTCGACGCGAACCCGAACAACGTGCTCACCTGGGAGGAGATCAAGGCGCACGTCCGGGGAACGCAATGAATCTCCCTTCGTGTTCCATCCGGATGTGCGGCCGGAGGTGGACAAGGAGTATCGTTGGTACGAGCAGAAGAGATCGGGATTGGGAGATGACTTCCTCACGGCTATCGAAGGAGTCCTCAGGCAAGCCGGGTCGATGCCCGAGAGCTATCCGGTGGTCTATCGAGATGTGCGTCGGGGCTTGCTCCGAAGGTTCCCGTTCGGCGTGTACTACCGAGTCCACCCGGATCGAGTGGAAGTGATCTCCATCTATCACAGCCGGCGAGATCCATCTGGCTGGCGATCTCGCGTCTGATCCGGGCGTTGCTGCGGCCCGCCTGTCGCGACCGACAACCCGAGGGGTGAGACTCATGGGATTGGACCTGGCCCTGGGCGCACTGGTGCTCGTTGCGGCCCTCCGGGGATGGCTCAAGGGGTTCGTGATGCAGGCGGTCCGGCTGTCGGGCCTGGTCGCGTGCGTGTACGCGGCCGAGCCGATCCGCGAGCAGGTCAAGCCCTACGTGCTCGCGCACCTGCCGACGATCCGGCCCGACCTGGTCGATCGCCTGCTCTGGTGGTGCTCGGCCGTCGTGGCCTACGTCGTGCTCGTCGGGCTGGCCAGCATGATCGTCAACCTGTCCCGACGGCGGCCCCTCGGCCTGGCCGAGCCGAACCGCGGCGACCAGCTCGCCGGGCTCCTGCTGGGGGGGGCCAAGGGGCTGCTCGCGGCCTCATTCGTCGTCGCGGGGGTCCAGAAGTACGCGATCGCCCACCTCAAGACCATCCCCCAGGCGCACGAGCTGGTGGCCGGCTCGCAGGCCCTGGAGTGGGACGCCCAGTACCACCCGGCGGTCCGGATCTGGGCGATGCCCCCCGTGCAGACCCTCGTGGCCCGCGTCCAGCGAGGCGGGCTGAACGGGCCGGCCCGCGAGCGCGAGGGCGAGGGCAAGGCGGACGCCCCCGAGGCCCTCCGGGCGGCGATCCGCACGCCCAGGCTCCAATGGCCGGCCGGCGGCCCCGCCCCCGACACGAAGGGCCTCGACCCCGAAGTAACCGAGGCGGTCGAGGCGATCCAGGAAGCCCTCCGCAAGCTGCCCGGATCGAACTGACGTTGACCGAATCCGGCGCGGCCGGCACACTCCCCGCGGCCCTCCCTCCGGATGGCCGGGAGCCCTCCGCCGGATGACCCAGACCGCCCCTTCGTCCACCCCCTCTCGCTGGCTGGTCTTTCTCCTGATTTTCGGCATTTATCTGACTTTCCGGGGCTATCAGAGCCGTGAGGGGGACCAGGCTTATCGTCTCCCTCTCCTGCTGCACCGGCAGAATCCGGCGCTGTTCGCCGACGACCCGTTCGTGCGGGCGTTCGACGCCTTCAATCCCCACCGGGGGTCTCTGGCCCTCCTGGATGCGGCGAGCCGGGCGGTGGGACTCTCGGCGGCGCTGGCGGCGCTGTTCGCGCTGACCTTCGCCGCGACCGCCCTGGGCCTCGACCGTCTGGCCCGCGCCTCCTGGCCGGAGGAGGGGCCGGGGGTCGGGGTGGTCGCGGCGGTCCTGGTCCTGGTCGCTCGCGCGGGGAACATCGGGACCAACCACCTGTTCGAGCCGATGCTGCTCGACCGCCTGATCGGCTTCGGCCTGGGCTGGGTCGCGCTCGGGACGGTGGTGGCCGACCCGCGTCGCGGCCGGTGGATTGCCCCCCCGGTGCTCGGCGCGGCGGCGCTGGTCCATCCGTCGGTCGGGCTGCAACTGGCGATGCTCCTGGGGGCGGGCTGGGTCGGATGTGCGCCCTGGCCCGGCCGGACGGGCGTCGATTGGCGGTCGGCCTTGCTGGCCCTGGCGGCGCTCGGGCTGGCTCTCGTCCCGGCGGTCGTGATGAACGCGGGGCAGGGGGCCCGGCTGTTCGCGGGGCTGCCCCCGGAGGAGTTCCGGCTCCTGAGCGTCGAGCTGCAAGGCCCGCAGCACATGCTCCCGCACCTCTGGCGGCTGCCGCAATGGCTGGCCTGGGGGTGCTATCCCCTGCTGGCCCTGCTGGCGCTCGGCCGGGTCGGCCAGGAGAGGATGGGAACGGGCTGGCCGTCGGCGAGGGTGCGGCTCGCCATCCTGCTGGCGGTCAACCTGGCGGGGATCGGGCTGGCGTGGGTGGCCGTGGAGGTCATCGGCGACCTCCGCGTGACGGTCTTCCAGCCGTTCCGGATGGCGACCGTGCTCCGCGGCCTCGCGCTGGCGGCACTCTCCGGACGGATCTTGGAGACGTGGCGACGGGGTCGTTGGATCGACCGCGCCCGCGCCGTCCTGCTGACGGTCGGTACTGGACGGCGACTGGACCCTCGTGGTCGCGACGATCTTTGAAATCGCGATGACGACCCTCGACGAGGCGCGGTCGCATGGTCTCGGGGAGGTCGCGTTCCAGAGGCTCCGATGGGTGGTCGGCCCGGTCGTCCTCGGCGCCGGCCTCGCGTTCCTGGCGCGGCATGACACGGAGTCGGGCCACCTGCCTTTGATCGGGGCCCTCATCGCGCTGACCATCGGGACGTGGGCGACGCGAGGCCGGGCCGATTTCTCCTGGAACCGGCGACGGCTGGCCTGGGGACTGGCCGCATCGTGGGTGGTGCCGCTGGCCGCACTGGTGGCGGGATGCGCGTTCGACGGCGATCGGCCCTGGGTGCGGGCGCTGGCGGCTCGGTGCCGGTTCGCGGCCGTGCCGACCGACGACATCGAGCGGCTGGCGGTCTGGTGCCGCGACCACACGCCCGAATCGGCGCGGTTCATCGGGCCTCCGGGGCCGAAGACGTTCCGGCTCTGGTCGATCCGCAGCCTCGCCTTCAACCGCGCGGCGAGCCCCTACCACGCCGAGGGGCTGGCCGACTGGTCGGCCCGGTTCCGCGACCACGTCGGCTTCTCGGGCCCGACCGCCGCGCTCGTCCGCGCCTACCAGGACGACCGCCACGGCCTCGAACGCCGCTACCAGGCCAAATCCCCCGCCGAGCTGGCCGCCCTCGCGCACCGCCAGGGGGCGACGTACGTCGTCGCTTCACCTTCGCGCGAACTCGACGCGGACGGCCCGCTTGAGCGGCTCCACGCCGAGGGCCGATACGCCGTCTATCGCGTTGTGGAGGATCGGATCAGCCACAGAGGACACAGAGAGCATAGAGAGAGGAAGTAAAGCCGTATTTAAATTCTCTCTCTGTGCTCTCTGTGTCCTCTGTGGCAAAATTCTTCGGATCAGCGGGTCGCGACGACCTGATCGGCCGGGACGGGGTAGTCGCGGGCGAACTCGCGGATCTCGCCGCGGACGCGGCCGGCGAGCGGCTCGTCGTCGGGGGCGGCCAGGACGGCGACGATCCAGGCGGCGACCTGTCGGATGGCGTCCTCGCGCATCCCGCGGGTGGTCAGGGCGGGGGTGCCCATCCGGATGCCGCTGGGGTCGAGCGGCTTGCGGGTGTCGAACGGGATCAGGTTCTTGTTGACCGTGATCCCGGCTCGGCCCAGCGCGGCCTCGGCGACCTTGCCCGTCAGGCCCTTCGGAGGTCATGTCGATCAGGATCAGGTGGTTGTCGGTCCCCCCGGAGATGAGACGGAACCCGGCGCGGGTCATCTCCTCGGCCAGGGTCCTGGCGTTGGCGATGACCTGCGCGGCGTAGTCCTTGAACTCGGGCCGCAGCACCTCGCCGAGGCAGACCGCCTTGCCCGCGATCACGTGCATCAGCGGGCCCCCCTGGAGGCCGGGGAAGACGGCCGAGTCGAGCTTCTTGGCCCTCTCCTGCTTGCAGAGGACGATCCCCCCGCGGGGGCCTCGCAGGGTCTTGTGCGTGGTCGTCGAGACGAAGTCGGCCACCGGGACGGGGCTCGGGTGCAGCCCCGCCGCGACCAGCCCCGCGATGTGCGCCATGTCCACGAAGAAGATCGCGCCGACCTCGCGCGCGATCTCGGCGATCCGGTCGAACGTCGATCGTCCGCGGGTAGGCGCTGGCGCCGGCCAGGATGAGCTTGGGCCTGTGCTCGCGGGCCAGGCTCGGCCAGGTTGTCGCACGTCGATCCGCTCGGTCTTGGGGTCGACGCCGTAGCCGACCGTCGGGTACCAGCGGCCCGAGAAGTTGAGCTTCATGCCGTGCGTCAGGTGGCCCCCCTGGGCGAGGTCCATCGCCAGGACGGGGTCGCCGATCTCCAGGCAGGAGAAGTAGACCGCCTGGTTGGCCGACGCGCCGGAGTGCGGCTGGACGTTGGCGTGCTCGGCGCCGAAGATCGCCTTGGCGCGGTCGATCGCCAGCCGTCTCGGCCGAGTCGACGAACTCGCACCCGCCGTAGTAGCGCCTGCCGGGCAGCCCCTCGGCGTACTTGTTCGTCAGGACCGAGCCGACCGCCTCCATGACGGCGGCGCTGGTGTAGTTCTCCGAGGCGATCAGCTCCAGCTCGTCGCGCTGGCGGTGCTCCTCGGAGCGGATGGCCTCGAAAACCTGGGGGTCGCTGTCTCTGAGGATGTCCATGCATCTCTCCGGGAGGTTGGGAACATCAGGTCGCGGTGATCTCGGGGATCGTCGAGCGACGGCGGGACCGCCGGGGTCCACCGCCATCGGTAAATGAAGCGATGGGTGAAAGTGGTCGGGACGACCTGCGCGATCGCCTGGACGCGGGCGGCCCGGCGGCCCGCCTCGGCCAGGGCGACGGAGCCCGGCCCCTCGGCCGAGAATTCGAGCCGCCCGGCCCGCAGCGCGTCGCCTCCCCAGACGATCCGCGACGGGCCGGCGTCGACCAGGGCGCCCGAGCCGAGGCGGACGAGGTACGTGCCGGCCAGCGTCGCGATCGGCCCCCGGCAGCGGTCGGCGACGTCGAACTCGACCGCGACCCCCTCGCCGTCGCGCCGGGCGGTGACGACCGCCGAGAAGTGGTGCGGCGCCGACTGGCCCGTCAGCAGCGCCCGCGCGCCCCCGTCGAAGGCGTGGGGGCGGATCTCCTGATACGACGGGCTGACCACCCGCGACGGGTCGTCGCGGTCGGGGTCCGCCTCGATCGCGGAGGCGACCGCGACGCAGGCTCCCCCGTCCCCGTCGCCGACCGCGAGGTCGTGGGTCCAGCGGTCGCCGACCCGCGAGAAGGTCAGCCGGAGGCCGGGCCGGAGAGCACGCCCCGGTGCTCGGCCTCCTCGAACTGGAATCCCGGCTGCGGCATCGCGCGGAGGGCCTCGCGGGTCACGCCTTCTTCGTCTCGCCCTGCTCCAGCTTCATCCGGAGGTACGACTCGATGAACCCGTCGAGGTTGCCGTCGAGCACGTTGCCGGGGTTGGTCGAGACGAAGTCGGTCCGCAGGTCCTTGACCTGCTGGTAGGGCTGGAGGACGTACGAGCGGATCTGGCTGCCGAAGCTGATCTCCCCCTTCTCGTCGTACTTCTTGGCGAAGTCGGCCTCGCGCTTCTCCTCCTCCAGGCGGATCAGCTTGGCCTTGAGCAGTTGCCAGGGCGTTGGCGTCGTTCTTGTGCTGCGACCGCTCGCTGCGCGACTCGGCGGCGACGCCCGTCGGGAGGTGGGTGTAGCGGACGCCCGACTCGGTCTTGTTCTGGTGCTGGCCGCCGGGCCCGCCCGAGCGGAAGACGTCGCGCTTCAGCTCGTCGTCGCGGAGCACGATGTCGATCGTCTCGTCGATCTCGGGCAGGACGTCGACCGAGGCGAACGACGTCTGGCGGCGGCCGGCGGCGTCGTAGGGGCTGATCCGGACGAGGCGGTGGACGCCGGTCTCCCCCTTGAGGTAGCCGTAGGCGTACTCGCCCTTGATGTGGATGGTGGCCACCTGGATGCCCGCGGCACCCCCCTCCTCGCGGTCGGTGATCTGCGCCGCGAAGCGCTTGCCCTCGGCCCACATCAGGTACATCCGCAGGAGCATCTCGGCCCAGTCGCACGCCTCGGTGCCGCCGGCGCCGGCGTGGATGGTGACGAAGGCGTTGCAGTGGTCGTTCGGGCCCGCCGAGCATCGAGCGGAGCTCGAACGCCTCGAAGTCCTCCTCGGCCTTGCGGGCGGCCTGGCGGATCTCCTCGTCGAAGTCGTCGCCGCCGGCCTCCTCGGCCAGCTCGATCGACGCCCCCAGGTCGTCGGCCTGCCGGCCCAGCTCCTCGAAGGGCTTCAGCACCGCGTTGAGCGCCTTCAGCTCCTGGATGATCTCCTTGGCCTTCTCCTGGTCGTTCCAGAAGGTGGGGCTGGACATCGCCCGGTCGAGCTCGTCGCGACGGGCCTCCTTGTCGCCCAGGTCAAAGAGAGTCTCGCAGTTGGACGATCCGGTCGATCACGCCCTGCGCCGTCCGCTTCAGCTCGATGTCCACGACGATTGACTCCTGTGGCTCGAAAGCTCGACCGCCAAGCTTGATAATCGTATTAGACCCGATCCGCGCCCGCGCGACCAGACGAACCGGCGACCCGAGGCCCCGCGACAACCGAACCGTGCCCGACACCCCGACCCCCTCGCGACCGATCGTCGGCCGCCTCGCCCCCTCGCCGACGGGGGGCCTGCACCTGGGGCACGCGCGGACGTTCCTGATCGCCTGGCTCGCCGCGCGGTCGGCCGGGGGGCGGGTCATCCTCCGGGTCGAGGACCTCGACGCCTCCCGGGCCCGCGACGAGGCCAGGGCCGGGGCCCTGGACGACCTCCGCTGGCTCGGGCTCGACTGGGACGAAGGGCCCGACGTGGGGGGGCCATCGTCGCCTTACGTCCAGTCGGAGCGTATGCCCGCGTATGATGCGTCGCTCGAACGTCTGAAGCGGGCGGGGCTGGTGTATCCCTGCACCTGCACGCGGGCCGACATCGCGCGGGCCGCCGCCGCGCCCCACGCCGAGGACGAGGGGCCGACCTACCCGGGCACCTGCTCGGGGCGCTCCGTCGCCGACGCCCGCGCCCTGGGCGACCGCCCCTTCGCCTGGCGGTTCCGCGTCCCGGCCGGGCCGGTCGCCTGGGACGACCTGTTCCTGGGCCGCGTCGCGCTCGACCCCGCCCGGCTGGGGGGCGACTTCGTGGTCGGCCGGTCGCCGGCCGGTCCGTCGTACCAGCTCGCCGTCGTCCACGACGACGCGACGATGGGCGTCTCGCAGGTGATCCGCGGCGACGACCTCGTGCCGAGCACCCCTCGGCAGATCCTCCTCTATCGAAGCCTGGGTTGGGAGCCTCCCGCCTTCGGCCACGTCCCGCTGGCGGTCGGGCCCGACGGCCGCCGCCTGGCCAAGCGCGACGGGTCGATCAAGCTGGCCACGCTCCGCGAGGCCGGCGTCGACCCGCGCCGTCTGGTCGGCTGGATCGCGCGGTCGTGCGGCTGGGCCGTCGAGGAGGTCCCGTCCGCCCCCTCCGACTGGCTCGCCCGGTTCCGCCTCGACTCGATCCCGAGGACGCCGTGGGTCGTCGCTCCCGACGCGGTGGCGAGCCTGACCCGTTGAATGTCCCGGGCCGGTCGGCGCCGGACACTGACACCCGCGCCTGGAGTTGTCGGGCCCCGGCACCTGGCTGATGACTCCGAAGCGGCGCCCCCTTATCCTTTGCCTGAAAGGGGCAAGCCGACCTTCATTGCTGGGATGCTATGAGCGGGAAAGCGCCGGAAAGATTCGCGGCTTGGATGGCGGCAAACGAGCACAAGGACGCTCGGCTCGGATTCGTCTATCGTTATCACCCCCGTAGCGATGCCCACTCTAAAGCTCTCTGCCGTTTGATCCTGGAAGACTTGATCGAGGCATCTCCGATGCTCCGAGCGGAAGCCGAGGCGGGTCGGGTCGTCTATGGTATCAATTGCATCCACACCTTTCCTGTCAGCGGCAAGACCAAGACCCTCGACCTCGTGATTGCCAAGGGGAACCCCGACGAAGGTTCGCCGCGAATCGGGGGAGTGCTTGCCCCCGCTCGAGGAATCGGTCATGTGGTCGTCGGCACTCGGAAGGTCAAGCGGCTCGACATCGAGCGAATCATCATCTCCAGCGAGAGCAAGGCGGCAATGACGGAACATGTCAAGGCGAAGCCCCGGATCTTCGACGAACTCAGACTCCTCGCACGAAATTGTTCACCAGGGCGATCCGGAAGCCATCGCCGCCGGCATCACGGTGGTGAACATTGCCAAGACCTTTGTATCACCGCTGCGGCAGAAGGGCGGCGATCTGATCGTCACCAACCATCGGCAACCAGACGTGGCGCGACAGATGGTCGAGCACCTCCGCAGGCTGCCGATCCGGTCGGGTGGGACCGGAGTCGGCTTCGACGCCTACGCCACCATCGTCATCGACTGTGACAATCATAAGATGGCGGCCCTGTGGACGGACCCGCCGGCCCCGCGACCGGGCGACCCGGACCACTACGACACCTTCCTCTCGCTCCTCTCACGAGCCTGTGAGGCGCGGCTTTCCGAATAGGGTCGGCAATTCGGTCTCGACGCGCCGCCGCGCCAGCCGGAGGTAGGTCGGATCGACCTCGACGCCGATGGCGTTCCGCTGGTGCTGAACGGCGGCAATCACCGTCGTGCCCGTGCCGACGAAGGGGTCGAGGACGGTGTCCCCGACGAACGAGAACATGCGGATCAGGCGAGTGGCCAGCATCAGGGGGAAGGGGGCTGGGTGATTCTTGGTCGAAGCCCCGGGGACGTCCGTCCAGAAGGAACGGAACCACTTGGCATGGTCATCCTTGCCGATGCGAGATCGCTCGCGCTGCTCCTCCGTCGGCTTGCGATAGCCGCCCGGCTTTCGCAGCATCAGCATGTACTCGATGTCATTCTTGACGATGGCGTTCGGCTCGTAGGGCTTGCCGAGGAACGACGAACCGTTCTCCACTTCCAGCGAGGCGTTGGCGATCTTGTGCCAGAGGATGGGGGTGAGATAGTCGAAGCCGATCCGGCGGCAGCGGACCGAGATGTCGGCGTGCAGGGGCACGACCATGTGCCGGCCCTTGTTCCGGCGCCGCGCCACGCAGACGTCCCCGACCACGCAGACCAGCCGGCCACCGGGCACGAGGGCACGGAAGCAATGGCCCCACACCCTGTCGAGCTCGTCGTGGAACTTTTCATAGTCGGCGACGTGGCCGAGTTGCCCGGGGTGGTCGTTGTAATCCTTCAAGATCCAGTACGGAGGCGACGTGACCACGAGATGGACAGACTCGTCGGAGACCCAATCCAGCTCCCTGGCATCTCCCTGCCTCAGGGCGATCTGACACGGGTCGTCCATCACGAGGCGTTCCCCCCTTACGACTCGGTCGATTCTATACCTTTGTATACAGTATAGTGCCTGTCAGGCGGAGTTGCAATATCTCCTCCTTCGCCGGTTGACCGCTCGCCACATTAACTATTCCCCGGTCTCGGGCGGCTGGGCTTCGTTCAGGGCCCAGCCACCCGGCCGCGTGAGGTCTGGGCCCGGGCCCAGGGGACGCAGGTGCGGGAGCGGGAGAGCGGCTTCCGCGACACGCCGACCACCTGCTTCGAGACGTTCCCGTTCCCCGAGCCGACCGAGGCGCAGCGCGAGGCGATCGCCGCGGCGGCGAAGCGGCTCGACGCGCTGCGGTCGAACTGGCTGAACCCTCCGGAGTGGACGAAGCCAGAGATCCTGGAGTTCCCCGGCGCGGTGGGCGGCCCGTGGTCGCGGTACGTCCACGACCCCGACGCGCGGGGGATCGGCACCGTGCGCTATCCTCGCCTCGTGGCGAAGGACGACCGCTGCGCGGCCGACCTGGCGAAGCGGACGCTGACGAAGCTGTACAACGACCGCCCGTCCTGGCTGTCGCAGGCGCACGCGGCGCTCGACGCGGCGGTCTTCGCGGCGTACGGCTGGCCGGCCGACCTGTCCGACGATCAGGTGCTGGCCCGCCTGCTGGCGCTCAACCTGCAGCGCGAGCCGACCGTCGGCGCCGCCACGCCTTCGGAGCCCGACGAGGAGGGTGCGGGGTGATGCCTCCCGCCGTGGCCTATGTTTCTCCCTGGAGCAATATTTGATCTCGGCGGGATGGTCCGCTGAGCTATTTCGCTAGGCTTCTCACTCCGGGGAGCGTTGCGCAATGCGGAGGGTCATCAAAGCCAAGTGGGACCGACGCAGGCCCCCTACGCAGGGCTATATGCAAACCCTCAATGCCGAGCGAGAATACTGGAAGCAGGACCGTATCGAACACGTCATGGCCCTCGTGGGCTCGACCGAGCGGGTGTCCGGCGTCGTGGGCCGAATCGAGAAGTACGGCGCATTCGTGAAATTTAACTGGGGCGAAGGGTTGATACACATCAGCAAAATTTCAAAAAATCGTGTCCGTCATCCGAACGAAGTCGTCTCGCCTGGTCAGAAGGTGTGGGTTTACGTGCTGGCGGTCGATGACAAGAGCCGCATCAGCCTATCCTTGATTGGACACGGCAAGCGAAAACCACCTCAAACCGAGCAGCCGATCAAGGCAACACTGGTAAGAAACGCAACCAATGGCCAAGAGCCCGGGTCGTTGGATGCCCAGTCAACCCATCATTCCGCCGAGATGATCGAGGGTAAGCAACCTATTCGAAGTTTCGCCGAGTTGGCGGCCTATTGGAAATCCAGGGAAGGCCAATAGCCGGGCCACCCGCCGCCGCCACGCCCCCGGGGCCCGACGAGGGGGCCGAGGCGTGAGACCGGCCCCGCGCGGCCGTCGCGCGGCGGGACACGGCAAGCACCCCACTGATCCCGCCCCCCGGTCGTGCCGGCGACCGAGGCATCCCCCCGCCCCGGACGAGGCCCCGCCGGCCATCGTCCCGTCCTCTCGGAATCCCAGGACACACCCCGACTGATTCCCGATGATGTCTATGAGGCGTCGCGCCTCCCTCATTCTTTGACAAGGCGGAGCGTGCCGAGTGCTGGCTACTGAGTGCTGAGTGCCGAGTGCGCCGACCGAACCCACGGGCGACGGTCCGCGCCCGGCAAACGCCCCGCACCCCCGAACCCGGCGGTCATCCCTCGGCGAATCCAGGACGAGCGCAGACCGAACCCAAACTCGACCGCCGAAACGAAGCGAATGGCAACCTGGATAAGATGTTCTCGGGCACCCGTCGAGGTGTCGCGGTCCCGTGACGAAACGAAGCCAGTGGGGATCTGGGTAAGCTCCCTCGGCCGCCGTCCCGTTCGCGTATCCCCGGCCCTCGGGAACCAACGCGCCGCGGCCAAGGCGTCCCGAGGCGGAGGAGACCGCATTCCCCGAAACGAAGCGAATTTGGCCGTTTTATATCGGAAGTCTTGAGAAGACATTAATTTCCGTCATGGGCGTGGGCCGAGATCGTGCCGGAGGATTGTGTCCGCGAGGCGTGAATCGCTGATGACGAAACGAAGCCAATGGGATTCTGGGTAGGGTATCGTACGGTGATGTGGGGCCTCAACTCACCGCGACGAAACGAAGCCAATGGGACTCTGGGCAAAATGCTTCCCGGACCTCGGGCCGCCGATTGCGGTCCCTGCGAAACGAAGCCAATGGGACTCTGGATAAGCTTCGTCTCGCCTCCGGCGACGGGTCACAGTCTGTCGGCCGGGGCGTCTGTGTGTTGAATTCCAAACGAAGCCATTGGTAATATGGGCAAATTTCCTCGCGGAGCCGAGGGGGAGGCGACGCATTTCCCCCGCCACGATCGCGGCTCCGATCGGGGACGACCGCAGCGCCTCGATGACGAAACGATCCCGGGAGGGGCCGGCCGACGAGCCAGGGACCGCGCGGCCCTCGGGACCGGGACGGAAAGGAACGAACCGCGGTGACACCCAAAGAGGTCTTGGCGCAGATCCGACAGCGCGAGGTGACGACCGTCGACCTCCGTTTCATGGACTTCCCCGGCGTCTGGCAGCACTTCTCGATCCCCGCCGACGCCTTGACCGAGGAGACCTTCGAGGAGGGGATCGCCTTCGATGGGTCGAGCGTCGTCGGCTGGCGCGCCATCAACGAGGCCGACCTGCTCGTGGTCCCCCAGCCCGAGACGGTGCTGATCGACCCGTTCACGGCGCAGCCCACGCTGACGATGGTCTGCAACATCCAGGACCCGATCACGCAGCAGGACTACACCCGAGACCCCCGCAACATCGCGCGGAAGGCCGTCAGCTACATGAGGAGCACCGGCCTGGCCGACATGTGCCGGATCGCGCCCGAGCTGGAGTTCTTCGTCTTCGACGACGTCCGGTTCGACCAGCGCGGCCACGAGGCGTTCTACCACGTCGATTCGGCCGAGGGGATCTGGAACCGAGGCCGGGCCGAGCGCCCCAACCTCGGCTACAAGGCCGGGTCGGGGCTCGGCTACTTCCCCTGCCCGCCGATCGACACGCTGGCCGACCTCCGCACCGAGATCGCGCAGAGGATGCACGAGTGCGGGATCGCCACCTCGGCGCACTACCACGAGGTCGCCACCGGCGGCCAGTGCGAGGTCGACCTGGTGTCGCAGCCCTTGGTCGAGAGCGCCGACCAGGTCATGCTGGCCAAGTACATCATCCGCAACGTCGCCCGCCGCAACGGCAAGACGGCCACCTTCATGCCCAAGCCGCTGCACGGCGACAACGGCTCGGGCATGCACACCCACTTCACGCTCTGGAAGAACGAGGCGCCCCTGCTGGCCGGAACCTCCTACGGGGGGCTGAGCGACCTGGGCCTGTACGCCATCGGCGGCCTCCTGAAGCACGCCCCGGCGCTGTGCGCGTTCGCCAACCCGACGACCAACAGCTACAAGAGGCTGGTCGAGGGATTCGAGGCCCCCACCAAGCTGTCGTACAGCCGCCGCAACCGCGCGGCGGTCATCCGCATCCCGGTCCACAGCCCCAGCCCCAAGAGCCGCCGGATCGAGTATCGTGTCCCCGACAGCGCGGCCAACCCGTACCTGCTCTTCTCGGCGATGCTGATGGCGGCGCTCGACGGCGTCCAGAACAAGACCCGACCCGGCGACCCGCTCGACAAGGACATCTACGACCTCCAGCCCGAGGAGCTTGAGGGGGTCCCGGGCACGCCGAAGTCGCTCGAGGCCTCGCTCGCCGCGCTGCGGGACGACCACGAGTTCCTGCTCCGCGGCGACGTCTTCACGCCCGACGTGATCGACACCTGGATCTGGTACAAGCAGGCGCACGAGGTCGAGGCCGTCCGCACCCGGCCCCACCCCTACGAGTTCGCGCTGTACTATGACGTGTGATCCCGGACGCGGCCTCAGGCCAGGTGGACCGTCTCGGCGGGGGCGGCCTCGGGCGGGGCCTCGCGGTCGCCTTGCGGGAGGGGATGCTCGGGGCGGAGCGCCAGCAGCATCAGCGCGCCGCCCCGACGACGAGCATGTTGTCGGCGAAGTTGAAGATGGCGAAGTTGAACCCCACCGAATCGACGTGGAAGTGGACGAAGTCGCGGACCTGCCCCAGCACGAGGCGGTCGTAGCAGTTGCCCAGGGCCCCGGCCATGATCAGGCCGAGCGCGGCGGTCAGGCGGCCGTCTGCGGCGGCGCCGCGGACGAACAGCCAGTAGCAGATGGCCAGCGCCGCGACCACCGACAGGCCCGCGAAGATCAGGCTGCTATAGGGGAGGTTGCGCCCCAGGCCCCACAACGCCCCCTGGTTGTAGCTGGTGCGCAGCTCCAGCACGTGGCCGATCAGGGGGACGGGGCGCGCGGGGGCTCGCCGATCCGGGCGAACATCAGCGCCTTGGTCGTCAGGTCGAAGGCCGCCCCGCCCAGCGCGATCGCCCAGAACAGGGCCCAGCGGCTCCATCCCACCGGCTCGTTCATCCGCGGTTCTCCAGGGCGCGCGCACACCCGATGCAGTGGCGCGTGTAGGGCAGGGCCTGGAGCCGGGACTTGGCGATCGGCTCGCCGCACTCCTGGCAGCGGCCGAACGTCCCCGCGTCGATCCGCCCCAGGGCGTCGAGCACCTGCTCCAGGGTCCCCTGCTCGTTCTCGATCAGCTCCAGGGTGAACTCCTGGTCGTAGTTCTCGGTCCCGACGTCGGCCATGTGCAACGGCACGTTGGAGAGGTTGCCCGAGGTCTCGTGCTGGTTCCGCCGCAGCGCCTCGTCGGTCATCTGGTCGAGGTCGCCGCGGAGCCGCGACCGGAGGCCCAGCAGGACGTGACGGAATGCCTCGAGCTCATCGTTCTTCAGGACGCTGGCCATGAATCTCCCACCCCGTTCTGGCGTCTAGCGGAGGGCGAGGAGCGGGCCGGGTATGCTAGACCCAACTCCCGATCCTGTCAATCCAAGCGCCGGGCGGCGACGACCGACCCGCACGGCCCCGACCGTCTCGGTTCAAAATACCCAGCGTACACCCTCCGACGGTCGGTCTGCCACCCCGAATTTCCCTCCTCCGCCGATCGATCGCGACCCCCTAGCCGCACGGGCGGTCCCGACGTTAGTGTTGGTCCCGGGCGGCTCGACCCGATCGGGGAGGGGGGCCGTCGGGACCCGGGAGCCGGACGCGACGTTTCATGACCACGAACCATCCGAGGACGATCTTCGTCACCGGCGCCACCGGGCTGGTGGGCAGCCACGTCGCCGAGGAGGCGCTGCGTCGCGGGCACCGCGTCCGCGCCTTGGTCCGCGCCACCAGCGACGCCCGCCTGCTCGACCGCTGGGGCGTCGAGAAGGTCGACGGCGACCTCGCCGACGCCGACGCCCTCCGCCGCGGCGTCGAGGGGGCCGACTGGGTCCTCAACTGCGCCGCCAAGGTCGGCGACTGGGGCACCCTGGAGGAGTTTCGCGCGCTGAACGTCGAGGCGTTCCGCCTCCTGCTCGACGCCGCGGCCGACGCGGGCGTGGGGCGGTTCGTCCACGTCGAGCTCGCTGGGCGTCTACGAGGCGCGCGACCACTTCGGCACCGACGAGACGACCCCCCCGGCGGCCGACTCGCTCGATGCTTACACCCGCTCGAAGGTCGAGGCCGAGGCGCTGGCGCTGGAGCACGTCGAGCGGCGCGGGCTGCCGCTGAGCATCGTCCGCCCCGGCTTCATCTACGGCCCCCGCGACCGCACCGTCCTGCCCAAGCTGCTCGGGCGCCCTCCGCTCGGGGCGGTTCACCTACTTCGGCTCGGGCGACCAGGTGCTCAACTGCATCTACGTCAAGAACCTGGTCCACGGCATCTTCCTGGCGGCCGAGGTGCCCGCGGCGGTCGGCCAGGTCTTCAACCTGACCGACGGCGCCCGCGTCACCAAGCGCCAGTTCGTCGGCCGCGTGGCCGAGCTGGCGGGGCTGCGGCCCCCGAGGAGGAAGATCCCGCTCTGGCTCGCCTGGACCCTCGCCATCCTGATGGAGAGGAGGGCCAGGCGGCTCAGGTCGCCCGAGCCCCCGCTGGTCAACAAGGCCCGCTACAAGTTCCTGGGCCTGAACCTCGACTACTCGATCGACAAGGCCCGCCGCGTCCTCGGCTACGATCCTCCCTACACGACCGACGAGGGCCTCGCCGAGTCGATGGCCGACCTCGCCCCTCCGGCGACCCGGCCCGAGCCGCGCAGGCCCGCTGAACGTCCACGCGCGGGCACCGGATTTTCAGGACAGCCGGACCTCGTGGCACGATATTACCTTCAGGAGACTCAACCATGGACAACATCAAAGGCAAGCGGGTCGCCGTGCTCGTCGAGAAGTTCTACGAAGACCTGGAACTCTGGTATCCGGTCCTGCGTCTCCGCGAGGCGGGCTGCGACGTCAAGATCGTCGGGCCCAAGGCGGGCGAGACGTACACTTCGAAGCATGGCTACCCGGCCAAGGCCGACACCGCCGCCTCCGAGGTCAAGGCCGCCGACTTCGACGCGATCGTGATCCCCGGCGGCTACTCGCCCGACCACATGAGGCGCCACCCGGCCATGGTCGACCTGGTGACCCAGGCCGCCCGGCAGGGCAAGGTCCTGGCCGCCATCTGCCACGGCCCGTGGATGCTCTGCTCGGCCCGGTGCCTCAAGGGGCGCAAGGTCACCGGCTTCTTCGCCATCCGCGACGACGTCGAGAACGCGGGCGGCGTCTGGCAAGACGCCGCGGTCGTCCGCGACGGCAACCTCGTCACCAGCCGGACACCCGACGACCTCCCCGACTTCATGCGCGGCCTGTTCGCCGCCCTCGCCGACCCGGCCGGCTCCCGCGCCTGACGAGGACGCCGGGATACCGCAGGCTCGATGACAGGGAATGGGACGCGGAGGGACGCGGATCGGGGCGGATGGCCGCCGATCTGATCTGCGTCCCTCCGCGTCCCATGCCCGGGGCCTGCATCATCCGAGGGATAGGTAATTCGGGTAATTTGGCCCCATCTTGCGGTTCTTCGATTTCGTGGTCATCTGAGGATCATCCGTAATTTCCTGAGCCTGGGTACTCGCGCCGGACGATCTAGGAACCACTCTCCAAGGTGCCGCGATCGAGGATGGTCGCGGTTCCCATCGATCCGATTGGGACATGGACGTCCATGCGGGGCCCGATCCCTGCCGAGCCTCGCCCCCGGCCGAGGCGAACCCTTGGGCGTCATCAGCGGATAGGATAGGAGGAAGGTCGATGACGCTCGGTGCGCTGTTGGTGCTCGGATGGCTCGGCCAGGTGCCGATCCCGCCCCCGCCCCCGCCCCCCACGAACGGGACGGCCCCGGCCCCGGCGACCGAGACGGCCACGCTGAAGTACGAGTTCACCGCGGGCGCGAAGAACGAGGCGATCGCCCCTTGCACCCACGGTTCGGCCGCGGCGGACAAGGGGAAGATCGAGGTGACGACCGAGGACAACGCGCTGAAGGCCGTCCTGACCGGGGGCGTCGGCGCCAGCGTGTTCCTCGGGGCCGACTCGTCGGCCTCGCAGACGATCCAGGTCGTCCAGGAGTTCGAGATCGCCTGCTCCGACCCGTCGATCTTGCAGGTCGTCCTGACCCTGGAGAGCAGCCTGGCCGGGATCATCCGGAGCAAGCACAAGGCGTGCGCCTGCGTCCGCCTGGCCGGCGCCGACGATCGCGCCGGCCGGCTGGGCGAGCACGCCGCTGGCGGTCAGCTACCCGGTCTACTGCGTCTCGGGCGCGTCGGGCTACGCCTACAAGGACCCGCTCGAGCCGGTCAAGGGCCCGCTCATGCCGCTGGGACGGTACGTCCTCCAGGCGACCCTGATCCTGGGCGCGGACGCCGAGGGGCTGCTCGACGCGCATTCGACGGCGGTCTTCACCCCCGAGTCGGAGGAGATCGACGCGCTGGAGAGGGAGCACGACCCGTTCGCGGGCGACAAGCACGACGGGTACGGCTTCACGCTGACCCTGAAGGCCGACTCGCCCCCGGGCAGCCCGCAGGTCGTCCACAAGAAGCCGGCCAAGCCCAAGAAGGTCGCGGCCCGCAACCGGGCGGCCCAGGCGTCGCGCTGAGGCGGTGAAGCACCGATCCCCATCCCCCATCTTGATGGGGGACGGGTGAAGGGGGATGGAGGATAGGCCAGGGCGGCTCGGCGCTCAGATGAACTCGTTGATCAGGTTCTCGAGCATCTCCTGCCGGCCGCTGGCGTTCCTCGCGGCCTCGCCCTTGGGCAGGATGTAGGCCTCCATGTCGGCGAAGGTGGCCTGGCCCGACTCGATCCGGCGGCCGAGCTCGGAGTCCCAGCTCCGGTAGCGCTCCTTGACGAACGAGGCGAGGCGGCCGTCGGCGATGATCTCGTGCGCGACCTTCAGGCCGCGGGCGAAGGTGTCCATGCCGCCGATGTGGGCGTGGAACAGGTCGATCGGCTCGAAGCTCTCGCGCCGGACCTTGGCGTCGAAGTTGACCCCGCCGGTGGTGAAGCCCCCCATGCCGAGGATGCAGAGCATGCACTTGGTCGTCAGGTAGATGTCGGTCGGGAACTGGTCGGTGTCCCAGCCCAGGAGCGGGTCGCCGGTGTTGGCGTCGATCGACCCCAGGGCGCCGGCGCCGATGGCGACCTCCAGCTCGTGCATCATCTCGTGGCCGGCCAGGGTGGCGTGGTTGGTCTCCAGGTTGAGCTTGAAGTGGGGCAGCAGGTCGTAGGTGCGGAGGAAGTTCAGGCAGGCGGCGGCGTCGGAGTCGTACTGGTGCTTGGTCGGCTCCATCGGCTTGGGCTCGATGTAGAAGGTGCCGTTGAAGCCGATCTTCTTCTTGTAATCGACGGCCATGTGGAAGAAGCGGGCGAGGTGGTCGAGCTCGCGCTTCATGTCGGTGTTGAGCAGGGTGGAGTAGCCCTCGCGGCCGCCCCAGAAGGTGTAGCCGCCGCCGCCGAGCTCGAGCGTCACCTCCAGCGCCTTCTTGACCTGCGCGGCGGCGAAGGCGAAGGCGTCGAGGTTGGGGCTGGTCGCCGCCCCGTGCATGTAGCGGGGGTTGCTGAACAGGTTGGCCGTCCCCCAGAGCAGCTTGACGCCGGTGCGGGCCTGCTCGTCCTTGAGGACCTTGACGACCTCGTCGAGGTTGGCGTGGCTCTCCTTGAGCGTCTTGCCCTCGGGGGCGACGTCGCGGTCGTGGAAGGCGTAGAACGGGACGCCGAGCTTCTCGAAGAACTCGAAGGCGGCGCGGACCTTCGTCTGCGCGTTGGCGACCGAGCCGCTGCCGTCGTCCCAGGGCCGCAGCGCCGTGCCGGGCCCGAACGGGTCGGACAGCGGGTTGCTGAACGTGTGCCAGTAGACGACCGAGAACCGCAGGTGATCCCTGAGGGCCTTGCCGCCGACGACCTCGTCCGGGTTGTAGTGCTTGAATTCGAGGGGGTTCCGCGACTTCGGCCCCCCATAGGCGATCTTGGGCACGTCGGGGAAGAACTCGGACATCGGCGGATCTCACCTGTCGGGCGTCGGGGGTCGTGGGGACTTGTCGGCGGCGGCAAGACGATACTGTAAGGAGGCATCGGGCGTGGGACAACCCCCCACCGGCCCGCCTCGCCCCCGATTCGCCCGGGCCCGATGAGCTCGACCCGATCCCGCATCCCCATTGCGACGGGTCCGCGGATCGGGGTACGATCGATCGATCCCCGCCGATGACATGCCCCGACACTCCTCACCGGATAGCCCCGACCCATGCCCCGACTCGCCCGGAACGCCCTCGTCCTGATCGCATGCACGGCGACCGCGGCCCTCGCCGAGCCCCCGCTCCCAGGAAGAAGGCGGCCCGGCCCAAGGCCCCGGTCATCATCCGCGATGCCGAGCTGGCGGCGCGGTCGATCCAGGTCCCCGAGGGGATGCGCCTCGGGCTGTTCGCGACCGAGCCGATGGTCGGCAACCCCGTCGCCCTCGGGATCGACGAGCGCGGCCGGGTCTTCGTGGCCGAGACGTTCCGCCTCTACCGCGGCGTCACCGACACCCGGCGGCACATGGCCTGGCTCGACGACGACATGGCCAGCCGGACCGTCGACGACCGCGTGGCCATGTTCCGGAAGTACCTCAGCAAGCAGGAATTCGACGGGCTATCGCGGGGTGAGCGACCGGGTCCGCCTGATCGAGGACACCGACGGCGACGGCAAGGCGGACCGCGCGTCGGTCTTCGCCGACGGCTTCGACAACGTCCCCGACGGCCCCGCGGCGGGCGTCGTGGCGCGGCACGGGGGGCGTCTGGTTCACGTGCATCCCCGACCTCTGGTACCTCCGCGACGACGACGGCGACGGCAAGGCCGACGTCCGCCGGTCGCTGTCGCACGGCTACGGGGTCCACGTCAACTTCCTCGGCCACGACCTCCACGGGCCCGCCTTCGGCCCCGACGGCAAGCTCTACTTCAGCATCGGCGACCGCGGCTTCAACGTCCGGACCGGGGGGCGCGACCTCGTCTGCCTCGACACCGGCGCGGTGCTCCGCTGCGACCCCGACGGCTCGAACCTGGAGATCTTCGCCACCGGCCTCCGCAACCCGCAGGACCTGGCGTTCGACCGGTTCGGCAACCTGTTCACCGGCGACAACAACTCCGACAGCGGCGACAAGGCGCGCTGGGTCCACGTCGTCGAGGGGGGCGACAGCGGCTGGCGGATCGGCTACCAGTACCTCAAGGAGCCGGTCACCCGCGGCCCCTGGAACGCCGAGAAGCTCTGGTATCCGCGGTGGGACGGCCAGGCCGCCTATATCGTGCCGCCGCTGGTCAACATCTCCGACGGCCCCTCGGGCGTGGCGTGCGAGCCGGGGGCGAGCCTGATGCCCGACCGCTACCGCGACCGCTTCTTCCTCTGCGACTTCCGCGGGTCGTCGGGCCAGAGCGGCGATCCGATCGATCGCGATGGAGCCCGACGGGGCGTCGTACAAGGTGGTCGATTCCGACAAGTTCGTCTGGGGCGTCGAGGCCACCGACGTCGACTTCGGCCCCGACGGGGCCCTGTACCTGACCGACTGGATCGAGGGCGCGGCGCGACCGCGACGGGCAAGGGCCGCATCCGCACGGCCTTCGACCCCGCCCGCGCCGCCGACCCCCGGGTGCGCGAGGTCAAGGCGCTGCTGGCCGAGGGGATGGACCGCCGCCCGGCCGACGAGCTGGCCCGCCTGCTGGCCCATCCCAACATGCGGGTCCGCCAGGAGGCCCAGTTCGCCCTGGCCGCGAGGGGTGCGGCGTCGATCGCCATCCTGGCCGATCGGGCGAAGCCGGGCCATGATCAGCTCGCCCGCATCCACGCCGTCTGGGGGCTGGGCCAGGTCGGCCGCACGGCCCCCGCCGCGCTGGAGGCGATCGGGCCCCGGCTCGACGACGAGGACGCGGAGGTCCGCGCCCAGGCGGCCCGGGTCCTCGGCGATGCCCGCTGGGCCCGGTCCGGCGAGGCGCTGACGGCGAGGCTCGGCGACGCCAGCCCTCGCGTCCGCTCCTTCGCCGCGATCGGCCTGGGCAAGCTCGCGCCGTCGCGAGGCGGTCGGGCCGCTCCTGGGGCTGCTCCGCGACAACGCCGACCGCGACCCCTACCTCCGGCACGCGGCCGTGATGGGCCTGGCGGGGATCGGCGACCTCGACGCCCTGCTCGCGGCGTCGTCCGACCCGTCGGCCTCGGCCCGGATGGGGGTCCTCCTGGCGCTCCGCCGGCTGGAGAGGCCCGAGGTCGCCCGGTTCCTCGACGACCCCGAGCCCCTCCTGGTCCTCGAAGCCGCCCGCGCGATCTACGACGTGCCGATCGCGCCGGCGCTGCCGAGGCTGGCCCGCCTGGCGACCTCGTCCGCCTCGCCGGAGCCGCTGCTCCGCCGCGTGCTCAACGCGAACGCCCGCGAGGGCGGGCCCGAGAATGCCTCGACCCTGGCGGCGCTGGCCGCGAAGGCCGACGTGCCCGTCCCGATCCGCGTCGAGGCGTTGCAGGTCCTGGCCGCCTGGCCCAAGCCTCCGGGCCTCGACCGGGTGGTCGGCCTGTGGCGCCCGATGCCCTCCGCGACCGGCCGAGGATGCGGCCGTCGCGCTGCGGCCGGTGCTCGCGGACCTGCTCCGCGACGCCCCCGAGGCCGTGACGCTCGCCGCGCTGCGGGCGATCGGGCCGCTCCCGCTCAAGGGGGCCGGCCCCGTCCTGTCGGCGTTGATCGCCGACGCGAGCCGGGGCGCCGGGCCGAGGGCCGAGGCGATCCGGGCGCTCGACCGGATCGGCGACGCCCGCCTGGCCGAGGCCGTCGGCCGGGCCCTGGAGGACCGCGACCCGTCGCTGCGCGTCGAGGCGCGCCGGCTCCTGGCGAGGCTCCAGCCCGGCCAGGCCGTCCCGATCCTGGAGGCGGTCCTGGAACGAGGGCGACGTCGCCGAGCGCCAGGGGCGCTCGCCGCGCTCGGCGACGTGCCGGGCCCGGCCGCCGACCGCGCCCTGTCGCGGTGGCTCGACCGCCTCGGGACGAAGGACGTCCCGCCCGAGATCGAGCTCGACCTGATCGAGGCCGCGAGGAGGCGGAAGGACCCCGAGGTCGCGCGCAAGCTCCGGCGGCTCGACGAGGCGAAGTCCCGCGGACGACCCGCTCTCGGCCTACCGCGAGGCCCTCGTCGGCGGCGACGCCGAGCGGGGCTGGAAGGTCTTCTCCGAGAAGGCCGAGGTCGAGTGCATCCGGTGCCACAAGGCCCGCGACAAGGGGGGCGAGGTCGGCCCCGACCTGAACGGCATCGGGTCCCGCCAGGACCGGCGCTACATCCTGGAGTCGATCGTCGCCCCCGACCGGCAGATCGCCAAGGGCTTCGAGACGCTGGTCGTCGCCGCGGCCGACGGGCAGGTCCACACGGGCATCGTCAAGGAGGACACGCCCGACCACATCCGCCTGATCACGCCCGAGGGGAAGTTCGTCACGGTGCCCAAGGCCGACATCGAGGAGCAGAAGAGGGGCGCGTCGGCCATGCCGCAGGACCTGATCAAGTATCTCTCCAGGGCCGAAGTCCGCGACCTGGTCGAGTTCCTCGCGAGGCTGAAGTAACCGGCCGCATCGCGGGCCGGCCTCATGACCTGCGGAGGGTGTCCCGGACAAGTTCGAGCAGCCTGGCGAGTCCGCCGTCGACGTCCGACCCGAGGTGCAGCCCCAGGGCCCTCCTCTTCCGCGAGGCGAGCGCCCGGAAGTCGCCCAGCGCCTGCGCCGGACGAGCGCGGCGAAGCCGAACGGATGGCCCGGGATGGCGATGTCCTCGCCGTCGTCGGCGGTCAATTGGACGAAGACGCCGGTGTCGGGGCCCCCCTTGTGGAGCTGTCCGGTCGTGTGCAGGACGCGGGGCCCGTATCCGGTCGTCGTGGCGACCTTCAGCGCGTCTCGCAGGAGGGTCCGGATCGCCAGGATGGCCTCGTCGCGGGCCTCGGTCTGGTCGAAGTAGGGCATCAAGGCGATGTAGTCGCCCGGCCGGACCCGGCCGAAGTGCGCGCGGAGGGCGGCCACGACGGCCTCGCGCCCGCCCGACCGGCCGGCGGCCTCGACGATCGGACCTCCGTTGCCGCGGTCGGCGTAGACGGTCAGGCCGTCGGACGCGGCGACCGATGCCGGCTCCGGCAGCCGGCCCGTCTTCCGGGACTCGGCGAGCAGGGCCCTGGTGTCGTCCCGGCCCTCCTGGACGTCGGGCTGGTCGAACGGGTTGATCCCGAGCCGCCAGCCGGCGATCGCGGTGGCGACCTGCCAGCGGAAGAACTCGGCCCCGAGGTCGGCCGCGTCGCCCATGACGAGGTCGATGACGGGGTGGCCCGCCTCGGCGAGGGCCTTCAGCCGGGGGTTGTCTTCGAGGCCGCGGTCGTCGTGCGTGCGGACCCGGACGAAGACCCGGTCGTCGCCGTAGACGCCGGGGTCGCCGAGCGGCTCGCCCGCCACCGGGATGATGCCGCGGCCTTCCTTGCCCGTGCTCTCGGCGACGAGCTGCTCGATCCAGAGGCCCAGCGCCTCGAGCGGGGGCCGCAGGACGAGCGTCAGCTTGTCGCGGCCCTCCTGCGCCAGCGCCCGAGCGCAGCGCCGAGCCAGGCGCCGGGGTTCTCCCGGGCCGGGACACCGGGGCGGCAGGCGCGGGCCGCCTCGTCGGCGCGGTCGAGCAGGGCCTTGACGTCGAGGCCCATCAAGGCCGCCGGGACCATGCCGAAGTACGACAGCGCCGAGAACCGCCCGCCGACGTCGCCCGGGTTCAGGAAGATCAGCCGGTACGTGTCGCGGCGGGCCTGCGCCTCCATCAGCGTGCCGGGGTCGGTGATCGCGATGAAGTTCTCGCCGGCGTTGTCCCCCTTGTGCCGCCGGACGACGTCGAAGAAGTAGGCGTAGAAGACCGACGGCTCGGTCGTGGTGCCGCTCCTGCTGGCCACGACGAACAGCGAGTGCGCCGGGTCGATCATGCCCTCGACCTCGCGGACCGAGGCGGGCACGGTGCTGTCGAGCACGACGAGCCGGGGGCGGCCGGCGGGGACCAGCCCGCTGCGGCGGAGCACCTCGGCGGCGAGGCTCGACCCGCCCATGCCCATGACGACGACGTGCGAGAACCCGGGCCCGGCCGTGTCTTCGCCCAGGCGCCCGAGCTCCTCGACGTGCGGCCGGATGAAGTCGGTGACGGTCAGCCAGCCGAGCGACCCGGCGATCGCCCGGGCATGCTCGGGCCCCGCCTTCCAGAGCGTCGGGTCCCGGTCCCACAGCCTCGCGATCGCCCGCGACGCCTCCAGGTCGCCCAGCGCGGCCTCGACCGCGCCGGCGAAGGGCCCGAAGTCGGCCGCCTGGCCGATCCGGCGTCGCGGGAGGACCACGGTCGACTCGTCGCGGGCGGGGGGCGGGTTGGGCGGGGATGGCTCGGCCACGGGACGATCCTCGGTGAAGATGGGGCGTGCGCCGCCTCGCCGGACGGCCACGGCCCGCACCCCTCACCTTAACGGATCGCCCCGGCCGACGCGAGGCCGCGCCCTCGCCCGCGACGGCCTCGCCCTCAGCGGCCGGCGCCGAGGTTCTCGAACAGGTAGAGCCCGCTCTTGCCGGGGCAGACCAGGTCGATGTCGCCGTCGCGGTCGATGTCGACGGCCGTCATCTCCAGGCCGGTGCCGGCGGTGCCGGCGGGGAAGTCCTTCTGGGCGTCGCGATCGGCCCCCTTGGCGGGCGCGTCCTTGGCGGGCTCGCCCTGGTAGATCACGTGCCGGGTCCACTTGCCCGCGCCGCGGTCGAAGCCGTACCAGGCGACGACCGACCCGTCGGTGGCGCCGGGCTCGACCTCGTGGGCGTAGACCCTCTTGCCCGTGACGAGCTCGTGCCGCCTTGCCGTCGCCGTCGAGGTCGGCCCAGAGCAGCGTGTGGACCGACGCGATCGAGTCGTCGATCGTCTGCTTGGTCCAGGATCGCTCGCCGCCGGGGCCCTTGCCCTGCTTGAGCCAGAACAGGCCGTAGTTGTGGCCCATCCCGTAGACGACGTCCGAGAGGCCGTCGCCGTCGACGTCGCGGGCGAGGATCTGGATGCCCGCGGCGCCGAGCTGCCAGTCGGGGTGCCAGGTCCAGGTCTCGGTCTTCGGGTCGGCGGGGGCCTCGAACCAGCCCTTGGGCGTGAGCAGGTCGGTCCGGCCGTCGCCGTTGACGTCGCCGGTGCCGACGCCGTGGCCGTTGGCCTTGTTGCTCAGCGCGCCGAAGTCGTGCTTCTTCCAGACCGGCTCCGGGCCCGCCCTCTCCAGGCTGTACCAGACCACGACGTTGACCGTGTTGGGCAGGATGTCGCGCTTGCCGTCGCCGTCGAGGTCGACGGCCACGGCCGCCTCGCTCGCGCCGGGCAGGGCGATCGGGTGGTAGGTCCACTCCTTGCCCGCGACGCCCGGGTTCTCGACCCATCCGACATTCTTGCCGAAATACGAGCAGGAGACGTAGTCCATCCTGCCGTCGGCGTTGACGTCCATCGGGATGGTCGAGAAGCAGTTGTAGTACGTCCCGACGCGGACCACGTCGCGGACCTTGGACGCCTGCTTGAAGTCGGGCCCCTTGTACCAGGTGTCGCCCGAGACGATGTCGAGCGTGCCGTCGCCGTCGACGTCGAACACCCCCGCGGCCTCGAACGGGCTCGTGGGGTTGATGTCGTGCTTCTTGAACCGGGGCTCGGCCGCGCGGGCGGAGGTCCCCAGCGCGGCGAGGGCCAGTGCGGCGAGGGCGAGGCGGGTCGCGGGCATCGGTCGGTCTCCTGCGGGCGGCCTGGGTTCAGTCGTCATCCTCGTCGTCCGGCTCGTCGGGGTGGACCTCCCAGCCCAGGGCCTGCGCGGCGGCCTCGACGACGCGGGAGGCGGGGGCCGGGTCGGGGTCGGCCAGCTCGAAGTTGATCGCCTCGACGCGGTCCCCCTCGATCACGGCGTAGCCGCGGAGGCGGAGCCGGCCCATCTCCAGCCAGGACACCCCGGCCGCCTCGCGGGCGACCACCACCGGGCCCCCGGCCTCGGTCAGGCGGGCGACCCAGTCGTCGAGCGACCTCGGCGGCGCCTGCCAGCCCGGCAATGCGAGCAGTTCGATCATGGCGGCTCCGGCGCGCCCCGTCGTCCATCCGTCGTGTTCGTACCAGAGCCAGGGGCCGTCCTCAAGCACCGACCGGCGCCGGGATCGGCTTTCCTCGCCCGGCCGCGCCCGCCCTCCGGGAGGCCCGGCGTGCCCCTCACGGCGACCGGGACGGGTCGGGGTGCCCGCGGCTCGGCCGGCGCCTCGCAGGGCGCCGGCGGGGACGAATCCCGCCCCGAGACACCTTGACAACAGTCCAGGTGGGGCCTACCTTGATCGCGCAGCGGCGGCGCTCCAAGAGGGCGGGAAGGCCGTCTCTCGGCGGCCGGTTTCGCCTCCCCGGGGCTACCCCGGGGGAGCACGTCAGCAGGCACGATGCGGCGCGTGAGCCGAGCTACGCTTCGCGTAGGACCGCTCACGCCGGACGAGACTGGTTGGAGCGTCCGCCGCTGTCACCCACCACCCGGAGGCCCAAGCTGATCGCCCGAGGGCTCGCCGACGTCCTGGTCTCGGGGCGGTGGCGGGAGGACGACCTCGTCGCGGGGGGCAATCGCGCCCTGGGCGGTGGCCACCGCTGGCTCCGCCCGGTGGTGCGCCGGCTGCTGGCCGCGACCGGCGAGGGCCCGCGGCCGAGGGCCGCGCGGGTCGCCGCGATGCTGCTCGACGACCTCGGCTTCCGCCTCGCCTGCGAGGAGCACGAGCTGTCGCTGGCCCCGGGCCCGAGGCCCGCCCCGGCGATGTGGCCGGCGGCCGGCGCGCCGTCGTCCTGGGCGGTGCCGGCGATCGCCACCCCGGGGGCCCTGGCCGGGCGGCTCGGGCTCGACCCCGGCGCGCTCGACTGGCTCGCCGACTGCCAGGCGCGCGAGCGGCGGGCCCTGCCCGGGGCCGGGCGCCGCTATGACTATCGGTGGATGGCCAAGCCGTCCAGGTCGGCGCGCCTGATCGAGGTGCCCCGGCCCCTCCTGAAGTCGATCCAGCGCCGGCTGCTGGGCGAGGTGCTCGGCGCGATCCCGCCGCACGACGCCGCGCACGCCTTCCGGCCGGGGCGGTCGGTCCGGACGTTCGTCGGCGCCGCACGTCGGCCGTCGGGTGGTGCTCAAGCTCGACCTCCGCGACTTCTTCCCGACGATCACGGCCGCCCGCGTCACGGCGCTGTTCCTGACGGCCGGCTATCCCGAGCCGGTGGCCCGCCTGCTGGCCGGCCTCTGCACCAACAGCGCACCGCCCGACGTCGTCGCGGCCCCCGGGTGGCCCGACGTCGGCCGGGCCCGTCGCCTGTTCGGCCGGCCCCACCTGCCGCAGGGGCGCCGTCCTCTCCGGCGCTGGCCAACCTGTGCGCCTATCGCCTCGACGTCCGCCTCGCCGGCCTGGCCGCGTCGACCGACGCCCGCTACACCCGGTATGCCGACGACCTGGCCTTCTCCGGCGGACCCGTCTTCGAGCGCTCGGTCGCGAGGTTCCACGTCCACGCCTGCGCCCTCGCCCTGGAGGAGGGATTCGAGGTCAACACCCACAAAACCCGGGTGATGCGACGGGGGGTCCGCCAGAAGGTCGCGGGGGTCGTGCTCAACGACCGGCCCAACATCGCCCGCGACGAGTACGATGCCTTGAAGGCCATCCTCCACAACTGCGCCCGCCTCGGTCCCACTTGCCAGAACCGCGCCGGCCACCCCGATTTCCGGGCCCACCTCACCGGCCGCGTCGCCCACGTCACCTCGATCAACCCCGATCGGGGCCGACGCCTCCGGACCATCCTCGATCGGATCGCCTGGTGACACCCGGCCCGCGGCCCGGGGTCAATCTGGGGGGGAAAGATCTTGTCCAGAGTCCCATTGGCTTCGTTTCGCACGCGAGTTGGGTTCGGTCGGCGCCCGGGTCTTGTCTCTCTTCGATATCCGTAGGGTGGACACCGCTCACCATCCGATCTCCATGAAATACACGGATTTATGAACGGCAGACGGTATCCACTTACGAGGAAAGACCCGACTCAATCCACCGTCACCTCGGATGATGATCGAAACCGATCGAATCTGACAGTCAAGTGAACGGTGGGTTCGTTCGGCGCTTTGATCCCTCATGGTGTCGGGTGCATGAACCGCTCCATCGGCCTTGATCGCGAACGACCTGGTGCGTTTCACGCACCCATGCGGAAGACGGCTCCGTCCCGCGTGGGTTCGTTCGGCAGCGGCGCCCGGCGCCCGGCGGCGCTCCTCGGTATCGCGGTCGGATCGGGGGTCGAATCGAGTTGCCAAGGAACCATCGGGCGTTCGGGCCTCACATCCTTATCATCGGGCCAGGGCGCCTCGGCGTCCTGCCGATCCGGCCAAATCGGCGGCGCCACCGGGTCCCGGAAATGGGACGCGGGACGGGCCGATGGGGTGGATTGCCGCCGACCTGATCGACGTCCATCGGCCCGGCCCGCATCCCTCCGCGTCCCATCCGCTGGTGGTCCGGTCGTGCGAAAACCGCCCGAACGTCTCCGACGGTTGCGGACGGGCCGGCCGCGACGAGGCCCCTGGCAACGCGGCAATAGGATCGTTATAGTCACGGGAGAGCCTGTGGGCGGGCCGGAACACACGTCGCACGCAGGGTTCCCGGTCCCCGGCGCGGCGGGAGCCTCCGCGCGACGACGGGTCCGGGAATCCCCGGGGGCGATGGGAGGAGAGGAGCCGATGTCGTGGACCCTCCGCGGGCGGACGGCCGGGCCGGCGGTCCTGTGCGCCCTGTCCTGCCTGGCGACGGCGACCGCCGCCGGCCAGGGGGAGGCCGAGTCGCTCTCGGCGAGCTTCCGCAAGGCCGCGCGCGGGTCCTGCCGGCCGTGGTGACGGTCCGCCCCCTTGACGTGCCGCCTCGCTTCCCTCGGATGCCGGCCAACCTTCCATTCCCGCCGGTCCTCCCGGACGACTCGCCGCGTGAGGTCGGGGGGTCGGGGGTCGTGATCGACGCGGACAAGGGCTTCGTCCTGACGAACGACCACGTCGTGCAGGGGGCGCCGCGGGTCGTGGTGATCCTGCACGACGGCCGCGAACGGACGGCGTCGCAAATCCGCCGCGACCCCAAGAGCGACCTGGCGCTGCTGGTCCTCGACGGCAGGGCGCCGCGCAGGCCGAATGGGGCGACTCCGACGCGCTGGACACCGGCGACTGGGTCCTGGCGATCGGCCAGCCGTTCGGTCTGTCCGACACCGTGACCGCCGGCATCGTCAGCGGCAAGGGGCGCGGGATCGGCCTGGCGATGTACGAGGACCTGATCCAGACCGACGCGGCGATCAACCCGGGCAACTCGGGCGGGCCCCTGGTCAACATGAGGGGCGAGGTGGTCGGCATCAACACGGCGCTGAAGACGTTCGGCGGCGGCAACGACGGGGTGGGGTTCGCGATCCCGGGCTTGAGGGCGCGGCGGGTCGCGTCGGACCTGATCGAGCACGGGCGGGTCCGCCGCGCCTACCTCGGAGTCCGCGTCGGCCCGGTCGACCGCGAGACGGCGGCGCGGCTCGACCAGCCCGGCGCGGTGGTGGTCAACCTGATCGCGCCCGACGGCCCGGCCGCCGAGGCGCAGCTCCGCCTCGGCGACGTGATCGTGGGCGTCGGGGGGCGTCCGCTCCGAGGGCCGGGCGCGTTGCAGGCCGCCGTCGAGTTCGCGGCGATCGGCGAGCCGCTGTCTCTGACGATCGACCGCGGCGCCGGGCGCCGCGAGGTCGAGGTGCGGCCTCGCGAGCAGCCCGAGACGTTCGGCCTGCCCGACGCGCCGGCCCGCCCGGCCCCGGTCCGGCCGCGCGGGCCCGAGCCGGACGAGCCGAGGGGGCGGCAGCCCGAACCGGCCGCGGCCCGGTCGTCATCGGGCGGGGACAGGCTTTGAGGCTTTGATACCGGCCGCACGACGGCCGGGTATGACGCGGGGCGGGACGGTTCCTCCGAAGAATGGCCCCCGTCCATGGATCGGACCTTCTTCCTCGACGCATCCGAATTTACGGGGGCCCCATGAATCGCCGCATCCTGGTCGTGGACGACCTGCCTCTGAACCGCGAGCACCTGCGCGTGATCCTGGAGATGGACGGGCACGAGGTCGAGACGGCCGGCGACGGACGCTCGGCCCTGGCGTGCGTCCGCGAACGGGTGTTCCACCTGGTCATCACCGACCTCCGCATGCCCGACATGGGGGGCATCGAGCTGCTGACGACCGTCCGCGCCGAGAGGCTCCCGTTCGGCGTGATCGTCCTGACGGCCTATGGCGACACGCAGGTGGCGCTCGACGCGATGAAGGCCGGCGCCGACGACTTCATCACCAAGCCGTTCGAGCCCGATCGGCTCCGGTTCCTCGTCCGCCGCGTCCTGGAGCGCCGCGGCCTGATCGACGAGCTCCAGCAGCTCCGCAAGCAGATGAGCGAGGACTACGGCTTCCACAACATCGTCTCGAAGAGCCCGAAGATGCGCAAGGTCTTCGACCTGATCGAGCAGGTCGGCCCGCTCGGCTCGACGGTCCTGCTCCGCGGCGAGACGGGCACGGGCAAGGAGCTCGTGGCGCAGGCGATCCACGCCGCCGACACCCGGCGGCAGGGCCCGTTCGTGGCGCTGAACTGCGCCGCCGTGCCCGACGGCCTGCTGGAGAGCGACCTGTTCGGCCACGAGAAGGGCGCCTTCACCGGCGCCGATCGCCGCAAGAGGGGGCGGTTCGAGCTGGCCGACGGCGGCACGCTCTTCCTCGACGAGGTCGGCGACGTCTCTCCCGCGATGCAGGCCAAGCTCCTGCGGGTGCTCCAGTCGGGGACGTTCGAGCGGGTCGGCGGGACCGAGACGCTGAAGGTCGACGTCCGGATCGTCGCGGCGAGCAACAAGAGCCTGGAGGACGAGGTCAAGGCGGGCCGGTTCCGCTCCGACCTGTTCTACCGCCTCAACGTCATCCGGATCGAGCTGCCGCCTTTGCGCGAGAGGGCCGAGGACATCCCGCTGCTGGCGATGCACTTCCTCGACAAGCTTACGCCGATGAGCAACCCGCCGGTGACCGAGATCGACTCCGAGGCGATGCAAGCCCTCCTGGGACACGCCTGGCCGGGGAACATCCGCGAGCTGGAGAACGCGATCAAGGCGGCGGTGGCGCTGGCCGACGGCGCGGTCATCCACCGCGACGTCCTGCCCGCGACCGTCGCCCCCCGCCCCCGGAGGGGGCCGGCGTCGCACTCCTTGATCGACATCGAGCGACCGCTGCCCGATTTGACCGGGGACCTGATCGGCCAGGTCGAGCGCGACTACTTCGCCCGCCTGCTGGCCAAGTACCGCGGCAACGTCGCCCGCTGCGCCAAGCACAGCGGGCTGTCGCGCCGCAGCGTCACCCAGAAGCTCCAGAAGTACGACCTCGACCGCACCCGCTTCAAGGACGCCGCCTTCGTCGACCCGGCCGAGGCGTGATGCCAACCCGACCCCGCACGACCCGAGCATCGGAGGCGGATTCATGCCCATCGGACTCGGACCAGAAAACACGACCGGACGTCGCGTGGCGCGGGGACGGGTCGCGCTCGCGCTCGTCATGCTCTCCGGCGTCGTCGTCCCCTCGCACCTGCGGGCCCAGCAGAGGCCGGGCCGGGCGTCCCCGCCGGCCGGACGGCCGTGGAACATCGTCTTCATCCTGGCCGACGACCTGGGATGGTCCGACCTCGGTTGCTACGGCGCCGACCTCCACGAGACCCCCAACCTCGACCGGCTCGCCGCGCGAGGCGTGCGCTTCACCGATGCTTATGCCGCCTCGGTCTGCTCGCCGACACGCGCCAGCATCATGACCGGCAAGCACCACGCGAGGCTCCACGTCACGGTCTGGTACGAGTCCGCGGCGAGCCCGCCGAGGAACCGGCGCCTCCTGCCGCCGGTCACGGTCGCGAACCTGCCGCACGAGGAGGTCACGCTGGCCGAGGTGTTCCAGGGCGCCGGCCATCTCACCGCCCTGGTCGGCAAATGGCACCTGGGCGACGCGCGCTACTATCCCGAGACGCAAGGCTTCGACGTCAACGTCGGCGGCACGTTCTGGGGCGCCCCGCAGACGTTCTTCTTCCCCTATCGGGGCGCGGGGGCGTTCGGCAGCGAGTTCCGATACGTCCCTCACCTGGAGATGGGCAAGCCCGGCGAGTACCTGACCGACCGCCTGACGGACGAGGCCCTGCGGATCATCGACGAGGCGGGGGACAGGCCTTTCTTCCTCTACCTGGCCCACCACGCCCCGCACACGCCCATCGAGGCCAAGCCCGAGCTCGTCGCCCGCTACGCCGCGAAGGACAAGCCGGGGCTGCGCCACCGCAACGCGAAATACGCCGCGATGATCCACAGCCTCGACGAGGGCGTCGGCCGGATCATGGATCGCCTCGAACGGCGCGGGATCGCCGACCGCACCGTCGTCGTCTTCACGTCGGACAACGGCGGGTTCGTGAACCAATACGATGGGATGAGGGTGACGGACAACGCCCCCCTGCGGTCGGGGAAGGGCTCGCTCTACGAGGGGGGCATCCGGGTGCCCCTGATCGTCCGCTGGCCCGGAAACACGCCCGAGGGGGCCGCATGTCACGAGCCGGTCTCGTGCGCCGACTTCTATCCCACCCTGATCGAGATCGCCGGCCTGAAGGGCGAACCCTCGCGCAACGTCGGCCTCGACGGCCGGAGCCTCGTCCCGCTCCTGAAGTCGCCCGATTCCCACCTGGACCGGGACGCCCTCTACCACCACTATCCGCACTACTACGCGACCACGACCCCCGTCAGCGCGATCCGCGCCGGTAACTGGAAGTTCCTGGAGTATCACGAGACCGGCAAGGGCGAGCTCTACAACCTGGGTGCGGATCTCGGCGAGTCGGAGGGCCTGGCCGCGACGATGCCGGACAAGGTCGCCGAGTTGCGCGACCGCCTGCATCGCTGGCAACGGGCCGTCAACGTCCAGATGCCGACGCCGAACCCGGACTTCAGGCCCGGCCGCGGCAATGATCCGGCGACAAGGGGATCGGACAAGGGTATCCGGCCGGGGAAAATGGAGTGACCGGGATGTACGGGCGCCTGGCCGCTGAATGCTGAGTGCCCGCAGGGCGCATGCAACGCGCCAACTCCGGCTACGGCCGGATTCGCGAAGATGGCGCGTTGCACACGTCCTACAAACGACGCGACCGCGCCCGGAGGACCGGGCGCGGTCGCGTGCTGGCTCAGCACTCCGCACTTCGACCTTCAGGCCCGCGCGGGGTCCTTGCCGTCGACCCAGTCGCCTTCGAGCTGCTGATTGTAGACGGGGGACTGGACGGTCGAGCCTTCGGTGGGGCCGGCCTTCCAGCCGAGGACCTGGTTGGGCTTGCCGCGGAGCTTGCTGCGCTCCTCCCAGCGGGCGGCCCAGGAGGGGTCGGCCTCGGAGACCTTGCCGGTCCCCTTGTCGAAGAAGTAGGCCTTGCCGTGGCGGTAGCTGTCGACGCCGAGGTTGACCGTGGCGATCGCGGCGTAGCCGGTCTCGGCCGGGCAGAGGGTCTCGGGGTTGCGCGAGTGGATGCACTCGAGGAAGTGGTTCCACAGCGCGCGGGTGTCGCCGTCGCGGCCCGAGTCGAAGTCGACGGTGACCAACTCGCCCCCCTCGCCCCGGCTGCTGCCCGGAGGGGCGGGCGCGCCCTGCGGCTTCTGCGGCGCGATCCGGAACTTGTCGCCCCCCTCGAAGGTGATCGTGCCGGTGTGGCCGCGGATCACCTCGCCGAGCTGGACGTCGTTGCACATCGTCGCCGAGATGATCACCTGGCACCCCTCGTCGTAGTCGGCCACCACCGTCGCCACGTCGGGCACGTCGCGGCCGTCGTACTCGAGGTACAGCCCGCCGGCGCCGACGACCCGGCGCGGGAAGCGGACGCCCATCGCCTGGATCAGGTGGGTCGTCTGGTGGACGAACAGGTCGGTGTACATGCCGCCGCCGAAGTCCCAGTAGCACCGCCACTGCGCGTACTTGGCGCGGTTGAACGGCTGGTCGGGCGCCAGGCCGAAGGCGGTCCCCAGGAACATCTTCCAGTCGACCGTCTTGGGGTTCATCTCCTCGACGAGCGGGTAGTACCGCCACTGCCCCATGGCGCTGTTGCGGTAGTAGCTGGTCTGGCCCTGGAGGACGTGGCCGATCTTGCCCGCGGTGATCATCTCGTTGGCCTTGCGCCAGATCGGATGCGCCGTCGACTGGACGCCGACGGTGAAGACCTGCTTGGTGCGGGCCTGCGCCTCGGTGATCCGCCGCCCCTCGTCGATGGTGTGGCACATCGGCTTCTCGCAGTAGACGTCCTTGCCCGCCTCCATCGCGTCGATGGCCATCTTGGCGTGCCAGTGGTCGGGGGTGGCGATGACCACGGCGTCGACGTCCTTGCAGTCGAGCAGGCGGCGGTAGTCCTTGGTGACCTTCTCCTTGTCGTTGGGGTCCAGCCCGCACCGCTTGGCCGAGGGATAAAGGCCGCGGGCGAAGTGGGTCGTCGTCTTCTTGGACCTCGGGTCGGGCTCGCCGTTCCAGGTCGTGACCTGGCCGTCGTAGCCGTCCCAGACGTCGCAGACGCCGATGATGTCGACCCGCCCGGTCTCCTTCTTCATGGCCAGCAGGTGGCCGATGTGCGCTCGGCGCGGCCGCCGGGGCCGAGGATCGCGAAGTTGAGCCGCTCGTTGGCCCCCTTGACGGCGGCGACCGCCGGGTGCGCGAAGGTGCCGGCCGCCATGACGGCGCCGGTGGCCGCGCCGGCGGCCTCCAGGAATCCACGGCGGGTCACCGCCTGCGTGTCGTTCATCGATGTCGCTCCGGAGTGGGGTGAGGAGGGAGGGAGGATGGGCCCGCGGCCCGACCGATCGCGTCGCGCCCGGCGCCGAAAATCCTGATCCGGCCCGGAAATATCGACCCGTCGCGGCCGAAACACCTAGCGATCACGGTACCGCCGCCGCGACGGCCGGTCAAGCCGCTGCCCGGCCCCCGCGCGATCGCCGCGGCCCGACCCGGGGCGGGGTGCGACGACCTAATTGTTGCAACCGATCAGCGTTGTGACCGAGGCATTGACAAACGTCCGTGCGGGCCTGACACTAGATTAGAGGTTTATGAGGATGATCGCCGACGGCGATGGTCGCCGATCGGGCGGGTTCATGCGGGCGGGCGCTGCGGGCCTCCAATCTCCGGGCGATCCGTCCGTCGTCGCGATCCGCGGGGTGTTCCGTCGTCCGGCCCGCGGCATCGCGTCGCCACCTGCGATGGAGGCAGGGCCATGAGCGCGGTCATCGGGGGCGTCCCGGGGCGGCTGGGCGATCGTGAGTGGGGCTCACGCCCCTCGCGGCGCGCGCGGGTAAGATCGGGGGATCGGGAGGCGATGCGGTTCGTCAAGGAGACGCGGATCGCGGCCCCGCCGTCGGCGGTGTTCGCCTTCCACGAGACGCCCGGGGCCCTGCTGCGGCTGACCCCGCCGTGGGAGCGGGTCGAGCTGGTGGAGGGGGGCGACTCGATCCGGGCCGGCAGCCGCGTCGTACTGAAGGTGTGGCTGGGCCCGTGGCCGGTCATCTGGGAGGCCGAGCACACCGAATACCAGCCCGGCCGGATGTTCGCCGATCGCCAGGCCCGCGGCCCGTTCGCGTCCTGGCACCACCGCCACCTGTTCCTCGACGACGGCGCCGGGGGGACGCTCCTGCGGGACGAGGTCGATTACGAGCCGCCGCTCGGCCGGCTCGGCCGCCTCCTGGGGGGCGGGTTCGTCGAGCGGAAATTGCGGGCGATGTTCGACTACCGCCACGAGGCCACCCGCCGGATCATCGAGGCGGGCGACTTCCCCGCCCCCCGCCCCCGCTGAGGTGGCCGGCCGCCTCCCCCCGCGGGGGTGCAAGGATCAGGTGATGTTTGCGGGAAAAGCGGTCGAGTGTCGGCTTTTATGAAACATTTCGGCCGCTCGCACGTTAAAGTACGGGGTAGGATTTCCTGATCCTCTTCCCCCCATGATCCAGGCGGGCGGATCGTTTTGATCGTCATCATCGATCGTTCCTCCCGGCCCAGGTGCGTCGAACCATGCCGAGAACCATCCAATGCAACGAGTGCGGCGTCGTCCTGAACCTGCCCGACGCGGCGGCCGGGAGGCGCCTGAAGTGCCCCAGGTGCGGCCATAAGTTCCAGGTCGCCGCGGACGTCTCGAAATATCCCTCGACGGAGATGAGCAGCCACGACGCCAGCGCCGCGTCGTCGCAGCTCGCGGCGCCGGCGCTCGGCCCCGAGGAGTCGCGGATCCCCGGCTACCGCCGCGGCGACGAGACGATCCCGACGGCCGAGGGGGACCTGCGCGACACGTTCGACCTGCCGATGCTGGGCGAGGACCCCTCCTCGTCGGCGGTCCCGGCGGGCACGGGTGCGGGCGCGGGGCCGGGCCGCGGCGCCGCGACGGGCGACGCGCTCTTGCTGTTCGAGGACAAGAAGACGGCGCCGCGCCGCAAGGTCGGCGCCGAGGCCCGCGCAGGCCCGCCGCTGCCCGACCTGCGGCGGCGTGGTCCCGCCGGGGATGTCGATCTGCGCGGCGTGCGGCCTCGACCTCGACACCGGCCATCGCGTCGGGCTCGACGACGAGCTGATGCCCGAGGCCCCCGTGCGGCAGTCCGGCCCGCCGGTCCACGCGGTCGCCGTCGGCGGCACCTTCCTGCTCGGCAGCGCCATCCTGGCGGTGGCGTCGACGGTGCAGTGGCTCCGAGGCGAGCCCGGCTGGATGTACTTCGTTCCGGTCTGCCTGTTCGCCGTGTTCGCCTCGGTCCAGTTCCTCCGCGGCAAGTCGGCGCGCCTGCTCCTGGTGGCCTTGACCCTCGGCGCGATGATCGACGTCGTCGCCCTGATCGCGCTGCCGGTCGTCTACGCCAACATGGAGACGACCGTCCTGGAGAACCCCACCGCGGAGGACCCCGAAGCCGCCCCCGTACAGATCGTCTCGGTCGTCGACCGGCTCGACTCGCAGAAGCTGACCACCGGCGTCGTGATCCTGCTGGTCTACGCCGCCGTCGCCACCTACCTCCTCTCGCCGCCGATCCGCCGCGTTTACGCGCGGAGATAAGTGCTGGGTGCTGAGTATCGACCCATCCCGCGACCGCGCCGGTTCTCCGGGCGCGGTCGCGTGGCTTGTGGGGGCGTGTGCAACATGCCCAACAGCCCAGATCGGCGGGCGATGCCTACCCCACTTCGACTGTCACAGTCAACTAGGGTTGTAGCGATAGAGCGAGGGTTCCGAATTGGTTCTCCCGCACGTTCCGTGAGGCAGCGGCGTACAATGGGAAGTTGACCGATGTCCCGACTCACCCCGAAGTTCCGACCGGAGTCCTTGCTTGTCGCTGCCGGCCCTCCTCCCCGAATCCACCCCCCTCGCACTCCAGGGCGTCTTGATCGCCGGTGAGACGATCACCCTGCTCGTCGAAACGATCGGCACCACCACGCCATGTCCCGATTGCGGCGTACTTTCCGCGCGCGTGCATAGTCGCTACACCCGCACGCTGGCCGACTTGCCCTGGCAGGGCCGAGCCGTCCGCATCGAGCTGAAGGCCCGCCGCTTCTTCTGCCCCGCCACCGCGTGCCACCGGCCGACCTTCGCCGAGCGACTCCCCGAATGCGCCGCCGTCTCGGCGCGGACGACCACGCGACTCCAGCAGGCGCATCGAGCTCATCGGCCAAGCCCTCGGGGGCGAGGCGGGCGCCCGACTGGCAGCGCCGCTGGGGATGAGCACCAGCCCCGACACCCTGCTGCGGCGGGTCCGGCGTGCCCCCCGCGCAACCCGCCGCGGTGCGCGTGCTGGGGGTCGATGATTGGGCCTGGAAGAAGGGTCGACGTTACGGCACCATCCTCTGTGACCTGGAGCGTCGCCGGCCGGTGGACTTGCTCCCCGAGCGATCGGCCGACTCCTTCGCGTCCTGGCTGAAGGAGCATCCCGGGGTCGAGATCATCAGCCGGGACCGCGGCGAGGAGTATACCAAGGGGGCCAGCCAGGGCGCGCCTCAGGCGGTGCAGGTGGCTGATCGGTGGCATCTGCTGTTGAACTTGCGGGAGGCGTTGATGCGGGCGGTCGACCGGCATCATGCCGGTGTGCTGGAGGCGGCCAGGGCCGTGGCTGCCGGCCAGGAGGCGGAGCATCCTGCCGCTGAAATGCCGACGGTCGCGCCCGCCCCCGCGCCCGCTTCGCCATCCCGCGCCGTCGCGCAGAGTCAGCACCGGCGTGCCCGTCGGCTGGAGCGCTACCAGCGCGTCCTCGAACTCGACGGGCAAGGGGTCTCCCTGAGGGCGATCGCGCGCCGCTTGGGCATGCACCGCGGCACGGTCCGACGTTGGCTCCACGCCGGCTCCTTCCCGGAGCGCGCCCGACGCCACGCGACCAGCGGCGTCGATCCGTTCGTGGACGACCTGAGGCGCCGCTGGGATGAGGGTTGCCGCAATGCCGCCCGGCTGACCGAGGAGATCCGGGCGCCGGGCTTCCGCGGCTCCTACCTCATGGTCCGGCGACGTGTCGCGCTGTGGCGTCAGGGTGGATCGGTGTCCGGCCAATCGAGCCGACCGGGACCCACCGTGAAGCGCCCCTCTTCCCGGGGGGTCTCCTGGTGGTTGCTGACCGAATCGACCGAGTTGGAGCCGGACGAGCGTGGTTTCCTCGATGCCCTCTGGGCTCGGTGCCCGGAGCTGAGGACGGCCACCGAACTCGCGAGCGAGTTCGCCGCGATGGTGCGTCAACGCCAGTCGGGGCAATGGGACAGTTGGCTGGCCAGAGTCCAGGCCCCCGGAGTGGCTCGCGAGCTGCGTGGCTTCGCGGAGGGTCTGAGGCAGGATGAGGCGGCGGTGAAGGCGGCGTTGTCGCTGGAATGGAGCAATGGCCAAACCGAAGGCCAGATCAACCGTCTGGAGACCCTGAAGCGTCAGATGTACGGTCGCGCCGGCTTCCCCTCGCTCCGGTGCCGATTCCTTCAGGCCGGGTGAGGCGGCCTCTCGGGAGGTCATGAGCGGCTGGGGTCGCGGTGCGCGCCGGCGAGGCTCGTACAGGCCCTTTTGGTGTTGAGAGGTCCGTGTCGAATCCCGGGCGACGCCGTGCTCGACCGTGACGAATCGACTCAATGAATCAACTCATATCGATCACGGAAAGTGCGGGAGAACCAGTTGTAGACGCTCTGCCGCGTCACGCCGAGCATCTCGGCGACCTCGGCGGCGGACCGGCCCCGGTCGAGTTCCAGCACGGCCAACGTCCTGCGAAACGTCCGCGCCTGGGTGGTCGCCTTGAGCAGTCGGCGGAGGCGGCGGCGCTGCCAGTAGGTCAGTCGGAATCGGCTCATCTCGACCCCCGAGATCTGGCGACGGGGGTCAGACGAGCAAATGTCGTGTCAAAAAACTATTGCGGACCTACTTACAGCGTGTGGGGAAAGCAATCGTCTGCCCAATTTCTTCGCGAGCCGGCGGGCCATCAGATGGATCATCGCCAACTTGACGAACGCCTCGCTGCTGGACGTCGTCCCCTCGTAATCCTTCGAGTGCCGCCGCCACCGGCCCAGCCAGGCGAACGTCCGCTCCACCCGCCAGCGGAACGGGATCACCTCGAACGTCGTGGCGCCGGCCCGCTTCGACACGACCTCCAGCCGGAGCCGGTTGCGGGCGCGGAGCGAGCGGACCCACTCGGCGATCCCGCCGTTGTCGATCGAGTCGGCAACGACCACCCGCAGCCGGCTGAACCGGCGCCGCAGCGGCCCCAGCACCAGCTTGGCCCCGTCGCGGTCCTGGATATCGGCGGCGTGGACGACCACCGCGAGGATCAGGCCCAGCCCGTCCACGA
Source organism: uncultured Planctomycetaceae bacterium (assembly GCA_963708145.1). Lineage (GTDB taxonomy): Bacteria > Planctomycetota > Planctomycetia > Isosphaerales > Isosphaeraceae. The sequence continues at coordinate 6,684,563 of OY970189.1, read as the reverse complement.
GGATGTGCCGCTTGCGGCCGTTGATCCCCTTACCGGCGTTGTAGCCGCGCGGCCCCCTTTTTCGGTCGTCCGGACCGACTGGCTGTCGATGATGGCGGCCGACGGCGGCCGCTGGCGGCCGTGGGCCTGCCGCAGGTCGCCGCGGAGCAGGTCCATGAGGCGGTCGAAGGTGCCGTCCTTCTTCCAGATGCGGAAGTACCAGGACACGGTGGCCCAAGGGGGCAGGGCGTGCGGCAGGGCCCGCCACTGGCAGCCGGTGCGGGCGACGTAGAGCAGGGCGTTGACGATCTCGCGACGGGGGTGCTTGGCGGGGCGGCCGCCGGGCTTGGGGGCCGGGATGACGCGCTGGAGCTGGGCCCACTCGGCGTCGGTCAGGTCGCTGGGATAAGCGGTGCGGGTGTTCATACCGCAAGGCTAGGTCACCCTTTCCCCACATGCTGTGAGAGCGATCGAACAAAATGAGAACCAACGGCCTAGTAGTGCGTCACGAGCCAATTTTCGGGTAAGATGACCTCCCTGACCAGGGCGCATTGTTGTGTCAGGGAGGGTGATCGTGGCGAAGAAGTACGTGTTGAAGCTGACGGCCCAGGAGCGAGCGGAACTGCAAGGCCTCGTCCGCAAGGGGAGGGTCGCCGGGTGGAAGGTGCGACGGGCGCAAGCCCTGCTCCAGTGCGACCAGGGTCAGGACGGACCGGCCTGGACCGACGAACGCATCGCCGAGGCGTTCGGGATCACCACCCGCAGCCTGGAGTCGTGGCGCAAGCAGGCCGTCGAACGCGGCCCGCTGTCGCTGCTGGAGCGCAAGCCCCGCATCGCGCCCGCCGTGACGCCCAAGCTCGACGGCGAGAAGCAGGCCCGGTTGACGGCGCTGGCCTGCTCGAAGGCCCCCGAGGGGCACGCCCGCTGGTCGTTGCGGCTCCTGGCCGAACGCCTGGTCGAGCTGGAGGTCGTCGCGTCGATCGCGCACGAGACCGTGCGCCGCGCTCTCAAAAAAGCGCGCTGAAGCCCTGGCTCAAGTCGATGTGGTGCATCCCGCCGGGTCAGGACGCGGCCTTCGTGTGCCAGATGGAGCAGGTGCTGGAGGTCTACAAGCGGCCCTATGATCCGAGGCGGCCGGTCGTCGGCATGGACGAGCAGCCCAAGCAGTTGATCGCCGAGGTGCGACGACCGATCCCGGCGGCGCCCGCCCGCCCGGAGCGGGTGGATTACGAGTATGTCCGCGAGGGGACGTGCGTGGTGTGGATGTTCGTCGAGCCGCTGGGTGGCTGGCGGGACGTACGCGTCACGGACACCAAGACGGCCGTGGATTGGGCGCAGCAAGTCCGGCTCCTTGTGGACGACCCACGATACGCCGAGGCCGAGCGGATCACGTTGGTCTGCGACAACCTGAATACGCACGGTCTGGCCTCGCTGTACCAGGCATTCGAGCCGGCCGAGGCGTTGCGGATCGCGAACAAGCTGGAGTTGGTCCATCCGCCGAAGCACGGCAGTTGGCTCAATGTTGCGGAGCCGGAGTTGAGCGTGCTGACGCGCCAGTGCCTGGACCGGCGGATCTCCTGCCGGGAGGAGGTGGCGAGCGCGTCCACGGCGTGGGACGAGCGGCGCAACGCGCGTCAGGTGGGCATCGAGTGGCAGTTCACCACCGAGGACGCCCGGATCAAGCTGAGGCATCTCTACCCGAATATTAAAGAGTGACGCACTACTAGTGGTCGACCACCATAGAGTTGTGGGGTAGAGCCGTCGGAGCTTGATCCGGGCGCCGGCCGTGGTGAACTGCCACCGGGTCACGACGCCCCGCCCGTTCCGCTCGTCTTCCCACGCCGCCCCCTCCCGCTTCGACTCCGCCTTCGTCCCGATCCGCCGGTCGAGGCACTGCCTCGCCAGCACCGACAGATCGATCTCCGCCATGTTCAGCCAACTGCCGTGCTTCGGCGTGTGATGCACCTCCAGCCGGTCGGCGGTCCGCTTGGCCTGCTCCGGCGAACCGCTGGCAGGCCCGCTCGACGGTGGCAACGCTGACGTCGACCGCCTCGGCGATCCGCCCATCGGGCCAGGCGGGCCCGCCGGGGGCGGCGTCGGCCTTGAGCAGGATGCGGGTGCGGGCCCGCTTCGTGGCGGCGGCCTTGCCGGCGGCGATGAGGTCAAGCAGGCCGTGGCGTTCGTCGTCGGTGAGGGTGCCCCGGTGCTTCGTCATGGCGGCCTCCTGAAGGGTTACCGCTTCAGGAGAACCGATCCGACCGCAGCCCGCAACTCAACCGCGGCCGGCCACTAGGCCGTTGGGTCCTCCGCAGGTTATCCGATGAGATGGGTCGCGATCCGGGGGCCGGCCCCTGATCGCGATTCAGGGCCTCGCGACCGCTCCACCCGGCTTCTTGAGGTGCTCGTCGAACCAGGCGGCGACCTGCGCCATGTCGTCCGGCATCCCGGGCCAGCCGTGCCCGCCCCCCGCCTTGACGACGAGCTTCGTCGCGACCCCGCCGGCCTTGAGCTTCTCGATCATCGCCTCGGACTGCTGCAAGGGCACGAGGCGGTCGGCATCGCCGTGGATGATCAGCGTCGGCGGGTCGTCGGGCGTGACGTGGGAGATTGGTGAGACGTCGCGGGTGATCGCGCGGAGGCGGGCCGGGTCGGTGATCGGCATCCAGAGCATGCTCGCCTTGTCGAGCTCCCGGTAGTCGAAGGCGGCGCGGTACGGCGGGGCGTGGTCCTGGACGGTGATGATCTCCCGGCCGGGCCTGCCGTAGTTGAGGAAGTCGGTGGGGGGAAGAAGCAGGCCACCGCCTGCACCCGGCTGGGCTCGCGGTCGACCGGGTCCTTGGCGGCCGGGTCGCCTTGGTCCCCGGCGGTCGCCAGCATCAGCGCCAGGTGGCCGCCGGCCGAGGCCCCCGCGATGCCGATGCGGCCCGGGTCGATCGCGTAGTCCCCGGCGTGGTGGCGGATGAAGCGGACGGCCCGGTGGATGTCCGGGACGATCTCGGGGACGGTGTAGCGGGGCTTGCTGCCGTGGACGACGGCGAAGACGGTGTAGCCCCGTTCGACCAGAGGCCGCGCGAAGGCCGGGCTGACCGCCTCGTGCGACGACGTCCAGCCGCCGCTGACGACCCAAATGACGGCCGCCCCGTTGGCGTCCCGCGAGGGCCGGAAGACGTCCATCGTCAGCGCGGTGCCGTGCTTGCGGCCGTAGATCACGTCCTCGGTGCGGCTGAAGCGGGGCTCGTCGGCGGCGAGGCCGGGCGCGGCGAGCATCACGGTCCAGCCCAGGGCGAACGGGAGGGCGATCCGTCTCATCGGGTCCTCGTGGCGAATTGAGTTGATGCGATGTCCGGGGACGTCTCATGCGGGCCGAGGGGGCGCCCGACGTCGGGGGAGACGGGCGGCGCGCCCTCGCCGTGACCCATGATAGTCCGGACGTCGGCCCGGGCGTAGTGGCCGCCGGGGGCGACGGCCGCGGCATGCGAGACCCGGGGCGATGAGCATCCCTCGTCGTGCCTCGCGTCGGCCGCTCGCCCGGGAGTTCCCGCGGGGCGATGGCAGGAATGGCGGCCCCCGTTCGCCCGGTACGACGTGCTGGTCATGAACTTCAACGGCGGGCACACCGCCAAGGGGGTCCGCTGGCCCCGAGGGATCGAGACGGACCTGGAAGACTACGTGGACGGAGGGGGCGGCTCGTCAGCTACCATGCGGCCAACAACGCGTCCCCCGACTGGCCGGCGTACAACCGGATGATCGGCCTCGGCTGGTGGAGCAAGGACTTCGGCCCCTCCCTGATCGTCGGCGAGGATGAGACGGTCGTCGAGGTCCCCAGGGGACGGGGGCGCAACCCCGGCCACGGCCCCGAGCATGACTTCGTGGTCACGGTGCTCGACCGCGAGCACCCGATCACCAAAGGCATCCCCAAGGCGTGGCGGCACCCGCACGAGCAACTGACGCACGGGCAGCACGGCCCGGCCAAGGATATCACCATCCTCGCGTACGCCTTCTCGAAGGACACGAAGGAACGCGAGGTGATGGACTGGGTGATCCCCCACGGCAAGGGTCGGGTCTACACGACGATGCTCGGGCACCTCTGGAGGGACGGCCCAGACACGGCGATGCGGTGCGTGGGCTTCCAGACGATGCTCGTCCGGGGGGTCGAGTGGGCCGCCTCGGCGCGGTGAGCTCTCCCGTGCCCGAGGACTTCCCGACCGCCTCGCAGGTCCGGCTGAGGCCCGACCCCGAGGCGGCGCCCTCCGGACCGCCCGAGGGATTCAAGGCGATCTTCAACGGCCGCGACCTGGCTGGCTGGGAGGGGAGCCCGCCATACTGGTCGGTCGAGGACGGCTGCCTCACCGGCAAGGCGGACGGCACGCTCAAGTACAACCGCTTCCTCACCTGGCGGGGTGGGACCGTCAGGAACTTCGAGATGAGGGCGCGGGTCAAGGTCTCGCCCGGGGGCAACAGCGGCCTGCAATACCGGGGGACCGAGCGCCCCGACCTGGGCGAGACGGTCGTCACCGGCTACCAGTGCGACGTGGTCGCCAAACGCCCCGACTACAACGGGATGCTCTACGAGGAGAGGGGCCGCCGCATCCTCGCCCACGCCGGCGAGAAGGTGATCATCGACCGCCAGGGCCGGCCGTGGGTCGTCGGCGAGTTCCCTCTCAAGACGTTCCCGCCCGGCGAGTGGCACGAGTACCGGATCCTGGTCGAGGGGAACCGCCACCGGCACTGGATCGACGGCCACCCGACGGTGGACGTGATCGACCTCGACGAGAAGGGGCGGAAGCTCGACGGGGTGGTCGCTGTGCGGGTCCACGTCGGCCCGCCGATGACGATCCAGTACAAGGACGTCTTCCTCAAGACGTTGCCAGGCGACCTGCCCCTGATCGCGCCCGACCGGGCGACCATCCCGCCCGATGCCCGGCAGGTCGCCCCCCAGGGGAAGGACAAGCCGAGGGCCCCCGACGGGGCCCCGTAGCCCGAGGGGACGCCCGGGTCACTCCTCCTCGGCGGGCGTCTTGGAGATCAGCGTGCCGTCCTCGGCGACCTCGACGGAGTAGCCCCGGCCCTTGATCTGGACCTCGGTCATATAGACCCGCTTGCCGAGGCCCGCCGCCCGGGTGATGTCGCCGATGTCCGCTCCCGCGGCTTCTCCCCGGAGCGTCTCCCGGACGGCGGGGGGGCAGTCGGCGAGCTCGACCTCTTCCTCCTGGATCACCAGCGTCTTCGCCGTCAGCGTCCCGTCCTCGGCCACCCGGACCTCGTAGTCCCTCCCGCCGAGGGAGACGACGGCGCCGTAAGTCAGGACGCCGTACTTCATCTCCTTGGTCACCCAGCCGACGTTCGCCCCCTTCGATTCCTCGCGGAGCGCCTTCTGGACGGCGGCGGGGCACTCGAAGAAGCTGACCTCGTCGTCGCCGATGTCGAGGCTCTTATCGATGAGCCGGCCATCCTCGTCCACTCCGATCACATACGCCTTGCCGCCGATCACGACGTCGGCCCAGTAGGACGTCTCGCCGTCCTCGGTCTCCTTGCTCACGGCGTCGATGTTCGCCCCCCGGGCCTCCTCGCGGAGCGCCTTCTGGACGGCGGCGGGGCAGTCGGACAGCTGGATCTCTTCGTCGTCGCGAACGTTCGCCGAGGCGGTCGCCGCCATCGCGATGGACAGGCCGAGTGCCCATACGATCATCCAGTCGCGTCTCATGATCGTCCCCCCTTCGCCCCCATGCTGGTTTCGCGGCCCCCTGCGGGTTTCGCGCTCTCGCCCACACCCTCTGGGGATGACCTTAGCTCTCGGGACGGCGCCGTGCAATCGCTCGACCCGGGGATGGGACGCGGAGGGGCGCGGGTCGGGCGGATGGGAGCGGATCAAATCGGCGGCCATCCGCCCGACCCGCGCCCCTCCGCGTCCCATCCTCTCGGCTCGAGGCCCGCCCCCGCGGGACGACCGCGGGTCAGGCGACCTCGGCGGCGGTCGCCGGGGACGCATCCTCCTCGGAGAGCAGTCGCAGGCCGTACCGCCCCTCGCGGGCGGCCCGGATCGCCTCCTCGCTCCGGAGCCACACCGAGCGTTCGGGGTGCTGACGGTGGTCGGGGCCGGGGATCAGGATCGTCTCCTGGAAGTCGGCGGGGCCGGTGTAGAAGCGGGCGTCGTCGGGGAACTCGATCCGATACACGCGGCGGGCGGACGTGGGCGGGCCGCCTTGATAGATCGTGAGGGTCATGGGGCTCCTCGGGCTGGTAAGGGGTATCGTGTCATGAACCAGAGGGCCTCGACGCCCGACGACCGCCGACCTCGCCGGTCCCGATCCCGACCCCGGTCCGGCGATCCGGAGGAGGTCGGGGCCGGGCTCCCCCTCGTTCGCCGGAGGGGATGAGATCATATCGGCGATGCGCAGCCCCTCGCTGGAGGATGGCGGCACGCCAGTTGCCTCGGGCCCGGGCCTGGGGAACGACCCTCGCCACCGTCATCCTTCACGGGATACCGACGTTCGTCACGATCATCACCGCCCGCCGGGGCACGACCCAGATCCCTCAGTTCGACGCCCCGACGGTCCAGGATTGCCTGGTCGCCTGGGCGGGCAAGGATCGCCGTCGAGGGCCTGACCGACGAGGGCCGCACGCGGCTGCGGGGCGTCATGGCCGACTTCGACCGGCCAGTTCGACAACGTCTGGCGCCTGGAGAGCGACCTCGGGCTGGGAGGGCCAGGCGAGGCGACGGTGAGCGTCGTCGCGACCGCGCGCCCCGAGCCATCTCGTGCCGATTGCGGGAGGATGGCCGAATGGGCGGTCAGGGGCCATCCGGCCCGCCGCGTCGACAACAGTCGGGGGTCCCCCGGGGGAGACCGCAGGGGAGTTGCACGGCACCGTCGACCTGCCCCGTGGGGCAGGGCCGTTCCCTATGGTCGTCATCATCGCGGGATCGGGCCCCACCGACCGGGACGGCAATCAGCCGCTGCTGAAGGACGACTGCCTCAAGCAGGTCGGCCGGGGCTCGCCGCGAGGGGGATCGCCGCCAGTGCCGCGGCGGGGCCGAGGGAGAAGGACCCCCGCTTCGAGATGCTCGTCGACGATGCGGCGCGGCTGGTCGGGCGGCTGCGGGACGACCCGCGATTCTCGCGGGTCGGGGTCTTCGGCCACGGCGAGGGGACCCGCGTCGGGATGCTCGCCGCGAAACCGGCGGGGGCGCGGGCCTTCGTCTCGGTCGGCGGGCTCGGTCGCCGCGCCTCCGAGGCCCTCCGGGACCAGTTGAGCAGGAATCTCCCGCCGGCTTTGAAGGAGTTGAGGACCGGCTGCGATCGGATCATCGACGAGCTGGCCGCCGGCCGCACGGTCGCCGATCCGCCGAAGGAGCTCAACATGCTGTTCCGGCCTTCCGTGCAACCTTACCTGTTCTCGTGTTTCAAGTACGACGCGGCGCGAGAGATCGCCGCGATGGAGATGCCGGTGCTGATCGTGCAGGGGACGGCCGACCTCCAGACGACGGTCGCCGAGGCGCATCGGCTCGTGGCGGCGGAGGAGGGCTCCGGACCCTTGCTCGTCGACGGGATGAATCATGTCCTGAAATGGGCGACGTCGCCGGAAGAGCAGGAGGCGGCCTGTGCCGACCCGTCGGTTCCGCTCGCGGACGGCCTCGTCGAGGGGGTCGCGAAGTTCCTGGGCGAGGCGCTGGCGAGCGATTGACCCCGGTCCCCCGACGGGCGGCCGTATTCAAGCCCCCCGGACCAGCGGGGTGCGGTCGCGGATCGTCAGGACGGGGCAGGGGGCCTCGCGGACGATCCGCTCGGCGACCGAGCCGAGCAGGGCGTGGCTCAGCCCGGTGCGGCCGTGGGTGGCGATCACGACCAGCTCGATGGCGTTCTCGGCCGCGTAGGCGACGACCTCGTCGACGGGGTCACCCCAACGGACGGCCGTCGCGACCGTCGGCGGGCGGCCCCACGAGGGATCTAATGCCCGCTCCAGCGAGGCGAGCGACTGGGCCTCCGACTCCTGGTAGAACTCGGGCGGCAGGACCGGCGCGAGCATCGGGTCGGGGCCGGCGGGGACGACATCGGACAGGACGTGCAGCAGGTGCAGCCCCGACCCGAGCCGCTCGGCCAGGCGGCAGGCGTACCGCACCGCCTGCTCGGCGTGGGGACTGAAGTCGGTCGGGGCTAGGATCGTCCGGATCTCAATCACGAGCGCCGCTCCCTCGGGGCGGATGGCCGGATGGCGGGTGCTCGATGACGGATGGGCCGATGATGGAGCGACGGCCGAATCCGGATCTCCGTCATCCGCCCTCGGTCGATCGGGCATCCCGCTCAGCGCTCCTCGCGGACGAGGCTGTGGAACCGGCGACGGAGGTCCTGGAAGACGGGCCCGGGGCGACCGGTGCCGATCGGGCGGCCGTCGCACTCGACCACCGGGATCACCTCGGCGGCGGTCCCGGTCAGGAAGCACTCGTCGGCCGTGTAGATGTCGTGCCGGTCCATCGACCGCTCGTGGACCGCGATCCCGGCGCCCCGGGCCAGCTCGATCACGGCGTCGCGGGTGATCCCCTCGAGGATGCCGGCGTCGAGCGGCGGGGTGTGCAGATCGCCGCGGCGGACGACGAAGATGTTGTCGCCGGTACACTCGGCCACCTCGCCCTTGTGGTTGAGCATCAGGGCTTCGAGGCAGCCGGCGTTGGTCCCCTCGACCTTGGCCATGATGTTGTTCAGGTAGTTCAGTGACTTGATCCGCGGATTCAGCGCCGAGGGGTGGTTGCGCAGGGTGCCGGCGGTGACGATCTTCAGGCCGTGGTCGTAGAGCTCGGCCGGGTACAGGCTGATAGCGTCGGTGATGATGATGACCTGCGGGTCGGTCGTCTTGCGGGGGTCGAGCCCGAGGCTGCCGGCGCCCCGGGTGACGACGACGCGGATATAGGCGTCCCTCAGGTCGTTGACCCGGAGCGTGTCGTTGATCGCGCCGGCCATGTCGGCCTTGGCCATCGGGATCTGGAGGTGGATCGAGCGGGCCGAGTCGTAGAGGCGGTCGACGTGCTGCGCCAGGCGGAAGACGCGGCCGGAGTAGGCGCGGATGCCCTCGAAGACGCCGTCGCCGTAGAGCAGGCCGTGGTCGTAGACGCTGATCTTGGCGTCGGCCTTGTCGTAGAGCTTGCCGCCGATGTAGACCTTCAGGCTCATCGCAGGGGCACTCCGGGCGACGGCCCCCGCCCCGTGCCGAGCGCGATCGGCTCAGGCCAGCGCGGGGGCCCATTCCTCGATCCGCCCCTCGGCAAGCCGGACGACCCGGTCGGCTTGCTGTGCGATCTGGGCGTCGTGAGTCACCAGTATCATAGTGAGCGCCCGCTCGCGGTTCAAGTCGCGGAGCAGCTCGAGGACGCCGGCGCCGGTGCCGGCGTCGAGGTTGCCGGTCGGCTCGTCGGCCAGCAGGATCGCCGGCCCTCCGGACAGGGCCCGGGCGATCGCGGCGCGCTGCATCTCGCCGCCGGAGAGCTCCGAGGGCTTGTGGTCGAGGCGGTGCCCAAGCCCAACCCGTTCCAGCAGCGCGGTCGCCTCGGCGCGGACGCCGGCGCCTCCGCGACAGGTACGACCAGAAGCCGTACCGGATGAGCTGCGGCATCATCACGTTCTCCAGCGCCGAGAGCTCGGGCAGGAGGTGGTAGAACTGGAAGATGAAGCCGAACGTGCGGTTCCGCAGGTCGTCGCGGCGGCGGTCGGGGCGGTCGTCGATCCGCTCGTCGCCGAGCCGGACCTCGCCCGCGTCGGGCTCGTCGAGCAGGCCGAGCACGTGCAGCAGCGTGCTCTTGCCCGACCCGCTGGCCCCGACGATCGCCAGCAGCTCGCCGCGGCCGACCTCCAGGTCCACGCCCCGGAGCACCGGGACCTGCACCTTCCCCTTGCTGTAACCCTTCTCCAGCCCGGCCGCCGACAGGTGAATCGCCATCCGATCCTCCCTGAAGAAGATAAGATTTGGCCACAGAGACCACAGAGACCACGGAGCGGAAGAAGAGGAGAAAAGTAGAGAGAAAAAAGAATAACCAAATTTTTTATTATTCCTTCTCCTCTTCTATTGTTTTTCTCCTCTTCTTCCGCTCCGTGGTCTCTGTGGTCTCTGTGGCCAAATCTCTTCTCTATTCGAATCGAAGTGCCTTGACCGGGTGGAGCCTGGCCGCGCGCTGGGCGGGCCAGACGCTGGCCGCGGCGGCGATGAACAGGGCGCCGCCGACGATCGCGGCCACGGTCATCGGCTCGACCAGGGTCGGGATCTCGTTGAAGTAGTAGATCGAGTCGTCGAAGACCTTGCGGCCGGTCAAGACGCTGAGGCCCTTCTCGATCGTGTTGATGTAGCGGACGAAGAGCAGCCCGCCGGCCATCCCGACGCCGCTGCCGACGACGCCCAGCAGCAGCCCGTAGCCGAGGAAGATCCCCCGCACGCCCGCCGTCGAGGCCCCCAGCGCCTTCAGGACGCCGATGTCGCGCGTCTTCTCGACCACGATCATCGAGAAGATCGCCAGGATGCCGAACCCGGCGACCGCGATGATGAAGAACAGCAGCATGTTCAGGATGCTCTGCTCGACCGCGCACCGCCGCCAGGAGCGGGCCCTGCTTCTGCTCCCAGGTCGAGACGCGGAAGTACATCGGCCGCAACCGCTCCAGGGCCGCCTGGAGCTTGACCGCCAGCCGGTCGAGGTCGACCCCCGGCCGGACCTTGATCTGGATCTGGTTGACCGCCCCGCGGCGCTGCTCGTCCACCAGCAGGCGCATCTGCTGGAGCCGCTCCAAAGGCACGTAGACGTGGGTCGAGTCGTACTCGCTCATGCCGCTCTTGAAGTAGCCGACCACGGTGAAGTCGTCGCACCCCGGCTGGGGCGTCCGGCCGGCGGCCGGGAAGACCAGGCCGCACCTTCGACCCGGGCGGCGCGATGACCGTGTCGGCCCCCTCGCGGTGGATCGTCCCCAGGGCCCAGCCGATGATCGCCCCGTGGTCGGGCACCTCCTGCCGCATCAGGTCGCGCATCGCCTGGGTGTACTCGTCGTCGGGCGAGTCCTTCAGGACCGATCCCGGCGGGCGACCGCTCGCGGAGCCGGTCGGAGACCTCGAACGACGGCGCGATCCGACGGCCCCTTGTCATCGAACAGGAACTCGGCGAAATCCCCCGTCGCGGCCCGTTCCATCGGCCGCACGCCGATGAGCCGCACGTGCTGCGTGTACGAGTTGCCCCCGACGTTGATCTTCATGATGGCGACCGTCTCCATCGTCGGCGCCATCGCCTCGATCTCGTCGCCGGCCGCCGCCTTGATCCGCGCCATCACCTCGTCGGCGTTGTAGAACCCGTCCAGGTCGTATGACTCGGCCACGATGTCGGCCAGCACCCCGTGCAGCCGGTCCTTCATCTTCGCCGAGAACCCCGCCATCACCGAGTTGACCACGATCATCGTGGCCACCCCCAGCATCACGCTCACCACGCTCGCGAGCGCGATGTATCGCGTCCTGAGGTATCGCCAGCAGAGCAGGTATTTGTACATCGCGTCCATCCTTGGAAATGCTGAGTGCTGAGTGCTGAGTGCTGAGTATTTGCTTGACTCAGCACTCAGCACTCCCTAAGTCTGGGGGCGCATCAGCGGGAACAGGATCACGTCGCGGATGCTCTGGCGGTTCAGGAGGAGCATGCAGAGCCGGTCGATGCCGATGCCGAGGCCGCCGGCCGGGGGCATCGCATGCTTCAGGGCGCGGACGAAGTCGTCGTCCATCTTGGCCATCGAGTCCTCGGCCTTCTGGCCGGCGAGCTGCTTGCGGAAGAGGACCTCCTGCAGGAGGGGGTCGTTCAGCTCGGTGTAGGCGTTGGCCAGCTCCATCCCCCGGATGAACAGCTCGAACCGCTCGGCGACGGCCGGGTCGTCGGCCTTGCGCTTGGTCAGGGGGCAGATCGCGGCGGGGTAGTCGATCACGAAGATCGGGCCGTCGAGGCGGTCCTCCACCATCTCCTCGAAGACCTCGCTGACGACGACGTCGTGATCCTTGCCCGCCGTCGAGATGTCCAGCGATTCGGCCCTGGACCTGACCGCGGCGTCGTCGGCCGGATCGATCCCGACGTGCTCGCGGAACAGGTCGGCATACGTCCGGCGCGGCCAGGGGGGGGTGTAGTCGATCGTCTCATCGCCCCAGGGGCGGCGGAAATTGCCGTCGAGGGCCTCGATCGACCCGCAGATCAGGGCCTCGGTCAGGTCCATCATCGAGTGATAATCGCCGTAGGCCTGGTAGGCCTCCAGCATGGTGAACTCGGGGTTGTGCTTGGGGCTGATCCCCTCGTTGCGGTAGACGCGGCCGATCTCGAAGACGCGCTCCATGCCGCCGACCAGGAGCCGCTTCAGATAGAGCTCGGGGGCGATTCGCAGGAACAGGTCGAGGTCGAGCGTGTTGTGGTGCGTGACGAACGGCCGCGCCGCCGCGCCCCCGGCGATCGCCTGCATGGTGGGGGTCTCGACCTCGACGAACCCCCGCTCGGCCATCAGCCGGCGGAACGCGGCGATGACCTTCGACCGGCCCAGGAAGGTCGCCAGCGACTCGGGGTTGCTGAACAGGTCGATGTAGCGCTGCCGATGGCGCTGCTCGACGTCGGTCAGGCCGTGCCACTTCTCGGGCGGCGGCAGGAGGCTCTTGCCCAGGAACGTCAGCGACGTGGCGAAGACGGTCAGCTCGCCGGTCCTGGTGCGCCCGAGCGTGCCGTCGACGCCGAGCAGGTCGCCCAGGTCGAGCTCGGCGGCCAGGGCCCAGCCGTCCTCGCCGACCTGATCCTTGCCGACGAAGACCTGGATGCGGTCGGTCCAGTCGCGCAGCTCCAGGAAGTTGACCTTTCCCTGCCCGCGGCGGAGCATGATCCGCCCGGCGATGCGCACGGATGGCCCGGTTGCGTCCCCCTCGGGCAGGGGCAGGCGCGCGCACGTCGGCGATCGCCCGATGGCCGTCGAACCGCCGGCCCCAGGGGTCGAGCCCCAGGTCCGCGATCCGTCGCAGCTTCTCCAGGCGGACCGCCTCCAGGCCCTCGATCGATTCGCCCGCCATCGCAACGCCTTACATCCCACGCGCCGGCTTCCGGAAGGGAAACTTGAGCCAAATTGTAGAGAACTCTCCACTTTGGTCAACGCCAACCGTCACGATACGGCCCGCGCCGGGAGGTTCGCCCCGGCTATCCACCGCCTATGACGGTCAGGAATTTTCTTACGGACGACCCATAATTCCCCCCTAAGCAACTTATCTCGTTCGTTAACCTTGTGTAAAACAACATCGCCGCGCGGCAAATTCTGGTGCTGTATCCGTAAGTCGTGAAAGGCGATCTTAGCCGGGAGGTGGTGAACGTGAGGTGGACCCCTGAAGCTGGACAGCTCGGGATATTAAACTGATCGAACGCCTCTGATTCATCCCGAGGTGCCTCATGGCTGGTACACGCAAGCGGCATTCGACCGCCTTCAAGGCCAAGGTCGCCCTGGAGGCCGCCAAGCAGACTCGGACCATCGCCGAGCTGGCCAGGGCCTGTCAGGTCCATCCCGTCCAGATCAGCCAGTGGAAGAAACAACTCCTCGACGGCGTCGAGTCCCTGTGCCGCGACGGCCGCCGCCGTGACCACGACGACGATCAAGCCATCCAGGCCGAACTCGACGCGCGGATCGGCCGGCTGGAATTACCTCTCGCCGGCCGTCGAGTCGGAGGAGAACCTGCGGCTGATGCGGCTGATCGACGAGCAGTACCCCAAGACCCCGTTCTATGGCAGACGGCGGATGGCCGCGATCCTGGAACGCCGCGGGGAGTCGGTCAATCGCAAGCGAGTCCAGCGGTTAATGGCCTTGATGGGCTTGGAGGGGCTCCATCCCCGACCGCGGACCAGCGTCGCTGGGCCCGATGGGCGGGCCGATCCCTACTTGCTCCGGGACCGGGTGCTGACCCGCGTCGATGAGGTCTGGAGTTCGGACATCACATATATGCCGATGTCCCACGGATTCACGTACCTGGCGGCGGTGGTCGACTGGTACAGCCGGTACGTGCTGAGTTGGCGGCCGTCGAACACCCCGGATGGGGGCTTCTCCCTGGAGTCGTTGGACGAAGCCCTCGGGCGGGGTCGGCCGGAGATCTTCAACACCGATCAGGGGCTCGCGGTTCACCTCGCGGGAGAACACCGGCCGCCCGGGAGGAGGCCGGGGTCGCGGTGAGTCGAGACGGTCGGGGGCGGGCGTTGGACAACGTGTTCGTGGGACGGTCGTGGGGGAGCGTCAAATACGAGGGCATCTCCATCAAGGATTATGAGCGAGCCTGCGGGCTGGAGACGGGCCTGACGGCCTACTTCCGGTTCTATGACGAGGATCGCCCCCATCAGTCGCTGGGCTATCGGACCCCGGGCGAGGTCTATCGGGCCGGGGTGGGTAGCAGGCAGAGCGGGGGAGGACCATAACAAATACCGGCCGTCCGGGCTGTCCGGTATTTGGGGCCACCTCACGTCCACCCCACCAAGAGCCACAGATCCGGGCGATTCGGTATCACGCCTCCGATCAAGAAAGCCCGCCCTTCGCGAGGAGGGCGGGCCTCGGATGACGGGGGGCGACGGCCGGGAGGGTCGTCAGTTGCCGCTGACCTTGTGGAGCAGCAGGTCGAGGTCGTGGGTCATCGCGGGGTTGAGCCGGTCGCGGCCGGCCTGGGCCTTCTCCAGGTAGGCGACGGCCTTGCGGGCGCGGGCGCGGTCGGTGGCGAGCAGGCGGCCCATGTGGAAGTTCAGGACCGGGTGGTCGGCCACCTTGCGCAGGCCGCTGGTGTACGACTCCTCGGCCTCTCGGCGATGGCCGGTCGCCTCCTGGATCGACCCCAGCGTGTCGAAGAACTCGGCCGGCAGGGTCGCCGGATCGACCCGGCGGGCCAGGCCCGAGACCAGGTCGAGCGCCCCCCGGCTGTCGTTGAGATGGGCGTGCAAGATCCACGCCTTGTTGTTGACCGCCTCGACCGAGTTGGCCTGCGCCTTCAGGACCAAGTCGTACTGCTCGACGGCGCGGCGGAAGAAGGCGCGGGCGCGGTCGGATTCGGGGGTCGCCTCGGCCAGGGACAGGAGCAGGTCGCCGTAGTTGAGGTGGACCATCGGGGTGTCGAGCTTGGCCGCGGCCTGCTCGGCCCAGGGGAGCGCGTCGCCGAATAGCCCGGCCTTGTGGAACCCGACGGCGCAGGCCAGCATCAGCCGTCCCGTCGTATCACGGCCGGCGGCGTCGCGGGCGACCTCGCGGGCCTTGGCGAGGTCGGGGTCGGGCGCCGGGAGCCGGCCGCCTCGGGGCTCGGCCAGCCTCTGGATGAGCTGCGCCAGCCCGGCCGCGTCGGTCGGGACGGCCGCCAGGCCGGCCTTCAGGGTGGCGACCGCCTCGTCGCGGCGGCCCAGGGAGAGCTGGATGTCGGCCTGCTGGTGGTAGGCTTCCGAGAACTTGGGGTCCTTGGCGACCGCCGCCCCCAGCGCCGCGATCGCCTGGCCGCGGCGGGCCGCCACCTGCGCGTCGGGGCCGGGCTGGGCCGCCAGGGCCCTCGCCAGGAGCAGCAAAGCGTCGCGGCGGTCGGGGTCGGCGTCGAGGACCAACCGGGCCTGCCGCATCGCCTCGTCGTGGTCGCCGAGCTTCAGCCGGGCCTGGCCCAGCAGCAGGCGGAGGCCGGGCTGCCGGGGGTCCTCTCCAGCGCCTCGGCGTAGGAGTCGGCCTCCTCTCGGGTGCGCCCTGCGCGGCGAAGAGGCGGGCGCGGACCATCGGGCCGGCGGGGGAGCTGCGGGCGACCTTGTCCATGTCGCGGGTGATCGTCAGGGCGCGGGCCAGGTCGCCGCGGCGGGCGGCGAGGTCGCAGTCGGCCTGGATGAAAATCACGTCGTTGGGGAACCGGCCGCGGAAGTCGCGGATCAGCCCGGCGACCTTGGCGTTGGCGGCGTCCTCGGCGGCGCGGTCGCTCCGCGCCCCCGCATCGACGGCCTGCGCCACCGTCAGGCGGACCAGGCCGGCCGCGGCCTGCGCGTCCTTGGGGTTCTCGGCCACGAGGTCGCGGAGGACCCGCAAGGCGGAGGCGTCGTCCTTCTGCTCGCGGTAGACGTCGACGAGCAGGCGGCGCGACGGGCCCTTGGGGTCGGCCTTGGCCTTCGCCTCGACGAAGGCGACGGCGGCCCTGGCGTCGCCGGAGTTCGCCAGGAGGCGGTACTTGGTCCGGATCAGTTCGGGCGCGTCGGGCTGGACGTCCAGCCCCTCGTCGACGGCCGCCAGGGCGCGGCGGATGCCCTCGGCCTGGGGGCGCGAGGTACTCGACCGCGGCGAGCATCAGGTAGAAGACCGCGGGCGGCTTCTCCCTGGCGTCCTTGCGGGGCGCGGCGATCGCGGCGCGGAGCCTCCGGGACGCCTCGCCATACTGCTTGGCGACCGCGAGCAGATAGGCGCGGGTGACCACGGCGGCCGGGTGCGTCGGGTCGTCGCGGATGACCGAGTCGAGCAGGGCCGTCGCGGCGGCCGGCTCGTCGTGCATCCGGTAGATGTTGGCGGCGCGGACCCTCTCGTCGGCCGAGGGGGGCATCTTGGGGTCGTTCAGGAGCGCCGTCATCTCCTGCTTGGCGGCGGGCCACTGCCCCTTGGCGGAGTAGGCGGCGACCAGTTGCCAGCGCTCGCGGCGGCCCAGGCCGCCCGCGCCGCGGAGGTCCTCGAAGCGGTGGATCGCCGCGTCGACGTCGCCGGTCTCCAGCGCCAGGGAGGCCAGGGCCGACTGCGCGGCGGACATCAGCGACAGGCCGTTGTCGAGCTCCTTGGTCGGCCTCTCGCTGACGATCGCCTCGAACGTCCTGGCGGCCTCCTCGGTCGAGCCGTTGCGGCTGTCGAGCTGCGCCTTCCAGAACTGCACGAGCTTGTTGGTCGGGTCCTTCTTCAGCGCGTCGTCGAAGCGGGCGACGGCCGCCGACGTGTCGCCCTGGTCGAGCGCGAGCTGCGCGTCGAGCAGGTCGGCGACGGCCGCCTCCTTCCATCGGGCGCGGATCTTGGCGATCGTGGCCGAGGCCGCGGCGTGGTCGTGCCGCCTCAGGTCGAGCTGCGCGAGCTGGACCATCGGCGCCGAGTTCTCGGAGCGGTCGGCGACGTTGACCAGGAGCTTGCGCGCCGCCGGGGCGTCGTCGAGCAGGTCGGCGAGGAGCTGGGCTCGCATCAGGATCAGGCCGACGTTCTCCGGGTCGGCGGCCAGGAAGTCGGCGAGGGCGCGGTCGGCCTGCTTGGGCTGCCCGGCGCGGGCGAGCATCGCGGCGTCGAGCGCGACGAGCTCGTCGCTCCTGGGGAAGGCGGCGCGGGCGCGGTCGAGCGCCTTGCGGGCGTCGGCGGCCTTGCCCTGATCCTGGAGGATCAGGACGGCCAGGTGCTCGGCCGCCGGCCCGCCGAGGCCCGCCTGGCGGAGCATCTCGATCCGCTTCAGGGCGCGGTCGGGCTGGCCGAGCTGGACGTCGATCTGCGCCAGCCGGAGCTGAACCGGGGTGCTCGCCGGCTGGCCCGCGGCGACCGCCTTCTCGTACTCGGAGATCGCCCGCTTCAGCTCGGCGGGGCCGCGGCGGGCCTGGTGGATCTCTCCGCTGAGCAGGTGGAGGGTCGGCTCCATGCTCCGCGGCTGGCGGCCCTGCGCGACCTGCGCCAGGAGGCCGGCGACGATCGGCTCGGCCTCCTCGGGGTAGCCCGCCTGGACGATCGACCAGGCGGCCCAGATCTGGTACTGCGGGTCGAGGTTGCCCAGCCGCAGGGCGTTCTGGAGGTGCTGCCGGCCGAGGTTCGGCTCCATCGCCAGGATCAACGCGACGCCGTACCTCGCCTGCGCCTCGGCGACGTCGGGCAGCTGCGCCGCGGCGACCTTCAGGTGCGCCAGGGCGCCGGCCCGCATCTTGGCCTGCGACGCGGCCGACGCCGTCGCCGGGGGAGGGGCCGCCCCCCCGGCCTTCTGCGACGACGAGGCGGCGACCCCCGACCGCTCGAGCTCGATGGCCCCCTGGAACAGGTGCCCGAGCCCCTGGTAGCGCGGGAACGAGCAGGCCAGCAGCGCCTTGATGTGCGGCTCCGCCTTGTCGAACCGCGACGGGTCGTCGGTCTGCGACAGCGCCGCCTCGGCCGCGACGGTGTGCAGCCCCATGACGACCTCGCCCGACATCGGCCGTTCGGCCATCGGCGAGGCCAGCGCCTTGCCCACGAGGTCGAGGCACTGGTCGCGCTTCTGGCGGAACCGGAGGTGGTCGGCGTAGGTCATGTAGGTCGGCAGCTCGGGCTGCGGGACGGCCAGCGCCTTCTGGAAGATCGCCTCGACGTCCCCCTCGATCGACTCGACCAAAGCGGCCAGCGCGGCCTTGGCCGCGGGGTCGGCCGCGGAGACGGAGCGCTGCATCAGGTCCTTCTGGACCCTCTCCAGCAGCAGGCTGAGCCGGGTGACCCGCGCGGGGGCGAGGTCCGGCGCCCGGAGCAGGCCGCGGGCCTCGTCCTGGAGCGCCTGCACCCGCGCCGGCAGGGCCTGCGGGTCGGTCGTCGTCTCGACGTCGAGCGCCCGCAGCCGCAGCAGCGCCACGCGATCGACCGGGTCGGCATCGCCGGGCAGCGCCAGCGCGCGGGACGCCGCCAGCGACGCCTCTCGGGCCGAGGCGTCGCCGGTCGCCTGCGCCAGGCGGGCCCTGATCCAGGAAGCCCGCGCGGCCGGCGCCTTGCCCGCCTCCATCGCCGCCAGGAGCTTCTTGATCGCAGGCACGTCGGGGCGCGCTCGTCGAGCCTGGCGGCGGCCAGGACGTAGAGCGCGTCGGCGTTGCCCGGCTCCAGCTCGACCAGCTCCTTGGCCCAGACGCGGCTGTCGGCCGTGCTGTCGCGCCGCAGGGCGTCGGCCAGCAGGAGCCGGCGCGGCCCCTTGAGCGTCCGCCCGCACTTGGCGGCCTCGATCAGGCTGCGGGCCCTCTCGGCGAGCAGGTCGTCCCGCTTCTCGGCGGGCGACTGCGCCGCCCAGTCGGCGAACATGGCCGCCATCTCCTCGTGGATCGCCGGGTTGCGGCCGTCCTTCTGGAGGGCGCGGCGGTAGTGGATCAGCGCGTTGTCGTAGTGCCGCCCCGCGCGCTCGGCGCGGGCCACGGGCAGGATGTCGCCCGCGCCTCGGGGGACCAGCGTGTAGGCGATCGCGATCACCCCCACCACGGCGATGACCAGGAACAGACCGGAGAGGATCAGCAGGGGCTTCCAGCGGACGGTCATCGGGCTCATCTCCTTCGGCTCGTGATGACGGGCCGCGGGTCGTGGGGCTCCCCGGCGCGACCTTCCCGGTCGCGTCGCGGGCCATCGACGCGCGGCGGTGGAATTCCAGGCGGTGCGGCGGGCCTCGTCGTCCCTTCGGGTCGAGTCGAGACGGATCGGACGAATCGACCGGGGCGGGCCGTCCGACGTTCGGAGTGCTCTTCGAGCGAGATGATGAGGGGGGCGGGCGGTTCCGTCGGCCCTGATACCTCGACGAGGTCGCAATCCGTTGCCGTTCGGGCGCTGCCATCCGGGCGATGGCCAGGATAGAGACTCGGCGCCGGGACTTCAAGCGAAAAGATCCGGATGCGTGCGATCCCTCGCCGCCCGGATGAGGTCCCGGCCCCCCACCCAGTCGGAATCCCGCCCCGGGCGGCGACACGGACCCCGGGAAAAACCCGACGCCCGGACGCCCCTCCCCTGGGCGGGATGGGAGGGGCGCCGGGCGCCGGCCGACGAGACGTGTCGGGGGGATGGCGACGTCCGCGATCAGCGGCGGGCGGTCTCGGCCTCGGGGTCGGGGGCGTCGCGGAAGGCTTCGAGGTGGTCGGGGCCGGGGAACAGGTAGCGACGGCCGCCGCGGGTCAGCGAGTGCTGCGGCCAGCCGCGGACGAGCAGCCCGTCGCGGCCCCAGCAGTGGGGGCAGAAGCCGCGGTCGGCCACGTCGACGTGCGCGTACCGCTCGGGGCTCTTCAGGAACCGCGCGCGGCCCTGCTCGTCGCGGCAGAGGTAGAGGTGGCCCTGGTAGAGCACGCCCCAGCGGGGGTCGCCGGGGAGCGACTCGCCCCGGTCCACCTGCATCACGGGGCACCGGCCGCCGTTGACGGGGACGTACCGCTCGGGCTGCTTCTGGAAGGCGCTGCGGAGCCGGGCGCTGGCGAATCGGTAGACGCGGCCGTCGTGCTCCAGCGTCACCGCGTCGCGGCCGGGCACGAGGCGGCGGTCGGCGACCAGGCTCACGGGGCAGTAGCCGGCCAGGGCGACCCCGTCGCGGTCGCCGGCCGCCGTCGCCGCGGCCTCGGGAGGCGCCGCGGCGAGCTGCCGCCGGGACGGGTCGAAGCGGTCGAGCGACGATTCCAGGAAGGCCGAGAAGGTCGCCGCGTCGACGAACCCCTCGTGCCGGGCGAGCACCTCGCCCGAGGGGCGGACGATCAACGTGGCCGGGATGCCGGTCAGGTTGGCCGCCACCGCCAGCTCCTCGTGGACGTCGGACCTCAGCCGCACCGGGATGAACCGATCGCGGGCCAGGCCGACGACCTTCGGGTCGACGAGCGTCTCGCGCTCGAGGCGGAGGCAGTTGTGGCACCACGGGCCGGTGAACTGGATCAGGAGCAGGCGGCCGGCGGCCTGCGCCTCCTCCCGGGCGCCGACCGGGTCGGTGCGCCAGGCGATCGCGTCGGGCCCCGCGGCCGAGGCGACCACGGCGCAGGCGAGCCCGACCATCGCGACCCGGAGGCCGGTGGCGGCGACGGCCCCGATCGGGCGAATTGCGCTGAGGCATCGAGCATCTCCATTCTCGGGGGAGCGGAGCAATCTGAGACGGCGTGCGCCGCGGCCGATGCGCGACGCGCTCCCTCCTGGAGATGCCACCCGGACGAGACGAGCGGGCCAAACCGTTGGCTGGGGAAGGGGTTCTGGTGAGGACCCCGCTCTGTTCATCGGCCCGCCGGGGCGACAACTTCAGGAAAAACCCCGGGCGGCTCCGGGACCACCCGGGGCCGATCACGCCCCCTCGCCCGGCCGGGGCCGCGGGCCAATCTCCGGCCCTCGCCGCCGAATGACTCCGGTAGCCCGGGCGAAGGGCGGTCGCCCACCGCGACCACGACCGTCCCGCAGGCACGGTCGCCATCTCCCCACCATCTCCGCACGAAGGGAAGGAGGGACACGTGAACTGGGTCAAGCTCGGCTCCAGGACGATCAACCTCGACCTCGTCATCTCGTATCACGAGGAATACGACCGGGGCGAGGGGCTGTGGATCGAGCTCTACTGTGTCGGCGACGAGGACGAGCCCTCGTACGAATTCTCCGGCGACGAGGCGCACGCCTTCAAGAAATTCATGGACTCGTCGGGATCGGTGAAGGTCGCTGATCGGCCCGGCGGAGGCCCCGGAGGCCGACCTGGAGTGACATCCTTCATCGCGTCCTTGGATGGATTGTTTTCCTCGGCCCCGGAGGTGAGTTCGGTGGAGCGGGCGGCGGTGGGCGATTGCCTGGGGCCTGTCCAGGGGGCATGAGGGTCCATTTTTCCGGTATGGCCGTGCTACCTGCCTTTTTTTTCGTGCAGCCCCTCCACATTTCGCGTATCTTGCTTAAATTGTCCAGAAGACGACCTTCGTCAACACAAAATGTTTGTTTCTTGCAAAATATCCGATGGACGCATAATATCTACTATGCATGGTATTATCGCGGTCGTGACGACGATTCGGGTCACGACGGCGGCAGTCGCGTGTACGTAAGTGGCGAGGCGGTGTGGGAAAAATCACTCGATGGTTGGCAAACCTTTTCCGGGGAACTACGTATACTTTCTGAGGATCGACAAAATCGAGCGAAGACCCTTGCCCGTGGCGCATAATGTGCTCGGTGCCGAGACCTGGGGGCCGTCGAGCGACGCCTGAGCATCGGTCGAGGTCCCCCGTCGGGGCCGAGCATGATTGTGAGCGGTGGGTGCGACCTGGTCGAACATCGAGAGGCCTGGAATCTCCGCGTGATTCATCCCCGGCCAGGTTGGGCGCGATGAATGTGCGGGTCCGTCGGTCCGATCTCGGCAACCGTTGATCCGCTGCGACGTACACCAGGAGGTGTAACATGGCCCGCAAAGATGCCTTGCTTCGACTCCACTCGCGGCTGGTCGCCCGCCGCGATGCGCTCCGGAAGGCCCTCAACGGCGACCTGGAAAGCTTCCGCGAATTCGCCGCGCTGAACGTCGTCGGCGACAACGTCGACGCCGCGGTCGATACGGCCAACGACGAGATCTGCTCGCAGCTCGTCGAGATCGAGAGCCGCGAGCTCGAGCAGATCGAGCACGCCCTGAAGCGGATCGTCGAGGGCGTCTACGGCCGTTGCGAGTTCTGCGGCGGCAAGATCGCCGAGGCGCGGCTCAACGCCCTGCCGTACACCAATAGCTGCATCGACTGCCAGCGCGAGAACGAGCGGACCGGCCACCAGTTCGGCGCCGCCGCCGACGAGCAGACCGCTGGGCGAAGATCTACGACAAGGGCGACGACCACGACGGCGATTCGCGACATCAACCTCAGCGACTTCGAGATGGACCTGAGCGAGTCGGGCCGCTGAGCCGATCCGCCCGCCGTCCGTCGCGACCGCCGCCGAAATCCATGAGGCCGCCGGGGATGGGAAACCCCCGGCGGCCTTCTTCGTGCGCGGCGGCGCTCGGGCCGACGACGCGCGAGCCCGCTGCGGAACCCCGGTCGGGCCAAGCCATTCCGCGAATCTTTGACTTCGCGGCCGGCCGAGGGGTATAGTAAGGGGGGCCAGGGTGCCCGCCGGGGACCGGCCGTGCGACGCTGCGCCCGTCCCGCGATCCGTACCGCCTCCCCTGTCCCGGCGTGGAGATCGGCAGACCATGTCGCGCACCTCCGTCGCCGCTCGTGCTGCTGGCGACGCTCGGCCTCGGCGTCGCGCTCGGCGTGGCCCTCGATCGCGGCGGGCCGTACCTCTCGGCGCAGGCGGCGCGCGCCGGTCGCCGCCGAGACGGCCGCCCCCGGCGCCGCGTCCGGCGCGGCGCCGGCCAAGGCGCCGAGCGAGGATGCGCTCTACCAGCAGCTGGCCGGCAGTACGAGCAGTTCCAGCACGTCAACCGGACCTTCGAGCTGGTCGCCCGGGCGGTCTCGCCGGCGGTCGTCCACATCGTCGCGCACAAGACGGGCCGGAGCGACGAGGTCACCCGGGTCCGCCACTTCGAGGAGACCGGCTCGGGCGTGATCGTCCGGGCCGACCGCGGGCGCGGACCTCTACGTCCTGACGAACAACCACGTCGTCGAGAAGGCGCGCCGCCGACCGAGATCAACATCTTCCTCCAGGACGGCCGGTCGATCCACCCCGACCGCGTCTGGCTCGACGCGAAGGCCGACATCGCCGTGCTCAACCTCGGCCGCGACGACCTGCCCGCCGCCCGGCTCGGCGACAGCGACGACGTCGCCGTCGGCAGCTGGGTCCTGGCGCTGGGCAGCCCGTTCGGCCTGACGCACTCGGTCAGCCAGGGGATCATCAGCGCCCGGGGCCGGCACATGGACGAGCTGGCCAGGACGTCGAGAACCAGGACTTCCTCCAGACCGACGCGGCGATCAACCCGGGCAACTCGGGCGGCCCGCTGGTCAACATGAAGGGCGAGGTGATCGGGATCAACAACTCGATCGCCTCCAACGGCGGCGGCAACGAGGGGGTCGGCTTCAGCATCCCGATCAACCTGGCCCGCTGGATCATGAACCAGCTCGTCACCAACGGCCGGGTCAGCCGCGGGGCGCTGGGGATCGACCTCCACCCCGAGTTCCGCCCCGAGGACGCCATCGCGCTCGGCCTCGACCGGCCCCGAGGGGCCTGGATCGACGTCGGTCCACCCGCCGTCGCCCGCCGCCGCCGGCGGGCCTCCGCGACGGCGACGTGATCCTCCGGTTCAGCGGCGTCGAGGTCCACGACCTGAACCACCTGATCAACATGGTCTCGATGGCCCCGATCGGCCAGCCGGCCGACCTGGTCGTCTGGCGCGAGCGCCAGGAGAAGGCGCTGAAGGTGACGGTCGGCGACCGCGACCGGACGATCGCCGCAGGTCGGCGCCGGCGTCGGAGCGGCGACCAGCCCGCAGGGCCTCCTGCGCCGCCCCGACCGCCCCGGGCCGTCGCCGTCGTTCGCGCTCGGGGCTCGAGCTGTTCACGCTCGACGAGGCCGGCGCCCGGCGCCTGGGCCTGCCGACCGACGCTGCGCGGGGCGGTCGTCATGAAGGTCGACGCCCGACAGCCCGCTCGCCGCCCTGCTCAAGCCGCTCGACGTGATCGCACACGGTCGACGGCCGCGCCGGTCGCGGAGCGCCGACGAGGCGGTCCAGGCGCTGAACCGCTCGACCGACCGCGACGCGCCCTGGTCGTGGAGTTCGACCGCCTGGTCAAGGGGGCGATCGAGCGCCGGACGGTCCAGGTCCCGTGACCTCGCCCCTGGCCGAGGCGCTCGGGCGGCCTGGCGTCCGGCCGCGACCTGATCGGCCGACGAGGCCGCCGCCGCCGTCGGCGAGATCATGGCGGGCGAGGCGACCGAGGCGGCGATCGCCGCCTTCCTGACCGCCCTGCGGGTCAAGGGCGAGACGGCCGACGAGCTGGCCGGCGCCGTCCGGGCGGTCCGCGCGCGGATGCGCCGGCTGGGGCCTCGAGGGCCTGCCCGCGCCGGTCCTCGACACCTGCGGGACCGGCGGCGACGGCGCCAACACGGTCAACGTCTCGACGGCGACGGCGATCGTCGTCGCCGCCTGCGGCGTGCCGGTCGCCAAGCACGGCAACCGCTCGGCGTCGGGCAACTCGGGCAGCGCCGAGGTCCTGGCCGAGCTCGGGCGTGGCCATCGAGGCCGAGCCCGGCCGTCCTGCGCCGCTGCCTGGCCGAGCTGGGGATCACGTTCCTGTTCGCCCCGAGGTTCCACCCGGCCTTGCGGTTCGCCGCGCCGGTGCGCCGGCAGTTGCCGTTCCGGACGCTGTTCAACCTGGTCGGCCCGCTGGCCAACCCCGCCCGGCCCGAGTATCAGCTCGTCGGCGTCGCGGGCGAGCGCCAGGCCGACCTGATCGCCGACGCGCTGGCCCGGCTGGGCACCGCCCGCGCGGCGGTCGTGACCGGCTCCGACGGGCTCGACGAGGTGACGCTCGCCGGCCCGACCCGCGTCCTGTGGGTCGAGTCGGGCCGGATCGCCCCGGAGGTCTGGCATCCCGACGACTTCGGCCTCCCCCGCGTCACCGCGGCGGACCTCCGCGTCTCCGGCCCGGCCGAGAGCGCGGCCCTGATCCGCGCGATGCTCGCGGGCGAGCCCGGCCCGGTCCGCGACGATCGTCCTGGCCAACGCCGCCGCGGCGTTGCGGGTGGCCGGTCGGGTCGCGACCTTGAAGGATGGTGTGGGCCGGGCCGCCGCGGCGATCGACTCGGGCGCGGCGAGTGACCTGCTCGTGCGGTGGTGCCAGATCAGCCAGAGGGGGGATTGATGGCTTTGGAACCGCCGTCTGCCATCTCAAGATCCGCCCTGGGGGCGAGCGACGGTTCTCGACCCGCGAGGTCATCGAGGTTGGTATTTAGACAACTTTCGAAATAATGGCATGCCGGGTGCGAAGAACGGGGTGATATCGGGGTCGTGAATCGGACCTTGCGGGTCGGCTCGGGACGGCCACGCCGAGGGCGGAGATCCTTCGCCTTGACTCGGGTCGGCCGATGCGAGGGCCCCCATCCCTTTCCTCCGGAGGATGCCTCAATGGCGACGGCCACGAGACGATGGCTGACCGGGATCGGTGTAACCCTCGCACTCTTGTTCGGCGAGCACGCGAAGTCGAGGGGCCAGCAACGGTCCTCGCTCGTGGAGGTCGATGAGATCGCCATCCAGCTCGCGACGACCGCAGGGCCGTTGCACGGCACCATCGACCTGCCCCGCGGGGCGGGTCCATCCCCCGTGGTCCTCATCATCGCCGGCTCGGGGCCCACCGACCGGGACGGGAATCAGCCGCTCCTCAAGAATGACAGCCTCAAGCAACTCGGCCGGGGGCTCGCCGCCAGGGGTATCGCCGCGGTACGCTACGACCGGAGGGGCATCGGCGCCAGCGGCGCGACGGGTCCCCGGGAGAAGGACTTCCGCTTCGATATGCTCGTGGACGACGCGGCGAGTTGGGTCAAGCAGCTGCGGGACGACCGGCGATTCTCGCGGGTCGGGGTCGTCGGCCACAGCGAGGGGGCCCTGGTCGGCATGCTCGCGGCGAAGCAGGCGGGGGCGCAGGCTTTCGTCTCGCTCGGCGGGCTCGGGCGTCGCGCCTTCGAGCTCCTCCGCGAGCAGCTGGACAGGAACATCCCGCCGGAGATGAAGGAATTGAGGGGGGAGAGCGACCGGATCATCGGCGAGCTGGCCGCCGGACGCAAGGTGGCCGGCCCGTCGAAGGAGTTGGCGATGCTGTTCCGGCCCTCCGTCCAGGATTACCTGATCTCGTATTTCCGGTACGACCCGTCGCGGGAGATCGCCGCGCTGGAGATGCCGGTCCTGATCGTTCAGGGGACAACCGATCTCCAAACTCCGGTCGACGATGCACGGAGGCTCGTGGCGGCGAAGCGAGGCGCGAGGCTCTTGCTCGTCGAGGGGATGAACCACGTCCTGAAGCGGGCGACGACCCCGGACGAGCAGAAGGCGGCCTATGACGATCCGTCGGTGCCGCTCGCGCCCGATCTCGTGGAGGGTATCGCGAAGTTCCTGGACGAGTCGATGGCGAGCGATTGATCGCAGGTGACCCCGGCCGCCGCCGGGGCGGGCCGGGTGGCTGGGGTCGTGACACTCCTCTCCGATCGACTTCTCGAAATGGTCAGCGATCGGGCGGCCGGGTCGCGACGCTGCGAGACGGGGTGGATCGGGCCGCCGCAACGATCGACTCGGGCGCGGCGAGCAACCTGCTCGGGCGCTGGTGTCAGGTCAGCCAGGGGAAGGACTGATTCATCCCTGCAAGGTGCGTGAAACGCACCATCGTTGATACGATACGAAGGACGGGGCGTTTCCCGCGCCCTCCGGGAGCCTAGTTGACCGGGGGCAGGATCGGGGGGGCCGGCTTCTTCGACGGCCCCGGCTTCGTCGCGGCGACCCCCTTCCTGGCCGGCGCGGCCTTCTTCTCGGCCGCGAGTTTCTTCTTCTCGGCCGCCGTCCTGGATTCCTGGAGCAGGTCGGTGAAGATCTTCACCACCTCGTCGTCGAGGTAGCGGTCGATCAGCGCCTGGAGCTCGGTCACCTGCGCCTGGGCGGTCTTGGTCAGGATCGGCGTCCTGGCGCGGGCCTGCTGTTGCGCGGCGTCGTCCTTGAGCCGGGCCAGTCGATCGGCGTAGGCCTGCCGCGGCGGGAGGCTGGTGAACTCCTTGAGCGTGGCCTCGACCGCGGGCCAGTCCTCCCCCTCGGCCCTCGCCTTGAGGCGAGCTTCGAGGCGGGCGCGGATGGCGACCAGGTCGAGCACCTCGTCGCGGAGCGAGTCGAGCTGCGCCTCCAGCGCGACGGCCTGCGGCCTCGGCTCGAACGGGATGACCCGCTCGCGGTCGGAGGCGCCGGGCATCATCGGCAGCTCGACCATCGGCTCGGAGTTGCCCGCCAGCAGGCGGACGATGACCAGCCCGTCGGCGAACCCCGGTTCGAGCACGATCCGGCCCTCGCGGTCGGTCGTGCCCATGTCGCGGGGAGGGCCGTTGGGCCACGACCGGGCGGTCACGGCGTAGCCGGCGGCCGGCGCCTTGTCGTCGCGGCCGACGAACCGCAGGCTCGTCGGGTTGGTGCCCGGCTTCACGCCGAGCGCGACGTGCGAGTGCCGGGCCGCGACCCGTTCGGTCAGAGGGTCGCGCAGGGCGCTGACGATCGCCGCCCTCGCCTGAGGGCCCGAGACCGCCTCGACCGGCAGGAACGTGAACGGGATGGCGAGCACCCGCTGCGGGCCGCCGCCGGGCGGCGCGACGATCCGGAACGGCTCGAAGACCGCGCCGGGCGCGACGACCCGGCCGATCGGGCTGCCTGCCTCCAGCGAGGCCCCGCGGACGGTCAGCGCGACGCCCCCGCCCGACTGCTCGCCCACCTGCGCCGTCGGGCTGAACAGGTCGATGGCGAACAGCAGAAGGCCGCGCGGCAGGTCGGACGCGACCGTCGCGGCGCGGCGGCGGACCGGCCCGAGCCGCCTCGTCATCGCGTCGAACTCGCGCCCCGAGAGCTCCAGGCCCGGCCCGTCGCGGCCGATGCGGATCACCCAGACCTTCTCGTGCTCCTCCGCCGATCCGGCGAAGGCCGCCGGCTCGAGCGCGTCGAGCGGCGTGTACGAGAGCGGGCCCGCCTCGTCCGCGACGTCCAGGTCCCAGGGCGCCCGACGAACCGGCGGATCAGCGCCCGCCAGTCGGCGATCAAGGTGGCGCGGCCCCGCGCGTCGATCCGGGCGCTCGGGTCGATGGCGATGTGCGGCCTGGATGCGGTAAGGCCGCCGGTCGAGGGCATCGTCCGACGCTTTGGCCTGCGGCCTTGGGCGCGGCGGGCTGCGCGGAGGCCTCGGCCGCGAGCAGCAGGGCGAGCCCGAGGGCCAGGGTCAGCGCGGGTCCTGGGCGTACCACGGTTCGATGGTCCACGTTTCGATGCCTTGATAGAGGGTGTCCATGACCTCGGCGGGGCCCTTCAGGCGGGTGCGCCAGGCGTAGTGGTCGCGGAGCTGCCAGAGGGGGATCACGGGCAGCTCGTCGCGGCTCTCGCGGTCGATGTCGAGCAGGATGCCCCGCGCCGAGGGCATCTCGGGGGCGCGCTCCAGTTGCAGGAG
Source organism: uncultured Planctomycetaceae bacterium (assembly GCA_963708145.1). Taxonomy (GTDB): domain Bacteria; phylum Planctomycetota; class Planctomycetia; order Isosphaerales; family Isosphaeraceae. Next base: position 6,655,807 of record OY970189.1, on the reverse strand, counting down.
CAGTTGCAAGATCCTCGGGCTGGCGACCGAGGCGAGCGGGTCGGCCGACGGCGGCGCGTCGTAGCCGGGGCAGAGCAGGTTGCCGGCCCCCATCAGGGGGTCGTCGCACCGCGAGGCGCGGTAGGCCAGGTCGAACTTCCGCCCCGCGCGGAGCTCCGCCTCCAGGTCCGTCTCGGGCCTCGCGGTCGCCACGACCTTCAGGCCGACCAGCTCGAACGCCTCGACGAGCTTCGGGACGACCGCCTCCGCCTCCGGGATGGCCGGGTATTCGAGCGTCAGCTTGATCTCGGCCGCGTCGAGCTCCTTCTTCGCGGCGGCGACGAGCATCCGGGCCAGGAGCGGGTCGTAGCCCAGCGGCTTGACGTCGGGCGCGTCGGCGAAGCTCCCCCGGGCGAACGGGCCGTCGGCGACGACGTCGTCATCGTCGGCCGGGTGGCCGAGCAGGGTCTCTTCGAGCAAGGCCCGGCGGTCGATCGCGTAGGAGAGGGCGCGGCGGAGCGTCCGGTTGCGGAGCGCGGGGTTGCGGCCGTCGAGCGCCAGCCGGTGCAGCGACGGGTTCGCATAACGGCCGACCTTGATCTCGGGCATGCCGGCCAGCTTCGCGACGCGGTCGGGCGGGACGTGCTCGACCAGGCTGACCTCGCCCCGGACCAGGGCCCCGTAGGGGCCCTGGGCCCCTCCGGGCGGCACCTCGCGGATGCGGCGGACCTTCGGGGCGGCCGTCGCCGCCGAGCCGTCGGGCGCGCGGAGCTGCACGCCCTGCGGGCCCGACGAGGCCAGGCGATAGGGGCCGTCGCAGACCAGGAGGCGGGCCCCGTCCGCGGCCGACACGCCGGCCGTCGCGGCCGACGTGCGACGGCCCGACCGGCCCGAGCAGCCAGGCGCCGGGGCGGAGGAAGGCGCGGGTGAGGCGGACCTCGACGCGCGCCTCGTCGGGCGAGTCGACCCGTTCGAGCAGGTCGGCCCAGCGGGCGTTGTAGTGCGGCGACGACGGCTCGGCCCGCTCGGCCAGCGCGCGGGCGACGTCGAAGGCCGACACGGTCGCGCGACCCGTCCGACCAGGCGATCCCCGGCCGGACCCGGAGCGACAGCCGACGGCCCTGGTCCGACGCCTCCAGCGCCTCGGCGAGCTGGCCCGGCCTCCGGCCCTTCATCGCCTCGTCGTCGTCGGCCGCCAGGATCGGCAGGTAGAGGAGCCGCGACGTCCGCTCGTCGGCCGGCGACGGAGCCACGGGCCCGGCGGGCCTCGGCACGTCGGCGACGGCCACGTCCAGGGTCGGCTCGGCGGCGAACGCCTCGGCGTACCGGCCCCGGCCCCCTCCAGAGCCGGCCAGACGCGCAAAGCCTCGGCCAGCGCGTCGACCCGCTCGGGGCCGCTCCTCCTCGAGGCCTCCTGCACGAGCCCGCGGGCCTTCGCGATGAAGCGGTCGCGCACCTCGCGGACGGTCGGGTGGTTCGGCGCCAGGCGATCGAGCTCGCGGAGGACCTGCCGTCCGCGGCGAACAGGCCGAGCTCGAAGGCGCGGGCGATCCGCGACCCGTACGACTCGGCCAGCTTGTCGAGCAGGCCGGGGTAGTCGGGCTTGCCGCGTGCAGCTCGCGGAGCAGCCGCAGGCCGCGCTCGGCGTCGTTGTTCACCAGCGCCGCGGCTCCCCTCGGCGAACAGGAGCCGGTTGACGTGGTCGTCGAGCCCCGGCCACGACGGGTTGCGCGTCCGGACCCGCAGGGCGCACTCGAACGCCCTCTGGAAGTCGCGCGCAGGATGCGGCGGTCCATCTCCTCCAGGAGCATGTCCTCGAAGTAGTCGATCCGCTTGATGTTGCCCCGCTTGACCAGGAAGTCGCGCACGTCGCCCTGGAACAGGTGGACCGTGACCTCCTCGTCGCGCTCGGCCTTCTTCTCCTCGTCGGGCATGACCACCTTCGACTTCTCGCCCGGCAGCCCGATGTTCCCCTCCGGCGGGACCGCCCGCGCCCTTCCTGGCCGCGGCCTTGCGCTTCGACGGGTCGTAGGGGGGCAGCGGCCGGGGGCTGACGGGCTCGATCTGGTAGACCTTGCCGTCGGTCAGGGTGATCCGGTCGAAGGGGGCCGACCGGAGCATGTCGGGCCCCGGCCCCTCCGCCGCCACCTCCTGCCCGCGCCCGGCCCGGCCCGCCGCGCAGGCCGCGAGCACGCACGCCGAGAGGGCCGCCGCGACGGCCCGGCTTCACAAATCCGTATCCAAATTTCAATCTTGAAAATTTCAAATTTCAAATTTGAAATTTCAATTATTTCTGATCAGATTCATTGCGACTTCCGCGGGCGTCCTCGCCCGCGACACCGCCGCGCGGCCGGATCAGGCGGACCGTCCCCGGCGCGACGGGACGGCCAGGTCATCGCCCAGCGCCGGGGCGCGCCGCCGGCAGGATGCCGAGCGCGATCCGGTCGAGCGGCGAGCCGTCGGCCAGCGACCGGCCCCGCAGCGTGCCGTCGCGGTCGAGGAACCACGCGACCTCGCCCGAGACGGCCGGGGGGCCCGAGGCCGGCGCGTCGCCGGGCGCGACCGTCCAGAGCCTCTGGCCGTCGGGGCCGATCGCCAGGACGCCGCCGGCCGAGTCGGCGAGGAAGGCGCGGCCGGCGACCGCCGCGGGGGGCCACGCCAGGGGCGCCTCGATCGGCCAGGCGCCGGTCGGGCCCAGGTCGCGCGCCGACAGCGACCGCGCCCGGCCGTCGGCGGTCGCCACCACGACCGCGCCGCCGGTCGAGACCGGGTCGGCCACGATCGGCTGGTCGAGCGCGACCTCGGCCGCCACGACCAGGCGCGGCCTCGGGCCCTCGCCGCGCGACAGGAGGCGCACCCGGCCCGATTCGTCGGCCAGCGCCACGGCGTCGCCGTCGACCTGCACGGGCGCGCGCCAGCGGGTCGGGCGGGCGCGGTCGAACGGCGGCGCGAACGGCTCGGCGCGGCTCGCCGGTCCTCGGGTCGAGCAGGGAGACGCGCCCGTCGGCGCCGGGGACCAGCAGGTCGCGGCCCCAGAACAAGGGCGTCGCGGCCAGGGGCACCGGCAGCTCGACGGGACGGAACTCGGTGCCCCGGCCGCCCCGGACCAGCAGCCGGCTCGCCCCGGGCGCGGGCACGACGACCGTCACGCCGTCGGCTTCGAGCCGCGCGAGGGGGCCGGCCGGCAGGCGGAAGCCGCCGGGGCGGGGCAGGGGGGACTCGACGAACCCTCCCGTCGCCAGGCGGTCGCGGGCCAGGCGCGAGCGCGCGGCCGTCGACGCCCAGCGTGTCGAGCGCCTGGCCGTCGGGCGCCTCGGCGAGTCCCGACGGCCACGGCGCGCCCAGGACCGTCCGCCAGCGGACCGCGCCCGATTGCGGCTCGACCCCCCAGAGCGCCACGCCCGGGCCCTCGGCGTTCTGGTGCGAGAGCACCATCAGAGGCCCGGCCACCTGGATCGGCGCCACGCGCGGGGCCGGCCTCGGCGAGCGTCCAGGCGGTCGCGATCTTCCCCCTCCGGCTGTCGAGCTCGGACCGGCCGGGCCGCCCCGAGCCGATCCAGAGCTCGTGCTCGGACCGCGCCACCGCGAAGGCCGGTCCCAGGGGCTTCGTCTCGGGGTCGAGCTTCGCCAACGGCTGGAACGGCGACGTCGCCTCGTAGGCCCCGACGGCGTAGGCCGTGATCCCCCCGCGGTCGCCCGTCGCCCAGATGACCGGGCCCGACGACGCGGGCGTGTCCCACGTCCAGCCCGGCACCGCGACCTGCTGCACCGGGCGGACCCGCGCGCCCCCCTCGTCGAGCACGCAGACGCGCCAGCGCCCCTCCGCGGGCAGCGTGGTTCTCGGCGACCACCAGGAACCGGCCCAGCCGGGCCGGCGGGCAGGCGATCGACCCGGCCGCGTGGCCCAGGTACTCGACCGCCGCGCACCCGGGAGGGTCGCGGGTCAGGACGAACAGGCAGTCCTGCTCGGCCAGGACGTAGAGGTACTGCCCCGCCTCGTCGCTGACCGGGGTCCGCGACAGCGGCAGCCCGAGCGTTGTAGGTCCCCCGGACCTCGCCCGTCGGCAGGTCGATCAGCGAGCACCGTCCCGGACGGGGTCGCCTGGATGACCTGGTCGCCGAGGACCAGCGGAGGGTCGGCCACCGGCTCGCCGACCTCCTGCCGCCACGCGACCGCCCCGGTCCTCGCGTCGAGGCGGACCAGCTCGTCGGAGCGGGCGTCGAACGCCAGCACGGCCGAGCCGCCCGGCACCGCCCGCGGCGGGTACGGCGACGCCTGGCCGACCGGCACCTGCCAGAGCGGCGCCCCCGAGGCCCCGTCGAGCCCGTAGGCGAAGCCCTCGGCCAGCGCGAAGACGAGCGGGCCATTCGCCGAGGGCTTCTCCGTCGGGGTCGAGCGGAGCACCAGGCTCGTGGGAGGGCCCAGCGGGTCGGGCAGCGGGCCCGTCTGCGCGGGGCGTCGCGACGTGTCGAACGTGACCGCCAGGCGGATCAGCTCGTTGGCCCGGGCCAGCCTCTCGATCACCGCGCGGTCGGCGGCGAGGTCGGCGTACTGGCGGACCAGGCGTCGCGCGCGGCGTAGGCCGCGGACGACGAGCCCTTGCCGATCGCCTCGTCCATCGCCGCCAGCGCCCTGGCGCGGACCGCCGCCTTGCGGACCGCCGCGCGGGCCTCGGCCAGCTTGGCCGGCAGCCGCGACTTGCCGAGCAGGGCCCCGGCCGACGGCCCGGCGATCCTCGCGTGCAGCGCCGCCGCCGATTCGGCCTCGGCCAGCGCCCTGGCGTCGCCCGTCGCCTTCGCCCGGTCGGCCAGCGCCTCGCCGGTCTTGAGCACCAGCTCGTCGAGGTCGGGGCTGGCGTCGCGATACGCCGCCTCCTGCCCGACCGAGTCGACCATCGCCCGCTCGGCCTCCAGCGCGTTGGACCACGAGGCGCCCGTGGCCGAGGTGAACTGGCGGACGTTGGCCATCGCCCGCAGCACCCGCGCCTTGCTCGCCGTCTTCTCGTCGCCGAGCTTCGCGACAGGTAGTCGTCGAACTGGCGGATCGCGTTGCGGTAGTCGCCGTCGTCGAGGCTCTCGACCGCCCTCTGATACAGCCGCGTCGCCAGGGTCCGGTCGATGATCGCCTTGAGGCCGATCCCCAGCAGGACCAGCACCACGAGCGCGACGACCAGCCCGAAGACCAGCGGGGACGTCAGGATGCGCTCCTGCCCCGGGGCGACCTCGCGGGCCGAGAACCACCCGCCGATCCCCTTCTTCGCCTCGCTGGCGCCGGCGGGCGGGCTTCGATCGGCCCCACGCCCGGTTGATGGTCTCGACGGGAGGCAAGGCGGGCCCCTCGGCCGGCGGCGGGTCGCGCTCCAGGATCTCCACCCAGTCGTCGCGCTCCAGCGGATTCTCGCGACGGCGGGCCCGCGGCCGGGGCGGTGCGCCGCGGCTCGGGCCGGTCGGACCGGGCCGCCCCGACGACCGGCGCCGGCTGGACCCGCGTCTTGTCGTCGGGCGGGCAGGTCGTCGCCGGCGTCGATCAGGAAGATCCGGCAATCGCCGACCTGGAACTCGTCCCCCTGCCGCAGGCTCGACGAGACCATCTTGCGGCCGTTGACCAGGAGGAACTCGGCCTCGGGCGACGCATCGACCTTGAACCGCCGGCCCTTCCACCGCACCCGGCCGTGGAACGGCAGCGCGGCCGGGTCGTCCAGGACGATGCCGCACTTCGGGCTCGACCCGAACAGCATCGGCTGGTCGCGCGTCAGGGACACGAACTCGACCCGGCCCCGACCGTGATGGACTTCAAGAGTCGCCATGCCAGACCATCATTCCCGGGAGCCAAACGGGTCCGTTCCCGATGATATCTACGAGAGGCCGCGCCCCACGCTGCTGTGACATCACGCGAGCCGATCCATCCTCAGGCGGCCAACCCCCGAGATTATCCATGATTGAGTGCATGATGTTCGGATCGTCTGCCAGGCCCCTTCGCCGCGTGGTTTGATTGCCGAACGAACCGAATGTTTAACAACGTTCCCCCGCGGGATCAGGCCGCTCTTGCGAATACGAAACGAAGCCAATGGGACCCTGGGCAAGATTCCTCGGGATCAGCCCGCGGCGCGGCGGCCTGTCCCTCGAAGCCCGTCTCGTCGCTCGCGGGCGTCCTCCGAGACGAGACGGCCGGCTTTCCCGAAACGAAGCGAATCCGGGCCCGTCGATCCGACAAAGCCAAACCAGATATCACGTTTCGGCTCATGACGCTGGACGAATCCGGGTCCGGAGCCTCGGCCCGATCGCCGCGAATCCTCGGTGACGAAACGAAGCCAATGAGACTCTGGGCAAATTCCCGAACGAACCGAACCGCGTTCCCGAAACAAAGCGAATGTTAGTCTGGGTAAGTTTCCTCTCGCCCCGGGCCGCGGCTCACCGGAGGGTCTCCTGGGCGAGGACCTCGAACCCGTAGCCGTCCCCCCTGGGGACCACGGCGAAGCGGGTGACGCGGATCTCGGCGGGCTGGCGGCCCTTGTAGCGGACTTCGAGCTGGGCGAGGGCTTCCTCGACCTTGTCGGGGTAGAACTGGATGACGACCCCCTCGCCGACGTCGATGCCCGCCTTCTGGAGCAGGGCGACGTCGGACGCCTTGCGGCCCCGGCCCTGCCAGAGGAAGAAGAGGCGGTGGTCCCCCTGCCCGGTGCCGAGCCGCTTGGTCGGGGTGGTGGCTGGAGAAGTGGGAGACGTAGGTGAGCTGGTCGGGCCCGGAGACGACGGCCAGCTCGACGCCCAGCGCGTCGAGCTGCCGGGCGTACTCGTCGAGGGTCTGGCCGGGGTTGTAGATGATGCTCCAGCGCTGCTCGCGGGGGACGCCGCCGTCGCCGGGCCCGAAGCCGAGGCCGGGCCCGCCGGTGCCGAGCTTCGAGGCGCGCCGGCCGCTGGCGACGGCCCCCCCGGTGGGCATGACGGCGCCGAGGTCGACCTCGGCCAGCCCCCTGGCCCGCCTCGGCCACCGAGTCGAGCATGGCGGCGGGGGTCTCCTGGACCGACGGCTCCTCGAAGTCGGCGGCGACCTCCTCGTTGTTCGAGGCCTGCGCCGCCGCCTCGGCGCCGGCCACGTCGATCTTCTCGGTCGAGCCGGCCGTCCCCTCGGGGCTGCCGCCGCCGCCGCCGAAGACGTCGACGATCTCCAGCGGGGCCGTCACGCGCGAGGCATACGCCTGGTTGGTCAGGTAGACCAGCGCCAGCCAGCCGACGACCAGCACCGCGCCGACGACCACGGCCATCAGCATCGAGGTGACCCGGTCGTAGAGCGACTCGCCGCGGACGATCGGCTCCGGGGGCGCGGCGGCGGGGGCCGGGTCGGGCGACGTCGTGGGCGAGGCGGTCATCGCGGCCTCCCGGTCGAGGGGTCGTCGGGGTCGTCCTGGCCGACGAGGTCGAGCGGGCGGATCGCCTCGAACCAGGCCCGCCACTTGCGGGCGGCCTCCTCGCGCTGCTCGGGCGTCGAGGGGGAGGGGGGGCCGTAGCCCGTCGACCTTGCGGGAGAGGAGTTGGAGGCCCTGGCCGGGCGGCGTCGACGACATCCTGGTCGGGGTCGGTCAGGGCGGCGATCAGGGCGGGGACGACGTCGAGGTCGCCGGTCCGCGCCAGGCACCAGGCGGCGACCCGGCGGAGGCCGGGGTCGCGGTCGGCCAGCAGCTTGCGGAAGCGGTCCTTGTGCGGCCGGAGCGCCGCGGGCCCTTGCGTCTCGTAGCGGGCGACCAGCCCGGCGACGGCCGAGTCGGCGTCCTCGGCGCGGGGGTCCTCCAGGACGGCGAGCATCCCCTCGACGGCGCCGTTCATCGGCCGGCTGACGACCCGCCCGCCGGCCACCGTCATGCTCGTCAGGTCCTTGGGCAGGCCCGCGGCCGCCGAGCAAGGTCCCCGCGCCGAGCCTGCGGATCTCGATCCGGCGGAGCGTCTTGGCCGTCGACTTGGTCGCGAACAGGATCGCCCAGGCGGTGTTCGCCTCGGACCCGTACTCGGCGCTCCAGGAGCCGTCGGCCTGCTGGCTCTGCTGGATGAACCGCTGCCCCTCGTCGAACCAGGAGACCTGGCCGAGCGTCTCGCGGTCGGCCAGGGCGCCGATCCGCTCGATGCCGTACAGGCCGTAATAGACCGAGTGGCCGATGACCGCCTGGCCGGCCGTCGCGAAGTGGCGGCCCAGCCAGGCGAGGCCGTTCTTGGCGGCGGCGTCGATGGTGCGGGACGAGACCTCGGGCTCGTAGGGGGCATTCGGGCCCTCCGGGGTCAGGGGCACGAGCAGGGGGCTGAGGTCGGGGGCGATCCCCCGGCTCGCGGCCGCCGAGCTCGCGGCGGCAGATCAGCAGGCTGCCGACCCCCGCGGCGGTCATCGAGATCGTCTCCGCCGGTCCCCGACGTCTCGTCGGGGTGGTAGCTCCAGCTCCCGTCGGGGTTCTGGACCGAGAGGTACCACGACGCGGCGCGGTCCCAGACCTCCGGGGGCACGCGGGCCCCGGCGTTCTCGGCCTCCCAGAGGCCGAGGACGGCGTACTGCGAGATCGAGCGTGTCGCCGGCCCGCGGTGGTCGTAGTCCCAGCACCCGTTCGGCCTTCTGCTGGCCGATGAGGTAGCGGGCGACCGTCTCCAGGTCAGCCGCGGCGGGCCTCGGCGTCGCAGTTGGCCAGGACCATGGCGACCACGGCGGCCTCGTAGACGTCGTGCCCGCCGGTCCGCTCGGGGGTGTAGCCGGAGGTGGTGAACTGCGCTCGGAGGCTGGTCCACGGCGCCGACCACCGCCGGGTCGGTCAGGCGGGACCTCCGCCTTGATCATCGCCAGGGCCATCAGCGCCGTCTCGCCGACCCCGCCGCTGCCGGCCCTCGCCTTGAGGTACTGCACGCCCCGGGCCACCGCCGGGTCGTCGTCGGCGCGCGCAGGCGGGGCGGCGACCGCGACGGCCGAGGCCGCGAGCAGCGACGAACCTCCTGGCCGGGCCGGACATGGCGTGGCGGACCCTCCGAACGGTGACGGGATCGACCCCATCATTCTATCCCGCCGTCGAGCCGGAAGGGAATCGGCGCGATCTCCGAGGAATTCCAGGACGGGCGACCTCGATTCCACGATGATGTCTTCAGGGGAGGCGCTCAGCCGCCTCCGGCCGGCGCGGCCGTCTTGAGGATGCGGCCGGACCTCGATCTTGCGGAAGAGGATCTCGGCCCCCTCGGACTGGAAGAGGATCTTGCCCTTGGTCAGGCTCGACTTGGTGCCGACGTTGACGACGTAGCCGTTGACGATGTTGGTGATCGAGTCGCCGTCGCAGATCACCTCCATCCGGTTCCACTCGCCGGCCGGCTTCTCGACGTCGTCCTTGCCGCGGAAGCCGAGCACGTCCTTCCAGGCGGGGTCGCGGCCCCACCAGTTGTATCGGCCGCGGTCGCGGGTGACGGGCTTGCCCCCCTTCTCGTAGTAGAGCTGCTTGCCGTCGGGGCCGACGCGGGTCTCGCAGGTCAGGCTGGGCTTGCCCTTGCCGCCGACCATGATGAAGTCGCCGCAGCCCCCCTCGATGATCTGGCACTCGATCGACTCCATCCACCGCTCGCCCGCCGCGCCGTCCGTCGCCGACGCAGTGGAGCAGGATGCCCGAGTCGCGGGCCTTGTCCTTGCGGTGCCCGAGGTCTTCTCGCCCCACTTCCACTCGACGACCAGGTGATAGTCGCCGAAGTTCCTGCTTCGTGGTCGAGCCCGCCGAACTCCTCGCCCGAGACGCGGATCATCCCGTCGCGGACGGTGAAGACCTTGTTGGGGTCGTCGTACCTGTGGTCTCGCTCAGGTAGGTGTAGAAGCCGGTCAGGTCCGTGCCGTTGAACTGGAAGACCGGCTCGCCCGTGCGGACGCGGGGCACGTCGCGGGCGAACGAGGGGATGTCGGGGCTCGTCGGCGGCGCGGGAGGCGGCCGAGAGGGTCGAGAGGGCCAGGGCCAGGCCGAGCGTCGCGAAACGGGGGCGAGTCATGGGCGGTCCTCGGGTCGGGGGTGAGGCGGGTGACGGTGGGATCAGCGGCGCTGGCGGTGGACGTCGGCCCCTTGGCTGGCGGCAGATCGCCTCGACCTTGGCGAGCATCGCCTCGTCGGGGCAGGCGATCGACAGGATCATCCCCTGGCCGGTCTCGATCCGCTCGGGGGGCGTCACGCCGAGGCGGTCGTTGGGGACGCCCAGCGCGGTCAGGAGCTGGATGGCCAGGTTGCCCTGCGCCGAGTTGTAGAAGAAGGCGACCACCCGCGGCATCGGCTCGGTGTGCTTCACCTTGCCGGGCCGGACCTGGGGGATTTCCATCGCGGCGACCTCGGTCCAGGGAGTGTGCATCCCGCCCCGCACCGTCGGCCGGGCGGCGACCCCGGAGAGTTTGACGCCCCGGTGCCCCCGACGCAAGCCTCGACCGCCCCGGGCCCGCGCGGCCTCCGCGACTCGTGGCCAAGGGCGCCCGTCGTCTGCTATGATCGAGGCCCGTCGCCGACGGCTCGGGGCGGGGGAGGGGTGTCATGCGGGCCTCGGTCGCGATCGTGCTGGCGCTCATCGGCCAGGGTCCCGGTCCGCCCCTGGAGCCGCTGGGGCGGCTCGACCACCCCGCGATCCGCGAGGCGTCGGGGATCGTCGCGAGCCGCCGGCACGCCGGATCTTCTGGGTCCACAACGACTCGGGCAACCCGCCGGCCCTCTTCGCCGTCCGCCGCGACGGGACGCTCGTCCGCGAGTACGCGGTCAAGATGCCCAACATCGACTGGGAGGACATCGCCGACCGACGACCGACGGGCACCTCTACCTCGGCGAGATCGGCAACAACGACGGCCGCCTGCCGCTCCGGGCCATCTACCGGCTCGACGAGCCCGACCCGTCGAAGCCGGCCGACGGGCCCTTGCCGGTCACGCTCGCGACGCATTACCGCTTCCCGAAGGGGGGCCGGTTCGACGCCGAGGGGCTCTTCATCGACGGCGGCCGCGCCGTCGTCGTGGCCAAGACGTTCGACCGCCGCGAGGCCGAGCTGTTCGCGGTCCCGCTCGATCCCCCCGCGCCGCTGCTCCGCCCGGTCCTGCCCGAGCCGGCCGGCACGCTCCCCGGCTTCACCGAGCCCGCCACCGGCGCCGGCCTCTCGCGCAGACGGCCGCCGCCTGGCCGTCTGCTCGCTACGACGTGGCCCGCGTCTACGAGAAGGACGGACGGGGGCGCTGGACGCTCCTCGCGCACGGTCCGTTACGAGGCGGACGGCATCGAGGCGATCTGCTGGGACGGCGACGACCTGATCCTGGCGGGCGAAGGCCGGGGGATGTACCGGATCGCCTCGTCGCCGGATCGGGGGCGGCAGGCCGTAGGCCCGATGCATGCAGCGACGTCATCATCGTCGGCGGCGGCGTGATCGGCCTCTCGGTCGCCTATGTGCTGGCGCGGGAGGGGGTCCGGGCGACGGTGCTCGACCGCCGCGAGCTCGGCCGCGAGGCGTCGTGGGCCGGGGCCGGGATGATCCCGCCGAACACCGAGCGGCTGGCGCTCGACCCGACGGTCGAGCTCCGCTCGTGGAGCGCGGTGCTCTATCCCGAATGGTCGGCCGCCCTGCGCGAAGAGACGGGGATCGACAACGGCTATCGCCGCACCGGCGGGGTCGACGTCGCCGCGACCCTCGACGAGGACCACGACGCTGCGGGCGGCGGCCGGCCGCTGGCGGATCGAGGGGATCGCCTACGAGCGGCTCGCCCCCGGCGACTTCGGCCGCGTCGAGCCGGCGCTGAGCCCCGCGCTGCGGGTGGCGTACTTCCTCCCCGACCGCGCCCAGATCCGCAACCCGAGGCACCTCCGGGCGCTGGCCGAGGCCGCGTCGAGCGCGGGGCGTCGCGCTCCGCCCCGGCCTGGCGGCGAGGGGCTTCGAGGTCCGCGACGGCCGCGTCGTCGCCGTCCGGACCGACGAGGGGGACCTGCCCTGCGGCTGCGTGGTCGTCGCGGCGGGGGCGTGGTCGGCGGGACTGCTGGAGACGGCTCGGGGTCCACGCGCCGACGCCGCCGGTCAAGGGGCAGATCGTCCTGCTCCGCGGCGACCGGCCGTTGCTGCGGCGGATCGTCGAGCACGGCAACAACTACCTCGTCCCCCGCGACGACGGCCGCATCCTGGTCGGCGCGACCGAGGAGGACGCCGGGTTCGACACCCGGACCACCTCGGAGGCCGTCCGCGACCTGATCGACGAGGCGATCGCGCTCTGCCCGGTCCTGGCCGGGGCCGAGGTCGAGCGCGCCTGGGCGGGCCTCCGCCCGGGCAGCCTCGACACGAGGCCCTACATCGGCCCGGCCCCCGGCCTCGGCAACCTGATCGTCGCCACCGGCCACAAGCGCGCCGGCCTGCAACTCTCCCCCGCGACCGCCGAGGTCGTCGCCGACCTCGTCCTCGGCCGACCGCCCCGGATCGACCTCGTCCGCCTTCGCCGTCGATCGCCAGCCCGACCGCTCCGCCGACCCCGCGTTCCGCTCCTGAGCCGCGCCCGAGGGCTTGCGTCCTTGGTCTTAGAGGATTAGGATTAGGGGAGGCCGACGACGTTTGTCGTCCCTCCGATGTTGCTCTCCATGACGTCGCCGGGAAGGGGATCTCGCCATGTCCCGTCGCGGGTTGGTCCGGTGGTCTCCGGCGTGCGTGCTGGCCTGGGTCGTCGGGTGCGGCACCGACGCCACGCCGCCCGCGACACCGCCCAAGGCCGCCGCGACGGGCCAGGCGGGCGGAACCGCGACCCCTTCGAAAGGCGACACGGCCGCCGCGAAGGCCGCGCCGGCTCCGGCCGCCCGCGCCGCCGAAGCCCGTGGCCCGCCTGATCGTCAACCCGAACGCGGTGACGTTCCTCCCCGGCTACCTGGGCGTCCAACTGATCGCCTTGGAGCACGGCCAGGCGCGACGTGACGCGGAAGGTCGCCTGGTCGATCGAGCCCGCGGGGGTCGCGGCGGTCGATCCACCGGCTACCTGAAGCCGCTGGCCCCGGGCAAGGCCCGGGTCTGCGCCGAGATCGGCCGGGACCGGGCCTACGTCGAGGTCACCGTCGAGAAGGCGGACCGGCTACCGCGCGGACTTCGGCGAGGACATCGTCCCGCTCCTGACGAGGGCCGGGTGCAACACGGGGGCGTGCCACGGCCGGGCGGAGGGGCAGAACGGGTTCCACCTGTCGCTCTTCGGCTACGACCCGGCCGGCGACTACCAGGCGCTGACCCGCGACGCGGGGGGCCGGCGGGTCTCGACGCTCGACCCCGAGCGGAGCCTCCTGCTGCTCAAGGCGACGGGACGGTCGCCGCACGGCGGAGGGCCGCGCATGGCGGTCGGGTCGCCCGAGTACCAGGCGCTGCTGGCCTGGGTCGAGGCGGGCGCGCCCGAGCGGGTGGGGCCGTCGCACGGCGGGCTGTCGCGGGTCTCGGTCGAGCCGGCCGAGGTCCGCCTCGACGAGCCGGGGCCGCAGCAACTCCGCGTGGTCGCCCGCTACGCCGACGGCTCCGAGCGCGACGTCACCCGGCTGGCGTCGTACCGCGTCAACGACGACTCGGCCGCCACGGTCGACCCGCAGGGCCACGCCGTCTTGCTCCGCCGCGCCGAGACCGACCTGATCGTGCGGTATCAGTCGCAGGTCGTCAGCACGCGGCTCGCGACCGTGATCAACCCCGGCCTCGCCCTCGACTTCGCCAGGCTGCCGCGGCGGAACTTCATCGACGACGAGCTTGTACAAGCGGCTCGCCTCGCTGAAGGTCCCCCCGAGCCCCCCGGCGACCGACGCCGCGTTCCTGCGCCGGGCGTCGCTCGACCTGACCGGCCAGCAGCCGTCGCCCGAGCAGATCCGGCAGTTCCTCGCCGACGAGGACCCCGACAAGCGGGCCAAGCTCGATCGACCGCCTCCTGGCCGACCGCGACTTCATCCGGTTCTGGGAGATCAAGCTCGGCGACCTGCTCCAGATCACGACGGCCCGCCTCGGCAACGGGGCCTACAAGTACCAGTCGTGGATCACCGACCGCCTGGCGGAGAACGCGCCGTGGGACGCCACGGTCCGGACCCTGCTGACCGCCGTCGGCGACCCGATCAAGGGGGGAGGGCCGGCCAACTACGCCCTCGACGGCCCCGACGCCAAGACGCAGGCCGAGCAGACCGCCCAGCGCTTCCTGGGCATCCGCCTGCGATGCGCCCAGTGCCACGACCACCCGTTCGACGTCTGGACCCAGGACGACTACTTCGGCCTGGCCGCCTGCTTCGCCAAGGTCGAGCGCTCCGGCGGCGGCATGATGGGCCGGGTCGTGGTCAAGATCGACCCGACCGGCACGGTCGAGCACCTGCGGACCAAGAAGCCGGCCCAGCCCCGCCTGCTCGACGGCACGCCCGTGACCGTCGCCGACGACGAGGACCCGCGCAAGGCGCTGGCCGACTGGATGACGGCCCCCGACAACCCGTACTTCGCCCGCGCCACGGCCAACTTCGTCTGGGCCCAGTTCTTCGGCAAGGGGCTGGTCGACCCGCCCGACGACATGAGCCGGTCCAACCCGCCGGTCCATCCCGAGCTGCTCGACGCGCTGGCGAGGCACTTCGTCGAGCACAAGTACGACCTCCGCGACCTGATCCGGACGATCGCGACCTCGTCGGCCTACGGCATGTCGTCGGCGACCGTGCCGGGCAACGAGCACGACACCCGGCTCTTCTCGCACCACGTCCCCCGCCCCCTGACGGCGCACCAGATGGCCGACGCGCTCGCGCAGGCGACCGACGTCCCGAACCTGTATCCCAACCGGCCCGCGGAAGACCCGGGCCATCGAGGTCACCGACCCGACCACCGCCAGCACGATCCTCGACACCTTCGGCCGCTGCTCGCGGGTCGTCGGCTGCTCGTCGGTGGCCGCGCCGGCGCTGAGCCTGCGGCAGTCGCTGCTGCTGATCGGCGGCGACGTGATCGAGGGGAAGGTGGCGCACCTGAACGGCTACCTGTCCGACCTCCTCGACCTGTCGCCGGCCCCCGAGGAGGTGGTCGAGAACCTGTACTACCGGACCGTCTGCCGGCCGCCGACGGCCGAGGAGCTGTCGCACTGGTCGGCCGAGCTGAAGCAGTCCGCGTCGCTCCGCGAGGCGGCCGAGGACCTCTTCTGGGCCCTGCTCAACTCGCGGGAGTTCGCCTTCAACCACTAATCGAGTTGAGTGCCGAGTGCTGAGTCGATCCGATCCGAGCCGAGGGGAGACCATCGCCATGCCCGCGCCATCGCATCCCGTCCGCTGCCCCGGCCCGACCCGCCGCGCGCTGCTGAGGGCCGGCCTCCTCGGCGCCTGGGGCCTGGGGCTCGACGACCTGCTCCGGCTCCGCGCCGAGCCGCCGAGGCGGGCGCGTCGCCCCCGGCGAAGGCCCGCAACTGCATCCTGATCTGGCTCGCGGGCGGGCCGTCGCACCTCGACACCTTCGACCCCAAGCCCGACGCCCCGGCCGACGTCCGCGGCGAGTTCAAGCCGATCGAGACCGCCGTCCCCGGCCTGCGGATCAGCGAGGTCTTCCCCAAGCTGGCCAAGGTCATGGACCGGCTGACGCTGGTCCGCAGCGTCACCTCGCCCGAGGCCGACCACGACCGCGCCGCGCACCACCTGCTGACCGGCTACCGGCCGTCGCCGGCGCTGGTGTACCCGAGCTTCGGCAGCGTCGTGGCCAAGGCGCGCGAGGCGAGACGAGGGGCGCTGCCCCCCTACGTGGCCGTGCCCGACGCGCCGATCTTCTCGACGAGCGGCTACCTGACGCCGGCCTACGACCCGTTCGCGGCGTCGGGCGACCCGAACCAGCCCGGCTTCCGGGTCCGCAACCTCTCGCCCCCCGACCGCCTGACGCTCGACCGCCTCCGCCGCCGCCGCGCGATGGTCAAGGCGCTCGACGGCTTCGCCAGCGACGTCGCGGCCACCCCGCTGACGGCCAGCCGCGACCAGTTCTCCGACCAGGCGTACGACCTGCTCACCTCGACGCGCCGCGCAGGCCGCCTTCAAGATCGACGACGAGCCCGACGCGCTGCGGCAATCGTACGGCCGGACGCCGCTGGGCCAGTCGTGCCTGCTGGCGCGTCGGCTGATCGAGGCGGGCGTCTCGTTCGTCACGCTCAACGACCGCGGCATGGGCCAGCTCGGCTGGGACACGCACCAGCAGAACTTCCCGAGGATCAAGAACAACCTCGCCCCGCCGCTCGACCAGGGCCTCTCGGCCCTGCTCGACGACCTCGACGGCCGCGGGCTGCTGGCGAGCACGCTGGTCGTCGTGATGGGCGAGTTCGGCCGCACGCCCAGGATCAACGGCGCACGCCGGCCGCGACCACCACGGCCGGGCCAACTAGCGTCCTGCTCGCCGGCGCGGGCCTGCCGCGCGGGCCTGGTGCTCGGCCGGACCGACCCCCAGGGCGACGCGCCGGCGGATCGGCCCGTCACCCCGGCCGACCTCGCCGCGACGATCTACACGGCGCTCGGGCATCGACCCCGACCGCCGCTTCGAGACCCCCGACGGCCGCCCGGTCCGGCTCGTCGAGGGCGGCAAGGTGCCTCGCGAGCTCGCCTGAGCGGAGCTTCGCGGATTGGCGTGCCTCGCACGCGCTACTTGAGGTGCGCGTCGAAGAAGCCGACCACCAGCGGCCGCAGGTCGAGCTGCTTGGGCTGGAGGTCGAAGCTGTGCGGCGCCCCCCGATGATGACGAGGATGTTGTCGACGCCGACCTCGTTCAGTTTGTCGGCCAGCCCCTGCGACTGCGAGGTCGGGACGAGCGGGTCGGCCGTGCCGTGCAGGATGAGCATCGGGGCGTCGTCCTTGGTGACGTGGCTGGTCGGCGTGGCGGCCCGGTACATCTCGGGCACCTCGGCCCTCGTGCCGGGGAACATCACGTGGTCGCGGTTGATGCTCGACGCCGAGCCCGGGTACATCGGGACCACCGCCTGCACCCGGCTGGAATAGCCCGGGTCTTCCGCCGGCTCCAGGCCTTCCTCAGGCCCGGTCACCGCGAGCATGGCCGTCAGATGCCCGCCGGCCGAGCCGCCGATCGCGCCGATATGGTCGGGGTCGATGGAGTATTGGTCCGCATTCTTGCGGAGCCAGCGCACGGCGCGCTTGCAATCCTGGAGGTTGGTCGGCCAGGTCGGATGTCCCTTCGAGGCGAGCGCGTAGTTGATGCTGACGCAGACGTAGCCGTGCGCGGCGAGCGTCGTGCCGATGTTGATCTCGCGCTTGGCCCCCTTGTCGCCGCCGGTCCATCCCCCGCCGTGGATGATGACGATGCCGGGGCGCCTCTCGCCCGGCTTCGGGGCGTCGGCGGGCCGGTACAGGTCGAGCTTCTCCTGCCGGTCCGGCCCGAGGTAGGGGATGTCCTTCTCGATCGTCACCTCCGCGCCCGCGCCAGACGCCGCGAGCAACACCGCCACCGCCGACCATCCGAACCTCATGGCCTGGACCTCCTCACGCGGGGCCTCGATCGAGACGATGCACGCCCCGCATGATCGGCGATCCGGGACGCCGACGGAAGGGCCGACCGCTCAGCGCCCGGCCTCCGGATCAGCCAGCCGACCACCGTGATGAACCCGATGAGCACCAGCGCCAGCAGCGCGAGCAGCCCCGCGGCGATCAGGACGATGAAGCCGATCGACACCCGAGAGGCCGCGACCTCCTCCTGCCTGCGCTGCTCCTCGACCCGGCGCAGGAGGGCCATGTTCCGCGTGTTGGCCTTGAAGAAGACGTCGAAGACGTCGCCGAGGACGGGGACGGCGCCGATCAGGGTGTCGATGCAGCACGTTGCCCGCCATCCGCACCGCGATCGCCTTCGGCACGCGGTAATGGACCAGCGCCATCAGGACGATGCCGACCTGGACGAGCCCCGTCAGGAAGTCGCCGCCGACCGGCAGGAGGCCGAGGATCGCATCGAGCCCGACGGTGATGTTCGTGCCGGGGATGCGGATGGCCCGGTCCATCAGCCAGGCGAGGTGCTCCAGGCCGCGCGGCGCGGGCCGTGGTCGAGCGGTCGGCGGCGGGGTGATCTTCCAGGTCCCGGGCATCGCATCGCCTGGAGTGAGACTTTGGGGTTCGGTGTCTCGGACTTTGGCCTCAGACGGTCCGGGGCCGGGTGCCGAAGAAGCCCATCGCGAGCACGATCAGGGCGCCGATGATCGACATGATCCAGCCGCCGGGCTGGTAGGGCGAGGTCCCCAGGCGGAGCAGGTAGGCGAGCCCGCCGCCGACCAAGCGACCCGACGATGCCCAGCACGATCGTCCCGCCCATCCCGATCCGTTCGTAGCCGGGGTGGAGGAAACGGGCGATCGCCCCCGCGACCAGGCCGAACAAGATCCAACCGATCACGCTCAACATGAGGCACCTCGTTGGGGGAGATGTGAGCGGCGGGGCGAGGACCCGGCGGAGACGACCTCCCCCGACGGCCCGACCCGGTCCCACTCACAGCCACTTCTCCGGATCAAATGCACGACCGATGCCAAATGGCGCTTCATCTTCGTTTTTCGCCGAGGACTGTTGCGGGGACGGGCGATCCCTGCTCTGATCGTGGCGGGCCCGCGACGACGCCCCGGGCCCGGTCGAGACGCCCCCTGCCGCGAGATCCGCCCATGGCCAGCAGCCGGACCGACGCCCGCCCGACGTTCCTGGACATCGTGGAGACGGCCGACCCCGCCGTGCTCGACGTGAGCACCCGGGCCGACGGGCCGCCGGGGGCGCTCCCCCTGACCGACGAGATGCTCCGGCACTGGCCCTCGGGCGACCTGTTCGGCCTGAGCCAGAACGCCGGGATGGGCTGGGAGGCGTCGGAGGTCGACCGCGACCCGTACCTGATCCTCAGCACGCAGGGGGGCCTGCGGGCGGCCGACGGCACGCCGATCGCGCTGGGGTATCACACGGGGCACTGGGAGATCGGCCTGCTCGTCCAGGAGGCGGCCGAGGAGCTGCGGGCGCTGGGCGTGGCGCCGTTCGCGGGGATGGTCTCCGACCCGTGCGACGGCCGGACGCAGGGCACGCCCGGGATGATGGACAGCCTGCCGTATCGCAACGACGCGGCGATCGTCTTCCGCCGCCTGATCCGCTCGCTTGCCGAGGCGCAAGGGGGTGCTCGGCGTCGCGACCTGCGACAAGGGGCTGCCGGCGATGATGCTGGCGCTGGCCGGGTCGGGGACGTTGCCGGGCGTGCTCGTCCCCGGCGGCGTCACGCTCCCCCCCGCGCAGGGCGAGGACGCGGGCAAGATCCAGTCGATCGGCGCCCGCTACACGCACGGCGAGCTGTCCCTGGCCGAGGCGGCCGAGCTCGGCTGCCGCGCCTGCGCCAGCCCGGGCGGCGGCTGCCAGTTCCTGGGCACGGCGGCGACCTCGCAGGTGGTGGCCGAGGCGCTCGGCCTGACGGTCCCGCACGCGGCGCTGGCCCCCTCGGGCCAGCCGATCTGGCGCGACATGGCCCGGCGCTCGGCCCGGGCCCTGGTCGGGCTGGCCCGTCGGGGTACGACGACCCGCGACATCCTCAACCCGCCTCGATCCGCAACGCGATGACCGTCCACGCGGCGTTCGGCGGCTCGACGAACCTGCTGCTCCACATCCCGGCGATCGCCTTCGCCGCGGGCCTGCCCCGGCCGACGGTCGACGACTGGCACGAGGTCAACGTCCGCGTCCCCCGCCTGGTGAGCGTCCTGCCCAACGGCCCGAACTACCATCCCGACCGTCCGCGCCTTCCTGGCCGGCGGGGTGCCCGAGGTCATGCTCCACCTGCGGGCGCTCGGCCTGCTCGACGAGGCGGCGCTGACCGTCACGGGCGAGCCGTGGGGGTGCGTCCTCGACTGGTGGGCCGGCAGCGAGCGCCGGGCGCGGCTCCGCGAGCGGCTCTACGAGCAGGACGGCGTCGACCCCGACGACGTGATCATGCCCGCCGACCGGGCCCGCGCCCGGGGCCTGACGAGCACCGTCACGTTCCCGCGCGGGAACCTCGCGCCGGAGGGGTCGGTCATCAAGAGCACGGCGATCGACCCGACGGTCGTCGACGCCGACGGCGTCTACCGCAAGACCGGCCCGGCCCGCGTCTTCACCCGCGAGAAGCGACGCGATCGCCGCGATCAAGGGGCAGGGCGATCGGCCGCTGAAGCCCGGCGACGTGCTCGTGCTGATCGGCCGCGGGCCGATGGGGGCCGGCATGGAGGAGATCTACCAGATCACCTCGGCCTTGAAGCACCTGTCGTTCGGCAAGCAGATCGCCGTGGTGACCGACGCCCGCTTCTCGGGCGTCTCGACCGGCGCCTGCATCGGCCACGTCGGCCCCGAGGCGCTGGCGGGCGGGCCGATCGGCCAGGTCCGCGACGGCGACCTGATCCGGATCGTCGTCGACCGCGTCCGCCTCGAAGGCTCGGTCGACCTGGTCGGCGGCGACGGCATCGAGTTCGGCGCCGAGGAGGGGACGCGGGTCCTGCGCGAGCGCCCGCCCCATCCCGACCTGTCGGCCGACCCCGACCTGCCCGACGACACCCGCCTCTGGGCCGCCTTGCAGGCCGTCGGCGGCGGGACCTGGGGCGGCTGCGTCTACGACACCCGGGCGATCATCGCCCTGCTCGAGTCGGGCCTCGCGATCCGAGGGGGGGCGGAGGCCCTGTCGCTCCGCTGAACCCGCCCGGCCGGAGTCATCACCCCGGCGGGGCGGCGGCCGGCGGGGCGGCGGCCGGGGGAGGAGGCGGCACGGGCGTCTCGACGGTGCCCGAGAAGGCGGGGAACATCCACTCGACGCCGGCCTGCCACTTGATGCTCGCCGTCCTGGGCGAGACGGGGAATTGATACCACATGATCTTCGATCGCGGGACCAGCCGCTCCGGGTAGGCCGCGCCGCCGATGCTGGCCTGGACGTTCACCGGGCCGGTCACCGGGTCGCTCGCCAGGTGCGTCACGTAGAGGAGCACGACGCGCAGGTCGGGGTCGAACTCCGCCAGGGTTGACATGTACTGCGCCGGCCAGATCATCCGGAAGACGTAGTTGGCCTTGCCCAGGGGGGCGCCCTTGTCCTGGTCGGTCGTGACGGTGACCGCGAGGCTCAAGGGCCTGATGGTCTTGCCCTCCGGGGACACGTCGATCGTGTAATGCTTGGCCTCGACGACCCCGGCAAGCTCGCCCTTCTTGCCGGGCCCGACGTCGAGGTTCTTCGCGGTCTGGAACGAGTCGGGGACCTCCCTCGTGCCCGCCATCAGGCCGTAGCGGACCACGCACCTTCATGGGGCGGTCGGAGTTGAGGACGAGCTTGTATTGCAGGTTGGTGCCGAAGTGCTGGTAGCCCTGCCCGGGGTGCTCCTTGAACTGGTCGGGGAAGTCCTTGAACTTGAGGCCCTCGTACTTCTGCTCGGATCGTGATCGAGACGGGGTCCCTGGCCGGCTCGACCGAGGCGACGACGGGATGGTCGGCCGAGAAGAGGTGGCCGCGGTAGAAGGCGACCGGCTTCAGGTCGGCCGAGACGGCCTCGGCGGTCGACTCCGAACGGGCGACCCGGTAATCGACCTTCGCGCCAGGACGGTCGGCCCGGACCGGGACGAGCAGGCCCTCGCGGGCGTCGCGCCGGGTCGCCTTCTCGGTGACGGTGCACGGGCCTGGCGGGGTCGAAGCCGACCAGGAGCGTCGCGTCGCCCGGGGGGACGGTGCCGACCGGCTCCGCGGCGACCTCGAACGGCTGCTCGGCCCACTCGCGGACGTCGATCCGGTCGGCGGGCGCGGTCGTCAGGGCGAGGCGGGCCTGCCCCATCGCGGCCGCCTCGTCGAGCGCGGCCCTCTGGTCGTCGGTCTCCAGGACGTGCCGGGCGTGCTCGATCAGGAGCCGCGCATGGTCCGGGGCGAAGTCGCGGAGCAGGCGGCGGGCGTGCCAGACCAGCAGCGCCTGGCGGTGGAAGCGGTCGAGCGCCGCGACGGGACGGTCCGACACGGCCAGCGCATCGGCCAGCGGCACGACGCGCGACGGCGCGGTCGGCCTCGGCCAGGGGGCCGAACGTCCGGCCCCGGGCCTGGCCGATCGCCTTGACCCTCTCCGCGCGCAGGGCCCGGACCAGCTCCGAGAGCGAGGCGAAGGCGTCGAGCACGGCGGCCGGGTCTCCGTCCAGGCGGGGCGCCGGGCCGCCTCGCAGGCCGCGTCCAGGCGGTGCGACTCGGCCTCCGGGATTCCGCCGATCTCGAGGAGGCCCCGTTCGAGGCGGGCCAGGCCGATCGCGTGCCTCCAGAAGCCGGGGTCGGGCGCGGACGGGCGGGACGCCTCCGCGGACGGGGGCGTGCCGCCGTCGGCCTCGGCCAGCGAGGCGGCCGCGGCGGCCGATCGGACGTGCCGGAGCAGTTGGCGGCGGACGTCGGCCGGGATCAGGGGGACGGCCAGCAGCGCGTCGATCTCGCGCCAGCGCCCTGCGCCGCCCGACGCCGCGAGCTCGGCGCATCGGCCCTGGAACTCGGCCTCCAGCCGCTCGAAGGCGGCCAGCGCGTCCCTCGCATCCGCCTCCCATCCTTCGACCCGGTCGAGGTGGGGGGCCCGGGCGTCGCCGTCCGGGCCGGTCGGCTCGGACTGGACCTGCCGGGCCAGCGCGGCGGTCGCCTTGAGCAGCTCGACGAACTCCGGGTCGAGGCCCTCGTCGTGGCGTCGTGCCCTGCCGCGCCTTCCACTCGCCGTAGAAGGGCAGCTCGGATTCGAGCTGCTCGACCAGGTCGAGGGCGCGGGAGGCCCGCTCGGCGAGGCTGAGGGCCTCGCGGTAGCGGCGGCGGGCCTGTTCGAGCAGGCGCGCGGAGCGCGTCGAAGGCGCCGTCGTCGCCGGCGAAGAGACCATCCTGGGCGCGGCGGCGGAGGTCGTCGCCCGCCTCGATCAGGGGGGCGACCCGGCGGCCGACCCGCTCGTCGGCCGCGGCGGCCTGCTCGGCGAGCCGGCGGGTCTGCAGGGCGTCGCCGAGCAGGTCGCCGCGCAGCCCCTTGAAGCCGTAGGGTGCCCCGGCCCGGCGGGCGAACGTGTCGACCCAGGCCAGCATCTGCGCCTCGACGTACCGCGGGCGGTCCTCGTCGGCCTTCACCAGCAGGGACGCCAGGGGCGAGGCTCCCCCGGTCCCGGGCTTCGCCTTCGCCCTGGGGGTCGCCGGTGCGGGCGCGGCCCTCGCCGAGCCGGCTTCCGGCGGGGACTCGGCTGGCGCGACGGCCTCCGGCTCGGCCTCCTCGGTGCCGCCGGTCAGCTCCTTCAGGGCCGCGTCGAGCGCGTCGTGGCCCGCCTTCAGCTCCGCCCTGCTTCGCCGGGTCGGGGGTGTCGGCCAGGTGCGCTTCGAGCATCGCCAGCGACCAAGGAGGGTCGAGCGGCAGGCCGCCGGCCGCCTCGGCGATCTCCTTCTCCAGCGCGGGCAGGCGGCCGAGCGCGTCGTCGGCCTCGGCGTCCCGGCCGACCCGGATCAATCGCTCGGCGCGGAGCAGGGTCGCCTGGTACTGCTGCCAGAGCAGGGGGGTATGCCGGTACGGCTTCCTCGCCTGGAGGGCGTCGCGACGGGTCCAGCCCGCGTCCAGCCGCGCCAGCAGCTCCTCGGCCTCCTTGCCCTCGGGCGCCGGCAGGGCCCGGGGCGGTGCGGTGCGCGGCAGGGCGAAGTTGACCGCCGGGGTCGCCGAGCAGGACGGGGGTCTGCTCGGCCTGCCGGTTCGCCGACGACCCAGCGCACGACGTGGTAACGCGACGTAGTTGTGCCAGCGCGTGGACCGTCAGCCCCCGCGACGACGGGTCCCACCCGGCCGCCCTCCCCGACATCCCCAGCGCCACGTAATAGCCGAAGACCGAGCGGCGGTCCGCCTCGGTCGCCCAGCTCGTCTGCCCCGGCGCGCACGAGCAGAGGACCGCCAGCCCCTTCGGCTTGCGGGCCTCCAGCAGCGCCTTGAGCCTGGCGACGAACCCGTTGCCGAAGACGCCGAGGTCGCGGTCGCTGCCGACCTGGCCGGCGTCGAGGATCAGCAGCGCCTTCCGCGACGGCGACCCGCTCGAACAGCTCGATCAGGCGCTCGATCGTGAGCCAGTCCCGCCTCGCGTCGGCCGCCGCCAGCGCCCCGGGCCGGGCGGGAGCAAGGCGGCGCCGTGGACGTCGGAGACGCCGGCCGCCGACACGTAGACGACCACCGGCCGGCCGCCCGACGCCGCCAGCCGGTCGCGGAACGACGGCTCCAGGCCGTGATAGGCGAGGTCCCTCGGCGGGCCGGACGGGTCGCGGACCAGCGGCTGGAGATCCTCCGCCTGGTGGCCGATCACCGGCGAGGCCGGGCCCTCCTGCGCGACCCACCAGCCGAGGACCCCGCCCCTCGGCCGGGTGATCCAGAGGAGCAGCCAGCCCAGCAGCACCAGAGCGACCACGAACGCCGTCGCCACCAGGATCGTCCACGCCAGCTGCGGCTTCGAGAGGCGACGGACGTCCACCACCCTCGCCGACGACCGGATGGGAACGGCCCGGCAGCGTCATCGGACTCGTCATGGATCGCCTCGGTGCATCGAGAAGATTTGCGGGCCGCCCGGATCTTACCCGATCAAGGGATACGCTCCCAGGTCCCCGGCGTGTCCCAACTCCATCCCGGCGTAGTAAGAGGGACGGAAGGAGGCCCGCGCCCGGGCGCGATCCCCCGATCGGCTGGGCCACGTCCTTCAGGACGGCCCGCCGATCGGCTATCCTTCCGGCTCGATTCCCTCATCACCGGGTCGTGCATTTCCGGATGTCATTTTTCATTGGATATCCGGGCAGGGGAGGGCACCTCCATCGCGACGCATACCGGTTGCGTAACGGAATCGTAAATATTTTAATGGTAAGGACTTATGTTTGATACGCCCGATGCGGTTCAGGCCCGCGCAGGCGCATTTCCCGAAACAAAGCGAAACGTCCCGCGCCCGAGTGTCACCGGCGGAATCTGGGGACGAGGCGGCGGCCGGCTGCGATAATGAGATTATCGTGGCCGCGGGGTTCGCGGTGCCCGGCGTGAGACTCCGTCGTCGCCGCGAGGGGCCCCGGCGTTCGAGGACATCGGTCATGGCGAGCCGCCCGGTCCACTGGTATGAGGGGATGTTCCTGCGGCCGCAGCACTTCCAGGCCGCCGACCGGCACGCGCGCGAGGCGCTGAGGGAGTCGGAGGACTGGTTCCACCCGTTCGACTGGGGCTGCGATCGGTCGAGTTCGACCGCGACGCGATCGCCAACTACGTCGGTGACGGTCCGCTCGTGCGAGGCCCGGTTCAAGGACGGGACCAAGGTCTCGGTCCCGGCCGACGGGGCCGTCGACCCGGTCGAGCTCGCAGGCGGCCCTGGCCGGGTCGGGCGCGGTCACGGTCTACCTGGCCGTGCCGACGTTCCAGCGCGGGCCGGGCCAACGTCGAGCCGACGCCCCGACCGCCGACGGGCCGCGCTACTGGGTCGAGGACCAGGAGGCCAACGACGAGAACACCGGCGGCGACGAGCAGGCGATCCAGGTCCGCCGGGCCCGGGCCCGCCTGCTCCTGTCGAACCAGGACCACACCGGCTACGAGGTTCTCCCCCTGGCCCGGATCGGGCGGTCGGCGCAGGCTGGAGGCCCCCCCCCAGCTCGACGTCGACTACGTGCCCCCTCTGCTCGTCCTCGACGCCTGGCCGCCGCTCTGGCAGGCGGTGCAGTCGCTCTACCACCAGATCGGCGCCAAGGTCGACCAGCTCGCCGCGCAGGTCGTCGACCGGAGCATCTCGTTCGACAGCCAGGTCCCCGGCGACGCCGAGCGGCTGCTCAAGCTGTCGGCGCTGAACGCCGCCCTGTCGTCGTTCGAGGCGATCGCGTTCGTCCGCGGGCTGACCCCGCTGGCGATCTACCGCGAGCTCTGCCGGCTCGTCGGCCAGCTCGCGATCTTCACCGAGGCCCGGCGGCCGCCCGGCCTGCCCCCCTACGACCACGAGGACATCGGCGGCTGCTTCTACACGGTCATCAAGTACATCCAGCTCGGCCTCGACACGATCGCCCCCTCGGCGTTCGAGAAGCGCTACTTCGAGCGCAACGGCGAGCGGCTCCAGGTCAGCCTCGAACCGGGCTGGCTGGCCGCCACGCGGACCCTCTTCCTCGGCGTCGAGACCGAGCTGGGCGACGAGGAGTGCGAGCAGCTCCTCCGGGCGATGGACATGAAGCTCGGGAGCACCTCGCGGGTCGAGCAGATCTTCAAGCAGGCGCTGCGGGGCCTGAAGCTGGTGCCGATCGTCCGGCCCCCCCGCGCCCTGCCGGCCGGGGCGGGGATCGTCTACTACCAGATCGAGCGCGACCAGGTCTTCTGGCGCGACGTGGCCGACACCTGCTCGATGGCCATCCGGATGAACCTGGCCAGGGCGGCCTTCCAGAGCGATCGCATCCTGTCGGTCGTGCCGCCCAGGGGCAGCAAGACCACCAACCTCCAGTTCGCGCTCTTCGTCATCTGACCGAGGGCGGCCCGAGAGCGCACCCCCCCATGACCGACGCCTTCGCGAGCCTCGTCAACCCGTCTTCCAGCAGGTGATCAACCTCCAGCAGAGGCTGGGACAGGGCGAATCCCCGCCCCTGGGACCCGAGCGCGACCAGATCGTGGCGCTGCTGGACGACGCCGAGCAGGGCGCGGGCGCGTCGAGCCAGCTCCGGCACGACTTCGCCTGGCGAAGCACGCGCTGGTCTACTGGATCGACGAGGTGCTGATCAACGCGCCGTGGTCGCACGCCGTCGAGTGGCGGCAGCAGATCCTCGAGTGGGACATCTACCAGGAGCGCCTCCGCGCCGACCGCTTCTTCGAGAAGGCGCACGAGGCCGAGGCGCTGGCCACGACCGACCCGCTGGAGACGTTCTACCTGTGCGTGGCGCTGGGGTTCCGGGGCCGCTATGCGGAGAGCCCGGCCGAGCTCCGCAAGTGGGCGGAGCGGGTCTACAACCGGATCGTGGCCGGCGGCCAGCAGCCCGACAAGTTCCTCCCCGACGAGCCTCTCGACCGCGAGCCGCTGAGGCCGCTGTCGGGCCAGGTGATCCTGCTGGCGGTCAGCGTCCTGGTGTCGCTCACGGCGCTGGTCACGCTCGCCTGCTTCGTGCTCGCGGTCCCCCCCTGGGAATGAGAATGAGGCCCATCGCGCCGTGAACTTCGTCGCCTGGCAGGTGTGGAACTGGGTGGCCCTGGTGGTCGGGCTCGGCGTCGCCGCGGCCGGCGCGTACCTCCTGGCCCGCTGGTCGTGGCGCTGGCTCGTGGCCGCGGTGGTCGCGGTGGCCTGCGTGCTCTTCCTGCTCGTCCTGCCGGCGCGGTACCCGTCGTCGCAGTTCCTCGACCCGGACCTGCCCGCCCCGTTCCTGGACCATTTCTGGGCGTGGGTGCTGGTGTTCGTCCTGGGCCTGATCTTCTCGGCCCTCTTCCTGGTCCGGACGCTCCGCGCGGCCCGCCCCGCCTCCCGTGCCGAGGCCGGTCGCCCTCCGAGCTGGCCGGCGCCTTCCCGGACATCGAGGCCGCCTGGGAGGAGATCCTCCTCCAGCTCGGCCAGGCGCAGATCGACCCGGCCGTCACGCCGGCCTTCCTGATCCTCGCCCCGGGCGACGGGTGGACCGAGCTCCTGGTCCGCTCGGCGGGCCTGCAACTGTTCGCGCAGGCCCCCGCCGCGCCCTCGGCACCGATCCACGCCTACGCGACCGCCGACGGCGTGCTGCTCGGCGCCTCGGGGGCCTCGGCGTTCGGGACGCAGGGCGATCGAGGGGGTCCGCCGCCTGGAGGCGCTCTGCCGGCTGATCCTCGCCCGACGTCCCGATTGCCCCATCGTGCGCGGGGTGGTCGTGCTCTTCCCGATCAGCTGGGCCGGCCAGCCCGACTCGGTCAAGTGGGCCGCGTACTTCCGCGACGACCTCCGCGCGATCCAGCGCGTGCTGAAGGTCCGCTGCCCGGTGTTCGCCCTCTTCCCCGAGATGGAGATCGTCCCCGGCTTCGCCGAGTTCCTCGCCCGGATGCCGGCGGCGCTGCGACAGGGCCGTTGCGGCTTCGCGGTGCCGGCCTCGCAGCCCTTCAGCGGCGACCTCATCCAGCGCGGCCTCGCCTGGATGTCGGGCTGGTTCCACGGCTGGGCCCTGAGCCTGATGGCCGAAGACCTCCTCAACCAGGCGGGCAACAACCACCTGTTCAGCCTCGACAACGAGTTCCGCCGCTACCGGAAGCGGCTGCAGGCGGTCGTGGAGGCCGCGCTGGCGACCCAGCGCGAGGCCGAGCCGCCCCTGCTGCGGGGCTGCTACTTCACGGCCACGGGCGAGAACCCAGGCGAGCAGGCCTTCTCGGCCGGCCTGCTCCGCGGCCCCCGCGGGCGGGTCCTCGCCGACCACGTCGCGACCCGCTGGACCCTCGGCGCCGAGACGGACGACCGCCACTATCGCCGCCTCGCGCTCGGCGTCGGCGTCGCGGGCGGCCTGCTCGCCCTGCTCGCCTGGATCTTCATCGTCGTCCAGACCGGCAACCCGTGGTGGTGGGCCGGCCCGATCGTCCTGGCCGTCGCCTGGATCGTGACCATCGTGCGGATCGCCCGCTTGTAGGGAGGGGAGCCGGTCTCGCTTGCGGACGATCCGGTCATCCCCCCGCGTGGTCCACGACCCGGAACAGGACGCGACCCGCCAGGAGGATGTCCCCCGCCTTGACGATGCACGACCCCTCGACGTGGACGAAGGTCCCGTTGCGGCTCCGGAGGTCTTCGAGGAAGAACGTGCCCTGGTGGCGGCGGACCTGCGCGTGCGTGGCGCTGACCGAGTTGTCGCCGGTCAGAGCGATCTGGGGCGTCGGGCCCTCGCGGCCGATGACGGTCGTCTCGCGGGTGATCGGGAACCGCAGGCCGGGGCGGCCGTCGGGGCGGATCAGGTCGAGGTAGGCCGAGCGGCATCGAGGTCCCGGCTGCAGAACTCCTCGCCGTCGTCCGAAGTCAGCGGCGCCGACGGCTCGAAGGGCCCGGCCTGGTGGAACTCGATCACCTGGTTGCCGACCCGGAACCGCTGGCCCTCGGTCAGCTCGACCGGGGACGTCGCGCGGAGGTACACGCCGTTGAGCGAGCCGAGGTCCTCGACGACCAGGACGTTGCCCCTCTCGTATCGGAACTTCATGTGCCGGACGGCCATGCTCCCCAGCCCCTGGAAGTCGGCATTCTCCTTGGATCGGCCGACCTTCTTGCCGTTGGCGTGGATCGGCTCCCAGTCGCGCCACTGGCCGCTGCTGTCGAGGATCTGGAGCGTGTAGGTGAACTTGGGGATCTTCAGCTTGTCGAGGTCGAGCCCTTCGGGTCCGCGGGTCTTCCCCTCATCGTCGTCCCCTCGATCGTAGGGGGACGACGGCGGGGCGATCGGCGGCTCGGGCGTCGGGGCCGGGACGTAAGCAGGCCAGGGGGCCGGCGTCGCGATCGGCGCCTGGGCCGGAGCGTAGTAGTCCGACTGCCCCGGCAGAGGCGGATAGACCGGATAGGCATTGGGGGGCGGATACGGCTGGGGCGGTGCGGGCATCTCGCCGGCCTTGCCGAACTTCTTGATCATCCAGCCGAGGACGCCCCCCTGGGCCTGCGGACTGGGAGGCGCGGGGGGCATCGCGACGGGGGCATACAGGGGCGGATAGTAATGCCCGGGCGGGACCTGCGGGATGGGCTGCGGGCCCGGATAGCCCGGCGCGACGGGCGGGGCCGCCGGGGCGGGCGCGGCCGGCGGAGCCTCGCTCGGCGGGGATTGCGGGGGTTTGGCGCGGCGGGCCTTGGGCTTCAACGGGGCCACGTGCGATGACGATCCCGGATGAGAGGCGCGCGACGGCGGCACGGGGGAGCGGTCCGGGCCGGCCGAGCCGGTCGCCGCGTGGGGCCTTGGGCCGGCCGGCGGGATGGTCCGGTTCGGGTCGAGGTTCGCCCCGCAGGCCGAGCATTGCATGCTCTCGTCGTCGACCGCCGCGCCGCAATGCGAGCATACCTGCGCCATCGGTCTCCTCCGGCTTCGGACGCCTTCCCGAAGGGCCTCGCCACGCGGGAACGACGGACGATCCTCGTCCCTTTCGAATATCGTATTACGATACCCATGTTCGGACAACTCGTGACCGAATTCGCCCGATTCCCGGATCGGAACTTTCCTTGTCCCCGAACCCGTCGTAAGTTCGTATGAGGAAGGGGCATCATCGTGCGGCCCGGCCGGACTAGGGCGGGCGGTCGGCGGGGAGGGTCGGGTCGATCCCATGGCCACGCCGAGCATTCTCATCGTCGAGGGCTTCCTCGCGCCGATCGCCGCCGACCGGCCGTCGGGCGCGAGCCTGACCTACGAGCCCGAGTACGACGAGGTCCGCGAGGCCCGCCGCGCCGAGGACGTCATCCCCCAGGGCGACTGGCAGCGCAAGCCCAAGGTCGCCGACTGGGACCGCGGTGATCGAGCTCGGCACCGCGCTGCTCCTGGGCGAGTCCAAGGACCTCCAGGTCGCCGCCTGGGTCGCCGAGGCTCTGGCCCGTCGTCGCGGGTTGGCCGGCCTCCGCGACGGCCTCCGCCTGGTCCGGGCACTCCAGGATACCTTCTGGGAGACCTATTACCCCCGGATCGACGACGGCGACCTCGACTCCCGATCGGGGCCGTTCGTCTTCCTGAACAACGTCCTCCCGACGGTCGTCCGCACGACCCCGTTGACCGGAGGCCCGGCCGAGGGCCCTATTCCTTCCTCCGCTGGCAGGAGTCGCGGGCCACCGACAACGTCGGCCTGAAGAGCCCGGAGCTGATGGCGGCCCTGATCGCCGAGGGGAAGATCACGTCGAAGCAGTTCGACGACGAGGTCGCCCGGACGCCTCGCGCCTTCTACGAGGCCCTCGGCGACGACCTCCGCGAGTGCCTGGCCGCCCTCCAGGAGCTCGACCGGAGCAACGACGAGCACTTCGGCCGCGACGCCCCCAGCCTGGTCGGACTCCGCAAGGCGCTCGACGACCTCCGAGGCCCCCTCCAGCCCGATCCTCCAGGCCAAGCGCGATCGAGGAGCCCGACGCCGAGCCGAGCCCGTCGAGGACGAGACCCGCGGCCGAGCCGGAGGGATGGGGACGAGTCCGAAGCCCCGGAGGTCCCGGCGCCGAGGCGGGCGCGCGCGCCCCGATCGTCGGGAGGCGCGCGTCGATGCTCGGCGGAGGATCGTCGAGGCGGCCGACGACCTCCGCCGCGACGAGCCGAGCAGCCCGGTCCCGTTCCTCGTGGTCCGGGCGCTCCGCATGGGCGAGCTCTACGCCCAGCCCCCGCCCCCGGACGTCTCGCAGTGCCCGGCGCCGACCAGCGAGACGCGGCAGATGCTGCGAAGGCTGGCCTCCGAGGGGGACTGGGCCGGGCTCCTGGAGCAGGCCGAGCAGGCCCTGGGGCGCCCCGAGGGGTGCGCCTGGCTCGACGCCCACCGCTACGCCCTCGTCGCCATGAGCCGCGGGCGACGTCGACCGCTCGGCGGCGGCCCGGGCCGCCCGCAGCCTGCTCCGCGCGTTCCTCGACGACTTCCCCGATCTCCCCGACGGCCGAGCTCGGCGACGGCACCCCGACCGCCAGCGCCGAGACGCGCGCCTGGCTCAAGGAGGAAGGCTTGACCGGCCCGTCGTCCGGCCCGGCGGCGATGGCGTATGAGCCGACTTTCTCCGCCGCGTCGTCGGAGCCTGCCGGGGCCGTCGCGGGCATCCGACACGCCCCCCGACGCCTGGGACGAGGCCCTCGCGATGGCCCGCGAGGGGAGGGTCGCCGAGGGGGTCGAGCGGCTCCGACGCGCGATGAACGCCGCCGCCGACGGCCGCGAGCGGTTCCTCCGCAAGCTCCAGCTGGCCGAGCTCTGCCTGCTGCTCGAACCGCCACCGCGTCGCGCTGCCTCTGGCCGAGGACCTCGCGCGACAGGTCGACGAGTTCCACCTCGAACAGTGGGAGGACGAACAGCTCTGCGCCCGCGTCTGGGCCGCCCTCTACCGCTGCCTGCGCCACGCCGGCGACGAGGACGGCGCCGCCGAGAGGGCCCGGCAGGTCTTCACCCGGCTCTGCCGCCTTGATATCAACCAGGCCCTGGTTTACGACGACGGGCGGGCGATGCCCTGAGGGCCCCGGGACGAGGATCGGCGGGCGGGCGAGTCACATCGGTGCCGCAACGACATATCTCTTGCGGTGGAAAGTCGAAGCGAAGAAATGGTTGACACTTGGCCGATCAGGTCCCATCCTGAACTCCGCCGGGCTGCGGTGAACCCCACATCCTCTCCCTCCCGGGCCCCTTTTCGGAGGAGATCGTCATGCCGTCGTTCGAGAGCACCCAGCACAAGCTCGACCGCATCCGGCGGCCGCGCGTCCACCTGACCTACGACGTCGAGGTCGGCGGGGCGATCCAGCAGAAGGAGCTGCCCTTCGTGGTCGGGCGTCCTGGCCGACCTGTCGGGCAAGCCCGAGGAGCCGCTGCCCGCGGCTGAAGGACCGGAAGTTCGTCGAGGTCGACCGCGACAACTTCAACAAGGTCCTGGCCGGGCATGAAGCCGCGGCTCGCCTTCCAGGTCGACAACACGCTCCAGGGCGACGGCTCGAAGATCAACGTCGAGCTGCGGTTCAACCACATCGCCGACTTCGAGCCCGAGCAGGTCGTCAAGCAGGTCGAGCCGCTCCGCAAGCTCCTGGAGGCCCGCGACCGGCTCGCCGAACCTGCTGAACAAGATGGACGGCAACGACAAGCTCGAACAGCTGCTGCAGGACGTGGTCAACAACACCGACGCGCTGAAGCGGCTCAGCACCGAGACCGGCCGGGGCGAGTCCCCGCCGGAGGAGGCCTGACATGAGCACCGCGCCGAACCGGGCCGGCCGGCCGCCCCCGCCGCCGCCCCGGCCGAGAGCCAGGAGGCCAGCCTCCTCGACCAGATCATCGCGCAGGGCCGCCTGGCCCGCGACGACGAGCAGAGGGCCGCTGGCCAGGGACCTGATCGGCGAGTTCGTCGACCAGGTCATGGCCGGGACCATGACCGCCTCACACGACACCCAGGCGATGATCAACGCCCGGATCGGCCAGATCGACGCGCTGATCTCCGAGCAGCTCAACGCCATCCTCCACCACGAGGAGTTCCAGAAGCTGGAGGCGTCCTGGCGCGGGCTGCACTACTTCGTGCACCAGGCGGAGACGGGCACGCATGCTCAAGATCAGGGTGATGAACGTCTCGAAGAAGGACCTCCTGAAGGACATGGAGCGGGCCCCCGAGTTCGACCAGAGCGCCCTGTTCAAGAAGGTCTACGAGGAGGAGTTCGGCACCTTCGGCGGCGCCCCGTTCGGGGCGCTGGTCGGCGACTACGAGTTCGGCCGCCACCCGCAGGACGTCGCCCTGCTGGAGAAGATCTCCAACGTCGCCGCCGCGGCGCACGCCCCGTTCATCGTCGGCGGCCAGCCCGCAACCTGTTCAACTGGGACGACTTCACCGAGATGTCGCGGCCCGCGCGACCTGAGCAAGATCTTCGAGACGACGACTACGTCAAGTGGCGGTCGTTCCGCGACTCGGAGGACTCGCGCTACGTCGGCCTCTGCCTGCCGCACATCCTGATGCGGCTGCCCTACGGCCGCGACACCGACGCCGGTCGAGGCGTTCAACTTCGAGGAGGACGTCGACGGCACCGACCACAAGAAGTACCTCTGGGGCAACGCCGCCTACGCCTTCGCCACCCGGCTGACCGACTCGTTCGCCAAGCACCACTGGTGCGCCGCGATCCGGGGCGTCGAGGGGGGCGGGCTCGTCGCCGGGCCTGCCGGTCCACACCTTCAAGACCGACGACGGCGACGTGGCGCTGAAGTGCCCGACCGAGATCGCCATCACCGACCGCCGCGAGAAGGAGCTGTCCGACCTCGGGCTTCATCCCGCTGGTCCACTGCAAGAACACCGACTACGCGGCGTTCTTCGGCGCCCAGTCGTGCCAGAAGCCGAAGCTCTACAACACCGACGCCGCCAACGCCAACGCCCGGCTCGCGACGCAGCTCCCGTACATCTTCTCGACCTCGCGGTTCGCCCACTACCTCAAGGCGATGATGCGCGACAAGATCGGCAGCTTCATGAGCCGGGCCGACTGCGAGCGGTTCCTCAACACCTGGATCTCCAACTACGTGACGCCCGACGACTCGGCGTCGGCCAGGAGACCAAGGCGCAGTACCCGCTCCGCGACGCGCGGATCGACGTGGTCGACGTCGCGGGCAAGCCCGGCTGCTACAAGGCGGTCGCGTTCCTCCGGCCGCACTTCCAGCTCGACGAGCTGACCGTCTCGCTCCGGCTGGTGGCCGAGCTGCCGCCGCCGGCGCAGGGCGGCTGATCGCCGGACTCGCCGGCGCCGGTCCCGAATCCCGGCCCGCGAGCCGGGGGCTTGAGGCGTCCCTCCGCGAGGACGATCGCGCCGGGCGTGGTCCCGCGTCGCGATCGTCCGCGCGGACCCGCAACCTTACCCGAGGAGACTCAGACGATGGCGGTTGTCGACTATTTCCTGAAGATCGACGGCATCGAGGGCGAGTCGCAGGACGCCAAGCACAAGGGCGAGATCGACGTCGAGTCGTGGAGCTGGGGCCGACACCAGACCGGGCACGCACGGCGCCGGCGGCGGCGGCGGGGCGGGCAAGGTCGCAGATGCAGGACTTCCACTTCGTGATGAAGATCAACAAGGCGTCGCCCAAGCTGATGCTCGCCTGCGCCACCGGCGAGCACATCAAGAAGGCGGTCCTCACCTGCCGCAAGGCGGGCAAGGACCAGCAGGAGTTCCTCAAGATCACGCTGTCCGACCTCCTCGTCTCGTCGCTACCAGACCGGCGGCAGCGGCAGCAGCAACGTGGTCCCGCTCGACCAGATCAGCCTGAACTTCTCGAAGATCGAGTTCGAGTACAAGGAGCAGAAGCCCGACGGCACGCTCGGCGGCGCCGTCAAGGCGGGCTACGACGTCAAGGCGAACAAGAAGGTCTGAGGCCCGCGCCGGCCGCCCGGGCCGGGGCGTGGCGGATCGTCGGGGAAAATCGCCGGATCGGGCCCGGGGCCAGTCACTTCAGGATTCAAGGAACGTAACAAATATGAATCCGGCATGACGGTACATGCCGGCGGACCCCGGACCGAGGAGCGTTCGCGATGGCATCGGTCGACTACTTCCTGAAGATCGACGGCATCGAGGGCGAGTCGCAGGACTCGCAGCACAAGGGCGAGATCGACGTCCTCCACTATCACGTGGGCGGCGAGCAGACCGGCACCCACGCCGCCGGCGGCGGCGGCGGGGCCGGCAAGGTCCAGATGAAGGACTTCCGCTTCGCGATGAAGTCGAACAAGGCGTCGCCCAAGCTGATGCTGGCCAACGCCAACGGCGATCACATCAAGACCGCCGTGTTCACCGCCCGCAAGGCGGGCAAGACCCAGCAGGATTACCTCAAGATCACCCTGTCCGACTTCCTCGTGTCGAGCTTCCACCACGGCGACGCCCTGTCCCTCGCCAACCAGACCGCGCAGCTCACCGGCCGCACCTCGCAGGGCGAGCTCGACCCGATCCCCGTGGACAGCATCACCCTGAACTACTCGAAGATCGAGTTCGAGTACAAGGAGCAGAAGGCCGACGGCACCCTCGGGGGCGCCGTCAAGACGGGTTGGGACGTCAAGGCGAACAAGAAGGTCTGAGGCCCGATCCGGACCTCGAACCTGCCGATGGCGGCGCGGGCCGGGGACTCGGCGTCACCCGCCCCGCGCCCTCGCGTCGCGCGGTCGCCGGAGAGACGATGGGGATCACCTCATGGCGCGGCCCGGCCCCGACCAGAAGCTCGTCCCCTCGCTGCTCGACCGCCTGCTCGACGACCGCCCGAGGGAGTCCCGGGAGCCCGACGACGCGGGGGCGAGGGAGGTCGCCGGGATCAAGGAATCGGTCAAGCGCGACCTCGAGTGGCTGCTCAACAGCAAGAGGCCCCTCGCCGTCCTGCCCGACGACCTCGGTCATCTCCGCCGGTCGCTGCTGACCTACGGCCTGCCCGACCTCACGACCACCAGCCTGAACAACGTCGCCGCCCAGGAGGCCCTCCGCCGCGCCGTCGAGGAGGCCATCGGCCGCTTCGAACCCCGCCTGACCGCCGTGACGGTCACGATGGAGGCGGGGCGCGGCGACGCCGACCGCGCGATCCGGTTCCGGATCGACGCCATGCTCCGGGTCGAGCCCGAGCCCGAGCCCGTCGCGTTCGACTCGGTGCTCCGACTGAACACCCGTGCCTTCGTGGTGGAGGGCGAATGAGCCGCCCCATCGCGAGGCGACCCGACGGCCCTCGGAAAACCGCCTCGTTCGGTCGGACGAACGGGCGATCCAAACAGGTCGGGACGACGCCCCAGGTGAACGGTGGGTTCGTTCGGCGCCGGGCGTCGAGTTCGTTCGGGCGCGGTCGCCGAGTTCGTTCGGGCGCGGCGTCGAGTTCGTTCGGGCGCGGCGTCGAGTTCGTTCGGCGCGACGGTGGGTTCGTTCGGCGCGGCGGATTTCGGTTCGTTCGGCGCCGGGACTTGAGTTCGTTCGGGCCGGGCGTCGAGTTCGTTCGGGCACGAGGTCGAGGTCTTCGGCACTGGGCATTCGGTTCGTTCGGCGCGGTGGGCTGGGGCATCCGGGGGAATGGTGACGTCGATCGCGGAGAAGGGCCCGAACGGATTGGGGCTGGTGTGCCGGGGCGCGGTCGGAGGGCTGGTGCGACGATTTGCGAACGGGGTGGGAGGTCGCTGCGTCGGGGGAGTCCGGCTTGTCAATGAGCGGGGGCGCGGGCCCCTCAATCCTTACTATCCGTCGCCGAGGGGTGATCGTCCTGGGAAAGATCGCGGGGGGTGGGGATCAGCGGCCGGGGAGCACGGCCGACGCGCCTTGAAGGGACGATCGGCGTCGGGGACAATCCAGCGGGACGGCCTCCGGTCGGGGACGTGATCGGCCATGATCGACGAGCTGCTGACCTACTACAACGCCGAGCTCGCCTACCTCCGCGAGATGGGGGCCGAGTTCGCCGAGAAGTATCCCAAGGTCGCCGCCCGGCTCCTGCTGGAGGCCGACAAGTGCGAGGACCCGCACGTCGAGCGGCTCCTCGAAGGGGTCGCGTTCCTGACGGCGCGGATCCGCCACAAGATCGACGACGAGTTCCCCGAGATCACCGACGCGCTGCTCGGCGTCCTCTACCCGCACTACCAGCGCCCGCTGCCGTCGATGACGATCGTCCAGTTCGTGCTCCAGCCGCGAGCAGGTCAAGCTGACGACCGGCTACACGATCGCGAGGGGCAGCCGGCTCAACTACCCGCCCGGTCGGGGGCACGCCCTGCCGGTTCCGGACGGCCTACCCCGTGACCCTCTGGCCGATCGAGGTCGAGTCGGCCCGCCTCGACCCCGACCGGGTCGTCTTCCCGGGCAAGCCGGCCGAGGCGGTCGCGCTGCTGCAGATCACGCTCCGCTGCCCTCCGGGCGTTCGGCGTCGTCCGACCTCGCCGCTCGACCGGCTCCGGTTCTACCTCGACGGGACGGGCCCGGTCCCGTACGCGCTCTACGAGCTCGCTGCTGAACGACGCCTGCGCGGTGATGGTCCGCGGCCGGGCCGGCGACGGCCGGGCCGAGACGGTGGCGCTGCCCGCCGGGTCGATCGAGCCGGTCGGCTTCGGGCGCGACGAGGGGATGTTCGACGATCCCGGCCCGCTCGTTCGTCGGCTACCGGCTGCTCCAGGAGTACTTCGCGCTGCCCGAGAAGTTCCTGTTCTTCGACCTGACCGGCCTGGGGGCGCTGGCGGGCCGCGACCTCGGCGACTCGATCGACCTGCTGATCTTCCTGAACCGCTCGCCGCGGGGCGACCTGGCGGTCCACGCCGACAACTTCCGGCTCGGCTGCACGCCGGTCGGTCAACCTGTTCACGACGGTCGCCGAGCCGATCCCGCTGACCCAGACGCAGGTCCAGTACCGCGTCGTGCCCGACGTCCACCGGCCGATGGCGACCGAGGTCTACTCGATCGACTCGGTGACGAGCACCGGCGGCTACCTCGCCGAGCCGGTCGCGTACGAGCCGTTCTACTCGATCCGGCACGCGGGAGCATCGAAGGGCCCGGGCGTCTCGTGGTACGCGATCGCGGAGGCCCTCGGCGCGGAAGGACGACCCGGGGACCGAGGTCGAGCTCGCGTTCGTCGACCCGGGCTTCAACCCGCGGCTCCCCTCGTGCGAGACGATCACGGTCCACGCGACCTGCACCAACCGCGACCTGCCCGGCGCGGCTCCCCTTCGGCGGCGATCAGGGGGACTTCGAGCTCGACGCGCAGGCGCCCGTCGAGCCGGGTCCGCTGCCTGCGCAAGCCGACCCGGCCGCTCCGGCCCCCGCTCGGCCGCGACGCCCAGTGGCGTCTGATCTCGCTCCTGTCGCTCAACCACCTCTCGCTCGCCGACTGCGACGAGGGGCTCGATGCCCTCCGCGAGGTCCTGCTCCTCCACGACTTCGCCGAGAGCGCGGCGAGCCGGCAGCAGGTCGCCGGGATCACCGGCGGTGTCGCAGCCGGAGGGCCTCGGGCCGCACCGGGCGGAAGGTGGGCAACGCGGTCTGCCTCGGGGTCGAGGTGACGGTCGAGTTCGACGAGGCGCAGCTTCGTCGGCGGCGGCGCCTTCCTGATGGCCTGCGTCCTGGAGCGGTTCCTCGGCCTGTATGCGTCGATCAACTCGTTCAGCCGCCTCGTGGCGCGGACCAAGCAGCGCGAGGGGATCTTGAAACGATGGCCACCCCGGGCCGGCGAACGGACCCTCCTCTAGAGCATGCCCTCTTCGAGGAGCCCTATCGGTTCGACTTCTTCCAGGCCGTGCGGCTCCTGGAGCGCCTCGGCGCCCGACCGGCGCCGGTCGGCCGCGACGGGCCCCCCGTCGCGCGAGGTCGTCGCGGTTCCTGGCCCGGCTGTCGCTGGCCTTCCCCGCCAGCGCGATCGATCGCCTGGAACGGCCCGCCGAGTCCGCCGCGGCGCCGCCGGAGATGACCGTCAACTTCCTCGGCCTGACCGGGCCGTCGGGCGTGCTCCCGCACGTCTACACCGAGCTGCTCCTGGAGCGGCGGCGGCAGGGCGACGCGACGCTCGCGGCGTTCCTCGACCTGATCAACCACCGGCTCGTCTCGCTCTTCTACCGCGCCTGGGAGAAGCACCACGCCGTTCGTGGCCCACGAGAGCGGGCGCGACGACCGCTTCGCCGATCACCTGCTCCACCTGATCGGCCTCGGCCCGGCGCCCCTGCGCGGCCGGCACGACTTCCCCGACGCCCTGCCGCTGTCGTATGCCGGGCTTCTTCGCCCGGCGACACCGGCCCGCCGTCGTCCTGGAGGGGCTGCTCCGCGACGCCTTCGGGCTGCCGGTCGAGGTCGTCCAGTTCGTCGGCCAGTGGCTCGCGCTCGAGCCCGGCGACCGCTCGACGATCGGCCGCTCGGGCGCGCACAACGCGCTGGGGGTGAGCCTGGTGCTGGGCGGTCGCGTCTGGGACGAGCAGGGGAAGTTCCGCCTCCGGCTCGGCCCGCTCTCGTTCGAGCAGTTCCGCGCCTACCTGCCCGACGGCCGACGCCTTCCGCCCCCTGGCCCAGATGGCCCGGCTGTTCGTCGACGCCGAGCTCGCCTTCGACGTCCAGCTCGTCCTGAAGGCCGACGAGGTCCCCGACTGCCGCCTCTCCTCGGCCCCCGGCGCCGGGGCGCGGCTGGGCCGGTACGCCTGGCTCCGGAGCCGGCCTCGGGATCGGGACGCCGACGATGCGGTCTTCCGCCGCGGGCGTCTGACTCAGCCGATCAAGCACCGTCGGGTAGCCCAGGATGATCGTCCCGCCGTGCGCGGTCATGTCGCCCATCCGCGCGGCGGGCTGGCCGCCGATCAGGACGGTGAAGCTGCCCAGCGCGATCACGTCGGGAGGGCCGACGCAGACGGCCAGGTCGCCGACCCGCGCGGCGGGCATGGCCGCCGATCAGGACGGTGATGCCGCCGGCGGGAGGATCGGCCCGCCGACGTGCGGGACGAGGCACGTTGATCATCGGGCAGACGTGCATGTCGGTCGACGCGGGCGGCGGGCTGGGGCATCGGTCAGTCCCAGTTCAGGGTGGGCCGGGCCGGTTGCTTCGGCGGCGGCTTCGGGGCCGGTGTCGGTCGGCTTCGCGGAGGCGGCGGGTCGGGGTCGAGGGCGAGCGGCCGGGCCCCGGAGGCGACCTCGGCGCCGATGCGGAAGAAGGCCCGGTATCTGCGCGGGGGCTTCCTCGGCTCTCCGGAGACGGCGGCGAGCATCACGGCCCCGGCGACCCCGTGCGCGGTCGAGGTACTCGCCGGGGGGGACGACCGGGACGTCGGGCGGGGCCGAGGCTGCCGCCGCTCCAGAACGCGGCGGCCGCGGCGCAGCCGGCCGGCGGTGCCGCAGCCCGGCCGCCTCGGCCGCGGGCCACGGCCGCGCGGCGGTTCTCCTCGGACGGGTCGGCCACCCACGCCTCGGCCGCGCGGAGCGCCGCGGCGACCGGCTCGGGGGGGTCGGCGCCGGCCGCCTCGCGGGCGCAGAGGCAGGCCCACCAGACCGCCTCGCGCTTCGGCAGGGCATGCGCCAGGAACCGCACCGCGTCGGGGAACTCGCCCGCCTCGATCAGCGCGTCGAGGAACGACCGCGGCGCCTGATCCCGGGCGGAGCAGGGCCCGCGGCCTCGTCGCCGAGCGCGAACCGCCCGCAGACCTCGGCCGCCGTCTCGGCCGATCACCCGGGACCATCCGTCGCGGCTCATCGATCGTCCTCCCCTCGCCCGGGCCGGCGGCTCAGCTGATCATGTGATCCCGCCCTGGAGCTGGAGCATGGCGTCGCCGTTGATCTGGGTCATCTTCGCCCTTGACCTGCGTCATCGGATCTGGCCCTCGATGCTGATCATCATGCCCTTGATGGTGACGCCCCGTCTGGTCGAGCTTGACGCTGCTCTGGCCGACCTTCAGCTCGATCGATCTCATGGCTTCGGTCTGCGCTGCTGCCCGATGGCTCGATCTTGCGTCGGTCGTGGTTGCCCATCTTGATCGTCAGGGACTGGCTCGTTGCCGACGTGAGGCTCGTCCTCGCCACGGTCTCGACGCGGCCCCCCTCGATCACGATGGTCTCGCTCTTGCTGACCGACTCGGTCCGGTTGCCCGCGATCGTGATGGTCTCGTCCTTGCCGACGGTCTCGGTCCGGTTGTTCGCGATCGCGATCGTCTGGTCGTTGCCGACGTCGAGGTCGGTCGTCGTCCTCGACGACGCGGTGGAAGTCCTTCTGGGCGTGGAAGTAGACGTGCTCGGAGCCCTTCTTGTCCTCGAACCGGAGCTCGTTGAAGTGCTCGGCGGTCCCGCCGCAGGGTGCTCCGCGACTTGATGCCGCTCTGGGTCTTGTTGGCGGGCAGGTCGTAGGGGGGCATCATGTCGGCGTTGTAGACGCTGCCGATGATGATCGGCCGGTCGGGGTCGCCTTCCAGGAAGTCGACGATGACCTCCTGGCCGATCCGGGGGATGTGGATCGCCCCCCAGTGCTTGCCCGCCCAGGGCGTCGCCGACGCGGACCCAGCACGAGCTGTTGCCGTCGTTCTTGCCCTGCGCGGTCCCAGTGGAACTGGACCTTCACCCGGCCGTACTTGTCGGTGAAGATCTCCTCGCCCGTCGGGCCGACCACCACGGCCGTCTGCGTCCCCTG
This sequence comes from uncultured Planctomycetaceae bacterium, assembly GCA_963708145.1. GTDB lineage: Bacteria > Planctomycetota > Planctomycetia > Isosphaerales > Isosphaeraceae. The sequence goes on along the minus strand of OY970189.1, from coordinate 6,614,204 downwards.
GACGATCGGCTTGGGCGTCCTCCGCGCGGGGCGGAACGGCAGGTCGAAGGGGATGCAGGTGAACGTGTTCGCGTAGACGAGCTCCTCCGTGCCCTCGCCCGAGCGATAGTTGCCCGACGAGGCTCGCCGTCGTGCCGACGGCGGTGATCACGTACCGGCCGTCGGCGTTGAAGTGGCTTCGCGAGCGCGAACTTGTAGCCGCTGACGAACTGGCGGCACGTCCCCGTCCCGCGGATCTTCAGCGCCGGCGGCGGCCTCCTCCTGCATGCGGAGCGCGACCGTCCGGTGGTTGTCCTCGAAGATGTGCTGGAGGTCGGCCGGTCGGTCGCCGCCGCCGGGGTCGACGCCGTCGAACCGCTGGGCGTAGCGCGCCGGGATAGTCGTAGATCTCCAGCTTCTCGTTGTTGGCGACGTGGAGCTTGTGCTCGACCTGGCCGACCGCGACCCTCTCGGTGATCGGCGCCCCGGCCTCCAGGTGCTTGTCGGGGAGCTCGAAGCAGTGGTCCCAGAGGGTGAACCGGCCCGACCGGAGCCCCTGGACCTTCTCCCACGAGGAGATCCGGTCCTCGCCGTGCACCCCCTGCTCGGAGGCGCCGAAGGTGACCGCGGTCGAGACCCCGTCGCCCGCCCCCGGTCCGCCGCGGCCCCGGCCGCTCGGGCCTGACGAAGGGGACCACCGTCGTGTCCGGCAGGTCGGGATGGCTCCCGGGCGAGTCGGCCACGACCATCGTGTGGCCGTTCTCCGAGTGCCGGAAGAAGTAGTAGATCCCCTCCTCCTCCATCAGCCGGACGGCGAAATCCAAGTCGGTCTCGCGGTACTGCACGCAGTAGTCGCGCGGGTGGTACGTGCCCGCGAGCTCGTAGGACGACGTCGAGGCCGGCGAGCACCTGCTTGAGGATCTCCGGGACGGAGACCTGCTGGAAGATCCGGCTCTGGGCCCGACGGGACAGGAGCCAGAGCGCGGGGACGACCCGCATCGTGAACGCGGTGAAGGTGTGGTCGCGCCTCCCCTGCGATCACGCTCTTGCAGATCCCGCTGAAGTGCCGGCGCGTGGCCGTCGAGCATCGCCAGGTGGACGGTGACCTTCTGGCCCAGCAGCCGCTCGAAGGGGATGGCCGTCGCGTTCTCGGCGAGCAGGTCGAGGCGGAACTCGAACGGGCGCGAGATCGCCTCGCGCCCGCGGAAGCCGACCAGCAGCAGGTCGTCCTGGCCGAGCGGGGTCGTCACGGTCAGCGGCCGATCGGCCTGGAGATACGTCGGCCGATCGCCCTGGACAAACGACGCCATGATCCTGCCTCCAGGTTGTCCGCACCCACCCTCGCGGCCCGACTACCTAGAAGATCGCTCCCCGACGCCGCCTCGTCCCGAGATTCCGCCCGTGACAATCGGGGGCGGGCCGTTTGGCTTCGTTTCGGGAAACGGGCCGCGCGATCCTTTCGATCACACAATTGTTTGATATAAACTATTATTCCAAAACAATTTGTGGATTCAAGGCGGGTCCGTCCCCGTCCGGCTCGTGGGGCGGGATGGTCGGGAAAAAGGGACCGAAAATGACAGTTGAAAGTCACACCGGACGGCGGGGTCCCTCTCCCCGATTGCGCGACGATCCGAGCCTCCCCGGCACGACGGACGATGGGCCCCGCATCGCGAGACCCTCCCCACGATCTGTTACGGCCCCCCCTTCGCGTGTGACCGGCCGAAGTTCCCCTCCGGTCGGCACGATCCGCGCAGGGCACCGATCCCGCGTTCGCATGCGGTCCGAGGGTGGACCTCGGATCATCCGCGGCCGTGTTGATTTTATGCATTATTGTATGATATCGTCGCCGCGATCGGTGCGAGCTTGGTCCGGTCAGGAGGGGCGGAGCGATCGGGGGAGATGCGACCGCACGCGGTCGAATGAGTTGGACCTCACATCTTCCCCAGAACCACTTTTTGCCCGCGACCTGAAAAAATCGGGAATATTGGACGGGGCGCACTGCGTCGCGTGAGGGCGGTCCTGATGGCGGGCCTTGGAGCCAGGAGCGATTCCGATGAATCTCTCGTCGCGGCAGGGAGCGTCCGGCCCGAGCGTCCGCGGCGCCCGGCATCTCGAACGCGGGTCGCGGAGGAGTCGGCCTCGGCTGACGATCGAGGGGTTGGAGGCCCGCACGCTGCTGGCGATCGGCTCGGTCGTGACGGGTTCGCCGCCGACGGGCGTGGTCATGACGGGCGACGCGGCGGCCGACACGTTGATCCTGAGCACCAGCGGCGGCCTGCTCCAGCACAACACCCTGACGGCGCCCCCGGGCCAGGGCTACCTCGACAACCTGAGCTTCGACTCGACCAACCCCAGGGTCAGCACCCACGCCCCGGACGGGACGCCGGTCACGATCAACGGCGGGGGGAACGACCAGATCACGATCGGCGACGCCACGACGCCCGCCTCGTCGTTCGCGACGACGTTCACGGTCGTCGGCCTGGCGGGCGGCCACGACGCCCTGACGATCGACGACAGCGCCGACACGACGAGCCGGCTCATCACGATTGCCGCCGCGGTCGATCACGTTCCAGGGGGGGCCGACGATCGACTTCTCGAACATCTCGACCCTGACGATCCTCGGCGGCTCCGGGCGACGAAATGCTGACGGTGGACTTCAGCAGCAGCAACCCGATCCCGCCGAACGGCCTGGACTTCGTGGGCGGCGGCGGGTCGGACGGCCTGGACCCTCGTGAGCGGGGGCGGGCTGCCTTTCGTCCAGGGCGGGGGGTTCGTCTCCGAGACCTACGCGGCGAGCGGCCCGGGGGCGGGGACCATCACCCTCGACCAGTACAACGGCGGGAACGGGGTCGGGGTACGATCGAGGGCCAATCCCTGGACCCCCCCGTCGCCGCGCCCAGCATCATCAACTTCTCCAAGACGGCCGCGGTCAACGATACGGTCCCGGTCACCAATTATGCATTCTCGAATCCCGCCGGTCAGGCGGGCGCGGTCAACGTCACCACACCGTCGTCCCCACCCCAGGGAGCGAGTTCACGCTCACATGCAAATCACCGGAACCGGCGCCACCCCGCAATTCGCGCAGGCCACCATCTCCGAGAAGACCGGCGTGAGTGTCAACCTGGGGAACTCGGAGTCGGTCGCCCCCCATGTGGCCAACGTGGACGTCCCCTACACGCCGAACGGCGCTGACCCGCCTGGACGTCAACACCGGCGCGGGACCCGATGCGATCAACGTGGTGGCCACGCCGCCGGGGGTCGCGGTGCAGATCAGCACGGGGGCCGGCGACGACGTGGTCGCGATCGACGCCCTCGGGATCGTCGCGACGACGAGCGTGAGCGTCGACGGCGGGGCGGGCACCAACACGCTCGACGTCGACGCGGGCCTGTTTGCGAAGCCCGCGCTCACCGCGACGACCATCGCCTTCACGAACCTGCCGGTCATCAACCTGGCCAACTTCGCCACGGTCAACATCACCAACATCGCCGACCAGGCGCTGAACGGGATCGCGATCCCGGTGATCACGTCGCCGGACCTGTCGCTGAGTCAACGTCCTGGTCGGCAAGTTCACCGACGACGACCCGAACAGCAAGCCGGGCGATTACGCGGTCTCGATCGACTGGGGCGACGGCACCCCGGCCACCTCGGGCGTCGTGCAGCAGCCCGGCGGGCCCGGCACCGCCTACAACGTGTTCGGCTCGCACACCTACGCCGTGGGCAACGTGTACGCGGTGACCGCGACCATCACCGACCAGGGATCGTCGGGCACGACGGTCCTCGACGGCGTCACGTTCAACACCTCGGACTTCGGTAGCTCCAAGGTGATCTTCCCGGACACGGCCGACGTGAGGGTCGCGCAGTTCCAGACCGCGCCGATCGCCGTGGCGGCCGTCGAGCGCGTCGGCTTCACGGCCCCCCTGGCCGAGTTCTCCTACGCCAACGCGAGGAACCCCAACCCCACGTTCACCGCGACGATCGACTGGGGCGACGGCACGGCCCCGACGCCTGGGACGATCACCTTCCAGCCGGGCGGCACCCTCCCCTTCCTCGTGACGGGCTCGCACACCTACGCGCAGAGGACCAGGGCCGGCCAGCCGCCGTACCCGATCACGGTCACGATCCAGGACAACCAGGGCGCGGCGGTGAAGGTCGCGACCTCGGCCACGGTCGCGCGCAACCTGACGGTGACGACCGCCGCCGACGACGGCAGCCCCGGCTCGCTCCGGAGCGTGATCAATGAGCTGAACGACGGCGGGCCCGGCGGGACGATCACGTTCGACATCCCGGGGGCGGGCGTCCACACCATCGCCGTGCAATCGCCGCTGCCGCCGGTCGAGTTCCCCGTCACCATCGACGGCTCGACCCAGCCGGGCTTCGCCGGCACCCCCCTGATCGAGGTCAACGGCTCGTCGATCTCCCCCGCGGTGTCCTCGTCGGCCGACGGCCTGGAGCTCGACGCGGGCAACAGCGCGATCCGCGACCTCGCGATCGACGGGTTCAGCGGCGTCGGGGTCGTGCTCGCGGAGAACGGGGGCGACGCGCTCGAGGACGACTCGATCGGCATCAACCCGCAGGGGACGGCCGCCGTGCCCAACTACCAGGGGGTCCTGATCCTGGGCACCTCGAACAACGTGCTCGGCGGCGACGTGATCTCGGGCAACTCGGCGGCCGGCGTCCAGATCTTCAACGCCGCGACGATCCCCGGCTCGGGCTTCACCGGGGCGGCGACGGGCAACGTCGTGCAAGCCGACCTGATCGGCACCGACGCCACCGGCACCCGCGCGGTCCCCAACGGCCAGGGCATCTTCATCAACGACGCCTCGGGCAACGTGATCGGCGGCACGGCGAGGGCCGGCAACGTGATCTCGGGCAACGCCACGGTCGGCGTCCAGATCCTGGGCGACAACGCGACGGGCAACGTGGTCGACGGCAACGTCATCGGCACCGACCGGCGCGCACGCCCGGCGGCTCGGCGACGGCATCGGCGTGTTCGTCTACGCGAAGGCGGGCAACGTGGTCAACCAGACGAGGACGACCTACGGCAACACCTTCGCCTTCAACGCGACCAACGTCTCGACCCGCCCCCTGTCCGCCGGCCCGACGGTGGAGAAGGTCGTGCTCAACCCCGGCCCCGGCGGCACGATCGCGGGCATCTCGATCGTCTTCACGACCTACCTCAACCCCGCGCGCCGCGCAGGCGACCAGCTACGCCGTCGCCCCGCTCGGCGGGGCGCCGCTCGCCTTCTCGGCCTCGTATGACCCGCTCAACCGGATCACCCACCTGGTCCTGGCCGCGCCGATCCCGTCCTCCGCGACGATCCAGCTCCTGATCCACGGGACGGCCCCCGCCGGCCTGACCGACCGGGTGGGCAACTTCCTCGACGGCAACCCCGCCATCCCGCGGCGGAGCACCGGGTCGGACTTCGTGGCGACGTTCCAGGATGGCGTCCAGGTGGCCAACCCGCGGGTTGCGGCGGGGGCGAGTGACGCCGAGGGCCGGCCTCGCGTCGCTCTCGTCGCGGGCGGTCGACGCCCGGCTCGCCCCTCGGCATCACTCCTGATCGCCACCCGGGGCGGGCGGGACCCGACGTGAGGCGCCAGCCGACGCGATGGGCAAGTTTTCGGGGCGATCGCGGGCCATTTCCCTTGATGTCGGCGCCGCGCGCGGCTAGGATCTGGGGGTCCGGCCTCGGCCGGACAAGGCCTCTGCCATGTTCGACAAGGGGTGGTCCTTTTGGCGAACCAATGAAAACCCGTTGGGAGCCGATCCGTGACCTCTGGGCTTGTTCCCTGTAGGTCTCAGGCGCCCACTTGAACTGCGGGTTCTCAAAAGCACCCCAACGGCATTGCGGCGGAGGTTTTCCCACCTGGCCCGCGCCCTCCTTCCTCGAAGGGGGTCGCGGGCGGTTTTCTTGTGTGTCGGCGGCGATCGACGGAGGAGACGCCCTGGCGATGGACGTCGCGGCCCGCAAGCGAGCCCTCCGTCGCGAGTTGATCGGCCGCATCCTGGCGCTCGACCCCGACTCCCGCCGCGCCCAGGAGGCGGCCCTGGCCGGCCGATTCGCGGCCCTGCCGGGCTTCGCCGGGGCGGGCACGGTCCTGCTCTACGTGACGGCATTCCCCGAGGAGATCGCGACCGGCCCGATGATCGGCCTGGGCCTGGCGCTGGGCAAGCGCCTGATCTGCCCGCGCGTCGATCGCGACGCGCACGGCTCCGGCTCTACGAGGTCCGCGACCCGTCCGCCGACCTGAGGCGCGGGACGCTCGGCATCCCCGAGCCGCGCCCGTCGTGCCCCGAGGTCGGCCCCGAGCAGGTCGATTGGGCCCTCGTCCCCGGCCTCGGCTTCGACGACCGGGGCTTCCGCCTCGGCCGGGGCGCGGGGCACTACGACCGGCTCCTGCCGACCCTCCGGCCCGACGCCCCCCGCTGGGCCCTGGCCCTCGACTGCCAGTGGGTCGAGGACCTGCCGGTCGAGCCGCACGACGTCCCGCTCGACGGGGTGGCCTCGCCTTCGAAGGACAAGAGGCGGTGAGGAGAAGACGAATCGATCCGCAGATGACGCGGATGAACGCAGATAAGCAAGAAGGAATTTAATTATCTGCGTTCATCCGCGTCATCTGCGGATCGATTCTCATTGATTTTCGCCCCCCAGGCTCCCGCCCACACCTCGTCTCAATCCCCATTCACCTCCACCGTCGGCGGCTGGGCGAACGCCTGGAACGCGGCGGGGATGCCCGCCTTGTCGGTCGGGCCCTTGTGGAGGATCACGCGGTACTCGAAGCGGATCGACTCGCCGGAGGGGATGGTGTAGTTGCCCGCCTTGTTCATGCCGAAGTCGTGCCATCCGAACGGGTTGGCGGCGAAGAGGCCGTAGTCGCGGACGTGCCAGGTGGTCGGGTAGCGGAAGCTCTCGGGGTGGTTGAGGATGGCGACCCCAACGGTCTGGCCATCGACGGGTCCGGTGTAGTCGACCCAGGGGGATGCCTTGCCCCAGGCGGCGCCGTCGGTGATGCCCTCGGCGTTGGTGATCTTGCCCCCCTTCTTGGCCTTCACGTCCATCGTCGAGGCGACGCGGAGGCCGAACATCCCCTCCTTGGTGTCGCCGAAGGTCACGGGCTTGCCGGTCGCCTTGATCGTGACCTCGAAGTCGAGGACGCGGGTCGTCGCGGTGCCCGAGAAGAGCACGGTGCGGACGTCCTCGCAGACCTTCGGCCGTCGGGGCCGAGCCAGTCGTCGGTCGTCCGCAGGACGGAGGCGCGGTCGCCGTTGTGGACGACCGTGCGCGAGGTCTCCTTGATCGAGCCCGGGGGAGCTTGGGGTTGGGCTTGTTGAGCGGGTCGGAGGCCCAGAAGTCGAACCCGTTGACCAGGCCGTGGGTGAACCACATCGACCGCTGGTGGTTGTGGTCCCGGTCCTCCCCCTCGACCTTCTTCATCGGGTAGGAGCGCGTGATCGGGTCGCCGGTCGGCCCGATGACGGGGAAGTAATAGGGCTTGGTCGCGTCGTCGGACACGTAGCGGACGAACTCCTTGCCCTGGAAGGTGACGTCGGCGGCGCCCCCCTGGTCGCGGAGCATCGGGCGCCGGTCGGGCTCGGAGCGCTTCGCCACGTAGGAGGCCGGTCCCTTCTCGACGGGGCGGTCGAGGCCGATGACGAGATACGCCTTGGCGCCGTCCTGGAACGCCTCGGCCGCGATCCCGCCGTTGCCCCCCCCTTCGAGGGTGTAATGGCCCGGGGGCAGGGGGGCCTTGAGCTCGGCCGTGACGAGGGTGCCCGCCGGGAGCGCCTCGGCCCACCGGATGGTCAGGCGTCGTGACTCGTCGCCCGCGGCCGAGGCCGCCATCAGGGCGACCGCCGCCCACCCGAGTAACCCCGCCCGAGCGATCCGATGAGCGTCGATCATGGTAACCCTTCCCCCAGATGGAGCCACGGCCGGGCCGGCCCGACGACCTCGCAAAGCCCCTCAAGTCGTAATCCGCGCGCCTCCCGGTTGCAAGACGGTACCGCCGCGGGAAAACCGGGCGGATGCGCCGAAGGTATGGCCGATCGGTCTGGCAGTACGGAAGGCGAGCCCGCCTACCCCGTCCGGCGCACCCGCCAGGGGCCCCGGATCGCCCAGATCCCCGGCGATGGCGCCGGCCGATCGGGACGGGCCCGCGGGGGAGGGTGGTTGACTCGCTCCGCCCCTCCGATTAGAATGAGGGCCGCGGGCGACGAGACCGCGGGCGCATAGCTCAGACGGCTAGAGCGCACCCCTGATAAGGGTGAGGTCCGAGGTTCGAATCCTCGTGCGCCCACTGGCCAGTTCGGCTCACTCCTCCTCGTCGGCCTCCTCGTCCAGGTCGGCGTCGGCCTCCTCCTCGTCCTCCAGGTCCTCGTCGTCCTCGACGGCCGTCGCCTCCTCGCGCGCGGCGGCCGGGGCCGGCTTGGGCTCGGGCCGGGGGATCGCCGCGCCGAGGCCGGGGGCGTTGTCGGGCATCGGCTCCTTGACCTTCTGGACGAAGTGCGTCCCCTTGCCCTTGGCCGTCAGCTCGGCGGCGCGGGCCTCGGCGGCCTCCTTCTGCGCAGTACTCGAACGTGCCGACCGGCTTGAAGGCGTCGTTGGTGACCACCCAGACGATCCGCATCCGGGTCGCCGGCTTGGCCGGCTTGGCCGCCTTCGGCTTCTTGGCCGCGGGCTTCTTCTTCTTGGCCTTGCGCTCCGCGACCTCGTCGTCGTCGACGTCTTCGACCAGTTCTTCCGCCTCGTCCTCCATCGGGTCGAGCGGTTCGGCGGCGTCGTTCTGGCGGCGCAGTTCGAGGCGATTCAGCGGTTTCCCAGCCATGAAACCGTCCTTCGGGAGAGAGGAGATCGCGAGCGGTCCGTGTCCCCATCGCCGCGGCGCGGGGCGGGGGACGTCCTCACTCGATGGTAATCGAAGGCCCGCGCCTTGGCTAGCGGCGCGCCGCGCCGGGATCGCCGCGGCGGCGGCCGTCGGTGGTCAGAATCAGGCTGACAGAGCGCGCTCGGGCGGCGGGGCCGTCATGGCGGCGGCCGCAGCGGCAGGCCTCGTCCCGATCTCCAGGCCGATGTGGGCGAGCAGGTCTTCGGGATGGTAGGGCTTGGTCAGGTAATGGCCGACGCCCAGGTCGCGGAGCGTCCGCTCGTGGTCCGCGAGGATCGCGGCGCTGCAGATCATCACCCGCTGGTCGGGCCGGGCCCGCTTGATCCGCCGGCAGACCTCGACGCCCGAGAAGACCGGCAGGTTCAGGTCGACCAGGACGAGGTCGAACGGCCCCGAGTCGCCGAACCGCTCGACCCCCTCCGGGCCGTCGCCCGCCTCGACGACGCGGTAGCCCTCGGCGCGGAGGAACTGGGCGACCAGGTCGCGGAGCCGGTGTTCGTCCTCGACCAGAAGGAGCGTGCCAGGTCGATTCGCGGCCATGATCGCCTCCCGTCCCGAACGGACATCCTGTCCCGGGCGCGCCCGCCGCCCACGTCGCGGCCCCCTCGGCTCGGCCCCGATGGAGCGGGTATCCTAGCCATCGACCCGATCCGCGCCCACACGAATCGCGAGGACCGGCGCCGCCCGACCCGGGCCGGCCCTGGAATTCGGCCCGCCGCCGTGTCAGAATCCGGGCCGTCTCGCGCGGCCGCCTCCCCGGCCGCGCCGTCTCGTACCCCTCTGAGGAACCAAGCGATGCGCCGATGCTCCCTCCGCCACCTCGTCCTCGTCCCGGCCCTCCTCGCGGCGCACGCCGCCCGGGCCGACGAGGGGGGATTCGTCCCCCTGTTCGACGGCAAGACGACCGCCGGGTGGACCACCGTCGGCGGCAAGCCCGAGAACTGGCCGTCCGCGACGGCCTGCTCGTGACCCGGGGCCAGGGGGGCGGCTGGCTCAGCACCGACGCGACCTACGCCAACTTCGTGCTCACCCTGGAGTTCCGATTCGGGCCGGGGGGCAACTCGGGGGTCCTCATCCGGGCGCCCCGCACGGGCAATCCGTCCTATGACCGGGATGGAGATCCAGCTCCTCGACGACGGCAACGAGCAGTACAAGGCGCTCAAGCCGTACCAGTACACCGGCTCGATCTACGGCGTCGTCGCCGCCGAGCGAGGCCACCTCAAGGCCCCCCGCGAGTGGAACCGGATGGAGATCCGCGCCGAGGGGCCGAAGGTCGTCGTCACGCTCAACGGCGCGACGATCGTCGACGCCGACCTGACCGAGCACGCCGACGCGGTCAAGGAGCACCCCGGCCTGCTGCGGAAGGACGGCTACATCGGCCTCCAGTCGCACACCGACGAGGTGGAGTTCCGCAACGTCGCGATCAAGGAGCTGAAATGATCGGGACGATCACGGGACCGGCAGCCCCTCGGATGGCGCCGGGACCGGGCTCAGGGCGGCGCGACGGCGACGGCGGCCGACGCCGAGGACCTGGCAGAGGTAGGCGATCAGCAGGTGCTTCGAGACGTTCAGCCCGATGATCCCCAGGAGCACCCCGAGCCGGAACAGCCAGATGTTCAGGGCGACGCACGCCACCACCCCGAGCATCGCCGCGACGGTGACTTGGAATGCGGGTCGCTCCATAGCCGCCATTATGGGCACCGCACTCGCCGCGCGGGAAGGGAGCGTCCGGCGCGCGTTTTCGGGACGGGCCGGGCCGAATCCGATGCCCCCTGGCGGCGGCGGGCCGTGCCGTTTACGATAAGCGCGACGGGCGGGCGAGGCCGGTCCGGTCGCGGGGCGACCGCGGCCCGGCGATCGCCCGCCGAGCGGGACGGGGCGGTCGCACCTCCCCGCGCGTAGAACACGGCACCGGTGCGAAGAGCAGACCCAAACATCATGGCGACTCCGACGATCACCCGGCCGGAATGGAGCACGGTCATCGACCCGGTGCTCCAGAAGGAGCTGGAACAGCACGTCCTGGTGACGACCTGGGATAAGCTCCTGGGGATGGTCGACACCGTGTACAACTGGGGCCGGCGGTCGAGCCTCTGGCCGCTCGGGTTCGGCCTGGCCTGCTGCGCCATCGAGATGATCTGCACGGCCTCCAGCCGGTTCGACATCGCCCGGTTCGGCGCCGAGGTGTTCCGCGGCTCGCCCCGGCAGGCCGACGTGATGATCGTCTCGGGCACCGTCACCAAGACGATGATGCCGATGATCGCGCGGCTCTACGACCAGATGCCCGAGCCCAAGTACGTCATCTCGATGGGCGCCTGCGCCACCGGCGGCGGCCCGTTCAAGGAGGGGTACAACGTCGTCTCCGGGATCGACAAGTACCTGCCCGTCGACGTCTACATCCCCGGCTGCCCGCCGACCCCGCAGGCGCTGCTGAACGGCCTGATCATGCTCCAGAAGAAGATCGACGGCGAGCGGATCACGCAGACGCCGTGGTACCGCGGCGACGTCGAGCGCGACATCCCCGTGCCGGTGCTCGGCCCCGACCTGATCGACCTGCGGCTGGTCGAGGTCACCGCCGAGAGGACCGCGCAGGGGCTGGTCGAGGCCCGCGAGGAGACGCTGCTCAAGCCCGCCAAGATCCCCGCCCCGCAGCCCGAGATCGGACGCCCCGCGAGGCCCCCGCCGAGCCCGCCCCGGCCGCCAAGGGGCCGAGCAAGATCGACCTGATCCGCGCCAAGGCCAAGGGGGTCTCCGAGCCCGACCCGGCCGCCGCCGCGGCCAGGACCGACGGCGCCGACGCGGCGGCCGTCCCGGCCCCGGTCAAGGAGACGGGCAAGCCCGCCGCCAAGCCGGCCAAGAAGGTCAAGAGGGCCGAGGCCCGCCCCAGCCTCGTCTGGCTCGGCGACGCCGGCCTCCGCGACCTGGCCGACCGCCTCAACGCCGAGTTCGGCGCCGGCACGGCCCAGGTCGTCCAGGCCGCTTTGCTGGTCGAGCCGGCACGCTCGGTCGAGGTCGGCCGCTACCTCCGCGACCGCAACCCGATCCGCTACGACTACCTGGCCAGCCTCCAGAGCGTCCACTACGAGGACTGCATCGAGGTCACCTACCAGCTCGACAGCACGATCAGCCCCGGCAAGCTGATCGAGCTGCGGGTCCGCGCCGAGGAGGCCGAGGGGCAGGGCGAGGTCCCCTCCGTGATCGGCGTCTGGCGCGGGGCCGACTTCCAGGAGCGCGAGGTCTACGACATGATGGGCGTCCGCTTCGCCGGACACCCCGAGCTGAAGCGCATCCTGATGTGGGACGGCTTCGCCTACTACCCGCTCCGCAAGGACTACCTGGAGCCCTACTACGAGGGCCCGACCAAGGTCTTCGACAGCCGCGTCGAGGAGGGCTTCGGCCAGCACTTCCGCGCCGAGGAGTTCAACCCCCACGGCACCAACCTGAAGGTCCCCAAGGACTTCACCGGCTGGGCCGAGCCTCTCCAGCGCCGACGACACCAAGGGCAAGACGCTCCTGCCCAGCGGCGTCGAGATCAGCGAGCTCGACACCGACCAGTTCATCGTCAGCATGGGCCCGCAGCACCCGAGCACGCACGGCGTCTTCCGGATGAACCTGCGGGTCGACGGCGAGACGATCGTCGGGCTGAAGCCGGTCATGGGCTACATGCACCGCAACCACGAGAAGATCGGCGAGCGGAACACGTTCCTGATGAACTTCCCGTTCACCGACCGGCTCGACTACCTGACGAGCATGGGCAACAACTTCGGCTACGCCCTGGCCGTCGAGCAGCTGATGGGCGACGACGCCAAGCCCCCCGAGCGGGCCGAGTACATCCGCGTGATCATGGCCGAGCTGACGCGGGTGGCCAGCCACATGTGGTCGATCGGCTTCCTGCTCAACGACCTCGGCGCGTTCTTCACCCCGGCCCTGTACGCGATCGAGGAGCGCGAGCTGATCCTCGACCTGTTCGAGTGGGCGGCCGGCAGCCGGATGATGTGCAACTACTTCCGGTTCGGCGGCGTCGCCTTCGACCTGCCGCCGGGGTGGCTCGAGCGCTGCAAGGGGATCGTCAACGACCGGCTCGACGGCAAGATCGACGAGCTCGACCGCTACCTCTCGGGCAACGAGATCGTGCTCGACCGCTGCAAGGGGATCGGCGTCCTGATCGGCGCAGCAGGCGATCGACTTCTCGACCGCCGGCCCGGTCCTCCGCGCCTCGGGCGTCCCCTACGACATCCGCCGCGCGGCCCCGTACAGCATCTACGACCGGTTCGACTTCGACGTCATCACCGGCACCAAGGGCGACCTCTACGACCGATATTTCGTCCGGCTCGAGGAGATGCGCGAGAGCGTCAAGATCCTCAAGCAGGCCGTGCGGGACATCCCCGAGGGGCCGATCCTGCCGGGCAAGAAGAGCTACCAGATCAAGGTGCCCGCGGGCGAGGCGTACTCGCGGGTCGAGAACCCCAAGGGCGAGCTCGGCTACTACGTCGTCGCCGACGGGTCGGCGACGGCCTACCGCTACCACGTCCGCAGCCCGAGCTTCATCAACCTGACCGCGCTGGAGCAGATGTGCCTGGGCCACACGATCGCCGACGTGGTCGGCATCCTCGGGAGCCTGGACATCGTGCTGGGTGAGGTGGATCGGTGAGGGGCGAGAGTCTTCCTGCCATGAGCGGCAACGCGGCGAGGTCGTTCGACCTGGAGGATCAGCGTCGTCAACTCCTGGAGGAGTTGATCGTCGAGTACGGATACGAGCATCTGCACGATTTCAGGCCGGGGACATTCGGCTGCCATGAGCTCATGGACCGAGCGTCATTGGCGATGAACCTCGTGGACGAGGCCGTCATGTCGCACCCGGCCTGCGTCGCGGATGAGCGATGGTTCGCGCTCGCCCATCGTGCCCATTCCGCGCTGTACGATTTATATCAGGATGTCGGGGCTGCACACCCCCCGGACCCCCTTGCGACGCCGGGGACGTCCCGCCGGGTGTCGGACCTGGCACCGAGCCGGCCGGGGAGCGATCCGGGATGTCCTATAGCGATTTCACCCTCGAAGCCGCCTGCCGCTCCTTCGCGCTCGAATTGAACGAGCAGGAGGACCTGTTCGCGGACATCCCCGCGGTGCCGATCGGCGCCAGACTCCAGGGCATACTCGACGAATACGTGCCCCTGGCGACGGCCATCCACACGGAGAAGGCCCGATCGGAATTCATCGTGGCGCCGATCCTGGCGGAAGTGCGCCGGGTCACGGACCATCGGGTCAGCCTGTTCTCGGGCGTCGATTTCACGGTCGCTCCCGCCCAAGGCTTGAACGGGACCTGTGACTTCATCCTCGCCGCCTCGCCGGTCCAACTGTTCTTGCGCACCCCGTGATGGCGGTGGTCGAGGCGAAGAACGACAACATCAAGTCCGGCCTGGGCCAATGCGTCGCGGAGATGGTCGCGGCGCGGATCTTCAATGAGAGGGAGAGGGAAGGCCCCTCGACGATCCATGGCGCGGTCACGACCGGGAGCCTCTGGAAGTTCCTGAAGCTCGAAGCTGGGACGGTTTTCATCGACCGCCCCGAATATTACCTCGATCGCGTCGAGAAGGTGCTGGCGATCCTCCTGCATTGCGTCGGTGGGGACACAGCCCGAGACGCGGGCGGCTGAGTTTGATCCGGCCGGCGGTCGATGCCTCCGGCGCATTGGGGTGAATCAAATGGCAAGCGGTTACGGGATCATCACGGGCCACCTGGTCACGCTCCGGCGGTTCCTGCTGACGTTCTGGCGCGACATCCGGACGGGCAAGGGGCTGCACCGCCGCGGCGGCGGCCACCAGATGCTCGACTTCTGGTTCGGGCCAAGGGAGCGGGGCACGCAGCCGACCGTCGTGCAGGACGCGAAGCAGCGAGGGGCTGTTCACCGTCGAGTACCCCGACGAGCGGCTGCCGGTCTACGAGCGGTTCCGCGTCCTGCCGGTGCTGATCTACGACGACGAGGACGGCAACGTCCGCTGCACCTCGTGCAACATCTGCGCGAAGGTCTGCCCGCCGCAGTGCATCTGGATGACGCAGGCGAAGGGGCCCAAGGGGGTCGTCCCTCTGCCCGAGGACTTCTATATCGACATGGACGTCTGCATGAACTGCGGCCTCTGCTCCGAGTACTGCCCGTTCGACGCGATCAAGATGGACCAGAACTTCGAGCTGTCGAACTACGAGCGGCACCAGACGCACATCTACAGCCTGCAAGACCTGCTCGTCTCCAGCGAGTACTACGCGCGGACCCACCCCGAGGCGTGGGCCAGCGCCGACGAGGTGGCCGAGCGGAACAAGGTGGCCAAGAAGAAGGACCAGAGGCTCCAGAAGGCCCTGTCGGCGACCGCCAAGCCGGCCGCCGCGGCGAAGCCCGCCGCCGCGCCCAAGCCGGCCAAGGTCGAGAAGGGCTGAGGCCGCGGCCGGGCCCCGGCTCGCCCAAGCCCCGCCGCGGTAGCCCCTTGCCGATCGCGAGAAGCCGCCAGTAAGATGTCCGCTCCCCCGATGACCCGACGGCCCGAAGCGACGCGACCCGAGGAGAGCCATGATCCCGATCCCGACGCCGCTGAAGCCCCGGTTCGCCGCCCGGGACGCGGGTCCGGGTGACCCAGCACGTCCGGGTCGGCCACCGCGAGTGGACGACGCAGGTCGAGGGCGTCGTCGAGCTGGAAGGGCTCCGCCCGGTCGGCGGGATGGAGATGGGGGGCAAGGCGTCGTACTGCCAGCAGCCGACGATCCGCCTGCGGCGCGACGACGGCGAGGTCACCGTCGTGGCGCTCGACGACGACACCCAGGTCGAGGCGATCTCCGCACCCTGAGGAGGCCGGGAGCCGAGCGATGGTCGTCTACAACTACGCCTTCATCGGCATCCTCCTGCTCGGCGCGATCGCCTTCGCGCTCGCCCCGCTGATCGTGGTCGCGCTGGTCGCCCCCCGCAAGCGGTCGCTGGCCAAGGGCGACATCTACGAGTGCGGCGTCCGCACCCACGGCGAGACGTGGGTCCGGTTCCGCATCCAGTATTATATCTATGCGCTGATGTTCGTGATCTTCGACATCGAGACCGTCTTCCTCTACCCCTGGGCGGTGAGCTACGCCGGGCTCGGGACGTTCGCGCTGGTCGAGATGGTCGTCTTCCTGGTCATCCTGTTCGTCGGGCTGGCGTACGCGTGGGCCAAGGGCGTCCTCCGCTGGGTCTGAGTCGAGTCGGGACGGTGCGGTTCGGGTCGAGCCTTGCCAATCGAGGGGAGTTGCCAACGGTGAACGTCGCGACCGCCTGGGCCTTGCCGATCGTCTGGGCCCAGGATCAGCATGATCGACCTGGACCTCTACACCTGGGTGAAGTGGCTGCTCTGGCTGGCGGTGGGCTTCTTCGGGGTCTTCCCGGGGATCGTGGCCTACATGGTCTGGGGCGAGCGGAAGGTCGCGGCGCGGTTCCAGGACCGGATCGGGCCGAACCGGGTCGGGCCGCTCGGGCTGCTCCAGCCGATCGCCGACGCGATCAAGCTGCTGACCAAGGAGAACATCGTCCCGAGGGCGGCCGACCAGTACGTCCACATCCTGGCGCCGGTGCTGATCCTGGTCTCGGCGTTCCTGGTGCTGGCGGTCATCCCGTTCGGCCGCGGCGGGATGACGCCGGTGAACCTCCCCTCGGGGATGGTCTACCTGGTCGCCGTGTCGAGCCTCTCGCCGCTGGGGATCTTCCTGGCGGGGTGGTCGAGCCGGAACAAGTATTCGCTGCTCGGGGCGATGCGGGCGGTGGCGCAGCTCGTCTCGTACGAGATCCCGCAGGTCCTCTCGACCGTGCCGGTCGTCCTCTGGGCCGGGAGCCTCAGCCTGGTGACGATCTTCGACAAGCAGCTCGAACACGGCTGGTTCCTGTTCTCGCCGCCGGGGCTGCTGGCGTTCGCCATCCTGCTGATCTCCAGCATCGCCGAGGTCAACCGGACGCCGTTCGACCTGCCCGAGGCCGAGTCGGAGATCATCGCCGGCTTCCACACCGAGTATTCCGGGATGCGGTTCGGCCTGTTCTTCCTGGCCGAGTACATGAGCGTCTTCGGCGTGAGCTGCCTGGGCACGGCGCTGTTCCTCGGCGGCGGGACGCTGCCGTTCACCGAGTTCCCGGACAACCTCCTGGGCTCGACGCTGGTTCTCCTACGTGCTGGTCAACTCGATCCTGCTGGCGATCTTCCTGGCCAAGGTGTCGGGTTCATCTTCCTGATGTTCTGGGTCAGGGCGACGCTGCCGCGGATGCGGGTCGATCGGCTGATGAACTTCGCCTGGAAGTACATGGTGCCGCTGAGCATCGCCAACGTCCTGTTCGCGGCGATCTGGTTCGAGCTGCGTCCTGCGCCCCGGCCGCCCGTTCCGGGTGTCGGGCCACGACGTGCCGGGCTGGCTGGTCGGCTGGGTCGTGACGCTGCCTCTGGTGGCCTTGACCCTCTGGTTCGTGATCTGGTTCAACCGCCGGGAGCGGCCGGCTCTGGTCGAGGCCGGGTCGCCCCGTCGGGCGACCCGGCTCCCGGTGGCGGCGCCGGCGGCCTCGGGCCGGCTGACCGGCCGATCGATTCGCATTCGCAGTCGCATCGCGTCCTCCAAGGGTCGGAGTCGAACCTCGTGAGCCAAACGCTGTTCCTGGTGATCTCGGCGCTGGGCCTGCTGGCGGCCGTGGGGACCGTCCTGGCCCGCAACCTGGTCCACGCGGCGCTCTACCTGATCGCCTTCTTCTTCATCGTCGCCTGCCAGTTCGTCCTGCTGGAGGCCGAGTTCCTGGCGGCGATCCAGGTGCTCGTCTACATCGGCGCGGTGGCGATCCTGATGATGTTCGGGATCATGCTGACCCGCAACGTCCAGGGCGACGACACGACGACCGTCTCGTCGGTCTGGTACCTGCCGGCGCTGGTGGCCGGGCTCGGGCTGTTCGTCGTGCTCGGGTTCGGGATCAACAACCACGTCGGCCTGGGCGACCGCGAGGACTGGAAGGCGTCGAAGACCCGGCCGCCGATCGTCCGGACCAAGGGCGAGTCCGACGACCCCCGCACCAGGGCGGTCAACGACATGGGCCGCGTCGTCGGCGACGAGATGATGACCCGGTTCGTCGTCCCGTTCGAG
Organism: uncultured Planctomycetaceae bacterium; assembly: GCA_963708145.1. GTDB lineage: Bacteria > Planctomycetota > Planctomycetia > Isosphaerales > Isosphaeraceae. Next base: position 6,596,218 of record OY970189.1, on the reverse strand, counting down.
GTCGCCGGCCTGCTCCTGACGGCCGCCCTGGTCGGCGCGATCGCGGTCGCCTTCCGCCAGGGCGACGAGGAGACGCCCAAGCTCGGCGGGTCGGCCACCTGGCCCCACGGCGCGACCGAGGGCGACGGCCCCGGCGACGGCCGGGCCGCCTCCCGGACCGAGGCCCTCACCTCCACCACCCCGACGCTGAACGAGCGAGCCGCACCCCGATGAGCAGCACCGACATCCCCCTGAACTGGTTCCTCTACTTCGCCGCGGCCTCGTTCTCGATCGGCCTGATCGGCGTGCTCCTGCGGCGCAACGCGATCGCCGTCCTGATGGCGATCGAGATCATGCTCAACGCCGCCAACATCAACCTCGTCGCCTTCTGGCGGTACGGCACCGCCGCCGCCGGGCGACGGGCCGCTGACCGGCGTCATGGTCGCCATCTTCGTCATCACCATCGCCGCCGCCGAGGTGGCCGTCGGCATCGGCCTGATCCTGCTCTGCTACCGCCGCTGGCACGCCGCCGACGTCGACCGCTACGACAGCCTGTCCGGCTAGAGCCGTCAGTGATCAGCTTCTGGTCGGGTGGGCATCGCCCACCGTCCGGGGCCGAAGCCGAAGACGGTGGGCGGTGCCCACCCGACCGGAGACTCCTGGCGACCGCATCAAGGGCCCGAGCCGATGCAACCGATCGCCGCCGCAGACGCTCAACTTCCGCGACTTCTTCGTCCTCGCGCCGGAGATCGTGCTCGCGGTCTGGGGGCTGCTGGTCCTGATGGCGGACCTGACGGCTGTTCCGGGGGGCCGCCGGCGCGAGGCGGCGGCAGGCGCTGGGCTGGCTGATGCTGCTGGGCATCCCGGTCGCGGCGATCGTGGCGCTGGCGCCGATCTTCGCCCGGTTCGACCTCTACGGGATCGGCCACTCGGTCAACTTCGCCGGGATCGACTACCGCGCCAACCCCGACCCGGTCCTGTTCTTCGGCACGATCGCGGGCGACCTGCTGACCGACCTGTTCAACGTGCTGTTCATCGCGCTGCTGGGCCTGGTGGTCCGGATGTCGATGGCCTGGTCGTTCACCGAGGACTGGGGCGAATACTACGCGCTGCTGCTGCTGGTCGACGGTCGGGATGATGCTCCTGACGGCGTCCGAGGAGCTGCTGACGCTCTTCCTGACGCTGGAGATGATGACCATCTGCCTCTACCTGACCACGGCGTTCGAGAAGGACCGGCGCCGGTCGGCCGAGGGGGCGCGTGAAGTACTTCGTGTACGGCTCGGTCTCCTCGGCGCTGTTCCTGTTCGGCCTGAGCCTGGTCTACGGCCTGACCGGGACCACGCAGCTCGACGCGATCCGCCAGGCGCTGGACCCGGTCGAGGGCGAGCCGGGTCGGCCTGCTGGGGAACCTGGCCGGGGCGACGGCGGTCCTCCTGATGCTGGTCGGGTTCGGGTTCAAGGTGGCGGCGGTGCCGTTCCACCAGTGGGCACCCGACGCCTACGAGGGGGCCCCGCGCCGGTGACCGCCTGGATCGCGACCGGCTCGAAGGTCGCCAGCTTCGTGGCGCTGATGAAGGTGCTCCTGCACGCCCTGGGCCCGTGGGCGAGCCGCGCCGACGCGGTGATCGAGCCCCGGCTGGATCGGCGTCGTGGCGGTCATCTCGGCGGCGTCGATGACCTTCGGCAACTTCGCCGCGCTGGCGCAGCGCAACCTCAAGCGGATGCTCGCCTACTCGTCGATCGCGCACGCCGGCTACATGCTGGTGGGCGTGGCGGCGGCGGGGGTCTCGTCGCGGCACGAGGCAGTCGGCCGGGTCGGTCCTGTACTACCTGGTCATCTACGCCTTCAGCAACGTCGGGGCGTTCGCCGTCGCGGCCTGGCTGGCGCGCGACCGGGGCAGCGACGACATCGACGACCTGAACGGCCTCGGCATGCAGCACCCGCTGCTGGCGACGTGCGTCCTGCTGCTGATGCTCTCGCTGATCGGCATGCCGCCGCTGGCGGGCTTCTTCGGCAAGCTCTACATGTTCATGGAGGCCCTGAACGAGCCGACCCGCGGCCGGCTGACGCTGATGTGGCTGGTCGCGCTGGGGCTGATCAACAGCGTCGTCTCGGCGTTCTACTACGTCCGCGTGCTCAAGGCGATGTTCCTGCGGGCGCCGAAGCCGGGCCTCGGGCGCTTCGCGCCGGCGACGACGGCGTTCGCGCTGCCGATCGTGCTGGCGACGGCGGTGGTCGTCGGGTTCGGCATCTTCCCCGACCCCCTGGTCGCCATGATGCGCGGCGGCGGCCGTGCCGATGCTCTCGTCGAGCGGGCTGGTCCCGCCCGACGTGGCGGCCGAGAACCGCGTCGAGCCGGCCGCCCGTCCCCGCCGACCCGGCCCGCCGACCTGATCCCCGACCGCTCCCCGCATCGCCCCGACGAGGGCGACGGCCACCCCGCCCGAGCCGACGCGACCGCCCGGCCCGAGACCCCTGAGACCACGACCCTCGCGACCCGGGAGACGCACCGGCGATGGCCATCATCAACACCCTGGACAAGTGCCTGGAGAGCCCCTACCTGTTCAAGGACGAGGAGGCCCCGTCGCGCATCCCGGCCCTGCTGGCCAAGGCGGCCGACCGGCTCGAGGCCGCGGCCAACATCCAGTCACACCGGGCAGGGCGACCCGGCCGACATCAGCTTCCTGAGCTACGAGGCGATGTTCTCGTGCCTCCGCGCCCTGGTCTACAGCAAGGGATACCGCGAGGCGGGGCTGCGCTGCCTGCTGCTGGCGTGCGAGAACCTCTTCGTCCGGACCGGCCTGCTCGACGTCGCCCACGTCCACGCCTTCGAGCGCGCCCAGGGGCTGAAGACCCCCCCGGCCGAGAACCTCGCCGCCGCCTCGGCGTTCGTCAAGCGCACCCTGGAAATCCTGGGGCAGTAAGGGAATCCGATGGGCGTGTGGGACTCGCCCGGCGAGGCTTCATGTGTCCCGGCGGTGAGTCCTCAGGTCGGCCCGAAAACGCCCCTTGACAGATTGCGGGGTTCCTCTAAACTCCGCCCGCTCCTCGATTCGTCGCGACGTTCTCCCCCGCCTCTCCGAGGACTCACGGATGAGCCTTCTGAAGAAGTTCTCCCGACAGGCGCGCCCGGCGGCCGGGGCCGCCACCCCCCATCTCGGCTCGCACCGGGCGATCCGCCGGCCGGATGACAACGCACCTTGGCCCTCCTACATGCGGGAGGGCCGCGAGGCGAAGCGGGACCTCATCGAGCAGGCCAAGACGCGCTGGTGGTTCCACACCATCGACCTGGGCGACGGGCACCTCACCCCCGGGCCGCAGCACGCGCAGGTGGACCACATCCGGAGGGCGTTCCTCGACGTCGACTTCACCGGCAAGAAGGTGCTCGACATCGGCTGCTGGGACGGCCTCTGGTCGTTCGAGGCCGAGAAACGGGGCGCCGCCGAGGTCTACTCGACGGACCTGATCTCGCAGCGCGACGAGGACGTCACGAACTACCAGCTCGCCCACGCGATCCTGAACTCGCGCGCCCGGTACTTCCCCAGCGTCTCGGTCTACGACGTCCACCAGCTCGGCGCGACCGACTTCGATGTCGTGATCTACATGGGGGTCTTCTACCACATCAAGGACCCCCTGCTCGCGCTCGCCCGGCTCCGGCAGGTCACGAAGGTCGGCGGCCTGATCATCGTCGAGGGCGAGGTGATCAAGTCGGACGACTGCTTCGCGAAGTTCTATTACCACGAGGACTACGCGCAGAGCGCGTCGAACTGGTGGGTGCCGTCGATCCCCTGCCTCCGCCAGTGGGTCGAGTGCTCGTCGTTCCGGATCGAGGGCGAATCCACCGAGCGCGCCGGCGACGCGACCTACTGGAGGCGCCGGAAGAATTTCGGCGCCACCTGATCACCGCCCGCGCGGTGCCCGTCCCCAGGCAGGACGTCGCCGACCAGAAGAACTTCTACTCGCGATACGACTTTTTGGATTGAAGCCGCCCGGCCTCCCGCCGGGCATGTGCGACACGCCATCATCGAACCCGTTTCGGGGATGGCGTGTCGCACACGACCCGCAAGGGCCGACGGGACCATCCCCGGAGGATTGCGATGAAGCGCCGCGCGCCTCGCTCGGCCGCCTGATGGCCGTCGTCGTCATCGTCGCCCTGGACCTCGCCGCCCTGCGTGCCGCCCTCCCTCGCCTCCCGAGCCCGGGGCTCATGGTGATGGTCATCATCCTGGAGGCCGGGCTGTTCCACGTCTTCTCTCGCCGGGGGCGACTTCGCCCATTCCGGCTCGGATTCCAGGCGGGCGGCTGGTCCTACGTGATCCTGGGCCTTTCTCCCCTGCGCGTGGTGGTGTTCAGGTGGCTGGCATGGATTTATGAAAGGTTCCTGGGCCTGAGCCTCCTCGGGTCCTCACTGGATCAGATGAAGATCCTGGTCGTCGACATGGGGGTCCAGCTGCTCCTGGCCATCTCGGCCGGGCTCCTGGGCGGCCTGCTGGCGCGTCTCATCTCCCGGAGGGTGGGCCCCGCCGCCCCGGCCTCGGACCGGGCAGGTCTCCAGCCGGCCGGGGATTGAGGTGTCGTCGCACCCCGGCTCATCATCTCAATGAGGCCAGGTGGACCGAGCGGCGGTCGAAGGGCAGGAACCGGGCCGCCTGGTAGAGGCGGTTGGCCGGGTGGTTGCGGACGTCGACGGCCAGCTCGAGGCGGGGGACGTGCGCGGCGGCCAGGTCGAGGGCGTGCGCCAGCACGGCGCGGCCGAGGCCGCGGCCGCGGGCCGGCGGGGTCAGGCCGAGGTAGGCCACCTCCCAGGCGTCGCGGTCGGGGATCTCCGACAGCAGCAGCACCGCCGCCGCCGCCGGGGATCGCCCCGCACCAGCCCCATCCGCCAGCGGTCGGCGACGAACCGGCCCGCGGCGCGGTGGCTGGCCAGGATGTCGTCGAGCGAGCGGATGCCCTCCAGCTCGGGCATGTCGAGGCTGCGGATGTACGTCTGCTGCAGCACGGCGCGGAACTCGGCCTCGGTCTCGGGCCCGAACGGCCGCCAGTCGATCGGCGGGACGCCCGGCCGCGACGGCCAGGGGCGACGCGGTCGGCGCGCTCCAGGTAGACCAGCTCGGTGACGCGGGGCATCCCGCCGCCGGCCAGGTCGGCCGCGCCGTGGCGGGGGGCCGACTCGTCGAGCAGCGCCTGCGCGATCGGCGAAGCCCGCGGCGCCGGAGGTCGTCCAGGCGCGGCGCGGACCAGGGCCACGGCCGTCGCGGCCCGCCGCCACGACGGGTCGACCTCGGGCGCCCAGACGGCCGCCGCCCGGCCGGCCAGCGGCTGCGTCAGCAGGGCGCCGACGATCCGGTCCCGCCGCCGCGCGACCCAGAGGCCCGACAGGTCGATCATCCCCCGCTCGGCCTCGGCCAGCGCGTCGGCGATCAGCCGGGGCCGCAGCGAGCCGGGCACCCGGCGGTACAGGACCCCCAGCGCCGCCTCGCGCTCGACCGGCGGGCAGGGCTGCACGTGTGGAATCGAGCCCGATCTCATCGGTTCGCCATCCGCGGCCGTAACCCGCGGCCAGGACTCGCCATCGGACGTGCATTCGGGGCGAGTCGGGGCCGCCTCCGCGCGCGACAGGCCCGCGATCGGGACGTGGCCGGCGAGACGGAATCTCAGTCGAGACGAGCCTTTCCGGAAAAACCTCCAACGCGGCGCGGCCGTCGAGCGTATGATAAACGATGACGGGAGGTCACGCGATGCGGAAGTCGCCCGAATTCGATCCCCCCGGCGCCGCCTCGGAGGCGGCCTCGAAGCCGGGGGGCGAGCCGTCGCCGGCGTCCGGCCGCGCCGGACGCCGGCGAGGTCCGCGCCGGCGAGGCGGGCGACGCCCGGCTGATCGAGCGCGCCCGCGCCGGCGACGACCACGCCTTCGCCGCGCTGGTGGCCCGCTACGAGCGCAAGCTGATCCGCGTCCTGACCCGGCTGGTCCGCGACGAGGAGCTGGCCCGCGACCTGGCGCAGGAGACGTTCTGGAAGGTGTACAACCGGCTCGATCGGTTCGACACCGCGCGGCGGTTCGGCCCCTGGCTGTTCCGGGTCGGCGTCAACCTCGGCCTCGACCAGCTCCGCCGCCGCGAGGCGCCGCCCGCCTCGTCGATCGACCGGCCGCACGACGACGGCCGCCGGGCGTTCGACCTGCCCGACCCCGACCCTCGGATCCAAGCCGAGCTGGCGCAGGAGGTCCAGTTCATCCTCGAGCGGGTCCCGGTCCCCTACCGCACGATCCTGGTGCTGCGGGACCTGGAAGGGTTTTCGTCCGCGGAGGTGGCGGCCATCGTCGGCCGCCGCGAGGCCACGGTGCGGTGGCGACTGGCCAAGGCCCGCGACTGCTTCCGCGAACACTGGGAGCGCCGGCAGGAGCTGACGCGACGGGAGGCCACTCATGGGTGATCAACGCTGCAAATGGGTCCGCGACCGGCTGCCGCTGCTGGCGGGGGGCGAGCTGCTGGGGCTCGACCGGAGGCGGGTCGAACGGCACCTGATCGGCTGCCCGTCGTGCCGTCTGACCCGCGCAGGCGCACGGCCAGGCGCTGGATGTCCTCCACGCCGCCGCGGCGCAACCTCCGTCTCGGCCTGATGCTCCGTCGCTCTGGCCGCCCTGGCGCGGCAGATCCGCGAGTCGCGGCGGCCCTGCGCCGGTGTCGTCGCCGTCCTGGCCCCGGTTCGTGCTCTGGCCGGCGTTCGGGCTGGGTTTCGGCCTGCTGGTGGCGTTCGCCGTGGCGGTGGTCACCGGCCGGCCGACCCCGCGCGTCCCGAGGATGTCGCGTCCGAGCCCCGCCCGGCCGTCATCCGGACCCCGGTCCGCCCGGTCGCGCCCGCGCCCGCCCCGGTGGTGCTGAGGCCGCCCCCCTCGGTCCCCGTCGTGCCCGAGGGCGAGTCGCCGCTCGCCGAGGCCGCCCCGCCCCGGCTCGACTACGACCTCGATCACGGCATCGCCGATGCCCCCCGAGCCGCGCGACGCGAGGCAGCCGACCTACTGACATCCCCGGACCGTCGAGCGTGTGTGCGACGCGCCGTCACGGGTCCGAGCCGAGGGCGTGCGGCGCATGCGCCCGACGGCCCCGGCCCGCGCCGAAGTCTTCCCCCGGCGGGGGGTTCCGGGGTAAGATCGCCGATTGAGTCGAGCCCGCGACCCTGGACGAACACCGCTGACATGGCCGGTCTGCTGCGAATCGCCCTGCTGAGCTGCATGCTGGCCGTCGTGCCGTCGTGCAACTCGCCCGCGAACGCCCCGGCGTCCGACGACACCGGGGCCGACGGCGAGGCTGCGCTGCTGGAGACGATCGAGCGGCGGGTGGCCGAGGCGATCGAGCGGGTGCGGGAGTCGGCCGTGGCGCTGGAGTATCCGGTGGCCGACGCCGCGTCGGGGTCGCGGCGGATGGCCAGCGGCGTGGTGGTCAACGACCAGGGGGACGTGCTCTCGGTCCGGATCGACCAGCCGCCGGGCGAGGCGACGATCGTGGCGCGGGACGCCTCGGGCCGTCGCCACCCGGCCCGGTGGATCGCCACCGACGCCGAGACCGGGCTGACCCTGCTGCGGATCGACCCCGGCGCCGCGCGGCCGGCGCGGCCGGCGTCGCGGGCGCCGCGGCTGGGGAGCCAGGTGCTGATCATCGGCAACCCGTTCGGCCTGGCGCAGTCGGTCAGCCGGGGGCAGGTGGCGGGGCTGGACCGCCACCTGGAGATCGGCCCGAGGCCGCTCGGCGGGCTGATCCAGGTCGACACGGCGCTCCACCCCGGCGACAGCGGCGCGATGGTGGCCGACCTCCGCGGCGAATGGCTCGGCCTGATCCGCAGCGGCCTGACGCCCCGGGACGCGGGCGCGGACCCCCGACCACGACCTCGGGTTCGCCATCCCCGCGCGCGACGCGCTGTGGGTCGCCGACCAGCTCCGCGAGCGCAAGAAGGTCGATCGCGCGTACCTGGGCGTGCGGCCCGACCCGGGCGCCTCGGGCGACCCGCCGGGCGCGGTCCTCGGGGGGATCGTCGCCGACACCCCCGCCGACGCTCGCGGGCCTGCAGGCGGGCGACCGCGATCGTCGACGTTCGACGGCCGCCCGATCGCGACGTTCCGCGACCTGACCGACCGCCTCGACCGCACGCTCGCGCAGGCCGAGGTGGCCGTCGAATACTTGCGCGGCCCGAACCGCGAGCGCAAGTCGCTGAAGACCGCGCGCCGCCCTCCGGTCAAGGTCTCGCCGTCCTCGCGCCCGTCGAAGCCCGAGGACCGCACCCGCGAGGTGCTCGAACGGGTCGAGCGCCTCGAACGCCGACTGGATGACCTGGAGGAGCGACCCACCGCCGCCCCGGCGCCCGCGGACGCCGCCGCTGCATGAGGCGGGCACGTCGGACGCATCATCCTCCCAGGCGAAGCCCTGAAGGGGGCACCGGGCCGGGGTCATCGGAGGAGGTGCCTCCGACCTCCGGGATGCTCGTCAGGACCGGCGAGGTCGTGATCCGGACGGGGGCCGACGTCCCGCGCCGCCGGTCAGCCGCCGGATCGCACCGCCGGTGGGCCTCGTGCCGGCCGGGACCCGGGAATCGTCCCGGATCGGTGTTGGAGATCGGTGAGGATCGATCCATAATGAGGCGGGCCAGGCCCCGCCTCCGGCCCGCGATCGTGCCCGACCCGACCGACGAGAGGCCCATCCATGCCCGGCGTCCGCCTGATCCTCGCCTTGCACAACCACCAGCCCGTGGGCAACTTCGACGGCGTCTTCGAGGCGGCCTACCGCGACAGCTACCTGCCGTTCCTCGAGGTCATGGAGGACTACCCCGAGATCCCGTTCGTGCTCCACACCTCGGGGCCGCTGATGGAATGGCTCGTCGAGCACCGGGCCGACTACGTCGCGACGGGTCCGGGCGATGGTCGAGGCGGGGCGGGTCGAGATCCTCGGCGGCGGGTTCTACGAGCCGATCATGACGATGATCCCGCACCGCGACCGGGTCGGGCAGATCCGCGACTACGCCGCCTATCTCGAGCGAGCTCTTCGGCGCCGCCGATCCGGGGGATGTGGATGCCCGAGCGGGTCTGGGAGCAGCACCTCGTCTCGGCCCTGGCCGAGGCGGGGGTCGAGTACACGGTCCTCGACGACTTCCACTTCCAGCGCGCCGGGCTGGCCGACGACGGACCTCTTCGGCTACTACCTGACCGAGGACGACGGCCGGCTGCGTCAAGGTCTTCCCCGGCTCGCGAGCGGCTCCGGTACACGATCCCGTTCCAGGAGCCGCACGCGACCTACGAATACCTCCGGCGGCTCGCCGAGCGAGCAGCCCGGGCTCGACCGTCGTCTTCGCCGACGACGGCGAGAAGTTCGGCGCCTGGCCCGAGACCTACGACCACGTCTACACCCACGGCTGGCTCCGCCGGTTCTGCGACATGATCGTCGGCCAACCGCGACTGGCTCCAGCCGACCACCTTCGCCCGGGCCGTCGATTCGACGCTGCCGCTGGGCAAGGTCTACCTGCCCGACTGCTCGTACCGCGAGATGACCGAGTGGGCCCTGCCCGCCGGCCGGCTGGTCGGCGTACCAGGACGCCGTCAAGACGACCGCCGACGACCCGGCCGCCGAGCGGCTCAGGCCGTTCGTCCGCGCCGGCGGGTTCTGGCGGAACTTCAAGGCGCGGTACGCCGAGAGCGACGAGATGTACGCCCGGATGCTCGGCCTCTCGCGACGCCTGGCCGCCGCCCAGGACCGCCGGCGACGCCGACCCCGATTACCTCGACGTCGCCCGCCAGGAGCTCTACCGCGGCCAGTGCAACTGCCCCTACTGGCACGGCGCGTTCGGCGGCCTGTACCTGCCCCACCTCCGCAACGCGATCTATCGCCACCTGATCGCCGCCCACAACGCCCTCGACGACGCCGAGGGGCAAGGCCGGCCCCCGCGTCGTCGCTCGACGTGGCCGACTTCAACCTCGACGCCCGCCAGGAGGTCCGGCTCGAGAACGACCGCCTGATCGCCCTCGTCCGCCCGGCGACGGGCGGCCACGTCTACGAGCTCGACGTCCGCCACGCCCTGACCAACGTCCTGGCCACCCTCGACCGCCGGCCCGAGGCCTATCACGGCGACGATCGCCGCGGCGGCCGTCGGCCAGCGGAGCGAGAACGTCGGCCCGGCGATCAGCGAGCGAGTCGTCCTGAAGCAGGAAGGGCTCGACCGGCTCCTCGTCTACGACCGCCACCCGCGCAAGGCGCTCGTCGATCACTTCTATCCCGCCGACGTCACCCTCGCACGACCTGTCGCCTGCCGCGACGTCGAGCGGGGCGACTTCGTCGCCGGGCGCCTACCTCTCCAAGGTCCAGCGCGGCCCGGATCGCGTCGCCCTGATGATGGAACGGCCCGGCCGGGCCGACGGCCACGCGATCCACGTCCGCAAGACGATCGAGCTGGCGGCCGGCTCGCCCGACGCTGGAGGTCACCTACGTCCTCGAAGAGCTCCCGATCGGCGTCCCGCTCCACTTCGCCGTCGAGATCAACCTCGCCGCGATGGCCGGCCACGCCGCACGACCGCTATTACACCGACGCCGCCGGGACGAAGCTCGGGATGCTCGACGCCCGGCTCGACCTGCCGGCGGCCGACGGCGTCTGCGCTGACCGACGAGTGGCTCGACCTGTCGGTCGGCCTGCGATGGTCGCAGCCGGCGGGCCTCTGGTGCTTCCCGATCGAGACGGTCAGCCAGAGCGAGGGCGGGATTCGAGGGGGTCTACCAGAGCTCGGCCGTGATCCCGCACTGGGTCGATCACCGCCGACGCGTCGCGGCGCTGGGAGGTCCGGATCCGCTGGACGATCGACCGGGCCTCGGCCTCGTCGCCTCCGGCCGACGCCCTCCGCGCCAGCCTGGCCGAGTCTCTGTAGGGTGGGCACCGCCCACCGTCTTCGATCGGATGAGGGGCTTTGGCTGCCTTACGAATGTCCTGGAGGCGGATGAAATGGTTGAGGAATACGTCAGCTACGCCTTTCAGGATCTACCCCGAAAGAAGATCGTGAAGTACGCCGCGCAGTATGAAGGCGTCGATATGGCTCGTTTGATAGGTGCCGACGAGGACGACTTCCCATTTCTGATACGATCGGGCGAGGACGAACATCTGGTGATGTTCTGGAACGTCTATAACGGGATGATGGGGCACTTGGACGAGGACCCGGTCAGGGCCTACGCGACAGTACGATACCTACGCGAGAACGCCTTTCCGGTCTTCGAGCTCACCACAGGAAGCGGAGAGATGGGCCCAGGAGCATGATTGGCCGAGAAAGCCTCGCCAACCGTGAAGATGAAGACGGTGGGCGGTGCCCACCCTACGAAGACGAAGTGGGCTGAGGTGAGTCAACCGATCGATTTGAATGAATCGTGGACCAAACTACAATTCGCTTCGTTTCGGGAACGGGGCGACGAACGACTGGCCGAAGAATCATCCGTTCTTTTTGAAGGATTTCTGATCCAAACCTCAATTCGGTTCGTTCGGCAGCGGCATGAGAGGGATATCAGGGCGGCGCCCCATGAGATGATCGATTAAGAGGAAAATTGATCGAAAGTACAATTCGGTTCGTTCGGCAGCGGCGCGATCCCCGGGCGCGGTCGTCGGACCGGGGCGGATCAGCTTGCCAAAGAACCCTTGCGCGCTCGGGTCGGTTATCCTTATCATCGGGATCGGACGGCCCGGCGTCCTGCCGATCCGGACGACGGCCCGGCGCCGCGGCGGGGGGCGGTCTCGTATCGAGCTCGGCCGAATCTCGACCATCCATGAGAGGTCACACTGATCTGGCCCCGACGTGCCAAGCCACCGGAGCCGCCCGCGAAGCCCCCGATCGACGCGGCGGCGATCGTCCGGCGCGCCCGCCGGCTCCGGTTCCGGGTGCGGCCGGGGGCGGTGTCGCTGCTGGCGGGGGCCTATCACGGGGCGAGGCCGGGGCTGGGGCTGACCTTCGCCGAGCTGCGGGCCTATGAGCCGGGCGACGACGTGCGGCACCTCGACTGGAACGTGACGGCCCGGCAGGGCCGGCCGTTCGTGAGGCGGTACGTCGAGGAACGGGCGCTGACGCTCTGGCTGATCGTCGACGTGTCGGCCAGCCTCCGGTTCGGGCCCGACGGTCGCACGAAGGCCGACCGCGCCGCGCAGGCCGCGGCGCTGCTGGCGTCGGCGGCGATCCAGAACGGCGACCGTGCCGGGCTGATGATGGTCAGCGACCGCGTCGAGGCCGAGCTCGCGCCCGGAGGCGGGACGCGACACCTGGCCCGCCTCGTGCGGGCCCTGGTCGCGACCCCGGCGACCTCGAGGCGCACGGCGCTGACGGCCGGGCTGGCGCGGTTGCGGCGGTCGTCTCGGCGAGGGCTGATCGTGGTCCTGGGCGACTTCCTCACGCCCGAGCCGGTCGGCCCCTGGAGCCGCGTCGCGAGGCGGCAGCAGGTGATCGCGCTCCGCATGGTCGATCCCCGCGAGGAGGCGCTGCCCGATGCGGGCCTGATCGACCTGGAGGACGCCGAGCTCGGCACGCGGCGGGTCGTCGACTCGGGATCGTCGCGGCTCCGCGACGCCTACGCCGAGGCCGCCCGGCTCCGCCGGACCGAGTTCCTCCGCTGGTGTACCGGCGCGGGCGTGTCGGGCCACGACGTCTCCACCGAGGAGGACCCGATCCGCCCCCTGATCCGCCTCTTCTCCGGCCGCGCGCCCGCCGAGGCCCGCCGTGAACCCCGCCCCCCGCGCCGTCCTGATCCCCCCGCGCCCGAACCTCGGCCCGATCCGATCCCCGGGCCCTCCTCGACCCCCGCGCTCGTCCTGGTCGTCCTGCTGCTGGCGCTGGGCGCCTGGCGGGCGGCGCGGAGGGTTCGCCGTCGCCGACGGCTTCGGGGGCGGCGGGCGGCCCTGCCCGTCCTGTCGGATGTCCCGGCCGGCTCCCCGCGCGACCAGTTGATCGCGGGGTCCGAGGCGATCCGCGACGCCCTCGCCGCGCGGTTCGGCCCGGCCTGGGGTGCGAGGACGACGCAGGAGCTGGCCGACCGGCCCGAGCTGGCCGACCGCCTCGGCGCCGAGAGGGCCGCGAGGCTCGTCGCCCTCCTGGAGGTGGCCGATCGCGCCAAGTTCGCCGACCCGGACGGCCTCGACCTGCCCGAGGCCGGCCCCGATCCCGGATGGCTGGCCGAGATCGCCCGCGAACTGCGGCCCTCGGTGGAGTCATGAATAACGATTCATAAATGACAAGTAAAATCCAAAAATCTCATTTTTCAATCATTACTTATGTATAATTTGTTGCTCGTCGCCCGTTCGCTCAGTCGCCCGGCTTGATCTCGTCGGCGCGGAACCGCACGCCGACGGTGTCGGTCTGCTCGATGCCCGTCCGCAGGCGGACGCGCCAGGTCATCTCGGGGGTCGTGCGGCCGGCCGAATCGGGGGCGCTGACGATCCGGGTCTCGTACGATTCGCCCGGCTCGAGCTCGCGGAACTCCTGGCCGACGATGGCCAGCTCGCTGGCGACGCCAGCGGATACATCTCGATCTGCCGGCCGTCGCCGGTCTCGATCAGGCTGTCGCCGGGCCCCGGCCCGCGCTCGCGGAGGAAGCCTTCGTCGAGCGGGGCGAAGATCGAGTCCTCCGACACGTTCCTGAGCCGGAGCTTGAGCTTCAGGGCGTCGTCGCCGCCGGAATGGACCCGGTTCCCCGTGATGGTCCGCCGCAACAGGACGAGCCCGGAGGTGACCTTCAGCGGGGTCACCTCCAGGTCCCCGACCCGGATGGCCTGGCCCAGGGTGGTCACGTGGTCGGCCGGGATCGGCGGCGGGGGGGTGACCTTGCGCGACAGGATCGGCGCGGGTGCCCGGGTCGGTGCGCGAGTCGGCCGCGGCCGGCGGGGGCGCCTCGTCCTCGTCGGGGCGGAGCCGCCGGCCGGTCAACCAGATCCAGGCCAGCCCGATCGTCACCGCGCTGGCGTAGCTGAGCACGAGGACGAAGGCCAGCCACAACCGCCGATAGCGGCGGTCGCTGGACTCGTCCTCATCCTCGTCGTCGTCCTCGTCCGCGGGATTCGGGCGGTCGGAGCGGGCGGGCGGGGCGCGCCGGGTCGGTGGCGGGGAAGGTTTCGAACGACGCCGGCTCCGGGATCGCGACCGACCCCGGTGAGAGGCTGGCTTCCACGCCGAGGACCGCGAGGGGGTCGAACGTCGCCGACGAGCTGGAATCGGGCGAGGGCGAGTCGGGGATGGTGATCTCGGGCACCGCCGCGGCGGGTCTTTTGGGGGATGGCGCCGGCGCCACGGGCTCGACGGGATGCGGGTCCGTGAAGGCATCCAGGGCGGCGATGGCGTCGAACGACCCCGCCGACGCGCCCGCCTTCGTCGGCCCCGCCGCGGGCGACGGCGGCCGCCCGGGCCCGGTACCGCCCAGGTACGGGTCGGGCTTCGGCTTCTTGATCGACTGGTCCAGCAGCAGGGTCAGCTCATCTTCGCTGGCCGTGCCGGACGCCGGGTCGCCCGGACCGGACGGGGTCGGCGTCGCCTGCGGGCCGGAATCGGTCGCGTCGGGATGTGGATGCGGCGTCCCGCTCGGAGGGCCCTTGGTGTCGCTGGCCATCGATGCCGCCCTTTCGAGTTCCTCCCCGGAGGTGCATGTCCGTCACGCTCTCGCGCGCGGGGAGCCTTGGCCACCCCATTCTATCATACCAGTCCACGGACCGGACGACGATCGGGACCGAGGTCGGATCGTCGTCGTGCTCGAGCTCGCACAGGACGGGGATGCCGTCGAGGCGGCGGGCCAGCTCGTCGGCGTTGGTCGCCTCGGCCAGCGGATCGCCGAGGCCGGCTCGGCGCCGTTGAGCACCACGCCCGCGACCCGGAGCGCCGCGGCGGCGGGCGGCCTCGACGGTCAGGAGCGTGTGGTTCAGCGTCCCCAGCCCGCGACGGGCCACGACCACCAGCGGATAGTCGAGCGGACGGCCAGGTCGGCCACCGTCGATCCCCTCGGCCAGCGGGCAGAGCAGCCCGCCGACCCCCTCGACGACCATGACCTCGGCCCGCTCGGCCCACCAGGCCAGCGCCTCGGCGACGGCCCGCTCGACCTCGGCCGGCTCGAGCGGACGCCCCAGCCGACGGGCCGCCACGCGCGGGGCCAGCGGCTCCTCGAAGACGATCGGGGCGACCCGCTCGAGCGGGCACCCCGCCGCCGATCGCCGCGATCGAGCCGCTCGGCGTCGTCGCACCGCCACGAGTCGCCCTCGCGGGTCGCCCCCGACGCCACCGGCTTGAGGACGCCGACCCGCCGGCCCTGCTCGGCCAGGCTCCGCGCGATCGCCGACGCCACGCGGGTCTTGCCCACGCCGGTGTCGGTCCCGACCACGAAGAGGCCCGGCAGGCGCTCATCAGGCCGCCTCCTCGGTGACGCTCCGCACGCAGTCGTATCATGACGTCGAGCATCTCGTCGAGTTGCTCGACCGTGATCGCCAGCGGGGGCATGATCGACGAGGACGTCGCCCAGCGGCCGGATCAGCAGGCCGAGGTCGCGGGCCCGGCGGCAGACCCGGGCGCCGACCTGCTCGGCCCAGGGATAAGGGGCCTTCGTCGCCTTGTCGGCGACCAGCTCGATGCCCGCGATCAGGCCGCGCTGGCGGACGTCGCCGACGTGCGGGCAGGGCCGGCGAACTCGGCGAGCCGCTCGGCCAGGCGGGCGACCTTGGGCGCGAGGCCGTCCGAGCGTCCGCTCGTCGTCGAAGACCTGCAAGCTCGCCAGGGCGACCGCCGCGCCGAGCGGGTTCCCGCCGTAGGTGTGGCCGTGATAGAAGGTCTTGCCGTCGGCGGCCGTGCCGTAGAAGGCGGAGTAGACCTCCTCGGTCGTCAGGGTCGCGGCCAGGGGCAGGTAGCCGCCGGTCAGCCCCTTGGCCAGGCAGAGGAAGTCGGGCGCGACGCCCTCCTGCTCGCAGGCGAAGAGCGTCCCGGTCCGGCCGAAGCCGACGGCCACCTCGTCGGCGATCAGCAGCGTGCCGTGCCGCGCGGGTCAGGTCGCGGAGCCCCGTCAGGTAGCCCTCGGGGTGGACGATCATCCCCGCCGCCCCCTGCACCAGGGGCTCGACGACGACCGCCGCGACCTCGCCGCGGGTGGGCCTCCAGGAGCCGCTCGACCTCGTCGAGGCAGGCGGTCGCGCACGTCGGGCCGCTCCAGGCCGAGCGGGCAGCGGTAGCAGTGCGGGCTCGGGGCCCGGAGGGCCGGGAAGAGCAGCGGGCCGAACATCGCGTGGAACCGCTCGACCCCGCCGACGCTGACGTCGCCGAGCGTGTCGCCGTGGTAGGCGTCGCCCGAGCGCGAGGAAGCGGGTCCGGCGCGGCTCGGGGTCGGGCTTCTGCCGCCAGTACTGGAACGCCATCTTCAGGGCGACCTCGACGGCCGTCGCGCCGTCGTCGGAGAAGAAGACGCGGGTCAGCCCCTCGGGGGCCAGCTCGACCAGCCGCCGGGCCAGCTCGATCGCCGGCGGGTGGCGTCACGCCCGAGCAGGGTCGAGTGCGCGACCTTGTCGAGCTGCGTCGCGGACCGCCGCGTCGAGCGCCGGGTGGCGGTGGCCGTGGACGTTGCACCAGAGCGAGCTGACGCCGTCGAGGTAGCGGCGCCCCTCGGATGTCGATACAGGTAGACGCCCTCGGCCCGCTCGATGATCAGCGGGTCCGACGGCCGCCCAGTCGGCCAGCGGGCGTGAACGGGTGCCAGAGGTGGGCGTGGTCCCAGTCGCGGAGTGGCTCGCGGCGGAGTCGGGATCGGGTCATGATGGCCGTCGGCATCGAGCGGCGATCCCTCGGTCGTTCACGACGTCCTGCGGAGCCAGACGGTGGTCCCCGGCCCGGCGGTGAGCTGCTCGCGCGGCGTCGCCGTTGACGACGGCGACCTCGACCCAGCCGGTGCTGCCGACCAGGGCGACGAGCGACCCGGGGGGCGCTCGCCGTAGGTCCGGCCGAGCCCCTCGATCCGCTGCCGGCGACCTCGACGACCCAGCCGTCGCGGGGGACGGCGCCGAGCCGCTCCGCGGGGATGTTGGTGATCAGGTTGCCGAACGAGTCGCGGAAGATGACCTCGCCGACGAACCCGTTCGTCGTCCTCGGTCGGCTGGAAGTTGCGGAGCGTGACGAACCGGGTGCGGGCCGGGCCGAGCTCGGCGGGGTCGCCGCCCGCGGAGCAGGTGGGCGGCGGCCGGGGCGAGGATGTCGCGGCCGTGGAAGGTCGGCGAGACCGTCGGGCGGCGGATCGCCGGGTTGGCGATCTCCCAGATCCCGTCGACGGTCGCGGCCCCGGGCCACGCCGCTGATCAGGCCGTTGTCGGGCAGGACGAACCACTGGTCGGCCACCGACGCGGCGATCAGCCGCCGGTCGGTCCCGACCCCCGGGTCGACCACCGCCAGGTGGACCGTCCCGGCGGGGAAGGCGTCGACGATCCCGGCCAGCACGAACGCCCCTTCCAGGATGTTCTGGGGCGCGATCGTGTGGCGAGACGTCCACCAGCTGCGTGCCGGGCGCCAGGCCGAGGACCACCCCCTTCATCGCCGCCACGTACGGCCCGTCGGCGCCGAAGTCGGTCGTCAGGGTCAGGATGCCGGCGGTTGCATGTCGTCCGTCGCCCTCGGAGGAGAGTTCCGGCCGTGTCCGAGTCGACCCGATCGGACGATCCGGACGGCCTCGCCGGCCCCGCGATCGCGGGGGACGGCCGACGCCTCGATAGGTCGCGGTGATCCGCGACGAGATCCCCCCGCGCGGGGTGAACTGGCCGACCACCCGCATCCGCCGCGGCCGGCAGGCCGCGACCAGGTCGTCGAGGATCGTGTTGATCGAATGCTCGTAGAAGATCCCCCGGTTGCGGTAGTCGAACAGGTAGAGCTTCAGGCTCTTCAGCTCGATGCACGAGGCGGCCGGGACGTAGGTGATCACGATCGTGCCGAAGTCGGGCTGGCCGGTCTTGGGGCAGACGGCGGTGAACTCGGGGCAGGTGATCTCGATCTCGTAGTCGCGGTCGGGGAACTGGTTCGGGAACGTCTCCAGCGGCATCGGACTCGGCTCCTGGCGCGACCGGGCAGGCTCGCAGGCCGGGGGCGCGGCGATTACCGATCCCCCCGCCCCAATTGTAGCAGAAGGGCGAAGGGCGCGTCGCGGTCGCCCGGCCGGTCGCGGGCCGCGAGCGGCGATCCGATGCGACCCGCCGGGTGCGACCCTTGATTCCGCGACGGTTTGTGGTAAGTGTAAGATGTGCCTTGGTTCCTGCCTCGATCGGGCGGTCCGTCGCGCTCCGGACCGGAGCCCGATAGGTCGGCTCGCGGGACCGGCCCATTCGCCACGCCGCCCCCGGCCCGCGAGGGTGCGGTTCCGATCCTGGACAGGAGTCTGCCCGATGTCGCAAGCCCCTCGCCGCCACCTCCGCCTGGAAACCATCGATGGGGTCACGGTCGTCAGCTTCGTGGACACCAAGATCGTCACCGAGGAGAACATCCAGGAGGTGGGCGACCAGCTCTATAGCCTGGTCGAGGACGAGGGCCATCGGCAGCTCCTGCTGAACTTCGGCAACGTGCAGTATCTCTCCAGCGCCGCCCTCGGCAAGCTGATCAACCTCAAGAAGAAGGTCGGCGCGGTCAAGGGGAAGCTGAAGCTCTGCTGCATCCACCCCGACCTGCTCGAGGTCTTCCGGATCACCCGGCTCGACCAGGTCTTCGAGATCTACGCCGAGGAGCAGGCGGCGCTCGACAAGTTCTGAGCCCGGGCGGACCCCGACTCGTGCCGGGGGCCGTCGGCGTCTCTCGATGAGAGGAGGCGCGGCGATGGCGGATCTGCTTCGGAACCCCCTCCGGCTGGAGGACGTCGACGGCGTCCTGGTCGTGCGGTTCACCTCGCCGAGGCTCGTCGACGAGGCGAGGATCAACGACGTCGCGCAGCACCTGATCCGGCTGATCGACCAGCAGGGCTACTCGCGGCTCCTGCTGAACTTCGAGGACGTGGCCTACCTGTCGAGCGCCGTCCTCGGCACCATCCTCCAGGTCAGCAAGAAGCTGGCCACCGTCAAGGGGCAGATGAAGTTCTGCGGCCTGAAGGACATCCACCTCGAGCTGTTCCGCGCGACCAAGCTCGACAAGGCCTTCCCGATCTACCCCGACGAGCAGGCCGCCCTGGACAGCTTCTTCTGACCCGCCCCCGATCACGGACGACATGAGCGAGCCGTCACCGACGCCGATGATGCAGCAGTATCGCGAGCTGAAGGCCCGCGACCCCGATGCGCTGCTGCTGTTCCGCATGGGCGACTTCTACGAGATGTTCGGCGAGGACGCCGAGCGCGGCGCCGCGCTGCTCGGGCTGGCGCTGACGACCCGCGACAAGGGCCCGAACGCCGTCCCGATGGCGGGCTTCCCCCACCCGGCCCTGGAGAGCTACCTGGCCAAGCTCGTCCAGGCGGGCCAGCGCGCCGCCGTCTGCGAGCAGGTCGAGGACCCGAAGCTGGCCAAGGGGCTGGTCCAGCCGCGAGGTCGTCCGGGTCGTCACGCCGGGCACGCTGACCGACGACGAGCTGCTCGACCCGAAGACGGCCAACTACCTGGCCGCCGTCGTCGAGGTCGGCGGCAAGCTCGGCCTGGCCTGGGTCGAGCTCTCGACCGGCCGGTTCTCGCTGACGGGCGCCTCGCGGACCGAGCTGGCCGACGAGATCGCCCGGCTCAACCCGGCCGAGGCGCTGGTCTCGGAGATCAGCCTCGACGCCCCCTGGGTCCGCACGCTGCGGGGCCAGCCGGGGCTGGCGGTCACGGCGCGGCCGTCGTGGGACTTCCAGCCCGAGCAGGCGCGGACGACGCTCTTCCAGCACTTCGGCACGACCACCCTGGCCGGCTTCGGCGTCGACGACCACGCCCCCGAGGTCCAGGCCGCCGGGGCCCTGGTGGCCTACCTCCGCGAGACGCAGAAGACCTCGATCGGCCACCTGACCCGCCTGACCCCCTACCGACGCGCCGACACCCTGGCGCTCGACGAGATGACCCGCCGCAGCCTCGAGCTGACGCGGACCCTCCGCGACGGCAAGCGCGACGGCTCGCTTGCTCCAGGTGATCGACCGGACCGTCACGCCGATGGGGGCCCGGCTCCTGGCCGACTGGCTCACCTCGCCCTTGACCCTCCCCGGGCCGATCGCCGAGCGTCACGAGGCGGTCGCCGAGCTCCTCCGCGACTCGTCGCTGCGGTCCGACCTGCGGGCCGCGCTCGGCCAGGCGTACGACCTGGAGCGGCTGGCGGCCCGCGTCGGGACCGGCCGCGCCACCCCGCGCGACCTCGTGGCGCTGGCGCCGCACGCTGGCGCTGCTCCCCAGGATCAAGGCCCGCCTGACCGCCCGCCCGTCGAAGCGGCTGCGCGAGCTCGAAGCGGCCCTGGAGCTCTGCCCCGAGGTCCGCTCCGCGATCGAGGCCGCGCTGGTCGACGACCCGCCGCTGGCCGTCAAGGAGGGGGGCCTGATCCGCGACGGCTACCATCCCGAGCTCGACGAGCTCCGCGAGCTCGCGCGGGGCGGCAAGTCGTGGATCGCCAAGTTCCAGGCCGAGCAGGTCCGCCGGACCGGCATCCCGAGCCTCAAGGTCGGGTTCAACAAGGTCTTCGGCTACTACATCGAGATCACCCACGCGCAAGGGTCGAAGGTCCCGCCCGACTTCATCCGCAAGCAGACGGTCAAGAACGCCGAGCGGTACATCACGCCCGAGCTGAAGGAGTACGAGGACAAGGTCCTCCGCGCCGAGGACCGGGCCAACGCCCTGGAATACGAGCTGTTCACGACCCTCCGCGACCGCGTGGCCGCCGAGTCGCCGCGACTGATCCAGGCCGGGTCGGTCCTGTCGCAGGTGGACGTGCTCGCGGCCTGGCCGAGCTGGCGGCGCGGCAGGGCTATTGCCAGCCCGAGATCGTCGCCGAGCCGGTCCTGGAGGTCGAGGCGGGCCGGCACCCGGTCCTCGACGCCCTGATGCCCGCGGGCGACTTCGTCCCCAACGACGCCCGGCTCGGCCCGGACGCCTCGATCGTCCTGATCACCGGCCCGAACATGGCGGGCAAGAGCACGTACATCCGCCAGGTCGCCCTGATGGCGATCCTGGCGCAGATGGGGAGCTTCGTCCCGGCCAGGAGGGCCCGGATCGGGGTCGTCGACCGCCTGTTCGCCCGCGTCGGCGCCACCGACGAGCTGAGCCGGGGCCAGAGCACGTTCATGGTCGAGATGACCGAGACGGCCAACATCCTGAACAACGCGACGCCCCGCAGCCTGGTCATCCTCGACGAGATCGGCCGCGGCACGAGCACGTTCGACGGCATCTCGCTCGCCTGGGCGATCACCGAGCACCTGCACGACGCCGTCGGCTGCCGCACCCTGTTCGCGACCCACTACCACGAGCTCGTCGAGCTGGAGAAGACGAAGCCGCGGCTCAGGAACGCGCAACGTGGCGGTCCGCGAGAGCGAGGGGGAGATCGTCTTCCTGCACCGGATCGTCCCGGGCGGGGCCGACCAGAGCTACGGCATCCACGTCGCTCGGCTGGCCGGCGTCCCCGCTCCGGTCCTGGGCCGGGCGCGCGAGATCCTCGCCTTCCTGGAGAAGCAGCACGGCCCCGACCCCGGCCCCCCCGCCGGCCCGATCCGCGAAGGTCAAGAGCGGCCGGGCCCTCCAGGGGAGCCTCTTCGCCGCCCTGCCCGACCCGCTCCTGGAGGAACTCCGCCGGGTCGATCCCGGCAGCATGTCGCCCGAACAGGTTCTCGAACTCGTCCGGAGGCTTCGCGAGCTGGCCGGCTGAGAGGACCCCGGCCCGTCGTGCGTCACTTCGCATCCTTGGAAAGGTCCATCGCCACCCCTTCGGTCCACCGGCCGCGTTTCAGGCTGAAGACCCAGAGCGTATCCCCCTGCTGGACGAGGATGGCATGGCTGCCGAACTGGAACTTCGGCTCCTCCCCCTCCCCGAGCCGAAGCACCCCCCATCGCCAAGCGACGCCGCTGAAGGCATAGAAGTCGCGATCGAACTGATACAGGACGCTTCCCGGCCCGACGATGGGACTGATCTGGCCCTTGGTGGGTTTATCGAGCACCTGGATCGACCACTTGCCGTTGGCCCCGTTGAATACGGCGACTTCCCGGACCTCCTGACCCGAATAGGCGAGCGCCAGGAGGTCCGGGCCCATGACCGGGATGAGCCTTGAGGCCGGGCGGGGCATCGTAAGTCTCCCAGACGGCGGTGTTGAGGCTCGTCGCTTTGATCCTCGTCTCTCCGGCCGTTGGCACGGCGACGATCGTCGCGCTTTGTAGCGCGGGGATCGCTCGATTCAGGCCGAGCGGGGCGTCGAATCCCCCAGCCTGGCGCGACTGGGGCAGGCCCGGGGCCCTGCGGGCAAAGTTCCGGGATGTTGGGGCGGGGGCGCGGGCGGGGGCGATCCCGGCGTCGCCGCGGGAGTTTGCGCCTTCGGAGCTTGACCCGGCTCGGACTGAGCCGGGAGGAATGCCGCGTCCGAGGCGTGGCCGGCGACATATCCGGCACCGACGGCGAGGACGCAGATGGCTGCCGCGACGATCGTTCCGAGCTTCAGCTTGTGCAAGAGCATGACTTTCAGGACTCCTCGGGTCAGGCTGACGACCGCGGGTGAGACAACCTTGGCCGTGGCGGCTTCGACCGTGGACGCGAGCAGGGAGGGCGGCATCGCCTTTGCTGACTGGGGGGCCAGCGCGGCGACGACGGCCGGGGCCGTCGGGCTCAGGCCGCGGCGGGTCAGCCGCGCTCTCAGGAGCCGACGGGCCCGAGAGAGCCGCCCGCTGACCGTCCCGACGGGACACCGGAGTTGCCGAGCGGCCTCCTCGTGGGTCAACCCATCGAGGTGGCAGAGCACGACCGGCGTCCGGTACTTCGCCGGCAAGCGGCCGATCTCCTCATGGAGCACCGGGCGGATGTCGGCAAGGGCGTCGGCATCCGAGGCTGCCGCCGTTATTTCACCCACGCCGGTGGTCTCCCTCCGGTTCCGCCGCCGGGAGACGGCCCGGGCCCGAGTCGCGACCCGGCAGGCCACGCCATAGAGCCACGGGCCGAGCGAATCGCCCACGCGGACCGAGCGGGCCTTACGCGCCAGGACCAGGAACGTGGCCTGGAAGGCATCATCGACGTCGTTTGGTCCGCCGATGATGTGCCGGCAAACTCGCAGGACCATCGGCCCGTGCGCGCCACTATCGCGGCGAAAGCGATCTCGGCCGACTCGTCCCGTCGGCTGGCGAACCGCTCCAGGAGTTGGAAATCAGTCATCCCCGAGACGGTGCCCGATCGCGCGACGAGATCGAGGCTCCTGGGGACGTTGTTTGATGCTCCGCCCATCATGAGTCCCCATCCTTCGACCTGCTCCACCCGAGTTATGCACCGGGAGGGGGCACGCCATACATTTTTTTTTCGAATTTTACGGGATATCGTCGGCCTCATCCCCTCGGGAGGGAGTAACGACGGGGCCGCCTCCCATTTGGGCGGTCCGGAGCGTGCATAAAATGAGGCCTGGAGCAGCGAGGATTTGGAAGGGAGGGCCCCGCCCATGACCGACGTGATCGTCGACGCCGCGCTTCGTGCGAGGCTCAACAACCTCGACGGCCTCCTCAGGATCTGCGACGAGTCCGGCCGTGTCCTGGGGTATTTCCACCCGGCTGAACCCGTCGAGTCCGAAGGCGGGAAGGTTCGCTCACCATTCACCGACCAGGAGTTGGGGGCCCGTCGGCAGCAGCGCACGGGGCACCCCTTGGCGGAGACCCTGGATAGGCTCGCCACGTCATGACCACCGTCCTCCGGGCATCCGCCACGGAGACTCAGGTCCGTCCACCCGCTTCGGCCAGACAGGCCACGAACGCCGCGTGCTCGGGCGAGACGAGGCCCCTCGTCAGCACGGCCCGGACGGCAGGCCGGTCCCCGGCGATCAAGGATGCGGGGTCGAGCCAGAGGCCCGGGAAGGATTCGGAGCGATAAAGGCCATCGGCCCCCGGCGGCAAGGCCACGAGCCGGCCCTCCCGGAGGACGTGCCAGAGCACCGCGTCGGGGTCGAAGGCGCGGACGACGTACTCCTTGACGCCGGCCCGCTCGTAGTCCGCCAGCTTCGGCCCCAGGTCGATATACCGCGTCGCCTTGGCCACCTCGACGATCAGCTCCGGGCGCCCCGGACGTATCCCCGTTCCGTCCGGGTCTGTCCCCCGCATTCGGGCAGGATGCGGAGCAGCGCATCGGGTTGAGGCTCGCTCTTCCGGCCCAGGATCGCGGTGGCGTTGTCCAGGACCTCGACGCCCGGCGTCGCCTCCGCATACATGGCGAGCCAGACGATCACGTAGGCGCTGGCCTGACCGTGGGCGATGCCGAGCGGGCTGGGCGTGTAGACCACTCCATCGATCAGTTCGGCACGAGTGTCGGGCGGCATCGCCTCGTAGCGACGATGGAACTCGGCCTGATCGAGGCGATCGCCCTCGACCAGTAGGGGTGGTGCCGCCGCTGACTTCCGGCCCAGATTACTCATGAGCGACCCTCGACGCGGCGAACCTAGCGTGAGGTGAGTTTACGAGCGGCACGGTCCCGCCTACAATGGACTGCATGAGTGAACAGGCTCACCCCATCTTAATCGGCACCAGCGGCTGGAGCTATCCCGACTGGGAGGGGGCGTTCTACCCGACCGGGATGGAGGCGGGCGAGTACCTGGAGTGGTACGCCGACCGCTTCCCGATCGTCGAGGTCGACAGCACTTTCTACCGCCCCCCCACGCCGAGGATGGTCCGCGGCTGGCGCGACCGGACGCCGCGCGACTTCAAGTTCGCGCTGAAGGTGCCGCAGGTCATCACCCATCAGAAGCAGCTCCGCGACTGCGACGAGGAGGTCGCCGGGTTCGTCTCGTCGATCGAGCCGCTCGGCGACAAGCTCTTCTGCGCGCTGCTGCAGATGGGCTACTTCAACCAGGGGGCGTTCGCCGACCTGGGCGACTTCCTGATGGTCCTCGACGCCTTCCTCGCCTCGTGGCCGATCGAGAAGGTGCCGCTGGCCGTCGAGGTCCGCAACCCGCGCTGGGTCGGGTCCGAGCTGGCCGGGGTGCTCCGCGACCGCGGCGCCGCGCTGACCCTGACCGCGCAGACGTGGATGCCCACCCCCGCGCAGGTCGCCGAGCGGATCGACCCGGTGACCGGCCCGTTCTCATTCGTCCGCCTGATCGGCGACCGCGAGGCCATCGAGAAGGTCGCGACCACCTGGGACAAGGTCGTCGTGGACCGCTCGGCCGAGCTGGACGAGACGGCGGGGGTGATCCGATCGCTGGCGGCGCGGGTCCCGACGGTCGTCTTCATCAACAACCACTACGCCGGCCACGCGCCCGCGACGGCCCGCGACCTCCGCAAGCGACTCGGCATCGCCGAGCCGATCCCCCCAGAGCGGCCCAGGACCACGCTCTTCGACTGACCGACCGATCGAGCCCGATGGAATCGAATTCCGCCCATCCCGACGTGCCCCGAGACGACGCCTGGGCCGCGCGCCAGCGATACTGGCAGCGCAAGCTCGGGCGGCTCCGCCTGGGCGCCGAACCCCTGGACGTGCAGGTCGAGCGGTATCGCCGCGTGACCTGGATGCTCACGGCGGTCCCGCTCGGCATCGCGCTGATGTTCGTCGGGCTGTTCGCGGCGTTCCACCGGCCCCTCTACGGGGTCGTCCTGGCGGCGATCCTCCTGCTGCCGGTCGTGGTCATCGCCTGGATCGACTTCAGTATCTTGCGGCTCCGCGCGGTCCGCTACGCGCGGAGCTCCGTGAGTACCAGGAGCGCACCCGGTCCGTGAATTCGTAGGGCGTGTGCAACACGCCATCTTCAAACCCGGCTTGAAGATGGCGTGTTGCACACGCCCTACGAAAACATCGATGCCGAAGGGGTGGGATAGCAGACGACAGAAATTATGAGATTTCATATACTTCTGTCATTTGCCATCTCACCCCTTACGGCATCGATGGATGACCATGAAAAGGGACCCTCAGCAGAGGGCCCCTCCTCCGCGCCGGCGCCGACGAGATCCTCGTCATCGTCGGCCATCTCGTCGGACCATTCGGCCGCGTCGGCGACGCTCGCCTCCAGCTCGGCCTTGAGCCGGCGTCGGGCGGTGTGCAGCCGGCGCTTGACCGTGCCGAGCGGGACGTCGAGCGACCCGGCGATCTCGAACAGCGACTGGCCCTGGATGTAGAACGCGACCAGCGCCTCGCGGTCGATCGCCTTGAGCCGCCCCAGCGCCTCCCAGAGCCTGTGGGCGCGCTCGCGGGCGATCAGCTCGGCCAGCGGGTCGTCGCGGCGCTCGCTGGCGAGCTCCAGGACGCCCGCCTCGACGCTGGCCGGATGCGTGCGGCGGGTGGCGCGGTTGATCGCCATCCGGACCGCGACCTGCCGCAGCCAGCCGGCGAACCGCTCGGGCTCGCGGAGCTGGTCGAGCCGCCGGAGGACGTGGAGGAAGACCTCCTGCGTCATCTCCAGCGCCTCGCTCGGGTTGCCGAGCCGCCGCAGGCAGATCGCGTGCACGGTCCTCTGGAACTGCTCGACCAGGGCGCCGAACGCCTCGCGGTCGCCCTCCTGGGCGCGCCGGACCAGGATCGCCACGTCGGTCCAGGACTCGTCCCGGACCCCGATGTCTCGAAGGGTCGCCAACACGGGTCTCGCCCCCCCACTCCTGGGGTCCTCGGCCGGCCCGGGGCGTCGATCCATCCGGACGATGGACGGCTCCGATCGGGCCGCTTCGCGGTCCTCGTTCCGGGCGCCGGCGGGGCGCGGAAAGACGCCGGTCGCTCGCCCTCGGGGCCCGGGACCTCCGACGGTCCGGGACGGGGCAAGGCGGGGCGCCGGTCCGCGACGCGGCGGCCGACGGTGACGGCTGGGGCGCGGTCTCCTTGCGGGCAGCGGGCAAGGTCGTCCGCACGAAGCCGACCGCCAACTCAGCGGGCTGGCATCTCCCGGAGGGCGCTCGCAAGGGGCCGATCGGCCCGCGCCCTCCCGACGATTCAGCGTGATTGAGCCGGAGGTTCGGCGCTCATCCTCCCGACGCCGCGGATAACGCGGCGGCGGCCGACGGGGCCACGCGGGCCGGGATGCCTTCGAGACTCAGCCCCGCGCACGATCGCCTGGCGGATGAGGCCCTGCGATCGCATGGGGTGCGTCGTTGCATGACGCTCCCGGGGGCTTGGTCTTTCGGCTCCTCCCGTCGATCGACCGGCCGGCCGCCCGTGGCGGCGACCGATACGACGACGGGCATGGGCACGACGTGACGCGGCCATCCGGAGGATGGGCCCGGAATGGCGGGCATCGAGCCCTCCGAGATCGGGATGATCTCGAAGGGATACCCGGGCATTCCGTCGCGCTTGACGAAGCGATGGGCGTGACGGGTGCGCAGGGTCTGACCGCCGTTGTTGACGTCCGCCGCGAAGGCGAGCGACCGCGTGCCGAGGTTCAGCCGGTTCAGGTGGGCCGACAGCGTCCGGTTCGTGCGGTTCAACATGGCGAGACCCTCACTTCCGCCAGCATGGGGCGGGATAGGAGTGGGGCGACAGGGGGCACGGCGACCTCAGATGTCGCCGGCCGAGACCGGCCCGAAGCGGGCCGGCCGTCGCGAGCGTGGACGGTCCTTGCGTCCGAATGGGTTACGAGTCTAAGGGGTGCGTTCGGGCTCCCGATTCCTCGTCTCCGCCGGGCCACGCGCCCGACGGACGATCGCCGGGGGCGACCTCATGAGGGTCGCCCTCGCGTGCGGTCATTAGACATCCTAGCTGTCAGGATGGTTCGCGCGAATTCGAAAACGATCCCACGGAGGCGAATTCGGGTGATGTCCCTCGGCTATTGAAGAATCCAAGGACCAAGTCGGACACCAGGCCCCTCCGACTCCAGGCCCCTCAGCCGCGGCGGGCCCTCCGCATGGCTCCCACGAGGGCGACGACGACCATCCCCATCCCGGCGAGGATGACGCTGGCGGGCTCAGGCACGCTCCCGCCCGATCCGCCACCGCCGCCGCCGCCGCCGGGATCGATGTCGTAGGTGAACGTGGTGGACGTCGGCGTCGGCATGAGGGTCTCGGTCCCGATGATGGTGGCGCTGGGGTCTAGCGAGAGCGAGCCGGCGAGGAGGACTTCGCCGAGACCGCCGCCGGGGTTGCCGGCGCCGTCGAGCCCGAAATTCGTGGAGAGGAGCGAATTCGCGCCCAGGATGATGTTGGAGGGCGTGGAGGTCCCTTCGCCGATCAGTGCGAGGAAGCCGCCGCCGCCGCCGCCGCCGGGACCACCCTGGCCAAAACCGCCAAGGAAGCTCCCCCCTTCTTGCCCGGATCGCCCTTCTGTCCGCCGCCGCCCGCGTTGCCGCCGCCTCCTCCCAGTCCGGACGGGACCCCGAACCCCCCGTCGCCGCCACCGCCGCCGCCGCCGCCGCCGCCGCCGCGGCCTGCATCGTTGCCGCGAGTACCAACGGCGCCGCGCGCCCCGCCGGGGCCTCCATTGCCGCCGATGGGGGCCGCGGCGGTGCCCCCACCGCCGAGGCCACCGGACCCCGGCGTGCTGCCGACCGCCCCGCTGCCGCCGGCCCCTCCGGTACCAATGCCGGGGTCGCCGCCGTTGATAACATTGCCACCGAGACCACCCTTACCGCCGCCGTCGGGGTTCTTGCCGGGCGTGCCGACTCCGAACCTGCCGCCTGGTCCTCCATCGGTCCCGGAGCCGAGGACATTACCCACAGCAGGGCCACCCGTTCCCCCCGCACCGCCTTTCGAGCCCGGGCTGCCGCCGCCCCCACCGCCGCCGCCGCCTTGATCGAGGCCGCCGCCGCCGCCACCACCACCCCCCTTGGGCCCACCGCCGCCGCCACCGCCGCCGCCGCCGGTGCTATTGCCCGCGCCGGCGCCGCCGTCGGGGGCGCCGGCGCCGCCGGGTCCGGACGCACCGCCGGCGCCGGCGCCGCTGGCGGTCGTCGTCCCCAACATGCCTCCGACCCCGCCATTGCCGCCATTGGCCTGGACGCCGTTGGGCTGGTCCGGTATCGAGGGCTCGACGGTGACCATCCCCTTCGCCGCGAGCACGATCGAGCCCCCGCCGCCGCCGCCGCCGCCACCGCCGCCGCCCTGGCCCACGTTGCCGGGATCGCCGTTGCCTCCTACCTGACCGGACACGTTGATCATCGAGCCGAGGTCGATGTTGCCCGTCGAGAGCAGGATCAACGGGTTCGAAACCCGTCATCGTGACGGCCTGCCCCGCGCCGATCGTGACATTGCCCAGGAAATCGAAGGACGTGTAGCCCGATTGCACGCTCCCGTTCTCGGTCCGCCCCGAACTGAACGTGACGACGCCCGTGTCCGTGTTGAAGTTGACCGCCGACGAGGTCGAATCGTACGACCCGGTCGACCCGGTCCCCACGATCGGGAAGAGGATCGGCTCCGCCCCCGCACGGCCCGACAGTGCGATGCAGAGCACCGCGGCCACCGATCCGCACCGCATTCGCATCGATAAAACCATCATGATCGAATATCTCCGTAAGGGGTTGTGGGTCGTGCCCTCCGGGCATTGGGATCGGGACGGGGCGACGAAATTTCGGCGATCGTCACCATTTTGCTCGAAGGGACTTCGGGTGCGAGCGCCGGGTTTCCTCCGATTCGCGCAGCCCCTGGAAGACCGGGCCTTTCAAGGACCGCGGGATACATCGATTTGCGCAGCCGGATGGTATGACGACCGAAATTAAGCCGTCAAGTAAAAAGCCCTCGAAAACTAGAAACATTGATGTAAAATTATGAACTTTATATGTAAATGGTCTGGATATGACATAAATGTCTGGAGGATCGGACGAAGCATGGATAAGATAGGCAAAATTGGCAAGGACATCTGGTCCCGTTGGTGTACCTCTGGAAGACGGGCCCGGGGCGCGAACGCCCACCCCGGCGGGCCGATCTCGCCCCTGGCATTCACCGTCGCCGCGGCGCGGCGTCCCGTCGCGAGCCGACCGGATTGCGCGGCGGCTCGCCGAGCAGGATGCGGCGGACCTCCTCGGCCGCGGGTGGCCCTGGGGGCGACGGGGCGGGTCCCCTACGCCCCCACTAGCGTCGCGCCTTCCGATTGTCACTTTTTATTAAACATCGGGGCCGGAGCAACCCCATCATTCCGGCGTGGATCGATCCAGTGATCCGAACGTAATTCGCTAATATGAAATGAATAGCGTCGGGTAATCCCGGCGCCGACGGGGCCCGCCCGGGCGCACTTCCCGAAACGAAGCGAATTGGGCCGTGCTCGAATGACACCGCCGGGATTCCGGGACGCGACGGCGAGCGATGACGATCGAATCCGGGAGGATCAGGCGGCACGGTCGCACGGGTCCCCGGCCCGGATGCTCGATCCGACCGCCAACGCCGAAGGGGCCCCTTTGGAGCTTCCCTCACGGCCTCGTCTCGGTCGTCGAGTCGCTGCCGGATGAAACGGCCGACGTCTCCGGCTCTCCCCGGCTCCGCCACCAGTGCAGGGCGTCCTGTTCGGTCCACCGGCCGGCGTCTCGGCAACCGGCCAGGGCCTCTTCCAGCGCCTCGGCCGAGGGGGGACGGTCGGCCCGGTCCTTGGCCAGGCAGCGGAGCACGACCGCGGCGAGGTCGTCGGGGAGGTCGGGGCGGAGCTCGGTCGGCGGGGTGGGGGGCAGGTGGAGGTGGGCGGCGAGCGTCCGCATCGCCGTCTCGCGGACGAACGGGGGGCGGCCGGTCAGGAGGAAATAGGCGACCGCGCCGAGGCTGTAGATGTCGGTCCTCGGGTCGATCGCCGCCTCGCCCGCAGCCTGCTCCGGTGACATGTAGGAGGGCGTCCCCCGGAGCGATCCCTCCTGGCTCAGCGCCACGTCCCGCAGGTCGGGTGCCTGGGCGTGGACGAGGCCGAAATCGAGCAGCTTGGCGACGTCGTGGACCCCGCCGCGCTCGCAGGCCAGGATGTTGGTGGGCTTGATGTCGCGGTGGATCAGCCCGACGGCGTGCGCCTCGCGGAGGGCGCAGCAGACCTGCCTCAGGAGGTGGATCGCCCGCCCCGCGGGGAGCGGGCCGTGCGCGTCGACGAGATCCTGGAGGCTCAGGCCCGGCAGGTATTCCATCGCGTAGTAGAACGTGCCGTCCTCGGCGTGGCCGAAGTCGTAGATCTCCACGGTGTTCCAGTGCGTCAGGCGGGCCGTGGCCCGCACCTCGCGCTCGAAGCGGCGGAGCTCCCGCGCGTCGCCGGCCCGCTCCGGGCGGATCAGCTTGATGGCGCAGGGGCGTCGCAGCAGGAGGTGCTCGGCCAGGTACACCTCGCCCATCCCGCCCGAGCCCAGGTGGCGGGTGAGCCGGTACTGTCCCAGCTCGCGGGCCTCGCGCTCCAGGACGTTGAGCCGGTGCGAGCCGAAGATCGCGATGAGCGCGCCGCCGACCAGCGGGACCACCATCGGCCAGAACATGGCGAGGCCCGTCCTGCCGGGGCCGCCGCCGGTCGTCACGTCGTAGGCGCCGACGAGCAAGGGGCAGAGGGCCATCAGCCCGATGACCAGCCCGGCGCGGCGGAGGGTATTGGGGATGAAGATCCCGTAGGAGAAGATCAGGAACAGCCAGTGCCAGATGATCGAGGCGAGGATGGCATTGCGGACGAGGGCCGGGACGGCTCCCATCGAGGCCATCCCGCTGGTGAAGTGGACGTGCTGCCTCCATGCGGTCCGGGCCGCGATCGCCCCGAACAGGATGCACTCGGCCGCCCGGAGTCTGTCGCATCGTCAGCGGGCGGACCGTCCCGAGCAGCCACCACACGATGCCCAAGGTCACGAGGATCGACAGGACGGAGGTGGCGAACCGCTCCGTAACTCGGCCGGCCGTCACGACCTGGGGCATCGAGACCGTGATGAGCGTGAACGTGGACAGGCCGGTGATGATCAGCGCGTAGGTCCCCAGCCGGCTCCGGAGCAGGGAGGCGACACCGCCCGCGGTCGAGGGGCCCTGGACCGCGACGAGTCCCACCCAGCGTCGATCCTCCCGCGCCTCGGTGGCGGGCCCTCCTGTCCCGTCCTTCGGCGCGGGAGACCAGAGTCCAGTCCAATCGGCTACCCCGTTCATGGCACCCCCCTTGGTGCCAATTATAGAGGCGGGAGCCAGGCCCCTCCGTCGAGATTTCTCCGGCCGTCGCAGGGCGCACCGTCAGGGGCCGACGGGGTTGCGCGGCGCCTCGCCGAGCAGGACACGGCGGACCTCCTCGGCCGCCTTGGTCCGGAGCTCGACGAACCCCTCCACGCTATAGAAGGCCGAATGGGGGGTCAGGAGGACGCGCGGGTGGTCGCGGAGCCGAGGCGTCGTCGAGCGGCTCGCGTTCGACCACGTCGAGCCCCGCGCCGGCGAGGTGGCCCGAGTCGAGCGCGTCGAGCAGCGCCTGCTGCTCGACGACCGGCCCGCGCGCCGTGTTGATCAGGTAAGATCCGGGCCGCATCCAGGCCAGGGCCCGGGCGTCGATCAGGTGGTGGGTCGTCTCGTCGAGGTAGCAGTGGAGGCTGACGAAGTGGCTCTGCTCGAGCAGCTCGTCGAGCCGGTAGACGCGGCGGATGCCGAGCGCCTTGTCGGTCCCCTCGCGGACGAGGGGGTCGTAGAAGACGACGTCGAGTCCGAACGCCTTGGCGCGCAGGGCGGTCGCCGTGCCGATCCGGCCGCAGCCGACCAGGCCGAGCGTCTTGCCGCGGAGCCTCGGGGTGGGCACGGCGCTGCGGTAATCCCAGGTCCCCGCGCGGATCGTCCGAGTCGCACGGCCGGAGGCGACGGGCCAGCGCCAGCAGGAGCATGATCGCGTGGTCGGCGACCTCCTCGGTGCCGTAGTCGGGCACGTTGCAGACGGCCACGCCGTGCCGCGCGGCCGCCGCGCGATCGACGTTGTTGTAGCCGACGCCCGCGCGGACCGCGACCTTGCACCGCGGCGCCCGGGCGAACGTGGCGCTCGCCCAGCATCGCGATCTCGTGGAACAGGATCAGCGCGTCGGCGTCGGCCAGGTGGGGCGCCAGGCCCTCCTCGTCGGTCGCGCGGGCGAGCGTGATCCGGGCCGACGTCGCCGCAGGACCGGCGCCTCGACGCCCGCCTCCTCCAGGAAGTCGGTGATCACCACGTGGAACCTTGGGGGCATCGCGTGTACCTCGGGGGACTCAGGGCCGGGCCGGGCCCGTGCTCGCCACGGCCGGGGCCGGGCGCGAACCAGGAGAGCACGGCGGCGGGGTCGGGGACGGCGAACAGGGCCGGCTCGCCGCCGCCGTCGCGGACCGCGATCCGATCGGGCCAGTCGCGGATCAGACCCGGCGGGACCGCGGCGCCGGCTCGGCCCGGACGTCGGCCAGTCGGTCGAGCGGGCACGACCAGATCTCGCCGTCGTGCGCGTGCGGCAGGAACCAGAGCCGCAGGTTGGTCCGGATCAGGGTCCCCGCCGGCCAGCGCCGGCCGACCGACCGCCGCGCCGGCGACGAGGCGACGACCCTTTCGTTGGCCGCCAGGTGGAACTGCCCCATGTCGGCGTCGGACCGGGGGGACAGCCACCGCTCCAGGAGCGGCCGGACGACCAGGCGGACCGTCACCGCCGCCACGGCCGTCACCGCGGCGGCGATCAGGAAGCTCCGCACGAGCGATCCCGGGATGAGGTAGAAGAAGGCCAGGGGCCGCACCCTCGGGCGGACTCGCTTCATCACCCACTGCACCCGCACGATGTGGACCAGGACGAAGGCCGCGACGAACGCGCGCCAGAAGACCGTCCGCGCCGCGAGCTGGAGCCGAGCTTTCGCCATGATGTGGGGTGGGACTCTCGCATCGGGGAACCGGCCGTCCGAGGATGTCGACCCCTTGGTTATCCCCGATCGGGCGTGTAGGTTCAACGGTCAGACGGCGGCCCGCGGCCCCGCGTCCCGAGGGGATGCCCCGGCCCGCCAGGATGGGAAAACGGCGGAGGATGGCTCACATGCCCAGGATCAAGCAATTGCTGGCCGAGGGGAAGGTGGTCCGGATGTTCGGCGTCGGGCAGCTCATCAGCCCGAAGCTGATCGAGATCGTCGGCGAGCACGGCGACTTCGACGCCCTCTGGCTCGACGCCGAGCACGCCGGGATCGACGATGAAGGACGTCGAGCTCGGCGACGATGGCCGCCCGGTCGTACGGCATGGACCACTTCGTCCGCCTGCCGGCGACCGACTACGCCTCGATCATGCGGTCGCTGGAGGCGGGGGCCGGCGGCGTGATGGTCAGCATGGTCCGCATCGGCCGCCGAGGCCGAGCAGGCGGTCCGCTGGGCCAAGTTCTGGCCCCCGAGGCGAGCGCGGGATGAACGGCGGCAACCGCGACGGCCGGTTCGGCCTGATGCCGATCGCCGAGTACGCCAGCGAAGGCCAACGCCGAGACGTTCGTCGGCATCCAGATCGAGACGGCCGGCGCCATCGACGCCGGTCGCCGAGATCGCCGCCGTGCCCGACGTCGACCTCCTGTTCGTCGGCCCGGCCGACATCAGCCAGGTCATGGGCGTCCCGGGCGACTTCGAGAACCCCAGGTGCCTCGACGCGATCGAGCGGATCGCCCGCGCCTGCGCGCGACGCGGGCAAGCCCTGGGGGATCGTCCCGCGCGGCCCCGAGTACGCCGCGCGGATGTACGGCTGGGGGTGCCGGATGTTCGTCCTCGGCGATCGACATCCACGCCTTCCACGCCGGCATCCGGTTCACCAAGGAGCGCTATCCGACCTTCTTCCCGAAACGGGCGTGATTGCCCACCTCGGCCGAGGGTGGCCGGGGTCGCCGCAGGCGACACGCAACCCCGGCCATCCCTTATTGTTCCAATGCATTTGCTCGTCGGAAATCTCCCCTCGTTGACTTCGCTTGACCCCTACCTAGAATGCGAGGGTCCGATTATTGCAGGAAGACGCGTTCTTATCGTGGCATCCGGGTTCACAGAGCCAGGCCGCCGATGCGAGTGCTTACCGCCATCCCGGTTTACAACGAGGAGGCGCACCTCGAACCCGTCCTGGCCGAGGTGCTCCGGCATGCCGGCGACGTGCTCGTCGTCGACGACGGCTCGACCGACCGCACGCCCGAATTGCTCCGCAAGTTCACGACGCTCCAGGTGATCCGGCATCCGAAGAACCGGGGCTATGGCGCCGGGCTGCGCAGCGCCTTCCAGAGGACATTGGAGCGGGGCTACGACGGGCTGGTCACGCTCGACTGCGACGGACAGCACGAGCCGTCGATGATCCCCGAGGTCGCGTCGCACCTGGACGAGGCCGACATCGTCTCGGGGAGCCGGTATCTGAAGGTCTTCGACCCGTCACAGGTCCCCCCCGAGGAACGGAGGCGGATCAACGTCGAGGTGACGCGCTGGCTCAACGAGTGCCTTGGCCTGGGCCTGACCGACGCCTTCTGCGGGTTCAAGGCGTACCGAGCCTCGGCCTTGGAGAAGCTCGACATCACCGACGACGGCTACGCGATGCCGTTGCAGGTCTGGGTGCAGGCGGTCGAGCACGGCCTGAAGGTCGTCGAGGTGCCGGTGCCTTTGATCTACCTGGACGAGAACCGCGCCTTCGGCGGGGCGCTCGACGACGCCGAGTACCGCCTGGCGCACTATCGCCGGGTGCTCCAGGACGCCCTGCGACGCTCGGGGGTGGACGTGGCGGGGGGGTGTCGTTGATGAATGCGCACCGCCTGCGGGCCCCCTCCTCGGATGGCGGTTTGCTGGCGGTGCCCCCGCTGGATGGGCTCGACGCGCCCCTGGCCGCGAACGCCGGCCGGCTCGGCGGCTGGGACCACGACTTCCAGGGCCGTCGCGCCGACAGGCTCCGTGCGATGGCGAGGCGGCAGGTGCTCGACGCGGCGCGGGCCTACCATCTCGCCGCGGGTCTCGACGTGCCCGAGAGGCCCGTACCGGACGCCCCTTTGATCGCCACCGGGCACCAGCCCGAGCTGTTCCACCCCGGCGTGTGGGTCAAGAACTTCGCCGTCGCCGCGATCGCGCGCGACCGTCGGGGCGTCGGGCTGAACCTGGTCGTCGACAACGACCTGCCCAAGTCCAACTCGATCCGCGTCCCCCGCCGCGAGGGGGACGACCTCCGCGTCGAGCGGGTCGAGTTCGACGAGTGGGGCGGCGAGGTCCCCTACGAAGACCTCCGGGTGCGCGACGAGGGGGTGTTCGCCTCGTTCGGGGACCGGGCCCGCGCCGTGCTGGGCGACGCGGTGCCCGACCCGGTGCTCGACGACTACTGGCCGCGGGCGGTCCGCCGCCGCGAGACGACCGACCGCCTCGGCGCGCGGTTCGCGCTGGCCCGTCGCGATCTGGAGGCGTCGTGGGGGGCGCGCAACTTCGAGGTCCCGCTCGGCGACGCCTGCGAGACCGAGGCGTTCCTCTGGTTCGCGTCGCACATCCTGGCCCACCTGCCGCGGTTCCAGCAGGTCCACAACGAGGCCCTGGCGCGGTATCGGTCGGCGCACGGCATCCGGAGCAAGCACCATCCGGTCCCGGCGCTGGGCGCGAGGGGACTGGCGCGAGGCGCCGTTCTGGATCTGGCGCGCCGACGAGCCGAGGCGACGGCCCCTGCTGGTGCGGCAGCTCTCGCGGACGATGGAGCTGCGGATCGGTGGGGACGCCGACCCCTTGATGGAGATCCCTTTGGGGCCCGACCGCGAGGCGTGTTGCGCCGTCGAGCAACTGCTGACGCTGCCGTCGCGGCGGGTCCGGCTCCGCACGAGGGCGCTGACGACGACGATGTTCGCCCGGTTGCTGCTGGCCGACCTGTTCGTCCACGGGATCGGGGGGGCGAAGTACGACGAGCTCGGCGACGAGGTCATCGCGGGCTTCTACGGGATCGAGCCGCCCGACTACCTGACGCTGTCGATGACGCTGTGGCCGGGGCTGGGCGACGATCCGGCCACCGCCGACCGGCTCCGCGACGTCGAGCGGGCGCTGCGCGACTTGATGTACAACCCCGACCGCCACCTCGACGGCGAGGCGCCCCCGGAGGGGGCGGCGTGGGTCGAGGCGAAGCGGACGGCGATCGCCGGCCCGGTGGCGACGCGGCGGCAGCGCCGGGCGCGCTGCGCCGCGATCGTCCGGTGCAACGAGGCGCTCGGGCCGCTGGTCGGCCCGGCGCGCGACCGCCTGGGGCGCGAGCGGGCCGATCTGGTCGCCGGCCTGCGGCGCAACGCCCTGGCCCGCAACCGCGAATACGCCTTCGTGCTCCACTCCGGGCGGCGGCTCCGCGAGGCGATGGCGCGGTCCGTCGGCCTGTGACGGCGCGGCCGGAAAAAACGCGCGAAATCGCCCCGCAAGACTGCGGCGGAGCGGTCCGATGGCCCCTAGAATGGAGAGTATGGAAAGGCGATCCGGGGAGTTGGTCTGTCGTCTTCGTAGGGTGGGCATCGCCCCCCTGTCTTCCCTCCCGAACGCGATGGTGGGCACCGCCCACCCTACGAAGACCGCCCGGATCGTCCCGGAACGCGGGGCGCCCCGAACCGTCCGCGTCGCCCCCCGAGACGTCGCGAGGTGCTCGTCCCGATGAAGACCCAGGCGCCGGTGATCCGGCTCCCCTACCGTCGCGGCTCGGTCGAGTTCTGCCTCGGCACCGAGGCCGAGCACGAGTCGGTCTATCAGACGCTGCTCCACGTCTTCCACGGCCCCGACCGCGAGGCGTTCCTCGGCGCCCTGGGCGACCCGTCGTACCGGCCCGACCAGAGGCTCCTGGTCAAGGTCGACGGCCGCGTCGCCAGCCACGTCCACCTGACTGAGCGGACGGTCCGCTACGGCTCGGCGCAGATGCCGATGAACGGCGTGATGTGGGTCGGCACGCTCCCCGAGTACCGCGGGTTGGGGTTCGCGCAGAACCTGATGCGGCTGGCCGACGACCGCGCGCGACACCGGCGCCGTGGTCCAGGCGCTGACGACCGGCATGCCGCAGTTCTACCGCGCCCTGGGCTGGGGCGTCTGCGGCCGGCAGACGCTGGGCCAGACGCTCAGCCGCAACCTGCCGCAGGTCAACGACGTGCCCGTCGAGGGCCGCGCCGCCTGGCACGTCCGCCCCTGGCGGCAGGTCGAGCTCAACGACCTGATGGCGCTGTACGACCTCCAGTACGCGCGGACCACCGGCAGCGTCGTCCGCTCGGAGGACTACTGGCGGTGGATGATCGGCCGCCGCTACGCGCACGTCATCTGGGTCGCCTGCCAGGGGGAGGCGGTCCGCGGCTACGCGTTCGTCAAGGACCACAAGATCCTGGAGATCGCCAGCCACCCGGCGCATCCGCAGGCGCTGCGGGCCCTCTTGGGCCGGGTCCGCTCCGAGGCCCTGGAGCGCGCCTACCCCGAGGTGATCGTCCACGCGCCCCCGACCACCCGGTCCTGGAGGTCTTCCGCGGCTCGGGCAAGGTCGTCGACCAGGACGAGTACGACGGCGTGGCGTCGATGTACCACATCCCCGACGTCGACCGGTTCCTCGCGCTGGCGCTGCCCGAGCTGTCGCGCCGCGCCGTCGAGGCGGGCGCCGCGATGCCCCTGGAGCTCGGCCTGACGGTGGGCGAGCGCCGCTGGCTGATCCACGCCGAGCCGAAGCGGTCGCGGATCGAGCCCGACAAGCTGAGCCGCCGCCACCTGTCGCTCTCGGCCGCGACGCTCGTGCGCCTCCTGATGGGCCACATCGACGTCGCCGGCGCCTCGGTCGAGGAGGGCTTCGAATCCTCGACCGGCACGGCGCTGGACGCCGCCCGCATCCTCTTCCCCGCCCGGCCCGTCTGGCGCAGCCCGCTCGACTCGGCGACGGCCTAAGCGGCTTGCCACGGTTCCCCTCCGATTCGGTATGATCCGCATCCACCTCGACGACACGACCCGCGGCGAGCTGCAACCCCTGCGCCGGACCGACCTGCCGCCCCGGGCCCGGGACCGCCTGGAGATGGGCCCCCTCCCCGACGCCGGCTGGCCGGCGCCCCGGATCGCCGCCCACCTCGGCTCCTGCGGCCACACCGTCCGCGGCGTGCTCAAGGACTCCCTCGGCCGGGGCACCGCCGCCCCGTCCTCACGGCGTACCGGGCCGCCGCCGGGCGCCCGGCGGCGGCACCGGGTCGCCGAGGCGCTGCGGGCCCGGCTCGGTGAGGACCGGACCTGGACCGGCCGCCGGCCCAGTCAGGCCCCGCGCCCCCGGGGGATCGTGTTAGGCCCCGCCAAGTCCGCCGCTACCTCGGCCTGCTCAAGGCCGGCTGGGGGCGGACCGCCGGCTCCTTGCGGCACGAGCGGGACCCGGTGACGGTCGCGCGGGCCGAGGGAGTCCTCCGGAACCTCAAGGCCAAGGCCATGAAGGGCCGGCTGAAGCTCTACTACCTCGACCAGTGTGGGTTCTCGCCGACCCTTCCGACCGCCTACACCTGGTCGCTGCCGGGCCAGCGGAAGCGGGTCGAGTCCGAGGCCCCGCGGGGCCGCCGGGTCAACGCGATGGCCGCCTACCGCCCCTACGGCAGCCCGCCGCGGCTGGAGGTCTTCACCGCCGGGCGGACCGGGGGCCCGTACGACTCGCCGGCGTTCGTGCGGTCGCTGCCGTGGTCGCAGGTGCCGCGGGTGGTGGCCCCGGGCAACGCCGGCCTGCACGCCAGCGGGGTCGTGAAGCGGGCGCGGCGGGGCCCGGCGGCGTGGGGATCGACCTGTGCTCCCCGCCGCCGTACAGCCCGGGGCTGAACCGGATCGAGCCGGTGCCCGGGCGGGTCAAGTATCAGGAGACCCCGGTGCGGAGCGGCACCACCCGGGCCGGCCTCCGCGCCGCGGGCGATGGTGGGTTCGACTCCTACCGCCGGGGTCGGCGCGAAAAGGAGAAGGAAACTCCGGCTGGCAGCTTAACGGCACGAGCGCGTCATGGGGCGAAACCGGGCCAAGCTACCCCTCTGTCTCCCTTTTAGCCCATGGGCGGGGTGCGGCGTAGCCGCAGGCTCTTGCGGGAGAAAGGGTCGGGGCTGATGGGTGTTGCGCCGGCGGATTTCCGCAACTGACCGGCGAGACCGGCTGAGTGGTCCCGGAGCGGGGACCGGCGGGAGAGGCGCCGGGCGGATTCGAACCGCCGATGGAGGTTTTGCAGACCCCGGACGCAGCGGGAAACGGCGATGGAGGTTCGCAGGGACGTAGCCGCAACTTCATTCAATGTGGCAACTTGCGACAACACTGTCGACACCCCATCGTCTCACGGCGTCGCAGGAATGGACCAGAATATACGTCGGTTCGCGGTAAAGCGGTAGCCAAAGCGGTACGAATTCCGCCCCGGCATCGGCCGTCGTCGATGGGTTGTCGCCCCTCGGGGCGGAGGTTCCCCGCACGGGGGGGCGGGGCAGGAGGGGACATCCCGGGCCACTCGCGACCACTCCTGACCACTCCAGGC
This sequence comes from uncultured Planctomycetaceae bacterium, assembly GCA_963708145.1. Lineage (GTDB taxonomy): Bacteria > Planctomycetota > Planctomycetia > Isosphaerales > Isosphaeraceae. The sequence goes on along the minus strand of OY970189.1, from coordinate 6,555,845 downwards.
CATCGGAGGGTACAATAGACCGTGGGAGACCATCCGGGCCCACCCCGGGTCCGAAGCACCGGCGGGAGATCCGGATCGATGGCGAGCGCGGCCAGGAAGATGATGATGCCCGCCCCGCGGTTCGGCTCCGCCGCCCAGATGGCGACCTACGCGGGCCTCTCGGTCAAGACGATCCGCCGCATGGTGGACGCCGGGGCGGTCCGCGGCATCAAGGTCGGCCGCCGGCTGCTGATCCCCTTCGACGACCTCGACGGCCACCTGCTCCTCCGCGCACCGGCCCGCCGCCCCCGGACCCGGGAGACCCCGACCATGGCCATCGCCAACACGCCGGTCACACCCCGCAGCTCGGTCGATGCCCGCGGCCGGGCCATACCCATGACCGAGGCCGAGGTCCGTGCGCGGGCCGAGGCGATCGCCCGCGGGCTGGATGCCCTCGACGACATGGGCGACGCGGACGAGCAGCGGGAGTCCCTGGACGCCCTGCTCGTGGCCCTCGAAGAGGACCGCCTCTCGGACCGGAAGTTGTTCCCCTGATGCGCCTGGTCTTCCTCGACTCCGGGCCGCTCGGGCTGCTCGCCCACCCCTTGGGCCGCCCGCTGGCCGATCGGTGCCGCATGTGGGTGCGGGACCTGTCGGCCGCCGGGGTGCGGGTGTTCGTGCCCGAGATCGCCGACTACGAGGTCCGCCGCGAGCTGCTGCGCCTCGGGAAGGCCGCGAGCGTGCTCCGGCTCGACCACGTCAAGGCGACGCTCGACTATGCCCACCTGACCACGGACGCGATGCTCAAGGCGGCCGAGCTCTGGGCCGCCGCGCGGCGCCGGGCGGCCGACGTCGGCCCCCGATGCCCTGGACGGCGACTGCATCCTGGCCGCCCAGGCGCTGCTGGCCGCCAACCCGAGCGACGCGGTGACCGTCGCCACGGGGAACGTCGGGCACCTCGGCCAGTTCGTGACCTGCCTGCCCTGGGATCAGATCGCCCCCTGACCCAGGGCCGCCCGCCCGCCGGCTGCCTCCTGCGCCGCGATCGCCCGGAAGATCCGCTCGACTCGGGCCGACTCGCCGGTCGAGAGATCGCCGGAGCGCCGCAGATCCTCCAGCTCGCGGATCAGGAGGGAGCGATCAAGGGCGTCGAGACGGCCTTGGGCCAGGGCGGCCTGGACCTCGACCAGCATCGACCGGCGATGGGGCTTCTCCCGCAGCCAGGCGAACCGCCCGGGAGGGACCGCCTCCGTTGGATCATCGGGGCGGAGCATCTCGGCCGACATCGGGGCACTCCCGCGGGGACGGGTGGGCACTTCGCATCGCTGCACATCCATGATACAATCGTCCAGTCGATGCGACGACCCGACGGCCCGACGAGCGTGCCGACATGACCGCGACGACCGCGAGCGAACCGACGATCGTGCTGACCCTCGCCGCGCTGGCTGATGCCCTGGGTTCAACCCCGGAGGATCTGTACCCCGCCCTGGAGCGGGGACACGAGATCGGGGCGATCCGGCTGCTGCCCGATCACGAAGAGGGCCCGTCGGTCCTGCTGCCGGCCTTCGTGGCCGAGCGGCTCGGGGTGCGACGCGACGAGCCGCCCCAGGCCGTGCCAGGCTACGCCGAGCCGTGTCGAGCCGTGCCGAAGGCGCGACCCGGGACGAGGGCCCCGCGCCCCCCGTCCCGCAATCGCTTCCGCGAGGCGCTGGACGCGATGCACCGGCGCACGGGACCGCCGCCGCGAGCGGCCTGATCGACCACGCCAGGATGCGAACCGCCGAGCCCCGGGGCATGGCCCGTGGGGGGGCAAGGGGCCTGGAAGACCCGCCGCAAGGCGCGATTTTCCCGCCTCTAACGCAAGGCCCGCAGGGGCTATGGGGGGAGGTATGGCCTTCGGCGGTCGAAAGCCCTCGCGCGAGGACATCCGGCTGCAGTGCCGGGCGATCCGGGAGCGCTGGCCGGTCCGCGAGGAGAAGCGGCGGGAGATCGTCGACACCCTGTTTTTCGCCGCGACTCACCATGAGATCTGCGGGGTCCGCGAGGCGGTCGCCGCGGCCCGGACGCTGATCAAGGCCGATCGGATCAACATGGAGGACGAGGCCCGCGCCGCGGAGGAGCTCCGGTCGGTCCCGGTCGAGCCGGGCGACCCCGACCCGGACTTCGAGGCGATGAGCGACGCGGAGCTGGAGCGGTACATCCGCAGCGGCGGCGGACGGGTATGAGGCCGAGGCCGGGGGTGCCGCCCGCGGCCCCACCCTCCGCGACAGGGCTGGCCGGAGGGGCCGGCGCCTCGAGCACGGCGTTGCAAGGCGCCTGACCGTTGACGGGCCGCAGGATTCCACCTTCAGGGGGGCGCCCGAGGCCTCCTACCCCCTCGGCGCCCGGGTCCAGCAAGTCGGGCAGGTCGGCCACGCCGGCGAGCAGGTGCGTGTGCGGCGCCTGCCGGAGTTGCTCCAGGGCGTGGGCGCCGGAGAGGACGCCGACGTTGACGCCGACGCCCGCGTTCCAGCCCGACTCCAGGTCGAGCGCCGTGTCGCCGACGTTCACGACCCGACGCACGCCGAGCACCCCGGTCGCCTCCATCGCGCGGAAGATCATGTAGGGCGCCGGGCGACCCTGCGGCACGTCGTCGCCGCAGACGACCGCATCGAGTACCCCCACGCCCCACCCGACCGCCCCGAGCAGCAGCTCGGCCACCGCGCGGTCGAAGCCCGTCGTGAGGGCCAGGCGAACCCCTCGCTCCCGCAGCCAGGCGAAGGTGGCCTCGGCCCCGTCGACGGCCCGGACGCCCTGATCCGCGAACAGGCGCCCGAGTCGGTCGCGGAAGTCGGCGTACACCTCGTCCAGCCGCGCCGGCGCGACGGCGCCGGACTGCCGCTCGATGAAGTGCTCAAGGGCCCGCCGCTTCGAGGCGCCTCGCCAGGGCCGCAGGTCCTCGTCGGACATCTCGATCCCCTGCGCGGAGCGTCCGTCGGAACGCCTCGGCCACCTGGCCGTCGTCGCGGATCGTCGTCCCCGCCACGTCGAACACCGCCAGCTCGACTTCCTTCATCGGCATGCCTCGCGATCGGGGGACGGTCCCCACGTCAGGTCCATGAGACCCGATCCGGGGGCCGCGCGCCCTCCGCGAGGGCCGGACCACCGGGGGCCTACGCCCCGGCCCGGAGCAGGTAGGGCATGCCGATCCCCAGCAGCGTGCCCAGGAAGATGATCCCGAAGATCAGGCCCAGGGTCCAGAAATCCTTCCGGTCGATGAACCCACTGCCGAAGTAGACCGGGGCCGGCCCGGTGGCGTAGGGCGTGAGCACGCCCATCAGGCCGATCGAGTACATCAGCAGCAGGGCGAAGGGCCGCACCGGCATCCCCGGCATGCCGCCCCCGCGGCCAGCACCGCCGGCAGGACCGCCGTCGTGTGCGCCGTCAGGCTGGCGAACAGGTAGTGCACCAGGAAGAAGGACGCCACCAGGATCGCCAGGACGACCGGGGGCGGGCGGCCGGCCAGCGCGCCGGAGACGCCCCCGGCGACCCAGGCGACGACCCGGACGCGGTTCAGCCCGTCGGCCAGCGCCAGGAGCGTGCCGAAGTAGAGCAGCGCGTCCCAGGCGGGTCGGTTGCCGACCACGTCGTCCCAGCCGATGATCCCCGTCAGGACCATCAGCGCGACGACGGCGAGGGCCACGGTCGTCGCGTGGATCCACCGGCCCCCGAACACCCAGAGCAGGAAGGCGACGAGGATCATCAGGCCCATCAGCACCTCGCGGGCGCCGGACGGCCCATCGTGCGGAGTTCCGCCGCCGCCCAGGCCGGGACCTCGCGGCTCGATCGGACTTCGGGCGGATAGATCAGGAAGACCAGCGCCGGCAGCGCCGCGAGCAGGGCCGCCCCGACCGGCCACGCGCCCAGGAGCCATTGCGACCAGGAGACGTCGACCCCCGTCGCCTTCCGCACCAGGCCCTGCGCCAGGAGGTTCGGCCCCAACGCGGTCAGGAACAGCGAGCTGGTGACGGCGGTGGACGCGAACGCGGTCCACATCAGGTAGGCGCCGATCCGCCGCGCCGTCGGCCCGGGCGTCGAGCCGTAGAGCGGGGGGATGCTCCGCACGATCGGGAAGATGACCCCGGCGCTGCGCCCGGTGTTGGAGGGGGTGAACGGCGCGATCAGCAGGTCCGCCGTCATCACCGCGTAGCCCAGCCCCAGCGTGCTCCGGCCCATGACCCTCACCAGCGAGAGGGCGATCCGGCGCCCCAGCCCCGTCTTCTCGTAGCCGACGGAGAAGGTCAGGGCGCCGAAGATCAGCCAGACGGTCCCGTCGGAGAAGCCGGAGAGCCCCCACCGGATCGACTCGGCCGGGTCGGGGGAGACGTAGCCCAGCGCGGCCGCGAGGGCGACCCCGACCAGGCCCACCGCGGCCGGGGGGATCGGCTCCAGGACCAGGGCCGTGACCACGCCGACGAACAGGCCGAGATAGCGCCACGCGGCGATGGTCAGCCCGGCGGGGTGCGGGGACGAGGCCAGGACGACCCACACGACGAGGGGGGCGAGGGACCTCCAGGATGCCTTCATCGCGCGGCCTGACCTCCCTGCGAGCTCAGGAGCTGGAGCGGTTCATCCGGACCGGGGGGCGGGGATGAGGCCGAGGCGCGTACTTCCATATCTTGAAGCTGGCCGGGTTAAGACCGTCGGACAAGAAACGGCACGAGGCATCCCAAAAGGGCATCGCATGATGTGGTCGCCGGTGAAACGGTTGGCGTCGGCCGGTAACGCCTCGCGGGGGCTTACTTGACGGCCGGAACCGGATAAACCTTCAGCACTTCGTCGCCGAAGTGGTTGATGACCTTCACCGCGATCTTGCCGGACGTCGGTGGGTCGAAGGGCTGGCTCGTCGCGCTGTAGAGCTTCGACCACTCGCCCTCGTCGATCTCCGCGCGAAGAGCCTTCTTCAGCTTGTCGTACGGCCCTTCCTCGGTGTCCTTGCCACCGTACAGGAAGTAGGCGTGGCGGACGAAGAAGCTTTGCCCGTCGTAGTCGGTGTCGATGAACCAGCAGGCGATGTCGTCCGTGTCGCCTGAGCGTATCGCGCCGGTGCTGGGGTCGAAGACGTCCACGCCGCGAATCTCGACCGTCACCTTGCCGCCCGCCCTCGTCAGTTTCACGTCCGGCTCGCCGAACACGGTGAACAGGTTGCCGGCGCCGGTCTTCTTCAGCAGCTCGTCGCCCATCGCCAGGTCGGGGTTCATCCGCACCGGCAGCACCTTCAGCTTGCCGAACTTGATCTCCTTCGTCAGCTCCGCCGTCTGCTCGTGGACGCTCGCCTCGAACGCGAACGCACAAATGAGCAGAAGGTCGCACTGGCTCCCTTTAATCGCTTCCAGGGCGGCCTTCTTGATGTCCGCGTCGCCGAGCGTGCCGAACTCTGGGCCGACGCTGACTCGGACGGTCGCGCCGGTGTCCGTCTCCCCCTCCGCTTGGATGAACTCGCCGGGGAATGTGTCGAGCCGGGCGAGCGTGATGCGTTGCGACTTATCCGTCCCCTTCACGCCGGCCGTGCGGAGGTTGTCGAGGATCATCTGTCCGAAATTGGCGGACGAGGCGGGTTCTGGTGACGCAGGTTGATCCTCACTCGGGGCGACCGGAAGACTCCGGTGAGGGGACAAGCTCTCTACGGTGAACGGGCCAGTCAGCCGGACGATGTTCTTGTCCTCGTAAGGTTGGTCGTAAAGCGTCTCGGTCTCGGCGTGCCGGGCGATCGCCTTTTCGATTTGCTCGCGGGTCATCCCGTCCTTGATGTCTGGGTTATTAGCGATACTTTTCAGAGTGACGTGCGGGACGGTGCGGTACACGAATCCCTTGTGCATGTCGCGCCGAGGTGCGGGCGAAGCGGGGTCCGGCAGAGTGGCTGTCAACTCGGCTTGCTTCTTACGGCCCTCAACTGAATCGAGAAGAAGGTAATAGGGGAAGCGAGCGGCCATCATCCGTGTCCGAGCCAGCGTCAGCGCAACGCGGGACGTGTCGATGGTGATCCATCGCCGGCCCCATTGCTCCGCGACGTAGGCCGTCGTGCCGCTGCCGCACGTCGGGTCGAGGACGAGGTCGCCGGGATCGGTCGTCATGAGGATCGCTCGCTGAATTACCCGGGGACTGGTCTGGACAACATACGTCTTACCGGGCGCCGCCAGCAGTATCGTGCCAGCTGTTCGTGATTGGGTATGCCGGAAAGTCTTCGAGGTAGCGAACATATCGTAGGGTCTCGCCCGCCTTCGCAATCCGACCAGCACTGAGTAGCTTCTGCATGCCCGTCTCATTCGTCTTCCATCGCACTTGGGCGCTCGGCCGAAACATCCGACCGTCGAACTGGACGGGAAACCAACATGCGGCACCCTCGCCCTTTTCGCGGCCAATGCTCTGACTCGTGAGGCTCGTCAGCTGGTAGGCGCGGCCATCTGCACTTTGTTGATCGTACCGTTCGCCGGTGCTTGCACCGACGCCCGCCATCTTCTCGGCAAACAAACGGTGGAACTTGGTACTTGCTCTTTCCTTGGCATACCACAGGAGGTAGTCGCCGCTGGCCGCTAGGAATTCGGCGGTTTGCCCACCTGTCGTGTCGTACGCGATGAGCGAAATGAAGTTATCGCTGCCGAACACCTCGTCCATTAGCGATCGCAATAGGTGAACATTCTCGTCGCCGATCTGGACGAAAATGCTTCCTGATTGAGTCATCAACTCGCGCGGCGGTCAGCCGATCCCTCATGTACGTCAGGTAGCTGTGAATCCCCAACTCCCACGTGTCGCGGAACGCCTTGATCTGCTCCGGTTGGCGCGTGAAATCCTCGGCCTTAGGGCCTGGAACGAAACAACTGTTATAATTCGTCGCTGCGGCTCATAATGGACGGATGCCCGACGATCCTGAACTCCAACGGAAGTTCGCCGCGATCCTGCCGAACCTCGACGAGCGGCAGCGACGGCTCCTCGCCGCCGTCGAGGCCCGCTCCCTGGGCTACGGCGGCATCCGCCGCGTGAGTCGGGCCTCGGGCATCTCTCACGCCGCGATCCAGCGGGCGTTGAAGGAACTCGACGCTCCACCCCCTCCCCCCGGTCGCGTCCGACGGCCCGGCGGAGGTCGCAAGAAGCTCCGCGACAAGGAGCCGGCGATCCTCGTGGCCCTGGAGGGACTGATCGCCCCCGAGACGCGGGGCGACCCGATGTCCCCGCTGCGGTGGACCTGCAAGAGCACCCGCCAACTGGCCGAGGCCTTGGGCCGCCAGGGGTTCGCCGTCAGCCATCGGGTCGTCGGGGAGATGCTCCACCACCTCGGCTACAGCCTCCAGGCGATGGCCAAGACCCTGGAGGGCAGGCAGCACCCCGACCGTGACGCCCAGTTCCGCTACATCAGCGAGATCAGCGGGCGGTACATCGCCGCGGGCTCCCCGGTCATCTCGGTGGACACCAAGAAGAAGGAGCTGGTCGGGCAGTACGCCAACCGGGGCCGGGAGTGGCAACCGGCGGGTGAGCCCGAGGAGGCCCTGATCCATGACTTCCCCGACCGCCGCGTCGGCAAGGCGATCCCCTACGGGATCTACGACATGGGCTGGGACCTGGGGTGGGTCAACGTGGGCGTCGATCACGACACGGCCAGCTTCGCCGTCGAGGGCATCCGGCGGTGGTGGTCCGGCATGGGGTCGGAGATGTACTCCGACGCCGGGCGGTTGCTGATCTGTGCCGACGGCGGGGGCAGCAACGGCTATCGGGTCCGGCTGTGGAAGGTCGAACTCCAGCGGTTCGCCGACGAGACGGGCCTGGAGGTGACGGTCTGCCACTTCCCGCCGGGCACGAGCAAGTGGAACAAGATCGAGCACCGGCTGTTCTCGCACATCACGATGAACTGGCGGGGCCGCCCACTGGTCAGCCATCAGGTGGTCGTCGAGTTGATCGCCGCGACGCGGACCGCGACGGGCCTGGAGGTGGAGGCCCGGCTGGATACGGGGAGCTACCCGACCAAGGTCAAGGTGACGAAGCAGCAGATGGAGCGGGTCCGGCTGCATCCCCATGACTTCCATGGTGAGTGGAACTACACGATCAGGCCTGAGTCGTCCGGATCGCACGGCAAGTCGTAATGCTTATTCCGTTCCAGACCCTTAGCGTCTTTCACATCTCGCTTGCGCGTGCTCACCTGCCAGTTGCTGCCGAACTTGATGCCGTAGGGCGGGTCGAAGTAGATGCACTGCACCTGGCCGCGCAGCCGCTCCTTCTCCGCCAGGCTGGTCATCACCAGCAGGCTGTCGCCGAGGATCAGCCGGTTCGTCCAGTGCTGGTCATGCTGGTAGAATTCCAGCTTCTTCGCGAAGTCGTCGAGGCCGTTGAAGTCGGCGAACAGGTCGAGTTGCGAGCCAGCCGCCTTGTGGTCAGCCGATCGCGCGCTTCACGTCCTCGACGATCGCCTGCGGGTGGATCTTCTCCTGGACGTGCAGCGGCACCGCGGGCACCTCGAGCGGCTTTGAATCCTGCTCGTCCTTACCCTTCCAGACCAGCTGCGGGTCGAGCGATCGGTCGCGGTGGTAGACGGCCTTGCCGATGCCATCATCGGCGGCGAACGCGGCCGTCTCGCGGGTGGGGATGTTCGGCCGCTTGTCGGCGACGTGCTTGTGTGCGTCAACGGAGACGGGCGCGGGCTTCTTCTTGGCCATCGTGGCACCTTCGTGGTCAGTGAGTCAGGCCGTGGTTTCCTTGAACAGCTTGCGGATTTCCTGCTTCGCCTTGTGCAGGTTCGATCCGTCGATTTCCAGGAACGCCCAGCGGCCGAAGGTGCCGAGGTTATTGACCCCCGGCACCCACATGGTTTTCGCCGTCCGCACCTTCGCCTCCTTCTCCTTCTTCTTCTGCCCGGACACTTCGAGGACCAGGTTCAAAAGGTCGGTCGTTGCCATGGCCGTCGTCGAGCTTGACGATCAGGTCCGGGAAATAGTTCCCGGCCCGGCCGTCGCAGGTGTACGGGATGCGGAACCCGATGCCCTGGTTCTTGGCGTAGGCTTTGACCTCGTCCATCTCTTCGAGCTTCTCGCAGACGATCGTCTCCCAATTGCTGTCTTGCGGCACGAGGTTGATGTGACATTTCGTCGGCTCGGTCGTCCAGCACGTCTTCACGGTGTCGAAGGATACGCCCGCCGTGGTGCCCGTCGCGTCGGCCTGGAGCTCGGCCCGCAGCCGCTTCGCCCCGCCGGAGGAGGCGAGGATGGCGCTCTTGATCTTCTCGCAGGCGGCGTGCTTCTTCTCCCCGAACAATAGAAGGCCGGGGAAGGTGTCGTCGCCGTACTCCACGTTCGGCGATTCGCCGTCCGGGTCGCCGAGCCAGTCGCGGACGATGTCGAGGAGTTGCGGGAACAGCCAGTGCTTGTCCGGGAAATGATGCTGCTGCAGGTGGGTGGCGAGCCGGAACGCGACCGCCTGCGGGCGTAGCCCCCTCGCCTCGTCCAGCGTCAGCTCGGCCTTCTCGCCCACGATCGGCGCGTTCAGCGTGTTCGTCGGCATGTCCTGGGTGGTCAGCACTTCGCGGTGGGACTTGTCGAACCGCGCCGTGAGCCGTTCGGCCGGAACGTCGAATCGGTAGCCGACGACGCGGGGGAAGGTGACTTCGAGCCACGGCGAATCGGTCAGGCGCTCCGGGACCGCCCGCACGGCCTTGCCTGGCTTCGGCGTGGGCGGGGTGCGTTCCTCGGGCAGTCCTGCGACCGGGAACCCGGTGAACGGCACGCCGAAGATGTCGGCGTATTCCGGGGCCATCATCCCGTCGTCGCCCACGGCGTAACTCCGCCGGTATCGCGTCTTGGGCCACTTCCGGCCCGCGTTCCGCCGGTTCAGGGGAAAGACCGTCGAGCGGACACCCAGCCGTTGACGGGCCAGGGCGTGGTTGTGCTCGGCGTCGAGGGCGCCGTCGCCCAGCAGCGTATCCACCGGGCAGCGCCCGCAGGCGGCCCGCACCGTCGGCTTGAACTGGGGCGAGTCCTGACTCGGGCCGCGGGACACGTGCGCCGAGAGGAACAGGTGGCCCCGGGTCTCCAGGACCGCGGTCAGCTCGGGCCAGGCGCGTTGCCGCCGCCGCTTGCCGGACCGCTTGGACCGCCAGGCGAAGGAGCGGCTGACGTGCCGGGTCTCGAACCCGGTGGCGTCGACGGCCGCCTTGGGCTTGGCCGGGATCAGGCGGCGCGCCGCGCCGCGGCGACGGTCTGCCCGAGGAGGGCATCGAACCCCTCTTTTCGAGCAGCCGGGTGGCCGCCTTCTGGAGGGTGGAGTGGTCGGGGACCTTCTTCAGGCCGAGGGCGTCGCGCAACTCCGCCCATTCGCGGAGGATCTGCTCCAGTCCGCGGTAGTCGACCTTGAGGAACTCGCGCAGGCTCAGCAGGGCGAAGAGTTGGTGCTGGGTGAAGTCGTGACGGGAGAACTTCGAGGAGAACGGCAGCAGGGCGATCTTGGCGGTGGCCAGGGCGGTGCGGGCCAACGCCAGGGGCGACTTGGTCATGGGACGTGTGGTCTTCATACATACACTACGTCCCCCACGCCGAAAAGGTTTTCGACAGAGTAGAGCGACCTCCAATCCCGCGATGCGGCCTCCATTAACCAGAACATCGTCGTCAGGCAGGCCGGGCGGCAGCCGTACCGCCTCCCGTGCCCCGGTCGTCGGCTGACGGCCCCGAGGCGGGTCGTCCGGTTCAGAAGGACATGGCGAACCGCATCCAGGCAGTGTTGAACGCGTGGATTGGCACCGGGCCTTAACCGGGTCCGGTCGATTCGAGCCAGTCCAGACGTGGCCAACGCTCAGGCGGGTGTACTCATTGGGTCATCAGTCGAGGCCGGCGAAGCCAGACCGAAGGTGTCCAGTTTGCAGTCCTTGTCGAGCCCGCGTGGCCCCCTAGCCTGAGGACGACCACAGCCTTCCGCGAATGGTTTTAGCGCTCTCTCCCAGCTTTCCCCTCCATCCGAACCCGTCTGCATATCCCTCAAGCGCATCAAATCCCCGCTGTTGCACTAAAGCCTTCGATTTGTCGCAGCCGAGTCTACTAACTATATCTGGCAGACGAGTGGCACCGAGCCTTTCATCACGACGGATGACAAGCATTCGACAGTTCACTATTTTGCCGCCCGTTGCGAGGATCCAACCTCATGAGGTGGAAATGCCTACTCGGCGGGGGCTTGGCGGCCCTGCTGGCGGGGGCGGTCACCGCCGACGCCCAAGACATCCCGCAGCCTCGAACGGTCGCCCCCGGCCCCCCGCCGTCGGGCGCCGGCTCCGGCTTGGTGCCGGAGCCGCTACCCGGCGAACCCACGGTCGCCCCCGGCCCCGCGCCGCCGAGAGCCGGTCCCGGCTCGGAGGCCGGGTCGCAGCCGGTGCCCCCCGACCCGGGGCCGGCGGAGGCCAGCACCGGGCTGGAGGCGGAGTCGCTGCCGGCCGAAATCTCGGAGAATATTCAGGCCCCCTCGGGATACAGGATCGGTCCGACCCCCGCCATCGAGGAGAACTTCCTCATGGACTACCTGGGCCTGAGGGGCCTGTTCGGTAACACCGGGATACGCTCGTTCGGCTGGATCGAGGGGGGCTACACCGGCGCGTCGACCGGCGCGGGGATCCTGTCGGTCGAGCCCCGACAGAACCGCTTCGGCAACGAGTTCTTGTTCAACCAGATCGGCCTCACGGTCCAGAAGCCGCTCCAGCAGGACATCTTCAATCTCGGGTTCATGATGAGGTATTTCGCGGGCGCCGACGCGGCGCTCGGGCGCAGCCCAAGGGGGGCATCGGCTATCCGCCCGGCAATCCACACTTCGGCCAGGATTTCCGCGACCTCTACCTCTCGGCCCACCTGCCGATCCTCACCGAGGGAGGGGTGGACTTCCAGATCGGCCGCATGAACACGATCATCGGCTACAACGGATTCTTGGCCCCCTACCGGCCGTTCTATTCCAGCGACTACCAATTCTTCTACTCCCAGGACGGCGCCTTCACCGGCTTCCTGACAACCCTGCACGCCACTGATCGGTTGGACGTCTGGAACGGCATGACGCTGGGTGCCAACACGTTCTTCGTCAACCGGAGCGCCCACTCGTACTGCTACATCGGCCAGGCCAATTACTGGCTGACCGACGAGAGGAAGACGCGGCTGACCGGCTCGGTCTACGCCGGACCGAACGCCATTTTTGCCGCGCCCGGCCTGGCGGGCGATTTCGTGACCATGGTGGAGCTGCGCCTCCAGCAGAACTGGAGCGAGCGGTTCACTCAGATCATCCAGAACAACATGGGCTGGGACGCCAATACGCCCGTCGGCACCGGCTCCTGGTACGGCCTGTACACGATCGGCATCTACCACTTGACCCCCAAGATCGACACCAACTTCCGCGCGGAGTGGTTCGACGACGTTCGAGGTACGCGCACCGGCGTGAGCACGTACTATTCGGAAGCGACCTTGGGCATCAACTGGCATCCGGTCAAATACATCGAATTCCGTCCGGAGATCCGCGGCGACTTCGCCGGGGCACCCGCCTTCGGGGTGAACGGCGCCCATACGCACCATAGCCAATTGACCGGCGGCATCAGCTGCCTGGTCAAGTTCTGACACCGGCTCATCGGGGCCTGCAGGACGGCGGCGATTCCGACGTCGCCGTCCGGACTCCGACGAGCATGGGGCTGTCGTGCGTGCGAATGGATTCGGAGCCGGTTATCATGAGTATTCGAGTTCGAAGGGTTCTGGCGCGAGGCATTTGCCCTCCGTCGTCAGAACGACCCAAACACCGAACCCAGTACAATGACGGCAACAGATGCGATGATCGTGCTGACGATCACAGTCATCACCATATCGAAATAACTTTCGCGGTGGGTCAGCCCGCTGACGTGAAGCACCGTCAGGACTGTGCCATTGTGGGGAAGGGCGTCGAGCGTGCCGGCGCTGATGGTGGCCACGCGATGCAACAGCGCCGGATCGATGCCATGCTCAACGGCGAGGCGCATATAGGTGTCACCGAGTGCATCGAGCGCGATCGTCATCCCGCCGGAGGCTGAACCGGTAAGCCCGGCGAGCAGGTTCATGGCGACGGTGAGCGAAACCAGCGGCCCTCCCCGAATCGACAGCACGGCGTCGCGGACCCCCGCGAACGCGGGCATCGCCGCCACCACGGCGCCGAAGCCCACGACGCTGCCGACCGTCAGGACCGGCAAGACCGAGGAATTGGCGCCGGCATCCATGCTTTCGCGCAAGCCGGTCAGACGCCGGTAGTTGACGATGACGACGGTCAGGGTCCCGGCAGCGAGCGCCACGGCGACCGACCAGACACCGGCCACTGCCCCGACCGTGGTCCCGCCCCACACTTCCTCGGCCAGATACGAAAAATCGAGGCGCGGGAGCACGACCAGGGACATCAGGAAGTTCATGACGACGACCACAACGAGAGGCAGCATGGCGAGGACGAAGGAAGGCTCGCTGTCGCCGCGCTTGCCATGGCATATCTCGGCCGGATCGAAATCGCCCGCCGCTGTCGCATGCTCGCGGATCTTCTCGTCGACGGCAGGAGCAGCATCCGAACCGCCGCCATAGCCCTCGCCGGCCCTGCGCGCGGCCGCTTCGGCACGGCCGAGCCACCACATGCCGAAAGCCATGGTGATGATCGACGCGATGATGCCGAGACCGGGAGCCGCGAAGGGCGTGGTGCCGAAGTAAGGCATCGGAATGGCGTTATTGATCGAGGGCGATCCTGGCAATGCCGACATGGTGAACGTAAACGCACCGAGACAGATGGTGGCCGGCATCAAGCGGCGCGGGATATCCGCGGCCCGGAACATCTGCTGTGCCATCGGTACCAGCACGAAAAAGGCGACAAAGACGCTGACGCCACCATAGGTGACTACGGCTGAGGCAAGCACGACCGAGAGCATCGCGCGGCGTGTTCCCAACCGTGCGGTCAAGTAACGCGCAATGGAGGTGATCGAACCGCTGTCATCCATGAGCTTGCCGAACAACCCGCCGAGCAGGAACAAGGGAAACCATTGCGCAACGAAGCGAGACGCACTGCCCATGAAAGTCTGCGTCCAATGGGGGAGAAGCGGCTCGCCCGACATCGCAGCGGCCAGGAGCGCAGCGGCCGGGGCCACCAGCAGTACGCTCCACCCTCGAAAGGCTAGCCACATCAGCAGGGCGAGCGCGAGCAATATCCCAAGGAGTCCCATGGTTCTGCCGTCCATCACCAAGCCGGAATTGCCCAGATGAGCGTTGACCTCGTCGTCCGGGTCCCCGCCCGGCGCTCATGGACTCGCATTGGACACCGGCCACATTCCTGTGTCCAAGAAATAACGGCGAGATTCGAGGTTCATCCGGGGAATCCGGGGTTGGAGAGCGGTTGGCTTGTTGCGATCATTGTCATGCTGGTCGCCTACCCACTAAGCTGCCCGCCGGGGTTTCTTTTCACTTTTCGCCCGCAAGCTGGTGGTGTCCTAGGCAATTTGAACCTTTGCGAGGGACTGGACGTAGGATGAGTGACGATCCCGGTACCTATGCCCTGGTCACAACACGTCCCCTTCCACGGGGCCCATTCGCCTCATGCACGATCTCGCTCGCTTCTGCTGCCAGAACCCCGACTGCTCCCTCTACGGCCAACGGGACGTCGGAAATCTCTCGGTCTGCGGCCGCTACGGCAAGGACAAGCAGTTCCGCCAACTCTACTGCAACGCCTGTCGCGCCCGCTTCTCGGAGCGCAAGGGCACGCCGCTCTACCGCTGTCACCTCCCCGAACCGACCGCCGTCTCGGTCCTGGAGCACCTGGCCGAGGGCGACGGCATCCGCCAGACCGGCCGCCTCGTCGGCGTCCATCGCGACACCGTCGTCCGACTGGCCAGAGCCGCCGGGGAGCATGCCCACGACGCTCATGACGAGCTTGTGGCTTTTTCCCCCTCGGACCACTGAGGTCCAGTTCGACGAGAAGTGGTCGTTCGTCAATAAGAAGCAGAAGAACTGCGACCCCGCCGATCCCGCCGACGATCACAAGGGGGACTGGTGGGATCACGTCGCGATCGACCCCGAACATCGGCTGGTCTTGGCCGTGGTCCCGGGGGCGCGCTCGATCGAGAACGCCGAGGAGATCGTCGCCACGGTCAAGGACCGCACCGACGGCGCTACGCCTCGGTTGATGACCAGCGACGAATACCCCGCCTATGCCTCGGCGATCGAGAGGGCGTTCGGCGTGCCGGTCTCGGGGCCCACGACCGGGCCGGGCCGGCGGCCGATCCTGCCCGAGCGGCGGTTGCCCCAGGACTTGACCTACGCCACGGTCCACAAGGCACGGGAAAACGACCGGGTGGTCGCGGTCGAACGTCGGCTGATCTTCGGCACCGAAGGCGGTCTGAAGGCCGCCCTGGGCGCGTCGTCGGTGAGCCGGGCGGTCAACACGTCGTTCATCGAGCGCCAGCACGGCACCGACCGCGGCCAGAACGCGCGGAAGGCGCGGAAGACGTACCGGTTCAGTAAAGATTGGCGTGTACATGAGGCGATGAGCTATTACACGCTGTATCGCTACAACTTCTGCTGGGTGGTCCGCACCTTACGGCAGCGGGACGACAAGGGGCGTTGGCAGCGACGGACGCCCGCTCTGGCCGCCGGGCTAACGGATCACGTCTGGACTACCCGCGAATGGGTCAGCTTCCCGGCTGTTCAAGTGGCATAGGACACCACCCGCAAGCTTCAGCTGTAGGAGTCGAACCCGCCTTCGACGGCCTCGCGCAGCCCCGCCCGCGTGGCATGACTCCGCACCGGGATCTCCTGGTACTTGACCTGGCGGAAGACCGGCTCGATTTCGTTCAGCTCCGGGCTGTACGGCGGCAGGAAGTACAGGTAGATCCCCGCCGCCGCCAGACCCGCCCGCGCCGCCTCACGACCCCGCTGGTGTGCAGGCTGGCGTTGTCCAGGACCACCACCCGCGGCACCTTCGACCATGGCAGCGACCGCACGAATGCCAGGAAATCGTACGAGTCCCACGTCCGCTCCGCGGTGAAGACATCCAGCCGCGGCCGCCCGCCGTAGGGGCGGTAGGCGGCCATCGCGTTGACCCGCCGCCCCTGCGGGGCCTCGGACTTGACCCGCTTCCGCTGCCGAGGCAGCGCCCAGGTGTAGGCCGTCGGGAGCGTCGGCGCGAACCCGCACTGGTCGAGGTAGTAGAGCTTGATCCGGCCGGCCCGGGCCTTGTGCTTCAGGTTGAGCAGCACCCGCTTGGCCCGCGCGACCCTGGCCGGGTCCTGCTTGTGCCGCAGCCAGCCGGCGGTCCGGCCCCAGCGCGCCGGAGCAGCCCGAGGTAGCGGCGGATTTGGCGCGGGCTCAGCGCGATCCCGCGGGGGACGAGCGCCTGGCTGAGCTGGCGGCTGGTCCAGGTGCGGTCGTCGCCGAGCAGGGCCCGCAGCGCCCCGGTCACCTCGCGGCGTCGGGCGTCGTCGAGTGGCGGCCCGGTGCGGCGGGGGAACAGCGCGGCGATGCCGCGGCCGAGGAAGTCCTTGAGCACGGCGCGGGCGGTGTGCCCGCAGTAGCCGAGGTGGTCGGCGATCCGAGGCGCCGCCCACCCGGCGTCGGCGAGGCAGACCATCTCCAGGCGGTCCCGCGCCCGGGGCGGTAGGTCGGCCCGGCGAAGGGTTTGCAGCTCATCGCGGGTGGCGTCATCGAGGTGGATGCGGATCATACCGGAATTGTAGGGGAACCTCGGCCACACGCTTACCGTCGCTCGACCAAATCGGCGTCGAATTGGAGGACCGGTTCTCGACGAGGAACCTCAGCCACGTCCACCTCGATGACATCTCGGCAACGCTTGAACGGAATGTGCTCGGGGTGCTGAGAGTGAAGCAGACCGAAGCCGTGTGAGGCACGACTGGCCACCGCGGACGCCTCGAGGATCGGGCCCGAGCATCCGTCGCGAGGTCACGAGGAGCCGCTCGGCCGCCGCCAGGCTTGCCGACTTGCCTGGTGCGGGTCGTTGACCGGTCAGACATGAACTTCCTTGCCGACGCGGTGGGCCGGGCGCACCCTTGAAGGCCGCCTGTGCCGCGCCGTGTGCATGAAGTTCACGCGCCTCGGATTATCCCACCGGGGTCGAGAACCAGTGGTTGGGGGCGAGACTGCCCGAGGCGAGGAGCCAGGGAGGGGCGTCGGGCCCGATCGTCCAATCGGCGGCCAGGCGGAGGGCGTTAAGCACGAGGTCGGACGTGACGGCCGCCGGGTGTCCGCACCATCGCATGCAGCTCTCGCCGGTGTCGAGCCGGAAGACCGACCGCCGGAGGGCCGTACCGGGCTCGGGGAGGGCCTCGGGCATCGGCCCGGCGATGAACAGGCTGGCAGAGGCCAGGGACCCGCCGAAGTACCAGTCGACATCCTCGGGTGTCCACGGGCCGTCCCATCGGAAGCGGTCGCGGTAGACGAGCCGGCCGGCGCGCCGGGCCTCGAAGTCCTGGACGATCCGCTCGAACTGGAATCGTTCCGACAGCACGCCCCGGTCGTAGCGGCCGGGCAGCCAGATGTCGCCCCAGATTAGGCGGGCGCGCGGGGCGAGCTCGACGCGGCCGCGCTGATAGTAGCGGCTGCCGCGGAACGGGATCGTCGGCCCTGGCAGGACGACCAGGCATGCGTCGTCCTCGACCTCGACGGACCATTGCTGGGTGGCGTAGCTGGCCACGGCCGGATGCACGCGGCTGGCCGACTGGCCGGTCACGACGGCCCGCGTGCCCGCGCGTGCCTTGATCTCGACGCGGTGGCCGTCGCCGTCCATCAGGCCGGCGGTGAGGTTGATCAGGTAGAGGAGCGACGCTGGCTCGGCGTCGAGGACGAACGGGGGCATCAGGCGGACCGGGACCTGCTGGTAGCAAGTCCCCAGGCGGGTCTCGTCGCCATCGCGGATGAGCTCGATGCGCAGCGCCGCCGACTCGAGCCGCCTGGTGCTCGGTCGGGTGGAGACCCCGGAACTCGGGCGGCGTCAGGAGCTCGTTGCGCGTGATGCGAGCTGCTCGCGCACCCACGTGATCACCTCCCCGACCCCTTCCTTCTGTCGGAGGCTGACCAGCAGGAACGGCCGCTCGCCCCGCATCTTCTGGCTATCCCGGCGCATGACGTCCAGGTCGGCCCCGACGTGGGGGGCCAGGTCGATCTTGTTGATGACGAGCAGGTCGCTGTTGCAGATGCCCGGCCCCCCCTTGCGGGGGATCTTGTCCCCCTCGGCCACGTCGATGACGAAGATGAAGCGGTCGGCCAACTCGCGCGAGAAGACGGCGGTAAGGTTGTCGCCCCCCGATTCGACCAGGACCAGCTCGAGGCCGGAGAACTGGCGCTGGAAATTGGCGACTGCGCTGAGGTTGGCGCTCGCGTCGTCGCGGATGGCCGTGTGCGGGCAGCCGCCGGTCTGGACGCCGACGATTCGTTCCACCGGCAGCACCTCGCGGCGGGAGAGGAACTCGGCGTCCTCGTGGGTGTAGATGTCGTTGGTGATGACCGCCAGGTTGACCTCGGGCCACAGGGCGCGGCAGAGCGCCTCGACTAGGGCCGTCTTGCCGGAGCCGACCGGCCCGGCAACCCCGATGGTGTAGACCCGGCGCGAAGGGCCGGCATATCGGGCCGGGCCGGGCCGGCCCATGTGATCGTGGGGGTGATCGTGGTCCTTGTGGAGAACGATGCCCCAGCGGGGGCGGCGCCGGCCCGGCCGCGAGGGCAAGATCGGCGCATCGGACCAGAGATCATGAGCGGAACATTCGAGCATAGAGGCGTGTTTGCTCATCGCAGAGAACCTCGTAGAAGGGGCAACCGGCACCGGCGGTCTCGGGGTCGCGATCGCACAGTTCCGCGGCCAGATTGCGAATGTCGTCCTGGAGGTAGGCCAACACTTGCTGGCCGTGGGTGTGGCCGACCGGAATGGCGCGGACCCCTGCGCCGATCATACCCAGGGCCGCCTGGTGCAGGTAGGCCGTCAGGACGTCCTCGGGACCGCCGCCCGCCAAGGCCCCGAGCAACCCGAAGGCGACCGGGTGGTGCCAGCCGTCGGGCTCCTCCGGCCGGGTCCTCAGGAACGGCGCGAGTTCGGACGCGCTCCAGGCCCAGGTCGCCCCCAGCGCCAGCAGTTGCTCGCCCATTTCCCGGCTGGCGCCGCGGGTCGAGGGGGGCACTATCGAGGCTCCGGCCAGCCGATTTAGCGCCAGGAGGTCGGCCGGGATGCCCGCGCGGGCCGCCCGGCAGCCCGAGGCGACGAGCACGCCCTCGAGGGGCGCCAGGGACGTCCGGAGCCACTGTCCGGTCCAGCGCTCCAGGCTTTCCGGGTCGTGGACCAGCCCTCGCGCGATCGCTCCCTCCAGCCCCCACGAATGCGTGTAGCCGCCGATCGGGAGGGCCGAGTCGGCGATCTGGAGCAAACGGAGGTTCATCGGTATCCGAAGTCCGAGGATCCGGGACGGCGCGGTCCGGGCCGCTGCCCCGACCCGGGATGCAAGAGCGTCGATCAGAAGAGGAAGTACGCGCTGTGTCATCGGCAGCGCCGCCAGCGGCTCGCTGCTGACCTTCTCGCCGTCGACCCAGACCTGGTACGTGTCCGCGTCGACGCGGATCTCGGGGGTCGCTTCGTTGCGCCGCATGTCTTTCTTGCCGATGTCGCGGCAGTGCTCGACGGCCACGACCTCTCGCTGCAAGCCGTAGCGCTCGACGATGCCGGCGTTGAGGGACGCCTTCGAGACGAACGACAGGCACGACTTCGACAGCGCCCGGCCGAACGCGGCGAACTGCGGTCGCATGTAGACCGGCTGCGGCGTGGCGATGCTGGCGTTCGGATCGCCCATCTGGGCGGCGACCAGCAGGCCCCCCTTGAGGACGAGAAAAGGCTTGACGCCGAAATACGCAGGGTCGTACAGGACCAGGTCGGCCAGCTTGCCCCCCTCGATGCTCCCGACGTGCTGGGCGATGCCGTGGGTGATCGCCGGGTTGATGGTGTACTTGGCGACGTAACGCTTGACGCGCTCGTTGTCGTTGCGGTCGCTATCGCCGGGCAACGCGCCGAGCTGCACCTTCATCTTGTGGGCGGTCTGCCAGGTCCGGACGATGGCCTCGCCGATCCGGCCCATCGCCTGCGAGTCCGAGCTCGTCATGCTGATGATGCCGCGATCGTGGAACACGTCCTCGGCGCCGATCGTCTCGGCCCGGATGCGGCTCTCGGCGAACGCCACGTCCTCGGGGATGTCCCGCGAGAGGTGGTGGCACACCATCAGCATGTCCAGGTGCTCGTCGATCGTGTTGACGGTGAACGGCCTGGTCGGGTTGGTGCTCGAGGGCAGGACGTTGGGAAGGCCGGCGATCTTGATGATGTCCGGCGCGTGCCCGCCGCCGGCGCCCTCGGTGTGGAAGCTGTGGATCGCCCGGCCCTTGATCGCCGCGATCGAGTCGTCGATGAACCCGCACTCGTTGAGCGTGTCGGTGTGGATGGCGATCTGGATGTCGTACTCGTCGGCCACCTCCAGGCTCGTCTCGATGACTTTGAGTGTCGTGCCCCAGTCCTCATGCAGCTTCAGGCCGCAGGCCCCGGCCTCGATCTGGTCCCGTAGCGACTTGTGGATACTGCCGTTGCCCTTGCCGAGGACGCCCACGTTGATCGGCAGCCCTTCGAAGGCCTGGAGCATCGCGCATGATGTTCCACGGGCCGGGCGTGCAAGTGGTCGCCCACGTGCCCGTGGCCGAGCCGGTGCCGCCGCCGATCAGCGTGGTGATGCCGCTGGCGATGGCCGTCTCGATCTGCTGCGGGCAGATGAAATGGATGTGCGTATCGACGCCGCCGGCCGTGCAGATCCGGCCCTCGCCCGCGATGACCTCGGTGCCCGGCCCGATGACCAGCCGCGGGTCGACGCCGGTCTGTGTCAGCGGGTTGCCCGACTTGCCGACGGCCACGATCCGGCCGGCCCGGATGCCGATGTCCCCCTTGACGATCCCCCAGTGGTCGACGATCACCGCGTTGGTGATGACCAGGTCGCAGTGCGCCGGGCTCATCGGCTCGTCGAGCGGGCATTGATCCTGCCCGTCCCGGATCGACTTGCCGCCTCCGAAGATCGATTCCTCACCGTAGTCGGTGTAGTCGTGCTCGATCTCGATGATCAGGTCGGAGTCGGCCAGCCGGATGCGGTCGCCGACCGTCGGGCCGTACTTCTTGGCGTAAGCTTGTCGAGAAAGTCGCACGCTCATGGTTTAGCTCCCCTTACCGGTTCGGGATGGGGTCGGTCGCGAAGCGGCGCCGGTTCCTCGGATGGTTTGTGACCGTATCCACCGTCGAGGCAGCGCTTCAGGCTGACCTGCCGGGTGTAGGGGTCGTCCAGGCGGCCCATGACCAGGCCGTTGAACCCGTGGACCACCCGGTGACCTCCGTAGGGGATCAGCTTGACGTCCTTGACGTCGCCGGGCTCGAACCGCGCGGACGTGCCGCTCGGCAGGTCGAGGCGCATGCCGTACGCCTTCTCCCGGTCGAAGATCAGCGCCTTGTTGACCTCGAAGAAGTGGTAGTGGGCCCCGATCTGCACCGGCCGGTCCCCCGTATTGTTGACGCTCAGCGTCACGACGGGGCGGCCCGCGTTGAGCTCGAGGTCGGGCCCGTCGAAGAAGTACTCGCCCGGAACCATGCTCGGCCTCCCAGGGATCTCGGGGTGTGCGACCGGGCGCCGCCCGTCAGCGGATCGGCTCGTGGATCGTGACCAGCTTACTGCCGTCGGGGAAGGTGGGCTCGACCTGGATCATCGAGACCATCTCCGGCACGCCTTCCATGACGTCGCCACGGCCCAGGATCTCGCGGCCGGCGCTCGATGATCTCGGCGACCGACTTGCCGTCGCGAGCCATCTCCAGCAGCTCGGCCGTGATCAGGGCGGTCGCCTCGGGGACATTCAGCTTCAGACCGCGTTGCTTGCGCTGCCTGGCCACCTGGGCGGCCACGAAGATCAGCAGCTTATCGCGTTCCTGAGGTGACAGATTCATGGGTCGGACTCCAAGTGTCGGCTAGGGAGGTTTGTCGCCGAATGCTGAGCCGTGGCTCGACGGCGCGGCTTCGTCAAGGGACCGGTGCTACCCGCTCTCGGAATAACCTTCCATCGAGCCAGCCGAACGCCAGGACGAGCCAGGTCGCCAGGACGAACGGTGCCGTCAGGGCGGGTAGCCCGAGCATGGGGACGAGCTCCGTGAGCGGCACCGAGAGGAGCATGCCCAGCAAGGGCGGGATCAACGACCGCCTCCACAGGAACAGGGCGACGGCCGCCAGCGTCGCGTTGTAGCCGTACAGCCCGAGAGCGACGTTCTCGACCAGGGCGCGCTCGACGAGCCTCTCGGGGTCGAGGGCCCTCGCGCCCGCGGTTGCATGATAGTTCCCCACGAGCATGCCGACGATCGACCCGAGCAGCACCCAAGACGCGTGCCGCCAGTCGTTCAGGGCGATGCCGACGAGGAACAGCAGCCCCGTCCAGATGCTCGCCTGGAACATCACCTGGCTGACGCCGTGGGCCACCGCCCCGATGAAGCCGACGGCGTCCGTCGGCCCCCCCGGCTCGACCCGGGCCGCGCCCAGGGCCAGCCCCAGGAAGTACAGGGCCCATGTCGTGACGATGAACGGCGTGGTGTACGTCGGGAACGGCAGGTACCGCCGCATCAGACGGGTCACCACCGCCGCCGCGATGCAGCCGACGATCAGCAAGGCGATGCTCGCCGCCCCCGGCCGGAAGAAGAAGAGCGTGGCGATCCCGACCAGGGCGGAGTTGAAGCCGTAGATCCCGGCGGATACCTCCGCCTCGTCGAACTTCAGCACCCGCGCCGTCGCCGCGCCGATCGCCGAGCCGGCGACCGCGCCGGCCGCCATCAGCGGCGAGCTCACCGCGATCCCCAGGGCGAAGCAGGCGCCCGACAGCGCGTTCTCCTGAAAGAAGACTTGCCCGACACCCCGCAAGACCGTACGGAGCGGGGCGGGAATGGCGCCGTCGGAAAAGGGAAGCATGTGGTCTCAGTGCCTCATGCGAGGCGGTGAGGCTCGATAGGTCGATGACGGGAGCGAAGCCGCTACGCCTCAACTCCTCCACATGTTCCAGCGGTGAAGGTCGCCAATCGGTTCCCTAAAGTCAATAGTGTGACAACAGATTCGCTCGAATTTCACGAAGCGGCATCCGGGATCCCGAAAGCATCGCGGAGCAATTCCTGCGAATCGATCCTGCGATGGACGAGGGTGGCCAAGGGCGTCCTGTCCGGTCCCGGTCGCCGGAGGGCAACCGGCCGATCAGCCGAACACCTCGACCTTGCCGGTGCGCAGTTCGTAGGTCGCGCCGACCACCTTCAATTCCCCCGTCTTGGCGAACTTCGACAGGATCGGATCGAGACCCTTGAGCCGCTCGACGCCCTTCTCGACATTGGCCCTGATGACGTTCTCAAGCTTGTCACCGGGGCGACCTCTCGCCGCGACGACGGCCGGCCGGATCGGGTTGATGAGGTCGCCGATGGACCCGGGCAGGGCGTCGTTGGCATCGATGTGCTCGATGGCGGCCTTGACCGCGCCGCACTGACTGTGGCCCAGCACCAGGATCAGCCTGACGCCGAGCTCCGCGACCGCGTACTCGATGCTCCCCTTCACGGTGGGGCCCGCACCGCTGACGATGTTCCCCGCCACGCGCACCACGAACAGGTCGCCGACTCCCTGGTCGAAGACCAACTCGGGTGCCACGCGCGAGTCCGCACACCCGACGACGACGGCAACGGGCGCCTGCCCCTCCGCGAGCGCCGCGAAGTCGCTCTGGCCTCCGCCCGGGGTGGGTGAGCCGCCCCTCGACGAACCTCTTGTTGCCCTCGAGCAGCCGCGCGAGCACGGCGTCCGGATCGCGGACGGGGGCCGGCTGGGCGGCCCGCCCTGTCGAGGGGACCGCCAGGCCGGCCACGCCGGCCGCGAGCCCGGTGAGCCGCATGAAATCGCGACGAGACGAATGGTCTGGAGATCGCATGACCTGTCCCTCCAAGAGGCGGGTGCGGGATCGGCCGGTTCGCCCGACGAAGTGCCTCGACGGGTCGCCCTTCCAATCGAGCCAACGATTACCCGCGAGGCGATCCGCCGGGCCGGGCCCGCCAGGGTACCGGCGTTTCGCGGGTTGGGCAGACGGTCCGAGTGTCCAGGGGGGCCCGACGCCGCAAGATGCCAGCCCGACGCCGTGTGTCCGGGAATCCCCAGCCTGCGCGCCGAGGATCATAACACACGACAGGCCGCCCGGGCGAAGACTCGCCCCTCGAAATCGCCCCGGGTCTCC
The DNA here is from genome assembly GCA_963708145.1 of uncultured Planctomycetaceae bacterium. Lineage (GTDB taxonomy): Bacteria > Planctomycetota > Planctomycetia > Isosphaerales > Isosphaeraceae. The sequence goes on along the minus strand of OY970189.1, from coordinate 6,531,576 downwards.
GATCACCCCCGGGCCCTCGGGCGAGCCGAAGACTTCCCGGTCCGCCACCCCTCCATCGCCGCCCGCGCCGGCCCGTGGTCCATCCGCACCGGGGCGACCGCCTCAGAAATAGAGCTGGAACCTCAGCCAGAACATGTCGGCGGTCTTCTGCAAGCCGCCGGGGCGGTAAAGGACCGGGTCGGCGAACTCGCCGTGAAGCCAGAACATATAAATTTTTACATATTCATTCCAGTACCAATTCAGGCCGAGCTCGGTCGTGATGGCCTGGTTGGACCAGAGGTCCGGGTCGGCGAACCCGGAGGTGAAGACCTCCCTCGCCGAGCGCAGCTCGCTGACGCGGCTGACGACCTCCCAGGCGCCCGGGCCGCGTCGGTCGCCTCGCTTGGTCGGGACGAACGGCCGGAGCGGATAGAGCCAGGTCCGCCGCTCGACCTGCTCGCCGGTCAGGAAATAGCCGCCCACGACGTAGAAGCCCGAGAACGGCACCTGCGCCGGCGAAGGGCGGGCGGGGGTGGCGTAGCTGCCGTAGCCGTATTGCCACTCGCCGATCAGCGACAGGCTCTTGTAGAAGTAGGCCGCGTGGACGGACCCGAGCAACCGGTTGCCACGCTCGATCACATCGGGGTTGAGGATCAGGAACGGTGTCGTGCCGGCCCCGGGGATGTCGGCATTCGCGGAGCCTCCGCCGATGCGGAACGCCACGGGCACGGGCGCCTGGTCCTGGGGGCCGAACGCGACCGAAGTGCCGAGGTTCAGGAATTTGGCGAACGACAACGATTCCGACTCCTGGAACGGCCTCGTGTTGAGGTACCCGACGAAGTCCACGCCGCGGCTGAGGCTCTCGAACGAATTGCGAGAGCCGTTGAAGACGCCGGCCGCGTAGTCGAGCCTCTTGTCGAAGAGGTAGCCCCAGCCCATCAGCCCGAACTGGCGGTTCAGGCTGAGGTTGGTCGTGAAAATCGACCGCTCGGGCGTCGGCAGCCAGTAGTTCGAGATCGCGTACTGGTCGTATGGGAGCGGCGTGAAGAAGCGGCCGAACTTGGAGCTCGAAACGGTCGTCAAGGTGCCAATTGATGTAAGCATTCAGGATGTTGAGATTGCCGAAACCTCGATTGATCGATAGCTCATACTCGATTGGCTTGGTGATGTTGCCGGTGAAGAAGATCCGCTGGCGGGGCAAGAAGAAGCCGCTATTGGCCGGGACTTGGTCGCCCTGACGCCAGATCCGCCCCTCGATCTGGGACTCGAGGTGGACTTGAAACCGAAACTCGTCGTCCTCGGTCTTGAACTGGAAGCCGGGGCCGAAGCTGCCCGACAGCGGTAACCTCTTCTTTCTGGAGATGCTCGGGAGGGGATATCCCGGCGCGGGCGAGTCGGGGCCGAACTGCCCCTCCGTATAGTCCGGCACGGGAGTTTCAAGGTCGGCCGGCCGGGCGTCGTCCCTCGGGGAAGCCGTCCCGCCGCCATCGCCGCTCGTCTGACCCTCGTCTTCCTTTCTGTCGCTCGGTCGCGCGGGGAGCTTTTCGAATCTCTCGAGAATCTGCTTCATCTGCTCGCCATGCTCTCTCCGGGTCCTCTCCAGTTCCTCGGCGAGCTTCTTGTTCATCTCCTCCATCGCTTGAAGCCGCGCCGCCAGTTGCTCCACCGAGATCGGGGCGGACGAGGCCACGGGCCCGGGGGCCGCCGGTGAGGGAGGCGTCGCGGGGGGAAGGGTCTGCGACCGGGCGTCCAAGCCGAATGCGGCCAGGATGCCCCATAGCCCGAGCGTACGGATCCACCCGTATCCGGAGGCCACCGCCCGCACCCCGATTTCGAGCTGCCGGGCCGCCGAGAGGTCCGGAAGATCCTCCCCGTGATGGCCGGGGACCGGGCGGGGCGGAGGCGAGGCCAAGCCATCCCGCTTGTCGCTCGCGCGCCCTCCGGGTGAGCCGATCATGCGATTCGGACCCTCAGGCACAGGAGGAGACCGGATCAAGGTACGCTGCCCTCGTCAGTTCGACAGGCTTTCCAGGAAGGGATTGCGGCTCAGTGCCGACGTTGACCAGCGGGTGGTGCGCCGGACGGGGCCACGACGGGTCCCCGGCGTCTCCGGACAGATCGAGTTGATCGGCCTCGCCCTCTTCGTGGCGGGCCGGGGTAGAACCTACTATGAAGTCTCCGCCCCGTGAAGGCGAATCATAGGACAGAGGGGGGGGTGACCGCCGGGTGCGGTAACCGAATCTGGGGGTTAAATCACCGCCGGCCCTCCGGCCCTGGCCCAATAGGTCTCCCATTGGTCGCTGTATAGCAGGTGGCAGACCGCCGCCATCCGCTCCACACGGCGGATACCCGACCGATAACCGTCTTGCACGCCCCCTCAATCAGCCCGCTGCCGATCGATTGCCCTCGCCCCAGGCGCTCGCGGTAAGGCGTATGCGCCGCACGCGGGCGGAGTTAGGAGGCTCGCAAGAATAATTTATGTCGAATGAACGCCTGCGGATCAGGCCCCGAAGAGGCGGTTTTACCAAACGAAGCGAATCGACCCCAATCGCGATGTCACGCGCGGCGCGGTGGGTCGGTCGGAGGGGTCGGTTCCCCGAACGAACCGAATCGACCCCCGTCGCGATGTCACGCGCGGAATTTGTGAACGATCAGGCATGGGATCAAGATGATACCATAGTGGGGAGAGGAGGTCTCCTTGGCGTCGGTAGGATCACATCGACCTCCTTGGTCGCGCAAACCATGTGATGCGTCCGCGGCACCGTACGCCTACGAACAAGTCCCGACACCGATCGAGGAACTCGGCCGGAAATGTGGGACGGTGGCGGGGCGCGGGCCCGGCATGGTGCGACTCCATTCGTCAAGCGTGATCGGCGATCCGCTCGAACGCCTCGAGAGCAGGTCACAGCATGTGGGGAAAGGGTGACCTAGCCTTGCGGTATGAACACCCGCACCGCTTACCCCAGCGACCTGACCGACGCCGAGTGGGCCCAGCTCCAGCGCGTCATCCCGGCCCCCAAGCCCGGCGGCCGCCCCGCCAAGCACCCCCGTCGCGAGATCGTCAACGCCCTGCTCTACGTCGCCCGCACCGGCTGCCAGTGGCGGGCCCTGCCGCACGACCTGCCCCCCTGGGCCACCGTGTCCTGGTACTTCCGCATCTGGAAGAAGGACGGCACCTTCGACCGCCTCATGGACCTGCTCCGCGGCGACCTGCGGCAGGCCCACGGCCGCCAGCGGCCGCCGTCGGCCGCCATCATCGACAGCCAGTCGGTCCGGACGACCGAAGAAGGGGGCCGCGCGGCTACGACGCCGGTAAGGGGATCAACGGCCGCAAGCGGCACATCCTCGTGGACGGGCTGGGCCTGATCCTCGCGGTGGTCGTCCACGCCGCCGATATCCAGGACCGCGACGGGGCCAAGCTGGTGCTGGGGCCGCTGCGGCGCCGGTTCAGCCGGCTGCGGGTGGTCGTTGCCGACTCGATCGACAACGGCGGGATCGCCGAGTGGGTCCGCTCGCTCCGCGCCCGCAACCGGCTCCGGCTGGAGGTCGTGTCGAAGCGGGCCGGCGCCACGACGTTCGAGGTGATCCCGTTCCGCTGGCGGGTGGAGCGGACGTTCGCCTGGCTGGGCCGGTGGCGGCGGCACTCGAAGGATTACGAGGGGACGACGTCCAGCAGCGAGGCGTTCGTCAAGTTGGCGATGATCCATCTGATGGCCCGCCGGCTCGCGAAGAAATTGGGCAGACGATTGCTTTCCCCACACGCTGTAAGTGGTCTTCGCGCCGTTCCTCGATCGTGCCCCCGAAGCCTATTGCTTCTCACCCCGCGAGGCGTAGGAGGCCAGGAATGCCTCCAAGCGGTTCTCGCGCCAATCCCCCAGGACTCCGTCGCAGCGTCTGCGATCCCAGCGAACTATAGTCTCGCCGATCCAGTACTTCCCACAATTGCCGCCAGAGACAGGGGGTGGGACACCCTGGTGAACTGAGCCGTGAGGTTGGCGGGACGGAGCGATGAAGGCGATCCAGTTGACTCCCCGGCAGCGGAACGACATCAGCGAGCGACGGCGACACGCCCAGGACCGGCGGATTTACCAACGGCTCTCGGCGGTCCTCCGGAGCGATGACGGACGGACCCGTGAGGAGATCGCCGAATTGGTGGGGGTCTCGACCCGCCGGGTCGGCCAGTGGTTCCGCATCTTCCGCAACAAGGGACTCGATGAACTCTGCACCTTGCACTACCAGGGCGACCCGGGCCGCCTCGGGCCGGCCCAGGTCAAGCGACTCAGGCAGGAGATCGAGACGGGGGTGTTCCACAACGCCGAGCAGGTCCGCACCTGGATCGAGGCGACCTTCGGCGTGACCTACTCGGCCTCGGGCGTCAAGGACCTGCTCCGCCGGATCGGGGCCAGCTTCCACAAGGTCTCGGGGTCCTTCTGGAAGACGGACGTCCAGAAACAGAAGCAGTTCGTCCGGAAGTACCGGCGGCACAAGCGTGAGGCGGGGCCGGAGACCCGGCGGTATTTCGTGGACGCCTGCCACCCGGTCTGGGGCGTGGGCCTGCTGTACTCCTGCTGGCTGCTGACGCGCCAGCGGCCCTACGTGGGGGTGGGCAACGGGCGGAAGCGGCTGAACATCCTCGGGGCCTATTGCCCCGACGACCACGACTACGTGGACCTGCGGCCGACCGGGGAGAACGTCACCGGCGAGCAATTCGTCAGGCTGCTGGAGGCGTTGCGGGCCAAGCACCCGGAGGCCAGGGGGTCCCTGCTGTACCTGGACAATGCGAGGTACTACAGCAAGCCGTGCGTGAAGGAGTGGCTGGCGGCCCATCGGGAATTCCGGCTGGTGCCGCTGCCGGCATATTCGCCGAACCTGAACCTGATCGAGCGGCTGTGGAGGTTCCTGAGGAAGAAGGCCCTGAGTCGCTGGCACGTGACCTTCGAGGCGATGCAGGGGGCGGTGGCGGGTGTGCTGGATCGACTGGGCGACTATCGGGACGAGTTGTCCACGCTGATGACGGAGCGGTTTGCGATCGTGGAGGTGGAGCAAGCGGTGGCTTGAGGCCGGGAGCCAGCGAGGTCCGTCGAGACGGAGGACCGGGAGTCGAAGGCCGCAGGGAGAGTCCGTCCCGCCCTCGTGAAGTGACTGGAGTTGCTCACCATGAGACCTCGGTCCAAGTGTGAATCAGCCGTCATACACCACTGAAGGAAGTACTGGATCGACGATGGTATAACCCGTCTAGTCGCTCCCGAGATCGGTACGACGAGGACACCTACCCCCGCGCGATCCAACGGGCCTGCGACCGTGCCTTCCCAGACCCGACCATCTCTCAAATCCCCGACAAGGATCGACTCAAAACGTGTTCAGCGAGAGACTTACACCGAGTGGGCAGAGCCGGGATCGAACCGGCGACACCAGGATTTTCAGTCCTGTGCGCCGATGACGCAAAACGCGATCCAGGAAACGACTTGCACCAATCACCCCCGCGTCTGACAGCGCAGGGACAGCGCGCGGCCTCGACTCCGACCCCCGACTTGGCCGAAGTGATGGCCGCATGGCCCGACCTGCCCGAAGCCGTCCGCGCCGACATCCTCGCGATGGTCAAGGCCGCCCTCGGCTCCCGGTAGGGCGCGCCGCCGACATCGCCCCGTCCCCCGGGATGCCCCGCGATCGGACCAATTGGTCCGGTCCCGGTCGGCCGAGGCCCGGCGACGCCCTTCCTCTCGCTTGGTGCCCCAAACGGCCCTCGTCGGCCCCGTCGCCGGCCCTCCGTCCCACCCTGCCCGCTCCGCCGGACCCTTCGCGGCACCTCGATACAAATCCGCCGGGGAACGCGGCGGACATCGTCCATACTTCGTGGGCAACGAAACATGTTCGCCGCGGAATCCCCGGCCACGTCGGGCAGGCATTCCGCGACGCAACCGAAAGGTAGGGATATGATGGCCGCTCAATCTGATCACTCGACCGTGTTCATCTCCGGCCGGACCGCCCGCACGAGGCTGGGTATCACGCACTACCAGGTCATCCGGCTGGCCGCGCTCGGCCGCATCCGGACGGAGGCGTTGCCCGGCAGTCCGATCCGCTACCTGCTGGCCGACGTGGAGAGGCTGGCCGCCGAGCAGGGGGCCCGGCCGGGGGCCGGCGCCTGACGGGGGCGGATCGCGCCGAACAACACCGAACCTCACGGAGCATCGAATGATCACCCAACTGTCGATCGCCGGCATCGACCTGGACGGCTCGACGACCCAGGCCCGCGCCGGCCACGACGCCGAGACGGTCGCGTCCTACGCCGACGCCATGAGGGACGGCGCCCGGTTCCCCCCGCCCGTCGTGTTCCGGGACAGCGACGGCACGATCCGCGTCGGCGACGGCCACCACCGGCTCCTGGCCGCACGCGAGGCGGGCATGCTGGAAGTCGCCTGCGAGGTCCGCGACGGGACCGCCCGGGACGCCCTGCTTCACGCCGTCGAGGCCAACGCGCGGCACGGCTTGCGGTGGTCGCGGGCCGACAGGCGCCGCGTGGTCCACATCCTGCTCGACGACGCCGAGTTATCCCGCCTGTCCGACCGCGAGTTGGGGCGCCGGGCCGGGGTCGATCACAAGACCGTCTCGGCCGCCCGGCGCGAGCGGAGTGGGGAATTTCCCCACCGCGACGACCATCCCCAGGCCCCGGCCGCTCGCGTCGAGGGCGAACCAGTCCGGGAGCGTGAGCCGGGGGAGGACGACGACCTCGGCGAGATCCCCGACGACGAGGACGTGGCTGGTCGCGCGCGTGCTGGGGAATTTCCCCTCCCCGACCCCTTGACGGCCGCCGAGCGGCGTCGCCTGGCCGAGTGCGAGGCGACGATCGCGGCCAATCTGGGCGAGGCCGCGGCGTTCGTCGGGGCGCTGGACGCGATCGAGCGGGCGATCGGACCCGAGGCCGTCGCGGGTTGGCTGCGGGGCCGATGCGAGGCCCCCCTGTTCGCCGAAGGCGTCGAGGTGTGAACGCGGCGTCATAGCCCCGATCGACCTGGCGACCGATCACCAACGAGAAAGCCCGGGACGGGGGGCCAACCCCAATCCCGGGCCGATCGGCGACCGGACCCCTCCAGGCCCCGCCGCCCTGCCGCCCCTCCAACCAGAGGCGCAGTTGAACGATGATATCTCCAATAGACCTCGATGTCAAGGCCCCACCGGGGGACGGCGGGCATCCCGGGGGACAGCCCGTCTACGTCTGGAACCCCATCGGGTTCGAGCCGGCGGCGTTCCTCCCCTCCGAGTTGCACCGTCACGTGGACTGTGCCCGCTACTTCCTGCACCTGATCCACTACGCCGCCGTCTTCGACCGGAGGCATCGGGGCGGCGTTCGTGCCGCTCAAGGCCAAATGCCTGCGCCGCTCCTTCCCGAACACCTACGTCTACAAGCAGGTCCGCGATCGCCTGATCGGGGGCGGGGCGATCGTCTGCGACAATCGGTACATCGCGGGCGAGAAGGCCCTCGGCTACATGCTCGGCCCGGAGTTAGCGAAGATGCGACAACAGAGGATCGCCATCACCGACCGCCGCCTCGCGCAGAAGATCCGGGACAAACGGCGGGACTGGATCAAGACCCCCGATGGTGTCCACCGGCACCTGCTCCGCTACCTGCGCGGCGTGGAGATCGACTACCCGGCCGCCCTCGACGCGCTGCTCGGGGACGGCAAATCCGATCCGGACGACGATACGGCGATCCAACTGATCCGGGACGGGGAATTCTTCTTCCACGTCTGCGCCTACGGCCGGGTCCACACGAACCTGACGAACCTGAAGTCCAGCATGCGGGCCTTCCTGAGCTACCGGGGGATGCCGCTGGTCAACCTCGACATCCGGAACTCGCAACCGCTCATCTTCGCGACCCTGCTGCGGCGACGGTACGCGGGCCGGATGCCGCCGGACGTCCTGCGATACGTGGAACTGGTCCAGGCCGGGCGGTTCTACGAGCACCTGATGGACGCCGGGGGCATCGCGGCCGAGCGGCGTTCGCGGTTCAAGCGGCAGTTCTTCGGCCACGTCTTCTTCTGCAAGAACTCCCCCGTGACCGACGCGGCACGGCTGTTCGACGAGCTGTTCCCGCACGTCTACGCCACCATCCGGGCGATGAAGGCCGAGGATTACACCGCGCTGGCCAAGGATCTCCAGCGCGCCGAGTCGGACATCATGATCGGCGCGGTCGCCCGGCGGTGCATGGAGGAGATGCCGCGCACCTTCATCGCGACCATCCATGACTCGATCCTGACGACGCCCGACCGGGCCGATGCGATCCGGTCTGTCATGCTGGAGGAGTTCGGCCGGCTCGACCTGAGTCCGACGATCCGCGTCGAGCACCTCCGCGGGCCGAACGCCTCGGACGACTGTAATAGAGTTGCATCATAATGGTGTGGGTTGTGTGTCGGGTGCCGGGTGGGATGCCGTGGACGGGAATGGGGTGGATGGGAGGGATGGGATGTTTCCCTGGTTGGATGCCTCGATGTTGCTGGGCGGGCCATCGCATCGGCGTCGTCCGTCGCGGTCAGGAAGCCGACGACGAAGGCATGGGGCCGTGATCCGCCCTCGCCGGGTCGTGGCGCCTCCCGTTCGCGGCGCGGTCGTCTCCTCTCGGGCCGTTATGGGTTCGGCTCCCGATCGGCCGTAGGACGGTGCGGCGGACCCCCTGGCGATTGCATGGGCCGGCTTGCGGCCCCGAGAATCGGCCTGGCGGCCCCGCTGTGCGATGCCCGGCCGCTCGACGGCGGAACGGACGTGTCGCCGAGAGGGACGCACCGGGGGGCGAGCCGGGGCCTTCTCATCGGCGCCGGAGCAAGCCGAGCAGGCCGAGCAAACCGAGGCCGAGCAGCGTCGCGGAGGGCGGCGTCGGCACGCTCGACGGCCCGAACCGCACGCCCCCGTCGGCCGGGTCCTGCGCCGGCCCCGGCCCCTCCGGCACGAGGACGGACGCGCCGAACAGCTCGCCCGACAGCAGCGTCCCGGCGATCGCCCAGTACGATCCGTCGGGGGTCGATCCCTCGGGCGTGATCGTGAGCCGCCCCAGGATGGTCAGCGATCCGCCTTCGACCACGTCCACGAACCAGTTCCCCGACCACATGCCCCCCGAGATCGTCGCGATCGAGCCGGGTCCGCCCGCGGTGTAGAACAGCGATGTCGGGCCGAGGAACGTCCCGCCCGAGACCGCAAAGGCCGAATCCGATCCGGTCGCGACCGCATCGCCTCCGGGTCCGGTTTGCGTGATGGTCCCTCCGGTGATCGTCACCGCGCCGGCCGTGTTGCCGACCAGGAGCGCATCGAATGCCCCATTGCTGACGATCGCGGCGCCCGGCAGGACCGCCAGCGACGACCCGCCGAAGACCTGGACCGAATCGTTGACGGGCGAAGCGATCGCGTGCGCCTGCCCGTCGTCATAGATGACCGTGGCGCCCGCCGGGAGTGCCGTCGCCAGCGTGGCCGCGAGCACGAAATGCCTGAGCATGTCCCCTCCGGTCCGCAATGTGCCGTTCACTTCCCGCCCATCGCCTTGATCCGCTCGGCCGCCGTGGTCGCCTGTGGGCTGTCGGGGAAGTCCTTCACGACCTGGCGATAGTAGGTGAGGGCCGGGGCGAGCTTCTTCGACTTTTCGAGGTTCTGGGCCTGGCGCAGCAGGATGGCGGCGCGGCCCGCCGGCTCGGCGGGAGGCTTCGGCTCGCCCTTGCCCTTCGGCTTCTTCGCGGCCCCCTGATAGAACGGCTCCCCGAGGGATTCCCTCGACATGAACCGCGTTTGCCCCGCCAGCTTGCCGGCCAGGAAACGGACCTCGACGGGGTAGGGCGGTTCCGGGGCCGCCCCGACGCCGGCCTGCGCCCTGGCGTGCAGGTCCGTCGAGGACATGGTTTGGACGGGACCGGGCGGGGGCTTGAGGTCCCGGAGGATCAGCACGGGTGTCCCCCTCGCGATCCTCGATGCCTGCCCGGAACCGACCACCTGCTCGATGCCGGCCCGGTCCCCGGCCGCGGCCGACTTCGCCAGTTCGTCGAACGCCCTCGGTTCGGTGGCCGCCGGGGCGCCGTCGAAGGCGACCACGGCACGCTGGCCCGCGACGGGTCGCCAGTCGGCCCCGTAGGGGAAGATCCGGGCCGGTATCACGAACGTCTTCGCCGCCTCCGGAGCATCGGCGCCCACCATCAACGCCGCACACATCGCCGACCCGAGCCACATCGCCCGTCGCATGGACATGGTCACTTCTTCCTCTGATAGACCTTGTTGCCGCTCTTGCTGTAGTGATAGATGCCGCCACGAGGCCCCATGTGGAGGGGGATGCCCGTGGCCGTCGTCCCGATATTCGACGCCGAGAGGTCGAGTGCCGGGAGGGGATCGTCGAGAGAGTAGGACCGCCGCGCCCCCGTCCTGGCTGTCGTTCTGGACGTCGTCCTCGGCGTGTACCTCGCCGTGGTTCGGGCCGACGGGAGATCATAGGGGATGTCGGCGGACCCGGCCGACGAGCCGAGGTCCGGAGCGGCGTCGGCCCCGGTCCCCCCCTCCGCCAATTTGGCCTCTTGCTCCGTGAGAGGCTCGATGCTCTTGACCGACCCGACGAAGTGCTGGGTGACTTTGCCACGGCCGTCCGTGACGTGGTAGAACTGCCCCTTCTTCACGTAGCTGACGATATAGACGACTTCGCCGCCAGTCCTCGTGAGGCGGTAGGCTGGGGTTGCGCCGGCCAGCATGGCGAGGGCTAGCACGATCGATCCGAGCTGCATCGGTGAGGCTCCTGATCAGGGGTGGACGCAAGCCGCGATGACGTACCCGACGGCGAGGATCAGGCTGGCAAAGATGATCGCAATCGGGATGTTCCCCTGCTTGACCAGCTCCCACTCATCCACCCTCGGCGTGGACAGGTCGAACATCTTCAGGGCGATGATGATCCCGATGGCCATCGAGACCGAGCCGACGATCGCCCAGCCGAACGTGATCAGGTAGGCGTTCCAGATCCCTCCCATTTCGCCCTCGCTTCGGCGCAAGGCATCGCCCCGCGCCGGGCCTTGACCGCCGGAAAGGGGCGAGCGATCGGGGCCTCGAAGCCCCGGTTCAGGTTGTCGGCGTGGTCAAGGCACGCTGATGAGCATGAAGCTATCCGACACAAGGGATGGCCGCAAGGGGGGCGGCTAATATCCGCACCCTCGGTGCGCCTCTGGCGCCGCCACGGAGGGTGCGCACTCGCCCGGGGCCGATTCGGGATCGCGCCGATCAGCCCGCGTCACGCATACGACCAGTGGTCGTTGTCAGCCCTATCGGCCTTCCTGAGCCTCCAGTTCGCGAAGCATTTGCGCATAGGCGCGATCGACGGGGCCTTGTGCCAGCTCTGTCATCAGGGCGGCCACGGAGACCCCGCGATGAGTGGCGATCAGCTTCGCCTTGTTCACGAGCGTCCGATCCATCTTGACCGTTATGTCGTTCCGCTCCGAAGATTTGGGACGACCCTTCCGCTTGGCCATCTTCGTCAACTCCGGTGTCGCGTCCACCCATCACCCCCCACGTCCAAACTCGGCAGCCTACCACCGGGATACCCCCCTGTCACTCACACACCCTAATTATACGGACCGCCCAGCGTAGTGACTCAAACACCGGCAGAATTTTTCTTTCTCTCCCGATTTGAAGTGTCACAGACACCAGAATGGTGCGTAATGATGGTGTCGGGACGAGAGACACTCAGCCGGAGACGCGAAGATGGACGCGACGACCGAGGCCCGCGAGATCGCGATCGACACCTACAAGGCCATCATCGAGGGGACGAAGGCGGAGATGATGGCGGCCCCGATGGGCCGGTGGATGGTGGCCGAGTGGTACGAGCCGCGGATCAACGCCATCCGGACGGCGGAGGCGGCCCTGGAGCGGCTGGGGGCCTGAGATCCGACCGAGGGCCAAGGATGGCCCGCCCGATCATCCCGAGCGTCGAGTGACTTGAACGAGAGTGGGGCCGCGGCTGCGTCAACAGCCCGGCCCCGCGGGAACCCCTGAGCGAACAAGAGTGTCCGATGACGATTCTTTGCGTCGAACGCCCGAAGGTCAAGCCTTACCTCAAGCCGCGGACCCGGCCGGACCATCCCTTCGGCGCCGGCATCATGCCCGTCCAGGCCCCGGCCCGCCGGGCGACTCCGGCCCACACGATCACCATCAAGGGGACGGCCTATCGCGTCGAGCGGATCGCCCCGGGCGAGTGCGGGTCGGCCGCGTACCGGCTCGCCAAGCTGGGGGGCGACGCCGCGGTCTATGACGTGATCCGGACCCATGCCGGCCTGGTGGAGTGCGACTGTGCCCACTACACCTATCGGCTCAAGGGCAACACGGCCAGCATGTGCAAGCACGGCGCGGCCCTGTTCATCGCCGGCCTGATCGACGCCCCTGCGCCCGTCGCGGTCACGGCCCCCGACGCGAGCGTCCCGGCCGACGACGGGGCGCCGACACCGAGATACAGGGGCCGCCGGCCGTACACCTCGGCCGACCTGAATTGGTGGGCCGAGAATAGCCCCAGCAACGTCTCCGGGCGGGGCGCCTCGGTGCCGAAGCCGACGACGATTACAACGCCGGCCTTGCCGAGATGGAGCGGCAAGCCAGGCTGGCCGATGCCGTCGATCGCTTGGGGCGCGGCCTCGACGGCTGCGACCACGGCGGATCGCTCGCCGGCCATCCGTCCTGGGAGTGAGGAGACGACGGGCCACGGATGGCCCCAAGCCATCCACCCGGTCAGACCAATTGGTCCGACCATCAACGACCGTCCCGCAACCCGCCTCAACAGGAGTACAGACCGATGTCAATCCTGCATATGTTTGCCCGTCCGGTCCACCCCGCGTCCCGCCGCTCGCTGCTCCGCGGCATCCTCGGGGCGCTCGCCCTGCCACTGGCCGCCCGCGCCGCCACGTCCGGCCGCCGCGGGATGGCCGCCGATGCCGTCGAGCGATACGAGGCGGCCAAGCGACGATACCTCGCCGTCGAGGCCGCCGATCCCTACAGCGACCGGGCGACCGCCGCGGCCGACGAGTTCGTGGCCGCGGAAAATCACCTCATCGAAGCGATCCGGGCCGGCGCCGAAGAGGATGACCCCGCCCCGCGCGGCCTGATCCATGGGGGCAAGCTCTACTTGACCGCGGCGGGAGACCACTCGGGGACCGCGCCCGGCATCGGCGACGACATCGAGGAGATGAGGCTGGTGGCCGCTGACCTGGCGGCCATCGTCGGCCTCGCCGGGCCGTCCGCCTGACCCGAGGTGATCCCCGCTCCGCGTCGGGTCCGGCCGGGCAACTCGCCCCGGTCGCCCGGCGCGGGGCGGAGGGCCGGAGGCGGGTCGTGTCGCGCCCCTGCAGGATTATTCCAGAATTCCACGAGTGGGCGCGTTTCGCTCGCTATGATCGGGTCGCTGTCCGCTGACCCGACCGCCTGACCCGGAGACCGCGATGCAAGCCGCCCAAGCCCAGCCGACCCCGACCGTCGCGCCGCTGCTGTCGCAGGCCGACCTCGCCAAGATCCTGAACGCCGGCCTCCGCACCGTCGAGCGGATGAGGTCGGCCGGCAAGCTGCCCAAGCCCGACCTGTTCGTGGGCAAGATGCCCCGCTGGCGGCCGGCGACGATCGGGGCATGGATCGAGGCGCAGGCCCGGAGCAACTGATGACCGCAACCCGCATTCCCGGACCGTCCCACCCTCCCGGCCCGCTCGCGTCGCCCGTCGCTGCGTCGGACATCGCGGGCATCTCGCTGGACGCCGTACACGCCCTGATCCGGGACGGCTCGGTGCGGTCCGAGCGGATCAAGGGGTCGCTGTTCGTCGATCTTGACGACATCGCGCGGGCCGTCGCCCGCGACGCTTCGGGAGACGCCGGGGTATGATCGAGGTCGGGCCGCTCCCCGGGGCGGTGATCGCGGCCATCCACATTGCATCGAATCCCGTTGATGATCGGACCAATTGGTCCGATCCGGGCCGGGGTCGTCTTGCGGAATGGGGCTTCGGTGCGGGATCGGAGCGAGGCGCGAGCAACCCGAGCGAAAAGGGGGATGGCGTGGCGAGCGTCTTCAAGCGGCAACGGGACCGCCGGCGCAAGGGATCTTCGTGGTACATCGCGTACACCGACGAGGCCGGCGTCCGGCGCACGCGGAAGGGTTGCACGGACAAGGCGGCGACCGAGGCGATGGCCCGCAAGCTGGAGAATGAGGCCGATCTTCGCCGCCGCGGTGTCATCGACCCCGAGACCGATGCCTACGCCGCGCACGCCGCCCGGCCCCTGGCGGAGCATGTGCGGGAGTATAGCGACTTCCTGATCGCCAAGGGCGGCAGCGCGGCCCACGCCGACGTGACCCGGCGGCGGATTGCCAGGGTCGTGGCCCTGGTCATGGGGGCGCAGCCCGGTGACGATCGCGCCCCCTCCGGCGGGCCTGACCCGCAAGGATCGCGATGCCCTCGACGAGGTGATCGCGGGCCGGCTCCGGGTCGCCCGGATGTCCGACCTGAGCCTGTCGCGCGTCCAGGCCGCCTTGGCGGCCCTGCGCGATCACGGCTTGGGCCTGGAGACGATCAACCACCACATCCGGGCCATCAAGGCGTTCGGCTGCTGGTTGCGGACGGACGAACGCACCGGGAAGCATCCGCTGCCGAAGCTCGGCACGAGCAACCCCGAGGCGGACCGACGACGACGACGACGCGCCTTGACCCCCGAGGAAGCCTCCCGGCTGGTCCAGGCCGCCGGCGCGGCCCGATCATCAGGGGGATGGCCGGGCCGGACCGCGGCATGGCTTACCGGGTGGCCCTCGGGACGGGATTCCGGGCCGACGAGATGCGGAGCCTGACCCCGGGGTCGTTCCGCATGGACGACACCCCGCCCGTGGTCGTCTGCGAGGCCGGGTACACCAAGAATGGCCACCGGGCCGAGCAGCCCATCCCCGAAGCCCTGGCGGCCCTGCTGCGGCCCTGGCTGGCCATCCGGCCCTCCGATCGTCCCGTGTTCAAGCTGAGGCGACCGGCCGAGACGTTCCGCCGCGACCTGGCCGCCGCCGGCATCGCCCCCGAGACCGCCGCGGGGACGATCGACTTCCACGCCCTCCGCGCCACCTACGTCTCTCATCTCGTGGCGTCGGGCGCATCGGTCAAGACGTGCCAGGAGCTGGCGCGACACGCGACCGCAAGCCTGACCATCGGCATCTACGCCAAGGCCAGCTTGCATGATATCGCGGTGGCCGTGGAATCGCTCCCCGACTTGACCCCGGCCGCCGCCCACCCCGAGGCATTGGTCGCTACCGGGGCCAATTCGGTGACAAGTCTCTGTCACGACCTGACAGCGCAGGGACAGCGCGCGGGGGCGGGACGGGGCGGAACCTGTCGGCCGGTGTCGCAAGCGAGGACTCGGCCAAGGCTTCAGGTGCTAACCATAACCCCTTGGAATTGTCGGGGTTTGTCGCGTCCGGGCGGGGTGAGGCGGGAGTGGGCAGAGCCGGGATCGAACCGGCGACACCAGGATTTTCAGTCCTGTGCTCTACCAGCTGAGCTATCTGCCCGATTTATGAATGTTTGTTAAGATAGCGATGGTCCAGCCCGGTGTCAAGAGGTCGGCCGTCGGCAGGCCGGAGCGGCCTCGCCGCGTTCTTCGAAAGAGCTTAACGAGACCTCGCAAGTTCCCTAGTGTCCCTGGCCAGAAGTGGCGCAAGAAATTCGGTCTACATTCTCACAGCGTGTGGAGAAAGCAATCGTCTGCCCAATTTCTTCGCGAGCCGGCGGGCCATCAGATGGATCATCGCCAACTTGACGAACGCCTCGCTGCTGGACGTCGTCCCCTCGTAATCCTTCGAGTGCCGCCGCCACCGGCCCAGCCAGGCGAACGTCCGCTCCACCCGCCAGCGGAACGGGATCACCTCGAACGTCGTGGCGCCGGCCCGCTTCGACACGACCTCCAGCCGGAGCCGGTTGCGGGCGCGGAGCGAGCGGACCCACTCGGCGATCCCGCCGTTGTCGATCGAGTCGGCAACGACCACCCGCAGCCGGCTGAACCGGCGCCGCAGCGGCCCCAGCACCAGCTTGGCCCCGTCGCGGTCCTGGATATCGGCGGCGTGGACGACCACCGCGAGGATCAGGCCCAGCCCGTCCACGAGGATGTGCCGCTTGCGGCCGTTGATCCCCTTACCGGCGTCGTAGCCGCGCGGCCCCCTTCTTCGGTCGTCCGGACCGACTGGCTGTCGATGATGGCGGCC
Source organism: uncultured Planctomycetaceae bacterium (assembly GCA_963708145.1). GTDB lineage: Bacteria > Planctomycetota > Planctomycetia > Isosphaerales > Isosphaeraceae. The sequence goes on along the minus strand of OY970189.1, from coordinate 6,515,381 downwards.
GACGGCGGCCGCTGGCGGCCGTGGGCCTGCCGCAGGTCGCCGCGGAGCAGGTCCATGAGGCGGTCGAAGGTGCCGTCCTTCTTCCAGATGCGGAAGTACCAGGACACGGTGGCCCAGGGGGGCAGGTCGTGCGGCAGGGCCCGCCACTGGCAGCCGGTGCGGGCGACGTAGAGCAGGGCGTTGACGATCTCGCGACGGGGGTGCTTGGCGGGGCGGCCGCCGGGCTTGGGGGCCGGGATGACGCGCTGGAGCTGGGCCCACTCGGCGTCGGTCAGGTCGCTGGGGTAAGCGGTGCGGGTGTTCATACCGCAAGGCTAGGTCACCCTTTCCCCACATGCTGTCAGTGGCCTCGTATCCGATCACCGATCGAGTTGGGCAGATGCTCGCTGTAGAAGGGAAAACAGGCTCTCGAAATAGTTTTGACTTGTTCAAGTGCTGATACTAACAACCAGCGATTCCAAAGGGCCTCGGCCAATTTCTTGCGCCACTTCGGGCCAGGGACACTAAGCGTGTGGCCGAGGTTCCCCTACAATTCCGGTATGATCCGCATCCACCTCGATGACGCCACCCGCGATGAGCTGCAAACCCTTCGCCGGGCCGACCTACCGCCCCGGGCGCGGGACCGCCTGGAGATGGTCTGCCTCGCCGACGCCGGGTGGGCGGCGCCTCGGATCGCCGACCACCTCGGCTACTGCGGGCACACCGCCCGCGCCGTGCTCAAGGACTTCCTCGGCCGCGGCATCGCCGCGCTGTTCCCCCGCCGCACCGGGCCGCCACTCGACGACGCCCGACGCCGCGAGGTGACCGGGGCGCTGCGGGCCCTGCTCGGCGACGACCGCACCTGGACCAGCCGCCAGCCTCAGCCAGGCGCTCGTCCCCCGCGGGATCGCGCTGAGCCGCGCCAAATCCGCCGCTACCTCGGGCTGCTCCGGGCGCGCTGGGGCCGGACCGCCGGCTGGCTGCGGCACAAGCAGGACCCGGCCAGGGTCGCGCGGGCCAAGCGGGTGCTGCTCAACCTGAAGCACAAGGCCCGGGCCGGCCGGATCAAGCTCTACTACCTCGACCAGTGCGGGTTCGCGCCGACGCTCCCGACGGCCTACACCTGGGCGCTGCCTCGGCAGCGGAAGCGGGTCAAGTCCGAGGCCCCGCAGGGGCGGCGGGTCAACGCGATGGCCGCCTACCGCCCCTACGGCGGGCGGCCGCGGCTGGATGTCTTCACCGCGGAGCGGACGTGGGACTCGTACGATTTCCTGGCATTCGTGCGGTCGCTGCCATGGTCGAAGGTGCCGCGGGTGGTGGTCCTGGACAACGCCAGCCTGCACACCAGCGGGGTCGTGAGGCGGGCGCGGGCGGGTCTGGCGGCGGCGGGGATCTACCTGTACTTCCTGCCGCCGTACAGCCCGGAGCTGAACGAAATCGAGCCGGTCTTCCGCCAGGTCAAGTACCAGGAGATCCCGGTGCGGAGTCATGCCACGCGGGCGGGGCTGCGCGAGGCCGTCGAAGGCGGGTTCGACTCCTACAGCCGAAGCTTGCGGGCGAAAAGTGAAAAGAAACCCCGGCGGGCAGCTTAGAGCCTCCCCATTCGTTTCGCTCCGCGAGGAGGTCAGGTCTGGCGCTGGGGCGGACAAGGGAGGCATGTGATCAAGAGCCCACGGCGCGGTGATCCCGTCCCCTTGCGTGCAAGGCCGGGGCGATAGTACATAATGATGGTTCATCCGACTGAAGCGTACCTGGCCTCGTGGATCGCCAGGATCTTGAGCCTGAAGGACTCGTGGTCCCGGAAACCGTATGCCTGCCGCTTCATCGTCTTGATCTTGTTGTTGGTGCCCTCCGGCGGGCCGGTGCTGATCGGGTAGGCGTAGTACGCCAGCAGCCCCGCCCGGTGCCCCTCCAACGTCTTGGCCATCTGCCGGAGCATCGGCACCCCCGAGGCTTCCGCCCGCCGCACCCAGGCCGTCAGGAACGCGCCGGCGAAGGTCTTGCCGGGCTGGTCCCAGGACTGCCGCAGGTCCTCCTCGAGGTCGTAGGCCGTCGCCGGCGGCTTGTTCAACCTCAACGCCTCCTCCGGGCGCCCCGCCTCGTCGCGCTCGGGGTCGAGGTCCTCTGGCGCTCTCAGCAGCAGCCAGCGGCTCCCCTTGAGGGCCTCCTTGTGCGCCTCGTCGGCCTGGTGGTACAGCGACCGCCGCAGGTCGGGCAGCTTGTCGTTGAACAGCTTGATGACGTGGAAGTGGTCGAACACGATGGTCGCCTTCGGCAGGTACGTCGCGACGGCGTCGCGGTCGGCGGGCGACATGTCCATCGCCACCGCCTCGACCTTCTGTGACGCCCAGGTGGCGGGCGACGTCGAGGATGGTCATGCACCGCGAGAGTTCCAGTGCGTAGCGCTCGAAGGACTTGGTGTAGGTCGTCCTCGGGTCGGCGCAGGGGACTCCCACCCGGCGGACCACCCCACAGCCTCGGCAGGCGACGCGTGGGATGGGGAAGACGACGGCCGTCGCCCGGTTGCCGATGGGCAGCGAGCGGGACCGCCGCTCCACCCGCCCCTTGGGCCGGACGTCAGGCGACCCGCACGCCTCACACCGGAACGTCTTGGTCTCTTGGCGGATGGTGAAGATCACTGCGCCGCCCTGGTACTCGGTGCGGACGTACTCGTAGCCGCGGATTCCGGAGGCGTGATACAAGAGGCTGGTGGACATGCTGACCTCCGGTTCGGAGCCCTTTAACGCAACTCCAGATGGGATCAGCATGCCCGCCTTTCTTCAAGATCCGGGACGCTTCCGCCGGATGAACCTGAAAAACGCCGGGGCAAACCGGGTCGGGCTGCCGCGAACCGAGGCCCCGAGGCCGAGGCGAGCGGCCCCTCGATTGGGGAGCCGGTCCCAATCCATAAACAAACGCCACGCGCCAAATTGGCGCGGACCCGCAACTCACAATCCCTGTCTATCCTCCCACGGAGGGGGGTCATGGCCAGACTGCGCAGGCCGCACCCGGCAATCGGCGACCGAGTGCCCGGTTGAGGACCGGGGGGTGCTGCGGACATCCAACGCCTTCCCGGCGGAGCATTGGATTCCCTTGACGCCAAATTGGCGTCGCCGGGGTCTGCCGTATTGGATCATGGCATGTGCCAACTTTGATTGGAAAACCTGGGGCTGAGAAATTCCAGCCGACCAACGTTGGTCATAGGTCGGACCGCGTGGGGGGCCGACCGGGTGGGCCTACCCCACGGGCGATGCCTTGGGCCGTTCGGCACCCTCTCGCCCCGGCTCTCTGATCCCGGCCTGCCTCTTGGCCGTACCCGGCTGCACCGACGCCCGCGACGCACACGCCCGCACGCCGGGCGAAGCCCTCACGCGCGCAAGACGTTCTCGCCGCGGCAACATGCGCGGCCGTCTCGTTTGACAGAGCCAGCGCTAGGCTTGGAGTGCCGACACGAGACGGTCAGTCATCGGGTTGACATGGCCTGCAAGCGTCAAGGCTCAGTCGGAGCCTTGGTCGGCATGCGGCGGCACGAGCAAACCCGCACGCCAGGGCTGATCGCGTCGGCGAGATGAAGTGGGGCCGCGACGGCGGCAACCGCCCGGCCCCGTGGGAATCCCTGAGTTAGCAGGAGACTCCGATGAGTAGTGTACCACTGCGCAGACGGTGCTGCGCCATCCCCGCCGAAGAAAACCGCTCGCCCGACGCACGGCACCTGCCGGCTCATCCTCACCATCAACGGTACGTCCTATCACGTCCGACCGATCCCCGCCGACGGCTTCGCCGCGCTCAAGGCGTATCGCCTGAAGAAAGGCGACGGGACCGCCTACGACGTGGCCCGGACCGCCCACGGCCTCCAATGCGGCTGCCCCGACTTCGTCTTCCACCGCGACGGGATCGACCCGGCCGGCTGCAAGCACATCAAGGCGCTGGTCGCGTGCGGCCTTTTCGACCGGGAAGGGGGTGCGCGATGACTCCCCACGAAGCCCACGGCCAGCCCCGTTCGTTCGATCCGGGCGTCGTCCTCCAAGAGATGGTTGGCGGGTGGGCGCTCCCCGACGACCGCCACGCGCCGGCCGATGCGGAACCACGCCCGCCGTGGCCCGATGACGCCGACGGACCCCGGCTCACCTTCGCCGAACTGATCGACCATGAGGCGTTGGGCTATCGAGCCTGGGGGACGCCCGTGGGCGACTTCCTCGCCCGGCAGATGGAGATCCTGGCCCAATCGGTCCGCTGGACCGGCGCGACGACCCCCGAGGAACACGAGTCCCGCATCGAGGTCTGGGACGATGATCTCCGCGAGCGCTGGCGGGCCATCGGCTACGAAGAGGGCCGACGCGCCGGGTGCCGCTGCGGTGAAGGCGTCATCGGCTGCTGAACCTTCACAAGCCGTTGAAATTATGCAGCATGCCATCTCTTCTCAGTTGACCGGCACCTTTCCAGCGCTCGGTTTGGGGTGTCGAACGGGGCGGGCCTCCGGGTCCGCCCCTCCAACTACACCTGCCACAGGACGGCAGCGACACAAGCCCGCGTGAGGCGGGGCCGATCGCGGTCCAGACTGATGGCCAAAAACATTGTAATGTTTTTGGAGCAAGCGGTGAGCTTCTCGCAACCCTACGACCTTCGCTCTGGAACGCTTGATCTGGTATCGCGTCAGGCAGGGGATCAGGGGCTTGCTCGTGCCCGACGAGCGACGCCCGGCGACCGCCTTCATGGTGCGAGCCACCACGACCGGGTGATGACCTGCTCCGACCGCATATTCATGTTCATCGGGGAGCGGGGCTGGATGGCCCCGATAGATCGCATGTCGCATCAGCCAAGTGTCCGTTTCGCGGTTTCATGAAACAAATCTGAAACAGCATGGCCCACGCCATCTCCATTTGAACCAGACGCTAGGGCCTGGGACCTTTAACAGAAGTAACAGGTAGCAAGGGACTTGTACCTATTCTCCGTATAATCGCCATGCGAACCAAATGAAAGGATGTTATCTTGAGGGGCTAGTGGGCTAACCATGCCCGTGCAGGTTCAAGTCCTGTCTCCGGCACTAGTAGTGCGTCACGAGCCAATTTTCGGGTAAGATGACCTCCCTGACCAGGGCGCATTGTTGTGTCAGGGAGGGTGATCGTGGCGAAGAAGTACGTGTTGAAGCTGACGGCCCAGGAGCGAGCGGAACTGCAAGGCCTCGTCCGCAAGGGGAGGGTCGCCGGGTGGAAGGTGCGACGGGCGCAAGCCCTGCTCCAGTGCGACCAGGGTCAGGACGGACCGGCCTGGACCGACGAACGCATCGCCGAGGCGTTCGGGATCACCACCCGCAGCCTGGAGTCGTGGCGCAAGCAGGCCGTCGAACGCGGCCCGCTGTCGCTGCTGGAGCGCAAGCCCCGCATCGCGCCCGCCGTGACGCCCAAGCTCGACGGCGAGAAGCAGGCCCGGTTGACGGCGCTGGCCTGCTCGAAGGCCCCCGAGGGGCACGCCCGCTGGTCGTTGCGGCTCCTGGCCGAACGCCTGGTCGAGCTGGAGGTCGTCGCGTCGATCGCGCACGAGACCGTGCGCCGCGCTTTAAAAAGCGCGCTGAAGCCCTGGCTCAAGTCGATGTGGTGCATCCCGCCGGGTCAGGACGCGGCCTTCGTGTGCCAGATGGAGCAGGTGCTGGAGGTCTACAAGCGGCCCTATGATCCGAGGCGGCCGGTCGTCGGCATGGACGAGCAGCCCAAGCAGTTGATCGCCGAGGTGCGACGACCGATCCCGGCGGCGCCCGCCCGCCCGGAGCGGGTGGATTACGAGTATGTCCGCGAGGGGACGTGCGTGGTGTGGATGTTCGTCGAGCCGCTGGGTGGCTGGCGGGACGTACGCGTCACGGACACCAAGACGGCCGTGGATTGGGCGCAGCAAGTCCGGCTCCTTGTGGACGACCCACGATACGCCGAGGCCGAGCGGATCACGTTGGTCTGCGACAACCTGAATACGCACGGTCTGGCCTCGCTGTACCAGGCATTCGAGCCGGCCGAGGCGTTGCGGATCGCGAACAAGCTGGAGTTGGTCCATCCGCCGAAGCACGGCAGTTGGCTCAATGTTGCGGAGCCGGAGTTGAGCGTGCTGACGCGCCAGTGCCTGGACCGGCGGATCTCCTGCCGGGAGGAGGTGGCGAGCGCGTCCACGGCGTGGGACGAGCGGCGCAACGCGCGTCAGGTGGGCATCGAGTGGCAGTTCACCACCGAGGACGCCCGGATCAAGCTGAGGCATCTCTACCCGAATATTAAAGAGTGACGCACTACTAGGCCGTTGGTTCTCATTTTGTTCGATCGCTCTAAATCCAGGATTCGGCGGTTTTTAGAGAAAGTCGGGGCGAGAGGATTTGAACCTCCGACCTCACGGACCCGAACCGTGCGCTCTAGCCAAGCTGAGCTACGCCCCGTCCCAAAATAGGATACTGCTGTATCTTAACGATCGACGCCATCCTGTCAATCAGACCTGGCCCCGTTCTTTCAGGTTCCCTCGGTGAGATGGCAACCCCCCGTTGGCGTCCTTTCCGGTGTTCCCGGGCCGAGGGGAGTGGACCGGCCCCGACTATCCTATCTGGAGCGATCATAGACCCGCCCCCGTTCTTTGGTCCAGGGGCTATGAAGGTACGGGGTCGGGTCCCGACATGGCTTCGGCCGGGTGCAGCGGAGCGGAATCCGGCCGACGACAGGTCGCTGCGAATTCCGCCGGGGTCACATACCCCAGCGAACTGTGCGGGCGACGGTGGTTGTAATCCAGGCGGTGGTCCTCCAGCAGGATCTCCGCCTCCCTCAGGCTCTCGAACACCTCCCGGTCCAGGATCTCGTCCCTCGACCGGCTGTTGAACGTCTCGCTATCGGCGTTCTCCCACGGGTTCCCGGCCTCGATGTGCAGCGTCCTGGCACCCCGACGGGCCAGCCACCCCTTGACCGCCTCGGCGATGAACTCCGGTCCGTTGTCCGACCGGATGTGAACCGGCTCGCCCCGCACTTCGAAGAGGTACTCCAGGGTAGATATCACGCCCTCGGCGGTCATGCCCCGCTCGACCTCGATCATCAGGCATTCTCGGGAGTACTCGTCGACGATCGGCAGGATCTTCAGCCGCCGCCCGTCGGCCGTCTGGTCCAGGATGAAGTCGCGGCTCCAGACGTGGTTGGGGCATTCGGCCCGCCTCCGGGTGCGCTGTTCCCGCTGTGGCCCAGGCGGTGGGGCTTCCGCTGCACCTGCGCCACCTTCAGGCCCGCCTGCCGCCAGGGCCGGTAGACCCGCTTGCGTTTGACCGACCAGCCCTCACGCCGCAGTGAGGCCGTGATCCGGCGGTAGCCGGAGCGGGGTGCTCCCGGGACAATTCGAGCATCCTCAGCAACAACGCCTTGTCGCGTTCTTGGCCAGCCCCGATGTACCGCTGGGGCGATCGGGGCTGGCCCAACGCCCGGCACGCCCGACGCTCGGAGACGTTCAGCACCCGGCGGACCCGCGACCGCCTGGCGCCTCCGGGCCGGGCTCAGGTGTTTCCCCGGAGCGCCTCCTGGAGGATCACCTCGGCGAGCGACAGGTCGGCGACTTGGGGCTTGAGCCGGGCGTTCTCCTTCTCCAGATCCTTGAGCCGCTTCATCTCGTCGGCCTTCATGCCGCCGAACTGGGTCCGCCAGCGATGAAAGGTGGTCTCGGCAATGCCGAGGTCCTTTGCAGACATCGAGGATCGTCTTGCCCGCGGTCAGCTCGGCGTCGGGCTGCGCAGCTTACGGATGATCGGCTCGGGGGCATGGCGGATGCGCCTCATCGGGAGTCCTCCTGCCCTCACGGACGAGAATGACTCTCATACCATCTGGCTCAAATTTTGGGGACCAAGTCATCATGATCTCATCCGACTTTGTGTGGCCGATCGCGGGCCATGAAGGGAACCGGGCCGCTCGGCGGAACCGGGTCGATTCCGCCGGGTGCGAGACGCGCTAGTAGTGCGTCACGAGCCAATTTTCGGGTAAGATGACCTCCCTGACCAGGGCGCATTGTTGTGTCAGGGAGGGTGATCGTGGCGAAGAAGTACGTGTTGAAGCTGACGGCCCAGGAGCGAGCGGAACTGCAAGGCCTCGTCCGCAAGGGGAGGGTCGCCGGGTGGAAGGTGCGACGGGCGCAAGCCCTGCTCCAGTGCGACCAGGGTCAGGACGGACCGGCCTGGACCGACGAACGCATCGCCGAGGCGTTCGGGATCACCACCCGCAGCCTGGAGTCGTGGCGCAAGCAGGCCGTCGAACGCGGCCCGCTGTCGCTGCTGGAGCGCAAGCCCCGCATCGCGCCCGCCGTGACGCCCAAGCTCGACGGCGAGAAGCAGGCCCGGTTGACGGCGCTGGCCTGCTCGAAGGCCCCCGAGGGGCACGCCCGCTGGTCGTTGCGGCTCCTGGCCGAACGCCTGGTCGAGCTGGAGGTCGTCGCGTCGATCGCGCACGAGACCGTGCGCCGCGCTTTGAAAAAGCGCGCTGAAGCCCTGGCTCAAGTCGATGTGGTGCATCCCGCCGGGTCAGGACGCGGCCTTCGTGTGCCAGATGGAGCAGGTGCTGGAGGTCTACAAGCGGCCCTATGATCCGAGGCGGCCGGTCGTCGGCATGGACGAGCAGCCCAAGCAGTTGATCGCCGAGGTGCGACGACCGATCCCGGCGGCGCCCGCCCGCCCGGAGCGGGTGGATTACGAGTATGTCCGCGAGGGGACGTGCGTGGTGTGGATGTTCGTCGAGCCGCTGGGTGGCTGGCGGGACGTACGCGTCACGGACACCAAGACGGCCGTGGATTGGGCGCAGCAAGTCCGGCTCCTTGTGGACGACCCACGATACGCCGAGGCCGAGCGGATCACGTTGGTCTGCGACAACCTGAATACGCACGGTCTGGCCTCGCTGTACCAGGCATTCGAGCCGGCCGAGGCGTTGCGGATCGCGAACAAGCTGGAGTTGGTCCATCCGCCGAAGCACGGCAGTTGGCTCAATGTTGCGGAGCCGGAGTTGAGCGTGCTGACGCGCCAGTGCCTGGACCGGCGGATCTCCTGCCGGGAGGAGGTGGCGAGCGCGTCCACGGCGTGGGACGAGCGGCGCAACGCGCGTCAGGTGGGCATCGAGTGGCAGTTCACCACCGAGGACGCCCGGATCAAGCTGAGGCATCTCTACCCGAATATTAAAGAGTGACGCACTACTAGGCCTTGCGAGCAAAGAATAGGGAATACCGCTCTCGCCAAGAGGTGCTCTCATGGCTAAACCGCTGGTCTCCGATGCCCTTCGGGAGCGGATTGAACCGCTGCTCCCACGCCCCAAGCCGCGACGCTTTCGCTTCCCGGGCCGCAAGCCGCTGGAGCCGCGTAAGATCCTGACCGGCATCATCTTCGTCCTCAAGACGGGTATCGCCTGGGAGCACTTGCCTCCGGAGTGCGGCTGGGGTCGTGGTCTGACCTGCAAGCGCCACCTGCGGCGCTGGCAACGCCAAGGCGTCTGGCAGGAGTTGCACGCGGTCCTCTTGGCCGAGCCCAACGGTGCTGACCGGATCGATTGGTCGCGTGCGCCGATCGACAGTGCCAGCGTCCGGTCCCCCTGCGGGGGCCAGGACACGGGACCCAACCCTACAGATTGCAGGAAGTTGGGGAGCAAGCACCATGTCGTGACTGACGCTCAAGGTATCCCTTTGGCGATGACGCTGACGGGAGCCGATCGCCACGACGTGACCCAACTCTTGCCCTCGATCGATGCCGTGCCGGCAGTGCGCGGCAAGCGCGGTCGTCCGCGCCGGCGGCCCCGGCGTGCGCAGGCGGATCGAGCCTACGATTCCGAACCCCACCGTCGGGAACTGCGCCGCCGCGGGATCACCCCGGTGTTGGCGAAGCGCCGCACGGGACATGGCAGCGGCTTGGGTATCTACCGCTGGTTCGTCGAGCGGACGTTGTCCTGGGCGCATCAGTTCGGTCGCCTCCGCTTGCGTCGGGATCGGCTCCCGTCGGCCCACAAGGCATTCATGTCCCTGGGCTGCTCTCTGATCACACTGACGTTCCTGACTTGATCCTCATTTTGTTCGATCGCTCTTAGACACGAGAATGTGGCGGATGTCCAATAGAGTCTGTGCGCAATAGCTTCCGAGTCGGTCAAATGGTAGCCTGACCGGATCGGGGGGGACCACCATGTTCCGCTACCAGGATATCCAGGGGCGTCCCGGCGTCTTCCGAGGCCTCACCGGCATGGACACCACGGCCTTCGAGGCCCTGCTCCAGGACTTCGACGCCGCCCACCGGGCGGCCCGTGCCGCCTCCACCCGCACCCGGCGCGACGGCCAGCCGCGCCGCCGGGCCCCCGGCGGGGGCCGTCGCCACGCGCTGGACCTCCGGGATCGGCTCCTGATGGCCTTGGCCTGGCTCCGGGTCTATCCCACCTGCGAGCTGCTCGGCTACTTCTTCGGCCTGAACCACGGCAACGCCAACCGCAACGTCGCCGACGTCCTGGCCGGGCTCGAGGGGCTCGGCCACTTCCCCTTCGATCGGCCCGATCGCGACCCCGACCGTGCCCCGCTCGACTCGGCCGCGGCGGTCATGGACGCCTTCCCCGAGGTCCGGCTGGTCGTCGACACCAAGGAGCAGCGCATCCGCCGGCCCAAGGGCGACTACGCCGCCCAGAAGCCGTACGACTCGATGAAGAAGAAGGCGCACACCCTGAAGGCACAGGTCGCCGTGCGCCCGACGGGCGGATCGAGTCGGTCGGCGCGTCGGTCCCCGGCGGGTCGGTGCATGACAAGACGTTGCTCAAGGAGAGCGGGGTGCTGGACCGGCTGCCGCCGGGTCAGGGGGCGATGGCGGACAAGGCGTACCATAGCCTCCGGGATGAATACCCGTCAATCCCGATCATCACGCCCCGACCGGCGCGGCCACCCGCTGACGGTGCACGAGCGGGTGGCCAATCGGTTCATCGCGCGGTATCGGATCGTGGTGGAGCATGCGATCGCTCAATTGAACCGGTACACGGTGCTGAGGCAGTGTACTGGGGGTCGCGGTCGGGCCACGCGCGGGTGGTCCGCGTGGTGGCCCATCTGGTCAACCGGAGGATCGAGGTCGTGCCGCTGAAGACCTACGATGCGGCGGCCTGAGATCAGGCCCAGAAACCGACGAAGGAACCGCTGAAAACTATTGCGCATAGACCCTAATTCTACAGCGGAAGGAAAAGTTGCCTTCCCCCTGATCGATCGCTACGTTGAGGCTCGTAGTTGAGACACGGACCGGTTCGTCATCGCGTCATGCCGCCGTACGGAGGCAACTCCCATGACCGAGGACGAGGTGGCGCCGCGGCCGAGCGGCTGGTCCGGTCCCACGAGCGGTTCGCCCCCCTGTTCGGCAAGGAGCAGGCGCAGGACCACGCCTACACCTACGTCAAGGGGCTGATGACCTGCCCCGAGCGCAAGAGCGTCGAGCCGATCGCCATCAACGTCGGCGACGGCCAGGTCTCGGCCCTGCAGAAGTTCCTCAACATCGCCCCCTGGGATCACGAGGACGTCCAGGCCGAGATCCAGGCCGTCTTCGCCGATGAACTGATCCCCACCGCGGCGGGCAGTCCGATCGGGGTGGTCGGGGTGGTCGACGAGAGCGGCTTCGCGAAGGAGGGCCGGCACAGCGCCGGCGTGGCCCGGCAGCACAACGGCCGGCTCGGCAAGGAGGACAACTGCCAGGTTGGGGTCTACCTCGTCGGCGTCACCCCGGGCGGCTCGGCCCTGCTGGACCATCAGCTTTACCTGCCCGAGGACTGGTGCGAGGAGGGCCGGGCCGGCCGAGACGCCGGGAGAAGGTCCACATCCCCGAGGCGGTCGCCTTCCAGACCAAGCCGCAGATCGCCTCGGGGTCGATCCGGCAGACCGCGGCCCTGGGCGTCGTGTCCCTGGACTGGGTCACGGCCGACGAGGAGTACGGCAGGAGCGGCGAGCTCCTCGACGAGGTGGAGCGGCTGGAGCGGCGATACGTGGTCGAGGTCCCGGTGAGGACGACCGTCTGGGCCGAGGACCCGGCGGGGTGCGTCCCGGCGTACGGCGGCCGGGGCCGTGTCCCGACCCGGCCGCGTCGCGCGGCGGTGGCCGCGGTGGCCGCGATCGCCTCGGGCCTGGATCGCCGGGCGTGGCGGGCCCTCCAGGTCCGTCAGGGTGCGAAGGGCCCGCCGGCCTTCGAGTTCGCCTGTGTCCGGGTCTGGTCGGTCCGCCACCGCAAGCCGGGCCCGCCGGTCTGGCTGCTGGTACGGCGCTCGCTGGAGCCTGTGCCCGAGGTCAAGTACTACATCAGCAACGCCGACGCCGCGACGCCGCTGGGGGTGCTGGCGGGTGTGGCCTGCACCCGGCACGAGGTGGAGGATCATTTCGAGAACTGCAAGAGCTACCTGGGGATGGCGCGGTACGAGACGCGCTCCTGGGCCGGCTGGCACCATCACATGAGCCTGGTGGCGATGGCCCACCTGTTCATCACGCTGACGAGGCGCGACCTGGGGAAAGAACTCCGGAGCTGACGCTGGACCGGACGGTGCGATTGCTTCAGAGGGCGATCGAAGTGCCCGGATTGTCGCTGAGGCTGGCCCTGCTGCTGGTGGACTACCACATCCGCCGCAACGAGGTCGCCCGTCGGTCCCACGCCAAGACCTGGTGGGCCCGACACAAGAGGGTGAAACTCCTTACCGCTGTAGAACTAAGGGGTTTGAAAGAAGCTAACTCGCCCGTCTCTTCTGCGGCCTCCCCGGGATGGAGACGAACCACTTCTCCAGTGTGGGCAGGCGGGTGATCGCTGACTCCAACTCCTCCATCTCCTCCCGGCCCACCCGCACCCCCGTGCGGTACTTCGCCTCGACCAGCACGACCTCGGGATGCCCACCCCTCCAACTCATCGTCTCGGCGTACCCCAACGCTGCCTCCACCGAGTCCAGCAGCGCCCCGTTCCAGTGCAATTCCAGGATGCCAAAGCACCGCTCGATCGGGTTGTACTTGCTGTGGTACGGCGGATAGTACGCCAGCTCGATGTCGAGCCGATACTCCCGGGCGAACCCGACCATCCGCTTGAGGAACTGGGTGCGGCGGCTGTGATTCTCCGGCCCGTTGTCCAGGTTCAGCACCAGCTTGGTGACACCGGGGAATCGCTCCCTATTGAACTCCCACCAGTCCACGAGCCGGTCCACGATGAAGTCGCTGGTGACCTTCGATCCGGTCATGGACAGCGTCAGGTCGTCGTACTCCGGCGCGAAGATGCCGAAGGGGGTCAGCGTCGCCTCGGGCTTGAAGTCATGGTCCACCGCCTCGGTCTTGGTACGGCCCTTGCCCTTGCGGGAGAACGGTCCGACGTTCACCGTGGCCTTGGCGTCGAGCGAGAGCCGGAGGGTGTCGGGGGCCTCGTCGGCCTCGGGGTTGACCCGGCTCAGTTGCTCGAAGATGGCGTCGGTCTGGGGAACTTCTTTTGGGGGCGGCACTTGGCCACCTTGGTGAGCCGGTAGCCCAGCAGGTTGAGCTTGGTGTTGATCGTCTGCTGGGTCGGCAACTCCTCGTCGGTGTAGCCCTTCTTGGTGATCAGCCGGCGTCGGACCTCGGCGGCACTGATGCGGATGAAGAGCCGCTTGGTCTGGAACTTGGGGTCAGCCTGGCACTGGCCATCAACGATGTCCCGGATGTCGTCGAGGAGCCGTGGCAGGTGCTCCTCGGCGGGCTTGCGGCGGCGGGCGGAGAAGGCATCGACGCAGGTCATGCCGGAGCGGAGTTCGTGCGTGCCCTTGCGGATCGTGTCCCGACACCAGCCGAGGTGCTCCAAGGCCCAGCGTTGTCCGCCCCGGCCCATGGCCTGGACCGTCTTGGCCATGAAGAGCCGCTTCGGGCTGCCCTTGAGCGCCTTGGCGGCGTCGATCAGGACGGGGATCATCTCGGGTTCGGGTCGCATCTCCGTAAGCTCCTGGGCCCCCTGGTGTAGAGGCTCCAGGATACGGGAGACTTACCTTCTTTCAAACCCCTAATGTGAGTTCAGGAGAGCCGGGCGAGGCCTCCGACAACGAGGTCAAAGCTCTTCTGGGAATCCCGGATCAAGATACCCTGGTCTTGTTGTTGCAAACACAGGACCCATTTGAGCGAGGCCGACTGAAGGCCACTCCTGGAACGGGGAGAGGTCCAAGAAGCCATCCCATGACCACGCGCTCTTCGACGTCAACCTTCGTGTTCGTGGTGGTCCTGGCACTCGCCGATGGCGTGGCGGGACAGGACCGGGTCGAGACGAAACCGGCTCGACCCGAGAGCAAGGCGATCACGAGTGCGGGGGAAGACAAGGACAAGGATCAGGCGGGGGCGACCGGGAGCGAGTCCAGGAAAGTGAAGCCGGGGACGCTCCAGGTGGCGACGTTTGGTGGCGGCTGCTTCTGGTGTACCGAGGCCGTCTGCGAGCAGGTCTCTGGAGTCCGATCGGTCATCTCGGGCTACTCCGGGGGGAACGTCCCCTCCCCGACCTACCAGACCGTCAGCACCGGGATGACCGGGCACGCCGAGGTCGTCCAGGTCGTGTTCGATGCCTCGGTCATTACTTATGAGAAGCTGATCGAGGTGTTCTGGAGGTCTCACGACCCGACGACGCCCAACGCCCAGGGGTCCGATGTCGGCACGCAGTACCGCTCGATCATCCTCTATCACAACGAGGATCAGAAGAAGGCCGCCCAGGAGGTCTACCAGGCGCTCAAGGCCCGGCGCGTGCTCCGCGGGACGGTCGTGACCGAACTGGTGCCCTTCCGTGCGTTCTTCCCCGCCGAGCCCTATCACCAGGACTACTATGCCAACCACCCCTCCGACCCCTACAGCATCGTCTACATCGCGCCCAAATTCGACGTGTTCCGGAAGATGAGTAAAGGAACGGGTCGGGTGCGGGGTGGTGCCCGAAGTGTCCGACCGGGTGCCCGTCCGGAAGCCGCTCCACGGGCCCGATCGGAAAAAGAACCGAAACCGGCTCTCCCTTGATCGTCATCGGTGCGACACGGCCGTCGCATCTTTCCGTGGGCCGGTCGATCCACGTCAATTCGCCAGTCCCGCCCCTCCCATGAACGGGGGGATCGTAGGCCGGTACGCGGCCACCCCCTTCTGCGACGTCCTTTGCCGTCCGCGGCCCTCGGCCGGCCCTCCTCGCCAGGACTGCCCATCCGGCCCGTCCCGGTTTCGGGGGCGTGGCGTCCACCTCCCTCCCTAGGGATCGGAGATGACGCGCGGGGTCGTGTCGCTCGCCTCGTCGCGTCGGAGTGGCGGGAGCAGCTCGTCGGCGCGCGGGCGCCTGGTCAGGTGGGTCGGCTGATGACTCGGCGGGGGGTCATCGCCCGCCCGTGCGCCGGGGTGCCGGCTTGGGGAAGCCGAGCCGCTTGGCGTAGTCCACCACGGCCTTCTCCAGCACCTGGACGGCCGTGGTCCGCTCGTGATCGGCCAGCTCGTTGAGCCAGTCGCGGAACTCCCCGAGCCGATGGGGTGGGGCCGCTGGGCCTACGGGTACCGCAACTCGAAGGAGGTCACCCACACCCCCGGCGGCGGCGGCATCGCGGTCCGAGGGCCCGACATGGCCCGATTCGGATACCTGCTCCTCCGGGGCGGCCTCTGGGACGGCCGGCAACTCGTGCGGACGGAATACGTCCGCCCCTGCGGCGCAAGTCGCCCTACAATCCTCACTTCCCTTACAGCCTCCAGTTCGACGTGAATACCGACGCCCAGGTCCCCGAGTATCCGCGCGACGCCTTCTGGAAGGCCGGTTCCGGCGCACACCAGCTTTCGATCGTGCCGTCGCTCGACCTGGTGGTCTGGAAGCTGGCCGGGAGAGATGAGCAGTCCTCGCCGGACAATACCGGGATCACGCCCGACCCCGAGACCGCGAAAGGCGCCGGACGAGGGAAGATTGGAAGGCGACCGTGAGCGAGCGCGACGGGATGCGGAAGGTCCTGGGCAAGGTGATCGAGTCGATCTCGGAGACCGTCCCTCCCCCTCGCTGAAAGGCGATAAGACCGAGGCCCCCGGGTGCGTCATCTGCCCGAGCCGGCGGACCCGCCGATCGACCGGCCGATCAGAATGATCGCGATGGCCCCGGGGCGCTCGGCCCCCCAGAGCCGGTGGGGATTACGCCGGGGGAGGTTATAGGCCGTGTGACCCGGCTTTCGACGGCGGCGGATTCCAGCGTGACCGGCCCAAGCAGTCCCGATGGGTAAAGGGGCGTGGCCGCGCCGAATTTGTGCATGTTGGTCTCCGTGAGCCGCTTTCCGGGAGGCAGGGACTCGTCGGCGATCAGGCGGTTCGGCCAGAGGTTGACCACCGTGACCTCCAGGTCATTCTCCCCGGCGCCGCCGCGCGGGTGAGGTCCACGCGCGCGGGCCTGGTCCACACGACACCGAGGTCCACGCCGTTGAGCCGCACGGAGGCGATTTCACGGACTTCCCCCAGGCCGAGCAGCAGCCTTCCTCCGGCGGCCGGCATCGTGTTAATGCTGAATTTTTATGATGTACCATCGTCGATCCAGTACTTCCTTCAGTGGTGTATGACGGCTGATTCACACTTGGACCGAGGTCTCATGCCTACTTTCCGCACATCTCGGCTGCATTATCTCGGCTTTTTCCATGCCTCTCTCGCCTGAGGGTCTGAGCCGATAGTTTCCTCCTCGGAAGCCGCGACCTGACTCGCTCGACACCGACGCCGGGTTCAGCGACCATAAAGGTCGTGTCCCCGGTACGCCGGCATTCTTCGCGCGTGTCCCATGTCACGTCAATGGCACGGCCCCATTTCCAGACGTTCTGAGCGCGACTTGCAGTCGCGGCCCTTGACGTAAGTCGCGCCGGACTCAACTTACATCAAAATATCTTCACCTAACTAAAATCGAGACGTTTTATTATATTGACTATCGATTTCTCCCGGGGATCATGTCGGCGGTGGACGCTGCGGCCAAGCCACCCGTAGCTTCGGGCCTCGGAAGCCCGGAGATGGCCTTGGCACCTTCCGCGGCAAGGTCCCCCGGGGGCGACTGACGTGGATCAAGACCAGGAGACACGACGGCCAGGGGAAATGGCGCACGCCCAGGGACGCACCCTCCAATCGCGGCGAGTGGGCACTTTGCCGGTCCTCGGTCGCTTCATCAAACGGCTTCGCATCGAGGAATTCCTCTGCAAACACCTCCCACGCGAGGATCGGCGATCCCGCGTCCCCACGGCGACGGCCTTGCTCCTGCTCGTTCGAAACCTGCTCGTCTCGCGCAGCCCCTCTACGGCGTGGGCGAGTGGGCCGCACGACACGACGCACGCTGGCTCGACCTGTCCGACGAACAGCTCCCGCGCTCAATGACGATCGTGTCGGTCGCGCCCTCGACCGCCTCTTCGACGCCGACGTCGCGGCCTTGGCACTCGACGTCGCGGCCCACGCCGTCAGTGCGTTCGACGTCACGCTCGATGAACTGCACAACGACTCGACAACTGTGACGTTCCATGGGGACTACGAGGACGCCGAGCGCGAACGCACCTTGCGGGGGCGACTCCGCCTGGCGGTCACCTGGGGCCACAACAAGGATCACCGGCCCGACCTGAAGCAACTGCTCTATATCCTCACCGTCAGTGGCGACGGTGCGGTGCCGGTGCACTTCCGAGTCGAAAGTGGCAACGCCACCGACGACCGCTCCCACCGCGCGACCTGGGACCTGCTCTGCAAGTTGACCGGGCGAGCGGATTTCCTCTACGTCGCCGACTGCAAGCTGGCCACCGCCGAGAACATGGCGTACATCCACCAGCACGGCGGCAAGTTCCTCAGCGTGCTCCCGCGCACCCGGAGTGAGGATTCCGCGTTCCGTGCGCGGGTCCTGCAGGGGTATGTGACATGGCGACCCATTCACGAGAAATACGGCGACCGTGGAACCCTGGTCGACCAGTTGTCGATCTGCGAACCGCCGGGTCAAAGCGCCGAGGGGTACCGATTGATCTGGTATTACAGCGCGCGCAAGGCGGAGTTGGACGCGGAATCGCGGCTGACGCGGTTGCAGCGTGCGGTTAAGGATCTGGAGGAACTGGGCCGGAAGCTTCGTTCGCCTCGGACGCGCTACCGAACCAGGGCGAAGGTCGCGGAGGCAGTCGATGCGATCCTGGCGGAGTACAAGGTCGCGGATTGGATCAGGGTTGAGGTGACGGAGCGGACCACGGAGAAATACCGTCAGGAGAAGCGTGGTCGTCCGGGGAAGGAGACGCGGTACGTCAAGGAGGAAAACACGCGTTTCGATCTGACGCACCAGGTCGACTTGGACCGGTTGACCGCGGAGGCGCAGTGCGACGGGATCTTTCCTCTGATCACGAACGAGTCGTCGATGTCGGAGTTGGACCTGTTGTTGTCGTACAAGCAACAACCCGCGATCGAGCGGCGGTTCGAGCAGATGAAGACCGATTTCGTGGTGGCGCCTGTGTACCTGAAGGAGACGAGCCGGATTCAGGCGTTGCTTTGCGTGTACTTCCTGGCGTTGCTGGTGGAGTCGCTGCTGGAGCGGGAGCTGAGGCGAGCGATGGCGAGGGAGGGGATCGAGGCGCTGCCGTTGTACCCGGAGGGGCGAGCGTGCCGCCGGCCGACGGCGCGGAAGGTGATCGACTTGTTCGAGGACGTGCAACGGCATGAGTTGTCAACGGGCCGCGGCTCAGCCGTGGTTTTCACGACGAAGTTGAGCCGGCTTCAACGTCGCATCCTCCGGCTGTCGAACATGAGCGGAGTCTACGATATCTGACTGGGGCACCGATGGAGATCCAGATCTTCCGCGTGTGGTGCGTGGAAGGTTGGGCAAAACGTGGGGAGAATTGGTAGTATGAGCCCCTCAGTCCGGGTAGGGGTCGATCCGGCGTTGGAGGACATACCGTGCGCGCGAACTCGCTCGTGTTTGCCATCCCGATCATCCTCGGCATAAGCCTACCCCTTAGCCCGCCCCCGCTCCTAACCGAAGCCGCTGCGGGCCAGGAGGAACCGGCTCCGCCGGACCCGACCTGGCAGCGGCTCGGCCTGCCCGAGAGCCCGACGCCGGAATCCGGGCGCGGCGTGGGGGTCGTCCAGATCGACGACGGGGGCCTCCATCCGGCGCTGCGCCCCTGGGCGAGCGACTCAAGCATGTGATCGTCGGTCAGGACATGTGCGTCTCGCTGGCCGAACCGCTGAAAGCTTACAAGGACCGAGAGGATGCGGAGTACACCCACGGCGTCAGAGGGCTCCTCCAGATGGCATCCGCCCCGTTCCGCGTGCGGGACCGGACCTATGGCGGCCTGGCGCCGGGGGCGACGTACTTCGTGATTCCCTACCTCACCGTGCGCGAGGCCGGACCCGACGGACGGCACCATCGCTACAACCCGCGGCTGGACCGGGCCATCGAGTGGGTGGTGAAGAACCGGGAGCGCTGGAACATCCGCATCATCCTCCTCACGGTCGGGGTCGACTATCCGCCCCCTCCACCGGAAGATCCGGCGCGATCCGGCCTGATCAAGAACACCCGGGAATACCCGATCGTCCGCCTGCTGGAGCCGGCGATCCAGGCGGGGATCCTCGTCGTCACGGGCAACAACAACACGGCCACGGAGAACACCCTACCGCCGGTCGAATACCTGTCGGTGGGTGCCTACCACGACTCGGGGCATGCCGATCCCCGGTTCCACCGCGAGAACCCCGACGAGCCGTGGGGGCGCAACAGCGACGGCCACGAGCGCCCCGACGTCCTGGCCCCGAAGTACTTCGTCCCCAACCATCGAACACCGGAGGGCGAGCTCGCCCACTTCGGGGGGACCAGCTCGGCCAGTGCCCAGGTCACCGCGCTCTGCGCCCTCCTGTTCGCCCGATTCCCGCAAGCGGACGCACAGACGATCAAGTACACCCTGATCCGTTCAGGCGATCCCTTGCCGGGCAGCCGGCGGCCCGGGGTGCGCGTCAATGCGGCCCGTGCCATCCAACTGCTGACGGACGGCTCCGTCCGGCCGCCCTGGCCCCGGATCCCGCCGCCGGTCACGGTCACTGACCCGAACTCATCCCTCCGATCGAAGGACGCGGTCGAGCGGGCGCTCGCCGTATCGGCCCTCGCCTGGCATCCCGGGTTGTTCCGGCCGAAGGACGGGGAGCGCCTCCGCCAGATCTTCTGGCGTCTGCTCCGCGACGACTCACCCACCGTGAGGAAGGCCGCGGCGTCGGCCCTGGCCGGCCCGGAATCGGACGACGAGCGGCGACGGCTCTGGGACACCCTGCATCGGGAGTCGGACATGGGGGTGCGCGGCCTACTCGCGGAGGTGCTCCTAGCCGGTGCGAGGGACGATCCCTTGGACGACTGGATTCCTCTCGTGACCGATCCGAACTGGTCGGCGCGATGGTGTGCGGCCAAGGTGCTGCGGGATTATCACCCGGCTGCACCACGACTCGATTATGCGGTCTTCCCGGAGGAGATCGAGAAGAAAGCCCAGCCGGTCCTCGATTGGTATCGAAAGAGAAAGCAGTCAAGATGAATGCGTCCCGATGAGGTGCTCGTATCAGCTTCCCGTGGGTCTAAGTTCGTCTCTGATGGATGATCCGCCATGGTGACGGGAACGCCCAATGAGGAGAAAATCGGAGAAAATGATCGCGCGATGTGCGGAAAGTTGGCTCATGGTGAGCAACTCCAGTCACTTCACGAGGGCGGGACGGACTCTCCCTGCGGCCTTCGACTCCCGGTCCTCCGTCTCGACGGACCTCGCTGGCTCCCGGCCTCAAGCCACCGCTTGCTCCACCTCCACGATCGCAAACCGCTCCGTCATCAGCGTGGACAACTCGTCCCGATAGTCGCCCAGTCGATCCAGCACACCCGCCACCGCCCCCTGCATCGCCTCGAAGGTCACGTGCCAGCGACTCAGGGCCTTCTTCCTCAGGAACCTCCACAGCCGCTCGATCAGGTTCAGGTTCGGCGAATATGCCGGCAGCGGCACCAGCCGGAATTCCCGATGGGCCGCCAGCCACTCCTTCACGCACGGCTTGCTGTAGTACCTCGCATTGTCCAGGTACAGCAGGGACCCCCTGGCCTCCGGGTGCTTGGCCCGCAACGCCTCCAGCAGCCTGACGAATTGCTCGCCGGTGACGTTCTCCCCGGTCGGCCGCAGGTCCACGTAGTCGTGGTCGTCGGGGCAATAGGCCCCGAGGATGTTCAGCCGCTTCCGCCCGTTGCCCACCCCCACGTAGGGCCGCTGGCGCGTCAGCAGCCAGCAGGAGTACAGCAGGCCCACGCCCCAGACCGGGTGGCAGGCGTCCACGAAATACCGCCGGGTCTCCGGCCCCGCCTCACGCTTGTGCCGCCGGTACTTCCGGACGAACTGCTTCTGTTTCTGGACGTCCGTCTTCCAGAAGGACCCCGAGACCTTGTGGAAGCTGGCCCCGATCCGGCGGAGCAGGTCCTTGACGCCCGAGGCCGAGTAGGTCACGCCGAAGGTCGCCTCGATCCAGGTGCGGACCTGCTCGGCGTTGTGGAACACCCCCGTCTCGATCTCCTGCCTGAGTCGCTTGACCTGGGCCGGCCCGAGGCGGCCCGGGTCGCCCTGGTAGTGCAAGGTGCAGAGTTCATCGAGTCCCTTGTTGCGGAAGATGCGGAACCACTGGCCGACCCGGCGGGTCGAGA
The DNA here is from genome assembly GCA_963708145.1 of uncultured Planctomycetaceae bacterium. GTDB lineage: Bacteria > Planctomycetota > Planctomycetia > Isosphaerales > Isosphaeraceae. Next base: position 6,493,786 of record OY970189.1, on the reverse strand, counting down.
CCCCCACCAATTCGGCGATCTCCTCACGGGTCCGTCCGTCATCGCTCCGGAGGACCGCCGAGAGCCGTTGGTAAATCCGCCGGTCCTGGGCGTGTCGCCGTCGCTCGCTGATGTCGTTCCGCTGCCGGGGAGTCAACTGGATCGCCTTCATCGCTCCGTCCCGCCAACCTCACGGCTCAGTTCACCAGGGTGTCCCACCCCCTGTCTCTGGCGGCAATTGTAGGAAGTACTGGATCGGCGAGACTATAACTCGCCCGTCTCTTCTTCGGCCTCCCGGAGATGGACACGGGGTAAGTGCAAGAGTTGTGTTTGAGGATTCTTCAGGCGGCGGGCTTCTCCTTGACACCGTCGATGAAAACCGCCCCCTTGACGACCTCGGCCAGCAACGGCGAACCGTTCAACGACCGCCAACCTTTTGATGCACCCTCCATCAGCTTGACCACCATCGTCAGGCACGCCGACCGGCTCCCGTTGCCCTTCGCCTTGTCGTGCCGCAGCCGCACCGTCGAGAACACACCCTCGATCGGGTTGGTGGTCCGGATGTGCATCCAGTGCCCCGCCGGGAAGTTGTAGAACGTCAGCAGCACGTCGCGATCCCTGGACGGGCACCCCGTCGCCTTCGGGTCCTTCGCCTCGTAGGTCCTCACGAACAGGTCGAACGCCTCCTCGGCCCTCGCACGGCTCTCGGCCAGGCAGATCTCGTGCAGCATCCGCTTGGCCTTCGCCTGCGCGCCCTCGGGCAGCTTGTCGAGCACGTCGGCCGTCTTGGGCACCCAGCACCGCTGCTCCCGCGTCGTCTCCCACACCCGACGCATCGCCTTCCAGGAGCCCGCGCCCCGTCGCCGATCGCCAGGCTCGGCTCGACCTCCAGGCCACGGGCCTTGCAGTCGAGCAGCAGCTCCTTCCACGACTGCTCGCCCTCGCGGTGGCCGTCGGCGATGGCGATCAGCCCCTTCTTCCCCTCGGCGGTGGCCCGCATCAGGACGAGGATGCACTGCCGTCCCCCCTCCAGGCGGATGTTGAAGTGCACGCCGTCGGCCCAGGCGTAGACATAACGCTTGCCCTTGAGCGACCGCTTGCTCCACGCCTCGTGGTCGGCCTCCCAGGCCGCCTTGAGCCGGGTGACGGTCGTCGCCGACAGCCCCGGGGCGTCGGGGCCGAGGGGCGCCTGGAGGGCCTCGGCGAAGTCGCCGGTGCTGACGCCCTTGAGGTAGGGCCAGGGGACCAGCCCCTCCAGGCTCCGGGTCTTCTTCAGGTAGGGCGGCAGGATCGCCGAAGAGAAGGCCTCCCGCTGGTCGGCGGGCCGGCGGTCTCGGACCCTGGGTCGCTGGACCTCGACGGGTCCGATGCCGGTCTGGACCGTCCGCTCGGGGAGGTGGCCGTTACGGACCACCTGGCGGTGTCCTTGCTCGTCCCGCACGTCGGCGCGGTCATCGATCCAGGCGGCGACCTCGGCCTCGATGGCCTCGGCCAGCAACCGCCGGGCACCCGCTCGGAGGATGTCCGTCAGCACGTCTTGGCCCTGCGGCGAGGGCACGATGCGGATGTCGGTTGTAGACTGACTCATGGCGGGGTACTCCTCGGCCTCGTGGGCCAAATGGTGTGCTCGTAACGGTTGCATCACCAAGGATACCCCGCCGCCCTTCACCCTCTCGTACACAACTTCTGGTTATACCCCCGGCAACCTCTCGGTCGTCGAGTGGGCCGGCAAGCCCAAGGACATCCGCCGCCTGTACTGCTCGGCCTGCAAGCGCCGGTTCACCGAGCGGCGGGGGACGCTCCTGCGGTACTCCAAGCTCCCCGAGGAGACCGTCGCCCGCATCGTCAAGTGCCTCGGGCACGGCTGCTCGGTCGAGGCGACGGCCGGCATCGGCGACGTCGCCCCCCGCGCCGTCGACCGCATCCTGGGGCAGGCCGGCCGCCGCGCCGAGGACTTCCATCGGCCCCAACTCGACGAGCCCGCCGCGCCGCCCGGGGCGGTCCGGCTCGACGAGCTGCACGGCCGGGTCCGCTCATCGTCGGGGGAAAAGGGGGGCGCCGAGGGCCTGCTCGCCGTCGTCGCGGCCTGGGTCGGGCCTGGGTTCACGCGGCCTTGGCGGTCGTCAGCCGGTTCGTGATCGACTCGCGGGTCGGGCCGCGCGACGCGGTCACGGCGGCCGAGTTGGTCGCGTCGGTGGCGCTGTGTGTCCCGCCCGGGATGCGCCACCGCTGATGTCGGTCGACAACCACCTGCCGTACCCGGCGGCGCTGCTGCGGGCCTTCGGCGCGGTCCTGCCCCGCCGCCGCAAGCGGCGGCGCGGGCGGAGGAAGGACCCCGGGTCGAAGCCGCCTGTGGGGTTCTTGGCCGGGGTGGTGCACGAGGTCCGCGACGCCTCGGGCCGCGCGATCAAGGTCCGGGCCAAGGCGCCGTGCGGCCGGCTGAGGGCGATCCAGGGCGCGTGGCCGAATTGGGCATCGGCACGACGGTCCACACGTCGCACCTGGAGCGGCTCAACGCGACGCTGCGGTGTCAGGAGGCGCGGCTGGCTCGACGGCCGCGCTGCGCATCGCGGCGCGCCCCGACTGGGGTGGTCGCTGTGGCTGTGGCGCGACCTGGACAACCGGGTGCGGGCCCCAGATCGCTGGACGGCCGGACGCCCGCGATGGCGATGAGCCTGAGCGACCAGATCTGGTCGGTCCTGGAGTACGTCCGCTACCCGGTGCCCGTCGACGACCTCACACGAGGGATCCGGGCCGAGGAGCGGGAAGACGTGCTAACATCGGCCCTCGACCGCCATCAGGCTCGAAAAACCTGCCATCATCGTGAGGCACTACCGTGATTTGCGATGTCCGTCCGATTCCACATCCGCACCCTCCTCATCGTAGTCGCGATCATCGCCGTTCTCCTGACGCCGGCTGCCCGCGCCCTCCTGGCGCCCTTCATACTCCTCGCCTGGATCTTGATCCCCTTCATCGTGCTGATGCTGGTCTCAACGACGGCCCTGGTGGACAGAGGACGTCGATCCGGAAGGGAGATCAATACGACCGGCAAGCTGAGTGTCCGCCTCTGCGTGGTGACGCTGATGGCGGCCCTCACAATTTTCTTTCTCGGGCTTATGGCCCTTCTCCTGTCCGACTGATTGCAGGCCGAGATACTCCGCGTCGCCGAACCCGACCTGGCACTCGCGTCCCGATCGGCGGATGGTTATGGTAAAGGCGTCCATGGGAACCCTCGCCATGCCGCTCCGCTTCAACATCCGCACGCTGCTGGTCGACATCGCAATCGTGTCCATCCCCCTGGCGCTGTTGCGCAGGGCTTCGTGGTGCCCGTCCTGGTGCTGGTCGTGCTGTCGATCCCGCTGGTCTCGATGCCGCTGCTGGCGGCCGACGTCGAGGCGCGATGGGGCCGGGGCGGGGATCGACCGACGACGGCGATGAATCATGCCGCCGGCTTCGCCAGCCTCGCGATCCTCACGGCTCACATCCTGCTCTGCTTCGTCGCGATCCTCTGCATCTTCGCGATGGCGCTGTGATCGCGCGGGTCAGCCCTCGGGCTTGAAGCCCCAGATGACGTGGTCGATGCAGGTGACGGACAGGTCGGGCCAGTTGAGCATGGAGTGCTCGGAGGCGGGGTCAACAAGCCGCTCGAACTTCGCGAGGATCTTCGGCTCCAGGTGGGGCGCGACGCGCTCGCGGAGGTCGCGGAAATACTCCTCGAGGAAGGCGCGGTCGAGGGGGCCGAGCGGGGCCAGGCGGTTGGTCGCCCAGGTCCGCTTCTGGCAGTTGACCAGCCCCGCCTCGCGGAATACCTGGTAGAGCTGGCGGCCGATGTAGAATTTGCGGGACTCGTCCGATTCCTCGATGAACCCGCGCAGCTCGGCGCGGCGGACGGCCAGCTCGACCTCGATCGGCCAGGGGAGCAGGATGTGGTGCAGCGTGTCGTTCTCCAGGACCGCGACCACCCCCCCCGGATGCGACCGCGCGCGCCATCTTGCGCACGGTCCCGACCGGGTCGGGGAGGCTGTAGAGGCTCTGGGCGCACCAGACGAGGTCGAAGGCGTTGGTGGCCAGGGGTAGGTGCTCGACGTCGGCCTGCACGAACCGGATGCGGTCGCAGTGCGCGCAGTCGCGGTCCGTCTTCTTGGCGACGGCCAGGTACGCGGGCGAGATGTCGACGGCGACCACCTCGCCGCGGGGGCCGACGCGGTCGGCCAGCCAGCGGGCGTACACGCCGTCGCCGCAGGCCACCTCCAGCACCCAGTCCTCCTCGGCGATCGGCAGGTCGCCGATCATCTGGCGGAGCTCGCGCTCGAAGGCGCCGTGGTAGGCCGACAGCATCGGCGCGTAGTCGGGCAGTCGTGCGGCGGTCGCCACGGGGCGTGGCTCCTGTCGGACTGAGGATCGGGCGGCCGGGGGCCGGACCTCGTCGCGGCGGACGGCGCGCCCCGGCACCCGTCCTCGGGGAGCAACTGACGTGCCCGACGTCGGCCCATCTCACCTCGTCGCCGGTGCCGCCTCGCGCGCGATCAGGCCGAGCGTGCGGTGGACCGACGAGGCGTCGGCGGCCATCGTGCTGGTGACGAAGGCGCCGCGGAACAGCGCGACCAGGGCCAGCGCCTGGTCGAGGTCGCGCGCCGCGGCCTCGGGGCCCGCGCGGCGACGGGCGGCGATCCGCCGCAACAGCGGCTCGCGGAGCCGGTCGGCGACCGCGTGCAGCGCCACCAGGTCGGCGCAGGCGAAGGTCTCCGCCTCGGGGAAGTAGGCCGCGCGGAGCGCCGCCAGGGGCGACCCCGACGCCTCCTCGCCGCCGAGGGCCCGCGCGACCGCCTGCGGCGGGCGTGCCGATCGCCAGCCGGTCGCCGCCGACCGCGTAGGAGAACGGGGCCATCCGGTCGAGGGTCGTCACCGACGCCGCCCCGGACCTCGCGCGTCACCACGCGGCGCGGCCCGCCGCCGGCCTTCTCGTCGAGGCCGCGGAAGGCCAGGAGCGTCCGCAGCGCGTTGTCGAGCGCGGCGGAGACGTCCAGCCCCGCCCTCGTCCCCCTTCAAGTCCAGCAGCGCGACGACCGGAATCCCCGACCGGGGGCCGTCGTCGGCCCCGGCCGGCGCGTCCACGAACGACCGACAGCCCCGGCCCGAGCCGGGGCAGGATGTCGGCCCTCGCGTCGTGCCCGAGCATCAGGCCCCCCAGCGCGACGAGCAGGTCGTCGAGCCTGGCCCGGCCCCGCCTCGGACATCGCCCCGCGGGCCGTGTCGAGGAAGGCCCCGAAGTCGGCCCGGACCGAGACCAGCGCCAGGGCCGTCGCGGGCACCCCGCGCCAGGGCGATCGCGACGGGCCGGCGTCGGCCTGCCGGCGGAAGCCGGGGTCGAGCCTCGCCGGGTCGATCGCCTCCTCGGTGTGCAGGATGAACCCGTCGCGCCACTGGAGCGCCGCGCCGACGTACTCGACGGCCCCGAGGTAGCGGCCGATCAGCGCGGCGACCCACTTCTCGCCCGGCTTCGAGGGGCCGGGCGAGGGGGGCATCAGCGACCGGAGCGAGCGCGGGGTCGGCGAACAGGCTCGCCGCCGCGCGCCCGGGCAGGCGGCCGCGGACCTTCGCGGAACCTCGGCTCGGAGTCGAGCCCGGGCGCGGTCCCCGCCCGGCGGTCGATCACCCCCTGGACCATCTCCTCGGAGTTCGACCAGGCGAAGACGTTGCCGTCGAGCACCGCGTACGACTCGGCCGACCGCCCGGCCTGGCGGTACTCGCGGACCCAGTAGGGGGAGCCGCCCCGGTCGTGCGCGGAGACCCGGGCGAGCTCGCCCGACTTCATCTGGGCCGCGTTGATCCCGTGGATCAGGCGGTCGAGCAGGGCGCGGTCGCGAGGCCGGACCAGCAGCAGGCCGCGCGCCTCCTCCGGCTTCGCCGCCGGGGGGAGCCGCAGGGTCAGCACCACGGCGTCGCCGAGCAGGTCGTCGCGGATCTTCGGCGAGGCTCGTCCCCACGAGCGACTCGACCTTCCGCAGCGCCTGTTCGAGGCCCCGCAGCCGCCCCGTCTCGCGCGAGGCGCGGACCGCGGGCAGGCGGCCGATCCCCTCGGCCAGGGGCGACGCGAGGAGCTCGCGGGCGTGGCCCCGCAGGTCCTCGATCGCCAGCGACACGCCCGCGTCGGGCGGGACGAGCCGGAACAGCTCGTCGGCCGGGCCGGCGCCCCGCGCCGGGGGGGCGAGCGTCAGGGCGAGGACCAGGACGGAGAGGCGGCGGGGCATCGGGACGGTCCACCGGGCGACAGGACGGGTGATGGGAACAGGACTCGCGCGGCGACGCGAGGCCATCGGGCCTCAGATCCCCCGCGGCGGCGCGGAGGCCGGCGCGGCGGGGCCGAGCAGGAACTCGAAGGCGTGACGGGCCGTGCCCGAGAGCGGGCGGACCCCGTCGGTGACCCGCTCGCCGACGCGACGGAGGACGTCCGGGTCGGGGAGGACCCCGCCGGACGGGGGCGCCGCGCCCTCCTCGTCGGCGACCGCCGCGTCGATCACGTCGCGGCCGACCCGCGTCGCCGGGGCCGAGGTCTCCAGGGCGAGGTCCCACGCCGCCGAGGTCGCGTCGGCCAGGGCGTCGGTCACCTTCCTCGGGTCGATCGCCTCGACGACCGGCGGCGGGGTCGTCGCGGGCCCCGGTGCGCGGACCCTCCCAACTCGCAGGCCGAGCAGGACCGCCACCAGCACCGCCGCCGCCGCGGCCAGCGGCCCGGCCGCCCGGAGCAGACGCCAGGGCCGGGCCGGGCGCGGGCACGTCGCCTGCCAGCGCTCGAGGAACCGATCGGCGAACCCCTCCGGCGGCGCCGGGGGCGGTCCCAGGGCGACCAGCGCCATGCCCCAGCGCCTGGTAGCGCGCGGCGACCGCCCGGCACGTCGCGCACGCCGCGGCGTGCTCGTCGAGGGCCCGATCGGCCCCGGCACGGCCGCGCCCCGCGCGTCGAGCCGTTCGTTCAGCACACGTTCGAAGTCCTGGCATCTCATGTCTTTGGGATTCCCGTTCGGCTTCCTGTCGCGGGCTTCGAAGGTCACGTCATTCGATCCGTCCCGAGCACTGGACGCCGCGCCGGCTCAGGTGGTCGGCCAGCTCGGCGCGGGCCCGATGGAGCCAGGTCTTGACCGTCCCGACCGGCCGCGCCATCGCCTCGGCGATCTCGTCGTAGGCCAGGTTCTGCTCGTGGAACAGGGCGAAGACCATGCGATACTCGGGCCGGAGCTGATCCAGGGCCCGTTCCAGCTCGCCGGCCAGGTCGTCGGGGTCGGCCAGGCGGGCGCGGGGGTCGACTTGGTCCTCGGCCGAGTCCGACAGGCCGGGGCGTCGGGCGCGTCGCGACAGCGCGGTGCGGCAGCGGTTGGCGGCGATCCCGAGCAGCCAGGGGCGGACCGGCCGGTCGATGTCGAAGCCCGCGATGCCCCGCAGGGCCCGGACGAAGGTCTCCTGCATCGCGTCCTCGGCGTCGTGGCGATGGCCGAGCATCCGGAGGCAGAGGCCGAAGACCACCCCCTGGAACCGCTCGACCAGCAGGCGGGGGGCCTGCGGGTCGCCGGTCCGGAGCGCCTCGACCAGCTCGCGGTCGTCCATCGCCATCGCGCCTTCGCCGCTCGGCACGCCGGCGACGTCTCCAACGAAACGGGATACCCCGACGCGGGCCCCCTCGTTTCAGAATTCGTCGCCGTCGGGGCCCATATTACGGGGCCCCGCATGGCCGATGGAACATGGCAGATGGCGGATGGGGCAGGATGGCAGATGGCGGATCGAACAGGATGAGTGACGGATGGCTCGTCATCGGACGATCTGCCATCCGGCATCCGGCATGGATGAGTCGATGCGGGCGAGGCTGACCGGAACGCCGACGGCGGCCGAGACCGGGGTGGCCTCGGCCGCCGTCGGCGGCCTCCGGGCGTGGGGGAGCACGACGGGAGGGGGTTCAGGGTTGGCGGGGTGCGGACAGCTCGGTCAGCTCCTCGGCCGTCAGCTCGTGGAACGCCCGTCCCTGGCGCCGGAGGCCGGTCGTCAGCCGGACCGCGATCTCGTGCAGCTCCGGCGAGTCGATCCGCCAGGCGATCTCGGCCAGCTCGTCGGGCGTGAGGTCGGCGAGGTGCTGGCCGCGCCGATCGAGCTCGGTCTCCAGGCGGAGCACGGTCTCGAGCATCTCGGCGTGGGTCTCGGCCGACCCGCCGACCAGGAGGCACTGGTCGCCGGTGCTGAGGCGTTGCTGGCTGTCGCGGCCGTCGAGGCCGAATCCGATAATGGCAGCTCGAAGCCGGCGCGTTCCGCCGCCGCCGGGTTGCGTCGTCATCGTCATCTCGAGGAGGGCCTTTCGCGAGTGGAGTGCCGATCAATGGGCATGGCATGGCGAGCGGCCGGGGTCCCAGTCCCCCGCGGCGGCCCCTCTCGCCACGCGAATCTTATCGGCTTCTCGACCGCGATCGAACAGCGCCGGGGGGGCCGATTCGGGCCCCCCCTCGACGGCCGGCCGCTATCGTTCTTACGACCCGCTCAGGCATTCCTTGGCCGTGTTCCGGGCCACCCGGTAGGCCGCGCGGACGGTCATCGCCCGCGCCTCGATCTGCTCCTCGCTGAACAGCCGCCCCTCGCTCGCCGGCAGCCCCGCGAGCGACAGGGTGAGCGGCAGCAAGTCGAGGAACTGGCGGTATTTCTGCTGGAGGTCGCTGGCCGCGACGGGTTGATCTGACACGAGGTCGGCTCCTGATTCCGGGGACTCGGAAGGTGGATCGGGGGCCGTCGCCGGGTCGCCGCGGCCCCGCTCTCCATAAGACACTAGCGCGCGACCCCCCCGCGCGGCAAGCCGAATCGATTCGGGACCGGGGCCATTTCCTCCATCGGCCGGGCGACGCGACCGGCGGCCGGACATCCCGCACGTCCCGCGATATCATGTAGGGTTGTCGGGAGCGGCCCTCCCGGTTTGCGACCCCGCGGCCGAGGGAGGTTGGAACGCATGCGACTGGCCGAGCCGGGTTGGCTCCTGATCCTGATCCTGGTCCCCCTGCCCTGGCTCTGGGCGAGGGCGCGGCCGAGGCTCGCCTGGCCCTCCTTGGAGGGGTTCGGGCCGGGACGATCGCGCGGGCTCGCCCGGCTGCGGCACGTGCCGGTCGTGCTCCGCGGGGCGGCGATCGTCGGCATGGCCGTGGCGCTGGCGAGGCCGCAGGAGGTCGCGGGCCGCACCCGGATCGCGGGGCGGGGGGTGGCCATCGTCGTGGCGCTGGACCAGAGCTCGAGCATGACCGCGGTCGACTTCCCCACCGGCCGCGGCGCCGGTCGCGCGGCTCGACGCGGCCAAGGCGACCGTGTCGCGGTTCGTCCGCGGGCGGCCCGACGACCTGATCGGCCTGGTGGTCTTCGCCAACTACCCCGACCTCGCCTGCCAGCCGACGGTGGACCACGCCTTCCTCCTCGAAGCCCTGGGCGCCGTCCGCCCGGCGCGGCCCGGGGACGACGGCACCAACCTGGGCCATGCGATCGCCTTGAGCCTCGACGCCCTCCGCGCGTCGCCTCCGAAGAAGAAGGTGCTGATCCTCCTGACCGACGGCCGCAACGCCCCGGCGGTCCCCCGCCCGCTCGACCCCGAGGCGGCGGCGTCGCTGGCGCGCGACCTGGGCGTCACCCTGCACACGATCGCCATCGGCCAGCCCGGCGGGATCGCCCGCGCGACCGAGCCCACGACCGGCCTGCCCATCCCCGCGCAGGTCGAGGGGCCCGACCTGGCCCTGCTGGAGCGCCTGGCGCACCTCGGCGGCGGCCGCGCGTTCGTCGCCGCCGACGCCGACGCGCTCGACCGCGTCTTCCGCGAGATCGACGCCCTGGAGACGAGCCCGATCCGCGGCGAGATCCGGACCCGCTACCGTGAACGGTACGCCCCCTGGCTCGGCCTGGCGCTGGCCGCGCTGGCCCTCGATCGCCTCCTGTCGGCCGGACGGCTCCGCCGATTGCCTTGAAGAGAAAGAGATCGATCCGCAGATGACGCAGATGGACGCAGATAAAATGGAATTAAAAATGAATTACTATTTTTAACCTGCGTCACCTGCGGATCGATTCTTCGGGACCATACCATTGAGCTTCGCCCATCCCGGATATCTCTGGCTCCTGTTGGCCTTGATCCTGCTGTCGGCCTGGGTCGCGCGGGGTCGTCGGCGTCGGGCGCGCGACTGGGTTGCGCTGGGCCAGGAGGGGCGGCCGAGGGGCGACGGGGGCCTGGGATGGCTCGGGGCGGTCGGCCTGCTGGTCGTCGCGCTGGCGCAGCCCCGCTGGGGACGGTCGCCGGGCCCGCCCCTGCCCCCCGGGCATGACGTGGTCCTGGTCGTGGACGTGAGCCGGAGCATGGGGGCCGAGGACGCCGTGCCGAGCCGGCTGGGCGCGGCGGTCGAGGCGGCCGAGGGGCTGGTCCGGGCGCTGGGCGCGAGCCGGGCAGCCGCGCGGCGGTGGTCGCGTTCGCCGGCCGGGGGGTGACCCGCTGCCCCCTGACCGAGAACCTCGGCGCGGTCGTCGAGGCGCTGCGGGCGCTGAGGCCGGGCGACGTCCGGCCCGGCGGCACCGACCTCGGCGCGGGGCTCGACGAGGCCGTGGCGCGGTTCGACGAGGCCGGGCGCGCCGGGGGCCGCACGATCGTCGTCTTCTCCGACGGCGAGGACCACGCCGGCACCTGGGGGGCGGCCTTCGGCCGGCTCCGCGACTCCGGCGCGGTCGTCCACGCGGTCGCCGTCGGCGACGACGCCAGGGGGCACCCGGTCCCCTCCGGCCGGGGGTCCGGGACGCTCTCCTTCCGCGGGTCGCCCGTCCTGTCCCGTCGCTCCGACGCGGCCCTCGAAGGGCTCGCCCGCGCGACCGGCGGGGCGATCGTCCGGCTCGGGCTGGCGTCGGGCGACCTCGGGCCGCTCTACCTGGCCCGCATCGCCCCGGGCGAGCGGCGGGCACGCGAGGCGACCCGGCCCCCCGAGAGGGCCGAGCGGTACGGCCTGTTCGTGCTCGCCGCGCTGGCGATCGGGCTGGTCGGGAGTTATCCACGACGGGGCCGCTGGCCGGGGCCGCGCCGCCTGGTCGCCGCGGCGGCGCTGGCCGCGATCGGCGCCTCGGCGCAGGGCGGGACGCCCCGCGAGGCCGTTGCGGAGGGTCGCGCGGCGTTCGCCGCCGGGCGGTTCGACGAGGCGCTCGCCGCCTTCGAACGGGCCGTGGCGCTCGACCCGGGCGGGGCCGTCCCCCGCTACGACGCCGCCGCGGCGCTGTTCCGGCTCGGGCGCTTCCCCGAGGCGATGGCCCGCTACGGCGAGGCCCGCGAGCGCGCCGACCGTCGCCTGAGGACCAAGATCGACTACGCGCTGGGGAACACCGCCCTGGCCCAGGGCGACCCCCTCGCCGCGATCCGCCACTACGACGCCTGCCTCGCCTCGACCGCCCCGGGCGCCGACCTCGTCGCGGTCCGCCGCGACGCGGCGATCAACCGCCGGTTCGCCGAGGAGAAGGCGCGACGCCCCCCGCGCAGGCCGACCCGGATCGCGAGCCGAAGGCCCCGCCCGATCGCCCGAGGCCCCGCGAGTCGGGCGGGCGGGGGGACGACCGGGGCCCCTCCGGCCCGCAGGCCCCCGGCGGGTCGAGGGACCTCGCGACCTCGGATCGCCGCGGGCCCGGGGCGCGGGGGGACCGGCCCCGCGCCGCCCCGGCCCGGCTCGCCCGAGGCCCGCCTCGCCGCCGCGCTGGACGACATCCGCGACGCCCGCCGCCGCCGGATCGCCGAGGAGGCCCCGCCGGCCGACGAGGACCGGATGGATTGGTAGGCGTCGGCATACAGGCTTGTCTTCATGCCCACACCTGCGCGACGAGTTGGGTGGATGTCGCGAGGACCCCTCGGGGCCAAACGAGGCCTGACGGGCATTGGGTTTGCTTACCCATCCCCCGGAGGAGCCGACCTGGACCGACTCGGGCCGTCCGGGCGGGTCGGCGTGGCAGGAGCCGATTTCCGACCATCGGAGGAGGCAGGCCATGCAAGTCAAGGAGATCATGACCCCGGACGTCGAGTGCGTCGCGCCCGACGACACGCTCCAGGAGGCGGCCCGCAAGATGAAGTCGCTCGACGTCGGGCCGCTGCCGATCTGCGACCACGACCGGATCGCCGGCATGGTCACCGACCGCGACATCACGATCCGGGCCACCGCCGAGGGCAAGGACCCGAAGACGACCAAGGTCCGCGACGTGATGACCAGGGACGTCGTCTACGTCTTCGAGGACCAGGACAGCCACGAGGCGGCCCGGGTCATGCAGGAGAAGCAGGTCCGGCGGCTGCTCGTCCTGAACCGCGACAAGAGGCTCGTCGGCATCATCTCGCTCGGCGACCTGGCGGCCGAGGGGGGCGACCGGCAGGAGTCGGGCAAGGTCCTCCAGGACATCTCCGAGCCCGCGACACCCCGCCGCTGAGCGGGCCCGGGGCCGAGGCCGACCCGTCTCCCGACGGTGGCGGGTCTCCGTCGTGACCACGGGGGGTATCGACCATGACCATGACCAGGCCATACCGCGATCGGGCCGAGGCGGGCCGCGTCCTGGCCGAGGAGCTCGCCGAGTACGCCGACCGCGACGATGTGCTCGTCCTGGCGCTGCCGCGCGGCGGGGTGCCGGTCGCATTCGAGGTCGCCCGGGCGCTGGGCGCGCCGCTCGACGTCTTCCTGGTGCGCAAGCTCGGCGTCCCGGGCCACGAGGAGCTGGCGATGGGGGCGATCGCCACCGGCGACGTCCGCCTGCTCAACGACGAGGTGGTGCGCGGCCTGCGCATCCCGGATGACGTGATCGAGGCCGTCACGGCCTCCGAGCGCGAGGAGCTCCACCGCCGCGAGCGCGCCTACCACGACGACCGCCCCGCCCCCGACGTCCGCGGCAAGACCGCGATCCTGATCGACGACGGCCTGGCCACCGGCTCGACGATGCGCAGCGCCGTCGTGGCGCTGCGGAAGCAGGGGCCCGGCCGGATCGTCGTCGCCGTGCCGGTCGCGGCCCCCTCGACCTGCGAGGAGTTCCGCGGCGAGGTCGACGAGATCGTCTGCGCCCGGACGCCCGAGCCGTTCCGCGCCGTCGGCCTCTGGTACGAGGACTTCTCGCAGACGACCGACGAGGAGGTCCGCGACCTCCTCGAACGCGCCGGGCGCGATCGCGCCGCCGCGCCGCACCCGGGCTGAGTTGAGCATCCATCCGGGACGAGGGAAGGAGGGCCGGGACATGGCGAAGACCGACGATCGTGCGCTGGCCTCCGCGGTGCGGACGGCCGCGCGCCCGCTGTCGGGGGCGTCGCGCGACTACGACCCCCTGATCGCGATGGTGGGCGACGCCCGCTTCGTGCTGATCGGCGAGGCGTCGCACGGCACCCACGAGTTCTACGCCGAGCGGGCGCGGATCACCCGGCGCCTGATCGAGGAGAAGGGCTTCACCGCCGTCGCCGTCGAGGCCGACTGGCCCGACGCCTACCGCGTCAACCGCTTCGTCCGCGGCGCGGGCGACGACCCCGACGCGATGGCCGCGCTCGGCGACTTCCAGCGATTCCCCACCTGGATGTGGCGCAACGCCGACGTCCTGGAGTTCGTCGACTGGCTCTACCACCACAACGCCTCGCTGCCCAAGGGGGCGGCGGGCGCCGTCGGCTTCTACGGGCTCGACCTGTACAGCCTGCACGCCTCGATGCGCGCCGTCGTCGGCTACCTCGAGCGGGTCGACCCGCCGGCCGCCGGCCGGGCGCGGCATCGCTACTCGTGCTTCGACCACTTCGGCGAGGACACGCAGGCCTACGGCTACGCCGCGAGCTTCGGCCTGGGCGACTCGTGCGAGGACGAGGTGGTCGCGCAGCTCCTGGAGATCCAGCGCCGCGCCGCCGACTACGCCAAGCGCGACGGCCGCGTGGCCGAGGACGAGTACTTCTACGCCGAGCAGAACGCCCGGCTCGCGCTGAACGCCGAGCGCTACTACCGCACGATGTTCCGCGGCCGGGTGTCGTCGTGGAACCTCCGCGACACGCACATGGCCGAGACGCTCGACGCGCTGGTGGCGCACCTCGACCGCCGCGGGATGCCGACGAAGGCCGTGGTCTGGGCGCACAACTCGCACCTGGGCGACGCCCGCGCCACCGAGATGGGCGACCAGGGCGAGCTGAACGTCGGCCAGCTCGTGCGCCAGCGGTACGGCCGCGATGCGGTGCTCGTCGGCTTCAGCACCCACACCGGCACCGTGACCGCCGCCTCCGACTGGGACGGGCCCGCCGAGCGGAAGCGCGTCCGGCCGGGGCTGCCGGGCAGCTACGAGGCGCTGTTCCACGAGGTCGGCCTGCCCCGCTTCCTGGCTCCCCCTGCGCGACGGCGGCGCCGCGTCCGACGCCCTCCGCGGCCCCGCCTCCAGCGCGCCATCGGCGTGATCTACCGCCCGCAGACCGAACGCCTCAGCCACTACTTCCACGCCCGCCTGCCCGACCAGTTCGACGCCCTGATCCACCTCGACCAGACCGACGCCGTCGTCCCCCTCGACCGCGACGCCGGCCACGAGGAGGCGGGCGAGGTCCCCGAAACCTTCCCCGCGGGAGTCTGATCGGAAAAGTGCTGAGTGAGAGGGGCCACCACCAGACTCAGCACTCAGCACTCAGCACTCAGCACTCCAGAGAGCAAAACGATGAAAGCCGTCGTGTTCCACGGGATCGGCGACATCCGGCTCGACAGCGTCTCCGACCCCAAGATCCAGGAGCCGACCGACGCGATCGTGCGTCTGACGGCCAGCGCCATCTGCGGGACCGACCTGCACTTCGTCCGCGGGACGGTGCCGGGGGTCGAGTCGGGGACGATCCTCGGCCACGAGGGGGTCGGGATCGTTGAGGAGCTCGGCAAGGACGTCCGCAACTTCAAGGTCGGCGACCGCGTCGTGATCCCCTCGACGATCGCCTGCGGGACGTGCTCGTACTGCCGCGCCGGCTACACCTCGCAGTGCGACCACGCCAACCCGAACGGGGCCCAGGCCGGGACTGCCTTCTTCGGCGGGCCGAAGATGACCGGCCCGTTCCAGGGCCTCCAGGCCGAGCTGGCCCGCATCCCGTTCGCCCACTACGGCATGGTCAAGCTCCCCCCCGAGGTGGACGACGACCGCGCGATCCTCATCTCCGACATCTTCCCGACCGGCTACTTCGGCGCCGAGCTCGCCGAGATCAAGCCGGGCAATACCGTCGCCGTCTTCGGCTGCGGCCCGGTCGGCCTGTTCACGATCGCCAGCGCCTCACTCATGGGGGCGGGTCGCATCCTGGCCATCGACACCGTCCCCTCGCGGCTGGAGATGGCGCGCGACCTCGGGGCCGAGGCCATCGACTTCAACGCCGAGCACCCGGTCGAGGCGATCCAGAGGCTCACCGGCGGCATCGGCGTCGATCGCGCCATCGACGCCGTCGGGGTCGACGCCTATATGCCCGAGCACGGACCCGGCAAGGTCGCCCGCGCCAGCCGCAAGCAGTACGAGAAGGAGATCGAGTCGATCGAGGCCGAGGGGGCTCGATCGACAAGGACTGGAACCCCGGCGACGCCCCCTCGCAGGTCTTCTCGTGGGCCGTCGGCGGGCTGGCCAAGGCGGGCACCTTCTCGATCATCGGCGTATATCCGCCCACCTTCCAGTCGTTCCCGATCGGCATGGCGATGAACCGCAACCTCACCGTCAAGATGGGCAACTGCCCCCATCGCCGGATCATCCCGCATCTGGTCAAGCTGGTCCGCAACGGCTCGGTCGACCCGCTGAAGGTCCTCACCCAGCGCGAGCCGATCGCCTCGGCCATCGAGGCGTACAAGACCTTCGCCGAGCACCGCCCCGGCTGGGTCAAGGTGGAGCTCAAGCCGTCGGCCTGAGCCCGTGGCGTCGAGGGGATTCGAGAGGACGGGAGAAAGGTCCAGCCCGATCTGACCGAAACTCAGCGGATCTTCTGGTCGGGGAGCTCCTGCTTGATGCCCTCGTCGAGCGGCATCGCGTCGCGGACGAGGCCAGACTGGCGCTTCAGGCGGTCCAGCTCGGCCCGGAGCTCGCGGATTCGGCCCTCCTGCGCGGGGTCGCCGATCATGTTGCGACGCTCCTCGGGGTCGTGCTCCAGGTCGTAGAGCTCGGCCATGTGGCGGTCGGGCCCGCCGTCGCCGTGGGGGTAATGCACGTATTTCCACCCATCGGTGCGCACGCCCCGGATGTTCGGCGTATACGGGAATTGCTTCTCATAGTTGTATTCGTAGAAGTACGACGTGCGCCAGCCGGGGTCCCTGTCGCGGACCAGCCGCGTCCACGACCGGCCGTGGACCTTGGCCGGCGGGGCGACGCCGCACAGGTCGAGCAGGCTCGGCGCCACGTCCACGGTGAGCACCATCGGCTCGATGCGTTTCGGATGTTGCGGCGAGGCCAGGCCCGGGTAGCGCACCACCAGGGGGATGCGGATGCTCGGCTCGTGCATCGTCCTCTTGTCGACCATGCCATGCTCGCCGTTGAGCAGGCCGTTGTCGCCCAAGAAGACGATCACCGTGTCGTCGAGCTGGCCGAGGCGTTCGAGCGTCTGGCGCAAACGGCCGACGCTGTCGTCGACCGAGAGGATGGTCCCCCAGTAGGCGCGGGTCATGGCGGCGAAGTCCTTGACGGCCTCGGGGCGGTCGTCGGGGAAGGTCTTCCGCCATTCGAACAGCGGGCCGTAGATGCCGTGCCAGGTGTAGAGCCTCTGCTTGATCCAGGCCGGCTTGTCGTCGAGGTGGAACGCCGAGTCCGGGTAGCGGACGTCGATGTCGTCGAAGGCGTGCTCATACTTCGGCTCGGGGATGTAGAAGCTGTGCGGCGCCTTGTGGCCGAGCATCAGCATCCAGGGGCGGTCGCGCGGCCGGTTCAGCCAGTCGACCGCCATCTGCGTGACGACGTGCGTGTAATAGCCTGGCACGACCCGGCGCTGGCCGTCGACGTTGAACTCGGTGTCGAAGTATTTCCCCTGCCCTTTGTGCGTGACGAAGTAGTCGAACCCCGGCCTCTTCTCGTCGTTCTCCTCGCCCATGTGATACTTGCCGATGTAGGCCGTCTCGTACCCGGCGGCCTGCAAGGCGCGGGGGAAGCTGGGGAGGGTCGTCGGGTACTCGGTGAAGTTGTTCAGGACCCCGTGCGTGTGCGCATACAGCCCGCTGAGGATCGAAGCGCGGCTCGGCGAGCAGAGCGACGTCGTGCAGAAGGCGTTGGCGAAGTGGACCCCCTCGGCCGCCAGGCGGTCGATGTTCGGCGTCTTGACGTGCGGATTGCCGGCATACCCCAGCGCGTCCCAGCGGAGGTCGTCGCTCAGGATCACCAGGACGTTGGGCCGCGCCTTCCGCGCCTCCTGGGCGCCCGCGATGGAGGGCAATGTACACGCCAGGGCCGCGAGGCCGAGGGCGCAGGCGATCGAGGACGACGACCTCATCGGAATCTGTCCTCCTTCTGCTCCGTCGAGACCTGCGACCTCTCGTAAGGTCCGCTCCGCGGACCGTCCGAGGTTCGGCGAAGTCCGCGGAGCGGACCCTAAACTTAGAGCGGATTCCTCACAGGTTTACAGTACAGCCACGGCCTCAGGGCTTCACCCGTTCGAACACCTCGAAGTAGTTCGAGCTTTCGAGTTCGTCGGAGACCTCGGTTGGTCGTTCATCCAGGGTGCCCGCCCAGACCGTGAGTCGATCGCCCTCCAGCCGATAGACCTTCGGCCTGGTCTTTCCCCCTAATACTGGAGAATCGTCGCCATATTTAATATCGATTTGTTTGAGCTTTGTTGTCGGGTCCAGCTTGATGGTGGCATGAATCACTTGATGGTTCCTGATGGAGTATTCGCCTCCCTCGATCTTCATCGTGAAATCCTTGGTGTCGTATCGGCGCTGACCCTGAAGCCGCTCGACCAACTTCCAATCTCCATCGAGCCCCTCACCCTTCGGGGCGTTCTGCCTCTTCCACACGTCGAGTAAGTATCGGCGATCCGGTTCCTTGGGGAAATCTGTCGGTAACTCGTCTCTCGAAAGGGGCGAAGAGTATGTCTTGAACGTGTCCCCTTCAAGGACGTAGATGCCTACCAGCTTCCGTCCTGGGGATGAGGCGTTGGTTTTCTCGAATCGACCCGGATTCCTGGTAGGGTCGAGCCTGATGGTCCCTCGTCCGGTGATCGTGTGCGTGATCGTGAGGGAATCGCCCTTGATGACCCAGGTACGCTCGGTGTTGTGCAGATCACTCCCTGCAATATGCTCGCGCACGAGTTTCCAACGACCTTGCAAACGGTCGATTTCATCCTCCGGTTCGGCGGCGCCAAGCAGGCTCACCGCGACGATCATCATGGCGGTACGGATCATCGACTAAGGGCTTGGAACGAAACAACTGTTATAATTCGTCGCTGCGGCTCATAATGGACGGATGCCCGACGATCCTGAACTCCAACGGAAGTTCGCCGCGATCCTGCCGAACCTCGACGAGCGGCAGCGACGGCTCCTCGCCGCCGTCGAGGCCCGCTCCCTGGGCTACGGCGGCATCCGCCGCGTGAGTCGGGCCTCGGGCATCTCTCACGCCGCGATCCAGCGGGCGTTGAAGGAACTCGACGCTCCACCCCCTCCCCCCGGTCGCGTCCGACGGCCCGGCGGAGGTCGCAAGAAGCTCCGCGACAAGGAGCCGGCGATCCTCGTGGCCCTGGAGGGACTGATCGCCCCCGAGACGCGGGGCGACCCGATGTCCCCGCTGCGGTGGACCTGCAAGAGCACCCGCCAACTGGCCGAGGCCTTGGGCCGCCAGGGGTTCGCCGTCAGCCATCGGGTCGTCGGGGAGATGCTCCACCACCTCGGCTACAGCCTCCAGGCGATGGCCAAGACCCTGGAGGGCAGGCAGCACCCCGACCGTGACGCCCAGTTCCGCTACATCAGCGAGATCAGCGGGCGGTACATCGCCGCGGGCTCCCCGGTCATCTCGGTGGACACCAAGAAGAAGGAGCTGGTCGGGCAGTACGCCAACCGGGGCCGGGAGTGGCAACCGGCGGGTGAGCCCAGGAGGCCCTGATCCATGACTTCCCCGACCGCCGCGTCGGCAAGGCGATCCCCTACGGGATCTACGACATGGGCTGGGACCTGGGGTGGGTCAACGTGGGCGTCGATCACGACACGGCCAGCTTCGCCGTCGAGGGCATCCGGCGGTGGTGGTCCGGCATGGGGTCGGAGATGTACTCCGACGCCGGGCGGTTGCTGATCTGTGCCGACGGCGGGGGCAGCAACGGCTATCGGGTCCGGCTGTGGAAGGTCGAACTCCAGCGGTTCGCCGACGAGACGGGCCTGGAGGTGACGGTCTGCCACTTCCCGCCGGGCACGAGCAAGTGGAACAAGATCGAGCACCGGCTGTTCTCGCACATCACGATGAACTGGCGGGGCCGCCCACTGGTCAGCCATCAGGTGGTCGTCGAGTTGATCGCCGCGACGCGGACCGCGACGGGCCTGGAGGTGGAGGCCCGGCTGGATACGGGGAGCTACCCGACCAAGGTCAAGGTGACGAAGCAGCAGATGGAGCGGGTCCGGCTGCATCCCCATGACTTCCATGGTGAGTGGAACTACACGATCAGGCCTGAGTCGTCCGGATCGCACGGCAAGTCGTAATGCTTATTCCGTTCCAGACCCTAACTCTCCGAGGCAGCAGAAAACGACCCCGAACGCGCCCCGCGTTACCCCTTCAGCCCATCGGGCACCATCGGCAGCGAGCGGGCGCGGACGCTGGAGGCGTCGAAGATCGCGTTGCCGACGGCCGGGGCCACCGCGACGATCGGCGTCTCGCCGGCGCCGGCCGAGGGTAAATCCTTGCGGTCGAGCAGGACCACGTCGATCGTCGGGGTGTCGCCGAACCGGGGGACGCGGTAGCGCGAGAACCGCGGGTTGAGGACCTTGCCGTCCTCGAACCGGATCGCCTCGAACAGGGCCCCGCCCAGGCCCATGACGGTCGCCCCCTCGATCTGGTTGGACAGGTGGTCGGGGTTGACGATCGCGCCGCACTCGAAGGCGGTGACGACCCGGACCACCCGCACGTCGCCCATCGATCGGTCCGCGGCGACCTCGGCGCAGGTCGCGACGTAGCCCCCCTTCTCGGTCCCTGCGGCGATCCCAAAACCACGGCCCGTCTCGGGCTTCGACCGGCCCCAGCCGAACCGCTCGGCGGCGGCCGTCGAGGACGGCGCGCAGGCGCTCGTCCTTCAGGTTCTTGAGGCGGAAGGCGAGCGGGTCGAGCCCGACGGCGCGGGCCAGCTCGTCCATGTGCATCTCGCGCGCGAAGTGGTTGGCCGTCGACGCCAGGGCCCGGTACGATCCCTGCCGCAGAGGCGAGTCGGCGGGGTGGAATGCGACGCGGCGGTTCGGGACGTCGTAGGGGGTCTCGATGCCCGAGGCGCCCGAGTTGACGTTGTGGAACTCCCAGGCGACGAGCGTCCCGTCCTTGCGGACGCCCGCCTTGATGTCGATCAGCCCGGCGGGGCGGAAGTAGGCCCAGGTGAACTCCTCCTCGCGGGTCCAGACCAGGCGGACCGGCTTCCCCGCCGCGCGGGCCAGCCGCGCCGCCTCGACGGCCGCCTCGCCCGAGTGCTTGCCGCCGTAGCCGGCGCCGGTGTCCGGCACGATCACGCGGATACGGTCCTCGGCGACGTTCAAAGCCTTGGCCAGCTCGCCCCGCACGCCGAACGGCCTCTGCGTCCCGGTCCAGACGGTGAGCTTGTCCCCCTCCCACTCCGCCACGGCGGCGCGCGGCTCCAGGGGGGCGTGCGCGATGTAGGCGATCGTGTAGCTCTGTGCGCTCGTCACGTCGGACGAGGCCAGCCCGTCGGCGACCGATCCGACCTCGCGGCCCGATGGCCCCCCGCCGCGCCCGGCGTCGTCCAGGCGCTTCTTGAACAAGCCGAACAGGTCGCGATCGGACGGCTGTTCGGGGGTCGTCCAGTCGGCACGGATCGCGGACAGGGCCCGCGAGGCGGCCTGTTCGTCGGGCGCCACGACGCCGATGAAGTCGCCGTCGCGGACGACGGTCACGCCGGGCATCGCCTCCGCCCGCGCCGCGTCGATCGAATCCAGCTTGGAGCGGAAGGCCGGGGGCCGGAGCACCTTGCCGACGAGCATCCCCGGCCGCTTCTGGTCCGAGGCGTACCGATGCGCGCCCGTCACGAACGCACGGCCGTCGACCTTCGCCGCCGTGTGGCCGGCGACCTGCCAGTGCGCGGCGGGGGTGGTCGCCGCGTCGGCGTCGATCTCCTTGACGAGCTTCTGGCCGCGGGTCAGCTCCCCGAGCCCGAGCGACCTCCCCGAGGCGCGATCGGTGGCCTTGCCGCCGGCCACCTCGATCGCGTCGCGGCCCACGCCGAGGCGCTCGGCGGCCAGTCCAGCCAGCAGGGCGCGGGCCGCGGCGGCGGCCTTGCGGAGCTGCGGCGCCATGCTCGGCGTCGTCCGGCTGCCGAAGGTCCCCATGTCGTAGGGGGTCCGTTCGGTGTCGCCCATGACCAGGCGGACCGAATCGATCGGCACGCGCAGCTCCTCGGCCACGGCCTGCGCCAGAGACGTGCGGATGTTCTGGCCGACCTCGGCCTTGCCCGTGTAGGCCGTCACGGTGCCGTCCTCGGCGACGTGCAGCCAGGCGCCGATCTCGCGGGGCATCGCCCCGCTGCCCCCTCCTCCGCGACGGCGCCCCCCGGCCCCGCCGGGCTGCTGGTACGCCTCGGCGTCGCGGAACAGGGTCAGGACGAGCAGGCCCCCGCCGAGGACCCGGAGGAACTCGCGGCGATCCAGTTCGAAGGCGCCCTCGGACTCCGCGTGGAGCTCGTACCGCTCGGGTTCGAGCGCTTCATCCCAGGTGAGTTCGACGCTCATCGGTCTCCTCCCCGCGATGTCGCGGCGGCCTGGCGGATCGCGGCCACGATGCGGGTGTAGGTCCCGCACCGGCAGACGTTGCCCTGCATGGCGCGGGCGATGTCCGGGTCGGAGGGGCGGGGGTCCTCGGCCAGCAGGCCGATGCCCGCCATGATCATGCCCGGCGTGCAGTAGCCGCACTGCAAGGCGCCGAGGTCGAGGAACGCCTGCTGGAGCGGGTGCAGGTGTCCATCCCGTTCCAGGCCCTCGATGGTCGTGATCGGCCGCCCGGCGACGGTGCCGACCCTCGCGGTGCAGGAGCGGGTCGGGTGGTCGGCGACGAGCACCGTGCAGGCGCCGCAGCGGCCCTCGCCGCAGCCGTACTTGGCGCCGGTCAGGTCGAGGTCGTCGCGCAGGACGCTGAGCAGGCTGCGGTCGGCGTCGGCGTCGATCCGACGGCGGGCCCCGTTGACTTCGAGTTCGGTGATCCTGGCCATGCGGTCGCCCCCCTCCGGGCCGGGAAGGTCGGGGCGGGCGGCCGTGCCGCACCCCGGCATCGGCGCCCCCGCCCCGACGCGAGGGCCGGATGCGCCCGATCGTACCCGACGGCAACGCTCCTCGAAACGGGGGACCCCTTCGTCGCCGGCCCTGGCTTTATCCGCGCGGGCGGGCGCTCGCCCCGTCGGAGGAACCGGAGGGGAGCGTCAAGAGCTTGTCGGGGTCGATGGGCTTGACCAGGTGGTGGTCGAACCCCGCCTCGCGCGAGCGGCGACGATCGTCATCCTGGCCGTATCCCGAGATGGCGATGATGACGGCGCCCTGGCCGTTCGCCTCGTCGCGGAGCCTCCTGGCGACCTGGTAGCCGTCCATGCCGGGCAGGCCGATGTCCAGGAGGATGGCCTCGGGGCGGAACTCGCGCGAGGCGTCGATCGCCGACGGCTTCCACACCCGGCCCGAAGGGGGCACCGTCCCCTACCAGGACGAGTCCGCGCGGCCGATGCTGCGGCCGGATCAACTCGTCAGCTTCACAACGGAGTCGACATCGTTGTCGATCATCTCGCTGACGTGCCGGAAATGGATCTTGTGTTTCACGATCCCGAGCTCGACATCGAACCAGAGTTGCCCGTCGCCCCGCCGGGTGACGGGGGCAAGGAGGTATTCCTGATGCTTGGCGAATTCTTCCTTGAACCGTGGCAGGAGCGGGGGCGAGCCGGGCACGGGATGCATCCGGTTTACCCCGACGGGGGGCCTGGAGGTGGTGCCCCCGCATCAGCCGCCGCACCCGCTCGGAGGCCGTGCGGACGCCTTGGTGCCCGAGCCTCGCCCAGGCCTTGCGGTCGCCCCCGCCGTGGGACGGGCTCTCGGCCAGCGCCCTCCGGATGTGGCCGACCGGCTCCTCGTCGGTGGCGGCCCCGACCGGCCCCCGCTCCCCGGGCACGGGCCGCCGCTCGGGCGGGACGGACCCCCGGGACTTGAGGCAGTAGGCGGTGGACCGGGCCATGCCGAAGATGCGGCAGGCCCGCTGCAGGGCGGCCGGCCTCCGGGTGCTGGCACCCGGTGCCCAACAGACTCGTTGTCCATGGTGGGCTGGCCGACCTGGGCCTGAAGCCGAGCGATCAGCTCGCCCCGGTCGTCGGCCGGCCGGCTCTTCAGCGCCGCCCTGCCGCCGTCCAGGAAGGCTTCCGGCCAGGAGGAGGGGGTGGCGGCGGTGACGCCCGACCCCCGGGGGAGGGTCCCAGTCCTCACCCCGGAGCAGGCGGAGGACGGCGTCGGTCTTACAGCATGTGGGGAAAGGGTGACCTAGCCTTGCGGTATGAACACCCGCACCGCTTATCCCAGCGACCTGACCGACGCCGAGTGGGCCCAGCTCCAGCGCGTCATCCCGGCCCCCAAGCCCGGCGGCCGCCCCGCCAAGCACCCCCGTCGCGAGATCGTCAACGCCCTGCTCTACGTCGCCCGCACCGGCTGCCAGTGGCGGGCCCTGCCGCACGACCTGCCCCCCTGGGCCACCGTGTCCTGGTACTTCCGCATCTGGAAGAAGGACGGCACCTTCGACCGCCTCATGGACCTGCTCCGCGGCGACCTGCGGCAGGCCCACGGCCGCCAGCGGCCGCCGTCGGCCGCCATCATCGACAGCCAGTCGGTCCGGACGACCGAAAAAGGGGGCCGCGCGGCTATGACGCCGGTAAGGGGATCAACGGCCGCAAGCGGCACATCCTCGTGGACGGCCTCGGCCTGATCCTCGCGGTGGTCGTCCACGCCGCCGATATCCAGGGCCGCGACGGGGCCAAGCTGGTGCTGGGGCCGCTGCGCCGGCGGTTCACCCGGCTGCGGGTGATCGTCGCCGACGCCATCGACAACGGTGGGATCGCCGAGTGGGTGCGGTCGCTCCGCGCCCGCAACCGGCTCCGGCTGGAGGTCGTGTCGAAGCGGGCCGGCGCCACGACGTTCGAGGTGATCCCGTTCCGCTGGCGGGTGGAGCGGACGTTCGCCTGGCTCGGCCGGTGGCGGCGGCACTCGAAGGATTACGAGGGGACGACGTCCAGCAGCGAGGCGTTCGTCAAGTTGGCGATGATCCATCTGATGGCCCGCCGGCTCGCGAAGAAATTGGGCAGACGATTGCTTTCCCCACACGCTGTTAGACGCCGAAGACGAGATCGAAGCCACCGCCATGGAGCAAGCTCGGGCCATGGTCCGCGAGCTGAGGCAACTGGCCGAGGCCACGCCCGACGGCCACGTCCTGGCCCGCGTCGAGAAGGCCACCGTCGAGCTCGGCCGACGGTCCGTCCGCGATCGGCTCCAAGACGTGCTCAACGCCCAAGCCAAAGACCTGGAGAAAAAGGGGGGCGCGGCTGGGCCTGCCCCTGCGGCGGCCCACGCAAGGACCACGGCCGGGCTACCCGCCGGCTCGTCACCGCCGCCGGCGACGTGACACTGCGTCGCGTCTACTTCACCTGCCGCCGCTGCGGCCAGCACGCTCACGCCCTGGACGACCGCCTGGGACTCGACGGCTTCGTCAGTCCGCACGCCCAGCGGCCCTTCTGCACGCTCGGGGCCGATTGGTCGTTCGAGCACTGCGCCCGGCATCTCCGCGCGGTCGCCGGGTTGGTCGTCTGCGACAACACGGTGCGCAAGGTCTGCGACCGGCAGGGGGGTCTGATGCGCGCCTGGCAGCGCGAGGACCCCGAGGCGTCCCGTCCGTTCCGCACGGCTAAAGGCGACGTCGAGTTCCAGACCGAGGGCACCTGCGTCAACACCACCGGCGGCTGGCGGGAGGTGCGGCTGTCGATCTTCGCCAAGCGCCGTCGCGGCGAGCCGATCCTCGACCTGGACGACTGGGACGACCAGCGGCTGCCGGCCCCGCACGCGCGGGTCGCGACGGCGGCGATCCGCACCAGTGAGGCGCTGGGGCCGCAGTGGCGGCGGGCAGCGGGGCGGCTGGGGATCAAGCGCACGGACGAGGTGACGGCCTTGGCTGATGGGGCCAAGTGGATCTGGACCGAGATCGAGCGGAACCTGCCGGGCGCGGCCGGCATCCTGGACATCTACCACGCCAGCGAGCACCTGCACGACGCGGCGGTGGCGCTGCACGGGGCGGGCCCGGCGGCCGAGGCGTGGTACGAGGACCGACGTCGGACCCTGCTGGAGAGCGGGGCGTCGGGCCTGCTGACGGCGCTGGCGGCCGCGAGTGGGGACGTCTCGGAGTTGATCGGCTACCTGGGGCCCCACCGCGACCACACGCCGTACCGAGAGCGCCTGGCCGAGGGCCGTTCGATCGGTAGCGGGATGGTGGAGGGGGCGTGTAAGACAGCCATCGGCAAGCGCCTGAAGCAAACCGGGGCGCGGTGGAAGGTGCGGCGTCTGGAGCGGATGGCGGCGTTGTGCTGCTTGCATTACGGCGACCCGCTCGATGCCTACTGGAAGAAGGCGGCCGGGTAGCGACCAGATTCCGTTACCGCACCCGTTGATCCACCCGTTCTACGATTTCAAGCACTTTCCGGTTTGCGGGGAGCTATTTAGGCACCAGCCAGATCATGTTGGGGAAGTTCGACGAAGGCCTGCAACATTATGAGCAGGGCCTCGAGATGGAGGAACAAATCAGCACGGGCATGTCAACCTTCTCTGGTATAGATAAATATCTCATACTCGCCAAAATCTACCGCGCCCGGGGCCGCTACGCCGAAGCCGACAACGTCATCGTGCGGGCGATGCCGCTCACCAGGATGGTCCTTCTGGACGGCGGTCCTCAGCTGGCCACACTCCTGGAGGAGCGGGCCGCCCTATACCGGGAGGCGAAGATGGGGAGCGGTTGGGAGCCGGAAGCGTGGGAGCGGTCGGCCAAGGCCCTTTGGGAGAAGTACCCCCAGGCCAAGCGCAAGCGCTGATATCCCGCCCCGACGATCGTCAGACGAGCCCAAGCTTCGGCTCCGAGGATGATACCTCCTGTGTGGTCCCTTGGGAGTGTTTTTCGACCCACATATCGCGAACGGGGTGGTCACCAACCCCTGTGCCATATCCCCGGGAGGGATCAGGGCCGGCCGGTCACCAGATCTCTTCCGACGGCTCGGGCATCGAGAATCGGGGGGCCCC
This sequence comes from uncultured Planctomycetaceae bacterium, assembly GCA_963708145.1. Taxonomy (GTDB): domain Bacteria; phylum Planctomycetota; class Planctomycetia; order Isosphaerales; family Isosphaeraceae. The sequence goes on along the minus strand of OY970189.1, from coordinate 6,467,354 downwards.
ATGCCCGGGCGCCGCCTCCCCCACCCACCCCCCTGGTGGGGTACCCCCCGGGGGGGTATCGGTCGCTGTCCGTCTGGTTCGGGATACGAGGTCGTGAGTACGGTACCGTCCGGTACCGGCGGGCCCGTCGGCATCTGCAAGAGCCTCTCGCGCACCTCGGCGCCAGGCTTCGAGCTCCAAGGTCGCCCGGTCGAGGTCGCGCGAGGCGCGGGGATCTCGGGCCCTTGCATGCTCCCGGATGGCCTGGGCGTCCGTCTCGCCGATGGTCTCTCGGGCCAGACCGTTGACCGTCTCAAGGATGGCCAGCGCCGCCTTGAGCCGGACGGCCGGCGGGGACTTGCTCGACTTGAGCACCTTCCGACCTTTCTCACGGCGTCGGCCGCCAGCGCTCGCAACTCGCCCCGGATGCCGTCGGCCATCTCCAGACGGGTCCGATTCAGCTCCGCGATGAACTCGGGACCGTCGCGCAACCAGCGATGGACCGTCGTGCGGTCCACCCCGGCGGCGGCCGCGGCATTGGTCACGGTCGCTCCGCGTGCCAGTGCCTCGATGGCACCCATTTGGGCCGGGCTGGGCCCCGTCGAGGGTGTTTCATTCTGTGGCATGATGTCGCGTCTCCGTTGACTTCAATGTCCCCTCGATCGTGTCTCCTCGGGGGCCGGGTCCGATGGCCACCACTCTGAAAGCTTAGTTATCTGGACATCCGATCTGACCCGCAGCATCGTTCCGGTTCAGCGCCGGACCAAGGCCCGGATCATCGGCCACTCCCATCCCCGAGGGCGGCCCGTACCATCGCCACGATGCCCCTGCGGAGGTCCGCGGGCAGTCGGTCCCACGACTCGACAATCAAGGTCAAGTCGGGGGGCAACTGACACGTGTGGGTGGGCAAACCGTGGGCAGAGTTCGACTCTGGAAGCCGCAATGCATTGCGAGGTTTTGATTTGCGCGAATCGACCAGCGGACTTTTAATCCGCTCGGCGGGGGTTCGAATCCCTCCGGCCCCACTGGTGTCGGGCCTCGACGAGCCGACCCACGAAGCCCTCGTGCCCCCTCGTGTACACCGGGCGTGCGGGCGGTGTAGACTTAAGGGCGCCTGGAGTGGCTCATTCCGGAGCGGTCCTCGCTCGTGTGGCCCGGTGGGATGGTTCGGGTTGCGCGGCAAGGCCGCTCCCGCGCCGCGCCGAGGTCGCCGACTCGTCGCCTTCCTCAAGCCGCTTCGAGACGGGGGTGTCGGGCATGGCGACGCGGTGGAGGCCGGGGCCCGTCTTCGAGTTCGAGTCGCTGATGGCGGCGCGGCGCTGGCAGATCTACGCGGGGCGCGCCGTGCTGGTGGCCGGGCTGCTGGCGAGCCTCGCGCTGGTCTGGCTCACGCAGTACGTCGGCCGAGGAGTCCACTCGGTCCACGAGGTCGCGCAGATCGGGCAAGCCTTCTACGTCGCGATCATGGGAGTGGAGCTCGTGCTCGTGCTGATGGTCGCGCCGGCGGCGACCGCCGGCGCCATCTGTCATGATCGGGCCCGCGGCGGGCTAACGCACCTTCTGGTGACCGACCTGTCCGACGCCGAGATCGTCCTGGGCAAGCTCGCCGCGCAGCTGGCGACGATCCTCGGCATCGTGGCGTGTGCCCTGCCGGTGCTCGTGATCGCCTCGCTACTGGGGGGCGTCGACCCCGACGCGGTCCTGGTCGGCTCTCTGGTCATCGTGGGCGTGGCCGTGCTGGGCGTGAGCGTCGCGCTGGCGTTCTCGGTCTGGGCGAGCAAGGCGCACGAGGTGCTGGTGGCCACCTACGCCGTCTGGGCCGTCTGGCTCCTGGCGTCCGTGGCCTGCCCGCGAGGCCGGGCGGCCGACGCCCTCATGTGGACCAACCCGTTCTTCCTGCTCTTCGACGGGCGGAATTACGGGCGCGGCCGTGTACTCTGTTCCTGGCCGCTTGCCTGGCGATCTCGGCACTCCTGGCGGCGATTGCGACGCTCCGCACCCGCGCGGTCACGGTCCGCCGGGCCGGATGCTCCTCGTCCCGACGGGCGCGCCAGTCGATCTGGAGCCGGGACGTGCTGCCCGGATGGTCGGTCATCCGCCTCGATCGCCACCCGATCCTCTGGCGCGAGTGGCATCGCAGGCGGTCGTCGGCCTGGGGCCGCGCGGTCTGGAGGCTCTACGCCGCGCTGGCGACGGCCTTCACCGCGCTGTCTCTCGTCGACCATAACACCGCGCCGGGCACCAACGGCTTCCAGGTCGCGATCGGGCTGCTGCTGGTAAGCGTCTCGGCGGCGACGTCGCTGGCCGAGGAGAGGGCGCAGGGGGGCCTCGACGTGGTGCTCGCCACGCCGGTGTCGACGCGCGCGATCGTCCTGGGCAAGTGGCTGGGGGCGTTCCGCCCGGTCCCCCGGCTGGCCGTCCTCCCGGCGATCCTGATGGTGGGGCTTGGCGCGGCGGCCAGGAGACCGGGCGAGGCCATCCTGGGCGCCGTCTTCATGGTAGTCCCTCAGGATGTTGGCACAGGTTGACGGGCTTTCTATGCTGAATCCGATCGCCTTGCGCAGGATCTCGGCCGGTCGTCGCCCGGGGCCCGGAGCCCGGCCATGGGACGCAGGCCCTCCGCCTCCGCACACGACGACCGGCAGCCAGTCGGTTCGCCGGCGGCCTTCGCCTGCCCCAACCCCGACTGCTCGCACTTCAACCGCTTCGACGCCGGCAACCTCTCGGTCGTCGAGTGGGCCGGCAAGCCCAAGGACATCCGCCGGCTGTACTGCTCGGCCTGCAAGCGCCGGTTCACCGAGCGGCGGGGGACGCTCCTGCGGTACTCCAAGCTCCCCGAGGAGACCGTCGCCCGCATCGTCAAGTGCCTCGGGCACGGCTGCTCGGTCGAGGCGACGGCCGGCATCGGCGACGTCGCCCCCCGCGCCGTCGACCGCATCCTGGGGCAGGCCGGCCGCCGCGCCGAGGACTTCCATCGGCCCCAACTCGACGAGCCCGCCGCGCCGCCCGGGGCGGTCCAGCTCGACGAGCTGCACGGCCGGGTCCGCTCATCGTCGGGGGAAAGGGGGGCGCCGAGGGCCTGCTCGCCGTCGTCGCGGCCTGGGTCGGGCCTGGGTTCACGCGGCCTTGGCGGTCGTCAGCCGGTTCGTGATCGACTCGCGGGTCGGGCCGCGCGACGCGGTCACGGCGGCCGAGTTGGTCGCGTCGGTGGCGCTGTGTGTCCCGCCCGGGATGGCGCCACCGCTGATGTCGGTCGACAACCACCTGCCGTACCCGGCGGCGCTGCTGCGGGCCTTCGGCGCGGTCCTGCCCCGCCGCCGCAAGCGGCGGCGCGGGCGGAGGAAGGACCCCGGGTCGAAGCCGCCTGTGGGGTTCTTGGCCGGGGTGGTGCACGAGGTCCGCGACGCCTCGGGCCGCGCGATCAAGGTCCGGGCCAAGGCGCCGTGCGGCCGGCTGAGGGCGATCCAGGGGCGCGTGGCCGAATTGGGCATCGGCACGACGGTCCACACGTCGCACCTGGAGCGGCTCAACGCGACGCTGCGGTGTCAGGAGGCGCGGCTGGCTCGACGGCCGCGCTGCGCATCGCGGGGCGCGCGCCGACTGGGGTGGTCGCTGTGGCTGTGGCGCGACCTGGACAACCGGGTGCGGGCCCCCAGATCGCTGGACGGCCGGACGCCCGCGATGGCGATGAGCCTGAGCGACCAGATCTGGTCGGTCCTGGAGTACGTCCGCTACCCGGTGCCCGTCGACGACCTCACACGAGGGATCCGGGCCGAGGAGCGGGAAGACGTGCTAACATCGGCCCTCGACCGCCATCAGGCTCGAAGAACCGTGCCATCATCGTGAGGCACTACCCACTCCCGAGGGGCTGACAGAACTGACAAAAGCCCCTTGGGCGTGATCCGCCCCCTTGTGTCGGTTCTGTCGGTGCCTCGGGAGGGGGTATCCGAGGAAAACGCCCTCCCGGCTGGATGAGCAAGGCGCCGGAATCGTCGCGTCCATTGGATTGACGAATTGACCGAAGCATCTTAAAATGCAACATTGGGAGACTGATGGGAGAGAGGACGTGATCGACGCCATCATCCTATGGGACCTGGAGGACGACCCGGATGGCAACGTCCGGCACATCGCCGAGCATGGCATCACCGTGGCCGAGGCGGAGGCCGTGCTGCGCGACCCGCGGAGTCGATCGGGGCGGAGCCGGCGCTCCGGCCGCCCCCAGGTCTTCGGGTGGACGCACACCGGCAAGTTCATCACCGTCATCTGGGAGGAAGTGGACGACGACCCCCGGATGATCTATCCCGTCACGGCCTACGAGGTCCCGCCGCCCCAGGGGAGGCAGAGATGAGCCGAACGAACGACAAGCCCGAGTTGACCCCCGAGCAACGGGCCGCCGTCGATGCGATCCGCGCACGCGCGCGGCACGACCGGCCCGGCCCCGATGAGCTGATCGACCGGGGGGAGATCGATGAGCTGGTCCCGCACGCGCAGTTCATGGAGCTGCGCATGCTGGCCGCGACACTCCGCCGGATGCGCGAGGAGCGAGGTTTGAGCCTGACCGACGTGTCGGAGCGATCCGGAATGACCCGCGCGGCCGTCAGTCGGCTGGAGAACGGCTGGAACGTCAACCCGACGCTGGACACCCTGTTCCGCTACGCCGCCGCCGTCGGGGCGCATGTGTCGCTGTCCGCCGCGCCCGCGCCGGCATCGTCCGGCCCGGGGCGTTGACGGGCCGATCCCGAGAAACCCGAATCGCGAGGGGGAGACCGATGGCATCGCTGAGGAAGCGCGGCAAGGTCTGGTACTACCGATACTCGGATGCCGAGGGCATCAAGCACGAGCTCAAGGGCTGCCCCGACCGGCGGGCGACGGAGGAGATGGCCCGCGCGGCGGAGTCCGAGGCCGCCAAGGTCCGGGCGGGGCTGATCGACCCGAAGGAGCTCGCCTACCGCCGCCACGGGGCCCGACCCTTGGCGGAACATCTGGCCGAGTTCCGTGCCCATCTGTTCGCCAAGGGCGACGGGACCAAGCACGCCGAACTGTTCTCCAGCCGGGGCGGGCGGGTCGTCGCGATGGCCGGGGCGGTGCGCCTGAGCGACCTGACCCCCTCGCGCGTCCAGGCTGCGCTCGCCGACTTGCGGGCGTCGGGGCGCTCGCTGGCGACCTGCAACCACCACCGGGCCGCCATCCGAGGCTTCACCCGCTGGGCCTGGAAGGATGGCCGGCTGCGGGACGATCCCCTCATCGGCGTGGCCCGCTACAACGCCAAGGAAGACCGTCGTCACGATCGGCGCACGCTCTCGCTCGACGAGCTGCGCCGGCTGATCGACGCCGCCCACCGGGGGCCGACCCGCGGGAAGATGTCGGGGCCGGACCGGGCGCTGTGCTACCGCCTGGCCGTCGCGACGGGGCTGCGTTACTCGGAGATCAGGAGCGTCACGTCCGGGTCGTTCGACCTGGCCGGCGCCCACCCGACCGTGACCGTCGCGGCCGGCTACACGAAGAACGGCGACCCCGCCACGCTCCCGCTGCCCTCCGACGTGGCCGACGACCTCCGCTCCCGGGTGGCCGGCGTGCCCCCCGACTCGCCCGTCTTCCCCCTGCCACGCGAGGGGGTCACCATGCTCAAGGCCGACCTGCGGGCCGCCGCCATCCCCTACCGCGACGATGCCGGGCTGGTCTTCGACTTCCACGCGCTGCGGTGCCAGTGCGCCACGCTGGCGGACCAGGCGGGCGTGTCCCCCCGCGTCGTCCAGAAATTGATGAGGCATTCGACGCTGGAACTGACCGGCCGCTACACCCGGCCCCGCATGCACGACATCGAGGCCGCGACGGCGGCGCTGCCCACGCCCCGCCCGTCCGAGGAGCCATCCGAGGTCGTCGCCACGACGGGTACGGATGGACAACACATCAGCAACGACTTTGCCCACCATTTGCCCACCGAAGGGGACGGGACGGGGCGGTCCGTGACGGATGCTGGCGGGATTGCGCCCTCATCACCCGAAGCGTCGATGGGGCGTAAACCCCTGGGAACAGGCTGTGCGGACGCCTCCGGGCGGTCCCTGGCGGTCCCTGGCGTGATTGGGGCCGGAGGGATTCGAACCCTCACTTCACAGATTAAAAGTCCGCCGTGCTCCCGTTACACCACGACCCCGCGTTTGGTGGGCCTGCGAGGTCGTGTTTGAGCCGGATCAACGGGTTGACCTCCAGTCGGGACGGCCGGATTCGAACCGGCGATCTCCCGCTCCCAGGGCGGGCGGATTCCCGGGCTTTCCCACATCCCGATCGGACGGATTCGGCGGCGACGCGGCGCCGAGAGGGCCGTCGCGACGCCTCGCACCCTCATAGACGCGGAGGGCGCGGGAGATGTTCGCGGAGGCGGGTCGGTTTCCCCGGGCGAGGCGGCATCTCGTCGCCGGGCGTCAGGTCACTCAGGAAGATCCCGCGGCGGTACATCCAGTAGAGGGTAAGCCAGTAGGTCAGCAGCACCGCCGCCCCGGACAGGAGCGGCTCGTAGGGCGGGCCCAGGATGCGGAAGGCGTCGGGGCCGAGGTGGGTGCGGAACGTCCGGGCGATGAAGCCGCCGAGCGTCTCGGCCAGGCAGTACGCCGCGATCGAGTTCATGCCGACGACGCGCAGGGGGAACGACCAGCCCCGCAGCCCGGCCGCGTCGATGACCGCGTAGAAGCCCGCCATCATCAGGAAGCACCAGCCGCCGCTGAACAGCACCCACGAGGGGGTCCAGATCCGCTTGACGTTCGGGCAGATCCCCAGCGCGTCGGCCGCCGCGCCGAGCGCCAGGCCGACCAACCCGGCTGCGACGAGCCGGTTGACCTTGCGACGGGCGGGGGCGTCGGACCGCAGCCAGTCGCCGGCGAAGAGGCCGAGGATCATGGTCGCCAGCGTCGGGATGAAGCTGAGCGTCGCGTAGCCGCCCGCGTTGTTCAGGAACGGCCGGGGGCGCGGGAACAGGTTGAGGAACCAGCGGTCGAACGCCCACGCCAGGTTCGTGTTCTTGTTCCAGTGCGCGGCGAGGCCGGTCGCGTTGTGCGCCCAGTCGGGCGGCACGCCCGCGAGCTTGTAATCGAAGTCGGGCCCGGGCAGCGGGTAGAGCGCGAACGCGCCCCAGTACCCCGCCAGGATCGCGACCAGGGCGGCCCAGCGCACCTTCGCCGGCGCCAGGCCGATGAGGAACAGCGGGATGTATCCCAGGCCGATCTGCGACAGCGTGTCCTCGAACGTGTAATTGGTCTGCCGCGCGTTGAGCGAGCGGAGGAAGACCCCGAGCCAGACCAGCACGAGAGCCCTCCAGGCGGCATGCGCCAGCGAGACCCGCAGCGGCTCGCCCCTCCTCCGGCGGCTCGCCAGCGAGACCCGCAGCGCCACGCCGACCAGGAACGAGAACGACGGCTGGATCATGTCGTGCAGCGAGCACCCGCGCCACTCGACGTGCGTCTGGTGGTGCGCCGCGAACGACCAGACGACGTCCCCCGGCAGCGCCCGAGACACCTGCGCCAGGCGGAGGACTGAGGCCATCATCAGCAGCATCACGAACCCGCGGTAGGCGTCGATCGAGGCGAGCCGGGCCGGGGCCTTCTCCGGGGGCTGGAGCGGGGTCGAGGGCGAGTCCATGGGCGGTGGGCTCCTCAGGTCGGCGCCCGCGAGGCGCGTCGGTTCAACCCGGGATCTCGGGGCAACGACGCCGCGATTATCTCACATCGATGGCCCTCGCGGGGGGAAAATCGGGGGCGCGACGGGCCCCGATGGCCGATCAATCGAACCGCGAGCGGCGCCGGAAGTCGCCCGGCGTGAGGCCCATCTCCCGGAAGAACACGCGGTGGAGGTAAGGCCCCGACGTCAATCCGGCGGCCTGCGCCACCTTCTCCACCGGCCAGTCGGTCTCCAGGAGCAGCTTCTTGGCCGCCTCGATGCGGACCCGGCGGATCTCCGCGTGCGGAGACCGGCCGAGGACCCTGCGGAAGATCCGCTCGAGCGACCGCAGCGACACCACCAGGTTGTCGGCGACCTGCCCGACGGAGATCGGCTCGCCGGCATGATCGCGGATGAAGTTCATCGCCCGGTAGACGGCCGATTCGGCCTGGTCGGTGACGTCGGTCGACTCGCGGATGGTCAGCTTCCCCGAGGGATCGACGAGGATCGGCTCGCGGGGGGCCGGCTCGCCGGCCATGAGCCGGTCGAGCAGGGCCGCCGCCTCGTAGCCGATCTGCGCGGCGGGGATCTCGATCGCCGAGATGGTCGGCTTGGAGAGCTCGCACTTCGACCGGTCCTCGTCGCCCGAGAGGACCGCGATGTCGCCCGGGACCCGGACCTCGGCGCGGCTGCACGCCTCGATGACGTGGAGCGCGATGTCGGGGTTCCAGGCGAACAGGCCGACGGGCTTCTCCAACTGCCCGAGCCAGCCGCCAGGTCGCGCTGGCGGGACTGCCAGGAGGCCCCCGGCTTCAGCCGCGTCGATTCGCGGTAGGAGAGGCACTCGGACCCCTGCGAGGCCACGAGCCGGTTGAACGCCGCGCCCCGGTCCTCGGCGGTCCCCCGCGTGAACAGGCCGCAGTAGGCGAACCGCCTGATCCCCATCGCGTGCAGGTGGCGGAAGGCCAGCCGCGCCAGCTTCTCATCGTCGACCTTGACCCGCGGGACCGACCTCCCGAAGAGCCGGCACGAGCCGACGCTGACGGCGGGCACGCCGAGCGACCGCAGCCGCTTCGCGAAGCGATGCCCCCCCACGATCGTGATCACGCCGTCCCAGCGGTAGCTCCGCGAGAAGATCAACGAGTCCTCGACCCCCTCCGGCGCCGAGTAGACGTGCCACGGCCCGTGGTCGTGCGAGTAGCTGGCGATGCCCCGCATCATCCGCTCCCGCCAGCCGATCGTGTCCCCCGCCAGCAGGGCGACCCGCAGCCTCCGCGCCATGGCCTTCCCTCCAACAGCGGTCATGCCCGGGCCGGGCCCCGTGGCGAGGCCTAGCGTGTCGCGTCAGGATAAATTACCCGAAAAATTGGCGTGAAAAGACAGTAGATTTCAGCGCCCCCATCTCGGATAAATGACGAACATCCGACCTTCATCCGCGATTCATGATATCCGACATCCCTCCGGCCTACGATCGCCGCGAGCCGCGCGTGAGGCCGGAGCACCGTCTGCCCCTGCCGGAGTCCCGCGCGATGGTGCGATGGAACCCCGCTGTTACTGGGTCATGCATAGGCCTGCGTGCTCCGGCCGAGCCGAGCGCCCGCCGGAGCTGAGCCGTCACCCCCGGTCTCGTGTCATCCCCTCTTTCCCCACACGAAGAAGGATGGATGGTCTCATGAGAAACTTCAAGGCCAGTCGCGGCTTCACCCTGATCGAGTTATTGGTGGTGATCGCGATCATCGCGGTGCTGATCGCGCTGCTGCTGCCCGCCGTCCAGGCGGCCCGCGAGTCGGCCCGACGCATGCAGTGCGTCAACAACCTCAAGCAGATCGGCTTGGGCGTCCACAACTACATCCAGGCCAATGGTGTCGTCCCGCCGACGGGCTCGACCGACACCACTTTCCCGCCCCCCGCCATGCCCCAGACCGGGGCCAACGGGACGGCCGCAGTCCTGATCGATAACCCGGCGTCGCCGCAGGGGGCGTCGGCGAAGGTCCGCATCCTCCCCTACATCGAGAAGCAGGCCCACTACAACGCCTATAACTTCATGGTCGGAGACCGCGACGGGGCGTTCTACAGCAAGAGCGAGGTCATTAACGCGACGGTCATCACGGCGGTGGTCGACACCTATCTGTGCCCCTCGGACCCCGACGTGGGCGGCGACGACATGGTCAAGGTCGGCGGCGCGGGCGTCAAGATCGTCGTCGCGGACACCAATTACCCGATCAACGGCGGCACCAACCGGCAGAACAACAACGGCTACGTCAACGGGGTGGCCTGGTGGCTGGGCGGCAATCCGGCCTACGGCATGATGGTCACGCTCGCCACCATCACCGACGGGACGAGCAACACCGCCCTCGAGAGCGAGTGGATCAAGGGGAAGCAGGATCTGGACAAGGACGGGATCAGCCTGGTCTACCCGATCGCCTCGTACAGCAACGGGGGCCCCCAGGGCGATGTCACCGCCTGCCTGGCCGTCCCCTACAACCAGAATACGGTCTGGGATGACCGGGGGGAGGTCTGGACCCTCCAGGATACGTGCCGGGGCGGCCCGTACTATCACGTGCTCACGCCCGGCCAGAAGTCGTGCTCCAACCAGCAGGCGTTCGGCATGATCGACTCGTTCGTCACCGCGAGCTCGTACCACCGCGGCGGGGTGAACGTCCTGTTCATGGACGGGTCGGTCAAGTTCGTCAAGGAGGGCGTGAGCCTCCAGACCTGGCTCGCCATCAGCACCAGGGCCGGCGGCGAGGTCGTCAGCGCCGACTCGTTCTGATCGCGGGCGCCCTACCGGGCCCGCAACGGGGCGGATATCATCGGGCGGATCGGCTCCGATGCTGCATCGCTCTCGCGCCCGGCGCGGTGACGGCCGCGAATCCCTCCCCGCCGAAACCGTCGAGGCGTCGTCCCACCCCGAGGGAGTCCTGCCCGTGTCCGCAGCCGGATTGGCCTTGTTCATATCTGCCGTGGTCGGCTTCCAGGGCGTCGCCTCGCTCGATCGCGGGCTGTCGGGCGAGGACCCCGCGTCGCTGGCGCGGGCCGCCCGCGAGCAGGGCGACCCCGCCCGCGGCGCGGCCGTGTTCCACCGGCCGTACTTCGCCTGCGTCAAGTGCCACGAGGCCGGGGAGGGGGGCAACCCGCTCGGCCCCGACCTGGCGAAGACGGACAAGGGCGTCACCGATGAATACCTGATCGAGTCGATCCTTAGCCCCTCGAAGGAGATCAAGAAGGGATACGAGCCGATCGCGATCGCCACCGCCGACGGCCGGACCGTGACCGGCCTCCTGGCCGAGGAGCGTCCCGACGCGATCGTCCTCCGCGATCCGTCGCAGGACGGCAGGCTCGTCACCGTCGCTAAGAAGGATATTGAAGAGCGCGCCGCCGCCCCGCAGTCGATCATGCCGCCCGGGCTGGCAAACTTGCTGGCCTCGCGGCAGGAGTTCCTCGACCTGGTCCGTTACCTCCGCGAGATCGCCGACGGCGGCCCGAGGCGGGCCCTGGAGACTCCGCCCCGACCCCTCCTCGATCGCCGCGCCCCCCTTGCCCGAGCACGAGCGCGCGCTCGATCACGCCGGCCTGATCGCCGACCTCGACGCGAAGAGCCTCAAGCGCGGCAAGACGACGTATAACCTCATCTGCGCCAGTTGCCACGGCACGAAGAAGAAGGTCGGCTCGATGCCGACTTCACTCCGGTTCGTCTCGGGCGCGTTCAAGAACGGCAGCGACCCTCTAAGCATGTACCGGACCATCACGCACGGCTTCGGCCAGATGCCCCCGCAGGCCCGTCCTGGTCCCGAAGCAGAAGTACGACGTGATCCACTACATCCGCGAGACCTTCCTGAAGGACGACAACCCCTCGCAGTACGCCCGCGTCGACGCCGACTACCTGGCGCGGGTCCCCAAGGGCACGACCCGGGGCCCCGAGCCGGTCGTCAGCGAGCCCTGGCTCGAGATGGACTACGGGCCGAGCCTGATGGCGACCGTCGAAATCGGCGAGGACGAGACGAACTTCGCCTACAAGGGGATCGCCGTCCGACTCGATCCGGGCCCGGGGGGCGTATCGCGCGGTCGCCGCTGGATGGTCTTCGACCACGACACGATGCGGGTCGCGGCGGCCTGGAGCGGCTCGGGCTTCATCGACTGGAACGGGATCAACTTCAACGGCGTCCACGAGGTCCATCCGCGGGTCGTGGGCCGGGTCCTCTTCGCCAACCCGATCGGCCCGGGCTGGGCCGACCCGGCGAGCGGCACCTTCGACGACCCCCGCCTGCGAGGCCGCGACGGCCGCGCCTATGGCCCCTTGCCCCGCTCCTGGGCGCGGTACCGGGGGACCTATCACCACGGCGACCGGGTGATCGTGTCGTACTCCGTGGGCCGCGCCGACATCCTGGAGATGCCCGGCTGCGAGGCCGACCCGAAGGATGGAGGCCGCCTGGCCTTCACCCGCACGCTGAACGTCGGCCCGACGACGCGAGGCCTCACGATGCGCGTCGCCCCGTCGGGGACCGCCGTCGCTCTGGTCGGCGACGGCCGGGCCTCGCTCGCCGAGGAGGGGGGCTTCACGCTGCTGCGCCTCCCCCCGGCGGCGACCCCGAGGGCCGTCAAGGTGCTGATCTCCGACGGCAACCGCGACGCGCTCCGCGCCTTCGCGAGCACGTCGCCGCCCCCGGAGGCGCTCGCCCGCCTGACCTCAGGCGGCCCCAGGCGCTGGCCCGAGATCCTGAAGACGCAGGCCGTGAAGGGACGAGGCGACGGCCCGTTCGCGGTCGACGTCCTCTCCCACCCGGTCAACAACCCCTGGAAGAGCCGGATGCGGCTGTCGGGCTTCGACTTCACCCCGGACGGCCGCCGCGCCGTCGCCTGCGACTGGGACGGCGACGTCTGGATGGTCGACGGCGTCGCCGACCCGGAGGGTGCCCTATCGTGGCGACGGATCGCCTCGGGGCTGTTCCAGCCGCTCGGGCTGAAGATCGTCGAGGGGCAAATCTACGTCGCCTGCCGCGACCAGATCGCGCTGCTGCGCGACCTGAACGGCGACGGCGAGACCGACTTCGTCGAGTGCTTCAACGACGACCACCAAGTCACCGAGCACTTCCACGAGTTCGCGATGGACCTCCAGGCCGACGCCGAGGGGAACTTCTACTACGCCAAGGGGGCGCGGCACGCCAAGACCGGTCTGGTGCCGCAGCACGGCACGCTGCTCCGCGTCAGCAAGGACGGCACGCGCACCGACATCCTGGCCAACGGCTTCCGCGCCCCGAACGGCGTCTGCCTCAACCCCGACGGGACGTTCTTCATGACCGACCAGCAGGGGCACTGGACCCCGCAGAACCGCATCAACTGGGTCCGCCCGGGCCGGTTCTACGGCAACATGTGGGGCTACCACGACGTCTCCGACCCCTCCGACGAGGCGATGGAGCCGCCGCTCTGCTGGATCACCGAGAAGCTCGATCGCTCGCCGTCGCAGATCGTCCGGATCGAGGGAAGCGCCTGGGGTCCGCTGAAGGGGGGCCTGCTCAACCTGTCGTACGGCTTCGGCAAGATCTTCCTCGTCCCCCACGAGCAGGTCGGCGACCAGATGCAGGGGGGCGTCTGCGAGCTGCCGATCCCGCAGCTCGCCACCGGCGTGATGCGAGGCCGCTTCCACCCGGGCGACGGCCAGCTCTACGCCTGCGGGCTGTACGGCTGGTCGAGCACCCAGGTGCAGCCCGGCGGCTTCTACCGCATCCGCGCCACCGGCAAGCCGGCCTATCTGCCGATCGGCCTGTCCGCGAAGCGCGGGGGGATGGCGATCACGTTCAGCGCGCCGCTCGATCCCAGGTCCGCGGCCGATCCCGAACGCTACGCCGTCAAGACCTGGTCGCTCAAGAGGTCCGAGCAGTACGGCTCCGAGCACATCGGCGAGCGCCCCTCGCGGGTGTCGGGCGCGAGACTCCTCGACGACGGCCGGACCGTCTTCCTGGAGATCCCGGAGATTGCGCCGACGTGGTCGATGGAGATCAAGTACTCGCTCAAGGGCGCGGGGGGCGAGCCCGTCCGGGGCCTGATCCACAACACGATCCATCAGCTCCGCGACTCGAGCGCCCCGGGCGGGATCGTCACCCCTGCTCGCGCATCGCCCTCAGGACGCGGAGCGCCTCGGCGACGTGCCGGGCGGGCTGGAACTGCGATGAGAAGACGTGCCGGACGATCCCCTGTCGGTCGATCAGGTACGTCACCCGCCCCGGGAACAGCCCGAGCGTCCGGGCGACCCCGTACCGCGCCGCAGGGCGCCGTCGGGGTCGCTCAGCAGGAGGAACGGGAGCCGGTGCCGCCCGGCGAACGTCCGGTGCGACTCGACCGAGTCCGAGCTGACGCCGATCACCTCAGCGCCGGCCTCGCGGAACGCCTCGTAGCTGTCGCGGAACGAGCACGCCTCGGCCGTGCAGCCGGGCGTGTTGTCCTTGGGGTAGAAGAAGAGGACGACCTCGGACTTGCCCCGGAAGTCGGACAGGCTCGCCGCCTCCCCTGTCGTCGCGGGGAGCGTGAAGTCCGGCGCGGGGTCGCCCACGCGCACGCCGTCGCTCGTCGCCATCGGTGTCCCCTCAAGTAGCAAATCGCCGGCCTTCCTCTATTGTGGCGACTTCAGCCAGGGCTTCGACAGGGGCAGGTCGGTGCGGCCCGTGCTCGGGTCGACGTAGATGGCGCGACTCTCGGAGCCCCCCGATTCCTCGGTCCGGAACACGAAGTTGAACGCCCGCCTCAACGCCGAGGGCTTCTTCGGCGGGGCGGGGGGGGCGGTCCAGTATGAGCGTTCGACGGGCCCGGACGGCGACCGGCCGGAGAGGACGGCGGGCCCGAAACGGGCGACCGGATATGATGCGCGGGTGACGGTGGAGGGGGAGCCTGGCCCGGCGGGCTTGGGAGACGACTTCGGGTAGGACGCGCCGGGGGCGGCTGTTCCCACAACGGGGCGGGCGGCGGGAACCGGATAGGTCCCGCTTGCGGCGATCGTCGGGGGAGTGCCGGGGGCCTGGGCCCGGGCCGAGGTGGACTCGATCCCCAGCACGCCACCAACCGCCACGGCCCCCGCCACGAGGATCGAGTTCGAAGTCGGCTTCATGATCATCCTCCTAAGATTCACAAGATCGTGCCCGTCTCGACCCGCAAAATGCGAGTCGCCTTCGCTTTGCGGCGACACGACGGCCGCCGCCAGCGACCGAGGTGCTAGGGCATCATCCGGGGGGAGATTGTCCGACGGGAGAGGCCGGTGGGGGGTCGAGATCGGTCGAGCCCACAATACCCTTGGTAAATTTTTCGGCCTGCGACGGGCCTGCCTTGAGTCCTGATCGTCAGGGATGGGAGAGATTTGCCGATTGCGTGTGAGCATGATGAAGGGGCGAGATCGGCAGCGGCGCGGGATCGGTAACGGCGAGGGGCGCTGGAGCCGTCCGCCCGCGGGTCGATTTTGCTACTGGATGCCGCAATCCTGTGCCATAATGCGAGATGCCACGGTCTTTGATCTGCGGTTTGATTGATGATTGAACATACTGCCAGCCCTCCGGGACCTCCCAGCCGTGTTGCCTCACCGGCCCGAATCGACCGAGACGAGCGACGGCGGGGGCGACCCGACGGACCGGGACGTTCGGGAGGGCCTCCCGCCGACCGAGGCCTACGCCGCGGCGACCGACCGAGGCACGGTGGGGTATCACGTCAACGTCGCGACTGACAACCCCGGCCTGGCGGCGGAGCTGGCGTCGGCCTTCCAGGGCCGCTACGGGCTCGGGGACAAGTTGGGGCAAGGGGGCTTCGGCGCCGTCTATCGGGGGTTCGACCGTCGGCTCGGCCGCGACGTGGCGATCAAGGTGTCGCGCCCGGAGAGGGCCTCGACGGCCTCGGCCGAGCTGATGACCCAGGAGGCGAGGCGGATCGCGAGCTCCAGCATCCGGGGATCGTGGCGGTCCACGACGTCGGCATCGTCAACGGTCGGTGCTTCATCGTCTCCGAGCTCCTGCCGGGGACGACCCTGTCGGCCTGGCTGCGCGACCGCCGGCCGTCGTGGCGGAAGGCCGCCGAGCTCGCGGCGCTGGTGGCCGACGCCCTGTCGCACGCGCATGCCCGGGGGATCATCCACCGCGACGTGAAGCCGTCGAACATCGTCCTGCTCGATGAGGCGCGTCCCGTCCTCGTCGACTTCGGGCTGTCGCTGTCGGACCGGGACGGGAGCCACGGCCGCGGCCTGGTCATGGGGACTTTGGCCTACATGTCGCCCGAGCAGGCGCGCGGCGAGGCCCACCTGCCCGACGGCCGGACCGACATCTACAGCCTGGGCGCCACGCTCTACGAGATGCTCTGCGCCCGCCCCCCCTTCCGCGCCCGCGACTCGTTCGAGCTGCTCCGTCAGGTGCGCGAGGACGAGCCCCAGCCCCCGCGGCAGATCCGGCCCGACGTCCCCCCCGAGCTGGAACGGGTCTGCCTGAAGGCGCTGGCCAAGAACCTCGGCGATCGGTACACCACCGCGACCGACCTGGCCGACGACCTCCGCCGGGCGTGCGCCGAGCCGGGGGCGCCCCGGGCGGCGGCCGTCGCACCCGCTCCGGCGCCGCGGGGGGTCGAGCGGCCGACCTCGCAGCCCGGCTCCTCGGAGCCGGAGCGCCGGCAGGTCACGGTGCTCTACTGCACCCGACAGGACGGCGCGGGCGACGGCGACGACGTGCCCGACCTCGACGACGAGCACGAGGGGTTCCTGGCCTTCCGGCGCATCTGCCGCGAGCAGGTCGAGGAGTCCGGGGGCCTCACGCTGCTCGCCACCGGGCAGGCGTTCTACGCCTGTTTCGGCTACCCGGTGACCGTCGAGGGTGCGCCCCGCCTGGCGGTCTCCGCCGGGCTGGGTATCCTCCGGAGGGCGTCGGCCGAGGGGCCCGCGAAGTCGGTGCCCTGCGTGGCGGTCCACTCGGGCCTGGCCGTGGTCTCCGAGTCGCCGAACGCGCCCCCGTCGATCCTCGGCGAGGTGATGACGGTGGTGGCGCGGCTCGAATCGGTGGCCGCGGAGGGCGGGGTCCTGATCAGCGAGGCGACGCATCGTCTGGTGCAAGGGTTCTTCGCCTGCGAGAAGGTCGGCGAGGTCCGGGTGCGGGGCCCCGGCCGGGCGCAGGAGGTGTTCCGGGTCGATGCCGAAAGGGGCGCCCGCAATCGGGTCGAGGCGGCCGACCCCGAGCGGCTGACCCCCCTGATCGGCCGCGACCGCGAGGTCGAGCTGCTGGTCGAGCGGTGGGATCAGGCCACCGAAGGGCTCGGGCACGTCATGCTCCTGGCCGGCGACCCGGGGCTGGGCAAGTCGCGGCTCGTCCGGGTGATGAAGGAGCACCTCCGCGACCGCCACGGGCCCGACGGCGCCGCGGTGGTCGAGTGGTACTGCTCGCCGTACCACCAGGGCAGCCCGCTCTACCCCGTGACCGACGACTTCCTCCGCACCTTTCAGCTCCAGGGGGGAGGGGGACGACTCGGACCGGCGACTCGTCCTGATGGCCGCCCGGCTCGCCGAGCAGGGCATCGACGATCCCGAGCGGCTCGCGCTGTTCGCCGCGATGCTCTCCATCCCGTATGAGGGCGCCCTGCCTCCGCTGAACATGAGCCCCGACCGCCAGAAGGAGCGGATGCTCGAGGTGCTCCTGGACTGGCTGAGGCTCCGGGCGTCGGGCCGCCCGGTCCTGTTCATCGTCGAGGACCTGCACTGGGTCGACCCGACGACGCAGGAGCTCCTGGGCCGGTTCGTCGAGCAGGGGGGGGAGGACGGCATCCTCGCCATGTTCACGTTCCGCCCCGAGTACGAGCCGCCCTGGAAGGGCAGGGCGCACCAGACGCAGATCGCGCTGACGCGGCTGACCCGCCGCCAGGTCTCCGAGATGATGCGCGCGCAGACCGGCGCCGCCGAGGTCTCCGACGTCGTGATCGATCAGATCGTCGAGAGGACCGACGGCGTACCTCTGTTCGTCGAGGAGTTCACGAGGATGCTCGCCGAGGGGGGGACCGACTGGGCGGGCCCCACTCCGACGACTCGTCGTCGATCCGCGCCCTGGCCATCCCCGCGACGTTGCAGGACCTGCTCGTGGCGCGGCTCGACCGCATGGCGAGCGTCAAGGAGGTGGTCCAACTGGGCGCCGTCATCGGCCGGTCGTTCGGCTACGAGATGATCCGCGCCGCCTCCGAGCTCGGCGAGGAGACGCTCCGGGTCGAGCTGAACAAGCTGGTCGAGGTCGGGATGCTGTTCCCGAAGGGGACGCCGCCGCGGTGCATCTACACGTTCAAGCATGCCCTGATCCAGGACGCGGCCTACCAGTCGCTCGTGAAGGCGCACCGGCAGCAGTTCCACCGGAGGATCGCCGAGGCGCTGGAGCGGCAGTTCCCCGAGGTCCGCGAGACCAAGCCCGAGCTCCTGGCGCACCACTTCACCGAGGCCGGCCTCGGCCGCCAGGCGATCGACCACTGGCTCCTCGCCGGCCAGAGGTCGCGCGAGCGGTCGGCCAACCTGGAGGCGATCCGCCACCTGGCGCGCGGCCTGGAGCTGCTCCGGGCCCGCGAGCCGTCGGCCGAGCGCGACGCGCTGGAGCTCTCCTTCCGCCTGCCGCTCAGCGCCGCGAGCATCGCGATCCGGGGCTACGCCGCGCCCGAGGTCGAGGAGCACATCCAGCGCGCCCGCGAGCTCTGCGAACGGGTCGGCGACAAGGCCCCTTTGTTCCACGTCATGATGGTCATCTGGGCGGTCCGGTTCATCCAGGGGAAGATCGCCCTGGCGAGGTCGCTCTCGGAGGAGCTGCTCGCCGTGGCCGAGGCGATCGGCGACGACGGCTACCGGACCGAGGCGCACTGGGCGGGCGGCTGCACGTCGTGGTGGGCCGGAGACTTCGCCGCGGCCAGCGAGCACTGCGAGCGGGCGATCGCGCTGTACAGCGTCGGGCCCAGCGTCGAGCACTCGCAGTTCACCACGCAGAATTGCGGGCCACTGGTGACCGCCTACGCGGGCCTCTCGCTGTGGGCGCTCGGCCATCCCGCGGGCCCGCGTGCGGATGGAGGAGGCGGTTGCGCTGGCCGAGATGCTCAACCACCCGTTCACGACCGCCGTCACCCTCTGGAAGGTCGGCCTGATGGCGCAGCTCGCGGGCGACGGCCGCGAGGCGCAGGAGTGGGCCGAGCGCGTGATCGCGCTGAGCGAGGAGCAGGCGTTCGCGTTCTGGAGCGCGCTGGGGATCGGCCTGAAGGGGGCGGCGCTGTCGCTCCAGGGGCAGCACGCCGAGGCGATCGCCCTCCTCCGCGACGCGATCGCGCGGATGGAGGCCACCGGCTGCGAGAAGGTCCACGAGAACTATCTCGGCGCGCTGGCCGAAGCCTGCTGGCGCGTCGGCCGGCGGGACGAGGCGTGGGCGGCCATCGGCCGCGCCCTGGCGATCAACGACCGCGACGAGGAGCGGTACGGCGAGGCGGAGCTGTACCGCCGCAAGGCGATGTTCCTGGCCGACGAGGCGCCCGGAGACCCCGGCCCGGCCGAGGCGTGCCTGGCCCGCGCCATCGAGGTCGCCCGCCGGCAGCAGGCCCGGTTCTTCGAGCTGAGGTCGGCCACCGCCCTGGCGCGCTCCTGGCACGCCCGGGGCCGAACCGACGACGCGCGGGCCTTGCTGCAACCCCTCTTCCAGAGCTTCACCGAGGGCCGCGATACGCCCGACCTGATCGCCGCCGGGGAGCTGCTGCGGGACCTCGGCTGACCGCGTGGGGCGTGCATCGCACGCCGATCTTCCCGCACCCGACCGAACCGGCGTGTTCCCCACGCCCGACCGAGGAGTCCGTGGGATGACGACCCCAGCGACGCGAGACGCCAAGGCGGTGAGCGCCCGGCCCGCCCCGGTCTGGCCGCGGATTCGGCTCTGGTTCTGGGGCAAGTTCTTCATCCTGCTGGTGGCCGTGGGGTCGGGGCTGCACCGGAGGCGGATGTCGCACAACAACGGGATCGCCGGACGGGGCACACTCCGGGTCGTGGACGACCCGCGGTTTCCGCCGACCGTCTTCTTCGAGCCCGGCGCGCATTCCCGTGCCGCATCCGGCACGCCACGATCGCCTACATGGACGACACGATCATCGACGTCCGCAGCGGGAGCGTGAAGTTCGCCGACAGCGACTTCGCCAGCCCGCTCGACATCCAGATGAACACCGGGCACCACTGCTTCTTCTGGGACGCGAAGTCGTTCCTCGAGTTCGCCTTCTGGCGGCACGAGCGCGGCGGCCACGAATACGAGAAGTATTACCGGACCTACGCCGAGGGGCGGATGTCGGCGGCGTCGTCGTTCCGGGTCGACCCGTCGTCGTTCGCCCGGATGTATTACCACAGCCACACGCCGTTCGCCTGGCACGCCAGGGACGGCAAGCCCCGTTACGTCCGGTTCCGCCTGATCCCCGGCGACCGCGGGCCCGAGGACGCCGCCCCCGACCCGGAGTGGGTCGAGCGCGCCGGAATGACCCCGCGCTGGCGCCCAAGATCGCCGACCAGCGCGCCGTGCCCGGCGAGACGAGGGACGTCAACTACCTGAAGAAGGAGTGGCGCGACCGGGTCAACGCGGGGGGCGTGTCGTATCTCCTCCAGGTCCAGTTCCACGAGGTCTCCGACGCCGATCCGCCCGAGATCCGCAACGCCCTGATGCCCTGGGACGAGGCGACCCACCCGTACATGGACCTGGCCACCGTCGAGATCACCGGGGTGCTCACCCCGGCGGAGTCGACCGCGATGGCCTTCGAGATCACCAACCACCCGCCCTCGATGGGCATCCTGCCGGCGACCTCGACCCGCGACTACAACTCGCTCAACTACATGAGGAAGCAGGCGGTCCTGGCGATCCGGGTCCGTCGCGCGCTCCAGAAACTGCTCGGCCCGCCCCGCGACCTGCCCGACGACGCCCCGCACAACCAGAGGCTGCCGGGGATGTGACCGCGGGCTCAGATGTTGATGCTCTGCGGTATCCCCGCCGGGGCGAGGAACGGGTAGGGCATGCGCTCGGCGTTCCGACGGTTGACGACGTGGCCGATCTCCTCGAGGCGGAACTGGAACCGCCCCAGAGGTGCGGCGACGCGCGGGTCGTCGAAGTAGTCTTCGGGGTATTGCCCGAGCGTGGTGTAGTGGACCGTGCCGAGCAGGTAGCCGAGCTCCATCTGGAGCTCGGCGATGTCGAGCGGGGGGAGCATCGCCAGGTGGTCGGCGGCGGTCGCGCCCTTCTTGGTCGTCGGCGCCGGGGCGTACGAGGCGAGCGGCATGTTCGGCACGTAGCTCATCAGGTCGTATTGCGGGAAGTTGACGGCGGCGTGCTGGACGCTGCACGTGTAGATGATCATCGTGACCGCTTCGACCAGGTAGCCCAGCGTGGGCGACCCGAGCGTGCCGAACCCCGCGATCCGCCCGCCGTCCTCGGCGCCGATCTCGGCCATCCACGCCGACAGCTCCGGGTCCTGCGCCACCTCCGCGTCGGTCGGGTAGTAGAGCGATAGGTACTCCGAAACCCATTTGTGGATCGCGCCCCAGTACAGCGTGGCGTCGTCGCGGTACGGGTAGTTGGCCAGCCACTCGGAGTCGGCGACCCCTCGGTCCGCCAGCGATCGGGGGAGCATCGCCTCGTCGAACAGGTACGTCCGGACCCCCTCGGCCGTCAGCCGGCACGACGTCTTGATCGTGCCGGCGCACAGCTTGTCGACCGCCCCCTTGTGCGCGATGAGGTGGCGCCACGCCGCGTCGTTGATCGCGAGCGTCCCCTCGAAGTGGGGGGCCAGCAGGAGGAACAGCGGGTGGTTCGGCGCGAGCTGGCGGTACGTGCAGACGACGAACGGCTCGATCAGCAGGTGCGTCCGCGCCAGGTGCGTGACCGGCTCGTGGACGTTGCCGTCGGCGATCTCGACGATCGTCTTGGCGATCCGCCAGTTGTAGCCGTCGTCGGGGGTGAAGATCGGGTTGTCCGGGCCCGGGGCCTGCTGGCACTGGATCGCGACGGGCCTCAGCTCGCGGGTGGCCCTGTCCACGACGAACAGCGCGAGCGGCGCGTACAGATACTTCTGGATGTCGTTCGGGAAGTTGCTCAGCTCGGCCCCGTCGAGCGCCCGATAGTCGGCCAGGAACAGCCGCCCTTCCGCGCCGGCCGCGGCCAGCGAGTCGCCCGGGACGACCGACCGGAACAGCTCCTCGCCGACGGGGAAGCGGTCGTCGAGCTTCGCGACCCGGCGGAGCATGACGGGGTTCGGCCCCGCGAGCCTCATGTGCGCGAACGAGCGGTCGCCCTCGCACGACGCCTGTGCGACTGGCGGGAGCCCGATCGTCCGGAACAGCTTGGCGAAGTCTTCGAGGTCGTTCGCCCGCACCGGCTTGGCTGACATCCGGCCGGTGAACCGGAGCGCCTCGGTCACGATCGCGCGGATCTCGAAAGCGAAGAAATCCGCCCCGATCGCGAGCATCTTCTCGAGCAGGCCGTGCTTGGCGCAGAGGAAATCCGCCAGGTGTGTCTCGCCCTCGATCTCCAGTTGGTTGTGCAGCGCCGTCAGGACGCGATCGCCGACGAGCGTCAGCCAGGCGTGCGAGAACTCGTGGCAGATCGGCACCCGTTCGATGACCGCCAGTGGCGAGACGTAAGTGTAATTGAACTGATATTCCGAGCGGGCCCGGTCCAGGTCGGCCTGGCGAAGTTCGGGGTCGGGGTCGAGCTGGGGTGTGAAGGCCGACATCGGGGCGCTCCTGGCGGGCCCGTCCCGCCGGATCGCGGGAGGAGGGCCGCCGAAGTGGAGGTGTTTACATAGCGTGCGGCCGATCGGCCGTTCGGCTTTATCTTGGGCGATCGATGGCGTGATTTCAAGCGACCGAAGGCGACGACCCGACCACAGGGCCCACCATGATGGCCTCGCCCTCTCATGGCCCCGAGCGCGGCCGCCCCTTAACCCGCGACCGAGCGGAACGGGTCGGCGCAGGCTTGCCAATCCTGGCGTATCGGCCGTCCGCGAAGGTCTCAGCCCCGGCGTGCGGCACGTGGTCGGCCGGCCCGCCGTCGTCGAGGGTGCGGGGCGGCCGGTCCGCGAACGGGGCGGGTACGCTCATCGTTCGGGACGAGAGATCGGGAGGCCGCGTCGCTCAGCCCGGCCCCCCCGGCGAATGCTGGCCGGGCATCCGGTGGTCGGGATGGTGCCCCGGGTGGACCGCTCCGGGATGGAGGTGGCCGGCGTTGGGGACCGTCGGCGACAGGCCCGAGGCCGGCGCCTGGCCCGGCATGGTCGCGGCATTCCGGCCCGGATCGAGGACCCCGCCGGCCGCCGGGAACGGGACCTGATAGGGGATCGGCATCGATCCCCCCATCATGGTCTGCGCCGACAGTTGCCGGATCACCTGGATGACGCCCTGGAGGGTCGACCTCAACTCGCCGAGGTCGTCGCGGAGGGCCCTCTCCCGCGCGCCGAAGTCCTGCTTCAGACCCTCGATGTCCTGGCGCATCTGGTCGTCGGCCGGGGTCGGGGTAACCGGCTCGATCCGAGGCCCCTCCGACTCCTTCAGACGACGGTCGAGCTTGGCCAGGCCGTCTTCCAGGCGGGCCAGCATCAGCACCGACGCCTGGCCCCTCGGGTCGGGTGCGATCGGGGGGGTCGTCGGGGTCGCCGCCGGTGGCGGCTTGACCGGGGGAAGGTGGTCGCGCGCGGCAAGGGCCAGTTCGAGGTGTCCGACCCGCTCCTTCCACTGCGCGTCGCGGCGGGCCAGCGCGTCTTCGAGCCGGCGCACCCGCTCCTCCTGGGCCCGCCAGCCCAGCCCGAGCGCGACGAGGAGCGTCGCCGCGAGGCCGCAGGCCACCAGCGCCGGGAGGAGACGCCGCGACCGACCCGGATGGCCCGGCTCGGCGCGGCCGAGGGGGGTGGTCCAGAGGTCGGGCACCTCGGGCAGCCCGGCGTCGAGCATCCCGCGCGAGCGCTCGCGCAGCTCCTCGAGGAACAACCCCGCCTCGCTCGACGGGTCGCCGAGCTCGCCGCGGATCGGCCCGTCCGAGGGGACGCCGCGGCCCGCTAGGTAGCTGACCAGGATCTCCAGCTTGGTCCTCATCGGATCGACCAATCCCTCGGGACGAGATTCAGGCAGACCACCCACGCCGCCGCCCACTGCTCGACCAGCCGCCTCAGGCCGGCGAAGCCGCCGACCGACCGCGGCGGGTGGCCGAGCGACTCGGCCGCCCTCCGCAAGATCCGCTCGGCCTCCTTCTCCATCAGCTCGCGATTACCCCGCCGGATCGCCCGCTCCCAGTGCGGCTCGGAGAGCACGTGATAGAGGCACCAGAACCGCTCGCGATCCAGGGGCGCGGCGTCCTCATCGGGGGCCAGCTTCTCGCGCACGAGCGCCAGTGCGGCGAGGTAACCCTCCAGCGCCAGCTCGCGGCGGGCCGGCAGCGGGAGCTCGGCGAAGTCGCTGCGGAACTCGATGAGGACCAGGACGAGATGCCCCAGCGAGATCGTGCCGCCGGAAGTCCAGCGGGCCACGGCCGACCGATCGACGCCGACGCGGTCGGCGAGGCTCTGCTGCGACCAGCCGAGGTCCGACAGCTTGCGGTCGATCCACGCGCCGATCTCTCGGCAGCAGACCCGCACCGGCCCCTCGCGGAACCGCCGCGCCACGCCGACGGCGAACTCCTCGTCGCGGTCGAGCGCCGTCTTGCGGAGGAACTCGTCGGCGATCGCCCGATAGATCTGGTCGCAGGTGGGCCGTCCCGCGGCGGCGACGGCCGCCCAGGGCCCGTTCCTGTCGGCGGAAGTCCCCATCGCCAGCCCCCACCGCGGGGGTGATCAGCACGCCCGCGGCCGTACCGGAGGGCCTCCGCCCGAGGGAAGCCCGCCCGATCCCCGAATTATACCCGATCGACCCGCCCGCGACGTGAGCCTCATTCACGAACGCGACGAGGGCGGCGACCCTTCCCGAACCCAGGGAAGATCGCTGCCCTCGGCGGGCTCGTCCTGTCGCACTCGCCACATCGGCATCGGGAGGCCGCGGCGGGGGATGCTGGATGGACCGGGACCCGCCCCGTGGGGAGGCGGGTCCCGGTCGATGCTCAGGAAAGGGGGGTTGCGAAGCTGGCGGCCAGGGCCGCCCCGTTCTGCGCGGCGACCGAACCGGACGCGATGACCAGGTTCAGCGGGCCCCTGGCGAAGGGCCGGAGCAGCGTCAGGGTCACGGAGTTGGACTGCGGGCTGTAGCTCGCCCGGGAGAGCCCGACCGGCACGGAGCGGGGGCGTCGCCCCCGGCTCAGGGTCGTCAACTGGTAGGAGCTCAGGTCCGACGCGCGGACGGGGTCCATCGCCTCGCTGAAGGTCACGACGACCGCGGTCAGCCCCCTCCGGGGTTTGCGGAGCGTCTGCACGCCGATGACGCGCGGGGGCGTGGCCGGGGGATTGCTCGCGGCCGAAGTCGCAGCGATGGACGTCGACCAGGAGCCGGACGTCGTCGGGCCGGTCGCCCCGCTGGCAGTGCTCGTCGGAGTGGGCGTGGGGGTCGGCGATGGAGTCGGAGACGGGGTCGGCGTCGGGGTCGGTGTGGGCGATGGGGTCGGCGTCGGCGTCGGCGTGGGCGACGGCGTCGGCGTTGGAGTCGGTGTGGGTGATGGCGTCGGAGTCGGAGTGGGCGTGGGGGTCGGCGATGGCGTCGGCGTGGGGGTCGGCGATGGCGTCGGAGTGGGCGTGGGCGTCGGCGTCGGAGTGGGAGTTGGCGTCGGTGACGGCGTGGGCGTCGGTGTTGGCGCCGGCGTGGGCGTTGGCGCCGGTGTCGGCGTCGGGGCCGGTGTCGGCGTCGGTGTCGGCGCGGGCGTCGGGGTGACGGGCAGGGAGAAGGACGTCGTGACCTTCTGCCAGCCGGACCAGGGGCCGTGATCGCCGGCGGCGGTCTGGATCTCGGTCCAGAGCGAGCCGTCGCTGCCCGAGGCCCAGAGCTCGAGCCGGCCGTCAGCCAACTGGCCGACGGTGGCGTCCTGCACGGGGGGAGGGGCCGGCGCCGTGGGGCCGAGTGTCCGGCCCCACGACGGGCCGATCATCCCGTCGGTGACGTAGCCCGAGTCGAGCAGGCCGGTCTGCGAATCGACCCCCCAGACCTGGAGCTCGTCGGGCGACAGCCGTCCCGTCACGATCGACTGGACCGGCTGCGCGGTCTGCTTCCAGTAGACCCAGGTGCCGAACGCCGACGATGGGTCGGTGCCCGCCTTCTGCGACGTCATGAGTACGTCGTTCTGGTCCACGGCGTAGAGCGTCAGCAGGCCGTCGGAGTCGCCCGCGGCGATGTCCTTCAGCGGCGTCGGCGTGCTGATCTGGGTCCAGCCCGACCAGGTGGACAGAAGGTCGGTGCTGTTCTGCGTCTGCGTCCAGAGCGAGCCGTCTCGGCCGACGCCCCACAGCTCCAGCCGGCCGTCGGCCAGGCCCGCCACGGTCCCCCCTTGCAGGGGGACCGGCGTGCCGACCTGCTGCCAGGGGCCCCAGCCCGAGGAGGCGGCGGCGGAGGGCTGCTTCTGGGTCCAGAGGTTCCCGGAACGGTCGATCGCCCACATCTCCAGCCGGCCGTCGGCCATCTGGGCCACGGCGACTTTCTGGAGGGGGGCCGGCGCCGTCTCCTGCTGCCAGCCCGACCACCCGGAGGCGGGGTCGGCGGACGTCTGCCACTGGCCCCACAGGTTCCCGTTGCCATCGACCGCCCAGAGCGACAACTGGCCGTCGGCGAAGCGGCCCGACGTGATCGCCTTGAAGGAGGTCTGGTTCATCGGCGTCGGCGACGGGGCGAGGGACGGCCCCGCCAGCGCGGCCGGGAACGACGTGAAGGCCGTCGACTGGGGCGTCCCGCCCGCGTCGACGACCGTCGGGGGGGTGATCGGCTGGGCCGAGGCCACCTGGCTCAACAGGGCCCGCCCTTCCAGGACTTCCCATCCCCCGAGCTTCATCCGGGGACGATGCCGTTTTTCCTTCATGTTCCGCCCCTGTGGACTTTGCCGATAAATCGGGTCCTCGGGTCTCTATCGGGTGGCGGAGCGTGGACCTTTAACTTTTCTCCCCTCCCCGCCCTGCACGGGCTCTATTCGATTAGCCCTCCGAGATTTAGGCCCCCTTGGGCACCGGTTTGTCGCGGTCTCACTTTTCGGTTACTCTCTCCTGATCCGAACGTCTCTGCCTCTCACCCTCGGGGAGGGCCCCATCAGCGCCGGAAGCCCGGGTCGTTACACCTTCGACCCCGAGGAATTTGTGAAGCCGGACTGGTTTCCCCCGCAGTGGGCGCCCGACGAATTCCACAAGATTCTCGATGTGATCTTCCGAAATCACGTGCAGATGGGGGGGGACATCCGGAACCCGAAGAGGCTCGAGGCCGTCCTGGTCCAGAAGCGGGGTGGCCGGAGCGGGGCCGGGGTTTATCAGACTCGACTTCCGGCAGCAGGAAGGCCACTCGGTCTGCAAGTTCATCATCCGTGCCCACTTCGGCGAACCGGGCCGCGCCCGGCGCTAGCGAACCGGGAGGTCGAGAACTCGAGGCGACTGGCGAACGCCGCGGGGAAGGCCTATTTCATGACGTGCGTCGAGATCGAGCCGGCTGCCGGGGCATCGAGAACGTCATCGTCTATCCCCACGCGGACATGGAAACGAAGAGGCCGATGCTGGTCTTCAACGAGGTGGTCGCCGGCGTCATCGGCGACACCAAGAACGGGGAGCACCGTGCGAAGGCCTACGCGGAGGTCGTCGCCGCCATGGGCGAGACGGTCACGCGCGTGCTCGACGACGACTACGACAAGCCCATCCAGGTGAGGGGCGGGGAGTGGCAGTACCGATTATTCCGGGAGGGGGTCGAAGACCCGGAGACGCGCCACGATAAGGGGGGGCGGCGCTCCCCCCCGACCTGATCGTCGACGCCGGCCCTGGCGGCCTCGACCTGATCCACTCCCACGGCGGCGAGCGAGCGACCCTGGAAGTGACCGACAAGAACGGCCACATTCGCCCCAAGAAGATGTCGGTCCCGGGGAGCATTACCGACCTCGTTTGGCACCACGGGAGGGACGACTGGCCCCCCTGGGTGTGCGTCACGGCGAGCTTCCGCACCGGGCGGGAACGGAGGGACGGCTGGCGGCTCGTCTTCGAGGGCGCCGACCACGGCGTGATGTGGGTCCACACGGGACGACCGAGCCACCCCGACGCCGGCGCCGCGGGGTTCGACCCCTCCTGGCTGGAGCGCGGCCGGGAATATGACCTGGTCTTCCCGACCGTCGAGGGTCAGGCCCGACCCGGCCCGGAGGCACTCGGGCTGGTTGCCGGCTGGTTGTCGCCCGAGGAGTTCAAGGAACTCTGCCTCTCGGTCCGGGAGGCCCACTTCAGCCGCAGGCACTTCGACCTGCACTGCGGCAACGTCCTGTCGACGCTCCAGCACGTCAAGATCATCGACCTGGGCGGCATGGAGGACGACCTGCTCGCGGGTGACCTGGCCCGCCTGGAGGTCTCGCTCTGGTACGAGCTGGCCCGGTCGGGCCCCCAGTCGATCGGCGGCGAGGAGGCCGCCGCGGTGCTGAGGGCGCTCGAGGCGGGGGAGGCGGGGCTGGGGACCTTGGCAGGGCGGGACCTGAACCTCGCTCGCATCCTCTACGGCCTACGCCTCGGGTTCCTCAAGGGACAGCGGCTCGACCTGACCCCCCGGGAAATCGCCCTGGCTTACGTCTCGCAGGTGCTCCTCTTCCAGCGCTATTATCTGCAGGATGACGAGCCGGTCCCCGAGTCCTTCGCGTCCGTGGCGCGCCACTGGGTCGACCACCTCCGCCGGTTGCAGGACGACCGAGCAGGCCGGTCCCTGCGCCCGAACGCCGCCAGCGGGTGCGAGGTCATCGACGCCTTCGCGAGCAAGAAGGAGCCCCCGTTCCGGTTCCACCAGGGCACGGCGCAGTTCGAGGGCGAGCGGGGGTACGCCCTCACCTGCTACATGTTCGCCCACCGCGAGTTCGAGAGGTTCCGGGCCCTCGACCTGGCCTTCCCCCGCTGGGAGGAGCTGGCCAACCGGGCCGCCCGCGAGGAGTCGCAGACCGTTAACCTCTCCGACAAGCTGCTCAACACCATCGAGAGGCTGGTCCTCGAGACCCGCTGCCCCGATTTCAAGCGCATCCTCGTGGCCACCGAGGAGCAGTTCACCCGGGTCCACAAGAACAAGCAGGTCGGCCGGGACACGTTACGGGAGATCCACCGCCGCGAGGAGAAGATGCGCGATGACCTCCACAGGGAACTGGCCCGACGCCGCGAGAGAGGGGACCTCTCCGAGGGCGGTGAAGCCCTGCTCGGCCGGGTCGAGCGCGGGGAGCGGGTGATCGAGACGAGGCTCCTCAAGTTCCCGTCGAACGTCTACTTCAACCCCCTCCAGGACCGCATCAAGGAGTTGAAGGATTTCACCGTGTTCCTGGGTATCAGGCCGTCCGGCGTCGGCGCCGCCCCCAACGACCTTGCCATCATCGAGACCAGCCGGTCGAACCCCACCGCGGAACTCCAGGACGTCCAGTACGCGAAGTTTGAAGTCACACTCGACCCGAAGAGGCTCACGGACATGGCGCGGGGATTCGACGAGCTCTGGAAGATGGGCGTGTTCATCGGGGACGAGCTGGCCGCCGCACCCGCACCCGCCCCCGCCCCGGCGGGCACGGCTCAGGTCCCGACCCCGGCGCTGAAGGCGTTCGAGACCTACCGTGACAAGGCCCTCGCGAGGGCCGGCTCGGTCCAGCCGGTCGCGGTGGTCGAGGGCTGCTACTTCGACCGCCGGGAAGACTCCGCCGAGGACCGCCTGTTTCAGCTCCGCGACTCGTTCCGGTTGATCCGCCACTTCGAGGAACTCGGCGCCGACCGGCCCGAGGTCATCCTCGCAGCCCTGGTGAACAACTTCTCCCAGAACCGCAGCTGCGGCCGGGATTACTGCGGCGACGCCCTCCCATCCGACGTGCCCGTCGAGTCCGAGCGGCTCCCCGACTGGGCCCGGTCCGTCTACAACGAGAACAAGGTCGACCAAACCTGGCCCGTCCACGTCTTCCATTTCACGGAGACCCGCAAT
This sequence comes from uncultured Planctomycetaceae bacterium, assembly GCA_963708145.1. GTDB lineage: Bacteria > Planctomycetota > Planctomycetia > Isosphaerales > Isosphaeraceae. Next base: position 6,437,659 of record OY970189.1, on the reverse strand, counting down.
CGGGTGATCCGCTGGCTGAAGGATGAGCTGAAGAAGGCGCCGGCCGCCACCCCCCGGGTGGAGGAGCGCATCGCGTCCGGCGGCGTCGACCTCTACGCCGCAGGGCACCTCTCCACACCGATCTATCTCGGGAGGCGACGGGGCGGGTCCGCCAACGACAGCAAGTACAAGATCCGATGCTCCGCGCTCCTGGCGCAGCACTACTTCGACCTGTTCGAAACGCGCCCGGAAGGATGCCCCTGGCCTGACCGACTTCTGGATCTTTGATTTCGACCACCCGAGCCAGAAGCCCCGCATGCAGGCCGGTGCCGAGACGACGTTCGCCCTCTTCCCCTGGCCGGGAGGGGTTCGGGTCCACATCGTCAACTGCATCTACTACCCGCCCGGGGTCAGCCTGTCGCCCGTGCAGGTCACCGAGTGGAACACCACCACCCGGGGCTGACCCGGTCCGGCCGAGGTAACCGCCGAATCGCCCCCATTCGCTCATGGGGAGCAATCGGCGGTCGAGACTTGACCGGGGTCCCCCGATCGCCTCGTCGAAACCCCGGAGTCGTTCAACGTGGCGACCTCGTATCGCGAGCCGGTACGAGGCCCGGATTGCCCAGATCCCCGGCGACCCGGCTCGCGGGGCCAAATTATTTTTTCCGGTTGAATTGTGAACTTAACTACAATTCGCTTCGTTTCGGGAACGGCCCGACGGAGGGACGAGCCAGAAGGTCATTTGTTCCATTTGAATGAATCATGATCGAAACCTCAATTCGGTTCGTTCGGCAGCGGCCCCGGCGAGGAGTCGGTGGCAGGAGGCCAATCGATCGGTTTGAATGGATTGTGATCGAAACCTCAATTCGGTTCGTTCGGCAGCGGCGCCGAGGGATTCCCGGGCGAGCAGGTTCAATTGATCGATCCGGATGAATTGCGATCCAAACCTCAATTCGGTTCGTTCGGCAGCGGCGCGCGGCGCCGGGATGCGATCGTCGCGTCGCGGTCGGATCGGGTTGCCAAGGAGCCTTCGGGCGCTCGGCCCGCTCATCCTTATCATCGGGCCCGGACGCCCCGATGTCCTGTCGATCCGGCCGGCGGGGTCGGCGAGGTATCCCGATCGCCGTCGAGCCACACCCGGCGCGAGGGCCGCGGCGGCACTTCCACCGACCCCCGCCCGTGTGCTATCAGGGGACGGGGCGATGGCGTTCCCGGGGGTGATCGGGCCGGCGATGGGGGCGTGTCGCGATGACGTATTGCCTGGGCATCAAGACGCGCGAGGGGCTGGTCCTGGCCTCCGGCTCCCGCTCGAACGCCGGCTACGAACAGGTCAACGTCTGCCGGAAGATGCACACCTTCGTCCGCGAGGACGAAAGGATCTTCGTCCTGCCGACCAGCGGGAGCCTGTCGTGCTCGCAGTCGGTCATCACGCTGCTAGGGCGCGACTTCGACCAGGGCCTCGGGCGGGTCGCCGTCGAGACGTTCTACGACGCCGCCCGCGCCGTGGGCGACCAGATCCGCCGCGTCGCGACGCTCGACCGCCAGGCGATGGAGCAGGGCGACTTCAAGTTCAACGTCCACATCCTCCTGGCCGGGCAGGTCCGCGGCCAGGCGCACGACCTGTACCTGATCTATCCCCAGGGCAACCCCCTGCACGCCACCGAGGACTCGCCGTTCCTCCAGATCGGCGAGTGCAAGTACGGCCGCCCCATCCTCGACCGCGGCGTGCGCTACGAGCGCAACACACTCGACGACGCGGCGCGGTACGCGCTCATCTCGATCGACTCGACCATGCGCTCCAACGTGACGGTCGGGCCGCCGATCGACATGCTGGTCTACCCCGTCGATTCCCTGCGGATCACCCGCTACCGGCGGTTCTCCGACAAGGACCCGGACCTCCTGGGCATCCACGCGCAATGGGAGCAGGCGCTCCGCAAGGCGGTCCAGGAGCTACCCCCGATCCGGTTCGACGAGGCCGCACAGGGGACCTCTCGGCCGTCGGGCTGACCCCCCCGTTTCAGGTTCCGCATGGCGGGAGGTGGCCGGAGTTGCGGGACGCAGCCCCGCCGCCCGCACGACTGGGGTTGCCGCAGGCAACCCCAGCCACCCGGCCGATGGCTCGGACGGGCTTCTGGACCTCCGGCCGAGCCGATCCGAGCGTGCATGCAACGATCCGCCAGATAGCTGGAAATAATCAGTCGGACGTAGTCCAAACGTCGTTAGGGGGAACTAATAACGCGGACGAAAAAGTCAATGTTGGCTTATGAAAATGCAAGTAATACCAAATTGGCCGTTTGTTACTTCCAATCGGCAGACCAACCCGTTGTGATAAAACGGGCATGAGAACCATCGGGCCTGATAGCCCAGGTGCCCAACCCGCCCGACATCTTCTCCGGCACATCGTATTCGGCAAGATGGCGAGAAAAGAGGATTTCTGAACCATCTGGCGACCAGCAGTATGGCCCACGTAAACCATCCGGATAACTGATGATGTCCCGGACGTTTCCCGAATCCACGTCAATGAGAACTAACTTGATGTTATTCAATCCTGTCATGATTGCGGTCACGATCTGCTTGCCGTTGGGTGAATATCGCCCGCCTAGAATCCGTACACCCTTCTTCTCAGTCATCACCGTCCTTAAATTTGAATCGAGTTCCTTGATGTTATCCTCGGTTAAGATAAAGGGCATTCTCTTACGCATTTCGCTTGCATTGGCGAAATTGAATTGAACCAGTTGGCAGGTGGCTTCAGCAATGTCGATATCCGACGCGACCAAAAAAAGTAGGTTTTTCCCATCTGGTGACCAATCGCAAATCTCCCAAAGCAAGCTTTTCTCTAGGATGATTTGATCCTGAGTGTTATTTGGTGCTGATTCATCAAACATCTTGAACTGTTTCGGTGTATAAATCATCTTTCCGGACAGAGATCGAGTCTCATATATTTCTGAATATATAAATCTCTTTGAATCTGGGGACCACGCAAAGTCTTCGGTAACCGTTTGGGCTGCGACGACTCGTGTCGGTCCCCCACCGAGCGTACCGAGATGGAGTTGCACGATTGGTCTTCCCAATGGTCTTCCCAAATTGTCATCTTTCGAGCAGGCATCCAGGGCCCAATCCAGAAAAGATCGACCATCCGGACTTTGATAGGCGAAATGTGGCTCCCTGTAATAGACCATGCCCGCCGGGATCGAGGGCACGCCCTTAAGTTCCCCGCCAAAGATCGGGGTCAACGCGGTACCATCGGGCCGCATCTTATACAACAGATTTCCACCTGAGCGGTGCGAAAGGAACGTGATCCAACCATTGTTGGCGGTTTGTGCTTCGCATTCCCCATGAAACGAAATGGTCGCGATGCACACAGCAAACCGGACAAACGTTTTCATGTTCATTCTCATTTGAAAGGATCGCGGTTCGACTCAATTACAAATGTAATAAGGCGGAGGCTTGCTGTCCAGCAGTAGCCAAGCGTAGAGGAAAAGGGGTCAGACCTACTCTGTAGAAATCCTCTGAACCGCGGGTGGCCCGGACAGCTTGCCTGTCCGGGCGGCGAAGCCGCAAGAGGCCAGTCCATCCGGCACTGAGGCGCCGGATCAGGCGATGCTCTGCTCGCGGCGGACCAGATCCTGACGAAACCGCTCCATCGCCTCGACCATCTCGTCGTCTTCGATATCCCACAATGACCGGCCGGTCGTGTCCTCCGCCAGCAGCCCCAGCGTGGCCAGCAATTGCCCGAAACGCATGTCTGCGGCCAGCCCGCGCAGCTCCGACAGCCGGGCCAGGAGGTCTCTCGACAGGTCCGTGCTCATGGAAGGAGGTCTCCCAACTTCGGGTCGGCCAACCGCGGGCGCCTCATGCGCCCGATCACCTCGACCGGCACCGTCACGCCGGGAGCCAGCCGGGCGATCCGCGTCGCCCGCGTCACCCCGTTGACCATCAGGAGGGAGCCGTCGGGGCACTCGTAGGCCGTGATCGGCGGCATCCCCCGCAACAGACGCCCCGAACCGCACGATCTGCTGCTGGAGCTTGTATGGGTCCGCGCCGGAGGCCCGGGACGGTGGAACACGCAACTCCCTCGGATCGACGTTGCGGAGGTCCGTCGCCATCTTCCCAGGATACCGGATGCCTCCTTCGGCCACGACTCCTCTTCGCGGCCGGGCCGTTCGTAGGGTGAGTCAGCGTCGCGGAGCGACGCGCAACCCACCATCGGAGCGGTGGGTTGCGCCGCCTGCGGCGGCTGACCCACCCTACCAGATCCGGGGACGACGGTCAGGCGATGACCTGGGCGATCGGCTCGGCACCCTCGACGCCGACGAGCTTCTGGTCGAGGCCGTTGTAGAAGTAGGAGAGGCGGTTGGGGTCGAGGCCCATCTGGTTGAGCACGGTGGCGTGCAGGTGCCTGACGTGGAGTCGGTCGGCGACGGCGGCCGAGCCGAGCTCGTCGGTCTCGCCGAAGCTGACGCCCCCCTTGATGCCGCCGCCGGCCATCCACATCGTGAAGCCGTAGGCATTGTGGTCGCGGCCGGTCCCCTTGGCGTACTCGGCCGTCGGCTGGCGGCCGAATTCGCCCCCCCAGATCACGAGCGTCTCGTCGAGCAGCCCGCGCCGCTTCGAGGTCCTTCAGCAGGCCGGCGATCGGCTTGTCGGTGCGGCCGGCGTGGTAGTTGTGGTTCCGCTCCAGGTCGCCGTGCGCGTCCCAGTTGCTGTCGTTGTGCGCGCCCCCGGCGTAGAGCTGGACGAACCGCACGCCCCGCTCGACCAGGCGGCGGGCCAGCAGGCAGCGGCGGCCGAAGTCCTCGGTCCGCTCGTCGTCGAGGCCATACAGGGCCTGGGTCTCCTTCGATTCCCGGCCGAGGTCGACGGCCTCGGGGGCGTGCCTCTGCATCGAGAAGGCCATCTCGTAGCTGGCGATCCGAGCGGCGAGATTGGTGTTGTCGGGGCGGGCGGCGTGGTGCTCGGCGTTGTAGTCGTGCAGCGCGTCGAGCATCCGGCGCTGGGCCGATTCGCCCGTCCCCTCGGGGCGCTTCAGGTCGAGCACGGGCACGCCGGCCGAGCGGAGGATCGTCCCCTGGTAGGTCGCGGGCATGTAGCCGCTCGACCAGTTCTTGGCGCCCGAGATCGGGCCGCCGGTCGGGTCGAGCATCACGACGAAGCCGGGCAAGTCCTGGTTGACGCTCCCCAGGCCGTAGTTGACCCACGACCCCAGGCACGGGCTCCCCGAGAGGATCTTGCCCGTGTTCATCTGGAGCATCGCCGAGCCGTGGATCGGCGAGTCGGCGGTCATCGAGTGGAGGAACGCGATGTCGTCGACGCAGGTGGCCAGGTGGGGGAACAGGTCGCTGACCCATTTGCCGCACTGGCCGTACTGCTTGAACTTCCACTTGGGGCCGACGACCCTCCCCTCGTTCTTCTTGCCGCCGCGGCCGAACGTCTTGATCTCGATCGTCTTGCCGTCGAGCGCATAGAGGTTCGGCTTGTAGTCGAACGTGTCGACGTGGCTCGGCCCGCCGTACATGAACAGGAAGATCACGCTCCTGGCCCTGGGCACGAAGTGCGGCGGCTTGGGGGCGAGCGGGTTGGCGAACGCGGTCGCGGCCTCGGAGGCGCGGGCCTTGTTGCCGAGGAAGCCGTCGGCCGAGAGGAGCCACGCCAGGGCCGTGCCGGTGAATCCGCCGCCGGCCTCCCAGAGGAACTCGCGGCGGGTCCGATGGCAGAACGTCCCGGAGGGCGGGGGATCGTCGGAGGGGAGGCGTGTCATGCGAGGGGCTCCGGCGTCGCGACGACGCAAGGAGGTTCAATCCAGGTAGACGAACTCGTCGAGGTTCAGCACCACGAGGCAGAAGGACTTCAGGGCAGAGTCGGCGCCGGCACCGTCGGATGTCTTGAGGGCCCCGATCAGGTCCACGCCGCGCCGGACTTCGGCCTCGGCGGGAGGGCGGGCCGTGGCCAGGCGGAGAGCCCAAGCGACCTGCGCGGCGACGTCGTCGCCGGCCTCGCGGCGCAACCGGGCGGCGAGCAGGCCGGCCTGCCCGTTGAGGAAGTCGCTGTTGAGCATCGCCAGCGCCTGCGTCGGCTGGGTGGTCGCGAAGCGGACGGGCGTCGAGCGGTCGGTCTCGGCGAGGTCGAAGCCCTCCAGGATCGGCAGCAGCAGCAATCGCTTGACGTGGACGTAGACGCTCCGCCGCGCCTGGTCCTCGGGCGACGACTTGCCCCACCCCTTGCCCGGCTGCGACTGGCCGGCCATCACCTCGGCCGGGATCTCGGGGTAGACGCCGGGCCCGTACATCTTCGGGTTGAGCGTGCCGGTGACGGCCAGGATCGAGTCGCGGATCTCCTCGGCGCCGAGACGCCGCATGTCGAAACGCCAGAACAGGTCGTTGTTCGGGTCCTCCACCAGGGCCTCGGGGTCCGCCCGCGACGACATCCGATAGGCGTTCGAAGTCATGATCAGACGGTGCAGCGGCTTGAGTCGCCAGCCCGATCGGACGAGCTCGGCGGCGAGCCAGTCGAGCAGCTCGGGATGCGTCGGCGCGTCGCCCTGGAGGCCGAAGTTGCTCGGCGAGCGGACGATGCCGCGGCCGAAGTGGTACTGCCAGAGCCGGTTGGCCATGACCCGCGCCGTCAAAGGGTTGTCGGGCGAGGCGATCCAGTCGGCCAGCGCGCGGCGACGGCCGCACGTCTTCGAGCCGGGCGGAGGAGTCGGGATCGTCGCGGGCGTCGCGCCGAGGACCGTCAGGAAGGCGGGCTCGACCTTGTCGCCGGGGGCGTGCGCGTTGCCCCGCAGGAGCACGAACGTCTCGGGCGCCTGCGGCCCGCGCTCGGTCACGCAGAGCGCCTTGCCGACGGACACCTGCGCCTTCGACAGCTCCCTCAGCTCCGCGCGGAGCATGGCGTGCTCGTGGGTCCGTTCCTTGCCGAGCAGGCGGGGGCCCTCGGTCTGGACGAGCTGGTAGAAGTCCTTCGACGACAGCTCGCTCAGGCTGGGCGAGGACGGTGAAGGCGACGACGCCGAGAGCGACCGCCGCTCGACGCCTGGGCCGGACCAGGCCACGCTCAGGCCGAGCCCGTGCTCCTTCTGGAAGTATTCCAGCCGGATCGGCACGCGGCCGGCGGCCAGGACGGCGTTGCCGTTCCGCTCGTGGCCTTCGCCGTGGATGCCGTCGTGCTCGACGACCGTCTCCCCGGCGACGATCAGGCGGGAGCCGTCGTCGGAGTCGAGGTAGAAGGTGTAGGTCCCGTCCTGCGGGACGATCAGCGTCCCCTCGAAGACGAAGCCGAAGGCCGTGTCTCGGCTGCGAGGGGCGAGGTCGAACCGCTGGCGGGGCAGGGGGCCGGTCTCCTCGGGCTTCAGCGCGTCGAATACGGGCAGGCGGTCCCAGGTGTCGCGATAGAAGCGGTACGACAGGTCGTCGAGGTCGGGCTGCCGGAGGTCCTCGCCGCTCGCTTCGGCGTAGCGGGCGCGGAATTCGTCCTCGAGCGCCGTCACCTCGGCCTGGACGCGGTTGCGTTTCCGCTCCAGGTCGCGGAGGTCCCTTTCGTAGGCCAGGCTCGCGGCGGCGTCGCCCAGCAGGGGCACCTCGTCGGTCGGGCCGCCGTTGCGGTAGGCGTTGATGTTCTGGAAGAAGGACACGAGGCGGTAGTAATCCTTCTGCGGGATCGGGTCGAGCTTGTGGTCGTGACAGCGGGCGCAGTCGATCGTCAGGCCGAGGAAGACCTGGCCGGTCGTCGCCACGATGTCGTCGAGGCCGTCATAGCGCGCCTGCTCGCGGTCGGTCGGCTCGTCGTCCCAGATGCCCAGCCGGTAGAAGCCGGTGGCGATCAGGGAGTCGGAGTCGGCGTCGGGGAGCTCGTCGCCGGCCAGTTGCTCGCGGATGAAGCGGTCATAGGGCTTGTCGGCGTTGAACGAGCGGATCACGTAGTCGCGGAATCGCCAGGCGTTGGGCTTGGGGTTGTCGCGCTCGTAGCTGTTGGTCTCGGCGAAGCGGACGAGGTCGAGCCAGTGCCGGCCCCATTTCTCGCCGTAGTGGGGCGAGTCGAGCAGCCTCTCGATCAGCTCCTCGTAGGCCGTCGGCGACGTGTCGCCGACGAACGCCTCGACTTCCTCCGGGGACGGCGGCAGGCCGGTCAGGTCATACGAGGCGCGGCGGATCAGCTCCCGGCGGCTCGCGGGGGGATTGGGCCGCAGCCCCTTCGCTTCGAGGCGGGCCAGGATGAAGGCGTCGATCGGGACGGCCCCCCACGCCCGGTCCTCGACCGCCGGGACCGTCGGCCTCGCGACCGGGCGGAATGCCCAGTGGGCGCGGTGCTCGTCGGTGATCCGGAACTCGCCCTTGCGCGCGGAGACGGCGCCGGGGCCGCGTCGGACCCCGGCCACGGCGCCCCCATCTGGACCCACCGCCTCAGCGCGGCGATCTTCTCCGCGTCGAGCTTCTTCGAGGGCGGCATCTTGAGGAGTTCGTCGTCGTGGCCGATCGCGACGACCAGCAGGCTCTCCTCCAGGTTGCCCGGGACGACCGCCGGCCCCGAGTCGCCCCCCGCCAGCGCCGAGGCGCGGGAGTCGAGCCGCAAGTGCGCCTTCTGCTTGTCCGGGCCGTGACACTTCTGGCAGTGCTCGACCAGGAGCGGGCGCACCTGGCCCTCGAAGAACCGGGCCTGCTCGGGCGTCGGCGCGGGGGCCTCGTCGCCGGCCGAGCCCGGGCGGGGCATCAGCCCGACGAACGAAGCCGCCACGAAGAGGACCGTCAGGTGGTGTTGAGGCATCGTCGCACCATCGATAGATCGAGACGGGCGGCAGGTCGCGGAGGGAGCAAGGGCGGGTTCGGCGGATCGGCCATCGCCCATCACACCAACCTCCATCATAGCGGCCCGCGCGGCGGATTGCGAGTATTTTTTAAGGATCTTAACAAAATGGCGGCCGGCGTCTTCAGCGGGCGGTGTAACCGCCGTCGACGGGCAGGATGGCGCCGGTGATGAAGCTGGCCTCGTCGGAGGCGAGGAAGGCGACCGCCGCGGCGACCTCCTCGGGCTGGCCGATCCGTCCGATCGGGTGCCCGGCCAGCAGCATCGCGAGGAACCCGTCAGGGTCGCCCGACAATTCCATCCCCCGACGGAGCACGGGGGTGTCGACCGTGCCCGGGCAGACGCAGTTGACGCGGATGCCCCGCGAGGCGCACTCCACGGCCAGTTGCCGGGTCAGTTGCACGACCGCCCCCTTGCTCATCGCGTAGGGGCCTTGGGACGCGATGCCGACCAGGCCCGAGATCGACCCGTTGATGACGATCGAGCCGCCCGGCGGGTCCTGCGCCAGCATCTGTCGCACCGCCTCGCGGGCACAGTAGAAGACCCCCCGGGCGTTGACGTCCATGACCGGGTCCCAGTCCTCGTCCGCGGCCTCGACGAAGGTGCCGCTGTAGCCGATCCCCGCGTTGGCGAACAGCACGTCGAGGCGCCGAAGTGGGCGACGGCCGCCTCGACGGCGCGGCGGACGTCGTCGGAGCGCGTCACATCGGTCGTCGCGGCCACCGCCCGATGTCCCCCGCCCCGCAGCCGGCCGGCCTCGCGCGCGAGGGGCTCCTCCTGGACGTCGGCCATCACGACGGCCGCCCCCTCGCGGACGAAGTGCCCGGCCGTCGCCAGGCCGATGCCCGACGCCGCCCCGGTGATCAGCGCCACCTTCCCCTCGAGCCGACCCGGCATGCGGACCTCCTCAGGCGTGCATCACGTAACCGCCGTCGACGTTGACCGTCTGTCCGGTGACGTTGCCGCCGCGGGGCGAGGCGAGGAAGACCGCCATCGCGGCGATGTCCTGGGGGTCTCGGCCATGACGGTCCCCGTGCCCCGCCGGCCGGGACCCGGCCGATCGGGCCGGGATCTCCCCGAACATACCCGTTGGGCCGGGGTGCCATCCAGCGAGTGCCGGAAATGGCCGCCCCCCGCCCGGTCGCATCGCCCCATTGCATCCGCCACGCCGGACACAAGAGGTCGGCCGTGAGTCCATCCGGGGGCGTCCGAAGAAGGCCGAAGCGGATGAACCCGGGTCCCCGATTCACGAGGCCGAAGGCGTGGATTGCCCTCGCAAGCGGCGTCGACTGAGCCGAGACGTTGGCGACCGCCCGAGGGCGGGCAGGCGGCGATGCAGCCCCGGGTCTCTAACGCGCCTTCACGCCGTAACACTTTCGATATTTAAGATTTACATCCTTCAAACCGCTCACCTGGAGGGCTTGTCTTTTCCGATGCGATGCGATAAAATCGGGATGTTGGTGACGACGTGCTGACCGGGCTCGTCAGCAATCCTTGATATCTGAATCGGCGATAACCGATCAGGGTTTGGGCGGCTAACTCAGCGGTTAGAGTGCCATCCTCACACGGTGGAAGTCGCTGGTTCGAATCCAGCGCCGCCCATTGCAAATTCAAGTTATTCAAGGAATTAGGGCTGCTTCTTTTTGTAGCAGGTCGGTCGGCTCACCCCCGCGTCAATTCAGCCCAATCGGCGGACCGAGCGGGATACTCGCGTCAGTCCATCCTCAGCGACGGACGCCCCGCGTTCGCTCCGGGACGCAGTCGCGGCGGCATCACCGCCGACTTCGGTTAATGCCGCCGAACGTCCCGCTATTGAGGGTCAGGAAAGAGATGTCCGCGATCTTCTCGTCCTCCGCAGCCCCGGAGGGGCGACCGTCCCTAGCCCAGGGCGACAGCCCTGGGCTGAGGGCCTCGGGATATGACCCAGGGCTGTCGCCCTGGGCTAGGGACGGTCGCCCCTCCGGGGCTGCAAAGGCGCGGACATTTCTTTCCTGACCCGCAATAAACACCCGGGCTCCTCCGTGGGCACCGGGCACGCCGCACGAGGCCGGCGTCGGCGGTCGGTTGACCCTCGGGCCTCCCGGCCCGACAATCCGAATCGCGAGGATCGCGGCCCGGCCTGCCCCACTGACGCGGCGCGTGCCCGCGCCGGCCGGCGACCGTGATCAAGCCCCGGCCCGCGCGTGGAAGGGGAGTGTTCATCGTGAAGGACGAGATGATCCCGCGGTTGCCCGAGGCGCGATCGGCCGCCGCACGGCCTCGACTCCCGATTCCCCGTCACCGTCCGGCCCGGGTCCGCCTCGTGCTGGGGCTGATCCCGGTCGCGATCCTGGGGATGCTCGCGAGATCGGTCGGGGAGGAGAAGGTCCCCGGGGTGCCCGAGGACATCGCGGCCCACTTCCGCCCGCCTCCGGAGTTCGCGGGGGACCTGGGGGCCTACAAGACGCCCCTGGTGTTCGACGACGGCCGTCCCGTCCGCGACGCGGCCGACTGGCCGCGTCGCCGGCGGGAGATCCTCAGCACCTGGCACGGGGTCATGGGGCCCTGGCCGCCCCTGATCGAGCGGCCCCGGGTCGAGGTCCTGGGGACGGAGCGGCGGGAGGATTTCGAGCAGCGGCGGGTGCGGGTCGAGGTCGCCCCCGACCGGACGACCGAGGGCTACCTGCTCGTCCCCGACGGCCCGGGGCCGTTCCCCGCCGTGCTGGTCGTCTACTACGAGCCGGAGACGGCCATCGGCCAGGGCAAGGGTCGGCTCGACTTCGCCTACCAGCTGGCCCGGCGGGGCTTCGTCGCCCTGTCGATCGGGTTCGACCCCCGGGTCATCGACCCGGCCGGGAGCGGGATCGCGATCCAGCCGCTGTCCTACCTGGCCTACGTCGCGGCCAACGGCTACAACGCGCTGGCGAACCTGCCCGAGGTCGACCCGAAGCGGGTCGGCGTGATGGGCCACTCCTACGGCGGCAAGTGGGCGCTGTTCGCCTCCTGCCTGTACGACAAGTTCGCCTGCGGGGTCTGGTCCGACCCGGGCGTCGTCTTCGACGAGGCGCGGCCGAGCGTCAACTACTGGGAGCCCTGGTATCTGGGCTGGGAGCCGGGCCGGACTCGGAAGCGGGGCCTCATCACGGCGGACGATCCCCGCATCGGGGCCTACAAGCGGCTGGTCGAGGCGGGCCGCGACCTGCACGAGCTGCACGCGCTGATGGCCCCGAGGCCGTTCCTCGTCTCCGGCGGCTCGGAGGACCCGCCCGAGCGGTGGCGGGCGCTGAACCACGCCGTCGCGGTCAACAAGCTCCTGGGATATGAGGACCGCGTGGCGATGACCAACCGGCAGGGCCACGCGCCGACCGCGGAGTCGAACGAGCAGATCTATCGGTTCCTGGAATACGCCCTGAAGCCCGGCAAGGACGCGGGGACTCGGCCGGCCCCTTGAATCGCCCCCTCCGCCTGTCGAAGATGGTCAAAGATCGACCCGACCCACGCCGAGCCGAGACGACACGCGGAGGACGCGACGGACATGAGCCCGAAGAAGACGCGCCGGACGTTCGTGAAGGATTGCTCGACCTCGGCCGCCGCCCTGGCGTCGCTGGCCTCGGCTGTCCCCGGGGAGGCGGCGAGCGCCGGGGAGGACGACCGCGAGGGCACGCCCTCCATCTGCGTGACCTGCGGGACCCAGTTCGCCGAGACGGCCCGGCCCCCCGAGCGCTGCCCGATCTGCGAGGACGAGCGGCAGTATGTCAACCCCGGCGGGCAGCAGTGGACGACCCTGGAGGCGCTCCGCTCGACGCACCGGAACGTCGTCAAGCCGGAGGAGCCCGGCCTCCACTCGATCAACACCGAGCCGAAGTTCGGGATCGGTCAGCGCGCGTTCCTGATCCGGACCCCGGAGGGGAACGTCCTGTGGGACTGCGTCGCCCTGCTGGACGATGCGACGGTCTCGCGGATCAAGGATCTCGGCGGCGTCGCCGAGATCGCCGTCTCGCATCCCCACTATTACACGACGATGGTCGAGTGGAGCCGCGCCTTCGGCGACGCCCCGATCCACCTGCACGAGGCCGAGCGCCCGTGGGTCATGCGGCCCGACCCGTGCATCCGCTTTTGGGGCGGCCGGTCGAAGGGGCTGTGCGGCGGCCTGACGCTCGTCAGCACCGGCGGCCACTTCGAAGGCTACCAGGTCCTGCACTGGCCCGCGGGCGCCGGGGGCCGTGGCGCCCTGATGGCCGGCGACCAGCCGCAGATCTGCATGGACCCGAAGCAGGTCACCTTCATGTACAGCTACCCCAACTACATCCCGCTGAACGCGACGGCGATCCGCCACATCGTCGAGTGCCTCGGCCCTCTGGAGTACGACCGCCTCTACGGCGCCTTCTTCACGCGAGGCCAGGGGATCATCCCCGATGGCGCCAAGGAGGTCGTCCGGCGCTCGGCGGCCCGGTATCTACGAGCGATCCAGGGCTGACGGGGGCGGAGGGTTGCCCTCGGTGACGAGACGGGCCGACCCCACCGGACCGCGTCGTGGGCCGAGCTTCCTCCGCAGCGCGCCCGTCGCGAGCGCGGCCGCGATGGCGACGATGAACAGGGAGGGGTCCGGGTTCGAAGAACGGGCCCGCGTCCTTGCAGACTCGCGGCGCGCGAGCAGGTCGGACACGACCTCGTCGCGGGGCCCGCGGTGCCGGGGCCCCGTCCGCCGCCACGTCTCATACGCGCCGAGCCCCAGCGCCGACAGCGCGACCGCGAACATCAGGGTGTGCAGGCGTGACCCGGGCCGGGGCGGTCTCATCGGCGGGCCCTCGCGGCGGGGGGGTCGGGTTGAAGGGGCCTCGGCTACGAGAGGCCGCCGCGGACGGCGGCGCGCATCTTCTCGAGGCCGGTGCGGGCGACGGTCAGGGGGTCCTGCTTCCAGTAGTCGCGGTTGAACAACTCGAGCGAGAGCATGCCGCGGAAGCCGACGTCGCGCAGGGTGCGGAGCATCGGCCCGAGCGGGGCGATGCCGTCGCCGGGGTAGACGCGCCTGCGCGTCGGTGATCGCCGACCGCGGCGGGTCGGCGGGATAGTCGTTCATGTGCAGGACGTGGACCGCCGACGGGCCCAGCAGCGCCAGCCCCTCGGGCGACGAGCCCCCCTTGTAGAGGTGATACACGTCGGGCAGGATGCACGCGCGGGGGTGGCCCGACTCGATGGCCACCAGCGCCGCCTCGCCGAGGCGGCTCAGCGTCTTCGACCCGCCCCAGACCTCGACCTGCGGCACCACCCCCTCGGCGTCGCCCAGTTCGAGCAGGGCGCGGTACCGCTCGGCGATCTTGAGCAGGTCGATCCCGCCCTTGTCGGTCGCCCCGACCGGCGGCGCGGCGAGGCGCTTGCCGCCGATCTCGCGGACCATCGCCAGGTTCCGCCTCGCCTCCTCGAACCCCTTGCGGCGGCGGTCGTCGTCGTCGACCACCCACTCGAAGAAGCCGATGACGCTCTCGACGCGCAGGCCCAGGTCGGCGATCCGCTTGCCCAGGTTCTTGAGCGACCCCCCCTCCTTGACGTGCCGGTCGAGCTCGCGAATCCACGGTTCGAGGCCCGTGTATCCCGCCCTGGCGGCGATCGAGACCACGTCGGCGATCGGCAGGTTCTGCCCCCGGATCGTGCTGGTGTTCAGCCCGTAGATGAACGGCTCGCCGGCCCCTCTCTCGCCGGCGCGGGCCGTCGCGGGGGCGGAGATGCCGCAGGCCGCCGCCAGGCCGAGTCCCAGGCCGGTCGGCACGCCCGCCAGCCAGTCGCGTCGCGAGAGTTCCCCGGTCACGATGCGTGTCCTCGATGATGAACGTCGCTGGCCGTCGTGATCCCGCCCGATCGTAATGCAACCCGGGGCCCGATTCCAGGACCGGGCCCCGCGAGGACTCGGCCTCGGCTCACTGCCGCTCCGGCGGCACCTTGCCATACGACCACGGATCGCCCCGGAACGGCGGGTGCGGAGGAGGCTCGGGCACGGCGCCCGGCGTGAGCTGGCGCGCCAGCGCGATGCCCGCGTCGCGCATCTGCGTCCCCGCGGTGACTTCCAGGTTGCTGTAGCTCGTCAGCCGCGTCTCGTAGCCGCCGCCGTGCTCGCCGAAGGCGTCCTCCGTCGGCACGTAGCCCACGCACCCGTTGGCCAGCGACACCGGGAACGTGAACGGGAAGCCGCTCGCCGCCTTGATCTCCAGCCCGTACCGGCAGAAGTACTCGGCCGGGGTGGTGACGAAGACCGCCGGGCCGACCTGCACCGCCTGCACCTCGACCTCGGCCGCGGGCTTCTCGCGGATCAGGGCGTCGAGCAGGACGACCTCCTTGGCGAACGTCCACTCGGTCGGGTCGCCCTTCGGCCGGTCCCTCTGGACGATCTCCAGGCACGCCTTGACGCGCCCGGGCGCCGGCGGCCGTCGCCGGATCTCCCAGACCTTGCTCCGGGCCGCGACCGGCGCGAGCGTGCCGGGCTCCATCGTCAGCAGGACCTTCAGCGCCTCGGCGCCGACCCTGCCGCCGACGATCTGGGCGTAGCGGTCGCCGGTCGGGTTGCGGTACGGGCTGCGGTTGTCGACCTGGGTGACGTCGCCCGAGGCGCCGGCCAGGAAGACGACGACGCAGTCCTTGCCGTAATAGCCCTGGATCGCCTTCTCCAGGTAATAGATGTAGTTGGCCGAGATGCCGCCGGGGCTGGTCGTGGCGTGGCAGGCGAAGTTGACGACGCAGCCGAGCAGCCTGTCCGGGTGCCTGGCGTCCCAGGCGCCGACGACGCCGACCTCCGGGTCGACGGGCCCGGCGGGCTCGACGATGTCGGGGTTGCCCTGGCCGGGGTGGGTGACGGTCCGGCCGTCGCGCATCCGGAAGCGGCGGTTGAAGGCGACCTTGTCCTCGATGCCCTTGCCGACCCCGGCGCGGGCGTCGGTGCGGCGGTCGTTCGCCTCGCAGATCGCCTCGATCAGGGCCCGCTCGACCCGGGCGAGGTACTTCGGGTTGGCGCACGTCGACTCCTCGTAGGCGAGCCTCTGCACGAGCGGCGAGGCGTGGTCGTACTCGCCGGGCTGGACCATCATGAGCGGCCCCGACGAATGCGAGTGCGAGGCGCCGATCAGGATCGACCCGGCGGGGATGCCGGCCTTCTCCTCGACGGCCCGGCGGACCTTCTGCACCATGTCCCGCCGGATGCCCAGCGCGTCGATGCCGACGATCGCGACGCGGGACCGGCCGTCGTCGAAGACCGACGCGCGGACCTTGCACGGGTCGTGGAGCGAGCGGTGGATACGACTTGCCGTAGCCGCCCGGCTGCTCCATGCCGACCTCGGGCGTGATGTCCCTCTCGGCGAAGCCGGCCTTGAAGGCGGGTGCGGCGGGCGGGTCCTCGGCGGCGATGCCCGCGGCCGGGGTCGCCAGCAGGGCGAGGGTGATGGTCCCCGCGACGGCTCGTCGCGTCATGGTGCGCTCTCCTGCGAGGGGTCTCCCTCGCCCTTGAGGTAGGACGAGCAGGTCGGCGAACTCCTGGCGCGAGATGTTCTTCTCCAGCCCCTGCGGCATCAGCGACTGCTTGCCGGCCGACGAGCTCGTCGATCTCGTCGCGGAGGATGGTGTCCTCCTTGCCGAGCGGCTGGCGCAGCGTGAGGCTCGTGGGCGTCTCCGACGCGATCAGGCCGGTGAGCACGCGGCCGTCCCGGGTCGCGACGGTGTAGGCGGCGAAGCCCTGCGTGATCTCCTGGTCGGGCACGAGGATGTGCAGCAGGATCGCCTCCTTGGGCTGGTTGCGGATGCCGAACAGGTCGGGGCCGACGGCGAAGCCCTCGCGGTCGAGCCGGTGGCACGAGGCGCACTCGCGCTGGAAGACCGCCCGGCCGTTGGCCGGGTCGGCCTTCGCGGCGACGACGTCCTTGTACTCCTCGTAGACCTTCGCCCGGTCGCCCGAGACGGCGCCGAAGAGCGTCTCGGCGCGGCGGCGGACGTCGGCGTCGCGGCTCTGCGACGAGCTGCCGGCGCCGCAGGGCGTCGATCGCGCCGACCGGGACGCGGCCGTCCTCCAGCGCCGACAGCAGGCCGGGCAGGTGGTGCGGCTGCGAGATCAGGGCCGACAGCACCTCGTCGCGGAGCGTCGGCGTGTACGCCGCGAACCGCCCGGACGCCAGCAGCGCCGGGGCGACCCGGTCGTCGCGCTGCGTCGCCAGGGCCCGCACGGCCGCGCTCTGCAGGGCGATCGGCTGCTGCGGGTCGACCAGCCTGAGCAGCGTCTCGCCGGCCTGGTCGAAGCCGGCGAACGCCAGCAGGCCGACGGCCGTGCGGCGGCGCGTCGAGCGGGCTGCGCGGGTCGAGGGCCGTCCGCGTCATCGCCGCGACGAGGTCCCGGACCGAGTCCGTCAGCGCGCGGTCGGCGTCCGGGCCGATCGCGGCGGACAGGACGTCGCCGGAGTCTCCGCGCGGCGAGGCGGCCCCGCACCGCCTCGGCGAGCCCGGCGAGCAGGGCCGCCCGCTCCTCGGGCGCGAAGCCGGGCCGACGGTCGGCGACGACGAGGCGGACGAGCTCCGGCCACGCCTCCCGCGGCTGGCTCGCCCCCAGCAGCCGGCCCAGCTCGTTCAGCGAGATCCGACGGCAGCGCGTCCGCGCCCCGGGGCGACTCTCGCAGGGCGGTCAGGAAGCCCCGCTCGCGGCCGGACAGGCGAGCTGAACACCGCCGCCCTCAGCCAGCGGTCCGAGCCGTCGCGGGCGGCGATCCGGGCCAGCGCCGCGGCGACCGCATCGTCGTCGCGCCGGTCCTCCGCGCGGAGGAGGCCGAGGGGCGGCGCCCAGGGCGATCGCCGCCTGGAACCGCACGCGGGCATCCTCGTCGTCGGCAAGCGGGAGCACCTGCGGCGAGCCAGTCCGGCGTCGCGCGGCCAGGCGCGGCTCGATCAGTTGCAAGGCGTGCTCGCGGACCGGCGCCGCAGGGTGGGTCACGGCCGCTCGTAACAGATCGTCGGGGAGGGCGTCGAGCGCCTCCAGCAGCCGGAGCGCGTGGACGACCGTCGCGGGCGGCGACTGCGGGTCCGCCGCGAGCGACCGCAGCGGCTCGACCGCGCGCCCGGTCGCGACGCTCCAGCAGCAGCCGATGGGCCGTGTCGCGCCACCAGCCGTCGGGGTTGCGGAGCGTGTCGCAGAGCTGCGCGGTCGACTCGCGGCCGAGAGGTCGACGCGCCGGAGACGTTGCAGATCGTCGGCCTTCGCGTCGTCGCGGACGACCCGCCAGATCCGCCCCATCGTCTTGCCGCTGTCGAAGTCGGTGCGCTTGCGGATCTCGACCGGCAGGTAGTCGGGGTGCTCGATCGTCTTGCGGTACATGTCGCAGACGTACAGGGCCCCGTCGGGCCCGTGGGCGAGGAAGACGGGGCGGAACCAGTTGTCGGTGCTGGCCAGGAACTCGACCCCGTCGCGCACCCGACGGGCCGCGAACGTGGCCCCGCGCGGCTCGAGGCGATCGAAGTGGACGAGGTTGCCGGTCGGGTCGCACGAGAAGACCCCGCCGCGATAGGACTCGGGCAGGCCCGTGCCCCGGAAGACGGTCACGGCGCAGGCCGCGGTGAAGGTGCCGGCGTGCGAGTCGGCCGTCGTGACGTTCCGGCTGATCGGGAACAGCCGCGCCGCGGCGCCGTGGCCCTTGAGCGGCTCGGCGACCATCTCGGCCGGGCAGTCCTGCACCGTCTCCGAGAACGCCAGGTGCGGGTTGCGCCGCAGCGTCTTCGACGCGATGACGACGTGCTGCACCTGGACGCGGTTGTAGCAGATGAACCGCCGCCCGAAGTCGTCGAACGTCAGGCCGAACTGGGCCCCGCCGTCGGCCGCCTCCCACGCATCGCCGTCGGGCCGGAACCGGAAGTCGGTCCGCTTCAGGATCGACCGCCGGGCGGTCGGGGGCCGCGGGCGACGTCACCTTCCCGCCCGAGAGGCCGCTGGTCAGGTAGATCCAGTTGTCGACCGAGAGGGTCGGATGGCTCACGCGGAGCTGGGTGCTGCCGGTCGTCGCGAAGCCGGTGAAGAGGACGCGGCGCTCGTCGGCCTTGCCGTCGCCGTCGGTGTCGCGCAGGAAGAGCACGTCCGGGGCGCAGGTGACGATCAGGCCCCCCTTCCAGGGCATGACGCCGTTGGGGAACGTGAGCCCCTCGGCGAACTCGGTCCGGCGATCCATCCGGCCGTCGCCGTCGGTGTCTTCCAGCATCGCGATCCGGCCGGCGGGCGGCTCGCCCTGGCCCGGGCCCGGTGGGATAGCCGCGGTTCTCGGCGACGAACAGCCGGCCGCGCTCGTCGAACGCCAGCGCCACCGGGCTCGCGACCAGCGGCTCCGCCGCCACCAGCTCCAGCCGCAGGCCCGGCTCCAGGCGGAACGACTTCGGGGCCTCCTCGGGCGTGAGCGGCCCGTCCAGGAGGGGGCCCGGTGTGGCGGCCTTCGATCCGGGGGATGTCTGCGCGAGCCCGGGGCCGCCCCAGGCGAGCAGGACGAACGCCGCGATGAGGTGGGCTCGTGCGGGATCGCAGATCCGGTGCAGGAGTGGCATGTCTCGGACGTCCTTCGAGGACCGAACGGGCGACCCGCCCTTGCGCCGTGACGCGGGCCGCGGCCGGGGCGCGATGGTCGACGTCATTCCGCCCCATCACGAGAGGAAATCATAGCAGAGGCCGTTGGGCAAGGAACCTGCGGAGGACGGCGAGGAGATCGCCGGCCTTTGGCCGGCCGGGTCCGCAGGATTTCGAGGGGAGGCCGGCCTCGTCGCCTCGCGGGAAAATGGTTAAACTGCCTCGCCCCCGAGGCCGAAGATCGGGGATGACGGATGCGTATCGGCCGGAGGGGATCGCTCACGGATGGGGGTCCGATCGATCATGGGAAGGGAAGCCGCGGGGGTGCGGGACCGTTCGCCGCTGGAAGTCGTCCCGCCGGGCGAGGCCGATGACTGGTCAGCCCCCTGGGTGGCGCGGGCGACGGCGGGGTTCGTCGTGCTCGGGGTCCTGGTGCGGGCCGTCCGCTACCTGCTGAATTACCCCCTCTGGTGCGACGAGGCGATGCTCGCGGCGAACTTCCTCGACCGCGGCTATGCCGATCTTTTCCGGCCGCTCGACTTCCGCCAGGTCGCGCCCGTCCTGTTCCTCCTGGTCGAGCTCTCGGCGGTCAAGCTGCTCGGCTTCTCGGAGATGGCGCTGCGGCTGTTCCCGTTCCTGTGCGGGGTCGCGAGCGTGCCCCTGTTCCGGCACGTCGCCGGGCGCGTGCTGGGCGGGGTCCCCTTGCTGCTGGCGGTGGCGATCTTCGCCGTGTCGGGGTGGCCGCTCCGGTACGTCGCGGAGGTGAAGCCTTATGCCTCCGACCTGTTCGTGTCGCTGGCACTGCTGGGGCTGGCGATCGAGTGGTGGCGGAGGCCCGGGCGCGTCGGATGGCTCTGGGCGCTGGCGGCGGCGGCCCCCCTGGCGGTGGGGTTCTCCTATCCGGCGATCCTCGTCGCGGGGGGGATCGGGCTCGCGCTGGTGCCGCAGGTCTGGCGATCGGGGAGGTGGGACGCCCGCCTCGCGCTGGCGGCGTACGGGCTGGCCGCGGCGGCGACCTTCGTACTGCTGCTCGGCTTCTACAAGACCGCGCCGCAGGACCACGACTATTTCCACCACGACTGGGCCGGGGCCTTCCCCCCGCTCGATTCCGCGGCGAAGCTCGCGGTGTGGTTCCTCTCGATCAACACCGGCTTCATGTTCGCCTACCCCGAAGGGGGCGGCCGAGGGGCTCAGCTCGGTGACGTTCGCCTGCTTCGTCGTCGCGGCGGTCGTCCTGTGGCGGAGTGGGCGCCGGATGGTCGTGTCACTCTGCCTGATGCCGTTCGCGATGGCGCTGGTCGCCGCGGCGATGCACCGCTATCCCTACGGGATGAGCGCGCGGACGATGCAGTACGTCGCCCCGACGATCTGCCTGCTCGCCGGGCTGGGGGCGGCCGCGCTGCTGGCCCGGTTCCGGACGGCCCGCGCACGCCGGGGGCGCCGCGCGTCCTGGCCGTCGCGCTGGCCGCGCTGGGGCTCGGGCGGATGGGGTACGACCTGTCCCACCCGTACAAGACCGCCTCCGACGAGCGCTCCGCGCGTTCGCCAAGTGGTTCTGGACCGAGAAATCGCTGGGCGCCGAGCTCGCGTGCGTCAAGGAGGACCTCGGGGTCGTCTTCCAGCCCGGCCACTGGGGCCGCGACGCGACCGAGACGTACCTCTGCTACCAGAAGATCTACTCGCCCCGGCACCACGTCGGCAGCAAGGTCCGCCTCGACGCGGTCTCGCCGTCGCATCCGCTCCGGTGCGTCCTGTTCAACGAGATGCCCCAGAAGACCCCCGCCTTCCGCGCCTGGATGGCGGGCATGCTGGCGAAGTACGACCTCCGGAAGTTCGAGCGGTATTCCGTCAGCTCGCTGGAGCGCAAGAAGGGGCAGACCTGGGACTCGCTCTACCTCCTCTATGAGTTCGTGCCCAGGGGTTCGGGCCCGGCCCCCGCGGTCGCGGGCGCGTCCCCCACCGAGGCGCCCTTCCGCTAAGGTGGGATGCGAGGTCGAAACGCGGCTCGGCATTGGGACGTCGAGAAAAAGAGGACGCGGCGCCCTCGTTTCCGGATAATGATTATCAGGGAGTCGCCCCTCTCTGCGGGCGGTCGCTCCTCCGTATGACGTGCGATCTTCGGTCTCTGCCAGAGCGCCGAGCGAACCCAACTGCCGGATTGGCAGCCGCCCCGGGGCGACTCGCCGCGCCTTCACGCCGGGCCCCTTTGATCCTCGACGGCCAGTCGCCCGCCACCCGATCAGCAAACCAGACCACGAGATCCGAACGCCGCTGTCGGCAGTATCGACCCCGGCGTGAAAGCGCCGAGCGAACCCAACTGCCAATATGGCGGGCTCGCCGAAGGGAGGGCGGGGGAGCGTCCGGGAGCGCCGCGAGCCCGTCGGGGACGACCCGACCCTCGATCGGAACTCGTTGCGGGGCCCGCGGGATAGGCGCGGCGCCTCGGGCTTTGCTACTGTGATCGGCTGGGCAGACGGCGGCAACCAATCATCCGAGGAAGGCAAGCGATGGCGGCGGTCGATCCGTATTCCCCGTGCCCGTGCGGGAGCGGGCAGAAGTTCAAGTGGTGCTGCCACAAGGTCGAGGCGCAGGCCGAGCGCGCCCAGCGGCTCTTCGAGAGCGGCCAGGTCGAGGCGGCGATCGGGTCGCTCGACGAGGGCCTCCGCAAGGACCCGGGCAACGCCTGGCTGCTGACCCGCAAGGCGCTCTACCAGGTCCGGATGAACCAGGTCGAGCCGGCCAAGGCAGACGCTCCGCCAGGTCCTGGAGAAGCAGCCGAAGCACCTCGGGGCCCTGATCCTCCTGACCCGCCTGGCGCTGGAGACCGAAGGCCCCGAGGCCGGCGCCGCGCAATTCCAGCAGGTGCTGTCGGCCGCCCCGGCCGAGGGCCGGCCGATGCTGGCGGGCCTGGCGCGGGTCGTGGGGGTGATGCTGAGCCAGGCGGGCCTGTATGCCGCGTCGCTGAAGCACCTGGCCCTCGTGCCGGGCCTGGCCGGGCAGGATGACGACACCGACGTCCAGCGTCCGCCTGATCGAGGGGAGCGCGATCGGTCTCGGCCTGGCAGAAGAACCCCTACGAGCTGTCGCCGCCGCCCGAGGGGCTGTCGGACCCGTCTCGCGAGCGGTTCGCGCAGGCGCTGGCCTGGGCCGGCGAGGGGCTCTGGTCGGCGGCGGCCTCGGCCTTCGAGGTCGCTCTCGGCCGACGACCGGGCGGCGTCCGCGGCCGACCGCAACCTCGGCCTCTGCCGCCTCTGGCTGGCCGACAACGCCTCCGCGGTCGCGGCCCTGCGGCGCCACATCGCCCGCCTCGGCGCGACCGACGAGGCGGTCGACCTGGAGGCGCTCTGCCAGCAGGTCGCCCCGCTGCGGGGCCCGACCGGGTCGAGCAGGTCCAGTTGATCTGGCCCCTGCGCGACCGCGACGGGCTGCTCAGGACGCTCCGCGAGGACGACAGCATCGACGAGCTCGGGCCGGGCCCGATCGACCCCGACGACCCCGACTCGCCCGAGGTCGAGCAGTTCGACATGCTCGACCGGCCCCGTCCGAAGGAGGCCGCCGGCCTGCGGGTCGAGGACGTCCCCAGGATCGTCGGCCGGGTGCTCGTCGGCCGCGAGATCGTGGCGCTGGAGACGTACGACGACGGCCGCCTCGACGGCCTGTCCGACCGGCTTCACGGCCCTCGCCGGGACGGCCATCCCGCCGGCGCACCCGAAGACCAAGGTGCTCGCCAAGGTGTCGCGGACCGCGCTGGCGCTGTCGTGGGAGTGGCGGCTCCCCGAGGGGCTCTCGGACGACGACGCCCGTCGCCTGACCCGCGAGCAGGGCGCGCTGATGGTCCGCGACGTGTGGCCGCAGACGCCGATGCCCTTCCTCAACGGCCGGACGCCGCTCCAGGCCGCCCGCGACGGCGACGCCGCCGTGCCGCTCCGCGCCGCCCTCATGCAGCTCGAACAGTCGCGCGAGCCCGGCCGTGACGAGGTGGACTTCGCCGCCCTCCGCGCCCGGCTGAACCTCGCCCCCGAGCCCCCGATCGACCCCGAGGCCGTGGACATCGAGCGGGTCCACCTGGCCCGCCTCGCGCTGGTCCCCGTCGATCGGCTGGACGATGCGCGGCTGGCGGCGCTGTATCGCCGGGCCCGCCGCTATGCCCTGTTCGACGTCGTCGAGCGGGCCGCCCGCGCCCTGATCGACCGCCCCGGCGCCATCGAGCGGGAGGAGGTCGAGTCGCTGTCGGTCTACTCCGACCTGGCCATGATCGCCGTCGGCCGGGGCGCGGCGCCGAGGCGTTCGAGTGGATTCGTCGCGGCCGGCAGGCCGAGCCGGCGACGACCCGCACCGCCAACGCACCGACCTGGGACATGATCGAGGTGCGCGTCCGGACCCGGACCGAACCCCCGAGGCGTGGGTGCCCGAGCTCGCCGTCGTCCTGGAGCGGTACGGCAACGACCCCCAGGCGAACGAGGCGATCATGCTGAGCCTGGTCGACATGGGCCTGGTGCGACTGGTGCCCGAACCCCGACCGCCCCGACGACCTCATGATCGACACCCGCCCGCTCCAGGTGCTCTTCGCCGAGTACGGCCCGCGCGTCACGACGGCGACGGGCCGACTGGGCGTCGCGGCCACCCGTCCCGAGATCTGGACCCCGGGCGGCCCGGCCGGGCGGCGGCGGGGGCCTCTGGACCCCCGGCGCGGAGGCGGGGCCTCCCGCGGAGGGGGGCGACAAGCCGAAGCTGATCATCCCCGGGCGCTGATACGGAGGTCTGCGAACGCCCGACGTGGCCCGTCCGCCCGAAGACCCGCCGACCCCGACCCCTCCGGATGCGCGGCCGGCGCTGGCGCTGGTCCACGAGGGGTGGGACCACCTCCGGCTCCAGCGCCCCTGGCCGCCTGGGCGTCGTGGCAGCGCGCCTGCGGATCGACCCCGACGACCGCGCCGCCCGCGAGGCCCTCGCGCGCCTGGCCGCGGCCGACGACCTGCCGGCCGCCGCGAGGGCCACCTACCGCTTCCGCCCGCCCCGCGGGACGAGCGCCGGGCCCGCTGGGACGAGGCGTTCCGGGGCCGCGACATGGAGGACCTGCGCGTCGCCGCCGACGCCTTCGGCGCGCTGGCCGACGCCGACCCCGCCGACGCCCCGGCCCGCTACAACCAGGCCCTCTGCCTGGCCTGGCTGGGCGAGAACGCATCGGCCATCGAGGCCCTGGACGCGGCGGTCCGGGCCGAGGCCGCCGAGAACCCCGAGGCCGCCGTCGAGGCCTGGTCCCTGGCCGAGATCCTCCGCCAGGGGGGCGGGGCCGAGCACCTGGCCGACGACCTGAGCCACGTCCTGACCCTGGAATGGCCCGCCGACGAGGGCGACCCCCTCGCATGGCTCTCCTCGTTCGCCGAGCTGCGGCCCCTGCCGGCCCCCATCGACCCGGTCTCCGGACGGCCCGCGTTCCCCGAGGCCCGCGTCTTCGAATGGCTGGATCGCCCCATGCCCGCGCCGGCCGCGAGCCTTGACGGCCGACGACCTGCCGCGCGTCCGCGCCAGCGTGATCGCGGCCCCGGGCTCTGCTCCGCTTCTCCAGCCCCGATCGCGTCAGCATCGAAAGGGTCGAGCGCGACCTGCGGTGCGGCCCTGGGGGACCGGGATCCGGCGTTCGACCGCCGCTCCACCCCCCTGCCCCTCGCGCTGATGGACGCGGCCGTCTGGCTGTTCCGCCTCCCCGACGGGCTGGACGAGCCGAGCCGTCACCGCCTGACGCGCGAGGCCGTCGAGCGACTACTTCGAGGACCATTGGATCAATGTGCCGCGCCAGGCGCTGGGCGATCTCGATCGAGTGGTCGATTGCCGTCGGCGTCGCCCCATGCAGGCTTCCTCGGTTCGCGGCCAATGCGGCGCCGGTACGGGGGGATGCAGGCGGTCGCACGGGCCAAGCTCGTCGGCCGTGATCCGGGTCCGCGAGCAGCTCGCGGCCCGTCCGCGCGTCGCCGCGCTCTACGGCGGCTATCCCTTCGACCGCCTCCGCCGCCGCCTCGGCCTCGACCCGATCGACCCCGCCGACGATCGACCCCGCCGATGTCTCCTGCATGAGTGCCGTCGAGCTCGGACGGCTCGATCCCGCGGCCCTCGATCACGCGACGCTGGTCGAGGCGTATCGGTCGGCCCGAGCCTTCGGTTCCATCGCCGTCGGTGCATCTGGCGCAGGCCGTCGCCGATCGGAATGCCTCGGTCCCGAGCCGGCCCGCCAACCCTCCCGATGAGGCCTCACCTTGAGCGACCTCCCCTTCCTCTCGCCCTGAAATGGACCGCCGACGGCCTGGTCCCGGCGATCGTCCAGGACGCCGAGACCGGCGACGTCCTGATGATGGCCTGGATGGACGAGCCGGCGATCCGGCGGACCCTCGAGACCGGCCAGACGCACTTCTATTCGCGGTCGCGCCGAAGGCGCTGGCACAAGGGGGAGACGTCGGGGCACGTCCAGCACGTCGAGTCGATCTGGGTCGATTGCGACGCCGACGTCCTGCTGATCAAGGCCCGACAGGTCGGCGGCGCCTGCCACGAGGGCTACCGCTCGTGCTTCTTCCGCAAGGTGGACGAGGCCGGCGGCCTCGAACCGTCGGGCGGCCCGTCTTCGAGCCGGGGTCGGTCTACGGCCCGGGTGGCGGCGACGTGAACGTCGCGATGGTTGACGGGCGTTCTCGCCTCCCCGAAACCGATCGCCGTCGAGTAAACTCGAGGCGCCCTGTTTCCCAGGTATCCGGAGCGTCAGAGGATCCGTTCGATGCGGAAGCCGCGACTGATGACGCCGGGGCCGGCCCTGGTCCCCGAGGACGTGCTGCTCGAGCTGGCCCGCCCGGTGATCCACCACCGCTCGGCCGAGGCCAAGCAGGTGATCACCGAGGTCGCCGCCGGCCTCAAGGAGGTCTTCCAGACGCAGAACGACGTGCTGATCCTGACCGCCTCGGGCACCGGCGCGATGGAGGCGGCGGCGGTCAACACCGTGCCGCCCGGCGGCAAGGCGCTGGTCCTCAACGCCGGCCACTTCGCGGCCCGCTGGGGCGACATCTGCAAGGCGTTCGGCATCGACGCCGTCATGCTCGACACCGAGTGGGGCCAGCCGGTCGACCCCGACCAGGTCGCCGAACGCCCTGAAGCAGCACCCCGACACCGTCTGCGTCATCGGCACGCTGAGCGAGACCTCGACCGGCACCGGCCACCCGGTCGAGGCGATCGGCAAGGTCGTCGCCGCGACCGACGCCGTCTTCGCCGTCGACGGGATCTCGGGCGTCGGCGCGATGGAGTGCCGGACCGACGCCTGGGGCATCGACCTGCTCTGCGTCGGCTCGCAGAAGGCGCTGATGCTCCCGCCGGGCCTGGCGTTCGTCGCCGTCAGCCCGAAGGCGTGGGCGAAGATCGACGCCTTCGAGTCGAAGAGCTTCTACTTCAACCTGAAGGCGGCCCGCAAGAAGATGAAGGAGTTCGACACCCCCTTCACCCCGGCGCACACGCTGATCCTCGCCCTGCGGACGGCGCTGCGGCGGATCAAGGAGGAGGGGATCGAGAACGTCTGGGAGCGCCACCGCCGGATGAGCGAGGCGTGCCAGGCGGGGGTCCAGGCGCTCGGCCTGGAGCTCTTCAGCGCCCGCCCCGCCGAGGGCCTGACCGCCTTCCGCGTCCCCGAGGGGCTGAAGGACTCCGACATCCGCAACAGGCTCGCCGAGCGGTTCGGCATCACCACCGTCGGCGGCCAGGACAAGCTCAAGGGCCAGATCGTCCGGATCGGCCACATGGGCTACACCGACGAGCTCGACGTCGTCGCCGGCCTGGCCGCGCTGGAGATGGTCCTGAGCGACCTCGGCCTCGACGTCGAGCCCGGCTGCGCCGTCACCGCCGCGCAGCAGGTCTTGCTCGGGCGGAAGGAAGTCGCGAGTCGTTCCTGATCCATGATCCCGCACGGCGACGGGGGTGCGCCGACGGTCACTGTCGCCGTGCTCATCTCGCCCTACCCTGGAGTTTCCGACCGTGCCGCATCGCGTTCTGGTGACCGACAAGCTGGCCGAAGAGGGCCTGCGAACTGCTCCGGGCCGAGCCGGGGCTGGAGGTGGTCGTCAACACCAAGCTCGACCCCGCCGGCCTCCGCGCGGCGCTGGCCGAGGCCGACGGGATCGTGATCCGGTCGGGGACGCAGCTGACCGCCGAGGTGCTGAAGCGACCAGCCCCGGCTCAAGGTGATCGTCCGCGCCGGGGTGGGCGTCGACAACATCGACGTGCCGACCGCGACCCGCCAGGGGATCGTCGTGATGAACACGCCGGGCGGCAACACCGTCTCGACCGCCGAGCACACGATGGCGCTGATGCTCGCGCTGTCGCGGAACGTCGCCAAGGCCAACGACAGCCTCAAGGCGGGCAGGTGGGACCGCAACAAGTTCACCGGCACCCAGCTCGGCGGCAAGACGCTCGGCATCGTCGGCCTGGGCCGGGTCGGCCTGGCGGTCGCCAAGCGGGCGCAGGGGTTCGACATGAAGGTCGTCGGCTTCGACCCGTTCCTCTCGGCCGAGCGCGCCGCCGAGCTCGGGATCGAGAGCGTCTCGCCGCTCGACGACCTCTGGGGCCGGTGCGACTACATCACCCTGCACACGCCCCTCTCGGCCGAGACCCGCAACCTCATCGGCGCCCGCGAGATCGGCCCGGATGAAGCCGGGCGTCCGCATCATCAACTGCGCCCGCGGCGGCCTGATCGACGAGCCGGCGCTGGCTCGAGGCCCTGAACGCGGGCAAGGTCGCCGGCGCCGCGATCGACGTGTTCGACCCCGAGCCGCCGCCGGCCGACCACCCGCTCGTCAACCACCCGCAGGTCGCTCGTCACGCCCCACCTCGGCGCCTCGACCGAGGAGGCGCAGGTCTCGGTCGCCGTCGAGGCCGCGCGGCTCCTGGCCGACTTCTTCCAGCGCGGGCAGATCCGGTTCTCCGTGAACATGCCCACGCTCGACCGCGCCGAGCTGGAAGACCTGCGGCTCTACCTCGACCTCGGCCGCCGGCTCGGCATGCTCCACGCCCAGATGGACCGGGGGACCGTCAAGGGCGCCACGCTCCGCTACCGGGGCGAGGTCGCCGCGCAAGAACACCCGGCTGATCACCGCGAGCTTCGCCGCCGGCTGGATGGAGGCGGCGCTCGAGGAGCCAGGTCAACCTCGTCAACGCCGAGGTCGCTGGCCAAGGAGCGGGGGATCGCGATCGTCGAGGAGAAGACGACCGACCCCGGCGACTTCGGCACGATGATCCAGACCGAGGTCGTCGACCGAGCGCAAGACCTACGTCGCCGCGGGCACGCTCTTCGGCAAGCAGTTCGTCCGGCTGGTGCGGCTCGGCCCCTACCGGCTCGACGCCCACCTCGACGGCAACCTGCTCGTCTTCACCCACCGCGACATGCCCGGCCTGATCGGGTTCATCGGCACGACCTTCGGCCGGCACGGCGTGAACATCGCGCAGATGAACGTCGGCCGCGAGCACCCCGGCGGCGAGGCGATCGGCGTCGTCAACCTCGACTCCGTCCCCCCCGAGGCGGCGCTCGACGAGGTCCGCAAGCACCCCGACATCCTCAGCCTGAGCCTGATCAAGCTCCCCGAGGCCGGCGCCACGCCCCCCTGGCTGGGCCTCTGATCGGGGACCAGTCGCGTCGGGTCACGACAATGCGGTCTGCAAATCGTGCGGGCACCACTTGAGCCGCGACACGTCGGGCAGCCGCGCCAGCTCCTTCACGAGGGCAGGCTGCTGGGCCTCCTCGGGTCGCGCCCGCCAGCGCACCTCGCAGAGGATCTCGTAGCGCCTCTCCGCGGCCTCGTAGATGAGGCCCAGGGACGTGATCGTGAATCCCTCGGCGAGGATGCTCCTGCCGGACGTCGTCCTCCGTCGGGCCGGACGGGCCGACCGTCAGGGCCAGCGTGGCCTGGCGATTCTGGGGGAGCTTCATCTCGAGCCATTTGAGGCCCCAGAGCACGACGATGCCCAGCGCGGTCGCGGCCGACCCCAGCGAGGTCCTGACCGCCGCCGAAGCACAGGCCGATGACCGTGACGAACCACAGCGTCGCCGCGGTCGTGACCCCCTTGACGAGGTTGTCCCGCTTCAGGATCGCGCCCCCGCCGATGAAGCCCATCCCCGACAAGATGCCCAGGGGGAGGCGCATCAGGTCGAGCAT
Source organism: uncultured Planctomycetaceae bacterium (assembly GCA_963708145.1). Lineage (GTDB taxonomy): Bacteria > Planctomycetota > Planctomycetia > Isosphaerales > Isosphaeraceae. The sequence continues at coordinate 6,408,151 of OY970189.1, read as the reverse complement.
GATGAAGGAGTCTTGACGGCCTGCCCGCGGTCGCCAGCAGCAGGTTCGTCTGGATCATGGCGATCGAGGCCGCCAGGCAGACGAGCAACGTCGTGCGCAGGCCGGCGGGCCGGCCGTGCTCGCCCCGATTGATCCCGATCATCGTGCCCGCGATGATCGTCAGGAGCAACCGCAGCGCGATGTCCTGCCATCCGAGAGTGAGTGGCATGCGTCTCCCCTGGCTCCGGTTGGACGTGCCGGCCCGGTGCATCGGGCGTGGACGCCCCCGTCCCGGGCACCCGTCTCGTCGGGCGCCGGGCCTGGATTCGGAATGGGTCGTTGGGGGCGCGGTGCCGGCGTGCCCCCGGTCGGGCCGAGTCCGCGGCCCCTCAGTCGAGCGCGACGGTCACCGTCTTCAGCTCGGTGTAGTTGTCCAGCGCCTTCTCGCCGAGCTCGCGGCCGATGCCGCTCGTCTTGAACCCGCCGAACGGGGCGGCGGCGTCGAAGACGTCGTAGCAGTTGACCCAGACGGTCCCGGCGCGGACGCGGTCGGCGATCGCGTGCGCCTTGCCGATGTCGCGGGTCCAGACGGCGGCGGCCAGGCCGTAGTCGGTCGTGTTGGCCCGCTCGATCACCTCGTCGATGTCCTTGAACTTGATCACCGACAGGACCGGGCCGAAGATCTCGTCGCGGGCGATCGCCATGTCGTCCTTGACGTCGGCGAAGATCGTCGGCTTGATGAAGAAGCCCTTGTCGCCGAGCCGCTCGCCGCCGGTGACGCACCGGGCCCCCTGCTCGCTTGCCCTTGTCGATGTACGACATGATCTTGTCGAACTGCGCCTTGTCGACCTGCGGGCCCTTCTCGGTCGCCTGGTCGAACGGGTCGCCGAGCTTGCGGGTCTTCACCTTCTCGGCCAGCTTCTCGACGAACTCGTCGTAGACCGAGTCCTGCACGAACAGCCGGCTGCCGGCGCAGCAGCACTGGCCCTGGTTGAGGTACATGCCGAGGATCGCGCCCTCGACGGCGGCGTCCAGGTCGGCGTCGGCGAAGACGATGTTCGGGCTCTTGCCGCCGAGCTCGAGGGTGATCCGCTTGAGCGTGCTCGGCGGCGTTCCGCATGATGATCTTGCCGACCTCGGTCGACGCCGGTGAAGGCGACCTTGTCGACGCCCGGGTGCTTGACCAGCGCGTCGCCGGCCGTCTCGCCGAAGCCGGGGACGATGTTGATGACGCCCGCCGGGAAGCCCGCCTCCAGGGCCAGCTCGCCCATCCGGAGGCAGCGTCAGCGGGGTCTGCTCGGCGGGCTTCAGGACGACCGTGCAGCCGGCGGCCAGGGCGGGGCCCCACTTCCAGGCGACCATCAGCATCGGGAAGTTCCACGGGATGATCTGCCCGGCGACGCCGACCGGCTCGCGCTTGGTGTAGCAGAAGTAGTTGCCGCGGACCGGGATGGTCTGGCCGTGGATCTTGTCGGCCCAGCCGGCGTAGTAGCGGAGGCAGTCGATCACCAGCGGCAGGTCGCCGTTGCGGCTCTCGCTGATCGGCTTGCCGTTGTCGAGCGTCTCCAGCTCGGCCAGCTCGTCGATGTTCTGCTCGATCAGGTCGGCGAGCTTGTTGATCAGCCGGCCGCGGTCGCGGGCGTCGGTCTTGCGCCAGGGGCCGGAGTCGAACGCCTTGCGCGCGGCCTTGACCGCCAGGTCGATGTCGGCGGCGTCCCCCTCGGCGACCTGGGCGATGACCTCCTCGGTGGCCGGGTTGACCGTCGTCGAACGTCTTGCCGCTGACGCTGTCCCGCCACTTGCCGTCGATCAGCATCTTCGTCTGCAAGTTGCGGCGCGTCGCGCGCCGGGGCTCGGTGATGGTCGCCATGGTCGCACTCCCTTTTCGAGCCAAGATGTGGGACGCCCCGCGCCTCGCGGGCGCGGGGCCTGTCGTCAGCGGTCATCTTACGACCGCACGCGCCCGCGAAACAAGCTCCGGGCCCGGCTCGATGCCGATCAGTCGGACTCCGGGTCCGGCTTGCTCGTCGCCTGGGCGGCTCGCGTGATGGGCCAGGGATTCGGCCCTGGCCGGCTCGTGGCCGGTCGCCGGATCGGCGGGGTCCTTCGACTCCTTGCCCTCGGCCTGCTTGCGGGCGAGCGCGTTCGGGTCGACGTAGGTCGTGGGGGTCAACGATGCCTGTTCGGCGTATCGATCCGCCCTTGGGCGCGCCGCCGGGTTCCGCCTTCTTGTAAAGGATGCGGCATTCCTTGATCTTCACCGAATCGGCCTGGTTTCGTGAGGAAGTCAGGCCGATCGTGCCGATCTTGAGCACGGGGAGGGGCAGGGCGGCTCCGACCTCGACCCCACCCGAGCCGTTGGTGGTGAGGACCCTCGACCCCTCGACCACCTCCTCCGCCCGGACGATCTCGTAGCCTTCGGGGAAGTGACGGGCCATCAATTCCTCGGCCTGCTTGCGGTAGTGGGTCGGCCAGTGCTCCGTGTTCCGGGGGATGCCGACGACCCCGAACTGCCCGTCCTGGTAGACGTATCGTGCCTGGTGAGTTCCGGCGCACCCCGATGCGCCGACCACGACGGCCCCCAGCACGATCGACATCCTGATCCTGCCTTGCATGACCTCCATCCCTCCTCCGGAAGCGCACCCCGATCCTTGGGGGGAAGCCTCCCGAAGAACGATCGCCCGCCGTCTCGACCTCGCGGGGAGGACGGACGCGGCGTGGCTCCATCCGGCTCATTATAGGCGTGAGGTGTTGGGTCGAGGTGCGATGGCTGTCAAGTGCAAAGTGGATGCCAAAGCCCGGGAAGCCCGAGCGGAGAGCCGAAGGACAACGGCGATCACCACTTGTCGATCGGTCCCGAGGGGACCGGCACCCTCGGCTCGAAATGCCCGGGCAGGGGCGAGGCGGGCCCGGACACCCGGATCGCGGCGACGGCCTCGTCGAACAGGGCGGCGCTGGACAGGTTGATCAGCCGGTGGTAGATCGCCTTCGGCGGGCGGATCGAGTGGCTGTACCACTTGAGGATCTTGCGGAACTGGAGGCAGGCCAGCCGCTCCCCGCGGCGATCGAGCAGGCCGTGGAAGTGGCGGGCCATCACGTCGAGCCGCTCTTCGAAGGACGGCTCGGGGCCCGGCTCGCCGTGCTCGGCCCAGTGCGCGAGCTGCCGGAACAGGAACGGGTTGGACAGCGCGCCGCGGCCGATCGAGACCGCCGCGCAGCCGGTCTCGCGGAAGGTGGCGGCGGCGTCGGCCAGGGTCCGGATGTCGCCGTTGCCGACGACCGGGATGCGCTCGACCGCCTCGACCACCGCGCGGATGCCCTCCCGGTTGACCTGACCCGAGAAGCCCTGGGCGCGCGTCCGGCCGTGGACGATCACGCCGGCCACGCCGACCCGTTCGAAGGCCCTCGCCAGCGCGGGGGCGGTCAGCGTCTGGTCGTCCCAGCCGAGCCGCATCTTGACGGTCACCGGCACGTCGACGGCGCCGACGACCGCCTCGACGAGCGCCACCGCGGCGTCGGCCTGGCACATCAGCGCCGAGCCGCCGCCGGTCTTGACGACCTTCTTGACCGGACAGCCCATGTTGATATCGACCGCCGAGGCGCCGAGGTCGACGACCCGCCGCGCGGCCTCGCGCATCTCGGGGATGACGTGGCCGTAGATCTGGATCGCCATCGGGCGGTCCTCGGCGCACGTCTCGGCCAGTTCGAAGGAGCGCGGGCGGTTCTCGATGATCGAGCGGGCGTTGACCAGGTCGGTCGTGGCCAGCCCCAGCCCCCCGCACTCGCGGACGGCGAGGCGGAACGCCAGGCTCGTGTAGCCGGCCAGGGCGCGAGGAAGAACCGCGACGGGATCGCCAACCGGCCCAGGTGGAGCGGCTCTCGGACGATCGCCGGGGCCGGAGGACTCGCATCGTTTTCGGGAACCTCGATCAAGTAGAGCTTCTCCACGATAAGGCTTACCCTGTCCTGCCCCAGTGCCCCGGATGCCTTCAGGCAGCGGCCCGATGACTCAGCATCCGGTTGACCAGGCCCGCATCCGCACCGTATGACCCCGGCGGCGGGGCCGGTCCACCCGGTTCAGCGCCTGATACCGGCGCAGCCGCCCGATCGCACGCCCCACCACGATCCGACGTCGCGCGAACGCCCGGCTGCGGCGCCGGCCCTCATCCGGGCGAGGCCGGCCGCGCGGCGTGCGCCGCGGGGTCGCCCCGAGGCCCCCCGGTGCCCGTCGCCGACCCCCACGGAGGCCGGATCTCCCGGCGCCCCGACCCCCTTCGGGCGGAGCCGGACGACCGTCAGGAGCAACTGGTCGGCGGGGTCGAGGCCGAAGTGGTCGCCGCCGCCGGCGCGTCGGCGGCCGGGACGACCGAGGCGCCGGCGCCGCTCGTCATGGGGGGCCGGCACGGGATCCTCCGCCAAGGCGTCGAAGAGGGCGACGGTCGGCCCGGTCGTGGCCTTGAAGGCGCTCGGGGCCAGGCGGTCGATCATCCGAGATGAGGGGAAGCATCGGACTACCTCCCGATATCCTAGATGACTCGATAGCCGGCCAGCTTGTCAAAGGACATCCTGCTACCTATTTCACCCCCCCTCGGCCATGTCGGGCTCTATAATTTACGCGGCCAGAAGTTGAGGGTAATCGAACGTCCGGAACTTGAGCGTCAGTAGCGAACCGATCGCCTCACTGTGCCCTCGCTGATCCGGGCCAGCAGACCTGGCCACCTCGGCGGCATGGCCAGCCCACTTGCTGGTGATCAGGAGGACATCCCCAAGACCTTGTCCATGCGGCGGACGACGTCCTTCATGTGCTCCAGGTCGCCGGCAGGGACCTCGGCGGTGATCCAGCCTCGATAGCCGACGTCGATCAAAGCCCGGCGTACGGCGGTCCAGTCGATCTCGCCCTCGCCGAGCGGGTACTTGAACCGCTTCTCCTTGCCGTACTCCTTGACGTGGACCTTGAGGATGCGACGGCCGAGCTCCCTGATCCACTGCTGGGGGTAGCCGTACTCGACGACGTTGCCGACGTCGAAGTAGGCGCCGACCCAGGGGCTGTCGAGCTCGTCGATGTAGCGGGCGAACTCGACGGGGCTGAGCAGGAACTTGTTCCAGACCTCCTCGACGGCGATCTTGATCCCGAGCCTCTCGGCGTCGGGGATCAACTTGCGGATGTTCTCCTGCGATCGCGAATACGCCTCGCGGTAGGAGACGTCCGGGTAGATCACGGCGGGTACCAGCAGGACGGTCGTCCCGCCGTACGCCTTGCAGTCGGCGAGCTCCTGCCGGACGGCGGCCAGCCCGCGCTCGACGACCTCGGGGTCGGGGTCGGAGAGGGTGTCCTTCCAGTGCCTCGACCCGCTGACGCCGTGGATGACCAGGCCGGTCTTGTCGCGGGCCTTGAGCACCTCGTCGTGGTCGAGCTCGTTGGGGCTGAGCAGCTCGACCCCCTCGAACCCGGCCTCCTTGAGCATCTCGAAGTGCGGGAGGATCGGCCCCTTTCGGCCGCCGAGCATGTACGCCTTCCTCCACCGCGGCGGGCCCTCAGCCGCCGAGGCGAGCGAGGCGGCGGCCAGAGAGGCGCCGGTCGCCTTCAGGAATGTCCTGCGATCCACGCTGCTCATCGGGGCCCTCCGGGTTGGTTGCCGCTCGGTCGGGTTGTGCCTCAGCTGGCGATCTCGGCGAGCTTGGCGTCGAGGAGCTCGCCGACGAGCGCGGGGTTGGCCTTGCCGCCGGTCTGCTTCATGACCTGCCCGCGGAGGAAGCCCTTGACGGCGTCGGGCTTCTTCTTGCCCCCCTTGAGGTCCTCGACGGCCTTGGGGTTGGCGGCCAGCGCGGCCTCGACGGCGCGGGCGATCGCGTCGCGGTCGGAGACCATCCGGTAGCCGCCCTTCTCGATGATCGCCTCGGCCGGGTCGCCGGTCTCGATCATCTTGCTGAGCACCTCGCGCCCCTGGTTGGTGTTGAGCTCGCCCCGGGCGACGCGGACGACCAGGTCGGCCAGCGCCTCGGGCCCGACGGGGAACTCGGCGATGGCGAGCTTGCGGTCCTTGACCGCGCGCAGGACGTCCTGCTGGACGAAGTTGCTCGCCAGCTTGGGCTCGCCCGTGGCGCGGGCGACCGCTTCGAAGTAGTCGGCCACGTCCTGCCCCTGCTCGACCAGGACGTTGGCGTCGTAGGGCGACAGGCCGTAGTCGGCCTCGAACCGCCGCCGCCGCGCCGAGGGGAGCTCGCCGATCGAGTCGCGGACCCGCGCGACCCAGGCGTCGTCGACGACGACGGGGACGAGGTCGGGCTCGGGGAAGTAGCGGTAGTCGGCGGCGGTCTCCTTCTGGCGCTGGGGCTTGGTCACGCCGTCGGGGTCGCTCCAGCCGCGGGTCTCCTTGGGGGCGTCCTTGATCGTCAGGCCGTCGCCCTGCCACTTGCGGTACTGCCGGTCGGCCTCGTAGGCGAGCGCCCTCTCGACGGAGCGGAAACTGTTCAGATTCTTGATCTCGACGATGGGGGTGGCGACCGTCTTGCCGTCGGCCTGGATGTGGAGGTTGACGTTGGCGTCGCACCGGAGGCTCCCCTCCTGCATCTCGCAGTCGGAGACGCCCAGGTAGCGCAGGGTCAGCCGCAATTCCTCCAGGCACGCCTTGGCGTCCTCGGGGCTGCGCAGGTCGGGCTCGGTGACGATCTCCAGCAATGGAATGCCCGCGCGGTTCAGGTCGACCTCGGAATAACCGCCCGCGCCGTGGATCAGCTTGCCGGTGTCTTCTTCAAGGTGGACGCGGGTCAGCCGGCACCTCCCGCCGCCGGTGCCGTCCTTGTGAGCCGGGACTTCCAGGTGGCCGTGCCGGCTGAAGGGGAGATCATACTGGCTGATCTGGTAGTTCTTGGGCAGGTCGGGGTAGTAGTAGTTCTTGCGATCCCACTTGGTGAACGGCGCGACCTCGGCGCCGAGCGCCACGGCGGTCTTCAGCGCCAGCTCGAACGCCTTGCCGTTCATGACCGGCAGCGTTCCCGGCAGCCCGAGCGAGACCGGGTCGGTCTGCGTGTTCGGCGGCAGGCCGAAGTCGGTGCCGCACGCCGAGAACATCTTGCTCTCGGTCAGGAGCTGGACGTGGACTTCCAGGCCGATGACGATCGTGTATTCCATGGGATGATCCGTTACGCCGCGAGGAGGGGCCCCGCCCCGGGTTCAAGTCATCAGCGATATCACTCTTGACGCCCACTCTCATCCGATCGCTCGACGCCTCCTCGCCGTGCAACCCGTCCTTCCGCCCTCCTATGAGGGTGCGGACAGTGAATCCGCTCGATTTCAAGGAGATCGAGTAAACACACCGCCCCCTTTCCGGGATAATAATTCAGTGAGAGCCGCGTATGGCCATCCTGGGTCGGCTCGTCGGGGCACGATCTCATCGAACCTCGGAGCGAAACGGCTCGCTCCACGAAACACCGCGATTGATCAGCTTCTCATCGATCTCGACATCGCCCGTCCCGAGCCGGGCCCCCGGGAAGAAGGTGAAATTCTCCATCCCGCTCAGGACCAAGCTGTATGAATTGAAGACTCGCTGTTCCCTCCCGACTTCGGCCTCGATGAAATCCGTCACGTCATCGTAGTCGTTGTATTCCTGCTTCTCGGTGCGGCCGTCGAATGCCCTGGCAACGACGTGAACCCTTAGAATAATCAGGTCCGTATTCACCGTCATAAAAATATGGTAGTCAGCAGGTTTCCACCCTTTCGACTCCGCATATTTGTGGATAGCTTCGGCAAACTTCAGCGTCGCTTGAGTGATGCTTGTTTCTTGAGCCATAGCAGGACTCCATTCGGAGGGTCGCCGAGTTGGTGGAGGACTCGTTTCGCCAGGCGCTCATCCCATTTCGGATCGGGTTGATAGCGGATTTGGTCGACCTGTTGGAACAATGCCAGCAATTCGTCCCAGTTTTTCGCGACGGCCCGGGGCCGTTTTACGCCTCGTATCTTGTTCGCCAGCCCAGTATGGAGCATCAGGGCTTCAAGGCTGTGCGTCTGGAACACATGAGGCAGCTTGGGCACATCGAGCCGACGGCAGATCAATACTTTGAGCCTGATCTCCAGAGCGTAAAATCCATGGGCGATTGCCGCAGCATGTCTTCCGGCAAGAAGCAATGCTTTGGCATCCTCAAATCGGTCCTCGGCGGCTTGTTCAAGATCGCTGGCCAACGCTCCCAACTTTGTCAAGCGTTCGCCCGCCATCATTCTATCTCCGGCCGCCGGGCGTGCCAGTCGGTCGCACGCTCGAAGACGCGGCCGGCGCGGAGCAGGGCCTCCTCGGCGAAGGGGGGGGCCTGGAGTTGCAGGCCGATCGGCAATCGGGACTTCGTCAGGCCGCAGGGGAGGCTCAGCGCGGGGATGCCCGCCAGGTTGGCCGTGATCGTGTAGATGTCCGACAGGTACATCGACAAGGGGTCCGACACCTTCTCGCCGATCCGGAACGCGGCGGTCGGCGAGGTCGGGCCGAGCAGGACGTCCACCTCCTTGAAGGCGGCGTCGAAGTCGTTGCGGATCAGGCGGCGGACCTTCAGCGCCTGGTTGTAATACTGGTCGGCGTAGCCGGCCGACAGCGCGAACGTGCCGAGCATGATCCGACGCTTGACCTCGGCGCCGAACCCCTCGGCGCGGCTGGCCATCATCATCCGGATCAGAGGCGGCAGGTCCTCCTCGCCGGGATATTTGGGCGAGACGTCCTCGGCGCGGTGGCCGTAGATCGTCCCGTCGTAGCGGGCCAGGTTGCTCGAACACTCCGCGGTGGCGACCAGGTAATAGGCCGGGATGCCGTACTTCGAATAGGGGAGCGAGACCTCCTTGATCGTCGCGCCCGACCGCTCGTAGACCTTCACGGCCTCGCGGATCGCCGACTCCACCTCGACGTCGAGGCCCTCGCCGAAGAACTCGCGGGGGACGCCGACCCGCAGTCCTTCGGGGGGCGCGTCGAGGGTCGCCGCGTAGTCGGGCACGGGGACGTCGACGCTGGTCGAGTCGAGCGGGTCGCGGCCCGCGATGACCTGCAGCAACAGCGCCGCGTCGGCCACGTCGTGCGCGAAGGGGCCGATCTGGTCGAGCGAGCTGGCGTAGGCGATCAGACCGTAGCGGCTGACGCGGCCATATGACGGCTTCAGGCCGACGATCCCGCACAGCGCGGCGGGCTGCCGGATCGACCCGCCGGTGTCGGTGCCGAGCGACAGAGGCGCCAGGTCGGCGGCGACCGCCGCGGCCGACCCGCCCGACGAGCCGCCCGGGATGCGGGCCTCGTCCCAGGGGTTCAGGGTCGGCCCGTAGGCGCTGTTCTCCGTCGACGAGCCCATCGCGAACTCGTCCATGTTCGTCTTGCCGAAGAGGATCGCGCCGGCCTCCTTGAGGCGGGCGATCGCGGTGGCGTCATAGGGAGGGCGATAGGTCCGGAGCATCCGGCTGCCGCAGGAGGTCGGCTCGCCCCGGACGCAGAGCACGTCCTTGATCGCGACCGGAACCCCCGCCAGCGCCCCGACCGGCTCGCCCTTGCGGCGGCGGGCGTCGATCGAGCGGGCCTGCGCCAGGATGGCTTCGGGATCGAGGTGGACGAACACGTTGAGCCGGCCGAGGCGGTCGGCGCGGTCGAGGTAGGCGCGGACGACCTCCTCCGACGTGATAGACCCCGCGTCCATCTCGGCGAGCAGGGCGGCGGCGGTGGCGCGAGTCGGGTCCATCGGCGGTGTGATCCCGGGGTCCGGTCGGTCGGTCATTCGAGGACGGCGGGCACGAGGAAGGCTTGCTCGTCCCGCTTCGGCGCATTGGCCAGCGCCTCCTCGCGCGGCAAAGAGGGGCCGCGGACGTCGTCGCGGAACACGTTGCGGACCTCCACCCCGTGCGCCAGCGGCTCGACGCCCGAGGTGTCGAGCGCCTGGAGCTGCGCCACGTACTCGACGATCGCGCTGAGCTGCCCGGTGAAGGTCTGGAGCTCGTCGGGGCCGATCCGCAGCCTCGCCAGCATGGCGACCTTCGCCACCTCGTCGCTCCACATCGGCATGGGTTGATCTCTCCTCTCGTTCGGGGCTGCGCCAGCAGCAGCGGTCCCTACAAGTCCAGCGCGTAGCGAAGCTTGTCGGATGCCTGGGCGAGCAAGGTGTCTGGCAGCTCACCCAACTCCCCCAAGAGGATCGAGGTCTCGATGGTCACCAGCTTGTCAAGCTTCACGACCGAGTCGCGTTTCAGCCCCGTCATCGCGAAGTCGGGGTGGGACGACTCGACCAGCAAGTCGGCAGGCCATACCGTCGACCTCTGGATGGAGGTTATGAACGCCAGCACCACGTCGTTGCCCCCTCGGTCGGAGCGGGAGACGACCAGGGCCGGGCGCACTTTCCGACCGGACAGGTCGGTGAACGGGAATGGGGTCAGGACGATCAGGCCCCGTTTCACCGATAGCGGACCTTCAAGTCATCGACGGTGTAGAGGTCGTCCTCTTCGTCGAGCCACGCGAAGGCCCCCCCTTGCTCGGCCAGTTCCATGATGCCTCGGGTCGAGACGTCGGGATCGGTCATCTGGAGATCCACAGGCTCGCTGCGACGGGCCAGTTCCACGAGGCGCGCGAGATCGGCCTGGTGGACGATCGCCTTGTCGCCGACCAACTCCGCACGCACCGTCGTCATCCGTCGATCCCTCCTCGTCCTGGGAGCAGCCTGCCACGTCGCCAGTGTGCCAGATCGTCGGGGCGGGTTCAAGGTTCGCGGCGGGCGCCCCTTTGACGCCGGCCGCCCGGGACTCTATAAGTTCGTCCAGGCGCATCGCGTGCCGACCTCGAACCTCCGATGGGCCTTCGACATGATTGCGGGACCCGTGGCGATCATCCTGGCGGCCGGCCAGGGCAAGCGGATGAACTCGGAGAAGGCCAAGGTGCTCCACGAGGTCTGCGGCCGGCCGATGATCCGCTACGTCGTCGAGGCGGCGCGGGGCGCGGGGCCCGGTCGGTGATCGTGGTCGTCGGCGCCGGGGCCGAGCAGGTCCGCGACGAGCTGCGCGGCGAGGCCGACGTGTCGTTCGCCGCCCAGGACCGCCAGCTCGGCACCGGCGACGCCGTCCGCGTCTGCCGCCCGTTGCTGGAGGGCTACGCGGGGCCGGCCTTGGTGCTGGTCGGCGACGAGCCGTTGCTGAGGCCCGGCCCTTTGGCCGACCTGCTCGCCCGCCAGCGCGACGACGGCGACGCCTGCCTGCTCGGGACCGCCGTCCTGCCCGACCCCTCCGGGTTCGGCCGCATCCTCCGCGACTCCGCCGGCCGGTTCCTCCGGATCGTCGAGGAGCGCGACTGCAACGCCGAGGAGAGGCGGATCGCCGAGGTCAACCCGAGCTGCTACGTCTTCGACCTGCCCGGGCTGTGGGACGCGCTGGAGAAGCTCGACACCAGCAACGCGCCAGGGCGAATACTACCTGACCGACGCCCCGGCCTTGCTCCAGGCGATGGGCCGCAAGGTGGTCGCGCTGCCGGTCCTGGAGCCCGACGACATCCTCGGCGTCAACACCCGCCAGCACCTGTCGCAGGCGCACGCGATCATGCAGGCGCAGGATCCAGGACCGCTGGATGACCGAGGGGGTGAGCGTCGTCGACCCGCGGAACACCTACATCGACGGCCGCGCCGCGATCGGCCGCGACACGGTGATCTTCCCGTTCACGGTGATCACCGGGACGGTCCGCATCGGCGCCAACTGCCGGGTCGGCCCGTTCGCCCACCTCCGCGACGGCACGGTCCTGGACGACGGGGTCGAGGTCGGCGCGTTCGTCGAGGTGAACCGCTCGCACCTGGAGGCCGGCGCCGGGCGCGGCACCTCTCCTATCTGGGCGACGCGCACGTCGGGCCGGGCGCCAACGTCGGGGCGACGGCGGTCACGGCCAACTTCGACGGCCGGGAGAAGCACCGGACCTCGATCGGCGCCGGCGCCTGATCGGCTCGGGCGCCGTGCTCGTCGCGCCGGTGACGATCGGCGCCGGGGCCGTCGTCGGGGCCAACGCGGTCGTCGACCAAGGGCCAGCACGTCCCCGCCGGCCAGACGGTGGCCGGCGTCCCGGCCCGCCCGCTGGAGCCGAAGCCGCGCTGAGGACTGCGGGGCGATTCTCGGAAAAGAGGGAGAATCTCCCCCCTTCCGGGGCGCTGCTGGTGTACCATTTCCGGGCCGACTTCGAGCGGTCGAGATCGGGAAGGGCCACCCGGGAGGTCGCGCGTGAAGCTGGTTTTCCCGTCGTCGCACCCGTTGATCCAGCACAAGCTGGCGGCGTTGCGGGCCGAGGGCACGCCTCCGCCGGAGTTCCGCCGGCTGGTGCGGAGCCTGGCGACCCTGCTGGCGCACGAGGCGACGGCCGACCTGCCGACCGCGGGATGTCGAGGTCGCCACGCCGCTGGGGACGGCCCCCGCGCGGGTCCTGGCCGACACGATCGGGATCGTCCCGATCCTCCGCGCCGGGCTCGGCATGGCGGAGGGGGTCCTCGACCTGATCCCCGACGCCGAGGTCTGGCACATCGGCCTGTACCGCGACGAGCAGACGCTCCGGCCGATGGAATACTACAAGAGGCTCCCGCCCCGCCCCCGGATCACGACGGCCCTGATCGTCGACCCGATGCTGGCGACCGGCGGGTCGGCCGTCCACGCCTGCGAGATCCTCAAGGCGTCGGGCGTCGCGCGGCTCAAGGTGATCGCGCTGATCGCCGCGCCCGAGGGGATCACCCGCCTGGTCGAGGCGATGCCCGACGTGCCAGTCCACGTCGGGGTGATCGACGACCACCTCAACGACTTCGGGTTCATCTGCCCCGGCCTCGGCGACGCGGGCGACCGCCAGTTCGGCACCGCGACCTCCTGACCGGCGCCGGCCCTATCGCCGATCCTCCGCGAGGCCCCGAAGACGGGTCGTCGGCCGCTCCGAGCCGACGGCGAGGTGGGGTGCGGGAGGGACCGGCGCGGGATGCGGGCCGGCGACGACCTCGGCCAGGTAGCCGAGCAGGCGGTCGCGGAAGACGGGCAGCGCCAGCGCCTCGGCCCGGCGGCGGGCCAGCGGGGCGTAATGCGGGCCGCCGGCCGTCTCCCAGGCGTCGATCGCGTCGCACAGGGCCTCGACGGTCGGCTCGGCGTAGGTGCGGCCGACCGCCGAATCGACCGTCTCCGCCACCCCTCCGACCCCCAGCGCGATCACCGGGGCGCCGCACGCCAGGGCCTCGACCGGCACGATCCCGAAGTCCTCCTCGCCGGGGAAGAGCAGGGCCCGGCAGCGGCGGTAGTGGTCGCGGATCACCTCGTCGGGCTGCCAGCCGAGGAACCGCACCGACGGCCCGGCCATCCCCTGGAGGCGGGCCCGTTCGGTCCCCTCGCCGATGACGACCAGAGGCCGGCCCGTCCGCGAGCAGGCCGCCACCGCCTGGTCGATCCTCTTGTACGGGACCAGCGCCGAGACGCAGAGATAGAAGCCCTCGCGGGGCACGTCGGCGGGCGTGTAGAAGGCCGTATCGACCGGCGGCTGGATCACCCGGCTGTCGCGCCCGTAGCAGGTCGCGATCCGGCGGCGGACCGTCTCCGAGATCGCGACGAAGTGCGTGACCCGCGACGCCGACGTGCGGTCCCAGCCCCGCATCGCGTCGAGCACCGGGCGGGCCAGAGACCTCCGGAGCGGGTGCCGGGCCAGGCTTCGAGGTAGGCCTCGCGCCCCTGCCAGGCGTACCGCATCGGGGTGAAGCAGTAGCAGACGTGCGGCACCCCCTCGGGGACGCGGACCGCCTTGGCGACGCAGTGGCTCAGGCTGATGACCAGGTCCACCGGCCCCGGCTTCCACGACCGCGCGGCCAGGGGCATCAGCGGCAGCGCCTTGCGATAGTGCCGGAGGATGCCGGGGATGCGCTGGAGCGGCGAGGTGCGGATCGTCATCGCCTCGATCGTCGGGCTGAGCGCCCCACGGCGATGGATCAAGGTGTGCAGGACGGCGTCGGGGAAGGCCCGGCAGAGGACCTCCAGGCACTTCTCGCCGCCGCGCATGCCGGTCAGCCAGTCATGCACCAGCGCGACCCGAAGTCCCGCCGTCCCCGGCCGCGACGCCCGCCCGACCCGCGCGGAGCTCCCCTGGACGCTGGCTTCCATGCCGGCCTCCTCGTGAGGGTGGGGTCCTTCCCATCCATCGGCTGCGGGGCTCGCGGGGTGTCGCGGCGAACCCTACCCGACTTCGCCGAATCGGGCAAGAGACGTAGGGCGTGTGGAACACGCCATCTTCAAGGCCGATGGGGATGGCGTGTCCCCCACGCCCTACTTCCCCGAGTGGAGCGTCAGGGTGAACTCCGATGCGACGATGAACAGGGGGGTGGCCGTGCCGGGCGGACCTTGAGGCGCGGCGCTGCTCGGGCGTCGTGGTGAGGGTCGCCGTCCCGCGGCCCGTCGCCCCCGCGTAGGGGCCGGTGCCCCCGGTGATCGTGTACGTGAGCGCCGATGGCGGGCCGGAGAACCCCGCCTGCGACGGCCCCTCGAGGGCGAGCGTCACGGACCCCTTCGGGCCCTCCAGGGTCAGAGTCCCGGTGGCATGCCCCGTCTTGATGAATCCGGTCATGTGCAGCGAGCCGGTCGAGGACACCTGGCCCAGCGGGGCGACCCTGCCGGACCCGTCGAGGGACAGGCTCGCGCCGACGTCGGGATTCGTCACGGTGGACGAGTTCGGCCCGCCGATCGAGCCGTTCAGGGCCAGGTGGACCTTGTGGCTGGAGGCCGCCACCTGCGCGGCCCCGTGCGGCATCGCGGCGCTGAGCAGGGTCATGGCCTCCAGCGCCTCGAGCTGCGGGCGTCTCCGTTTCGATGGTCTCATCGCAATCTCCCTCCGTGACGGGCGGGTCGGGCCCTTACGCGATGTCTCCCATTGCACGGGACGTGCCGGATGCCGGCACGACCGGCACCATCCGAATGCGACGGTCGCCCCGCCCGACGGCGGCGGCTCGGGATTTGCTTCGCGCTGCGAGGAGAGTCGGGATGTTCAGGCGAGACGCGAGCGGACGGGGAGCGGACGATGGCGACAGCCAGCCCGGTGGACTGCGGTCGAGATGCGTCGGAAGCTGCGCGAGCACTTCGGGTTCAGGAGATTCCGCCCGGGGCAGGAGCGGGCCGTTCAGGCGGCGATGGACGGGCGCGACACGATCGTAATCATGCCGACCGGATCGGGCAAGAGCATCTGCTTCCAGCTCCCCGCGCTGGCGCTGGAGGGGACGACGGTCGTCGTCAGTCCGCTGATCGCGCTGATGAAGGACCAGGCCGACGCGCTGGGCGGCCGGGGGATCGAGGTCGCCACGATCAACAGCACGCTCTCGGCCCGCGAGCGGCGCGAGGCCGTCGAGGCGATCGCCGAGGGCCGCAAGGAGTTCGTCTACACCACCCCCGAGAGCCTCGCCGACCCCGAGTTCCGCGGGCTGCTCAAGCGGGCGATGATCGACCTGTTCGTCGTCGACGAGGCGCACTGCGTCAGCCACTGGGGGCACGACTTCCGGCCCGAGTTCCTGGTCCTGGGCGACGCGATCGACGACCTCGGCCGCCCCCCGGTGCTGGCCCTGACGGCGACCGCCACGCCCGACGTCGTGGACGACATCCGCCGCCAGCTCCACCTCGACGACGCCGAGGTGGTCCACACCGGGTTCCACCGGCCCAACCTCGCCCTGGAGGTGCTCACCGTCGCGGGCGAGGCCGCCAAGAGGGCCGAGCTGATCCGGAGGCTCCGCGACGCCGAGGGGACCGGCATCGTCTACACGGCCACGGTCAAGGCGGTCAACGAGCTGACCGAGTTCCTCCGCGAGAACGGCCTGGCCGTGGCGCCCTACCACGGCCGGCTCCGGGCGCCGGAGAGGGCGGAGAACCAGGATCGGTTCATGAGGGGCGAGCTCAAGGCGATGGTCGCCACCAACGCCTTCGGGATGGGGATCGACAAGCCCGACATCCGGTTCGTGATCCACCACCACCTGCCCGGCACGATCGAGGCGTATTACCAGGAAGCCGGCCGCGCCGGCCGCGACGGGCTTCCCGCGCTGTGTACCCTGCTCTACGACCCGACCGACAAGGCGCTGCACGCCTTCTTCCAGGCGGGCAAGTACCCGTCGATCGAAGACCTCGTCAACGCGCACCACACCCTCGATCGCCTGGCCGATGCCCCCGAGCCGCCGACGCTCGCCGACCTGCTGGCGATCTCGCCCGTGGGCAAGACCCGCTTCCAGCAGGCCCTCAACCTGTTCAAGGCGTGGGGGATCGTCAAGAAGGCCGACGGCGACCGCTACGTCCTGCTCCACCGCGAGACGACCCCCGACGATCTCGCCCGGATGGCCCGCGCCTACCGCGACCGCGACGAGAACGATCGGCTCAAGCAGAGGCAGATGGTCGAGTATGCCGAGCTCCGCTCCTGCCGCTGGGACTATCTGGTAAACTACCTGGGGTACGACGACGTCGAGGGCACCGCCTGCGGGCACTGCGACCGTTGCGGCGCGGCGAGGTCGTGAACTTCGGAGCGACGGAGGCGACGATGGCCACCACCCCTCCAGCCAGGACACCCCCGAGGTCGAATACCCCAGCGGGGACGGTGAGCCCGTGGCCGAGACGCCCACGCACCGGAATAACCTCCTGGGCCTGATCGAGGTCCTCCAGCTCCATTTCGCCGACGATCCTACGGTCTATGTCTCGGGCAACATGCTCGTGTACTACCGCCGGGGCGACCGGCGGCGGCACGTCTCCCCGGATGTCTTCGTCGTCCGGAACATCCAAGATCGCGACCGTCGCCGGGACGCCTACCTCGTCTGGAAGGAGGTACGAGCCCCCGAATTGGTCGTGGAGTTCACATCGCTCTCCACCTATCGAGTGGATCTCGTCCGCAAGTTCAAGCTCTATCGTGATACCTTGCGGGTCCCCGAATATTTCCTGTTCGACCCCTTCGAGGAATATCTCCAGGCTTCGTTGCAAGGATTTCGCCTGGTCGAAGGGCGATACCGGCCGATCGAGCCGGTCGAGGGGCGCCTGCCCAGTGACGTCCTCGGCTCCACCTGGAACGCAGCGGGGTGATGCTTCGGGTCTACAACCCCGCCACGGGCCGGTGGGTGCCGACGCTCCTCGAATTAGCCGAGGAGCGGGAGGCCGAGCTCCGCCGGGCCAAGGCCGAGCTCCGCCGGGCCAAGGCCGAGCGACGCCAGGCCGAGGCCGAGCTCCGCCGGGCCAAAGGCGCACAGCAAGACGCGGAGCGGGAACGAGATGAGATGAGACGGCAGATGGAGGAGTTGCGCCGCCGCCTTGGAGAAGGAGCAAACGGCGGTTGAGCCGGCCCGGCGTGGCGATTGCCGCGGATTAATGCTACGCTGGGAGGCGAAGCTCGGACTCGAATCGACCCCGACCGAGGATCACCCGACCGATGGCCGTCGCCCCCGCGACCTCGCTGCCCGCCCGCTTCCTGGCCGACCTCGCCGCGATCGTCGGGGAGGAGAACCTGCTGCACCGCCACGACGAGCTGGTCGTCTACGAGTGCGACGGCTACGTGATCAACAAGAACGTGCCCGACGTGGTCGTCTTCCCGACCTCGACCGAGCATGTCGTCGAGGTGGTCAAGCTCTGCAACCGCTACGGGTTCCCCTTCGTGCCGAGGGGCGCGGGCACGAGCCTGGCGGGGGGGACGCTTGGCGATCGGCGGCGGGGTGATGATCTGCCTGACCCGGATGAAGCGCATCCTGGAGATCAGCACCCGCGACCGCTACGCGATCGTCGAGCCCGGGGTGGTGAACGTCTGGCTGACGCGGGCCCTGGCCGGCGACGGCTTCCACTACGCGCCCGACCCGTCGAGCCAGTCGGCCTGCACGATCGGCGGCAACGTCGCGACCAACTCGGGGGGGCCGCACACGCTCAAGTACGGCGTGACGGTCAACCACGTCCGCGGCGTCGAGCTCGTCCTGCCCGACGGCTCGGTGGTCGAGACCGGCGGCGTCACCGAGGACAACCCCGGCTACGACCTGCCCGGCCTGATCGTCGGCCACGAGGGGACGTTCGGCGTCGCGACCAAGGTCACGGTCGGCCTGACGCGCGACCCCGAGGCGGGCCGGACGCTGCTCGGCGTCTTCGAGGGGGTCGACCAGGCGACCGAGACGGTCAGCGGCATCATCGCCGCCGGGATCGTCCCCGCGGCGCTGGAGATGCTCGACAACCTGATGATCCGCGCCGTCGAGCAGGCGTTCCACTTCGGCTTCCCGACCGAGGCCGGCGCCGTCCTGATCATCGAGGTCGACGGCCTCGACGCCGGCCTCGACCGCGAGGCGCAGGCCATCTCCGAGATCGTCCAGGCGCACGGCGGGACCGTCCAGAAGTCGATCGCCTGGCGGACCCGCAAGGAGCCCGAATACGTGGCGATCTGGAAGAGCCGCAAGTCGGCCTTCGGCGCCATCGGCCGGCTCAGCCCGACCTTCTGCACGCAGGACGGCGTCGTCCCGAGGACCCTCCTGCCGCACATCCTGCGGCACATCACCCGGGTCGGCGAGCGGTACGACCTGCGGATCGCCAACGTCTTCCACGCGGGCGACGGCAACATCCACCCGATCCTCCTGTTCGACGAGCGCGACGCCGACCAGGTCGCGCGCGTCCTCAAGGCGAGCCACGAGATCCTCGACGAGTGCATCCGCGTCGGCGGCAGCGTCACCGGCGAGCACGGCATCGGCGTCGAGAAGATGGAGTTCATGCCGCGGCTGTTCTCGCCCGAGGACCTCGCCGCGATGGTCGCCCTGCGGGACACCTTCAACCCCGGCGGCCGGTGCAGCCCCGACAAGATGCTCCCCTCCGGCGCCGGCTGCCTCGAGCGCAAGACGCCGGGCCACCGCGCCTCGGCCTGACCCGCCCCTCTCCTCGCGAAGTCCCGCCCGCCCACCCGCCCCGCTCCCTCCGCCGCGACGGGCCCCACCCGGGCCTCGGGCGCCCTGTCGTCGATGCGCCCGAGGGGCATGAGGCACCCTCGTCGCGAGGATGGCGGGTCGTCCGGACTTTGGGCGATTGATGCTATAGGGCAACGCTGCGGCCTTCCGCCCCGTGGATTTTCCCGAACGGTGGGTCATAAAGCACGGATTTTGCGGTTAATGACCGTGGATGTCCGCGGCCTTCCCCGGATAACACGTTCAGAGGGCAAGCACGTCGGGGGTGACATCGTGGCGATTCGACAATCCACCATCCTGGTCGTGTGCCTCCTCGCCCCGTTCTCGACCGCACGGGCGGGGCTCCCCGGGGCGATCGGGGTCGTCGGCGACAGCTATTCCGACGAGTATGAGTTCTATCCGCCCGACCGGAGCACGGCGCGCAACTGGGTGGAGATCCTCGCGGCGACGCGCGGCCTGGACTTCGGCGGCTACAGCACGGCCGGCCGGGGCGAGCCCCGCAACCAGGGCTTCGAATACAACTGGGCCCGCAGCGACGCGACCACCGCCGACATGATCGCCACGGGCCAGCACACCGGCCTGGCCGCGCAGGTGGCGCGGGGCGAGGTCGGGCTGGTGGTGGTCTACATCGGCGGCAACGACTTCATCAACGCCCTGAAGGCCCCCGACCCTCCCGCGGCCCTCGCCGACGTCCTGCCGCGCGCACTGGCCAACCACCGGGCCGCGGTCGAGGCGCTCCGGGAAGCCAGCCCCGACGTCAAGCTCGTCCTGGCCACGCTGTCCGACATCCGCAACCTGCCCGAATTCGACCGGCCGATCCGGACGGGCCAGATCCCCCTCGCGGTGGCCGACGCCTTCACGGCCGCCATCAAGCAATACAACGCCCAGATCAAGGCGATCGCCGCGAGCGACCGCAGGGTCGCCGTGATCGACCTCGACATGACCACGAGGTTCGCCAACCTCGTGTGCCGCGATCGGGTCGTGGTCGACGGGGTCAGGATGGACCGGGCGAACCCGGGCAACGCCGTCGGCCACTTCTTCCTGGCCGATTGGAGGCACCCGGGGACCGTCGGCCAGGGGTTGCTGGCCAAGCTGTTCGTCGACACCATCAACGCCCGGTTCGGCGCCGGCGTCGCGCCCCTCGACGAGCACGAGATCGTCTCGTTCGCCCGGACGGTCCCGGCGTGGCCCCCGAGGAGGCCGGTCGAACGGGTGGCGGACCTCGCGGCCGATCCCGGCCCTCCGCGAGGGACGGCGACGGCACCCTGACCCCCGGGCCCGGGATGCGTCATGGCAGGAGGTCCCGAGCGCGGATCGTGCCGACCTCGCGGCCGTCGAGCACGACGGGCACCTCGGCATCGGGCCCGTAGGGCGTGCAGCGGCCGTAGCAGGCCGCCGCGCCGTCCTTGGGCGCGATGAGGCCGTCATAGACCTCGATCCGCCGGTCGGGGATGTCGATGAGCCAGTAGACCGGGATGCCTCCCACGGCGTAGGTGGAGACCAGTCCCCGATCCTTCGGCTGCGCCGTGTCGGATACCTCGACGACGAGCGCCACGTCGGCCGACGTCGGATGGTCCGTCGGGTAGTGCAACCGTCATCAGGTCCCTCCTCTCCATCTCACGAGCACCCGTAGCGATCGTCTCGCGGGCGTCCCCGTCCCATCATCATACCCCTCCCGCTGCGAGCCGGTCGACGACCGCGCGATCGCCCGGGCGGACTCCCGGAGGGGAGGGGCGGCGATTGCGGCTGGCCTGGAGGGTGGGCGTCCGCTACAATGCTGGTCGGGCAACCGAGGGGCCCCCCGGGAGACACGTCGAAGACGGGTTGAGGAACGGAGTGTACCCATCATGGCGAAGCTGCGACTGCTGAAGACCGGCCACGGCGACCTCTGCCTGGCCGAGTGGGATAAGGACCGGCCGGAGACCGTCGCGCAGGCCGCCTCGGCGTTCGCCGAGCACCTCACGCCCGGCCGGCTGGCCTTCCGGCTCGACGCGCCCGGCCAGACGCGGCCGATCCGCGAGTTCGACGCGACCGCCCCCGAGATCCTCCTCGTGCCGGCGATCCAGGGAGGAAGTGTCTCGGTGAGTGCTGAGTGCTAGGTGCTGAGTGCTGAGTAGGGCGGGCCAATCGTGCACTCAGCACCCAGCACTCAGCACTCAGCACTCAGCACTCAGCATCCAGCACCCAGCACTCATAAGTATGATTCGCACCGGCTACCTCCGCTGGGAGATCGACGTCGACGACGCGCGGAGCCCGACGGACCCGAGGGCGCGGGAGGTGACGTTCCGGGCCCGGCCGAGCTACCGGGTCGTCCGGGTCCGGGGCGCCGGGGCCGCCGACGTGGCCGAGCGGTTCGTCCAGGGCGAGGCGTCCTACGACGCCGTCCTGCGGACGCTGCGGCGCGAGGGGGCGGAGGTCGACGTGGTCATCCCCGACGTCGGCCCGCGGCCGTTCCGCTACTCCGAGAGCGACCGGGCCCAGACGCCGCGGTTCTGGATGGCCAAGCTCCAGCGCGAGGCGAACGCCTTCGCGCACGAGGTCGTCCGCG
The DNA here is from genome assembly GCA_963708145.1 of uncultured Planctomycetaceae bacterium. Classification (GTDB taxonomy): domain Bacteria; phylum Planctomycetota; class Planctomycetia; order Isosphaerales; family Isosphaeraceae. The sequence continues at coordinate 6,386,742 of OY970189.1, read as the reverse complement.
CCGCCGCCGCGTTCCCCCGCATGGTGATCGCCAGCCCGGCGCTGCGGGCCGGGTACGCGCGGCTGGTCGAGTGGGAGGTCTTCCGCGTGATCGAGGGCCGCAGCACCCCGCGGCCGACCCGCGAGGACGAGCCGATGCGGCTCGACGCCTCCGCCTACCAGCAGGGCGTCCCCGAGCTGGTCGCCGCCGAGCTGGTGCGCGACGTGGTCGAGCCCAAGGAGTTCGACGAGTTCTGCCGGTTCGACTGCGTGACCGTCCGGCACGCCGACCGCGTCTACCGCATCCCCCGGCGGCCCCACGGCCTGATCGAGGTCTGGGACGCCAGGACCCATCGCCCCGAGGCGCGGCTCTGCGTCGTCTTCCAGGACCCCGGCATGCCCCCCTCCGACGAGGTGGTCATGAAGTACCTGCTGGCCAAGCACCAGCCCGACCTGCTCTGGCAGGTCGGCGTCCGGTTCAGCCCCCCCGCCGGCCGGTTCGAGTCCACCCCCCCGCGCCGCTGGCGGGCCGAGTGACCTCGCGATCGGGCCCGGCCACGGAGACGCCCCGATGCCCCCGCAGCCTCCCTCAAGAGGACCGAAGCGGGCCTCGCCCCGGCCCCCGTCGTCCCCGCCCCCGCCGAAGCGGCCGGGGTCGGCCGCCCGACCGGCGGGCGTGCCGCTGCCGGGCGTGCCGCCGGTCACGCCGGTCGGCTCGGCGTCGGGCGACGTGGCGCTCGGCGTGGCGGTCGAGGCTGCGGGCGGGGGGACCGTCACCGCGAGGAAGGCGGGCGGGCTCCGCGACATGGCGCTGGAGGTCGATCCCGACGTCGTCGGCCTCCGGGCGCCTTGCAGCACCTGGCCAAGGCGGTCAACATCGCCTTCCAGACCGACTACGGCGAGAACTACCTGGAGTCGGTCTACCAGGCCGCGATCGTCCGCAACGGCGAGGTCCAGGTCGTCCACAAGGAGTACTTCGGCTTCCGCGAGACCTGGTTCGGCCAGTTCGGCCGGCTCGTCCGCTCGCTCCAACTGACCCTCGACGGCCCCGACCCCGCCTCGCCCGAGGGGCAAAGGCGGATCGCCGAGAAGGGCCCCGCCTCGATCCGGGGGCTCTTGAACCTGCTCGGCCGCAAGCTCGACCTCGTCGCCGAGTTCGAGGATCGCGTCCCCGCCTACGTCGAGCAGATGTTCGACCGCCTCGAAGCCTCCGGGATCATCGTCGGCTGGGACCGCGGCGACTGGGACATCCGCACCACCCGCATCGGCCTCGACATCCGGATCGCGCCCCGGTCGAAGGCAACCCAGGCGGGCTGACGGGCCATGCTCCGATCGAGGTTCCGATTGCATCTCGGGTTCGCCCTGATCGCGGTGGCGCTCCTGGCCGAGCTCTTGGCCCTGGCCCTCCAGAACCACCGGGAGCGGGGCTCGCGCCCCTGCTCGGCCTGGCGGAGACCTATCGCGCGCGGGCCTTGGTCCACGACCGGCTCGCGCGGTCGTGGGTCCAGAAGGCGCGGGACATCAGCGAGGGGATCGCCTTCTTCGAGATGGTCGATGTTTGGAGCGACGGCGATCCGGGCCACACAAACCTCGGGTCCAGACACTCCGAGGCGGTCCGGATCACGGCCGAGCAAGCGCAGACGATGGCGGACTGGCACGCCGAGATGGGCCGGAAGTATCACCGTGCCGCCGCGCGACCCGGCGAGCCTATCGAGGCCGACGTGATGCCCGACCTCCCTTGGTTCCGGTGAATGCCGGCTGGTCCGGTGACTCGAAGGGCCGGTCGCTGTCGTCAGCCCTCGCCTCGTCTCTCTGTGGAGGGCGCGGGGCGAAATCGCGAAGGCCCTGCGACGGCCGCCTGTCCTGGTGCTCGATGACCGACACGACGGCGTTGAAGATGTCCGAGGGGATCTTCAGGTCGCCCGAGTACGGGTAGCCGAACATCAGGACGAGGAACAGGTTCAAGGCGATGATCGTCGAGACCATCGCCGTCATGACGACCTGGATGTTCAGGTGCTCCAGCTTGAAGAAGTAGGTGAACGCCACCGTGATGACCCCGCCCAGGATCAGCACGACCCACTCCAGCGCGGCGACCCCGTGCGAGGCGGTGACGATCCGGCTCCGCCGGCAATTCCAGAACTCGCAGGCCGCCGCGAGCTGCGCCTCGTAGATCGTCCGTTCCTTTTCGGAGGAGGGCTGGAACCGGCAGACGGCGTCGACCAGGTCGATCGCCGCGCGGCGGGCCTCGGGCGTGTGCCGCCCGTGGTCCATCGTCGGCCACTCGACGCGGACGACCAGGTCGACGTAATCCAGGGCGAGCTTCCGCACCTGGTCGCGTTCCCCACTCGGCATCTGGTCGCCCAGGAGGATGATGTCGGCCAGGGAGTTCGCCTCCTGCTCGGTCTTGAGGCGGGCCTCGTGGAACTTCCCCATCGCGTCGACGACGATCAGGCCGAGGATGACCGCGTACATCGTGCCGACGACCGACAGCAGGTAGCCGCCGACGTCGTGGCTGGAGATCAGGTCCCGCGCGTGGAGGATGCGACGGACGACGACGAGCCCCAGGACGGCCACCGCGGCGGTGGCGGTGACCATCAGGAACCCCGAGACGTAGGAATCCAGCTTCACGATGGGGCCTCCGCGTCGAGGAGCGTGAGGAAGGACCGGACCATCGGCCTCAACCCCCCCTCGCCTTGATGCGGGCGGCGGCGGCCCTGGCCGACGGGGTGCCGGGATAGTCCTTGACGACCTGCCGGTAATACTTCAGCGCCGCCTCGGCCTTGCCGGCCTTCTCCAGGTTCGAGCCGAGTCGCATCAGCGAGGCGGCCCTGGCCTCGTTCGTCGGGGCTTCGGCCTTGGTCGCCGGGGGGTCGGCCGCGGCCTTGGCGGGGGGCGTCGGCCTGGGGGCGGCGACGGTCCGAGGGGCGGGGTCGGCGAGGCCGTCGAAGGCGCCGTCGTCCTTGTTGCCGCGGGAGGGCGCGGGCCTGGCGGGGGCCCGGCCGCCCGCCTCGGCGGACGCGGCGGCCTTGCGGGCGTACTTCTCGGGGTCGTCGTTGAACTCGTCGCGGCAGCCCGAGCAGCAGACCGGGTACGTCCGCCCCTGGTACGAGACGGTCATCGTGGCCGCGCCGCCGGTGAGGATGCACCGGGGCAGGTTCCGGCGGCGCCCCCGGCGGCGAACGTTTCCCCCTCCTTGGTCAGGCCGACCTCGGTCACGCGCTTGAACTGCGGGGCGCCGGGCTCGCGGTGGTCGAAGTCCATCGTGTAGCGGATCAGGTTGCTGTTGGGGCGGATCGTCAGGCGGTCCTGGCCCTCCGTCGGCGATGCGCCGTCGCGGTCGAGCACCAGCGCCTTGCCCGCCTTGTCGAACGCGCCGACGAAGGCCAGGGGCTTGCCGTCGGGGTCGGTCCCCTCCAGGCGATACCGCCCGGCGGCGGCGTCGAAGGACAGGACGCCGCGGACCAGGGCCCGGTCCCCTTTCAGCTCCAGCGACATCCCGACCGGCTTCCCCCCGGCGAACTTCCAGGCCCAGGCGTGCGCCTCGGCCCACCCCTTCAGGCGGTTGGCCGACGGCACGGCCGTCCCCTTCCAGCTCCCGATCAGGTGCTCCAGCGGCGCGAACGCCTTCGGGATCTCGCCGTCGGCCGCGCCCGCGACCCCCCCGCCGAGCCAGATCCCGACCAGACCGAGCAGCCATCCGCCCCGGACCATCGCCCACCTCCCGCGTCCGCGTCGCCTCGATGTCGCCAGGCCCCGGCACGCATCCATCCTAGCTCATCGGGCGTGGGGATCGTCGAGGAATTTCCGACCGGCTCCCCTCGATGACCCCATCTCCACCTTGTCGATCGCGCGGTCGGGGTGCTATATTGGATGTCAATGTCCAGAAGGTCGAGAGGGGAGTGATCGCGTGATCTCGCAGACCGCCGAATATGCGCTCCGGGCCGTCGTCTGCCTGGGAGGGAGCCCGAACCAGCCGCAGACGACCCAGTCGATCGCGGCCCGGACGCACGTGCCCGCGGGTTATCTGTCGAAGGCCCTCCAGGGCCTGCACAGGGCCGGCATGGTCGAGGCCCAGCGCGGCCTGCGCGGCGGCTACGTGCTGACGCGGTCCCTGGACGACCTGACCGTGCTCGACGTGATCAACGCCGTCGATCCCCTCAAGCGGATCGTGCGCTGTCCGCTCGGGCTGGCCTCGCACCGGGCCCAGCTCCTGCTCGCTGCACAAGAGGCTCGACGAGGGGATCGCGATGGTCGAGGCGCTCTTCGGCGGGACGACCATCGCCGAACTCCTGGCGCAGGCCAACCCGAGCCAGCCGCTCTGCGAGACGGTCCTGCCCACCGCCGCCCGCTGAGTCTTCGTAGGGTGGGCACCGCCCACCGTCCTGATCGAGCGTAAACCCAGGTGGGCGGTGCCCACCCTACGAAGACCCTGACGAGAGAACGTCGTGGCGATCAGCCACCCGAAGGGGAGGGCGCTGCGGCCTCGCGCGACGCGCCCGCCTTCCAGTCGTCGGGCAGGTCGGGCTTGGTCTCCGACAGGATCTCGAGGATCGCCCGGCGATCGTCGGCCGAGAGGTGGGCGAACGCGGGGCCCTGGTCCTGGCCGGTCAGGATCTCGCGGAGGCGGCGGTAGACCTGATCCTTGGCGGCCGTCGGCAGGGCGTCGAACGCCTCGGAATAGATCAGGTAGCTGCACGGGTAGCGGAACATCCGGCTCTGGAGGTCGAAGTCGCGCAAAGACCGCCCCCGGCCGTCGCGCGGCCCGTGCGCGGCGAACTGCTGGGCGAAGCCGGAGGTCCCCGCGATCGGGTCGGTGAGCCGCGCCTCGCCCGAGAACAGCAGGTAGCGGACGAGCTTCTCGACCGGGTTGTTGATCCGCCTCGCCGTGCTCGCCGAGACCGACCCCGCCGGGCGGCCGAGCGCCTTGTTGATCTCCTCCTCCTGGTGCAGCGCGATCCGGGCGTGGTAGCCGGCCGCCGCGATGAAGTTGTGCATCTGCGTCTGGTGCTCCAGCACCATCAGCGCCACGATGTCGCTGTGGCCCGACGGGTAGGGCCAGGTGTCGACCCGCCCTTTCAGGTCGGTGACGTTGGCCCCCCCCTCGCGGTCGATCTGGTCGGGGTCGCTCACGTCCTTGAAGACGGCGTTGCCCATGTGCCGCTGCCGGCCGTGCGTGCCGGTGACGTACCACCCGCCCCACCGCTCGGCCAAAGGGCTCTCGTGACCCGTCACGAACGACCCGGCGCTGAAGATCGGCGTGCCGGTCCTGCCGGGGTAGACCGAGCGGACCAGCAGCCCGGGCACCTCCTGCGTCTTCGACGACTGATGGCACTGGAGGCACGCGTGCGTCTGGCGCTCGAAGACCGGGCGTCCGGTCTCCTCCTGGTCGAGCAGGTAGAAGACCGGGCCGAGCTTCGGGTCGATCGTCGCGACCTCCAGGTAGTCGCCGCCGCGGACCCAGCCGACGTACGTGTCGTCGTTGAAGTAGATCGCCCTCGGCATCCTCGGCGAGATCCGCGGGGCCTGGAAGCTCGTCTTGGAGAAGACCAGCGCCTGCGACTCCGTCGCGATCCCCAGCTCCTCCAGGAGCGACTTCAAGTAGCCCTGCGCCCCCTCGTGCCCCAACGCCACCTCGCCCCGGCCGATCCGCTCCTGGAGCCGCGCCACCGGGTCCGTGACGGGGGCCGTCGCGTAGTGGATCGGCTCCTGGTCGATCGGCAGCTCGCCCCGCGCCGACGACGCCCGCGACCCCGCCGCCATCGCGACCAGGATGAGGACCTTCGCGCACCCGCTGAGCCGCACTCGACGCTCGCCCACCATCGCGCCCCTCCACTCGCTCCGACCGCCGGACACGACCCCTCCGTCCCGGGATTGATTCTAACGGGGCCCTATTCGGGATATCAAGGTCCAGTTGTCTCGTTTTTTTCCCGGGGCCAACCCCCGTCCCCCTCGATCCCAGCCCCTATCCCCTTCGAAACTCAGGCTCAATAGGGGATGGACACCGGGGGATGGAGGATGGGAAATACCCGAGGTCTTCGGCAGGCGATGCGACGACCATACCCATACTATCGCCCCCGGCCGGCGGGGTGTTCTGCGATTCCGGCCATTTCCTCGCGCGCCCGGCCCGGGCCACGAAGGAAATCGGGGGAGACTCGTTGTCCGGGGCGACGGTCCGGGCTATGCTCATCGGACACCCGTCGTTCGTGGCACCGGGGAGGGTTGACCATGCGGCCGATGATCCGCCTTGTCTCGTCGCGTGCGGCCCGGTGGGCCGCGTTCTCGATGGCGGCCGTCCTGACGGCGTGGCTCGCCTCGCGCGCCGAGGACGCGCCGGCGCCGTCCTCGTCGGCAGGGGACGACGAGCCGACCGCGTTCGTCGGCCAGCCGGGGTTCACGACGGCCGAGCAGACGCCGATCTGGAGCCTGTCGTACTCGCCCGACGGCAAGAGGATCGCCGCCGGGACGCAACGGGTGGGCGACCGGCCGAGCGAGCTCTGCGTGTGGGAGGTGGCCACGGGCCGGGAGGTCTACCGCATCGTGGCGCCGCAGGCGTTCCGCATCGTGGCCTATTCGCCCGACGGCTCGCTGATCGCCACGGCCGGGTTCGACCGCATCGCCCGCCTCCACGACGCCGCCACCGGCCAGGAGCGCCGCGCGCTGAGCGGGCACGCCGCGGGGGTCAACGCCCTGGCCTTCTCGCCCGACGGCACGACCCTGGCGACGGCGAGCTGGGACAAGACGGTCAAGCTCTGGGACGTGGCCACCGGCCGCGAGCGGAGGACGCTCGAAGGGCACACCGCCCAGGTCTACGCCGTGGCGTTCCGCCCCGACGGCAAGTCCCTCGCCTCGTGCGGCCGCGACGAGACCGCGCGGGTCTGGGACGTCGCCTCGGGCCGGGAGACCGCGACCCTCAGGGGGCACGGAGGGGTCGTCGAGTCGCTCGCGTTCAGCCCCGACGGCAAGCCACGCTCGCGACCGCCGGCTGGGACTCGACCGTCCGCCTCTGGGACGCGGCGATCGGCCGCGAGCTGGCCGCGCTCGAAGGGCACACCGACCAGGTCCTCGGCGTCGCCTTCTCTCCCGACGGCAAGACGCTCGCCTCGTCGAGCTCCCGCTGGGGCGACGGCAACACCGATCCCTCGCCGGGCGTCGTGAAGCTGTGGGACGTGGCCTCGCGGAAGGAGCTGGCCACCCTGAAGGGGCACAAGGACCGCGTCTTCTCGGTCGCCTTCGCCCCCGACGGCCAGACGGTCGCCTCGGGGAGCCTCGACCGGACGATCAAGCTCTGGGACGTGGCGACCCACAAGGAGAAGGCGACGATCCCCCGCGGCCCCGCCGCGCCCGAGGCGACGACGGTCGTCCTGGCGCTGGCGTACTCGCCCGACGGCACGCTCCTGGCCACGGCCGGCGAGGACCGGGCGATCCGCATCCGCGACGTCGCCTCGAAGGCCCTGCTCGTGACCATCCCGGCGCACGCCGACGCCGTCGCCGCGCTGGCGTTCTCGCCCGACGGCAAGACGCTCGCCTCGGGCGGCTACGACAGGCTCGTCAAGCTCTGGGACGTCGCCACCGGCCGCGAGGTCGCCGCGCTCAAGGGGCACAAGAACTGGGTCTTCGCCGTCGCGTTCTCTCCCGACGGCAAGACGCTGGCCTCGGGCGGGTACGACAAGGTCGTCAAGCTCTGGGACGTGGCCGAGGCGAAGGAGGTCGCCAGCCTCGAAGGCCACAGGGCGGCGGTGCGCTCGGTCGCGTTCTCTCCCGACGGCAAGACCCTGGCCACCGGCAGCGGCGACCGCACGGTGAAGCTCTGGGACGTGGCCGACCGCAAGGAGACGATGACCCTGAAGGGCCACGAAGGGGGCGATCCGCGCCGTGGCGTTCTCGCCCGACGGCAAGACGCTGGCCACGGCGTCGGAGGACAACGCGATCAAGCTCTGGGACGTCGCCACGGGCAAGGAGAAGGCGACGCTGTCGGGGCACACCGACATGGTCGGCTGCCTGGCGTTCTCGCCGAAGGGCAAGACGCTGGCCAGCGGCGGCTGGGACATGACGGTCCAGCTCTGGGACGTGGCCGCCGGCAAGGAACGGTCGTCGTTGCGGGGACACTCCGACGCGGTCGCCGCGGTGGCGTTCGCGCCGGACGGGCGGCAGATCGCCACGGGGGGCTACGACAAGCAGGTCCGGCTCTGGGGCGCCGTCGGCTCGTCGGGGCAGGGCCAGGCCCGCCTGGTGATCAAGGTCCACGACCGGATCATCCGGTTCGCGTCCTACGCGCCCGACGGCCGGACGCTCGCCACGGGGGGCGCCGAGGGCGCGGTCCGGCTCTGGGACGTCGCCACCGGCAAGGAGAAGAAGGTGCTCGGCCGGCACGAGAACGTGGCCACCTGCGGCGCGTTCTCCCCCGACGGCAAGCGGCTGGCCTCGGGCGGCATCGGCGGCCGGCCGACGAAGGTCTGGGACGTCGCCACCGGCGCCGAGGTGGCCACCCTCGACGCGGGCAGCCGCGACACGTGGGCGGTCGTCTTCTCGCCCGACGGCAAGGCCCTGGCGACCGCCAACGGCGACGGCTCGATCAAGTTCTGGGACGCCGCGAGCGGGAAGCCGACGCTCGCGCTGCCCACGCAGCCGTCGGCGGTCCAGAGCGTGGCCTACTCGCCCGACGGCAAGACGTTCGCCTCGATGACCCGCGGCGACGGGGGTGCGATCACGCTCTGGGAGGCGGGCACGACGAACGTCCGCGCGACCCTCCAGGGCGAGGAGGCCTTCGGCTGGCGGATGGCCTTCGCGCCCGACGGCAAGACCATCGCCGCGAGCTACGGCGACCAGACGGTCGTCCTCTGGGACGTCGCCTCGGGGCCCGGAAGCAGACGATCTCGTGCGGGGCCGTCGCGCCGAACGTGGCGTTCGCGCCCGACGGCCGGACGCTCGCGATCGGCCTGAACGACGGCATGATCCGGCTCTGGGACGTGGCCGCGAACCGGGATAAGGCCCTCCTCCAGGGTCACTCGCAGCGGATCGCCAACCTGACCTTCGCCCCCGACGGCCGGAGCCTCGCCTCCGCCAGCGGCGACGGGACCGTCCGGATCTGGGACCTTCCCTCGATCTCAACCCGTCGAGCGGTTCGCGCTCCGCGGCTACAAGGACGCCGTCTGGTGCGCGGCGTTCTCGCCCGACGGCAAGCGGCTGGCCACCTGCTCGGGGAACGTCGGCCAGCCCCTCGGCGAGCTCCGGCGTGGGACCTCGCCACGCGCAAGACGGTGCTCGACGTGACCGAGCCGCAGGGCATCCGCTGGGTCGCGTATGCGCCCGACGGCAAGACGCTCGCGACCGCCGAATACGACGGCCGCGTCAAGCTCCGCGACGCCGCGGACCGGCGAGGTCAAGGCGACCCTCGACGCCCACGCCGACGGCGCCCAGTGCGTGAAGTTCGCCCGCGACGGCAAGACGCTCGTCTCGTGCGGCAAGGACGCGACGGCCAAGGTCTGGGACGTCGCCACCGGCAAGGTCAAGGCGACGATGACCGGCCATGACGACGCCGTCATCACGCTCGACCTCTCGCCCGACGAGACCACTCCTGGCCACCGGCAGCAAGGACGGCACCGCGAGGCTCTGGGACGTCGCCACCGGCGCGCACTGCGGCCACGCTGTCGGGGCAGGAGGGGTTCATCGAGGTGGTCCGGTTCTCACCCGACGGCAAGCTCGTGGCCACCGGCGACGGGGGCGGCCTGGTCAAGCTCTGGGACGTCAAGACCGGCCACGACGCGACGACGCTCGCCGTCCCGGACGCCCGCATCCACGCCCTCGCCTTCACGCGCGACGGCAAGACGCTGGCCGCCGGCACCAGCACCGGCGAGGTCCACCTCTGGGACGCGGCGACCGGCCGCGAACAGGGCTCGATCGCCGCGCACGCGAGGATCGTCACCTCCATCGCCTTCTCGCCCGACGAGACGTTCATGGCGACCGCCAGCTACGACCGGACCGTCAAGCTCTGGGACCGCCGCCCGTAGGGCGTGTGCAACTGCGCCGATCGTCTCAGGCGTCCTCGTGGTGCCGGAAGAATTCGCCCATCGACACCTTGCGCTCCGAGGCGATCGAGTCGGTCAGTTGCTTCCGCTCGGCGTCGGACATCGGGGTGAAGTTGCGGGCGACTTCGACGTTCCGCTCGATGTACTCGAACTTCGGCATACCCAGGCTCGTCAGGCTGACGGGCAGCGACAGCGCATAGCGCAACAGCTTCTCGACCGGCGCGGCGTCGACGAGCTGCTCCTGGCCGAAGACCTTCATGGCGATGATGCCCATTTTCTTGCGGACAGCCACCGGCAGGGCGAGCTCCTCGAAGCCGCCGTGCGGCATGGGGGTGGCCTTCATCCCGCCGGGGACGTTGGCCATGCGGGCCATCGCGGCGTTCAGCGCCATCTGCGTGGCGTCGAAGTCGTGCCGTTCCAGCGCCGTCTTCAGCGCGGCGGGGTCGTTGTGGCAGGTGATCCCGATGGCGCGGGCGACCTTCTGCTCGCGCGCCTCGTAGACGGACTTGAGCACGCCGTCGGGCGCCTCGATCGCGGCCAGGTCCTTGTGGTCCCGCAGCGCGTGGATGTGCAGGACGTCGAGCCGGTCGGTCTGGAGCCTCTTGAGGCTCAGCTCAAGCTGCCGCATGGCATCGTCGGCCTTGCGCGCCTGGAGCTTGGTGGCGAGCGTGACCTCCTTGCGACGGGTGGCCATGAGCTTGCCGATCCGTTCCTCGCTCCGGCCGTTGCCGTAGGAGTGGGCCGTGTCGATGTAGGTGATCCCCATGTCGATGGCCCGGTTCAGCGCCTCCAGCCCCTCGTCCTCGTTGTAGAGCAGGAAGCGGCTCCCCGAGCCGAAGCCGATCATCGAGACCTCAATCCCCGTCGCCCGAAGGCCCGGGTGGGCAGCTTGCCGGCCGCGGCGCCCAAAGACGGCGCGACCACGGCGCCGATGGCGGTCGCTTCGAGGAACCGGCGTCTCGTCAGGTCCATGTCTTATCCTCCCCTGGTGGTTCGATCTCGGATTCAGGTTCCAGACTTCGTGGGGCGGGCAACTCTCATGTGGATTTCAACCTCGTTCCCACGCTCCGCGTGGGAATGCGGTCTTCGACGCTCTGCGTCGCTCTTTCGGACGCGGAGCGTCCGCGGAGGCGTTCCCACGCGGAGCGTGGGAACGAGGGTCCACGAAGACTGCGGCGTGAAATGAGGCGTTATCAGGACGGACGACTCAGGTCATTTCCTTCCGGGTCGCGAAGCTTGCCCGGAGCAGGTCCGCGCCGAAGCCGTCCGACCCCTCCTCTACACCCCACAAGTAATATCCCAAGCCGTAGAAGTGTGCGAACGCTTCGACGGCCCCCTCCCGGGTCTCTGTGACTCGGATGAACTCCGCCAGGCCGGCCTCATGGATCAGACGCCGCGCCGCTTCCGGGGAGAGCGAGCCCGATCGGAGTCCACCCTCTACCGAACGAATCGCCTCTTCGAACCGCTCCAGACCACTGCGGTCCTCTCGGCGTCGGCCCTTGGGATGGCCGGCCCGGGACCCACGCCCAGGACGCATCGGGGTCGCGTCGATGAGGCCGCAGCGGTAGTCCTCGCGCCAGATGGCGCCGACGGATCGCTCGGCCATCGCATGCGCCGAGTCCATGATGCCTCCGCCGTTAAAAGATAGTATCGGGCGCGATGGCTTTCCTTTCCCCTCATTCCTCCGCGGTCAGACCGATTTGATCTCCTTCGCCGCGCGGACGTACGACGGATCGATCGTGACCCCGAAGCCGGGGCCGGACGGGACGCGGATGATGCCGTTCTCGCACTTCAACGACGAGGTGTCGCTGCTCACGGGGATGTCCGTGTCCCCCTTGAATTCGTGGAACTTGACCGGGTTCGGGATGCACGAGGCGAAGTGCGCCACGTCGAGGAACCCCAGCCCCGAGCCCGACATGTGCGGCGTGCAGAGCATCCCCGCGGCGTGGGCCATCCGCGCCACCCGCATCGAGCGGATGAAGCCGCCGTAGTAGTGCAGGTCGGGCTGGACGATGTCCAGGCCGCGGTTGCGGATCGTCCAGCGGAAGCGGTACTCGCTGAACTCCTGCTCGCCGCCGGCCACCGGGATACGGAGGGCGTCGGCCACCTCCCTGGTCTCCTCCAGGTGGTCGAACCGGCACGGCTCCTCGTAGAAGCCGTAGTCGTACTGCTCCATGATGCGGCCGATCCGGATCGCCTCGCGGGCGTCGTACGAGCTGTTCGAGTCGGCGTAGAGCGTCATCCCCGGGCCGAACGCCTCGCGCACCAGCGGGATGAGCCTTTCGGTGCGGCCGGGGAGCGAGTCGGCGTTCTTGCTCATCCGGCCGCCGAGGCGGAACTTCAGCGCCCTGGCGCCGGTCTCGGCGATGAGCGTCCTGAGGTACTCGACCTCGGCCTCGGGCGTGTTGCCCCTCCGGCCGCTGGCGCGGTAGACGGCGATGTCGCGCCTCTGCACGCCGCCGAGCATGTCGCCGATCGACCGGCCCGAGAGCTTGCCGAGCAGGTCGAGCACGGCGAACTCGGCCGCCGCCACGCAGACCCACAACGCCAGGCCCTGGAACTTGTAGTTGTCGCCGTGCCGGTAGAGCTCCCAGAGCAGGGGTTCGAGGTGGCGGGCGTCCTTGCCGACGAAGAACGGGACCACCTTGCGGACGAAGAACGGGTACACCTCGATCAGGCGGCTCGCGTTCGGCACGCCGATCCCCTCGTCGCCCGCGGGCGTGCGGACGCGGACGAGGAAGTTGTGGCCGTGGCGGAGCAGCTCCATCGAGGCGATCTTGACCGGCGACGCAAGCCCCTCGACCCGCAGCACCGGTGCCTCGGCCGCGCGGTCGAGCTGCTCGTAGGAGACGCGGGCGCCTCGTCGGCCCGCCCCCGCCGCGAGGCCGCCAGCACGCCGGCGCCGAGGGTCGTCCGCAGGAAGGTACGGCGAGACGGGCTCATGTCGGATGCCTCCACGTTCGGAGTGGAGAGTGGGGAGCGGGGAGCGAAGAAAGAGGTCTCCCACTCATCTCTCTCCACTCCCCACTCGAACCACTCTCCACTCCCCACTCTCCACTCCCCACTGCGAAGGGCTACGCCTCGAACGCGGCGCGGGTCCTCTTGACGAGGTCGTTGTCGCGGTCGGCCGAGCCGGGCAGCAGGAACAGGCTGGCGGCGAGGTAGCGGTCGCGCCACGACGGCGAGACGTGGTCGTAGTCCTCCAGCACCGCCGAGCTGAACTTGTAGTCGTGCGGGTCGTCCCCCTTGAGGAACACGAGCCGCCGCGCCGCGTCGATCAAAGGGCGCGGCTCGGGCGCGACCGCAGGTAGCCCAGCGCCTTGCGCGCGGCGGTCAGGCGGTCGCGGCTCGCGTCGGCGAAGATCTCCGCGACGGCGCCGTCGCCCTCCTCCGAAGGGGCGATCGGCTCGAGCTGGTCGATCCGGCGGTCGGCCACCTTGCCGCGGCCTCCCATCGCCTCGCGGAACATCGGCAGGAACGCCGCGTTCTGGAGCATCAAGAGCCGACGGGTCTGGTCGTCGCCGCTCTCCCGGTAGGTGTAGTGCAGCGCGTTGGTCGAGGTGACCGCGTGCAGCGACACGATCCCGGGCTGTCGCACCAGAAGCTCCCCGGCGGCGTCGAACAGCGCGTCCCAGACCGATTGGGGCGCGACCCCTCGGTTGAGCAGCGCGACGACCTGGTCGCACGCCTCGTCGCCCGAGCCGGTCCGGAGGGTGGCAAGCAGCTCGGCCGTGGCCGATTCGCTCGGCTCGCCGCCGGCCCAGCCCTCCTTGATGGCGCGGCCCGCTCCTGGTTGCTCCGCCAGGGGCGGTCGGCGGGGTCGTCGCGGGTGGCGGGGTTGCCCTTCTCGTGCATCAGCAGGGCGTAGGCCAAAGAGCGGAGCACCGGCTCGGCGTGCTGCCAGCCGATGCACTGGAGCGTGCGACGGCTGTTGGCGACGTAGATCGCCTTGTGGCCGATCGAGCGGAAGTCGCGGGCGCCGTAGCGGAAGAAGATCTCGTAGACCTCGTTGGCGCCGGCCGTCCGCGCGAGCGCCGCGACCGCCGCGTCGGCCTTCGATTCGTCCCAGTCGTCCATCGCCGCGACGAACGCCTCGCGGGCCTTGCGGGCGGGCGGGACGGCCGTTTCATCCACCGGGCCCATCGTCCAGTTCCCCTCGCGGACGTCCTGCGCCTGGCGCTCTTGAAGTAGTCCAGCGCCCAGAAGATCGGCAGCCAGCGGTCGGAGTCGGGCGAGCCGAGGCTGGCCAGGTGCGCCGAGTTGACCACGAGCACGGCGTGGAACTTGTGGCCGACGCTCGGCCTCGGCTGGACGTTCCGCACGCCGGCCAGCAGCAGCGCCGCGAGCACGTCGCGATAGCTCGTCCCCCTCCGGATGCGCCCCGCCACCTCCTCCAGCAGGCGGCCGCGCGGGGTCTCCTCCAGGAGCCGCACCAGCGGCTCGATCTCGGGCCCGAAGCGGACGATCCCCGGGTCGAGCTTCGCCTCGTCGGCCGAGACGGGCCGGAGCCGGGCCAGGAACGACAGGTCACCCAGGGCCAGCAGGGGTCCGCCCGCCGCCGTCGCCTTCAGGAATTTGCGCCGATCGGTTCGCAGGGCCATGATCGTCCTCCCTCCCTCGCGAGAGACAAAGCCCGGCGGCCCGGCGTCGCCGGATGCCGCTGATCATCCCGCGCCCGCGCCCCGATGTAAGGCCCCAGGCCGATCCCGGTCCCTCCCGCGCCGGAAATGGGCCGCGGAGGGGCGCGGATCGAGGCGGATCAAGTACGGATCGGATCGGCGGCCATCCGCCTCGATCCGCGCCCCTCCGCGGCCCATCCTTACCCAGACCCCCATTGGCTTCGTTTCGTCGCGCCCCTCGCGGCTGCGTCGGCTCCTCGCCGTTCGAGTGTACAAATGATTAATATGATAGGCCAACGCGGTCGTCGCGAGGCCGCGGGGGCGGTCGCGAGGGCTTCAATGGGGGGTCGCGGGGCGGGTTCGGACCCGGGGAACGGGCCGATTGGCGACCTCCGCGCGCACGATCGCCGCGGGGCGTGCCGGACGACGCCCGATCTCGACCCATCCCGTCTCCGCGATTAGCTCCGCCGCGCCTTGCGGCGGCGGGCCCGCCGCGCCCGGCGGCTCCCCGGCTCCAGGCGCGGGGCCTCCGCGTCGCGGGGGAACTCGACCATCGGCGGCGCCGCTTCCCCGCGCAGGCACGCCGAGTCGGACGGCGCCGGCGCCGGCTTCGGCGCCGGCGGCGCGACCTCGGCGGCCGGCGCCGCCGCGACGTCGGCGACCGCGACCGCGACCGCGACCGCGACGGCCGGCGCCTCGGCCGCCGGCGCCGGCGACAGCTGCGCCACGGCCCAGCGCAGATGGCCCATGCACGACGACTCGTACCGCCGCAGGCGCTTCAGGTCGGCGTCGTCATACCGGCCCTCGACGGCCGCCTCGCGCTCCTCGGCGTCGACCTCCGCCAGGACGCCCGCCTGCAACGCCTCCAGCCGCGCGACCTCGTCGGCGGCCAGCGTCTGGAGGTGCTCGACCGGGTCGGTCCCCTCGGGCGCCTCCAGCAGCGTCGAGCCGGCCCGCAGCTCCAGCGGCACGCCCATCAGGTCCAGCGCCAGGGCCTGCTGCGCGTCGTCCCAGCCGCCGGAGGCGTGGAGGATGAGCGTCAGCAGGGCCCACCGCTCCAGCAGGATCTCGCACCCCTGCGCCGTCCGCCGGAGCTGGCGGCTGACCAGGGCCGGCTTCCGCGACAGCCTCTCGGCGAGCTCGGCGGCGTCGAGCGAGCGGACCTCGTCCCAGGAGTGCTCGGCCCGCATCGCCAGGAGGGTGCGTTGGTCGGCCTCCTGGCGCTGGCAGCGCTCGACGCGGACCGACTCCATCGCCGCCTGCGCGACGGCCCACCTCTGGAAGTGGTCGGCGGGGCGGAGGGCCTCGGTCCTCTCGTCGATGCGCCGGGCGACGGCCTGCTCGAGGTCGCGGGGCAGGACGACGCCGCGGCCAGCCAGGCCGGTCTTCAGGGCGTTGCGCCGGGTTCGCTCACGGGCCTCGGGGGACGGGCCGGTGGAGCGGAGCGCGTTGCTTCGGTTGGCTTCGATCTGTCGCAGGGTGGCCATCGGTCGGGTCCTTCGGCGGTGAGGGGTCGTGAGTCGCGGGCCTCTACTGATAGGATCGAGGCGGGGAGGCCCGGCGCTCTCTTTTTCTCCCGAAGATGGCGAAAATGTCTCACGTGCGGTCGGGATCGGCCTCCGGGATGGCATGGCCACGTCCTCGTGGCCATGTCCGGGCGAGGACGAGGGACGGTAGCCGACGGCCCCGCGCATGGCCACGCGGACGTGGCCATGTCACCCGTCCACGCGGACGTGGCCATGCTACCCGTCACCGGGTCGGCCGATGGGGAGAGCCCCCGACCCCGATCGAGTCCGGTCCACCCCCCCCGGAGTTGGTTCGGACAGACGCCATTGAGGGCCAGGAAAGAAAAGTCCGCGATTTGCAGCCCCGGAGGGGCGACCGATCGTAGCCCAGGGCGACAGCCCTGGGTCGAGTCCCGTGACGGCGTCCCTGACCCCCAGGGCGCAAGCCCTGGGCTACGGGCGGTCGCCCCTCCGGGGCTGCAGGGGAGGCATCCGTCGAGCCGGGCTCGCGGACATTTCTTTCCCGACCTCCAATCAGGAGCGAACCATGCGAATGCCTCGGATGACGACGCGGAGCCTCATGGTCGAGGTGGCGATCATGGGCTCGATCCTGGGGCTTCTCGTCCTGGCCTACGGGGAGGGCCATAGGCAGATCAACCTGGTTGAATCCGATTATTACCACTTCCGGGTGAGCGAGGAGACCGATCCCGTCCGGGAGGCGGAATGGGTCGAGCGGGCCGGGTATCACGACCGCATGGTTCGCTACTACGGGCGCGGTCGATGAAGACCTTCCGCGGCGCGCCCGGGGCACGCTCGCTCCGCTCGCTTGGCCCCGGCCACCCTGGGCCCGATCTCCGTCCGAACAGAAGCCCTGAAGCACCTTGGAAAGTGGGAGGATCGGGAAGACCTTGGCGAGATCGTTCGGTGTGCGGCTATAATCAATCGTTCCCGGGCCGTCGGCGTCGAGACGGGTCATCGAGGGAAGGGATCGCATGGTCGCGTTCGTCGCACAGCGAGGTTCGTCGAGGCTGGGCGTCGCGGGGCCGAGGGGCCTCATCCCCATCATCGTAGGGGCCGCCCTCGTGGCGGGGCTCGCGGGGTGGGCTGTCGCGGCGGACTGGGATTGGGACGGGGCCGAGGAGCTCCTCCGCACCGGGCGCTATGATGAATGCGCGAAACTGGTGGCGGCGGAGATCGGCAAGGGGGTGCGGGGCGAGCCCTGGTGGCCGCTGAAGATCGAGGCCGAGCTGGCGCGCGGCAACGACAAGGCCGCGCTGGCGACGCTCCGCGAGGGCCTGCGGCGGTTCCCCGCCAGCGTGCCGCTCCACCTGCTCGCCCGCGACGTCTACCGCGTCAACGGCCGCGACGACGACGCGACGGCCGCGCTCGACGCGATCGAGAGGCTGGTCCTGGCCGTCCCGCAGCGGTACGCCTCGCCCGAGGACCGCGTCGCGCTGGGGCGGTTCTTCCTGCTCCGCGGGGCCGACGCGCGCAAGGTGCTCGACCAGTTCTACGACGTCGCCCTCAAGCAGAGGCCCGGCCTCGTCGCGGCCCATCTCGCCTCGGCCGAGCTGGCGCTCGACAAGCAGGACGACGCCCTCGCCGCGGCGACGCTCCAGAAGGCCCCGAAGGGGGCGGCCGAGGACCCCCGCTATCACTACCTGCTGGCCTGCGCATTCTCGGACGACGACCGGGCCCGGTCCGACGAGGCGATCGAGGCGGCCCTGAAGATCAACCCGAGGCACGTCGACAGCCTCCTCCTGCGGGCCGACCACCTGATCGACGCCGAGAAGTACGACGAGGCGGAGCGGGTGCTCGCGCAGGTGCTCGACGTGAACCTGCTGGAGCCCCGCGCCTGGGCCTACCGCGCGGTGCTGGCCCACCTGCGGAACGACCGCGTCGGCGAGGCCGCGGCGCGGACCTCCGCGCTATCGCGCTGGGCCGGGAACCCCGAGGTCGACCACCTCATCGGCCGCAAGCTCTCGCAGAAATACCGCTTCGCCGAGGGCTCCGCCTATCAGAGGAAGGCCCTCGAACTCGTCCCCGACGACCTCCCCGCGAAGATCCAGCTCGGCCAGGATCTCCTACGCCTCGGCGACGAGGCGGAGGGGTGGAAGCTCGCCGACGAGGTCTTCGCCAGGGATGGCTACAACGTGGTCGCCTATAACCTGATCACCCTCCGCGACCGATTGGCCGGCTTCCGCACGCTCCAGGAGGGGGGCTTCGTCGTCCGGATGGAGGCGCGCGAGGCCGACCTGTATGGGCGCCGGGTGCTAAAGTTACTGCAAAAGGCGAAGGAGACGCTGGGCGCGAAGTACGGCGTGACGGCCCCCGACCCGGTGATCGTCGAGGTCTTCCCGCAGAAGAAGGAGTTCGCCGTCCGGACGTTCGGCCTGCCCGGCGCCGAGGGGTTCCTCGGCGTCTGCTTCGGGAGCGTGATCACGGCCAACAGCCCGGCGTCGCAGGGCGAGCACCCGGCGAACTGGGAGGCGGTCCTCTGGCACGAGTTCTGCCATGTGGTCACGCTCAGCAAGACGCGCAACAAGATGCCCCGCTGGCTGAGCGAGGGGATCTCGGTCTACGAGGAGGAGAGGCAGGACCCCTCATGGGGCGAGGCGCTCAACCCCCGCTTCCGCGAGATGATCCTGGGCGACGGGCTGACCCCCCTGAGCCGGCTCAGCTCCGCATTCCTGGGTGCCAAGACGCCGCTCCACCTGCAATTTGCCTACTACGAGTCGGCCCTCGCCGTGGACTTCCTCGTGCAACGCGCCGGACTGCCCGCCCTGAAGGGATTGCTGGACGACCTGGGCGCGGGAGTGCCCATCAATGAGGCACTGCCGCGACGGTCCAAACTGTCGCTAGAACAGATGGATCGCGATTTTTCGCAGTTCGCGCGGCGGAAGGCCGAGGCGGTCGCCCCCGGGGCGACCTGGGAGGAGCCCGAGTTGCCCCCCGACGCCGATTCGGCGGCCGTGACGGCGTGGCTGGAGGGGCATCCCAGGAGCTTCTGGGGGTTGCGCCGGCTGGCGTCGCGGCTCGTGGCCGAGGAGAAGTGGGACCGGGCGAAGGAGACCTTGAAGACGCTCAAGGAACTCAACCCGGAGTACGTCGGGGCGGAGAACGCCTACGCGATGCTCGCCACCGTCCACCGGAAGACGTCCGACCCCGCCGCCGAGCGCGCGGCCCTCGAAGCGTGGGCGGCGCGCGACGGTTCGGCATCCCCGGCCTTCCTCCGCCTGATGGAGCTCGACGAGGAGGCCGGCGATTGGCGCGCCCTGGCCCGCGACGCGCGCCGCATGCTGGCGGTCAACCCGCTGGTCCCGGAGCCGTATCGCCGGCTCGGCCGCGCCTCCGAGCATCTGGGCGGGCGCGACGAGGCGATCGCCGCCTATCGCGCCCTGGCGTTGCTCGACGACACCGACCCGGCCGAGGTCCACTACCGGCTGGCGGCGCTCCTCAAGCAGGGGGGGCGGGCCGTCGAGGCGAGGCGCGAGGTGCTCAAGTCTTTGGAGGAGGCGCCCCGCTTCCGCGACGCGCACCGCCTCCTGCTCGACCTGGTCGGGCCCGACCAGGCGGAGGCCGTCTCCCCCACCCCGAAGCCCACCGAACGAAGGCGCTGAGCCATGTTTCGACGACGCCCGATGCTGGCCGCGGCCCTCGCCGTGCTCGCGCTCGCCTCCGGGATGGCCCTGGCCCAGCGATGGGGGCGCAGGTATCCCGGCATGATGCCCGACGACCGCGCCGGCGTGCCCAACTGGAAGGTGGACGATCGGTTCAAGCACGACGTCTTCACCTTCGTCCGCGTCGAGTACGACTCGATGGGCGGGTACGGCCGGAGGCGCGGCTGGGGCGGCGGCTGGTTGACCGACTGGCCCGACAGCGACCTGAACTTCTCGTTCCGCCTCCAGCAACTGACGGCGCTGAAGGTCAACCCCGAGCCGATCTCGATGCGCTTGACCGACGAGAGGCTGTTCGACTACCCGTTCCTCTACATGATCGAGCCGGGCAACCTGTTCTTCTCCGAGGAGGAGGTCACGGCGCTGCGGCGCTACCTGCTCAACGGCGGCTTCCTGATGGTCGACGACTTCTGGGGCGACGACCAGTGGGAGAACTTCCACGAGCAGATCCGCCGCGTCTTCCCCGACCGCGAGCCCGAGGAGCTGCCGCTGGAGCACGAGATCTTCCATTGCGTCTATCGCCTCAAGGAGAAGCCGCAGGTCCCCAGCATCCACTCCTGGCCCGGGCCCGGCTCGAACGTGACGTGGGAGATGCACCACGGCGGCGACACGCCGCACGGTCCACTACAAGGGCCTCTTCGACGACAAGGGCCGGATGATGGCGATCATCTGCCACAACACCGACCTCGGCGACGGCTGGGAGCGCGAGGGGGAGGACGCCGCCTATTTCCACGAGTTCTCCGAGAAGAAGTCGTACCCGATGGGGATCAACATCGTGACCTATGCCATGACGCATTAGGATGGGCATCGCATGAGCGAACCACGAGGGAATGGGCCGCGGAGGGCCGCGGATCAAGGCGGATGATCGCCGATCTGATCCGCGTCCATCCGCCTTGATCCGCGGCCCTCCGCGGCCCATTCCGGCCCGTCGAAAGGAGCGATCGTGACGGACGTCGATGCCCACGAGGGCGAACGCCAGGTGGTCGAGGCGGTCCACGAGAGCCGCGGCCGGATCGAGCGCGAGCTCGGCAAGGTCATCGTCGGCCAGAGGGAGGCGACGCATCAGCTCTTGATCGCCCTCTTCGCGGGCGGCCACTGCCTGATCACCGGCGCGCCGGGCTCGCCAAGACGCTGCTGGTCCGCTCGATCGCGCAGGTCTTCCACCTGAAGTTCCAGCGCATCCAGTTCACCCCCGACTTGATGCCGGCCGACATCACCGGCACCGAGATCCTCGAGGAGACGGGCGAGGGCCGTCGCCGGATGCAGTTCGTCAAGGGGCCGATCTTCGCCAACGTCATTCTCGCCGACGAGATCAACCGCACCCCGCCCAAGACGCAGGCCGCTTTGCTGGAGGCGATGCAGGAGCACCAGGTCACGGCGGCCGGGGTCCGATATCCTCTGGAAGAGCCGTTCTTCGTCCTGGCGACGCAGAACCCGATCGAGATGGAGGGGACCTATCCTCTGCCCGAGGCGCAGCTCGACCGCTTCCTGTTCAACGTGATCGTCGACTACCTGCCCGAGGACGACGAGGTGGCCGTCGTCCAGAGGACGACCTCGCGCAAGCCCGAGGCGATCGAGCCCCTGTTCGACGGCGGCGACGTGCTCCGGTTCCACGAGGTCGTCCGCCGGGTGCCGATCGCCGAGGATCTGGTCCGCTACGCGGTGCGCCTGGCGTCGGCGAGCCGCCCCGGGGCCGAGGCGCCCGACTTCGTCAACGACTGGGTGAGCTGGGGCGCCGGCCTGCGGGCCGGGCAGTCCCTGGTGCTGGGCGCGAAGGCGAGGGCCTTGCTGGGCGGGCGGTTCCACGTCACGCCCGACGACGTCAAGGCGCTGGTCCACCCCACGCTCCGCCACCGCATCCTGCTGGGCTACCGCGCCGAGGCCGACGGCGTGACCGTCGACGCCGTGATCGACCGCCTGCTGGACCACGTGAAGGGAATCCAGGGCTGATTTGATGACCGCACCCGATCGCCGCCGCGCCCCCCGGCCTTCCCCGAGACGCCCCGACGAGGCGGCGGCCACGGGCGCGGCGTTGATCGACCCGCAGACCCTGATGCGGATCAAGAGCCTCCAGATGCGGGCCCGCGTCGCGGTCGAGGGGTTCATCAAGGGCATCCATCGCAGCCCGTACCACGGCTTCTCCGTCGAGTTCAGCGAGTATCGCGAGTACACCCCCGGCGACGACCCCCGCTACCTCGACTGGCGGCTCTACGCCCGCTCGGACCGCTACTACGTCAAGCGGTTCGAGGACGAGACCAACCTGCGCTGCTACCTGGTGCTCGACACGAGCCGGTCGATGGGCTACCGCTCGGGCCCGTACAGCAAGATCGAGTACGCCCGGACCGCGGCGGCGACGATCGCCTACTTCCTGTCGGCGCAGCGCGACGCGGTCGGCCTGCTCACGTTCGAGGACCGGATCACCGACTACCTCCCGCCCCGCCACCGCCCCGGCCACCTGAGGCGCCTGATGGCGCTGCTGGAGCGCGAGCCGCAGGGCCGCGCGACCGACCTGGCGGGCCCCCTCGAACAGATCGCCGCGACCGTGCGCAGCGCGGGCTGATCGTCCTGATCTCCGACCTGCTGGCCCCCACCGGGCCCCTGCGGACGAGGCTCGGCTACCTGCGGTCGCGGGGTCACGACGTCATCGTCCTGCGCGTGCTCGACCCGGCGGAGACGCGGTTCGAGTTCGCGACCCCGGCCATGTTCCTCGACGTCGAGACGGGCCGCGAGCTCTACATCGACCCCGAGGCGGCGCGGGGCGAATATCTGCGACGGTTCGCGGCCCACTCCGCCGAGATCGAGCGCGCCTGCGCCGACCTCGGCATCGAGTACACGCCGATCGCCACCGACCGCCCTTTGGAGCTCGTCCTCTTCGACCTCCTCAGGGCGCGGATGCGTCGCGGCCGACGGCCGGGCCGCCGCCTCGCGCCGGGGCGGGGGGGTGCGCGATGAGCTTCCTCACGCCGTTGTACGCCCTCGGGGTGCTGGCCGTCGCGGCGCCGATCGTGTTCCACCTGATCCGCCGCTCGCCCCGCGGCGAGGTGCCGTTCAGCTCGTTGATGTTCCTCGCGCCCACCCCCCCGAGGCTGACGCGGAGGAGCCGGCTGGACCACATCCTTTTGCTCCTGCTGCGGGCGGCGGCCCTGGTCCTGCTGGCGATCGCGTTCGCCCGGCCGTTCCTGCGCCGCGCGGCGCAGCTCGACTTCGGCCAGGACGAGCGGAGGCGCGTCGCCGTGCTCATCGACACCAGCGCGAGCATGCGTCGCGGAGACCTCTGGCCGAAGGCGAAGGCGCTCGCGCACGAGGCGATCGCCTCGTGCCGGCCGGGCGACCAGCTCGCCCTGTTCGCCTTCGACGCGACGACCCGCCCTTTGCTCGGGTTCGAGGAATCGGCAACGCTCGACCCCGCGCGGCGGCGGGCCGTCGCGGGGCGCTGGTGGACCGCCTGTCGCCGTCGTGGGGAGCGACCGACCTGGGGCAGGCTTTGATCGACGCCGTCGCCGCGATCGAGGACGTCGCCGACGCGGGCGCGAAGGCGGGCCGGATGCCGCGGCGGGTCGTCCTGATCGGCGACCTCCAGCAGGGGAGCCGCGTCGACGCGCTGGGCGACTTCGAATGGCCCCGAGACGTCGAGCTCGAACTCAAGACGGTCGCCGACCACGGACCCAACGCGGGCCTGCAATGGCTCGCCGATGCGGCCGAGGAGGGGCCGGCCGGGCCCGAACCGGAGCGTCGCGTGCGGGTCTCGAACGACCCGGGTTCGCGGCGCGAGGCGTTCGAATTGTCCTGGCTCGACGAGGCCGGCAATCGATCGGGCAACCCGGTCTCCGTCTACGTCCCGCCGGGCGAGAGCCGCGTCGTCCGCGTGCCCGAGCGTCCGGGCCCTTCGCCGCGACGGGTCCTCCGCCTCTCCGGCGACGCGCACGCCTTCGACAACACGCTGTACCTCGCCGACGGGGGCCGCGACGAGGCGACCGTCGTCTACCTCGGCCCCGACGCGGCCGAAGACCCCGCGGGCCTCCTCTATTACCTCCATCGCGTCTTCCAGGACACGCCCCGGCGGAGCGTGCGCGTCGTGGCGCAGGCCCCCGGCGTGCCCCTGGCGTGGGAACAGGGCCGCCCGCCGCCCCTGGTCGTGCTGGCGGCCGAGACCACGGCCGAGAACGCCGGCCGCCTGAAGGATTATGTGCGAGGCGGCGGCACGCTGCTCGTCGTCCTCACCGCGCCCGGACGCGCCGCAACGCTCGCCGCGCTGGCCGACGCCCCTCCTCGCGACATCGAGGAAGCCACGGTCCCCCGCGACGTGATGCTCGGCCAGATCGCCTTCGACCACCCCCTGTTCGCCCCGTTGGCCGGCCCCCAGTTCAACGACTTCACCAAGATCCACTTCTGGAAATATCGCCGGATCGATCCCGATGCGCTCGGCGACGCGCGCGTCCTGGCGCGGTTCGAGACCGGCGACCCCGCCGTCATCGAGAAGGCGCTCGGCCGGGGTCGGCTCGTCGTCCTGGCGAGCGGGTGGGACCCCGCCGACAGCCAGCTGCGCGGTCGTCGAAGTTCGTGCCCCTGATGTCGGCGATGCTGGAGGCCCGCGACCCGCGCCGCTCGTCGCGGCCGATCTCCATGTCGGCGACCGCGTGCCGCTGCCGGCCGGCGGCGATGCCGCGAAGGGATATGTGATCCACAAGCCCGACGGCTCGACCGTGACGACGTCCCCCGGCGCCTCGGCGTTCGCCGACGCGGACCAGCCCGGCGTCTACACGATCGACGCGCCGTCCGGCGCGCGGGCGTTCGCCGTGAACCTCGACCCGGCGGAGAGCCGGACGTCGCCTTTGCACGTCGAGACGCTCGAGCAGTTCGGCTGCCTCCTGGCGAGCCGGTCGCCGAAGGGAAACGATCGCGAGCACCTCCGGCAGATGCACAACGCGGAGCTCGAAGGCCGCCAGAAGCTCTGGCGGGACCTGGTCCTGGCGGCGATCGGCGTCCTGATCGTCGAAACCTGGCTGGCGGGACGTCGCGAGCGATCGCATGTCCGCCCGGCCCTCGCGGAGGCCACGACGCCATGAGCACGGAACTGCGGGAGGCACTGGAACGGGTCGCACGCCGCTTCCGCCTGGCGCGGCTCCGGAGCGCCCTGGCGCTCTGCTGGCTGGCCTGGTCCCTCGTCGGGCTGGGCCTCGCCTTCGTTATATCGAAACATGATTCAATTTTCGATATGCCGGGCCTATGGCTGCTGGCGGCGTTCGCGGCCCTGGCGGCGACGACGGGGGCCTCGTGCGCGCTCCTGGCATTGCGGTCGGTGCGCGACCCGCGCTGGGTGGCGAGGCGCATCGAGGCGAGGCATCCCGAGCTCGGCACCGGCCTGCTGGTCGCCGTCGAGGAGGACGCGGCGGCCTCGGGGCGCCCCGGGTTCCTCCAGGCGACCGTGATCCGCCAGGCGCTGGAGCACGGCCGCGCGAACGCCTGGGAGGAGGCGGTCCCCTCGTGGACCCTCCGCGGCGCGAAGCTCGCGCACGCGATCGCGCTGGGGCTGCTCCTCGTGGCGTCCGCGGTCCTGGTCGGGCGCGTCCGCTCGAATGCCGCCGATCGCTCGGCCCACGGGCCGGGTGCCATCGCGTCCGACGTCCAGGTCGAGCCGGGCAACACGTCGATCGAGAAGGGATCGACGCTGCTGGTCGTCGCCCGCTTCCCGAAGGAGGTCCCGGCCGAGGCGAGGCTCGTCGTCGAGGACGGGACTTCGTCCGTCGTCCCGCGCACCATGACGAGGAGCCTGGAGGACCCGACGTTCGCCGGCCGCGTCGAATCGGTCGGCGCCGACCTGTCGTATCGCGTCGAATTCGAGGGCCATCGCACCGAGACGTACCGCGTGAGCGTGTTCGAATACCCCGAGCTGCCAGCGAGCCGACGCGAAGCTCGTCTTCCCGGGCTACACGGCGATGGAGCCGAAGACCGTCGAGGACATCCGGCACGTCACGGCGGTCGAGGGGACCGAGCTGTCCCTACTTTGCCGGCTCAACAAGGACGTCGCCTCGGCGCTGCTGGTCGACCCGGAGGGGAAGGCGATCCCCCTGGTGCCGCAGGATGACGGCGCGCACGCCTACGGCGCGTCGATCAAGCTCGACGAAACGCGGCGCTATCAGGTCCGCCTGGTGGACGGGGAGGGTCGTACCAACAAGCTGCCCGCCGAGCTCGTGGTCAACGTCACGAGGAACCGCCCGCCGGTCGTGAAGATGACGCAGCCGGGTCGCGACGTCCGCGTCTCCCCGGTCGAGGAGCTGAAGCTCAAGGCGCAGGTCGAGGACGACTTCGGCGTGGTCCGGCACGGCGTCAGCTACACCGCCGCGGGCGGCGAGCCGCGCGAGGTCGTCCTGGGCGACGCCAAGCCCGCGATCCGGAAGGCGCAGGCGGAGCACCTGATCGACTTCGAGACGCTCCGCGCCGAGCCCGACCAGCTCGTCACCTTCTTCTTCTGGGCCGAGGACGTCGGCCCCGACAATCGGCCCCGGCGCACGTCGGGCGACATGTTCTTCGCCGAGGTCCGCCACTTCGAGGAGATCTTCCGCCAGGGCGAGGCCCCCCCGGGCGGGTCGTCCGAGTCGGAAGGGGAGCCGAGCGAGAACGCCCAGCAGGCCGACAAGCTGGCCGAGCTCCAGAAGCAAATCATCAACGGGACCTGGACTTTGATCCGACGCGAGACCGGGGCGAAGCCGACCGCCCCGTTCGCCGAGGACGCCAGGACCCTCCAGGAATCGCAGCACTCGGCCATCGAGCAGGCCGCGCAGCTCGCCGAGCGTCTGCGCGACCCGGCCTCGAAGGCGGCGCTCGACCAGGCCACGAAGTCCATGAACGGCGCCGAGGCGCGCCTCGCGGAGGCGGCCAAGGCGCCGAAGATCGCGCCTTTGTCGCCGGCGCTGGTCGCCGAGCAGGCCGCCTACCAGGCGTTGCTCAAGCTGCGGGCCCGCGAGTTCGAGGTCGTCCGCAACTCGCGGCAGCGGAGCAGGGGCGGGCGCGCCTCGGGAGGGCCGTCGCAGAGGCAGCTCCAGCAGCTCGAACTCTCGAACGAGGAGAACCGCTACGAGGAGCAGAGCCGGGCCCAGCAGGACCGGCTCTCGCAGCGCGAGCGCGAGCAGCGCGAGACGCACCAGGTGCTCAACCGCCTCCGCGAGCTGGCGCAGCGCCAGGGCGACCTGAACGAGCGCCTCAAGGAGCTCCAATCGGCCCTCGAAGCGGCCAAGGACCCGCAGGCGCACGACGAGATCGAGCGCCAGCTCAAGAGGCTCCGCGACCAGCAGCAGCAGATCCATCCGCGACACCGACGAGCTCCGCGAGCGGATGGAGCGCGAGGAGAACCGCGACCGCATGGCCGACGCCCGCCAGCAGATCGAGCAGGGCCGCGAGCACGTCCGCCAGGCCTCCGAGGCGCTCGAGGAAGGCCGGCTCTCGCAGGCCCTCACCGAAGGCACCCGCGCCGGCAGGCAACTCGACGACATCCGCGAGGATCTCCGCAAGAACGCCTCGGATCGGTTCTCCGAGGAGATGACCGAGATGCGCGACCAGGCCCGCCGCCTCGACGAGGAGCAGGGCAAGCTCTCCGACCGGCTCGACGCCTGGGACCGCAACTCCCAACGTTCCCTCCGCGATTCCGGAGAGCGCCAGCAGGCCAGGCAGGGCCTCCAGCAGCAGCAGAAGCAGCTCGACCAGCTCCTCGACCGGATGCGGCGCACCGTGCAGGACGCCGAGGAGACCGAGCCCCTGCTGGCCAAGGAGCCTCTTCGACGCGGTCCGCAAGGCGAACGAGAAGGCGATCCCCGACGCCTTGAAGGTCGCCGAGCGCCTGGCCGACGCGGGCATCCCCGAGGAGGCCGCGAAGACGTCCCGCCGCGCCGGCCAGGGCATCGGGCAGTTGAAGGAAGGGGTCGAGCGCGCGGCCCGGAGCGTCCTCGGCGACGAGACGACCGCCCTGAAACGGGCGCAGGGCGAGCTCGAAGACCTCGCCGATCAGGTCAACCGCGAGATCGCCCGCGCGACCGGCCGCGACCCGGCCGACCGGCAGGGCGCGCCGCCCCGGCCCTCGTCACGACCGGGGCGCCAGGGCGAGAATGCTCAAGACCGGCAACGGCCCGAGGGCCAGGACCCGCCGCAAGACGGCCAGCCGGGTGAGCAAGGCCAGCAAGGGCAGCAAGGGGGTCAGCCGGGCCAGCAAGCTCAACAGGGCGGCCAACCGGGCCAGCAAGGACAGCAGGGCCAGCAAGGTCAACAGGGGCAGCGAGGGCAGGGGGCCCTACGCGGCGGCAACGCCCCGCGAGGAGGCCAGCCGTCGGGCCTGGATCGGATGATCGACGGCCTGTCGCAGGGGGGGCCCAGCGGGCCGATCACGGGCGAGGGCTTCCGCCAGTGGTCCGACCGGATGCGAGACGTCGAGGACCTGCTCAACGACCCCGAGCTCCGCGCGGAGGCGGCGCGGATTCGCGACCGCGTGCGGGGGGCGCGCGAGGAGTTCAAGAGGCATTCGAAGGTGCCCGACTGGACCCAGTTGCAGACGATGGTGGCCGACCCGATCCGAGAGCTCCGCGACCGGATCGCCGAGGAGGTGCGCCGCCGCGAGGCGCCCGACGCTTTGGTGCCGATCGATCGCGACCCCGTGCCGCCCCGGTTCGCCGAGGGCGTGCGCCGCTATTACGAACGATTGGGGAGCGGCCGATGACGATGCCCTCCCTGATCTGGGGGTCGCCCCGCTGGACGGCCGGCGCGCTCGTGCTGATGGGCGTCGCGGGCGTGGCGCTCCTCTGGAGCTACGGCCGCGCGCGGGCCTCGTGGCGAGTGCGCCTGGCCTGTGCGGTCCTGAAGGGGCTGGGCTTCGCGGCGCTGGTGCTCTGCCTGGTCGAGCCGATGTTGACCGGCTCGCGGCCGAAGAGCGGGGCGAACGCCTTCGTGGTCCTGGCCGACAACAGCCAGAGCCTGCTCGTCCGCGACGACCCGGCCGCCCCCTCTCGGGGAGAGTGGGTGCGCGACCGCCTCAAGAAGGACGCGCCGTGGGCGACGCGGCTGGGGCAGGACTTCGACGTCCGCACTTATGTGTTCGACTCGCACCTGCGAGCGGCCGACGGGTTCGACGCCCTGGCGTTCGACGGCACCGGCACCGCGTTGACCGCGTCGCTCTCGGCTTTGGCGAGGCGGTTCCGCGGCCTGCCGCTGGCGGGCGTGCTGCTGTTCACCGACGGCAACCGGACCGACGTGGGCGACCTCGTTTGGTCGGAGATGCCGCCGATCTACCCCGTCCTGCCCCCCTCGCGGGGGACGGGCCGGGACATCGGCGTGACGAACGTCTCGACCAGCCAGGCCAACTTCGAATCGGCCCCCGTCGTCGTCCGGGCCGACGTCTCCGCCGCCGGCTTCAAGGGCGAGACGATCGTCGCGGCCGTCACCGACGAGGCGGGCAAGGACGTCGAGCGCCAGGAGGCGATCGCCAGCGGCGACGGCAAGCCGCTCAGCTTCCGCTTCCAGTTCCGCCCCGAGCGGAAGGGGGTGAGCTTCTACCGGGTCCGCGCCGTCGCGGCCTCCGAGCTCAAGGGCCTCGGGACCGAGGTCGCCGAGACGGCCGAGCAGACGCTCGCCAACAACAGCCGGCTCGTGGTCGTCGACCAGGGGGGCGGCCCGTATCGCGTGCTCTACGTGAGCGGGAGGCCCAACTGGGAGTTCAAGTTCCTCCGCCGGGCGGTGGCCGACGACGAGCAGGTGCAGCTCGTCGGCCTGGTGCGGATCGCCGCCGGCAGCCGAAGTTCGACTTCCGGAACACGCGCGACCGGGCGGCCTCCCCGCTGTTCGACGGGTTCGACAACCCCGACGCCGACACGGCCGAGCGGTACGACCAGCCGGTGCTCGTCCGCCTGGGGACGCTCGACGAGGTGGAGCTCCGCGACGGCTTCCCCAAGGCCGCCGACGAGCTGTACCGCTACCACGCGGTCGTCCTCGACGACATGGAGGCCGGCTTCTTCACGCAGGACCAGTTGACGCTTTTGCGCAACTTCGTGAGCCACCGCGGCGGCGGGCTCCTGATGCTCGGCGGCCCCGACTCGTTCGCCGACGGCAAGTACGACCGCACGCCGGTCGGCGAGCTATTGCCGGTCTACCTGAACCGCCGCGACGCGGCCCCGCCGGGCGACCCCGAGTATCGCCTGGTGCTCACCCGAGAGGGTTGGCTCCAGCCGTGGGTCCGGACGCGGAAGACGGAGGACGAGGAGAGGCGGCGCCTGGATGCGATGTCGTCGTTCCGCACGCTCAGCCGCGTCGGCGACATCAAGCCGGGGGCGGTCGTGCTCTCGGAGGTGCGCGACGCGGCCGGCGAGACGGCCCCCGCGCTGGTGGCGCAGCAGTTCGGCAAGGGGCACGTCGCGGCTTTGCTGATCGGCGACCTGTGGCGCTGGGGCATCCGCCGCGCCGACCCCGCGGAGGACGACCTCGATCGGTCGTGGCGCCAAACCGTGCGCTGGCTCGTCGGCGACGTCCCGGGTCGGGTCGACGTCGCCGTCCGCCCCAGGGACGACGCGACGTCGCCCGCCGTCGAGATCGCGGTGCGCGTGAAGGACGCCGAGTACCGGCCGCTCGACAACGCGAAGGTCGCCCTCCGGATCACCCTGCCGGGCGGCGACGCCCTGGCGCTCGACGCCGCGCCCGCCGGGGGCGAGGCCGGCGCGTATGCGGCGTCCTACGTCGCCAAGCAGCCCGGGCCCTATCGCGTCGCCGCCGCCGCGACCGCGCCCGACGGCAGCGCCGTCGGCGAGCGCGAGGCCGGCTGGGCGGCCCAGCCCGCGGCCGACGAGTTCAATCGCCTGGAGCCGGATCGGGACTTCTTGAAATCCATCGCGGCCAAGACCAAGGGCGAGCTCGTGGACGGCGACCGCCTCGACTCGTTCGTCGCCAGCCTCTCCTCGCGAGACGCGCCGATCACCGAGCCGTGGACCTCGCCCCTGTGGCATCACCCCCTGTACTTCCTCGTCGCCATCGCCTGCCTGTCGGCCGAGTGGGGCCTGCGGCGCGTCAACGGCCTGGCCTGATGCGGGACGATCCGGACCATGATCCAGACATTGCTCGCGATCGCCCTGGGCCTGGCCGCGGCCGACCCCGAATACCGGCCGTGCGTGCTCGTCGTGGTCGGCGCGCCGGGCGCGCCGGAGTATGACGGCCAGTTCCGCCGCTGGGCCGACCTGTGGCAGGCCGCCGCCGACAAGGCCGGGGCCGACACGATCCGGATCGGCACGGGGAAGCCGGCCGACGCACCCGATCGCGATCGCCTCCGCGCGACCCTGGCCGAGAAGGCGACGGGCGGGGGGCCGCTCTGGGTCGTCCTGATCGGGCACGGGACGTACGACGGCCGCGAGGCCAAGTTCAACCTGCGCGGGCCCGACGTGTCCGAGCTCGAGCTCGCCGAGTGGCTGGCGCCGGTCCAGAGGCCGCTTGCGGTGCTCGCCTGCTTCTCGTCGAGCGGCCCGTTCCTGAACCGCCTCTCGGGGGAGAATCGCGTCGTCGTCACCGCGACCCGCAGCGGCCATGAGCAGAACTTCTCGCGTCTCGGCCAGTACCTCGCCGAGGCGATCGCCGACCGCCGCGCCGACCTCGACAAGGATGGCCAGGTCTCCTTGCTCGAAGCCTTCCTGACCGCCAGCGGCCGGGTCCAGGACCATTATCGGACCCGGTCGCAATTGGCCACCGAGCACGCCCTGCTCGACGACAACGGCGACCGGCTCGGGACGCCCGCCGACTGGTTCCGCGGCGTCCGCGCCACGAAGCGCGCAAGGACGGCGCCCCGCTCGACGGCCTCCGCGCCCACCAGTTCCACCTCATCCCCAGCGACCGCGAGCGGCAGATGCCGCCCGAGATGCGCCGGCGTCGCGACCAGCTCGAGCTCTCCATTGCCGCCCTGCGCGACGAGAAGGCCAAGCTCTCGGAAGACGAGTATTACGGCCGCCTCGAACCGTTGATGGTCGAGCTCGCCCGCCTCTATCGCGGGCTACAAGAGGGGGCGCGGGGCGGGGGGGATCACGCCCACTGAAGGCGAGCCGTTCGACGCCCGCCCCTCGGCCCCTCACCGCATTGCTCGCCGCAATCTCGTTCCCACGCTCCGCGTGGGGATGCTCTTCGGACGCTCCGCGTCCGTCCGGATCGGCGACGCAGAGCGTCGGGGAGCGCGTTCCCACGCTCCCGCGCTATGCATTACCCACAAGTTCGATCCATCCGGCCCGGATGTTCGTAAGAACACCATGTGGTCAGCACTCGAACTTCGCCACGTCGACCTCGGAGACCGACGCTTGAACCGACGCCTGGTCAAATTGGTCGACGATCTGCTCAGCGCGCCGGAGGCCAGCGTGCCTCAGGCCTCGGGCGATTGGGCCGCCACCAAGGCCGCCTATCGCTTCTGGGACAACCCGCGCATCGACCCGGACGACATCCGCGCCGCGCACCGCGACAGCACCCTGGGACGGCTCCCTGACCGCGAGGATGAGTGGCTCCTGACGATTCAGGACACCACCAGCCTCGACTTCACCGACCATCCGGACACCACCGGCCTGGGCTATCTCGCCCACAGCAAACGCTCGGGGCTGTGGCTCCACTCGGTCCTCGCCGTCACCGCCGCGGGCGTCCCCCTCGGCGTGATCGACCAGCGGACCTGGACCCGCGACCCCGCGACCTTGGGCAAGCGCGCCGGCCGCAACAAGAAGGAGACCGCCGACAAGGAATCTCAGCGCTGGCTCGATGCCTTGGCCGCCACCGAGGCCGCCATGCCCGCTGAGCAGATGGTCCTCACCGTGGCCGACCGCGAGGCCGACTTCTACGACCTCTTCGCCGCGCCGCGACGGCCCGGGTCGCACCTGCTGATCCGGGCCAAGCCCAGGCGGCGGGTCCGCCACGTCGAACGGCTCCTGGGGGCGGCCGTGCGCGCCAATGCGGCGGCCGGGACGATGACCGTGGACCTCAAACGGGGCGACGATCGGCCGGCGCGACGGGCGACCCTGACGATTCGGTTCGTGACCCTGGAGATCGCCCCCCCTTCGACCCATCCCCGCCGCAAGACGTTGCCCCACCTGAGGCTCACGGCGATCCTGGCCGAGGAGGAAAGCCCGCCGGAGGGGCAGGGGCCGGTGTGCTGGTGGCTGCTGACGACCGTGCCGATCGCGACCCTTGCCGATGCCGAGCGGGCGGTGCGTTGGTACGCGCTGCGGTGGCTGGTCGAGCGCTATCATTACGTGCTGAAGAGCGGCTGCCGGGTCGAACGGTTGCAGTTGGAGACGGCCGGGCGCTTGGAGCGGGCCTTGGCGACCTATGCGGTGGTGGCCTGGCGCCTGTTGTGGTTGACCTACGAGGCGCGGCGCCACCCCGAGGCGTCGTGCGAGGCGGTCTTGCCGCGCGAGCAGTGGCAGGTGTTGCATCGGGTGGTCCACAAGACAGACATGGTCCCGGCGTCTCCTCCCGGCTTACGGGAGGCGGTGCGCCAGATCGCCCGGCTCGGGGGTTTCCTCGCCCGCAAAGGCGACGGGGAGCCCGGGGTTAAGGCGATCTGGCGCGGCTTGCGACGGCTTGAGGACTTCGTTACAGGATGGAATTTATCACTTCATAACCCGGCCCCCGAAGTTATGGGTAATGCATAGCGCGGAGCGTGGGAACGAGGGGAGAAAGTCTCGGAGTCCCTCACTTTTTGATAGTCGAACTCATGTACGACCTTTTGCTTGAGGGAGACTCTATCGAGCCGATCACGGACTCCCAGCGCATCAAGCCCTGCGTCAATCGCATCGTATATGCAATCGTATTCTCCCCCGGAGTCGTCCTTGATGTCATCCCAACGGAACCGTCCTCGATCGGTGTCGGGATAGCCCTGTTCGTCGAGCGGCACCCAAATTTCGTCCCTCTCGTCGAACTCCTTCACCAGTGCCCCGCTCTCGTAGAGCGCGGCGAACCGTACGCCACAGGAGTTATCGTAGAGTAGGAGCAAGGCTTTTCCAAACCTCATGGACAGGCTCACGGCGATCTTCTCGACTTCGGGGGGATTGAAAAGCCTCCCTCCTCTGACGTAGACGGCAAACAGGTCACGATCGAGTTCCCCAAGCCCGATGGGTAGGGGCGAATGGAGGTCATGGAACGCTCCTATCACCTCGCCCCTCAAGCCAGTCAGGAGGGCGCACTCGAACCTTTCGCTCATGCTTGGCGATCCTCACGATAAGCGCTCCAGGGGCTTGCGCCCCTGGCTACTCACGGTCGCCCCTCCGGGGCTGCCCAGATGTCTTTCAGGGGACTCGCCGCAGGCGGACGGCCATGTACGGCTTGCCGGGCAGGTCGATCTTGGGCCGGCTCTCGCATGAATACAGGTACTGGCTCTTGGACTTGAGCTCGAAGGTCCCGTCCACGGGGGTCGTCGTCATGTCCCAGGTGTCGAGCAGGTCGATCCGCATCGTCATGGGGTCGTTCAGGCCGGTCCGCGGGAGCTCGACGGCCCACTCGGTGGGGGCCTGCTTGCCGAGGTAGACGAGGTAGTATTCGCCCTTCTTGCCGCCGATGTGCAGGTCCTGCCACTTGTCGATCGGCTCCAGACCCTCGGGCGGGCCCTGCTCCAGGACCTTGCGGAGGAAGGCGATCCGGGGCGGACTCTCGCCGCGGAGGACGCCCCCCTTCGACCACCAGAGGATCTCGTCGGGGCGCAGGTAGGTCTCGCCATGCCCGACGTAGGTGCCGGCGACGGACCCCTCCCAGAAGCGGCGCACCAGCTCCTCAGCCGAGAGGTTCCCCCACCGCTGCGGGATGTTCCCCTCGTACTTCACCTCGTCGAAGACGATCGGCTTGTTGTAGACGTCGCGATACAGGACCGCGCGGCCGGCGTCCTCGACCGCCGACCCGTTCTGGATGCTGGCGTGGGTCACCCAGGGCTGAGTGTGGTTGTAGAGCAGCAGCGCGTTGTGGATCGAGCGGAGGTGGTCGTAGGGGTCGCTCTCCTGCACGACGCGGAAGATCCGGTCCCAGTCGGCGAGAGTCTTCTCCTTCATGAAGTCCCACTCGTTGGCCAGAGACCACCAGACGTTGCGGTAGGCCGACAGCCGCGCGACGACGTAGCGCACGTAGCGGTCGTCCCCTTCGGGCGGCATGCGGTCGAAGCCCCAGTGGCCCCTGTCGTAGGGGTGGAGCAGGATCAGGTCGGCCTCGATCCCCAGGTCGCGGAGCTGGCCGACACGTTGCTCCAGGTGGCGGAAGAATGCCGGGTTGAACTGGGAGAAGTCCCACGTCCGCGGCGGCATCCCCTCGAAGGGATACAGCGGGGGCTCGTTCTGGTTGTACGCATAGTGCTTCGGGAAGACGCACATGCGCATCTTGTTGAACGGGGCGTTCTTCAGCGTGGCCAGCGTCGTCTCTTCGAGGGAGTCGCCCTGGTGGGTCCAGGCGTAGCAGGTCGTCCCGATCGGGAAATATGGCGTGCCGTCGGCGAAGCCGAAGTGGAACGTGTTCCGCACGCGGACGGGCCCGTGGTTCCCCGACGAAGGCTTCGAAACTTCGAATTGCCCTGCCTTGTCGTCGAGCTCGGCCCGGTTGCTGATCGTCTCGTAGCGCCAGGTGCCCGTCCGGTGGGGCATGAAGCGGACGCGATAGGTGCCGTCGCCGTCGTAGAAGCCGGGCACGGTTACGGCCTCGTCGCCCTGGGAGAAGCTCGCCGACAGGTCGACCTCGGTGAACGGGTTGCCGGCCGAGGGGCCGTCGAGGGCGATCTCGTAGATCCCCCACTGCTCGGTGGCGCCCTCGGCCTGCGCGACCCGGGGGGCACCCCACGAGCACGTCCCGAGGGCGACCGCGACGACAAGGCGGAACGACGAGGCTCTGGCGGCGCTCATGGCTTCTCCGGGAGTTCGTTGGTGGCCGCGACCTCGGCGGGCGTGAGCTTCCGGACCTCGACGCGGCGCAGGGCCCCGGCGCTCTCGTAGGTGGCGAACCCAAGAGGCTGGTTGTCGCGGACCTCGATCCGCGTGCCGACCTCGACGCCCCGGTGATTCACCGAGACGACCTCCTTTTCGTCGATCCAGCAGCGGATCACCTCGTCGGTGACGCGGACGCGGAACTTGTACCAGGTCTTGTCCTCGTATTTGACGAACGTGGTCGTCTCGTTCTCCGAGGCGTCCGACCCGTTGAGGCTGGACAGCCCGGTCACGTTGCCCCCCCAGCCGCCGTTGACCAGCGTGATGAATGACTTGCCGACCGGGAACGTGGCCGCGGCGAAGAAGTCGTTGCCGGAGAGCCGCCGGGCCTCGTAGATCAATTCGTAATCGGTCGTGGGCAGGTCGCGCCTCGTGGTCGTGATGCCGTTCATCAGGCGGCCCTCACCCATGACGAGGGTGCCCCCCTCGACCTTGACCGGGCCGCCGTCGTCGGGGTCGGCCTTCTTCCAGCCGTCGAGGCCCTTGCCGTCGAAGAGGACGAGCACGCGGGGCTTGCCGTCATCCCGGCCCTTGTCGTCCGGATAGGCCCCCGCGGCCGTCGCGAGGACGAAGGCGACGGCGGCCGCGCCGGCGCCACGGCGGATCGAGGAGGGGCGGGCGGGCCGGGGGCCCGGGTCGGATCGTCGGATCAAGTTCATGGTCATTCCTCGGGGATGGCCGTGGGGTCGAGGGGCGCCCCATGATACTCGATCCGGATTCAGGAGAGGGGCATCCACACGGTCATCTCCGACCGCCCGCGGTTGCCCCAGGCGTAGTAGGGGATCAGGCGGATGTCGATGGGTTTCGTCTTCGCGTCGGACAGCTCGCGGTAGAGCGCGCCGGACCACGCGGCCTCGGGCCTGGCCTCGGCGCGGCCTTCGAGGACGGTGATCCCCCTCAGCAGCGTGGCGCCGAACCTGGGCCGCAGCGCGATCCCCCGGGGGATGGCGACGTCGGCGACGCGGACGCCCGGCTCCAGGTCGACCGACTCCAGGCAGTAGACGATCGGCCCGCGCCGGACGGCGACCTGGTTGCGCGCCTCCTCGACCAAAGGATTGGCCTGCATCAGGCGGACGGGCATCGGCAGGGACAGATCGAGCACGTCCCCGGCCTTCCAGGTCCGCCTCACCTCGGCATACGAGCCGGCCTCGGGACGCCCGGTCCAGGGCATGCCATTGACGGCCAAAGACGCGCCCGACGCCCAGCCGGGGATGCGGAGCATCAAGGAGACGTCGCGCGATGGGGCGGCCTCGACGGTGATCTTCACCCGGCCGTCCCAGGGATAATCGGTCTCCTGGGACAGCTTCAGGCGGGCCTCGCCGGCCAGGGGGGTGTCGAGGGCGTTGCCGCCGTAGAGGTGGACCCAGAGGCGGTCGCCGTCCTTGCCGTAGGCGTAGTTGCCGACCTCGGCGATCGTCCGGACGATGTTGGGGGGGCAGCAGAAGCAGCTGATGAACTCCTCCCGCTGCCTCGGCCAGCGCAGGCGCGACCGGCATCCGGTCGAGCTGCCGCAGCGTGTTGGTGTAGAAGAACCGGC
Organism: uncultured Planctomycetaceae bacterium; assembly: GCA_963708145.1. Taxonomy (GTDB): domain Bacteria; phylum Planctomycetota; class Planctomycetia; order Isosphaerales; family Isosphaeraceae. Next base: position 6,349,454 of record OY970189.1, on the reverse strand, counting down.
GGCCGTCGAGGCTGATCCCGGCGAGGGCCCCGTTGTAGAGGACGAGCTCCACGACGTCGGCGAACCGGGCCTCGCCCGTGGCCTGGAGCATGCGGCTATTCCAGAGCGCGTTGCCGATGCTGGCGCAGGTCTCGTTGTGCGCCGTGCTGTTGGGGAGCTGGTAGTCGCGGCCGTAGGACTGGTGGACCCGGGCGATCGCCTTCTGGTCCTTCGAGCCGTCGGGCGAGGCGCCGTCGAACAGGGCCCCGCAGGCGCCGGTGATGTACATCTTGCGCGAGACGACGTCGTCCCAGATCTTGAGCAGGGGGGCGAACAGGGTCTTGTCGCCGGTCTCGGCGTACACGTCGGCGGCGCCGGCGTAGAGGTAGTTGGCGCGGACGGCGTGGCCGACGGCCTCGTCCTGGCGGCGGAAGGGTATGCGGTCCTGGTTGTCATCGGTGCCGTCGGGGGCGATGTCGCGCATGTCGAGGAACGTGCGGGCCAGCGCCAGGTATCGCGGGTCGCGCGTGGTGCGGAAGAGTTCGACGATCCCCATGTAGTGCGACGGGCAGACGGCGTTGCGGGCGAGCTCCGGCGACGGGTCCCGGAAGGCGCCGACCAGGAAATCGGCCGCCTTGACGGCGATGTCGAGCAGGTTCGTCTTGCCGGTGGCCCGGTGGTGGACGCATGCGGCGGTCATCAGATGCCCGAGGTTGTACATCTCGAAGTTGAGGCGGTCCTGGAAGGGCCTCGCGTCGCCTCCGTTGCGGGCGGCGATCAGGACCGGCGTGTGCAGGTAGCCGTCGGGGCGCTGGGCCAGGGCGATGACGCGGATGGCCTCGTCCATCTGCCGGTCGAGCTTCGCATCCCTCGTGATGGCGTGGACGGCGGCGGCGGCCTCGAGCCACTTGTAGAAGTCGCCGTCGTTCCAGCCGGGGCCGCGGTGCCGTCCCTTGGTCAGCCCGGCCGCGATCCGGAAGTTGTGGAAGAACTGGCTCGGCTCCGGACCCTCCATGACCTCCCACATCTGCGGGACCATCGCCTCGCGGCACGTCGCGAAGCGGTCGGCCCAGAAGCCGCGGGTCCATCGCACGTCGGTCAGGCCGACGCTGCGCACCACCACATGCGGGCTCAATGAGGTGTCGGACAGCCCGGGGACGGGCCGATCTCGATCGGACGGCGCGGGGCCGTTCTCGCCTCCCCAGGCGCGGGGGAGCGGGGCGAAGTCGAGCGCCGAGAGGCCGGCCGCGAGGGTCGCGGATCGGACGAGGAACCGGCGACGCCCCAAGGTCGAATCGGTCATGGTTGCACGTCGCCCCTTTCGGTCAAGGACGGCCCTTCGAAACCCTCCCGCGACAGCCACACCACGATGGGGGCCGCGCCCGGGACCGGGAGGTCGACGATCGCACCGCCGCGGACCGTCTCGCCCGGCCCGACGACCTGCCCGGAGCGCGGGTCGATCCGGCGCGCCGTGAACGTCTCGCGGTCGCCCGAGAGGTCGAGGCGGATCGGATCGCCGCCCCCGGAATAGACCAGGTAGTTGCGGCCCGGCTCGGCGAGCGCCCATTGCCTCGCGGTCAGCCCGGCAGGTTCGAAGGGCCTCATGCGCGGCACCGCCGCGAGCACGCGCCGATCAACCGACCGAGACAGCTTCGGGATCGATCCGCCCGCGGCGAGCACGGCCCAGCCGTTGGCGCCGCCGTCGGCGACGAGCACCGCCTTGTCCGGATAGCGGTCGCGGTACTCGCGGACCTGCCGCGCCGTCTGCTCGTCGGAGCGGCCCTTCTTCCCCCTCCACTCGCGGAGCTGCTGCCTGGCGCGAGGCCTGGTCCCCCGGCGGGGCGTACAGGCTGCCGTCGGGCGCGTACCACCAGTACTTCAGGTCGATCACCGACACCGCGGGGCCGCGCCCGGGTCGGCGAGGATCGCGTCCTGCACGTCCCTGGTGCAGCTCAGGCCGATCAGGACGTCCTTGCCGGTCTCTCGCTCCCACTCGGTCACGGTGTCGAGCCAGAATTGGACGAAGTGCAACGGGCCGGTGTACTCCTCGCCCGTCAGGTAGATGACGTTCGAAAGGTCGCCGAGCGTGTCGAGGCACTTGCGGATGTAGAGCCGGTGCAGGCGACGGCGCTCGGGGTGGGCGACATCGTAGAATTCCCTGGCCATGAAGATTCGCTTCTTGCCCGCGTAGGGGGGAGGCTCGGGGAAGCCGGTCTCCTGGAGGCAGTTGGCCGGTCGCCAGGCGAAGTCGGCCCAGTGGGCACCGGCCTCGAGGATGTTGTGCTGGAAGTAGGCGTCGTGGATCAGGGCCAGGCCCTTGCGGTCGCACAGTTCGGCGAACCGCCGGAGCCGGCCGAAGTACCACGGGTTGAACTTCGTGAGGTCGTACCGGCTCAGGCCGTCCCAGGCGGTCCCCTCCCCGCTGCGGGCCCAGGGTCCTTCGTAGAAGGGGGGCCAGACCTCGCCGTCGATCCGGCGGATCATCTGGTGGTCGTCGCGGCGGCGGTCGTACCAGAGGCCCCAGTGATGTTCGAGGGCCGCCGTCCCGCCGTCTCGCAAGGAGTCGGTCAACTGGTCGAGGTCGTCGGTGAAGCCGGGCCCGTCGCGGCCGGGGACGAAGCGGGTCACGCCGATGCCGAACTCCGGGCGCGCGACGGCAGGACGTGCCCGCGCCACCAGACCGTGCCGACCCGGCCGCCGACCATCAGCGCACCGTCGCACACGACCCAGCCGTCGCGGACGGAGAGCGGCTTGCGCGGGGCCGGGCCCTTGCGCGTCGCCGAGGAGAGGAGACGGGGCGCAGACCGCGTCGATGGTGGGCGCGTCGCCGGGGTCGGTGGGGATCGCCCGGCGATCCAGGGCCGCGACCGCACCGTCCCCGAGGCGGTCCGCCACCTGCGCCCGGTAGAGGCTATCCGGCTTGACGAACTCGTTGGGCGACCGCCAGCGGCCGTCGCCGAGGAACTGCCCCCAGCAGCCGATGGCCCAGTTCTGCGCCCCGGGCGGCTTGCGGCAGGTGATCACCGGCGCGGTGCATTGCCAGAGGACCGAGTTGGCCGCCGCCCAGCCGACGCCCTGGCCGGCGATCTCGCGGTTGGTCAGCGACAGGCCGCCGCCGTCCATCGTGATGCCGTCATAGAGGACGCCCGTCGCCCAGCTCTCGATCGACCCGCTGAACCCCGACGCGCCCGTCGCCTCGCACTCGGCGAACACGTTCGGCCCCGCCGCCAGGTAGCCGACGGCAAAGTCGTGCCGGCCCCGCTCCGACCGGCAGCGCTGGAACAGCGTCATCTGGCCGGCGGTGTAGAACGTGTGGCGACGGTAGCCGCCGTCCTCCGACACGGGCTGCAAGGCGGTGCAGTCCTCGACCGTCACCCGCGATCCCCCCTCCCAGACGCTGATGGCCGAGCCGGCAAAATGGACCGCCGTGACCTGCCGCACCCAGGCATCACGCGCCGCGTCGAGGTCGATCGCCACCCACGAGTGCTGCTCGTCGCGGGGGTTGGCCGGGTCGATCTCGGATTCGCAGCGGAGGCCCTCCACGCCCACCTGCTCGATCCGGCCCGGCCAGGCGTAGGCCGAGACCCTGCCCGCGACGAGCGAGGCATCGAACGCCGTCGTCAAAGGGGCGTCGAGCGTGACGGCGTCGCCGTCGATCGCGGCGATCGCGCGGTCGATGCGGACGTCCATCTTGCCGGGCTGCCAGTTCAGGTAGGACCCCTTCTCACCGGGGGGGAATCGGTCCATGCCCAGCGACGCGATCCACGCGGCCGTGCCGGGATGCTCGACGAGGACCGAGTCGCCGACGTGCAGCCCCCCGGCGCCGCCCAGCCTGAGGCGGCGCGCCCCGACGGGCACGTAGGCGTCGGCCAGGGCATGCGGGGCCTTCGAGACGACGCGGCGGTCGTCCTTGCCGGCGATCCGGATCAGGGTGCGGCGGTCGGTCCCCGAGGCGACGAGCACCGTCCCTCCCGGGCCGTCGCCCTGGCCGCGGAGGACGACGCCGCTCGTCGCGATCCGGAGGCTGCCGGCGACCTCGTGGCGCCCGGCCAGCAGCAGCACCGCGCCCGGATGCCGCGGCCGTCGGCCGGGAGCGCCGCGACGTGGTCGATGGCGGCCTGAATCCGGGGCCCGGCGTCGCCATCACCCGGGGCGACCACGACCCGGACCGGCACGTCGGGGATGGCCACCCCTCCTCCCATGTAGCCGCAGTGGGAGAAGTCGGGGATGCGGTTGCCGCGGTCGTCCTGCTCGTAGACCAGCCGGCCGGCCTCGTCGGGGGCGACGAAGCGGCGCGGGTCCTCCGCGGCCCCCGCATTCGAGAGTGCCGCGGCCAGGAGCACGATCGAGACCGGGACGACCCGCGTCGTGATGAAACCCCCGACCCTCATCTTGATCCCGACGAGAGTTGTCACGGGCGCCGCCCCCGGTCGTGCCACCGACCACCCCATTCGCGAAGGGGCGTGCTTGATGGCGTGGTGATATTGCCGTAAGATCGCGGAGGGTCGTCGGCCCACCCCCGCCCCGCGGCCTTCCCGAGCAGGGCCCCTCCTGCATGCGAGACGCGATGACCCCGCCGAGCCGCCCGCGAGCCGATGCCACGTCCCCAGGTGCGACGGGCCCCCGGTCGCGCGGCCTCCTGAAGGAGCATGCCTACGCCGAGCTGAAGCGCCTGATCCTCGACGGCGAGATCGAGCCCGGGTCGTTCGTGGCGGAGCGGCAACTGGCCGGGCGCCTGGGCATGAGCAAGACGCCCGTCCGCTCGGCGCTGGAGAGGCTGGAGTCGGAGGGCTTCGTCCGCATCTCGCCGCAGCAGGGGGCGATCGTCCGCGACCTGACCGTCGCCGAGATCGCCGACCAGTACGAGATCCGGGCGGCGCTGGAGACCTTCGTGGTCCGCAGCCTCGCCGGCCGGTTGGCCGCCGAGCAGGTCCGGTCGGTGCAGGACAACCTCGAAGCCCAGCGGGTGAACCTCGGCGCCGGAGACGTCGCCCGGGGCGTGGCGCTGGACGAGGCGTTCCACGGCCTGTTCTGCGAGTTCCTGGGCAACCGGGAGATCCTGCGGGTCATGGGCCAGCTCCGCGACAAGGTCCACCGCGTCATCCTCCGGGCCTTCCGGACGAACGCGGGGCGGATGGCGGGCAGCTACGAGGAGCATCGCGGCATCGCCGAGGCGATCATCGCGGGCGACGCCCCGCTGGCCGCCCGCCGGGTCGAGGGACACCTGCAATACGGCAAGGCGGCGCTGCTGTCGCCGCGCCGCCCGTGAGCGGCGCGGCCCCTCGCCGGCCCGCCGGCCGGCCTCAGTAGCTGTCGCCGGAGACGACCTCGCCGCCGTCCTTGGTGCTGATCGCCCGCCACGTAATGAGGTTCACCGAATCCTTGACGAACTTGACGCTGCCATCGCAGAACGTCACGTTGACGCCCCCCGCGTGGTAGCTCCGCGCGGCGTTGAACTCGGCCTGCGAGCCGGTCGAGGCGAGGCAAGGCAGGGCGGGGGTGGAGTTGGGACAGCCGGTCGTGCCGTCGAGCTGATCGATGATCTGCGAATTGGGCGGGGTGGCCGCCGTGTACATGTAGGCGTCCTTCCCTTCGCCCCAGATGTCGCCGCGGGCATCGGTCTTGGTCGTCGAGGTCAGGGCGTTCGGGCCGATCTTCACCTCGCTGGCCATCATCGTGTTGCTCGTGCCGTCGAGGATGTCGCGCATGGCGAAGGCGGTGGGAGAATTGCTCGGGCTGTTGACCCGGAACGGGCCCCGGATCGCGAAGACGGCGGCCACGTTGGGCGGGATCGTGCCGGGGCCCGTGAGGGTGTTCGGGTTGTTCCCCCCCGAGCCGATGGCCTGCTCATAATCCGCGTTGCCCCAGTTCACCATGTAGTTCCCCTTCTTGCGGGGGGGGGTCGGCGACGCCGTCTGCGCCAGGAGCGAGCCATTCGGATCGCTCGGGCAGACGAAGACGTTGAGCGTCGCCCCGACCACGGTGGCATTCCGGGCGTCGTTGTAGGCCGCGCTCATGTTGAGCGCGTTGGACATCGCCGTCTGCTCGAGGAAGGGGAGGACGAAGAAGGCCCAGGGCTGCGACGGGCTGCTCAAGGCGCCGTAGGGCAGCGTGCCCTTCGTGTCGTGATGGTTCTGCATCGACAGGCCGATCTGCTTCAGGTTGTTGGTGCACTGGATGCGCCGCGCCGCCTCGCGGGCCGCCTGGACCGCCGGCAAGAGCAGGGCGATCAGGACCGCGATGATCGCGATCACCACCAACAGCTCGATCAGCGTGAAGCCTCGCTCGCGTCGTGATGCCACGGGACTACCTCCTTCACTCGGGAAAGAAAGGGCGCACACGGCCGCCGCATCAATCCGCGCGGTCACGAACTCGGGGCGTCGAATTGATGAGCCGGTCAAGAAAGGTCGAGGTCCGCTCGGGAACTAGAGACATCCTACCGAAGGCCCGGCCGATTTTCAACAACAATCTTTAGAAAATATTTCCGGCCGCATTTTCGCCCTCCCGCAGGCGTGTCATCGGGCCATCCCTGCCCTACGATGATAAACACCCGTTTGCGGAATGGCAACGCCCAAGGCCGCCGCGCACCATGATCCAAAGGCGACGGGCCGACCGTCCTGAGGTCGACCCGTCGCCCGCGACGATCTTCGGGGGTGTGGGCGGGACGCCCGCGAGCCGAGGACGCTCGATGGTTCGTGCGTCCCGGCCGCGGGGGTCGCTCAGAAGCTGTCGGCGGAGACGACCTCGCCGCCGTCGATGGTGCTCAGGGCCCGCCACGCCGCGATGTTGACCGAATCCTTGACGAACTGGACCCGGCCGTCGGCGAACAGCACGTTGACCCCGCCCGAGTGGAAGCTCCGCGCCGCGTTGAAGTCGCCGCCGCCGCCGTCGCAGGGCGGGTTGGTGATGTTCGGATAGGCGCAGACCGAGGCCTTGTCGAGCGAGTCGGGGATGATCGCGTTGGGCGGCGTGTAGGCCTCGAACGACGAGGCGTTCTTGCCCTGGCCCCAGATGTCGCCGCGGGCATCGTCGACGGTCCCCTTGCTCAGGGCGGCGATGACCTCGCTCACCAGCACCGTCCCGCTCGTGCCGTCGGTGAAGGTGCGGAAGTTGCGCCCGCCGTAGATCACGCTGTTGACCTTGTCGATCGAGAACGGGGCGTTGATGTACTGGACCGTCCCCGCCGCGCCGTAGGCGGCCGTCACCGTCGGCCAGGTGAAGGCCGTCGAGGCGCTCTGGCCGAAGTTGCCGATGCCGTAGTCCACCGCGTAGTTCCCCTTCTTCCGGGGCGGGGCGCCGGCCACGGACAGGTTGGCCGCGGTGATCACGGTCGAATTGCCGGGGTCCGACGGGCAGAGATAGACGGCGATCGTCGCGTTCAGGACGGTGCTGTTGGAGATGTCGTAGAAGGGAGTATTCGTGTTGCCGGCGTTGAAGATCGCGCCCGCCTCGATGTAGGGCAGGATGTCGAGCGACCAGGCGTGAACGTGGCCGCTCGTCGAGCCCGGCGGGAGCGCCCCTTGGAGTCGTGGAAGTTCTGCATCGCCAGCCCGAGCTGCTTCAGGTTGTTCGTGCATTGCATCCGCCGCGCCGCCGCGCGGGCCGACTGCACCGCGGGCAGCAGGAGTGCGATCAGGACCGCGATGATCGCGATCACCACCAGAAGCTCGATCAGCGTGAACCCGCGCTCATGACGTGATGCCATGGGACCACCTCGCTCGCGAAAGGAGAAGGGAGGGCACGATCGCCACATCGGTCCGTGCGGGAGGTCCGCCCCCGGGCGGAGGTCCAGAAATGTCAGCCCGGGTCGAATCCGTCCTCGCAGTCTTCCGGTACTCTACTGGGACCCTAGGCCAATTTCAAGAAGAAACTTTAGAAAATATTCCTCACGAATCGGCCCGGCCGGAAATCCTGTCGATTGAGCACATGGATTCAGGATCATTTCATGGAGGTTGGGGTTGGGACAGGATCATTCCAAGGTCGGTGATCGGGGTGGGTGTCCGGGGCCAAGCGGAGCGTACCCCGGGTGCGAGGGCCGAGCGATCCCGGGGCACGCTCCGCTTGGCCCCGGACACCCGGGCTGTCCTCACCTCCGCAAAACTGACCTTGGATGACCCTGGGGGTTGGGAGAGGCAGGCCGAGATGGCGTCCTCGCGGCGGCGGTGTCCGATGCCCGGACATCGCGCGGTCCCGGCCCGCCGGGCTTCGGCGGATGGCGCCGGCTCAATCGCGGGACGGCCGCCGGGCGGCGAGCCCGTTGAGGTAGTCTTCGAGGTTGGTGTAGCCGTCGCCGTCGGGATCGGCGTTAGCGTCGTCGGGGGAATGGGGATCGAGCCCGCGACGGGCCTCCCAGCGGTCGGGCATCCCGTCGTGGTCGGAGTCGTCGGGGGGGGCGGACGTCCTGTATTCGGGCCAGGGGTCGGGGCTGAGGTCCGTGGGGGTGTCGATGATGCCGGGGAGGTGTCCCTTGCTCCCCTTGTAGGTGAACGTCCCGTCGCGGACCTCGCGGATGATGCGCGCGTCGATGGCGTCCTGCCTGGGGAGGTTGGCGCCGACGTCGGCTAGGACGTCGCGGTAGGCTTCGGCGGCCGAGGTCGTCGCGACGTAGGGGGGGAAGAAGGGCCGGTCGGATCGCGTCTTCGAGGGCAGGACCGGGCCGTTGGGGGCGACGCCCTTCCAGTTGTCGTCGTCGTATTCGGGCTTCCCTTCCATGACGTTGCCGACGATGTAGTACATCTGCGGGTCGGCGGGGGAGCCGGTGTCGGGCTTCATGAGGGTGAAGACCTGGCTGGCGGGCCCGGGCTTGTAGTAGTTGTTGACGAAGTTGACGAGCTTGGCGCCGCCGTCGGTGGTGCGGTGCCTCCAGTTGTAGACGACGTTGTTGCGGATGTCGAGGCGGCCCGCGAACCGGACGGCGTTGTCGTACCCCCCGGCGAGCGACCAGCTCCGCCCGGTGCAGTGCGCCAGGAGGTTGTGGTGGTAGCTGGCCATCTCGCCGCCGATCGACGCCGCGAAGGCGTGCGGGTGGCGCTGGAAGGAGTCGTCGAGCGCCTCGGAGATGATGCACCGCTGGAAGGTGAAGTCGCGCGCCGTGCGGGTGTCGAGGCCCTCGTCGATCGACCAGCTGATCGAGCAGTGGTCGACGATGGTGTGCGCCCCGCCCGGGGCGAGGCCGTCGAGCGAGCGGCGGGCCTCGTCGCCCACGCGGACGCGAATGTACCGGATGATGATGTCGCTGGAGCCGGCGGAGGTGCCCAGCGAGTATCCGCGGAGGCAGATGCCGTCGCCGGGGGCGGTCTGGCCGGCGACGGTCAGGTCGCCGTGCGCGACGAACAGGGGCGACTTCAGCGCGATCACGCCCGAGACGCGGAAGACGACCGTGCGCGGGCCCTCGGCCTCGACGGCCGCGCGCAACGAGCCGGGGCCGGCGTCGTCGAGGTTGGTCACCTCGATCGCGCGACCGCCGCGCCCTCCCCGGGCGAACCGCCCGTAGCCCTCGGCGCCGGGGAACGCGAGGTGGCGGGGGCGGAAGTGCCACGAGTCGCCCCGGGCGACGTCCCCGGCGGCGTCGACCTCGTCAACCCTCCAGTAATAGTCCTCGTAGGGAGAGAGACCCTTGACCGCCAGCCCGACCTCCGTCCGATTGCCCTGGAACAGCGGGGAGGAGCGGTCGGCGTCCTCGACGGCCGTGCGGTCCTTCCCGAAGTAGACGTCGTGCGAGGCGGCCGACGCGGGGGCCTCCCAGGCGAGGGTCAGCCCGCCGGAATCGGCGTCGGCGTGCCCCTCCAGGTGCGGCGGCGAGGGGCGGATCGCCTTCTTACGGGGGTCGGCGGTGTCGATCTCGAACCCGTTGATGATGATGCCGCGATTCGTCCCGCTGTCGTCGGACGTGAAGGAGACGACGACGGGCCTGTCCGTCGCCTCGAACTCGACGTAACCATACGAGACGTCGGTCGGGCCGTGGGCCTTCGTGGTGGGGCGGAGCTTCTCGACCTTGAGGGCCCCGTCGACGCGGATGTCATACCGGCTGCTGGGCGCGTCCTCGAGCTGGTTGTGGTAGGTGACGAGGCGATGCCGGCCCGGGGAGAGGCCCGCGATGACCATCTCCACGGGGCCCTCGAACGATACGCCGTCGGAGGCCATCGTCGCGCCGTAGACGAAGTTCGGCTTGAACAGCAGGCCGCGGGGCGCGGAGGGGGCCTTGAAGGTCACCGTGACGCCCCCGAAGGTCCGCGACAGCGAGGTCGGCGAGACGGTCCAATTCTCCCAGTCGCGGGTGAACATGTCGGGCCGCCGGATGTCCGGGTTGACGTCGACCCTCAGCGGCCTGTCGCGGACGGCCAGGTTCATGCCGATGAGGGCCGCGACGGCGAGATGAAGTGTTTGCATAAGCCTTGCCTTTTCATGTGTATCACCGGCCGCCACCATCCCGGATCTGCTCGACAAGGTACTGAGATTCCAGAAGGATCTCAAGGGGGAAGGCACCCCGAGTCCGTGGGTGCCCCTCCTCTCGTTCCCACGCTCCGCGTGGGAATGCGGTCTTCGACGCTCTGCGTCGCCATTCCGGACGCGGAGCGTCCGCGGAGGCATTCCCACGCGGAGCGTGGGAACGAGGGGAATCGGCTCGCCTTCGAGGTGGCTACCCGCTCCGCGGGCCTCCGTGCAAGGATTGTCGGGGTGGATTCGGCCCCCGCTTACGGTTTCGCCGGCCCTTTGCCCTCGCCGGAGTCCTCGGCCAGGTAACGCTCCAGGGGAGGGCGCCTCAGGTGGTCGCCGGTGGCCCTCTGGTAGGAGGAGGCGACGGCCAGGAGGGTGGTCTCGTCGAAGAGGCGCCCGGTGAACGTGATCGACCCCGGGGCGTCGCGGCCGTCGCGATCGCGGAAGCCGGAGGGGAGGACGGCGGTCGGATGCCCGGTCAGGTTGGTGATCGTCATGTCCTGGCCCGAGCCGACGAACAGGTCCACCGTCTCCATCAGGCGGGCCATCGACCGCATCAGCAGCGTCCGCACCCGCGCGGCGCAGATACTCGACCGCGGGGACGAACTGGCCCTGGCGGAACGTCTCGGGCCAGTCGTTCAGGCCCTCGGTGACGTGCTTGCGCGTCAGCTCGTCGAAGACGGCCGCCGCCTCGGTGTCGAGCATCAGCACGACGGCCGAGGCGGGATAATCTTGCGGCAGCCGGATCGGGACCAGCGCGGCGCCCAGGTCGCGGAGGGCCTTCAACTCCTCGCGATCGCCGTCGGCCTTGTTACGGTCCTCGAAGTAGCCGACCTTCAGGCCGCGCAGGGAGACGCGAGGAGGCCAGGCGAAGGGCTGGTCGACGGCGGTCGGGTCGAGGCCGTCGGCGCCGTGGATGGCGTCGAGGACCAGGGCACAGTCCTCGATCGAGCGGGCGATCGGGCCGATCTTGTCGAACGACCACGCCAGGGACATGCAGCCGTGTCGGCTGACGCGGCCGAACGTGGGCCGCAGGCCCGAGGCGCCGCAGGCGCGGCAGGGCGAGACGATGCTGCCGAGCGTCTCGCTCCCGAGCGCGAATCCGACCAGCCCGGCGGCGACCGCCGACGCCGACCCGGCCGACGAGCCGCTCGACCTCCGCCGGGGGTCCCACGGCGAGCGGGTCTGGCCGCCGAACCAACGGTCCCCCTGCGCAGCGCGCCCATCGACAGCTTGGCCACGAGCACCGCGCCGGCCTCTTCCAGACGGGCGGCGACGGTCGCCTTGTCGGCGATCACCCGGTCCTTGAACGGCGTGGCCCCCCACGACGTCGGGTAGCCGGGGTAGGCGATCAGGTCCTTGGCCCCCCACGGGATGCCATGCAAAGGGCCGCGGTAGATCCCGGCGGCGATCTCGGCGTCGGCCCGGGCGGCCTGCTTCAGCGCCAGGTCCTCGGTGAGCGTGACGACGCACTTCAGCAGGGGGTCGAACCGCTTGAGGCGATCGAGGTAGATCCGCGTCAGCTCGGCCGAGCCGACCTGCCGTGCGCGGACCAGGGCCGACAGCTCGGTGACGGGCAGGAACGCGATCGCCTCGTCGGAATCGGGCCGCTTCGGCGCGTGCCACTCGGCCGGCTCGGCGCGGTTGCGACGCACACCCTCGGCCGACCCCATCCCCGGCGCGGGGAGGAATGCCAGAGACGGCGGCACGTCGTAGCCGACCTCGACCTTGCGCAGGGCCTCGAACGAGCCGAGGCTCCGCTGCACCGCGCGGGCGGTGCTGGCGCGCTCCTCGTCGGTCAGGTCGAGTCCGGCGATCCACTCGGCCTGCTTGATCATCTCGGGAGTGACCTTGCCGGCCCCCTCCGCCTGCGCCGCCACGGCGCGGCGGAACGTCGCCGTGCCGGCGCCCAGCGCGGCCAGCGCCCCCAGGACCGCCCGCCGATGCACCAGCCCACGGCCGTCGCCGGGCTCGGCCGGGTCGGGACGGTCATCATCCGGATCGTCGATGAGATCATTCATGTCAGGGAATGACCCGCATGGCCTCGGGGTCCCAGCCGAGCATCCGGTGCTGGCGGTAGCTCTCGTTGCACAGCAGCGCGGGCGCCGCCGCGCGGTAGCCGAACACGGCGTCCTCGTAGACCGGCCTCCCCTCGCGGACCGACCTGAAGAAGTTGACCATGTGGTCGTACCGCTCGTCGTAGCCGCGGGGGACCTTGAACGTCTCCGGCTCCTTGGAGGTCTTCGTCCTGCGGTTCGATTCCGGACGCTCCGCCAGGTAGCGCGCGGCGAACGCCTCCTGCTGGGCCTTCGAGAAGGTGCGGACCGAGTTGTAGCCCTTGAGGACCTGGTCTGCCGACGGCTGCTGGATGCCGGCGCCGGAGAGCTTCAGGTCGGTGAAGCTGACGCTGATCACGCCGTCGCTGCCGACGAACCGGAACGAGGCCTCGCCGCCGCCTCCATCCTCGAAGTTGGTCTGGAGCGAGAGGGTGAAGCTCGGGTGCCTGTCGGTCTCGGGGTAGTCGAGCAGCCCCATGATCACGTCGTAGACGTCGCGCCCGTCCTTCCAGAAGCGCTGGCCGCCCATGCCCGCGATGCGGGTCGGCCCCAGGGCGCCGGTCGCGTGGTGGATGCCGGTGAGCAGGTGGACGAAGAGGTCCCCCGCGACGGCCGTCCCGTAGTCCCAGTAGTTCCGCCAGCGGAAGAACCGCACCGGGTCGAACGGCCTCTTCGGCGCGTCGCCGAGGAAGCGGTCCCAGTCGACCGTCTGCGGCGAGGCGTCGGTCGGGATCGAGTATTGCCAGGCGCCGATCGCCGAGTTGCGGTTGTAGCGGGCCTCGATCGAGTTGACGTCGCCGATGGCCCCCGACTTGATCAGCTCCTTGACCTTGTCGTAGAGCATCGAGCTGGCGTACTGGCTCCCCACCTGGAGGACGGCGCCGGTCTCCTTCTGGACGGCGATGACCTCCGGGCCCTCCGACACGAGGCGGACCATCGGCTTCTCGCAATAGACCGCCTTGCCGGCGCGCATGGCGTCGGTGGCGATCTTCGCGTGCCAATGGTCGGGCACGCAGACGAGCACCGCGTCGACATCCTTGCGGGCGAGGATCTCGCGGTAATCGACGCAGGTCTCGACGCGGTCGCCGTAGACCTCCCTGGCATGGACGCGGCGCCCTTCGTAGAGGTCGGCGGCGGCGACCAGCTCGACCCCCGGGACCTTCAGCGCCGTGTCGGTGTCGATGAACCCGATGATGCCCATGCCGATCGTGGCGATCCGGACGCGGTCGTTCGGCCCCGAGGGCGGCGCCGGCTCGTCGGCGCGGCACAGCTCGTAGACGTTGCCGCCGAGCTTCGTCGCGATGACCGCCGAGCCGGCGGCCATCGTCTTGAGGAAGGTCCGTCGTGTCTCGTGCTCGTCGTGCGCCATGGCGTCCTCGCTGGTCCTGGGCCCGACCCGGGACCTCTCGCCGATCGGCGATGGCCCGCCCTCGGCCCCGGATCGTCCCCAGCATACGGGGCCGTCGGGCGTTCGGGAAGCGTCACACCCGGGATGCCCGGTCACGAGGGCGCCAGCAGGGTGACAGCCGGGAGGATTATCCTGGACTGTCGCCGAGCGATCGGCTTCTCTGGGTGGGAGGATGGCCCGCGGGGCCCGCTCGAACCACCCGGAGGAGACACCCATGTTCAAGAACCGTCGGCCGGCGATCGCCGCCGGCCTGCTGCTGCCGCTCGCCGCGTGGGGAGGCCCGACTCGGGGCCAGGGGCCGGGGCAGGCGGCCGGCCCGAGCCACGTCACGGTCATCGCCGCGGACGGCGGGTCGAAGGAGGTCATCCACACGGCGCCCCGCAACATCCAGGCGCCCAACTGGTCGCCCGACGGCTCCTACCTGCTCCTGAACGGCGGCGGCAAGCTCTGGAAGCTGCCAGCCGGCGGGGGCGAGCTCCAGGCGGTGGAGACCGGCCCGGTCAAGGGGATCAACAACGACCACGGCATCGCGCCCGACGGCAAGACGCTGGCGATCTCGGCGGGCCAGATCTACCTGGTGCCGGCGGAGGGGGGCAAGCCGCGGCAAGTCACCCGGCAGATCCCGAGCTACTTCCACGGCTGGTCGCCCGACGGCAAGACGCTCGCCTACTGCGCCAAGAGGGGCGACAACTTCGACCTCTATGCCATCTCGGCCGAAGGGGGCGAGGAGCGGCGGCTCACGACGCACGCCGGCTACGACGACGGCCCCGATTATTCCCCCGACGGCCGCTGGATCTACTTCAACTCCGACCGCTCCGGGAGCTGGGACATCTGGCGCATCCCCGCCGACGGCGCCGGCCCCGGCGACGAGAAGGCCGAGCGGATCACCAGCGACGAGTACGAGGACTGGTTCCCCCACCCCTCGCCCGACGGCAAGTGGATGGTCTTCCTGTCCTTCGAAAAGGGGACCAAGGGGCACCCTGCGAATCAGCAGGTCGTCCTCCGCAGGATGCCCATGCCCGGCGATCGGCCCGGGCCTGGCGAGATCCGGGAAATGGTCCGCCTCTTCGGCGGACAGGGGACGATGAACGTCAACTCCTGGTCGCCCGACGGCAAGCGGTTCGCCTACGTCAGCTACGATCCCCCTCGTCCACCTTCGCCCTGACCTGTCAGGAGCACCCCCGAGAGGCCGGGGGGATCAGGGCGGGGGGAGCTTCACCCTGGCCAGGTAGATGCTCGCCTTGCCCTCGTGCGAGGAGTAGTAGCTGACCCAGAGAAGGCCCTCGTGCCAGGCCAGGCCCGGGTAGCTGGTGTCCCCGCCCGAGGGGAGCGTCAGGATCGGCTCGTAGGACCGACGGTCCATCCGCGCGATCACCGTCGCCGCCTTCCCGGAGGGGAGGACCTCGCGGCTCCCCGCGACGAGGCGGCCGTCGGGCAGGCGGATGAAGTTGGGCCCGCCGAGCCGGCGGCCGATCTCGTGCCAGGTCCAGCGCTCGTAGGGCGGGCGGCTGGAGCCGATCCGGCCCTGCTTGTCGCCGGCCTCGCACCGCACCAGGGCGAGCATCTCGCCGTCGGGCATGACCCGCAGCGTCGTCTCGTTGGCCCCGGGCACGTCCCACGCGACGACCGGCTCATATTCCAACCCGTCCCGGCCGCGTTCGAGGATGGCCCGCGACCCGCTGCCCAGGTAGGAGACCCCGTAGGCGGTCCCCTCATGCCAGGTGACGCGCCACAGCCAGTGCCCCTCCGAGAGGATCGGCGTCGTGGGCGTCCACGCCCGGCCGTCTCCCGAGAAGGCGACGCGAGGCCGGCGCGACACGAGCGCCTTGCCCCGATAGACCGACCCGCCGACGACGAGCATCAGCCGGCCGTCGGGGGCGATCGAGAGCTTCGGGTCGCGCAGGTCCACGCCGTCCTCGGAAAGGAGGGCCGCCGATCCCCACGACCGGCCGTCGTCGGAGGCCAGGATGCGGATCGTGCCGTCCTCGCCCCCGGCGTGGGCGTCGGCCTCGCGGAAGGTGCAGAACCAAAGGTCCCGGAACCGGATCAGGTCGGTGAAGGCGTTGTGCGGTGCGCGGTCCCAGATCCGGCGGACCTCGACCAGCTCGGCCCTCGCCGGAGGCGCCTGGGCCCGGACGGCCTGCGAGCAGGCGACCAGCACGATCAGCGGCCCGATGCCCCTCATGATCTCCTCCCGGATGGCACGATTGGGGGACTCGACGCGCCCCAGCGTAACCCATCCGGCGCACCCCGCAACGACCGTCTCCCCATCCTCACGCCCCGCCGCGACGACTCACCGCGAAAAATCATCGCGATCGAGCGAACATCTCCGCGGCGACCTGCGTCTACAGGGCATGAGGCGCGTCGGTCGCCTCGGGAAGACGCCAACGAAGCCCGCGAGACCACGACGGGGATTGTCATGCTCTCCCGATGGATCAGTCATGACCGCGAATGTCGGATCGCGGGCCGGCTCGCCGTGCGATCGGCGACCGCGACGCCCTCCTATCCGAAGCGATTGTGACGCCCGGCCCGCGCACCCTCGACGGTTCGCCTCGGCCCGGTGTCGCACGACCCCGGGCCTTTTTGTCGGCCGGTCGGTCGCGGGATCGGTGATGCGGCGCGCCGGAGGCCCGCGCAGGCGGCTTCGACGCCACCCGGCCCGTGGTTCAACGGGAGAACAAGCGGCCGATAACCGCTAGGCGGAGGTTCGACTCCTCCCGGGCCGATCCGGCTACCCGAGACGGGATCGAGGTGTTAGCGGCAGCACGCCCGGCTCTTACCCGGGTCGGTGAGGGTTCGAGCCCCCTCCGGTCCCTTTCGAAGGCACGGCACGGGTCGCCAGGCGGCGAGGGCGGTGCGCCCGCTTCGCGGCGACGTGGGTTCGAGTCCCACCCGGTGCGCTCGGTCTCTTTGACAATTCGGCGACGGCGATCGTGCCCATGATGTAGCGGCTGCCTGCCGCCTCGCCAGGGCGGACGTGCGGGTTCGACTCCCGCTGGGCACTTCGATCGGGGCGTGGGAAAGCGGCGGAATCCGCCCGGCCTGGGACCGGGAGAGCGCCGGTTCGAATCCGGCCGCCCCGACTGTCGGATGTTTCATTCCAGGGTGGCGGAACCGGCAGACGCACCCGGCTGTTAACCGGGCCATTGGGGGTTCGACTCCCTCCCCTGGAGCCTCGGGGATCGGCTCACGGACGGGCCTCCCCCCCCGAACCCGATGGTGCGAGGATGTGTCGACGAGATGATTCGATCGGGAGCAAGACACGACGGAAGCCAACCGGCCGGATGAGGGGCCCGTCTTGAAAACGGGCGGCGGGCGTGCCCGCTTGTGGGTTCGAGTCCCACGGCTTCCGCATCGCGGGCGTGCCCAGGTACGCCAACGGCCGAGCGGCCCGGCTTAAACCCGGGCGCCTGTGGGTTCGAATCCCACCCTGGGTCTCGATCGAGGATGGCCCGGTAGGCAAACCGGCAAAGCCGCCTGCCTCAGAAGCAGGTGTTTGAGGGTTCGAATCCCTCCTGGGCTACTGGACGACACGACGACGGCACGGTACGCGAACCGGCATAGCGGCCAAGCTCAAACCTTGGTGTCCTGTGGGTTCGAATCCCACCCGTGCTCCTGATCGTCGCGGTTGAATTGGATGCGTCGGCTGGGCATGGGAGAGCCCAGGTGGCTGTAACCCACCCGCCTCCGGCTGTGGCGGTTCAACTCCGTCCCGACGCACTGCATCGCGAAGCAAGCTGGCCTCGTCGTCTACCGGCAAGGACACCACCCCCTCAAGGTGGGGATGCGGGTTCGACTCCCGTCGGGGCTACTTTCGCGGGTGGGCCGGTGCCCGGCCGAGCCTCATAAACTCGGCGGAACGTGGTTCGACTCCCGTACCCGCGCCTCGTCGCGACGGCCGAGTAGGCAAACCGGCAAAGCCGCCAGCCTGAGAGGCTGGTGCCTGTGGGTTCGACTCCCACCTCGGCTACTGGATCGTGGGGAGTGGGGAGTGGGGAGATCAGAACAGAATTCTTCTTTCTTGGCTCCCCACTCTCCACTCCCCACTCCCCACGATCCACCCCGAGCCGTCCCGTGGTCCAACGGCACGACGTCCGGCTCACATCCGGGCAACGATGGTTCGACTCCATCCGGGACGACTGGTCGCGGTCCGCAGGTGTTATGGCGGCACGCCTCCTCGGTAGGGAGGTGGTCCGGGTTCGATCCCCGGGCGGACCTTGCGGCGCGATGGGCGGCTGGTCCAACGGGAAGACGCCTGCCTTGCACGCAGGAGATCGGGGTTCGATCCCCCGGCCGGTCCACTGGAGACGTTCGGAAGGTAGCCGGATACGGGTTGCCGGGCCTCGGTGCTAACGAGTGCGCCCGCAAGGGCGTGAGGGTTCGACTCCCTCGCCTTCCGCTGCGGCCTGAGCCGCGACCGACGGTGCCCGTGGTGTAACGGGAGCACATGAGATTGTGGATCTCAAGGCGACGGGTTCAACCCCCGCCGGGCACCTGGACGATCGCCCCAGCCTCGGCCAGGGCCGAGTACACAGGGGCGTCCTCCTGGGAGAGGACTCCGGTTCCAACCCGGATGGACAGGGTTCGACTCCTTGCGCCCCTGCTGCTTCGGATGATGATGCCCTCGGAGTGTGACGGACGGCACGCGACCCTCCGAAGGTCGCAGTCCAGGTTCGACTCCTGGCGAGGGCACTGCCCGGCATTCCCCGCGAGTGTGTCGGGCGCACGGCGGCCTTCGAAGCCGCAAGGCCGGGTCCGACTCCCGGGCGGGGGATCGATGACGTCCTCGGGGTGTGGCGGAGGCACGCGACTTTGCGAAGGTCGTGGACCAGGTTCGACTCCTGGCGAGGACATGCCACGAATGACGCTGGAGCCCGACGGCCAGGCGACCGGCTGCAACCCGGTTCAAGTGGGTTCGACTCCCACCGGCGTCTCTGACCCCGACCGCCGCCCGGATTGGCAGGACGACGGGACACACGGGCCCGATGATAAGGATAAGCGGCCCGAACGGCCGATGGCTCTTTGACAAGTCGATTCGACCCCGAGGCGAGGATCGCACCCGACCAACCCGCCGCTGCCGAACGAACCGAATTGTATTTTCGATCGCAATTCATCGGGCTGGATCAATTGGGCCGACATCCCCAGGGATAGGCCGGCGCCGCTGCCGAACGAACCGAATTGTACTTTCGATCACAATTCATCCGGCTGGATCATCGGACCTCTTCCCTCGGTCATGCGCCGGTGCGGTTCCCGAAACGAAGCGAATTGTAGTTAGGGTCACAATTCATTTAGACCGATCAATTTGGCCTCCGCGCGAGCCGGATCGCCGGGGACTTGGGCAATCCAGGTTCTCTTACCATCCCGCAATGGCCCGGCTGCCGGCCGGGGTTCCTTCGGCAATGATGGCCCGATCGGGTCCCGCGTGGCGAGTGCGGTCGACTCGGTAAGCGCGAGGGCCGATCGTGACCGAGAAACAGAGGATGATGGCGGGCGAGCCCTACCTCGCTTCCGACCCCGAGCTGGTGGCCGAGCGGAGGAGGGCCCGCCGGCTGTCGCGACGCTACAACCAGACGACCGAGGAGGAGGCCGACCGCCGCGCGGCGATCCTCCGCGACCTGCTCGGCCACCTGGGATCGCGCGCCGGGGTCGAGCCGCCGTTCCGCTGCGACTACGGGGGGAACATCCGCGTCGGCGACGGCTTCTACGCCAACTTCGACTGCATCGTCCTCTGCCCTCGGCTCGCCGTCGCGATATGATTGATGGGAGCGATGCCACCGGCTCTCATCTCGGGGGACACGGGCCATGCCGGAGGACCCTCGGCCACCGTCGCCGCCGGGCGCCATGACGCTGCCGGCGCGATACTACACCGACCCGGACCACTTCCGCGCCGAGTTCGAGCACTTCTTCGGCTCGATGTGGGTCTGCGCCGGCCGCAACGACCAGGTCCCCCGGCGGGGCGACTTCTTCCTCCGCACGCTCGGCGACGAGAGCATCATCGTCGTCCGCGACGGTCGGGGCCAAGTCGGGGCGTTCTTCAACGTCTGCCGCCATCGCGGCACTCGGCTCTGCACGGACCCCGAGGGGACCTTCGCCGAGACGATCCAGTGCCCCTATCACGCCTGGACCTACGACCTGTCGGGGAACCTCGTCGGCGCGCCCCACATGGGATGCATCCCCCAGTTCCGCAAGGAGGATTATCCGCTCCACGGCCTCGCCGTGGAACTCTGGGACGGACATATCTTCATCAGAGTGGCTGACGCCCCGGGGCCCCTGGGCGACCAGCTCGGCGAGCTGCCCGAGAAGTTCCGCCCGTGGGGCATGGGGGGCCTGCGACGGGGTGCGCGGGTCGTCTACGACGTCGCGGCCAACTGGAAGCTGCTCATCCAGAACTACTCCGAGTGCCTGCACTGCCCGCTCATCCACCCCGCCCTCCAGGGCCTCTCGCACTACCTGAGCGGCCAGAACGAGCCGCCGCGGCCCACCTACCTGGGGGGCTGGATGACGCTTCGCGAGGGGGTCGAGACGCTCACGATGGACGGGAAGCGGCGCCGGGACTATCTGCCCGGCCTCGACGCCGAGGGACGGGGGCGGATCTACTACTTCGCGGTCCTTCCCAACCTCCTGCTCAGCCTGCATCCCGACTACATGATGACCCACACGCTCTGGCCCCGGGCGT
The DNA here is from genome assembly GCA_963708145.1 of uncultured Planctomycetaceae bacterium. Lineage (GTDB taxonomy): Bacteria > Planctomycetota > Planctomycetia > Isosphaerales > Isosphaeraceae. The sequence goes on along the minus strand of OY970189.1, from coordinate 6,328,897 downwards.
GCGACCGGACCGAGGTCGTCTGCGAGTGGCACTTCCTCCCGTCCGAGATGGCGCGGCCCGGCTTCGACCCCGGCGATGCGGTCGAGTTCTGGGACCTGACCAACCGGCAGGATTGGCGGGCCTGCGAGCTGTCGCAACTGGGGATCAAGTCGCGCGCCTACAGTCCCGGCCCCTATTCGGATCGGGAGGACCTGCTGTCCGGCTTCGACCGGATTGTCGTCGCCGCCTCCGGGCCCGGGGGACGATAGGAGCCTCTCCGACCACCCAATTGCACTCGGGGCGGGAGCGAGTAAGCTCAGGAGGCCATCGAGGTATCTCGGGGTAGCCGCCCGGTCACGGCCGGACGGGCCGAGGGTCGGCGAATCGAGCTTCTCAGCACGTCGCATGAGGGGTTGGCCATGCCGAGGGTGATCCTGCATTCCGCGGCCTTGATGCTCGTCGCCCTGACCGGCGTCGCCGATGCCCAGGCGCCCGTCGACCTCGCCCGCGACGACTTCTCGCGGTTCCCGCCGGGCCTCTTATCGGAGCCGCTCGGGCGGTTGAACCCCGCCATCCAGGAATATCACTACCTGGCCCATCGCGGCGTCCCCACCGGGCCTTGGGCCAACGCGATCTGCTACCTCGATTCCTGGGCCGCCGGCACCGAGGCCGACGGCACGCCGTACCTGGAGCAGCACCTCCCGCCCACCGGCGACCGCATGGCGATCCAGACGTTCAGCCCCCTCTTCGTGACCGGCGATCCCGAGTGGGGCGATTACACGGTCGAGGTCTCGGTGCGCCCGCTCTCGGTCGAGGACATGGCGGGGGTCGTCTTCCGCTACCACACCAACCGGCACCATTACCTGTTTTGCCTCCGCGGGGGCAAGCAGGCGCGCCTGGCGCTGCGGCTCCCGGTCGAGGAGGTGTACCGCGAGGCCGCATTTCGAGAGCTCGGCACGGCCGATTTTCCCTACGAGACCGATCGCTACTACCGGCTGAAGGTCGAGTGCCGAGGGCCGAAGATCCGCGCCTTCATCGACGGGAAGCTCGTCCTGACCGCCGAGGATGCGGAGATCCCCCGCGGCAAGGCCGGCCTCTCGGCCAACATCCCCGCCCGCTACGAGGACTTCCGAGTCTCCTGCGACCCGGAGACGAAGCGGGGCATCGATGACCGCATCCGCGCCCGAGAGGCGGAGCTGGCCCGCCTCCGCGACGACAACCCGAGGCCGAAGCTGTGGAAGCGGTTCGACACCCCCGACTTCGGCGCGGGCCGCAACGCCCGCTTCGGCGACCTCGACGGCGACGGCCAGACCGACATGCTCATCTGCCAGAACGTCGCCAAGGTGGACGGCGGGAACTTCGTCGAGATCAGTTGCCTGACCGCCGTCAACCTCGACGGCAAGGTTCTCTGGCAGGTCGGCCGGCCCAACCCGAAGAACGGCCTGCTGACCAGCGACTGCCCGTTCCAGATCCACGACCTCGACGGCGACGGCCGCAACGAGGTCGTGATGGTCAAGGACTTCAAGATCCAGGTCCTCGACGGCCGGACCGGCAAGCTCAAGACGTGGGCCTGGATGCCCGAAGCCGCGGACCCCTCCGCCAAGGAGCCCGCCAAGGCCAAGTCCAAGGGGACCACCAAGGCCAAGACCGACCGCGACTGGCGATACGCGAGGGTCCTGGGCGACGCCGTCGCCTTCGCCAACGTCTCGGGCAAACCGGGGCGGCGCGACGTCGTGATCAAGGACCGATACCAGAACTTCTGGGTCTTCGACGATGCCCTGAAGCTCCTGTGGGGAGGGCAGGGGCTGACGGGCCACTACCCGTACCCCGTGGGCGACGGCTGCGATGGCCGCGACCGGCTCGCGGTCGGGTACGCGATGTGGGGCCCCGACGGCACGCAGCTCTGGAGCCAGGACGCACACATCAAGGACCACGCCGACGCGATCTCCTTCGGCAACTTCACCGACGATCCCAAGCGGCCCCCTCGGGCGTACTACAGCGGCAGCGACGAGGGTTTCATCATCATCGACGACCGCGGGACGATCGTGCGACACGTCCGCATCGGCCACGCGCAGAACGCCTCGATCGGCAAGTTCCGCACCGACCTGCCGGGGCTGCAATATGCCACGATCAACTTCTGGAAGAACCCGGGGATCGTCACCATCTTCGACGCCGACGGCGAGATCCTCACCCAGGGCGAGCCGATCCACAGCGGCAGCTCGTTCCTGCCGGTGAACTGGCGAGGCGACGGCCAGGAGTTCCTGCTCCTCTCGGGCAACCTTCGCGAGGGGGGGATGATCGACGGGCAGTTGCGACGGGTTGTCATGTTCCCCGACGACGGCCACCCCGACCTCTGCGCCGCCGTCAAGCAACTGACGGGCGACGCTCGCGACGAGGTCATCCTCTGGGATCGGCGCCGCGTCTCGATCTACACGCAGGACCGGCCGTTCACCGGCCCTCGGATCTACGCGCCCGGCGCAACCCCGATTACAACGACTCGAATTACCGAGCCGAGGTCTCGCTCCCGAACTGGGAGGCGATCCGGCCGGACGACTGAGATGGAGTCGAGGACGGGAGCCGGTAGAGCATCAGGTAGATGACGACGCCCGTGATCGACACGTACAGCCAGATGAGGAACGTGACCTTGGCGATCCGGGCGTGCCGGTCGAACTGCTGTCGCAGGGCGCGGGCGAAGGTCAGCGCGACGAGCGGGACGACGGAGGCGGCCAGGAGGGTGTGCGACCACAGGATCGCGAAATAGACGGGCCGGATCGGTCCCGCACCCCGGAACTTCACGCTCCCCACCTGGTAGTGATAGACCAGGTAGCAGCCCAGAAATAGGGTTGAGACGGCCACGGCCAGCGTCATGCAGGTCGCGTGCGCCCGGACCCGCCCGGCCCGGATCAGCAACCAACCCACGACCAGCAGGACGGCGCATGTGCCGTTCAGGGTGGCGTTGACGCCCGGCAGTCGCCGGGCCCAGGCGGGCGGGGCGGCGTCGAGCGAGCGGGCCTTCGCCACCAGCGAGCGGACCTCCTCGGGCTCCTTCGAATCGAAGTAGCTGACGACCCGGTTGCCCCGATCGACCAGCGCCAGGCGGTCGCTGTGCGAGATCGCCTCCGCCCCCGCCTCGCGGTCGTCGGGGGTCGCTTCGACCAGCCCGAGCTTGAAACGGCGGGTGACCAGGTCGTCGATCTGGGCTGGAGGGCCGGTCAGGAACCACCAGCGGTCGGCATCGGCGCCGAACTTCCGGGCGTACTCGGCGAGCGCGTCGGGCGTGTCGTGCCGGGGGTCGACCGAGACGCTGACCAGCCCCACGCTCGTCCCCCGGAACTGACCCTGCAACCCCTTCATGACGCTCGTGATCCGGGGGCACGAGAGCGGGCAGCGCGTGAAGATGAACGAGGCCACCCAGACCCGGCCCGCCAGGTCTGCATCGGTCACGGCACGGCCTGAGCGCTCCGCGAGGCGGAACGCGCCGAGGCCGAACCCCGAATCGCCGAGGTCCTGCGCCGCCCGGCTCGGCGGCGGCACCGTCCCGACCCGGGCCGCACAGAGCAAGGCCGATGCGACGACCGTCGTCGACACGATCAGGATGCCGAGCCGATAGGATCTGTCCACGGTTCCGGCGGGGTCCGGGGCTCGCTCGCAAAAGATAATCTTAAATTTGAAATCTCAAATTTGAGATTCCCAACCATCGAATGGGGCCGGCCGCGCCGCGCCCGGCCCTCAGGGGCGTGACCCTGCGGGGTTCGCGGGGGCGGTGGCGACCTCCTCGACGTCGGGGTTCTCGTCGGTCACGGGCTGCATGGCCACGTCGGGCACCAGCGCGAAGGTGAAAATCATCGCCAGGATGCTCGCCGGGATCAGCATGCCGTAGACCCAGCGCCCCTCGAACTTCAGGTGCATGAAGAACCACCCGACCAGCGACGCCTTGATGATCGCCAGGATCATCAGCCCGAGCACCAGGATGAAGAACCCGAGCAGCCCGGTCGAGGCGTAGCAGTATTCCAGTATCGTCAGGATCAGCAGCGCGAAGAAGACCTTCAGGTAGGGCGCGTGCGACTCGACGTGCATCTCCTGGTCGAAGGTCAGGTTCGTCTGTTCCACCATGGGCGGGGTCCTTCGGTGCGAGGGGGATGCGGTCGGATCAGATCAGGTAGACGACGGTGAACAGGATGATCCAGACGAGGTCGACGAAGTGCCAGTAGAGGCCGACTAGCTCGACCGGGCTGTAGTGGCTCCGGTGGTAGGCGCCGGTCAACGTCGAGCGGAGGGTCAGGCAGGTGAGCATGACCACGCCGCCGAAGACGTGCGCCCCGTGGAACCCGGTCATCGTGAAGAAGCACGACGCGAACAGGCTCACGTCGGGCCGGAAGTGCCCGGTGGCGCTGATGCCCGGCGGATAGTGGTGTCCGGTCGTCAGCTGGTAATATTCGTAGACCTGGACGCCGAGGAAGGTCGCGCCGATCAGGGTGGTCGCCAGCAGGAACAGGGTCCCCTTGCGCCGGTTGTCGTTCTGGAAGGCACTGAGGGCCAGGACCATGGTGACCGATGAGCAGATCAGGATGAAGGTGTTGACCGCGGTCAGGTCGATGCTGAGCGGGTTCATCGCGCCGTCGTAGGGCTGCGGCCAGCTCTCGACGCGGAGCGGCTCGACCTCGGCCTTGGCGCCGGCGGCCTGGAGCTCGTCGTGGAGCTTGGCGGCCCGATCGGCCGGGAGGCCGAAGGCGACCGAGTGTGGCAGCGACTCGATCATGTGCTCGGCGTCGTGCGCCGAGAGCCCGGCCGACCTCTCGATGGACCTCGACGACCCGCGTCCGCTTCGGCCCGACCGAGACGAGCCGGACGCCCTTGCTGCCCTGGAGGCGCGTGAGGTTGGTCGCGGGGGGGAACTCGTTGCTGTATGCCTCCGGCGGGCTGCCGGCGCGGAGCACGATGTACGAGCCGATCAGGCCGGTGAAGAACATGATCTCGGTGGCCAGGAACAGCCAGATCGCGACCTTGCCGGGCGTGACCGGCGGGTGCTGCACGGCGGTCCGGCCGGCCGGCGTCTCGTGGCGGGCCAGCTCGGAGGCGTTCGGGGGATCGGCGACGTGTGCCATCGGGGAATCAACCTCGGTTCGCGGGCCGGCGGTCAGGCCGGCATCGGGTTCAGGAGCAGCAGCGCCAGGATCGCGGGCAGGTAGATGAAGGAAGCCCTCAGGAGCCGGCGTGCCGACGCCTCGGAGAGATCCGACCAGAAGCGGACGGCTTGCGCCAGGTAGAATACCCCCAGCGCCAGCGCCCCGGCGAAGTAGGCGGGGCCGGCCAGGCCGATCGTCGTTGGCAGCAGCGCGGCGGGGACCAGCGCCAGCGCGTAGACGCTCGCCTGGCGCCCGGTGAGCGACCCGGCGGGGTCGACGGAGGGGAGCATCCGGTGGCCCCCTCGCGCGTAGTCGTCACGGTACAGCCAGGCGATCGCCAGGAAGTGCGGGAACTGCCAGAGGAAGACGATCAGGAACAGGGCCCACGCCTCGACGCCGAGCCGGCCGGTCGCGGCGGCCCAGCCGATCATCGGCGGCAGGGCGCCGGGGATCGCGCCGACGGCCGTGTTCAGGGTCGTCCGCGGCTTCAGCGGCGTGTACACGAACACGTAAAGCAGGAACGTGGCCGCCGCGACGGCCGCGGAGATCGCGTTGACCCCCAGCGCGAGGGTCGCCGTCCCGGCGACGCCGAGCACCGCGCCGAAGAGGGCGGCCTCGGTCGGGGCGAGCCGCCCGCTGGGCAGGGGACGGCCGGCGGTCCGCCTCATCCGCAGGTCGCTCGACCGCTCCAGGTACTGATTCCAGGTGCTCGCCCCCCCGGCCACCAGCCAGGCGCCGGCCACGGTCAGGAGCAGCGTCGACGGATGCGACGCCCCGCGCGCCCGAGCACGAACCCGGTCGCGACCGTCACCAACGCCATCACGGTGAGTCGCGGCTTGGTCAGCGCGACATACGCTGCGAGCCGGCCTCGCGCGTCGGCCCATGCCGCCCCGACGGGGGTTTCCACCAGGATCGGTCGCCCGAGCGTCACCGCCGTCTTCACGCGACTGCCTCCAGATCGAGCGGGGACGGGACCGGGCCGCCCGCCCGCGACTTCGGGGCGAGGTGCCGGAAGATCCGCAGGGTCAGGACGACCGACGAGGCCAGCAGCAGGGCCCCGTTGGCCTGGTGCCCGGTCCGGATCATGGCCTGGTAGAGCGTCACCGGGCGGGGGACGCCGTCAAACGGCCGGAGCATCCACCACGAGGCGATCCCTAGCGCGACCTGGAGCGCGACCGCCGCGCCCATCGCCCGCGCCGAGGGGACCAGCGAGGGCAACTCGGCCTTGCGACCCTCGACCCGCCAGGACAGGGCCGCCGCATGGCCCAGCACGGCCGCCGCCAGGAGGGCGTGGAAGACCAGCCCCTCACGCGACGGGAAGTGGCGGAGCCATGCCCCCGCCACGACCTGCGCGACGACGAGCGCCAGGTTCACGGCCGACCGGCTCCGCAAGCGGGCCGTGTCGGGTTCGCGGCCGGCGGTCGTCACCCAGTCGCGGCCCGTCAGGACGCAGAGGCTGACCATCAGCGCGAAGAACATCTGCCCCGACACGCCGTGCACGGCCGCCAGGAGGGTTGAGGCCTGCGTGACCCGCAGGCCGCCGAGTACCCCCTGGACGATCACCGCCGCGAGCGCAAGCAACCCGAGCACCTTCATCGGGCGCCGCCGCTCGGCCGCGAGGAACCAGCCGGCCAGCATGATCGTCGCCATCCCGACCGCCGCTCCATAGAGCCGGTGCGTGTGCTCGACCCGGACGCCGAACGGGGCATTCCACATGTTATAGAGGAACATGTTCGCCTGGAACGTCGTCGGCCAGTCGGGCACCGCCAGGCCGACGCCGAACGACGTCACCGACCCGCCGACGAAGATCAGCGGCCACGTCATGACGGCCGCGAAGACGGCCACCCGGTGCGCGCCGCGTGAGTGCTGAGTGCTGAGTGCTGAGTGCTGAGTCTCGGGTCGATTCCGCATCTCGTGTCCCGTCTTCTCCGTCGATCGTGCGACGTCCGATCTGGCTCCGAGGGTTTCAACTCTCAGCACTCAGCACTCAGCACTCCGACTATGCCATGACCGGGTCGAGCGGCCCGGCCGAGGCCGGTCGGGGTTCGGTCTGGGGCAGGTAGTCGCGGTCCATCCCGGGCACGCTGTACTCGTACGCGGCGTGGTAGACGGTCGGGATGATCTCGAAGTTGTAGTGGGGCGGCGGCGACGGGGCGACCCACTCCAGCGTGTTCGCGTGCCAGGGGTTGGCCGGCGCCCGGGGGCCGGCGACCAGGCTGTAGAAGAAGTTGAAGGCGAAGATCAGCTGGGTGAGGCCCAGGCCGAAGGCGCTGTAGGTCATGAACACGTTCATCCGGATGACGCCCGGGTTGTTCAGGAACGGGATGTCGAGGTACGAGGCGTACCGCCTCGGCATCCCGTGCATGCCGACGATGTGCATCAGGAAGAACGTGCCGTTGAAGAAGAGGAATGTGAGGAGGAAGTGGATCTTGCCGAGCTTCTCGTTCATCATCCGGCCGAACATCTTGGGGAACCAGTAGTAGATGCCCGCGAAGATGCCGAACGTGCTGCCGCCGAAGAGGACGTAGTGGATGTGCCCGACGATGAAGTAGGTGTCGTGGATGTGGATGTCGACCGGCGTGGCGGCCATGAAGATGCCCGACAGGCCGCCGATGATGAACATCGCCACGAACGCCATCGCGTTGAGCATCGCCGAGGTGAACTGGAGCCGGCCCCCCCACATGGTCCCCAGCCAGTTGAACACCTTGATCGCCGAGGGGAGCGCGATCATCATCGTCGAGAGCATGAACGTGGCCCCGAGCGCCGGGTTCATCCCCGACTGGAACATGTGGTGGCCCCAGACGATGAACCCCAGCCCGGCGATCCCGGCGATGGCGAAGACCATCGGCTTGTAGCCGAACAAAGGCTTGCGGCTGAACGTCGAGATGACGTCGGAGACCATCCCCATCGCCGGCAGGATCATAATGTAGACCGCCGGGTGCGAATAGAACCAGAACAGGTGCTGCCACATCAGCGTCTGCCCGCCGCCGACGACCGGAGGCGCGTTGGCCACCGTCCAGCCGACCGGGCTGAAGAAGTTCGTCCCCGCCACCCGGTCCAGCAGCTGCATCGCCAAAGCCGAGGTCAGCACGGGCAGCGCGAACGCCTGGAGCAGCGCCGTGATGAACATCGCCCAGACGGTCATCGGCATCCGGAACATCTTCATCCCCGGCGCCCGCAGCATGATGATCGTCGTGATGTAGTTGATCGACCCCATCAGCGACGAGATCCCGACGAACAGCAGCGCGATCAGCCACCAGGTCTGCCCGTTCAGCGAGCCGGGCGTCGCCCACCGGGCGATCGACAGGATCGGGTAACTCGTCCAGCCCGCCTCCGCCGAGCCTCCCTCGACGAAGAACGAATAGAGGATCGCCACCATCGCGAACGGCATGGCCCAGTACGAGAACATGTTCAGTTTCGGGAACGCCATGTCGCGCGCCCCGATCATCAGAGGGATCGTGAAGTTGCCGAACGCGCCGGTCAGGAGCGGGATGATCACGAAGAAGATCATCACCGAGGCGTGCATCGTGAACAGCTTGTTGTAGTATTCCGGCGGCATCCGGTAGCCCAAAGACGGGTCGGACCACAGCGCCTTGCTCAGGATCGGCATCGGCGCCCAGGGCCACGCGAGCTGCCAGCGGACGGCCATCGCCAGCAGCCCGCCCAGCACGAAGAAGATCAGCCCCGAGAACAGGAACTGGATGCCGATGACCTTGTGGTCGCTCGAGAAGACATACTTCTGGAAGACGTTGCGGTTGTCCTCATGGCCGTGGCCGTGCGCGTCGTGGCCGTGGGCGGCGTCATGACCGTGGCCGGGGGCGTGCGACGGGTCGGGGCCGTGGGCGGCGTGCTCTGCGTTCATGATCGGATTACCTCCCCAGTGAGCCTTCGGCCGCGGCGAGCTGGCTGCGATTCTGCTCGGCGGTGACCCGCCTCATCCAGTCGTCGAATTCCGACTGCGTCTCGTGGACCGTCACGTTCGAGCGCATCTTGTAGTGGCCCCAGCCGCACAGCTCGGCGCACACGAGGTTGTAGCGGCCGGCGGTGTCGCAGTCGAACCAGACGGGGATCGTCAGCCCCGGCACGGCGTCCTGCTTCATCCGCAACTGCGGCAGGAAGAACGAGTGGAGCACGTCGGCCGACCGCAGGTAGATCAGCGCCTGCTTCCCCTTGACGAAGTGCAGGTCGTTGACCAGGTGGACGTCGTCGACCGTGTTCAGGCGCCCGTCGGGCCCGGGGTAGCGCATCATCCACTGGAACTGCCGCGCCGTGATCTCGGCCAGCGGCCGGACCTTCGGCGCCGAGCTGCGGAACTTGATCTCGGCCCACGTCCCCATCTGGTACAGCGCGATGAAGACCAGGATCGCCGCCGGGATGATCGTCCAGATCACCTCCAGCCGCTGGCTGCCGTGGAAGTAGGTGGCCACCCGCCCGGGGCGGTCCGGGAACCGGAACAGCTCCCAGACCAGCACGATCTGCGTCCCGATGAACACGATCCCCGTGATCCACAGGATGATCAGGAAGAGGCTGTCGATCTCGCGACCGAACGTCGACACGACGTGGTACGGGTCGCCCGGCGCGTTGGGCAGCCACCAGTCGGCCGAGAACGGCGAGTACACGAAGCAGCCGATGCTGAAGATCGCGGCCAGCGCGAACAGAAGGCTCCAGAGACGCACGGTTACGCTCCCATGATCGGGCTTCGACGGCGGGCGATCGATCGGTCGAGGAATAACCCCACAGGTCCGTGGCGCAATCCCGATTCTTAACGCCTGGCGACGGAAGCCCCCGGGGGAGTGGGGACCGCGCCGGGCAGGGTCGCGCCTTCGAGCAGCTCGGGCTCGTACGGCAGCGCCAGGACGAAGTTGACCAGGTCCCAGATCTTCTCGGGCTCGATGGTCGGATAGTGTGCCGGCATCTTGGCGCCGTTGATTCCCTTGGCGATCCGCCAGTAGAGGTCGATCGGCCGCCGGCCCCCCTTGTAGACGCCCCGGTTCAAGTTGGCCGGGCGGAACGGGTTGCCCCAGTCGTCGAGCGAGTTCTTCCAGGCCGCCCGGAGCTTCTCCCCTTCTTCCTTCACCCTTCGATCGAGGTCGGATGGCACGGGGGGGTGCTCCTTCAAGGCTTCCTTGACCTCCTCCTCTCGATCCTTCACCAACTCGTCGAGCCGCGCCTGCTGGCCACTGGGGCTGCCCGCGAAGACGACGTAGTTGAACACGTCCTGGGCGACGAAGCTCGGGCCGTCGCCCACGGCCTGCGGGCCGTGGCACGAGGTGCAATCGACCTTGTTGCCGGCCTTGTTCAGGCCCAGGAACAGCTCGCGGCCCCGGAGGACGCTGGCGCGGCTGGAGGGGGTCCGGGGCACGGGCGGGTTGACCACCTGCGACTCCGCCGCCTTCCACTTGTTGAAGACCGCCTTCGAGACGTCGGCCAGGATCTCGTCGGAGAGCGACTGCGGGTCGTTCTCGTCGGCGGTCATCGCCTCATCGATCAGCGCCAATTCGGTCTCGCCCCGCATGCTCAGGAAGATCACGTAGTCGATGACCTGCTCGATCCCCGACGCGCTCATCTGCGCGTCGAAGGCGGGCATCGAGGTTCCGTGCAGGCCGTACCGGATCGTCTTGCGCAGGTCGTCACGGGTCGGCTTGGCGCCGGTAGCCGTGGAGGTGAACTTGTACAGGCCCTTGCGGTAGTCGCGGGGGCGGGGGTAGAGGAATGCGGCGGTCGGGCCGTCGCCGGCACCCGAGACGCCGTGGCAGTGCAGGCAGTGATGGCGATAGAGCGCGTAGCCCCCCTCCTGCACGGTCACGTCGCCGGTCTTGGGATCCTTGAACTTGATCCTGGGGCGCTTGCCATCCAACTGGACGTAGTTAGCCAGGCGGATGCCCCCATTGGGCAGGCCGGCCCCCTCGGGGACGCGGATGTGCTGCGGGTCGGGGCCGAAGAGCTTGTCCATCCCCTTGCGGACGGCCGCGCGGAGCTTCGGCTTGTCCTTCAGCTCGGCGTCGAGCCGCTCGCTCTCGACGTATCGCAGCGGGCCGGCGTTGAACGAATCGGCGCAGCCGGCCAGGGACAGGGAACCGACGACCAAGGCAAGACGGAACCGCGATGTCACTCGCCAATCCTCCCCAACGCGGGCGGGACGCAACGGCCGATTCGCGCCGAGACCCCCGCCTTCGTCTCCGAGGCGTCGGGTTTCGGTCGGGACGGCGGTCGGCCGGACCCGAGAGAGCACCCGGAAATGCTCGTGTCCCGGGCGGCTGAGCGGACGATCTCCGACGGATGGGGAGCCATTCTCAGACCCGTTCACCCATCCGTCAAGGTAGTGGCGCGTCGGCCATGCGCTTATGGTAGCGGCCACGGCGGGGCCCTACAAGGTCCACCGCGATTTCGTTCTTTTCGGATCTTGCGAAATTTTCACCCGATTCGAAACGCCTCTCGGATGCTACAGCCCCCCCCGCCGGCATGGTCCGACGGGCTACCCCATCGGCCCGACTTCCGGGGAAAGATCCGGTCCTCGGATGGCCGATGGATACCCATGTGCGTACCTCCTCCCGACCATCGCCGGCGCGTCGCAGTCGGCCGCGGTCCCGGTTCGGCTACGACCACCGCTGGTGGGGCGAGGCCGAGCGGCCCGGGGGCGACCCCGTCTCGTACTGGTCGGCGACGCGGCGCCCGCTCCCGTGCCTGGCGTTCGTGGCCCCATTGCTGCTGTCCTACGAGCTCGGCGTGCTCTGGCTCGGCGGGGCGTCGGCCGAATCGCTCCGGACGGGGGCCGACGCCTGGATGCGACGTGGTCTGACGACGCTCGGCCTGACCGACCACTGGCTGTTGCCGCTGGCGTTGGTGACGGCCCTGCTGGCCTGGCAGGCGGTCGACCGCCGCGCCTGGCGGTTCTCGCCGGGCACGCTAGCGGGGATGGCGGTCGAGAGCGTGGTCCTGGCCATCGCGCTGATCGGCCTGAGCCGGCTCGTCGACCTCGGGTTCCATCACCTCGAGCATCGTTCCGCCCCGCCCCTGGCGACGGGCGGGCCCGGCCCCGACCCTCTCGCCGCCGCGTTGATCGGGTTCCTCGGCGCGGGGGTGTACGAGGAGGCCCTGTTCCGCCTGTCCCTGATCCCGCTGTTCTTTGGGACGTTGCGGCTCTTGCAGACCCCGACGGTGCTGGCCAGCTCTCTGGCCGTGACGGCATCGTCGCTGCTGTTCGCCGTCGCACATCACGCGGGCACTCCCGGCGAGGCCTTCACCTGGTTCGCCTTCATCTTCCGATGGCTCGCCGGCATCTCCTTCGCATGGGTCTTCGTCGTCCGCGGCTTCGGGATCGCCGTCGGCACGCATTGTGCCTATGACGTCCTCGTCGGCTGGTTCGGCTGGCATCTTTGATCCGAGGCGACGGCCGTTGGCCTCCGCTTGCCGTGCGCATCATCCACCTGTCGGACATCCACGTCTGGCGCCTCTCGTACAACCCGCTGAGGCTGTTCAACAAGCGGGCGGTCGGGATGTTCGAGCTGCTCACGGGCCGCGCCGGGAAGTTCCGGCTGGAGCGGCTGGAGGCGGTCGTCGATCGGGTCCTCGGGCTGGAGCCCGACCACGTCCTGATCACCGGCGACCTGACGACGACGGCCCTGCCCGACGAGTTCCGCGACGCGAGGGCGGCGCTGGCCGGCCTGCTCATCGACTCGGCCCGGGTGACCGTGATCCCCGGCAACCACGACCGCTACACGACGGGCTCGGTGCGATACCGCCAGTTCGAGGAATGGTTCGGCGTCTTCTCGCCGCAGGGGCCTTACCCGTGGCTCCGTCCTCTCGACGAGGAGACGGCGGTCCTGGGCCTCGACCCGACGCGGTCGCACATCTCGGCGCGGGGCTACCTGCCCCCCGAGCAACTGTCTCGGGCGCGCGATCTGGTGGCCGACCCGCAGTCGCGCCCTCGCCGCCTGATCGTCGCCTGCCATTATCCGATCGCGGCGCCTCCGGCCTATGTCGGCGAGCTGGCGCCGAAGCGGCTGAAGAACGCCGCCGAGGTCGCCGGCTGGCTCGCGACCGCGGGGCCGCACCTCTTCTGCTGCGGGCACGTCCACGCCGCCTGGGCGTTCAGGCCCGCCGCGGTACCCAACCAGCTCTGCCTCAACGCCGGCGCACCCCTGCTGCGCGACCCGACCGGACGCCGGCCCCCGGGCTTCCTGGAGTTCGTCCTGAAGGGCCGCGACGTGACCGCCATCCACCACGCCTGGGACGGTCGGGAGTGGACCGTCCGCCCCTTCCACCAGGACCCGAGTTTCTTCCCCGAGCGCACCCCCTCGGCAACACCGGCGTAAGGTTCACCGCGAAGGCACGAAGGGCACGAAGGCAGACACAAAGAAATGGCAACCAGTCGATCTCTCGGTGTCTGCCTTCGTGCCCTTCGTGCCTTCGCGGTGAGTCCGCCTCCTCAAGCCTTCGCCGCGCCGACGCGCAGCTGGGCGCGGGCGCGGGCGACGGCCCGGGCCTTCTCGACCTGCTCGTCGTCGGTGGTGGCGCGGCGTGCCTGGGCCATCTCGAGCTCCTTGGCGGCGGCCGTCGTGTCGACCTGGCCGGCGGGGATCGCGCGGCCGGTCAGGACGGTGACCACGTCGTCGCGCACCTGCGCGAACCCGCCGTCGACGAAGTACCGCTTCGTGGCGCCGGCCTCGCGGGTCCGGAGCTCGCCGTAGCCGAGCCGGCCGATCAGGGGCGACCGGCCGGGCAGGATGCCGAGCTCGCCGTCGTACAGCGGCAGGGCGACGAACTCGACGACCTCGTCGAACAGCGTCCGCTCGGGCGTGACGACCACGCACTGGAGCCGGTCGCCCCGCTTCTTGCCCGCGTCGACGGGCTCGTGGGTAGACATCGCGATGCACGCTCCTCGGAGTTCGATCCGGGGGACCTCAGCGGGCCATCTTCTTGGCCTGCTCCTCGGCCTGCTCGACCGCGCCGACGTAGAGGAAGGCGCTCTCGGGGAGGTGGTCCCACTTGCCTTCGCAGATCTCCCGGAAGCTGCGGATCGTCTCGGCCAGGGGGGTGTACTGGCCCTCCTTCCCGGTGAAGACCTCGGCCACGAAGAACGGCTGCGACAGGAACCGCTCGATCCGGCGGGCGCGGTGGACGACGACCTTGTCCTCTTCGGAGAGCTCGTCGACGCCGAGGATCGCGATGATGTCGCGCAGCTCGCGGTAGCGCTGGAGGATCGACTGGACGCGGCGGGCGACGTCGTAGTGCTCCTGGCCGATGTACTGCGCGTCGAGGATGCGCGAGGTCGAGCCGAGCGGGTCGACGGCCGGATAGATCCCCTTCTCGGCGATCGAGCGCTGGAGCACGATGAAGGCGTCGAGGAAGCCGAACGTGGTGGCGGGCGCCGGGTCGGTCAGGTCGTCGGCCGGGACGTAGACGGCCTGCACCGACGTGATCGCGCCCTTGTTGGTCGAGGTGATCCGCTCCTGCAGGGCGCCCATCTCGGTGGCCAGCGTGGGCTGGTAGCCGACGTTCGACGGCATCCGGCCCAGCAGCGCCGAGACCTCGCTGCCGGCCTGGCTGAACCGGAAGATGTTGTCGACGAACAGCAGCGTGTCGGCGCCGGTCGAGTCGCGGAACCACTCGGCCATCGTCAGCGCCGACAGGGCCACGCGGAGGCGGGCGCCGGGGGCTCGTTCATCTGGCCGAAGCACATGACGGTGCTGTCGATGACCGACTTGCCCGAGGCGCCGATCTTGGTCTCCTGCATCTCCAGCCACAGGTCGTTGCCCTCGCGGGTCCGCTCGCCGACCCCGGCGAACACGGCGTAGCCGCTGTGGACCTTGGCGATGCGGGCGATCAGCTCGGTCAGGATCACCGTCTTGCCCAGCCCGGCGCCGCCGAACAGGCCGATCTTGCCGCCGCGGACGAATGGCGTGAGCAGGTCGACGACCTTGATGCCGGTCTCGAAGACCTCGGTCTTGGGCGAGAGCGCGTCGAACGCGGGGGGGTCGCGGTGGATCGGCCAGCGCTCGCTGGCGGGCACGTCGCCGCGGCCGTCGATCGGGTCGCCGAGCAGGTTGAAGACCCGCCCCAGCGTCTCCTTGCCCACCGGCACCGTCACCGGCCCGCCGGTGTCGGCCACGCTCATCCCCCGGACCAAGCCGTTGGTCGACCCCAGCGCGACGCACCGCACCCGGTTGCCGCCGAGCTGCTGCTGGACCTCGCCGGTCAATTGAATCCGGACCCCCTTCTCCTCGCCGTCGATCGTCAGGGCGTTGTAGATGTCGGGCAGGTGCCCCTCGTCGAACTCGACGTCGAAGGTCGAGCCGATCACCTGGGCGATCCGGCCGGTCCCGGTTGCGGTGTGATTCGCGGTGGCGCTGGCGGTCTCGGTCGCGGTGGCCATCAGTGATGATCCCTCGTGCCTGTGTGGTGAGGTCTTCGTCTTATTCCAGTGCCGCGGCGCCGCCGATGATCTCGGACAGCTCGCGGGTGATCTGCGCCTGGCGCGCCCGGTTGTAGAGCCGGGTCAGCGACTTGATCATGTCGTCGGCGTTCTCGGTCGCGCCCCGCATGGCGACCATCCGGGCGATCTGCTCGCTGACGGCGGCGTCGAGGAAGCACTTGAACAGCCGGACCTTGAACGAGACGGGGACGATCTCCTCGAGGATGCTCCGGGGGTCGGGCAGGAACTCGTAGGGGACGCGCTCGCGGGCCGGCCTCGGCGCCGTCGCGGAGGCCGAAGCCGGCTGCGCCTGGCGGACTGACGGGCCCTGCTCGCCGACCTGCGCCGCGGTCATCGGCAGGAGGGTCTGGACCACCGCCTCCTGCCTGGCGCTGGAGATGAATCGCGTGTAGGCGACGTCGAGCCGGTCGATCTCGCCCCGGACGTACAGCCCGATGTACCGCGTGGCCAGCGCCTCGACCTCGTCGAACTGCGGCCGGTCCTCGAACTGGGTGTAGGCGGCGTCGGGCGTGATCCCGCGGAACCGCAGGAAGTTGATCCCGCGCTTGCCGGCGACCTCCAGGGCCCGCCCGATCCCCTCGGCCTCGTAGTCCTGGATGGTCCGCATGGCCACGCGGATCACGTTGCCGTTGTAGCCGCCGGCCAGCCCCCGGTTGCTCGTCAGGACCAGCAGCAGCGACCGCTTGACCGGGTCGCGCACCTCCAGCAGGGGGTGCGACACCTCCAGCGAGGTCGAGCCGAGGTCGGCCACGATCTCGGCGATCTTCCTCGTATACGCCTCCGCCTCGGTCGCCCGGTCGAGCGCCTTCTTGAACCGCGCGGTGGCGATCAGCTCCATCGTCCGCGTGATCTTGCGGATGTTCTGCACCGACTTGCGGCGCTTGACGATCGCTCGGGCCTTGGCCATCGGTGTCTCTCGTCGGCGACGGGCATCTCGGGACGTTCTCTTTCGCCCTCGCGGAGGGCAAGAGAGGTTGATCATCGCTCGCTTAACTGCCGGGCTTCGCCTTCGGTTGCATGCACTCGACGCGCGTCCCGTCCGGGTCAAACAGGTTGAACTGCCAGCGCTCGTCCCGGCCGAACCTCGGTTCCTTGCGCTGCTCGGTCGCGCCCGCGCGAGCGTCTCGCGATAGGCCGCCTTGATATCGGGTACCTCCAGCGACATATGGGCCGCCATCCCGGCTTGCGCCTCTTGAGCGGCTGGGGCCTGTTCGACAATTCCACGTAATCCCCGCTGTTACCCGGCAGCCCCAGGTGGACCAGGAGGGGCTTGCCGTCCTCCTGGTCGCGGCCCCACATCTCGCGGAACCCCAGGGTCTCGATGTAGAACTTCTTGGCCGCGTCGAAGTCCGTGGCGATGATCCCCGCGTGCTCCAGATGCGAGGACAGCCGCCGCTCGCCCAGGGCCTTCCCCACCGCGTTGCTGTGCAGCGAGCCGGGCATGTACTGCACGAATTCGAGGAATCCCAGGTCCTGGCCGGGCAGATTGCGGATCGAACAGCTCAGGTTCCCATCCCGAGGGCCCTTCCGGATCGTCCCGACCGCGACGCCTCTCCCCTGGAGCATCGTGTGCAGCTTCTCGATGTCGTCGGTGTACATGGCGATGTGCGTCATGGGGGGCGACTGGTCGTCCTTCAGCCCTGGGAAGAGCTCGATGAACTGATGATCGTTCACCTTGAAGTACGCCACGAACACCGACTGTCCATCGGGCTTCTTGGTTTCGAAGGCTTCTTCGAAACCAAGCACGCCGTGATAGAAGCCACGCGATTTCTCCAGGTCGCTCACCCGCACGCCCACGTGCGCCAGGCCCAGCAGAGGCAGATCCTCGGCAGATGCTCCTCCATGCGGCAGGAGGAGGAAAATCGCGGAAAGAAGGCAGGGCGCGGCACGCATGATCGCTACCTTTCTTTTTAGCTGGGTGCGGGTCCAATCTTGGACCGTTCGCGTTCGGACCCTCAGACCTCGGCCCCCACCAGCGCGGGGGAACCCGCCGTCCTGGACGCGGGCGCCGGACGGTAGCGGGCCTTGAACTCGTTCAGGGCGGTCTTCAGGTCGGCGAGGATCGGGTCGGTGAGCTTCTTCTCCCTGGCCAGCCGGGCGCGGAACCCCGACTTGTGGTCGCGGGCGAACATGAGGAACTCCTGCTCCCAGCGCGACCACCTCCTTGACCGGCACATCGTCGAGGAAGCCCTCCGAGCCGGCGTAGATGCTCATGACCTGGTCCTCGACGGCCATCGGCTGGTATTGCGGCTGCTTGAGCAGCTCGACCATCCGGTAGCCGCGATCGAGCTGGAACTGGGTGGCCTTGTCGAGCTCGGTGCCGAGCTGCGCGAAGGCTTCCAGCTCGCGGAAGGCGGCCAGGTCGAGCCGCAGCCCGCCGGCCACCTTCTTCATCGCCGGCACCTGCGCCTTGCCGCCGACGCGAGAGACGCTGATGCCGACGTCGACCGCCGGCCGGACGCCCGCGAAGAACAGGTCGGGCTGGAGGTAGATCTGGCCGTCGGTGATTGAGATCACGTTGGTCGGGATGTAGGCCGAGACCTCGCCTTCCAGCGTCTCGATGAGCGGCAGCGCCGTGAGCGAGCCGCCCGAGGTGGTCGTCTTGACGACCTTGTGCCCGGCGAGGCCCTTCTCCTTGATCGCGTGGTTGGCCTCCTCCAGGCCCGGCACGCCGAGGTAGACCTGGCCGTCGACGCCCGCTTGCTCGGTCACGTTGTCGGTCGGGGCCGAGTCGGGGAGGATGACGTACTTGTTGGCCAGCTTGGCCGACCGCTCCAGGAGGCGGGAGTGGGCGTAGAAGACGTCGCCGGGGTACGCCTCGCGACCGGGAGGGCGGCGGAGCAGCAGCGACAGCTCGCGGTAGGCGACGGCCTGCTTCGACAGGTCGTCGTAGACGCAGAGGGTCGCCATCCCCTTCTCGTACATGAAGTACTCGGCCATCGCGCAGCCGGAATAAGGGGCGATGAACTGGAGCGAGGCCGGGTCGCTGGCGCCGGCGGCCACGACGATCGTGTAGTCCATCGCGCCGTGCTGGCGGAGGATGTCGACCAGGGCGGCGGTCGTCGACTCCTTCTGCGCCACCGCGACGTAGACGCAGATGACCCCCGTCCCCTTCTGGCTGAGGATCGTGTCGACGGCGATCGCCGTCTTGCCCGTCTTGCGGTCGCCGATGATCAGCTCGCGCTGGCCGCGGCCGATCGGCGTCATCGCGTCGATCGCCTTGATGCCCGTCTGCATCGGCTCGTCGACCGGCTGCCGGTCGGCGATCCCGGGCGCCGACGACTCGACCAGGCGGCTCTGGTCGGTGACGATCGGCCCCTTGTTGTCGATCGGCTCGCCGAGCGGGTTGACCACCCGGCCGACCATCGCCTCGCCGACCGGGACGCGGAGGAGCTGGCCGGTGGCGGTGACCGTCTCCCCCTCGTGGATGTGGGTGTAGTCCCCCAGGATGATCACGCCGACGGATGATTCTTCGAGGTTCAGCGCCATCCCCTTGACGCCATTCTCGAAGGCGACCATCTCGCCGGACATCACGCCCGAGAGGCCGTGGATCCGCGCGATCCCGTCGCCCACCTCCAGCACCTTGCCCACCTCGGTCCGGGTGACCTCGGCCTGGAACTGCTCGATCTCTTGCATGATGATCGATGTGATCTCGTCGGCTCGGAATTTCATGCGTCTTCCCTATTCGATGAGGATCGATCCGCGGCCCTGCCGGGGGGGACCGTCGCATCCGACGGGTGCGGATCATTCAATCCATGACGGTGAACTGCCCGCTCCGACCCCGGATCTCGCTCAGCTTCTCCTCGACGAGGCGGCGGCGGACCTGTTCGAGGCGGTTGCGGACCGAGGCATCGTAGACGTCGTCACCGACCTGGACGACCAGCCCGCCGATCAGAGAGGGGTCGACCGTCAGGGAGATCACGGGGGTCGCGCCGAGCATCGTCGCGAGCCGGCCGCGCAATGCCTCCTGCTGGCCGTCGTCGAGCGGGACCGCCGAGCGGACGGCGACCGCGCGGCGTCCCTGACGCCGGTCCCAGGTCGCGCGGGCGGCGCGGCGATCGGCCCGATCAGGCCGAGCCGGCCATGCCGGTTGAGCACGCGGAGGAACCGCACGAGGGTCGGCAGGGTACGGCCTCCGAACGTGTCGACCAGGATGCGGTCCTTCTCGGCGGCGGGCTTGAACTGCGAGGCCAACAGCGCGGAGAAAATCGGGTGCGCCGCAGGACGTCGGACGCGATCGCGTCGAGCTCGTCGAGCACGGCGTCGACCTGCCCCTCCTTCTCGGCGGCGCCGAGCAGCGCCTCGGCATACGAGCGGGTCGCCTCGGGGGCCTCGTCCTCGAAGACCGTCCCGGAAACGTCGGGTGCGGCGGGGCTCATGCGGTCCGCCCCCCGTGGCCGTTGGCCGTCGCCGGCAGCTCGCTGAGGGCCGTCTCGACCAGGCGGCGCCGGTCGGACTCGTCGAGGTTCTTGTCCAGGACCTTGCCGGCGACCGAGACGGCCAGGTCGGCGGTCTTGCCCCAGATCTCGCCGAGCGCCTGGTCGCGGGCCGAGGCGATGTCGCGCTCGGCGCGGTGTCGCGAGGCCTCGGCCTCGTCGTGCGCCCTGCGGACGATCTCGTCGGCCGCCGTCCGCGCGTCGCGCCTCGCCTCCTCGATCATCGCGCGGACCTGGTCGGCCGCCTCCTCGAGCTGCTTGCGATGCCGCTCCAGGAGCTGCTCGCTCTCGTTGCGGGCCCTCTCGGTGTCGAGCAGGACGTGCTCGAGGTGCTCCTCGCGCTGGTGCAGCGCCTCCAGCAGAGGCTTCCAGGCGAACTTGCCGAGGACGAACAGCAGGCCGAGGAACACGACCACCGTCCAGATGGCCAGCGAGGGCTGGGGCTCGAGGATGTCGGGCTGCTCCTCCTCGGCGTGCTGGACGGGGCGGTGGCCCTCGTCGGCGACGGCCGCGGCCCCCAGGTGCCGCTGCTCGGCCGCGGCCGTGGCGGGCGACTCGGCCGCGACGGCCGGATGGACCGCGGGCCCGGCCACCAACGCCAGGGCCGCGAGTCCGAGGGCCAGTATCGATTGCCGGGGCATAGATGGGACCTCAGTGATGGGCGGTCGTCCGCGGGGGGTCGGATCGATGCCCGGCCGTCCGGCACGCCCCGCGCGCCGGGCCGCGATCCGACGCGCTCAGTAGCTTTGCAGCAGGATGATGATCAGCGCGAAGAAGGTGACGCCTTCGATCAGCGCCGCCGAGATGATCATCGCCGTCTGGACGTTGCCGGCCATCTCGGGCTGCCGCGCCATGCTCTCGACGGCCGACTTGGTCAGGCCGCCGATCCCCAGCGCGGCGCCGATGATCACCAGGCCGGCGCCGATGGCGCGGACGTCCGCTAACGGGGCCTGCGGCGCCCGGATGACTTCGGCCGTCGCCGGGGCGGCGGTCGTCTGCTGGGCGGAGGCCGGCCCTGCGCCAGCAGGAACAGGCCGAGGGCCAGCATGGCGCACTTGACGAGTTTCATCGGACCCTTGTCTCCTGAGATGTTCAGAACCAGGGGGAGCAACCGCGGGACCGCGTCGCGACCCGCCGTGACGCGGGCGAGGACACACCGTCCCCGCCCCGAGAGATAACGAGCCGAACCCTCCGGGACGTCGCGAGCGGGCGCGGGCCCCTCGGGGCCGGGCACCGGCCGCGGCCGGATCAGTGCGGATGGACCGCCGACCCGATGAACAACGCCGACAAGAACGTGAAGATGTACGCCTGGAGGAACGCCACGAACAACTCCAGGAGGCTCAGCAGGATCAGACCGACGACGCTCGCCCCCGCGACGGGGTAGAACAGGAGCCGCTATTCCTGACCAGGAGGATGAACCCCAGGATCACCGCCAGGACCACGTGCCCGGCGAACATGTTGGCGAAGAGACGGACGGCGAGCACGACGTTCCGGATCAGGAGGCCCGCCACCTCGATGACGAACATCAGGCCCCACAGCGGCGGCTTGATCCAGCCCGGCACGTCCATGTGCGGCACGATCCCGGTGACGAATCCCCACACCCCCTGCTCGCGGACCCCGGCCACCAGGATCGCCGTCAGCGTCATGATCGCCATGACGCCCGTCACGTTGATGTTGCCCGTGGCCGACGCCATGCCGGGGATCAGGCCGAGCAGGTTGTTGAACAGGATGAAGAAGAAGATCGTCCAGAGGAAGGGCAGGAAGTGGTCGGCGCCATGACCTCCGATCGCCGGCCGCGCCACCTGGTCGCGGATGAACAGCAGGAGCGTCTCGAACAGGTTCATCGACCAGCCGCGCGAGACCGGATTGCGGCGGATGTGACGGACCACGGACGGCAGGATCAACAGCATCAGGGCCGCCGCGATCAGCTCGGTGACCATGAACCGCGTGATCTGCAGCCCGCCGATCGTCGGCAGGTGGACCTCGACCCCCCAGGGGGGCCGCCAGTAGGGCAGCTCCAGGGTGGGGTGATCCACCACGTGGCTGATCGGGCTGTCGCCGTGTCCGGGCATGGGGGGGCTCGTCGTTATCGATTCTCGGATGTCGGCCGTTGCTCGCCCGGGCCGGCCGACGCATGCCTAGCTGGGCCGCATCCCCTCGCGGGCGATCCGCAGGATATGCACCATCCCGACCGCGAACCCGGCGAAGGCGCCGAGGACCGTGACCAGCGGGGCGGTGTGCCACCACCGATCGAGGGCAGCCCCCAGCAGAGGCGGCAGCGCGAACTCCAGGCCGATGGTCGAGACCCGAGAGGCCCACTGCATGCTCAATGCCAGGATCGAGCGAGACGGGGGCCGGTCCACAAGCGACTCCCTCCGGTCGCCCATGCATCATCGAGGACACGCCCCCCTCCCCCTCGCGCGGGAGTCGGACGCGACCAACGACACTCGAGCGGGAGACCTCGCGGCGGGGCGAACCACGGCTACGGACCCCATTTATACCCGTCGCCAGGCCGCTGTCAACTCCCCAGGAGGACTCTTCGAGAAATTTTTCACAAAGTGCCCGCCCGGGGTCCGCGCCATCCACAGACCGCATGTCAACTCCGGCCGGAGTCATTTAGAGCGCGGCCCAAGCGGTGGATCGCATCCACGACGGACGAGAATGGCCCACCGAGTTGAACCGCGCCGGGAAGATGGATGTAATTTCGGAGGTTTCGGGAAGAAGTGGCCTTGAATAAGGTTGCGGCGAAGGAACCTATGATCCCTAAGTTCGTTACAATTCAAGAGGTCTGTCCGGAGATGGACAGGCGGAAGGGAAAAATCATTGACAGCGCGCGAGGGATTTGTTATTCCCTATGAAGCGAACCGCTACGCGATGAATCCGGTCCGGGCCTGGAAGGGGACGCGCCATGCCGACACCCTTGCGCTCAGAGTCCGACCCAATCGACGGGCGGCATCTTCCCACCTGATCCGGGGACAGATGGCCGCCCTTTGTGTTGGCGAGGCGGGGTGGCGCGGGGCTGGTCGTCCTTGATTGTATGCCCGACTGGATGCACTGAGCAAGTCCGGGAGGCAAGGAGTTTTCCGGATCGGTCTACTCAAGGAAGATCCAAGCGTTCCTTGTCCGATCCGCGCCCGGCGTACGCGCAGAGGGCGGATGGAGACGGAGTGGCCCCGCATGACCGTCGAAACGCTCAAGGACTGCAATAAGAAGCACCTGGCGCAGATGGCCAAGGACCAGGGAATCGTGGGGTGGCACGCGATGCGCAAGGATCAGTTGATCCGGGCGCTGTCGGTGCCGCAGCCGGCGCCGAAGAAGGGCGCCGGCAAGCCCTCGTCCTCCCACGGCGAGGGGACGACCTCGCGTCGGCCGTCGGCGCCGGTCGGCGCCGTCGCGCCCCATGCCCGTCGCGACGTCCCGGTCGCTGGACCACGCCTGCGTCAAGGATCGGATCATCGCGATGGTCCGCGACCCGTACTGGCTGCACACCTACTGGGAGCTGAGCCGCTCGACGCTCGCCCGCGCCAGGCGGCGCTGGGGCAGGACTGGCATACGGCGCGGCCGATCCTCCGGCTGATGGACGTGACCAGCGAGGACACCACCGCCGCCAGCGAGCGGCACGTCCGCGACATCGAGATCCACGGCGGCGTGAACAACTGGTACATCGACGTGGCGGTCCCGCCCCGCTCGTTCCGGGTCGACCTCGGCTACCTGGCGCGTCGCGGCAAGTTCTTCGTGCTGGCGCGGTCCAACGTCGTGACCACCCCCAAGGCGGGCGTCTCCGACGTGCTCGACGAGAACTGGGCGAGCGTCCAGGAGCAGTTCCAGAAGATCTACAGCCAGTCGGGGGGGGGCAACGGCTCGTCCGCCTCGCACGACCTGCGCGACCTGTTCGAGGAGCGGCTCCGGAGGCCGATGCAAGGCCTGGCGCTGCAGAGCCTGGGCACCGGGGCGCTGGCATCGTTCGGCCGCGACTTCCACTTCGAGATCGACGCCGAGCTGATCGTCTACGGCAGCACCGAGCCCAACGCCAAGGTGACCCTCCAGGGCGAGACGGTGCAGCTCCGCCCCGACGGCACCTTCACCGTCCGATTCAGCCTGCCCGACTCGCGGCAGATCATCCCGGCGGTCGCCGCCAGCCCCGACGGCGTCGAGGAACGGACGATCGTCCTGGCCGTCGAGCGGAACACCAAGGAACTGGAGCCGATGATCCACGACGGCAACGAGCTCTGAGCGAGCGACGACGATCCCCGATCGCGCGGCCATCCGAGGCGCCGCGCGGCCCGCCCCGATCTCGTTCGGCGCGGCCCGCGCGGCGTCTGGCTTTGTCGGCCCGACTTGGCGAACCCTCCCGCCCGGCCTATCGTAAGACAATATCGGAAGAGGAGACCGC
Source organism: uncultured Planctomycetaceae bacterium (assembly GCA_963708145.1). GTDB lineage: Bacteria > Planctomycetota > Planctomycetia > Isosphaerales > Isosphaeraceae. The sequence goes on along the minus strand of OY970189.1, from coordinate 6,304,528 downwards.
CCTCCGACCGCCCGGGGGTGACCTGGAGGCATGGCCAAGTGAGCAAGGACATCCACCCCATCCTGGCCGGCTGGGACTACGACCCCGATGAGTTGCAGGTCCGGATCATCGCGGGCGACGACGGCCGGGAGAAGTTGCAGATGCGGATCGACCTGGGGCTGATCCAGCTCGAGGTCTCGGGCCGCCCCGACGGCCGCCGGCCCGAGGGCTTCGAGAGCCTGCTGGAGCTGTACGAAGCCCGAGCGGCCGAAGTCGGGGGCGACGAGTTCTCGCTCGACGCCTCCGCCTGTGCGGCGCTGATGCGCGAGGGGGTGCAATATTACCACCGCTACCTCGCCGCGTTCCACCTCCAGCGGTACGACCTGGTCGTCCGCGACACCGAGCGGAACCTCCGCCTCTTCGCCTTCGTCGTCCGCCACGCCGCGAGGCAGAGGGACAAGGTCCAGTTCGACCAGTACCGGCCCTACGTCACGATGATGCGGGCGCGGGCCCAGGCGTCCGGGGCGCTGGCGCGCGACGATCACGCCGCGGCGCTGTCCCAGATCGACCGGGGGATCGAGGAAATTCGCCGGTTCCTCCGCGACTACAGCCACGAGGAGAACGAGGCCGAGTGCATGGAGCTGGGCTTCCTCCTGCGGTGGCGCCGCGAGGTCGAGCGCGACCGGCCGGTCGGTCCGGTCGAGCGCCTCGAACAGCAGCTCGCGCTGGCCGTCGAGCTGGAGGATTACGAGGAGGCCGCACGGCTCCGCGACCAGCTCCAGAGGCTCAAGGGGGAGCGCGTGGCGTCGGGCCCCGGCACCTCCTGAGCGATCCGTCTTTTCGGTCGTGTCCTATGCAACCTGCACTTTGCCAGTAACGATCCGACGAGCTGCGCGGCGCCCCGCGTCACCCCGCCGGATGAGGATGGCGGCCGGGCGCCCTGGGGCAGTGCGCCGGCGCGTCCTGGGGCGACGGCCGAGATCCTGGGACACGCTGGCGCTTCGCCCATGCCACCGTCATCTCAGAAGTACTTGTTGTACAGCAGCAGCGCCTCGAGGCTGTAGGGCCGGGGGCCGGTCACGGGGGTGACGAGTCCCATCGAGACGATCGATCGGTTGCGCGTGAAGAAGTTCATGCCATAGGTCAGGTCGAGGATCTCGGTCGTGCCGGCGAGGTCGCGGTAGTTGAACACGTCGTTGTGATTCAGGGGCGTGTTCGAGTGGACTTCGAACGTCGGCGCGGCCGACTGGATGTACGACCGGGGGTTGGGGCTGCGGTAGAGGAAGTAGCCGATGGCGAGGTCGTTGAAGTAGACCGTCGCGTCGCCGGAGCTGGTCGGCACGTCGATGGCCGAGAAGCCGATGAGGTACCAGCGGCCCATCGTCCACTGGAAGCCGAGCCAGGGCTGGAGGTCGGTGTAGTTGACCCCCCGCAGGTAGGGTGCGCCGGCGAAGGCGGTCGGGCCGGTCGGCATCGTCACGGCCAGGCCGGCCGACACGACGCGGCCCCGCGGGCGGTCCATCCAGAGGGCGAACTTGACGTAGGCCGACAGGTCGCCCACCGCCGTGCTCGTCCTCGCGTAGTTGGCGATCGGGCTGTCGGCGGTGGCGTTGTTCAGCGGCAACCGGAGGCCGAACGAGGCGTTCTGGTTCCAGAAAGTCTTCTCGAACCCGAAGACGTAGCGGTACGCCTCGATCCGGTTCAGGTCCACGCCGAGCGCCTTGTTGACCGACTGGTTCACGTAGTCGAAGTAGTTGAAATTGAACGAGAACCGATCGACCGGCATGGGGGTCTGGTTGTCGGCGAACTTGAACTCGCGGATGTGCGGCGCCAGGGCCGCGGACCGGAGCCGCGCGGGGAGGGGCGCGTGCCCGGCGGCGTGGGGGGCGACGGCGGCCGGAACCCCCCCGCCTGCGCCGCGGCGATGGAGCGGGCGAACGAGAAGGGGGCGAGGTCGCCGAACATGTTCAGCGCGCCCTGCGGCTCGGCCATCCCGCCGCCCAGCCCCGCCGACGGCGCCGCGGCCTCGGCCCCGGGCGCGGCACCGGCCCCGGGCGCGGCCGCGCCGGGGCGCCCGGTCCGCCCGCTCCGGGGGGCGTCGGCGCCCCCGCGCCCGGCATGCCCGGTCCGGCCCCCGGGCGCCGGCGCCCCCATGTCGGGCATGCCGGCCTGTGGGCTGGCCGCGCCCGGCATCCCCGCCTGGCTCTGCGGCGAGGGCATCGGCGGCAGCGGAGGTAGATCCGTCGCTTGCGACGAGGGGGGTGACGTCGCAGCCTCCGGCATCGGCTCCCCCTCGGCGGAGGCCAGCGCGGGGCAGACGTGCCGCGGGTATCCCGGCGACGAGTAGGACGGGATCTCCTGGCCGCAGAGGCCGCAGGTCCTCGGCCGTCGCGGCGCGGGCTGGTCGGAGGCCGACGACGGCCGGGCCGTCCCGAGGCCCAGCGCGACGGCTGTCGCGGCCAGGAGCGAGTATCTGATCCTCGTCATGGGAAGTTCCTTCCTCCGCACGCGAAGCGAGTATTCGGCCGATCCGGGCACCGCCGCGGGCGGACGGCCCCGTCCCTCCGCGGGCCGTCCCGGCCGGCGCAACCTCGGGCCCTCGGCCTGGGGTCTTGATTTGATTGTTATATCGACTCCGAGGGATGGGAAGCTTGCTCATTTCCTGCGAGTTTCCCGCTTGCTCGGGGCCGCGACGGCTGTGACGATGGATGGGCCGGCGTCACGGGCCCCCCGCCGTGGCGTAGACTTGGGCGGAGCGACGCTGCTCCGGCGCGGTCGCGACCGCCGTTTTCCCGCCGGAGAAGGCCATGCCCGTCGAGCATCCGGGACGATTGAACCGCCTCGTCATCCCCCTCGCGGTCTTCCTCGGCCTGGCATGCGGCGCATGGCCGGGCCGGGCCGTCGCCCAGGCCGACCTCCGCGACATCACCCAGCCGATCCCGGTGATCAACACCGGCGGCCACAGCGCCCCGGTGCGGGCCCTGGTCTTCGCCGAGCGCGACGGCTCGCGGCTACTCTCGGCCGGGCTCGACAAGGTCGTCAACGTCTGGAGCCTCGACGGCCCCCGCCCGCAGCTCTCGCGGACGATCCGCCCGCGGATCTGGCGCGGCTACGCCGGGGCGATCTACGCGATGGCCCTCGCGCCCCGCCCCGTCGCCAACGGCCAGCGCCTCCTGGCGGTCGCCGGCATCGGCGTCCACACCAGCCGCGGCGAGATCGGCCTGTATCGCTTCCCGGGCCTCGACCACATCCCGACCGGCGACGTCGATTCGCAGCTCCCCGGCGGCGACCCGAACGGGCACTCCCGGAGCGTGCTCTGCCTGGCGTTCGACCCCGACGGGTCGCATCCTCGCCTCGGGCAGCGTCGACGCGACCGTCCGGATCTGGGACCTGAAGGCCCGCACCTCGGCGGTCGTGCTCCGGGGCCATGCCGGCCCGGTCAACGCGCTGGCCTATACGGCCAACGGCCTCCGCGTCGTGACCGGCGGCGCCGACGGCACGGTCAAGCTCTGGGACGCCCGCCTCGGCACGCCGCTGGCCACCGCCGCGGCCCGACCCGGCGCGGCAGATCCCAACGATGCCGCGGCGACGCGATCAACGCCCTGGCGGTCAGCCCCGACGGCCGCTGGGTCGTCATCGGCCGCGAGAACGGCGACCTGGTCCGCTACGACGCCGCGACCCTGCGGACCAGCCGGCTCCTGCCCCGAGGGCGGCGCGGGCCGAGGGGCCGTCGAGGCCCTGGCGATCAGCCCCGACGGCACGAAGCTGGCCGCGAGCATCGTCGCCCACGCCCTGACCCGGCGGGGCGAACGGCCCCGGGTCGAGTGCGACGTCGAGGTCCGCGCGCTGCCCGACGGGCGCCGTGCTGTCGCGGGTCGCCACCGCAACGAACCTCGTCTATGCCTGCGCGTTCAGCCCCGACGGCACCCGCCTGGCGTTCGCCGGGGGCGATGCGCAGGCGATCACCGTGACGAGCCTGGTCGATCCCAACCGCGCCCCGATCGTCCTGGCGGGGCAGGGGAGCAGCCTCTGGGACGTCGGCTTCGCCGCCGACGGCCGTTCGATCGGCTTCGCGAGGAGGCGTCCCGACCTGCCCGACCCGCCGCAGTCTTACGAGGACTTCGACCTCCGGGGCCGCCGCGTCACCCCGTTCGACCGCCGGCGAGCTGAGCCGCGCCGTGACGCACCTGGAAGGCTGGCAGGTCCGCCCGGTCGACCCCTACACGCTCGACGTCCTCAACGCGCAGGGGCGGGGGCATCGCCTGACGGCTCGACCCGGTCGAGGATCGCCGCTGGTGGTCGTACAGCTTCCTGCCGCCCGGGCCGTCGCACCCGGGGCCGGCCGTCGCGATCGGCTGCGAGGCGGGCGTGGCGATCTACCGGCTCGACGACGGCCGGCGCACCCGTCTGTTCGCCGGCCACAACGGGCCGGTCTACGCGCTCGCGCCGTCGCCCGACGGCCTCTGGCTCGTCACCGGCTCGCCCGACCAGACCGTCCGGCTTCTGGCGCCTGGCCGGCTGCGACGCCGTGCCCCCCTCGGCGCCCGCTTCGACCCGCCCGGGCCGGGCCGCGTCAAGGTCGCCGAGGTCGAGCAGCGCGGCTTCGCCGAGGCGATGGGCCTGCAGGCGGGCGACGTGATCGAGCAGGTTTACGTCAACGCCAAGCTCCAGAAGGAGGCCGACCTCAAGGCGCTCGACGCGCTGCCCCCCAACACCAAGATCGAGTTCCTCGTCGTCCGCGACGGGAAGGAGGTCCCGCTGGGGACCACCAAGCGCGACGCGCCGGCGCTGTCGCTCTTCCCGGCGCTCGATCGCGAGTGGATCGTCTGGACGCCGCGGGGCCACTACGAGACGTCGGCCATCGGCGACCGCAAGTACCTCGGCTGGCACCGCAACCGCCTCGCAGCCGGCCAGCCGACCGACTTCTTCGCGTTCGACAACTTCGAGAAGGAACTGCGACGCCCCGACGCGCTGCTCCGCCTCCTGGAGACGGCCAGCCTCGACGCCCTCGAACCCCCGGCCGCGCCCCGGCACAGGCCCCGGCCGCTGCCCGCGAGCCGGAGCGCGTCGTGGCCGAGGACCTGCTGCCGAGGCTCCAGATCCCCGAGCCGGCGCGTCCGGAGTTCGAACCCCTGGTCGTCCAGGGCGCGGGGCTGCCGGTCCGCATCCGCGCCGCCAGCGAGGACCGCGTCGCCGGCCGCGGGCTGATCCGCGCGATCCGCGTCCTGGTCGACAGCGGCAAGGCGCGCGAGATGAACTTCAACCCGCCGGTGCCCGCGGTCGACCAGGTCGTCCCGCTCAACCTCGAGCCCGGGCCGGCACAAGGTGAGCGTCGTGGCGGTCAACGACCGCGACAAGGAGCGAACCGAGAGCTTCGACGTGATCCTGCACGAGCCAGCCGCCCAGGCCGGCGAGCCTGGAGCCGCCCCGCCTGGTCGTCCTGGCGATCGGCGCCGGCCGCTTCGCGGACCACGGCGCGACCCTGCCGCGCATCCCGTTCGCCGTCGAGGACGCCCGCGACGTCGCCGCGTTCCTGGCCGCTCCGCTGGGGTCGAAGCGGTTCGCGCAGGTCGAGGCGCAGACCCTGCTCGGCCCCGACGCCACCGCCGCCCGCGTCGTCGACGCCTTCCACGCGCTCGACGCGCGGCGGCAGGGGGGCGAGCTCGGCCGCGGCGACTCGGTCTTCGTGATGATCGAGTCGCACTTCGTCAGCTTCGACCGCAAGGGGGTAGTCCTCGGGGCCGATGCCTCCCAGGTCTCGCCGACGGCGCCGGCGGTCCCCGCCGACCTGATCGCCGACACGCTCGGCCAGCTCGCCGACTACGGCTGCACGGTGATGCTCCTGATCGACGCCCACCACGAGAGGAGGCCGGTCGCCGACCAGACCAACCGCGACCTGATCGAGTGGACCCGGGCGCTGTACCGCCGGAACGTCATCACGTTCGTGGCGTCGATCCACGGCCCGAGCCAGTCGGTCGTCACCGCGAGGCCACGGCGCCTTCGCGCAGGGGGTCCTCGACTCGCTGAACGTCCAGGGTCGGTCGCGCCTGCCGGGGGCGTCGCCGGTGGTGTTCACGCTCGACGACTTCCGCGACCGCGTCGCGCAGAACGTGCTCGCCCTGACCGGCCGCCAGCAGCACGCCCGCGGCTACATCCCCGACGCGATCCCGCCCCGGCTCCCGATCTTCGACCCCCCCACCCGCATCCAGCCCCGGGCCCCTCTCGTCAAGAGCGAGTGACGGGAGGATACCGGACGGACCCCTCGCCCGGATCAGGCGTGGTCGACGGTCGCGTTGAGCCGGAGGGCTTCGGGCCGCGACTCGCCCGGCATGGCGGCCTGGCCCGAGTCGACCCGGAGGTGGGGCTGGACCCGCGCCGGCACGGCGGTCGGCCGGTCGGGCGCGATGCCGAGCAGGGGCTTGATCGCGCGGGCGGCCTTCGGGTAGCGGAGCGAGGCGCACCGCAGCGCGCAGGCGACCCGGCCTCGGGCCAGCGCGAGCTCGCGCCGCAGGGACTCGCCGGGGCCGTCGGCCGCGCGGGACGCGGGGTCGAGCGTGTCGGCCTCGTAGCCGTGCGCGACCAGCCAGGCGTCGCAGAGCCGCGCCAGGACGGCGCGCTGGCGGGGCGTGGCCTCGGTCCGCCAGTTGCCGGGGCGCCCCTCGCGGAGGTGGTTCCAGTGCAGCAGGGTGCTGCTGGTCGTAATACTGGAGGTTCGAGGGGTCGCTCAGGTCCACCCCCTCGGCGCGGAGCCTCTCGACGAGCTCGATCGTGCGGCGGCGGTTGGTCTGGAACGAGTATTCGGCCGACACCTCGGCCGCCTCGCCCGGGGCGAGCGCGATCCCGAGATGGGCGGCGATCTGCACGACCCCGCCGATCGGGTCGGCGATCAGCCGCTCGTAGCGCTGGACGAGCACGCCCGGCTGCGCGCGCCCAGAATCGGTCGTTGACCAGGACCTGGTGGATCATCCCCTGCCGGACGAGCCGCTCGAAGCTCACCCCGCGCTTGTGCATGAGGGAGAAGACGACGTCGCGGACGTCGCGGTGGGCGTAGACCACCGTGGCGCGGTCCGCGGGCCACCGCCTCGGCGAAGCTCCGGCTCCCCTCGTGCGACTTGAGGACGCTCCAATCCCCCTGGGATCGGTCGCGGACGTCCCGCGCGGCGAACTCCTCGCCGGTCACGTAGCCGAGCCGACGACCGTCGCGGTGGCGTTCGAGGAGATGGGCGATCACCTCGTACTGCCAGGTCGAGCAGGCCCGGTACATTCCCGCACACAGGACGTACATGCGTGCAATCCTTCGTGCCGCCGAGAAGGAGGTCGGTCCGGCCCGGGGGAGGCACGGAGTCGCCCGCATGTCTTTCATCGGCCTCGATCGGCGGTGCAGGCTACTCTATTTCTCGTGGTTGGGCGAGATCTCCAGGAGCGGGAATGACGTGTCGGAGGCCTGGAGCCGCGGGGCCTGGCCCAAGTTGGCCGTCGGGCTTGAACTTGAACACACCCCCGACGCCCGGCGCTGGACCAGCAGGGGGAACTGGGTGGCCAGGCGGGGGATGGTCAGGTCGGTGAACCAGTGGAGTTCGTCGGTCGTGATCACGCCGTCGCGGTCGCGGTCGGCGTTGGGCAGGTCGTCGAAGACCGACAGGCCGGAGACCGCCTCCAGGTCGGCCTGGCCCAGCCCCTTCAGAATGGCGTAGGTCATCAGCCCGTGCGCCAGGCCGACGTCTCGGCGGCCGGCTCGCCCCGCCGCGCGGCGAGCAGGTAGGCGGTCCGGGCGCGGTGGGCGCCGTCGTCGATCATCTCCTGGATCTGGCGGACGCCGGGGTCGTCGCCGATCGCCTCCGCCTGGCAGGCGTCGATCACGACCAGGCGCTGCAAGGCCCCGAGCCGGGCGATGTTGCGATACAGGGCCGCGTAGGGGAGGACGGAGCCCGGGTCGATCCGGGCGAGCCTCTGGGCGCTCTTGCCGGCGTCGACCGCGCGGAACGGGAAGGTGGGCAAGAGGAGGTAGAACCGGCCGTTGAGCACGTCGGCGTGCCCGGCGAGGAAGACGACGATCGTATCCTCCGGCCGCCCCTTGACCCGGTCGCGGAGCCGGATGAATGCATCATCGACCTTCGCCTCGGTCACCTCGCGGTCGGTCAGGACGATCTTCAGGCCGGACGCCCCGGCGGCCTGGGGACCGGCCGTCTGGAGGAAGTCGGCCAGTTGCTTCGCGTCGCGGTCGGCGAACTGGAGCTTGCGGTCGACGTCGTCGTAGGTGCTGACGCCGAGGGCCAGGATGTGCCTCTGGCCGGGCGAGTCGGCGCCGTCGCAGCGGATCTCGACGGCCTCCGACCGCCCCTCGACGCCCGTCCGCGCCGGGCCGTCCGGCCATGACGTAGAACCGGTTCAAGCCCTGCCGCAGCCGGACCTTGGCCACGAAGCGGCGGCGGTCGGCGGTCGGCCGGAAGTCGGCGGCCTCCTGGACGGGGACGCCGTTCTGGTAGAGCCGGAGGTTCGTCAGGTCGGGCTCGCCCAGCGCGATCGTCAAGTCGGCGGCGCGGGCTTCCTGGGCCGGGCGGGCGGGGGCGTCGATCGACAGCCGGGGCGGCGGGGCCTGGGGGGGAAAGGGGGGGCCTGGGGGCGCACGCCCTGGCGGAGCTGGTCGGTCAGCCGGAAGACGTGGAAGTCGTCGTAAACCTGTTCCAGCGAGAGGACTTCGCGGTCGTCGAGCCAGGCGACCTGCTTCTCGCCCCCGACCGAGCTGTCGAACAGGCCGTCGGGCGTGTAGGCGACCCAGTCGGTCGTCCCCTGCTCGGCGGAGAGGGTGCCCAGCAGCGCCTTGTCGGCCAGGCTCCAGAACTTGATCGTGGTGTCGTCGCTGCCGCTGGCGATCGTCCGGCCGTCGGGCCAGGCGATCAGGGCGTTGACCTGCTCGGCGTGCTGCGGCGACGGCTCCAGCCGGATGCGCCGCCGGGCGCGGTCCATCGACCAGAGCCAGACCGACTTGTCGGCCCCCGCCGCCGCGAGCCACCGGCCGTCGGGCGTGAACGCCGCGGCCAGGACGGCCCGATCCAGGCTGCCCAGGTCGATCGGCTGCGCCGTGCCTTCCTCCCACAGCCGGATCTGGCCGGCGATCCCGCCGACGACCACCCGATACGGCGCGGACGGGGCTGAGCTGCGCGGCGGTGATCGGGACCGGCTCGTTCGTCCTGTCGTCGACCAGGAAGAATTTCGCCGCCTCGCGCGCGGGCAAGGTGCTGTCGCCCAGGTCCCAGAGCTTCGCGACGCCGTCCTCGGCGGCCGTCAGGAGCCGGCGCCCGTCGGCCGAGAAGCCGACCGCGGTGATCGGGTGCGGGTCGGCATGGCCCCGGATCGTCTGAGTGAGGCGGCCGGTGCGGGCGTCCCAGACGCAGGCCAGGGGGCCGTCGAGGCTCCCGGCCGCGAGCCTCTGGCCGTCGCGGGAGATCGCCAGCCTTCCGAAGCGCTGGCGAGTCCCCTCGGGGTGCTCGAATCGCGTCGCGAGGCGCAGGCCGCTCGCCCGCTCGACCGCGACGACGTCTCCCCCCTCCTGGTCGGTCAGGAAGACGGTCGCGCCGTCGGGGGAGACGACGCCCGAGGTCCATCGCCCCGCGATCGGGAGCAGGCCCCGCCCCTCCTGGAGGTCCCAGAGCTGGGCCTGCCAGTCCTGGGTGACCTGGAGGAGGTATCGGCCGTCGCCCGAGACGCTCAGCCCGGCGACCTGGCCCCGACGCGGGGGGACCGCGGGCCGCAGGTTCCCCTCGGGCAGGCCCCAGGTCCGGAGGCCGCCGTCCTGGTCCCCCGAGACGAGCTTCTGGCCGTCGGGCGAGAACGCGAACGTGGTCGTGCGGCCCGTCGCCTCGGCCGATTCCAGGGCGACCGGCTCGGGGCGTCCGCGGGTCGTCGAGCTTCCACAGCCGGCAGGCTGCCCCCTTGCGGTGCAGGCGGCCAGCCAGCGGCCGTCGCGCGAGACCGCCACCAGGTTCGCGGGGTCGGGCAGCGGGAGCCCTGCGTCGAGGAGGGTCGGCCCCTCCGCCGCGAGCGCGACCAGGCGGATCGAGCCCCCCGTCGCCACGGCCAGGAGTCCGGCCGGGGCCGCGATCGCCAGGGCGTCGATCGGCTGCTTGAAGGTGAGGATCGAAGGCTTGCCGGCCCGGGACTCGTGGACCAGGAGCCGTCCCTCGTCGTCCCCGGCGGCCACGCGGTGGCCGTCGGTCGCCAGGCGGCGGCTGGTCACGATCCCCCCCGGGCCGTCGAGGGACTCCAGCAGCTTGCCGTCGGGCCCGAGGAGACGGATCTTGCCGTCCCTCTCGGCCAGGGCGAAGGCCACCGGCCCCCGACCCTCGGCGCCCGCCAGGCCGGTGCCCTGTCGCGACAAGGGCCGGACCTGGTTCGCCGGGTCGGCCGTCCCGATCAGCCAGCCCTTGCCGTCCATGTCGAGCGCGACGAGGTGCTCGCCGTCGGGCGAGAAGGCGAGCGCGGTCCACCCCGCGGTCGTGCGGCGGCCCGGCGAGGACCTCGCGGTGCTCGACCAGGTCCCAGATCCGCACCCAGCCCGCCCCGTCGCCGCTGGCCAGCAGCCTCCCGTCGGGCCGCAGCGCCAGGGCCGTCACGCCGACCATGTGGTACGACAGGGCCCGCAGCACGCGGCGCTCGGCGGCGTCCCAGACCTTGACCGTCGAGTCCTGCGCGGCGGTGATCATCCGCCTGCCGTCGGCGCTGAACGCGACCGCCGAGATCCCCCCGGCATGCCCGCGCTGGAGCAGCAGCTCGCGACTCAGGAGGCTCTTGAGCCGCACCTTCGCGGGCCAGAGGGTGAGGTCGGGGGCGATCCCGCCGAGCATCCGGAACCCCTGCGCGGCCAGGGCCTCGTCGCGGTTGAGCAGGTCGAGGCAGGCGTGCAGGTTGCGGGGCTTCTCGGGGTCGCCGAGCGCGTCGAGCAGGGCGGCGGTGAACGGGCTGTGCGCGCCGACGGCCTTCGCCTCGGGGCGGGGCGGCCGTCGGCGGCGAGCCAGGCGGTCACGCCCGGCCAGCGGACCAGGCCCCGCAGCATCGCCGTCGCCGACGGCGCCGCCTGCGACGGCTCGTCGATCCCGCGTCCTCGGCCTTTGGGGGACGTGTCGAGCCAGCAGAGGATCGGGTTCCGTCCGGCCGCCGCCAGGTCGTCGATCGCCTCGCCGAGCGACCAGCCCGTCCGGTCCTTGCTCGTGCGCCCGGGCGTCGATCGGCAGCAGGGCGTACCGCCCCTCGCGTCCCCGCCGGGTCGTCGGGCCCGGGCGGCAGGGCCGCCGCCTGCCCGGCGAAGAAGACGACGACGACGTCGCCGGGCCGGACCCGCGACCCGAGCCACTCCTTGAAGGCCCAGTCGAGGTTGGCCCGCGTCGGCAGCAGATCCTCGACGTCCTGGCCGGCGGGTCCGGGCTTCGCCTGGCCGAGGTCGTCCATCAGCAGGACGTTCCGCCCGCCCCAGCCGGCGGTCTCGGAGACCCACCGGCCGACGGCCCTGGCGTCCGCGTGCCGCACCGTGGCAGGCGGGGATCGCCGGGTCGCCGTACTGGTCGATCCCGATGGCGATCGCCCAGACCCGGGGCGTCGCGGGCCCATCCTGCGACAGCGGGCCGGGGCGCGGCCACGGGCTGCGACGGCGGGCCCGGCGGGTGAGGGCGCTTCGGCTTGAGGACGACCAGCGCGGCGCCCGCCCCCACGATCGCCGCGAAGATGAGCGGGAGGGCCACCTTGGCGCGGGAATGGGTCGATCTCATGACGGATCGGTCCTCGATGATGCTTGGGAGGCGGCTCGGGTGAGGGCGATCCCACCGTCCTTGTCCCTCGCGCTCACCTCAGGGCCTCGGCGGCCATTCGAGGACGACGCGGAATCCCACGTCATCGGCGCTCCCGTTGTCGGCCAGCTGTTCGCCCGTCACTTCATCCTTCTGGGCATGTCGCGGCCGGGTCGTATGGTTCTGGTCGGCATAGGTCCGGAACGAACCGCCCCGGATCACGTAATCGACCTTGCCGCCCTGCGGCGGTTCTGGGCCCTGCGGATCGATCGTGGGCTTATCCGACCCGGTATACTCCGCATAGACATCGCGACACCATTCGCGGACGTTGCCGGCCATGTCGAGGACCCCCTGCTTCGGTCGCGTCCCCCTTCTTGTAGTAGCCGGCCTCAAACGTGGGGATGTCGGGGACCAGCAACCAGCTGTCGATGTTCGCATTCTTGAGCTTGAGCGCACGCTCATTGCCCCACACGAAAAGATAATTCTTGCCCAGCGACCGTGCGGCGTATTCCCACTGGGCCTCGGTGGGCAGCCGGCCGCCGACCCAGCGGGCGTATCGCTCCGCGAGTTCGTGAGGGATGCCGACCGCCGGATACCGCTCCACGCGGCGATTGAACTTCTCCAGCGCGGCCACGGCCGCCTTCCAACGCTTGGGGCGGCCCGACGGATCGATCTTGTTCGCTCCTGAAGTACGCCTCCATCTCCCCGTTCGTGACCTCGGTTTCCTGGATGTAGAAATCGGACAGCTTCACGGGGTGGGCGGGAGTGTCCTCGTCGGCGTCCGATTCGGTGGCGGTCGAAGCCGTTGCCCATCTCGAACTCGCCGCCCGGGATGCGGATGAACCGCGTGCCGTCGGACTTGCGGACGAGGAAGCGAGGGTAGGCCGGTGCCCGGGTCAATCGGGCCCTCGGCCCTGTACCCCTCGGGAGGCCGGACCGACGGCTTCCGGATCAGGAAGTAATAGGCGGCGGCGAGCCCCGCGACGGCGGGGAGGGCGATCAGGCCCGTCAGGAAGAGGCGCCGCGACGGCTTCGGGCCCGGCTTCGCGGCCGGTTCGGTGAAGGTCGAGTGGGCGAGCGTCCCGACCGGCTGCGCGGGCGGGGCGACGGCGGGCGAGGGGGGGACCCCCCATGACGGGGGGGCGAAGGGTTCGCGGACGATCGGCTGCGTCGCGGACACGTCGGCGGGCCGCGTCACCTCCTCGGTGACCTCGGGGTAGGAGGTCGGTGGCGGGGCGGCGGCCTCGCCGGGAAGGCGATAGGCTTCCGTCCGCGGGCCGGACCCCTGCGCGACGGTGGACAGGAGCTCGGTCGGGGGCAGGGGGGGGGCGTCGGCGAAGGGGGCCGAGGGGCCGGGCACGGTCGTCCCGGACGAGAGGGCCGCCCGGAAGTCCTCGAACAGCTCGCGGGCCGTCTGGGGACGGGCGGCGGGGTCCTTGGCCAGGCAGCGGAGGACCAGACGCTCGACCGCGGCGGGGACCTCGGCCGAGGGGTTCTTCTCCGCGAACGACGGGGGCGCGGTGTACAGGTGGTCGAAGACCAGCCGGGTGATCGGCCCGGTGAACGGCCGGTGGCCGGTCAGGAACTCGAACAGGATCACGCCGACCGAGTAGAAGTCGCTCCGCACGTCGAGCGTGCCGCTGGTGACCTGCTCGGGGCTGGAGTAGGGGGCCGAGCCGACGAAGCACTCGGTCTTGGTGTGGAAGTCGAGCGTCCCGTCGTCGCCCTCGAGGATCTTGGCGATGCCGAAGTCGAGGACCTTGAGCTGCTCCTTGCCCGGCGGGCCGGCCGTCGACGAGCATCAGGTTGGCGGGCTTGAGGTCGCGGTGGACGATCTTCAGGCCGTGCGCCACCTCCAGGACGTCGCAGAGCTGCTCCAGGATGCGGGCCGTCCAGTCGAGCGGCATCGGGACGCCCGACCTGAGGAGCTTGTTGAGGCTCTGGCCGCGGACGTACTCCATCTCGATGAACGCGGCGTCGCGGCCCATCCTCGCGTCGTGGACGAGGACGGCGTTGGGGTGGGTCAGCCGCGCCATGACGCGGGCCTCGCGCTTGAAGCGGGCCTGCGCCTCGGGGTTGAAGGCGATGCCGGCGATGATCAGCTTCAGGGCCCGCAGGACGTCGAGCTCGAGGTGGCGGACGAGCCAGACGGTCCCCATCCCCCCCTCGCCGATCTGCTTCTCGACGTGGTAGCGGCCGAAGAGGGTCTGGCCGGGCTGGGGCGGGCCGTGCAAGGGGCCGGCGTCCTCGGCCAGCGAGTCCCAGGAACCGCCGGGCGTGTGCGCGCTGGTGGCGTCGGTCGACGAGGCCGCCAGGGTCGGGTCGGTCCGATCGGTGCCGGCGCCGGGGGGCGGGGTCAGCTCGGCGTGGGCGGCCGGCGGAGGCACGCCCCCGTGCGCGTAGGTGAACGGCCCGCTCGACTCGTCGGCGGGCGCGTCGTCGGGATGTTCCGATCCCTCTGGCATGCGGTCGCCCCCGCGGGGAAAGGGCCTCGGCGCCCGGGACACCCTCGTCGCGACCAGGTCCCTTCGGTCCCCTCGATCTTAACCCGGGGACGGGCCCCGGGCCAGCCCCGTCGCCGGCTCACCAGGCGATCGGCCGCGGGAAGAATTCGGCGATCAGGTCCCGGTAGTAGGGCGTCAGCGCGGCGACGTCCGGGCGCTCGTGGCCCTTGGAGTAGAGGTCGTACGGGTTGAACTTGCGGACCCACTCCATCAGGCGGTGGTCGCGGTCGTCCATCAGGTGCGCGTATTCGCCCTCGCGGTGGGCGGCGTAGAACGAGTGGTAGCGGATCATCGCCAGGCCCTCCTCGGGGAGGTGATCCTTGACGACGTGGTAGAGGTACTCGTCGTGCCCCCACGACAGGTGGACCTGGTCGAGCCCGCAGTCCTCCGCGTAGATCCCGCAGCGGCGTCTGGTACTCGGGGACGCGCGAGTCGGGGTTCTCGGCGAAGAACTCGGGGAAGACGATCCAGTCGGAGTAGCGGCAGCCGACCGGGAAGGTGTCGCCCACGACCGCCCACTGCGGCTCGCCGAACAGGCAGAGGACCTTGCCGAGGTCGTGGATCAGCCCCGTCAGGATGAACCAGCGCGGGTGGCCGTCGGCGCGGATCGCCTCGGCCGTCTGCATCAGGTGCTCGATCTGCGACAGATCGGTGTCCGGGTCGCTGTCGTCGACCAGCGTGTTGAGGATACTCCATCGCCTCCCAGATCCCCATGACCGTCCGCGTCCGGGGGAGGTACTGCCGCTTCTTCTCCAGGACGAAGTCGAGCGTCTGGTTGGCGTGGTTGAGCCGGTAGAACTCGGCCACCCCGGCGCGGACGTTGTTCCGGTAGTCGCGGAACGAGCCGGGATCACCCTTCCGCGACGACTCGCGGGCCTCGTGCGCCGTTTCCCAGTCGTCGAGGTCGGCCAGCGGCCCTGGCGTCGCCGGCCGCGGGGAGGGGTCTGTCATGGCTTTGATCGCTCGTAAGGCGCACAAAATGGCAGGGAAGGCCGTCGGGCCGATACCTTCGTCCATTCTACACGGAAACCGCGGCCTGGCGACAACCTCGCCCTGGGATAGAGTCGAAAGTCGCGGCCCGGGGCGGACATCTCGGGGTCAGGAGAGCCCGACGATCCGGCCGCTCGCATCGACGTCGATCCGCTCGGCGGCGGGGCGCTGGGGGAGGCCGGGCATGCGGACGATCTCGCCGGTCAGGGCGACGAGGAAGCCGGCGCCGGCGGCGATCTCGACGTCGCGGACCGTCAGCGTGAAGCCGCGAGGGCGGCCGCGGAGCTTCGGGTTGTCGGAGAGCGAGTCCTGCGTCTTGGCCATGCAGATCGGCAGGGCGCCGTAGCCGAGCCGGCGCGCCTTGCGGAGCTTCGCCTCGGCGGCGGGGAGGAAGGTCACGCCGTCGGCGCCGTACATCGCCCGGGCGATCCGCTCGATCTTCCGCTCGGCGGTCCATTCCATCGGGTAGAGCGGCGTATAGGGGGACGACGGCCCCTTGGTGGCCGCGACGACCGCCCCGGCCAGCTCGGTGGCGCCGGCGCCCCCTGGCCGAAGACGTCGGCCGTCGCGCTGGGGACGTTGCGCGACCGGCAGAAGCGGTGGACGACGTCGAGCTCGTCGGGGGTGTCGGTCGCGAACCGGTTGACGGCGACGACCGTCGGCTTGCCGAAGTGGGAGGCGCCGTCGAGGTGGGCGGCCAGGTTCTCCAGGCCCCTCTCGACGGCCGCGGGGTCCGACTCGGTCAACGCCTCGAGCGCGACGCCGCCGTGCATCTTCAGGGCGCGGATCGTGGCCACGATGACGACCGCCGCCGGGTCGAGCCCGGCCGAGCGGCACTTCAGGTCGAAGAACTTCTCGCCGCCGAGGTCGAAGGCGAATCCCGGCCTCGGTCACGGCGTAGTCGGCCATCGCCAGCGCCATCCTCGTGGCGAGGACCGAGTTGCAGCCGTGCGCGATGTTGGCGAACGGGCCGCCGTGGACGAACGCGGGGGTCCCCTCGCGCGGTCTGGACGAGGTTCGGCAGGATCGCCTCGTTGAGGATCGCCGCCATCGACCCGGTCACGCCGATCTCGCCCGCCAGGACGGGCGTGCCGCGCCCGGTGTAGCCGACGAGGATGCGGTCGATCCGCGCGCGGAGGTCGGCCGGCGAGTCGGCCAGGCAGAGGATCGCCATGACCTCGCTGGCGGCGGTGATGTCGAAGCCCGGTCTGCCTCGGCACGCCCTGCCCGGGCCCGCCCAGGCCGATGATGATCTGGCGCAGGGCGCGGTCGTTGACGTCGAGCGCCCTCTTCCAGAGGACATGCCGCGGGTCGAGCGCCGTGTCGCCGAAGTGGAGCCGGTTGTCGATCGCCGCCGCCAGCAGGTTGTGCGCGGCGGTGATCGCGTGGAAGTCGCCGGTGAACTGGAGGTTGATCGTGTTCGACGGCTCGACCCGGCTGGCCCCGCCGCCGGTGGCCCCCCCCTTGCGGCCGAAGACCGGGCCCATCGACGGCTGCCGCAGCGCCAGCGCCGACCGCTCGCCGATCTTGCGCAGCCCCTGCGCCAGGCCGATCGAGACCGTCGTCTTCCCCTCCCCGGCCGGGGTCGGGGTGATCGCCGAGACCAGGATCAGCTTGCCCGGGGGGCGTTCGGCCCGCTCCAGCGCCTCCAGCCGCACCTTCGCCTTGTCGCGCCCGTAGGGCTCGAGGAGCTCGTCCGCGATCCCCAGGTCGCGGGCCACGTCGGCGATCGGTCGGAGCGGGGCGGCTTCGTCCTGCGACATCGGGGCGATTCCTCACGCCGAAGGGTCGAAATACTGGTCGAAGTGAATCCAGAGCACGCGCGAATACTGCCAGATCCACGGGATCAGCGGGACGCAGATCAACGTCGCCAGCAGCACCAGCCGCAGCAGCGTCCAGCCCGGCAGGATGAGGTACTCGATCAGCGTCAGCAAGGAGATCAGCGGGATCGCCAGCGCGTAGCTGAAGTACATCGCCCCGGTGAAGTAGCCCGGCTCTCCGCGCCGAACCGGAGCCCGCAGACGGGGCAATGCTCGTTCATCTCCAGCGGGGCCTTGAAGATCGGCCCCAGGCCGCACCGGGGGCAGCACCGCCGCAGGATGGCCCCAATCCGGCCTCGGTACGATCCGGGTCCAGTCAATGGCATTCTATAAGATTCAATGATAAAATCGATTGTTAATCAGATTGGCCGGTGGTCGGCCCCATCTGCGCGAGGTTCGGGCCCGTCGCATGATCGGGATGAGACGTCGCTTGATCGCGATCGTCCCTCTCCAGCCGCGTGATTTCCCAGAAGTAGAGACAGCCCTTGTCGGCATTCAACCTGTTGAGCCGCTCGACCTCCTCCTCCGCGACTTCCATGCTTCGGACGACCTTCTTGACCGTCACGATGTGCCGATCGATGCCGACCTCTTTCGCCCGGTCGAGTTCCAACCTGACGATGGCGTAGCCATGATCGAAATCGAGGTTCGGTTTAGGCTTATACACGAATCACCCCTTCGGAATTCAGCCCGTCCCCAGAGTCGAATCGGTGAGCGTCCCGATCCGTTCGCCGGTTTGTTCATTATAAACGTCGCCGGTTCTCCCGATCACCACGTCGTCGTCCGGGCGGAGTCCGGCCATAGCTTTGAGCTTGTGCAAACGATGTCCTGCACTATTCGGATCGATCCCATGATATTTCCGGAGGTGTCTGTAGGCATCGTCTGGGGCGTTCTTACCTCGAAAGGGCTTCCCCGGTATGGGCCTCACCGAAGATACCTTGCCAGCCACTCCTGGACCTCGCGCCACCACACGACGCGGTTGGCCGGCTTGGTGATCCAGTGCCCCTCGTCGGGGAAGAACAGGTAGCGGCTGGGGACGCCCCGACGCTGCAAGGCGGTGAACATGCCGAGCCCCTGCGCGTCGGGGACGCGGAAGTCGAGGGCGCCGTGGATCACGAGCGTCGGCGTCTTGAAGTCCTTCACGAACTGGCTCGGCGACCGCTCGCGGTAGTGCTCGGGCTGCTCCCACGGCGGGCCGCCGAACTCCCACTCGGGGAACCAGAGCTCCTCGGTCGTGCCGTACTTGCTCGTCAGGTCGAACACCCCCGCGTGGCTGACGAGCGCCTTGAAGCGGTCGGTGTGCCCGGCGATCCAGTTGACCATGAACCCGCCGTACGACCCCCCGGCCGCGGCGACGCGGTCCCTGTCGAGGAAATGCATACGTCTTCAGGGCGTGGTCGAGGCCCATCATCAGGTCGTCGTAGACCTTGCCGGTCCAGTCGCGGCTGATCTGGTCGGTGAAGTACTGGCCGTACCCGGTCGAGCCGCGCGGGTTGATCGCGACCACGGCGTAGCCGGGCGCCGCGAACATCTGGTAGTTCCAGCGGTTGTGCCACTCGTCGTGCCAGGCCCCCTGCGGCCCGCCGTGGATCAGGAAGACGACGGGGTATTTCTTCTTCGGGTCGAACCCGGGCGGGCGGATCAGCCAGCCGGCGACCTCGTCGCCGCCGGCCCCCTGGAAGGCGAAGCGCTCGGCCCTGGGCAGGTCGAGCTCGGAGAGCAGGGGGGCGTTGTGGCGGGTGAGCGGGACCGGGTCCGGGTCGGGCCGCGGGGCCGACCGGGGCGGGATTCCGGGCTGGCCCGGAAGACCTCGGCGGGGCGGTCGACCGTGCTGCGGACGAAGACGAGGGCGTTGCCCCGGGGGACGGGCCGGACCGCGGTGTTCATCCCGCCGGTCACGACCCGAGAGACCGCCCTGGCTGATCACCTTCTCGGCGGAGACCAGGGCCCGACCACGACCGATTCGGTCCCCTGGTCGTCGATGGTGGCGATGATCGTCCCGCCGTCGTCGGCCCAGGTGAACGAGAGGACCGGCCGGTCGAGGTCCCTCGTGACGTCCACCTCGCGGCCGCTCTTGAGGTCGCGGACCATCAGGACCCACTGGTCCGACTCGAACCCGGCGCGCGACTGGCGGACGTAGGCCAGGGACTTGCCGTCGGGCGAGATAGGCCGGCTGGGCGTCGGCCGCCGCGTTCTCGCGGGTCAGGTTCGTGGGCTCGCCCCCGTCGACGGGGACGGTCCAGATGTCGGTGTTGGTGGACCAGGCCGGGTCCTTCAGCGGCTCGGCGGTGAAGGCGAGCTCCTTGCCGTCGGGGGAGAAGGCGTAGTCGTTCGACCCGCCGAACGGGGCAGGGGGGGTGTTGACGTCGAGCTTGGGGGTCAGGTCCTTCGCCTCGCCGGTCCTGGCGTCGGCGACGAACAGGTGGCTCCGCTTCCCCTCGTCCCAGGCGTTCCAGTGGCGGATCATCAGGCGGTCGTAGGTGCGGGCCTTGCTCTTGGACGCCTCCTTCTCCTTGTCCTTCGCGGCGGTCTGCTCGGGGGTCTTGCCGGGGTAGACCTCGGCGACGAACGCGATCCGGTCCCCCGTGGGCGACCAGATCGGGCCCGGCGACGTCGATCGGCAGCTTGGTGAGCTGCCGGGCCTCGCCGCCGTCGACCGGCAGGAGCCAGACCTGGGTCGAGCCGCCCCGGTTCGAGGTGAAGGCGATCGTCTTGCCGTCGGGGCTCCAGCGCGGGTGGTTGTCGGCCCCGGGCAGGGTGGTCAGCCGCTTCGGCTCGCCCCCGGCGACGGCGACGAGCCAGAGGTCGCTGTTGGTCTTCTCGGTCGCCCGGTCGAGCTCGGAGACGACGTAGACGACCCAGAGGCCGTCGGGCGAGACCTGCGGGTCGGAGACCCCCTTGACCGCCAGCAGGTCGTCGACCGTCATCGGCCGCCCGGCCGCGAGCACGGGGGCCGCCAGGGCGACGATCGTCAGGAGGCCGAGCACCAGTCGCATCATGTCGGAATCCCCATTGCCTCGCGGTTCAGATCCGGCCGTGCCCCATCTTCTTCAGGACCGGCGTCAGGGCCAGCAGGACCACGCCGGGCACGATCGACGTGAAGATCAGGAACGTCCAGAGGTCGACGGTGGAGTGCTTCGAGCAGCTCTTCGAGCTTCCCGGCCAGGTAGTTGGCGATCGCCGTGCTGAGGAACCAGACGGCCATCATCAGCGAGGCGACCCGCGCCGGCGCGAGCTTGTTGACCAGCGACAGGCCGATCGGCGAGAGGCAGAGCTCGCCCAGCGTGTTGAGCAGGTAGACGACGGCCAGCCAGTGCGGCCCGACCTTGCCCACCGACGACGCGGCCCGTCCGCGCCGGCCATCACGACGAAGCCGAGGCCGAGCAGGATCAGCCCGATGCCCATCTTGGCCGTCGAGGTGAGCCGGAACCGCGTCCGGTCGAGCGTCGTCCAGAGCATCGAGAAGAGCGGGGCCAGCATGAAGATGAGGAGCGGGTTGACCGACTGGTACCACGAGGCCGGGAACGGCCTGCCGAAGACGACCCGCTCGGTCTTCTGGTCGGCGAAGAGGGTGAACGTCCCGCCGGCCTGCTCGAAGCCCATCCAGAAGACGATCGAGAAGACCGCCACGATCAGGATGACCGCGATCCGCTGCCACTCCTCCCGGGTGAAGGGCGCATTGGGATCTTCCTTCTCCAGGGCCGGATCAGCGGGATGGCCGATCGCGGCGTCGGCCGGGACGGGCGTCGGCGACGCCGGGATCGGCCCGCCGGACGGGCGGGCCACCACGGCGGTGATCGCGGCCATGACCAGCGACAGGACCAGCCAGTATCCCAGGACCGCAAGCCGACCGAACCCGGGGATCGACCGGCCGATCGCCGCCGCCGGGGCCAAGGCGGCGTACACCAGCCCGACCCCCACGAGCGTGAGCAGCGCGACATGAATCCAGTCCGTCGCGAGGAGCCGCGCCTCGCCGCGCTCGACGCGCCGGGGGGGTAGCCGCCGACCCCAGCGTCCGCTGCAGGGACGCGAAGCAGACCAGGCCGAAGACCATGCCGACCCCGGCCGCGCCGAAGCCGTAGTGCCAGCCCATCGTTCTCGCCGAGCGTCCCGCAGACCAGGGGCGAGAAGAAGGCCCCGAGGTTGATCCCCATGTAGAAGATCGTGTAGGCGCTGTCGCGGCGGGCGTCCCCCTGCGGGTAGAGCTGGCCGACCATCGTCGAGATGTTCGGCTTGAAGAAGCCGTTGCCGAGGATCAGCAGCCCCAGGGCCAGGTACAGCAGCGGCTCGAAGGCCATCGCGAAGTGGCCCAGCGCCATCAGCGATGCCGCCGATCAGGATCGCCTTGCGCTGGCCGAGGTACCGGTCGGCCAGGAAGCCGCCGAGCAGGGGGGTCAGGTAGACCAGCCCGGTGTAGGTGGCGTAGATGTCGAGGGCGTCGGCTCGCGGGAACTTCAGGTGCTTGGTCAGGTAGAGCACCAGCAGGGCGCGCATCCCGTAGTAGCTGAACCGCTCCCACATCTCGGCGCCGAACAGGACGTAGAGCCCCGCGGGATGTCCCCCCTTCGCGGTGCCGACGGTCTCCTCGAACTCCGCGGTGCTCGCCATGCGCGGCCTCCATGTCGTGGTCCGGTCGGGGACGATCCGCGCCGCACCCCCGGCCGGTCGATCCGCCGCCGCACCAGATTACCCAACCGCCGCGCGATTCCCAAGCCCTTGACGGCCCCGGTGCGCCCCGACGATCCCGATCAAAGCCCCGCCGGCTCGGCCCGTCCCGGGCCCGACGATCGCAGCCAGCGGAGCACGTAGGGCATGCACGCGACCGGGCCGGGGTCGGGGTAGAGCAGGGGGGCCCGGATCAGCTCGGCGTGGTTGGCGTGGATCGTGACGTGGTCGGCGACCCCCTCCAGCCGGGTGCTGGCGACCGACACGCAGCCGTCGCCCGAGCCGTCGCTCAGCTCGTCGAGCCGCGCCAGCAGGTCGCCGGAGGCGAGCCGGGCCAGGCCGCCGAGCAGTCCACCGCCTCGCCGCAGCAGCGCGACCTGGTCCTCGATCTGCCGCCTCGTGGACGGCGGCAGGAACCCGGCGTCGCCGGCCAGGATGTGGTACGACACGCCCGCGCGCCTCGGCCGGGCGTTCGAGCGCCTTCAGGAACGCGCTGCCGGGCAGCATGTCGTCGGCCGCCTCGCCCAGGCCGTCGGCCAGCGACGCCAGGGCGTTGGCCCCCTTCTTGCCCTTGACCGCCCGGACCCCGTCGAGCAGTTGCATCGAGCGTCTGCGCCTTGGCCAGGCTCGACCCCTGGTTGACCGGCGCGAGCAGGATCAGCGTCGAGACGTCGCCCGCATACGCCTCCGGGTCCTCCACGTACGACCGGGCCACCAGCGCCCCCATCGAGTGCCCCACCAGCGCCCACGGCCTCGCCTCGCCGACCTTGAGCCGGAAGGCGGCCCAGTCCCTCGCGAACCGCGCGCACGACTCCTCCAGGTCGCGGTTGAAGGCATAATCGTAGACGACGACGCCGAACCCCGCCTCCTCCAGCGGTCGGATCATGTGGACGAACCCCCCCGACGAGGAATTCATCCCGTGCACCAGGCAGACCGTCGGCCGCGCCGGGTCGTTCGGCCGATACGACCCAAGTGCATGCATGCCGTAATGGGCGCGGCGACCGAGCTCGCGCTCGACGGTCGCGGCGAGCTTCCGGAGCCTCTGCTCCCACGAGGCGCGGCGCCCGGCGCGAGGAGACGGCGGTCCAGGGTGATCACGAGCGAGTCGCCCTCGACGCTCAGGGCCACCTCGGGCCGAGGTTCTCCGCAAGCATCGACCGTGCCAGGCTCCCGGCGAGCCCGACGATCGGCAGCGAGAGTTCGCCGGCCGGCCGGGTGATCGCGACGTCGGTCGCGGCGCCGAGCCTGGAGACGACCTCGGAAACGTCGACCTCGCGCTGCTTGCTGATCGGCACGCGCACCGTGCTAACGTCCGGCGCCGCGGCGGCGAGCGCGCAAGCGGCGATCCAACCCGACACCCACGACATGGCGGACCTCCGGGCCGGCCGGACCTCCGGGCCGGCGAGACCTGCGCCGGCACCGTCAGATTCTAGGGCGGGCGGGAAGTCGCGACGGAAACGGGTCAATCCAACGTCCGCTGATGGCCCTCGTGTCTCTCCCCACCTCCCTCTATGAGGGGGTGACGGGGGGCCGGAGGGCGCGGAGGACCATCCCGTCGCCCTCCGGCGCGTCATTCCAACGTCCGATAATCGGCCTTATGTTCGGTTCGGCCTCGGCCATCGGCCCGGTCGGCTGGCCCCTTGAATCGGCACAAAGCCAATTTCTGGACGTTCCGACCGCTGGATTTCATGCGAATCGGGCCGCCCTGCCGAAGCGGGGCGGCCCGATTGGAGTTGCCGGAATGAAGGCTATAGTCAAGGGCGCTGCCGGAGTCGAGATGCGGTGAAAGGAGCGGGGCGCGGCGGCCGATCGGCCGGCCGACGAGGAATAGGGCGGGCCGGCTGCGCCCGGCATGGAGACCGATCGTGCCCGCTATCGATTGAGGTGGCTGTCCACCCAGGCGATGACCGGGTTCCCGGCCGAGGACTTGCCGTCGATCCGGTCGAGCTCCTCGCAGACCCGCCGCACCTGCTTGAGGTGGTCGATGAAGTCTTGCTCGGCCCCCTGCTCGGCGGCGTCGGCGGCGAGGGTCATGTACTTGAGGATCTCTTCCAGGAGGCGGGTCCGGACCGGGTTCGACACGGCTCGCGCCTCCGGGACACGCGGCGGAGAAGTCCGGGTCAGGCGAGGATGTCGGCGACGACCTCGCCGTGGACGTCGGTCAGGCGGAAGTCGCGCCCGCTGTAGCGGAACGTGAGCCGCTCGTGGTCGACGCCGAGCAGGTGGAGGATGGTGGCGTGCAGGTCGTGGACGTGGACCTTGTCCTTGACGGCGACGAAGCCGAGCTCGTCGGTGGCGCCGTGGACGGTCCCCCCTTGACGCCGCCGCCGGCCAGCCACATCGTGAAGCCGACGCTGTGGTGGTCGCGCCCCTTCGCCCCCTGCGAGGTCGGCGTGCGGCCGAACTCGCCCCCCCAGACGACGAGCGTCTCGTCCAGGAGCCCGCGCGCCTTCAGGTCGGCCAGCAAAGCGGCGATCGGCCGGTCGCTCTTGCGGGCGTGGTCGCGGTGGTTCAGGATGTCGGCGTGGTCGTCCCAGGGCTGGGCGTTGCCGTAGTAGACCTGCGTCATCCGCACCCCGCGCTCGGCGAGGCGGCGGGCGATCAGGCAGGCGTTGGCGAACTCCCCCTCGCCGTACAGGGCCCGCGTGGCGGGGCTCTCCCGCGCGATGTCGAAGGCGTCCTGCGCCTCGAACTGCATCCGGAAGGCCATCTCCAGCGACTGGATGCGCGCCTCGAGCTGCGCGTCGTGCTCGCGGGAGGCCAGGTGCTCCTCGTTCATCCTCTTGAGCAGGTCGAGCTGGCCGCGCTGGGAGGCCCGCGACAGGTGCCGGTTGTTGACGTGCGGGATGATCGACTTCGGGTCGATCGTCTTGTTGTTGATGTGCGTCCCCTGGTAGATGCCCGGCAGGAAGCTGTTGCTCCAGAGCTGCGGGCCGACGACCGGCTTGCCCGGGCAGAGGACGACGAAGCCGGGCAGGTTCTGGTTCTCGGTCCCCAGGCCGTAGGTCAGCCACGACCCCAGGCTCGGCCGGGTCGGCTGGATCTGGCCCGAGTTCATCATCAACAGCGCGGGCTCGTGGTTCGGGACGTCGGTGTACATCGAGCGGATCACGCAGATGTCGTCGATCCGCTTGCCGACCTCGGGGAAGAGCTCGCTGACCTCGATGCCGCTGGCGCCATATTTCCGGAACTTGAACGGCGAGCCCATCAGCGTGCTCGATGCCTTGCGTCCGGAGACGATCTCGGCCGGGGGATGGCCGCCGTGGTGCTTGGTGAGCATCGGCTTGGGGTCGAACGTGTCGACGTGCGACGGCCCGCCGTTCATGAACAGGAAGATGACCCTCTTGGCGCGGGGCCGAAGTGGGGGGGCTTCGGCGCCAGGGGGTTCGGCGCCGCGCCGAGGCGCCGCCGAGCGCGGCGGCCCGCGCGGCCGACCCCCCTTCCCCGGCCAGGACGCCCGCCAGGGCCATCGAGCCGAACCCACCCCCCATCCTGCGGAGCATCTCGCGGCGTGAGTAGCGCATGGACGGCCCCCTCGTCATCAGATCAGTCGATGAAGGCGAATTCGTTCGTGCCCAGCAGGACCTGGGCGTACTGTTCCCACCGCGACGGCGTGCCGGACTTGTCCCCCCCCTGCCCCGGGCCCTCGGCGAGGAACTCGACCCCCATCTGCACCTCGCGGTCGGTCGGCGGGCGGCCGTAGAGGAGCGGGAAGGCGCGGCGGATGCGGTCGGCGTCGGTCGCGTCGGGCCCGGACGAGAGCCTCGCGGCGAGCGCCTTGGCCTGCCGCTCCATGAACTCGCTGTTCAGGACGAACAGTTGCTGCAACGGCACGGCGGTCACGGGCCTCTTGTCGCTGGTGATGTTCGGGTCGGGGAAGTCGAACAGGCGGAGCAGGCCGTCGAGGTTGTGCCGGCTGATCGCGGCGTAGAAGGTCCGGCGGCGGTTCGACGGGTCGGCCAGGTCGAGCGACGGGCCGCCGAGCGTCGGGTCGAGCCGGCCCGAGACGGCCAGCATCGCGTCGCGCCAGGCTTCCACCTCCAGGCGGCGGCGGTTCATCCGCCAGAGCAGCGTGTTGTCCGGATCGAGTTCCTCGGCCCTCGCGTCGGGGGCGGCGGAGAGCTGGTAGGTGGCCGACAGCATGATCTCGCGGTGCAGCGCCTTCAGCGACCAGCCCCCCGCGACGAACCGCGACGCCAGGTAGTCGAGCAGCTCGGGGTGCGACGGCCGCTCGCCCATCTGGCCGAAGTTGCTCGGCGTGCCGACCAGGCCCCGGCCGAAGTGGTGCTCCCAGACGCGGTTGACGATCACCCGGGGGTCAGCGGGTTGTCGGGGCTGGCGATCGCCCGGGCCAGCTCCAGCCGGCCGCTCCCTTGCGAGAAGGGCGCCGAGGCGACGTCCGAGAGGATCGAGAGGAACCGCCGCGGCGCCTCGTCGCCGAGCGTCGTCGGCGTTGCCCCGCAGGTGGACCCGCATGTTGCCGATCGTCTTCCCCTCGGTCAGGGCGTGCGTGAGGGCGAGCTTCGGCGGCCTCCTTCGTGATTCGGTCCAGCTCGGCCCTTGAGGGCCTTGAGCCTGGCCCGCGCCTCGGCGCGAGCAGGCCTGCTCGGACCCCTTCTTGGGCAGGCGCGAACACCCCGACCCGCCCTGGGCCGAGACGAGCTCGCGGAGGACCGTCGGCATCCTTCGGGTCGAGCACCGGGGCGGCCGTCGCGGGCTTCTCCCCCTCGGCGTGCGATCGCCGACGAGGCCGCCCGGTGCGCCTCGATCGCATCGCGGAGCCTCTGGACCGACAGGACGTAATCCTGGAACGCGGCGGCGACCTTCGCCACCTCGGCCCTGGCGGCCTCGTCGGCGGAGAGGTCCCTGGCGGGTCCTGGTGGGCGATCACCTCCCGCCAGCGGGCGAGGTGGGGGCGGTTGTCGTCGGCCCTTCCGGGAAGAGGTACTCGACCCAGCGGGCGAGCGCGAAGTCGTGGAGCTTCTCCGCCTTGGCGACCTCCTCCGTCGCGAGCTTCGGGTTGGCCTTGCGCCTGTTGACCAGCGTCCAGGCCGCGACCATGTAGCGGCGATGTCTCGGCGACCAGCCCCTCCGCCCAGCGGATCGACTCCGCCTTCAGGCAGGCGGCCATCTCGGCGGTCTTCGCCTTGATGGCGGCCTGGGCCTTCTCGAACGCGGCGACCTCCTCGGGCGGTGCCCGACGGATACTCCTTGTACTCGGTGCTGGAGAAGATGCCGGCCAGGGCGTAATAGTCCTGGCGTCGGGATCGGGTCGAACTTGTGGTCGTGGCAGCGGGCGCAGGCGACCGTCAGGCCGAGGAACCCGCGGCAGAGTGTGTCGATGCGGTCGTCGAGCTCGTCGTCCACCGCGTTGCCGTAGTAGACCGGCCCGAGGGCGAAGAAGCCCAGCGCGGCCAGTCGCTCGTCGCGCCCGGGGCCGTCGAGCAGGTCGCCCGCGATCTGCTCCATGACGAAGCGGTCGTAGGGCATGTCGTCGTTGAGGGCCTTGACCACCCAGTCGCGATAGCGATACCCGTACGGGTAGAGCCGGGGCTTGAACGAGTGCGCCTGGTCCTCGCCGTAGCGGGCCACGTCGAGCCAGTAGCCGGCCCCACCGCTCGCCGTAATGGGGCGAGGCGAGCAGGCGGTCGACGACCCGGGCGAACGCCTCGGGCGAGTCGTCGGTGAGGAACGCCTCGACCTCCTCGGGCGACGGCGGCAGGCCGGTCAGGTCGAACGTCGCGCGGCGGATCAGGGCCCGCTTGTCGGCCGGGGCGACGGGCCGCAGCCCCTTCGCCTCCAGCCGGGCCAGGACGAAGGCGTCGATCGGCGTCTTCGACCATGCCGCGTCCTTCACCGCGGGCACCGGCGGGATCCTGGACCGGGCGGAACGACCAGAACGCGCGGTCCTCGGCCGTGATCGCGGGCTTCGCGACGGGCGCCGACGGCCTCGGGGCCCGTTCGGCGGTCGGGCCAGATCGCCCCCGTCTTGACCCATTCGGTGAGCGCGGCGATCTCCGGCTCGGTGAGCTTCCCCTTCGGGGGCATCTGCGTCGAGCCGTTGTAGCGGACCGCCTCGATCAAAGGGCTGTCGTCGGGGCTGCCCGGCACGACGACGGGCCCCGATTCGCCCCCCTTCATCATCGAGTCGAACGCGTCGAGCCGCAGCCCGGCCTTCTGCTTCTGGCGCCGTGGCACGACCAGCACCGCGACGCCAGGACGGGACGGACCTTCGTCTCGAAGAACTCGACTTGCGCCGGGTCGGGCTTAACGACGTCGGCCCCCCAGGCCAGCGTGGTCGAGGAGGCCAGGAGGCATCCGAGCATCCGACGGAGTTTCCGGGCCATGAGTCGGGTCCTCGGTGCGCCGGGGGGGTGAGGGATGCCCGGGCGGAGGAGGGTCTCGATCAAAGGAGGGTGCTCTAGGGCGCAGGGCGCCCCGAAGCCCATTCAACATCGGTTCTACGACCTGGAAAGTCAAGATGCTACTCGCGCCCGCCGTCCGGATCGTCAGGACGCCGTGTCGCCCGGACCCGATAGTTAGGGCCTGGAACGAAACAACTGTTATAATTCGTCGCTGCGGCTCATAATGGACGGATGCCCGACGATCCTGAACTCCAACGGAAGTTCGCCGCGATCCTGCCGAACCTCGACGAGCGGCAGCGACGGCTCCTCGCCGCCGTCGAGGCCCGCTCCCTGGGCTACGGCGGCATCCGCCGCGTGAGTCGGGCCTCGGGCATCTCTCACGCCGCGATCCAGCGGGCGTTGAAGGAACTCGACGCTCCACCCCCTCCCCCCGGTCGCGTCCGACGGCCCGGCGGAGGTCGCAAGAAGCTCCGCGACAAGGAGCCGGCGATCCTCGTGGCCCTGGAGGGACTGATCGCCCCCGAGACGCGGGGCGACCCGATGTCCCCGCTGCGGTGGACCTGCAAGAGCACCCGCCAACTGGCCGAGGCCTTGGGCCGCCAGGGGTTCGCCGTCAGCCATCGGGTCGTCGGGGAGATGCTCCACCACCTCGGCTACAGCCTCCAGGCGATGGCCAAGACCCTGGAGGGCAGGCAGCACCCCGACCGTGACGCCCAGTTCCGCTACATCAGCGAGATCAGCGGGCGGTACATCGCCGCGGGCTCCCCGGTCATCTCGGTGGACACCAAGAAGAAGGAGCTGGTCGGGCAGTACGCCAACCGGGGCCGGGAGTGGCAACCGGCGGGTGAGCCCGAGGAGGCCCTGATCCATGACTTCCCCGACCGCCGCGTCGGCAAGGCGATCCCCTACGGGATCTACGACATGGGCTGGGACCTGGGGTGGGTCAACGTGGGCGTCGATCACGACACGGCCAGCTTCGCCGTCGAGGGCATCCGGCGGTGGTGGTCCGGCATGGGGTCGGAGATGTACTCCGACGCCGGGCGGTTGCTGATCTGTGCCGACGGCGGGGGCAGCAACGGCTATCGGGTCCGGCTGTGGAAGGTCGAACTCCAGCGGTTCGCCGACGAGACGGGCCTGGAGGTGACGGTCTGCCACTTCCCGCCGGGCACGAGCAAGTGGAACAAGATCGAGCACCGGCTGTTCTCGCACATCACGATGAACTGGCGGGGCCGCCCACTGGTCAGCCATCAGGTGGTCGTCGAGTTGATCGCCGCGACGCGGACCGCGACGGGCCTGGAGGTGGAGGCCCGGCTGGATACGGGGAGCTACCCGACCAAGGTCAAGGTGACGAAGCAGCAGATGGAGCGGGTCCGGCTGCATCCCCATGACTTCCATGGTGAGTGGAACTACACGATCAGGCCTGAGTCGTCCGGATCGCACGGCAAGTCGTAATGCTTATTCCGTTCCAGACCCTTAGGATAAGCGGCCCGAGCGCCTGAAGAGTTCCTTGGCAATTCGAAATCGACCCGATCCGACCGCGTCGCGGCAATCACGCCCGGCCGAAGCGCCTGCTGCCGAACGAACAGCCATGCCAGGAAGACCTGGCACCCCACCCCATGAAAATGGAGGGCATGTGGAGTACGTTAGCCGGGTCCGGCCACGGGTGATACGGAACCCGGAAAGTTTATGCCCTTTGCTGCACGTAATCGGTGTTGCAGATGCTTTTGAGCGTCTTCGCGTCTGAGACGGCAAGGAGGCTCCGGATGGCCTCCGTCTTGAGGCCCTCGTAGCCCTCGTACTCCCGATTGGACCAGTGATGCGCGGTGCAGGTAATGCCACAGGCTCTCCACCGGGTTCAACTCGGGCGAGTACGGCGGCAGTGGGATCAGGCTCACGTTGCTCGGGACGACCAGATCGTTGCCCGTGTGATAGCCCGCCCCGTCCCAGATCAACACCGCGTGGACCCCTGCCGGCAACTCGCCGGAGAACTGCTCCAGGAACAGGTTGAGTACGCCGGTGTTCAATCCCGGCATGATCAGCGCCGAGGCCGCCCCCGTGCTGGCGCAGACGGCCATCAACACGTACAGCCACTCCCGCCCGTTCTGCCGCACGGCCCTCGGCCGCGACCCCTTCGGGGCCCAGACCCGCGTGATCGTCCCCTGCGTGCCGAACCGCGCCTCGTCTTCGAAGTCGATCCGCAACTCCCGGCCCGGGTGCTGCTGCGCGATGGCGTCGATCTGATCGACGACGATCTCCTTGAAGAGCCCCTGCACCTCGGGGTTGGCGTCCTCGTGCTGCGGTCGCGGCATCAGGCCGCTGTAGCCCAGGCGCTGGAGCAGGTCGTAGACGGCCTGGAGGCTCATCAACACACCGAATTCGCGCCGAGGATCTGCCGGACGTCGAGGCCCCGGAGGGTGCAGACGCCGTCCTCGGGACGAGGCGGTTCGCCCAGGCGTTGCTTCAACCGGGGGTATTGCGCCGGGTCCAACAGCGGCGGTCGCCCGCTCCGGGGTCGCTCGTAGAGGGCCTCGATCCCTCCGGTGTTGTATTGAGCGACCCAGTTCTTGACGGCCTTGAGGGAACACCCAAGGGCGTCCGCGATG
Organism: uncultured Planctomycetaceae bacterium; assembly: GCA_963708145.1. Taxonomy (GTDB): domain Bacteria; phylum Planctomycetota; class Planctomycetia; order Isosphaerales; family Isosphaeraceae. The sequence continues at coordinate 6,273,825 of OY970189.1, read as the reverse complement.
TCGGTGGCGGTTCGCCCCTGCTTGGCGAGGACGACGGCCTGGGCGCGGCGCCAGATTCGCTTCTGGTTGAAGTCCTGGGCGAGTTCCCGGAGTTCTTCGGTGGTATGGTGATCGGCGACGAACATTGATGAGACCTCCGTGCAGTGATTCGGGCGGCCTCATCTTGCCTAATCGGCAGTTCCCGCAACAGACCGGGTATAAATTTTTCGGGATGCGTATGAGACCGGTTTTCGGTTTGGTGCGCTCGAGCCCGAGAACGAACATGGTCCCGACCGCGCCGCGACCCACGTCGCACCCCACCCTGTCGCCCCCCGCACCCCGGGGGAGCACGCCGAGTCAACTGCTCGACCCGCGCGGTCGTCCCACCGGCCCGGACCCCCCAGGGAGTCACTCCTATGGACCTGATCCATCGCTGCTGTGCCGGGCTGGACGTCCACAAGAAGACCGTCGTCGCCTGCGCCGCCGCCTCGCCGACGACGGCCAGGTCAGCTGCCAGGTGCGGACCTTCGGCACCATGACCGCCGACTGGCTGGCGCTGGGCGACTGGCTGGAGGCCGAGGGCGTCCGCCACGCCGCCCTGGAATCGACCGGCGTGTACTGGAAGCCGGTCTTCCACCTGCTGGAGGGCCGACTCGAGTGCTGCTGGTCAACGCGCATCGCCTCAAGCAGGTCCCGGGGCGCAAGACCGACGTCAAGGACGCCGAGTGGATCGCCCAGCTCTTGCAGTACGGCCTGCGGGCCCCCAGCTTCATCCCGCCGCCGCCGATCCGCGCCCTGCGCGAGCTGACGCGGCAGCGGGCCCAGCTGGTCCGCGACCGCGCCGCGGTGGTCAACCGCATCCAGAAGGTGCTGGAGGAGGCCAACATCAAGCTGGCCAGCGTCGCCAGCGACGTGCTCGGCGCCTCGGGCCGCGCCATGATCCGGGCGCTGATCGCCGGGGCCGACGACCCCGATGAGCTGGCCGTGCTGGCGCGGGGGCGGCTGCGGGGCAAGATCGCGCAACTGAGGCCGGCGCTGCACGGCCGCGTCGCCGAGCACCACCGGTTCCTGCTGCGGGCGCTGCTGCACCAGGTCGAGGTGCTGGAGGAGCTGATCGCCCAGTTCGACGACCGGATCGGGGTCATGATGGCCCCTTTCTTCGAGGCGGCGCGGCGGCTGCGGACGATCCCGGGGGTCGGCGCGGAGGTGGCCGAGGTGATCGTGGCCGAGGTCGGCGTCGACATGGCGAAGTTCCCCAGTGCGGGGCACCTGGCGAGTTGGGCGGGGCTGTGCCCGGGCAACGACCAGAGCGCCGGGAGACGGCGGAGCGGCCGGACGACCAAGGGGAGTCAGTGGCTGCGGTCGGCCCTGGTGCAGGCGGCGTGGTCGGCGGTCCACGTCAAGGAGACGATCTTCAGCGCGACCTACCGGCGGTGGGCGAAGCGTCTGGGCAAGAAGAAGGCGCTGGTGGCGGTGGCGCGGAAGATCCTGGTGGTGGTGTACCACCTGCTGAAGGACCAGGCCGATTATCGTGAACGCTGGAGCGCCGCCCAGGCCGCCTGAAGCGCCGTGCGGCGCCCCGCGGGAGATTTTCTGAGTAACCGAATCGCCATTGCGTGCCACTCGCCTCGTTCCCGAAACAAAGCGAATTGTAGTTAGGATCGCAATTCCTTCAAATGGATCAGCTTGGCCCCTCACACGGTGAAACATTGGGGGACATCGGCGATCTGGAATATTGATCGGTGATTTTGAGGGATGGTATGCGTTCACGCCACGATCCTACGCATTGACGCGACGGATGGATGGGCCGATCATGCATGGTAGGTCGTGAACCGAACGGAGCCGCCCATGCCGCCGCCCCGCCTTCGCATCACCCTGCGTCAGTTGATGCTCGCGGTCCTCGTCGTCGCCGTCCTGAACGGTGGGCTGGCGTGGCTGGCCGGGCAGGTCCGGCGGATCGGCCGAGGGACTCCGGAGCAGATCGAGGCCCGGACCTGGGTGTTCACGCTGTTTGTGAACCTCACAGTGGCGGCGTTATTCTTGATGGTCGTCGTCGGGAAGTGGCTCGGGGCGGTGCGGCGGCATCGCCTTGGCCTGCCCGAGCCGGCGCCACCGACCTTGGCCAAGCTGCGGGCTTCCGCATTGTTCAACATCCTCGTCATGACGGCCATCTCGGTGTCCAACGTGGTGAGCCGAGAGGGATGGAACATCTTCACCGAGCGGGGCCTGCTGAATCTCGCGTCTGGTGACGGGCATCTCATCTTTGGCCGTGCTGGCCGCTCACGCTCTCCTCTATGCGTTCCACCTAGCGGGACGGCCCCGCCTCGATCCCAATCCGAGTGGGGTAGAAATGGAGGGTGTCGCGCCCCCCTGCCCCGCCCAGGCAACGGGCGATCTGCCCGGGGAGCATGGCCATGACGAAGCCGACGCCTGAGCCGGTCGAGCCGGCCAAGCTCGTGGAGCTCGCCCTGGCGGTCGTCAGGGCGGACCGATTCCCCCACCTGGCCACGATCGACGGCGACCAGCCCCGGGTCCGGCCGGTCTCTCCGGTCCGGACCGACGGGTTCACGGTCTACGTGGCCAACCTCCGGGGCTACCACAAGACGGGCGAGATCGCGGCCAACCCGAAGGTCGAGCTCTGCTACCTGGACGACCACCATGACCAGGTCCGGATCACCGGCGAGGCCGAGGTCGTGACCGACCGCGCCCTGCTCGGCGAGATCTGGGAGGCCAATCCCCTGCTCCGCAACTACCTGGGCACGATCGACAACCCCGAGCTGATCGTCTACCGGATCAGGCCCGATCGCGTCCGCTACATGAAGGAGTGGGCGCTCGACTACCACGAGGTGGCGCTCGGGCCGGGGGCGTGACGGCGGCGGAATGATGCCTGTGCCCCTGGCGGCCGTATCCCCTCCCCGCTACGATCGATCGAGGAGGTTCACCATGACCGATCGCATCGGGTCCGCGATCCTGTTCGTAACCATCGCCGTGGCGTGCCTGGTCGCCTTTCGCCTCACCGCGCTCTGGATCTGGCGCAAGAGCCGGGAGGATGAGGCGAGCCCGACCATCCGCTTCCTGGAGACGGTGCGTCGCTACGCCGCCAACGAGCCGGCCGAGGCCACCGAGACCATGAGCCGTCGCCCGTGATGCCGCCGTGGCGTTCCTTCCTCTTCGGCCTCCTGGGCAGCGCCGCCGTCGAAATCGCGCGGGCAGTGGCGACCTACGAAGCGAACGACCCATTCCCGGCCTATTACCGAAAGCCCGGCTTCTGGATCGTTCGGGCGGTCCTGGCCGCGATCGGCGGCGGGTTGGCCGTGGCCTACGCCGTCCAGAGCGACATCCTCGCCTTCCACGTCGGTGCCACGACCCCGGCGATCATCGAGACGTTTCTCCGGAGGCTGCCGGTGAACGAGACTCCGGATGTCGTCGAGTCCAAGCGGCCCAAGGGGCCCGGCAAGCCTCGCGGCACCTGAACTTCTCAGGCGGCCTCGACGAGCTGCTCCTCGTCCTCGGGGATGCCCTCGGAGGCCGAGCGGACCAGCTCGGTGAAGGCGCCGCCGCGGTGGACGAGCTCCTCGTAGGTGCCCGCCTCGACGACCCGGCCCTCGTCGAAGACGAAGATCCGGTCGGTCTCCAGCAGGGTCGAGAGCCGGTGCGCCACCAGGATCACCGTCCGGTCGGCGCGGGCAGCGTTGATCGCCCGCTGGACCTTGCCGCTCGCTGATGTTGTCCAGCGCCGAGGTCCCCTCGTCGAGGATCAGGATCGGCGGGTTCTTCAGGAAGACCCGCGCCAGGGCGATCCGCTGCCGCTGGCCGCCGGAGAGGTTCTGGCCGCGCTCGGCGACGACCGCCTGGTAGCCGCCGGGCATCTCGACGATCTCGTCGTGGATGCACGCCATCTCGGCGGCGCGGCGGATCTTGGCGGGGGTGGCGTCGGCGCAGCCGTAGGCGATGTTCTCGGCGATCGTGCCGGCGAAGATGAACGGGTTCTGCCCGACGTAGCCGATCAGCTCGCCGATCGCCTCGCGGCCGACCGACTCCAGCGGCACGCCGCCGAGCATCGCCCGGCCGCCGCAGGGGTGCGTCAGCCGCATCAGGACGCGGAGCCAGGTCGACTTGCCGCACCCGGAGCGGCCCGCCACGCCGATCGTCTCGCCGTGGCGGATCTCCAGCGAGACGCCGTTCAGGGCCCGCCTCAGCTTGCCGTCGGACGTACGGTAGACGACCCGCAGGTCCTCGGCCACGATCAGAGGCGCGCCCATGATCAAGGACGGCTCGGGCCGACCCCGCCGGCTCGAACGAGCGGTCCGACGGCTGCGCCAGGATCTCCAGCAGGTCGCCGACCCGCAGGCTGCTCTCGTGCGCCTCGTCGATGAAGCGGTGGACCTCGTTCAGCGGGGCCATGACGCTCAGGAACAGCCCCGAGAAGGCGAGGATGTCGCCGTTGCTGATCCCGCCGTGGACGAACAGGTAGACAGCGAACGCGACGACCATCAGGTGGAAGAAGCCCTCGTTGAGCGCCTTGCCGCAGCCGAACAGCGACATCTCGAAGTGGTGCCGGACCTCGCTCGCACGGCGCCGCTCGGCCACCCGCTCGACCCGGCGGACCTCCTCGCGGTCGCTGTTGGCGGCGCGGATGTAGTCGATCCCCGAGAGCTGCTCGACGACCGTGCCGTCCATCGCCTCGCGGGTCCGCAGCAGGCCGAGGCGGACCCCCTTCTGCGTGACCAACTGCCACAGCGTCAGGGCCAGCGAGAGCGGGACGACCCCGACCATCACCAGCGCGATCCTCGGCTGCTTCGACAGCGCCGCCGCCACCGCGAAGCTGCCCGACAGCAGCGCCGGGAAGAAGTCGAGGAAGCTGATCCGCAGGAACCGGACCAGCCCCTCGACGCTCCGCGAGATCCGCCCGTGCAGGGCGCCGACCTGCTCGTGCGACAGCGACCGATAGGTCGGACCGCAGCAGGTGCGAGACGAGCCGCACGCACATGTCCTTGTCGATCCGCGTGCAGGTGTTCTCGACCAGGTAGCGGCGGAGGACGTTCATCGTCTCGCGGACGAAGTACGCCAGGCCGATGATCGCCAGGTAGTACAGCGCCGTGCGGGTCAGGTCGGCCTGGCTGCGGCCGCGGTCGGCGTCGCGGTTGACGGCGTTGACCAGCGTGCCGAGCCCCAGCGGGATCGCCGTGTTGGCGGCGCTGGTGACGCACATCACGGCGACCGCGGCCCCCAGCGCCAGCTTCCGCGGCCTCGGGACGAGGCCCACGCCTGCCGCCCGCGCCGGGCCATCTGGCCCAGCTCGCTCCAGAACCCGACCCGCGGCCGGACCCGCCGAACCTGAATCACGGACATGATCATTCCTTGCCGCCCGATCGGCGGCAACCCGCAAGCACGGCGGCGACCGGGCGTCGCCGTGGGGCGGAGATCTGCCCGAGGTCCCCGACGGTCCGGGCGCGGCGGCCACGCCCCCCGCGCGGCGAGCCGGCCCCGGGCGGGGGACGCCCCGCCCGAACTCCGGGACCGGACCGTGGTGAAGGAAGCAACGCCCGTGCCGACCGCGCCGATTATCCCCGTTCCGATCTTCGCCGGATCACATGTTGCCCTAATTCAACTCGGCCGTGCGAGTTGATGCAGCACGCTGCGCGGTCCCGGGCAAGACCCGACCCCGATCAGGCCCAGTCCTCAGAGCGCGACGACGACGGACCGGACGCTCTGCCCCCCCACGACCCCATTACGTAAAACGGACCGCTTGACGCGAAGGGGGGCGAGATTTTATTACAAATTAACCAACGCTCGACCGTGCCCGGGGAGTATCTGCTATACATGGCGCAGAGTTTGCAAACCTCAGGGCCATCCAAACTCGTTGAACGAGCCGCATTTGTGTTAAACGGGAGGACCTGGGATGAGTAGCGAAGAGAATCAGACTTGCCCGATCGAGTTCGCCCTCCCGATGCCCGCCGGTGGCCCGCTCTCCGATCCCGCGAGGCGGGGGGCCGACCGGATCGGTTACGACATGGCGGCGACCGAGGAGTCGCTCGTCATCGACGCCCGGTTCGCGCTGAGCCCGGCGCAGGTGGTCGAGACCAAGCTGTCGCGGGTCCTCAAGGAGGCGACCCTGCCGGTCAGCCATCTCCAGATGAGGGGACTGCTGCGGAGCCGCTGAGGCCGTCGCCTGCGCTCGCGGGATCGGCCCGGTCCGATCCTCCCTCACCGCGAGCCGCACCGATCGGCCGTCCCTCGTCAACCTTTCCTCAAGCCGAATTGGACGCACCTCCCAGCACGACGACCACGTCATAGGTGCGCGCGTCGTCGGCCAGGGCGACGCCATCCCCCGCGACGGCTGTCCGTCCAGGAGGACAGAACGGACGCCCCGCTCGACGCCGTCGGGGTTCTCGACCGCGATCCGGTACGAAGCGGTCCGAAATCGGTAGACGACCTCGAACCGCGGCCAGGCACCGGGGATGCACGGGTCGATGACGAGGCGGTCGCCGACGCGTCCGCAGCCCGAGGATCGACTCCAGGGCCACGCGGTAGAGCCACGAGGCCGAGCCGGTGTACCAGGTCCAGCCGCCCCGCCCGGTGTGCGGCGGCCGCCCGTACACGTCGCCCGCCACGACGTAGGGCTCGACGCGGTAGCGGGCGACCGCCTCGGGCGTGTCGGCGTGCCGGATCGGGTTGAGCAGGTCGAGCAGCTCGGCCGCCCGGCGACCCCGCCCCATCAGGGCCTCGGCCAGCACGAGCCAGGCGGCGGCGTGCGTGTACTGGCCGCCGTTCTCGCGGATGCCCGGCACGTAGCCCTTGATGTAGCCCGGCTCCAGCGCGCCCTGATCGAACGGGGGGGCGAGCAGCAGGATCAGCCGATCGTCGCGGCGGACCAGCCGCTCCTCGGCCGCCTCCAGGGCCCGACGGCCGCGCGGGGTCGCCGGCGCCGGAGATCACGGCCCAGGTCTGCGCGATCGAGTCGATCTGGCACTCGTCGCTGCGGGACGAGCCGAGCGGGGTGCCGTCGTCGAAGAAGGCGCGGAGGTACCAGGCGCCGTCCCAGGCGTGCGCCTCGACCGCCTCGCGGAGCGCCTCGGCGCGGCGCGGCAGCGGGCGGCGAACGCCGAATCGCCGCGGGCCTCGGCCACCCCCGCGAACCGGCGGAGGACCGTCACCTGGAACCAGGCGTCCCAGACGCTCTCCCCCTTCCCCCCGTCGCCGACGCGGTTCATGCCGTCGTTCCAGTCGCCGGTCCCCATCAAAGGCAGGCCGTGCGCCCCGACCGCCGCCCCGTGCTCCAGGGCCCGGACGCAATGGTCGTAGAGGGTCGCGACCTCCTCCGAGGCGACGGGCAGCCCGTAGTCGTCCTCCTGGTCGGGCCGCAGCACGGGGCCTTCGAGGAACGGCACGCGCTCGTCGAAGAGGGCGGCGTCGCCGGTCGCGTCGGCGTAGTGGCAGGCGACCAGGGGCAGCCAGAGGTAGTCGTCGGAGAACCGGGTGCGGACCCCCCGCCCGGCCGGGGGATGCCACCAGTGCTGCACGTCCCCCTCGGCGAACTGTCGCGACGCCGCGCGGAGGATGTGCGCCCTCGCCTCGGCGGGCGCCCCGTGGACCAGGGCCATGACGTCCTGGAGCTGGTCGCGGAACCCGAAGGCGCCCCCCGACTGGTAGAAGCCCGACCGCCCCCAGACGCGGCAGCTCAGGACCTGATACAGGAGCCAGCGGTTCAGGAGCACGTCGATCGCCGGGTCGGGCGTGCGGACCTGCACGGCCGACAGCACGGCGTCCCACCGCGACCGGGCCTCGTCGAGCGCGGCCCGCGCCCGGCCCGGCTCCCGGTAGCGGCCCACCAGGGCGCGGGCCTCGTCGAGGTCGCCGGCCTCTCCGAGCAGGAACAGGATCTCCGTTTCCTCGCCGGGGTCGAGCTCGAACGGGGCCATGATGGCGGCGCACGGGTCGAGCGCGGCGCCGACGCGGCCCGACAGCTCGGCCCGTCGCAGCGCGGCGGGCGCGGCGGCCGAGCCGTTGCGGCCGAGGAACTCGGAGCGGTCGGCGGTGACCGTCCGGGGGCGGCGGTCGACGTCGGCGAAAGCCACCCGGCCGGCGAAGTCGTCGCGGAACGAGTTGTGCGCCGTCAGGGCCCCGGTCGGCGGGTCGATGGCCGTCGCTACGTGCGCCGCGGTCGCGTCGCGGGACGTCCCGAGGACCCACTCGGCGAAGAAGGTCGCCGACAGGCGGCGGGGCCGGTCGCCGGTGTTGCGGACCTTCAGCAGGATCAGCTTGACCGGGTCGTCGGGGGCCACGAACAGCGTCAGCTCGTGGGAGACCCCCGGGCCCTCGCGCTCGAAGACGGTGTAGCCCTGGCCGTGGCGGACGACCGTCGGCGTGGCTGACGCGACCGGCAGGGGCGTCGGCGTCCAGACCTCGCCGGTCTCCTCGTCGCGGAGGTAGACCGCCTCCCCGGGGGGGTCGGAGACCGGGTCGTTGCTCCACGGGGTCAGCCGGTTCGCCTGGCTGTTGATCGCCCAGGAGGACCCCGCGCCGGCCTCCGAGACGAGGAAGCCGAACGCCGGGTTGGCGACGACGTTGACCCACGGCGCGGGGGGCAGCACGGGATGCGGCGTGGCGAGGGGGGCCAGCCGGCCGTTGCGGCGGATGTCGGACGACGCCCGGCTCCGCACCGTCAGGCGATACTCGCGGCCGTCGGGCGTGAACCCGCCGAGGCCGTTGTCGAAGAGCAGGCTCGGGGCCCGGCCCCGGTTCCTCGACGGGCCACGGGTCGGGGTCGCGCGTCGTGGCCAGGGGGCCGGGGAGCGTCGGCGTCCTCTCGAAGCGGTCGAGCTGCGCGTCGAGCAGGCCGCGGTCGCCGACCAGCACGACCCTCGCGGCGGCCTGGAGCAGGGCCCGGTCGTCGTCGGACATCCCGTCGGCCTTGAGGATGAACGCGCCCCCGGGCCGGCTCGACCCTTCGATCGACCCCGGCGGCCTGGGCCACATCGCGGAGCTTCTGGTGCAGCCCCTCGAAGTAGCCCGACGGCTGCTCGCCGAGCAGCACGAGGTCGAATTCGAAGCCCTTGAGGCGGAGGTACGCCTGCGCGTCGAGGAGCTGCCGGACCAGGGGCAGTTCGGCGGCGTCGGCCACCCGGACCAGGACGATCGGGCGGTCGCCCGAGATGCCGTGCTTCCAGAGCGCCGACTGCCCCAGGCGGTTCGCGGCCAGGACGGCGGGCGCCGCGCGGAGCGTCGTGCCGGGGTGGATGACCTGCGAGGCGAGCCTCTGGTACAGGGGGATCATGCCGGGCGACCAGCCGCGGTGGCGATGCTCGATCAGGCTGTGGGCCCAGGCCAGCTCGAAGGCCCGCGCCACGGCGCTGGCGTGGTGGTACTGGTCGGCCAGCGCGGCGGCCGCCTCGCGCGAGTCGGCCACGGCGGTCGTGAACGCGACGACGGCCGTCTCGCCCGGCTCCAGCCGCACGCGGCGGCGCAGGCTGAAGATCGGGTCGAGCACCGGCCCGGTCGTCCCCGACAGCGACGCCCCCGGGTCGAGCGCCGCGGGGTCGGCGGGGGTGCGGCCCCGGCCGAGGAACCGCGCGCGGTCGGTCTCGTGCTCGACGGCGCCGGCCGCCTCGCCGTCGACGGCCGCGACGTGGACCGCCCAGATCGGCCTCTGGTCCCGCGACCGGGGCCGTCGGCGGCACATCAGCGCCTCGGGGCCGGGCAGCCACTCGGTCTCCAGGAACAGCTTGCCGAAGGCCGGGTGCGCGAGGTCGGCGGCGTGCGGCCCGAGGACGACCTCGGCGTAGCTGGTCAGCTCCAGCTCGCGCGGACGTGTGCCGAGGTTCGTCACCGTCACCCGCCGCACCTCGGCGGGCTGCTCGGGCGAGACGGTGACCTCCATCAGCGTCTCGATGCCCAGGTCGCGGCGGCGGAACGACGCCTTGTCGGCGGCGAAGACGACCTCGTACTCCTCGGCCGGCCGCCCGATCGGCTGGTGCCCGGCCGACCAGACCAGCCCGCTCGCCGCGTCGCGGACGTAGACGAACTGGCCGCAGGCGTCGCGCGTGGCGTCCTCGCGCCAGCGGGTCACGGCCATGCCGTCGCAGGTGCTGGAGCCCGACCCGGCGTTGGTGACCATGACGTGATAGCGGTTGTTCGAGAGCAGGTGGACGCGCGGCGTGGGCGTGTCGGCGGTCGTCAGCCGCCGGCTCATCAGCGGCGACCCGGCCGCCTCGGCCCCCTCCGCCTCGGCGCCCTGGCCCGGCATGACGACCTCGGAGCGGCTCGATCAGGGGCGCGTCGCGCGGGATGCGCTCCTGGCAGGAGCAGGTCGACGGCCCGCACCATCGGCTCGGCGTGGAACCGCCGCGGCATCGGGTCGTCGAGCACGGCGTTGGCCATCGCCACCAGGCTCATCCCCTGGTGGTGCGCCATGTACGACCGCACGACGATCGAGCGCCGGCCCTTCGTCAACCGCTCGGGCGTGAAGTCGATCGCCTCGTAGAAGCCGTAGAGGCCCTCGCCCCCCTCGGCGGCGAGCCTCCGGAAGTTGGCCAGCGCCTCGTGGGGCACGACCATCGTGGCCAGCGCGGTGGCGTAGGGGGCGATGACCAGGTCGCGGTCCAGCCCTCGCTTCAGCCCCAGGCCGGGGACGCCGAACGCCTGGTAGTCGTAGTCGCCGAGCGGGTTGCGGGCCCCGAACGACGACTCCGAGATCCCCCACGGCACGCCGTTCTGCCGCCCGTACTCGATCTGCCGCGCCACGGCCGTCCGCGCCGCCTCGGCGACGAGCGTGCCGGCCAGCCCGCGCATCATCAGGCGGGGCATCAGGTACTCGAACATCGTCCCGCCCCACGAGATCAGGCCCATCCGGCCCGCGGCGCGGGTGTAGGGGCGGCCGAGCTGGAACCAGTGGCGGCGGGGCGCGTCGCCGCGCGCGATCGTCAGCAGGCTCGTCAGCGCCGACTCGGAGGCGAGCAGGTCGTAGCACGAGGCGTCGAGCCGCCCCTGCACCAGGTTGCACCCGATCGAGAACAGGTGCCGGTCGGGCTTGTAGAGCGGCTGGAAGTCCATCGCCGAGCCGATGGCCTCGGCCCGCTCGGCGAGCCGACGGGCCCTCGCCAGCAGGTCGGCCGCCGTCGATTCGCGGACCGCCGTCGGTGATCGTCCGCAGATCGTCGGGCGACAGGGCCGCACCCTCCAGCGCGGCCAGGTCCGCGATGATCGCCTCGCGCCTCGCGGCGATCTCGGCGACGCTCGCGTTGGCGACCAGCGCCGCGCGCACGGCGTGCCATCGCTCCTCGGCCTCATTGCCCAACCAGCCGGGCCTCGTCCGGGCATCGCGGGCGCGGAGGGGGGCCAGCCAGGGGGCGACCGCGGCGAGCTCGGCGCGGCGGTCATGGACCTGCGCGATGAACCGGCGCACCCACACCTCGACCTCCTCGGCCGGCGTCCCGGTCGCCCCGACCGGGCCGAGCAGCCGTATGCGCCGCCCAGTCGAGCCGGCCCAGCCAGTCGTCGTAGCCGAGCAGGTCGTCGGGGGACGCCTCGTCCAACCGGCGATCGAGCCGGCCCAGGCACGCTTCGAGGACCCGATACGCCGCCGCGGCCTCGGCATCGGACGGGGCCTTGATCGACCGCAACGCCGCGGAGGCGACGCCCAGCGTGTCGGCCAGCCCTTCGACCAGCGAGGGGCCGATCAGGGGCTCCTTGACCTTCTCCTCCAGCCCGCGCTTCGAGCGTGATCAGGCAGCCGAGCAGGTTGCCGCTGTCCACCGTCGAGATGTAGGTGGGGTTCAGCGGGGCCAGCGTCCTCGTGTTGTACCAGTTGTAGAAGTGGCCCCAGTGCTTCTCCATCCGGTCGAAGGTGTCGAGGGTCTTCTCCAGGCGATCGACGAGCGTCCGCAGGCCGATGTAGCCGAGGTCGTGCGCCGACAGGGTCGAGAGCAGCAGCAGGCCCTGGTTCGTCGGCGAGGTCCGGTGCGCGACCTTCGGCGTGGGGTCCTCCTGGAAGTTGTCGGGGGGGAGCCAGTGGTCCTCGTCGCCGACGAACGTCTCGAAGAAGTGCCAGGTGCGGCGTGCGATCCGGCGCAGCTCGCGGCGCTCGGCCTCGGTCAGCGGCGTCTCGCCGCTCGGCCTGGGCCGGCTGATCCAGAAGGCCACCAGCGGCGACGCCAGCCACACGGCAGCACCGGCCCCGCCGCCACCAGCGCCGACGGCCGCACCAGCGCCACCGCGACGCCCAGCGCCACCGCGATCGCGGGCGCCTGCCACATGCCGGCGACGAAGTGCGCGAGGTCGGCCCCCATCCGGCGCTCGGTCGAGGCGGCGGTCTCCCACTCCAGCATGTTGCGGCGGGTGACGAACAGGCGGACGAGCGTCCGCGCGACCGCGTCGACGAGCGTCCGCGCCTGGTCGGCCAGGAACGTGATCGTCAGCAGCGACTGCCCCGCCGTGGCCGGCACGCTGTCGCGGATGCGGAGCACGCCCGCCAGCGATCGGCTCCGCGCCGAGCCGACCAGCGTGCTCGCGATCACCTGGAGGACCGGCATCGCCGGGATCGCCAGCGCGACCGCCGTCCAGAGCCAGGGCGAGCCGGGCAGGACGGTCCAGCCCAGCGCCAGCAGCACGACCAGGGCCGGCGGCACGAGGCTGCGGCGGAGGTTGTCGAACAGCTTCCACCGCTCCAGGGTCGGCAGAGGGTTCGGGCGGGGGCCGTCGGCCGTCGGCACGCGCGGGGCCGAGCCAGGGGAGCAGTTGCCAGTCGCCCCGCACCCAGCGGTGCTCGCGGCGGGCGTAGGCGTGGTAGCGGGCCGGGAAGTCGTCGAACAGCTCGGTGTCGCTGGCCAGGCCGCACCGGGCGAAGTTGCCCTCGATCAGGTCGTGGCTGAGGATGCGGTTCTCGGGGAAGGCCCGCCCGGTCGCCGCCTCGAAGGCGTCGAGGTCGTAGATCCCCTTGCCGGTGAAGCTGCCGACCCCGAACAGGTCCATGTAGGTGTCGGACGCCGCCACCGAGTACGGGTCGATCCCCCCCGACGACGCCAGGAGCGCCGCGAACCGCGAGTGCGTGGCCGCCGTCAGGTGGAAGCTGACGCGGGGCTGCAACACGCCGAACCCCTCGACCACCCGCCGCGCACCGCCGGGTCGAACCGGGGCGCGTTGAGCGGGTGCGCGAGCGTCCCGACCAGGCGGCGGGCGCTGTCCTTGGGCATCTGGGTGTCGGCGTCGAGCGTGATCACGAACCGGATGCGGGGCATCTCGCCGGGGTCGCCGCTGAGCCAGGCGTAGCTCGTCCCGCGGTCGCCCTCGCATCAGGCGGTTGAACTCCGACAGCTTGCCGCGCTTCCGCTCCCAGCCCATCCAGCACCCCTGGACCGGGTTCCACACGCGGCGGCGGTGGAAGACGAAGAACCTGGGCGGGCCTCCCGGCGCGTAGCGGTCGTTCAGGGCCTTGATCCGTTCGAGCGCGTCGCGGACGTAGCCGTCGTCCTCGGGCATGTGCTCGGCCGGGGCGTCGGCGAAGTCGGTCAGCAGGGCGAACCGGAGCTGCGGGTCGGGGTTGGCCAGGTAGTGGATCTCCAGCCGCTCCGGCGAGCGTCGCCGCGCTCTGCGTCTGGACGAGCATCGAGGGCATGACCACGATCGTGGCGAAGTCCTCCGGGATGCCCTCCTTGAACTCCATCTTGGGCAGGACGCGGGGCGGCAGCGACCAGCGTGAGGACGTGGTTGACCACCGTCACCGCGATCTCGCTCGCCGGCAGGACGAGCGCCGCCAGCAGGAGGGCCACGAGCCACGGGCCCGCCCCGGCCGCCAGCCCGACCCCGCCCAGGAGGGCCAGGATCGCGGCGAACAGGACGACGATCGGCCCGAAGTAGGTCGTCCGGGGATGGGCCAGGGCCCAGTCCAGGGCGCGCTCGTGCCAGGGGGGGCGGTAGCCGAAGGCCGCCCCCAGCGCGGCGCGGCCGCGATCGACGAGGTAGTAGCCGACGTGGCCCGTCGCCGGGCCCCGGCGCAGGCCCGTCGCGGGCGAGCTCGACCGCCCTGAGGGCCACGTCGCGCTCGGGGACGTCGCAGCCCCGCGCGATCGTCTCGACGACGCGGCGGTAGCGGTCGCGGGTGCCGAAGTCCTGGCCGGCGTAGGCCCCCGCCGGGTCGTCGCGGAGGACCGCCTCGACCTGGCTGTGGCGCTCGAAGAAGGTGTTCCAGTCGATCGCCGAGAGGACGCGGAGGCTGATCACGCAGTTGGCGACCGAGACCTGGTTGGCGGCCAGGCGGCGGTGCTCGCGGCGGAGGACCTCGTCGGGGTCGTTGCCCCGCCCTTCGAGCTGCGCCGCCAGCCGGTCGAGCGCCTCCGACGCGATCGGCCCCGTGGTCGCGAAGCAGTTGCAGCAGGCGCACGAACGACGGGTCGGTCGGCTCGTCGAACGGGGGCGGGGCCGCGGTCGGCCACACGGCGTCATCCGACCCCTCGGGCCCGGCACCGGAAGGGCGGCAGGAACGCGGCGGCCCAGCGGTCGGCGCGCTGGCGCTCGTCCCAGCCCCAGAGCATCTGCTCCGACAGCCTCCGCAGGTTCTCCAGCAGCACCAGGCGGAGCATCGTCGGCAGGGCCCAGAGCTCGCCGATCGTCAGCGGCGCGACCTCCTCGAATGCCTGGACGAACTGGCCGAGCCGCGCCTCGTCGAGCTCGCCGTCGGTGTGCGCGACCAGCGACAGCGCCATCGCGTAGACGCGGGGATACCCCCGCAGCGGGTCGTCGGCGAGCTTGGGCAGCTCCTCGTCGTAGCCGCTGGGCAGGTCGCGGCGGACCTCGCGGAGGACGTCCTCGACGATGTGGAAGTTGTCGGCGAGCCATTCGGCGTCGAGCCCGCGGTCGTCGTGGCGGTCCCCCTCGCCGACGATCCGCGCGTGCGCCCGGACCAGGAACCGCCCGTTCTCGGCGAACCGCCGCAGGAGCGGGCTGCTCGCCTTCCGCGACGGCGCCAGCGCGCACGACGAGGCCAGCAGGCGGGCCTGCGCCTCGAGCCGCTCCGGCCCGAGCAGCTCGGCGCGGATCGGGCCGGGGCCCCTCGGGTCGACGAGCGGGCCGGCCGCCGTCACGGCCCCGGCGCCCGCCCGAGAGGCCCTGCTCTGCCGTCGAAGAGACGCTCATGCGGTCGAATTTCTCCGGTCCATGAACCGTCCCGGGCACGCCCCGGGCCGCCGTCGCGGTCGCGCGGGACGTCACCCCCATTCCTGCCGCGAGACCCGACGGTCGTGCGGGGAAAAAGCCGAGGGAACGACGTCGAGGCCCTCCGCCCCCGCTCGCCTCATCCCGGCCCGGGAGCCGGATCGGCCCGGGGCCGCGGCGCGATGGGCGGGCCCTCGACATCCGTCAAAGGAAAGGAGGGCCGGGAGGCCCTCGCGTGCATTATGCAGGCCGCGTTCCGCACCCGTCAATCAGCCGAAGGGGAATTCGTCGTCCCCCTCGTCCTCGTCGCCCCATTGCCCGATCGCCAGGTCGCGGTGGAGGACGGTCAGGTCGTCGCGCGCGGCGCGGATCTGGGCCTCGACCCCGCCCGCCTGCGCGACCAGCGCGCGGTACCTGTCCTGCGCGTACGACAGCCAGGCTTCGAGGTCGGCCCGGAGCGATTCGGGATCGGTTTCGGACTCGATCGTCGGCCGGGCGCGGATCACCAGCATGGCCCCCGGGGCGGGCGACGGCTGGTCGAGGACGGCCTGCGCGGCCGTGCGCGGCTCGACGAGGTTGCCCGGCATGCGTCGCGAGAAGGCCGGCTCCGGGTCGCGACGGGCGGCCTCGGCCCGCTCGGCGGACAGCCGTTCGAACTCGCGGGCCTGCTCCGAGAGCTGATCTTCCAGGCGGACCAGGTCGTCGCGGAGCCGGTCGCGATCGGCCTCCGCCCCGTCGAGATCGGCGGCCAGGCGGGCGTTCTGGGCGGCCAGCGCGGCGCGGTCCTCGGCCTCCGCGACGAGGCGGGCGGCCTCCCCCTGGAGCTGTTCTCGTCCGGCCCGTTCCGCGGCGAGCTCGCCGAGGAGCCGCTCGGCCTCCTCGGCGGCGACGGCGGCCCGCGCCTCCATCTCGGCGCGGAGGCCCTCCAGCTCGTCCCCGAGCCGATCGGCGCGGACGTTGCCTCGGCGAGCTGCCGGGACAGCGACCCGGAGTCCCGTTCGCGGGCCTCTCGGGATTCCTGGAGCTCGGCGCGCAACCGGGCGATCTCGTCGCGACGGGCGCGGACCTCGACCTCCAGCCGCTCGGCGTCGTCGGCCCGTTGCCGGAGCCTCGACACCTCGTCGCCGAGTCGGGCGAGCTCGTCTCGCGAGGACTCCAGGGCGGAATGCTCGGCGTCGGCCGTCCGGAGCCGTTCCCGCGCCGGCCCGAGCTCGTCCAGGAGCGCGGCGACCCGCGCTGTCTCGCCCTCGAGCCGCCTGGCGATCTCCTCGGCACGGTCCGCCTCGGCGCGGAGGGCCTCCTGATGCCTGGCAACGAGCCGTTCCGACTCGGTGCGCGCGGCGCGGATCTCGACCTCCAGCCGCTCGGCGTCGTCGGACCGCGTGCGCAGGGCCGGCATCTCGGCGCGGAGCCGATCGCGCTCGGACCGGGTGATATCGAGCTCGGACTGGGCGGCATCGCGCTCGGACCGGGTGATATCGAGCTCGGACTGGGCGGTGTCGCGCTCGGACCGGGTGATATCGAGCTCGGACTGGGCGGCGTCGCGCTCGGATCGGGCGGCATCGCGCTCGGACCGGGTGGCGTCGCGCTCCGCGGCGATCGCCTCGCCCTGCCGGAGGTATTCCCGGGCGCGATCGAGTTCGTCTTGGAGGACGGCGGCCCGGGCCGATTCGGCCGCCAGCGCCGCGACGCCCGAATCGGCGCGGCGCCGGTGCTCCTGGAGGTCGGTGCGGAGCCTTTCCACCTCGGAACGTCGGGCGCGGGCCTCCTCGCCGACCCGATCGGCCTCCGCGGCCCGCTCCCGGAGCGGCGGCAGCTCGGCGCGGAGCGCGTCGAGCTCGGATCGGACGGACGCCAGCTCCTCCCGCGCCGTCTCGTCGTGGCGGAGCCGTTCCTGGAGCCTGGCCGAGCTCGTCCCGGAGGGCGGCGACCTGCTGCTTGTACTTCGTGCGCAGGGTCAGGAGGGTGGCGCGTTGCTCCTTGTACCGCGCGCGCTTCGCCTCCGATCTCTCGAGGCGAGCCAGGGCGCCCTTGGTCTTTTCGACCTCGCCGGCCCACCCTTCGCGGAGCGTCAGGATCTCGCGCTCGAGGTCCGCCAGGCGCCCACCGCGGGCCTCGGGCGCCTCCTCGGGGATCGGCTCGCGCGCGTCCTCGGGGCGGACTGTGAACGGGTGCTCGCAATGCTTGCAGGAGACGGTCCGGCCGAAGTAGACGGATCGGACGCGGAGCTCGCGTCCGCAGCTCGGGCAGGGGATCGTGGCGTATTGCGACATCGCAGGGTGTTCCGCGTCGGAGACGAGCGGACGCCGACGGCCGCCCGCAACGACGCGGGCGGGCGCCGGCCTTCGAAGGGATTATACGAACATGAGGGGCGTCAGGCGAACTTGGTGACCCCCGGCCTGGCCACTTCGACCGGCGGCGCGTCGCCCCAGGCGTACCGGGCCGGGGCCAGGCTCTGCTTGGAGTTCATCGCCATCTCCCAGGTGATCGTCTGGCCGGTGTAGGCCGCCATCCGGCCCATGATCGCCAGCAAAGTGCTCCGGGCCGCGTACTGGCCGTTGTCGACCGGCTGCCCGGAGCGGATCGAGGCGAACAGCTCGTCGTGCTCCGTCTGGTACATATTATTGTTCGGGCCGCGGTGGCGCCAACTGTCCTTGCTGTCCTTGCCGGTGATCCGGTTGCCGAAGACGTCGCAGAAGCCCGACGCGCCGAGGACGTAGTCCTTGGTCCGCCTTTCGCAGCCGTGCCAGTGCCGGCAGTTGTGGTAGCCGCGGACGTTGTCGGGGTATTCGTAGACGAGCGAGAAGTGGTCGTAGATGTTGCCATACTTGGGGTCGGTGCGGACCTGCCGGCCCCCCTCGCCCCAGCACTGGATCGGCGGCCGGTCGCCCAGGGCCCAGGCCATCGTGTCGAGGCCGTGGACCGCCTGCTCGACGATGTGGTCGCCGCCGAGCCAGGTGTAATAGTACCAGTTGCGCATCTGGTACTCCATGTCCGAGCCGCACTCCTCGCGGGTGCGGCGGGGGTCCCAGACGCCCGTCGAGTTGTAGGTGGTCTCGACGGCCACGACGTCGCCGATCGTGCCGTCGAGGACGCGCTTCATCGTCTCGCGGCGGGGGTTGTTGTAGCGCCAGCAGAGGCCGGAGACGACCGACAGCCGCTTCTTCTTGGCGTCCTCGCACGACCGGAGGAAGGCGCGGACGCCGGGGGCGTCGGTCGCGACCGGCTTCTCGACGAAGGCGTGGACCCCCTTCTCGACCGCGTACGCCATGTGGATCGGGCGGAAGTGGGGCGTGGTGGTCAGCAGGACCACGTCGACCTGGTCGATGACGTCCTTGTAGGCGTCGAACCCGGCGAACCGGCGGTCGGGGGGGACGTCCACCCGGTCCTGCACGTCCGACGACTTCAGCGTGCTCAGGCTCTCGTCGAGGCGGTCCATGAAGGCGTCGGCCATCGCCACGAGCTTGACGTTCTTGTCGGCCTTCAGCGCCTGCTCGGCGGCGCCGGTGCCGCGCCCGCCGCAGCCGACCAGGCCGACGCGGAGCGTGTCGCCCCCCGCGGCGTGCGCGTTGGGCACGAGGGCCGTCGCGGCGGCCACCGTCGCGGCCGTCTGCGTCAGGAAGGTGCGTCGGGAGGGACCGGGTTCTCGCATCGCGATGGGCTCCTCGGGGCTGGTCGAGTGCTGGGGATCGGGACGTCCCGGGGGACCGCGGTCCCGCGCCCGCCGTCGACCCGGGCTCACCCCTCAGAGATACTCGAATCGGGGGCGCGACGCCAGGGGCTCGCGACCGGAGGTCCGGGCCGCTCGCCGACCCGGCCAGCGTCCGGATCGGCAGAGCGCCGGGCGGCCCGATCCCGATGATAGAGATAAGCGGTCCGAACGCCCGACGGCTCCTTGGCAACTCGAATCGACCCGATCCGACCGCGGCACGGCGCCCGCGCCCGGCGCCGCGCGTCGCTGCCGAACGAACCGAATTGTACTTTCGATCATGATTCGTTTAAACGGTTCAATTGAAACCCTCCCCGGCCCTCCCCGCGGGCGCGTCCCCGAAACGAAGCGAATTGTCGTTTCGATCATCAATCATCCTAATCGGACGGCTGATCTTCTTGGCCGGCCCTCCGCCGGGGCCGTTCCCGAAACGAAACAAATTGTAGCTTCGATCACGATTTATTGGCATGGATCAGTTTGGCCTCCGCGCGAGCCGGGTCGCCGGGGACCTGGGCAATCCGCGGCCTCTGGCGGCCGGGCGCCCCCGGCGGGCTGCCGGGACGATGGGCCACACCCACCCCGAAGCCCTACCCCGGCGCGACCTTTCGGAGCGGCTTCGCGCCGTGCTATGCTGGTTGCAGGCAGGGAAGCCCGCCCCCCCGGTCCGGCGCGTCGGGAGCGACGCGCGACGTCTCGCACCCCGCGGAGGGTCGTTGCGATGCCCGCCGAAGTCCCCATCGCCGGGCCGCCGGTGTCGGTCGCCTCGCCGCCGCGCCCCGGGCCGACGGTCGGGGTCGTGGCCGAGGACGAGGCGGACGAGACCGAGGCCCCGTTCTGGACGGCCGAGACGCTCAAGGGGTGGGGCTCCTCGATCGTCCTGCACGCCCTCCTGTTGATCATCGTCGCCTGCTGGTACTTCCCGCCCAGGCTGAATAAGCCGCGGGAGTTCAGCACGAGGCTGGCCGGCTCGGAGATGGGCGTCGAGGACGGCCTGACGACCACCGGCGGCCTGAACTCGACCCTGACGATCGCCGAGGCCCCCGCCCCGTCCGCGCCCGACCCCGTCATGGCGGCGATCCAGCCCCTGGACATCGCGACGCCCGAGCCCAAGGTCACCCTGCCGGGGGCCAAGGCCGCGACCGCCGAGGGGGGCTTCAAGAACGACAACCCTGGCGCCGGGATCGGCGACGGCTTCGGGCTGGCCAAGTTCGGCCAGGGGGGCGAGCGGATTCACGGCGTCGAGGTCAAGGTGGGCGATCCCCAGTTCACGCTCATCTGGGACAACGACGTGGACCTCGACCTCCACGTCATCGAGCCCGGCGGCAAGGAGATCTACTGGGAGGAGCCCCGCGGCGCCCCGGGCCTCGGTGGCGAGCTCGACGTCGACAACACGCGGGGCTTCGGCCCCGAGAACATCTACTGGCTCAAGGACGACGAGGCCGGCAGCGGCAAGGTCAAGGGGCCCGGCCCCCCCGGCGAGTACAAGTGGTTCGTCGTCTACTGGGGCGGCTTCGGCGGCATCCCCAAGCTGACCCACTGGAAGGTCCGGATCAAGCACGACGGCCAGGTCACGGTCGTCCCGGGCAAGTTCAAGGCGCTCAACGAGACGGAGCAAGATCCACACCCTCGTGGTCAAGCCCCCCGACGCCGAGGCGACCGTCCCACGCTGATCCCCGCTCCCACCAATGCAGGAGAAGGCGGGGGCGAGCCGCCAGACTCGCCCGCGCCTTCTCCGTTTCCCTGGAAGTCCTGCAAGAGCAGTTATCGGCACCCGCCCGATCCGCCTTGACAAAACTTTGCGCGCTTTCCGGCGATCCGTCACGATTGGCCCCGTTCGCCGCGATCGCGTCATGGGGACGTCTCGAACCATTCGTCGAAATCGGCCCCTGCGATCTCGCGGACCAGGGCCGCAAACTTCGGATCGTCGAGGCAATACCACCCCTGCCCCCGACCGTGGATGACCTCGCCACGGGCGTCGGCCTGGAAGGCCCAGAGGTCGAAGTGGTTGGCGGAGGAGCGGCTCAGGGCGACGTCGAGGGTCTCGCCCCCGCGACGAAACCGGAAGGCGAGGCGAGGTCGATAAGGTAAGTCGCTGTTGTGGAAGTAGTTCGAGCCGTCGAGCAGGGCGGCCGACAGCCGCGCCGCGGCCTCGGGGTCGAGAAAGCATGCCGGTCGGCGTGACGGGGCAGAGCACGGGGTCGCCCCAGGCGAAGGTCCCCTACATCTCCCGGGAGCGACGCGAACGATCTCGACCTCCGCGGCCCCCTTGACGATCCCGACCCCACGCGGGCCGAAGAACCTCCGCACCCGGAGTTCGGGCAAGGCCCTCATCATGGCCCGCCGATTCGCGAGCTCCACCCGCCTCCAGTGATCGACCTGCACCCAGCCACCGATCGCGACGGCGAGGACCGCGACGACGACCATCGTGGTTTGCAGCCGCCACCGCAGCCTGGGCATGGCCCGCGCCCTGCCCGCCCGCCCGTCAGAGCCAGACCTTGAGCCGACCCCGCAGCGAGTCGGGCAGCCGCCTCTCGACGATCTTCTGGATCTGGTCCGGGTGCATGCGGGTGCTGAAGTGCGAGGCGATGATCACCTCGTTCTCGAACCGATCGGCGCGGGCGAGCACGTCGTCGAGGTGGGTGTGGCCGTACTTGTGGATGATCGAGGCCCGCTCGCCGGGCGCCACGAAGGTCATCTCCATGATCAGGATCTCGGCCTTGTAGGTCTCCGGGAAGGCGTCGAGGCCGGCCGGCGCGGTGTCGCCCAGGTAGGCCACCTTCGGGATGCGGACCTCGGCCGACACCTCGACGCCCGACAGCCGCAGGTCGCGGATCGCGTCGTTCTGGCCGATCAGGTGCTCGAACTCGGGCTTGAGCTTCCGCCTCCGCTCCCAGACCAGATACCCGAGCGAGGGGACCGTGTGCCGGGTCGCGAACGCGCGGACGACCAGCTCGCGCGACAGCTCGACCTCCTGGCCCGGCTCCAGGCCGACCAGCTTCACCGGCATCCGGCCCCGGTCGAGCTTCTGGAAGGCGCGGAGGAGCATCTCGACCCCGTCGACCACCTCGGCGGGCAGGTAGATCGTCGGCGGCTCCATCTTCATCATCCGCCTCCTCGCCACGTAGACCGGCAGGGCCGCGATGTGGTCGAGGTGCGCGTGCGAGACGAACCAGGTGGGCGTCGCCATGAACGGCCAGGGCTGCACCCCCAGGTCGAACCCCAGCTTCAGCTCGGGGACCCGCCAGTAGGTCTGGACGGCCGCCCGCGAGTAGCCCTCCACCGTCAGCCCCTTGTGCGACAGCGTCCGGACCGGCGCGTTGTCCACCGGATGGTCGAGGGATTCCACCGTCGCTTCGAGGTCCGACGCCAACGACCTGCTCCTTCTGGATCTGAGGAACGGGACAAATTGCGGCGGGCGAGCCATCCGGGACGGGCAAGCACGGCCCCGGCCAGTATAATCGACTCGCACGCCGGAGCCTACGGCGCGCCGATCGCGCAAGGGGGGAGTCCACGATGTCGCGACGGACCCAGGTCTTCGGCCCGGCCTATCTCGACCGGGTCGTGCGCGTCGACCGCCCCCTGGTCGAGCCCGGCTTCGGCCCTCCCCTGGATCAGAGCGTCGACGGCCTCTGGGAGTTCGGCCCCGGTCTTGTTTTGACCGATCCCGAACGGCCGCTCGATCGTCATCGATCCCCCCGGCGGCTGGCCGGGGCCGTCCGGCACGGTGCGCGCTCTCCCGCCCGATCGCGATCGGTCCCGAGCGGTCGCGGCGGGACGTGCGGGGCGTGTCCTGGCACGACGACCTCGGCGGCATGGGGGCCGGCTATGCCGCCGCCCTCGGGGGCGAGCTCCACAGCGCCCTCGGCCCGGAGGACGACCCGGCCAGCCGCGCCGTCGCCGACCTGCTGGCCCGCTCCGGGATCGCGCACCGGCCGATCCGCGTGCCCGATCGGCCGGCCGACTGGACCCTGCTGATCACCAGTGCCGAGCACGGCGACAAGCTGCCGATCGGCTTCCGCGGCTGCCACGCGGCGCTCGGCTCGCTGGCCGACCGGGCGGGCGCCCCGTGCGACCTGCGGGTGGTCGCCGCGCTGCCGAACCGCCTGGCGGCCGAGGTCTTGCGCGCCCCCGGCGCAGGCGTGCGGTTCTTCGCGCCGGCGATGCGGAACATGCTCGACCGCGAGGTGCCGATCGTCTCGTTCGCCGAGATCGATCGACGTGCTCAGTTGCAACCGCCGCGAGTGGGAATCTCTGGCCGACCGCGAGGAGGTGGCCTGGCGCCTCGCCGTGCTGGCGATCACCGACGGGCCCTCGGGGAGCCTGGTGCGGTTCACGACGCCGGAGGGCGACCCGGGCCGGGTGCGCGTCGCCGCGTTCCCGCGGTCGCGCCCCCTCGCGACACCAACCGCGCCGGAGAGGCGTATGCGGCGGCCCTGGTCGCGACCCTGCTCGACCACGGCTGGACGTCCGGCGTCGTCGAGGAGCCCCTGGCCCGCCTCGCGGCCGAGAGGGCCTCGGCCGCCGCGGCGCTGGTGCTCGACCGCGGCGACTTCGGCTTCCCCGACCCGTCGGAGATCGACGCCGCCCTCCGCGCGGGACGGGTCGGCGATTGACCCGATGGCGCCCGGGGCGATCTCCGCTAAGATGGAGCGGCCCGGGACGGGGGAACGATTCCTGAGGGAGCGCGTCGCACATGAAGGGCTTGCGCATCGGTCTGGTCATCGCGTCCGTGGCCGTCGGCGCGGTCGTCACCACCCGCCTGACCATCAAGGCCCAGGAGGACCGGAGGAATCCGAGGGAAGCGTCGAAGCCCCTGCCCCGGACCGAGTCGGTGAAGGCCCCGTCGGCCTCGGTGCAGGATGCGCTGGAGCGGCCGTTCTCGTTCACCTTCCGCGAGCCGACGCGGCTCGACGAGGTCCGCCGCCGCCTGGAGCAGGCGCTGAACGCCCCGGTCGTCCTCGACCTGGCCGCGCTCGACCGCCAGGATCTCCGGGCCGAGGACACCGTCGAGCTCGCGCTGGAGGGGGTCCGACTCAAGACGGGCCTGAAGCTGCTCCTCGACCAGGTCGGCATGACCTACAAGGTCGTCCCCGAGGACAACCTGCTGATCCTGACCGACCCGCGGGGGTCCGACGACCCGCTCGCCCAGGTCGTCACGGAGCTGAAGTCGCTGCACCGCGACGTCCACGACATCCAGGACGCCGATCGACGAGATCCTCGACAAGCTCGACGTCGAGGAGGGGGCGACCATGCGCAAGCCGACCATCATCGAGGAGGTGCCCGGCCCGGCCCCCCCGAAGGGGGACGACCCCGCCCCGCAGCCCCCGGCCCAGGGGCGGCCGAGGTCGGGATGAGTGGGGGGATCCAGTCCGCGGGACGTGGCGCGATCCCGAAGGATGCAGATGGGCCGGGGGGTCCGCTGGCTGGGCGAGCCGAGGAGCGCGGTCTTCCTGGTGCTGGCCTCGGCGCTGCTGATCGGGGGCGGCCGGAAGCTGCTCCAGGGCTGGCGCGCCCGCGGGGCGGTCGCGCGCCTGAACGATCCCGGGCGTGACCCCCGACGACGTCGCGGCGGCCGTCGAGCACGGCCGCGCCGGGCTGATCGACCTGTTCCGCATCCTCGGGACGGCCGAGGCGGGACCGCTCCGCGACGCCGCCGGCCACGCCCTGGCGGCGCTGTCGGCGCGCGACGAGCTGATCGCCGAGGAGGAGAAGGCGATCGTCCGGCGGGGCTTCGTCGCCTCCTGGCGCGCCCGACGCCGCTACCCGAGGGGGCTGCGGTCGGCGATCCCGATCGCGGTGGCCTACGGCGTCCCCTTCCTCCGCGACCGCGACGGCGAGGTCGGGCCGGCGAGCCTGGAATGGTCGCACCGGATCGTCGGCGCCCGCCGCGCCGCGCTGGAGGCATTGACGCCCTGGAAGGCCGGCCCCGGCTCGGCCGAGTTCGCGGTCGTCCCGGGCGATTTCGAGGACGACGGCCCGCACCGGATCGTGCTCCACGCCCGCGCCCGGACGGCCGGGCTGACCGATTCGTGGCAGATCGACCTGCCGCAGATCCCGTTCCCGTTCGAGTTCGACCCGAACCTGTCCGTCGACGCGCTGTTCGCGCTGGCCGACGACGCGAGGGGCGAGGCGATCGCCCGCGCGGTCCACCTCGAAGCGCCGGCTCCCGACGAGGGGCGCGGGCCCGAGTACCTGGCGCTGGGCGTCGAGATGGCGCTGCGCGACCCGCCGGTGCTGGTCGTCGTGACCCCCCTGCCCTGCGACCTGTCGCATACCGTGGAGGTCGAGTTCGAGGACATCCCCGGCCGGATCGCCGCGGGCGCGGTCGTCCTGAGCGGCCAGGGCCTCTCGCGCGGCGAGCCCGGACCACCCCGCTCCTTCCGCCTGGGCCCGCTCGCCCCCGAGCCGGCCCCGGCACCCGACCGCCCCGGCCCGCGCCGCCTCCGCGCCATCCTCACCCCCGACCCCGACCGCGGCTGGGCCGACCCCGACATCCGCTCGATCTGGCCCGGCACCATCGAGACCGGCTGGGTCGACGTGCAGGTCGTCCGCAGATGAAGAGCGAAGAGGATCGATCCGCAGATGACGCCGATGGACGCAGATCAAGAAATGAAAAATAGATTTTAATTATTAAGAATCCGATTCATTCGATTTCTTGATCTGCGTCCATCGGCGTCATCTGCGGATCGATCCTCTTCACCATCGGTGGATGCTCGTCCCGTCGAGCGAACGGCCGGCGACGATCCGGGCGGCGACGCGGACGGCCTCGATGAGGCTGGAGGTCTCGGCCTTGCCGCGCCAGGCGATGTCGAAGGCGGTGCCGTGCGCGACGCTGGTGCGGACGATCGGCAGGCCGAGGGTGATGTTGACGGCGCGGTCGAAGCCGATCGTCTTCAGCGCGACGTGCCCCTGGTCGTGGTACATCGCGACCACCACGTCGAACTCGCCGCCGATGGCGCGGCCGAAGAGGGTGTCGGCGGCGATCGGGCCGGTCACGTCGAGGCCGTCGGCCTGGGCCCGGGCGATGGCCGGCGCGATGATCCGGGTCTCCTCGTCGCCGAACAGGCCCCCCTCGCCCGCGTGCGGGTTCAGCGCCGCGACCGCCACGCGGGGGGGCCGGCCGCCGGTCAGCGGGCGGAAGGCGCGGTCGGCCAGGTGGATCTTCGCCTCGACCGTCTCCTCGGTGATCAGGCCGAAGACCCGCCGCAGGGCCACGTGCAGGGTGACGTGCAGGACCCCCAGCCCCGCGTCGCCGGCGCCGATCGGCGGGCCGATGTAGAGCATCATCGCGTGGTCGGCCACGCCGCACCGCTCGGCCAGGATCTCGGTGTGCCCGGGGTGGCGGACGCCCGCCGGCGTGCAGCGCCTCCTTGTTCAGAGGCAGCGTCGTGATCGCGTCGATCCGCCCCGCCAGCGCCAGGTCGGCGGCCGTCGTCAGGAAGTCGAACGCCGCGCGGCCGGCGCGGGGGTCGACGCGGCCGGGCGGGACGCTCGCCACGTCCTGCTCGGTCGCCTCCAGGCAGGGGATCACCTGCGCGTGCGGGTCGGCGTCCTCGGGCCGGGCGATCTCCTGGACCGCCGCCTTGCCGCCGACGCACGCCAGGGCCCTCTCCAGCACCGGGCGGCTGCCGACGACGAACATCCGGGCCAGGTTCCGCAACGGCGTCTCGGTCCAGGCCCGCGCGATCACCTCGGGGCCGATCCCCGCCACGTCCCCCATCGTCAAGGCGATCAGCGGCCGGTCGTCGCGTGGGTACACGTCAGGGCTCCTGGGCCGTCCGTTGGCCCTCAGTGCGTGGCGATCGCCCGCGGGGGCTTGGTCTCGGCGTGGGTATCGACGTCGCCGCCCGGGGTCGCGGCCTTGGTGATCGGCGCGGTCCGCATCCCCTCGGCCCCGCCGCATCCGGCGAGGCACGCCATCGGGATCAGCAGGATCAGGAGCCGGCCCATGCTGGCGCATCCCCGGGTCTCGCCGCGCGAGCCCTCGGACTCGGCCACGGTCCGAGAGGATTCATTATCGTCGCCCCGCGGGCCGCCTGTCGAGGGAGTTGCCCGGGAGAGGGTCGAGGATCGCGATCCGATCGGTGCCGCGTCCAGGCCAACTGTTCAGCCCGGCGGCGGTGCGGTAAGATGCACGGATCGGGGGCGAGGGCCGGCGGCGGCGCGCCCCGGGGCGAATCCCGGCCGTGCGGAGTCGAGCGACGATGATCAATCGGGAATTGAAGGACTTCGTGGTCTCGCGGATCTTGCCCAACGTCCGGACCCCCGCGCAGTACCTCGGGGGCGAGCTGAACAGCATCACGAAGGACCATCGCGAGGCCGAGGGGACGGTCTGCCTCGCGTTCCCCGACACGTACGCGCTCGGCATGAGCCACCACGGCCTCCAGGTGCTCTACAGCCTGATGAACGGCCTGGGCTGGGCCTGCGAGCGCGCGTTCACGCCGCTGCCCGACTTCGAGGAGGCGCTGCGGAGCCACGGCCTGCCGCTCTACGGGCTGGAGACCTTCACGCCGTTGCGCGACTACGACGTGCTCGGGTTCTCGCTCCAGTACGAGATCTGCTACACCAACGTCCTGACGATGCTCGACCTCGGCGGCATCCCCCTCCGCGCCGACGACCGCGGGCCCGACGACGTACTGGTCATCGCCGGAGGCCCCGGCGCAGAACCCCGAGCTGCTCGCGCCCTACGTCGACCTGTTCGTCATGGGCGACGGCGAGCCGAGCCTGCCGGTCGTCTGCCGGACGTGGAAGGCGATGCAGGGCGACCCGTCGCTGTCGCGCGCGGACAAGCTGGCGCGGATCGCCTCCGCCGTCAACTGGGCCTACGTCCCCCGGTTCTACGAGCCGACGTACCACGAGGACGGCACGATCGCCGCGATCACGCCGACCCGCGACGACGTCCCCGCGATGATCCGCGCCTGCGTGATCGACGACCTCGACGGCACCCCGCTGCCGACGGCCCCCATCGTCCCCTTCGTCGAGACGGCGCACGACCGGATCGCCATCGAGATCATGCGCGGCTGCCCCTGGCAGTGCCGCTTCTGCCAGAGCACCGTCATCAAGCGCCCCCTGCGGTATCGCACGGTCGAGACGATCGTCGACGCCGCCCTGGAGAGCTACCGGAACACCGGCCACGACGAGATCAGCCTGCTGTCGCTGTCGACGAGCGACTATCCCCACTTCGAGGAGCTCGTCACGCGGATGAGCGAGGTCTTCACGCCGCTGGGGGTCAAGATCTCGCTGCCGAGCCTGCGGATCACCGAGATGCTGAAGAAGATCCCCGCGCTGCTGGCCGAGGGCCGTCGCGGCGGGCTGACGCTGGCCCCCGAGGTGGCGCGAGACGACATGCGCGAGCAGATCCGCAAGCCGATCGACAACCAGGACCTCTACGACGGCGCCGCCGAGGCGTTCCGCCGCGGCTGGCGCAAGGTCAAGCTCTATTTCATGTGCGGCCTGCCCGGCGAGCGGACCGCCGACCTCGACGGCATCATCGACATGGCCGAGACGATCGCGAGGATCGGCCGCGACGTGACCGGCCGCTACGCCGAGGTCGTCGCCAGCGTGTCGAACTTCATCCCCAAGCCGCACACCCCCTACCAGTGGAACGGGATGCAGACGCGCGACTACCTCCGCTGGGCCCACAAGTACCTGAAGTCGCGGGTGAAGATCCGCTCGGTGACGGTCAAGTGCCACGACATCGAGCGGAGCCTGCTCGAAGGCATCCTCACCCGCGGCGACCGCCGCGTCGCGGCCGGCGGTCGAGGAAGCCTGGCGGCGCGGGGCGCGGCTCGACGCCTGGACCGAGCACTTCGACCCGAAGCTCTGGTGGGCCACCTTCGAAGACCTCGGCATCGACGTCCCCTTCTACAGCCACCGCGACCGCCCGCTCGACGAGGTCCTGCCCTGGGACCACATCCACGTCAAGAAGGGCCGCGAGTACCTGGCCAAGGAGCAGACGCGCTCCGTCGTCCAGCTCGAAGCGATGGCCGGGGCCATTTGATATCCACGGAACCTTACGGGTTAGACCTCGCCCTCTGGGTCTACTTTCGAGCGGAGGTTGCCATGAGGTGCTCCCGTCGTTGTGGCTCGTTCGGGCTTGTGATGCTCGCCGGAGTCCTCTCGCTACCGATGGTGCGATCCGAAGCCCAGGAGTCCGGCGGCGATCGGCCGGTCAAGAGTTTCGTCGTGATCGGCCCCCATCACGTCAACCTGGACCGGATCACCTTTACGACCGACGACGGCAACACCCTGATCGTCCACTTCGGAGATGGTACTCACGCGGGGCTGACCCTCAAAGGGAGCGAGGCCGAGGCGATGCGACGATGGCTCGACGGAGGCTCGCTCGGGCCCGTGGCTTCCCCCCGCCGGAGGAAACCCCTCATGGAAGGGGTGGACATCAACACTGACTCCGGCCCGCGAAGAAGGCCAGGCCCCAGCCCAGGATCGATTCCTCCTCGGCCATGATCGGGCGGAAGACGAAGGTGGGGGGCGGTGCCCACCCACCAATTAGATCGGCGGGGGCGACCGGAGGCGGCAGCGATGGACAGGCCGAAGCGGATGTGGTCGAAGAAGGTCCTCAAGCTGAAGGAGGGCCACGGGTGGGAGTCGAAGCCCGGGTATAACATCTTCGTGGCCGACCGCGGCGCGGTCCGGTTCGACTTCCCGAGGAGCTGGATCATCGAGCCGACCGAGCGGGGCTCGATCCGGTTCCACGACCGCAAGCCGCCCAAGGACGACTGCACGCTCGAGATGACGGTCATGTACCTCAACGACGAGATCGACTGGAGCGGCCTCCCGCTGGCCTCGCTGACCGAGCAGCTATCCGCCGAGGACACGCGCGAAGTCCTCGGGCGAGGCGAGGTCGTCGAGGAGCGCCGGCCCCGCCTGCACCTGGCGTGGACCTCGCTCCGGTTCATGGACGAGAACGAGCACCGCGAGGCGCATTCGTACCTCTGCCTGGCGAAGTGGTCGAACATCCAGGTGCTCCTGACCTTCGACTTCTGGGCCGCCGACGCCCACCGGATGCGCCCGGTCTGGGACGAGGTGCTCCGCACGATGGTCCTGGGCGACTACGTGGAGGACCCGACCCAACGGGTCCTCGATTGAGCGATGCCACCGACGGACCCGGCCGAACTCCCGCCGCCGATGGTCCCCGGCGTGGCTCGTCCTCGGGCTAGCGGTGGCGTGGGCCGTCCTGGTCCGCGTCCCCCTCATCCTCAACGCCGATTCGCACCTCGACAGCGACCTCGCCGTCGACGGCCTGACGCTGCTCGACGCCGACGCACGGCCGCTGGCGATGGCACTACCCCGGGACGCCCCACATCGGCACGCTCCCCGTGCTCCTGTCTTTGCCGCAGGCCCTGGCGTTCGGCGCGAACCCGAGGACGCTCGTCAGCGGGGGGACCGCGGCCTATGTCGTCCTGATGGTGGCGACGTTCCTCCTCGCGCGACGGGCCTTCGGGACCTCGGTGGCGCTGTGGGGACTCGTCCCCCTGGCATTCGCCTCGACGGGGACGATCTGGCTGTCGGGCCGGGTCACGGGGGGGCACGTGCTCGCGGCGGCCTGGCATGCGGGGGCGTTCGCGCTGCTCTACGGATTGCCTGGCGCGGGGCGGACGGTGGAAGGCCGCGGCGCTGGGGCTGTGGTGCGGGGTCGGCTTCTGGCTCGACTCGATGTTCCTGACCACCCTGGCCGGATTGGCTGATCGCGGCCGTCCTCGGGTGGTGGGCCTCGGGGCGGTCGCGGGGGGGATTGGCGAAACGCCATCGTCTTCGCGCTCGCCTTCCTTGCGGGGGCCTGGCCGTACTGGGTCGGGGCGCGGGTCGATCCGCACAACGTCTATCCCGACCAGTTCCAGCCCGTCCTCCGGCGCGATCTCCTGACCGCTCATGCGCGCCTGCTCGCCTCGGAATGTCTCCCCAGGCTGATCGCGGGTCATCGCCTCCCCGGCCTCCAGGCCGAGCCCGACCCCGCATCGCTCGGCGGGCCGGGCGGGGCGCGCTCGAAGCCCGACCATCGTCCGCTGGCCGTGGCGACGACCGCCGTCGGGCTCGTCCTGTTCGCGATGGCCATGCTGACGCTGGCCGCGCCCGGGCTGTGTCGGGGCGACGCGGCGGCGAACGCGGTGCGGTGGGGGCTGCTCGGGTCGGCGGCGGTCGTCGTGGCGGGGTTCGTGGCCAACCTGAACATCTTCAACTCGGACAACTACCGCTACCTCGTCACGCTGCTGGTGCCGTGGTCGGTCGGGTTCGGGCTGGCGATGCGGGGGCTGTCGCGGAGGGGGCCGGGGGGGCTGGCGGCGGCGGCCGTCGGTTGCCTCGTGCTGGCCCTCCTCATGACGCTCGACACCGCGCGGTGGTATGCTCGGTTCGGCTGGATCGACGCGAGGGGACGGCCGGTCCTTTCGGCGCGGCACGACCCCGCGCTGGCGTGGCTGGAGCGGCATCGCGAGGTGGACCGCGTCTTCGGCGGCTACTGGGACGTCTATCGCCTGGCGTTCCTGACCGGCGGTCGGGTCCGGGGCGTGCCGTATCCGATCTATCCGGACCGCTACCCGGAGTGGTCGCGCGGCGGCCATCCCGAGGTGGTGGTCGTCCGCCCGCAGCCCCCCGACGCGCCGTTCCGCGACGCGGCGCTCGGGGCGGGCGGGCGGGTCCTCCACAGGGAGCGGGGGCTCACGATCGTCTCATGGCCTCGATCGGGGAGATGACAACCAACCCGGACGAACCGCCCTGGCGGCCCGAGCGGCGGCCGTGGTCGCGCGCCGACCTCGCGGCCGTGCTGGTCTGGACGGCCGCGATCGTCGCGTTCTTCTGGGACGCGGCGACCTTGCGGCGGGCCCTGTTCTACTTCGACATCACCGAGATCAACTACCCCTACCGCGACTTCCTCGCCCGCGAGCTCCGCGCCGGCCGGTTCTCGCGCTGGTGCCCGGGCCTGTATGGCGGGCTGCCCCTGTTCAGCGAGAGCCAGGCCGGCTATCTGCACCCGCTGAAGTATCTGCTGTATCCCTGGCTGCCGACGTGGCAGGCGTTCAACCTCGACACGATCCTCTCCGTCTGGCTGACCGGCCTGGGCACCTACGGCTGGCTGCGGAGGCACGTCGGGCCGGTCGCGGCGCTGACCGGGGCGGCGATCTTCGGCCTGAACGGCTACGTCTGGGCGCACCTGGTCCACACGAGCATGACCAACGCCCTGGCGAGCGTGCCCCTGGTGGTCTGGTCGCTGGAGGCGGCGTGGGATCGCGGGCGGACCTGGCCCCTGGCCCTGGGCGGGCTGGCGCTGGCATGCCAGGTCTTCGCCGGGCACCTGCAAGACACGCTCCTGACGGCGGGCGTGGTCGGCCTGTACGGGATCTATCGCGCGGCGACCGAGCGCGGACGCCGGGCCCGCCTGGCCTCGCTCGGCGATGGCGGCCGGGCTGGTCGGTGGTCGGGGTGATGCTGGCGGCGGTGCAGTGGGTGCCGTCGAAGGAGCTGCTCGACCGTTCCCCGCGCGGGGGGGCTGTCCTGGGAGAAGCTGACGTTCGGGTCGTGGTCGCCCGAGCTGCTGCCGACGCTCGTCGTCCGCGAGGCGTACGGCACCCGCGCCCGAGACACCGACTGGATGGACGGCTTCTATCCCTATCAGGAGATGGACACGTACCTCGGCGTGCTGGCGATCGGCCTGGCGATCGTGGGCGCCGCGGCGTATCGCGATCGGTGGGTGGCCTTCTGGGTCCTCCTGGCGGGGATCGGCGGCGTGCTGATGCTGGGCCGGTACACGTTCCTGCTCGACCTGATGCACCGCGTCCCGATCGTGGGCAGCTCGCGCATCCCGGTGCGGTTCCACCTGTGGGTCGCGCTGGCGACCTCGGCGCTGGCGGCCGTGGGGGTCGATCGGCTGGCGCGGCCCGGCGCGGTCCGTCTGCGGGGCGCGGTGGCGACGGCCGCCCTGCTCGTGGTCGGCGTCGATCCCGATCCTGGTCTACGTCTACGCGCCGGTCTGGACCGAGCCGAGGCGGTGGACGCTGCCCGTACCACATCGACCGCTACCGCTGGCTCGGCCGCGAGCTGGCCTTCGCCTCGATCCGGACGGCGACGATCGCCGGCCTGGGCTGGATCGTCGCCTCGCTGGCGGCGCGCTCGGCATCCCACGCGAACCGTCGCCGTCTGGCCGCGATCCTGCCGATGCTGGTGATGGCCGACCTGCTCGGATCTCATCGCGAGGACGTCCCGACGATCGACCCGCGCTACTGGACCGTCCCTCCGAAGAGCGCCCGGATGCTGGCGTCCGACCCCGCTGTCGGTCGCATCCTGGGCTCGTCGCCCCTCTCGTCGGGC
The DNA here is from genome assembly GCA_963708145.1 of uncultured Planctomycetaceae bacterium. GTDB lineage: Bacteria > Planctomycetota > Planctomycetia > Isosphaerales > Isosphaeraceae. Next base: position 6,240,668 of record OY970189.1, on the reverse strand, counting down.
GAGCCGGGGTATGCCTCGGAGGAGGTCGATTTCTTCTCCGTCCGCGACACGCTGGGCTGGAGCCTGCCGATCGTCTGGGGCCTGGCGACGATCGGCGGAGAGACGCCGATCGTGTCGCGGCGGGTGGACGCCTTCCGCAACCGCTGGCAGTACGGCCCGGGGCGCCTCGACGTGGCCGGCGTCACTCACCTGGTCGCCGATCGCAAGGCCAGTCGCGACCGAGGCAAGCCCGCCGGCTCGGCCGTCATCGTCCGCAACCCGGCCGCCCGGCCCCGGGCGCGGCTGGTCGGTCATCCGGTGTACGTCGCCGACGAGGCCGAAGCCCTCGCCGCGCTCGACCGCATCGGGACCGGGCTCGGCGATCGCCTCGTCGTCGAAGATCCGTCGCATCCCCTGCCGGCCGACGCCGACGTCTCGGGCACCGCGACGATCGGCCTCGACCGTCCCGAGCGCGTCGAGGTCGCGACCGAGGCGACGATGCCCGCGTACCTCGTCCTGGCCGACACGTTCGATCCCGGCTGGTCGGCGACCCTCGACGGCCGCCCGGTCCCGATCCGCCCGGCCTACCTGGCGTTCCGGGCCGTGTCTGTCCCGGCGGGTCGCCACGCGGTCGTCTTCACCTACCGCCCCGCCGGCTTCGCGACCGGCCTGGCGATCACCGCCTGCGGCGCCGCTGGTCGCCTTGGTCCTGCTCCTCTGGCCGCGACGGGTCGCAACCTTGGACCCCGAGCACGGCGACAACGGCTGGCCTCGCGGTTGGCCGCGCTGGGGGCTAGCCCTCATCGTCTTGATCGTGCTCGCCTCGACGATCGGCGTGCATCCTTCGGGCAAGCCCACCATCCAGCGACGCTGGGCGAATAGCGTCCACCCCTTCACCTGGGGGGCGGGCATCAAGGCGATGCGCCGCGAGTGATCCCTCGGATCGGGGAGCCTCCTGTCGGGTGGGCATCGCCCACCGTGCGGGGCCGACGATGGTGGGCGGTGCCCGACCTACGAAGACTGGTTATTGGAGGGTCAACCGGAGGGGATCGCCATACCGGGCCAGCCCGAGCACCCCCAGCCCGCCGAGCCCCAGCAGCACCGCGGCCGGCGGCTCGGGGACGGCGTTGTAGATGACGGTCAGTGTCCCCGAGATCGTGGCGGGCGGCGCGATCTGCTGCACCGCGGGCGTGATGCCGGTGGGGACGGTGGCGAACTGCAACAGGAGGTCGATCCCCAGGGTTGCGTTGACCGTGCCCGTCCCCACGAACCCGGCGAGGGGCGGCCCGAACGGGCCCTGGTTGAAGGTCCGCGTCTCGGTTTCCGTGAAGTTGCCGATCGGGATCGGATAGGTGCCGCCGTTGGCCGCGATCGGGGGGAACACCGGGAACGGGAACGGGGGGACGGGAGGGATGAACGGCGCGCTGGTGAGCGTGGGGGTCGTGATCGTGACCCCGACGGAGAGCCGGTAGCCGAGCTGGGTGATCGTCGAGCTCGACGGGTTCACGAGCGTCACCGTGGTCGGCGTGATCGCCTCGGCGAGGCGGAACTGGACGTTCTGCAGGACCCCCAGCGCGGGGTCGAACTGGGGGAAGCCGACCGGGACGTTCACCGCGGTCGTCGAGGCCGGCACGGAGAAGGGGAAGGGCCCGAAGGTCTCCGTGATCAGGGCCGACTCGGCCCGGGTCCCCGGGGCGAACAGCAGGGCGCAGGTCACGGCGGCTCGGACGGCTCGCATCGCTCGGCTCCTCGGGGGGATGGATGGTCGGGAAGCCCCGCGAGGATATGATGTCGGTGCCGTGGAGGGAAGGGCCGGCCGGTTTCGGGGCCGGTCCATCCTTGCATCTGTTGAGCATCTGCAACACGCCCTCGCCTCGGCCGGGAGGGCGGATCGGCCCGGCCCCGATCGGGAAGGGGATTGCAATCCGGGCGGCGGTCGCCTAGAGTATGATCCTCCAAGTGTAGGAGTTTATTCCAAGAACGGCCTTGACGAACAAGGCCAGCGGTTCTGGGGCGTGCGATGGCGATCACGAAGGAGAAGAAGCAGGAGATCATCGGTTCGTTCGGCCGGAAGACGGAGGATACGGGGTCGCCCGAGGTGCAGATCGCCCTGCTGACGGCCCGGATCAACGACTTGACCGAGCACTTCAAGACGCATGCGAAGGACCACGCCAGCCGCCGCGGGCTGCTGATGATGGTGTCGAAGCGGTCGAGCCTGCTGAAATACCTGCGGCTCCACAATCGCAAGAGCTACCTTGAAGTGATCGGCCGCCTGGGGATTCGCAAGTAACCGGCCGTCGGCCCCGACCTGATCCGGCCCGGCCGGCCCCCACCTCCGGCTCCCGACCGCCGAGCTTGCCTCGGGCGGGTCGCGCGAGCCGGGTGCCCGGGTCTGCCGCGGCCCTCCGCGGCTTCTCCCCCTTCCCGGATCGCCCGGGATCGAGATCCCGCATCCGTCCGCGATGCGCGGCCGCTCCGATGCGGCCCGCCGATCCCCTCACACCGCACATTTCCCCCGGCCTGACCGCCGGGGGCGGATTGAAACCATGCCAAGCACGTCTTTCGCGACGCGGAAACCCGTCACCGTCGAGCGCACCATCGGCGGCAAGACCCTCTCGCTGGAGACCGGACGGCTCGCCAAGCAGGCCAGCGGCGCCGTCGTGGTCCGGGTCGGCGAGATGATGACCCTGGTCGCCACCGTGGCCGCCCCCGGCCGCGAGGGCCTCGACTTCTTCCCGCTGACGGTCGACTATCGCGAGAAGGTCTACGCCGCCGGCAAGTTCCCCGGCGGCTTCATCAAGCGCGAGGGGAGGCCGACGACCAAGGAGATCCTCACCTCGCGGCTGATCGACCGGCCGATCCGGCCCCTGTTCCCCGAGAGCTACCGCGAGGAGGTCCAGATCCAGGCCGGGCCGATCTCGGCCGACCGCAAGAACGACGCCGACGTCCCCTCGATGATCGGCGCCTCGGCCACGCTCCTGCTGGCCCGCGTCCCCTTCCTCGGCCCGATCGGCGCCATCCGGCTGGCCCGCGTCGACGGCAAGCTCATCCCGCTGCCCGACGTCGACGAGCTCGCCGACAGCGACCTCGACCTCGTCGTGGCCAGCACCGCCAAGGCCATCGTCATGATCGAGGGCTTCGGCCAGGAGCTGCCCGAGCCCGAGATGGCCGACGCGATCATGGCGGCGCACCGGCTCAACCAGGAGATCATCGCGCTCCAGCACGAGCTGATCGAGGCCGCCGGGCTGCCGCCGTACCAGGCCCCCGAGCTCCCCCCCGACCCGCTCCGGCAGCAGCTCTACGACCGCTTCGGCCACGAGCTCCGCGAGATCAAGCAGATCCACGGCAAGGCCGACCGCAACAACGCGACCAAGGAGCTCCAGAAGAAGATCCTCGCCGAGTTCTGCCCCGAGGGGCAGCCGTCGGAGCACACGCCCTTGCAGGTCAAGGGGGCGTTCTCCGGCGTCGAGGAGCGGGTCGTCCGCGAGCTGATCCTCGACGGCAAGCGCCCCGACGGCCGCGGCCCGAAGGACCTGCGGCCGATCCACTGCGAGGTCGGCATCCTGCCCCGCGCCCACGGCTCGGCCATCTTCCAGCGCGGCGAGACGCAGGCGCTGGTGACCACCGTGCTCGGCACCTCGGCCGACGAGCAGCGGGTCGACGGCATCATGGACGAGTTCAGCAAGAAGTTCATGCTCGACTACAACATGCCGCCGTTCGCCGTCGGCGAGGTCCGCCCGATCCGCGGGCCCGGCCGCCGCGAGATCGGCCACGGCGCCCTCGCCGAGCGGTCGGTGGCGCCGATCCTGCCCGCCTCGTCGCAGTTCCCCTACACGATCCGCGTCGTCTCCGACATCCTCGAATCCAACGGCTCCAGCTCGATGGCCTCGGTCTGCGGCGCCACGCTGAGCCTGATGGACGCCGGGGTGCCGATCAGCGACCCGGTCGGCGGGATCTCGATCGGCCTGGTCCAGGACGAGGCGGCCAGCCGCCACGTCCTGCTGACCGACATCATCGGCGACGAGGACCACTTCGGCGACATGGACTTCAAGGTCGCCGGCACCCAGCGCGGCGTCACCGGCATCCAGCTCGACCTGAAGAACCAGGGGATCAGCGAGCAGATCGTCCGCGAGACCCTGGAGCAGGCGCACGAGGCGCGGCTGGAGATCCTCCGCGCCATGCTCCGCGCCGATCAAGAGGCCGCGCGACGAGATCTCGGCCAACGCCCCGCGGCTGATCCAGATCCAGATCAACCCCGAGAAGATCGGCCTGGTGATCGGCCCCGGCGGCAAGACGATCCGCCGCCTCCAGGAGGAGACCGGCGCCAAGATCGACATCGAGGACAGCGGCATCGTCTCGCTCTCCAGCATCGACGCCGCCGGCGCCGAGGCGGCCCGCGACAAGATCCAGGCGATGACCGAGGGGGTCCAGGTCGGCCGGATCTACGAGGGGCGCGTCAGCTCGATCAAGGACTTCGGCGCCTTCGTCGAGATCCTGCCCGGCAAGGACGGCCTGGTCCACATCAGCGAGCTGTCGGAGGGCTACGTCAGCAGCGTGCTCGACGTCTGCCGCGTCGGCGACCCGATGGCCGTCAAGGTGATCTCGGTCGACGACCAGGACCGCGTCAAGCTGTCGCGCAAGGCCGCCCTGGCCGAGCGGGGCGAGGTCGATGAATACGCCAAGGCCCACCCCGCCTCCGAGCGCCCCCCGGCGGCGGCGGCGGTGGCTACGGAGGGGGCGGCGATCGCGGCGGACCCCGCCGCGGCGGCGGGGGCGGCTACGGCGGCGGCGGAGGGGGCGGCTACGGAGGGGGCGGCGACCGCGGCGGCGACCGCGGCGGCGACCGGGGCGATCGCGGCCCCCGGCCCCCCCGCGACTGACCGACCCACCCGATCGGGTGCCGGGCCGGGGCCGTCGTCGTCGGGCGTCGCGGCCTCCGGCCCGCAGTTCCTACCCTCGCCCCTCGTCCCGGCGGACCCGCTCATGGCCGACTCCCACGCCCACCAGCTCGTCGAGCCGGACCTCGACGAAACCGACGAGCTCACCGACAACCAGAGGCTCCGCGCGCAGTACGTCGAGATCGCGCAGCTCGCCGGCGGCCTGGCGCACGAGATCCGCAACCCGCTCTCGACGATGCGGCTGAACCTCGACCTGCTCGCCGAGGACTTCCCCCGCCCCGAGACGCCGCGCGACCGCCGCGTCCGGCAGAAGATCGACCGCCTGCGCCGCGAGGCCGAGCGGCTCCAGGACATCCTCGACAACTTCCTGCGGTTCGCCCGCGTGCAGGACCTCCGCGAGGTGCCCGCCGACCTGAACGCCGTCGTCGACGACCTCCGCGACTTCTGCGAGCCCCAGGCCGCGACCCAGGCGGTCGTCCTCCGCACCCAGTACGCCGACGGCCTGCCGAAGGTCCTCCTGGACGTCGACCTGTTCAAGCAGGCGCTGCTGAACCTGATCCTCAACGCCGAGCACGCCATGCCCGAGGGGGGCGAGCTGATCCTGACGACCCGCCGCGACGGGCCGTGGGCGGCGGTCGACGTGACCGACACGGGCGTCGGGATGTCCGAGGAGGTCCGCGGCCGGATCTTCGACCCCTTCTTCTCGACCCGCCCCGGCGGCAGCGGCCTCGGCCTGCCCACCACGCGGAAGATCGTCGAGGCGCACGGCGGCTCGATCCGCGTCGAGAGCGAGCCCGGCAAGGGCTCGCGGTTCAGCGTCCGGCTGCCGATTGCACCGCGCTGATGTATGATGGGTGGGTTCGGAGTTGCTCGCTTCCCATCTCGGGTTGCCGGGTCGGGAGGATCGTGCGATGAGAGGAGACGTCGTGGCCACCGCAGCCCAAATCGACTTCTCGGAGCTCGACGACGAATGGGACGTTGATTCGAGGGACGAGACCTTCACCTCAAAATACCACGAAGGCCGTGAACAGCAGAGGCTCATTTTCAACGAACCTTTTCGTGACGGGTCAGTCTCTGTGGAGATCACCGTCCGCGAGTCGAAGAAGTTGGAGGAGGGGGGAGAGCCAAATTCGCCGCCGTCGTATTCAGGTTTCAAGATCCCAATCATTATCTCCTTGGGGGCATCGGAGGGTTCGGCGGTCGATTCTTCATCGGCAAGATGATCAACGGGCAATCCCAGGCCCTCGTGACGTCGGGCAGCAGGGGATCGATCAGGAAAGGGACGCCCTTCCGTGTCCAGGTACGTTGTGTGGGGAATCGGATCACGCTCTCTCACAACGGGATCACCCAGCTTTCGGTGTTCGACGATACGTTCAACTCCGGCCCCTGGGGTTTCCATACCTGGAGGACGATCGCCGAGTTCAAGAACCCGGCGGTGGAGGCCGTCAAGCCCACGTGCTTCGTGATCATGCCCTTCGCCCCCGAGTTCGACGAGGTCTATCAGGTCATCCGCGAGACGGTTGAGAACCACGGCTACGAGTGCATCCGTGCTGATCAACGGTATCTCTCGGGTTCCATCATTGAGGATGTCCTGGACCAGATCGAGAGGGCGGACCTCATCGTCGCCGATTTCACCGGGAAGAACGCCAACGTCTTCTACGAAGCCGGATATGCGAAGGCCCTGCGGAAGCCGGTGGTGCAGATCGCCCAATCGGTGGGCGATCTGCCGTTCGACGTGCGGCACCTGCGCACGTTCTCCTATAACACGAAGATCCTTGGCGATCGTAAACTCTCTCGCGATTTAGGTGAGGCCATCAAGGCGGCCACCGGGTTCGAGCCGGTGTCGCAACCCAACGGCCATTCTTCAAGTTGACCCCTCGCACAATGGACCAGCAAATCCGCGTCCTGGTGGTCGACGACGACGAGCCGCACGCCGAGGCGGTGGCCGAGAGCCTGGAGCGCGTCGGCTACGAGTGCGTCGTCGCGACCAGCGGGCGCGAGGGGCTGCGCCTGATCGAGGAGCAGACCTTCGAGATCGTCCTGACCGACCTGATCATGGACGACGTCGGCGGCCTGGAGGTGCTGGCCAGGGCCAAGCGCGAGCTGCCCGACGCCGAGGTCGTCATCCTGACCGGCCGCAACGAGGCCAAGGCCGCCGTCGCCGCCATGCAGGCCGGCGCCACGACCTACCTGGTCAAGCCGCTCGACATCAACGAGCTCCGCACCGTCGCCGACAAGGCGTCGCAGGCGCAGAGGCTGGCGCGGTCGAACATCGAGCTCCAGCGCCAGCTCAACGAGCGGTTCGGCTTCGAGGGGGTCATCGGCAACTCGCCCGCGATGCACGCCGTGGTGGCGCGGTTGCGGCAGATCGCGCCGACGTCGGCCACCGTGCTGATCACCGGCGAGAGCGGCACCGGCAAGGAGCTCGTCGCCAAGGCCCTGCACACCAACAGCCCCCGGCGGTACAAGCCGTTCGTCACGCTCAACTGCGCCGCGCTGAGCGACAACATCCTGGAGAGCGAGCTGTTCGGCCACGTCAAGGGGGCGTTCACCGGCGCCGACCGCGAGCGCAAGGGGTGGTTCGAGCACGCCAACGGCGGCACGCTCTTCCTCGACGAGGTCGGCGACATCCCGACGGGGACGCAGGTCAAGCTGCTCCGCGCCCTGGAGACGGGCGAGATCGTCCGCGTCGGCACGACCGAGCCGATCAGGGTGAACGTCCGTCTGATCTCGGCCACCAACCGCGACCTCGCCGAGGCGATCGCCTCGGGCGCGTTCCGGCCCGACCTGTTCCACCGCCTGAAGGTCGTCAGCGTGAAGCTCCCGCCGCTCCGCCAGCGCCGCGAGGACATCCCTCTGCTGATCGACTTCTTCCTCAAGGACTTCTCGGCGTCGCACGGCAAGTCGGTCTCTTCGATCACCCCCGCGGCCCGCAAGGCGCTGATGGCCTACTCGTGGCCGGGCAACGTCCGCGAGCTGCGGAACACGATCGAGAGCATGGTCGTCATCGACGCCGACGGCGTGCTCGACGTCGACGACCTGACCGAGGACATCCAGGCCGCCTCGTCGTCGCCGGCCGGCGACGCGGGCCGCCGTCGGGCCCGAGCCTGGTCGGCCGCCCCCTCGACGAGGTCGAGAAGCACTGCATCGCCGAGACCCTGAAGATGACCGGCGGCAACCGCGAGGAGGCCGCCCGCCTCCTCCAGATCGGCGAGCGGACGCTCTACCGCAAGCTGAAGGAATACGGCATCGGCTGACGCGAGGACGAGGCGATGGCCTGGAGCTTGCCCGACGGCGCGGTCCTGGGGATCTTCGCCACGCGGCCCGACGCGGACCGCCTGCCCTGGCGACTGGCCACCGCGCTCGGCCGACCGCGCGGCCGAGGTGCGCGAGGCGATGCTCTTCGACCTGGTCGAGGCATGGGGCTCCGACCGCGTGCTCGCCCCCGGCGGCCGTCGCGTGCTGGTGTTCGCGCCCGACGACGCCGGCCCCTGGTTCGACGCGCGCGTCCCCGCCTCGTTCGCGCTCCAGCCGCAGGCCGAGGGGGACCTCGGGGCCCGCCTCCGCGCGTTCTTCGAGGGGGAGTTCGAGGACGGCGCCTCCCGCGTCGTGCTGATCCGCCCCGACGCGCCGACGCTCGACCCGTCGGTCGTCGTCAGCGCATTACTCTGCCTCGACGGCCGCGACGTCGTGCTCGGCCCCTCGGCCGACGGCGGCATCTACCTGGTCGGCTCCCGCGCCGGCGCCCCGCCGATCTTCGACGCGATCGACTGGGGCACGCCCGCCGTCCTCGGCCAGATGATTGATCGCCTCCTCGACACGGGCCTGTCGCTGGCGGTGCTCCACCCGTGGTACGTCGTGGACACGCCCGAAGCCTGGCTCGCCCTCGCCGGCCACGTCCGCGCCCTGCGACGCGCCGGGGTCGACCCGGCATGCCCCGCGTCGAGACCCTCATCGGCCGCGACGACTGAGGGCCCACTTTTCCCGGATCGTCTTGGCCTGGGCCTGCAATTTATCCATTACAGAGGCGTTGCCCCTCAAGCGCTGTGAGGCGACGTAATGGTCCAAGAACTCGGCCATTGCGATATGATCCGGGCCAAAGCCCTTCTCGCAGGCTACCAGGGCTTCTTTGTATTGCGATTCGGCCTCGACATGACGGCCTTGCCCGGCGAGGGCGTCCACAAGCCCGATCCGGACTTCAAAGGCGCCGAGTGTATCCGGACTCCACCCGTGAGCCGCATTCTTGGCACTCAGCACCTCGATCAGCTTGAGGGCTGATCGGTACCGTGCCTCCGCCTCCCGGTAGTCACCCTGTTTGTGCGCCTCAGCCCCGGCCGCCACCTCGTTTCCGATCTGATTTTGAAGGTCGAGCTTCCCCCCCGGCCCGTAGAATCCCTCCAGCTCCCAACAAACCTCGATGAGCCACGCAGCAGCAGCCAACACAGGGGCCAGGACCGCCACCGCAATCATCAGCCGCCGTGTCGTCATCCGGGGCAAACACATGGCCCACTCCCGTCAGGTCCGATCCCTCGTGCGAGTTTACGCCGGGTGCTTCGAAAGTCCGGCGATCACCATCGTATCAAAATCGGGGGCCGGTTTTTTATTGCCGATGCGATCGGCCCCGGCCATACTGCACCCGCCGAGATGGACGCGACCCCCATCCCCCTCTCGCGAGCACCTCCGATGAGCAAGCCAGGCCGCCATCCGATCGGGACTGCCTTCGTCTTCGCGTGCCTCGGCGTCGCGGCCGGGGCGGTCGGCGCCGACGCGACGGTCGGGCCCGACCGCAACGCCTTGGGGGACGCGGCCGACCCGCTCGGCGAGGCGGTCGAGACGATCGCCTACCTCGATCAGGGGTGGTCGCCCGCCGATAGCCAAAGGTTCTACTTCACGTCGCAGGGATCGCAGATCCTCCCCTATCCATGGTTCCTCGCGCTGGAGCAGGCCGAGAGCGACAGGCCGTTCCGCGACCCGGCCAACATCCTCCGGTTCCGCTACCTGCCGCAGAAGCCCGACGCGATGAACCCCGACGGCCTGCCGGTGGGCTTCGTCCGCGACGACGGCCGCGACCGCGCCTGGCTCGGGATCACCTGCGCGGCGTGCCACACCACGCAGGTCAACTACAATGGCGTCGGCTACCGCATCGACGGCGGCCCCGCGCTCGGCGACGTCCAGGGCCTGCTCACCTCTTTGACCGCGGCGCTCCAGGCCACGCACGACCGGGACGACAAGCTCGGCCGCTTCGCCGCCAGGGTCCTCGGCTCGCAGAACTCCCCCGCCGGGCGCGAGGCACCTCAAGGCGGAGATCAAGCTCATCATCGACCGCCGCAAGGGGTACAACCTGCGGAACTTCCCGCCCGATCGGCCCGCCGGCTACGGCCGGGTCGATGCCTTCGGCGCCATCCTCAACGAGGTCTTCCACCACGCCGCGAAGGACGCGCCCCCGACCCCGACGCGACCAACACCAGGCCGGCCGACGCCGCGGTCAGCTACCCGTGCCTGTGGGACACCCCCCAGCACGACCGCGTGCAGTGGGTCGGCAACGCCCAGAACGGCGGCCTGCTCGGGGTCTTGACCCTGGGCCGCAACGTCGGCGAGGTGCTCGGCGTGTTCGCCGACTTCGAGATCCCCGACCACCCCGACGTCACCGGCTACCGCTCGTCGGTGCGGGTCAAGGAACCTCCGGGCGATCGAGGAATGGCTCTGGACGCTCTGGTCGCCGCAGTGGCCGGCGGCGTTCCCGGCGATCGACCGCGCCAGGGCCGCGCAGGGGAAGCTCCTCTACGACAAGCAGTGCCTGCACTGCCACCAGGAGATCGTCCGCGACAGCCCGAACCGCTCGGTGCAGGCGGTCATGGCCGCGGTCAACACCGACCCGAGGACGGCGGACAACTTCTGGAACCGGATCGGCAAGTCGGGGAAGCTCGAGGGGACGTTCCTGAAGGTCTTCCCGTCGTTCTCCGGCCGGTTCGCGGCCGACATGACGGGGGAGCTGGCGCTCGGCAACGCGGTCATCGGCACGATCATCGGCTCGGCCTTCCCGGCGCCGAAGGACGAGCTGTCGCGGATCGAGTTCGGCGCCCGCCCCCTCGGCGCGATGGCCCCGCGGGCGGGTCGCCCCGGGGCGCTGTACAAGGCCCGGCCGCTCAACGGCATCTGGGCCACGGCCCCCTACCTGCACAACGGCTCGGTGCCGAGCCTCTATCAGCTCCTCCTGCCGCCGTCGCGACGGGTCGCGACGTTCTCGGTCGGGCGCGCACCTTCGACCCGGTCAACGTCGGCTTCAAGGCCGACGCCCAGGGCGTCTTCCCGTACCGCACCCAGGACGACCAGGGCCGCGCGATCCCCGGCAACTCGAACGCCGGCCACGACTACGGCACCGACCTCACCGACGACCAGCGCCGGCAGCTCGTCGAGTACCTCAAGACGCTCTGATCCCGAGACTCCTGGATCTGTTGCCCTTTGTAGGGTGGGTCGGCGCAGCGAACCCCATACGCACCAACTTAAGGGGAGCCTTGGCCCGAATCTTCGAACGCAAGGGAGCCGGGTGCCACGGGTTCCGGCCGCGGAACCCGTGCGCCGGACCGTCCGCCGAGGCGCACGGGTTCCGTGGCCGGAACCCGTGGCACCCGGGGGACTTCCGAGGCGATGAGGGTCATGGCGCGGTCCTTAAGTTGGTGCGTATGGGTCGGCGCAGCGCAACCCACCCTACAAAGGGCAACAGATCCAGGCGATTCGGGATGAGCGGTCGGCTCGGAGTTCGTTCGCGCCCGCGCCGCCGAGTTCGTTCGCCGCCGCGCTTTTCTCTGGCCGACCGACCGGCCCCGGCGAGGGTCTGCGGCCGTCGCGGACGGCCCTCGGGATCCTCGTTCGGGCCGACGGGGACCGCGACGGCGAGCCGTGCGCGCACGGCGAACGCCGGGGGGCGGCGGGCCGGCGTTGGGGGGATCGGGGAGGCCCGCGGAGGGGCCGGGGCGGCGACCGCGCTCAGCGGCCGGCGCGGCGGGTGGCCTGACGGGCCCGCTTCTCGGCGGCGCGGCGCTCGCGACGGTTGCGAGGCCCCTCCGCCGGGACCAGCGACGACCGGGCCGACGGCGCCACCGGCGAGGGAGCGGGGGCGGGAGCCACCGTCTCGACGACCGCCGGCGCCTCATCGGGGGCGGCCGGCACCTCGGCCTCGGCCGCGGCCTCGCGCGGGGGCAGCCCCACGAACCGCGACCGCTTCGCCAGGTAGCCGGCCGCCTCCGCGGAGACCGGCTTGCGGTGGCTCGGCTCCGGCTCGGTCCGGGCCGGCTCGCCCGACGGGCTGGCCCCCTCGCGCACCTTTCGCAGCTCGGCCAGGGCCCGGTTCAGGTCCCCTCGGCAGCTCCTCTCGTACTTCCGCAGCCGCGCCGTGATCGGGTCCTCCTCCAGCGGCATCCCCCAGGCCGCCATCCCCCGCTCCGCCTCGTCGGACTCGTCCAGGTAGTCCTCCTGGCGCACCCGCAGGTCGGCGACCTGCCGCGACACCAGCGCCGCCAGGCCCGCGGCGTCGTCGGCGGGCGGGACCTTGACGCTGCCGTCGCGCAGGTCGGCCGGCACGCCCAGCAGGTCGAACGCCAGCCGGCGCTGGTCGTCGCTCCAGCGGCCGTTGGTCCCGAGGATCTCGCCCAGCGCCTCCCACCGTTCGATCAGCCAGTCGGCCCCCTGGCGCACCCGTCGCAGGGCGCGCGCAACCCGCGCCGGGTCCTTCGGGAGCCTGGCGCCGAGGTCGTCGACCGCCGCCCGGCGGTCGTCGTCCCAGCACGGGCCGGCGCGGTCGATGCCGCGCTGGAGGTCGACGATCGACATCTCGGCGCAGCGGTCGAGGCGGGCGGCGGCCAGCGCCATCTGGCGGATCAGCCAGAACTCGTAGGGCGAGCGGGGCTCGAACTGCTCGACGAGCTCGGCGGTGCGCCGCTCGACGGCGGCGGCGAGGTCGTCGGGCAAAAGGGTCTTCGCGCAGGCCATGTTGAAGGCTGTTCCTGGCCGAGCGGGCGCGGCCTTCGGGCGTCCGCGGCCCCCCGCCGCGTCGGCGGGGGGTCGGGGCCTGGCCGTCGGCCTCTGGGGCGACAGCAGAGTCGGGGGTGGCGATCATCGATGCGGCCTCGGTGGGGAGGGGCGTGCGTCGCCTCGGCTGGCCGCCGTCGTCGGCGGGCCCTGGGCGGAGGGGCTGCGTCGCCCTTCTAGAGGTACTATCGTGGCCGGGCCGCCGACTGTCCTGGAATTCTTTCGAAGACGTCCCGATTCCCGAGACCTCGGCCCATCCCGACGCCGCGCCTCGACCCCGGCAGGGCGGGTTGGCGCGGCGCAACCCACTGATAATAGATGATTTGCGTCACGCCGACCCGTCCTACACACTTGGGATGGGTGATGGCGATCCAGTCGAGGGAATCGGCGAAGACCCGCGTCATGCATCCGGGCGCTTCGGGGTGCCGTAGATGTAGTGATCATGCTGCTCGGAGAGGTCGGACGGCAAGGCGTCCCACGTCTCCGGCGGGACGGAGGCAGCGATCTCCCGGAAGACCTCCCAGATCGGCTTGGGGGCCGGTGCGGCATCTTCATCGCCGGCCGGCGGCTTCGTCATGTCCGGCGCCTGCGTCCGCTGCCGGAGGAACGATCGCACGGCCTCGGCGACGACCTCATCCGCCGAGGCGAAATGCCCGCTCTCCACCTCGGCCCGGACGGAGCCTCCCAGGTCGTCAGGTAAATGGATTGTCATAATACGGGTTCTCCTCCCCTTTCCAGCCTATCACGCCGGGAGGAGCCTGCCAACCCGGCCTTCGAAATCCGTCTTGTCACGAAGACGATGGGCGATGCCCACCCTACGGCCGGGTGGCCGGGGCACGCTGCGCTTTGCCCCGGGATTCGCGGCCGAACATCCGGGGCACGCTGCGGCTTTGCCCCGGCCACCCGGCCGCGGAACCCGTGTCGGGGGTCGGCCGCCGGGGCACACGGGTTCCGCGGACGGAACCCGTGGCACCCTTGGTCTTTGCACCCGACACGCCGGCCGCGGACGGGCCTTAACTTGATGCCTATGGGGCCCGGAGACGGACCCCGGCCACCCGCCCGGGAGGGATGATGAGGCTCGATCCATCAGTCAGAACTCGTGGAGACTTGATCGAGCCGTTCCGGCCTGCTCAAATTGCGTCTCAGGTGCCCCGGAACGGGTCCGAAGCGCTTGGACTCACCGGCCATCTGGGAAATGTCGGTGGGAGTCATGTTGACGATGCGGACTACGTTCGCCGCGGGGCTCTCCTTGTCGATCGGGATTGTCGCCCTGCTCGCCGGCCGGGCGGGGGCGCAAGGGGTCGCCCCCCCTCGCTGCGAGAGAAGGCGGTCCAGCGGGAGCTGAAGTTCTCCGAGGACCAGTCCCGGAAGGTCGCTGCCTTCTTCGACGGCCTCGACGCCAGCGAGCGGGACGCCCGGCAGAAGTTCGCGCAGGCGTCCCCCGACGAGCGGGGCCGGATGATGGAGGAGATGCGCGCCTCGTCCCGGAAGCAATTGAGCGCGATCCTCACGCCCGAGCAGTTCAAGCGGCTGGAGCAGATCGAGTTGCAACGGGCGGGGTTCGCCGCCCTCCGCAGCCCGAAGGTCCAGGCGGACCTGAAGCTGACCGCCGACCAGAAGTCCAGGGTCGAGGCGATCGTCGGCCAGGCGATGGGCCAGATCCGCCAATCGGGGATGGAACTCCAGGGCGACCCCGCCGCGGCGAAGGCGCGGCGCGAGGAGATCGGCAAGGCGGCGCTCGCCCAGGTCGTCGCCCTCCTGACGCCGGCGCAGCGGGCGACCTGGACGGAGATGACCGGGCCGCCGTTCGACGCCCCTCCCGAGCCCCCGCCCGCTCGACCGGCGGCGGGTGGCTCCGGCGGGGCGCCGGCCGCCCGCAAGGCGGAGATGACCCGACCGGCCGAGGACCCCAGGCCCCGCGTGGCGATGCCGAAGCGGGCCCCGCGCCGGCGACCCGCCGCCCCTCCCCGGACGCGGCCGAGGGCGGTCTCCCCGGGGGGCTGGTCGGGCTGCCGGAGACGTCCTTCGGTGGCAAACGCGACCGATTCGTCGACGTCGCCCCGGCCGGCGGCGTCCTGGTCGGGGTCCGCGTCAGCAACATCATGCGGTTCGGCGGGCCCAAGATCACTCGGTCCAGCCCGTCTACCGCGTCGGCGAGCGGCTGGTCGACGGCAAGCGCCACGGCACGCTGCTCAGCCAGGAGTCGAAGGCCATCGCCAAGCCGGGCTACGCGGTCGGGGCCATCAAGACGCACACCGGGCTGACGGTCGACGGCTTCGGGCTGGTCTTTATGAAGGTCGACGGGGACCATCTCGACCCCAACGACTCCTACAAATCGTCCTGGCTCGGGGACGTGAAGGGCGGCAGCCCGCGCGACGTCTCGACCGAGGGCAAGGTCCCGGTCGGCCTGCAAGGGCGATCGGGGAAGGAAGTCAACGCGCTGGGCCTGATCGTGAGGGAATGAGAGCGACGGCGGCCTCCACGGAGTTTGCCCGATAAAGTCTCGGAGGGTGCGTTTCAGGCATCCAACGAAGAGGATGATCGGCGGCCCGGGGGTCACTCGGCGACGAGCTCCCAGTGGAAGCCGCCGGCGCGGCCGTCGAGGACGAGCTCGGCGCCGTCGGCGTTCTGGACGAGCGTGCCGGGGCCGGTGCGGGCGCCGGTGTTGTCGAGGGCGTAGGCCTTGATCGTCCCCTTGTGTCGCCAGCGGACGCGGGCCATGACCGGCTCCTGCAAGAGCGGCGGGACGCCCGGGTCGGCCACCTCGCGCCTCCAGTGATCGGCCCAGCGGCGGGGTGGCCCGGGCGCGCATTGTCCGGACGGCGCGGCCGCGGGAGGCGGTTGGGGCCGCCCGTGGTCTTTGCCCGGGCCACCCGCCGGGTCAGGCGATTTCCGCGTGCCGTCGCTCGTAGTCCTCGAGATGACTCTTCGCGGCGGCGAGCAACTCGTCGTCCTCCATGTCCCAGACCGCCTCGGGGGTCGGCCCCCGGGCGATGCAGGAGAGGTTGACGATCAACTGGCCGAACCGGACGTCCGGGCAATGCTCGACCAATTCCGAGAGCACCCGGAGGACGTCTTGCTTGAGCGCGCTGCTGGTCATGGGAGTCGATCCCCGATCGTGGGCAGGAGTCCGACGGGGCGGGTGAGCGTCCGCATCACCTCCACGCGGATCGTCGCCCCCGGGAGCAATCGCGCAACACGCGTCGCGCGCGCGACGCCGTCGTAGACCATCAATTCCCCGTCCGAGCCCCGATAGACCAGGGGAGGCGGCATCCCGGCCACTCCCGCCCCGTACCTGGCGATCTGATCGTGGAGCTTGACGGGGTCAGCCCCGGACAACCGGCTGGTCGGGAGATGGAGCGCCCGCGGATCGACGTCCAGGAACTCGCGGGTTGCCATGATGCCATCATATCCGCAGACTCGGGGCGCGAACGGCGCTCGGGATTCTCCCTATTAGCGGGGCACGCTGCGCCTCGGCCCCGCCCACCCGCCGCTCATTTGGGCGGCGGGTCACCCGGGTTCACCAGGAATCCGAAGAACAAGAGAGCGATCAGGATGGCCGAAGTCCCCGAGCAACAGCACCCCACGGCCATCCATACCATCTCTCCAAAGGCATCCAACTCCGAATAAGACAGGCCAACGGCCAGGGACACCGCCAGGACCGCCACCGCGATCATCGCGGTTCGGAGGTGGAACCGGGGACGTCGCATGGCTCGCCCTGGGGAACCTCGCTCATGGCCTTGATCTCCGAAATGGGGTGCGTGAAACGCACCCGACCAAGAGGCCCATCGGCGGCCCGGCCTCACCCGGCGCGATCTCAGGCGCGGTCGGCGACGCCCGTCACCCCCGCGGCGCAGGCGCAATGGGCGCAGCAGAAGTACGTGTTGTTGGCCTCGACCCCGTGCCCGATCACCTTGCAGCCGCAGTGGGCGCAGACCGGCGCCAGGCGGTGGATCGCGCACTCGAAGCAGTCGAAGACGTGCCGCTGCCCCGCCGCGACGACCTCGAAGGACAGGTAGTATTCGTTGCCGCACACCTCGCACTTCGCCATGGTGACCTCCGCGGTGATCGATGACTTGTGGCCGCCCTCGACGGTCTCCGTTCCGAGTCTTCGTAGTCCGGGGCCCCAGGACGGTGGGCGGTGCCCACCCGACGAAGAGGATCATCGGCGGGCCGGGGTCACTCGGCGACGAGCTCCCAGTGGAAGCCGCCGGCGCGGCCGTCGAGGACGAGCTCGACGCCGTCGGCGTTCTGGACGAGCGTGCCGGGGCCGGTGCGGGCGCCGGTGTTGTCGAGGGCGTAGGCCTTGATCGTCCCCTTGTGTCGCCAGCGGACGCGGGCCATGACCGGCTCCTGCAAGAGCGGCGGGACGCCCGGGTCGGCCACCTCGCGCCTCCAGTGGTCAACCCAGCGGAACCCGGTCGGCGCGACGCGGGCGACGGCCGAGACGAGGAGGCGGTCGGTGGTCGCGATCGGCTTCGGGCCGACAGACGAGGCGACCACGACGCCGTAGCGGCCCTGGACGTCGATCGTCAGCGCCTCGAACGTCGCCGGCTCGGCCCCCGGCCAGCCGACGAGGCCCTGGGTGTGCGGGGTGTTGATGACGAGGCGACCGCGGGTCGGGTCCCAACCCGGGACCGAGTGCGGATCGGGCCCGCGCCGGGTCGATGCGCCGCCGACGGGTGCGGCTCGGCGCCCGGGGACTTCGCGGCGCGGAGCATCACCGAGGCGGCGTGCGGCCACAGCGCGTAGACGTGCGGGGTGCCGTTGAGCACCTCGGGGATCTGGAAGATGTCCTCGCCGCCGCCGGTCCCCGCGGCGTTGGCCCCCCACGGCTCGGGGTGGAGGAACACGCCGCGGCGCACCAAAGCGTCCCAGTCCTCCGAGGCGGCGGTCGCCGCGGCGAGCATCGCGTCGGCGGCCTCGTAGGGCAGCGCCCAGGCGCCGAAGGTCTGGTGGCACCACTGGCCGACCGCGTATGGCCTGTCCGCCTTCCGCTTGCGGGCCGCGCCCGCGATCAGGCCGCCGTCCTGGCTCCAGAGGAGCGAGCGGCGGTCGGGGGCGAGCCAGGTCGGCGGCAGCCAGAAGAGCCGGTCGTCGATCAGGTCGAGCCCGCCGGCCGCCTGCTCGGCGGAGAACTCGGCGTCGCGCTTCCAGTGCGACGCCCCCGCGATCGGCACCCGCAGGCCGTCCTTGCGCAACGACGAGGCCAGGCCCCCCCAGTGCTCGACCCCCAGCGCCTCCCAGAGCCTGCGGCCCGCCGTGTTGTGCGACCGCGCCAGCTCCTTCAGCGCCTTGTCGTACGAGGCGGGCAGCGGGTGCTCGGACAGGTCGAAGAGCGTGACCTCGCCCGCCAGCGTGACCCACGCCAGCGCCGGCTCGTCGCGCAGCGCCAGGCCGGTCTCGGGGTTGACGTGCTCGATCAGCATCTTCGCCGCCTCGAGCGCGAGCTTCCGCATGGTCGGGTCGAACACCGCGGCCGGGCCGCCGCCGTTGGGCAGGTGGCCGGTCTCGGCGACGCCGTCGCCGGCGCGGAACCGGCGGGCGCCCTGGATCTCCAGCGCGACGTAGATGCCCCGTGCCTTCATCGCGGCGATCAGGTGGTCGAGCTTCGCCAGGGCGATCGGGTCGAGCGCCCGGGTGTCGTCGCGGCTGTCCTCGAACAGGCTGCGGTCGGGGCCGAGCGGCGTGTCGAGGTCGCCGATGCGGACCAGGTTGATCCCCGAGCGCGCCAGACGGTCGGCCAGGGCGTCGGCCTTGGCCGGTTCGAGGTAGGCGGTCGGCGGCATGCAGCTGGACGCCGAAGAACCGGGCGCGGCCGCCGTCGGCGAACGCCAGGCGGCCGTCGCGGACGGCGACGAACCCGCGCTTGCCCGCCGGCGCGTCGAGCAGGTGCGAGGCGTCGAGCGCCGAGCGCGGCTCGATCTTCGCCGACGGCGACACGCGGGGCCAGTCGCTCGTGTCGTCCTCGACGTGGTCGGGCTTCCACGACCCGGCGGCCGGGTCGGGCGACGTCTCGATCGTCACGTCGTCGACCCAGACGGTGCCGGGGCCGTCCATCCTCTCGAACTGGACCACGGCGCGGACGGCGTGCGGCGGGACGACGACCTGGGCGCGGTCGGGCCTCCAGTCGAACGAGCCGCCCCAGCGGAGCACCGGCGCGGCACCCGCCGGGCGGCCGGTGGCCGGGTCGATCACGGGATGGCCGTCGTCGTCGAGGAAGAAGATGCTCCCCCCGCGCCCGCCGCCCCGGAGCCGGCTCGCCTTGACGACGACCGACAGCTCCAGCGCGCCGAACGGCTCGACCGGCACGGACAGCCCGGTCAGGGCCCGCGCCGGGGCGGGGCAGCTCGATGGCCGAGATCGAGCGGAACCCCCCCATGGCCCGCGCCCCGCCGTTGTCGGCGACCCACCCGGCCGGCGACGGGTCGCCGAGCTCGAACCCGCCGTTGATCACCAGGTTGGTCGACTCCGGGGCGCCGGCCGGGATCAGGTCGAAGGTCAGGCCGTCGACGTCCAGGACGCCGGTCGCGCCGAGCAGGCCGACCGACATGATCGCGTCGTGCGTGCCGGGGGGGACCGGGATGCGCTTCGCGAGGTGCATCCAGCGCGGGCCGAACGACCGGGTCCACGGCCCCATCAGCCCCCGCCTCAGGGCGCGGAGCTCGTCGCCGAGGAAGTCGATCAAGCAGGCCCGGCTCCTCGCCGAGCCTCTCGCCCTGCGCGACCTGGTCGAGGCGGACCCACAGGCCGATGACGATCGCCTCGGTCGTGCGGCCGTCGACGCCGAAGGCGCGGCTCAGCCGCGCGGGGCGGCCCGGCTTGCTCGCCTCGAACCGGAGGTAGTGCGGGCCGACGACCCCCCCCTTGTCGACGAGCTTGACGTCGCGGGCGTTGTACCAGCCGTCGGGGACGCCGTCGCGGTTGGCGTCAACCTCGAAGTCCTCCAGCTTGGGCGGGTCGGGCCGCACGACGAGGTCGTCCTGCGCGTGCAGCGCCGTCGTCAGGGACAGGCAGAGGGCCAGGGTGCGCACGGCGGCCTTGGTCACGGCTTCTCCTCCCCCTTGGCCTTCTTGCGGGCCTCGGCCGCCTCGCGCTGGGCGCGGCCGGTCATGGGGACGAACAGCGTGGGCCGGAGCTCCTCGCGGGAGAGCTTGCCGTCGCGCTTGGTCACGCGGTAGACCGTCTGGTTGAACCGATCGCCGATCGGGATGACCATCCGGCCGCCGTCCTTGAGCTGGTCGACCAGGGGCTGCGGGATCGCCTCCGGGGCGCAGGTGACGATGATCGCGTCGAAGGGGGCCTCCTCGGGCCAGCCGGCGTAGCCGTCGCCGTGGCGGGTGTGGACGTTGTCGTAGCCGACCTCCTTGAGCACGGCGGTGGCGCGCTTGCTCAGGGGCTCGTGGATCTCGACCGAGTAGACGTCCTTGACCAGCCGCGACATGATCGCGGCCTGGTAGCCCGACCCGGTGCCGACCTCGTAGACCTTGTCGGTCGCCTTGGGCTGGAGCGCCTCGGTCATGAAGGCGACGTCGAACGGCGGGGTGATCGTCTGCCCCAGGCCGATCGGGATCGACTCGTCGTCGTAGGCGTGGCGGCGGGTCTCGGGGGGGAGGAACTTGTGGCGGGGGACGGTGCGGAACGCCTCCAGGACGCGCGGGTCCTTGATCCCGCGCTCGACGAGGTGCCTTTCGACCATCCGCGACCGCGCCGGGGCGGTCGGGTCGGTCGGCTCGGCCTTCGCGGGCTCGTCGCCTCGCGACGGCGCGCCGGGGCACGTCGCCAGGATGACGCCCAGCAGGGCGATCGCGGGCCCTCGGGGGTGCATGCGGTGTCCCTCCTGCGTCAGGGTTGCCGGACGGGGGATCGTCGCGGGGGGATGGTCCCCCCCGATGTTACCCGGCGCGCCTCCCCGAGAGGAATCCCTCGCCGCCGGACGCCGGCCGGGGGTGTCGTGCGTTGCGTTCGGACGTCGGGACCGTTCCAATGAACCGAACCCTCGGGCGGCCCGATCGGAGGGATGTCCGATCGTCACCCCTCAGCGAACCTCGACGCCCATGAACGACCCGACCCGGACCGGCGAATCTCACTCGTCGCCCTGACGTTCCTGGTGTCCTCCGGCCCGCCGGCACACGGGAGCGGCCCGGGCCAGGCCCCCGGCGGCGGCGATCGCCTCGCGCCGACGGCCGCGGTGCCGCTGCCGCTGGGGAGCATCAAGCCCGCCGGGTGGCTCCGTCGGCAGTTGCAGGTCCAGGCCGCGGGGCTCGGCGGACACCTGGACGAGTTCTGGCCCGACGTCAAGGACAGCGCGTGGATCGGCGGCAAGGCCGAGGGGTGGGAGCGCGGGCCGTACTGGCTGGACGGCTTCATCCCGCTGGCCGTCGCGCTCGACGACGCGGCGCTGAAGGATCGCGCCCGGCGCTGGATCGACTTCATCCTCCGAGACGCAGAAGGAGGACGGCTGGCTGGGCCCGCCCGGGGGAACCCCTCCGCCGCCTCGCGCCTCGGCCAGTACGACGTGTGGCCGCGGTTCCTCGCGCTGAAGGCCATGACCCAGTGGCAGGAGGCGACCGGCGACGGGCGGATCGTCCCGGCGATGAGCCGGTTCCTCCGCCGCCTCGACACGCTCCTGGACGAGAAGCCGCTGGCGGAGTGGGCCCGGGTGCGCTGGGCGGACCTGTCGCTGAGCATCTACTGGCTGCACGATCGCACGAGCGAGCCGTGGCTGCTGGACCTCGCGGCGAAGGTGCGCGGGCAGGGGTTGGACTGGCCGAAGCTGGCCCGCGACTTCCCGTACCGCGAGAAGGTGACGCGGCGCGACCTGGAGCAGTTCACGGACGCGGCCGGCGGGCGGCGGATCAACGACCAGTTCGGCGCGACCCACGGCGTCAACGTGGCGATGGGCCTCAAGGCGCCGGGGGTCTGGTCGCGGCAGTCGGGCGACGCCGGCGATCGCCGGGCCGTGTTCACCCTGCTCGACGCGCTGGACCGCGTCCACGGGCAGGCCACGGGGATGTTCTCGTGCGACGAGCACCTGGCCGGCCGGAGCCCGTCGCAGGGGACGGAGCTGTGCACGGTCGTCGAGATGATGTACTCGCTGGAGACGCTGCTGGCGATCATGCCGGAGGTGTCGCTGGCGGACCGGCTGGAGTCGGTCGCGTACAATGCCCTGCCGGCGACGTTCACGGACGACATGTGGGCCCACCAGTACGACCAGCAGGCCAATCAGGTCGTCTGCAAGGTGAGCCCGGAGCGGGTCTACAGCAACAACGGCCCCGACGCCAACCTGTTCGGGCTGGAGCCGAATTTCGGCTGCTGCCTGGCGAACATGCACCAGGGTTGGCCGAAGTTCACGTCGCACCTGTGGATGCGGTCGGCCGCGGGCGGGCTGGCGGCGATGGCCTACGCGCCGTGCGACGTGGAGGCGAGCGTCGGCGGCAGCGACGTGCGGGTCGCCGTGCGGACGGATTATCCGTTCGCCGACACGATCGACGATCACGGTCACCCCCGCCGCGCCGGCCGAGTTCCCCCTCGACCTGCGCATCCCGGCGTGGGCCGAGGGGGCGACGGTGGCCGTCGACGGGGCCGATCCCGAGCCGGCCCGCGCCGGGACCTTCCACCGCATCGGCCGGCGGTGGTCCGGCACGACCCTCGTCACGCTGACCCTGCCGATGACGCTGCGCGCCGAGCGGCGGTATCACGGCAGCGTGACGGTCCGCCGCGGCCCCCTCGTGTTCGCGCTGAGGGTCGGGCAGGATTGGCGGAAGCTCCGCGACCGGGGGCCGACCGCGGACTGGGAAGTGTTTCCGACCACGGCCTGGAACTACGGCCTGGCGATCGACCCCGACGACCCGCAGGCCGGCCTGCGGGTCGAGACCCGGGATGTTGCGGAGAACCCGTTCTCGCCCGAGGCGCCGGCCGTGCGGCTGCTGGGGAAGGGACGCCGCATCGTCGGATGGGGCCTGCTCAAGAACGCGGCCGATGTGCCGCCGAAGAGCCCGGTGAGCTCCGCCGAGCCGCTGGAGGAGCTGGAGTTGATCCCCTACGGGTCCGCGAAGCTTCGCGTGACCGAGATCCCGTCCTGAGCACGAGATTGATCCGGTCGGGGCGGGCCCCCGACGGCCCCCCCGGCGAGATGGCGGAGTCCCATGAGCGCATTCATCGGCCTGTCCACCGGCCTCCTCTCGGCGGCCCTCGGCGGCGCCCTGCCGGGCGCCGAGCGCCGCGGAGGCCGAACATCGTCATGGTCCTGATCGACGACATGGGCTGGGGCGACTTCTCGTGCTTCGGCAACACCGCCGCCCGGACCGAGCACATCGACCGGCTCGCCGCCGAAGGGGTCCGCTTCTCGCAGTTCTACGTCAACGCGCCGATCTGTTCGCCCTCGCGCGTGGCGCCTCACCACCGGCCAGTATCCAGCCCGCTGGCGGATCACCTCGTACCTGGACGATCGCGCCCTGAACGAGAGGCGAGGCGTGGCGCAGTGGCTCGATCCCGCGGCGCCGACGCTCGCCCGCGCCCTCAAGCAGGCCGGCTACGCGACCGGCCACTTCGGCAAGTGGCACATGGGCGGCCAGCGCGACGTGGGCGATGCGCCCGCTCATCGGCGCGTACGGGTTCGACGCCTCGCTCACCAACTTCGAGGGCCTCGGCCCGCGCGTGCTGCCGCTCTGCGACGCCCACGACGGCAAGCCCCCCCGCAAGCACGCCCTCGGCTCGGACCTGCTCGGCCGCGGCCCGATCACCTGGGAGGACCGCTCGAAGGTCACCGCCGCCTTCACCGCCGCGGCGCTCGACTTCATCCGGAGGGCCGAGGCGGAGGGCAGGCCCTTCTACGTGAACCTGTGGCCCGACGACGTGCATGCCCCGTTCTTCCCGCCGAAGGCCCGGCGCGGCGACGGCACGAAGCGCGCCCTCTACCGCGGCGTGCTCGAGACGATGGACGAGCAGCTCGGCGTGCTCTTCGACGCCATCCGCGGCAGCGCCAGGCTCCGCGACAACACGCTCATCCTCGTCTGCTCCGACAACGGCCCCGACGTCGGCGCCGGCTCCGCCGGGCCGTTCCGCGGCGGCAAGACCATGCTCTACGAGGGGGGTATCCGCTCGCCTCTGATCGCGTGGGGACCGGGCCTCATCCCCGCCGCCGCGGCCGGCCGCCGACGACCGATCCTCCGTCTTCGCCGCCATCGACCTCCCGCCTTCGCTGCTGGCCATCGCCGGCGTCGAGCCGCCGGCCGCGGTCGTCTTCGACGGCGAAGACCTGGCCGATACGGTCCTCGGCAAGGCCGAGGCGTCGCGACGGGCCCCGTTGTTCTGGCGACGGCCGCCCGACCGCCCCGGCGACGAGGGGCGATGACCTCCCCGACCTCGCCGTCCGCGAGGGTCGCTGGAAGCTGCTCTGCGAATACGACGGCTCACGCCCCCAGCTCTACGACCTCGCCGAGGACCGGGCCGAGACCACCGACCTCGCCGGCAGGCACGCGGAGGTCGTCGGGCGTCTCACGGCCGCCGTCCTCGCCTGGCACCGATCGATGCCGCCCGACAACGGCCCCACCTACCAGCCCACGCCCGCCCGACCGCCCGGGAAATAAGCGTGGTCGTCGGGTTCACCCCGAGGAAAGCGTGTTCCCCGCGCCCGGCCGAACGGGTATAATCACCGGGGTCGAGCCGATCCGAAGGGAAGGTCCGTCCCGAATTCCGGGATGATCTCCCCCGCCTGATCTCTCGGCGTCCCCCCGGAGAATTCCCCGGACATGCTCGCGACGACGGCGGGATGGCTCGCCCTGCTGGCGACCCTGGCCGCGGCCCCCGACGGTTCGGCGTCGGCGGCGAGGGCGGAGGCGGTCGCGCTGTCGGGCCGGTTCGTCCTGCTCCCCGAGGCCCTCAAGCCGCTGGGGGTCGAATTCGACCCCGAGACGGCGGCCAGGCAGGTCGTCCTGCTCGGCCGAGACGGCACGATCACCCCGCTGCTCTGCGACGACGCGAGCCGGGCCCTGTTCGTCGACGGCCGGCTCCGCGGCCGTGCCGGCGAGATCCGGGCGAGGCGGTTCCCGGGGGTCCCCTACGTGCAGGTCGTCTCGTTCCGCGTCGAGGACCACGGTGCGCTGCGGACTCCCGAATACTTCTGCGAGGTCTGCACGATCAGCGTCCGCTACCCGCAGGTCTGCCCGTGCTGCCAGGGGCCGATGGAGCTGCGGATGAGGCCCGACGAGCGATGACGCCGGGGGCGGCGCCGTGGTCGCCCCGACCGCGTGCCCATCCGGCCGCTCCACCGACAATCCTACGCGAAGCGTAGACGGGGATGCCCGCAATCATGGCGATCGTCAACGCCAACCTCCTGCTCGGCCTGGTCGCCCTCGTGGCGGTGACGTCGACGCTGCTGTCGATGGCGTGCCTCTTCTGGGTCACGCGGCATCGGCGAGGGCTCCCCGAGTTCACCCCGCCGGTCACCATCTTCAAGCCGCTCAAGGGGCTCGACGAGGGGCTCGACGAGAACCTCCGCAGCTTCTTCCGGCTCGACTACCCGTCGTATCAGCTCCTGTTCTGCGTGGCCGACGCCGGAGACCCGGCCGCCGCGGTCGTCGCAAGGCTGATGGCCGAGTTCCCCGGCCGCGACGCCTCGTTGATCGTCGGCTGCCCGCCGTTCGGGCTCAACCCGAAGGTCGAGAGCCTGGCGGCGATGTGGCGGCACCGCAAGCACGACACGATCCTGATCAGCGACTCGAACATCCGCGTCGAGCCGTCGTACCTCCGCGAGACGGCGTGCTACCTGGCCGACCCGGCGGTCGGGCTGGTGACGAACCTGTTCGCCGGCACCGGCGAGGCGCACCTCGGCGCCGTGCTGGAGAACCTCCAGCTCAACGGCTACATCGCCGGGGGCATGGCGCTGGCGTCGTCTCTGCGGGTGACGTGCGTGGTGGGCAAGTCGATGCTGATGCCGGTCCGCGTCCTGGAGGCGATCGGCGGGTTCGCGGGGGTCCGCACACCTTTTGGCCGAGGATCAGGTCATCGGCATGCGGGTCCGGAAGGCGGGCTATGCGATCCGCCTGAGCCACCACGTCATCCGGAACGTCAACCAGACGCGCGGCTTCCGCTGGTTCCTCAACCGCCATTCGCGGTGGTTCAAGATGCGGAGGCGGCTGGCGCCCCTGCCGTTCCTGGCCGAGCCGATGGCCAACCTGGGGACGATCGGCCTGGTCTGGGCCCTGTCGGGCGACTCGGGGATCGCCTGGGGGGGCCTGCTCGGGCTGGTCGGGCTGGGCATGGTGCGCGACGCGGTCCAGACGTACCGCCTGCGGGGGTCGTTCCCGAATCCTCGTCACCTGCTGCTGAGCCCGGTCAAGGATCTGTTCCTGCTGCCGGCGTGGTTCGACGCTTTGGTCAACCAGCGGGTCCACTGGCGGGGCCATCGGTTCCTGATCGGCCGGTTCACCCGGCTCCGCTCGGCGCGGGTGCCCCGCACCGTGAGACGCCGCGTGCGACGGGTGAGGCGCCTCCGCTCTTACCACGAGCGACATCCTGACGAGGACTGATAGGGATGACCGGCGAGCAGTTCAAGGCATCGCTCAAGGCCCAACCCTTCCGGCCCTTCGTGCTCTGGACGGAGGATGGTCGGCGATACCGCGTCGACCATCCCGACATGGCCCTGCTCACGCCGGGGGGACGCACCGTCGTCGTGGTCGCGGGCGACGATTCGTTCGCCCTCCTCGACCTGCCGCTCATCGAGAGGATGGAGTCATCCCCGCAGGGGCGACCGTCCGTAGCCCAGGGCGACAGAATTTTTTGCATCTATGCCGCAAGTCGTTGGTTCGCCAAGATCCGCACGCCGTTGATCAGGAGCTTGGCCCAGACCCACGGGAGCACCCGGTGGGACCTCCGGGCCCACGAGGGCAGCGCGGTGGTCAGGCCCCCGCCGAAGGCGCTGAGGTCGCCGAAGGACCGCTCGATCCGGCCCCGCAGCGCGGACACCGCGCGGCCGAACTCGGTCCGCAGCAGCGCCATCGACCGCAGCCGGTACGGGCTCTGTGCCCTCCGTGGCGAATCTCCTCAGGGTCCTTCGACCCACCCGCTCCGCGCCCGGTTCATGGCGTGGATGTCGCGGGCTTTATGGTAGTAGAGGATGCCCACGAGGATGCCGGTCGCCGCGCCGCCGACGTGCGACAGGTAGGCGACGCCGCCGGCCTCGCCGAGGTGTCCGATCGAGCCGACCCCCTCCCAGACCTGGATCGCGATCCAGGCGCCGATGACCAGCAGCGCGGGCATCTGGGTGACGAACCGGAAGACCAGCACGCGGACCCGGTTGTGCGGGAACCAGACGACATAGGCCCCCATGACCCCCGCGATCGCGCCCGAGGCGCCCAGCGTCGGGATGTACGAGTTGGGGTTGGCCACGATCAGCAGGATCGTCCCCATCAGGCCGCAGGCCAGGTAGAACAGGACGTACCGCACGGTCCCCAGGGCCTCCTCGACGTTGTCGCCGAAGATCCAGAGATAGAGCATGTTGCCGGCCAGGTGGAGCGGGCTGCCGTGGAGGAACAGCGACGTGAACATCGTCAGCCAGACCGGGAACGGCACCGGCGCCTGCGGGATGTCCCGCTGCCGCAGCTCGACCCGGCCCGGCAGGTCGAGCGGGTTCTCGTCGCCGGGGAAGGCGACGGGGATCGGCCGCTTGATGTCCTCGTTATGGCTGATCTCGTAGGGGGTCGCGGCGTAGGCCGTCGTGAAGGTGACCCCCCGGTCGCGCTGGACCAGGTACATCACGACGTTCAGCGCGATCAGGACATAGGTCGCCCACGGGACGATCCGGGTCTTCTCCAGGTCGCCGAGCGGGAGGACCATGATCGGTGTTCCTGCGGCGCGCCGGCCGGCGCGAGCGTGTGAGACGAGGCGGGATGGTCCCCGACCCGGGCGGGGGAAGTCCTCCCCGGCCCCCAGCATTGTATGACCCTATCAGGTCTTCGTGACCACCCCGGGCGGGATTTCGGACGAGTCAGCAATTCGCGGGCCCGGGGGCTCGACGCCGAGGCGGTCGGCCCGGCGTTGGAGCGCCTTCCAGGAGGAGGCGCCGACCTCGACGCCGTGCTCGCGGGCCGCGCGACGGCGGCCCTCCCAGGTGATCGGGGGGAGCCGGCCGGGCCCCCGGGCTGGTCCCTCATGACGTCGCCGACGCGCTCCTGGAACGTGGACAAGCGGCTCGAGGGCGGGCAGGCCGATCGCCGCGACCAACCAGCCCCCCTCGGGGACGAGGGCGGCGGCCCACGGCAGCACCGACGGCGGAGGCGGGGCCTTGGAGGCCCGTCCGGTCCCCTTCGACCGTGCCGGCACCTCGACCATCGCCGAGTCGAAGACGGCCGGCAGCCCCTCGTCGGAGGGCAGCGCCAGCGACCACGACGGGCCGGGCCCCTGGACGACGGCGACCACCGGCCCGATCGCCATCTCGGCCGCCACCCCCGCCGCCGGCCCCGTCGGGCCGACGTCGTGGACGCGGACCAGCCCGACCCCCGCATCCCTCGCCTTCTCGACGGCCAGCTCCCCCGCCCGCGACAGGATCAGGGGCGGCAAGCCATCCTGCCCGTCGAAGACCGCCGTGCCGAGTCGCTCCGACGCCACCCGGCCCTCGGCCGCCGGATCGACCCGCCCGTCCGCGATCCGGTCGAGCCAGTCCGGGAGCGTCGCGACGCCGAAGGCCGGGGCACCCGCCGCGTCGAACCAGAGCAGGTGCGTCGCCATGGCCGAGGCCCGCGCGGGCGCCACGCCCGAGGCGGACAGCAGCCCCGTGGCGAAGCGTCGCAGGTCGTCGAGCCGATAGAGCGGAACGTCCGTCACGCGGCCAGGCCCCTCCCCGGCCCCGAGACCCGAGGCCGTGCAGGCCGACACTCTACCCGATCAACCCGTCCCCTGCAATTCCCCCAAACGTCGGGCGAAATCGCGGGGGATGAGACTTCGACCCGACCGGCACGAGGCGTTGGACTTCCGCCCCCGGAGACGCGATACTGGGGCGAGGCGTGGGTCATCCTCTCCGATCGCGTCCCGAGGGGCCGAGTCGCATGGAGAATCGTGGGGCTGGAACGTTCCCGGAGGGCGGGGCCATCGACCGTCGCGCGCTGCTGCGGCTGGCGATGGGGGCGGCGGGCGCGGCGATGGCCGGGCCGGCGGCGACGGGGTGGGCCGACGAGGAGGGGGCGGCGGCCGGGCTGATCCTCCGCAATTCGCGACCGCTCGACCTGGAGACGCCGGTCTCGGCGCTCGACGGCCGCTGGCTGACGCCCAACGAGCTGTTCTTCGTCCGCAGCCACCTCAGCGTGCCGGCGATCGAGCTGCAGGCCCCCTGGAGGCTGGAGGTCGGGGGGATGGTCGATCGCCCCGAGGCGCTGGGCCTCGACGACCTGAAGGGGCTGGAGGCGGTGACGGTCCCGGCGGTGCTCCAGTGCTCGGGCAACGGCCGGGCGAACTTCAAGCCGATCGTCCCGGGCGTCGACTGGGACCGCGGCGCCGTCGGGCACGCCGAGTGGACCGGGGTCCGCCTGCGCCGACCTGCTCGCCCGCGCCGGGATCAAGGCGGGGGCGGCGCACGTCCACACGCTCGGCGCCGACGCGCCCCCTCGCCCAAGACGCCGGCCTACCTGCGGAGCATCCCCCTGGAGAAGGCGCTCGACCCCTCGACGATCGTGGCGACCCGGATGAACGGCGAGCCGCTGCCGGTGCTCCACGGCGGGCCGGTCCGCCTGGTCGTGACGGGCTGGACGGGCAACCACTGGATGAAGTGGCTCCGCCGGCTGACGGTCTCCGCCGACGAGGCGCCGGGGACGTACCAGCAGATCGGGCTACAAGATGCCCAAGATCCCCGCGCCGCCGGGGGCCGACCTGAAGCCGACGGACCTGGTGTCGCTGACGGCGATGAACGTCAAGTCGCTGATCACCCACCCGGCCGCCGGCGTCGGTCCTGAAGCCGGGCCGCCACGAGGTCCGCGGGGTCGCCTGGACGGGGGACGGGCACGTCACCAAGGTCGAGTTCTCGGCCGAGGGCGACGGGTCGCTGGTCGTCCGCGACCCTCCAGGGCGAGCCCCGCATGGGGAGCTGGCGGATGTGGCGGGTCGCCTGGGAGGTCGAAGACGCCGGGCCGTCACACGCTCCGCGCCCGCGCCACCGACTCGAACGGGCAGGTCCAGCCCGAGACGGTCCCCTGGAACCGCAGCGGCTATCTCTGGAACGGGTACGACCGGGTCACCTGCGAAGTCCGGGAGGACGCATGATCCCGCGAAGACATCTCTGGACGTCCGCCCTGGCCGGGATCGCGCTGCTGGCCGCCTTCCGGCCGCTGCCGGCCGGGCCGGTCGAGGACGACGAGGAGCGCCAGGAGCGGCTCGCCGTCTCGGAGAGGGCGATGCAGGAGAACTGCCTGATCTGCCACTCCGAGGAGATGGTCACCACCGCGCGATTGACGGCGAAGCAGTGGAAGGCCGAGGTCGAGAAGATGGTCGGCTGGGGGTCGCCCTTGCCGAAGGAGCAGCAGGGTCCCTTGATCGAGTACCTCGCGGGCCAGTACCCCGACACCGCCCCCCCGGCCCCGCTCCGGACGATGACCCTCGCGGACGCCGAGGCGACGATCCGGCCCCTGCCGCAGGCCGATCCGCGACCGCACGGCGACCCGTCGCGGGGCGCGCCGCTGTACGCCTCGCAGTGCGCCAACTGCCACGGCCCCGACGGCCCGCGGCGCCGAGCTCGGGCCGAACCTCGTCGGCATCCCCAGGCTGCTCCGCCCGGAGGAATACAACGGATACGTCCGCCACGGCCTCCGCCGCATGCCCGGCTTCGGCGCCGTGCTGAAGCCCGAGCAGGAGGCCGACATCCTCGCCTGGCTCCGCCAGCGGCGGTATCCGGCCGAGGGCGCGAAGTGACGCAGGCGGGGTCGGCTCAGCCGACGAGGAACCGCTCGCGCGCGAGCAGCGAGGCGCCGAGGATGCCGGCGTCGTCGCCCAGCGCGGCGAGCTCGATCTTGATCCTCTGGTGAGGGTCGGCCAGGCATTGCCGGCGGGCGGCGAGGCGGACCATTCGACCCACGGCTCGCCCAGAGCCTCGGCGACGCCGCCGCCGATGATCACCGAGCTCGGGGCCGAGCACGTTCATCAGGCCGCCCAGCCCGACGCCGAGGAAGTGCGCCGCGCGGTGCGTCTCGCGGACGGCGACGAGGTCGCCGGCCGCGACCGCCGCGGCGAGGTCGCCGCTCTTGAGCACGCCGGAGCGGCGCGAGATCCGCTCGGCCAGGATCGTCGGCACCCCCTTGCGGACCGCCTTGGCGACCCGCCGGGTGATCGCGGACCGGCTGGCCAAAGCCTCCAGGCAGCCGCGCTGGCCGCAGCCGCACTTCGGCCCCGACGACTTGACGACCATGTGCCCGATCTCGCCCGCGTTGCCGGTCGACCCGGTGACGACGTGGCCCCCCATGATCACGCAGCCGCCGATGCCGGTGCCGACGAACGCGGCGATCACGTCGCGGTAGCCCCGCCCCGCGCCGAGGCGGAACTCGCCGTAGCCGCCCACGCGGACGTCGTTCTGGACGCAGCACCGGCAGGCCCAGCACCCGCGACAGGTCGGGGCCGAGCGCGAAGTTCTTCACGTTCAGGTTGGCGCTGAACAGGATGACGCCGGTCTCGGGGTCGAGCGGCCCCGGCGACCCGACCCCCGCCGCGGCCACCTCGTGTCGCCCCAGCCGCGCCTCGGCCAGCGCCTCCTCGACGCACTCGACGATGGCGCCGAGGATCGCCTCGCCCCCCTCGCGGGCGGGCGTGGGCCTCTTGGCGCGGCCGAGGATCGCGCCGTCGCCGCCGACGACCCCCGCCAGGACCTTCGTGCCCCCGAGGTCGATGCCCAGGACCGGAGGCCCCCACCCCTGCCCTATCATGCTCGCGCGCTCCGAAGTGAGACCGCCCCCTCCCCTTCGCCGATCGCCCGGCGGATGCGAATCTTACCCGATCGACCCATCGTCCGAAAGCCGAGGCCCCGCGACGGCGGCTTGCCTCTGGCCTCCGGCATCGTGGGCTCTTAAGATCCAGGGACGATCGAGGACCCCAGGGGATTTCACCACGAAGGCACGAAGGGCACAAAGACAGACACAAAGGAAGAGTTGCTCCGTCGAAGACCTTTCGGTCCGGGGTCCGGGTGGCTGGGGTCTCGTCTTCGAGACCCCGGGGCTGGGCCGGAATCCCGGGGTCTCGAAGACGAGACCCCAGCCACCCAACACCACCCCCGCGAGGGTTTCGACGGAGCCAAGGAAGAGTCAAAGCGGGACCGCAAGGTGGATCACCTGGATCGTCTTATCTTCTTTGTGTTTGTCTTTGTGCCCTTCGTGCCTTCGTGGTGAAGTCTTCGGCATCCCATCCCGGAGCGCGCCACGATGACGGCTGAACACGGCGGCGGATCGATTACCAGCGTCCTGACCGAGAGCCGCGTCTTCCCGCCCCCTCCGGAGTTCGCCGCGAAGGCCCGGATCGGGAGCCTCGACCAGTACCAGGCGCTCTGGGACCGCGCCCGCGACGACCCCGAGGGGTTCTGGGCCGAGCAGGCCCAGGTACTCAAGCTGGGCCGAGCCGTGGCGGAACGGTCCTCGACTGGAGCAACCCGCCGTTCGCCAGATGGTTCGTCGGCGGGAAGCTCAACGCCTCGGAGAACTGCGTCGACCGCCATTGCGACGGCCCGACCAAGAACAAGGCCGCGATCATCTGGGAAGGCGAGCCCGGCGACCGCCGCGTGCTCCGCTACCAGGACCTCCAGCGCGAGGTGTCGAAGTTCGCCAACGTGCTCAAGGGGCTCGGGGTGAAGCCGGGCGACGTGGTCGCCATCTACATGCCGATGGTCCCCGAGCTGGCCGATCGCGGTGCTCGCCTGCGCCCGGATCGGGGCGCCGCACACGGTCGTCTTCGGCGGCTTCAGCGCCGAGGCCCTGGCCAGCCGCATCCAGGACTGCGGCGCCACGGTGCTCGTCACCGCCGACGGCGGCTACCGCCGCGGCAAGGTGGTCCCCCTGAAGGAGCACGCCGACGGCGCCGCGGCGCTCTGCCCCACGCTCGGATCGGTCGTCGTCTACCAGAGGACCGGCCACGGCGTCGCGATGACCGAGGGCCGCGACCGCTGGTGGCACGAGCTCGCCGAGGGGGCGTCGGCCGATTGTCCCGCCGAGCCGTTCGACAGCGAGCACCCGCTCTACATCCTCTACACCTCGGGCTCGACCGGCAAGCCGAAGGGCATCCTCCACACGACCGGCGGCTACCTCGTCGGCTGCGCCATGACGACGCAGTGGGTCTTCGACCTCCGCGACGACGACACCTATTTCTGCACCGCCGACGTCGGCTGGGTGACCGGCCACTCGTACATCGTCTACGGCCCCCTGGCCC
This sequence comes from uncultured Planctomycetaceae bacterium, assembly GCA_963708145.1. Taxonomy (GTDB): domain Bacteria; phylum Planctomycetota; class Planctomycetia; order Isosphaerales; family Isosphaeraceae. Next base: position 6,207,372 of record OY970189.1, on the reverse strand, counting down.
TCGGCGCGAGCGTCGTGATGTACGAGGGGGCCCCCAACTGGCCCGACGAGGGACGGTTCTGGAAGATCGTCCAGGACTACCAGGTGACCATCCTGTACACGGCGCCGACGGCCATCCGCGCGTTCATGAAATGGGGCGAGCACTTCCCGAGGCGGTACGACCTGACGAGCCTCCGCCTGCTGGGGAGCGTCGGCGAGCCGATCAACCCCGAGGCGTGGATGTGGTACCATCGCGTCATCGGCGGCGAGCGCTGCCCGGTGGTCGACACGTGGTGGCAGACCGAGACCGGCGCGATCATGATCTCGCCCCTGCCGGGCGCCACGCCCACGATCCCCGGCTCGGCCACGCGACCGTTGCCCGGGATCATCCCCGAGGTCGTCACCAGGGACGGCCAGCCCGTCGGCGTCAACGCGGGGGGCTTCCTGGTCGTCAAGCAGCCGTGGCCGTCGATGCTGCGGACCCTCTACGGCGACGACGAACGGTACAAGCAGCAATACTGGAGCGAGGTCGCCGGCTGCTACTTCACCGGCGACGGCGCCCGCCGCGACGACCAGGGCAACTACTGGATCATGGGACGGGTCGACGACGTGCTGAACGTCGCCGGCCACCGGCTCTCGACGATGGAGGTCGAGAGCGCGCTGGTCAACCACCCGAAGGTGGCCGAGGCCGCCGTGGTCGGCAAGCCCGACGAGCTGCGCGGCCAGGCGATCGCGGCGTTCGTGACGCTTGAAGGGGGGCCAGGCGCCCAGCGAGGCGCTGAAGCAGGAGCTCCGCCGCCACGTCGTCAAGGAGATCGGCGCGCTGGCCCGCCCCGACGACATCCGCTTCACCGACGCCCTGCCCAAGACCCGCAGCGGCAAGATCATGCGCCGGTTGCTCCGCGACGTCGCCGCCGGCCGCGAGAGCACCGGCGACACCACCACGCTCGAAGACCTGAGCGTCCTGGCGCGACTCCGCGAGGAGGATGAGGGCTGAGCCTCGGCCTGACACCCGGGCTATTGGGGCCTTTCCGGTGGGCCGTGCCCCGGTCATCCGACCACGATCTCGATACGCACGCGGCCCTCCGGGTATGATCGACGTCAGGCGAGACATTCGCCCTCTTCGTTGCTCGGCGAGAGACCGATGGGCAAGAGGCGCGACATCCGCCAGATCGAGGCCATCGCCAGGGAATTCGGGATGGATTCCGATGAGCGCCGCGAGTTCGGGGATTACGTCGAAGACAGCAAGAGGAAGGACGATCGGGGATCGGGCGAGGACGGAGACTTTACTTACGAGGAGCTCCGTGAGAAGGCTCGGGAGTTTCGGGGGGAGGAGTGATGGGAGCTAACCTGATCGACCTGCGTCAGGAACAAAAGGCGTCGCCCGATGACCTTCCCGGCCTGTATGCCCACCTCGCTCAGTTGGTCGGGGAGCCTTTCCGATTCGCCCGCGTGTCGTATGGGGACGAGCTGACGCTCCATTTCGGAGATTTGAGGGCAGCCCGTTCCCCGAAGCTCAAGCACAAGTTCTACGGGGCCTATATCCTGGGCCTGCGAGCATCGCCCTGGGTCTTGAAACCCGGCGCCGAACCTGTCGTCCTCACCGCCGGCGTGGTCCTGAATCCGCCACCACCTGCGTTCGGTAGACCCCTCCCCAAAGAGGAACTCGAAGCCGGAACGTTCATCGAACCGGAGGGCCGCGTGTTGGTGGCGACCCCGTTCGTGGTCAAGCCCCTGGAAGGGTTCGGGCTCCAACTTCGGATGTCGGATGGGAGCACCCTGCAAGTCCTCCCGGCAATTCCAGGGTCCGACCAGCCGGAAGACGAGGGATTGCCCAAGCTGGCTGACTGGGAACTCTCGTCCCCCCGCGGGCTCCTCAGCGCAGGACCGGGCCTTGGGTGGTCGTTCAAACCATCCGACAATGCTTCGACTGAACGGAGGGGCAGGCCAGTCGCCTGATCCGGCGCTGCGGACGGGTGGCCGGGGCGAGATGCCCCGGCCACCCGCCGCTTCAGAGCGCGTCGGCGCTGACGATCTCACCGCCGGCCTTTGTGGCGACGGCCCACCAGGTCACCGGGGAAACGCTATCCTTGACGAACTTCACCGACCCGTCCAGGAACAGGACGTTCACACCGCCGGAGTGGTACGAGCTGGCCCCCACGAGCGTGTGGTCGGTATGGAGACCGTCGCTGAAGACGCACCCTTTCTTGTTCGGGGTCATCACGTGCGTGTAGCCGCCGCCCCGGCCGCACAACTGATTGATCCACTGGACACCCTTCCGGTCATCGAAGTAAGTGGTGGTGCTCTGACAGCTGAGGGCAATCGCGCTGAACGTGGCCGGGTTGTAGGTCAGTCGGCTGGGCGCCGGGGGCCGTATAGATGACGTTCAGCCCTTGCTGGATGCCGCCGAGGTTCTTGCCCTTGACCCACTCGCTGAAGATGACCGTGTTGGACAGGCCGTCGATGACGGTTGCGAAGGTGACCGTGGGCCCGTCGCTTGAGGCGGCCATCCTGTCTCCCGGCCCATCGATCAGGCCGTTCGCCCCGCCGATCTGGATGATCCCCAGGTTATTGGGGTAGTCCGAGTTCCCCCATGTCGGGTCGGGGACATTGGGGTCGGAGGGACAAAGGAACGTGTTGACCTTGGAATAGCTCACCGTGGTGTTCTGGACGGTGGCGTAGTTATACGACATGTTGAGCGCGTTGAACAGCGCCGCCTGCTCCATGAAGGGGAGCAGGCGGCCCTTCATCGAGAAGTCGTTGCTGTTGGCGGCGCCGTTCGAGGTCGGCGGGATCGACCCGTTGGAGCTCGTCGTAATTGGCGACCGCCAGCCCCGAGCTGCTTCAGGTTGTTGACGCACTGGCTCCGGCGGGCCGCCTCCCGCGCCGCCTGCACGGCGGGCAACAGCAGCGCGATCAGCACCGCGATGATGGCGATCACGACCAGGAGCTCGATCAGCGTGAATCCGCGACGGCGCATCGCATCTCCCCCTTCTGGAAAACATGGCGCGAGGAACGGCCCACGAGAGGGCCGACGAGCGGGTCGAGACGTGATCGTGCTGAAGGTCGAGGGCCGGGGGCGACGCGGCGGTCGGACCGCACTCCCGCCTCAGGGGCGGGAGACCGCGGCGATCCCGTACATCGCATTGCCGCGGTCATTCTCCATCTCGCCGTTGTGGCCGAGGTCGATCGTCTCGTCCGGGCCCAGGTCGCATCTCCAGACGGAGAACACGGTATCGATACTCGTGCCGGGGCCTCGACCCACGGCCTGGGGCGGGCCGCCCGGCCACGGCCCCTCATCCAGGCCGATCAAGACGCCGGTGTCGGTGAATCGCTCGGGGAGCCAGCGGGGCGTCGCGAGGCGAGTGTCGTAGAACACGTAAAGCGTGGCGGCCCTCGCCACCTCCACGGTGACCGAGAAATCCTTCATCCACTTGTCTTCGTTGAACGTCATGATGTAATCGGCGCCGCGGAGGAACGCGGGAAGCCCCCCCGGGTCGAGCCCGTTCCACTGGTGGGTGCGATCGACGTACGCTGGCGCGTCGTCGTCCAGGCCGCGACGGACGATCTGATAGAACTTGGAGCTGCCCAGCCCCCGGATGTTGTCGCGCACCGACCGGATCACGGCGCCATGGTCGGACGACGGCCCGGTCGCCCACTCGTCGTCGCCGGGGCGGCGCTCCACGGAGATGATCCGGCTCAGGAGGCCGGCGCTCCCGACGCGCATCCCTTCCCCCTGGCCGAGTCGCTTGATCGGGGCCGGGCGGTCGGCCGGCTCCGAGTGGGCGAGGTCCACGAGCCCCTGGAAGACGACGACATCGGTCTGGCCGGAGGCATCGATCTCGACCCCGAACTCGGTCCCCTGGTCGACGACCAGCGTGTTGGGGGTCTCGATGGCGAACCCCTTGGCCCGGCCGTCGACGTGGGCGGTGATCCGGCCGCGGACGGCGAGGATGCGCATGCCCGACAGGATGCGCAGGTCGGCAGGCCCTTCGAGGGCGACCAGGGCCCCGACGTCGAACACGAGCTTGAACGTCCCCGACGCGCACCGGATGTCGCGAGGGCCGAGCCGCGTGCCGACGGCGATCGGCGGCTGCCCCTCGCCCCAGACGACGTCCCGCGCCTCGACCAGCGAGGCGACCTCGCCGCCTTGCCCACGGCGAGCGGCCCGCCACCCCAGGACGGCGAGCCCGATCCCGATGAGCATCGCCGCCGCGAGGCCCCGGCGCCGCCAGCGGTGATCCCCGCGTTTCGGCCTCGCCCGACCGAGCCGATTGCCCTCCAGGACGGCCCGCGACCGGTACTGGTCGTGCAGCCGATCGTGCAACAGGGCGCACGAGGCGAACTGTTGAGCGTGCCGCGGATCTTCCTTGATCCAGTCGTTCAGCTCCCGAACCTGCTCGTCGGTGAGCTGGCCGTCGAGATAGCCATGGATCAGGGTCCTCGGATCGTTGGTCATGTCCAGAAGCCGTCGAGGGCCGCCTTCTTCTCCACGCATTCTCGTAACATCTCGCGGATTCGCTGAAGGGCCTTGGCCACGCCATTCGCCGACATGCCGACCCGAGGCGCAATCGACGCCGGCTTCAGGTCGCGCTCGATAGCGCAGCTCGCAGAGTTTGCGGGCGCGGCCATCGAGGGACTGCACGCATTCTTCCAGGTAATCCAGCATGCGGACGTCGCGCGGCTGGACCTCGGCGAACGCCTGCCCGATCCGCTCGATGGTGTCCGGGTCGAAGATGAGCCGATCGCGGCCCTTCCTGCGGAGATAGAGGCCCACCTGGTTGCGCGCGATCCCGATCACCCAGGCCACGAAGGGCCGCGTGTGATCGTAGGACGCGAAGGAATTCATGAAGGCGACCGCCACTTCCTGCAAGACGTCGTCCCGATCGCGGATCTCCGGGACCAGCGACCCGATGAACGCCGAGACCGTCGGCTGCGCCAGCGTCCAGAGTCGGGTCGCTTCGAGTCTCCGATCGTCCATCTCGTACCCGAGCCGGTCCACCGCCGAACTTCCCCTTACTAGTGAATTATCCCTCGACCTGGAATCATGACAGCGGGCCGGGAGTTTTCATCATGGCGGCGGTTGAGGAGGGATAGCCGTTCACATCCTGGATCTGCTCGGGACTCCCGGCCTCGAAATGCAACGCGGCTTGGCCCCGGCCACCCTCTGCGTCCCTCCGCATCCCCTCCGATCCGCTCCCATCCGCATCCCCCGCGCCCCCTTCCGCGGGGCACGCCCCGGAATTCCAGGACAAGGCCCCCGATTCCCTCGATGGTGTAGGTATCGGGCCCGCACGGCGCGACGGCCCCGGATCTCACGAGCGACTACCATCGAAGGAGAGCAACCCATGTCCACCCCCACCGTCTCCGAGGCCAAGCGGGCGGCCAATGCCCGCAACGGCCGGCTGGGCGGACCCAGGACCCCCGAAGGGAAGGCCCGTTCCCGCATGAACGGACTTCGTCACGGCATGAGGGCCGAACTCGTCATCCTGCCGGGCGAGTCCCAGGAGGCGTTCGACCACCGCCTCGTCGCCTGGACCGGCGAGCTCCACGCCGTCGGCTCCATCGAGCGCCACCTGGCCGGGATCGCCGTCGCCTCCTCCTGGCGGCACGAGCGCTGCCTCCGCAACGAGGCCGCCACCCTGACTGAGCGCGTCCTCAAGGCCGACGACCCCGACCCGGAGGTCGTCCAGGCCCGGGTCCGGCGGCTGGGCGCCCGGTTGGCCAAGGACCCGGCCGACGTGACGTACAGGCTCCGCAAGACCTCCGCCGGCTGCCTCTGGCTGCTGGCGCGGTGGGACGACCTCGACGCGGCGCTCGACCGCGACGGCACCTGGGAGCAGAGCCGGGTGCATCAGGCGATCCACCTGCTCGGCTTCGCGCCGGCGCAGTGGCGCGACGAGGCGGCGGTGGCCGCGGTGCTGATCGCCGCCCTGTCGGCGCGGCACGGCGCGCAGACCATCGCGGCGCACGTGCGGCAGGCCGTGGGGCTGGTGCCGCAGGCGATGAACACGATCGAGTTCGAGGGCGCGACCAAGGCGCTGGCGGCGGCGGCCGAGGGGATCGCCGAGGGGCGTCGCCAGGCTCAAGGCGATCGTCGAGGAGGCGCGGGCCGACCTCCAGGAGCGGCTGGAGTGGTTGGAGGAGGTCGAGGCGCGTCGCCGCGCGACGGCGGCCGACCGGGCGGCGTGCGACGACAGCGCCGAGGGCCAGAGGCGGCAGCGGTACGAGGCGATGCACCTGCGCGACCTGCGGTCGGCCCTGCGCGACCTGCGGGCCGAGCAGGCGAGGCGTCTGGCCGCGGGCGACGTGGCGGTCCCGGCCGCCCCAGTGGGCTACGAGGGATGCGGCGCGGGGGATGATCCCGAGCCGACCGCGCCGACCGAACCCACCGCCGAGGCGCCGAGCGGACCCACCGGCGACCCGGCCGCCGCGCCGAGCGAACCCACCGAGGACGCCGAGCCGATCGCGCCGACCGAACCCACCGAGGGCGCGGGGTGCATCGCGCCGACCGAACCCACCGAGGCGGGCGATGTCGACGGAAATGATGATGAAGGACAGGATTCGGGCGAGAGCAACGTGCCGGCGTCGGCCGTCGAGGGGGCCGGCGGAGCCGGGCAGATTGGGACGGTCGAGGGCGAGGCGTGTCGTCCCCCGGCGATGATGGCCGGGGGTGTGGTCGTCCGGCCCCCCTCCCCCTTCAGGAACGGCGGTCACGGGCCGACGTCGGTCGGCCTGGGGCGGGGCCACGAGCGGTCCTGGTGAGGTCGGCTGGGGCGCCAACCGCCGCCATCGCGATCACGACGGGGACGGTGCGCGCCGAGCCCCTCGGGGTGGGCGATCGATGCCGGATGGGCGGGATGACAGATGACAGTAACTTCGGAAAGTCAATCAATTCTGTCATCTGTCATCCCGCCCATCCGGCATCGATCGTCCGCTCGGGGGAGGCCGTCCTCACTTTACCCGCTCGACGTACTCGCCGGTCCGGGTGTCGATGCGGACCTTCTCGCCGGGGCCGACGAACGGGGGGACCTGGACCTTCAGGCCGTTCTCCAGCGTCGCGTCCTTGTACTGGTTGGTCGCGGTCGCCCCCTTGATCGAGGGGGGGGTGTCGACGACCGTCAGGTCGATCGAGGCGGGGACCTCGACCGACACCGGCTTGTTGTCGACGTACATGACCATGACCTTGCTGTTGGGCAGGAGGTACTGCATCGCCGTGCCGAGCACGTCGGGCGGGAAGCTGAGCTGGTCGTAGGTCTCGGTGTCCATGAAGACGTGCTCGTCGCCCGACGAGTAGAGGTACTCGAACTCCCTGGTCTCGACGTAGGGGACCTCGATCTGGTCGACCGAGCGGAGCCTCTTCTCGATCAGGGCGCCGCTGGTCATGTTGCGGAGCTTGGTCTGGACCATGGCGCGGAGGTTGCCGGGAGTGTGGTGGGCGAAGTCGACCACGACGAAGTTGGTCCCGTCGATGGTGATCACCATGCCCCGGCGGATGTCGGTGGCCTTGATCATCATGGCGTTGCGCGTCGCTCCGGGGGGATAAGCCTCGACCGGCGGAGGAGGGCCGGGCCGGCGCGATCGGCCCCCGGCCCGGGGACATGGCCTCAAACGTAACCGAAGCGAGGCCCCCTGGCTAGAGCGATTGGCGGCCCCGGCTCAAGGCCGATCCCCGTAGGGTGGGTCAGCGAGCGCAACCCACCGGACTCGGCCCAATTCGGTGGGTTGCGCTGCGCTGACCCACCCTACGAAGGCTTGATCCCCGGCAGGACGCCGCAATGGACGAGCGTCGGCGTGATCGGGCCCGGTTCGAGGCCGGCACCGGCCATCCAGCCGCGGTACTCGGCCGCGCTGTAGGCGCGGCCCTCGGTCAGGCGGAACAGCGAGGCCGAATACAGCGCGATCGGCAAAGGGCCGCCCATCGCGTCGTCGAGGAAGACGTCGTGGACGAGCAGCCTCCCGCCCGCGGGCAGGGCCGAGGCGCACCGCGAGACCAGGGCGCGGCACTCGGGGACGTCCCAGTCGTGGAGGATGTTCGAGAGCAGGACGGCGTCGGCCCCCTCCGGCACCGGGTCGCGGAACATGTCTCCGGAACGCAATTCGAGGCGGCCGGCCACGCCGTGCGCCTCGGCCATCTCGCGCGCGACCTTGAGGACCTCGGGCCGGTCCCAGACGATCGCGCAGAGCCCGGGATGGCGCTGGAGCCAGGCGATCGCGTAGATCCCCGTCCCGCCGCCGACGTCGAGCAGGCAGCCGGGCCCCGTCGAGCGGATAGCTCGCGGCGAGCACGGGGGCGACGTTCCTGGCCCGGCCCGCCAGGGCGAGCGTCAGGTGGCGGGCGGTCGCCTCGCGCTCCATCGCCGACTCGATCCCCTCGCGGTAGATGAACGCCGCCCCCGCCTCGTCGGGGCGGGAGCCGGCGGGGCGGTTGGTCCGGAGCCTCTCGACCATCTCGACCACCCCCGGGCTGTCGGCGGCCAGGCCGACGTAGCCCGACACGTCGAAGGCGCCGCCGGTCGTCAGGTGCTCGCGGGCCAGGTCCGACAGGACGAGCCGGCCACGATCATCCACGACCAGCAGCCCGAACGCCCGCAGCGCGGTCGCGAGCACGACCATCGGCCGCTCGGCCAGCCCGAGCTCGCCGCGGAGGTCGTCGGACGCCCGCGGGCCCGCCGCGAGGCGGTCGAAGACGCCGAGGTGGGCGACCGCCGCGGTCAGCAGCTCGGTCGCGAGGCTGCCGCGGAACAGCTCGAAGATCGGCGTCGGGTCGACGCGAGGCGGGACGATGGCGGACGCGGTCATGGCGGGCCCCTGTCGAGGGAACGGATCGGTCGGGGAGGGTCCTCAGTGGACCCTCCAGAGGTAATGCCCGGCCAGCAGCCCCGCCACGAACGCCAGCCCCTGCGCCACGAGGACGAAGAGCGACCACGCGGCCACGACCGACCGGGGCAGGATGACGTCGCGCGCGCGGGCCGTCGCGGGCCGCTCGGCGGCGACCGTCAACGGCTCGACCTGGATCGGGGGGACGACCGGCCCGGCCGCCTCCGGCGCCTCCTCGACGACCGGGACCGGCGGCACGACGATGGTCGAGTGCGCCGCGAGCTCGGGGGGCGGGGGGGCGTCGGGCTCCGGCGTCGTCGGCTCCGGAGGCGGAGGCTCCTCCAGGACGACCCCCGGCTCGACCCGGATGTCCTCGGGCCGGATGTCGAGCAGGTCGAGGTCGATCCCCGATTCGGAGGCGGTCGGCGCGGTCAGGTCGGGCCCGAGGTCGATCGAGCCGCCGTCCGTCGAGGAGGAGGACTCGGACGGCTGGGGGACCAGCAGCTCGGCGGCGCACTTCGGGCAGGCGATGATCCGGCCCGCCTTCGAGCGCGACACGCCCAGGAGTTGGTTGCATCGGTAGCAGCGGAACTTCAACGGGACCCCCGCCATGACCGGCCGCCCCCCTTTCGCGATCCCCGCCGACCTCGGGCACGGACCCTTACCAGCCTACGCGGGCACGGTCCCCGGTGCCACTCCCCGCGTCGTCGACCGGAGAGCGGCTTGACCGCGTCGCCCGAATCGTCAGAATGGTCGGGACGGAGCCGATCTCCCGCCCCGACGAGGGCCCGGGCGCGGCCCTCCTCCGCCGTGCCTCGATTCGCCGGCCAGCCCCCCGCCGTCGCAGGGATACCCAGCCATGTCACAGGCTCGCTGGTCCCGGATCGTCATCTCCCTGGCCCTGGCGGTGCCGGCCCTGTCGGCGCGGGGCCCCGCTTACGGCGACAACGTCATCCTCAAGAACGGGATCGTCTACCGGGGCGCGGTCGACCGCGACAATACGATCGTCTGGGTCTTCGACGGCCTGAGGCGGATCGCCCTGTACGACTCGAAGGTCGCCAAGATCGAGTCGAACACCCCCTACGGCAACTGGGAGTGGTTCAAGCTCGTCCAGCCGCTGATCGTCCACGCCGGGGCGATGCCCAAGGAGGCGGTGGTCGTCAAGGAGACGCCCTGGAACGACCGGGGCCGGCGGATGTTCGAGTACATCAGCGCGCGCTCGACCAAGAGGATCGCGATGGAGCAGGCGATCTACGAGCTCGGGCCGTATTTCGTCCACATCCGCGGGGTCGACGGCTTCTGGCAGGACGGCCGCCAGGCCACCGCGCAGGTCCCCCGCGAGGTGGTGCTCGGGCTGCTGGGGAAGGTCGAGCGGACCAACCAGAACGAGAGGCTCCGCGTGGCGCGGTTCCTGATCCAGGCGGAGTGGTACGACGAGGCCCGCGCCGAGCTCGACGCGATCGCCGCCGAGTTCCCCGAGCTGCGCGAGACGGTGGCCAACGCCCGCGCCTCGGTCGTCCAGCTCGGCGCGGCGCAGCTCAAGGCCGAGATCGACCTCCGCCGCAGGGCGCAGCAGCCCCGCGGGGTGCGCGAGCGGCTGGCGACGTTCCCGAGCAAGGACGTCTCCTCCGAGCTGCTGGTCGAGGTCCGCGACCAGGTCCGCCGCGACGACGCGCAGGCCGCCGCCGACCGCGCCCTGGCCGACGAGCTGAGGGCGCTGGCCGAGCGCATCCCCTCGGCGCGGCGCGGCGCGTGGAAGAAACCTTTGCTGGAGGCCCTCAGGGCCCTGGCCGACGCTCCCGACGCCGTCCGCGACCGCTTCGTCGCCTGGCAGAAGGCGAAGGCCGAGGCCGGGTCGTCGGACGAGGCGCGGTTCGCGCTGGCGATGTCGGGCTACGCCGCCGGCTCCGACGCCGCGGTCGCCGACCTCGACGCCGCGGCGCTCTCCTGGAAGGCGCGCGACCTGGTCCGCGATTACCTCGCCGGCCGCGACCCCGACGCGAGGGCCCGGGCGCTGGAGCCGCTCGAGGCGCTGGAGCTCCCCGACGAGCCGGCGCAGCCGGTCACGGCGCGGAAGCTCGACCTGCTGACGCGGCTGGTCCAGAGGATGCCGCCCCCCCTGGCGGACGGCGACGAGAGGCCGGGCGAGCCGAAGACCCGCCGCGTCGGCGACGACGACAACGCGACGCCGACCGAGTACGCCGTCCTCCTGCCGCCGGAGTACCACCCGCTGCGGAGCTACCCGGCGGTGGTCGCTTTGCACGACGGCCACGGGCCCGAGACGGCGATCGCCTGGTGGCGCGGCGAGGCCGAGCGGAGGGGCTACATCGTCATCGCGCCGGAGTACAACCTGCCCGGCCAGCCGAAGGACTATCGCTACACGACCAGCGAGCACGCCGCCGTCGAGCTGGCCCTGCGCGACGCGAGGAAGCGGTATGCCATCGACGGCGACCGCGTCTTCCTCGGCGGCCAGCTCGCTCGGCGGGAACATGGCGTGGGACTTCGGCCTGGCGCACCCCGACCTGTTCGCCGGGGTGGTGGTCATCTCGGGGATGCCGCTGAAGTACGCCTACCGCTACCTGCCGCACGCCGAGCTCCTGCCGCTCTACGTGGCGCTGGGCGACCTGGCGCCGGCGGGGCGCGAGGTGGCCTTCGGCCAGGTGCTCAAGCCGTTGATCCTGAAGGCGTACGACGCGACCTACGTCGAGCACTACCACCGGGCCCTGGAGGACATCCCCGAGGAGGCGCCGCACGCCTTCGACTGGATGGACCGCCGCCGCCGCGACGCCGCCCCCAAGGAGTTCGACGCCTGGACGGCGCGCGACTCGGACGTGCGGTTCTACGGCGTGGTCGTCCGCGACTTCCAGGCGGGCCGGACCACCGCCCCCGAGGCCGCCGACCCGTTCGGCAAGAACCTCAACCCGGCGACCATCAAGATGACCTCAAGCGCCCTGAGCAACCTGATCAGCATCCGGACCGCCGGCATCAAGAAGCTCGACGCCTGGGTCAGCCCGAAGCTGATCGACTTCAAGAGGCGATTCGAAGTGCGGATCAACGGCAAGTCCTTCTTCAAGGGGCTGGCCAAGCCGACCGTCGAGCCGATGCTCGAAGATTTGCGGCTCCGCGGCGACCGCCAGCAGGTCTACTGGCTCAAGGTGCCGGCGGGCTGACGGCGAGCGGGCCCGACCTCGGTCGTCATGGACAACCACCGGCCTTCGAAGCCTTATGGCCAAGCCACTCCTGCTGTATTCGGTCAATACGAAGCTCGCCTACAGCATCGCCGAGCTGTATTATGGCGGCATGCACTACGCCTGGTGCTCACCGTACTTCGACGCGAGGGACCGGCCGGGCTACAACCCCTCGGCCCCGCCGAGCTCGAACCCGTGCGAGATCCTCCAGGGCCTCCGGGAGGAGGTGCGGCGGGGCGATCGGCACAGCAAGAAGATCGAGCAGAACAGGGTCGGCATCATCGGGGGGGCTGCCCGGCATGTGGATGCGGGGACGATCTCGGAGGATCAGCGGGAAGAGATCGAGGATGTCGTCAAATCCGCCGAGCTGGCCGACTTCCGCCCCCTGCTCTACATCATCCCCTACAATACGGCCATCGCCCGGATCGCCCGCCGGGCCGGCGTCGCGGAGCGGGCCCATCCGCTCGCGGAGGAATACATCATCGCAGCCCTGCCCCGCCGCAGGTTCGATGTCCTCGACTTTTACAGGGCCTGAACGATGTTCGAATTCCTCGATGATCTGCCCGTGAACCGGATGATCTCCGCCGTCTATTTCGCGATGCGATGCCTCACCCACCGGGTGCCGTACCTCGGCGACGCGACCCCGGAGGAAAAAGAGGCGATGTCGCGGGTGTTGCGCGAGATCGAGGAGGCGGAGGGGGGCGCCTGGGAGGCGGGCGACGAGATCGCGAACAAGTATGTCCCGATCCTTTCGCGGGCCTTCTGGGCGCGGCTCGATCGGGAGCATGGCTTCGACCCGAAGCGGGGGCGGGAGCTCCTCCAGAGGCTCCGCGATTCCGTCTCCCTAGCAGGGGGGGTTAAGAAGACCGCCGCGGCCGATTCCCGGAGAGCGCCGTGAGCGGACCGCAGACCCCCGACTGGGTGCGCGACGCCATCTTCTACCAGATCTTCCCCGACCGCTTCGCCCGGAGCCTGGCGGTCCCCAAGCCGGGCCACCTCGACGAGTGGGGGGCGTCGCCGACGGTCCACGGCTACCAGGGGGGCGACCTGATCGGCGTCGTCGAGAAGCTCGACTACCTCGCCGACCTCGGCGTCAACGCCCTCTACTTCACGCCGATCTTCCAGTCGGCCTCGAACCACCGCTACCACACGCACGACTACGAGAAGGTCGACCCGATGCTCGGCGGCAACGCCGCGCTGCGGAGGCTGATCGACGAGGCGCACGCGCGGCAGATCCGCGTGGTGCTCGACGGCGTCTTCAACCACGCCAGCCGCGGCTTCTTCCAGTTCCACGACATCCTGGAGAACGGCGCCGACTCGGCCTACCTCGACTGGTTCACCGTCAGCAACTTCCCGCTCTACGCCTACGACCACGACCGCTCGCCCGGCTACGAGGCGTGGTGGAATCTGCACGCGCTGCCCAAGTTCAACACCGACACGCGCGAGGTCCGCGAGTTCCTCTGGGGGATCGCCCGCCGGTGGATCGACTTCGGCATCGACGGCTGGCGGCTCGACGTGGCCAACGAGATCGACGACGACGCATTCTGGCGCGAGTTCCGCCGCCGCGTCCGCGACGGCAACCCCGAGGCGTACATCGTCGGCGAGGTCTGGGTCGAGTCCCGCCGCTGGCTCCGGGGCGACATGTGGGACGCGGTGATGAACTACCTGTTCACCCGCGCCTGCATCAGCTTCTTCATCGGCCGGTCGGTCGATCACGACGAGCTGAACCGGACCAGCCTCCGCGGCGCCGAGCCGCTCGACGCGCCGGGGTTCGCCCGGACCCTGGAATGGCTCCTGGGCCTCTACCACGAGAACGTCAACCTCGTCCAGATGAACCTGCTCGACAGCCACGACATGGCGCGGTTCGTCACGCTGGCCCGCGGCGACAAGACGGCGCTGCGGCTGGCGACCCTGTTCCAGATGACCTACCCCGGCGCCCCGTCGATCTACTACGGCGACGAGATCGGCCTGGAGGGCCGCCACGACCCGGACAACCGCCGCGCCTTCCCCTGGCACCAGCCCGAGACCTGGGACACCGCCCTGCTCCACGACTTCCAGCGCCTCATCGCGCTGCGCAAGGCCCGGCCGGCGCTGCGGAGGGGGACGTTCCAAGTCCTTTTCGCCGAGGGCGAGGTCTTCGCGTACGCGCGACGGCTCGGCGACGAGGCGGTCGTCGTGGCGCTGAACGCCTCGACCGCCGCGAGGCGGGCGGACGTCCCCCTCTGCGGGATCGTCGCCGACGGCTCCGCCCTCGACGAGGTCTGGGCGCACGACCCGGTGCGGGCCGAGGCCGGGGCGCTCCGCGGGATCGGCCTGGGCCCGCGATCGGGACGGGTGTTCGCGACGCCCCTGCCGCGATGAGCCGCGACCGCGTCCCGCCCTCCTGGAGGCTGCCCGAGGGGGTCAACTCGTCGCTCTGGCGGTATGCCCACACCCCCCGGCTGGCCGAGGACGAGGACGAGTTCTTCCGGGGCCACCCCCTGTTCGAGGCCGACGCCCGCGCGCTCGAGGAGCGGTTCACCGACCCGGCGCCGCTGGTCGACCTCGGCTGCGGCACGGGCCGTCATGCCGTGCGGTTCGCCCGCCGCGGGTTCCCGGTCGTGGCCGTCGAGCTGTCGCACGCGATGCTCCAGGCCGCCGGGGCCAGGGCGCGCGAGGCGGGGGTCTCCCTGCTGCGGGTCGAGGCGAACCTGTGCCGCCTGGGATGCTTCCCCGACGCGACCTTCTCGTATGCGCTGTCGATGTTCAGCACCCTGGGGATGATCCGGGGCGCGTCGGCCCGCCGCCGGGCCCTGGCCGAGGCATCCCGCATCCTCCGGCCGGGCGGTCGCCTGGCGCTGCACGCGCACAACCTCTGGCTCAACCTCCGCAACCCGCAGGGCCGGGCCTGGCTGATGGGACAGGCCCTCAGGGGCCTCTTCGGCCGCCCCGACGTCGGCGACCGCCGGATGACCTATCGGGGCATCCCGGAGATGGAGGTCCACCTCTACCGCTGGGGCGAGCTCCGCCGCGAGCTGCGGGGGGCGGGCTTCCGGATCGACGAGGTGCTGCCGATCGACTCCGTCCGGTCCCGCCCGATCGCGGCCCCGTGGCTGGCGCACGCGATCCGGGCGGGGGGCTGGCTCGTCTTCGCCAGCCGCCCCTGGTGAATCGACGGCCGGGTGGCAATCAGTGCTTGGAGTGTGGGCGATCGTCGAAGCCGACGACGGCCTGGACGATCGGTGCCAGCTCGGGGGGGACGTGGGCCGGCCCCGGGGTGCTCCTGTAAGAGGCGCCGGCGGCCTCGTAGCGCCCCAGGGAGACGCCGAACGCCTCGGCCAGGGCCCGGGCGGTGCCCGAGAGGACGAGGGTCCGCCCGTCGCCGCCCGATTCGGTCACGTTCAGGCCGTGGGCGCGGGCGAAGGCTTTGACCTTGGCCACGTCGTCGGGGTCGGCCCCGTGCGCGGCCTCGTATTCCTCGCGGCTCGGGTAGCGGCGTTCCTGGACCGGCAGGGCGGACATCGCCTCGACCGGGGCCGTCCCTCCGGCCGAAGGACGAGGGCGCAATCGCAGCGTGACCTCGAAGGTCTCGTCGGGATCGACGGGCCCCACCAGGCGGGCGCCCGTCGGGTGTACCGGCGTGCTGCCGGGGACGGGGACGCGGTCCCCGGGACTTGCCATGATGACCTCCCATGCGATCGGGCCCGGTGCGGGGTGGGGGGAAGCCCCGCACCGGGCAGGTTGCCGTCCCGGCGGGCCCGGGAGGGCGAATTATGAACCGGCCGCCATCGCGGGCTCCCCGGCCGGTGCAGCCGCCACCGCCTTCGGGGCGGGCGCCTGGAGGGCTTGCAGCAGCTTGGCCCCGTTGGGGCTGCCCAGCCCGGTGCAGGGGTCCCAGCCCTTGCCGGCATGGTAGTCGCCGTTGGTCCCCTTGGTGATGTCGTTCAGGGCGCCCGGGTTCTGGTACAGCAGCGGGTTGAGGAAGCCGGCGGGCTTGCCCAGCTTCTGGTTCAGGCGGGCGACCAGGCCCGCCCACAGCGGCGCCACGGCGCTGGTGCCGCCGATGGTCATGGACTGCCCGTCGACGAGGATGCGATAGCCGGTCGCCGGGTCGGCGTCGCCGCAGACGTCGGGCACGCCGCGGCCGGGGTTGCCGGGCGGGTTCACGGCGCTGGGGACGCCGGCATCATTCTGGTAGGGCGGGACCGGGAAGATCCGGCTGACCCCCCCGCCCGAGCCGCCGCCGTCGTGGAACCAGACCTCCTCGTCGGCGATCGTCGCGCCGCTGGCCTTGAGCATCGTCCCGCCGCACGCCAGGGCGTAGGGGCTCGACGCCGGGAAGTCGACCGCGGCGTGGTCGGCATCGTTCGGGTTGTCGCGCGACCCGCTGTCGCCCGAGGCGACGCAGAAGGTCACGCCCAGCGCCGCCGCGTCCTGGAGTATCTGGTTGATCTGGTCGGTCGTCTGGTCGTCCGGGTTCTCGGCGCCGCCCCAGCTCAGCGAGATCACCGTCGGCTTGTTCGCGTCGTCGTGGACCGCGCCGTTGATGGCGCGGAGGAAGCCCTGCTGCGTGTTCGGCGCGAAGTAGACGAAGATCTTCGCGCCGGGGGCGATGGCGCCGGCCACCTCGATGTCGAGCATGACCTCGCCGTCGGCGCAGTTGGGGTCGTTGGGGTCGGTCCCGGGGTGGTTCTGGCCGTGGGCGATGGAGACCGCCTGGACGGTCGGCATCTCGGCGAGCCCGATCGACTTGAAGTACTGCTGCAGCTCGGCGACGCGGTAGCCGCTGCCGGCGGGCGCCGACAGCTCGATGATGCCGATGACCTGGCCCGTGCCGTCGGCGTCGGGGAAGTTGTAGGCCTGGGCCAGTTGGGTCGGGGTGAAGTCGGGGGCCGCGCCGGCGTGGGGCGCCAGGCGCCCTGCGCGCACCTGGCCGATGCGGTAGTGCGGCCGGGCATACGGCCGGTTGTCGAACCCGACGACCGCCTCGACGACGTCGGCGAGGTCCTTCGGGACGTGGACGTGGTCGGGGTGGCCGCGATAGGTCATGTTGTTGTGCTGGTAGGTCCGCAGGTCGACGTGGAAGGCGCGGGCCATCGCCTGCGCGGTCCCCAGCAGGTGGACGCTGCGCCGCGCGGCGCTGGAGTCGAGGACGGTCAGGCCGTGGCGGGTCGCGTACTCGACGACCTTCTTCAGGTCGTCGGGGTCGGCGCCGTGCGCCTTCTCATACTCGTCGCGGCCCATGGTCCGGCGCTCGCCGAGCGGGCCGGCCGCCTCGTGGACCGCCCGCGCCACCGCGTCGTGCGAGGTGCGACGGCGCACCCGCACGGTCACCTCGACGAGCTCGGCGGGGTTGGTCTTGCCGACCTCGCGGGCGCCCTTCATCGGCGGGCGCATGCTGTTCCGGACCTGGACGAACTGTTCGGTCGCATCCATCGGCGCGTACCTCCCTCGGGGGTGATCTCCAAGGAGCGATCACCGTTCTCCGCACGGGGCCGGGCCCCTGGCCCGGCCGGGACGAGATGTGACGTGAGGTCGTGACGGGGACCCGCGGCCCTCCCTCGCGCGCCGGGGTCGGTCTCTAATTTAGCCGGGCCGTGTCGCTTTTCCAGAGAATTCCCGAAGAATCCTGATCTCTCGGATGTGTGAAACACAGGCCCGTCCGGGATTCGTGACGCGAGGGGCCGGACATATCCCCCATCCCGCGTGCGCGGCCCGCGACGACGGCCGGCATCCCCCTCCGGGCAGGTGCCAGGAGTCGGCCTCGTCGCCACCAGATCAGGCCCGAAATCGCGCGGAATGTTAACGCCGCGCCCGGGCCCCGATGGTTTTTTAGACACGGGGTCGGACCGATCGAAGACCTTCCGGAGCATGTCTGCCAGCCGGACGGTCCGACCGAGATCAGTCCTCGACGAGCCAGCCGAACATCGCGTCGAGGGGAAGGCGAAGGTTCGGGATCACGTCGTCGCCGAGGAGTTCGCCCCCCGGCTCCAGGGCCTCGACCGGCCGGTCGGGGCGGAAGACGTAAACCCGTCGCTGCCTCGGCTGGATTAACCAGGCGAGCCGCACGCCGTTGCGGACGCTCCAGGAGAGCCGTGCGGACAGCTCCCGGACCGTCTCGCCGGGCGAGGTGATCTCGACGGCCAAATCGGGCGCGAGCATCACGTCTTCCGCGAGCTCACCCCGTTCATCCCTCGGGATGCGGCCCGCGGCGATAACGCAGAGGTCGTGGACCAGCGATCGGCCGCCGTAGGTGCAGCCGCAGCTCGCAATAGGCCATCCCGAGCCCCGTCGCCCGGGCTGTCGTCAGCAGGCGTGCTCCGAGGAGCGACTGGAGGAGGCTGTGCTCCCGCCCGCCGGACACCTTCCGCACCACCTTCCCGTCGATGTATTCGAGGGCCGGTTTCGTCGGGGGCAGGCGGAGGAACTGCCTCAGCGTCAGGTCTTCGAAGACGACCCGGTCCACGGCCGCTCCTCCCGGATCAGATCTGGTAGTCGGGCGCCGAGAAGTCGTCGGCGTTGGCCTCGGGCGAGGCGCCCCGGTAGCGGAGGCGGGGGTTCTCGATGGTCACGGTGGTGTAGGGTGCGACGCTGCGGGTGATCCAGGCCGACGAGCCGATGACCGCGTGGTGGCCGATGACCGTGCTGCCGCCGAGGATCGTGGCGTTGGCGTAGATGACCACCTCGTCCTCGATGGTGGGGTGCCGCTTCAGGTCGCGGAGGATGTTGCCGTCCTCGTCGCGGGGGAAGCTCAGGGCGCCGAGCGTCACGCCCTGGTAGACCTTGACGCCGTCGCCGATGTGCGTCGTCTCGCCGATGACGACGCCGGTGCCGTGGTCGATGAAGAACCGGCGGCCGATCGTCGCGCCGGGGTGGATGTCGATGCCCGTCTTGCCGTGCGCGTACTCGGTCATCATCCGCGGGATCAAAGGGACGCCAAGCCGGTGTATCTCGTGCGCGATCCGGAAGACGGTGATCGCCGCGACGCCGGGGTAGCAGAACAAAATCTCGTCGAGGCCCTTGGCGGCCGGGTCGCCGTCGTAGGCGGCCTGGATGTCGTCGGCGAGCGTCCGGCGCAGCGCGGGGATCGACTCCAGCAGGCGGATCGCGACGAGTTGTGCCTCGGCCTCGAAGTCGGCCTCCAGCTCGCGCGCCTTGCAGTCGTGCCGCAGGGCGCGCGCGACCTGCTGGGTCAGGCGGTCGTGCAGGCCGTCGATCAGGTCGCCGACGTGGTAGCCGACGTTCCCCATGTGCAGGTTCTGTCGCCGTCCATAGCCGGGATAGAGGATCTCGCGGAGGTCCGCCAGGATCTCGACGACCTCGCGGTAGCTGGGCAGCGGCGAGTGGCCCAGGTGGTGGATCGCGCCGCACTCCTCGTAGGTCTCGACGATCCGCTCGGTCAGCAGCGGCAGCGACTCCTTGAGCCGAATGTCGGTGGCCATCCTCGTCACGACCTCCTGGACCGCCGTCCCCGTCGAGAACCCCTTGTCCCCAAGTAGTTTAGGACATTATAGGGAGGGCCTGACGGGAATCAATCGCGGCGTATGGATTATCGGTCGTCCCGATCGGGGTGGTCCAGTCGATCATCGGGGAGACGGGTACGCAAAGGGCGGGCCGCCGCGGACCATCGGCGCCATAAGGTAGTGTCGTGGCATCCGCGCGATTATCATCGAGGATATCGCGCGACGCGGCGCATTGCGGTGCCCGACATCCTACCGAGACCTTCCATGCCCCCACGATCGACGTTCGGCTGGCCCTTGCCCGGGCCGGACCTCCGCGCCCTGGCGATGTTCCTGTCCCTGGGGGCACTCTGCGGCCACGCGGCCCGCGCCCAGACCGGGCCAGGCGAGGGGCGCGAGGCGCTGGCCGAGCTCGGCCGGTTCGACCCGAGGCTCAATGGGCATTACGCGCCGAAGGGGTTCAAGGTCCAGGTCATCGCGGCCGAACCGACGATCGTCGACCCGACCGCGATGGCCTTCGCCGACGACGGCACCCTGTACGTGGCCGAGTGGAAGCAGGCCGACCGCACGTTCGACACCTGGGAGACGATGAAGCTCCCCGAGGGGGGGACCGCCAGGGTCCTGCACCGCCGCAAGGCGACGCCCGACGTCGTCAAGAGGCTCCTGGATACTGACGACGACGGCGTCTACGACGCCTCCGAGGTCGTCGTCGACGGCACCGAGATGCCGGCGGCGATCTTCCCGTGGAAGAACAGCTTGTATCTGACCTGCGTCGGCCGCCTCGAGCGCTGGAGCGACGAGGACGGCGACGGCAAGTTCGAGCTCAGGACCGTCCTGGCCGACGGCTTCTGCGGGACCTACCACCACTGGCTCAGCGGCATGGTGCTGAACGCCGACGGCTGGCTTTACCTGACGGCCGGCGACAACGACAACCACGTCGTCGGCTCGGACGGCTCGCGGGTCGAGGTCTCGCGGAGCGGCGGCGTCTTCCGCTGCCGCGTCGACGGGTCGAGCATGCACCTGTTCGCGCTCGGCTTCCGCAACCCCTATCGCGACATCGCGTTCAACGCCACCTTCGACCCTTTCCTCGCGGACAATGACAACGAGGACGGCTCGAAGTTCCAGGGCGTCCGGCTGATCAACCCGGTGGAGGAGGGGGATTACGGCTGGCGACTCCGCCCCGGCGCGACCTGCTGCCAGCCCGACTTCGACCGCGGCGCCGCCGACGGCGAGCTGCCGGGCAAGCTGCCGATCATCGCCAACACCGGCCGAGGCGCGCCCGCCGGCCTGGTCGTCTACAATGGCGTCGCCCTGCCCGACCGCTACCGCGACCTCGCCATCTACCCCGACGTCTTCCGCAGGCTCGTCCGCGCCTATCGCGTCAAGCCGAAGGGGGGATCGTACGCGCTCGGCCGGGAGGTCACGCTGATGACCGCCGACGACGACCTGTTCCGCCCCTGCCAGGCGGTCGTCGGCGCCGACGGCGCCCTCTACGTGCTCGACTGGCGGAGCAACTCCGGAGGCGCGGGGCGGCTCTGGGGCGACGGCGAGCGGGGCCGGCTCTATCGGATCACCTGGGAGGGGGACGGCGACGACCCCGCCCTGCCCCTGAAAGAGAATAACTGGCGACGGGTGAAGGAGGGTTGCGACGACGCCCTGCGGTCCATGATCACCGGCCGCGACTTCGGCGAGGCCGATCGGGCCCTGCGCGAGCTGGTCGAACGTCGGGGGGCCGTCGCCCCCGCGCCGACCCGCGCGATGCTGCTCGGCCTGATGAACGACAAGGCGATGGCGCTGCACGCGCGCCTGCTCGGCCTGCAAGGGGCGCGGCGGCTCTGGGATGGCGAGGTCGAGCGCGCGATGGTCGCGGCGCTCGACGACCCCGAGGCCGACGTCCGACGCCTCGCCGCGCAGGCGCTGAGCTGGGAGCCGAAGGCGGGGCCGTCCGGACCTCGTCCCGACGCTGGTCGCGCACCTGAACGACCCCGACCGGCGCGCCCTGCGCGACATCGCGCTGGCCATCGGGCAGCATGGCCGGGCCGCCCCGTCCGAGGCCGCGCCGCCGCTTCTCGCCTGGCTCCTGGCGCACCCGTGGGCCGACGTCGTCGTGCGCGACGCCTTCATCCGGGCCCTGGAGCGGCTCGGCGATCCGGGCGTCGAGGCCATCGCCCAGGCGATCCGGACGCGCCGGGGCGCCGGGCGCCGAGGCGGTCGCCATCTTCTCGGCCCTGCGGACCGGGGCGGCGGCCCGGAGGCTCCCCGCCCTCGCCACGCTGCCCGGCCTTTCCGGCCCCGAGAGGCTGGCGCTGATCAAGCTCTCCAAGGACATCCCGCTCAACATCCCGGTCGATACGCGAGGGCTGGCCGACTGGGTCATCGCCCATCCCGAGACCGACGCGGCCATCAAGGTGGCCACGCTCGACGTCTGCCGCCTGGCCGGCATCCGCGCGCCCGCGCTGGTCCTCAGCCTGCTCGATGACAAGGAGGAGGCGGTCCAGATCGCCTCGGCGCGGCTGGCCGCCCGGTCCAGCCCGGAGGGGGCGATCGAACACCTCTCGGCCCGTCTGCTCTATCCCGCGACCTCGCAGCGCGCGCGGGCCGAGATCGTCCTCGCCTTGCGCCGCGGGACCGGACGTCTTCCCGACGATCGAGACGGCGTATCGGCAGTTCCCGGCCGAGATCGCCTTCCGCACGGCGGCGCTCCGGCCCTGGCCGAGGTCGACCGGCCCCGCGCCATCCCCCTGGCCGAGCACGCGTTGGAGGAGGGCCCGTCCGAGCTCCATGCCGAGGCGATCCAGATCCTCGGCGAGAGGCCGCAGACGGCGCTGCGTCTGGGGCGGGCGTTGCTCGACCGCAAACTTGCTCGCGGCGACCTCCCTGCGGTCCTGGCCGCCGTCCGCAAGTTCGACAGCCCTGAGCACCGCGCCCTGCTGGCCGAAATCGAGAAGGCCGCCGCGGTGGCCGTGACGGTCGCCGGGCTCAAGGAGCGGTTCGGCCGAGGCGCCGACCCCTGGAACGGGCTGGGAGTCTTCCTCCGCGAGACCGGGTCGCGATGCTCATCCTGCCACCAGATCGAGGGCCTCGGCGGCGACGTCGGCCCGTCGCTGACCGGCGTGTCCCAGGCGCTCTCGCTCGACAAGCTGATCGAGGCGATCCTGGAGCCCTCCAAGGAGATCAAGGAGGGCTACGAGGCGTACAAGGTCGCGCTCAAGGACGGCCGCCTCCTGAGCGGGATCAAGGTCTCGCAGGACGCCGAGGCGCTGGTCCTCCGCGACGCCGGCGCGCAGGAGACCCGCATCCCGATCGGGTCGATCGACGAGCAGGCCCGCGATCCGGCCTCCCTGATGCCCGAGGGCCTGGCGCGAGCTCTCGCCGCGCGAGCTGGCCGACCTCCTCGCGTTCCTGCTCAGCAAGCCCGTGCAGGAGGTGCTGAGGTCGCGGCGGAGGCTCGACCACGTCCTGGCCCTCGGCCCGATCGCGACGGGCGACCCTGGCCCGATCGTCCCCATCGACCGGGTCGACCTCTTGGATAAGTTCCCGGGCCAGGGGGGCCGGGCCGTCTCCTGGGCGCCTCTCGACGCGACGGGAGGGGGGACGCTCGGTCTGCGCGGCCATCTCGGCGCACCCCCCGGCCGCGCCTACCTCACGGCGGCGGTCCGTTCGGACCGGCCCCAAGACGCCGCCCTGCGGTTCGGGCTCGACGGCGCCTCGCGGATCTTCCTGAACGGTACGAAGGTGGCCGAAGCTCCTGGCCGCGGCGCCCGCCTCGGTCCCGACGTCGCACGCCTGCCCCTCCGCGCGGGCTGGAACACCCTGATCATCGCCGTCGATCGCACGCCCAAGGGGGGCGACGATCGCGCCGTCTTCGAGATCGGCACCGCGCAGCCGGTCGAAATCCGGGCGACCCGCCCCTGAAGACCCGGCCCGACGATCGGACCTCCGGAATCCAAAGGCGAACATGGGGCCTCGATCCGCGGTGCTTGGTTCGTCACGGCCGCTTTGATATCATCGAGCTTTGGCGCGGGGCCCTGCCCGCCTCGTGCCACCTCGCGACGGACCCAGCCGACACACCCGGGATTGAACCGATGCCCACCGAGCCGAGCGGTTTCAGCATGCGATCCGACACGATCAAGAAGGGCGACGCCCGCGCCGCGCACCGGAGCCTGCTGCGGGCGACCGGAGTGCGCGAGACCGACTGGGACAAGCCGTTCATCGCCATCTGCAACAGCCACGTCGACATCATCCCGGGGCACGTCCACCTCCAGGAGGTGGGCAACTTCGTCAAGGAGTGCGTCCGAGCGGCCGGCGGCGTGCCCTTCCTGTTCAACACGATCGGCGTCGACGACGGGATCGCGATGGGACACAAGGGGATGAAGTACTCGCTCCCCTCCCGCGAGCTGATCGCCGACAGCGTCGAGACGATGATCGAGTGCATCGGTTCGACGGCATGATCTGCATCCCCAACTGCGACAAGATCGTGCCCGGCATGTTCATGGGCGCCATGCGGGTCAACGTGCCGACGGTCTTCGTCTCGGGGGGGCCGATGGAGGCCGGGCGGACCGAATCGGGCCAGACGGTCGACCTGATCGACGCCTTCGTCGCCGGCGCCAAGAGGCAGAGCGGCCAGATCACCGCCGAGCAATTGGAGGCGATCGAGAAGGCGGCGTGCCCGACGTGCGGGAGCTGCTCGGGCATGTTCACGGCCAACAGCATGAACTGCCTGGCCGAGGCGCTCGGCATGGCTTTGCCGGGCAACGGCACGATCCTGGCGACCTCGGCCGACCGCAAGGCGCTCTACGAGCGCGGCGCGTCGGGTCGTCGAGATGGCCCGCGAGTTCGGCCGCCTCGGGCCCGGCCACGGCCTGCTCCCCCGCGAGATCGCCACCACCGAGGCGTTCGACAACGCGATGATCCTCGACATGGCGATGGGGGGGAGCACCAACACCGTGCTCCACATCCTGGCCATCGCCGCCGAGGCGGACGTGCCGTACACGCTGGGCCGGATCGACGAGCTGAGCGGCAAGACGCCCAATATCTGCAAGGTCAGCCCGGCCAGCCCCTACCACGTCGAGGACGTGGCGCGGGCCGGCGGCATCCACACCATCCTCGGCGAGGTCGAGCGCGGCCGCCCCGGCCTGCTCACCCTGTCATGCCCGACGGTCACCGGCCGGACCCTCGGCGAGAACATCGCCGACTACGACGTCCGCGGCGCGAGCGCGCTGGCCTCCGCCAAGACGCTGACGCGCGTCCGCCCCGGCGGCGTCCGCACCAGCCAGGCGTGGACCGTGCCGAGCGTCTCCGAAACGCGCTCGCAGGCCGCGGGGCTCGCCGTCATCGACGCCGAGGGCGAGGTCGAGCCGGGAGGCCCGCCCGGCGAGGACGGCGGCGACGACTTCGACCCGTTCGACGTGATCCGGACCGTCAAGAACGCCTACTCGCAGACCGGCGGCCTGTCGATGCTCCACGGCAACCTCGCCCCCGAGGGGGCGGTCGTCAAGACGGCCGGCGTCGACCCCAAGATGCTCGTCCACACCGGGCCCGCGGTGGTCTTCGAGAGCGAGGAGGACGCCTACAACGGCATCGTCTTCGGCAAGGTCAAGGCGGGCGACGTCGTCGTGATCCGCAACGAGGGCCCCAAGGGGGCCCCGGCATGCAGGAGATGCTCGCGCCGACGACGGCGATCAAGGGGGTCGGGCTGGGCGACCAGTGCGCCCTGATCACCGACGGCCGCTTCTCGGGCGGGACCGCCGGCGCGTTGATCGGCCACGTCAGCCCCGAGGCCGCCGTCGGCGGCCCGATCGGCCTGATCCGGCCCGGCGATCTGATTGAGATCGACATCCCCGCCGGACGCCTCGCCGTCCGCCTCTCCGACGCCGAGCTCGCCGCGAGGCGCGCCGGGTGGACCCGCCCCGCCCCGCGCTTCACCCGCGGCTACCTGGCCAAGTACGCCAGCATGGCCACCAGCGCCGCGACCGGGGCCATCTTGAAGTGGGACTGACGCCGGATCGCCCCAAAGCTTAACGGTTCGAAGACCCCCGAGGCGCGAGAGAGCGTCGGGACGTCCTCGCTAGACGCGACCATTGGTCAATGAACCTTGGCCATGAGGGTCCAGGCGATGGAAAGCAACACGGCCCCCATGATGATGCTCAAGAGTCTACCTATGCGGATCACCACCAGGCGCAGCCCGAGGGTTCGGCGTTCTTGAATTTCCAGCCATCCGAGAGGAACCAGATCGCTCTCGGCAGAAGAAGCGAGCAGAGACCGCTGACGATCATGAAGAAGGCGAAGGCCGCGAGAAGGCCCCACGGTTGATTGCCTGGCATCGCGAGCACCTCCTTGGTGCTCTTCGCCAGAGCGTGGGATTGATTGGATACCGTCAGATGATCCCACCGGCCCTACCGAGGATTACGTGGGGTCCGGCCTTGAACCGAAGGTGCGGGTGAATTCGGTCCGGCTGCTTAGACCTCCAGCGAAGGCGGATCGCCATGAAGACGGCCGGCCTGGGCGGGTTGATCGTGATCTTCAAATCGTCGGGGAACCCGCCGGTCGTCCCCACCTCCTCCTTCAAGGCGACCAGCCGGGGCCTGTCCACGTCGGTCCCCTTTGACCTGGACTTCCGGCGGACGGATTTTGCCTTCGAGCGGTCGCTCGGCGTCTTCCGGATCGTGCCGCTTAGCCCGAACCACCCCGGCCGGGAGTTCATCTACCAGCAGGTCCTCCACGCCCGCCTCTTCCCGGGGGCCGCGATCAGCCTCGGCGCGATGGCGTGCCGGCCCAACATGGCCGCGCGCCCGGCGCCGCCGACCCCCGGACGGCCGCCGGGCTACACCCGGACGATCGGCGACGTCCGGATCACCCTCAGCACGACCCCCAGGGCGCCAGGCGCCCTCGGTGCCAATCCGGCGGACAACCTCGGCCGGGACGCCGCGCAGGTCTTCGCCGGCCCGCTCACCCTCCGGTCGCGCCCGAACGGACGCCGCCAATTCCAGCCGTTCGACATCAAGCTCGACTTCGCCCGGCCGTTCGCCTACAACCCGGCCGCCGGCAACCTGCTGCTCCAGGTCGTGGTGCCCCTCGGCGCCGTCGCCGCAGGCGCGCTCCCCCCGATCGACGCCGCCCGCCAGGGCGAGACCGTGGCCTGCCGGATCTGGACCCCCCGCGGGTGACGGGTCGGCCCTTCGATCAGGGCGGCGCGGGGCCCGACACGCCCGCCTCGTCGAAGGTGGCCATGTCGCGGAGGATGTCGGCGGCCGAGGCGATCAGGGGCAGGGCCAGCGCGGCGCCGGTCCCCTCGCCGAGGCGCAGGCCGAGGTCGAGCAGGGGCCGGAGGCCCAGCGCATCGAGGACGACCCGATGGCCCGGCTCGGGGCCGAGGTGGGCGGCGACGAGGGAGCCTCGCACGGCCGGGCAGAGCCGCGCGGCGATCAGGCCGGCGACGCTGCTGATCAGGCCGTCGAGCACGACCAGGACGCGGAGCCGCGCCGCGCCGATCGCCAGGCCCGGCCAGGCCCGAGGATCTCGAACCCGCCGACCCGCGCCAGCCAGTCCCAGGTCGTCGCGCGGCCGCGGTGCCGTGGCGTTCGAGAGCCTGGCCGACCGCCCGGCGCTTGCGGCGCCAGGCCCGCGTCGTCGACGCCCGTCCCGCGGCCGACGACGCGATCGGGCGCCGCGCCGGTCAGCGCGGCGGCCAGGGCCGACGGCCGTGGTCGTGTTGCCGATCCCCATCTCGCCGAGCGCGACGACGCGGACGCCCTCGCGCCCGACCCAGCGCTCGGCCAGGTCGAGGCCGGTCCGGACGGCCCGGAACGCCTCGTCGCGGGTCATCGCGGGGCCGTCCAGGAAGTTCGCCGTCCCGGGGCCGATCGGGCAGCGAGATCGAACGACATGGACGTCTCCAGCCCGGCCGGGGGCGCGCGACGCCCAGGTCGGCGACGCGGACCGTCGCCCCGGCGCGGCGGGCCAGGACGTTGACGGCCGCGCCGCCCCGGAGGTAGTTGGCGACCATCTGGCCGGTGACCTCGCGCGGATAGGCGCTGACGCCGGCCGCGGCGACGCCGTGGTCGGCCGCGAAGACCGCGACCAGGGCCGGGGCCCCGTCGGGCCGGTCGGTCCGCTGGATCGCGGCGAGCTGCCGGCCGAGGTCGAGCAGCCGGCCGAGGCTCCCCGGCGGCATCGTCAGCCGCGCCTGCCGTCCGGCCCGCGCGGGCCGCCCACGCCGGGTCGGGCGGCTCGACCGCGGCGATCGCCCGCGCGATCGCGTCGGCGACGTCGGCCGGTCCCTCGGTCAAATCACCACCGGCTTGCCGAGCTTGCGGCGGACGGCGACGAACTGGCCGACGTGCATCAGGACGTGGTTGCCCGTCAGGTTGAAGACCGTGCCGACCGTCGGGCACATCCGCCGCAACCGCTCGGGCGCGGGGGCGTCGAGGTCGGCGTCGGTCAGCGCGTCGAGCACCGCCTTCGTCGCGTCGCGCTGGGCCTGCATCAGGCGGAGGTACTCGGCCTTGGGCAGGAACTTCGACGGGTCGTCCGACTTCGCCGCCTCCGTTGCTGTGGGCCTCGTCGAACCCCTCGGGCAGCGGCGGGCGACGAGCCCGGCTTGATCGCCTCGACGAACATCCGCTCGGACGAGATCAGGTGGCCGAGCTGCCAGGCGATGTGGTTCATCCCGGCGACCGGCCGGACCAGCAGGTCGGCGTCGGCGAGGTCGTCGAGGTACTTGCTGACGATGTTATCGCTGAGGTCCAGCGAGTCTGCGGATGGCATCCTTGGCATTCATCGGCGGGGTCCTCCTTTCCCGGAGTCCATGGGGGTCGAGATCATCGCGAGACGCTCGCGACGGGTCCGTTGACGAAGTCGGCGATGAAGAGCTGGCTCGTCTTGTCGGCGGTCCGGCCCTTGGAGGTCCACATCAGCCGCTTGCCGTCGGGGCTGAAGACGGGCAGGCCGTCGAAGCCCTCGCGGTAGGTGATCCGCTCCTCGGCGCCGGTCTCGATGTCCATCAGGTAGAGCTCGTAGTTCTGGTGGCCGTGGCAGGCTGGTCGCGTAGATGATGTGGCGGCTGTCGGGGTGGAAGTACGGGCCCCAGTTGACGACGTCGTTGTCGGTCAGGGCCCGCTCGGCGGTCGCCCTCGGGGTTGTTGATGTAGACCTGGAGCAGGTCGTTCTCCTTGCGGTCGCTCCGGTAGATGATCCTCTTGCCGTCGGGCGAGAAGAACGGGCCGCCGTCGTAGCCCTTGGCGTGGGTGATCCGCCGCGGGTTCTTGCCGTCGGCGTCCATGATGTAGATCTCGGCGTCGCCGTCGCGGAACGAGGTGAAGATGATCTGCTTGCCGTCGGGCGAGTAGCTCCCCTCGGCGTCGTAGCCGGGCGTGTCGGTCAGGCGGACGAGGTTCGAGCCGTCGGGGTCGGCCCGGAAGATGTCCATCGCCGGGTCGAAGTCCCAGCGATACCGCTCGGTCCGGCTGTAGGCCGGGCCCTTGGGTGCCTTGGCGCGGTCGTCGTGCGGCGAGGTTGGGGTCGAGGTGGGTCGAGGCGAACAGGATCGACTTGCCGTCGGGGTGGTAGTAGCTGCACGTGCACTTGCCCTTGCCGGTGCTGACCATCTTCGGGCCGGGCGTCGGGGGCGAGGTCGAGGGTGTAGATCTGGTAGTCGTCCTGTCGGCCGGCGTGGCGGCGGGCGGACGGCCTGGAAGATGATGGCCTGGCCGTCGGGCCGGAAGTAGCCCTCGCCGGCCCTGGCGAACCCGGACGTCACCTGGCGGATGTCCTTGAGGTGCCGGGCCTCGCGCGGCCGTCGGCCTCCGGCCGGCGCGGGTTCGGGGCCGGCGGCCAGGACCGCGGCGAGGGTCAGCAGCGACGAGCATGGGGCGAGGCTCCGTCGGGCGTTCGTCGGACGCGGACGGCCGGGAGCGTCGCGCGGCTCTTCCCGGGCCGGCTCGGCCTGCCTAGTATAGGGGCCGAGGCAAGCGCCGCCAATGGCCGCGACCCGGGCCGGAGGAGCCGACCGTGAAGATCTACACGAAGACCGGCGACGACGGCACGACCGGGCTGCTCGGCAGCCGGCCGGGTGCCGCAAGGACGACGCCCGGATCGAGGCCTACGGCACGGTCGACGAGCTGAACGCCGTGCTCGGCCTCGCCCGCGCCGCACGGGCCTCGACGCCGAGGCCGACGCCCTGGTCGGCCGGCTCCAGGACGACCTGTTCGCCGTCGGCTCGGCCCTGGCCGACCCCGACCCGGGGGCCGTTCCACGCGGCGATCACCGCCGAGCACGCCGCCCGCCTGGAGCGGCGGATCGACGCGCTGGAGGCCGACCTGCCGCCGCTGACGCCAGTTCATCCTGCCCGGGGGCTCGCCCGCCGCGGCGCAGCTCCACCTGGCGCGGACCGTCTGCCGCCGCGCCGAGCGGCTGGTCGTCCGGCTCGGCCACGAGCCCGGGCGAGCACGTCCCGGCGACGCTGCTCGTCTACCTGAACCGGCTCAGCGACCTCCTCTTCGTCCTGGCCCGCGCCGTCAACCGCCGCGCCGGGGTGGCCGACGTCCCCTGGAGCGGGCCCGTGAACCTCGCGCGGCAAGGTCGGTGCTGATCACCGGCGGCCGCCGCGTCGGCGGCGACCTGGCCCTGATGCTGGCCGACCGCGGCGCGGACGTCGCCCTGACCTACCACACCAGCCGCGAGGCGATCGAGCGGACCGTCGCCGAGGTCGAGGCCCGGGGCGTCGGCGGCCTGGCCGATCGCGGCCGACCTCTCGCGGCGCCGACGCAGGCCGAGCGGCGCCGTCGCCGAGGTCGTCGGCCGGTTCGGCCGGCTCGACGCCCTGGTCAACATGGCGAGCGTCTACCGCCGCACGCCCGTTCGCCACGCTCGCGCCCGGCGACTTCGACGCGATGATCGCCGCCAACCTCGCCGCGCCCTATCACACGGCGGTCGCCGCCGCGCGGCGGATGCTCGCCCAGCCGGCCGAGGACGGGATCAAGGGGAAGATCGTCAACGTCGGCGACTGGGCGACCGACCGGCCCTACAAGGATTATCTCCCCTACCTCGTCGCCAAGGGGGGCCTGACGACGATGACCCTGGCCCTGGCCCGCGAGCTGGCCCCGCACGTCGCCGGTCACGATGGTCCAGCCCGCGATGATCGACCCGCCGCCCGACCTCTCCGAGGCCGAGCGCGCGGCCGTCGTCGCCGCGACCCCGCTCCGCCGGCTCGGCACGCCCGGCGACGTCAACCGCCTGATCCTCTACCTCCTCGAAGGGACCGACTTCGCCACCGGCGCCTGCTACCGCGTCGACGGCGGCCGGTTCCTCGGCGGCGAGGCCATCTGATCCTCGATCCTCCAGACCGTACCTCCATCGCTCATCGTCGGCACGACCGGCAGGACGACGTGCGACGGATGCCCGCGTCGTGGTAGACCGTGTTGTCGGCCGCGACCATCCGCCGGTGAGTGCCCAGCGGGTCGCCGGTGTTCGGGTTGACGTCGAACCGCGGGGAAGTTGCTGCTCGAGACGTCGACGCGGATGCGGTGGCCCTTCTTGAAGACGTTCGCGGTCGGATAGAGCGTGATCGTGACCGGGTACGACCGTCGCCCGGGGTCATCAGCTCGGGGCGGTCGAGCGACTCGCGGTAGCGGGCCCGGAGGATCGAGTCGCCGATGTTCAGGTCGAAGCCGAGCGGGTAGTCGGGGTTGGGCGGGATCTCGTCGATCAGCTTGGCGGTGAAGTCGGTGTCGGGGGCGGTCGAGTGACCCAGAGCTTGACCTCGACCGTGCCGGTCACCTCCACGTCCTCGGCCGAGCGGCGCCGTGCGGAAGACCAGGACGTCGCGGCGCTCGGAGAGGGGCAGGCGGTTCGCCGGCGGCGTGGGTGTCGTCGCGGGGCCGCTGGTCGTAGCCGCCGTTGGTCATCAGGCCCTGGTTCGACGAGATGTTGCCGCCGATCGTCGGCACCGGATGGCGCGGGTCGAACGTGTAGGTCGTGCGGCTCGCGGCTCGTCGGCGGGGCCGACGGTCGACAGGCGTGCCGTCGGCCGTGGAGGTAGTACGGCGTCGGCCCGGGCGCGGGCCAGGGGCCATTCGCGCTCGGCGCGCCAGGAGCCGCCGTGCCGGAGCCGGCCGGCCGGCGACCTGCGGTCGTCGCCGGTCCCCATGATGTAGAGCAAGACGGGCGGGTCGTCGTCCACGCCGTTCGTCTCGCCCTTGCAGCCAGCGGTCGTACCAGCGGAGCCGGCAGGCGAGCAGGTCGATCGCCGGCGTCGGGGGTGAACTCGACCTCGCCCGCGACGTTCGAGCCCTGCGCCGCCGTGGACCCAGGGGCCGATCACCAGCCGCTGCGGCGACTTCTTCGCCTTCGAGAGCGCCTCGTAGTTCAGCGTGACCTGCCGCGTCCACGAGTCGTACCAGCCGGTGATGTGCAGCACGGGGACGTCGGCGTAGTCGGCCACGTGGTCGACGACCGACATCCCCTTGATCTTCCAGAACGGCGACTCGGGGCCGCTCCGCATCGCCTCGACGAGCCACGCCTCGTACTCGGGGACGACCCGCAGCGGGCGTCGTGCCCGGCGCGGACCGGCAGGCTGTCGACGTGCTCGCCGGATGCGGCGGCCGTTCTCGACCAGGGCCGCCTTGAGCGCCGGGTCGGCCAGGGCGGCGCGGCTGTTGGGGGCGCCGGTCTGGAAGATCCAGTTCATGAACCGCAGCTCGAACGCGCCGCCGTGCCGCATCCCGCTGATCGCCGCAGTTCGACACCGCGTCGATCGGGACCATCGTCGTCAGGTGGGGCGGGTTCATCTCGGCCAGGGCGTGCTGCGTGCCGCCCGGGTAGCTCGTGCCGAAGGTGCCGACCTTGCCGTCGGACCACGGCCTGCGCGGCGATCCACTCGACGACGTCGTAGCCGTCGGCCGGGTCGTCGGCGATCAGCCGCCAGGTCCCCTCGCTGGCGTACCGGCCGCGGACGTCGTTGGCGACGACGTCGTAGCCGCGCGCGGCGTAGTACCGGCCCTCGCCTCGCGGCGCCGTTCTTGTTGTAGGGGGTGCGGGTCAGGAGCGTCGGGAACCGCCCGTCGACCGGCTTGCCGTCGCGCGCCGGGCCGGTAGACGTCGGCGGCGAGCCGGGTGCCGTCGCGCACCGGGATCGTGCACGTCCTTCTCGACGACCACCCCGAACTCGGCCGGCCGCCGCGCGACCTCGGGTGCCTGGGCGAGCAGATCCCGGTGGCCCGTGGCGGCGAGGATGGCGACCAGCAGCGCGAGGCGTCGGGATCGGATCGGCTTCATCGTGGGGTCCCCCGGAGTGTCGGATTGGGTAGCTGGTCCACGCCCCCTTTCCCGGCCGCCATTCTGGCAGTTGGGTTCGGTCGGCGCGATCGACGCCGGCCGTCCCGAGGGGTTGAATCGCCGAGGGATCGCTTGCATCGTGTCGTCCCTATTGGACATCGGTCGGCGAGGAGCCACGCCCGCCCAGACATCTCGTAACGCGATGCGAGGCCCGGTGGACCATCCCGGGATGGCTGTCAATTCGGCAGTTGGGTTCGGTCGGCGCTTCGTGGGCCGGGCCACGGCACCCGGGAGGGTCGTGGACGCCCGCCCCGGGGCACACCGCTCGGGGGAAGGCGACCCTCATGAGGCGAATCAATCCCCTCATCAGCTATGATCCGGATCCGGGGCCGTCGCGTTCACCGGAGCTCGACGCCGGGTGATTTTCGGCCCGGCGGCCCGTCAATCTCAGAGGGGCGGGATCGCACCGCGACTCAAGGCGCCGGGGCCCTTCCGCGCCGTGGCGGACGTGGAGCACGACCACGGTGTCTCCCCGGATCGCGAAGAGGACCCGGTAGGCCCCCGACGCTTGCCGTCGAGGAGGACCCGAAGTTCCTCCCCCGAGCCCCTCATCCTCATCGGCGATCGGGCACCGCCGGGGTTGGGTTGCCAGGCTGTTGATCTTCTTGAGGAGCCCGTTGTGCCACTTGGCCGCGGCGGTCGGTGACCGCTCGGCGATGAACCGATATCCGTTCCGTGCGTCGGCCTTGGCCGTCGCCGCAAGCTCGATACGATACCTCATACGTCGCGAGGGATGTTGAATTCGCGCCGGATCTCCTCGAAGGCCTCCTCGATCGGCTGAGTCCTCCCGGCGTTCAAGTCCTCAAGCCCCGCCCGGATGCCGTCGAGCGTCTCCAGCCGGTCCACCAAGTCGAGGAGCTTGACGAAGGACTTGTCATCCCTCACCAGAGGGACCTTGCCGTTGACGATGAGGGTGATCGGCCCACCGGCCGCCCTCTGTCGCCTCAGCGACGGGATCGAATTCCGCTCGGTCTCGGGACCGAAGTCGGTGTCCCGTTCGGTTTCGAGCATGGCGGATCTCCTCCGGGATGGATCGGGCCTCCACGATGGGGAGGATACCATTTCCGAGAGGACCGGCCCAGACCGGCCGAGGGGGCGATTCGCGGGGTGGCCAGGACCACTGGGTTGTCCTGGCGGCGAAGCCGCACGAGGTCGATGGTCAGGCCCGGCCAGGCATCGCGAACGGGCCCGCCCCGATGCCTCCTGTCGCTTCGCGACCCGGACGCCCGTGGCGTCCGGGCCACCCGCGATCATTAGGGTTGTAGCGCAATTGGTCATTTTTTCGTCGTAATACCTTGCCTGAACACAGCTTGCATTGCCACCGGAGGGCTTGGCGCAACCCATTGCAAGACAATTAGGTGCAATTACGCTATAATCCTATTGATATGACCCAGGTCTTACTTCGGGCCGCCGGCCCTGGGGGCGGCCTTGAACTGCTGGGCGGTCATCGTCTTGACCGTGCGGTTCTTCATCAGGACTTGCCCCCCCTTCTCGGGCGCGTCCTTCTCGTAGGCGAGCACCTCGTCGCCCGAGTCGCCGCCGCCCCCCCCTCCTTCGCTGAGGTCCGACAGCATCACGCCCCATTGCGCGACCACGGCGCCGCTGTTTAGGCTCTGGCAGCCGTTCGGGAAGGCCGCACGAAAGCCCATGAAGTCCTGGGCTTTCGTCGGCGCCTTCTTGTTCTGAACCTCGTAGGACCGATACATCTCGCCGACCTCGTTCAAGGCCAGCGTCGACATGGGGACGGCGGGGACCCCCGCGGACTTGTTCGACCCGCAACCCGCAACGAGGCCGGCCGCGACGAGGGGGAGGCCGAGGCCGGCCAATCTTCGCTTGACGTTCATGGTGTGTCTTTCAATCAAGGAAAGGCGATCCCGAGGGGGATCGCCTCGCCCGTCGATCGACTCGGGATGTCCCCCGCGCCCGCCGGGATCGGTTCAATACTGGTCGGCGCTGAGGACCTCTTCGCCCGCCATCGTGCCCACCGCCCTCCAGACGGTCGGCGAGATCGAGTCCTTGAAGAAGTGGACCGAGCCGTCGCAGAGCACGGCGTTCACGCCGCCCGAATGGTAGCTGCGGGCGGCGATGTGCGCGGCGATGAAATCCAGGGGGTTCGACTTGGGCAGGGTGCTGCTGGAGTAGAGGCCGCAATCCGGCAACTTGGAATTGGGCGTCACCGTGTGGGCGTAGTAGCCGGTCCCCGTGAAGTTGCGGTAGTACATCTGTGCCCGGTAGTAGATGCGGGCCGAGTAGCCCGAGCCGGAGGTCGGATTGATGTTGAGGCAACCGCCGGAGGCTGCAACCGAGGTGCTGTAGGGAGGGGCTACGTAATAGACGTTCATATTCCACAGCGGATAGGAGCCGGCGGACGCGACGATCGACGACTTGATGGTTTCCGCGAACATCGCGGTGTTGCTCGAGCCGTCGCGGATCGCCGCGAGGGTCACCTTGCTGAGCACCTTCTGACAATCGGGGTTGGTCCCAGTCCCGCCGGGGAGGGTCTGCGGCGAGTTCTCATCGATCGACACGTTGAAGACGCCGATCAGCGCCGTATTGGCCTCCTCACCCGTGACGCTCCCCCCGTACAACTGGCTGGACGTGCCCCCCAGGCTGGCGAAGTAGTTGTGATAACCCGTCACGTTATTGAACCTGATGGTGGACGAGTCGGAGGGGCAATTATAGGCGGCGACGACCTGGACCTGGGCTGTGTAGTTCGGGTTCGGGGCCGAGGGAGGCCCGCTGGCGTTGACATCGTAGACAATGTTGAAGGCATTGTAGAGGGCCCCTCCCTCCATGAAAGGCAGGATGAGAGCCTGGGGATCAGCCCGGCCTGTGGAATTCGGAGGATAAAGGGGATACAGGCCGAACCCCGGAGGGAGCTGACCGTAGGACGACTCGAAGTTCAGCGCGGCCAGGCCGATCTGCTTGAGGTTGTTGACGCACTGCGAGCGCCGCGCCGCCTCGCGCCGACTGGACGGCGGGGAGCAGCAGCGCGATCAGCACCGCGATGATGGAGATGACCACCAACAGCTCGATCAGCGTGAAACCGCGACGTCGCGCCCTCATGGAATCCTCCTGGACCTCGGTGGGTGAAGGGTGTCTCGTTGCCGTGTATCGGGCAAGATGGATTCTACAGAACGGGGAAACGCAACCCTGGTCGGGGTTGCGCCGGACGATCCCAAATGACATGCGCCTGCCGCCGTTGGTCGTGGCGAAACACGCCTTCAGGCGGGGCGATGGCGATCGCGGAGGATCGGGACGGGGGTGCGCGGCGGGTCCGAGGTCGAGCGGAACGGGGGCGCGTTGCCCCGCACGGCATCACGATTCACCGGGAATTGATGACACGTCCGTTGGGAGAGGTGGAGGACGGTGTCGTGACGCGATTCTTGGGCCACGGGGAGTCAGCCTCCCGAAGATGCCGCAGGAGACTCGGGGCGATCATTCTCCAATCAGGGATGGATGACGCTAGCGACAGGCTACCGTGTTTTTTCGGGCAAGCAAGAAGATTTTTCCAAAATGTTATGACCCTTTCGGGGTTCTGCCCATCGTCCTGGGACTTGCCAGGTCATCGCAGGTCCCCGCGCAATCCTTCCCCACCCCGGAGGTCCCGAGGGAGGGGATTTTTCATCAATCTTGAGCCGGTCCTTGATCGGCCAAAGACATCGGTCCCCCCCTCTCACGGGCTGACGACCCGACCGGCTTGACGGCGGTCCGGGCGGCCGGCCGCCCGGACCGTCGTCCGGATCGGCAGGACGGCGGGGCGCCCGGGCCCGATGATGGGGATAAGAGGTCCGAGCACCGACCGTTCCTTGGCAACTCGATCCCACCCCGACCCGGCCGCGACGATCGCCCCCGTGTGCCCCTGCCAAACGGACAGTCATGCCAGGAAGACCTAGCACTCCACCCCCATGAAAATGGATGGCTGCACTCATGAAGGTAGGTCTCCCCCAGGCGATTTTCTGAGTAACCGAATTGTCGTTAGGATCATGATTATTCGGATGGATCAGCTTGGCCTTCGCGAGAGCCGCGTTACTGGGGACCGGGGTAATTCGCCATCTCTGGCAACTGCTCCAGCCAGGGGCGGGCCATCCGACGGACTGGCCGCTCCCGGGGAGCATCGCGCCCGTCGCGGCCCTTGAGCCGGGCACGTCGGGGTCCTATACTGATGTGACCCTCGTGCGGGCAGATCCACACACCGAGGGCCCTGCCATCGGGAGGACCGGGATGTCGCCTCCTGCGCCGCGTTCGATGTGGGGATGGGCCGCGCCATTGAGGATGGCGCTGGCCTGCCTGACAGCCGCCGCCGCGGCGGGGGTCGTGGCGGTGGGCCAGCAGACGGGCGGGTCCCCCATCGCGGCGCCTCCCCTGGTCGTGGACGTGAACACCGCGCCGGCCGAGGTCCTGGTGGCGCTGCCGAAGCTCGGGCCGACCCTGGCCGGCCGGATCGTCGAGGCGCGGCGGGAGGTGCCGTTCCGCTCGTTCGACGACATCGACGCGCGGGTGCGGAACATCGGCCCGGCGACCATCGCGGCGCTGCGGCCCCACCTGCGGATCGGGCCGGTCGCCGCGCCGGACCTTCCTCCGTCCCCGGCCTCGCGCGACGGCCGGGGCCCGTTGATCCGAATGGACCATCATGCCTGACTTCCAATTGGTAGCCCCCTACCGGCCGGCCGGCGACCAGCCCCGCGCCATCGAGCAGCTCGTCGATGGCCTGGCGCAGGGCCGCGGGCATCAGACCCTGCTGGGCGTGACCGGCTCGGGCAAGACGTTCACGATGGCCAACGTCATCGCGCGGGCCGGCCGGCCCGCGCTGGTGATGTCGCACAACAAGACGCTCGCCGCGCAGCTCTACGGCGAGTTCAAGGAGTTCTTCCCGCACAACGCCGTCCGCTACTTCGTCAGCTACTACGACTACTATCAGCCCGAGGCCTACATCCCCCAGCGCGACATCTACATCGAGAAGGACGCCTCGATCAACGACGAGATCGAGCGGCTCCGCCTGGCCGCCACCAGCGCCCTGATCAGCCGCAACGACGTGATCGTCGTGGCCAGCGTCTCGTGCATCTACGGCCTCGGCTCGCCCGAGGACTACCGCAAGATGATGGTCCGCCTCCAGGTGGGCGGGACCGTCGACCGCGACGAGATGCTGATGAGGTTCGTCGACATCCAGTACGACCGCAACGACGTCAGCTTCGAGCGGGGCAAGTTCCGCGTCCGCGGCGACGTCGTCGAGCTCTGGCCGGCCTACGAGGAGGTCGGCTACCGGATCGAGCTGTTCGGCGACGAGGTCGAGACGCTCGCCGTGATCGACCCGCTGACCGGCTCGGTCCTGGAGAAGAAGCCGGAGATGTACATCTACCCGGCCAAGCACTTCGTCCTGCCCGAGGAAAGGATCAAGGGGGCGGTCGAGTCGATCCAGGCCGAGCTGGAGGACCGCCTCAAGACGCTGAAGGACCAGGGCAAGCTCCTGGAGGCGCAGAGGCTGGCCGCGCGGACGCGCTATGACATGGAGATGCTTTTGGAGGTCGGCTACTGCTCGGGCATCGAGAACTACAGCCGGCACCTGTCGGGCCGCAAGCCGGGCGAGACGCCGAACACGCTGCTCGACTTCTTCCCGCCCGACAGCCTGCTGTTCATCGACGAGTCGCACGTGTCGGTGCCGCAGGTCCGCGGCATGTTCGCGGGCGACTTCAGCCGCAAGAGCACGCTGGTCGAGCACGGCTTCCGCCTGCCCAGCGCCCTGGACAACCGCCCC
Source organism: uncultured Planctomycetaceae bacterium (assembly GCA_963708145.1). Classification (GTDB taxonomy): domain Bacteria; phylum Planctomycetota; class Planctomycetia; order Isosphaerales; family Isosphaeraceae. The sequence goes on along the minus strand of OY970189.1, from coordinate 6,168,860 downwards.
CTGCGGTTCGACGAGTGGGAGAAGAAGCTCGGGCCTCGGGTCTACGTCTCGGCGACGCCGGGCGACTACGAGGTGGCGATGTCCGGCGGCGAGGTCGTCGAGCAGGTCATCCGCCCGACCGGCCTGGTCGACCCGGTCACCCGCGTCGAGCCGGCGCGGGGCCAGGTGCCCGCGATCCTCGCCGAGGCCCGCAAGCGGGCCGAGAGGGGCGAGCGCATCCTGATCACGACGCTCACCAAGAGGCTGGCCGAGGACCTCACGCGCTACCTCAAGGAGCAGGGCCTGCGCTGCAAGTGGCTCCACTCCGAGCTCAACGCGATCGAGCGCGTGACGATCCTCCGCGAGCTGCGGGAAGGTGCATTCGACGCCCTGGTCGGAGTCAACCTGCTCCGCGAGGGGCTCGACCTGCCCGAGGTGTCGATGGTCTGCATCCTGGACGCCGACAAGGAGGGCTTCCTCCGGAGCGAGACGTCGTTGATCCAGACGATCGGCCGCGCCGCGAGGCACGTCAACGCCGAGGTCGTCCTCTACGCCGACACGGTCACGCGGTCGATGCAGCGCGCCCTCGACGAGACGGCCCGCCGCCGCTCCTTGCAATTGGCCTACAACGCCGAGCACCACATCACCCCCGAGGGGATCGTCAAGGCGATCCGCCGCGGGATCGAGGAGGAGGTCCAGGCCAAGGCCGAGGCCCGCAAGGCCGTCGGCCGCGACGAGATGGCCGACGCGACCGAGGAATACCTCGGCGAGCTCGAATCCGAGATGCTCGCCGCCGCCGAGGCGCTGGACTTCGAACGCGCCGCGGCCCTGCGCGACCGGATCATGCAGCTCCGCGCCTCCCAGGGCGGCGGCCCCGCCCGCCCGATCGCCACCCCCCAGGCCGTCGGCGCCCTGCGCCAAGGCGGCCGGCGGCAAGCGGGGCCAACGCCGGCCCAAACCTTCATGATATCTCCCCACGGGGAGACGATGGGCAAAAGGCTTGGCATGTCATCGAACATGGTTAATCTTCAACCGGAGCACCCATGAAAGCAGTGAAGGGCATCTACCACAACGGCGGTCTCTCGCTAGCCGAACCCGTAGAAGTCCCGGGGCCGGTCGAGGTGATCGTTGTCTTCCCCGACGACTGCGACGACCCTTGGAGGCCGATCCTTGAGGAAGCGTCCCCCCGCCCCGCATTTGAAGGATTCATGCGGGAGGCCTTGGAGCAAATCGACCAGGGGAAGGCCGAGCCATTAAACCTTGACCAGTTATGAATTCGCAGACATTGCCTTCCTTCTGGCAGATGTACCGGAAACTTCCCCCGCCGATCCGCCAGGCGTGCCGCGCAACTTATCGGCAGTTCATGGCCAATCCGGAGCATCCCGGCCTCCAGTTTCACAGGCTGGGGAATTACGACCCGCGCTACTGGTCGGTGCGGATTACTCGGGATTACCGCGCCGTCGGAATCCTTATCGGTGCCACAATCACCTGGGTCTGGGTGGGCAATCACCAGGATTTCGACCGCGCCTTCCCACGTTGAACCGGGAGGGGTGTGGGACGCGCCGAGATCGAGCCCGGCATGTCCCATCCTCTCGACGAAAATGCAAAGTCCGAGCGATCACCGATTCGGCACCGTCGAGAGGGCGGATGACATCACGGGGGGGACGTGGGCATGGCCCCCCCCGTGATGTCTCCGGCGGCATCCATCCGGGCCGGCATCGCGGCCGGTCAGCCGAGCAGGTTCCCCAGCAGGTTGCCCGGGCCCGGGGTGGCGGTGATGTTCAGGCAGATCGGGCTGGTCTGCACCAAGGCGCCCAGCAGGTCGAGCGAGATCGGCCCGAGGGGTAGTTCGAGAACCTCATGCGTCGCCGGGGCGGGGGCCGCGGCGGCGGGGGTCGCCGCGCCGGCCGTGCCGCCGAACGTCCCTCCGGTCGCGCCCGAAGCGGGGGCGAGGATCGAATTCAGGAGCCCCGTCAGGCCGGTCTCGACCTCGCCGAGGGTCGTCGACGACAGGCCGCTCAGGCCGCCGCTGCCGTTGAGCAGGTTCGCGACGCCGGAGAGCACGTCGCCGAGCAGGCCGCCCGTGTAGGTCACGCCGTTGATCGGCGAGGTGTACGTCGCGCCGGTCGGGATCGCGACGATGTCGACCGTGATCGGCGTGGTCTCGGTCGCCGAGCAGCTCTCGCCCAGGTGGACGTTCAAGCCCAGCAGACTCAGGTTGACCGGCCCGAGCGTGAGGTGGAGGACCGAGACGGGCGCGGGATCGGTCGCGGTGGCCGCCGGCGTCGCCGAGGAGGACACGGGGACCTGCGTGACCGACAGCGAGATCGGGATCGTCGCCGGGATGCTGAACGACTGGTTCTTCACGGTGCCCGAGACGGTGGCGTTCGCGACGAGCTGGCCGTTGACCAGCGAGATGCCGCCGACGTTGAAGCTGTCGATCGTGAGCGCCGCCGCGTGCGGCGCCACGGGCCCGACCTCCGCGTGCCCCGGCGGGGGCAAGGCGGGGGCCGCCAGGGACAGCACAGTCCGCGCCTCCAGATCCTCCAGCAACGGACGACGACGACGGGACTGGACCGCGGCGACCCGGCTCGAACTGCGTGGGAATAACTGCGCGAGCATCGTTGGTACCTCCCCGGTGACAGGCTGTCTCGTGACAAAAGACCGTCGATTTGCCACGGCCGCGAGGCCCCGCGGGCGCGCTCGCCTGCGCAGGGCGCGACCAGCCCGTCGGGGATGTCCTCCCGACGGCCGCCGCCCTTCCGCCTCAATCTCGGGAACCTCGATTCGACCCATCGCCACGGATGCATGACCTGTGCCATCGGCCGGCACGCGCGGCCCCGCCGCCGCCGCACGACGCGGTCGGGCGCGACCGGCAGGCCACAGTCGCGGAGAGAAAACCATGCTCAATAAAGGAGATAAGCGAATTATCGGATTCAGAAGTATTCGGGAAAAACGGCGTTGATTTCCAGCCGCAGACGGGGCGGATTTCCGGCGAGGAGGCGACGGGCCGGGCCCTCCCGCGCCGCGGACGAAGGCCGATCCGACACCCGCCCGCGAAATCACCTGCGCACCCTTGCAACCTTAAATGCTTAGGTTTGATCGTTTTGACCACCGGATGGGAAGTCGCTGGGATCTGGGCAAGATGCGATATCGACGTGGACTGATGGCATCTCCGGACGGGACCCGGCCTGTCTTTTCAGGGCCATGCCGATCCAGCTAGACTCCCGGTAGGGATCTGGCCCCGGTGCGCCGCGGCGAGGTCATGGTCCCGCCGGTGCGCCGTGACGGGAGGGCCGACCAGGAATGGAAACGCCGGGGACTCCGGGATTCGGGCGACCCGAACGAGACTGCGCCGTGGCCCTGATCGACCTGGCCTTGACCGAAGACCTGGGCCAGCTCGGCGACATCACCGCGACGGCCACGATCCCGGCCGGGCGCGGGGCGCAGCCCGGTTCGTCGCGCGAGCCGAGGGGATCGTCGCGGGGCTGCCGGTCGTCGCGATGCTGGCCGAGCAGTTCGAACGCGGCGCCGGCTGGATGCCGCTCCGGGTTGACGGCGATTGCGTCGTCAGCGGAGACGAGATCGCGAGCGTTGCCGGCCCGATGCGGGCGATCCTGGCGATGGAGCGCACGGCCTTGAACTTCCTCCAGAGGTTGAGCGGGGTGGCCACCCTGACCGCTCGGTTCGTCGCCGAGGTCGCCGGCACTGGGGCCGTCATCCTCGACACCCGCAAGACCACGCCGGGCTGGCGGGCGCTGGAGAAGTACGCGGTGCGGTGCGGAGGCGGCCGGAACCACCGCCTCGGGCTTTACGACGCGGTCCTGATCAAGGACAACCATCTCGCCTGGCTCGCCCACCAGGGCGACCCGATCGTCTCGGCGATCGCCTCGGCGCGGGCGCACGCGCCGCCGGGGACGGTCGTCGAGGTCGAGGTCGATTCGCTCGACCAGCTCGATCGGGCCCTCGAATGCCGCCCCGACGTCATACTGGTCGATAACTTCGGGCCCGACTCGCTGGCCGAGGCGGTCCGGAGGCGCGACGCCCTCGCACCGGGCGTCCTGCTCGAAGCGTCGGGCGGCGTGACCCTCCAGTCCGTCCGCGCGCTGGCCGAGACGGGCGTCGACCGGATCAGCGTCGGCGCGCTGACGCACTCGGCCCCGGCGCTCGATGTTGGATTGGACTACCTCTCGTGAACATACCCCTGCTCCACCACCTCCGCGGGGCCGAGGGTGCTTTCGTCCCCCTGGACGAGCTGGGGGCGGACCTCGTCGCCGTGCAGGCCGACCTGGATGAGATGGAGGCGTTCGGGTTCGCCATCGAGCGGCATCCGTACCGGGGGGTCGCCTATCGCGGTCCGGCCGGGAGGCTCTGCCCCGACCAGGTCGAATGCGGCCTCGGGACGCGGCGGGTCGGGCGTCGGGTCGCGATCTGGAACCGGGTGACCAGCACCAATGACCTGGCGGCGCGGGCCGCGCAGTCGTCGGCCAACGAGGGGCTGGTCATCCTCGCCGAGGAGCAGACCGCCGGCCGGGGTCGGCGCGGGAGGTCATGGACCGCTCCGCCGCGGTCGTCGATCTTGATGTCGGTCCTGCTGTTCCCCCCCGCCGTCCTGGCCGGCTCGGGCTGGCTCACGGCACTGGGGGCGGTCGCGGTCGCCGAGGTCGTCGCCGAGTGGACCGGACTCGATGCGCGGATCAAGTGGCCCAACGACGTCCGCGTCGGGGGCCGGAAGGTCGCGGGGGTCCTCGTCGAGCGCGGTCCCGGCGCGGTCGTCGGGATCGGGCTGAACGCTGACGTCGCGGCCGACGACTTCCCGCCGGCCCTGCGCGACACGGCCACCTCGCTCCGCATCCTGTCGGGCGGGCCCGTGGACCGCTCCGAGCTGGCCCGCGCGCTGATCGTCCGCCTCGACCACTGGTATGATCGCGGCCTCGACGGCGGGCCCGAGACCCTCAACGGCCCGTGGCGCGACCGGAGCGAGCACCTGGGCCTGGGAGTCCGGGTGACCACCCCGTCGGGGCCGCTCGTCGGCCGCCTCGACGACCTCGACCTGCTCCGCGGCCTGACCCTCGCCGGTCCCGACGGCCTGCGCCTCCGGATCGCCAGCCACGACGTCCTCGACCTGGCCCCGCACGATCCCGCGGGGCCGGCCATGACCTAGAGGCGGGCGCGTCCGTGCGGCCCTCGGGATTCGGGGCCCGACCCTAGCCCGGTGCCCGGGCGACTGATAGACTCGGCGGGGTCGCCGCTGCCGAGATGGCCGGGCCTCGGGGCGGGCCCCGAGGCGCTCGCGGCGGACGCCCGCCCGTGCTGGAGCTCGATCCCATGGCTCGCCTACCGGCCTCGATGCGACGGGCCCGCGCAGCCCGGCCATCCCCGACCGCTCGCCGATTCACCCTCGTGAGGCACGCCGCCGCCGGGATCGCGCCGGTGCTCGCCTGCATCCTGACGTCGACCCCCCTGCCGGCTATGGCCGGTCCCTCCTCCGACTCCCCCCGCAACGGAGCCCCCGGCATGCTGGAGCCTCACACCGGGTCGTTACTGATCGACTACTACGAGACCTTCCTCCGCGATCGCGACGTCGAGTCGTTCCGCCGTCACGTCTCGGCGCGGTACAGCGAGGGGACGCTGGGCCGCCTGATCGAGTCGGGCAACACGCAGGCCCGCCGGGGTGCCGTGCTGGCGCTCGGCCTGTTCGGGAGCTTCGAGAGCAACGCGGCGGTCGCGCGGGCCCTGCGCGACCGCGACCCGACCGTCCGCAGCCTGGCGGGCACCGCCCTGTGGGCGATCTGGTTCCGCGCCGACACCCCCGAGAACAACGAGGCGCTGGAGCGGGTCCGCGACCTCATCAACCGCGGGAAGCTCGACCAGGCCGTCGCGACGGCGACCCAGCTCATCGACCGCGCGCCGCGGTTCGCCGAGGCCTACAACCAGAGGGCGATCGCCCACTTCTACCGGGGCCGCTACGAGGAGAGCGCGGCCGACTGCCGCCGCGTCCTGGAGCGGAACCCCTACCACTTCGGGGCCCTGTCGGGGCTGGCCGGGTGCCAGCTCCGGCTCGACCAGCGCCGCGACGCGCTGGAGACCTTCCGCCGCGCGCTGAAGTTGCGGCCCTTCGACGATTCGCTGCGCGACGCGGTCGATTCGCTCGAATCCGAGGGGCGATAGGGCCCATCCCCAATCCCCAGGACCGGCCCTCCGCCCTCGCGAGGTCCCGTTCGCGCGGCCTCGGCCGGGGGTTGCCATGACGCACGGGCGGCCCGGTGATCCCGACCTACGACCGACCCCGTGCCTTCCCCCCCGGGGACACGGAGCCAAGCCATAGGCCGGGATCGCCGGGCCGTCCGCACGACGCACCCGCGACGGTCGTCTGAGCTCATCCCGACATCCGCCGGCCCGGGGGCCCCGGCCTATTGCCGGCTCCAAGCCTTCCCCCCCGGGGGCTTGGAACCGGCCCATAGGCCGGGGCCCTCGGGCCGGCGTCGCCGGATCGGAACCTCGCGTGGATCAAGTCCCTCCGTCCCTTGTTCGCCTCGCCTCATCTCTCCCGGCGGCCCGGCGATCCCGACCTACAGCAAGCCTCAAGCCTTCCCCCCGGAAGCTCAAGTCTCGTCCATAGGCCGGGGTCGCCGGGTCGACGGGTGGGTCCGCCCGGTGCGGGGCCATCCCGGCGCCCCGCCCCGGCTCAGGTCACGGGGAAATTCTTCATGACCGCCTTGGAGATCTCGATGTAAACGGGGATGCCGATCGTCACATTATACGAGAACGTCAGGCCGAGCGAGGCCGCCAATGGGAGCGTCGGGCTCGCCTCGGGGATCGCCAGCCGCTGGACCGCGGGGACCGCGATGTAGGAGGCCGCGCCGCAGAGCACCGAGAATAACACGTAGGTCCCTAGCTCGAACGGGTGATGCGTCACCTTGCTGTAGAGGTGGGCGACCGTGATCCCGATCGTCGCGAAGACGTTCGGGGCGACCAGACCGAAGACGACGAATCGCCATCCCGCCGTCCTCAGGTCCATCAGCTTCCGCGACGCGGTCATCCCCATCTCGAGCAGGAACAAGCAGAGCAGCCCCTGGAACAGGTTCACGAAGAGCAGGTCGTCGTCCGCGGTCACCTTCTTGCCCTGCCGGCCGCTGATGAAACCGATGGCGATCCCGGCGAAGAGCAGGTACAGCCCCGGGTTGAGGAAGACCTCGTGGAGCAGTTCGGGCGTGAAGATCCGGTCCTTCGAGGGCACCCTGGCCGCCTCCGCCTCGTCCTCGACGGTCACGGTCTCCAGCGCCAACGCCGCCTCGGCCGCCTCGGCCCGCTGATGGGCCGTGCCGTGATGGGGATGGGACGAGTGCCCATGCCCCGCGTGCTCCAGGTGGACGATCGGCCTGGCCTTGGGGTCGTAGCCGGGCTCGTCGGGCATGTTGCCCAGGGCGTCCATCCCCTTTCGACGTTGCAGCGCGACGAGGTACAAGGCGACGAGGCAGCCCGGGATCTCCATCACCGCCAGCATGACCGGCATGTAGGGGGCATAGACGATGTGCGCCGTGGCCAGGACGCCCAGGCAGGTCACGAAGGTGCCGGCCGAGTCGGACCCGTAATACCCCGACACCGTCGCCGCGTCGACCCGGCGGAGGCGGGTGAACGTCCGGAGCATCATGTAGGCCACGCAGCCGATGATGAAGTTGGTGATGAACCCGACCACCATGAAACCGCCGGCCTGGCCCAGCTCGGACGGGTTGAGGTGCGCGAGCTCCTCGCCCCCCTTCCAGCCGATCGCGACCAGCAGGTAGATCGTCAACCCCTGGTAGATGATGTGCGGGAAATCGAGCTTGACCCTCAGGATGGGGACCAGGAATCCCATGTAGAAGAACAGCAGCAACGGCTTGAACAAGTTGTGGCGGAAATTCTCCCAGAAGTCCAAAAGAATGTGATGCATCACGCTCTCCTTCGCGAAGCGTCAGGGCCCCGCCCAGGATGTTCCGAGCCGGAACGCACCGGCGAGAGATCGAGAGCGGCTGCGAGCGAACGTCGATCGCCGACGTGCGGTCAAACCCTGCACAAGCAGGCCCTGGGTTCAGGACGACATCGGAGTTCCGAATCGAATCCGGCCTGAGCGAGGCGGCGATGCCGGGCACGGCCGCCAAGCCATCACGGATCGGACTCCAAGCCGCAGGGCTTCGGGGAGAGGCCGAAGCCACCGGGGCCGCGCAAGACCTCCTCGACACGAGGACGTCGCCGACGTCCTGTGAAGGAAGAGGCCCGGGGCTTCGGGGTTCAGCAGCGGAGGATGGGGATGACGGACGGGGTCGGAAGGACCGAGTGACCGGGAGCGGCCAAGTTCAGGACGGCGCGGGCGCAGACGGTCTCGGAGTCGAAGAGGATGAGGCAGAAGATCTCAGGATCTTCGATCTCGTCCTGATCATCCTCACCGATCGCGGTCTCATCCAAGTTCACCAGGAGGAGATTGGAAGCAGGTGGGGAGTCGACCGGGCGGCGGATCAGGACGGGCTGGTCGTGAGGAGTAAAGAGCGGGGCGACAATCGGTACCTTCCCGGGCAAGTCCGGCACGTCCCTGACGGTCGACGTCAGGAGCAATGCCAAGCAGGTGAGGAGTGTGGGAAGGGCTTCCATGAGTCGGTACATAAGATCCACTAAGGACCGTGATCCCCCGAGTTTCTCCGAGTATTATCCGGTACCTCCCCTGTTTTTCAAGATCCAATTTTCTATTTTTCGCGAACCGGCCGAGTCGAGCCGGGGCCGAGATCCTGGCCGGTCGTCAGGACGGGCCGCGCGGAGGCTCCTCCGCAGAACATTGCAATGTGGCTATTCCGACTCCAACCCGGCATGTCGCATGAGGCTTGCCGCGCCGTGGGCGGGCCGTTAGGATGATTCGCTCAGTCGCGGGCGCCGTAGCCAAGTGGCAAGGCAGAGGTCTGCAAAACCTCCATCGGCGGTTCGAATCCGCCCGGCGCCTCTCGCGACGCAAGCCCCAGGGAAATCCGGGGCTTGTTTCATTTCGAAGGCCCGCCCGCCGTCACCCCGTCCCGGGCCGTTTACCGCGCGCCGTACCGCAATCGTTACCGCTTTCGATCGCCGTACGCGCCGGAGAAAGGGTATGATGTGGACACCCGTACCCTCGTGCCGGCCCGGTTCCCCGCACGATCTCCACTCCTTGATATTGAAGAGGACCCGGACCATGCCCCGAGCGCACAAAGTCCGCTGGCACCGCACCGGCCGCTGGACCTTCTCGGCGACCGATCCCGGCGGCGCGCGGGCGTATTTCTACGCCTCGCCGGAGATCCCCAACACGCCGGCCGGGCGCCGCCGGGCGACCGCCTGGATGGAGGCGGTGGTGCGCGAGCGCGCCGAGCGGGTGGTCTCCGGCGGCGACTGGACGCTCGACGACCTGCGGCTGGCGTACCTGTCGTGGGTCGAGGCGCGGCTGGAGGAGGACGAGCGGAGCCGCCACACCTTCGACGGCCACCGCAAGTGCCTGAACCTGATCTGCGGCACGCCGCGGGGCGGCTCGACCGTCGGGACCTGCCGGCGCGCGAGCTGACGAGTAAGCACGTGGGCGAGCTGGTGGCCGCCTGGGAGTCGTCCGGCCTCGGCGACACCACGATCCGCAACCGCCTGGGCTCGCTCCAGGCGATGCTCAACTGGGCGGCGCGGCCGCGGGACGACCGGCCGATCGAGCGGCTGATCGCGGCGAACCCGGTCGCCGGCTTCGAGATGCCCCGGGCGACCTACCCGGGCGAGCGGTACGCACCCAAAGAGGAGGTCGAGGCGTTCCTCGGGTGGCTCGACGACCGGGCCGCGAAGGCGACGGGCAAGCTGGCGCGATTCGAGCGGGTGCTGGCGGTGCTCGTGCGCCTGGCGGCGGACGCCGGCTGCCGCCCCGGCGAGCTGTGCGTGCTGCGGTGGGAGTACTACGACGAGGCGCGAAGGGCGTTCATCCTCCCCCCCAAGAAGCACAAGACCGGGCGGAAGACCGGCCGACGGAGGGTGATCCTGGCCTCGGCCGCGACGGCCGCCCGGCTGGCCGCGCTGCGGGCCGAGCCGGGCGCGCACCCGGAGTGGGTCTTCACCCACGCCTGCGCCGCGCACGTGGCGCGGACGCCCGAGCAGCGGGCGGTGGGGGACCCGTGGAACTCCAACGCGCTGTCGCGGCGGATCAAGGAGCTGAGGCGGGAGGCGATCGCCGCGGGGGTGCTCTCGGAGGACGCGGGCCTGGGCCGGATGCACCTGTACCGCCTGCGGCACACGAAGATCACCGACCTGCTCCAGGACGGGGCGAACATCGTCGACGTGGCGGCGCTCAGCGGCAACTCGATCAAGGTCATCGAGTCGACCTACCTGCACCACTCGCTCGACCGGCTCCGCGAGGTGGCGGACCGCCCCGGCGGCGACAAGCCCTGATCGCCGCGCGCCTCACCGCGGCCGCGGCTTGCGCCCGTAGTCCTTGCCGCTCCAGAGCCCCGACTCGCGGAGCCGGAGACGCCCGGGCCCGGGCGCCGCCGCGGCGGCATCCGGCGCCGGCCGGCAGCGGGCGCGGGCCCCTCGAGATAGGCCCGCACGTCGTCGCGGTGGACGCGCAGCAGCCGACGCACCCGGCGGTGCGCCAGGCGGCCGTCTGCGATCTCGCGGTACACCGTGGCCACCGAGCAGCCCAGCAGCCAGGCCGCGTGCTCGACCGAGAGCAGCTCCAGCCCGGCGGGCGGCTCGGCCGGCGCCCGCACCCCTTTGGCGCTCATCGCGTGTTTGCCCCTCCCGTTGTCCCGGCTCCCCTGCCCGCCAGGTAGGCCTCGATCGCCCTCCGGAGCCCGCCCTTGATCCTTCCCCGGCCGAGCAGCCAGGTGAGGTCATCGAGGCCGCCTTCGGCCTCCGCGATCCGCCCCAGGGCCATCCCCTTGTGCCGGCCCAGCGGCATCACGAACGCCGCCGCCCGTTCGAACGTCATCGGGGCGGGCTCCCACCGCAGCGTCCGCCCGCAGGACCGGCAAATCGTCCGCGCGTGGTGCGCCAGACCGCGGGCTCGGGCTTCGTCTCCAGGTCGCTCGATCCGCAATAGCGACAGGTGCTCACTCGGGACCTCCTCTCCGGGCCCTCGGTCGGCCCTCGTGTCGAATGGGCCCGCTCGGCGGACGTCGGGGTCTTCACGGGTCCGCTCCTCCCGCGGTTGTCGCGGGGTCGGCTTCGGACTCGACCTGGATGGCGGCGCGCTCCGCCGCGGCCTCCGCATCAGGATCGTCGGGGCGACCTCCTGCTACGGAGTTAACGGAATTAACGGATTTGCTGGCCCCCCTTCCCCGGAGAACTCCGTTAACTCCGTTAATTCCGTTGGCGTACCACGTCTCCGTGGGCCTTTTGCCCCCCGTTTCGATCTTCTCGGAGGACACCAGGTCACGCTCCAGGAGCCGGCCGAGGATGCCGGCGATCTGGGCCGCAGTCTTGTTCTTCTGGAAGACGTCATTGGAGATCTGCGTCCGCGTCATACGGAACCCGGAAAGTTTATGCCCTTTGCTGCACGTAATCGGTGTTGCAGATGCTTTTGAGCGTCTTCGCGTCTGAGACGGCAAGGAGGCTCCGGATGGCCTCCGTCTTGAGGCCCTCGTAGCCCTCGTACTCCCGATTGGACCAGTGATGCGCACGCAGGTAATGCCACAGGCTCTCCACCGGGTTCAACTCGGGCGAGTACGGCGGCAGTGGGATCAGGCTCACGTTGCTCGGGACGACCAGATCGTTGCCCGTGTGATAGCCCGCCCCGTCCCAGATCAACACCGCGTGGACCCCTGCCGGCAACTCGCCGGAGAACTGCTCCAGGAACAGGTTGAGTACGCCGGTGTTCAATCCCGGCATGATCAGCGCCGAGGCCGCCCCCGTGCTGGCGCAGACGGCCATCAACACGTACAGCCACTCCCGCCCGTTCTGCCGCACGGCCCTCGGCCGCGACCCCTTCGGGGCCCAGACCCGCGTGATCGTCCCCTGCGTGCCGAACCGCGCCTCGTCTTCGAAGTAGATCCGCAACTCCCGGCCCGGGTGCTGCTGCGCGATGGCGTCGATCTGATCGACGACGATCTCCTTGAAGAGCCCCTGCACCTCGGGGTTGGCGTCCTCGTGCTGCGGTCGCGGCATCAGGCCGCTGTAGCCCAGGCGCTGGAGCAGGTCGTAGACGGCCTGGAGGCTCATCAACACACCGAATTCGCGCCCGAGGATCTGCCGGACGTCGAGGCCCCGGAGGGTGCAGACGCCGTCCTCGGGACGAGGCGGTTCGCCCAGGCGTTGCTTCAACCGGGGGTATTGCGCCGGGTCCAACAGCGGCGGTCGCCCGCTCCGGGGTCGCTCGTAGAGGGCCTCGATCCCTCCGGTGTTGTATTGAGCGACCCAGTTCTTGACGGCCTTGAGGGAACACCCAAGGGCGTCCGCGATGTCGGTGGCGGTTCGCCCCTGCTTGGCGAGGACGACGGCCTGGGCGCGGCGCCAGATTCGCTTCTGGTTGAAGTCCTGGGCGAGTTCCCGGAGTTCTTCGGTGGTATGGTGATCGGCGACGAACATTGATGAGACCTCCGTGCAGTGATTCGGGCGGCCTCATCTTGCCTAATCGGCAGTTCCCGCAACAGACCGGGTATAAATTTTTCGGGATGCGTATAAAGCGTACCTGGTCTCGTGGATCGCCAGGATCTTCAGCTTGAAGAACTCCTGGTCTCGGAACCCGTACGCCTGCCGCTTCAGCGTCTTGATCTTGTTGTTGGTCCCCTCCGGCGGGCCGGTGCCGATCGAGTAGTCGTACTACGCCAGCAGCCCGGCGCGGTGGGCCTCCAACGTCTTGGCCATCTGTTGGAGCCTCCGGACGCCGGAGGCCTCCGCCCGCCGGAGCCAGCCGTTGAGTTGAGGAAGGCGGTGGCGAACCGCTTGCCCGGCTGCTCCCAGAACTGCCGCAGATCCTCCTTGAGGTCGTAGGCCACGGCCAGCGGCCGGTTCGGCCTCAAGGCCGCCTCCAGGCGTTCCGCCTCGTCGCGCTCCGGGTCGAGGCTCCTCGGGGCCCTCAGCAGCAGCCACCTCGCCCCCTTGAGGGCCACTCCTTCCCATCGCCGTTGGCCTGGTGGTACAGCGACCGGCGCAGGTCGGACAGCTTGTCGTTGAAGGGCTCGATGACGTGGAAAATAAAGATCCACGGCCTATGGCCGTGGTATTAGGAAGGCCCCCCCGAGGGGGCCGGTCCCGTGCGGTAGCCCCCTTCGGGGGCGAGGACGTGGCGAAGGCCCCCTCGGGGCCTCAACGGTTACTCGAAGGCGAACTCACCCTGACGACGCTCCAGGTTCCTCTTGCTCGCGGATGTACTGCCGCACCCGGGCCCCGTCCAGGCCCACCGTGCTGGCGCAGTACCCCGCCGCCCAGGAGTGCAACCCGGTCAACCGACGCTCATGGAGCAACTCCCGGTGGATCCGCACGGCACTCTTGCCCTTCAGGAAGCCGACCGAATGCGCCACGCTGTCCCTGGGCGGGATGCTCAAGCACAGGTGGATGTGGTCGGGCATCGCATGCCCTGCCACCAGGTCGATCCCCCGCTGACGGCACAACTCCCGCAGGATCGCGCCGATCTGACGCCGCCGCCTTCCGTAGAAGACCTTCCGGCGGTATCTCGGTATGATCACGATGTGGTACTTGCAGTCCCACCGCACATGGGACAGGTTCTGCCACCCGTGCATAGGCCCCCCCTCCTGCCCGAGAGGGCCTTCCCGGAGGGGGAGCCTATGGCGTTTGGCGATCCGATGCACGCCGGATCGCTCGAAGCTCTTCGGGTCACACGGCCAGAGGCCGTGGCTTCATGACATGGTGAGCACGGCCTCCGGCGCGGCCCGCGTCCGCTGGCGCCCCCGGTCCACGGCCACGCATCCGGCACGGGCCAGCACCTGCCCGGCGGGGGCCTCGCGGCAGGCCGGCTTGAGGTGTCGGACCAGGGCCAACGCCTGCTCGACGGCCAAGGCTCTCGCGGGGTCCGTGATCCGGAGTTCGAGGGGCTTCATGATCGGGGCCCCGTCCGGGGATGCGACATTAATCCCATACCGGAGCCCCAAGTTAACTCTTCAACCCCCAGAAATCATGACTGCACCCCTTGGCACATCGGGGATCGGGCCGCGAGACGAGGGTGCGATGGGTTGTGACCGATGGTCGATCGGGGTCGATCGGCTACAATTCAGCCCGGGGAGACCGTGCGGCGGATCGGCCCGGGGTGGGGACCGCCGCGGGGCGCGGTCCTCGGCGGCCTGCGCCGCGGCCGGAGGGCCGGGCGAGCGAGGCGGGAGGGGGACGGCATGGCGGCGGACCCGATGCGGAAGGAATATGCCCGGGCGAGCCTGCGCGAGGCGGACGTCGATCCCGACCCGATCCGCCAGTTCGGCGCCTGGTTCCGCGAGGCCGAGGCGGCGGCGGTGCCCGAGCCCTACGCCATGACGCTGGCCACCGCTGACGGCCGCGGGCGGCCGTCGGCGCGGGTCGTGCTGATGAGGGGCTGCGACGACCGCGGGTTCGCCTTCTTCACCAACTACGACAGCCGCAAGGGGCGCGAGCTCGTCGCCAACCCGTTCGCGGCCCTGGTCTTCTTCTGGCACGAGCTCGAGCGCCAGGTCCGCGTCGAGGGGCGGGTCGAGCGGACCTCCGAGGCCGAGTCGGACGCCTACTTCCACGCCCGACCGCCGGGGGCCCGGATCGGGGCGTGGGCGTCCCTCCAGAGCGAGGTCGTCCCCTCCCGCGAGGCGCTGGAGGCCCGGATGCGGGGGATCGAGCGGCGATTCCCGGAGGGCGACATCCCCCGTCCCCCGCACTGGGGGGGGTATCGGGTGGTCCCGGACGTCGTCGAGTTCTGGCAGGGGCGCCCGAACCGGCTCCACGACCGCCTGCGGTATCGCCGGGGCGAGGGCGGGGGCTGGCTGATCGAGAGGCTCTCCCCCTGATCGGCGCGACGGGCACCCTCGCGACGCTCAGGGCAGCTTGGTCCGGAACGCCTGCTGGACGATCTGCTTGAGGCCGCTGGCCAGAGGGCTGCCGAGCAGGCCGCCCAGCAGGGCGATGTCGCCCGTCGCGTGGAGTTCCTGCGCGTCGACCCAGAGCTCGGCGCGGAACCCGCCGCCTTCGAGCTTGACCCGCTCGCGGTCGCCCGACCACTCGACCCGGTGGACCATCGGGCCGAACTTGCGCGTGACCTCGTTGACGGCCATCTCCAGGCGGGCGCGGGCCTCCGCTTGCGTCTGGCCGTGCTTCACCGACAGGTTCATCAGGGGCATCGGTCCTCCTCGCCCGGCGCGGGGTCGCGGCGATCGGCGACGGGGGCGGCGCCCCGTTGCAACCGGGGCCGCGCAGTGGAATCTTATGGAGTCCAGCATCTCGAATGGAACATGGCGGATGACAGATAGCCTCGAATCTCCCCTATCCGTCATCCGCCAGGTGCGATTTGCCATGCCGACCTCAACGGGGCCCGGGAGCATCGGAATCGCCCCGGTCGCCGGCCGGTCCGGGCCCGGGCTCACCTCCTGCAAAGGGGCGGCCAATCGTGGGATCTCTCAAGGGACACCTCCTGGTCGCGGCCCGCGGCCTGGTCGACCCCAACTTCGCCCGCGCGGTGATCCTGATGCTCGGGCACGGCCCCGAGGGGGCGGCGGGACTGGTCCTGAACCGGCCGACCGACGGGACGATCGCCGAGGTCGCCGAGCAGGCCTTCGGCGAGGAGATCGACTGGGACAAGACGATCCACCTCGGCGGGCCGGTGTCGGGGCCGCTGGTGGTCCTGCACGCGGCCGAATCGCTCGCCGACGAGGAGGTGCCTCGCGGGGGTCTACAGCACCGCCGACCCCGACAAGCTGCGGCTGATCGCCCGCCAGCACGTCGAGCCGTCTCTGGTCGTCGCCGGCTATGCCGGCTGGGGGCCGGGGCAGCTGGAGGACGAGTGCGCCGAGGACGCCTGGCGGTCGCTGCCGGCGCGGGCCGAGCACGTCTTCTGGCAGGGCGACGACGACCTGTGGGACGCGGTCATTGCCGAGGTCGGCCGCGCCGACCTGGCCGCGCTCCTGAAGATCCGCGCCCTGCCCGAAGACCCGACCGTGAACTGATTGATTTGCGCGCGCCAGAGGTTAGCCTCGGCGACGTCGCCGTGAGCGAGGATCCCCCGAAGCCCGACCCGAGACGAGGAGACGACATGGGAGCCGACGCCCGCCTGGCCGAGTTGAAGCTCGAAGCTGCCCCCCGCCCCCAAGCCCGTGGCCACCTACCTGACGGCCGTCCGCCACGGCGACCTGCTCTACGTCTCGGGCCACGGCCCGCTCAAGAGCGACGGCTCTCTCCACGTCGGCCGCCTCGGCGCCGACCTCGACGTCGCCGCCGGGCAGGCCGCGGCGCGGCAGGTCGGGCTGGCGATCCTGGCGACCGTCCGCTCCCACCTCGGCTCGCTCGACAAGGTCGTCCGGCTCGTCAAGGTGCTCGGCCTGGTCAACTCCACCGCCGAGTTCACCGACCAGCCCAAGGTCATGAACGGCTTCTCCGACCTGATGGTCGAGGTCTTCGGCGACCCCGGCAAGGGTGCCCGCAGCGCCATCGGCACCAACACCCTGCCCGGCGGCATCGCCGTCGAGATCGAGGCCATCTTCCAGGTCCGCGACTGAGATCGCAGGCAGTAAGAAGCGAAAACGGATCAGCCACAGAGGACACAGAGGGACACAGAAGATAATTAATCTGTTCTATTACTCTCTGTGTCCCTCTGTGTGGTGGTGTCCTAGGCAATTTGAACCTTTGCGAGGGACTGGACGTAGGATGAGTGACGATCCCGGTACCTATGCCCTGGTCACAACACGTCCCCTTCCACGGGGCCCATTCGCCTCATGCACGATCTCGCTCGCTTCTGCTGCCAGAACCCCGACTGCTCCCTCTACGGCCAACGGGACGTCGGAAATCTCTCGGTCTGCGGCCGCTACGGCAAGGACAAGCAGTTCCGCCAACTCTACTGCAACGCCTGTCGCGCCCGCTTCTCGGAGCGCAAGGGCACGCCGCTCTACCGCTGTCACCTCCCCGAACCGACCGCCGTCTCGGTCCTGGAGCACCTGGCCGAGGGCGACGGCATCCGCCAGACCGGCCGCCTCGTCGGCGTCCATCGCGACACCGTCGTCCGACTGGCCAGAGCCGCCGGGGAGCATGCCCACGACGCTCATGACGAGCTTGTGGCTTTTTCCCCCTCGGACCACTGAGGTCCAGTTCGACGAGAAGTGGTCGTTCGTCAATAAGAAGCAGAAGAACTGCGACCCCGCCGATCCCGCCGACGATCACAAGGGGGACTGGTGGGATCACGTCGCGATCGACCCCGAACATCGGCTGGTCTTGGCCGTGGTCCCGGGGGCGCGCTCGATCGAGAACGCCGAGGAGATCGTCGCCACGGTCAAGGACCGCACCGACGGCGCTACGCCTCGGTTGATGACCAGCGACGAATACCCCGCCTATGCCTCGGCGATCGAGAGGGCGTTCGGCGTGCCGGTCTCGGGGCCCACGACCGGGCCGGGCCGGCGGCCGATCCTGCCCGAGCGGCGGTTGCCCCAGGACTTGACCTACGCCACGGTCCACAAGGCACGGGAAAACGACCGGGTGGTCGCGGTCGAACGTCGGCTGATCTTCGGCACCGAAGGCGGTCTGAAGGCCGCCCTGGGCGCGTCGTCGGTGAGCCGGGCGGTCAACACGTCGTTCATCGAGCGCCAGCACGGCACCGACCGCGGCCAGAACGCGCGGAAGGCGCGGAAGACGTACCGGTTCAGTAAAGATTGGCGTGTACATGAGGCGATGAGCTATTACACGCTGTATCGCTACAACTTCTGCTGGGTGGTCCGCACCTTACGGCAGCGGGACGACAAGGGGCGTTGGCAGCGACGGACGCCCGCTCTGGCCGCCGGGCTAACGGATCACGTCTGGACTACCCGCGAATGGGTCAGCTTCCCGGCTGTTCAAGTGGCATAGGACACCACCCCTCTGTGTCCTCTGTGGCTGAATGAATCCATCGAACCCTGCCGCATGATCCAACCCTCCGGTTTGGCGGGCGAATCACCCACGACGTCGGATGACGCGGTGGGGTGATCCGTCGCCCCGTCCTACCGGCGACGGCGACGACCCGGGACGCCCACCCGCCTCAGGGCGGTTCGCCGCGCGGGAGTTGCAATCGTCGCATCGGGAGGGGATGATCCTGGGACGCGACGACCCGCACGCGCCCCGCCCGCCGAGAGGACGAGCCCCCGATGATCGCCCCGCACCCGCCGTCGGATCGCCCGATGAGGGGAGCCTCCCGCGCCGCGATGGCCGCCTCGCTCGTGCTCGCGGGGGCGGGCCTGGCGATCGCGGACGATCCACCCGAGCGGCCGAACGTCGTCGTCATCCTGGCCGACGACATGGGCTACGGCGAGCCCGGCTGCTACGGGCATCCGCGGTTCAAGACGCCGAACCTGGACCGGATGGCCGCCGAGGGGGCGCGGCTGACCCAGTTCAATACGGCGATGCCGTTCTGCGCCCGACCCGCGCCTCGTTGATGACCGGCCGCTACCCGTTCCGCTGCGGACTGACCGCCAACCCCGCCCCCGACGGCGGCCCTCGCGCCGATGCCGCCGGATTGCCCCTCGGCGAGGTCACGCTGGCGCAGGCCCTCAAGAGGGCCGGCTACGACACCGGCATGGTCGGCAAGTGGCACCTCGGCCACAAGAGGCCCGAGTTCCTGCCGACCCGCCGCGGCTTCGACGAGTACCTCGGCATTCTCTACAGCAACGACATGCGGCCGGTGCAGTTGGTCGACGGCGAGAAGGTGGTCGAATACCCGGTCGTCCAGGCGACTCTGACCCGGCGGTACACCGAGAGGGCCCTGCGGTTCATCGAGGAACACCGCGACCGGCCGTTCTTCTTCTACTTCGCGCACGCCATGCCGCACAAGCCCCTGGCGTGCTCGGAACCCTACTACAAGACGAGCGGCGCGGGCCTGTACGGCGACGTGATGGCCGAGCTCGACGCGAGCGTGGGCCAGGTGCTGGCCAAGCTCGCCGAGCTGGGTCTAGACCGGCGCACCCTGGTCATCTTCACCAGCGACAACGGGCCGTGGTACGGCGGCAGCACCGGCGGTCTGCGGGGCATGAAGGGGACGACCTTCGAGGGGGGCTTCCGGGTGCCGTGCATCGTCCGCTGGCCGGGCCGGGTCCCCGCCGGCCGGGTCGACGACGAGCCGGCCGTGATGATGGACCTGTTCGCCACCGCGTTGGCCGCGGCCGGGGTCGAGCCCCCTCCGACCGCACGATCGACGGCCGCGACCTGCTGCCGACCCTCTCCGGCCAAAGCCGGGCGCGCCCGAGGCCCTCTTCGGGCACCAGGGCGCCCGGCTGGCGACGGTGCGCGAAGGCCGGTGGAAGCTGCACGTCCTGCCGGCAAACGACCGTCGCGATGCCAGGACGGGCGAGCGCCGGGTCGACCCACGCGGTCCCGACGGCGTGACCATCCTGGCCCCCTACGAGCAGCATCAGCCGACCGACCATCCCGGCGTGCGCACCGGCGACCCCGCCAGGCCGCTGAGCTTGTTCGACCTGGCGGAGGACCCGGCCGAGCAGCACGACGTGTCCGCCAGTCATCCCGAGGTCGTCGCCCGCCTGAAGGCGCGCTACGACGAGGTCGTCAAGGAGATCCCGGCCGAGCCCGCCGACCGCCCGGCCCCGTCCCGCCCTTGAGGTCGCCCCATGCATTCGCGTCCACTCGGCCTCGCCGCCGCCCTCGTCGCATCGCTGCTGTCTCCGGGGCGCCTCGTCGCCCGCGAGGTATCGCCGCCGCCGAACGTCGTGATCGTCCTGGCCGACGACCTCGGCTGGGGCGACCTGGGCTGCTACGGCCACCCGGCCATCCGGACGCCGAACCTCGACAAGTTCGCCGGGCAGGGGGTCCGGCTGACGCAGTGCTATGCGGCCTGCGCCGTGTGTTCGCCGTCGCGGTCGGCCATCCTGACCGGCCGCACGCCGCACCGCAACGGCGTGTTCACGTGGATTCAGGAGGGGAGCGAGGTGCATCTCCGCACGAGCGAGATCGCCCTGCCGAGGCTGCTCAAGGATCGCGGGTACGACACCTGCCACGTCGGCAAGTGGCACCTCAACGGCAAGTTCAACGACCCCTCCCAGCCGCAGCCCGACGACCACGGCTACGACTGGTGGCTCGGCACGCAGAACAACGCCGCCCCCAGCCACAAGGACCCGGCCAACTTCGTCCGCAACCGCCGGCCGGTCGGCCCGGTCGAGGGGTACTCGGCGCCGATCGTGGTCGGGGAGGCGATCGGCTGGCTGAAGGAGCACCGCGACCGGACGAAGCCCTTCTTCCTCGCGGTCTGGACCCACGAGCCGCACCTGCCGATCGAGTCGGCCCCCGAGTTCCAGGAGCCCTATTCGGACCTGGCCGACCCCGACCTCCGCCAGCACCACGGCGACGTGTCCCAGCTCGACCACGCCTTCGGCACGCTGATGAAGGCGCTCGACGAGCAGGGCCTGGCCGACAGCACGTTCGTCTTCTTCACCTCCGACAACGGCCCGGAGGGGGACGGGGTGAAGGGCCGGGCGCGCGGCTCGACCGGCGGCCTTCGCGGGCGGAAGAGGGCGATGTACGAGGGGGGCATCCGCGTGCCGGGGATCGCCCGCTGGCCCGGCAAGATCGCGCCGGGGACCACCTGCGACGCGCCGGTGATCGGCAGCGACCTGTTCCCCACCGTCCTCGCCCTGGCCGGCGCCGCGCCCCCGGCCGATCGCGCGATCGACGGGTCGAACGCCCTGCCGGTGCTGCTCGGCCAGGCGCCGACGGTCGCGCGCCAGGCCCCGCTCTACTGGAGGCTGAACATGGCCCCGCACGGCCTCCACATCGCCATCCGCGACGGGGACTGGAAGCTCCTGGCCTCGCAGGACCTCCAGAAGTTCGAGATGTACAACCTCAAGGACGACCCGCACGAGACGACCGACCTTCGCGCCAGGGAGCCGGCGCGGTTCGAGGCGATGCGGGCGGACCTGATCAAGCTCAACGCCGAGGTCGAGGCCGAGGGCCCGGACTGGTGGAAGCGCCTGAGTCCGAACGGCGGCGCCGCGCCGAAGGCCAAGGCCAGCCCCGGTCGGTGATGGTCCACGAGTGCCACCCGCCGCGCGCCCACCCCTCTCAATGGGACGCGGAGGGGGCGGATATCCGCCGATCCGATCCCCCCTGATCCGCCCGATCCGCGTCCCTCCGCGGCCCATTGCTGGGACCGGCACCTCAGCTTGCCCAGGGTGCCATTGGCTTCGTTTCGTCACCGACGGGCCGCGGGGCGGACCAACCCCTCCGAGGCCGCGACCGACCCCCGCGCACCGCACCTCGACGGCCCCGGATGGGAGTCCGAACGAATTCGGACACCGGTCTCCCGGGGCCGAGCGGCCCCTTTTCGGGCCAAACCGCGAGCCGGGCGCGCGCCGGGGCCGCGACGTGTCGTCCACGCCCGGCCCGGGATGATGATCCGCACCGATCGGCCCGCCGATCAGCCCTTGCGGGCGCGGCTCCTGGCGGCGCGGTGCGCCCGGCGGTTGTTCGGGACCGCCTTGAGCAGCGCCGAGGTCAGAGGCACCGGCTTCAGCAGGCCGCGGACCGGGGCCGCCCCGATCGCGGACGGCGCGGCGCCGTCGGGGCCCGCGACCATCTCCGCCGCGACGGCCGCCTCGCCGTCGTCGGGGCCTGCCTCCTGCGGCGCCGCGGCGATGGGCACCTCGGGGGCGCCGGGTCCGTCGCCCAGCATGGCGAGGGCCTGCGCCGTCCACGCGCCGAGCGGCTCGTCGCGGCGCCGCTCCTCCTCGGCCTCCGAGCGCCCCGGCTCCGCCGGGGTCATCGTCGGCTGGTCGTCGGGCCCGGGGCGGTCGGCCGACGCGACCGGCAGGCCGTCCCGCTGGCGCGCCTTGAGCTGCGCCACGGCCCATTGCAGGCTCCGCAGGCACCCCCGCTCGTACCGCCGCAGCCGCTTCAGCTCGGCGTCGGTGGGCGAGGCATCCCCCGCCATCGCCCGCAGACGCTCGGCCGCGTCGTGATCCTCCAGCCCGGGCCGCAGGGCGCGGAGGTCGCGGAGCCGGCATTCAACGTGCTGCGCGAACCACGCGGCCTCGCTCAGCGAGTCGCCCGGGTCGGGCACCAGCACGGTCCAGCCCTGCCGCTGGTCGCGCGGCACGCCCAGGAGGTCCAAGGCCGTGGCGCGCTGCTGATCGTCCCAGGTGCCCGAGAGGGCCAGCGACTTGCCGAGCACCTCCCAGCGGCCGATCAGCAGGTCGACCCCCTGGATGGTCCGCTGCAACTGCCAGGCGATCGTCTCGGGGCTCCTGGGCAGCCGGGCGGCGAGCTCGGCGGCGGCGAGGCGGCGGTCGATGTCCCAGAAGTCCTCGGCGCGATCGGCCAGTCGGAGGCGCAGCGCGACCTCGTGGAGGCGGCAGCGGTCGACGCGGACGCTCTCGACGACGGCGGTCTGGACCATGAAGGCGTCGTAGTCGTCGCGGGGCCGGAGCGACTGGCCCCAGCCGTCGAGCCGCGCGGCGATGACCGCCAGCTCGTGGTGCGGGAGGACGATGCCTCGGCCGGAAAGCCCGTGCTTGTAAGAGTTTGCGGAGGAGGCCCGCTTCCCACTGGGGGTACGCGGGCCGCTACTGCGGGCACTGTTGGCTTGGTTCGCGGCGATCTGGCGGGCGGTGGCCATCGGCGTGATCCCGGTGTGGTGTCTCGGGGCGGTTTCGCACGCGCTTCATAGACATCATCGTGGGATCGGGCCGGCGCGCTCCCTCAATCATAAAATTTTTCTGAAAACGGGGCGGGTGTGGGCGGGCGGTCCTGATGGCTTGTCCACCAGTGCTCCGATATCGAAGTCCGGTAGGGTCCGCTGCGCGGACCATCCAATGTTGGGATTGGAGCGGTCCGCAGTAGCGGACCCCACGTGGCTCATATGGACCATCGCGAATTGTCGGACGGCCTCAACTTGCTCGTCCGGGCCACCCGCGCCTCGGCGGCGCGACCGGCTACATCCGCGGGGTCAACGCATCGAGCACGCAGGCGCTCTTTTTAAAAACGCATGAATAAACTTTACAAATAATAACAGTACAGCACTACCTCCTATTTAGACCTTTCGTGATCCGGGGTGGGTCCGCCAGGGCACTGCCCGCGCGGCCGCACACGCCCCGAATTTTCCGCCTCCTTTCATCCAATCGGTACCTTCGTTGCATAATCATCTAGGCCTTACCGCCTGCGTTGGGCGGTAACTCGCCGAGAATGGCGGACGGACGACCCGGGCGCGAGGTCGTGTCGCCGCAGGCACCTGGCCGGCGGTACGCCCGCCGCGGGCCGGTCGTTCGCCGTGTCGGCTCATTTCCCCCTCATTCGTTGCGGAGAACACCTATGCTCCCTTCCCGACTGGGTGAGTGGCGCGCGAGCGACTTCTTCGCGGGTCGGGGCGCCCGGACGCGGCCCCGCCCACGCCCTGCGGTGCTGGGCATGATGCCGCTGTTGACGTTGGAGCCGCGGGTGGTGCCGACGATCATGTACGGCCCGGCTTATAACCCGCACGACGGGATCACGACCACCCTGACCGAGGAGAACGGGGAGATCGAGGCGCAGATCAGCCTCTCCCTCTTCGCCGGCCACTCGGAGACGGTCGCCTTCGCGTCCTACGACAACGCGACGGTGAATCCGACGGCGACCGGCGGCACACACAACCTGTACAATCAGGAGCGCATGGACGTCAAGACGGCCCTGCTGCTGCCCGGCTGCAGCGTCACGCTCGAGCTCGACGAGGGGCCGTGCGGGACGTGGTGCGACGGGCAGATGACCGGCACCCAGTGCGACGTCTTCGCCGAGTGCGGCGACCTGTACTGCGGCCGCAGCGAGGACCAGGTCGAGGACTACCTGGCGCCCCAAAACTTCCAAGACCCCAACGCCGTCCAGCGGGCGGACCAAGACATCGAAGGCGGCGTGATCGCCTGCAACTGCGATTGCAGCTGCGACGACGGCAACTCCGACAGCGGAGGCGCGCTGACCGGGGTCCTGACCAGCCTCCTGTAGTCGCCGAGACGACCCCCCCGCGGTGAGGATGGTAGCGCCACGACACGGACTGCGGCCCTCGGCAGGCGAGGGCTGCGGTCCGTTTTCTCATGCGCCGCCGATCTCCAGACTTCTCCCTCCCTCGTCCAGGTTGACCCGGGTCGTCTCCTCCGGGTCGTGCAGCGACGTCGCCCTCAGTCTGGATTCGACGCCGCCGGGCCCGACCGGCACGGACAGCCCGTCGCCGCCGGCCGCCACGGCCCTGTCGATGCCCTCCGCCCTCGGGGGCCGGCGCAACAGATTGCTCGGGATCAGGAAGTCGACGGTCGTATCACCGTTTCAATCCACTCCAGCGATGACGGTAGGGCAACGCCAGGCCGTCTCTCCGCCTCCGCGAGTGCGGGGAGAGGGGAGAGAAATGGGACATCCTGACCCCTGGATGGCATTGAGATAGAACGCCAATTTATACCGTCGAGTCATTGCAATAATTATGACCCTTCGAAATGAAAAGACACAAGCGGAGAGAATTGGGCAAGCTGGTAAATGGTGGAAAGTCGTAGACAAAAGACGGATAATCCACAGTTATGGAACGGAGAGAGGGTGATTTCCCAATTTGAGAGGACCCGGGGTCGCGAAGCGACGCGAGGTGCCGGTGACGCCGGGGACGACCTCTCGCGGCTGCGCCGCCCGGGTTGACGAGCAACCCGGGCCACCCGCGGAGCGACGAGAGGCGCCCGAAATCATCCCGCCGGGGCCTCATGCGGCTTCGCCGCCCGGACAACACGTCGTCCGGGCCACCCCGCGCTCATCGGGGAATCCCGGCTCGGGGCACGATGGGAACAAGAAGCCCCGGAGGGGTCACCTCCGGGGCCCTCGGTCAAGGAGGCAACGGCCTACCGGTTCAGAAAGTCCACACGGTCTCGCTGACCACCTTGTACGGTTGGTAGACCTGGATCGTGCCCTGGGTCATGGTGTGGGTCACGGTGATCGAGGTGATACTTCCCTGGTTGGTGTAGTGGGTCGTGACCGTGCTCGTCCCGCCGAACACCGTCCCGCCCTGGACCACATACTGGCCGACGTTGGAGCCGACGACGTCCGACTGATAGACGGAGAGGTTGTTCGCCCCGCTGGAGGATTCCACCTGCCCCACGATCGCGGTGTGGTGGGATGGGGACTGGATCAGCGTGCTGGTCGTCGAGTGGCCGTCGGCGTACCGGATGGTCATGGTGTCCTTCATGACCACGTTGGTGAACTGGAGGATATCGCCGGGGACGATGCCGCTCACGTTCCCGTTGCTCGGGGTGAGGGTCGTCACGGACTTGCCCCAGACGTACGCCGCGTTCGAGCCGGTGGGGCCGAGCTGGTACCACGGCACCCCGCCCGCCGACGCCACGGCGTCCGCCGCCAGGGTGGCGCACTGCCCATCCCCCACCTGCTGGAGCTGGTGCGACTGGGCGAAGGCCTCCACCTGCGCGGCGATGGAGACCGGGACCTGGACGGTGTGGGGGTGGAGGGTCGGGAGGGCGGAGAGGAGGCTCCGGACCTCCAGGGGAGACACCGACGGGCGGAGCCGGGGAGACGACCTCCGCGGGCGGGACGGCCGGGACGAGGGACCTCGGAGCTGACGGACCAGGGTCGCGAGCGTGCTCATGGAGAACCTCTGGGTGGCTTCGGGTAGATGAATATCGGCTTCAGTTGGTGATGGCACCGGTCTGGACGATCCATCACCGTCGCGCCGGGAGGGCCGCCACGATCGCGAAAAAATATCCGGGACCGTTCACCGCCCGGGGGCAGCAGCCCCGGGGAATCGGTCGACGCCCCGTGGTCCTGCGGGCGTGGCCGGTGCGGGACCCGGGGCGGTTGAACGACGTGCTCGACTCCCACGAGGTCCGGGCCACCCCGCGGATGTCGCCGCCTTCCGGAAGCCGCACCCCCCTTGCCGACCGATCCGATTTGGGGTAGCCTGCCCTCGGCATGGGCGGCGTTGAATCAGAATCCACCCAGAAAATATTGTTTTTATTTAGTAATATATGATAATAATTATGAAAATTTCAATTTTTATAACTGTTGTCCTCTTGACTTGTGTTGCGGCGCGTGCGCAACTCGTCACGGAGGCGTTGCGGCCGTATCCCCTGCCTGCCGATGTCACGCGCTCCTTCGGAGAGGTCGCCGCGCAAAGCGATGTCCTCATCCTTGGCGAACTCCACGGAGCTCAAGAAGTGCCGGCGGTAGCCGCATCGCTGCTGGCGCCGTTGACGGATCTGGGGTACAACGTGCTGGCCCTCGAAATTCCCTCGGATCAGCAGGCGCCGCTGACGGCATGGGCCACGGGGAAAACGGGCACGGTGCCCAGCTTTTTCGCAAGACCAAATGGTGATGGGCGCGGGAACATCCAATTACTGACGCTGATACGCACGGCATTATCACCGCCGTCCCGATGGCAGTTAATCTGCTTCGACGAGACAGAGGCTGCCATGCAGCGGCAAGTCGAGGAACTGAAGCGCCAGGCTGAACAGGGGTCGCGCGAAAAAGCCCGCTCGACATCGCAACCGGCGCTATCCGATGCCCTCACGGCGCTCAGCCTGCAACGAGATGCTGCAATGGCGTCCAATCTTGCCAACCAGCGTCAGCGACTTGCCCCACCAGGCAAATGCCTGGTGATCTGTGGCAACCTTCACGCCCGGACTGCAAACCATGCCCCGACCGACAGCCCGTTGAGCGCACTCTGGCCTTCATTCGCCGCGGTCCTCCAGCGTGACCATGCGGCCTGGCGGGTGAGTTCCGTCGATATCCGGTTCCACGGCGGCGGGTATTTCAATGGCGGTAAGGTGAACGCCATCAAAGGACCATCGCTCGACAAGGCGGCCCTACGTCCGGTGCATGACGGTGATTGGAAGTTCGAGCTCGACTTGCCTCATGCGACACCAGCCACGTTTCTCGCGCCTCCCGTCGATGACCGTCCACCGCCCACCAATCAGTGAAAGAGTGGGCCAAGAATCTCGAAGGATATGAATCTTTTTGGCGGTCGATAGGGCCCGGCGTGTCGCCGGGCGGGTGGGGTCTCGTCTACGAGGCCCCGGGTATTGGGGTGACCGGGGCCTCGCAGACGAGACCCCGGCCACCCCGGGAAAGAGGCTTGCGACAGGGCAAGACATCCTCCAGGCCCGGGGGTCAGGCCAGCGTCCAGCCCTTGCGGTAGTCGCGGCGGATGAAGGGCTGGGCCTCGGGGGCGTTGGGGGCGTAGAGCTTCTCGGGGTCCCACTCGATCTTCCGGCCGACGCGGTAGGCGACGTTGCCCAGGTGGTTCGCCTCGGTCAGCCAGCCGGCGTACTCGAAGTTCGAGCCGGTCGGCGCGCCGGTCTTGGCGGCGCGGACCCACTCGGCCCAGTGGCCGGGCGAGTTCGGGATCGTCGGCTCGGGGCGCTTGAAGTCGCGGAACTGGTCCTCGGGCAGGAGGACGTGCTTCTGGTGGCTGGCGAGCAGCATCCCCTTCGAGCCGATGAACAGCATGCCGTCCTTGAAGGAGCTGGGGATCGTGCCGTCGCGGTACAGGTCGGGCTTGTCCTCGCCCTGGTACCAGGTCAGCTTCACCGGCGGCATGTCGCCGCGGGGGCCGTACTCGTAGGTCACGTGCATCGACGCCGGGGCGATCTCCGGGTGCGGCGGCGGGCCGAACGGCTCGACGGTCCGCGGCGCCTGGAGCTTCAGGGCCCAGAACGGCAGGTCGTTCATGTGGCTCCCCAGGTCGCTCATCGTGCCGTTGCCGAAGTCCCACCATCGATACCACTTCGGACCGGGCCAGTAGACGTTGTTGAACGGCCGCTCCGGCGCGGGGCCGATCCACAGGTCCCAGTCGAGCCCGGCCGGGACGGGGTCGACCTCGGTCGGCCTCTCGCGCGCGAAGACGCGGTCCCTCTCGTTCTTCTCGGCCGCCTCCCGGGACTGACGGCCCCAGGCGCGGGAGACCCACACGTGCGCCTCGCGGACCGGGCCGATGGCGCCCGTCTGGATCAGCTCGACGACGCGACGGTAGTTGTCGTTGGAGTGGTTCTGGTTGCCCATCTGGGTGGCCACCTTGGTCTTGGCGGCGGCCTCTCGGATGACGCGCGCCTCCCAGATGTTGTACGTCAGCGGCTTCTCGCAGTAGACGTGCTTGCCCAGCTGCAGGGCCGGCAGCGTGGCGAAGGCGTGCGTGTGCTCGGGCGTGCTGACGACGACCGCGTCGAAGTCGTTGGCGCGGTTGTAGACGCGGCGGAAGTCGCTGTAGCGGCGGGCCTGGGGATACATCTGCGCGGCCTTGTTGACGGCCGGCTCGTACACGTCGCACAGCACCACGATGTTCTCGGACGCGAACTGCTTCAGGTTGTGCCCGCCGCGGCCGCCGGTGGCGATCATGGCGATGTTGAGCTTGTCGTTGAGGTTCCGGCCGCGCACGATCGCCGGCGCGGCGATCGCCCCGACGGCCGTGCCCGCCACGATCTTCGCGAACCGGCGGCGCGTCGGCCGCCCGGCCGGAGAGGAGGTGTCGCTCATGAGGTGGTCTCCCGGTTGTTCCATCGGAGAGGACGACTCGACGGGGGCGACCCCGCCCCCGGCCCTGCGCCCATGATCGGCCATCCCGAGGGTTGTCGCAATCCCCTCGGATCGGCATCGCCCGGGATTGTCGATGGATCAGGGGGCCGTCGGGACGGCGCGGGGGATGAGCCCGGGGAAGGCGAAGGCGTAGAGCGTCACGATCAGGCCGACCAGGCAGGCCAGCGCCACGCTGTGGCCGATGACGGCCTTGAAGATCGCCGCCTCGCGGCCCACCTGCTGCGTCGCGGCGCTCGAGACGACGATCGACTGGGCGTCGATCATCTTGCCCATCACGCCGCCGCTCGAGTTGGCCGCCGCCATCAGGACCGGGCTCAGGCCGAGCCGCTCGGCCGTCACCTTCTGGAGGTTGCCGAACAGGGCGTTCGAGCCGGCGTCGGTCCCGGTCAGGGCCACGCCGAGCCAGCCCAGCAGGGTCCCGAAGAACGGGAACGCGGGGCCGGTCCGCGTCAGGCTCAGGCCGAGGACCGTGTCCATGCCCGAGTAGCGGGTCACGAACGCCAGGCCGACCATGAAGGCGATCGCCAGCAGCGACGGGACGAGCTGCACGCACGTCCGGCGCGAAGGTCCGCGCGACCCGCACCGGCGACATCCCCAGCATCAGCCCCGAGGCGACCGCGGCCAGGAAGACCGCGGTGCCGGGCAAGGCCAGCAGGTTCAGGTCGGCGATCGCCTCCTCGGGCGTCGGCGACGGGACGACCGGCGGCACCCGCAGGACCGCGCGGTGCAGGTACGGGACCGGCCGCTTCAGCGCGTCGAAGACGAGCCGCCGCGCTGATCGCCGGCATCGCCCAGGCGAAGATGAACACCGAGGCCAGCAGGAAGGGCGACCACCCCTTCAGCACGGCGAGCGTGGAGTGGCGACGGACCTCGGCGCGAGGCCCGCGTCGTCCCCCAGGATCGTCCTCGGCCGCCAGACCTTGAGGAAGGCCGCCGTCGCCGCGAGCGAGACCAGCGCGGCGACGATGTCGACGAGCCCCGACTCCTGGTAGTTCGACCAGTAGAACTGCACCGCCGCGAACGACAGGCCGCTGACGGCCAGGGCCGGCCAGACCTCGCGCGTCTCGCCGCCAGCCGACCATGCTCCGCACCAGCCAGAGCGGCAGGATGGCCGCCAGACGGCGGCAAGATCCGCCCCGCCATGGCGCTGAGCGACGGCTCGGGCAGGCCGGTCACGCCCGCCAGGACGCGGATCGGCGTGCCGACGGCGCCCCAGGCCACCGGCGCGGTGTTGGCCACCAGGCAGAGGGTCGCGGCCTGGAACGGGTCGAACCCCAGGCCGATCAGGAACGAGCCGGCGATCGCCACCGGCGCCCCGCCGCCGCCGGTCCCCTCCAGGAAGGCGCCGAAGCAGAAGGCGATCAGGATCAGCTGCAGCCGCCGGTCGGACGAGAGCGCCGCGATCGACTCCTTCATCACGGCGAACTGGCCCGTCTCCACGGCGACGTGGTACAGGAAGATCGACGCGACGATGATCCAGGCGATCCGCAGCAGACCGAAGACGACCCCCAGGCCGCACGACGCGGCGACCAGCCTCGCGGGCATGCCGAAGACGGCCAGGGCCAGTCGCGACGGCGACGAGCATCCCGGCCAGGGCCGCGACCCAGACCCGCGCCCTCCTCGCCACCAGCGCGTAGAACAGCGACAGCACCGGCAGCGCCGAGACGAGCGTCGACAGCGGCCAGGCGTGCAGCGGGTCGTAGTCCTGCGGCCAGGTCATCGGGCGCAGCGGCCCCGCGGCGTCACGGCCGGATCACCGTGCCGTCGCGGCGTCGAGTCGAGCCCCAGCGGTGGTCGAACGTCGCTCCCTGCGGGGTAGGGGAACCGCGCGGCCAGCTTCTCGTCGATGTCGATCCCCAGGCCCGGGGCCTCGTTGGCGTAGAGGTAGCCGTCCTTGACCTCGGGGCAGCCGGGGAAGACCTCGCGCGTCTCGGCGGGGAAGACGTAGCCCTCGTGGATGCCGAAGTTGTGCGAGGCCAGCTCCAGGGCCAGCCCCGCGGCGTGCGCCGACCGGCGAGCAGTCGCCGGGGCCGTGCCAGGCGGTCCTCACGCCGAAGAACTCGCACAGCGCCGCCACCTTCCGCGCCATGCTCAGGCCGCCGATCTGCGAGATGTGGATGCGGATGAAGTCGATCAGCCGGCCGGCGATCAGGGGCACGTATTCCTGCTGCGTGTTGAACAGCTCGCCCATCGCGATCGGGGTGCTCGTCTGCTGCCGGAGAGGCCGGAAGTGGTCCTTGTCCTCGGGCGAGAGGGGGTCCTCGAGGAAGAACAGGCGGTACTTCTCCAGCTCCTTGCAGAGCTTGATCGCCTGGCTGGGCGAGATCCGCTCGTGGACGTCGTGGAGCAGCTCGACCTCGTCGCCGACGGTGGGCGCGGAGGTGCTCGAACAGCTTGGGGACGGTCCGCACGTAGGGGCCGGGCTCCCAGATGTCCTTCGGGTTGGTCGGCCCGACCGACCTCCGGCTCCGCGGGCTCCGACGGGGCGGGCGAGGTGCCGTAGGTCGCCAGGCCCGGGATGCCGACCTGGACGCGGACGTGCCGGTAGCCCTTCTCGATCGCCCGGCGGACGCCGTCCTCGACCTCCTTGAAGTCGCGCCCGCGGACGTGCAGGTAGAGGTCGGCGGCGAACCGGCACTTGCCCCCCAGGAGCTGATAGACCGGCATGTCGGCGCGCTTGCCCTTGATGTCCCAGAGCGCCATGTCGACGCCGCTCATCGCGTTGAACAGCACCGGGCCGTT
The DNA here is from genome assembly GCA_963708145.1 of uncultured Planctomycetaceae bacterium. Classification (GTDB taxonomy): domain Bacteria; phylum Planctomycetota; class Planctomycetia; order Isosphaerales; family Isosphaeraceae. The sequence goes on along the minus strand of OY970189.1, from coordinate 6,137,477 downwards.
CCGCCAGTACGAGCTGACGTAGGACGACTGCCAGATGTCCTCGATCTCGTCGGCGTTGCGGCCGACCAGGAACGGCTTGAGGTACTTCTCGACGGCCGTCTGCACCGCGTAGGCGCGCTGGGTGAACGTGGCGCAGCCCGAGCCCGTAGAGCCCCGGCTCGCTGGTCGAGACCTTGACGATGACCAGGCGGACCCGGTTGGGCGCCGTCAGGATCGTCGAGATGTCGGTGATCTTCAGCGGGGGCAATCCGCGAGGCGACGCCGGCTTCCCCGCCTCGGCCGCCGGGGCACCCGTCGCCGACGGCCCCCAGAGCTGCGACCATCCCACCGCGGCGCCGGTCGGCAGCCAGCGCAAGACCTCTCGCCGATCCATGGTCGACTCCCCCCGGGCGGGCCTCGGTGATGTTCGGGTCGCACTCGGCCGATGCAGGCTATCCGGCCGGGGACCCCTCCGCAACCACGACGTCCGATCAATCGTCGATGGGCTCGTAGATCTCCGGCGAGCGGCTTTCGAGCATCGGGAACAGCGCCCCGGCGGCATACTCGGCGAAGTGGGGCGAGGCGCGGTGCGCGTTGACGGCGGCCTGGTCGTCGTACAGCTCGTAGATGAAGAACCGCCTCGGCTCGGCCTTCGAGCGGTGGACCTGGTACGCCCGGCAGCCGGGCTCGGTGCGGGTGGCCGCGGTCAGCTTGCGGAACAACGGGACCGCCTCCTCCTCGTGGCCGGGCTTGAACACGTAGGTCACGGCAAGACAGATCATCGTGTACTCTCCTCCGGATGGTCGGCGTGTCGGATGGACAGTCTTGGTCGGACGACCGCCCCATCGTAAGCGCGGCGCGGGCCCCGAAGAAAGAGGATGGCGTCCGCCGTTCGCTCTCCCCGATCGGGAGGAGGATCTACCCCGGTCGCGAGGGCCGGGGTAATCTCGATGGCGGCGGACGGGGCCGCCTGCGCCGCGGCGCCCCGGCCCTCCTCGCCGCGATGCCGCGACCCGGTCTCCCCGGATGGAGGACACGACGATGGATGCCCCGCTCGACCCCAAGCCCTCCGGCCGCCTCCTGTCGATCGACGCCCTGCGCGGCTTCGACATGTTCTGGATCATCGGCGGCGACGCGCTGGGCCGCGCGCTGGCCGACTGGTCCGACTCGGACACCGGCCGCGCCGCTGTCGGAGCAGCTCGAGCACGTCACCTGGGAGGGGTTCCGGTTCTACGACCTGATCTTCCCCTTGTTCCTGTTCCTCGTCGGCGCCGTGCTTGCCGTTCTCGCTCGGGAAGCTGGAGGGGCGATGGCCGGGGGGCGGCTTACCGGAGGATCGCGCGGCGGACGGCCCTGCTGTTCGCGCTGGGGCTGTTTGTGCAACGGCGTGCTCCAGTTCCACTGGCCGATCCGCGTCGCCGGGGGTGCTCCAGAGGATCGCGGTCTGCTACGGGATCGCGGCGGTGATCTCGCTGAACGCCTCGCGCCGGGGGCTGGTCTTCGCGCTGGCGGCTTTCCTGCTCGGCTACTGGGGCCTGCTGGAGACCGTCGCCGCGCCGGGGCGGAGCCCGGGCGACTACACGATCGAGGGGAACCTGCCCGGGTGGGTCGATCGCACCTACCTGCCCGGCAAGATCCTGAAGCCCTACTACGGCTTCGGCGACAACGAGGGCCTGCTCTCGACGATCCCCGCGGTCGCGACGGCGCTGCTCGGCGTCCTGGCGGGGCGCTGGCTCCGGTCGGGCCGCGGGCCGTGGGCGAAGGTGGGCGGGCTGATCGCGGCGGGGGCGCTGGCGCTGGTCATCGGCGAGGCGTGGGGGCTGCGGTTCCCGATCATCAAGAACATCTGGACCAGCTCGTTCGTCCTGGTGGCCGGCGGCCTGAGCCTGATGCTTTTGGCGCTGTTCTACGCCGTAATCGATGTGCTCGGCTTCCGCCGCTGGGCGTTCTTCTTCGTGGTCATCGGCGCCAACGCGATCACGATCTACGTGGTGCCCCGCTTCGTCGACTTCGAGAAGATCGCCCGCTTCTTCCTCGGCGGCATCTATCGGCTGGCCGGCGAGCACGTCGGGCCCGACTTCAAGCTCGTCGTCGCCGCGGCCGGGTTCCTCGCCGCGGAGTGGCTGTTCCTACTCTACCTGTACCGCAAGCGGATCTTCCTGCGGGTCTGACGGCCTGTGGAGGCGCGGAAGTCTATTCCCCGACCGACCGCTCGCGTATCGATTGCTCCTTCGGGGCTATGGTGTACCTTCCCGCTTGATTTCCGCCTGGGTGAAGAGATTCTGGCTGTGTGTGGGGAGATCTCTGGCGATCATCCCTGCGAACTCGGCAAGCTTCCGGCATTTTGCGTCATGGGAGAAAAAGTACCTGGCCCCGGCGGTCTTGGCCGTGGCGAGGATCAACACGTCAGCCTTCAGGATGCTCCGCTGGATCTGCTCCTCCGGCGGCAACGATCGGTTGTGTTGCCAAAGCCGGGCCGCCAAGGCGGCGGCGGGCAAGTCAAAGGGTGGGCAGTGGAACCTCTGAGAAACGATCGCGGCGAAATGTCCGTGTTGCTGCGGGTCAATCGGGCACATGAGTTCGGAAACACTCACCGTGGGGATAATGATCCGCGCCTTGGCTTCATCCAAATCTTGGAACAAAATCGGAGACTCCTCGCGGATCTCCACCGGGTCTCGGGTGCCACGGGTTGTCTTCAACCCGTGCCCCCGCGGCCCGCCCCGGTCGGCACGGGTTGAAGACAACCCGTGGCACCCGTATTACGACTCAAATTTTGTCATTCCAAGAACTTACGTCGAAATCGGGTGGAGATCAGCGAGGAGTCTCCAAAATCCTCGCCCGTTGTTCCTTCGCGGCGTCTCCGGGACCCTGGACGGTGATTCCGGGGATTGCCCTCCGAAGGCCGCCCCAGATGAGGACCATCGTGTCGAGGGCCACGACCGAATTGTCGGGTACGATCACCGTTCTCCGCTGACCTCTTCCAGGTAAGCTTCGGGATCTTCTATGGCGTCCCAGGCCGATCCCCCGGCCTCACGAAGTGCCTCGATGGCCTCAAGGATCGAGCCCTGTGATGGCTGCTGTACGTCCTTGATCGTGAAGGAGAACAGCCGCCAGGAGTTCTTCAGCCAGTTGGCCGTCCCGAAGACCACAATTTCCTGGTAGAGGCGTTCACCGATCTTGCGGGCGATCTGGGAGTTGGCAACCTTGCAGATCAACATCCGGTTTTTGAACGGCACCCGAAGACCGCACCGTACCGCAGTCGCCCCGCCGACTCGTTGGACCTGACCCACGAACGAAGTCTCGCCCGTGATGAGGAGTGTCCTGGAGATTGCTTCGTATGAGACGGGCTCGATCTTGGCGAGGACGGCCCCACGCTTGCCGGGCTCCCGGACCGTGATCGTACATTGCAGACGGCGGGCAGCCGTGCTGAGCCGCTCGATCGGGCTCAGCATGTAGTCATCCTGGGCGTCCGCATGCTCGGGATTCTCCAGGAGCTTGCCGACCATCTTGAGGTTGCCTCGTGCCATGGCCGGTGATGCCGATGACGGTCCGGCGACTTGATAGATTGCCGATCCGCGCTTGACTCCGACTAGGCGGAGCGAGCCATCCTCCTCTTCCTCTTCTTCGATTTCCTCGGCGTCGATCTCGTTGCCGGTTGCGAGACGTTGTATAGCCGCGAGCGAGTCGGATAGCGTGCGGAGCGGGATCTTTTCGGGGTAGAGATCCTCCCCCTCAAAAAGGACTTCGAAGATAGTCGGTGGCTTTTTCGGGGGCATCGGATTTTGCGATCAAGTCCGGATGTAGTGCTTTTGTCCACTATCCTACGGTGGCCGGAGGATAGGCACAAGACCTTGGGCCAACCATGCTTCATCGGCTGAATCATCCACCCACTCTTCTAAGTGCGGCCCCTTCAGCCGACCGGCCCTGCGGTCGCGACGGGCCGCTGACACGAGTCGACGAACGCGCCCACCAGCGCGTCGAACCGATCGTTGTGCTCGATGAGGCCCATGTGCCTGGCGGGCGACAGCGCGGTCAGCTCGCCCTTCTGGACCCCGCGGGCGATCGCCTCGCCCGCCTCGGGCTTGGTCGTGATGTCGCGGTCGCCGGTGACGACCAGGGTCGGGACGTTGATCGTGCCGAGCGTCGCCGTCGCGTCGTAGTGCGAGCATGCCGAACATGCCGCGGGCCAGGACGTCGGGGCGGCCGTGCGGCATGAAGCGGGCGGCGAAGTCGAGCTGGCCGCGCGTCTCGGTCCCGGCGAACGACTCGCGGTGCGTCGAGCGGTGCGCCGAGCCGTTCAGGTAGCTCAGCCAGTTCATCACCCAGACCAGCGGCCACAGCGCGATCGTCAGGCGGAGCAACGGCACGAGCACCGGCTTCTCCAGCGCCGTGTAGATCGCGGCCCCTTTCGTGGTGCGCACCGGGTTGGTGGGCGTGGTGTGCACGAGCACCAGCCCGGCCACCCGGGTCCCCAGCGCCTCGGGGAAGAGGCGGCAGAAGGTCAGGGTGATCATCCCCCCGATGCTGTGCCCCAGCAGCACGGCGGGCCTGTCGCCGCACAGGGCGAGGACGGCGTCGAGGTCGCGGGCCAGCTTCTCCAGGCTGTAGTCGTTGTTGTCCGGCTTGCGCGACAGGCCCAGCCCCGGCTCGTCCCAGACGACCAGGCGGAAGCGGCCGGCCAGGTGCTTCTTCTCGTAGTACCACTCGGTGGCGTTGGCCCCCCAGCCGTGCGTCAGGACGATCGGGGGGGCGTCGGGCGGCCCGTAGGATTCGACCTGGAGTTCGGAGCCGTCGGGCCTCCGGAGGCGCTGGACAGACCCGTCGCGGGTCGGCTTGGGGTCGTCGGTCCCCTTCCGAAGCAGGAGCATCATGACGCCCTGCGTCAGCGGACGGCCCGCCAGGGCGAGGGTCAGAAGCGCCAGCCCTGTCAGGAGCTCGGCCGTCTCGCGGTTGGCGCCGGGCTCCCAGGAGAAGACCCATCGGCCGGCCATGTCCCGCCCGATCGGCTCCCGCCGGCCGCGACCGGCGCCGCCCCGGTGTCCCCGGGCTCGGGGCTGGAGATCCCGACGGGCACCCAGACCCGGGCGTGCCGGTAACCCTGGATCGTCAGGTAGAGGCCCCCCGCGAGGATCGCGACGGCCAGCAACCCGCGCAGCCACATCCACAGGATGGCGATCGGCGTGAATGGCATGAGACGGGACCCTCGTCGTGTGACCTCTGCGAGACCTCGCGCGGGCCGATCGCAGGATCACGGCGGGCCCGGCCTCCGCAATTGGGGTGCCGCGCCGGCCCGACGCGTCGAGGGGACCGCTTCCCTGGGGGTTGCGGGCGGATTTTGCGCCCCGACCGGCTATAACGGACGGGCATCGGCCCGAGGGCCGCCGTTCCCACCCGTCCGGAGGGGCCGGATGCGCATCGCCATCCTGACCAACGAGTACCCGCCCTACGTCTACGGGGGCGCCGGCGTCCACGTCGAGTACCTCACGAGGGAGCTGGCCCGGATCGAGGACCGGAAGCATTCGGTGGAGGTCCTCTGCTTCGGCGATCAGGAGGTCCGGCAGGAGAACCTGACGATCCGGGGGATCGGGTCGGACTGCGCGCTCCCCTCGCAGGACCCGAAGCACAAGAAGTTCGGCGACACGATGCTCCGCAACCTGGTCATGGCCGGGATGCTCGCGGACGTGGACGTGGTCCACTGCCACACCTGGTACACGCACATGGCCGGCTGCCTGGTCAAGCAGCTCACGGGGGCGCGGCTGGTGCTCACCACGCACTCGCTGGAGCCGCACCGCCCGTGGAAGGTCGAGCAACTGGGCACCGCCTACAACGCGAGCTCGTGGGTCGAGAAGACCGCCTACCAGAACGTCGACGGCGTGATCGCCGTCTCGGAGTCGATGCGGGAGGACGTCCACGCGCTCTACGATGTCCCCTATGGGAAGGTCCGCGTCATCCACAACGGGATCGACCTCGATCAGTATCGGCCGACCCCCGACCCGTCCGTCCTGGCCAGGTACCAGATCGACCCGGCCCGTCCGTTCGTCCTGTTCGTCGGGCGGATCACCCGGCAGAAGGGGATCATCCACCTGGTCAACGCCATCAAGATGATCCGGCCGGGGGTCCAGGTCGTGCTCTGCGCCGGGGCGCCGGACACGGCCGAGATCGGGCTCGAGATGGAGGACCGCGTCGAGCAGGCGCGCCGGGAGACCGCCAACCCGATCATCTGGATCGCGCGGATCGTCCCCAAGGAGGAGATCATCCCGCTGTACACCCACGCGGCGTTGTTCGTCTGCCCGTCGGTGTACGAGCCGTTCGGGATCATCAACCTGGAGGCGATGGCGTGCGAGACGCCCGTGGTCGCCTCGGCCGTCGGCGGCATCCGCGAGGTGGTCGTCCCCGGCAAGACCGGGCTGCTGGTCCCCTTCGAGACGGCCGGCCCGTCGGACTTCGAGCCGGCCGACCCCGCGCGGTTCTCCGCCGACCTCGCCGCGGCGATCAACCAGCTCCTCGACGACCCGGCGCGGCTCCGCGAGATGGGCGTCCGGTCCCGCGAGCGTGTCGAGCACTACTTCAGCTGGACCAGCATCGCCCGCTGGACGGCCGACTTCTACTGGGACCTGGTCCAGGCCTGAGGCGGCGGATGGGGGATGGCAGATGGTGGATGGCGGATGCCCTTGATCCCTCCCGATCCGTCATCCGACATCTGCCATCCGCCATGCCAGGCCATGCCCGGCCCGATTCATCGCCGCGCGACCTTCAGCGCGATCATGGCGAGCGGGGGGAGGGTCAGGTTGAGCGACTGCGGCCGGCCGTGCCAGCCGACCGGCGCGGCGGCCAGGCCGCCCAGGTTGCCCTGGCCGCTGCCGCCGTAGAGCGGCGCGTCGCCGTTGAGGACCTCCTCCCACCGGCCTCCCCGGGGGACACCCGACGCGGTAGTTCCGCCGCACGGCCGGCGTGAAGTTGCAGACGACCACCACGAGGTCATCGCCCGACGTCCCCTTGCGCACGAAGCTGAGCACGCTCTGATCGACGTCGTTGGCGTCGATCCACTCGAAGCCCTCGGGACGGCAGTCGAGCTCGTGCAGGGCGGGCTCGGCGCGGTATCGGGTGTTGAGGTCGCGCACCCAGCGCCTCAGGCCGGCGTGGCGGGGGTCGTCCAGGAGGTGCCAGTCGAGGCTCCCGCCCGAGTCCCACTCGCGGCGTGACGCCGAACTCGCCCCCCATGAACGAGCAGCTTCTTGCCGGGCAGCGCGTACATGTAGCCGAACAGCAGGCGGAGGTTGGCGCGCTTCTGCCAGTCGTCCCCCGGCATCTTGTCGAGGAACGACTTCTTCAGCTTGACGACCTCGTCGTGCGACAGCGGCAGGACGTAGTTCTCGTTGAAGGCGTAGTGCATGCGGAAGACCGGCCTGCCGTGCGCCTCCTTGCGGCGGCCGGGGTCGACCATCATGTAATGGTCGAGCGTGTCGTGGACCCAGCCGAGGTCCCACTTCAGGTCGAACCCCAGGCCGCCCGCCTCGACGGGCCTCGTGACGTCGGGGCGGGCCGTCGGGTCCTCGGCGATCGTCAGGGCGCCGGGATACGACTCGTGGACCTTCCGGTTGAACCGGCGGAGGAACGCGACGGCCTCCAGGTTCTCGGACCCTCCGAGTTTGTTGGGCTCCCACTCGCCCGGCTTGCGGGCGAAGTCGAGCCGGAGCATCGGCTCGACCCCGTCCACCCGCAGGGCGTCGACGTGGTACTTGTCGAGCCAGAACAGGGCGTTGCCGACCAGGAAGTTGACGACCTGCGGGATCTCGTAGTTGAAGGCATAGGTATTCCAGGCCTTGTTGATCCTCCTGCGGGGGTCGAGGTGCTCGTAGAGGGGTGTGCCGTCGAAGGCGCCGAGGCCGTGCGCGTCGCGGGCGAAGTGGGCGGGGACCCAGTCGAGGATCACGCCGATGCCGCGGCGGTGCAGCGTGTCGACCAGGTGCATCAGGTCGTGCGGCGTGCCGTACCGGCTGGTCGCGGCGTAGTAGCCGGTCACCTGGTAGCCCCACGAGCGGTCGTCGGGGTGCTCGTTCAGGGGCATCAGCTCGACGTGCGTGAAGCCCATCTCGGCGGCGTAGTCGGCCAGCTTGGGCGCGACTTCTCGATAAGACAGCCAGCGGTAGCCCTCCTCCGGCACGAGCATCCACGAGCCGAGGTGGACCTCATAAATCGCGATCGGCGCCGAGAGCGACTGTCGCCCCGCGCGGTGCGCCATCCAGTCGCCGTCGCCCCACGCGTAGCCGGAGAGGTCGCGGACCACCGAGGCGGTGCCGGGCCTCGTCTCGGCGCCGAAGGCGTAGGGGTCGGCGCGCTCGAACCGCGAGCCGCCGTCGGGAGCCACGATCGAATACTTGTACAACGCCCCCGGCCCGACCCCGGGCACGAACCCCGCCCAGACGCCCGACGGCCCCTGCCGCGACAGCGGGTTCGCCCCGGGGTCCCAGCCGTTGAAGTCGCCGACGACCGAGACCTCCCTCGCGTTCGGGGCCCAGGTCGCGAAGTGGGTGCCCGCCGCGCCGTCGTGACGGACCGGGTGCGCCCGAGCTTCTCGTAGATCCGGTCGTGGGACCCCTCCGAGATCAGGTGCAGGTCGAAGTCGCTCAGCATCGTCATCGCTCGCATGGTCTCCGGGGGACGAGTCGATTTCCTCCCGCGCGGCAATGATACCGACGGCGGACGAAGCCGGCCGGGCGTCGCCCGCGGCGGAGACGGGATGATACCCCTGGAATCCCGGGCGTGCCACGGGGATTGTCCTTGCCCACCCCGTCCGATCGTCGCATCGGGAATCGGGCCGTGCGCCCGGTGCCGTGGGGCATGATGATGCCCGGATCGGTCGGGGCGTCAGGAGGTGCCGGCGGCGGCGACCTCCAGCGTCTCGGCGTCGACGGGGATCGGCTCGTCAATCTCCTCGGCCAGGCGCCGCTGCGTGGGGTCGCCCATCGCGACCGGCCAGATGTGGAAGCCGCCCCGCCAGGGGGGCGATTGCGACCACTCCCACGTCCCCCAGATGCCCTTCCCCTCGTTGAAGCCGCGATAGCTGATCGCATGACGGCCGACGTACTGCTTGGTCCACCAGCAGGCGCCGGTCTCGACCTCGTAGCGGCCCCGGAAGAGGAACTCGCCGACCCAGTCGCGGCCCGTGCCGCGGAGGGTGCCCCGGCGGAACGTCAGGTCGAGATCCATCCAGTGCCTTCCCGGCAGGGCCGGCTGGAGGAAGAAGCCCGTCCAGGGGCCCGACGGGAATCGGCTGTCCTGCTCCAGGCCCGGGTCGGGCCCGGGGCCCTCGTGTGCGTCCATCGAACCCTTCCCCGCCGTTCGATCTCGCGGCGACGATACCCGACCCCGGTCCCGGCCACGATCGCTCAGACGGCCGGGCGCCGGCGAATCTTCGAGGGGGGCGGGGCCCCGCCGCCGTCGGTCGGATTCAGGTCATTGTGGGCGCTCCAGATCCGCAGCGAGAGCGCGACGTGTTCGCCCTTGCGGATCGAGTCCTGGGCCGTCATGAGGATGGAGGCGAGGAAGGCGGTCTCGACGCTCCCATCCCCGATCAGGTCGTCGACCAGTGTATCCAGACGATCGTTCCACTTGCGAGACAGCAAGGAAGGAGCTCCCTACGGGTTGGGGCAGATGAGGGCGGACGGACAGGCCCGCGAAACCCGAGCGGGCGCGGGCCTGGCCCGATCCATTAAAGCAAGACTCGCGGATTAAGTTAACGCCCGGCCCCCCGGATTCGCGATGCGCCCCCCCGCCGTTGCCCTTCGTAAACAACGCATGCACGCATATGTGCTAAGGATGGCCAGATGGCCGGGTCAGAGGTTCGGACTTTGCGGTCGGCCATGCGCGCGGCGATGGCGTCGCGGAGGAGGCGCTTCATCTCGGCGACGGTCGCGGCCTGCGCCGGGTCGTCGGCGAGGTTGCGGAGCTCGTGCGGGTCGTTGTCGTGGTCGTACAGCTGCGCCGCCCTTCTTGCCGCCGTCCCACTCGACGTAGCGATAGCGCTCGGTGCGGACGCTGTAGCCCTGGAAGGCCGGCTGCTGCTTGCCTCCGCCGCGGCGGACCTGCGTGATCGCGGCCTCCTTGCCGGGCGCGTTCGGGTCGTCGAGCTGGGGCCGGAGGCTCCGCCCGGCGAGGTTGGCCGGCGGCGTCAGGCCGCAGAGGTCGGCCACGGTCGGGTAGACGTCGACCAGCTCGGCGAGGCGGGCGCTGGCGCGGCCGTTGCCCTTCATCCCCGGCGCGGCGACGATCAACGGGACGCGGGCCGCCTGCTCGAACAGCGTCATCTTCTGCCAGAGGCCGTGCTCGCCGAGGTGGTAGCCGTGGTCGCTGAGGAAGACGACCACCGTGTTGTCGGCCAGCTTGAGGCGGTCGAGCGCGTCGAGCAGGCGGCCGACCTGCGCGTCCATGAAGCTGATCGAGGCGTAATACGCCTGAATCGCCCGCCTCTGGAGGTCCTCGCCGATCCCGTAGTTCGGCGGGTTGACCGTCAGCGCCGGCGCCGGGACCCCGACCCGGCCGCCGCCGGGCTCCTGCACCAGGCGGATCGTCTCGGGCGGATACTTGGCGAAGTACGGCTTCGGCGCGACGTAGGGCGTGTGGGGCCGGTAGAAGCCGACGGCGAGGAAGAACGGCCCGGCGGCGTGCTTCTCCAGCAGGCGGATCGCGGCGTCGGCGCCGATCCCGTCGGTCTGCTCGGCGTCGGTGCCGTCGGCGGCCAGCCAGCTCAGCGTGGCGCCGAAGCCGCTCCCCGGCTTGATGGTGAAGATCTTCGGCTCGTCGTCCTTGTCGCGCCCCTGGGGTTGACCACCTCCTGCCACGACGGCGGGTCGTCCAGCCCGCTGGTGCCGATCTGGTTGGGGACGCCGTAGTGGAACAGCTTGCCGACCCTCGCGACGAAGTAGCCGGCCTCCTGGAACAACTGCGGCAGGGTCACGGCGTCGGGCACGTTCTTGCGGAAGTAGGTCGCGTTCTCCAGGACCCCCGTGGCGTCGGGCCGCAGGCCGGTCAGGAACGAGGATCGGCTCGGGTTGCAGAGCGGGAACTGGCAGTAGGCGTGCTCGAACCGGACCCCCGCGCGGCGAGCCGGTCGATGTTGGGCGACTGGACCATCGGGTGTCCGTAGCACCCGAGCGAGGTGTTCAGGTCGTCCGAGGCGATGAACAGGACGTTCCGCTTGCGGGGCGACGGCTCCGCCCCCGAGGCCGAGCCGAGTCCGGCCGTCGCGACGATCGCGATCAGGCCCAGGGTGCGAATCCGCGACGATCTGGCGAGCATGATACCTCCCGGATGGCATGAGACGGCGCACGACCCCCGCGCCGGAGGGCCTCATCATACGAGGGCGGTCGCCCCGATCCAACGGCCCCCTTGCACCGCGAGGCCCGGCGAGTACGATCCTGGTCGGGCTGGCACCGAGGGGGCATCGCGACCGATGGCGGACGGCGGGCCGATCTGGGAGCACGAACGACGCCCCTGGGGCCGCGGGGATCTCGTCGCGCTGGCGGCCTGGACCGTCGCCATCGCCGCGTTCTTCTGGGACGCGGCGAGCCTGCGGCGGGCCCTGTTCTATTTCGACATCACCGAGATCAACTACCCCTACCGCGCCTTCCTCGCCCGCGAGCTCCGCGCCGGCCGCTTCTCGCGCTGGTGCCCGGGCCTGTACTGCGGCCTGCCCCTGTTCAGCGAGAGCCAGGCGGGATACCTGCATCCGTTGAAGTACCTGCTCTATCCCTGGCTGCCGACCTGGCAGGCGTTCAACCTCGACACGATCCTGTCGGTCTGGCTGGCGGGGCTGTCGGCGTACGGCTGGCTGCGGAGGCACGTCGGGCCGTCCGGGGCGCTGTCGGGCGCGGCGGTCTTCGGCCTGAGCGGGTTCTCCTGGGCGCACCTGGTCCACACGAGCTGGATCAACGCGCTGGCCGGGCTGCCCTTGGTGGTCTGGTCGCTGGAGGCGGCCTGGGAGCGCGGGCGGGCCTGGCCGCTGGCGGCGGGATCGCTGGCGATGGCCTGCCAGGTCTTCGCCGGTCAGCTCCAGAGCGCGGTCATGACGGCGATGGTCGCGGTCCTCTATGGCCTCTATCGCGCGGCGACGACGCGCGATCGCGCGGACCGGGCGTTCGGCCTGGGAGCCGCGGCCGGCGTCGTGGCGGTGGGGACGATGCTCGCCGCGGTGCAGTGGGTGCCGTCGAAGGAGCTGCTCGACCGCTCCCCCCGCGCGGGGGGCCTGAGCTGGGAGGAACTCACGTATGGGTCGTGGCACCCCGAGTTGCTCCCGACCCTGCTCGTGCGCGAGGCCTACGGCACCCGCGCCCGCGACACCGACTGGATCGACGGCCCCTATCCCTACCACGAGATGGACATCTCGATGGGGGTGGTCGGCCTGGGCCTGGCGCTGCTCGGCGCCGCGGCGTACCGCGACCGCTGGGTCGGGTTCTGGGTCGTGCTGGCGGGCCTGTCCGCGACGATGATGCTGGGCCGGTACACGTTCCTGTTCGATCGGATGCATCGCGTGCCGGTCCTGGGCAGCGCGCGCATCCCGGTGCGCTATCACCTTGGGATGTCGCTGGCCGTGGCGGCGCTGGCGGCGGTGGGGGTCGATCGGCTCTCGCGGCCGGGGCGCGTCCGCCTGCGGGGGGCCGCGGCGGTCCTGGTCGGGCTGGCGGTCGTCTCGGCCGCGATCCTGCTCGTCGTCTACGCGCCGTCCTGGCGAGGGGCCCGGCGGAGGGCATCTCCGCCGGCCGTGGAATACGCCCGGAGGCTGGCCGACGAGATCGGCGTGGGCCTCCGCGCGGACGGCGGCGCTGGCGATGCTGGCGGGGGCGATCGCGGCGGCGGCGTCGCGGACGTCGCGGACCTCGCTGCGGAGGGGCCTGGCTGCGGCGCTGCCGGCGCTGGCGATCGCCGACCTGCTGGGGTCGCACTGGCGGGACGTGCCGACGGTCGATCCGAGCTACTGGACGGTCCCCCCGGCGAGCGTCGTTCGGCTGCGGGCCGCCCCCGGGCTCGGCCGCATCTTCAGCTTCGCCGGGGCGTCGGCCAACGTGCCGGGGCACGCGACGGGCGCGATCGACGACTTCGCCGCGCGCGACGCGCTGGCGTGGAACCTCGCGCCGGTCTGGGGGCTCTCGTCGTCGGGGGGCGCGTCGCCGGTCTACTCGCGGAGGATGGTCCGGTACACCGATAGCACCCTCCTCGGCAGGGGCCGGTTCGACGTGGAGGGGGTGTCGCACGTGCTGTCCGGAGGCGGGCCGATTGCCGGCCTCCCGCCGCCCGAGAGGGCCGGCGCGGCCTTGATCCACCGCAACCCGGCCGCCCTGCCCCGCGCCCGCCTGATGGGCCGCCCGGTCTACGCCGACGGCGAAGAGGGCGCGGCGCGGGCCGTCGCCGCCCTGGGCCCGGCGATCCGCGACCGCGTGGTCGTCGAGGACCCCTCCCGCCCGCTGCCCGAGGGGGCGGGCGTCTTCGGCTCGGCGCGGATCGACGGCGAGGCGCCCGAGCGCGTCGAGGTCGCGACCGAGGCGGCGATGGCGTCGTACCTGGTGCTGGCCGACACGTTCGACCCGGGCTGGTCGGCAACCGTCGACGGCCTTCCCGCGCCGATCCGCCCGGCGTTCGTGGCGTTCCGCGCGGTCTACCTGCCACCGGGCCGGCACCGGGTCGTCTTCCGCTACCGCCCGGCGGGCTTCACGACCGGCCTGGCCGCCTCGGCGGTCGGCCTGGCCGCGGCCGCGATCCTGCTCGCGAGGCCCCGCCGCGTGGCCCCGCCGGCTTCGCTGCACGGCCGATCGCCCTGGCCGGCGTCGTGGCCCTGGTGGGGGCTGGTGGCCTTCGCGCTGGTCGTGGCCGGCTCGGTGGTGCGGATCGGGCCGGGGGGGCGCTCGGCGTGCAACGGCGGTGGGCCGGCAGCCTGCACCGATTCCCGCGGGGGCGCGGTCAGCCGTCCCAGAGGTGGTCCCAGGGCGAGGCCGGGGGCGTCAGCGGGACCTTCTTCCGCGCGGGGCGGGGATTCCGGCGCCACTTGCTCCGGAGCAGGAGGCCCGGCGTCGTCTCCTGCTCGGGGGCCGGCTCCTCCCTCCGCGTGCGGGCGATGAGCAGGCCGGCGCCGATCGTCGTCGCGGGGAGGAGCACCATCAAGCTGATGGCCGAAAACCAGTCGTCGGCCCAGCCGATCAGGGCGACCTGGAGGGCCATCACCGCGGCGGTCGCCGCCGTCAGCAGCAGGACCTCCGGCCGCGAGAGCCGCCAGAGCCAGCCGACCATCAGGCCGCAATACACCACGTAGGAGAGGCCCAGCAGCATCAGGAACTGGTGGTCGGTCTTGATCCGGACCACGACCTCGGTCAGGTACACCGCGCCGACGATCAAGGCCGGTAATTCCAGATGGGCCAGCACCGCCCGGAGGACGGAGGAGCGGCCCGCCCCCCGCGCCGGATGGCGCGGAAAGGCCGACGGGGCCCGGTTTGCCCGGCCCGACGGTCGGCGGCAGGACGAGCCTCGGCACCACGTCGGGCCGCATCCGGCGCCGAGACTCGCGGAGCCTCGGCAGGTACTTGTCGAGCCAGGCGCCGGGGTCGTCCGACGGGGCCGATTCGACCAGCCAGGGCCCGCCGGGCGTTCTCCGGAAGGACGCGCCGCAGGCGTGGCAACCGGCCCAATCGCCGTCGTCCGAGGCCTCCAGCACCAGGGCCCGCCGCCCGCAGTGGAGGCATCGCCCCGCGGAGAGCGTCGCAAGGCCCCCCGCCCGCGGCCAGCGCTCGGCCACGACGCAGGTGATCATGAACATCGAGGCGAGCCCGATCGCCGGGATGACGTACCCGGCCCAGCCCGCCTCGCCCACCCACGAAGGCGCGCCGATCAGCACGGCCAGCAGGCTGTACAGGCCGATCAGGCCGTACAGGCCGATGACCGTCATCTGCATGCCCAGCGTGGGCTTCAACCTGCGAGCGGGCTTCATCGGCGACGTCTCCCGCGCCCGGGCGACCCCGTCCCCCTCGTGCCCATTGTAGCACGACGATCCCGCGCAAGATCCACCGGATTCCCTCGCGATCCCCGGCCGTTCGGTATCCGATTCGCACCATCTCGACGGCGGGACGATCGGCCGGGCACCGGGAGGCGGCGCACATGTTCGGCTTCTTCACGAGGAGGCGGCGGGAGCGGCTCCGCGCGAGGCCCTTCCCGGCCGCGTGGCTCCGGGCCATCGAGGAGCACGTCCCGTATTATCAGAAGCTCTCCGAGGCCGACCGCGAGGAGCTGCGGGGGCACATCCAGGTCTTCATGGCCGAGAAGACCTTCGAGGGGTGCGGCGGGCTGGAGCTGACCGAGGCGATCAAGGCGGTCATCGCCGCGCAGGCGTGCCTGCTGCTGCTCCACCGCGAGACCGACTACTACCGACGGCTCTCAACGATCCTCGTCTATCCGAGCGCCTACGTCGCCAAGGGGGTCGAGCCGCTGGGCGGGGGCTTCGTCCTGGAGGGGATGCAGGGCCGCCTCGGCGAGGCGTGGCAGGACGGCGTCGTCGTCCTGTCGTGGGACGACGTCCGGTCGGGGGCGTCGGACGTCAAGGACGGCCACAACGTCGTCCTGCACGAGTTCGCGCACCAGCTCGACCAGGAGGACGGCGCCGCCGACGGCGCCCCGATCCTGGAGCGTCGCGGCCTGTACGTCGCCTGGGCCCGCGTCCTGGGCGCCGAGTACGAAAGGCTCCGCCTCGACGGCAAGAAGCACCGCAAGACCGTCCTCGACACCTACGGCGCGACCCAGCCCGCCGAGTTCTTCGCCGTCGCCACCGAGTGCTTCTTCGAGAAGCCGGCGCAGATGAAGAAGAAGCACCCCGAGCTCTACGACGAGCTCAAGGAATACTACCGCCAGGACCCCGCGCAGCCCCCGGCCTCGGGCGACGAGCGACCCCCGCGCCGAGACGACCGTTGACACGTAGCCGCCCGCGGCGTATCTCGTGGAGGGTCGCTTCGAAACCGAACCGCAGCCGAGCCGGGGGACGACGACGATGTCCGAGGACAAGGCCGACCAGGACAAGGCGGTCGCCGAGATCCAGAAGGTGGGGGGCAAGGTCGATCGCGACGAGAAGGCCGAGGGCAAGCCGATCGTCGCCGTCAACCTGTCGATCACCAAGGCCGAAGATGCCGACCTCGCCTGCCTGAAGGGCCTCGACGGGGTCCGCAAGCTCTCCCTGAACAACACCAAGGTCACCGACGCCGGCCTGGAACACCTCAAGGGCCTGGGCGAGCTCCGCAAGCTCTACCTCGTCGATACCAAGGTCACCGACGCCGGCCTGGAACACCTCAAGGGCCTGGGCAAGCTCCAGGTGCTGAGCCTCGTCGGCACCGAGGTCACCGACGCCGGGCTGGAGCACCTCAAGGGGCTGGGCGAGCTCCAGGAGCTCTACGTCCACGGGACGAAGGTGACCGACGAGGGGGCCAAGGCGCTCAAGGAGGCGCTGCCGAAGGTCAAGGTCGAGCGGTGAGCGTGGCGCGGCCCGATTCGCCTTGACGGCCGCCGCGATTTTGCTATCGTCGCCGCGAATTGGCCCCGACGAGACCGGGATGACCGGGAGGTCCCCACGCAGGCGACCTCCCCCACCCCTCCTCACGGACGAGGACACCCCGATGCGCGACCATACCTACTTCGACAGGCTCATCCGGTCGGCCGAGCTGATCGCCCGCCACGCGCACTACCCCGGCAAGCAGGAGGCGGTCGAGCAATGCGTGGAGGACGTCGCGGAGCTGTCCCGCTCGGGGCGGATCACCGCCGAGCAGGGCGACGTGCTCCTGGGGATCATCCGGGGCACCGGCCCGGCGTTCGCCTTGCAGCCCGCCCTCAACGCCTGACGGCCCGGCCTCAGGAGGGCCCCGCGCCGTGGGCGGCGAGCTCGCGGGCGAACTGGTCGGCGATCCGCTCGAAGGCGGCCTGGTCCGGCCCCCCGAGCTCGGCGAGGCGGCGATGGCATTCCATGACGTGGCGGCCGAGCTCGGCCGGGCCCGCCGCGACCGCGGGGAGGTCGAGCTCCTCGCCGACGACCTCGGGCGCCTCGTCGATCAGGTTCAGCAGGGCGTCGAGCCGCGAGCTCGGCGAGCAGGCGGCGGCGCACCGGCGGGGCGCCGCGACCTCGAACCGCGGCGGACGCCCGCGGCCGTGCCGCTTGTGCAGGTCGACCAGGCAGCCGAGGAACGTGCTGTCGAGGTAGTCGCAGCCCGACAGGTCGATCACCAGCGAGGCGGGCGTCGGCCTCGAGGGCGTGCATCGCGAACTCGTGCACCGCCGGGCTCTCGCGCATCGTCCCCTTCCCCTCGACGCGGACGCGATAGCCGTCCCGGGTGCGGCCGACTTTCAACGCGGACGGGGTCGGCATGGCGTGGTCCTCCCCGGGCCCAGGGCTGGGCCGTCCTCCGAGAAATCGACCTCGACGATGAACGTTTCGATTCGGTATGTGCTCGTCAGCTTATCGCGCCCGGGCGTCGGCCGCAAGCATCGCCCCGGATCGCACCCGCCCGGGGCGAGGGCCTCAGCGGGGGGTCAGCTCGGGCGCGTCGGCGACGGGCCGGTAGATCCAGACCGAGCCCCCTTCTGGAGCGAGTCCATCCGGAGGGTCGCCTCCTGGACGACCTTCTTCCGGTCGTCCTCCGCGCCGGGCCCGCCGACGTTCTGGTGCAGGACGGTGATCACCTTGCCCCCCTCGGCCACGCCGGAGACGATCGCGGTGTGGTGCGGATAGGTCTCGTGCCACGAGACCCAGCGCCTCCGGGTGATCCATCGTCTTGCCCTGGAACTCGGCGTCCCGGAACTGGAGGATGTCGCCGGGCAGGGCGTCCTTGGCCGTCTCGACGGGCCTCCCCCAGACGTAATTGCCGTCGGGCCGGTTGAACGGGAAGACCTTCGCCCCGGAATCCCTCAGGGCCGCGACGGCCAGCGTCAGGCAACTGCCGTCGCCGACCTTCTTGCCCTTCCGGGCGCGGGCGAACTCGACGACCTTCTCGTTCAGGGGAGGGAGCCGGGGCGGCTCCTCCCTCGGCGGGCGCCGGCCCGGGCCCGGCGAGACAGGCGGCGACGATCGCGATCAGGGATCGACGGTTCATGGGCACGCTCCCAGACGACCGCGGAGGCCGGGAAGACGGGCCCCTCGACGCAGACCCGGCGGAGGTCGGTCGAGCCGTCGGCCTGGCGGATCGGCGCGACGCAACTGAAGCAGGCGCCGAAGCCGCAGGCCATGTGGTTCTCCAGCGACAGGTCGCAGGCGATCGCGTGCCGCGCGACCAGCCGCGACAGCGCGGCGAGCATCGCCGGGGGCCCGCAGCCGACGACCCGGGCGGGCCTCTCGCCGCGTTCGAGCCGCCGCGCCAGCAGCTCGGTCACGTAGCCGTGGTGGCCCGCCGTCCCGTCGTCGGTCGCCAGCTCGACGGCGATCCCGGCGCGCCGGAAGTCGTCCACCCCCGCGGCCAGCGCGGCCGTCCGGACGCCGTAGAGCAGCGAGGCCGACGCGGATGGGCGACGACCGCTCGATCCCGCATCCTCCAGCCCCCATCGCCGTAGCCCCCGCCCGAGCCACCACCGCCCGAGCGCCAGGAACGGCGTCTGGCCGATCCCCCCGGCCACGAAGACCGCCGGCCCGTCGGGGGGCGGGCCGAAGCCGTTGCCCAGAGGTCCCCAGACCGTCACCCGGTCCCCCGGGCGGAGCGAGGCCAGGGCGGCCGTCCCGCGGCCGACGACCTGGTAGACCACGTCGATCGCCTCGGGCGTCCCGGAGGCGTCGCGGGCCACGTCGTAGAGGGCGAACGGCCGGCCCAGGAGCGGGTCGGTCCCCGCGCCGGTGCGGATCATCAGGAACTGGCCGGGGAGGATCGCCCGCGCCATCGCCGGGTCGGCCAGGCGGACGCGGAACGTGTCGCGGGCGATCGCGACGTTCTCCGCGACCTCGACGGCCCTCTGGGCCGCGCACGGCGGGGCGACTGCTTCCAAGGTCCGGGCCCTCGCGACCGATCGGGGTCAATCCCGCCCTGATGACTCCGCCGTCACCTCACGACGGCTCGCCGCCCTCGCCCTCGCCCGACGGCCGGCGCCGCCTCGGCCCCAGCGACGCGCGCGGGGGCTGGCGCTTGGGCCGCGGACGGCGGCCCTTGGGGCCGGGCGGCCCCGAGGGTTCGGGCTCGATGTCGAGGCCGATGATCCGGCGCTGAGGCGGCTCCGGATCGGGGCGGGGCCGGTCGCGCGGGGCGCCTCGGCGGCCCCTGGGCACCCGGCTCGCCGGCCGGGCGGCGTCGCGACGGCGGCGGGCCCTCGGGGCGAGGCGGCCGGGCGCCCGCCTGGCCTGTCGGCGACGGCCGCCGCGCGCCTCCGGACTGGCCTCGCGGCGCCGGGCCGGGGCCCGGAGCGGCGGGGGGCGCCTGAGTGCGGCGGCGGACCGCCCGGCGACGACGGGCGCCTCGGGGCCGGGCCCTGCTGCTGGGCCCGCGGTCCGGCGGGACGGCCCTCCCCGGCCCGGGGGGCCCCGACGGCCTCGGCCGGTCCGGCGCGCGCTTCGCCTTCCGCTCGGAGAACCGTATCGGGGAGACCGATGATCCCCGCGGCCACCTTGCGGAGCAGGTCGATCTCGTGCCCGCTCAGCGGACGGTACTCGCCGACGCCCAGCCCCTTCAGCGTGATCGGGCCGACCGCGACCCGGGTCAGCGACATGACCTTGTGGCCGAACTTGGCCAGCATCCGCCGCACCTCGCGGTTCTTCCCCTCGGCCAGGACGAGCTCGAGGATCGTCGCCTCCCCCTTGCGCCCGACCGCCCGGACCCTCTTGGCCCGGACCTTCCCCTCGGCCAGCCAGACCCCCTCGGTCAGCTTGTCGAGGACCTCGCGCGAGGGCGTGCCGGCGACGATCGCCCGGTACAGCTTCTCGACGCCGAACTTCGGGTGCGCCAGGCGGTTGGCCAGCTCGCCGTCGTTGGTCAGGAGCATCAGGCCCGGTGCTCATCTCGTCGAGACGCCCGACCGTGTAGACCCGCTGCGGGACCTCGGGCAGGAGGTCGACGACGCGAGGACGGCCCGAGGGGTCGTTGTTGGTCGAGACGTACCCCTTGGGCTTGTAGACCGCGAAGTAGACCATCCGCTCGAGCTGGACCTTCTGGCCGTCGACCTCGATCCTGGCCCTCCTCGGGTCGACGCGCGTGCCGAGCTCGCGGACGACCTGGCCGTCGACCGTGACGCGGCCCTGGAGGATCACCTCCTCGCACGGCGCGTCGCGACCCGACCCCGCCGTGCGCGAGCACCTTCTGGAGCCGCTCCAGGTGGGCGCCCTCCGGGGCGTCCTCGGTCGGCCTCGGCGCGGGTGCGGGAGATGGGCCGCGGCGCTCGCGCGCGGGGCGTCCCGACGGTTTCCGGCCTCGGGCCGGTGGATGTCCCTTCCCCCCGGGCGCGGGGGGCGACGATTGGCCATGATGGACCGATCCGATCCTGCTGAGTGTGTGCGGAGCGAGCCGTGAGGGCCCGCGAATCTTCCGGCGTTGTCCGCGACCATCGTATCGCGACGCCGGGCGAACTGTCCAGGTTCGACGTCGTCTCGATCGGGTTCTCACTGACCCCGGAGGATGCAAGGCCATGGCAGTCGGGTCGAGGCCGTCATCCGGATCAGGCCGGCTGCTGCTGCGAGAGGCAGTGCAGGGTGCCCAGGCCCCAGGCCAGGTCGACGGCGTGGATGCCGACCACCTCGCGGTCGGGGAACAGGGACGCCAGGATGGCCAGCACCTCGCGGTCGGCGGGGTCGTTGAAGGTCGGCACGAGCACCAGGCCGTTGGCGATGTAGAAGTTGGCGTAGCTGGCCGGGAGCCTCTGGCCCTCGAAGACGACCGGCGCGGGCATCGGCAGGGCGACCACGCGCAGAGGCTCGCCGTCCTGGTCGCGGGCCTCCTGGAGGCGCCTCCAGTTCTCCTGCAACGGCTCGTAGTTCGGGTCCGCCTCGCGGGACTCGACGACCGTGACGACCGTGCGCGGGTCGACGAACCGCGCCAGGTCGTCGACGTGTCCGTGGGTGTCGTCGCCCGCGATCCCCCGGCCCAGCCAGACGACGTGCCGAGCGGCCAGGTAGTCGGCCAGCACCCGCTCCAGCGCCCCGCGGTCGAGCCTCGGGTTGCGGGCCTGGACGTCGCTCAACAGGCACTCCTCGGTCGTCAGGAGCGTCCCCCGGCCGTTGACGTCGATCGCGCCCCCTTCCAGGACGACGCGGGTGGGCTTGCCGTCGATCTCGACCCTCGGCACCCACCGTCTCAGCCCCAGCCGGCACGCCAGGCGGCGGGGCAGGCGATTGTCACGATGGTAGTTGTCGTACTTCGCCCAGGCGTTGAACCGCCAGTCGATCAGGCCGACGCGGTCCTCGTCCGCGCGGTCATTGATCACGAACGTCGGGCCCGAGTCGCGGAGCCAGACGCGGTCGGTGGGCGCCTTGACGAACTCGACCCGGTCGAGGACGACGCCCGCCCTGTCGAGGCAGTCGGCCGCCCTCCGCCGCATCTTGCCCCCCTTGACCACGACGTTGACCCGCTCGACGCGGCTCAGGAGGCGGACGATCTCGGCATAGACCCACGGGATCGGCCCGAACTTGCCGGGCCAGTCGTCGCGGTTGTGCGGCCAGGCGAGCCAGGTTGCGGCGTGCGGCTCCCATTCGGCGGGCATCCGGTAGCCGAGCTGCGCGGGGGTCGCTGGCACGTCGCCGGTCATGGTCCCGGGTCCAGGAAGCGCCGGGTGATCGGGCCGTAGGCGTCGATCCGACGGTCGCGGAGGAAGGGCCAGTTGCGACGGGTCTCTTCCTGGAGCCGTGGGTCGCAGGAGACGGTCAGGATCTCCTCGGCATCGCGCCCGGCGCGGGCCAGGATGCGGCCGAAGGGGTCGCACAGGAACGACCCGCCCCAGAATTCAAGGCCGCCGTCGGCGGGGCCCTCGTGCCCGACGCGGTTGACGGTCGCGACGAACACGCCGTTGCTGATGGCGTGCGCCCTCTGCACGGTCTCCCAGGCGGAGGCCTGCGCCTCGCCGTGCTCGGCCTTCTCGGCGGGGTGCCAGCCGATCGCGGTCGGATAGAACAGGATCTCGGCCCCCTTCAGCGCGGTCAGGCGGGCGGCCTCGGGATACCACTGGTCCCAGCAGACGAGCGTGCCGACGCGGGCGACGCTCGTCTCGATCGCCTGGAATCCGAGGTCGCCGGGCGTGAAGTAGTATTTCTCGTAATAGAGCGGGTCGTCGGGGATGTGCATCTTGCGATACATGCCGCGGAAAGAGCCGTCGGCTTCGAGCACGACGGCCGTGTTGTGGTAGACCCCGGCCGCGCGGCGCTCGAAGATCGACCCGACGACGACCATCCGGGCCTCGCGCGCGACCGCCGAGAGTCGCTCGGTGGTCGGGCCGGGGATCGGCTCGGCCAGGTCGAACCGCGAGGGGTCCTCGGCCTGGCAGAAGTACTGGGTGCGGAACAGCTCGGGGAGGCAGGCGACGTGCGCCCCTCGGCTTGCGGCCTCGCGGAGCATCGCGACCGGCGCGGCGGACGTTGTCGGCGGGGTCGGCCGAGCAGCGCATCTGGACCAGGCCCACGGTGAACGGTCGCGCGGTTCGGCTCATCTCGGCAGCTTCCATTCAGCGACGGGTCCGGGCGCGGATCTGGTCGCGGAGGCGGGCGGCGTGCTCGTAGTCCTCGCGGGCGACGGCCTCGTCGAGCTGCTCGCGGAGGGTCTTCTCGACGGCGAAGTTCTTGCGGATCTCCTGCTCGAGGACGCGGAGCTGCTCGATCAAGGGCTGGTTGGGGCCCTCGGCGTCGTCGGGGCGTCGGCGGACCACTGGTTCTGGTGCGCGATGAGCCGATCGGCCCCCTCGCGGACCACGTCGATCGCCTCCTCGGGCTTGCGGCGCTCCAGCGCCAGCGCGGCGGCGGCCTGGGTGCGGTGGAACAGGACCAGGCCGCGGAACCGCTCGTGCGAGGCGATGTATTCCTCGTCGACCCCGTGCTGGCAGATGAAGTCCATCAGGGCGAGCGAGTGGTCGGCGTCGAGCAGCGCCTTGTCGTACCGCTGGAGCGAGAGCCAGGCCATCCGGCGGTGGTAGAACTGGACGAACTCGCGGTCGGCCTCGGCGCAGTGCTCGGGCGACATCGTCCACGGCGGGCGCCTTGCCGCCGGGCGCCTGGCCGCGGCCGGCGGCGCGGTAGCGGAGGTAGTCGAGGTAGGTGGCGAACCCGTGCGGCCGCGTCCCGTCGGGACGGCCCCCGACCTCCATCTGGAGCACGCCGAGCTCGATCCGGACCTGGAGGACCGTCCGGCCGTCGCGGGCGCGGACCTCGCGCGCGATCGTCTCGCCCGGCTCGGGTCGTACGGCCAACCCTGGATCGTCTCGTCCATGTCCCGACGCATCGCACGCTCCCGCCCCGAGGGCCGAGCGGCACTCCCGCTCCCTCCTCAACTGTATTATATCCGGCCCGCCCCGCCGACACCCCGCCGCGCCGAAATCATCGCCCGCCGCGCGACCGTCCGCCGGCATTGACACCGCGCCGCGCAGCGCCCCATGATGGCCTCGCCTCCGGATCCGAGGCCGTCCGACGCACACGCCGGCCGCCCGTCCCGTCGCAGACGAGCCGACTCGATGTTCACCAGCGAACCGAGCCTGGCCCAGCGCATCGAGCGGATGATCGCCGAGACGCCGATCGTCGACCCCCACACCCACCTGCGCTGCGACCAGCCCGCCGCGCCCGACCTGGCCGCGCTGATGAGCTATCACTGGGTCCAGACCGAGCTGCCGCGCCGTCGGGATGCCCGCCGCCGACCTCGACCCCGCCCTGCCCGCCGACGAGCGCGTCCGCCGCGTCGATCCCCTACCTGCGGCGGATGCGGAACACGGCGATGGCCTGGTGCCTGTTCCGGATCTTCCGCGACCTCTACGACTTCGACGAGCCGCCACCTGACCGAGTCGAACTACCGCGACCTGTTCGACAAGGTCGCCGCGACCGGCCGCGACCCCGCCTGGGCCCCGGCCGTCCTCCGCGACCGATGCAACATCCGGACCGTCGTCACCAGCCTGGGCAACCGGAGCGACGACCCGGCGAAGAATCCCGACAACGTCCTGTTCATGCTCGACGCCCATTACCTGTTCTGCCCGGGCGTCGCCACCGACCTGACGCCGTTCTTCGCCGGCCGGACGACCAAGGCCGAGTATTACGAGGCCCTCGCCCAGGTCCTCGGCGAGCGGCCCGCGACCACCGAGCGGCTCCGCCGCCTCCTGTTCGACTGGCTCGACCGGACCGTCACCGGGCCCGGTCCGGTTCACGAACACCTTCCTCCCGATCGAGCAGCGGTTCCTCCCGCCCGACGAGTCGCACGCCGCAGTTCGTCCTGACGCAGGCCGCCGACGGCTGGGACGCTCTCCGACGCCGACATCGACGCCCTGGTCCGGTTCGTCACCTGGCAGGTGCTGGCCTGGCACCACGAGAACCGCAAGGCGTTCCAGATCGCCGTCGGGGCCGAGTACTTCATCTGCGACGGCAAGAGCATCCCGCGGTTCCAGGAGACCTGGACGAGCGAGATGGCGCGGGCGTTCCACCACTTCGGCAACGCCCGGTTCGACCTGATGATGGCCTCCGACGTGCTGACGCACGAGGTCGCCGTGCTGGCCCGGCAGTTCCCGAACGTCTACGCCTCGGGCTACTGGTGGCACAACTTCTTCCCGGCGACGATCGAGAAGATCATCGGCCTGCGGGTGCAGGTGGCGCCGATGACCAAGGTCGGCGGCTTCCTCTGCGACGCCTATTACGCCGAGTGGACCTACGGCAAGCTCCAGGTCGTGCAAGAAGGCGATGGCCGCGGCCCTGGCGCGGCTGGTCGAGGCGGGCTTCTACGAGGAGGACGAGCTCCCGCCGCTCCTCCACCAGATCCTCCACGACACCCCGCGCGACCTCTACGACCTCGGCCCGCGCGGCCCGGCCTGATCCGACCCTCATCCGGATCTCAAATTTGAGATTTCAAATTTGAGATTTTCAATCCGTCATTGGGAGAGGGGGAACGCGATCGGCCGCCGCTCGCGCTGCGAGCGGTAGATGGCCGTGAACATGGCCACGACCTTGCGCCCCTCCTCGCCCGTCACCAGGGGCGGGCGGCCGTCGAGCACGGATTGGAGGAAGTCGCGGATCTGGAGGGCGTGGTAGTGGCGTCGTGGCGTCGATCCGGGCGAACCGGGCCCGGTCCTCGGCCTGGAACTCGGCGAGACGGTGCTCCTCGCCGGGGATCGTCCAGAGGTCGTTCAGCGGCGGCTCGGCGATCGCGGACACCCCGGCGACGAACGTCGCGCCGCGGTCGGTCTCGACCCCCACCGAGGCGCCATTCGAGCCGTGGACGTGGACCTTGGTGTAAAGGCCCGGCTTCTGCGAGACGCTCGTGACGATCGACCCGAGCCCGCCGCCGCGGAAGCGGACCGTGGCGACGGCGGTGTCCTCGACCTCGATCTCGGGGTGGTTCAGGTTGGCCCAGAAGCCGCTGATCTCGTCGATCTCGCCCCCCATGAGCCACTGGAGCAGGTCGAGCTGGTGCGGCGACTGGTTGACGAGCACGCCGCCCCCCTCGGTGTCCCACCGGCCTCGCCAGGGGTCCGAGCGGTAGTAGGCGGGGTCGCGCCAGCTATACATCTGGAACACGCCCAGCACGGGCGTGCCGATCTTGCCGGCGTCGATCGCCGCCTTCATCCGGAGGACCGGCTCGTAGAGCCTCCTCTGGCTGATCACGCCGAGCGTGACGCCCGACTTGCTCGCCGCCGCGAGCATGGCGTCGCAGTCGGCGAGGGTCGCCGCCATCGGCTTCTCGACCAGGACGTGCACGCCGGCCTCGGCCGCGAGGATCGCGGGCCCGGCGTGCATCGGGTGCGGCGTGCCGATGACCACGGCCTCCGCGCCCGAGTCCTTCAGCATCGCATCGACATCCGAGTAGGCCCTCGCCGCGCCGAACCGGGCGGCGAAGGCCTCGGCCCGGTCGCGGCTCGGCGTCGCAGGCGGCGACGAACTCCGATTCGGGCAGGTCGCGCAGGGCCGCGGCGTGGATCTGCCCGACCTTGCCGCAGCCGATCAGGGCGGTGCGCAGGCGTCGCACGGTCGCGACCTCGGGAAGTCTCCGTAAGGTGGGCATCGCCCACCGTGTCTTCTCGCCTGAACAGATGGTGGGCGGTGCCCAATCCTACGAAGACTTTACTTTCCCCTTTCCTCGCACCAAAGCAACGCCTCATCGAGCGAGATTGGGCGTTCTTTCGACGCAGCAGTTATCATATAGTCCGATGGCCAACCTTCTCCCGTTTGTGGACACCGATCCACCAAACGTCCATGCTCATCAAACAGGTAGCAAGGCGGACCGCGATCGGATCGTGAGCCAGGGAATTGGACCAATCCATAACTAGCCGCTGACGCACCCTCGTTCGCGCGACGAACAGCAAGGCGGAGCGGTCAGGCGGCACCTTTTCAGCAAGCTCGGCCAGCGTGCAGTTCACGCTCGGAGGCTCGATGCGACGATTGGCCGAAGTAACTCGTGCGCGTCGAAGAACACCGCAACGAGATGCCGACAACGCGATTGCGGGCCATTTCCAGACGAGTCCAAGCGTCGAGTGCGACAGTCTCGAGATGCAGCGATCGGTCATCCATCAGAATCTTATCACCCGACCGGGCATGGTGGGCGATGCCTTTCCTACCGAGGCTACGAAGAACTTGCCGCAGCCCGATCAGCGCGGCGTCGTCATCTCGATCGCACGGTCACGGCTCCGGGAAATATCTCGCGCCCATCGCGCGGAGGAAGGCGAGCGACCGCGCCATCTCGTCCATGCCGTTCATGCCGTCCTCGATGCTGACCCAGCCGCGGTAGCCGTGATCGGCCAGGATGCGGAAGATGGCGTCGTAGTCGTTCAGGCCCTCGCCCGTGACGCCGTGCCGCAGGTTGGGCGAGTAGCCGAGCGTGCCGTCGGCCTGGCGGAGGTCGTCGAGCGTGGTCCCCTCGGCGAGGTAGCGGTCGCTGGCGTGCATGCTCACGACCCGGTCGGCCACCGCCTCCAGCAAGGCGATCGGGTCGTCGCCCGCGACGATCGCGTTCGAGGGGTCGTACTGCACGCCGAAGTGCTCGCGGTCGGCGATGGCGCCGAGCAGTTCGAGGAACACGTCCTGCTTCTGCGCGAACTCGGGATAGGTCCAGAAGCCGTCCTTGTAGTGGTTCTCCAGGCCGAGCACGACGTCGTGCTCGCGGGCCACCGGCAGCACCTGCTCGATGCACGCGACGACCCAGTCGAGCCCCTGCCGCGCGCCGACCTCGGGATAGCGCTGGCCCGACAGGACGCGGCAGACGGCCCCGGGCCCGCCCAGCCGTCGCGTGACGCGGATCATCTCCGCCTCGCGCTCGACGGCCCTCTTGCGGGCGTCGGGGTCGGGGTTGGTGAAGTCGGGCGAGCAGCAGAGCATCGGCATCGCGAACCCGGCCTCGTGGATCGCCTCGCCCACGCGGTCGAGGTAGGCGTCGTCGAGGCTGGTGAAGAAGCCGTCGTACATCTCCAGGCCGTCGGCGTCGAGCGACCGGGCCATCGCGATCCATTCGAAGACCGTCATCTCGCGCGTGCCGGCGATCCGGTCGAGGTAGCACTTGGGGAAGGCCGATATCTTCAGCGGCACGGTCCGGGCCCTCAGTCGCCGACGGGACGAACTTCACGCAGACGGGCGCCGGCACCTCGGCCGCCTGCCCGGTCGGCTGGAGGCCGCCGGTCCGGCGGATCGATGCGGAAGACGACGACGGTGCCCGAGTCCTGGTTGGCGGCCAGCAGGAACGCCCCCGTCGGGTCGATGCCGAAGTTCCGCGGCGTCTTCCCCCCGGTCGGCTGGTGGCCGACGGGCGTGAGCCGGCCGGTCCCGGCGGCGATCGCGAAGGTCGCGATGCTGTCGTGGCCCCGGTTCGACCCGTACAGGAACCGGCCCGAGGGATGCACCTCGATGTGCGGCCGTCGAATACCCCTTGCGGACCGGCTCGCCCTCGGGGAGCGTGGAGATCGTCTGGATCTCCGTCAAGGTCCCCCGCGCGGGATCGTAGTCGAAGGCGGTCACGGTGCAACTGATCTCGTTGATCACGTAGGCGTGGCGGCCGTCGGGGTGGAACGCGAAGTGCCGCGGCCCGGACCGCGGCGCGACCCGGGCGAAGGGGGGATCGTTGGGGGTGAGCGACCCCCGGTCGGCGTCGAACCGGTAGACCAGGAGCTCGTCGAGGCCGAGGTCGGCCGCGACCGCGAACCGGTTCGCGGCGTCGAGGTTGATCGAGTGCGCGTGCGGGCCCCCCTGCCGCTTCGGGTCGGCGACGGTCCCCCCGTGCTGGACGAACGCCGACGCCTCGCCGAGCGTGCCGTCCTCGCGGATCGGCAGGACGGCCACGCTGCCGCCGCCGTAGTTGGCCACCAGCGCGTTCTTCCCGAGGCGGTCGAGGGCCACGTAGCAGGGCCCCGCGCCTCGGGACGATTGCTGGTTCAGGAGCGTCAGGGCCCCGGTCTTCGCGTCGACGGCGAAGGAGGCGACCGCGCCGTCCTTGCGCCCCTGGTAGTCCGAGACCTCGCCCACGGCGTAGAGGAACCTCCTGGTCGGGTGGATCGCCAGGAACGACGGGTTGACCGCCTCGCCCGCCAGCCCTCGCGGCGTCAGCGCGCCGGAGGACGGGTCGAGCTCCAGCAGGTAGATCCCCCGGCTCTTCCCGGCGTTGGTGTAGGTGCCGACGTAGACTCGGAGCTTCGAGGCCCCCGGCGCGTCGTGCGGCTGGCCCGTCGCCGCCGAGGCGCAGCCGAGGAGGAGCGCGAACAGTCCCATGGGAGGGTTCCGATCCGTTTCGAGGTCGCTCACGCGGGGTGCCCTCGCCCCGGTCCTCTCCCGGCGGGAGAGGGAAACAATCCGGTCCCCTCTCCCACCGGGGGAGGGTTAGGGTGAGGGCGGGTGAGATCCACAGGATACCGCCGCCGGGGCGGCCGGGGAACCGTCCGCCTTCGCATCACGTCACGTCGCGCCGCGATCAGCGCTGGCACGCCTTGAGGAAGGCCACCAGGTCGGCCAGCTCCTGGGGGGTCAGTTGCCGGTCGAGGCCGGCGGGCATCACCGAGACGGTGCCCGGGCGCATCTCCTCGATGTCGGCGCGGGCGATCCGCGCCTCCTCGGTGGCGCCGGTGGCCAGGACGACCTCGTCGGCGGCGTCGCTGCGGAGCACGCCGTTGTAGACCTTGCCGTCGCGGGTCGCGACGACCACCGGCTCGTAGCTCCTCACGAAGCTGGCGCTGGGGAAGGCGACGGCCTCGAGCAGGTCGCGCTCGGAGCGGACCTTGCCGATGCTCGTCAGGTCGGGCCCGACCTTGCCGCCGAGGTAGCCGATGGCGTGGCACGACGAGCAGGCCGCCTTGGCGCCGTTGAAGACCGCCTGGCCGCGCCGGACGTCGCCGCCCGACAGCGACGACACGAGTTCCTCCAGGCGTGCCTTCTGCCCGGCCGCCTCGGCGTCGAGCGTCGCGTACAGCCCCTCGGCCTCGCTCCGGACGCGGTCGCCGAACTTCGCCAGGCGGGGCCGCAGCGCCTCGGACCGCAGGCTGGACAGGGCGGGCGACCCCTTCAGGGCCGCGACGAGCCTCAGCCCGACCCCCTCGTCGGTCGTCTGCGCGAAGGCCGACAGCAGGCGGTCCAGCTCCAGGGGGCCGGCGGCCTTGAGCGCGTCGGCCAGGGTGCCCAGTTGGTCGGTGTCGAGCTTCGCCTTGGCCAGCACGTCCGCGGCGGCGACCCGCGCCGAGGCGGGCCGGTCCGGGTCGAGCTGCGCCCTCAGGAACGCGAACATCTCGGGATCGACCCTCCCCAGGCCGCCGGGCACGGCGGCCATCGCCCCGAGCCGGACGTCGTCCGGGGCCGTCGCATCGGCCGCGACCCGTCGCAGGGCCTCGCCGAGCGCGGCGGCCTCCTCCTTCGGCTTGGGCGCGGGCAGGGCCCTCGCCGTGGCGACGGCCTGGCGGACCAGCTCGGCGTCGCCGCTGGCCAGGACATCCGCCAGGGCGGCGGCCCACCGCTTCGGGAACTCCCTCAGCCCGGCCTGCGCCATGGACCGCAGGACGGCCACCCGGGTCTCCCGCGGTGCCGCGACGTCGCGCAGGCGGTCGGCCATGAGGTCCTGGACGGCCGTCGGTGCGGGCGAACCGCGCCAGCGCGGCGAAGTCCTTGGCGTCCAGACGCTCGCGGAGGGCCCCGGCCAGCGCATCGCCCCATTCGGGATGGCGGCCGACGATCCACAGGGCGACCTCCTTCGTCGCCGGGTCGGTCGCGGAGAGCAGCGGCGCGACCGCCTCCGGCCCGAGGCCCCCGCCGTCCATCTGGTCGAGCGCGATCAGCGCGGCCCGTCGGACGGAGGCGTCGGCGGATGCGAGGCCGGCCGCCGTGGCGCGCGGGTCGGCGATCTCGATCAGCGCGAACGTCAAGGAATGGACCAGCACGCGGTCGGAGGTCTCGGCCAGCCGCGGCGAGCAGCGCCGGCACGGCCGACGGGTCGCCGATCCGCCCGAGCGCCTCGGCCGCCGCGCGACGGTTCTGCAACGAGGGGTTCTTGAGCATCCCGATCAGCGCGGGCACCGCGTCGCGATCGCGCCGGAGGCCGATCGAATGGAGCGACACCTGGCGGACCGTCTCGTCGGGGTCGGCGAGGGCGTCGCGGACGAGGGCGCGGGCGTCGGGGTGGTCGATCCTCGTCAGGGTCCAGACGGCGTTGCGCCGGAGCAGAGGCGACGGGTCCTTCATGGCGAACTTCCGGAGCAGGGGAACCATCGGGGCGCCCTCCCGGGGATAGGCCATGACACCCATCACATACCGCTGCACCGCCGGCCGAGGGTCGCCGAGCAGCTTGACGAACTCCTCGTCGGGCATCGGTTGCCGGATGTCCCTGACCCTCTGTCCCACAGCCTCGCCCCGCGGGTCTTCGACCCGGGGCACCCCCTTGCGCCGGACGCGGTAGATCGCGCCGAGCACGTCCGGCTTGCCGAGCTGCGACGTCGGGCAGCAGAGCTTGTACCAGCCGCCGGTGTCGACCACGAGCAGGCTGCCGTCGGCGTCCTCGATGACGTCGGTCGGGTGGAAGTCGAGGTCGTCGCGGGCGGCGAGGAAGTCCGTAGTCGCGGGTGGCGAACGTGGCGCCCTCGGGCGTCCAGGACGTGCCGCGTGACCTTGTGCAGGTTGAAGCAGCAGGCGAACAGGTTGTCGCGGAACGCCTCGCCGAAGGCGCCCGACTCGTAGCGGGCCAGCCCGCAGGGGGCGGCCGGGCCGAGGTGGGTCATCACGGGCATCACGTCGGGCCCGGTCCGGGGGTGGCCGTCGAGCACGGCATGCACCTTGCCGTAGACGCCGCCGTAGACGTCGTGCAGCAGCCCGTCGCGGAGGCCGCCGCCGGGATGCACGAGGAACGTGGTCGTGAAGATCCGCTCGCCGCCGGGCGTGAAGGCGACGTCCACCGGGTTGTCCATGCCGCCGGTCATCACCGGCTCGATGCCGGTCCCGTCGGGCCGGCACCGGAAGATGTGCGAGGCGCGGGTCACGAGCGGCCTCTTGCCGGGCCGCTCGTAGGTCTGCTCGGCGAACGCCCCCTTGCACCAGTAGACCCACCCGTCCGGGCCGCGGTAGGGCCCGTGCAGGTCGTTGGCGCAGTGGCCGAGGGTCTTGCCCTGGAACCACTCCTCGCGGCGGTCGGCCACGCCGTCGCCGTCGTCGTCGGTGAGCTTCCAGATGCTCGGCGGCGCGGCCACGTAGAGCGACCCGTCGAGCCACATCGCCCCCTCGGGGAACGGCATCCGGTCGGCGAACACGGTGCGGCGGTCGAAGCGGCCGTCGCCGTCGGTGTCCTCCAGCCGGAGGACGCGGTGGGGCCGGTCCGCGAGCTGCTTGTTCACGTCCTCGTTCGTCCCCGACACGTCGGTGACGTAGAGCCGGCCCTGCTCGTCGAAGTCGGCCTCGATCGGCCGGTCGACCAGCGGAGGGCCGGCGACGAGCTCGACCTCGAAGCCGTCGGGGACGGCGAACGTCCGGCCGCCCGGCCGCGACCTCGCCCGCGGCGGCGGTCGCCGCCCACGCGACGAGTACACACGATGCGGCGATGGGGAGGAGGGAAGTCGCAGCCGCCGGTCGTCTCATCGCGTAGGCCCTCGGTTTGGGTTCGGAGCGTGTCCCGACGTCGGCGATCGGGACGGGTCATCGATCCTGGTCTTCATGAGGGAACACCCCAGGTCTCGTGCGCCTCAGCGATGGCCTCGCCGGCCCCGCGGCCTGATCCCCACGAAGACCTCACGCACGAGGATGTGCCCGCACGCGAGGCCGTCGAGCACCACCGGCACTCGCTGCTCGTCGGCGTAGGGGCCCTCCGCCGTCGCGTAGGAGGCCTCCCCGCGCCGGATGCGAGGGTCGCGGGAGACCTCGATCTGCAGGAGTCGGACGTCGACGATCCAGTAGGAGGGGAAGCGGGCCGCCGCATGGCGCGCCCACCTCTTCTGCCGGTCCTCGGGCCCGGAGGTGTCGGAGACCTCGATCACGAGCGCGATGTCCCGCGGCCTCGGCGGGCGGCGGGGATAATCCGACGGCCGGCCGCGGACGACCGCGATGTCGGGCATCGGGCGGTCGAAGTCGCCCCACCGCGTCGGCTTCTCCTCGGCCACGTAGTAGCCCGGCGGCACGACCCGGCGGAGGCCGTCGGCGAGGTTGAGCACGGCGATGTTGTGCGGCTGGTTGGCTGGCATCCGCGGGACGATCCGCCCCCCGATCAGCTCGATGCGCGCGTCCTCGGGGAGGATGCCCGCATCGATGAACTCCTCGAATTGTCGGACGGTGATGAGGTCGACGTCCACCGTGGCCATCGGTGCCCTCCCTCGTCAGCCGCTGGCCGAGACCGTCTTGAGGTCGGCCCGCTGGTCCTCGTAGGTCTCGGCGAAGGCCAGGACCTTCGGGTCGGGCTCGACGCCCCAGCCCTCGCACGCCTGGAGGTAGACGGCGGGCCACCAGTTCTCGTGGTCGGTCAGGCCCCGGTCGCTTGACCGTCGGCCCAGTTGCTCAGGATCTTCGACCAGCAGCGGTCGCCGTAGTCGAGCGCCTCCTTCCAGCGTGCCGACCTGCGGGATGTACCACTCGCGGCCGATCGCCGCGTGCAGCACCTCGTCGGCCCAGTCGTAGTCCTGGATCGTCGCCATCAGCGGGATGCCCGACCGCTGGCCCACCTCCCACTCGTAGCGCTTGCCGGTCTTGGCCATCAGCCCCTGCTCGATGAAGTAGAGGACCGCGTGCCGCTCCAGCGGCGTGCATTCGGTGTTCAGCCGCAGCGACCAGTTGTGCGTGATCCGCGCCCTGCGTCCAGTCGACCCCGAGCGCGACGAAGCCGACCTCGCCCATCATGGCGTGGCGGGCCTCGTCCCAGAGCTGCCGCGTCATGTCGCGGTAGTAGCCCCAGGGCTTGCCCCGCGTCTGGTGGATGATGCTCGCCATCATCTCCGGCACGTCGATCTCGCGGAGCCGCTTGAACAGCATCATCAGCGCCTTGGGGCGGTCGCCGAAGTCGGGGTTGTAGAGGAACGACTCGGCGTTGACCCCCTGGTTGTACAGGTCCTGGAACCGTTCGTCGCGGCGCGGGACCGGGTCGTAGACGTAGGGCGTGGCCGAGTGCCGTCGGGCCAGCGACTTGCCCGACGGCTCGTGCGAGCCGTCGAGGCCGCCCGGCCGCGGCGAGGCAGTCGTCGAGCAGGGTCCAGCCAGGGCTGCATCGCGGCGCGGGCGTCGTCGTCGACCAGGCAGGCGATGCACTCGCGGCCGAAGCCGATCATGTCGGCCAGCTCCAGCCGGGCGAACCGGCAGACGCGGACCGAGGGGGCGTCGGCCAGCGGGTTGGTGTCGGCGATGTGCCGCGCCAGCGCCGCGTCGAGCGCCGGCAGGGCGACCTCGTAGAGGCCCACCAGCAGCTCCCCGGTCGTCGGCGCCGCGAGGATCTCGTCGAAGAAGACCTCCAGCGCCGGGTCGGGGACCGCCTCCAGCCCCAGCGGCGGCTCGCGCATCTCGCCGACCCGGGTGCGCAGCGCCTCGACGTGCTCGGCGCAGAGGTAGGCGTGGTGCGCGAAGCCGGTCTTCAGCTCGTAGATCGGCTCGGCGGTGATCCGGGCGGTGAAGACCTCGTGCAGCCGCCGGAAGGCGTAGTGATAGCGCTTCAGCCGGGCGACGCACGCCTCGACGCTCAGGCCCGGCCGCGCCGCCTCGGCGACGGTCGCCAGGCCGGCCAGCGTCGGCAGGCCGCGGTACGACTCGTAGGCTTCGAGCTTGTCGGCGGGGGTCATCGGATGCCATCTCCAGGGATGCGGGGCGGAGGGCCCATGCCGGGTGGCGGATGCCAGACGCCGGAGGGCGGATGCCGGATGGCGGACGACCTTGAGTCTCCCGATCCTTCCGGCGTGCCGGTCACTAGTATAACCGCAACGGACCCATCAAGGTGCAGGGGAAAAATCCGACGGGTATCGACCGCCGTCGCGCCGGGTCGTTGCCGAGGGCATGGGGCCGGGTTACTGTGGGCGTCGCCGACGGGGGCGACGGCCGGGGCGGCCGGCCCTCGTCCCGCCGTCCCCCACCCGAGAGGTCCCCATGAACAAGCTGGTTTCGCCGTCGCGGAGGGTCGTGCTGGCCCTGGCCCTGCTGGCGCTCGGCCGGTGTGCGCCGGCCGCGAGGGCCGAGGAACGGCGCCTGCTCTACGTGGCCGAGCCCGGCATCCGCAACTACCTCGAATACGGCGGCCACGGCCTGCTCGTCTTCGACATCGACCACGGCCACAAGTTCGTCAAGCGCATCCCGACCGCCGGCCTCGACCCGCAGGGCAAGCCCGACAACGTCAAGGGCATCTGCGCCAGCGCCGCCACCGGGCGGCTCTACATCAGCACGATCCAGCACGCTGACCTGCCTCGACCTCGGTCACCGAGAAGATCCTCTGGGAGCGGTCCTACGAGGGGGGCTGCGACCGGATGGCCATCTCGCCCGACGGCAAGACGATCTACCTGCCCTCGTTCGAGAAGGACCACTGGAACGTCGTCGACGCGCTGACCGGCGACGTGCTCGCGCGGATCACGCTCCCGAAGTCAGGGCGCGCACAACACGATCTACGGCCCCGACGGCAAGCACGCCTACCTGGCCGGCCTGAAGTCGCCGCTGCTGACGGTCGCCGACGCGACGACGCCACGCCGCCGCGCGCACCGGTCGGCCCGTTCGCCGCCGCGATCCGGCCGTTCACGGTCAACGGCCGCCAGACGCTCTGCTTCGTCAACGTCAACGAGCTGCTCGGCTTCGAGGTCGGCGACCTGAAGACCGGCAAGAAGCTCCACCGCGTCGAGGTCGCAGGGCTACTCGCAGGGCCCGGTCAAGCGGCACGGCTGCCCGAGCCACGGCATCGGCCTGACCCCCGACGAGAAGGAGCTCTGGGTCGTCGACGCGCTACAACCAGCGCGTCCACGTCTTCGACGCGACCGTCGATGCCCCCGAAGCAGGTCGAGAGCCTCAAGGTCCGCGACGAGCCGGGCTGGGTCACGTTCAGCATCGACGGCCGCTACGCCTACCCCTCCACCGGCGAGGTGATCGACGTCGCGACGCGCAAGATCGTCGCCGGCCTGGCCGACGAGCACGGCGCCGCCGTGATGAGCGAGAAGATGGTCGAGATCGACTTCGACGGCGGACGCCCCGTCCGCGCCGGCGACCAGTTCGGCGTCGGCCGCGCCAGGTGAAATTCGACTCCTCGCAGGCTCACCCGCCCGCGAACTCGTCGGCCAGGAACGCGGCGACCTTGTCCCACAGGGCCGCCGCCTCCTCGAAGTCGACCGGCATCGCGTGGACGGTCCTGGGCGTCTCGACCCTTGCCGAGACCTCGGTGGTCTTCAGCAGGGGGATCTGGGCGCCCGGGCCGTTGGCCAGGGCCGCCTCGACCTCGGGGCTGAGCAGGTGGTCGGCCAGGG
Organism: uncultured Planctomycetaceae bacterium; assembly: GCA_963708145.1. GTDB lineage: Bacteria > Planctomycetota > Planctomycetia > Isosphaerales > Isosphaeraceae. The sequence goes on along the minus strand of OY970189.1, from coordinate 6,101,474 downwards.
CGCGGGCGGCCTCGGGGTGCGGCGCGCCCTTGATGACGGCCAGCGTGTTGGGGATGAACAGCGTGCCGAGGGCCCCGGGATCGCGGTCGGGGTAGACGATCGCCACCGGGCTGCCGGCGGCGATCTCGCCCATCGCGTCGTCGGTGTCGGTCAGGCCGAAGGCGGCCTGCCCCGAGCCGACCGCGGTGGCGACCTGCTTGTTGCCCGAGAGCACCTGCACGCCGTTGGCCTTCAGGTCGGTGAAGTATTCCTTCGCCTTCGCGTCGCCCCAGGCGGCGAACAGGCAGGCGGCGTGCGTGGCCGTGGTGCCGAACAGCGGCTTGGCGATGGCCGATCTTGCCCCTTCCACTTCGGGTCGAGCAGGTCGTTGATGCCCCTGGGCCGGTCGGCCTCGGCGACGAGCTTCGTGTTGACGATGAGGACGCGGGCCCGGGCGGCGAAGCCGTACCACGTCCCGTCCCTGGCCTTGAAGGTCTCGGGCAGGTCGGCCGCGTGCGCGGGCGTGAAGGGCGCGAGCAGGCCCTTCCGCTTCAGCCGCAGGGTGTTCAGGATCTCGTTGTTCCAGAACAGGTCGCACCGCGGGTGCGCCGCCTCGGCGGCGATCAGGTTCGTCAGGCCGACCGTCTTGGTGCTCTCGACGTCGAACTTGGGCAGGACCGCGACCCCCGTCCGCCTCGCGTAGCCTTGCAGGACCGGCTCGGCGAACTCGCGGTCCAGCGCCGAATAGACGACGACCGTCCCGGCCTCGCCCCCGCCCGATCCGCCCCTCCCCTGGCCGCACCCGCCCAGCGACAGGGCGAGCACCCCGACCAACCCGACGTTCGATCGCATGGACATGGATGAACCCCTCGGTTGCCCTCTCGTCGCCGGGATTATCGGCGATCCCTCCCCCGGTCGCAAGGGTGGGACGAAGATTTTAGGGGATCGTGCCGGCCGCCGCCCTCCGACAGGTCCGAGGGCGCGGGGGGTCATCTTGTGCTAAACTTGGGGGGCCGTCTCCCGATCGCCGGCCGGGTGCAAGGCCGATCAATCCCCCGGAGTCGAAGCATCACGCCGGGTCCTGGCAGGGGTCACCGCTCCATGAAGCGAGACGTTGGGGATTTCACGGCGGAGGTCAGGCTGGTCGGGATCTCGGCGATCGCGATCGTCGTGGGGGCCCTCTGCTCGGTCGTCGCGGTGGTCCTGCTGCGGCTGATCGACCTGTTCACGAACCTCTTCTATTACGGGGACCTCTCGTTCGTGCATCGCATCCCGGCGGGCCACCACCTGGGCTGGGCGTCGGTGCTCGTGCCGGTGGTCGGCGGGCTGATCATCGGGCTGATGGCCCGCTACGGCTCGGAGAAGATCCGAGGGCACGGCATCCCCGAGGCGATGGAGGCGATCCTGATCGGGCAGAGCCGGATGCAGCCCAAGGTGGCGGTGCTCAAGCCGCTCTCGTCGGCCATCTCGATCGGCTCGGGGGGCCCGTTCGGCGCCGAGGGGCCGATCATCATGACCGGCGGGTCGCTCGGGTCGCTCGTGGCGCAGGGCTTCCACCTGACGGCGGCCGAGCGGAAGACGCTCCTGGTCGCCGGCGCGGCGGGGGGGATGTCGGCGACCTTCGCCACGCCGATGGCGGCGGTGCTCCTGGCCGTCGAGCTGCTGCTGTTCGAATGGAAGCCGAGGAGCCTGATCCCGGTCGCGCTGGCGAGCTCGGTCGCGGCCCTCCTGCGGCCGATGATCCTGGAGCCGGGGCCGATGTTCCCGGTCCCGCCCCATGCCGTGCTGCCCGCCGCCGACCTGCTGGCGTCGGTCCTGGTCGGCCTGCTGGCGGGGCTGCTCGCGATGCTGCTGACCCAGGCCGTCTACGCGGCCGAGGACGCCTTCCACCGCCTGCCGATCCACTGGATGTGGTGGCCGGCCATCGGCGGGCTGGTCGTGGGCCTCGGCGGCCTGATCCGGCCCCGCGCCCTGGGCGTGGGGTACGACATCATCGAGCAGTTGCTCACGGGCCATTATGTCCCCTTGGCGCTGGCCGGGCTGATCGTCGTCAAGGGGGTGATCTGGTCGATCGCGCTGGGCTCGGGGACCTCGGGGGGCGTGCTGGCGCCGCTGCTGATCATGGGCGGCGCCCTCGGGGCGATGGCCTCGCCGCTCCTGCCCGGCGGCGATCGCGCCCTCTGGCCCCTGGTCGGCATGTCCGCCGCGCTCGGCGGCACGATGCGGTCGCCGCTGACCAGCACCATCTTCGCGCTGGAGCTGACGCACGACGTCAACGCCCTGCCGGCCCTCCTGATCGCCTCGGTCGTGGCGCACGGGCTGACCGTCCTGCTGATGAAGCGATCGATCCTCACCGAGAAGGTCGCCCGCCGCGGCTACCACATCAGCCGCGAGTACTCCATCGACCCGCTGGAGCGCCTCAGCGTCGGCGAGGTGATGACGACCGACGTCGTGACGGTCCCGGCCTCGCTGCCGCTCCGCGAGCTCGTCCGCGAGTACTTCTTCGGCTCCGGCCCGCGCAAGCACCCCGGCTACCCGGTCGTGGACAAGAACGGCCAGTTCCACGGGCTCGTCACCCAGTCGAGCCTGCTGGAGCACTGGCTGAACGCCCTGGTCGGCGGGGCCGGCGGCCCCGACCCGCTCGGCTCCAGCCCGATCATCGCCTACGACCTGATCGGGCAGGCGCCGATCGTCGCGTACCCGGACGAGTCCTGCCGCCAGGCGGCCGAGCGGATGGCCGCAGACGGGCGTCAAGCGGCTGCCCGTCGTCTCGCCGGACGACCCGAACCGGCTCGTCGGCATCGTGACGATCGGCGACCTGCTGAAGGCCCGTCAGCAGATGGTCGAGGAGGAGGCCAAGCGCGAGCGGTTCTTCGGCCAGCGCGGCGCGGGGACTCCGGCGGGGTGAGCCTCGACCGGGGCCCGGCCGGGCCTCTCGCCCGCACGATCGGCACATCCCCGACCTCGGGTCCAATCGGACCCCTCCGGCCTCCGATCCTCGCGGGAGGGGCATGGGGCTTGCGATCGTCCCGGGGCGGACCCTGTGTTCCGCACCCGTCCCGGAATGGAGAAGGCACATGGACCGACCCCGGCTCCTGGTCGTTGATGACGATCCCTGCACCCGGATGGCGCTGCACGCCCTGTTCACCCGACGGGGCTGGGAGGTCGGGCTGGCCGCCTCGGTGGCGGCGGGACTGGCCCGGCTCGACCCGTCGCCGCACTGCGTGATCCTCGACCTGATGCTGCCCGACGGCGGCGGCGAGGCGATCCTCCGCGAGGTGCGGGCGAACCACCCGCGGACGATGGTCGCCGTCTGCTCCGCGATCGACGACCCGCACCGCCTGGCGAGGGTCCGGGGGCTAAACCCCGAGCTCCTGCTCTGGAAGCCGATCGAGCTGGCGCCGGTCGTCCGGCTCTGCGAGGCGGCCCTGTCGGCCTCGGCGTGAGGCGGCCCGGCCCCTTCCGGACCTCGCCCGGGCCCGGCGATAATCGGGGGGCCGACGGTCCGCGACCGAACCCGGCCCGGCCCCCCGGCTGTCTGTCCCGAGGGGGCACGGCCCGCGCGAGGTCCGCCCGGCCGTCCCAGCGATGAGGGCCCCAGCATGACGATCGTCCAGAAGATGAGGGAGAAGTTGAGGGATTCGATGAAGGCCCGCGACGCCGTCCAGACGCAGTTCCTGCGCTACTGGATCGCCCAGCTCACGCTGAGCACCGGCGCCGAGGTGCCCGACGCCGACGCCGTCAAGAAGATGCGGGGCGTGCTCAAGGAGGCGAAGGCGGGCCAGACCTCCTTCACCCCCGAGGAGCTCGCCCTGATCGAGCAATGGATACCCCCCGCGCTCGGCCGCGAGCAGGTCGCCGACGGCGCTGGCGCCGGTCGCCGACCAGATCAGGGCCGCCCCCAAGGAGGGGATGGCGATGGGCATCGCCATGAAGGCCCTGGCCGGGCAGCCCGTCGACAGCGACGACGTCAAGGCCGTGGTTGCCGCGATGCGCCAGTGACCCCGGCCCTACCCCATCACCGAGACGGTGATCCTCCGGCGGTGGGGGCTGGTGCGGTGCTCCCAGAGGAACACCCCCTGCCAGGTGCCGAGGTCGCACTCCGAGTCGCGGACGGGGATCGACAGCGAGGTCTGGGTCAGGATCGTGCGGACGTGCGCCGGCATGTCGTCGGGGCCCTCGTCGTCGTGGCGGAAGAGCGGGTCGCCGTCGGGCGCGAGCCGCGCGAAGAACCGCTCCAGGTCGCGCCGGACGTCGGGAGCGGCGTTCTCGCAGACGATCAGCGAGGCGCTGGTGTGGTGGATGAAGACCGTGCATAGTCCCCTCTCGACCCCCGCGTCGCGCACGATCCGCTGAATTTGCTCGGTGATCTCGACGGTCCCCCGGCCCGGCGTGGCGACCGTGAAGCTCTCGGCGTGGAACATCGCAACCCCCTCGCGCGACCCGGACCAATCATCGGATGAGCCACAGAGGACACAGAGAGCACCGAGAGGGGAAAGTTGGATCACGATCGAACCGGCCGTGTGGTCGTCCCATCCCTCTTGCATCCTCCAAGGTCCACCGGGCTCGATCCGGGCCCCTAATAGATAGGATCGGGGTTCGGCGGCGTTCCGTCCCCTCAATCCGCATGGACCGCAGGAATTCCGGTCCTATCCTCCTCGAATCTTCCTCATCTTCTCTCTCGTGGCCCTCGGTGTCCTCTGTGGCCGATCCCGTCTTACTTCGTCCTCCGCTTGAAGGCGTGGCCGTACTGGAAGGGCCAGGAGGGCTCCTGGCCGAGCTCGCGCTGGGCCTTCAGGGCCCAGTACGGCTCGCGGAGCAGCTCGCGGGCGATGAAGACGAGGTCGGCGTCGCCCGCGGTGATGATCTCGTTGGCCTGCTCGGAACTCGGTGATCTGGCCGACGGCGGCCGTCCGGATGCACGCCTCGTGGCGGATGCGGCGGGCGAACGGGACCTGATAGCCCGGCCCCAGCGGGATGTGGACCTTCGGCACCAGCGCGCCCGAGGAGGCGTCGACCAGGTCGACGCCGAGTTCCTTGAGCCGCCGGGCCAGGACGACCGACTGGTCGACGTCCCAGCCCCCCTCGGCCCAGTCGGTCGCCGAGATCCGCACGAACAGCGGCATCTCGTCGGGGATGAGCGTCGCGGAGCGCCCGGGCGACCCGGAGCACGAGCCGCATCCGGTTCTCCAGGCTGCCGCCGTACTCGTCGGTGCGGTGGTTGCTCAGGGGCGAGAGGAACTCGTGGAGCAGGTAGCCGTGCGCCGAGTGGATCTCGATGACGCGGAACCCCGCGGCCAGGGCGCGGCGGGCGGCGGCCTCGAAGGCGGCGACGATGCCGTCGATCCCCTGCCTCGTCGAGCGGCACGGGGGGCGGGTCGTCGTCGTTGAACGGGATCGGCGCTGGGGCCGACGACGGTCCAGCCCCCCTCGCGCGGGGGTCTTCAGCCGCGCGCCCCCCTTCCAGGGGACCTCGCAACTGGCCTTGCGGCCGGCGTGGGCGAGCTGGATGCCGGGGACCGCCCCCTGCGTCGGGACGAACCGGGCGATCCGCGCCAGCGGCTCGACGTGCGCGTCGTCCCAGATCCCCAGGTCGCTCGGCGAGATCCGCCCGTCCCGGGTCACGGCGGTCGCCTCGACCATCGTCAGCGCCGCCCCGCCGACGGCCCGGCTGCCGATGTGGACGAGGTGCCAGTCGTCGGCGAACCCCTCGTGGGCGCAGTACTGGCACATCGGCGACATCACGATCCGGTTGCGGAACGTCACGCCCCGGATCGTCAGCGGGCTCAGCAGGTCGGCCTCGGCCACCTCGCGGTCGTGCTCGGCGTCGGTGGGGCAGCCGTGAGTCTCCTCCGGCTCCAGGATGTTCGCGCTGGTCTTGTCCATCGTCTCGGTTCCGAGAGCCGGCTGGGACCTCATCTCCTCCGGCCGGCCATCCTACCACGGCGCGACGTCCCCCGGGGATGGAGATCCCCCCGCCCGAGCCGGCCCGGTGGGTTCGCTCGGCGCTTTCTCGACGCCCCCGGCGAAGCTACCCAGAGTCCCATTGGCTTCGTTTCGGGAACGTGATTCGGTTCGTTCGGCAATTTGCCCAGACCCCCATTGGCTTCGTTTCGTCACCGACAATCGCGACGCCCCGGGTCCGTTCGGCCGGCGCGATTCGGCCCCTCATGCCAACTTAACTCACACTTCATCAGACACTTCGGTCGGGCCCGCGGCCGATTTTGCTTCGTTTCGGGAAACGCCGTCTCCGCGGAACCGAGATGCTCCGGAGGCCGCCCGTCCGCCTCGCGGGCGTCTGGTGGGGAGCGGGGCGGCCCACGAGCGAAATTGCCCAGAGTCCCATTGGGTTCGTTTCGTCGCGACCCGGGAGGGGCTTGCGTGAGCATCGGATCATTTTATCTAGGTTATCACTGGGTTCGTTTGGTGGCATGGCGATTGTTCAACATTCGGTTCGTTCGGCAGCCCCGGGGGTCGCCCGTCCTGTCCGGCGATTGTTCAACATTCGGTTCGTTCGGCAGACGGTCCGTCCCGCCCCCCGTCCCGTCCGGCGCGACGATCTCGGGTCCGGTCGGCGCGATCGTCGCTCGCATCGGGCACGCTGCAGGCGCACGTCCGGGCCTGTCCCAGAGCCGTAGAGGCGTGACCCTCCAAGAATCATCATCGGGGCGGGGCGGGGATTCGTCCTGACAATTTCCGCATCCGTCTGGATCGGATGAAGCCCTGGACGACCGTCCGATTTTGCGGCTGCTCCGGCTTCGCACGAAGAAGCCCATCCCCATCGTCAGCTCGGATGCCCTCGGCGGAGGCGAGTACCTGGACTCCTCAAAGACCCGGACGTGGTCGCCTATCCCCGCCGCCGTTGGCAGAAAGCAGCCGATGTGGTAGGTTGGGAGGCAAAGGAGCACCCGTGTCATGACAATACGTTTAACGAAAGACCTGGAGCAGATCGTCCAGGACGCGGTCCGCGCGGGCCTCTACGCCCGCGAGGACGACGTGATCCGCGATGCCCTGCTCCGGCTCAAGGAGACGATGCCCGGCGATGCGGCGGCGGCTCATCAGGACGATAAGGAAGACGAGCCTTCCGAGGAAAGGCGGCTCATCGATGCCTTGAATCGGCGGCTGATCGCGGCGGGCCTCGTCGTTCAACTTCCCGATCCCGCCCAGGACATCGACGACGACGATCCGGAAGATCAGCCGATCGAGATCGAGGGAGAACCGCTCTCGGAAACGATCATCCGCGAGCGGCGTTGACGTGGCGGTGTACTTCGTCGACTCCAGTGCCCCCGTCAAGCGCCATGTCCAGGAAGTCGGAACTTCCTGGGTCCGCCGTCTCACCCGTCAGGGCGCGCCGAGTCATATCTACGTCGCTCGTATCACCGTGGTCGAGGTGACTTCCGCAATCGCGCGGCGGCGGAAAGGGGGCCTATTCCTGCCCCGGCGAGCCGCCTCAATTCTCCGGCGGTTTCGTCGGCACTTGACCGGGCGGTATACCGTGGTGGAGATCACGCCGACTCTTCTGGCTGATGCGGCGAAGTTGGCAAATACGCACGCACTCCGCGCCTACGACGCCGTGCAGTTATCCGCCGCCCTGGCATTGAGCGCCCAGGGGATTGCCATTGGCCTGGGCGGCTTCGTGTTCGTTTCGGCCGATCAGGACCTCAATGACGCCGCCACGGCGGAAGGGCTGACCGTCGAGGACCCGAACGCCCATCCCTAGCCCGGCGGGGTGGCCGGGGCACGCCTCCGGCTTTGCCCCGGCCACCCCGCCGACTTTCGGCTCCTGACCCCTTTCCGCCTCACGCGGGGCCAACTCTCGCCCGCAGCGGGGGCAGTCCCTCCATCCCAGCAGGGCAACGAGACGCTATCAAGTCTCCATCACCGGAACCGGCCGCCCTTTGCCCGCTCGGGGCGGGGGCCGGCCGGTAACGCCATCGCTCAACCATTGCGCCGGTCCTTCGTCCGGAAGGGGGTAAGAAGGTCAGGACTGTCCAGTACCAGCGGCAGGATCCGAGGGACGGGAGCCGAGACGGTCGGGCGCGGTCCGAGCCGCCCGCACCGCGGCGAGGGCCAACGGAGTGGTCGGCGTGTCGCCCAGGAACCGCGCGGTGCGGAATTCTGGCACGCTGGACCCATCCCACCCTGTGACGACGATGTTTCCGGCGGGGTCGAGCGCGACCGACGTCGGACTGGTGCCCACGCCGAATTCGGCCTCGGCCGCACCGTTGGTGCCGAACGCGGGATCGGCGGCCGACCCATCGGCGAGCACCCGCGTGACCCACAAATTCGGGTCGGAGACGCCGGGGCTCGTGTACGGGCCGTTACCCACCGTCAGGATCTTGCCGTCGGCCTGGAGCACCATCGACTCGGGGTAGCTGAGCAGGGACGAGGTGTAGAACCCGGTGCCGTTGCCGAACGTGGTGTCGAGCGTGCCGGTGGAGGTAAGGCGGGCGATCGCCAGTTCGTAGGCATCGCGTGACGTGCCATTAAGGCCGTTCCGGACGTTGTCCAGGCCGCCCACAACGATCTGGCCGCCGGACTGGATGCCGACGCCGATGGCATCGGCACCGGTCGCGTTCGGGGGCAGCACGGCCACGGCGCCGCCGGTGCCGAAGCTGGCTGTCGAGGGCCCCGCTCGGCGTATAGCGGACGACGGTCATCTCCCCACGCGCGATTCCGTTAAAGGCGGAGGCATTGCCCGCGGCGACGATCCGGCCCGAGGAGTCGATCGTCACGGCTTCCGCCTGCGAAGGGGAGTTCGTCACCCCGAGGAGCTGCGACAGGTCCGTCATGACGACGCCGCCCGAACCGAACGTCGTGTCGGGTGTGCCGTTGGTGTTGTATCGCACCACGGTGAACTCGCCGAATGGGCCGGCCGACGTTGTGGGGCTCGCCCCGCCGGCCACCACGATCTTGCCGTCGGCCGGCTGGATCGTCACCGCTTCGGCTGTGCTGCGCGACCGCGTGCCGAAGGGGATGATCACCTGGCCGCCGTTGCCAAAGGTCGAGTCGAGTGTGCCATTGGAGTTGAGACGGACGAGCATCCAGTCGAAATAGTCGGTCGTGGTGGTCTTCTTGCCCGACCTCGTCGTGACCGCCACGACCGCCGAACCCGCCACCACGATCTTGCCGTCAGACTGGATCGCCACGCAATCGTGGTTGACGTATTGTTCGATCACGTTGGGGCCGAACGGGTCGATGAAGATGCCGCCTTTGCCGAAGGTCGTGTCGAGACTGCCGTCGGCGTTGTAGCGGACGACGCTGAGGTGAGGGGGATACGTGTTTTGCCCCGTATTCCCGGCGACAACGACCTTGGAATCCGGCTGCACGGCGACAGCCCGTGACACGTCGCCTGTGGAGTCGAGGTTGGTACTGACCATGCCGGTGCCGCCGAAGGTGGTATCCAGGGCCCCGGCAGTCAGGAGGGCACGGCCCTCCAGCGGTTCGATCGTGGGGCGGCTTCGCTTCCGTCGGTTCGTCATCGCGGGGCTCCTCTCTGCGGTCGGCGTTGGGGGTGGCTGCCCCCGTCGTCGGGGGCGCGTCGCGGCCGGCGCGCCCGGCCCGCTACGGCGCGGGCGGGCGATCGGCCGGTCGGCTCCGGCTCCGCGTCGGGGAGGCCGGGAACCGTCTCCACCCCTCAATGCGAAATCCGGGCGCCGATCGCATCACGGCTGGGTGGCTGGGGTCTCGTCCGCGAGACCCCGGCGCGAGGGGTGTCGTCCCGGGGTCTCGCGGACGAGACCCCAGCCACCCAGGACCCAATAACATAAACTTATCAGTAGAGCGTTAGTGATTTCTGCCCTGTTAAAATGATCGAAGGAGGGCTGTGTGTCAATAACCTAGATGGCAGAAATCTTGAAATTTTTTAAGGCTATCTATACCAGGATCTTAGGTGCCTCTACTCGTTGTCTCCCGTGAACACTCACGGGCGCAGAACCTTCGGCCGAGGTTCATTGCGGTCGGACGAGGATCAACGTTAGGATGGATTCCTGAGCTCCCGCGACCGCGGTCCTCCCTGCGATGGCAATCCTTCCCCGGCGGCGACCGCCCGCGCTCGCGGCGTAATCCGCAAGGTGATCCCCACCATGAGACGATCGACGTTGCGACGGGACGGGTGTGCCTGGGTCCTGGCGGTGCTGGGGCTCCTGGCAGCGGGTGGACCGGCGCTCGCCGGGGAACGGGCCGTCGACTTCGACCGCGACGTGCGGCCGATCCTGTCGGAGCACTGCTTCGCCTGCCACGGGCCCGACCACAAGGCGCGCAAGGCCGACCTGCGGCTCGACGTCCGCGACGACGTGTTCCGCGACCGGTCCGGGTACGCCGTGGTCGTGCCCGGCAAGGCCGACGAGAGCGAGCTCGATCGCGCGGATCACGTCGGAGGACGACGACGAGCGGATGCCGCCGCGGAAGTTCGGCAAGCCGCTCGGCGCGGAGAAGGTGGCCGTGCTCCGCCGATGGGTCGAGCAGGGGGCGTCGTGGGAGGGGCACTGGTCGTACCGCAAGCCGGCGAGCCCCCCCTGCCCCGCGTCAAGGACCGCGCCTGGCCTCGCCAGGAGGCTCGACTTCCACGTGCTCGCCCGCCTGGAAGAGGCGGGTCTGGCCCCCTCGCCCGAGGCCGACCGCGCCACCCTGATCCGCCGGGTGAGCCTCGACCTGACCGGGCTGCCGCCGTCGCCCGAGGAGATCGATGCCTTCCTCGCCGACGGCCGCCCCGATGCTTACGAGAGGGTCGTCGACCGCCTGCTCGCCTCGCCCCACTACGGCGAGAGGCAGGCGCGGCCCTGGCTCGACCAGGCCCGCTACGCCGACACCAACGGCTACGAGACCGACGCAAGGCGGACGATCTGGCCATACCGCGACTGGGTCATCGCCGCCTTCAACCGCGACTTACCCTTCGACGAGTTCACCGTCGCGCAGATCGCCGGCGACCTCCTGCCCGGCGCCTCCGAGGCGGAGAGGGTCGCGACCGGGTTCCACCGCAACACGATGGTCAACACCGAGGGGGGCACCGACGACGAGGAGTTCCGCGTCGCGGCGGTCGTCGACCGGGTCAACACGACGATGCAGGTCTGGATGGGATCGACGTTCGCCTGCGCCCAGTGCCACGACCACAAGTACGACCCGTTCTCGCAGAAGGAGTACTTCCGCCTCTTCGCCTTCTTCAATGGCACCGCCGACGGCGGCAAGAGGAACGAGCCCGAGATGGCGCTGCCTACGCCCGCCCAGAAGGCCGAGCAAGCCCGCCTCCGCGGCGAGATCGAGGGGTTGAGGGCGAAGTTGGACGCGCCCTCCCCGGAGCTGGCCGCCGACCAGGCCGAATGGGAATGCCGCCGCGTTGCGACCCTCGCCGACTGGTCCGTCCTCGACCCGATCGCCGCGAGGTCCGAGGCCGGCGCGTCGCTGTCGCGGCGCGACGATCGCTCGATCCTCGCGGCGGGCGGCGCCCCGGCCCAGGACTCGTACACCGTCGAGGCCCGCGCCGAGGTGGAGGGCATCCGGGCGTTCCGCCTCGAAGTGCTCCCCGACCCGTCCCTGCCGAAGAAGGGGCCGGGGCTGGCGAGCAACGGCAACTTCGTCCTGTCGCATTTCGCCGTCGCGGTCGTGCCCGGCGACGGCGTCGGCCCCCCGGCGCCGGTCGCCCTGACCTCGGCCCGCGCCGACGTCTCGCAAGCCGACTTCCCCGTCGCCGACGCGATCGCCGCGGCCGACCGATCCAAGCACGGCTGGGCCATCGCCCCGGCGACCGGCAAGCCGCACGAGGCGATCTTCACCACCGAGGCCCCGGTCGGCTCGCCGTCGGGCACGACGCTGCGGTTCACGCTCGACCAGCGCTACCACGACGCCGGCCACGCCCTCGGCCGCTTCCGGATCTCCGCCGCGACCGACCCCGACGCCTCGCCCTCGGTCGACCTGCCCGCGCCGATCGTCGCGATCCTGAAGTCCCCCGCCGAGTCCCGCTCCGACGCGCAGCGCACCGAGCTGGCCCGGTATTACCGCTCAATCGCTCCTCGGCTCAAGCCCGAGCGCGACCGCCTCGCCGATCTCCAGAAGCGGCTCAACGCGATCAAGCCCGCGACGACGATGGTCATGCAGCAGCGCGCCGAGCCGAGGCCGACGCACGTCCTGGTCCGGGGAAGCCACAACGTCAAGGGCGAGCCGGTCGAGGCCGGCGTCCCCGAGGCGCTCCACCCGCTGAAGGATGACGGCCGCAACCCCGACCGCCTGTCCCTGGCGCGCTGGCTGGTCGATCCCGGCAACCCGCTCGTGGGCCGCGTGATCATGAACCGGATCTGGGCCCAGGATTTCGGCCGGGGGATCGTCGAGACGAGCGAGGATTACGGCATGCAGGGCGAGCCGCCGACCAACCCCGCGCTGCTCGACTGGCTGGCCACCGAGCTCGTCGCGAGGGGCTGGAGCCTCAAGGCGATGCACCGTTTGATCGTGACCTCGGCGACGTATCGCCAGGCGTCGCGCGTGACGCCCGACCGCCTGGCGCGCGACCCGGACAACCGCCTCCTGAGCCGCGGCCCCCGGTTCCGGATGGAGGCCGAGATGGTCCGCGACCAGGCTCTGGCCGTCAGCGGCCTGTTGTCGCGCAAGGTCGGCGGCCCGAGCGTCTTCCCGCACCAGCCCGAGGGGATCTGGTTCACCCCGTACAGCAGTGACAAGTGGGTCGAGAGCAAGGACGGCGATCAGTACCGCCGCGGCCTCTACACCTTCTGGCGGCGCTCGGCCCCCTACCCGATGTTCATGGCCTTCGACGCCCCCAGCCGCGAGGTCTGCGCCGAGCGCCGCCCGCGCACGAACACGCCGCTGCAAGCCCTGGCCACCCTGAACGACCCCGCCTTCGTCCAGCCCGCCGCCGCCTTGGCGCGGCGGATCGTGGCCGAGTCGTGCGGCTGCGACGACGCGGAACGCGCCGCGTATGCCGTGAAGCTCGTCCTGTCCCGCTCGCCCAGCCCGGCCGAGCTCGGCCATCTGGTCGGCCTCTATCGCGAGAACCTCGACCTCTACAAGAAGGCCGCGGAAGCCGCCAGGGCGATGTCCACCAGCGGCCTCGCCGTCCCGATCCCCGACGGCATGGACCCGGCCGAACTGGCGGCGTGGGCGGTGGTGGGTAATGTGCTGTTGAACCTCGATGAGGCGGTGACGAAGGGTTAGGGGCGTGACGACAAAGAAGGCGGTTGTTTCGGTTCCCCGCGTCGGCGATCCTTAACTATGGTGAGCGATGACGACGTCATTCGTGGCATTCGGCAGCCGGGGAAGTTCGACACGATTGTGCCATCCGAGGCCGAGGCCAGGAGGCTCGTCCAGGAGGCGTTACCTGACGCCATCGAATTGCCTCGCGTTGAGGCGGGTCGGCCCTATGCCTCGCCGCCGCGAGGAGTTCGCCGGTGGTGTCAGATCCACCCGCCGGGGCCAGCGGTGGCCAACGACCTACCCCATCTGAAGTACGCCGACTGGACCGGCGGCAAGAAGGGACGAGGTGGCAGTTGGGGTCACCTGTTTTTCCCACCCGCGAACAGCGCCGATGATTCGTCGTGAGGGCCGCACGTCATGTCTTATACGGAACCCGGAAAGTTTATGCCCTTTGCTGCACGTAATCGGTGTTGCAGATGCTTTTGAGCGTCTTCGCGTCTGAGACGGCAAGGAGGCTCCGGATGGCCTCCGTCTTGAGGCCCTCGTAGCCCTCGTACTCCCGATTGGACCAGTGATGCGCGCGCAGGTAATGCCACGGTCCTCCACCGGGTTCAACTCGGGCGAGTACGGCGGCAGTGGGATCAGGCTCACGTTGCTCGGGACGACCAGATCGTTGCCCGTGTGATAGCCCGCCCCGTCCCAGATCAACACCGCGTGGACCCCTGCCGGCAACTCGCCGGAGAACTGCTCCAGGAACAGGTTGAGTACGCCGGTGTTCAATCCCGGCATGATCAGCGCCGAGGCCGCCCCCGTGCTGGCGCAGACGGCCATCAACACGTACAGCCACTCCCGCCCGTTCTGCCGCACGGCCCTCGGCCGCGACCCCTTCGGGCCCAGACCCGCGTGATCGTCCCCTGCGTGCCGAACCGCGCCTCGTCTTCGAAGTAGATCCGCAACTCCCGGCCCGGGTGCTGCTGCGCGATGGCGTCGATCTGATCGACGACGATCTCCTTGAAGAGCCCCTGCACCTCGGGGTTGGCGTCCTCGTGCTGCGGTCGCGGCATCAGGCCGCTGTAGCCCAGGCGCTGGAGCAGGTCGTAGACGGCCTGGAGGCTCATCAACACACCGAATTCGCGCCCGAGGATCTGCCGGACGTCGAGGCCCCGGAGGGTGCAGACGCCGTCCTCGGGACGAGGCGGTTCGCCCAGGCGTTGCTTCAACCGGGGGTATTGCGCCGGGTCCAACAGCGGCGGTCGCCCGCTCCGGGGTCGCTCGTAGAGGGCCTCGATCCCTCCGGTGTTGTATTGAGCGACCCAGTTCTTGACGGCCTTGAGGGAACACCCAAGGGCGTCCGCGATGTCGGTGGCGGTTCGCCCCTGCTTGGCGAGGACGACGGCCTGGGCGCGGCGCCAGATTCGCTTCTGGTTGAAGTCCTGGGCGAGTTCCCGGAGTTCTTCGGTGGTATGGTGATCGGCGACGAACATTGATGAGACCTCCGTGCAGTGATTCGGGCGGCCTCATCTTGCCTAATCGGCAGTTCCCGCAACAGACCGGGTATAAATTTTTCGGGATGCGTATTACATGTTCGAAGTGTATTATCGGCCTCCGGAAGACCCCTCGAAGGAGTCGACGCTGAAGGAATGTGTCTCGGGCTTCGGCGGGAGGCTCGACTATCGGGAGGTTCCGGACGAGGGGGAACCGGGCGGCGTCTGCCTGACATTCGAATTCGACGACTTGAGCCGGGCCCGGGCCGCGGCCGAATCGCTGCGTCAGCATGGAGAGCACGTCGAAGGCCCCGTGGACTACGGGCCGTCGAGCGTTGTCACCGGAGGGAAATCAAAGACGGCCTCCCTCGAAGATCGGCTGCACGCGAACGGCTGCGGGATGCCGCTGGCTGGCTTTCAGGAGATGCTCGCCGAAACCTTGGGCGAAATGTACCGCTCGTGGTCGGTCGACGAATTGTTGCTTCATCCTCGCGAGGAACTGGACTACTGCTCGGCGATTCGACGTCGGTCGGGCTTCCACGATCTCCCAGACGACCTCATCCTCCGCTGCCTGCTAGCGAGGCGCAAGAATCCGTAGGAGCTCAACGCCGCGGGTGGCCCGGACGACTGGCTCGTCCGGGCGGCGAAGCCGCACGAGGCGGGAGGATGAACCATGACGACGGTAGGGCAGTCCGATGGCGGCCGCGACGACCGCCGATCCGCAGTCTCACGCCGCCCTGGAATTGTCCGCTTCGGCGTCGCGGAAGATCGCGGAGTACGAGCTTGAGGCTCCCCCTCAGGATCGCCTTCAAGAACTGGGGGAGCAAGGAGTTCCTGACCCGGGCGAGCATGACGAGTTGATGGCCCTGGGCGACTTCACCCGACGTCGCACGATCGAGGCGCTGGAGGCGAAGCTCGCGCCTCCGTCGCCTCCAAGAATCCTTCCCTGATGCGGTTGCTTCCCCTTGAGCGTTAACCCGAGACGAAGGTTTTCGTGACCAGGTGAGGCAAGCCCGATGCATCGGATCTCCGAATTCTATGACATTGTAATCTACATGTATTACCGCGACTATGCCCCGCCCCACTTCCATGCCATCTATGGTGGTGCTGAGACGATCATCGACATCGACACGTCCGCGGTGAGCGAGGGGAAGTTGCCTCGACGGGCGTCATCCCTCGTCACGGAGTGGGCGGCGGCCCACCGTGACGAGTTGAGGCAGAATTGGGAGTTGGCGAGGACGGGGCAACCGCTCAATGACATCGCTCCCCTGGAGTGAATCGAGGACACATCGATGATCCTGTATGTGTTCGAAGCCGAAGCCTGTGGACCCCATTCGCTTCGCGTCACCTTCGATGATGGGACGATCAAGGTGGTGGACGTCGGGCCGCTGCTGGACGGTCCCGTGTTCGAGCCTCTGCATGATCCCGATTATTTCGCTCGCGTGAGCGTGGACCCAGTCTGCGGGACCGTCGTCTGGCCGAACGGGGCCGACTTCGCTCCGGAAGCGCTCTACGGATTGGCTGCTCTCGAAGGGGCTGGCGAATCGACCCAGCAGCCCGGGCGGCGTCAGGCCGCTGAGACCAATCGAGGTTAAATCCGGCCTCGTCCTCCGGCTGACAACTGACAACTGACAACTGACAGCTCGAGAAAGAGCCAGGACCACCCCATGAACCTGCACGACGAGATCCTCAAGGCCCGCACCCGCCGCCAGTTCTTCAAGGACTGCGGGACCGGGGTGGGCAAGATCGCGCTGGCGTCGCTGCTGGGCGAAACGCTCGCATCGGCGGATGAGGCCCCGTCGGACGACCCGCTCCGGCCGAGGGCGCCGCACTTCGCGGCGAGGGCCAGGCACGTCATCTACATCCACATGGCGGGGTCGCCCTCGACGATCGACCTGCTCGATTACAAGCCGAAGCTCAACGAGCTCAACGGCCAGCCGTGCCCCGAGTCGTACATCAAGGGCCAGCAGTTCGCGTTCATCAAGGGGACGCCGAAGCTGCTCGGCTCGCCGCACAAGTTCGCGCGGCACGGGCAGTCGGGCCAGGAGATGTCGGAGATCCTGCCGCACCTGGCGACCGTGGCCGACGACATCGCGATCGTCAGGTCGATGTACACCGACCAGTTCAACCACGCCCCGGCGCAGCTCTTCCTGCACACCGGCTCGGCGCGGCTGGGAAGGCCGAGCCTGGGGTCGTGGCTCTCCTACGGGCTGGGGACCGAGAACCGCGATTTGCCCAGCTTCGTCGTCCTCGTCTCGGGGACCGCCGCGCCCGACGGCGGCACGTCGCTGTGGGGCAGCGCCTTCCTGCCGACGATCCACCAGGGGGTGCAGCTCCGCTCGCAGGGCGACCCGGTCCTGTTCCTCTCCAACCCCGCCGGCATGACCGCGGCGCAACGGAGGCGGTCGATCGACGAGATCGAGGCGCTCAACCAGATGCACCTCGACGCCGTCGGCGACCCCGAGATCGTCACCCGGATCTCGCAGTACGAGATGGCCTACCGGATGCAGACCTCGGTCCCCGAACTGATGGACATCTCCCGGGAGCCGCGGCACGTCCACGAGATGTACGGCACCAGGCCCGGCCAGAAGGCGTTCGCCAACAACTGCCTGCTGGCGCGCCGACTGGTCGAGAGCGGCGTGCGGTTCGTCCAGCTCTACCACTGGGGCTGGGACCAGCACGGCAACGACAAGTCGAACGACATCCGCTACGGCCTGGTCAACCGCTGCCAGGAGACCGACCAGGCCGTCGCCGCTCTGATCAAGGACCTCAAGCGGAGGGGGCTGCTCGACGAGACGTTGATCGTCTGGGGGGGCGAGTTCGGCCGCACGCCGATGAACGAGGAGAGGAACGGGTCGAAGTGGCTGGGGCGCGACCACAACCAGCACGCCTTCGCGATCTGGATGGCCGGCGGCGGCGTCAAGCCCGGCATCACCCTCGGCGCCACCGACGACCTGGGCTATCACGCCGTCGAGGACCGGGTCCACGTCCACGACCTCCAGGCCACGATCCTCCACCTGATGGGGCTGGACCACACCCGGCTGACGTTCCGCTCGCAGGGCCGCGACTTCCGCCTGACCGACGTGAGCGGGCACGTCGTCAAGGCCCTCCTGGCCTGAGCGGTCGCGCCCCGGCGGCGTCCGGGCCGGGAAATCCCTCGGGAAATTCGTGGGAATCGGCATCGCCATCGGTCATAATCCCATGAGATTCACTCCGCCGGTCGATCCCGCCTCACCCAACCTCGGAGGAGCCATTGATGTCCAACCTGAATCGTCGCCGATTCCTGACCACCTCGGCCGCCATCGGGGCGGGCTTCGCGATCGGGGGCACCAAGTCGTCGGGCCGCGTCATCGGCGCCAACGACACGATCCGCCTCGGCGTCGCCGGCCTGAACAGCCGCGGCGGTGAGCACGTTAAGCAATTCGGGGGGATGAAGGGGGTCGAGATCGCCTACCTGATCGACCCCGACACCAAGACCTACGGCAAGCGGATCGAGCAGCTCCGCGACGTGTCGGGCAACTCCGGCGCCTCGCCGAAGACGGTGCAGGACATCCGCAAGGCGCTGGAGGATAAGAACCTCGACGCCATCTCGGTCGCCACGCCGAACCACTGGCACGCGCTGATCGCGGTCTGGGCGTGCCAGGCGGGCAAGGACGTGTACGTCGAGAAGCCGTGCAGCCACAACGTCCACGAGGGGCGGGTCGCCGTCGAGGCCGCCCGCAAGTATGACCGGATCGTCCAGCACGGCACCCAGAGCCGCAGCTCGAAGCAGTGGGCCCAGGCGGCCGAGGTCGTCAAGTCGGGCCGGTACGGCAAGCTGCTCGTGTCGCGCGGGCTGTGCTACAAGCCGCGCGGCAGCATCGGCGTCAAACCGAACACCGAGGCCCCGGCGACGCTCGACTACAACCTCTGGCTCGGCCCGGCGACCAATCACCCGTTTAACGCCAACTACGTCCACTACAACTGGCACTGGTTCTGGGACTTCGGCAACGGCGACATCGGCAACCAGGGCGTCCACCAGATGGACATCGCCCGCTGGATGATCCCCGGCGCCACGCTGCCGAAGAGCGTCATCAGCCTGGGCGGCCGGTTCGGCTACACCGACCAGGGCGAGACCCCCAACTCGCAAGTCGCCGTGTTCGACTACGGCGACGCGCAGATCATCTTCGAGGTCCGCGGCCTCAAGACCGACGAGTATTACGGCACGAAGATCGGCAACACGATCCACACCGACGAGGGGACGATCACCGTCACCAAGAAATCGGGCCTCACGTTCTTCCCCAAGGGCAAGGACCAGGGCGAGCCCGTGGCGAAGGTCGAGGCCCGCGCGGGCCGGATAGCGAGGGCGCCAGCGGCAACTTCACCAACTTCATCGCGGCGGTCCGGAGCCGCAAGGTCGGCGACCTCAACGCCGACATCCTCGAGGGGCACTACTCCGCCGCGCTGTGCCACCTGGCCAACATCTCGTACCGGCTCGGCGAGCAGGTCCCCTTCAACTCGCAGACCAAGGCCCTCGGCGACAACAAGGCCGCCTACGAGACGCTGGAGCGGATGGAGCAGTACCTCTCCAGGACCAACGGCCTGAAGCTCGATGGCGTGGAGTACCGCCTCGGCCGCAAGCTCGCGTTCGACCCGAAGGCCGAGACGTTCGTCGACGCCCCCGAGGCCGACAAGCTCCTGACCCGCCCCTACCGCAAGCCGTTCGCCGTCCCCGACCGTCTCGCCTGACGGCGACCCATGATTGCGATCCCCACGAACGCCCCGGCCCTCGACAGGGCCGGGGCTTTTTCGCTGGTCGTCGGCTACTTGTCGATCATGACCTCGGTCGACTTGATGACCGCGGTGACCTGGTCGCCGGCCTGGAGCCCGAGCGCCTCGGCCGACGCGCGGGTGATCGCCGAGACGAGCTCGGCGTCGCCGACGGAGATGATGACCTCGGCCATCACGTTGCCGAGCTTGACCGACTTGACCGTCCCCTTGAGCTGGTTGCGCGGCGCTGAGCATCGGTGGCCTTCCCGGAGGGATGGTTCGGAGGTTTCGGTGAATCCGGGGCGAGGTTAGCACGGCGGGAGAGCCGTCCGCAACGCGGATCACCGGCCGTCGCCGGGCGCCTCGCCGCGGAGCGCGGCGGACAGCCGTCGCAGCCCCTCGTCGATCGAGACGCGGGGCTCGTAGCCGAGCTCGCGGCGGGCGGCGGCGATGCTGAACCAGTGGGCCGACGCGAGCTGGTGCGCGAGGAAGCGGGTCATCGGCGGCTCGGCCTTGATCCGCAGGGCGCGGTAGACGGCCTCGAAGGCGGCGCCCGCGGCCAGCGCCGCCGCGGGGGGGACCGTCCTCTTGACCGGCGGCAGCCCGGCCGCCGCGAGGATGCGGTCGACCAGATCCCAGACCGGCATCGGCTCGCCGTTGCTGATGAAGTAGGCCCGGCCCGCGACCGGAGAGCCCGGCGCCAGGCGGTCGGCCGCGAGCAGGTGCGCCTCGGCGGCGTTGTCGATGTAGGTCGAATCGACGAGCTTCGCCGCGCGTCCGATCCGATGCAAGCGGCCCGACCGGGCCCGCGCGATGAGGCGGGGGACCAGGTGGTTGTCGCCCGGTCCCCAGATCAGGTGGGGCCGCAGCGCCACCGTCGCCAGGTCGGGGCCGTTGCTCGCCAGGACGTGCCGCTCGGCCCACGCCTTGGTCGCCGGGTAGTCCGCCTCGTAGTGCTCCAGATAAGGGGCCGATTCGTCGACCCCCTCCATGTCCCTCCCGGTGAAGACGACGCTCGGCGAGCTGGTGAAGACCAGGCGGCGGGCCCCCGCGCGTGGCAGGCGGCGACCACGTTGCGCGTCCCCTCGACGTTGGACCTCTGGAAGTCCTCCGGCGCGCCCCAGATCCCCGCCTTGGCGGCGACGTGGAAGACGACGTCGCACCCCTCCACGGCGCGGCCGACCGCGACGGGGTCGGCCAGGTCGCCGCGGACTTGCTCCGCGCCGACCTCGGCCAGCCCCGGGTATTCGCCCCGCGAGAAGCTCCGCACCTCGTCGCCGCGATCGCACAGCATGCGCACGATCGCCCCGCCGAGGAACCCGCCGCCGCCGGTCACCAGTGCCCTCATCGCAACCTCTTCGCCGCCCAGGCCGCCAGCTTCTCGCGGAAGATCTTCGCGTTGTGCCGGATGTCGACCGGGAACGAGGGATGAAACAAGATTGTTTGTATTAATATCGTATGAGGATGCTTCGCGCCGAGTTCGAGCAGCTCGCGGCGGAAACGGTCGCGGTCGATCGGCCCGTTCATCCTGTCCCGCTCGACGCAGAGCACCGGCCGCATTGCCCCGGGTTCGCCGACCCCCACCAGCGCGGTGCGCGCGACCCCCGGATGGGTGTTGAAGACGGCCTCGCACGGGATGGTGAACAGCGTCCCCTCGGGCGTGACGACCCGGTGCGCCTTCCTCCCGCAGAACCAGATCCGCCCGCGGTCGTCGCGATAGCCGACGTCCCCCATCCGGTGATAGAACCCTCCCCCAGCCGGGTCGGCGATCTTGGCCAGCGCGGTCGCCTCGGGGCGGTTGAAGTATTCGCGCGTGACGATCGGGCCCTGGACGACGATCTCGCCGATTTCGCCGTCAGGCACGAGCAGGTCGTCCGACCATTCGGGGATCGGCCCGTCGTCGATCCGGATGATCCGGACCGTCACGCCCCCGACCGGCCTCCCGACGCAGACCCCGGCCCCCTCATCGGTCTTGTATCGGGTCTCGCCGAGGATCTCGTTGCTGTCGATCGAGCAGACCGGCAGGGCCTCGGTGGCGCCATAAGGGGTGTGGATCTTCGCGCCCGGTCCGAGCAGCTTCGCGAACGATTCCAGCACCCGCGCCGGCACCGGCGCCCCGGCCGAGACGACGCGGTGGATCGAGGGGAACGCGGGGTCGGGGCCATCGAAGAATCGCGCGACCGTGTTGAGCAGCGCGGGCGAGCCGAACATGTTGGTCACGCCGAAGTCGGCGACCGCCCCGATGATCTTCGGAGGCCAGACCCGCGCCGGGCGGGTCGGGTCCATGTCGGGGACGATCGCCGTCATCCCCAGCGCCGGGGCGAACAGCGCGAACAGCGGGAACGTGCAGAGGTCGAGCTCGCCCGGCTCGATCCCGTAAAGGTCTCGAAGGTTCTTGACCTGGTTCTCGAAGATCGCATGGGTATAGACTGCCCCCTTGGGCGGTCCCGTGCTCCCGCTGGTGAAGAGGATGGCCGCGGTCTCGTCGCCGCGGGTCGGGCAGAGGAACGGGGCGAACTCGTCGGGC
This sequence comes from uncultured Planctomycetaceae bacterium, assembly GCA_963708145.1. Taxonomy (GTDB): domain Bacteria; phylum Planctomycetota; class Planctomycetia; order Isosphaerales; family Isosphaeraceae. Next base: position 6,079,595 of record OY970189.1, on the reverse strand, counting down.
TCGTACGGTTCGAAGAAGACCGGAGGCTCGGGCCAGACCGGATCGCCGTGGACCTTGATGACACGCCGGATCGTGCGCCGGCCCCAGCCCAGGAGCCGCCGCGCAAGCTGGGCCTTGGCCACCCCGACGAACGCTTCGGGCTCGGCCTCGGCCAGGCAGCGGCCCAGGTTCCGAAGGCCCATGCCGGGGTCGATCAGGATGGGGACGGCGCCGGCCTTGAACAGCCCGAACGTGATGGCGAAGAAGCTGAGTCCCGGCCGGACCATCAGCGCGACGCGCACGCCGCGGCCGATCCCCTGGGCGATCAGGGTCCGCGCCCAGATGTTGCTGGCGTCGTCGAGCTGGGTGAAGGTCAGGTGCGAGTAACGACGCCATGACGCCAGGCCCCTCCTCGCGGGGCAGACCACAGCCATTGCATAGGGGCGGGCCGCGGCCATCGCGGGCAAGTACGCGGCGATGTTGACGACCGGGCCCGATGCCGCGTCCACGGGCTGCACGGGAGGCGCCCTCACCCTAGCCCTCTCCCAGGGGGAGAGGGGACCGGATTGCTTCCCCCTCTCCCTCCGGGAGAGGGTCGGGGTGAGGGTCTTCGATCGGATGGGCCGCCAGGAAGTTGCCGATCAAAGGCACAACCTGCTCGGCCTCGTCCTCCAGGATGTAATGGCCCCCCTGCGGGAATCTCCGCACCTCGGCGCCGGGGAAGCGGAAGACCCACTCGGACAGGAATCGGTGGTCGAAGACGAAGTCGCGCATCCCCCAGGCGATCAGCATCGGCACGCCGCGGAGCAAGTGCAGGCGATCCTGCGTCCGCGAGACGAGGTCGTAGGCGCGGTCGCCGGGCTTGAGTGGGATGTCCTGCACGAAGCGGTGGATGGCGATCCGATGCGCCCAGGAGTCGTAGGGGGCGAGGTAGGCCCGGCGGACGTCGCGGGGCATCGGGTGGTGCGTGCAGCAGACGCGCGCCGAGGCGCGGCAGAAGGCGTTGAGCCCGCGCACCAGGAACGCGTTCATCGGCAGGTCGCGGCAGGCCCGCAGGGGCCACGGGAACGGCTTCGAGGCGGGCAGGTGGAAGGCGGCCGTGTTCAGGATCACCAGCCGCGCGATTCGCTCCGGATATCGCGTCGCGTACGACATCCCGATCATCCCGCCCCAGTCGTGCAGGACGAGCGTCAGCCCGCCGTCGAGGCCGAGGTGGTCGAGCAGCGCCTCCAGGTCGTCCACGCGGCGTTCCAACGTGTATTCATATCGAGCGTCGTCGGGCTTGTCGGAGAATCCGCAGCCGACGTGGTCGGGGACGATCGCCCGGTACGACGGCCGCAGCGCCTCGACGAGGCGGCGGTAGGAGAATGACCACGACGGGTTGCCGTGGAGCATGACGACCGGCTCACCCGCCCCCTCGTCGAGGTAGTGGAGCCGCACGCCCCCGAGGTCGAGGTCGCGCCCCGGATGCTCGCGCCGGAATTCTTCGAGGGCGCCCATCACCATTCGATCCCGAGCATCAGGCAATTCAGGCCGCTGCCGATCCCGAGGAAGGCGACGCGGTCGCCGGGGCGGAGGAACTCGCGGTCCTCGGCCAAAGCGGCGGTCAACGGGAGCGACACGGTGCCGATGTTGCCCAGGTAGGGGAAGGTCGAGAAGTCCTTCTCCAGGTCGATGCCCAGCGTCCTGAGCATCGCGTCGCGGTGCCCCGCGCCGATCTGGTGGCAGATCACCTTGTCAATCTGGCCCGTCACCCAGCCGAGCTTGCGGAGGAAGGCCGACCAGGTCCGCAGGCCGAGCTCGACCCCGTTCTTGAGCACCGCGGCCGAGTCGGTCGCGGTGAACTGGTTGTAGATCCACGGGCCGATCGCCTCGATCCCCCACCGGCACAGCGCGTGGAACTGCGGCGCCGTCTGCGTGACCCCGCCGATCAGGCGGCGCCGCACCGAGCCGGAGAACGAGCCGTCGGTCAGGAGCATCGCGACCGCCCCCGACCCGCCGGTCAAGGCCGCCAGGGACGTCTTGAACCCCTCGATCGTCGGGCGCGCGAGAGCTGGTCGATCGTGATGTCGTTGATCTCGCGCGCCGTCTCGCACGAGACGACCATCCCGGCGCGGATCTGCCCGAGCTCGATCCGGTTGGCGATGTCGACCATGCCGTTGAGCACGCCGAGGCAGGCGTTGCTGACGTCGTACACGGCCGCGTCGGGGCTGACGCCGAGCCCGGCGGCGACGCGGCAGGCGGTCGCCGGCTCGAACAGCTCGCGGCAGACGCCCGCGTAGATCAGGGCGTCGATCTGCTCGGGCCGGACGTCGCACGCCGCCAGCGCGTGCCGCGCGGCGGCCACGGCCCCCTGCGAGACGGGGTAGCCCTCCTCCCACCACCTCCTCTCGGAGATGCCGGTGATCGCCTCGAGCTGCCCCTCGGGGATGCGCAACGAGCGGTAGAACTCGCCCAGCCGCGCCTCCAGCTCGGCGGAGGTCACCACCACCGGCGGCAGCTCGTAGCCGATCGCGTCGATGTAGACCCGTGAATATCGCATCAAGTCCCCGCGCCCAGCCCGAGCGTGAAGTCGTCCATCCGGAAGATCGGCCGCCCGTCGACCGACAGCATCCCGACGGCCCGGAGCCGCCGACGCCGGTCGTCGACCGCCGTCACCACGGCCTGCGTGACGACCCGGCCGCTCGCCGGGATCACCTGGCCCCGGTAGGTCCAGCGGTGCGCGTCGCCCACGCCCGGCGATTCGAACGCCGAATCCGGGGCGACGCCCCACCGTTCGGATGCAACGACTTTAAGCAGTTGCAGCAGCGATTCCAACCCCAACGACCCCGGGCAGACCGGGTCCTGGAAGAAATGGGCCTTGAAATACCAAGCCGACGGGTCGACCGGCTGCGACCCCTCGATGAACCCGAGCCCGTGCGGCCCGCCATCGGCGATGAAGATATCGACGCGGTCGATCATCCGCAGCCGATCGCCCGGGAACGGCGGATCGGGCGGATAGGCGAACCCGCGCGACCGCGCCATCCCATTCGAATCCGGCCGGTAGGGCGAGGCGTCGCGGAGGCCGACCTGCTCGTCCAAAGCCTCCTGGCGGAAGAAGCCGAAGTAGGTGTCGCCGCGATAGACCGGCGCCCCCCCGGCGATGACCTCGAAGTCGAAGTGCTGGATGATCATCCCACCGGAGCGCGAGACCTTCGTCACCCGCACGGCGGTCGTCAGCGTGCCGGACCGCGGCGAGACCGGGCCGAGCTGGGTCGCCGATCCCCCCAGGTTGCGGAACTTCAGAGGCTCGTCGCTCGTCAGCGCCGACCCCATGTACGCCGCGAACCAGCCGCACGGCTGGAGCGCGACCTCCAGCAGGACGGCGAACGGCATCCGCGCCTGGCGGTCGGCGGCGAAGTACCAGGCGTCGGCCGGCACGTCGTACTGGGCCTCGATCTCGCCGCCAGCCGCCAGCGTCCACGGCTCCGCCCGCACCCCGGTGATCCGGTCGAGGAACTGGTACGGCGGCCCCGGCAGGCGCGCGATGAACCGACCCTCGTCGAAGATCCGATACCGCTCGCCGAACCCTTCCGACGGCCTGCCGACCGCGAACGCCAGGATGCTCGCGTGGTCGTAGACCGCCGGCTTCGGCCCGCCATCGGCCATCCCGCCATCGGTCATCCTGTCATCTGCGATCCCGATCCGCCAGATCCGCCGCAGCCCCTCGCGCGTCTGGCCGGCGAGCCGCAGCGACATGTCGGCGATCTCGACGATCGCCCTGCCGTCGGCGTACATCAGCGCATCGACGATCGCGTACGGCTCGGGCCGGTAGCCGAGATCCTTGATCGTGACCTCGTAGGTGACGATCTTCGTCGTCTCGACGACCTGGCCGCGGCACTTCAGGCGGCTGGACACGCCCGGCACCGGCTCCCAGGAGACCTCGTCGTTCTCGCCGACCCAGCCCATCCGCATCAGGAGGATGCGGAGCGTGTGCAGGCAGCACTCGTACATGAGGGTGCCGGGCATCACGCGGTCGTCGACGAAGTGGCAGGTCATGAACCAGTCGTCGGGGTGGATGTCAGCCTCGGCGCGGATCAACCCGAGCCCGGACCGGCCGCCGGACGGGTCGAGGTGCGTGACGCGGTGGACCAGCGTCATCCGCCCCCCCGGCAGGCGGACCGGGTCGCGCAGCGCCAGTCCCGCGAACGACGCCCCGAACGCCGAGGCCAGGTCGCCCCGGCGGAGGGCCTCGACCCGATCGTCGTCGAACGACTCGACGGCCATCGGCACGAAGACGTCCCAGTCGTCGGGCCGCACGCCGGGCCTGGGGCGGCGATCGAGCTCGGTCTGGACGATCCCCTGCCCGGCGGCGAGCGCCTCGGCGGTGAAGAAGCCGGCACAGCCGTCTCGCATCGTCATCAAGGGCTCGCCGTCGACGGTCGCCTCGAAATGGAACCGGAACAGGTGCGTGTCCCCCTGGCGGAAGAAGTTGGCGATCCGGATGTCGTACCGGATCACCTCGCCGGGCCCGGGCAGGCCGCGATGGAACGTCACCGCCGCGTCGAGCAGACGGTAGACCGCCAGCCCCTTCGTGACGAAGTCGATCCCCAGGTAGCCCGACAGGAACAGGTCGGCCTGGCCCGACTCGACCGCGATGCACGTCGGGATCTTGCCGCCGTCGAGGTACCAGGCGCCGGGGAGGATGTCGTGCTCGGTGATCACCCGGCCCGAGGAGAGCGAGCGCGGCTCCCCCTCGATGGCGAGGATGCGATCGACGAGCATCAAAGGCTCGTCGGGCAGCCGCACCCGCGTCGGGTGCGCGTCGACCGCCGCGAACTCGGGCCCGAGCACCGCGGCGATCGACCCGACGGCGAACTCCAGGCACTGCGCCCGGTCGAGAGCCGGGGAGACGATCGGGGCCGTTGGCCCCGCGGCGGAGGCGATGGATTCCGATCCCCTTCCCTCCTCGCGGGGGAGGGCCGGGGTGGTGGGGATCGCTTCGGCGGGCGCGGCCATCAGCGCCTCGATCAGCGCGATCTGGAAGCCGAGCTGATTCGAGATCGTCTGCGACAGGTTGCCCGAGACGCGGAGGAACGCCCCGTGCGCCTCGGCCTTGCTCGCCTCGGTGGCGAGCACCTGGCGGGTGAGGGCCTCCCCGTCGGGTGCGTGGAGGATGCCGCCGGGAAAGACGGCTACGGCCTTGACGTCGCTCACCAGAGGGGTCGCCTGGTGTCCATTGCTCTGGTGGGTCTCCGCACGGATCGGGATCGCCTCGACTGGTGGTCCCAGGTCCCGCGACGGCACGAGTGGGCGGGGCACCGCGAACGGACGGCCGCCGACGGCGACCCTCAGTGGTCGCGCCGGGGGATCGTCCTCCTCCGTACCGAGGCCGATCGCGTGGACCTCGCGCCCGTAGAGCGGGGCCAGGTCCACGCGGACCCGCGCGGCGATCAGGGCGGCGAGCAGGTCGAGGATCGTCGCCAGCGCGTCGCGGCCGGCGAGGCAGGCCGATCGCGCCAGGTGCGGGCGGTCGCCGAGGATCTTGCCGATCATCCGCGTGCACGACCCGCCGGGGCCGACCTCGACGAAGGTCCGGACGCCATCCTCGTAGGCGCGGAGGACGACGGCCGGGAAGTCGACGCCGTGGATCGCGTGCGCCGTGATCGCGTCGGCGGCCGTCTCGCGGTCGGGGACGTACGCGACGCCCCTCGCCCCGCTGTAGAACCGCACGCCCGGCGGCGCGGACGTCGGCAGCAAGTGCATCGCGCGGTAGGCGTCCTCGACCTGGCGCACGACCTCGCAGTGGACCGTGCTGACCGTCGGCAGCGGGATGAACCGGCCTCCCAGCGCCCGGACGAGGTCGCGCACCGCCTCGCGGCGCCCGCCGACGACGGTCTCTCGCGGCGTGTTGACGATCAGCAGGTAGGCCCGATCCCGGCCGGCCAGTGCCTTGCGGACGGCCTCGGCCGGGTAGGGGACGACCCCGGCGACCCAGTCGACCGGCTCCCCCTCGGCCAGACCCCAGGCGCGGCGGGCGGCGTCGCACGGGCCGGCCAGCTCGGTGGCGAACAGGGGCGACTGCTCCATCCGCCGCAGGATCTCGTCGCGCCCGGTCCACGCGCGCAGCGCGAACAGCGCGGCCGACTCGCCCAGGCTGTAGCCGATCGCGGCGACGGGTTCGACGCCGAACCCCCGCAGCAGGTCGCTCACCATCGCCCCGAGCGCGACCTGGCCGAGGATCGGCGCACGGTGATCGGCGAACGTCGCGGGTGGGTCGTCGTCCCAGAACGTCCCCGGCGCCATCTGCGACCGGAGCCGCCCGCTCTCGGCGTCCTGCGCCGCAGGACCTCCGGCCAGAGCGACGACAGGTCACGCCCCATCCCCGCGAACTGGTTGCCCATGCCCGGGAAGACGAACGCCAGCCCTCCATCTCCGAGGGACGAGTGCAACACGCCATCCGGATCGCGCCGCGCCTCCGCGACCCGATCGCGGAGCGCATCCACCCCGTCGGCCACGAAGGCCAGACCAAACCTCGCCTCGGGGCGGTTGCGATGCCGCCCCCACCAGAGCCGCGCCAGCGCCTCGATCGGGCGATCCGCGCGCTGGTCGGCCATCGCGGCGAGCTCGTCGAGGAGGCCGAGCAGGCCCGCCCGATCGTCGGCCTCGACGGCGAACAGGGCCGATCGTCGCATCCCGAGCGGCTGGAGGCGGTCGTCGGTGGTGGTCGTCGCGTCCGGCTCGAACGCCTCCAGGACGATGTGCAGGGCGTTGCCGTCGGTGCCGAGCGAGGCGACCGCCGCGCGGCGGGGCCCGTCGTCGCGGTCGCGGAGCCAGAACTGCGGGCCCCGCGGGACCACGTAAGGCGAGCAGTCCCCGGCCAACTCGGGACGGAGCACCTCCGTCCCCCGCAGCGGGGGCAGGATCTGCTGGTGCAGGCAGAGCGCGGCCTTGACCACCGCGACGAGGCCCGACGCCGCGCCCGCGAGGCCCACGTCGCCGCACGACGAGCCCAGGGCGCACGCCTTCGACCCGGCTCGGTCGCGGCCGAGCTGCGCCAGCGCCTCGGCCTCGACGCGGTCCTCGTCGGGCCTGCCGCTGCCGTTGGCCTCGACGTAGCCGATCGCCGAGGGGTCGACGCCCGCCTCTTCGAAGGCACGACCGAGCCGAGGCTCGCATAGGACGCGGCGTCCGACCCGCCGGACGAGCCGACCCCGCGGATGACGGCGTAGATTCGGTCGCCGTCGCGGACGGCGTCGGCGAGCCGCTTCAGGATGACGGCCGCGGCGCCGTCGGCGGGGATGGTGCCGTCGGCATCCTCGGCCAGCGGCCGGGCGGCCCCGGAGGGCGAATACGGCCGCACGCGGTCGGCCGCCAGGACCATCCGGACGTCGCCCGCGAGGTCGACGGCGGCGACGATCGCCTCGTCGATCTCGCCGCGGCGGAGCAGGCGGGCCGCGACGTCGAGCGCCCGGGCCCCGAGGTCTCCTCGCCCGAGACGGTGAAGCTCGGCCCCCCGACGCGGAACTCGCGCGCGATCCGGCTGGCGACCAGGCCCCCCAGCGCCCCCATCGTCCGGTTGGCCGTCAGCGGCGGCCCCGCGGCGTCGCGCAGGTCGCGGGTCCAGCGGTCGAAGTCCTCATCCGAGAGATCCAGGCCGAGCCGATCGGCCCACCGCCGCGCCCTTCCCAGGATCGACCAGCGGAGCTGGAAGTTGGTCGTGTTCAGGTCGAGCGCGATCCCGACGACGACCCCCGCGGGCCCGGACGCGGTCGTCCCACCCGGCGTCGGCGATCGCCTCGGCCGCGACCCGCAGCGCCAGCGATTGCTGCGGCAGCATCTCCACCAGCTCCTTCGGCGGGATGCGGAACCGGCCCGCCGGGATCGCGACTTCATCCAGGTAGAAGCCGGGGAAGTGCCTCGGGGAGTGCTGGGTGCTGGGTGCTGAGTGCTGAGTGCTGCGATACCACTCGGTGTCCTCGACGCCCCACCAGTTCCGGGGCGAGCGGGGTTCGCCCGGGATGTCGCCGCCGAGCACGCGCTCCTGGAAGGCGCGGAGGCCGCGGAACGGGCCGACGTGCGCCGACATGCCGACGATCGCGATCGGGGCCGACGGGTCGGCACTCACCCCGGCCCTCTCCCGGGGGGAGAGGGGGAAGGAACCTGCTCCCTCTCCCCCGGGGAGAGGGCCGGGGTGAGGGGCATGGCTCGGCGCCGTCGGGAATCCATTCCTCGATCAGCGCATGGGCATTGATGCCGCCGAACCCGAACCCGCTGATGGCCGCGCGGCGGGGGCGGCCGTCGGCGCGGCGGGGCCAGGGTTGCGATTCGGCCAGGACGCGGAACGGGCCGCCGTCGTAGTCGAGCGCCGGCGACGGCGCGGCGAAGTTGGCCGTGGGGGGGAGCGTCGCGTGGCGGAGCGCGAGCAGCACCTTGAGCAGACCGGCCGCGCCGGCGGCCGTCAGCGCGTGGCCGATGTTCGACTTGACCGAGCTGATCGCGCACCCGCCCGGCGACCACCCCGAGGGCCCCCACAACTCGCGGAGGCTCCGGAACTCGACCGCGTCGCCGACCGGAGTGCCGGTCGCGTGGCACTCGATCAGGTCGACGTCGTGCGGGTCCCAGCCCGCGTGCCCGTAGGCGGCGCGCATGGCGCGGAGCTGCCCCTCGGAGCTCGGCGCCAGCAGGTCGCCGTCGACGTCGTTCGAGAGGCCGACCCCGGCGATCACCCCGTAGATCGCGTCGCCCTGCCGCAGCGCGTCGCCGAGGCGCTTCAGGACGAACATCCCCGCCCCCTCGCCGACCACCAGCCCGTCGCCCCTCGCGTCGAACGGCGACGCCTTGCCCGAGGCCGACAGGGCCCGCAGTTGCGAGAAGCCCATCTGCGTGTAGAGCGGGTCGGGCCGCGACAGCCCTCCCGTGATCATCGCGTCGGCGCGGCCCTCGCAGCAGCTCGTCGGCCGCGAGCTTCAGCGCATACAGCGACGACGCGCACGCGGCGTCGAGCGTGTAGCTCCCGCCCCGCAGCCCCAGGGCCCTCGCCAGCAGCCCCGCGGGCAGTCCCGCCGCGTAGGCGTTGAGCGGCTCGGTCGCGCCGACCCCCTCGTCGGGCACGCCCAGCCGCTCGGCGAACGTCCGCCCCAGCGTCTCGCGGGCCAGGGCCGAGGTCGCCTCGGTCGGCAGGACGATGTTGCCGATCACCACGCCGACGCGGCCCCGATCGAGCCCCTCGGTCACGGCGTCGCGCCACGCCTGCCGCCCGGCGTGCAGCGCCAGGTGGAACGCCGGGTCGAGCCGGCCGATCAAATCCGGGTCGAGGTCGAGCCCCTCCGGGTCGAGCCGGAAGCCCTCGACGAACCCGCCCCGCGTCGAGTAGACGCGGTCGGGCGCCGCGACGCGGGGGTCGAACGCCTCGCCGGCCGGCAGGTGCCAGCGGCCCGGCGGCACCTCGCGCGTCGCGTCGACGGCGCCGGCGACGTTCGCCCAGAGCCGCGCCGGGCCGGGCGACCCCGCGAAGACCCCGCCCACCCCGACGATCGCCACCCGCTCGCCCGCTCGCATGGCCGCCCCGCAAGGATTCAGATTAAATATATTTATTTATAATATTCAATTTGAAATTTCCGTTTCGAAATTTCAAATGTTGGGATTCCGGGGTCGCGGGGCCGCGCGCCGGCCGGCCCTCAGCCGCGGGCCGGCTCCAGCCGGTTGTGCCGGAACGCCTGGCCGAGCGAGGCGTCGATGACGCACTCATAGTCGTCGATGCGGGCGACGAGGTCGCCGCCCGGGTCGAGGAACTCGATGTCGGCCGTGGCGCGGTGGGCGCCGGTCCGGGTGACGCGGGCGAGGATGCGGACGCCGTCGGCGGGGAAGGCGCGGCGGAACTGGCGGTAGCGGCCGAGGGAGGTGGGCAGCGACGGCCCACCGATCCGCTCGCGGCTCCAGATGATCATCATCTGGAAGGCGCAGTCGAGCGCCAAAGGGTCGGCCAGCCAGGACTGTCGCGGGGGCCGGTCGACCCACGACGACGGCGGCGGCGCCGTCGCGGCGGTCGCGGCGATGCCCCGGTCGTCGCACCCCTCGATCCGGCCGAGCCCGTGCAGGTCGGGGCCGTGGAACAGCATGTCGCGGTAGAGCTCGGCCGTGCCGACCGCCAGCGGCGCCAGCGGCATCTCCCCGATCGCGCGGCGGCCCTGCGGCGGGCGGTCGGCCAGCACGGCCACGCCGCGGGCGTGCGTGGACGACCGGCCGTCGTCGGTCGTCCCCTCCAGCGCCACGGGGACGCGGTACGACGCCCCCTCCCGCGACGGCTTGCCCGCCAGCACGCGGAGGGTCTCGGCGCGGCCGTCGCGGAGCACGACCCCCTTGAGGATGCGCAGCTCGTCGATCCCGGCGAAGGCCAGCCCCGGGTTGCGCTGCAAGGCGCCCTGCGCCAGCCACTCGAGGATCAAGGCCATCGGCAGGACGGGGCGGCCGGCGATCACGTGCGACCGGAGGACCGGCACCGTCGCGACGTCCACGCGGCGCTCGAAGACGAGGGCCAGCGCCGCCCCCTCCAACCCCCTCCCCCCTTGCGGGGGCGGGTTCAGGTCGGGCGACGGGCGCCGGGGCCCAGGACCACGACCTCGACGGGACGATCGGCGGCCGGCGCGCGGAGCTCCTCGACGAGGAGCCTGGCCCCATCTTGCAGGGGGATCAGGCCGATCCCCTCGGCCTCGAACAGAGGGCGGAGCGACGGCGTGACCATGCCGCCGTCCCAGGGGCCCCAGTTGATCGCGACGACCCGGCAGCCCGGCCGTCGGGCCGCCTCGCGCCGCGCGGCCTTGTTCAGGGCCTCGTTGGCGGCGGCGTAGGCCACCTGCCCGGCGCGGCCGTACCGGGCCGTCGAGGATGAGAACAGGGCGAGCGCCCGCAGGTCGTCGCCCGCCGTCGCCGCCAGCAGGGCCCGCAGGCCGGCGACCTTGGTGTCGAGCACGGCGGCGAACTGCTCGTCGGTCTGGTCCTCGATCCGGCGGTCGGCGAGCACCCCGGCGCCGTGGACCAGCGCGCGGACCGGGCCGAACTCGTCGCGGATCGCCGCCAGGCAGGCGGCGACCGCCTCGGCGTCGCGGACGTCGACCGAGCGGTACACGGCGCGGCCGCCGGCCTCCTCGATGCGGCGGAGGTTGCGGACGACCTCGCGGTTGGCCGCGACGCCCCGGAACTGGTCGCCGATGACCTGCGGCGTGGCGTGGCCGTTGGCGCGGGCGACCAGGGCGCGCTTGATCTCGGCCTCGTCGCCCAGCGGGGCGAGCCAGTCGGGCTCGCGCGACGGCTCGGGGCTGCGGCCGAGCAGGACGACCGTCGGCCGGAACGCCGCGGCCAGCGCGACCGCCGCCTCGGCCGTGACGCCCCGCGCGCCCCCGCTGATGACGACCACGTCCCCCGGCCCGATCGGCGCCGTCCCGCCGTCGCCCGGGGGCGCCAGCGGCGACAGCCCGAGCGTGGTCCGGCCGGCGTCCGAGAGGCCGACCTCCACCGGGCCGCGCCGCAGCAGTTCGTCGAGCAGCAGCGCGGCGGCGCGGTCCGGGTCGATCACCGCGGGGTCGAGGTCGATCGCCTTGCACGCGACCTCGGGCCACTCGCGGGCGGCGGTCTTGGCCAGGCCCGCCAGGCCGCCGGATGTCGCCGCGGCGTCGGGGCCGGGCCCTCGCAGGCCGAACGCCCCATCGAGCCGGGTAACGGTCGCGAAGACCGCCGATCCCTCGCGACCGGCCCTCCTCAGGGCGGGTGCGGCGGCCCGCAGCAGGCGGAACGACGCCTTGAGGGCGTCGTCATCGTCGTCCTCGTCCGGGGCCAGCAGGACCAGCCCGTCGAGCCTCTCGGGCAAGTTGGGCCTCCCGATCTCGGCGCGGCCGACCACCCGCCCGCGATAGCCCGACGCCCGCAGCCGGGCCGCCAGCGCCGGGGCCAGGTCGCCGCCGTCGTCGACGATCCAGACCTCGGCCCCCTCCCGCAGCGCGATCGCTTCGCGCCCCTCGCCGAGCGCGACGCTCGTCACGGCCAGGCGCTGGAGCGAGCACGAGGAGGGCGGCGACGCCGGCACCGGGCCCGTCGCAGGAGACGCGGGCGCGGTCGAGGGGGACGAAGCCAGGAACTCGGCGATGTGGCGGAGGGTGCGGAGTGTGCCGAGGTGCTCGGGCCGGACGACCGGGGCGTCGGGCAATCGCTCCTGGACGGCCGAGAGGATCTCGACCCGCTTGATCGAGTCGATCCCGAGGTCCGAGTCGAGCTGCATGTCCGGTTCGAGCATCTCGGCGGGATAGCCCGTCTTCTCCGCCACGATCGCGGTCAAGATCGTTTGAACGTCGTCGGGCGCCGGGGTCGTGGCCGGGGCGACTTCGGATTGGGCGAGGAACTCGGCGATGTGGCGGAGGGTGCGGAGGGTCCCCAGGTGCTCGGGCCGCACGACGGGCGCCTCGGGCAATCGCTCCTGGACGGCCGAGAGGATCTCGACCCGCTTGATCGAGTCGATCCCGAGGTCCGAGTCGAGCTGCATATCCGGTTCGAGCATCTCGGCGGGATAGCCCGTCTTCTCCGCCACGATCGCGGTCAAGATCGTTTGAACGTCGTCGGGCGCCGGGGTCGTGGCCGGGGCGACTTCGGATTGGGCGAGGAACTCGGCGATGTGGCGGAGGGTGCGGAGGGTGCCCAGGTGCTCGGGCCGCACGACGGGCGCCTCGGGCAATCGCTCCTGGACGGCCGAGAGGATCTCGACCCGCTTGATCGAGTCGATGCCAAGGTCCGAGTCGAGCTGCATGTCCGGTTCGAGCATCTCGGCGGGGTAGCCCGTCTTCTCCGCCACGATCTCCGCCAGCACCTCCTGGACCCGGCCGGTGGCCGTCACCCGCGGCGCGGGCGGTGGCGGGGTCGAATCGCTGGGAGAGTGGGAGCGGGGTCGCCGGCGCGGCGGTGAAGCGAGGCGCGGAGGGCTCGGGCGCGGTCGGGGGCGAGGATCGCGTCTCCGCGGGTGCGGCGGGCATGGGCATCGGCATCGGCGGGGGCGGGGCGGCCAGGCCGAGCGAGGCGAAGGTGAGCCGCTGGTGCTGCTCCAGGAGGGTCTGGAAGGTGCGCTGGGCCTTGTCCTGGCCGTCGAGGAACTGCCGGTGGAGCTGCGCCGTCTGGTCGCCGAGCTTCTGGAGGGCGACGAGGTTGTCCTGCGCGTCGCGCAAGGCCTGCGACAGGATCGCCGGGTCGCCCGGCCGCAGCGCCGGGAAGGCGGCCGGCGCGATCGGGTGCGGCATCGCCGCCGCGGGGGACCCGTTGGTCGAGGGGGCGGGCGGGGCGGGTTCGGGGTGCGCCCCGTTGCGGCCGACGTGGGGGGCGGCGGGCGTCGGGTGCGGCGGGCGGGAGGGGGATGGTGGTGTCATCTCGGGTGGGGCTTCGCGGGTGGTGGGATCGGGGCCGGGCGCGCGGGCGACGGCCCGGCGTTCGCGCCGCAGACCTTGACGGTCAGGCCCGGCCGTCTCGGCGACGGGGCGAGCGCCTCGGCCCCCTCGTCCCAGCGCGACAGGAGGACCGGGTGCCCCAGCGCGGCCAGGCGGGCCAGGGCCCTCGCCAGGTCGGCGACGCCCCCCTGCCGGCCTCGCGAGGCGTCGACGGACAGGGCCGCGTGCGGCGAGGCCGTCGAGGATCGCGCCGACGAGTCCGGCGAGTTTACCGTCCGGGCCGACTTCGAGGAAGGTCCGCACGCCCGATCGGTGCATCGCCTCGACCTGCGCGACGAACTCGACCGGCTCGGCGAGCTGGCCGGCCAGCAGGGCGCGGGCGGCGTCGGGGTCGTCGGGGTAGGGCGCCGCGGTCGTGTTGGCGAAGACCGGGACCTCGGCCGGCGCCATCGCCTCGCCGCGGAGCGCCTCCAGCAAAGGCCCGCGCGCGTCGGCGACGAGGCGGCTGTGGAAGGCCGCCGAGACCGCCAGCCGTCGGGTCGCGACCCGTCGCGAAGCGAACAGCGCCTCGGCCCGCGCGACCTCCGCATCCGGGCCCGACAGGACGGCCTGCCTCGGCGCGTTCTTGTTGGCGAGGACCACGTCGAGCCCGGCGTCGCGGACGGCCGCCGCGACCTCCGCGATCGGCGCCAGGACCGCGAGCATCGCCCCCCCCGGCCCCTCCCGGTCGGCCATCAGCCGGCCGCGGAGCCGCGACAGGCGGCCGAGCGCCGTCGCGTCGAACCGGCCCGCCGCGCACAGCGCCGTCAGCTCGCCGTAGCTGTGCCCGGCGACCGCATCGGGCCGCACTCCGAAGTGGCCGAGCAGGCGGAAGACCCCCAGGCCGATCGCCCCCAGAGCCGGCTGCGCCACCGCGGTGTCGCGGAGGGCTTCCTCGTGCCGCGCCCGCTCATCGTCGGTGAATGCCGGGTGCGGGTAGATCAGGTCGGAAAGCCATCGGCCGTCGTCCAGGGCCTCGGCGTCGGCCTCGGCCAAAGCGTCGTGGACCATCGGGAACCGGCAGGCGAGCGCCCGGAGCATCCCGACGTACTGCGACCCCTGCCCCGGGAAGAGCATCGCCAGCCCCCCCGCCGCGGGACCGTGCCCGAGGACGATGGCGTCGTCGGCGGGCTTGTGCGGGGCGCCGTTCGTCGCTTCGAGGGCGCCGGACCGGCGTGCTTCACGCGCCCGACGAGGGAGCGGGCCCGCTCGAGGAGCGGCCCGAGGTCGGCCTTGTCGCGCTCGACGACCAGCAGGAGGCGGTGAGGATCGTCGACCCGGAAGATCGCCCGCGACCGCGCCGCCTCGGCGCGGAGGGCGTCCCAGGCGAGGTCGGCGGGCCAGGCGTCGAGGGCGCGGCGGAGGCCGTCCTCGTCGCGTCGCCGAGAGGGCGACGATCTGGGCGTCGCCGTCCCAGTCGATGCCGGCCATCGCGGGGTCGGCCTCCTCCAGGACGCAGTGGAAGTTGCTGCCGCCGAACCCGAACGCGCTGACGGCGGCGCGTCGGGGGTGTCCCGGGCGGGGCATCCACGGGCGAGGCTCGGTGATCGCGTAGAACGGCGAGGCGCCCGGCGCCAGACCCTCGATGGGCTGATCCACCTTGGCCGTCGGCGGCAACACCTTGCGGTGCAGCGCCAGGGCCGCCTTGATGATCCCCGCGGCGCCGGCCGCCGCCTTGGTGTGGCCGATCTGCGACTTGACCGACCCCACGGCGCACCACGTCCCCTCCGGGCGCGCCTCGCGGTAGACCTCGGTCAGCGCGGCCAGCTCGGTCGCGTCGCCGACCTTCGTCCCCGTGCCGTGCGCCTCGACCAGCTCGACCGTCGCGGGCGAGGCCCCCGCCAGCCGGTACGCCTGCCGCAGCGCCTTGGCCTGCCCCGCGGCGCTGGGCGCGTAGACCGCGTTCCCCTTGCCGTCGCTGGAGGTGCCCACCGAGCGGATCACCGCATAGATTTTGTCGCCGTCGCGCCTCGCGTCGTCCAGACGCTTCAGGACCACGACCCCCAGCCCCTCGCCCAGGATCGTCCCGTCGCCCGAGGCGTCGAACGGCCTCGCCTCGCCCGAGGGGGAGAGCGCCGGGGTCTTGCTGAAGCACATATACATGAAGATGTCATTGAACGCATCGAGGCCGCCGGTCAGGGCCATGTCGCAGCGGCCGGCGGCGAGCTCGAGGAGGGCGAGGTTGACGGCGCCGATCGAGCTGGCGCAGGCGGCGTCGATGACGCAGTTGGTGCCGCCGAGGTCGAGCCGATTGGCGATCCGGCCGGCGGCGACGTTGCCCAGGAGGCCCGGGAACGAGTTCTCCTGCCAGCCGACGTACGAGTCGGCGATCCCGCGGACGACCCGTTCGGCGGTCGCGTCGTCGACCCCGGCGCCCTTCAGGGCGCGCCTCCAGATCGGGTGGCCGAGGCGGGCGCCCAGAGGGATGACGAGCTCCTGCGTGCCGGTCACGCCCAGGACGACGCTGACGCGGTCGCGGTCGAAGGCGCGGCCGTGGTCGGCGCCGTAGCCGGCGTCTTCCAGGGCCCTGCGGGCGACCAGCAGGCCGAGGAGCTGGGTGGTGTCGGTCGCGTCGAGGTTGGCCGGCGCGATGCCGAACTCCAGGGCGGGGAAGTCGACCGGGTCGAGGAAGCCTCCGCGACGGGCGTAGGTGCGGTCGGGGGCCTTGGGGTCGGGGTCGAAGTAGTCCTCGGGGCGCCAGTGCGACGGCGGGACGTCGGTGATCGCGTCGCGGCGGTCGCGGATGTTGGCCCAGTAGCGCGCCAGGTCCCCCGCCTTGGGGAACAGGCAGCCCATCCCGATGATCGCCACCGGCACCGGCTGGGTTGGATCGCCCGTCGGATTCAAGGTCTCGTCCCCTTATCGCCAGCCAGAGACGTCATGTTCGCCCTATGGCAGCCCCGGAGGGGCGACCGTCCCTAGCCCAGGGCGACAGCCCTGGGCCCCGTCGGAGGCGCCGAGCACCCCTCGACGATCACCCCGCGGCCGTCCGGGCCGGCGGCCCGGACGGCCGCGGGGCCCCACCGGAGGGGGAGAGGTTCGCGGGGGCGACGGCCTATCCCCAGGGCTGTCGCCCTGGGCTAGGGACGGTCGCCCCTCCGGGGCTGCACGAAGTACGGTCATAAGCATCCCTGGGGGTCAGGTCATCGGTGAGCGGTCGCAAGAGGCATCGGCAACCCCCGAAGTCCGCGGCAGGCGGATGGGGTCGGGCGGGTCGAGGCGATCCTCCAGCTCGGCCGGCTCCAGGGGGACCAGCCGCGGGGTGCCGGCGGGGATCGCCACGCCCTGGCCGGCCAGGCAGCGGGCGCGGCCGAGCACGGCGGCGCCGTAGAGGATGTTCCGCGCCACGGTCGCCACCCGGCGGTTCTCGGGATGCTCCAGGAACGACCCGCGCACCCAGTCGTTGAACGCGGCCATCGCCGGCCCGCACCACACCTGGTAGTCGACCGCCCGCGACGGCTCGCCGCCGTTGGCCCAGTGCGACGACTGGCCGAGGTACCAGCGGAAGACCAGCGCCATCTTGTGCTTCGGCGTCGCGATCGGCCCGCTCGACCTGCGCCGGGTCGCGTGCCAGGAAGTAGGCGCGCGT
The DNA here is from genome assembly GCA_963708145.1 of uncultured Planctomycetaceae bacterium. Lineage (GTDB taxonomy): Bacteria > Planctomycetota > Planctomycetia > Isosphaerales > Isosphaeraceae. The sequence continues at coordinate 6,062,585 of OY970189.1, read as the reverse complement.
CTGGTCCCAGATCGCCTCCAACGGGGCGCGGAAGATCGTCTTCTCCAGAGACGCCCGCTCGGGGGCCGGGATCTGGTCGAGCGATTCGTGGGCGCGGTAGAGCTCGAACAGCCTCGCGGCGCGCATGGCGAACATCGTGCCGCGCTTGAGCACCTGGACCTTCACGCCCATCTCGAACATGTCGGCGGCGGGCGCCATGGCGACCTCGGCCTGGCGGGCCTCGGCGAGCATGCGGCGGACGGCGTCGGAGGTCCCCGCCTCGACGCACGACTGGTTGACCGACCCGGTGACGACGTACGCCGCCCCCATCGCGAACGCCGACGCCGCCGACCACGGCGTCGCGATCCCCCCCGCCGCGCCGACGCGGGGAGGACGGTCGTAGCGGTGCTCCGCCTGCACCCGGTCGCGCAGGGCGACCATCGTCGGCAGCAGGACGATCGCCGGCTGGTTGTCGGTGTGCCCGCCCGAGTCGGCCTCGGCCGTCACGTCGTCGGCCATCGGGATGCGCGCCGCCAGCGCGGCCTGGTCGGCGGTGATCTCGCCCGAGGCGACCAGCTCGCGGAGGAACTTCGCCGGGGGGGGCGCCAGGAACTTCGAGGCGACCTCGACCCGCGACACCTTGGCGATCACCCGGTTGGGCGCCACGACCCGGCCGTCCTCGCCGCGGCGGAGGCCGACGACCCGGTAGCGCACCACCGGCAGGGTCAGGTCGAGGTAGGCCGACGCCTCGACCAGGCGGACGCCCCTCCGCAGGTAGAGCGCCACGACGGCCGCTTCGAGCTCGGGGTCGCCGGGGCTGTGGATCAGGTTGAAGGCGTAGGGGTGCGCGTGCCCGAGCGACCGGCCGATCCGGTCGATCGCCGCCTCGACGGCCGCCAGCGGCAGCCCCGCGGCGCCGAAGACGCCGAGCATCCCGGCGCGCCCCATCGCCTCGACGACCTCGGCCGAGCCGATCCCGTTGGCCATCGCCCCCGAGACGTAGGGGAACCGCGTGCGGTGCTCGTCGCAGAAGGCGGGGTCGCCCAGGTGCTCGGGCCGGCACGGCGGGAGCACGCCGACGACCCTCTCGGCGCCGGGGTCCTCCCACGCCGACGGGTCCCACTCGCGGAGGACGTACCCCTCCTCGCGCTCCAGCACGAGGAACGGGTCATGGACCCGGCCGAGCGCCTGCTCCAGCGTCTCTTCGTAGGTCGTCGGGACCACCACGATGCCGCTCCACCCCCCCGGCCCCGCTGCGGTGCGACCATCCCCGCGGACGGCCCGGCGCCGATCGTTTTCCCCGTCATCCCGCATCATCGCCGCGGGCCACGGCCCCCGGAGTCCCGCCGTCCCCGGGCTGTTTCTTCAACGATCCCGGGATGCGGGCCCGGTCCCGCGGGGCCCGCCGTCACGCCAAAGGGACAGCGAACCCCGGGAAACTCGCCCCGGGCCCAGGCCCCCGGCTCGCGCGGCATCAACGGCACGCCGGAACCTCGGCGTGATCCACGCAAAAAGACCCGTTTTACAAAAAGTCGGGTGCCGAGGAAATACCCTGCATCGGCTTTGCTTCCCAAAGGCCTTTGGGCGCAGGAGGCCGGTCGGGTGGCCGGGGCCAAGTCCGCAGGGCGTGCCCCGGGAGCGCCGGCCGATCCTCCGGGGCACGCTCGCCTCGCTCGCTTGGCCCCGGCCACCCGGAACGCGCCAAACGACCGGGAAGGATCACCGCACCGTCGGGATTGGAGTCGCGGCCCCGCAGACGGGCCGACGGCGGCGGACGGTCAGGCCGTCGCCCCCCGGTCGCGCACGGGGGCCGCGTCGCGGAGGGCGAAGTGGGGCGCCGGGATCGTCGGGGCGTGCTCGGCGGCGACCGCCTCGGTGAACAGGAACGGGGCGGGGCCGCGGTGGACCCTCTGCGCAATGGCGCGCAGCCCCGCCTGCGCGAACAGCTCGCGGACCCGACGCGCCGAGGCGTGGTGCACCGCCCCCTCGACCCCCGCCACGCAGACGTCGTAGATGAACCAGCCCCAGGGGGCGTCGCGGTAGCCGTCGATCAGCATCAAACGGCCGCCGGGCCGCAGCACCCGGTGCATCTCGGCGACCGCCCGGTCCTGGCTCGGGTAGTGGTGGAAGCTGTTGGCGCAGGTCACCACGTCGAACGACCCGGTGGCGAACGGCAGCCGCTCGCTGTCGGCCTGGACCGGCAGGACGTGCGCGGCGTGCCGCCGCCACCGCTCGGACCCCCTGGTGAGCATGTCGGAGACCAGGTCGATCCCCCAGACTTGCGCCTGCGGCAGCGCCGCGCGGACCCGGGAGGCGAACACCCCCGTCCCGCACCCGACGTCCAGCACCCGGATCGGACGGCCCCCCGCCACCGCCCCGATCCTCGTGATCAGCGCCCGGTGCGACGGCCCGAACAGCAGCCACTGGAGGATGCAGCGGTCGTAGCTCTCGCTCCAGCGGACGAACTCGTGCGTCGCCTGACTCTTGTCGTAGGTCATGGGGCCTGCCTCCTTGCCATGCCGCCCGGTCCGAGGATGTGAGGACGGGTGCCTCCCTGCCGCGGTCGCCTATTGTGCCCTGGGCCGGCACAATGGGGAATTCCAAGTTAGAATGAAAATAAGGCCCAGGGTGGGGCCGTCACGATGGGTCAATTTCGTGGCCTGGGGATTTCGGTAAAGCTAGACCGGCGACGATCGGGGCTTGGAGCGACACGGATGAGCGACGAGGACCCGCCCGGCGAGACGGGATCGGCGGATGATCCCACAGCCGAAACTCCTCAACTGCCGGCCCCTCCGGTCGTCGAGGCGATCCCGGGTCCGGCACCTCGCCAGGCCCTCAATCCTCCGCCGGGCGCCACGCCTCCGGAACTCCTCCAACTCGGGGGTGAAGAGGCGTTTGAAGCCTATCGGCAGGTGTTCGACAACATCTACCGCACGACGAAGGTGATATTCGATCCCCAGGGGCGGGTGATCATCTTCGAAGAAGACGCGTGCCGCCACGTCTGTTTCCGTGAGGAGCGGTTCGACAAGAGGAGGAAGACCCACGCGGGGGAGGAGAAGGTCAGGGAGGAATGGGACCAGGCCAGGGCCGAACACATCCGGTGGATCTGGGTCGCGCTGACCGCCCCGTCGCTGATCGTCCACAATAACCAGGTTGAGGGGAACTTGGCGTACCTGCTCGGCTATCCGAGGGGCAACACGAACCGCCCGTCGCGGCGGTACTATGTTTCGGTCAGGCCGACGAGCCGGGATGGCAAGAGGGCGATATTCAAGACGGCCTACCCCATCTCCCAGGAGCAGTGGGATCGGGCCCTGCGAGGCCGCCCAGGCAGGCCGCATATCCTCTATCGGGGCCCAGGCCCGCGCTGGTAGAAAGGAAAGAGCCGGGGGGAAGCCACCCCGGCCCTCTCCCTCTGCATCGTGTTCACGCGCCTGGCGGCCTTGATCTTTTCAACCATCTCCCTAGGGTTTCTTGAAGCTCGCGCTCGGCTTCCAGGGAGATCGTCGTATCCGGCTCCGATGGCACCCCCGGTTCCCCGAGGTCCAGGCGACCCGTTTGCCCCGCCTCAAGCAGAGCGGGGAATCGACACGCGCGGGCGGGATGCCTTGCGGCATCCTCATCCCACTATACGACAGGACGACCGGAAAGGACCAGCGTTTTGTTGGATTTGTTGGAAATGGCCTCCGATCTTTCCCTCATCATTCCGATCCAATTCAAGCCTCGTTGCATCGATGCATGATTGTATTGACTGCGATGGTCGCGGAGTCCCCGGCGTGCCCAACCTGCCCGTCTACCTCGACAACCACGCCACCACCCGGGCCGACCCCCGGGTCGTCGAGGCGATGCTCCCTTATTTCACCGAGACTTACGGCAACGCCGCGAGCGTCTCGCACCGGTTCGGCTGGGACGCCGCCGCCGCCGTCGACCGGGCCCGCGAGCAGGTCGCCGCGCTGATCGGGGCGGAGGCGCGCGAGGTGGTCTTCACCTCGGGGGCGACCGAGGCCAACAACCTGGCGATCAAGGGGGCCCTGCCCGTCCTGAAGCGGAAGGGGAACCACCTCGTCACCGCCGCGACCGAGCACCGCGCGGTCCTCGACCCGATGCGGCGGCTGGCGCGCGAGGGCTGGGACCTGACCATCGTCCCTCCCGACGAGCACGGCCTGGTCTCGGCCGAGGCGGTCGAGGCCGCGCTGACCGATCGCACCGTGCTGGTCTCGGTGATGGCCGCCAACAACGAGGTCGGCACGATCAACCCGATCCGGCAGATCGGCCGGCTCTGCCGCGACCGCGGCATCCTGTTCCACACCGACGCCACCCAGGCCGTCGGCAAGATCCCCCTCGACGTGGGCGAGGACGCGATCGACCTGCTCAGCCTGTCGGCGCACAAGTTCTATGGACCCAAGGGGATCGGTGCGCTCTACGTCCGCCGGGGCGGCCCGCGGGTCCGGCTGTCGCCGCTGTTCGACGGCGGCGGGCACGAGCGCGGGTTCCGGAGCGGGACGGTCGCCGTCCCTCTGGTCGTCGGGCTGGGCGAGGCCGCCGCGCTGGCGGGGCGGGAGATGCCCGGAGGAGTCGGCGCGCATCCTGCGGCTGCGCGATCGTTTGCACGAGGGGATCGCCGCGCGGGTGCCGGCGATCCGGCTCAACGGGCATCCGTCGCTGAGGCTGCCGGGCAACCTGAACCTGAGCTTCGCCGGCGTGGACGGCGAGGCGCTGATGATGGCGATGCGGGACGTGGCGGTCAGCTCGGGGTCGGCCTGCACGTCGGCGGACCCCGAGCCGAGCCATGTCCTATCCTCGATGGGGGTCGACGAGGCGATGGCCCGCGCCAGCCTCCGGTTCGGGCTGGGGCGGTTCACCACGGCCGAGGAGGTCGAGTTCGCCGCCGTCGCCGTGGCCGAGGCGGTCGCAGTCGCCTCCGCGCCGGCGGGGGCTGGGATTTGACCCGACGTTTATGATACGATTATGACCGGCGACGCAGATCGTCCCGGGACCGTTCCGCCAGATCAAGGAGACCCTGACGATGGGTGTGACCCTGAGTGAGAAGGCCGCCAGCGAAGTCAAGAAGATCATCACCGAGCAGAACCTCCCCGAGGGCACGGTCCTCCGCGTCGGCGTCCAGGGGGGCGGATGCAGCGGTTTCGCCTACAGCCTGAACTTCGACACCGCCACCTCCGAGCGCGACCGCGTGGTCGATGTCCACGGCGTCAAGCTCGCCGTCGACAAGAAGTTCGACCCCTACCTCGACGGCACCGTGGTCGACTTCTACGACGGCCTGGAGAAGCGCGGGTTCGTCTTCAACAACCCCAACGTCGTCAAGAGCTGCGGCTGCGGCAGCTCGTTCCAGGTCTGAGCGGCCGATCGGCTCCCAGACGACGCAATCAAACGGGGTGGGCTCCGGCCCGCCCCGTCCCTTTCGAACGACGGCCCGACCCCGTCTCACACCGAACCGCCGGGATGACATGTCTTCGTAGGGTGGGTCAGCGCGCGCAACCCACCATCGAATCGGTGGGTTGCGCCGCGCTGACCCACCCTACGAAGAGCAGCAGAGCCAGGCGATTGGGTATCACCACCGCCATCCCTCGGCCAGTTCGTCGTTGACGATGCAGCCGGAGGGCCACTCGCCCCGGTGGAGCGACGACGACGCAGCGGGCGGCCATCTCGGCCATGTCGGCCATGCTCTTGCGGTCGACGCCCCCCATGTGCGGGCTGAAGACGACGTTGGGCAGGCCCAGCAGCGGGTTGCCCGGCTCGGGGGGCTCCGCGTTCAGGACGTCGAGCCCGGCGCCGGCGAGGTGCCCCGACGCCAGCGCCTCGGCCAGGTCGGCCTCGACGACCAGGCCCCCCCTCGCCGTGTTGATCAGGTACGACCCCGGCCGCATCCGCGACAGGGTCGCCCGGTCGATCAGGCCCCGCGTCGCCTCGGTCAGGGGCAGGTGGAGGCTCACGACGTCGGACTCGGCCAGGATCTCCTCGAACCCGAGCCGGCGGATGCCGAGGCGGGCGTCGACCTCGGGGTCGGCCGAGGGGATCGGGTCGAAGGCGAGCACCCGCATCCCGAAGGCGACCGCCCGGGACGCCACCGCGCGGCCGATCCGGCCCAGGCCGACCAGCCCCAGCGCCTTGCCCCGGATCGGCTCGACGAGCGCCCGGTCCCACCCCCCGGCGCGGATGATGCCGTCGTTGCTGACGACCCGTCGCGACAGGGCCAGCAGCAGCGCGAAGGCCTGCTCGGCGACGCTCTCCTGGTTGGTGCCCGGCGTGATCGCGACCGCGATCCGGCGGGCGGTCGCGGCGGCGACGTCCACCGCGTCGTAGCCGACCCCGGTCCGGGCGATCGCGCGGAGCTTCGGCGCCATCGCGATCACCTCGGCCGAGACCCGTTCGCCGCCGGCCAGCAGGGCGTCGGCCTCGGGCAGGGCGGCCCGCAGCTCCGCCTCGGTCAGCGGGTGGTTGCCGGCGGGGTCGACGCAGCGGAAGCCGGCGGCCTCCAGGATCTCGCGGAACGGCCCGGGCTGGTGGCGCAGGGCGCGGGCCCGATCAGGACGGTTGGCATCGTCGATCCGGTCGGTACGAGGCCGGGGAAGGGCCGATCCTCGATCGGGCCCGCCTCCCCGGGGGCCGGGCCCGACCCCGCGGCCCAGGCTAACCGATCCGACCGCGCCGACGCCCGAACTTTTCCCCCGCCGACCGCCCACGACGACGGCGGGGCTGCCCTCGGATGCAGCGACGTGCGGGACCGTTCATTTTCCGGGGTGCGCGATCCGGGTCGCGTGACCTGGCACGATCGATTGGCTCTAATGGATTGCCGATTCAGTGAGTTGCAGACCGGCGGGGTCGTCCGCGGGGGCCGCGTCCCGGGGCGGGAGATCCGGCCGAGCGGCCTTTTGGCCGATCATTTGCAATCCAACCCGGCGTGATCGGGGTTTCGACACCGAGGGAAAGCTGATTCACTGGGACCGATGTCCTGGACGACACGAGAGGGTGAAGAGACCCATGCCCGCCTTTCCAGACCGCATGCTCGCGGCCGAGGCACTCCAGCGGCTCATCAGTGAACTTTCCCGCCCGAGCCTGACCGCCCCCGAGGCCGTCGTCCTCCGCCACCGCCTGATGGCCCTGATCGACACGATCCACCGGGCCGGCCGGACGGATGACGAGATCCCCGCCGAGGTGGCCGCGAGACGCTGAGGGCATCTCGCTCGGAGTCCCCCGGTACGATCCCGGGTGGCTTGCCCACGTCCTCGTGGGCATCCCGGGGATGAGCCGGCACCCCGACATCCGTCGGCGAGGCGCCGGGACCCGTCGTCCCGGGCCCTCCGCCGATCAGGCCCTCTGGTCGGGCGTGGTGACGTCGGGCACGTCGACGCCCAGCGCGGTGGCCAGGTCGATCTGGTGCTCCTGCTCGTTGACCAGGATCGAGCGGATGTGCTCGGCCATGGCGAACTCGCCCAGCGCCTCGCACTGGCGGACGCGCACGCGATAGTTCTTGATCGTCTCGTTCTCGTTGTCGAGGTCGAAGCGGAGCATGTCCTCGGCCTTGTCCGACGTCTTGACGGGCTTGGGCGTCGCGGTCGGCGTGCCGCCGAGGTAGTCGATCTGCTTGGCGATGATCAAAGCGTGCTCCAGCTCCTCGGCAGCGTGCTTCTCCAGCTCGCCGGCGATGTTCATGTACTGCGCGCCCTTGAGGACCTGCGAATAGATGACATAGGCGATGATCGCCTGGTACTCGCGGGCGAGGTCCTCATTCAGCAGGCTGATGAGCTGCTCGCGGGTGATCGCCTTCGTGTCTGCCGGCTTGTCGGCCATGATGTCCTCCGGTGGGTGATGGTCTCCGGTGCAACCTCCGACCGGCAAGCACGTGGAATGCCGGCCCTACCCCATCATACGGACCGCCCGAACGGCCCACCACCGCGGGACGGCGAGGGCGCCCGGGTCCGAATCCGAGGGCCGACGTCGGCCCGCACGGCGGACCCCCCATCCCGACGATCCGCGCGATCCGGCGCGATTTTGGAAGAAAAACAGAACCGGGCCGGGCCTCGCCACGATAGTAACTTTTGAAGGGCGCGCCGCCCCTCCGCATCCGGGACCGCCGACGACGGCGCCGGCAGCGGCGGCCCGCCCCCCCTCACCGCGAGGCCGCACCATGATCGCCGAGGCCGACCGCACCGACGCCCCCCTCGCCGCCGACCACCCCGAGGCCGACGGCCCCCCACCCGCCGCCCCGAAGCGCGGAGGCGGCCCGCGCACCCCCGCAGGGAAAATGCGTTCACGAAAGAATTCGTTGAAGCATGGCCTCTGCTCCAAGGACGTCCTCCCCGACGACCTCGCCGCGCTCGTCGCCCGCCGCACCGCCGAGTTCATCGCCGAGTTCCAGCCCCGCACGCCCTACGAGGCGTTCCTGGTCCGCGAGATGGCGCCTGGCCTCGGCAAGGCTCGACCGCTGCGCCGCCATGACGATCCTCGACGTCCGCCGCGTCATGCGCAGCGCCAGCCTCATCTGGGACCACGACCGCCGCGTCGCCGTCGAGGGCCTCGGCGCCAGGCTGGCCAAGGACCCGTCGCAGGTGGCGCCGCCCTGCGCGGCTGCAAGCAGGGGGCCGACTGGCTGATGGACCGCTGGGAGTCGCTCGGCGAGATCCTCCGGCAACAAGGGCGCCTGGACCGACGAGCAGCGCCGGCTGGCCTGGGACCTGCTCGGCGTCCCGGCCGTGCTGCGCGACGGCAGCGACCTGCTGCCGCCCCCGGACGACGTCGAGGCGCTGGCCGCGCTGGTCGACCAGCAGTTGGCGATCCTGGGCGAGGACCAGGAGGCGGTGCTCAACGAGCTGGACGCCGAGGAGCGGGCGATGGCGATGGGCGGGATGCCGCTGGAGGAGGACGCGGCGACGGCCCGGCTGCGGAAGTACGAGGGGAGCTGCCGTCGGGCGTTCAACGCGGCGCGGGCCGAGCTGCTCCGGCTCCGCGAGGCGAAGGCGCCGAAGGCTGCGCCGGCCCGACCGGAGCCGAGCCGCGCCGACGGGCGCCAGGCCCGGCGGCCGAGGCCGAGGCGGCGGCCCGTCGCGCCGAGGCCGACCTGATCCGGGCGCGCGGCGAGGCCGCCGAGCGGCCCGCCGTCGCCGAGGCGCCCGGGCGGTCGCGACGGTCCCGGCCCGCTCGTCGATGGTCCCGTCGTCGTCGCCGATGAACCGCCGCGAGCGCCGCGCCCAGGCGAAGCGCGACCGCCAGGCCGCCCGCCGCGCCGGCCGCTGAGCGCGGAGGCCGTCCCGGCCCCGATGGGCCCTCCCGACCCGCCCAACGTCGTCCCTTCGTCCCTCCCGGCGCCCCCGGTGCGCGCCCGACCGGCCCTCCCTCTGCCGAGGTCGTCGCCGGACGGTCGTGCCCGAGCCTTCGCGGGCCTGTCGGGGACGGCTGGACAGGCCCATCGAGGACGTGGGCATCGGCCACCCGGGACCTCGGGCGCGAACGAACTCGACGGTCGGGCCGAAGCCGGCGCGAACGAACTCGACGCCGGAGGGCCCGTCTCGGTCGCGGTCGCGAACGAACTCGACGAGGCGCAGGGCGCGCGCACCCTCCTCGCGGCGGTCGACTCGACCACCGTCACGGGCGCGACGTCCCGCGACCTCGTCACTCACCGGCCGATCTCGATGGGGCTTCCGGACCGTCGGGGGGACCGTCGGAAGCCGGGGGCCGCGACGGCGGCCCGGGGGGATTCACCACCAGCGACGATACATCCCATAGTTGTTGCAGGGATACCAGAACCCCAGCGGGGAGTAGCAGTAGCCCATGCGGCCATAGCCATAGCCCGGGTAGCCGTTGCCGTATCCATAACCATAGCCCGGATAGCCGTAGCCGTAGCCGCCATAGCCGTAGCCGCCGTAGCCGTAGCCGGGGAAGAAGTAGTTCGAGGCGATACCGAGCCGTAGCCGCGGCCGTAGGAATAGCCACGATTGAGGCGATAGCCGCCGGAGCCGAAGCCGCCGCCGCGGTATCCGCCGTAGTGATAGCCGCCGTAGCGGGCGCCGCCGTGGAACCCGCCGCCGTGGAAGCCGCCGCCATGACCGCCGCCGTGCCCGCCGCCGCCGTGACCGCCGCCGCCGCCGCGCGAAGGCCAGGGTCGCCGGCGCGACCATGACCGCCAGGGCCAGCGCCGCGACGCCGGCCATCTTCGAAATGCGCCCTCGCCGAGGATTCATCGCGATCCTCCTTCCCGATGCCCCACGATGTCGCGACCCCCGAGGGGTCGTCGCCGGGTGTCGGGAAGGCCCCGGAGGCCGCGTCCCCACCCGTCGAGGTTTCTACGACGGATCGGGCCGGGCAGTTCCGGGGACGTTGCGATTTTTCGCCGCCGCCGGCGACCGGTGCGGCCCGCCGATCAGGGCCGCGGGGCCCGCTTCAGCCCGTCGATGTCGCGGCGCAGGCCCTCGATCATCTCGCGGAGGTCGTCCAGCTGGTCCGACTCCCGGCTCCGTCCCATGCCCATCATCGGGATATCCGCCCATGCCCATCATGGGATTCCACATGCCCATAGTGATAACCCATGTTCATGGGGTCCATGCCCGGGAACCCGCCGGCCCGCCGCCGGCGCGCCGCGAGGCCGGGCCGGCGCCGAGCCGTTCGAGGTCGTCGACCTCGCGCCTCGCGTGCTTGAGGAGGACCTCGGGCTCGCGGATCTCGGCGACCTCGACGTCGTGCTCCGCCTCCAGGACGGGGATGTCGGCCTGGAGCGCCGCGACCTTCTCCTGGCCGGCCGCGCCGTCGCCCTGGGCCTTGTGGAAGGCGAGCTGGTCCTGCGCCCGCTTCAGGCGGGCCTCGGCCAGCTCGATGCGGGCCCGCTTCGCCTCGACCTGGGCCTCGAGCAGCTCGACCCGCCGGCGCGCCTGGGCCAGGGCCTCGGCGTGGGCGGGGTCGAGGTCGTCGTCGTCGGGCCGGGCGTCGCGGTCGGCCGCCCCGGCGGCGCGGGCCCCGGCGCCGCCGGCGCGGCCCGGGCCGGGGCGCCGCGATCGGACCCCCCGGCCGGTCCGCTCGCCTTGGGCCGCATGTCCTTGAGTCACGGACCGGGACTCCTGCGCCGGGACGCCGTCGCGGCCAGCAGCGCGGCCGCGCCCAGCGCGGCGCCGAACCCCCGCCGGGCCGGGACCCGGGTCGTCGTCGGATCGCTGTTCATCCCTCGGCTCTCCTTATGCGATCGGGGATCGATCGGACAGGGGCCGCGCGGCGACCCCGGCGACGATCGGGTCAAGACGTGAGAGGGTCGCGGGCCCCCGGGACCATCTTAGCAAACCGGGGGCCGGGGCGCCGGCTTTTCGTCAGCGACGGGCCGCGCGCCCCTCGGTCGCGAGGGCCAGGGCGAGCGAGTTCAGGCGGGTGGCCGCCGTGTCGGCGCGCGACATGAAGACGACCGGCGCCGTCGTGCCGCGCAGGACGCCGCCGAACCGGCAATCGGCCGTGTACATGATCGCCTTGACCGTCAGGTTGGCCGAGAGCAGGTCGGGGAAGATCATCGCGTCGGCCGCGCCGGCGACCTCGCCCCCGACCCCCTTCTTCCGCGCGGCGTCGGCGGCGTAGGCCAGGTCGAACGAGAGCGGGCCCTGGATCGATGCAGTCGGGGAACTCGCCCGCCTCGCTCGCGGCGGCGGAGCTCGTCGGCCTCGACGGTCTCGGGCATCGCCGGGTTGACCGTCTCCGAGGCCGCCATCAGCGCCACGCGGGGCCGGTCGGACCCCAGCGCATGCGCCACCTCGACGGCGGCGGCGAGGATGTCGAGCTTCGTCTTCAGCTTCGGGCGGACGCAGATGCCGGTGTCGGCCATCAGGAACCGCCGGCCGTCGCGCGCGACCTCCATCAGGACGACCTGGCAGACGACCCTCCCGGTGCGCAGGCCGTCGGCCGGGTCGAGCACGGCGCGGAGCAGGTCGGGCGTGCCGATCCTCCCCTTCATGAGCATCCGCGCCCGCCCCTCGCGGACCTCGGCCACCGCCATCGGGGCGACCGCGCCGGCCTCGGCGTGCCGGACCGTGAACCCGTCCAGGGCGACCCCGCCCTGCTCCGCCGCCGCCCGGATCGCCGCCTCCGGCCCGACCACCGTCGGCTCGACCCAGCCCCGGTCGCGCGCCTCGGCCAGCGCGGCGAGCACCGTCGGGTCGTCGCCCCCCGCCGCCGCGACCGCGACGGGCCCGCCGCGCCCGTCGGCCTCCCGATACAGTTCCTCGAACCCGGCCAGAGGCATCCGATGATCCTCCGCAGAGGAAGCCCGGACGATCCGCAGATGACGCCGATGGTCGCAGATGAAGAAGGGGCATTGAGATTGAATAAATCACTGATTATTGCCTTTTATCTGCGACCATCGGCGTCATCTGCGGATCGATCCTCTTCATCCCCCCTTCCACGTCGGCACACGCTTCTGGAGGAAGGCCGAGATGCCCTCCTGCGCGTCGTGCCGCAGGGCGTTGTCGGTCATGACGTCGCTGGCCCGGGCATACGCGGCGGGCTCGTCGAGGTCGCGCAGCGCGTAGAACGCCCTCTTGCCGATCCGGACGGCGACCGGGCTGGCGGCCACGATCGCGTCGGCGAGCTGGCCGACGGCGGCGTCGAGCCCGTCGAGGGGCACGACCCGGTTGACCAGCCCCAGCGCCAGCGCCCGCTCGGCCGGGATCGGGGCGCCGGTCAGGAGCATCTCCATCGCGGCCTTGTCGGGGACGGCGCGGACGAGGGGGACCATCGGCGTGGTGCAGAACAGGCCGATCTTGACGCCCGGGCGTGGCGAAGGTCGCCCCCTCCGCCGCGACGGCCAGGTCGCACGCCGCGACGAGCTGGCAGCCGGCGGCGGTCGCCGTCCCCTGCACCCGCGCGATCACCGGCTGCGGCAGCTCGCGGAGCCGCAGCATCATCCGCGAGCAGGACGAGAACAGCTCGCGATACTCGGCCTCCGATCGCCCGACCATCTCCGACAGGTCGTGCCCCGAGCAGAAGGCCGGCCCCCTCGCCCCGAGCACGACGACCCTCGCCGAGGGGTCGGCCTCGATCGCCGCGAGCGCCTCCTCCAGGCGGCCGATCAGGGCCCGCGACAGCGCGTTGCGGCGCTCGGGGCGGTCGAGCGTCAGGCGGACGACGCCCCCGACGCTCTCGATCGCCAGGCCGGCCCGGTCGGACGAGGTCGCGGTCGCCATCGGTCGCCTCCGGGTCCCGGTTCACGAGCGGGTCAGCGCCTTGTAGCGGATGCGGTGGGGCTGGTCGGCCTCGATCCCGAGCCGCTCGCGGCGCTGCGCCTCGTAGGTCTGGTAGTTCCCGTCGCACCAGACGACCTTGCTGTCCCCCTCGAACGCGAGGATGTGGGTGGCGACGCGGTCGAGGAACCAGCGGTCGTGGCTGATGATCACGGCGCAGCCGCCGAAGTCGAGCAGGGCCTCCTCCAGGGCGCGGAGCATGTCGACGTCGAGGTCGTTGGTCGGCTCGTCCAGGAGCAGGAGGTTGCCGCCGCTCTTGAGCAGCTTGGCCAGGTGGACGCGGTTCCGCTCGCCGCCCGGAGAGGTTGCCGACCTTCTTCTCCTGGTCGGGCCCCTTGAAGTTGAACTGCGCCACGTAGGCCCGCGCCGGGACCTTGCGCTTGCCCAGCGTCACCTGGTCGAGCCCGCCGGTGATCTCCTGGAAGATCGTGTTGTCGGGCGCGAGCGTGTCGCGGTTCTGGTCGACGTAGGAGACGACCACGGTGTCGCCGACGCGGAGCGCGCCGCCGTCGGGCTGTCTCCTGGCCGACGATCATGCGGAAGAGCGTCGTCTTGCCCGCGCCGTTGGGCCCGATCACGCCGACGATCCCGCCGGGAGGGAGCCGGAAGGTCATGTCCTCGACCAGGAGCCGGTCGCCGAACCCCTTGCGGACCCCCTCGGCCTCGACGACGAGGTCGCCGAGGTGGGGCCCGGGGGGATCTGGAGCACGACCGCCTCGTCGCGCCTCTCGACATCCTGGCTGGCCAGTTGCTCGTAGCGCTGCAGGCGGGCGCGGTTCTTGGCGACGCGGGCGCGCGGGGCCATGCGGACCCACTCCAGCTCGCGGGCCAGGGTCTTGCGGCGGGCGCTCTCCTGCTTCTCCTCGCGCGCAGCCGCTCCTGCTTCTGCTCGAGCCAGGACGAGTAGTTGCCCTGCCAGGGGATGCCCTGGCCGCGGTCGAGTTCGAGGATCCAGCCGGCGACGTTGTCGAGGAAGTAGCGGTCGTGGGTGATCGCGACGACGGTGCCCGGATAGTCCTGGAGGTGCCGTTCGAGCCAGGCGACGCTCTCGGCGTCGAGGTGGTTGGTCGGCTCGTCCAGGAGGAGGAGGTCGGGCCTCTGGAGCAGGACCTTGCAGAGCGCCACGCGGCGGCGCTCGCCGCCGGAGAGGGTGGCGACGTCGGCGTCGCCGGGGGGCAGGCGCATGGCGTCCATGGCGATCTCGATCGCGGCGGTCGAGGTCCCACCCCTCGGCCGCCTCGATGGCGTCCTGCACCTTGCCCTGCTCCTCGAGCAGCGCGTCCATCTCGTCGGCGTCGATCGGCTCGCCGAGCCGGGCGTTGATGGCGTCGAACCGCGCCAGCAGGTCGCGGACCGGCGCGACGGCCTGCTCGACGTTGCCGCGGACGTCCTTGGAGGGGTCGAGGGTCGGCTCCTGCGGCACGTACCCGATCGAGGTCCCCGCCGCGGGCCGCGCCGTGCCGAGGAAGTCGGTCTCGACCCCGGCCATGATCCGCAGCAGCGTGCTCTTGCCCGACCCGTTGCCGCCGATCACGCCGATCTTGGCCCCCGGGTAGAAGGAGAGCCAGATCCCCTTGAGGACGTCCTTCTTGCCGTAGGCCTTGGCGAGGTTCTCGATGGTGAAGATATATTGAGGGGGCATGTCCTGCGTCGTCCCAAGCGTCGCCGATCCGCCGCCGCGCCGGGCGGTCCATGTGTCCCGCGTTTCAGTAGACCCGATCGGCGCGATCGAGGAAAGCCCGATCCTCGGCCGGAGCTTGAAGTCCGCACCCCTTGCCGGATAGAATAGCCCGCCCCGACCCACCGTCGGGATGAGGAGTCCGGACGAGACGAGGGCCATCCTCCCCGGGACCTTGCGGCGGCGTAGCTCAGTCGGTTAGAGCAGCGGAATCATAATCCGCGTGTCGGGGGTTCGAGTCCCTCCGCCGCTACTTGCGACAGTCCAAGCCATCGCCTGCCAAGCCCCGCAAGCGGCCATGGTTTGCGTCAGCAGGGAGACTGCTCCGCGGCCCTCGTCCCCGGCCAGGCACCGCCATCCCCGCAAGGCCTTGTCGGGCGGATACTGCCCCAGGTGCTACCGTCCTGGCAGTCCAGGACGTGCTCGGCGGTTCGGGTCGCGGCCCGCTAGGGATTCCAGTCGTCGGTGCCCCTGAGGATATTCCCTGCCGTGTAGGTCGCGGCCTCTCCGTCCGTCGGCTCTCTTCGACCAGGCGACGCGCTTCGACCGCTCGGCGCCGGGGCCCGTGCAGCGGTACTCGGCGTAGCGCGCGGTCTTCTCGTTCTCCGGGTTGCGCCAGTTGTCCCAGCCCGCGGGGGCGATGTGATCGCCGATCCGGCATCGGATGTACGCGACGGCCGCATGCGGGCGCCACGGCCGGCCCAGATAGGCCCTGGCACCCTCGCCCGTGAGCGTGCAGTCGAGGAAGACGTAGCCGAACGGCCGGCCCTGTGGGGTGCTGGCCGCGGTGACGTAGCCCCCGTCCTTGCTGCGGATCGTACAGCGGTCGAAGACCGCGGTGGCCCCGCCGAAGATGAAGTCGACGCGCCCCTCGATGGTGCAGCGGCCGTAGTACTGCCGGCCGCCGTTGGCATAGAGCGTGTCCTGCCAGCCGAGGAACCGGCAGTCGCGGAAGACGAGCCGATCGCCGTCGGCGAACATCGCCAGCGCCTGGCCGGTGTCGCCGGCCGTGTTCTCGAAGGTGATCCCCTCGGCGATGAAGTCGCGGGCGTTGATCTTCGTGCTGTAGCTGCCGCCGGTGCCGACCGGCCTGCCGTCGGGGCCGAGGTGCTTGGCGTTCCAGTCGTTCGTGAGGATGGTCGTCGCCGCGTCGTCGCCCCGGAACGTGACGGACGGCTTGCTCCTGGGCAGGGTGATCCGCCCCTTGTAAGTCCCCGGCTTGATGCGGATGACGATGCGCCCGGGATTATTGTCGGGGACGGCGTCGACGGCGTCCTGCACCGACCGGAAATCGCCGCTGCCGTCGGCGGCGACGGTGAGCGTCGTCTCGGCCGCGGCCCCCGCGGGTGCGCACCACGTCAGCGCGGCGGCCAGCAACATCCTCGTCGTCGTCATCTCGGCTCCTCGCTGGCCGGGGCACTAGGCTTGATGTACGGCCGGAGGTCCGGCACGGCCTGTCGCAGGGCGTCGGCGACGAGGGGGGCGACGAGCTCGGCCCCCCGGGCGTTGAGGTGCGTGCCGTCGTAGCCGCCGTCGTCCTTCCGCGGCGAGATCGCCCTGCACCCCTCGGGCCCGAGCGCCTCGCACAGCGCGATGCTCCGGGCGTGCAGGTCGACCAGCGGGACGCGCATCTCGGCGGCGACCTGCCCGACGACCTCGACGTAGGGGGTGAGCGTGGAGCGGATCTTGCCGTCGTCGCCGAATTGCCGACGGGTCAGCGACGTGACGAGCACCGGCGTGACCCCCGCGGCGCGGGCCTCGGCGACGTACCGCCTCAGGTTCGCGCGGTAC
Source organism: uncultured Planctomycetaceae bacterium (assembly GCA_963708145.1). Taxonomy (GTDB): domain Bacteria; phylum Planctomycetota; class Planctomycetia; order Isosphaerales; family Isosphaeraceae. The sequence continues at coordinate 6,045,914 of OY970189.1, read as the reverse complement.
TCGGTGCCCGCGACGGTCTCGCGCCCGGGGCCCTTGCCGGGCTGGTCGTTGTGGCCGAACTGGATGAGCACGTAGTCCGGCCCCAGCCCCAGGCACTCCGCCCACAGCCCCTCGGCGATGAAGCTGCGCGAGCTGCGGCCCCCCCGGGCCATGTTGATGCACTGGACGTCGCCCGTGAGCAGCCGCGCGAAGGCGCCGCCCCAGCCGGCGTCGTCCGTCACGGTCGAATCGCCTGCCAGGACGATTCGGACCTTCGCCGCCGGGGCCGAGGGCGGGGTGGCCGGGGGATCGCCGCGCGCGACTCCCGGCGTCGCGAGGAGCACCAGGAGCATCCCGACGGCCCGGTGATCTGGCCCGCCCACGACGGTCGTCCTCCTCATGTGTCACCCGGTCGGTTGAACCGGACCGACCGCGCCCGCCGGCAATCGTCGGCGACGGGGCGCGATCGCGCCGGCTGGTGTCGGACGTGGACGATGCGCCGTCAGTAGCTGTCGCCGCTGACGATCTCGCCGCGGTTATAGGTGGAGATCGCCCACCAGGCCTGCGGGGAGACGCTGTCCTTGACGTACCGGACCGAGCCGTCGAGGAACGCGGTGTTCACGCCCCCCGGGTGGTTCGAGCTGGCGCCGATCAGGGTGGCCCAGACGCTCACGCCCGTCTCGTTGCTGAAGTTGCAGGCATTCTTGTTCGGCGTCATGACGTGGCTGTAGCCGCCCCCGAAGCCGCAATTGTCGTCCATCCAGTAGGCCCCCTTCTGGAACATGACGGCATTGGACTGCGTCGCCTGCACCGCCTGGCAGTCGGCCATGAGCTGCATGAGCGTGATGCTGGTGTTGTTGTTCGCGTCGGGCGACTTGTAGACCTGATTCTTCCCGATCGAGGCCCCGTTGTCGTTCTTGCCCCGGACCCACTCGCTCCAGATCGCGGTGTTCGATGTCCCGTCGATGATCGAGGCGAGCGTCACGACCGGCCCGTAGTTCGGCGCCCCCAGCCAGTAGGCGGGGCCGTCGAAATTATACTTGAAGATCGGGAGGAATGTGCCGATGTTGTTCGGGTAGCTGGTGTACGCCATCTGCTTCGTCTGCCCGCCCGCCGAGTAATTCCCGATCGGCACGTTCGTGTCCGAGGGGCAGAGGATCGCGCTCATCTGAGTCGTCAGCACCGTGAAGTTGATGCCGTTGGTGTCGTTGACGGCGACCGACTGGTTCAGGGCGTTCCAGAGCGTGCCCTGCTCCAGGAAGGGGATCAGGCGCCCCTTCATGCTGAAGTCGTTCGACGGGGCGGGGGAGGCATTGCCGGTCGGCGGGAGGGCGCCGTTGACGTCGTGGTAGTTCTGGATCGCGAGGCCGAGCTGCTTGAGGTTGTTGGTGCATTGCATCCGCCGCGCCGCCTCGCGGGCGGCCTGGACCGCCGGCAGCAGCAGGGCGATCAGGACGGCGATGATCGCGATCACCACCAGCAGCTCGATCAGGGTGAATCCGCGGCGATGCTCGTTCACGGCGAGGCTCCGGGGTCGGGGTGGGGACGGCCATCATTCAAGGCCGGTCCGCCCCCGGTGGCGTGAGAGGGGGACCGTCTCGCGACTTTAACCCCGTCGAGCACCCGGTTACAGTGAGATCGGATGTAATCCGGGGTAAGATCCTTCGTCTCGCGGACGATCGCCCGGGAGGCGGCGGGCCCCGCGTTCCCCCGCCGGAAACGGGGAGATCCCGCGGGATTCCCTCGCGACCATCGGGCGGGCCCCGTGAGATCACTGATCAGACGCGGCATCCCCGGCGGGGCGGCCGGAACCGGCTCGTTGCGGAGCATCCTCGATGACCCGACGACCCCATGTCGCGCTGCTGATCGAGACGTCGAGCGTCTACGGGCAGCGCCTGCTCCAGGGCATCTCGCGCTACCTGCGGACGCATCGGCCCTGGTCGGTCTACCTGGAGGAGAGGGAATTCGACTCGGTGCCCCCGCGCTGGTTCGAGACCTGGCGGGGGGACGGCGCCATCTCGCGCTGGAGCGGCGCGAGCGTCGCCAGGGTGCTCCGCCGGGCCGACGTGGCGGTGGTCGACCTGAGCAACCGCCGGGCGCCGTTCGGCCCGCCGCGGATCACCTCCGACGACCGCGCCATCGGGCGCCTGGCGGCCGACCACCTCCGCGACCGCCGCCTCCACTCCTTCGCGTTCTGCGGGTTCGAAGGCGAGCTCTGGTCGAGCCGCCGGCGCGAGGCGTTCCGCGAGGCCCTGGCCGATGCGGGATCGCCGGTCCCGGTCTTCGAGACCCCCTTGCGGGGGCGGCACGCGCGGCCCTGGGAGGATGAGCAGGTCGGGATCGGGCGCTGGCTGGAGGCGCTGCCCCGGCCCGTCGGCGTGATGGCCTGCAACGACCTGCGCGGCCTCCACATCCTCGACGCCTGCCAGCGCCGCGGCCTGCGGGTGCCCGACGAGGTGGCCGTCATCGGCGTCGACGACAACGCGCTGTTCTGCGACCTCTGCGACCCGCCGCTGACCAGCATCATCCCCAACGCGGAGCAGATCGGCTACGAGGCCGCGGCGCTGCTCGACCGCCTGATGGCCGGCGGGGTCGCGGGCTTCGAGGTCGCGACGGTCCCCCCGCTCGGCGTGACCACCCGGCTCTCGACCGACGTGCTCGCCATCGACGACGAGCCCTTCGTCGCCGCCGTGCGGTACATCCGCGCCAACGCGTGCTTCGGGATCACCGTCGGCGACGTGCTCGCCCGCGTCCCGGTGTCGCGCTCGACCCTCGACCGGCGTTTCCGCGAGCACCTGGGGCATTCGCCGCAGGACGAGATCCGCGCCGTGCAGCTCGGCCGCGCCAAGCAACTGCTCGCCGAGACCGACCACCCGATGCACCGCATCGCCGAGCTGGTCGGCTTCGCGCACACCGAATACTTCCACTTCGCCTTCAGGCGCGCGTTCGGCCGCACCCCCGGCGAGTATCGCCGCGAGGCCCGTCCGGCCGCCCCGCCCTGAGGGCCTCCGGCCGTCGAGCCGAGAACGCCACGGTAAGTGGGAGGGGTCGTATCGGCCGGGCGGGTCCCGTCGTCGCGACGGCGGCGGGTCGTCCCCTCTCGCTCATCCCGGCGCGATCCGGAGGCCGATGCCAGGGGAGGCCCGTCCCTCCGGGGCGGGGCCGACGGGGGCGCCGCAGGATGGGGCGACCCCCGGGCCGTGGCCCGCGGCCTCACGGAGCGGACAGGATGGACGCCATCAGGAAGCCCCCGGTCGTCATATCCGGCATCCTCCTCGCCGTCGTGATGGCCGCGCCGGGCCGCGCCGAGGATCTGTCGCAGGCGTGGCAGATCGCCCTGACGGTCAATCAGCAGGTGCAGGCCCAGCGGACCGACTCGGTCGCGGCGGGCCTGAACGCCGCCGCCGCCCGGGCGGCCCGCGCGCCGACGATCCAGACGTTCACCTTCAACTCGTCGCTCAGCTACTCCCCGCAGATCCGGCAGACCTTGCCCGTCGCGGCGGGCTCCTCCGGCGCGTCGGGATCATCGGGCGCGGCCGGGGGGACCCCGATCACGTTCCCCATCCTGGGCAGGAACCAGCACGACATCCCGTTCTCGTTCACGTCGGTGAACCTGCCGCTCTACACCGGCGGCCGGATCAGGGGGGGCATCGACGCGGCCCGGGGGCAGCTCGGGGCCCAGCGAGCCAGCGAGTCCCGGACCGTGCTCGAGCTGAAGCTGACCGTCGCCGAGGCCTACGTCGGCGTCCTGCGGGCGGGCCGCAACCTCCAGGTCGCGCGGAGCAACGTGGAGAGCCTGGCGTCGTTCGCCAGGGACGTGAAGAACCGGATGGATCAGGGGATGGCCACCCGCAACGACCAGCTCGCCGCCGACGTCTCGCTGGCCAACGCGCGGCTCCGCGAGATCCGCGCGATCAACGCGCTGGACAACGCCTGGTCAATCTACAACCGCTACCTGTGCCGGCCGCTGACGCAGGTGGTGCCGCTCGAGGAGATCGCGGTCCGCCCGGACGAGGCCCGCCTCGACGACCTGGCCGGCCGGGCGATCCGGGCCCGCCCGGAGTTCGCGGGCCTCGACTCGGCCGAGCTTCAGGAGATGACCGCCCGGGCCCTGGGCGGCCGGCCCGAACTGGTCGGCCTGTCGGAGCAGGCCCGCGCGCTGGAAGGCCAGGCGACGGCGGCCCGCGCGGGCGTCCGGCCGCAGGTCTCGCTCATCGGCGGGTTCGTCTTCCTGGGGAGCGAGCAGCTCATCCCGCAGGGGAACTTCGCCGGGACGGTCCTGGTCAACTGGACGCTCTTCAACGCCGGCGCCTCGCGGAGGCAGTCGGAGGCGTACCGGCTCCGTGGGGACGCCGCGTTGAAGCGGCGCGCCGACCTCGCCGCCGACATCGCGCTGCAGGTGCGCTCGCAGTGGCTGAACCTCCAGGAGGCCCGCGCCGCATCGCGGTGGCCCGCCAGGCGGTCACGCAGGCCGAGGAGAACATCCAGGTCGTCCGCGACCGCTACGAGCAGCAGGTGAGCATCTACACCGAGGTCCTCGACGCCGAGACCCGCCGCCTCGAGAGCCTCACAAATTTCTACGACGCCTTCTACGACGAGGCCCTCGCCCTGTTCCGCCTCCACCGCGCCGTCGGCGACCTGTGATCACGGCCGATCCGCCCGCCGCGCCCCGTCGCCCTCGGCCTGCGCCGACGGGATCGGGGCGACGCGGAGCCGCGTGATGGTGAGGTCGAGCGGCCTCGCGTCGGTCGGCCGCTCGGGCGTGATGACGACCTCCTTGATCTCCGACAGGCCGGGCGTGGCCGGCAGGGGCACGCGGATCTCCTCCTCGCGCCCGCCCGTGTCGGCGAGGCGGACGGAGACCTCCTTGGGGATGAGGTCGGCGGCGACCGGGGCGCCCCGCGTCGGCTTCAGCTCGATCCGGGCCGGCGCGATCGGGCCGGAGGAGCGGTAGCGGAGCGTCAACAGCCCCCCCGACAGGTCCACGCCCCTCGCCCCGGACGGGATGAAGGCGATCCCGAACTGCGTGACCCGATCCGATCGCACGCGGAACGCGCCCCCCTCGCGCGAGGAGCGGATGGCGTGGTCCTTGTCGGTCCAGGCGACGGCCTGCGCCTCGTCGGAGAGCAGGTCGACCGCCTCGCCCGGCCGGAAGAACTCCGCCAGGCGCCCGCCCCCGCCCTGCGATTCGAGGTAGCGTCCCATCTGCTCCGAGCCCGTCCCGAGCAGGCCGAGGATCAGCGCCAGCGTGTGCGCCGAGGTCTGGAACCGGATCACCTCATGCTTCGTGACGTTGTAGCCCTCCCACGGCCCGTGGTCGGTGAGCATCTCCGCGATGAGCGGCCAGTTCGCCGCGAGGAACCGCTCGACCTTCGCGGGCGCGATCGAGTGGGCGACGCCCAGCGGGTAGAGCGACGCGGCGTCGGTGATCCTCGGCCGGGGGTTGACCGTGATCTCGGGGACGCCGACGTCGCCGGTGTACTGCGTGCCGTCGCCGGTGTACGACTCCGAGAGGAAGCCCGGCAGCCCGTGGCGCGTGGCGTAGTCGAGCTCGATGTCGACGACGTTCTCCAGGAGCCTTCGCCAGCTCGGGATCGTCAGCTCGCCGAGCATGAGGTTGAGCCCCATCGCCTGGAATGCCGACCCCTCCCACGGGGCCAGGGCGTAGAGGTCGCGGCCGTCGCGCGTGCGATAGGGCTTCATCTTGAAGCCGAGGTTCGTGATGGCGTCGGCGGGGAGTCCGTACCGCATGACGACGAAGGTGACCGGGCCGCGGAACTCGTTGACCAGGTAATCCATGTGGCCGGTGACCCACTTGCCTTGCAGGTCTTCCCAGCCGTACAGGCGGTCGCGGGTGGCGTCCCAGCCGAAGTACGAGCAGGCCCGCCTTGGCGTCGTACATGCGGGCGTAGCCTTCCTTCTGGTCGTCGAGGAACCGCCCGAGCTCCTCGCGGATGGCGACGACCTCGGGCCGGTCCTTGACGTCGGCGACCATCAGGGCGCCGACCGCCTTGGCGGCCGACGCGGAGAGGTTGGCATTGTCGCCGAGCACGATCATGACGACGCGCTGGTCGAGGATCGCCATGATTTTCGCCTTCGTGGCGTCGTCGGCGAAGGGGGCGAGGGGGCCGTCGAAGTGCTCTGTTCCGTATTGGGTCCCCCTCTGGATGGCGCCCTCGCGGTCGTCGTTGCGCGAGGCGATCCAGCCCTTCGCTTGCAGCGCCTTCCAGATGGCCTGGCCCTTCTCGGGACCGAATCGGTCGAGGAATGTCTTCTTATCCACGTCGGAGGCCAGAGGGCCGAGCCTCTTGCCCGTGGCCAGGTCGAGGAAGTTCACCAGCAGCCCCCGGGCGCTGAGGCCGGGGTCGCGCTGGTCTTGCCGTAGGCTCGCGACCAGCTTCGTCAGGTTCGCCAGGGCCTGCTCGCGGGAGAGGTCGGGCGTGTCGGCATGGCCGGCGACGACGTTGGCGAGGAGCTCCAGGTACTGGCCGATCGCCGTCAACTGGGTGAACGATCGCAGGAATAGCCCCTTCGGCGGGTCCTGGTTCCACCCCTCGAACGGGTATCCCGATTTCTCGTCGATCATCCCGCCGGCCGGCGCGACGTAGCGCATCGCGTTCTCCAGCAGCGCCCTCGCGTGTCGATGCTCGGGGGGGACGGTCGGGAACCGCGACGGCGTTTCGCCGGCCCTCGCGACGTGGCTCATGGCCGTCACCCCGATGCTCCCCGCGAGCGCGACGGAGGCCACGATCGCGACCGCTGTCCTGTTAATCTCCATCGGCCTCATCCTCGCGTGGTTGATCTCGGCCTTCGATGGGAGCCTTCTTGTCGGGTGGGCACCGCCCACCATCCGATCATATCGGAATACGGTGGGTAGTGCCCACCCTACGGAGACTGGTCCGGCCGTGGTTCGGCGCGGTTGGTCCGGCGGAGCAGGTCGGCGTAGCCTTTGAGGATGCCGCCGAGGGCTTCGTGGTCGTGCTCCCGGCCGGCTCGCCTGGCGAGGGCTTCCAGCCGATGCCGGAGCTCGTGGCCCCCGGCGGTCCTCGTGGCGTCCCGCCATCAGGGCGCGCGCCTCGGTCACGTCGGGGTCGTCGGGGCCGAGACGCGCCGCCTGGAGGTCCAGGCCGCGCTTGAGGAGCCGCTCGGCGTCGTCGAACCGCCCGGCGTCGCGGGCGACCTCGGCCCGTTGCGTCAGCACGGTCGCGACTTCGTCGCTCCCGGCCCCCTTGACCTCCTCGACGACCGCCTGGGCCCGGGCCAGCCGACGCTCGGCCTCGGCCCAGTCCTTCCGCCCCATCGCCGACTTGGCGAGCCTCATCAGGACTTCCTCCTGATCCTCGCTCGCCGGGGCCTTCGCCCGCTCCTGCCACGCCAGCCAGCGCCCGAGATACCGCTCCCCCTCCTCCTGCCGCCCCCGCACCATCGCGACCGCGCCCAGCTTGTACAGCGACTCGGCGATGTCGGGATCGTCGGGCTTGAGGACCTTCTCGCGGATCGCGACCGCCCGCTCGTAGAATGCCTCGGCCTTCATGGCGTGCCGAATCCTCATCCAGTTCAAGAGGCCGGTCTGCGCGGCGTGGAGGTCGCCCAGGTCGTCGAGGAAGTCGGCCACCTTCGCGCTCTCCGGCCCGAACGCCTTCTCGTGGATCGCGAGCGCCCGCGACAGCGCCGGCTCGGCCTCGCCGAACTCCCGGCGAAGCATGTGCCACACGGCCAGGCAGTGCAGCACCCGCGCGACCTCGGGGTCGTCCTTGCCCTTCGCCTTCTCGAAGATGGCCAGCGCCCGCCGCAGCAGCGGCCCCACCGTGTCGGGCGGCCTCTTTTTGCGCGGACATCTGGCACGACGCTATCATGATGAGCGCATCGGCCACGTCCTCATGCTCCGCCCCCTCCGCCTCCTCGCGGATGGACAGCGCGCGGCGGAGCAGGGCCTCGGCCTCGGCGTAGCGCTTCTGCGTCTTGTTCATGTAGAGCCAGGCCAGCCGTTCGAGCGGGTCCGCCAGGCGCAGGTCGCCCCGGCCGAGCTTCTCCGCCTCGCCGACCACCCCGGTCAGCAACGCCTCGGCCCTGGCGTAGTCGCCCGCCTTCTCGGCCTGTGCGGCATCGTCGAATTTCTGCTTCCATGCCGTCGGCGTCTCGGCCGGGCCCGGCGCCGAGATCACGACCGCCGCCATCAACCAGACCGCCTTGAGATTCATCATGGCGTCGCTCCTTCGCCAGTCGATCGGGGGGACGACCCCCGAGGGTGAGTCCGTTTCACTCAGCCGCCGGTCGGGACGGCCGCAGCTTATCACTTGTTTTCGATTCGCTCCAGGACATAAAGGCCCCTGTCCTCTCCACTCTCGAACCCCTCGGGTCGGGGCTTACCCGCCGCCGGGGGCGCCGGCAGGCAGATCACCAAACGTCCCTCCTCGAACTTATAGATGCCCTGGAGCTTCTTCCCTTTGGCTGCCTCGTCCAGGGGCGTGATGTCGATCGCCTTGGGCGATTTGCTCGGATCGATCTCGAAGGAGTTCTTCTGCTCGCCTCGGCCCGTGACCACCCAGGTGAGCTCCTTGCCTCGGATCACGCATCGCCACTTCTCGACGACGTCCGCTGGTGCCTCGGTGTCGCCGGCCCTCAGGCTGACGAACGTCCAGGTCCCCTCGAGCCTCTTGGACTCCCGATCGGCGGCATCATCGGCGGTGGCCAGAGACGCCAAAGCGGTCAGAACGACCCCCGTGAGCCAGGCCGATTTCCAGTTCCTGTGCTCCCTCGTTCGCATGGATGATTCTCCTTGGTGTGAGGTCCAGCGAAACACGGTGGGCATTGCCCGCCCCACGAAGATTCGCTTCGTCGGAGTCTGGCCCTGTCACCTCGGATGCATCGGTTGTTCGGACTCGATCTGCTGCGCCGGGGGCCGCAGGCCCTCGGGGGCCGGGAAGGGGCTCGACGACAGGTCCCGGGCGATGCGCGACACGCTCAGTTCGGCCGTCGGCGCGAGGTCGGCCGGGGGGACCATCTCGCCGCCGACCAGGCGGAAGCCCGAGCACCCCTTCGAGGGCCTGGCGGAACATCCAGCCGGCGGCGCCGGTGTAGCCGTTCCAGATCATCCGGCCGGGGTCGAAGGTCGTCACCATGTCGGCCGCCTGCTGGTTCGGCTGGCCGCCGTAGGTCTCGACCTCGCCGGGCGCGGCGTGGGGGATCGCCGAGGTCTTCAGCCAGAGCCGATAGGCCGTCTCGCGGTAGCGGCGGGCCTCGTCGGGCTGGCCCTCGCGCGTCGCATCGCTCGGCCAGGAGCCGCGCGGCGCCGACGAGCCACTGGACGCCGTGGCAGTACATCCCGTTCTCGCGGACCCCCTCGGGATACCCGCTGCTCCGGCCGAGGTAGGGCTTGGTGTCCTCGCGGAGCGGGGGCCAGCCGAGGAGGATCGTCGTCTCCTTTTCGAGGATGCGCAGGGCCGTCTCGAACACGATCCGGCCGCGCTCGGGGTTGATGCCCGACATGACGGCCCAGGCGGCCGTCAGGGCGTCGATCTCCCAGACGCCGCTCCCCTTCACGCCGATCTCGGTGCCGTCGTCGTGGATGGCCCGGAGGTAGCGGTCGCCCCGCCAGGTGCGCTCGATGGCCTCCTTGAGGTGCCAGGAGCCGCCCGCGGTAATGGTCCTGCCGCTCGCGGCCCTCCCTCCGTCCCGACGATCGGGGACCATCCGATCGAGGATGTAGACGAGGAAGAAGCCGAGCCAGACGCTCTCGCCCCTGCCCTGGCTGCCGATCTCGTCGAGGCCGTCGTTCCAGTCGCCGGTGCCGATCAGCGGGAGGCCGTGGGCCCCCATCCGGCGGTCGAGCACGAGGTCGATCGCCTTCAGGCAGTGGCGGTAGACGGTGTCCTCGCGCGACGACCGGAGGGGGTCGAACCCCATCCCGTGCTTCCCGGCCGGCAGGGGCTCGAAGGGCTGCTCCGACTCCAGGTAGGGCGTCCGCTCGTCGAGGAGCGATTCGTCGCCGGTCGCCCCGACGTACTCGACCACGGCCCAGGCCAGCCAGAGGAGGTTGTCCGAGGCGTGCGTCCGCGCCGACGAACCCGGTCCGGCCGTCCTGGAGGCGGTGGAACCAGTGGACCACGTCCCCCTCGAGGAACTGCTGCGAGGCGTGCAGGAGGATCTGCCGGCGCGCCACGGCGGGGTCCATCCAGATCAGGTTGACCGAGTCCTGGAGCTGGTCGCGGAACCCGAAGGCCCCGCTCGCCTGGTAGAACCCGCGGCGCGCCCAGATCCGCTCGGCGAGCGCCTGGTACTTGAGCCAGTCGAGGTAGCGGTCGAACTCCGGGTTGCTGGTCTGGACCGTGAGCGTGTCCATCAGGCCCGGCCACCATCGCCGGGTCTCGTCGAGGCTGGCCATGAACGGCGTCGGGATCCCGATACTTGCGGATGACCGCCTCGGCCCGCGCCCGGTCGTCGGCCTGGCCGAGGACCACGACGACGGTCGCCTCGCCCCGCGCGGGGATCTCCATCGTCGGCGAGGAACGCGGCGACCGGCCGGTCGTCGCCGGGTCGGCGACGGGTCCGGCTCGCCGTGCTCGACCAGATACGGGATGGGCGACGTCCCGCCCGTCGCCGAAGAACCGGCCCCGGTCCGTCTCGACGCGCTCGGCCGCGCACGACATGGCGACGAAGGCCGGCCCGGTGCGGAAGGTGTTGCGCGGGTTCTCGAAGAAGAGGGCGTTGAGCGCCTGCGTCGCGGCGGACCTTCAGCGGGCCCGGAGTGCTCGGGCTGGCCGGCCAGGACCATCTGGAAGTAGGGCGGCGAGCCGGAGCCGCCGGGGCGCGTCGGCGTGGTTCCGCACGGTCAGCAGGTAGACGCCCGCGGGCTCGTCGGGCGGGACGAACACGGTCAGCTCGGTCTCGATCGTCCCCCTCGCTCATCCGGAACGTGGCCGTGCCGTCGACGCCGAACTCGGCCTCGTAGCGCGGCCTCGGGGTCGTTCAGGGGGTGATAGGTCGGCGAGAACCATTCGCCGCGAGTCCGGGTCGTACAGGTAGAACGCCTCGGCGGGGACCTCGCGCGTGACGGTGTCGGGCCAGTCGGGCGTGAGCCGGTTCTGCTGCGCGTTGACGCTCGACGTGGTGTGGAGCCCGCGGTTGGTCACGACGACGACGTGCCCCAGGGCGTTCGACATCGTGTGGTCGAACGGCCGCGGTCGTGAACGGCGTGCGGACCAGCAGCGTCCGGCCGTCCTCGGAGAACTCGGCAGTAGGGCTGCGGCGTCCCGGGCGGGATCTCGCCGTGCCCGATCGGGTGGAGTGCCTTCCGCCGCCGCGACGGCCGGGACGGTCGCCGGCGCCGCGGGATCTGGAGGTGGCGCGCGATCAGGTCGATCGCCTGCGCCTTGTCCGCGGCCAGGCCGATCAGGAGGCGGACCCGGGCCGACCCCGCGCGCGGGCACGGTCAGGCCCAGGAGCAGGCTGCCGATCGGGTCGAAGGTCGGGTGCGCGTCGGTGTCCGCGGGCCTCGGAGAACGCCAGCGTCTCCAGGACCCGGGGCGTCCAGAGGCTCCGGGCGCGGCCGATGAAATCGACCCGGGACGACAGGAACCCGTCCGGGGCGACGTCCGAGGCGAGCAGGCCCATCGCCTTCGCGTGCTTGTCCCAGGCGAGGACGGCGTGCAGCCCGCGCGACGTACTCCACCTCGGCGAACAGGCGGTTGTACTGCGTGTGCCCGCGGTCGGCGTCGGGGCGGTTGAGCACCCACTCCAGGTACGGCACGACCTTGACCCGTCGCGGCGGCGTCCGCCAGGTTCTCGACGGTGATCGTCCAGAGCTCGGCCGGGTCGCCGGCCGCCGGCAGGGTGATCTCGACCGTCGTCGCGGAGCCCGTCGCCGGTCGCGGACGATCCGCAGGGCGTCGCTCGTCCCGCTCGATCCGCGACGCCTCCGCGCGCTCCGCCGGGACGTTCCCGACCACCGGCCAGGCGCGCGGGCGGCCCGCCCGCCGCGTCCACCAGGAAGAGCGCCCGGCCGGCCGGGTCGAGCAGGTCGTAGGAGCGCCGGCTGACGTCGTAGCCGCGCCCGGGGACCCGGCTGAACGACCTCGCCGTCCTCGCTCGAGCACCACCTCGTACTCGGTGTTGCTCGAGCGACCAGGACGGGCCGGCGGACCGACCCGAACCGGGCCCGCAGCCACCGGGCCACCGCGAAGACGGCCGTGCGTCGCGACGACGGCGCCCGCCAGCAAGAGCACTTGCTCGGCGACCGGCAGCGCGACGAGCGTCGCGAACAGCCCGCCCGGGTCGGTCGCGCTGGATCGCCTGCGACCGGCTCCAGGCGTAGTCCCAGTCCTTCCCCCGGGGGATGTAGAAGGGGATCAGCAGCGGGGCCCAGGTCGTGAACCGCTTGACCGCCTCGGGGATGCACCGCGCGGTCGCCGCCGGGGCGAGGAACCGCGACGAGCCGCCGGTCGAGCCGGTCCATGCCGAGGAAGCTCAGGTTCACCAGCGTCGCCACCCGCAGGCCCATGTGGTCGAGCCAGATCAGGATCGCGGACCGCAGTCGTACGCCAGCAGAGCAGATGAAGACCTGGAGGCTCCAGGCGCGGAACGCGTCGGGGCTCATCGTCAGCGTCGTGGACGATGGCGACAGCGGTGCGGATCGCGCCGTCCTGGTTGTACCAGGTCGGCTCGCCCATCGGCCGGAGGAACGACTTGATGATCGGCGACATCCAGAGGCCCCAGCGGAGGACCTCGATCATGTTCTGCGTCAGCTGCGACCATCCCGTCGCGGGTGAACAGCGCCCTGATCGGCGCCGGCTCCTGCGGAAGTAGGCCGCCATGAACGTCCGGTTGATCGCGAACAGCCAGGCCGGGATCGACCAGCTGATCACGCCCGCCAGCGCCTCGGCGAACAGCAGGCTCGACGCCGCCGGTGACCTCGCCCGAGGTTGATGAAGCCCCACTTGCTCAGCAGCGGGTAGACGCCGAACGGCTCCGGCGCCTGGCCCGGCGGCGAGGTAGCGGTGGAACTTGGCGACGACCACCGCGACCTGCGCCGCGTCGAGGTAGAACCCGACCGCCGCGCCGATGAAGCCGCCGAGCAGCGCATGCACCAGGTAGACCCGCCACGACTGGCACCCGGCCCCGGCCCCGCGACGCCCGCGAAGGCGTCCCGGAGCAGGTCGACCCCCGCGAACGCCGCGACCCCGACGCACGAACCCGAAGCCGACCCGCGTCGCCATCGCCTGCCCGGACAGCCCCGCCGCGATCCCGTAGCCCAGGCCCAGCCCGACCACGGCGCCCCGCAGGTAGAGGATCGGGTTGCGGTAGCTCTTGCGCGACCCGCCGGAAGAACGCCTGGCTGCCGTCGAAGGTCTCGATGATCGTCTTGACCAGCGGGAACGCCAGCGCCCCGAACAGCACGGCCGACGAGCACCGGCGGCTCCGTCGGCCGAACCGCCGGACGGCCGGCACGCCCCAGAGCACGCCGAGGCCGTGGAGGATCGCCATGAACGTCCCGCTGTAGACCATCCCCTTCTTCATGCCCAGCGACGGGATGCCCGGAGGCCGAGTCCCGCGACGGCGGCCGGCCGTGGATCGCGTCCAGGACCATCCCCGTGATCAGGTAGCCCTCGGCCCAGAGCCCGGCCTGCGAGAGCATGGTCGTCACGACCGCGGCGACCAGCCGGCGCCAGGGCGGGCCACGAGGCGACCGTCTCGCCCGACCCGGACGCCGCGACCCACGGCGCCGCGACCACGGCGACCGCGACGGCGAGCAGCGGCAGATGGGCCCGCGACGGACCGGAGCAGCGTCGCGCTTCGTCGCCAGGCCGAGCCCGTTGGCCACCGCCTCGTTGAAGGCGAAGACGACGAGCACCCGCCCCACGAACTCGAGCACCGTCGGGCCACCCGGCGAGCATCCCGGCCGTGAGGACGTCCCCCAGGTCGCGGAGCAGCGCCGTGCGATTCCAGGATCGTCAGCCCGCCGACCACGTAGGGCGTCCCGACGATCAGCGCCCCGGCGATCGGCCCCAGGTGCCGGCCCGTCGCGGCCAGCCGGCACGCGTTGGCCGCGTGGTAGAGGACCGCCACGGCCGCCGCGACCGGCTGGCTCAGCATGAGCATCTCGGACCACGACGCCGGCGCCTGCAGGATCGCCAGCGGGCTCGACGAGGCCGCGAGCAGGCCCGTCGCGAGCGTGTCCTGGAAGACCTCCGCGGCGGTCAGGTGCGTGCCGGTGAGACCCGCACTTCCACCACTCCGCGAGCGCCGCGCCCGCGACCGCCAACCCCAGCGCGGCCCAGCCGACCTCCAGCGGTCCCCTGCTCGCCCAGGAGGTAGATGCCGATCGCCAGCGACGGCGATGAAGACGACCCCCGCACCCTGGACGAAGTCGCGCTCCAGGCCGCGCCGCGCCCGTCGCGGACGTTCCCGCCCCGGCCCGCTGCCCGGACGCCGCCCGCAGCAGGGCCGCCAGCAGCGCCGCGAGCGCGGCTGACCAGCACGACGCCCCCGATCCTCGCGGCGACGAGCGTGCTGAGCTTCCGGAGCGAGGGGAGCCGCTCGAAGCGGACATCGAGAGCGATCGACCCCGTCGCGGTCTCGCCGTCGCCGACGCGGCTGACCGAGACGACGACCTCGCGTCAACGTCCCGATCGCCGGCCAGTCCACGGCCTTCTCGAATCGGCGGTCCAGTCGGGATGGAGGTCCAGGGGGATGCGCTGGATGCCCTTCGATCCCTTGATCTCCAGGGCCAGCGCGATCTGCCGGGAGTTGATCGGGGTCCGTGGCCTGAACGCCCCCGCCCGTCTCGCCGGCCCATCCGCCCACCACATCGACGCTCCCGGGCGTCCAATCCCGGGGGGAACGCCCTGGCCCAGACACCGGCGGCCGTCCCCCGCGGCATCGTGTAGTCGAGGCGCAGGAGCGGCGCCGACATGGGAGTAGTCCGCGACCTGGAAGGTCGCCCGCGCATCCCCGACGGTGAACGATCCCCCGCTCGGCGGCGTCCGAGAGTCGGATCGGATCGCCCTTGGCGGGGGCAGAAGCCCCCCGGGCGGTGACGATGGGTGCGGCCAGGAGCGTCGCGAAGACCAGCGCCGCGAGGCGGGGAAGGCGCGATGACAACCGCTGTCGTTCCATGACCAAGCTCCGATCCTCCCCTGGTGTCGGCCGTGGCGACGCGCCCGATCCCGGCCCGCGCGCGGCATCCTCCGTCTCCGCGATGTCGGGGCGCCCGACGGCGTGCCCCCTCCGGAATTCGAGCCGATCACCCGGCCCAAAACAAGACCGAACCGGCCGGGCCGCGCCCCGGCGCCCCGGGGATCGCGAGGGGGCCGGCGCCCTAACGAGGCGCGGGGGGGGCGGGGCCGACGGCATGGGCCAGCGGCGCGCCGCGGAGGCCGGCCAGCAGGTTCGCGACCGACAGCTCGGCCATCCGCCGCCGCGTCCGGATCGTGGCGCTGCCCAGGTGGGGGGTGATCACCACGTTGTCCAGCGTCAACAGCCCGTGGTCGCGAGGCAACGGCTCGGGGTCGGTCACGTCGAGCGCCGCGGCGGCGATCCGGCCCGATCGCAGCGCATCGAGCAGGTCGTCGGTGACGACCACGGCGCCCCTCGCGATGTTGATCAGCGTCGCCGTCGGCTTCATCCGCGCCAGGGCTTCGGCGCCGATCAGGCCGCGGGTCGCGTCGGTCAAGGGGACGGTCAGCATGACGAAGTCCGACTCGGCCAGCAGGCGGTCGAAGGTCGCGTAGGACGCGCCGAATTCGCGCCCGACGTCGGGGCGGGGCCGGCGGTTGTGATAGAGGACCGTCATCTCGAAGCCCACCGCTCGCCGCGCGACCCGCGCCCCGATCTGCCCCATGCCGACGATCCCGAGCGTCGCGCCGTGGACCTCGCGGCCGAGCATGAAGCCCGGGTCGTACCGCACGAATCCGGGCGATTTGGCGAAGCGGTCCCCCTCGACCACCCTCCGCGCCGAGGCCAGTAGCAGCGCGAAGCCCAGGTCGGCCGTCGCCCCCTCCAGCACGCCCGGCGTGTTGCCGACGGGAATGCCCCGCGCCGCGGCGGCGGCCACGTCGATGTGGTCGACCCCCACCCCGTAATTGCTGATCACCCGCACGCCGGGCAATCGGTCGAGCATCGCCCCATCGACCGGCACATGGCCATAGGTGTAGATCCCCGCGACCGGCTCGCGGCTCCCCTCCAGGGCGACCTCCCACGGCCGCAGCTCGACCCGCCCTCGCAGCAGCCCGTCGATCGTCTCATCCAGCGGCAGGTCCGCGACCACGCGGGGCAGGGCGCCCGGATCTCCGGCCTCGTTCATCGGGGACCTCCCGGGTGTGACCTCGGGCCCCGGCCTCGTCGGCGGGGACCGCCCGCCATCCGACGAACACGGCGGGCGGTCCCCACCCTACAAGACCCCTCCGCCGATGACCAGCCCGGCCCCCGCCGCCCGGGCCCGGTCCCGAATGGCGAAGGACTCTCGGGAAAAACACGCGGGATCTCAATGAAACCCACTGGCAGTTTTGTGGAGAATAGCGCTCAATGGATAACTAGGACGAATCCTCTCCCCTAAAGTCTCCATGCCGGGGCCCATTCGGGACCCGGGCGTCATTCTCTCGTCCGAATGCAGGAATGGATGGTCCGCGGGGGGCGGGTTGGCGGTGCGTCCGCAGGGCATTCCCGCCCGTCTTCATCCCTACAGTCCTTATCGGGAGGAGTTTCGATGATGCAGCCCCCCGTCTCCGGTCGTCAGAGTCGTGGCTTCACTTTGATCGAGCTGTTGGTGGTGATCGCGATCATCGCGGTGCTGATCGCGCTGCTCCTGCCCGCGGTGCAGGCGGCGCGCGAGGCGGCGCGGCGGGCCCAGTGCATCAACAACCTCAAGCAGATCGGCCTGGCGATCCACAACTACCACCAGACCAACGACTGCTTCCCGCCGGGCGCCTACGACACCTATGAGCCGGCCAACGCGAAGTATGCCAACAACGCGAACTGGAGCGCGCAGGCCAAGATGCTGCCGTACATCGAGCAGCAGGCGCTCTACAACGCCGCGAACCTCCTCGTCTCCCCCTACAACGACGCTACCGGCGACCTCATGAACTCGACCGTCACCAGGACGAGGCTCGGCGCGTTCCTCTGCCCGTCGTGCCCCGTGCCCAGCTTCAACCTGCTCGGGGCCGGGTTCACGGCCACCGCCCCCGGCAACAGCTACTTCGTCTCGATGGGGTCGACGATCGAGTTCGCGGGCAACCAGATGAAAGGCCCCCCAACGGCGTGTTCCAGTACGACAACACCGGCGGCCGGATCGGCATCCGGGACGTCATCGACGGGACGAGCAACACGGTCGCCTGCGGCGAGTGGAAGATCGGGTCGGGCACCCTGACCGTGGTCACGCCGTCGACGGACATCGTCTTCTCCGGCACCTTCCCCGGGGGGTCGCGCGGAACTCGCCGCAGATGTCGCAGCCCGCGATGGGCAGCGCGGCCCTCCTCCAGTGGGGCCAGCAGTGCGCCTCGATGCTGACGACGGCCAACCGCCAGGGCAAGACCTTTGCCCTCGGCCAGTCGTGGGCCGTCGGCCTCATGAGCTTCACCTTCGGCACCCTCCTGCTGCCGCCGAACTCGCAGTACCCGAACTGCACCACGAATGGGGCCAACGGCATCGAGAACCCCGGGATGTTCAACCTGAGGAGCTACCACTCCGGCGGGGCCAACGTGGTGATGTGCGACGGCTCGGTGAAGTTCCTCAAGGACAGCCTCAACATGAACACGCTCTGGGCGATCGGCTCGCGCAACCAGGGCGAGGTCGTCAGCGCCGACTCCTATCGAGCTGAGCCTCCCTCGGGTGGGCGCCGCCCGCCCACCCGACGAGGACTTCGCGCGCCCTCGCGGCCGTCGGGGCCGAGGTGGACGTGCGTCGGGCCGCGGGCGCCACTGACGGCTTGCCCGTCGGTGCTCCTGTCCAAGAGCGCCGAGCTAGGTCGGTCGCGGGTGATCGATGTCGATCACCGCACGATCAGTTGCTCGTAGCGACCGTGGGGACCGATCCAGAACCAGACCAGGCCCTCGGGGCGATCCCGAGCCAGCGCCGGATGCGCAGGCCGACGCGAGCGGACCAGAAGGCCCCGACCCTCTTGAGTCGCAGTGACGGGTGACGCGGATCGGCCCGAAGCATCGCGAAGCACCGATCGGCCAGCTCGCGGGCCTCGGCCGGCAAGCGGCGATAATGGAACCAGAATTCCGGGGTGGCGAAGTGGTTCAAGGGGGGAGGGGCGTGCAGCGGCCGGCCTCGAAATCCTCGTCGGCCCGGCGACCGGCGGCATCGAGGCGCCCGGCCAGGATGTCGGCCTCGATCCGCCGATCCCACTGCTCGGCCAGGAACTCCTCGAACCACCGCGAGAAGCGGTCGAGCTCCTCGGCCGGGAGCTGGGCGACGGCGGATTGGAGTTCTTCGATGCTCATAAATCGCAGCCTACCGTAGCGTATCCGGCGAGGGCAAGAGGACGTCAGGCCCAGGGCACCGGTTTGCGGCCTCACGGGAAAGCCGCCTTCGTAGGGTGGGCACCGCCCACCATCCGATCGGAAGACGGTGGGCGGTGCCCACCCTACGAAGACTCGGTACGTCTGGTCCTGAAACTCCCCTCGTACCCGAAAATCCGGCCGAACACGGGATGGCGGATCAGCAGATCGACGTGAACCAAATCAGCTTCCGCCGAGTCGGCCACCTGCGTGAACGTCACAGTCCCGAGGAGGAATTTCCACAGCCATCGGGGCATCCAAATCTTCTTCGAACCGATGCGAAGGGCACAAGAATCAGTGTCCAAGGTGAACCGATCGGGGGGATGAAACCGGGCATCCCACACCATATAGAGCACGTTGCCGGGGCCGACCAGGTCGACCACCTTGCCTAGCTCGGGATCATAGATGATCGTCGTCCGGAAACGGACCGGCCTGGAAAAGTGGAACGTCCGATCCCAGATATGGTAGAGGCCATCGCTCGCATCCCGACCCGGTCGGACGACCAACGTCGTGGGGACACCTACGGCGTTATGGGGGACAAGGATGCCAAGCTTCCCCAGGAGCCAGAACAGGGGCCCGAGGAAGGCGGGTCGATGCCAGATGCGGTTCATCGCCCCTTCCAGCCGCATGCCATATGGTCGTTGTTCGCTGTGGAGGAACTGCTCGGAGAAGGCGAACGGCACCCGGGCATGCCCGGCGAATACGGGATCGAGTGGAGACAGCCGAGAAGCCGGTGCAGCCATGTGCATCGCTCATGCGGCGGGAGGACGGGAAATGTCCGCCCTATAGGCGGGCCATGAGTCCATTAGGTACATCGCGAAGGGTAGCCACCAGATGAGGTCGTTGCCGAGGCACAGCACGATGGCGGAGGCCGGCCAGATCCCGCGCAGGATCGAGCGCGGCTAGGCCGAGCGGGCCGAGGGCCAGTTCCCGAGCAGACCTACAGCCGCGAGGAGCCAACCGCGCTCGGGGGCGCGGGCGACCTCGAAGTAGATGAAGCCGTAGAGCCCGACGACCATGGCGAGGCAGGCGAAGATCGCGGGATGGTTGAGCGGTGGCAGGCCGGTGAGGCGGAAGAACCATTGCGGGTCCAGAGATGACCAAAGGCCCCAAGCGAGATTGTAGGCTCCGGCGAGGACGAAGACCCAACGGTAGAAACGGCGACGAGGGAGCATGGAGGAGACGTGGTTGGACTTCCCGGCGGCGCTTAACGACCAGCTCGGTGGCCCCGGCTCGCCGAGCGAACGCCATGCTAGCAGAATTGTCGCCGTCGCGGGCCAGGGTGACGGTTAGGGTCTGGAACGGAATAAGCATTACGACTTGCCGTGCGATCCGGACGACTCAGGCCTGATCGTGTAGTTCCACTCACCATGGAAGTCATGGGGATGCAGCCGGACCCGCTCCATCTGCTGCTTCGTCACCTTGACCTTGGTCGGGTAGCTCCCCGTATCCAGCCGGGCCTCCACCTCCAGGCCCGTCGCGGTCCGCGTCGCGGCGATCAACTCGACGACCACCTGATGGCTGACCAGTGGGCGGCCCCGCCAGTTCATCGTGATGTGCGAGAACAGCCGGTGCTCGATCTTGTTCCACTTGCTCGTGCCCGGCGGGAAGTGGCAGACCGTCACCTCCAGGCCCGTCTCGTCGGCGAACCGCTGGAGTTCGACCTTCCACAGCCGGACCCGATAGCCGTTGCTGCCCCCGCCGTCGGCACAGATCAGCAACCGCCCGGCGTCGGAGTACATCTCCGACCCCATGCCGGACCACCACCGCCGGATGCCCTCGACGGCGAAGCTGGCCGTGTCGTGATCGACGCCCACGTTGACCCACCCCAGGTCCCAGCCCATGTCGTAGATCCCGTAGGGGATCGCCTTGCCGACGCGGCGGTCGGGGAAGTCATGGATCAGGGCCTCCTCGGGCTCACCCGCCGGTTGCCACTCCCGGCCCCGGTTGGCGTACTGCCCGACCAGCTCCTTCTTCTTGGTGTCCACCGAGATGACCGGGGAGCCCGCGGCGATGTACCGCCCGCTGATCTCGCTGATGTAGCGGAACTGGGCGTCACGGTCGGGGTGCTGCCTGCCCTCCAGGGTCTTGGCCATCGCCTGGAGGCTGTAGCCGAGGTGGTGGAGCATCTCCCCGACGACCCGATGGCTGACGGCGAACCCCTGGCGGCCCAAGGCCTCGGCCAGTTGGCGGGTGCTCTTGCAGGTCCACCGCAGCGGGGACATCGGGTCGCCCCGCGTCTCGGGGGCGATCAGTCCCTCCAGGGCCACGAGGATCGCCGGCTCCTTGTCGCGGAGCTTCTTGCGACCTCCGCCGGGCCGTCGGACGCGACCGGGGGGAGGGGGTGGAGCGTCGAGTTCCTTCAACGCCCGCTGGATCGCGGCGTGAGAGATGCCCGAGGCCCGACTCACGCGGCGGATGCCGCCGTAGCCCAGGGAGCGGGCCTCGACGGCGGCGAGGAGCCGTCGCTGCCGCTCGTCGAGGTTCGGCAGGATCGCGGCGAACTTCCGTTGGAGTTCAGGATCGTCGGGCATCCGTCCATTATGAGCCGCAGCGACGAATTATAACAGTTGTTTCGTTCCAGGCCCTTAGCATGTGCTCGAATGGCAGTCGGATAGCACAAACCTCTGCGGTCTTCCTCCTTGCGTTATCCGAGTGCCATTCGTGTCCACCCTACTTTGTGCCCTCGCGGCCGTCGGGGCCGAGGTGGACGTGGGTCGCGCCGCGGGGGCCGCGGAGCTCGATCACGCGGTCGGCGCGGCCCTGCGTGAGGTAGGCGGTCAGGTCGACGCCCATCTCGCGCAGAGCACGCCAGGTGCTCGCGGCGCTGCTGATCGCGGCGGTCGCGGAGGCGCTGGCGGAGGTCGGCGTCGAGGTCGGCCTGCTGGCGGCGGAAGGCCAGGCGCGCCTCGCGGTCGCGGAGGTCGGCCTCCTGCCGCTTGCGTGGCCAGCCCCAGGTCGTGCTCGACCTCGGCCGTCTGCTCGTGCCGGCGCTTGCCGGCGCGGAGGAGCTGGCTGTCGAGCCGGAAGTTCTCCAGGTCCTGCGCCTGCTGCTCGGTGGCGCGGTCGAGCTGGAGCCTGGTGCGGCCCTCGATCGCCTGGTCGTGCATCTGCTGGAGCCGCTCGGGCGCCCCGTAGCCGCGGTAGACCACCTTGTTGATCCGGTAGCCGCACTGCGACGCCCGCCCGACGAGCTGGCGGTACGTCTCCAGCTCGTTGAGCTTGTCGGTGTTCCGCTTGAACGACTCGAAGTCGTGGCGGCCGGTGAAGTCGACCACGTCGCTGGTGGCGGCGTTGACGAAGTCGCCGATCGGGTCGTGGGTCGTCTCCAGCATCGTCGGTGATGTCGAGCAGCTCGAAGAAGATCATCAGGCGGATCGTCAGGACGGCGTCGTCGGCGGTGCGGACGTCGGAGACGTCGTGGTACATCTGGTCGGGCATCAGCCAGAGCTTCTGGAAGACCAGGCCGCGGGGCACCTTCTTGACGCCCTGCGAGCCCCCCTCGGACGAGTGCCACGAGAAGGTGTGCAGCCACTCGCCGGGCCGGGGCATGAACAAGGTCGGGCCGTACTCGACCCGGCGCTGGACGGCGGCGGTCCCCTCCTTGCTGCTGTAGACGACGACCGCCTCCTTGGCGGCGACCTGGAGGGCCTCCTCCCGCGTGACCTCCTGGTGGACGCGGGGGTCGAACCAGACCTCGGCCGGGCCGGGATGATGTTCCTGGCGGCCGTCGCGGAAGCGGACGATCAGGTAGTCGCCCGGGTGCGCGACGTGGTGCGGCATGGGCTGGAAGACGTTCCGCCCCCGCCAGACGCGCTTCGGGCCGACGATGACGTCCATCGTCCCGTCGGGCCTCCGCATCAGGACGCGCTGGCCTTCCTCGACGACGTAGGTGAACACGCCTGAACCTCCCACGGGAAGCGTCGCATCCCGCCCCAGGTCGGGGCGGGCGAAGCCGGCTTCCGCAAGGACCCTGACGCTCCGGCCGCCCCGGCGCCCCGCCGCCAGCGAGGCGGCCGGCGGCGGGGGGGCGGGTTGAATCCGGGAGGCGGCCACGCCCCACGTCGGTTCAGCCGCCATGTCGTCCTCGTCGAACGCCTGCATCATCGAATCGACGGACTCGGTCCCCGATCCCCCCTGGCGGCCGTAGTGGCGATCGATGGCCGCGAGGATCTCCCGGCGGTCGCCCGGGATGAGCCGCACCTTCTTGGCGAGCACGAACGAGAGCTTGTCGGCCAGCGCGATGTCGTCGGGGTCGACGGCCGCGACGATCAGGGTCTCGCCCTCGACCGCGACCGGGAAGACCCGGTTCTCGCGCCAGGGACGCGGGCACCAGCGCGACCACCTCGGGCCGGACCCGTCGCCCGCGCCAGGTGCCGGCGGCGTCCTTCCCCGACGCGCCGCGAGGCGCGGCGTCGGCCTGGTTCAGGGCGCCCCGGGTCTGGAGATAGCGATAGTCCATCGCGCCCCCTCGGCGACCGCCCGCCCGCACGTCCGCCCCCGGCCGTCGGGGTCGGATTCGTCGCGGGCCTGCCGCCCCGCTCGCGAGCCCTTCCGGTCAAGCGGGATCATCTCAGGATAACACGAGGCACATGCGGATGCGGCGCCCCGGCGCGCGAGACGGGCGATGATCGGGATTCGAGACGCGCCCGAGACCATCCCCTTGGACGCCTCGCCATCGGTGATCGTTCCCGGGCCCGACCCCGGATCGTCGGCCCTCGCTCGTCGGGCGGAAAATCGGCGCGGATTCGGAAGAAAGACAGAACAGGCCGCCCGGCGGCCTCGATTGTATGTAATGAAGGGCGCGCTGCCGACCCGCGCTACGACCGCCGACGCTCGGCGACCGGACCGAAGGCGCCCCGACCCGCCAGGACGCACCCATGACCGACACCCTCGAATCCCCCGCCATCCCCGCAGAGGCCCCCGCCCCCGCCGCCCCCAGGCGCGGCGGCGGCCCGAAAACCCCCGGTGGTAAGTTGAGATCGCGGCGCAACTCACTCCGCCACGGCCTCTGCTCCAAGCAGGTGCTCCCCGACGACCTGGTCGAGGTCGTCGCCCGTCGCACCGAAGA
The DNA here is from genome assembly GCA_963708145.1 of uncultured Planctomycetaceae bacterium. Taxonomy (GTDB): domain Bacteria; phylum Planctomycetota; class Planctomycetia; order Isosphaerales; family Isosphaeraceae. The sequence continues at coordinate 6,022,367 of OY970189.1, read as the reverse complement.
ATTCATCGCCGACTTCCAGCCCCGCTCGCCGTATGAAGAATTCCTGGTCCGCGAGATGGCGCTCGCCTCGGCAAGGCTGGATCGCTGCGCCGCGATGTCGATCGTTGACCGGCGCCGCGGCATCGAGCGCCGCCGCCTGATCTGGGACCACGACCGCCGCATCGCCGTCGAGGAGATCGGGGCGAAGCTGGCCAGGGACCCGGCGCGGGTGGCACCGGCGCTGCGGGGCCGCAAGCAGGGGGCCGACTGGCTCATCGAGCGCTGGGAGGCGCTGGGCATCATCCTCCAGAACACGGGCACCTGGACCGACGACCAGCGCCGTCTCGCCTTCGACCTGCTGGGCGTCCCCGTCGCGCTGCGGGACGGCGGCGACATGCTCCCGCCGCCGGAGGACGCCGAGGCGCTGGCCGAGCTGGTCGAGGGGCAGATCGCGATGCTGCAAGACGACCAGGAGGGGGTGCTCGACGCGCTGGACGCGAGGGAGCGGTCGATGGCGATGGACGGGATGCCGGCGGAGGAGGACGCGGCGTCGGCCCGGCTGCGGAAGTACGAGGCGAGCTGCCGGCGGGCCCTGAACTCGGCCCGCGCCGAGCTGCTGCGAGTGCGGGAGGCGAAGGCGACGTCGGGCGAGGCGCCGGGCGCCGGGACGGCGCCGCCGTCGCACCGGGCGCCGGCCTCGGACGCCGCGGCGGACGACCTGATGAAGCGGTCGCGGGTCGCGACGGAGATGCGGGCGGAGGCCGCCGCGACGCCGGCGCCGGCCCCGGTGGCCGAGCGGCCCGCCGCGGAGGCGGCGGCTCAGGCGCGCTCGGCGCCGGTCCCCACGGCGTCGCCCTTGAACCGCCGCGAGCGCCGCGCCCAGGCGAAGCGCGACCGCCAGGCCGCCCGCCGCGCCGGCCGCTGAGCGCGGCCCGCGATCGGCCCCGACGGGGCCCTCCCGACCAGCCCATCGCCGTCCCGACCAGCCACCCGGCGCCCCCCGTGCGCGCGCGACCGGCCCTCCCATCGGGCACTCATGATCATTTGTCCACAAAAGCCCCGGGCCGCCGGGGAGACCTGGTGGACAGGTCATCAGGGACACCCTTCGTCGGGAGGGACCGGGAGGCCGAAGGCGCGAACGAACTCGACGGCGAGGGCGGGCCCGACGGGTCGCGGGCGCGAACGAACTCGGCGGGTGGCGGCGATGGCGGACGCCCGATGCCGGGTGACGGGTGATCCCGAATCGCCCGGATCTGTGGCTCGTGGTAGGGTGGGTCAGCGCAGCGCAACCCACCCTACCACGAGCCACAGATCCGGGCGATTCGGTATGACGGGTGGGCCTCGGGAGGTCCGGCCCGCCGCCCGGCCGACCCGGGGCCCGGCCCTTCATCTCGTCGCGCAGGAGGCGGGGCGAGGCGCCATCCCCGACGCCCCGGGCCGGCCGACGGCCCGGCGATGAGGCCGCGCGCCCGCGTCGTGGGGCGGGCGGACGGCCGAGGGGGGCGCGCTCAGGGCTTCTCGTCCTCCCACGGGACGACCCAGAGGTAGACGGTGTGCTCCTCCTCGTCGTCGTCGGTGCGGACGCTGACGACCTTCTTCGGCCTGGCGCCCTTCATGTCGAAGTCGTGCGAGACGATGCGGGTGCCGGGCTTGAGCCGCTTCAGGCGGGGCATGAGCCGGACGTTCAGCTCGGGCAGGAGGTAGAGGGTCACGACGCTCGCCCCGCCGAGCTCCTCCTCGAAGATGTCGGCCTGCTTGATCGTGACGAGGTCGTCGACGCCGGCCTTGCGGACGGTCGCGCGCGACTCGGCGATCCGCTGCGGGTCGATGTCGATGCCGACGGCCTTGACGCCGTGCCTCCTGGCCGCCGTGGCGACGATCCGGCCGTCGCCGCAGCCGAGGTCGTAGAGGACGTCCCCCGCCTTGACCTCGGCGAGCTCGAGCATCTTGTCGACGACCTCCTGCGGGGTGGGGACGAAGATGACGTCGGGCTTCTTCTCCTTGACGGCTTGCGCCGCGGCCGGCGGCCCGGCCTGCCAGTGGCCCCACGCCAGCAGGGGCGCGAGCGCCAGGGCCCAGGACAATCGACGGGCGAGAGCGATCCTCATCGGGTGACGCATGGCGGGCTCCTCGGGGGACGGGGGCATCGTCGGGGCCGTCGCCGACCTCGGCGCGGCCCGAACCGGCCCGTATTGAACCAGCGCGGGCGGCGACGGTCGAACGAATTCCCGCCGACCCGGCGATCGGCCGATCGGCGACGGGGGCGGGCCCGTCCGGGGCGGGATTCGCTTGACCGGCCCGGGCGGCGGCGGGACGATACGCGCGAGGGACATCGCCGGCCCCTCCCCGCCGTCATCGGACATCATCGACCTCATCCAGCCCCGAGGAGCCCCCGAGATGAGAGCCCCATCGCCTCGTCCGCCGACCGACCGTCCCCGTTCGACCCGATCGTCGCCCGGATTCACTTTGATCGAGCTGTTGGTGGTGATCGCGATCATCGCCGTCCTGATCGCCCTGCTGCTGCCGGCGGTGCAGGCGGCGCGCGAGGCGGCCCGACGTGCCCAGTGCGTCAACAACCTGAAACAGATCGGCATCGCAATCCACAACTACGAGAACAGCAACGACTGTTTCCCCCCGGGTGCCCTGACCTCCCCTGTCACCACGGGCGGCGCGGCGAACGCCTACGGCTACTCCGCCCACGCCCGGCTCCTGGCCAACCTGGAGCAATCGGCGGTCTTCAATGCCATGAACTTCTGGGTCCCCTGCTACAACGACGCCCTGGGGCTTGCGATCAACATGACCGTCGTCACGATGAGGCTCGGCGTGTTCCTCTGCCCGTCGGCCCCCGTGCCTTCGTGGACCCCGACCGGGATCGCGGCGCCGGCCGTCGCCCCCGGGACCAGCTACTTCTCCTCGCTCGGGTCGAGCCTCGAGCACTGCATCTGCGAGAGCGGCGGGCCTCCCAACGGCGTGTTCTACTACCTCCAGCCGTACGCTGCCGGGCGGCCCTGCCCGATCTCCGACATCACCGACGGCCTGAGCAACACGGTCGCGTTCGGCGAGTGGCGGATCGGCGACGGCACCGTGAGCGTGATCACGATCCCGTCGGACATCGTCATGCTCGGCAACTACCCCCCGGGGGTCGGCCGGAACACGCCGCAGATGTCGATGCCCGCCGGCAATCAGCCTCCGAGTTACCCATTCCAGCAGTGGATTCAGCAGTGCGCCGCGGGAATCGCCGCCGACCGCTCGAACCACACCTACGACCTGGGCCAGTTGTGGGCCGTCGGCCTGCCGAGCTACAGCCTGGGCAACATCCTCCTGGCCCCGAACCCGAAGTACCCCAACTGCAGCGTGGTCTCCGCGTCGAACAACGTCATCAACAACCCCGGGATGTTCACCCTGAGCAGCTTCCACCCGGGTGGGGCCAACGTGCTGATGTGCGACGGCTCGGTGCGGTTCCTCAAGGACAGCACCAACCTGAACACGCTCTGGGCGATCGGCTCGCGGAACCAGGGCGAGGTCGTCTCCGCCGACTCGTACTGACCGGCCCGACATGCCGGGGCGAGGCGCGTCCGCGCCCGCGACGGGCCCCCATCGATCCCTCGATCATCGATCCGATCCGGGAGTAAAAGGCTTGACAGGGACCCCTGAGGGAGGCACACAATAGGATTGGCTAGATGGATCGAGAGGTCGTCTCGTCCGAACCATACCCCGCGTGTTTGCCCGCCGGACTTCGGGGTCCGGCTACCGCCCTCCTCCCGGAGAGGCGGACCGGCGCTTCCGACGCAGCCCGATTGATCGAGTGTCGACGAACCCGAGGAAGCTCGGCCCCGCCCTCGTCGCCCTCCCTCGCCGGTTCGACCGGTCACTCCAAAGGAAATACGGCAATGCCACCGCTGTCACGTCGGTGCGCCCTGTGGGGGCGCTCCTCGTCGCGATGGGCCAAGCGCCCGCGACGCGCGGCGAAGCACCGCGGCCCGACGCGGCCGCCCCCGCCTCCCCGGTCAGCTACTACAAGCAGGTCCGGCCGATCTTCCAGGCGCACTGCCAGGGCTGCCACCAGCCCGCCAAGGCCGGCGGCGGCTACGTCATGACCGCCTTCGACCGGCTCCTCGCCGGCGGCGAGTCGAAGACGGCCGCCGTCGTCCCGAAGAAGCCGGACGAGAGCAACCTGGTCGACGATGATCACCCCCGACGGCGGCAAGGCCGAGATGCCCAAGGGCAAGCCGCCGCTGTCGCCCGCCGAGGTCGACCACGGTCCGCGAGCTGGGTCGCGCAGGGGGCCGTCGACGACACGCCGGCCAACGCCCGCCAGCCGCTACGACAAGGACCACCCGCCGATCTACTCCCGGCCGCCGGTCATCACGGCGCTCGACTTCTCGCCCGACGGCACGCTGCTCGCCGTCGGCGGGTTCCACGAGGTCCTGCTCTGGAAGGCCGACGGCTCCGAGCTGGTGGCCCGGCTGGTCGGGCTCTCCGAGCGGATCGAGTCGGTCCGCTTCTCGCCCGACGGCGACGCGGCTGGCCGTCACCGGCGGCCTGCCCGGCCGGATGGGCGAGGTCCAGGTCTGGGACGTCGCCAAGAGGAAGCTCGTCCTGTCGGTCCCGGTCACCGTCCGACACCGTCTACGGCGCGAGCTGGTCGCCCGACGGCACGAAGATCGCCTTCGGCTGCGCCGACAACAGCGTGCGGGCCGATCGACGCCAAGACCGGCGAGCAGGTCCTGTTCATGGGGTCGCACAACGACTGGGTGCTCGACACGGCCTTCTCGGCCGACGGCTCGCACCTGATCTCGGTCGGCCGCGACATGGCGGCCAAGCTCACCGAGGTCGCCACCCAGCGGTTCGTCGACAACATCACCTCGATCACCCCCGGCGCCCTCAAGGGGGGCATCGGCGCCGTCGCCCGGCACCCGAAGCGCGACGAGATCGTCGTCGGCGGCTCCGACGGCGTGCCGAAGGTCTACCGGGTCTTCCGCCAGACGCGTCCGCGTCATCGGCGACGACTCGAACCTGATCCGCGAGTTCGACCGCCGATGCCGGGCCGGGTCTACAGCGTCGCCGTCAGCGCCGACGGCAAGCGGATCGCCGCCGGCAGCAGCCTCGACGGCACCGGGCAGGTCGACGTCTACTCCTACGAGTTCGACACCGGCCTGCCCGACGCGATCAAGAAGATCATGTCGAAGGTCGTCACGCCCGGACGGCCGAGGAGAAGGCGGCGCTCGACAAGTACCACGCCGAGGGGGTCAAGCGGATCGCCAAGGCCGACGTGCCCAGGCCGGGTCTACGCCGTCGCGTTCCGCCCCGACGGCAAGGTCCTCGCCGCCGCCGGCGCCGACGGCGACGGTCCGCCTGATCGACCCCGAGACCGGCGCGGTCGTCAAGGAGTTCGCCCCCGCGCCGCTCGGGCGAGACGCCGCCGGCCCGCCGGTCGCCGGTCGCGTCGGCCGTCGACCGAGCCGCGAGGAGCCGGTCGAGGCCGAGGCGCTGCCCGCCGGGCGCGACGCTCGTGGCGCTCGAGGTCCAGCCGGCCGACGATCGAGCTCGAGCAACCGGTTCGCCTACGCCCAGCTCGTCGTCATCGGCCGGCTCGCCTCGGGCGAGGCGATCGACGTGACCCGGATGGTCGAGGCCGAAGCTCTCGGCGCGCGTCGTCGAGGTCTCGCGCTCGGGCCTGGTCCGGCCCAGGGCCGACGGCCAGGCGACGCTCAGCTCTCGGCCTCGGCGGGCAAGACGGCCGAGGTCCCGGTCACGGTCTGCGGGTTCGGCGTCGAGAGGCACGGTCGATTTCGTCCACGACGTCAACCCGGTCCTCTCGCGGCTCGGCTGCAACCAGGGGACCTGCCACGGCTCGGCGCAGGGCAAGAACGGGTTCAAGCTCTCGCTCCGCGGCTATGACCCGCTCTTCGACGTCCGGGCCCTGACCGACGACCAGGCGTCGCGGCGGGTCAACCTCGCCTCGCCCGACGACAGCCTGATGCTGCTGAAGCCGACGGCCGCCGTGCCGCACGTCGGCGGCCAGCTGATGCAGCCGGGCGAGCCGTACTACGAGATCCTCCGCCGCTGGATCGCCGACGGGGCGAGGCTCGACACGGCGCCACGCCGAAGGTCGCCAAGATCGAGGTCTTCCCGGCCAACCCGGTCGTCCAGCGGATCGGCTCGAAGCAGCAGATCCGCGTCCTGGCGACCTACGCCGACGGCGAGGTCCGCGACGTGACCCGCGAGGCGTTCCTCGAGAGCGGCAACACCGAGGTCGCCACCGCCAACCGCACCGGGCCTGATGACCGCCGCTCCGCCGCGGCGAGGCGCCGATCCTCGCCCGCTACGAGGGGGCCTACGCCGCCACGACCCTGACCGTCATGGGCGACCGCACCGGGTTCGCCTGGGAGCAGCCGCCGTCGTACAACGCGGATCGACGAGCTGGTCGCCGCCAAGTGGCGAGCGGATGAAGATCCGGCCGTCCGAGGTCTGCACCGACGCCGAGTTCCTCCGCCGCGTCTACCTCGACCTGACCGGCCTGCCGCCGACGGCCGACGACGTCCGCGCCTTCCTCGCCGACCCGCGCGACTCGCGGGCCAAGCGCGACGAGCGTGGTCGACCGGCTGATCGGCAGCCCCGAGTTCGTCGAGTACTGGACGAACAAGTGGGCCGACCTGCTCCAGGTCAACCGCAAGTTCCTCGAGCGTCGACGGGGCCGGTCGCGTTCCGCGAGCCTGGATCCGGGAGCAGGTCGCCGCGAACATGCCCTACGACCAGTTCGTCCGCGACGATCCTGACGGCCGGCGGGTCGAACCGCGAGAACCCGGCGGCGTCGTACTTCAAGATCCTCCGCGACCCGGCGGCGATCGATGGAGAACACGACGCAGCTCTTCCTGGCCGTCCGGTTCAACTGCAACAAGTGCCACGACCACCCGTTCGAGCGCTGGACCCAGGACCAGTACTACCAGACGGCCGCCTACTTCGCCCGCGTCGGGCCTGAAGGCCGACCCGGCCAGCGGCGGCCAGGAGATCGGCGGGACGGCCGTCGAGGCGGGCAAGCCGCTCTACGAGGTCGTCTACGACAAGCCCGACGGCGAGGTCATGCACGACCGGACCAAGCAGGTCGCCCCGCCGAAGTTCCCCTTCGACGCGCCGCACCACGAGCCGCCCGAGAAGGCGACCCGCCGCCAGGAGCTGGCCGCCTGGCTGACCTCGAAGGACAACCCGTACTTCGCCCGGAGCTACGTCAACCGGCTCTGGGGCTACCTGTTCGGCGTCGGGATCATCGAGCCGATCGACGACATCCGCGCCGGCAACCCGGCGACGAACCCCGAGCTGCTCGACTACCTGACGGCCGAGTTCCTCAAGCTCGGGGTTCGACGCCCGGCACGTCATGCGGCTGATCTGCAAGTCGCGGACGTACCAGCTCTCGGTCGCCGACGAACGAGTGGAACGAGGACGACAAGATCAACTACTCGCACGCGACCGCCCGCCGGCTGCCGGCCGAGGTGCTGCTCGACGGCGTCTACCGGGTGACCGGCGTCGTCGTCGAAGTTCCCGGGCGTGCCGCCGGGCACGCGGGCCGCGGCGCTGCCCGACTCGGGCGTCGAGCTGCCCAGCGGCTTCCTCACGCACCTTCGGCCGCCCGGCCCGCGAGAGCGCCTGCGAGTGCGAGCGGTCGAGCGGCCTGCAGCTCGGCCCGGTCATGGCGCTGGTCAGCGGGCCGACGCTCGGCGACGCCATCGGCCGACCCGACAACGAGCTCGACCAGGCTCGTCGGCCGCGAGGCCGACGACGCGAAGCTGTCGACGAGCTGTTCGTCCGCATCCTGAACCGGCCCGGCGACCGAGGCCGAGGTCGCCGCCTGCCTGCAACGACGTTCGCCGCGATCGACGCCGACCACCGCCGGCTGGCCGAGGCGCTCGGCAGGCGCGAGACCGAGTTCGCCCTGAAGCGGCCCCAGCTCGAACGCGACCGCGAGGCGGCCATCGCCGCGGCCAAGGCCGCGCTGGCCGCCTACGAGAAGGAGCTCGCCCCCAAGCTCGCCGAGGCCGAGAAGGAGAAGGCCGCGGAGACCGCCGAAGCTCGAAGCCGACCTCAAGGCCTACGAGGCCGACCCTGCCGGCCAAGGTCGCCGAGTGGGAGAAGGCGCAGTCGACCGCCGTCCGCTGGCTCCCGCTCGACCCCAAGACGCTGAAGGCCAGCAACGGCGCGACCCTGACGAAGGAGCCCGACGGCTCGATCGTCGCGTCCGGCGCCGACGAGCACCGGGGTCGATCACGGTCGTCGCCGAGACCGACCTGACCGGCATCACCGGCTTCCGCCTCGAAGTGCTCGCCGACGACCGGCTGCCCCAGCAAGGGCCCCGGCCGGGCCGCCGGACGGCAACTTCGTGCTCACCGAGTTCCAGGTCACCGCCGCGCCGAAGGCCGACCCGAAGAAGGCCGAAGCCGGTCGACGCTCCAGAACGCCCTGGCCGACTTCAGCCAGGCCGGCTTCGACGTCAAGAACGCCATCGACGGCCAGCCCAACGGCGCGAAGGGCTGGGCCGTCTCGCCGGCCACCGGCGTGACCCACTGGGCGACGTTCGAGACCAAGGAGCCCGTCGGCGGCCGAGGGGGGCACGGTCCTGACCTTCAAGCTCCACCACCGCTACGCCGGCCGGGCTACATGCCCGGCCGGTTCCGCCTCTCGGTCGACGCGGGTGCCGCGGCCGGTCGGCCTGGGCCTGCCGGAGGACTACCGGGCGATCCTGGCCGTCGCCCCCGAGCTCCGGACCGCGGCCCAGCGCGAACGCCCTGCTGGCCTACCTCCGCGCCATCGACCCCGAGTATGCGCAAGAAGCTCGACGGCGCTGAACGCGAGCCAGGCCCCGCTGCCGGTCGATCCCCGGCTCAAGGAGCTCCGCGACCGGGTCGAGTACGGCGAGCAAGCCGTGCCGCTCGACCCGCAGCTGGTCGCAGCTCCGCCAGGACGTCGAGATGAGCATCAAGCAGGCCGCCGCGCGGCGCCTGACCGCCGCCCAGGACATCGCCTGGGCCCTGATCAACAGCCCGGCGTTCCTGTTCAACCACTGATCCGCCGGACCGACCGATCCACCCCGGACAAGGAGCTTCGCGATGATCATCGTCCCCGGACAGCCGGGCAAGGACCTCTGCGACGCCGGCCTCGGGATCACCCGCCGCGACCTGCTCCGGGTCGGCGGCTCGGGCCTGCTCGGCCTGTCGCTCGGCTCGATGCTCCAGCTCCAGGCCGCCTCCGCCCGAGCCCGCCGGGCGCGCTCGGGCGGGCCGGGCTGGGGCAAGGCCAAGAGCATCATCATGGTCTACCTCCAGGGCGGGCCCAGCCACCTCGACCTCTGGGACCCCAAGGACAACGTCCCCGACAACGTCCGCAGCGCCTTCAAGCCGATCGACACCAAGGTGCCCGGGCATCCAGTTCACCGAGATCCTGCCCAAGCTGGCGCAGGTCAACGACAAGCTCACGCATGATCCGGTCGATGAGCTACACGCCCAACGGCCTGTTCAACCACACGGCCGCCATCTACCAGATGATGACCGGCTACACGACCGACAAGGTCAGCCCCTCCGGCCAGCTCGAGCCGCCGAGCCCGAAGGACTTCCCCAACTTCGGCTCGAACATCATCCGGCTCAAGCCGCCGACCGAGCCGATGCTGCCGTTCGTCATGCTGCCCCGGCCGCTGCAGGAGTCGAACGTCGTCGGCAAGGGGGGCACCGCCGGGTTCCTCGGCAAGGCGTACGACCCGTACACGCTCTACCCCGACGGCGACGACATGGACATGGCCAAGATGGACCGGATCAAGGTCGACGACCTCCAGCTCCGGCCCGAGGTCTTCGCCGATCCGGCTCGAGCGCCGGGCCAAGCTCCGCGAGGCGATCAACGCCGGGATGCCGGAGATCGACAAGGCCGTCTCCGACTACAACCTCAACGAGTACTACGACCGGGCCCTCGAGCCTGGTCGTCTCGGGCCGGGCCCGCGAGGCGTTCGACCTGATCGCGCAGGACGCCCGACAGACCCGCGACCTGTACGGCCGGAACACGTTCGGCCAGAGCTGCCTGCTGGCCCGGCGGCTGGTCGAGGCCGGCACGCGGGTCGTCGAGGTCGTCTGGCCGAAGGTCGCCAACTCCGACAACCACTCGTGGGACCACCACACCGGCCTGACCGAGCGGATGAAGGACCAGTCGGGCCCGATGCTCGACGCCGGGCCTCTCGGGCCTGCTCGACCGACCTCGACGAGCCGCGGCCTGCTCGACGAGACGCTGGTGGTGGCCGTCGGCGAGTTCGGCCGGAGCCCGCAGAAGGGCGTCAGCACCTCGGGCAACGGCAACAGCGCCGACGGCCGCGACCACTGGCCGTACTGCTACACCGCCGTCATCGCCGGCGCCGGCATCAAGCGCGGGCAACGTCCACGGCAAGTCGGACAAGACCGGCTCGGCCCCGGTCGAGGACCCCGTCCACCCCGGCGAGCTGCTGGCGACGATCTACCACGCCTTCGGCATCGACCCGGCCACGATCGTCTACAACCACCTGAACCAGCCCCGCGAGCTGGTCAAGGCCGAGGCCGTGACCCGGCTCTTCGGCTGAGCGTCGCGGGCGCGATCACATCCCGATCTCGGACGGGAGGCCGGTGCCGCGACTCGTGGCGCCGGCCTCCTGGACGTTCGAAGTCGTCGGATTCGCAGAACCCGGCGGCCGATTTCGGGGATAGTATAGTTATCGCCGACGGACGGGGCCCGACGCCGGGCTGGCGAGTCCGGCGACGATCCCCGCGATCCGCGGCCGGTTCTTTGGGATCTCGCGTTTCACTCAACCCGCGGGGCCGGGCATCAGACCCCCGCGGACACCACCGCGCCCGAGGCCGTCGCCCGATCGGCGGCGGATCGCGTCTCCAGGAGGCGGCGGAACCGCAGGTGACGACGCCGCGTCCACGAGACCAGGGGATGCCAGACGGGGCCCGTGAGCCGGTGGCGGATCAGCAGGTGCCAGAGCCGGTTCGACCTCTTGTAGAGGTACGACATCGCCAGGTACGGCGGCACCGCCCGCCAGTCGTCGGGCCTTCGCCTCCAGATCGAGGCGTGCGAGAACAGGCGACGGTAGCACCAGGCGTAGCCCTCGGCCAGCTCCTCCGGCGCCATGTGCCGCGGGCGGAAGACGACGTGCGACGTGTCGTACAGCGACCAGTCCTTGTGCAGCAACCGCCCCTCGGCTCTCCATCTGACGGAACAGCGGCGTGCCCGGGTAGGGCGTCAGGATGTGGAAGGTGGCGCACTCCAGGCGGGCCGCCTCGATCCAGGCGACGGTCCTGGCGAAGACGTCCGGGCGGTCGTGGTCGAAGCCCAGCACGAAGCTGCCGTTGACCTGGATGCCGTGGTCGTGCAGCAGCGACACCCGGCGCGTAGTCGGCCGGCCTCGGGGTCTTCTTGCGGGCGTCGGCGAGGTTCTCGTCCGAGAGCGTCTCGAAGCCGACGAAGACCCCCGTGCAGCCCGCCAGCGCCATCTCGCGGATCACCGAGGGGTCGTCGGTCACGTCGATCGTCACCGCGGCGCTCCAGATCACCCCCAGCGGTCGCAGGGCCCGGCAGAGCGACCGCAGGTACTCGGGCCGCGAGCCGAGGTTGTTGTCGATGAACACGCCGTAGGGCTGGCCGTCGTCTCGGAACTCGGCGACGACCTGCTCGACGTCGCGCACCTGGTACGGCATCGCCAGCCCGTCGGTGGCCAGGTAGCAGAAGCCGCAGCGGTTGTGGCAACCCCGGGTGGCGATCAGGCTGGTCGTCGTCAGGAAGCCCCGTCGCGGCAGCAGGTCGCGGCGGGGGGGCGGGTCGTCGCGGTAGGGGCGGCGGTAGCTCCCGCGATAGGACGGCCGCAACGCCCCCGCCTCGACGTCGCGGAGGATCTCCGGCCAGACCTGCACCCCCTCGCCGATCGCCAGCGCGTCGGCGTGCGGGGCGGCCTCCTCGGGGCACGACAGGACGTGCAGCCCGCCGAGCACCACCGTCGCCCCCCGTTCCCGATACCACCGCGACAACGCGTACGCCCGCTCGGCGAACGTCAGGTGGACCGTGATCCCGACGACCTGCGGGAACGGCTCCCACGGCGGAGGGCCCTGCAACAGGTTCTCATCCCAGTACGACACCTCCCAGTCCGCCGGCGTCGCGCCCGCGACGCTCGTCAGCGCCAGCGACGGCGTCAGGACGTGCTTGCCGAAGCTGGCGTGCGGGTCCTTCGCGTAGAACGGGTTGATCAGCAAGGCCGTCTTCGGCCGCAGCCGGCCCGGCCGGATGGCGGGGTCGAGCGCGGGGGCCTCCCGCAGTGCGCGGGGAATCCACGGCGTCCTCATGGGCGTGTCCGGTGCCTCGGGTTGGATCGGCCCCCTCCCGTCACTCGGGAAGGCAAGGCCCTCGCTTTGCATCGCAAAGCCGCTCTAGCTTTGCAACGCAAAGCGGCGTTGTCAAGGTATCATTCCCGGTCCTGCACGGCCCGTCCGCGAGATCGAGAAGACCAGGTGCGGGAAGCCGCCGTGCATCACCATGCGGCCTCCCGGCTCCATCCGGAGCTTGCGGGCGACCCCTTGTGAGGGGAGGTTCTCGGGCCGGATCAAAGAGATCACGCGGGGCTTGCCCAGGGCCGTGAAGGCGTGGTCCCGCGTGGCGGTGGCCGCCTCGGTCGCGAACCCCCGGCGCCAGAAGGGCCGGTGGATCAGGTAGCCGATCTCCGGCTCCTCCACCCCCTCGACCGTCTGGACGGTGAGCCCCACCTGGCCGACGGGCTGGCCGAGTCTCCGGTCCAGGACGAGCCAGAGGCCGTGCCCGTACCGGGCGTAGCGGTCGAGCTGGCGGCGGACCCAGCCCTCGGCCTCCTCGCGGGAGTAGCACTTGGGATAGAACCGCATCACCTCGGGGTCGGCGAGCATGGCAGCGACGAAGTCGAGGTCGTCGGGCGACATCTCGCGGAGAGCGAGGCGGGGGGTCACGAGGATCGGGTTCATGGGCCACTCCTCCCGGGATTAACCCCCGGCGTCATCCTCGCCCCCCTCCCCGGGCTGCTCGTCGGGGAGGAGATAGGTGTGGCGGTTGCTCTCGTACTTGATGATGACCAGGTACTCCAGGCCCTGCACCTCGCCCTCGTTCGGGCGGACCAGGACGTCGGCGTCGAGGACCGTGTCGCCCAGGTTCTCGCAGCTCTTGATGCACTCGTTGACCTCGTCCGCCAGCCGCAACGGGTCGGTGTGGTACTGCCAGGTGTAGACGCGGACTCGCATGCTGTTGACCCGCCCTTCTCGATGTCCGGGAATCGCCTCGGAGCACGGCGAAGGATCATAATATCAGGGGACGCTTTCTCCGGGGATGGCGAAAACGGGCCCTCGGCCCGATTCGCCCCGCGGGCGGGACGCCCTTGCGGGGCTTCTCTGACAGTTGTCTAATGGGGCGATGATCGGTGATCCGTTCGAGACGGCCGTGGCGATCTCCTTCCTCGCGGCGGCGGGTTTCTACCCCGCGCTCCGGCTGGGGCGGGGGCGTCGCCTCGCGGTGCTGGTCGCGGTCTCGCCGGTGATCCTGCTGACGCCCTGGCTGATCCCGGCCGATCAGACGTTCCCGAGGTTCCTGGCGGCCGTCCTGGCGTTCGTGCCGGCGGCCAAGCTTTACGACCTGCACGTCGGGGCCTCGCGGGGACATCGGCCGGGCCCGGTGGAGTTCGCCTTGTTCCTGCCGAACCCCACGTCCCTCGTCCTGCGGAAGCTCGGCAACGAGCCGCGGCCGGGCCGGGTCGAGGATTCCTCCCGCCTGATCTGCGGGTGCGCGGGGCCCTGTCGCGGGGGCGCTCTTCGCGAGGGCCTTCGGGGTCGACTGGCGGAGGTGGCCGTTCGCCGTCGAGCATGGCGTCAAGGTCGTCGCGTTCTTCCTGACGCTCGTCCCCGTCGCGGCGGCGTGGACCTCGGCGTGGCGCCTGCTCGGCCTGAGGGCGCGCGAGCCGATGGACAACCCGTTCGCGTCGAGGACGCCGGCCGACTTCTGGAAGCGGTACAACCGCCCGACGCAGCAGTTCTTCCACGAGGACGTCTTCAAGCCGCTCGGCGGGCGACGGGCGCCGATCCGGGGGACGCTGGCGACCTTCGCCGTCTCGGCGGCCGTCCACGAGTACATCTTCGACGTCGCGGTCGGCCGGTTCCAGGGCTACCAGACGGCGTTCTTCCTGGTCCAGGGCGTCGCCGTGGCGGCGACGCTGCGGGTCCGACCCCGGGGCCCGGCCGCCGTCGCCTGGGTCGCGGCGACGTTCGCGTTCAACCTGGCGACCTCGGCGCTGTTCTTCGCCAGCGTGGGCGAGGTCGTGCCATTCTACGCCCGTCGTGACGACGACGGCGCCCGGGTCATTTCAAAAAAGTCACAGTTCCGCGCTTTTCTATTGACGGTGCCGTGGCACGTCGGGAAGAATACGAGGGCGTCGGGCCGCGATGCCGAGTCGGTCCCGATCGTGCGGGGCACGGCCCCGAGGGGAGGCAGGCCGAGACGCGAAGGTGAGCGGAATCCCGGACGACGACCTGTCCGGCACGACATCCCGGGCGAGGAGGGCTGGCGGCGCGGGCCCGATCGGCGGATCGTGGAGGATGCCGATCGACCCGACGGACACCTTGGATCGCCAGCCCAAGGCCCGGGGCGAAGGAGCCCGAGCGATGATCAGCCACATCGAAGACCGCTGGGATTCGGCGGCCGGTGACGGGGCCTCGACCCCGGTCGGCCTCCCCGCCGTCCGCACCGGCGCCGAGATCGACCTCCTGATGGAGGCCTGGTCGTCCGAGCGCCACGAGAGTATCGAATCCAAACTGCTCCTGGACCGCGCCCGCCGCCTGTTGATCCGACTCCTCGTCAGCGGCGAGCTCACGCCCAGGAATCGGGAGCGGGTGAGGCGCCTGGTCGCGGAGATCGACGCGGTCGAGCACGGCGGATGAGCCGCCCGGGGATGTCGGCCCGGCCCCTGCGATCGTCCCCGAGGGAGGGGCCGTGATCCCCCAGAACCGGGTACCCGACGAGATCACCCCGGAGATCGTCGCCTTCTGCCGGCAGCTCGACCCCGCCCGCGAGCCGGCCTGGATCGCCGTCCGCGCCGCCCCCGGGGCCGTCCCAGGCCAGGGCTTCGCCCGCCTCAAGCGCCACGTCGAGGAGCACGGCGGGGGCATCCGGTTCGGCTGGGTCATCTGGGAGAATCCGGGCTGGTTCCTCGAGGCCGAGTTCCGCGCCGTCTGGGCCGATCCGGAAGGCGAGTTGCTCGACATCGTGCCCGCGTCGGCGGGGGTCGCCCGGCTCCTGTTCCTGCCCGATTCGCGGCGGACGTTCCAGGGGGAGAGCATCCCCAACCGGTTCCTGGCGCTGTCGCCGAGCCCGGATGTCCAGGCCGTCGTCCAGGGCGCCGAATTTCACGCCCGGCTCCGGGCGGAGGCCGAGACGGAGGGGAGGCGATCGCGGGTCGTGCCGGGCCGCGCGGGCGCAACGACCCGTGCCCGTGCGGGAGCGGGCTGAAGTACAAGAAGTGTTGCGGGCGGGTCGCCCGGTAGCCCTCGCGATCGGGCCGGGCCGATCATTCCGGGCGGACGAGCAGCCCCGCGACCTTGCCGTCGCCGGCCAGGGTGAAGGTCACGACCATCGCCTCCTCGCCGACCACCGCGCGGTAGCGGAGGGTCCGCATGCCCCCCTCCGCCTCCACCCCGAGCAGGGAGAACTTCTTAATCTCGCCGAGAGGGGCGAGCCTCCGGCCCAGGTCCTCGACCTTCTTCGGGAACTGGACCTCCCTCGCCTCCGCCGTGAACAGGCCGGGGTCGAGCTTCCCGCGCAGCATGGCGGCGAGGAACGCCTTCAGCGTCTCGGTCGTCTTGGGGTCGTCGTCCGCGACGGGCGCCGGCGGGGCGACGGACAGCGCGGGGATGTACTTCGCCGCCACCCCCGCGCGATCCGGCCTGCATCGGCCGAGGCGATGTTGGCGAGGACGATCACCGTGAGCTTGTCGTCCTCGTACCGGGAGATGTGAGCACTGAAGCCGGGGAACCCGCCGGAGTGCTCCACGACCTTGTGGCCGCCGTGCTCGCCGACCGCCCAGCCGAGCCCGTAGCCGGTCTCCGTGCCGTCCTTGAGCGTGGCGGGGGTCCACATCCGCCGGAGGGTCGATCGCTTGAGCAGCTTGCCCGAGTCGAGCGCCGCGTCCCACCTGGCCAGGTCGAGCACCGAGGAGACGACCTCGCCGTCGCCGGTCGCCGCCAGCGACGGGCTGACGAAGTCGCGGATGCGGAGGGTCCCCCCGTGGCGCTCGTAGCCGGAGGCGCGGTTCGGGATGATCGCCAGCGTGTCGTTGACCCGCGACGACCCCATCCCCAACGGCCCGAAGACCCTCGCGGCGAGGAACTCGGCCAGGCTCTTGCCGCTCGCATACTCGATGACCATCCCGAGGAGGGCGTAGTTGGTGTTCGAGTAGGCCCACTTCCGGCCGGGCGGGAAGTCGAGCGGGAGGTCGGCCACCGTCTTGATGATCTCGTCGTTGGTGTAGTCCTTGCGGAACGAGAGGTGCTCGGTGTTCAGGTAGTCCTTGATCCCCGAGGTGTGGTTCAGGAGGTTTCGCACCGTGATCCCCTCCCAGGCCTTCGGGAGTCCCGGCAGGTGATCGGTGATCGGGTCGTCGAGCGCGAGCTTGCCCTCCTCGACGAGCATCATGACCGCCGAGGCGGTGAACGGCTTGCTGACCGACGCCAGCTCGTAGACGGTCTCGGGGGTCGCGGGCACGGAGAGCTCGACGTTGGCCATCCCGTAGCCGCGGGCGAGGACGACCTCGCCCCCCCGCACGACGGCCAGGGACAACCCGGGGATGTGCCGCCGGGCGACCTGCTCCTTGACGTAGTCTTCGACCTCGGCCGTCTGCGCCGCGGCCATCGCGGGGCACAGGATCAGGGACAGGACCGCCGGTCGGATCGCCATCGGATGAACTCCCTCCTCGATCGGCCTTCCCTGAGAGGTTACCGACTGCCGGGTTATCCTACCGCGATGGCGTCTCGGGAGTCAGGGACCCCTTCCGCCCGGCGGCCGTCCGGGGGATAATCTCTTGCGGAGGACGGGTCGCCGTCCCCTCGGCCTCGGCCGAGACGGTGGAGAGGAGCCGCCCATGTCCGGACTCAAGGCGTCGCTCGCGGCGATCGGGGCCCTCGCGCTGCTCGCCCCGTCCGCGGCGGCCCAGGCGGTCGCCTTCCAGCCGGTCGTGGGCTCGTTCCCCAACGGCGTGTCGCTGTCCGTCACCCCGTCCGTCTCCTTCGACGGTCGCTACGTGCGGATGAGCATCAACCCGCAGTTCACCGCGATCAACGGGTTCGACACGGTCCTCGTCCCCGCCGTCGTCGGCGGTGGGGGCGGCGGAGGGGGTGGCGTGGGCCGCGGCCTCGGGGGCGTCGTCGGCCTCGCCGGGATGAACGGCCCGATCAACGGGTTCGAAGGCCCGACGCCGGCCTCATTCCCGGGCCATCCAACCGCGGGCTTCGTCCCCGCCGAGGCCGCATACGGGATGGCCGCGATGCCCCAGTGGCAGCCGGTCAACCGTGCGACGGGACAACGGGTCGGGGCGAGCCCGAAGGCAACGCGACGTCGGGGGCGCACCGATCAGGCTAGGCCGCGGGCAGCCCCGTCGCGGCAAGCCGCCGGGGCGAAACGCCCGTGACCGCCATGATGCCGCTCCGAGTCGCCGCCGTCCTCGCCCTCGTGGGCTTCGGGGGCTTCGCGCCACGCGCCCTCGCCGACGAGCCGAACCCCCTCCCGCCGGGCATCCCGCCCCTGGTGGCGCCCGAGCGAGGCCAGGGCCACGCTCCAGGTGGCCAGGGGCCTGGACTTCCAGCTGCTCGCCCACGAGCCGATGGTCCGGCAGCCGCTGTCGATCACCTTCGACGACCGCGGGCGGCTCTGGGTGCTCCAGTACCTCCAGTACCCGATCCCCAACGGCCTCAAGCCGGTGGAGGTCGACCAGTACCTCCGCACCAAGTACGACAAGGTGCCCGAGCCGCCCCCCGGCGGCCCCAAGGGCGCCGACCGGATCATCATCCTCGACGACCCCGACGAGCGACGGGCGCTACCGCAAGTCCAAGGACCTTCCTCACCGGGCTCGACCTGGCGTCGGGCATGGCCCTGGGCTACGACGGCCTCTTCGTGGTCCAGTCGCCGTACCTGCTGTTCTACCCCGACAAGGACCACGACGACGTTCCCGACGGCGACCCCGAGGTGCTCCTCAAGGGCTTCGGCATGGAGGACGCCCACGCCTTCGCCAACTCGCTGACCTGGGGGCCCGACGGCTGGCTCTACGGGCGCAGGGGAGCACGGTCACGGCCAACATCCGCGGCGTCGAGTTCCAGCAGGGCGTCTGGCGCTATCACCCGCGGACGAGGGAGTTCGAGCTGTTCGCCGAGGGGGGCGGCAACACCTGGGGCATCGACTTCGACCGCCACGGCCAGCTCTTCGCGGGCGGCAACACCCGCGAGCCGCTCTGCCACCACGTCCAGGGGGCCTACTACATCAAGGGCTTCGACAAGCACGGCCCGCTGCACAACCCGTACTCCTTCGGCTATTTCGACCCCGTCAAGCACAAGGGCTTCCTCGGCACCGGGCTGACGGGCGGGTTCGTGATCTACCAGGGGGGCCTGTTCCCCGAGCGATTCGACGGCGCCGCCATCTACTCGAACCTCCGCGCCAACGCCATGCGGGTCGCCCGCCTCGAGCCGGCCGGCTCGACCTTCACCACGGACTTCCAGGAGGACTTCGTCACCTCGACCGACCGCTGGTTCCGCCCGGTCAAGGGCCTGGTCGGGCCCGACGGGGCGCTCTACGTCGCCGACTGGTACGACTACAACATCAGCCACACCGACCCGAAGGACCGCAGCAAGTGGTACATGCCGAGCCGCGACACCGGCCGCATCTGGCGCGTGGTGCCGGAGGGGTCGCGGCCCGTCGCCGACGGCCGTGGCCGCTGAGCCGCCTCTCCGGCGACGAGCTGGTCGACCTGCTGAAGCACCCCAACGCCTGGTACTCGCGGGAGGCCCGCCGCATCCTCATGGAGCGCCGCGACCCGGCGGTCTGCCCGCGTCTGGTCGCGATGGTGCGGTCGGAGGCGGACGGCAAGCTCGCCCTCGAAGCCCTCTGGGCCCTGCACGTCAGCGGCGGCCTCACCGACGACCTGGCGATGGAGTTCCTCGACCACCCGTCCGAGCACGTGCGGGCCTGGACGGTCCGCCTGCTGGGCGACCGTCGCCAGGTCGCCCCGCGGTTCAACGACCGCCTCGTGGAGCTGGCCCGCCGAGAGCCGAGCCCGATCGTGCGGAACCAGCTCGGCCTGCACCTGCAAGAGGCTGCCGGGGCCGGTCGCGCTGCCGATCGTGGAGCAGCTGCTCGGGCGGTCCGAGGACGTCGCCGACCCGCACATCCCGCTGCTCCTGTGGTGGGCGATCGAGGACAAGGCGATCTCCGACCGCGAACGGGTGCTCGGGCTGGTCGACTCGGCCGCGGCGTGGAACCGCCCGATCACGCGGGCCGTCGTCGTCGAGCGGCTGGCGCGGCGCTACCTGGCCGAGGGGACGCCCGACGGGTTCGCCACCTGCGCCCGCCTGCTCGCGCTCGCCCCGACGCCGACGGAGCGAGGGCGGCTGGTCCGCGCGATGGAGCAGCAGATGGAGGGCCTGCACTTCGACGGGCCCCCCGCGCCGCTGGCGGCCGCGCTGGCGCCGTCGCTGTCGGACGAGAGGCCCGAGCCCGGCGCTGATCCGGCTGTCGCTCCGGCTCGGGATCGAGGCGGCCTACCCGCTCGCGGCGGCCCGCGCGGCCGACCCGCGGCTGCCGGCGCAGGAGCGGGCCGACTTCATCCGCACCCTGGGCGAGCTGAGGCGGCCCGACGACGCTGACGCCCCTGCTCGGGCTGCTCGGCGCCGACGAGCCGGCGCCGGTCCGCACCGCGGCGCTGCTGGCCCTCCAGCGGTACGACGCGCCCGAGGTCGCCGCCGCCATCATCGACCAGTATCCGAAGATGCCCGCCGCCGCTCCGCGACAAGGCGCGGGACGTGCTCGTCAGCCGGCCGTCGTGGTCCGCCGCGGCGCTCGCCGCCGTGGAGAACGGCGCCATCCCCGCCGAACGACTTCAGCCTCGATCAGGTCCGCCGCGTCCTGCTGCACGACGACCCCGGGCTCACCGCGAGGGCGGAGACGCTCTGGGGCCAGGTCCGCCCGACGACCGGCCGCGAGATGCAGGGCCGCATCAACGCCGTCGCCACGATCCTGGCCAAGGGGACGGGCGACCCCGACCGCGGGCAAGCCGCTCGTCGCCAAGCTCTGCCTGAACTGCCACCAACTCTTCGGCGAGGGGGAGAAGATCGGCCCCGACCTGACGGCGGTGGACCGCAAGAACCTCGACGTGCTGATCCGGAACGTCGTCGACCCCGGCGGGGTCATCCGCGAGGGGTATCAGCAGTACGTCGTGGCCACCGTCGACGGCCGCGTCCTCTCCGGCCTGCTGGCCGAGAACGGCGCGGGGAAGGTCACCGTCCTCGACGCCAAGGGGGTGCGGACCACCGCTGCGGGCCGATGAGGTCGAGACGACCAAGCGTGCCGACACCTCCCTGATGCCCGAGAGGATCCTCGACCCGCTCTCCGACCAGGAGGTGCGCGACCTCTTCGCGTACCTGCGCCGGGAGGCGGACCGGGCGCCGTCGAGGCCGGCCGGGGGCGATTGACGGCGACGGACGCGCCATCCTCCCGGACTCTCGGGCCGACGGGGCTCACTTCGGGGGCTGGTTGGCGCGGAGGTAGGCGAACAGGTCGCGGACCTCACGGTCGGTCATCCCCGTGAGCAGGCCCTCGGGCATGAGCGAGGAGGGCGTCGCGGCCATCTCCTCGACCTCGTCGCGGCGGATCGTCACGTCGCGCCCCTCGCTGCCCCGCAGGACGACGACCTGCCGATCCTGGTCGATCAGGATGCCGCCGAGGGTGCGGCCGTCGGCGGTCGAGACCACGTAGCTGGCGTACCCCTCGCGGACCTCGGCGCTCGGGTTGACGACGTTCAGGAGCATCGTCTCCAGGTCGTCGCGGCGGTAGGTCGTCAGGTCGGGCCCGACCTTGCCCCCCTGGCCGAACAGGGCGTGGCAGATCGCGCACCTGGCCGCGAACAGGCGCTCGCCCGCCTTCGGGTCGCCGGGGCCGGACCGGATGCGGACGGCCAGGCGGTCGATCTCGGCCTGGAGCTCGGCCGTCGTCGCGGGCCGCACGTCGCCCCAGTGCTTGCGCACCAAAGCCGCGAGCCGGTCGTCGCGATACCTTTGGACCTTCCGGACGACCTCCGGAGGGACCGCGCGGGGATCGACCTTGCCCGCGTCGACCGCCTCCGCCAGCCGCAGGGCCCAGGCCGGGCGGCTCGACAGCAGCGCCAGCGCCTCGGCGCGGACGTCGTCGGTCATCTCGGGCCAGGCGCCCAGCACCGCCGGGGCGATCGCGGGGTCGTTGTACCGTTGCAGGGCCGCGAGCGACGCCGCCTGGAGGGCGCCGTCCGACGACCGGCACGCCAGCCTCAGCAAAGACGGCACGGCGCGGGGCTGGCCCACCTCGCCGAGGACCTGGACGTACCGGAGTTGCTCGCCCTTGTCGGCCTCCTCGTCATCGAGGGCCCGCAGCGCCTCGGTCACGGCGTCGGGGCGGCCCTGCCGCAGGCCCACGACGACCGAGCGGCCCTGGAACCGTCCTAGCGCCTCGGCCAGCTCGTCGGGCAGAGCGGGCATCGACCTCCCCGACAGTGCCGCCTCGAAGCCGGCCATCAGCCTTTTGACGTGCTCCGGGCCCGGGGCCATCCTCAGCAGCTCGGCGCAGGACAGCAGGTCCTTGCGGCCCCCGCCCGCGGCGTAGCGCCGCATCAGGCGACCGGCGATCGTGCCCTTGACGATCGGACGGTCCCAGAGCGCCGGGTCGCGGAACATCGCCAGCACGGCGTCGCGGTCCGAGGCGGCCTTCGCCTCGATCGCCCACCACAGCAGCAGGGGGATGTGGATGTCCCGGGCGTCCTCGTCGTGGTCGATCAGGTTGCGGACGATCGGCAGCGCCTCGGCGGCCGGCAGGCGCCTCGCCGAGCATGCGAGCTGGCTGCGGGCCTCCACATCCGTCTCGACCCTTCGCCCTCTCGGCCAGCTTCGCGGCGATGGCGGGAGAGACTGCCCCGGGGTCGCAGAGCAGGCGCGCCGTCCAGAGCCGCACCTGCGGCTCGCGATGGTCGAGCAGCCCCAGGGCGGTCGTCTCGTCGAGCCCTCCGCTGAGCTTCAACGCCCAGAGCGATTCCAAAGCGTGCTGGCCCGTCCCCTCGCGGACCCCGCGGGCCAGCATCGGCATGACCGAGCCGTCCTTGCGGTCGCCGATCAGGCGCAGGGCCGTCTGCCGGAACCAGCGGTTCGGGTGGTCGAGCAGTCCGATGAGCTCGCGGGTCGATTTCTTCGACAGGTCGAACGGCTTGATCGGCCCGGCCCCGGTCGCCTCGAGGCGGTAGATCCGTCCGTTGCTCCGGTCGATCTGCCCCTCGTGGTTGCGGTAGTGGTTGGTCTGCCCGTCGTACCAGTCGGCGAGGTAGATCGCGCCGTCGGGGCCGACCTTGATGTCGACCGGACGGAACCAGGGGTCGGTGGTCGTCACCGGGAAGCCGACGTCGCGGGTCCGGAACGACGAGCCGTCGCGCGATGACGTCGCTCTCGACGACGTGGCTCAGGAGCGGCGCGACGCCGAACAGCTTGCCGTTGTAGTGTTCGGGCAGGGCGCCGCCGTCGTAGATGACGAACGTGTGCGTGAACCGCGGCACCCGGTCGTGCTTCATCGCGGGGAAGTAGCCGAAGGCATACGGGTTCGAGAGCGGCCCGTGCTTGTCGAACCCCTTGCGGTAGTATCCCCCCTGGACGTAGTGGAACCCTCGGGTGTCGCCGCCGTTGTGGCCCGAGTAGATCCTCCCCTGCGAGTCGACCTCGACGCCGAAGGCATTGCCGCCCCCCTCGGCGAAGACCTCGTAGCGTCGCGTCTCGGGGTGGTATCGCCAGATGAGCTGGCCCATCGAGTGGACCGGCTCGTCGCGCGTCCCCGGCCGCTTCACCCGCCCGCTGACCGTGCTCCCCTGCGCGGCGTAGAGCCAGCCGTCGGGGCCCCAGCAGAGGCTGTTGACGACCGAGTGCGTGTCCTCCAGCCCGAACCCTTCGAGGTGAACCTCGGGATCGCCGTCGGGCACGTCGTCGTTGTCCTTGTCGGGATAGAACAGCAGGTAGGGCGGGTTGAGGACCCAGACGCCCCCGCGCCCCGGGCGCAGGCGGTGGCGATGTTCAGGCCGTCGACGAACGTGGTGTGCTTGTCGAGTATGCCATCGCCGTCGGTGTCCTCGTGGATCGTGATCCGGTCCCGGCCCGCGGACGTGGTTCGGCGGCGGCTGGGGGACCTTATCGTAGACAATCCGCCAGACGCTGTCGCGGCTGAGCATCTTCAGGCCGGCCGGCTCGGGATACTGGCGATACTCGACGACCCACATCCGGCCGCGCTCGTCGAAGTTGAGGAACACGGGCTGCGCGATCTCGGGCTCCGACAGCATCAGCTCGATGCGGAGGTCGTCGGGGACCGTGAACCGCCGGAGCGACTCGGCCGGGCTGAGAGGGCCCGTCCGCGCCGACCTCGTGTCGGGGGCGGCGCCCGAGAGGGCGGCGAGCGCGAGGGTCGCCGCGAGGGAATGTCGGTACCATCGTCGGGTGCGTCGCTGCGGCATCGTCGGGATCACCTCGGGGTGGAGGGTTCGGGCCGGGGACGTTGATCTTATCGCCTCGCGGCCCGGTCCATCACGCCTCTCGCGACGGCGAGTCAGAGACTCTCGGCGCTGATGACCTCGCCGCCGTTGCGGGTGGCGACGGCCCACCAGGTCTGCGGGGCGATGCTCTCCTTGATGAAGCGGACCGATCCGTCGAGGAAGCCCACGTTCACGCCGCCCGGGTGGTTCGAGACTGGCGCCGATCAGCGAATAGGCGCCGTTGGTGCCGGTCTCCCCCTTGAAGAAGCAAGGCTCAGTAGTTCCCAAACTCGTCGGTTGGTGGCGGGGATGAGGTAGATGGACGCAAGGTCCCTCCGGAATATGGCCTTTGGACACGAAGCCAACCCCGGAGGGAGCCATGCGCCCACACCATCGTACCCTGAACCGCCACCAGGTCCATCGCTCCGCCACCAGTCACCTGCAACAGCATGTCCCGCTGCGGGACTCCAAGCGGAAGGTCACCGCCCCGACCCTCTGGGCCGTCCTGCTGGTCGCCGCCGCCGACGTCACCTCGATCCACGCCGCCTGCGCGCGGCTCGACGGCCTCGCCTCCGAGGGGACGATCCGCAAGGCCCTCTACGCCGCGCTGCCCGAGTTCGCCGCGCTCCAGCGGCAGCTCAACGGCGCCCTGGCCGGCCGGCTGCCCCGGGCATGCGGCGGCGGCCGCAACGCCTGGCGATCGACCTGACCTTGATCCCCTACCACGGCGAGCCCTTCCGCGACCCGTGGAGGTCTACCGCAGCTTGGCCAAGGACGGCACCAGTCACTTCCACGCCTACGCCACCGCCTATCTCGTCCTCAAGGGCCAGCGGTTCACCGTCGCGCTCCAGGCGGTCGCCGAGGGCGAGCCGCTCAAGGAGGTCGTCCAGCGCCTCCTGAAGCAGGCCCGCTCGGTCGGGGTCAAGCCCCGGCTCCTGCTGCTGGACCGCGGCTTCTACAGCGTGGACGTGATCCGCTACCTCCAGGCGGCCGGCAGCCGTTCCTGATGCCGGTGGTCATCCGCGGCCGCAAGGCCGACCACCCGCGGGGCCCGGGCGGCACCCGGGTCTTCGCGCCCATGAAGCGGGGCGGCTGGTTCGAGTACACGGTGACCAGCGGCGCGAAGCGGACGGCGCGGGTGGCGATCTGCGTGGCCTGCCGCAACTACCGCGGCCAGTGGAAGCGGCACGGGCGCCGGGCGCTGGTCTATGCGTGCTGGGGGGTGGAGGGCCGGTCGTGCGCGTGGGTGCGGGAGACGTACCGGTCGCGGTTCGGGATCGAGTCGAGCTACCGGCAGATGAACCAGGCGCGGGGACGGACCTCGACGCGACGGCCGGAGCTGCGGCTGCTGTACGCCGGCCTGGCGCTGGTGCTGCGCAACGAGTGGGTCTGGCTCCATTTCGCGGTCCTCTCGACGCCGCGGCGAGGCGGGCGGCTGATCCGGCTGGAGCGGCTGCGGCTGCGGGCGCTGCTGCATTGGCTGCTCCAGGTGATCGAGGAGGCGTACGGGACGGTCGGCGAGACGGAGACGGAAAGGCAGTTATGTTCAGAGCTTCTGAACTAGCGGACCGGATCGAGGTTTCTGGGAACTACTGAGACTTCTTGTTCGGTGTCGTGATGTGGGTGTAGCAGCCGCCGGTGCCGCACGGGGAGGCGAGCCACTCCTCCCCCTTGCGATCCCAGGCGGGGGTATAGCCCCCCAGGAAGAGGGCGGTCGACGCCTGGCACGAGGCCGCCAGGGCGATCAGGTCGGTCGAGCCGGTCGGTTTCGCCTGGCCGGCTATGTAGGACTGGTGTAGCCCGTCGGTCGGCGAGCCGTTCATCCCCCGGACCCACTCGCCGAAGATCGCAGTGTTGGACAGCCCGTCGGTGATCATGGCCAGAGTGACGACCGGGCCGTACTGGGGCGACGCCTGGAGGTAGGCCGGGCCATCGATCTGGAACCCGTTCTGGGTGTAGATGGTCCCGATGTTATTCGGGTAGCTGGTGTAGCCGGCCGCGCGATTGGCGCCGGTGCCGCTGGCGTCGACGTTGGACGGCACGTTCGTATCGGACGGACAAAGCAGCGTGCTGAGCTGGGTCGTGCGGACCGTCCAGTTCTGGGCCGTGCTGTAGGACAGGCCGAAGTTCAGCGCGTTGAACAGCGCCGTCTGCTCCATCTGGCCGAGGATGCGCGGCTTCAGGGCGAAGTCGTTCGTAACGCTCGCAGGGCTGGAGGTGGGGGGCAGGGCGCCATAAACGTCGCTGTAGTTGGCGACGGCCAGGCCGATCTGCTTGAGGTTATTGACGCACTGGGAACACCGGGCCGCCTCGCGCACCGCCTGCACCGCGGGGAGCAGCAGCGCGATCAGCACGGCGATGATCGCGATCACCACCAACAGCTCGATCAGCGTGAAGCCACTGCGACGCATCATGGCACGTCTCCGGGGAGGGAGGGAGTTCGGACGGGCGTTGTGCTTCGCTCCCGGGGCAGTCCGTCGATGCCGCCTCGATCGCGGGCGAAGCGCTCGCCGTCGGTGGGTGAGGTCATCTTCCTGGCGGGGCGATCCTGGATGACACGCTATCTTACCCCGGCTCGGTCGTCCGGAGGAAGGGGTATCGTCCCGCCCGTCGCGCCCCGGCCGATGTCACTTGCGCGAGACGAAGGCGTTGCCCCGGATGAGGAACCGCAGCGGCTTCTCCGCCCACTCGCCCGCGTAGCCGACGCCGACGCGGGGCCGGGCGACCACCTCGATCGGCCCGCGGCGGTCGGGTTCGGCCAGGAACAGGTCGCCTCCGGTGAGGTCGAAGCCGTTTTGGCGACGGTCGATCGCCAGGGCGCGGCAGAGCAGGCCGGGCCCCTTCGTACTCCCCTCGATGTTCGCCACGGGCTCCAGCGCGGATCAGGACGGCCGCGGCGCGCCCCTCGGCCTCGGTCACGACGTTCAGGCAGTGGTGGACGCCGTAGATCAGGTAGACGTAGGCGTGTCCCGGCGGCCCGAACATGACCTCGGTGCGGGCCGTCCGCCCCTTCGCCGAGTGCGAGGCGAGGTCGTGCGTGCCGAGGTACGCCTCGGTCTCCACGATCCGCCCGACCCGCAGCGCGCCGCCGACCCGGTGGGCCAGGAGCATCCCCAGGAGGTCCCCGGCCACCGCCTCCGTGTCCCGGTCGTAGAAGGCCCGCGGCAGCGTTCGCACGCCCGCAGTATATCCCGCCTCGGCCCCGTCGGGCGACCTCCCCGTCACGACGGCGCACCCCGATCGAGGATCTTCGGCGAGCCGGGCGGGAGCCCCGTTTGAAACGAATCCTTTAAAATTTGGGATCGCCCATTTGAAACGAATTTCTTAAAATTTGGGATCGGACCCCGAATAGACCGGCATTACCTTCGTGGTGACTTCGGAACGTCTTCATCGGGAGGGCCCGATCTCATGCGTCCCGGTCGCAGCCCAGATCGACGACGGATCGGCGTCCTGGCATCGCTGGTCGCACTCGTGCGTCCCGTCGCACTCGTCGGGGTCGCGCTGACCATCCTGGCGATCGCGATCGGGAGGGGACGGTCGGCGCCGGGTGCAGATCGCCGCCCCGCGCCGCCTCGCCATCACGTCATCAACGCCTTCGACCTCTCCCGGCCCGGCCTTGGCTCCAAGCTCCTCGACGCCCAGGCCGGCGTCCTGGTGCCCTTGCCCCTGGACTACGCCATCGAGCATGCCGCCTGTTCCCCCTGGGTCGACGACCGGGGGCGTGCCCAGATGGTCGGCCGCTGTAAGGACCGTCGCGGGCATGGGGCCCTGCGGCGAGGCGTCCGCTCGTACGGCCTGGCGCGGTTCACCATCCCCGACGGCGAGCTGCTCGATCACGTGCCGCTCGACATCCTCCCGGCCTCCCGCCCCTGCTGGTTCCCCGGCACGACGGCCCGGGTCCTCTTCGCCGCCGGCGACGGCCGGCTCTATCGCTACGACTTCGGCGGCGAGGGGTGTCCTCGGCCCCTGGCCTGGCGGGCCGAGATGCCCGCGCCGAGGGCCTGTTCCTCGCCGAGCCGACCTGGCCGGACGACCCGAGGCTCGGGGGGCGGCTCGTCGTCACCGCGATGATCCTCGTGCGGTCGGGCACACCGGACCGCCTCATGAGGCAGCATCTCTGGTGGCTCCATCTCGACCCCACCGGCACGGCGATCGACGCCGCCGGCACGCTGGCCATCCCGGACTCGGTCGTCCCCGGCGAGCCGGAGGACCAGCGCCTGCCCTCGCTGGCGGCCGCGCCCGATGGCAGCCTGGTCCTGGCCTACGCGGCCCGGCCCCTCGGCCTGGCCGAATGGCAGTTCCGGCTGGCGCGGGTGGCGATCGACCCCGCGAGCGGGGACCCGGGCGTCGTCCCGGCGACCGTCCGGACGCTCGCGCGGGGGGACGCCGCCACCCGGCCCCTGTTCTCGCCCGATGGACGCTGGGTGTATCTGGTGCTCGCCGGCGCCGGAGCGGCCCGCGTCGTCCGCTACGGGGTCGCCGAAGGGCTCGGCGGGAGGCCCGATCCGGCCCCGGGCCCGCTGCGGCCGGGCGTCGCGGGACTCGACCCCATAGGCGGTCGGGTCGGCCGCGGGTAGGATCTCCGGGGCGGATCGCCTGGCGTCCGCCATCACCGGGGGTGCGCCGTGATCCGACCCGAGCGGTACAAGTGGTGCGTGGTGGCCATGCTCTGGGCCGTCTGCCTGTTCAACTACGCCGACCGGCAGGCGATCTTCTCGGTCTTCACCCCGCTGAAGGGCGAGATGGGCCTGACCGACGTCCAGCTCGGCATCGTCGGCAGCTCGTTCATGTGGGTCTACGCGCTGGCCCTGCCGCTGACGGGCATGATCGGCGACCGCGTCCGTCGCAAGACGCTGATCGTCGGAGGGCTGGTCTTCTGGTCGCTTGATCACGATCGCGACCTCGCTGGCGACGCGGTACTGGCACCTCGTCCTGTTCCGCGCCCTCGAGGGGCTGGGCGAGGCGTTCTACTTCCCCGCCTCGATGGCCATGATCGCCGACTACCACGGCCGCGACACCCGGTCGCGCGCCATGGCGCTGCACCAGTCGAGCGTCTACGCCGGGACGATCGCGGGGGGGTGGGCGGCCGGGTACTTCGCCAAGTATTACGGCTGGCGGTCGGGCTTCTACCTGTTCGGCGCGCTCGGCGTCGCCCTCGGGATCGTCCTGACGTGGGCCCTGAAGGAGCCGGCGAGGGGCAAGGCGGAAAGCCCCGGACCGGCGGACGACCTGGCGGAACTGCCCTCTCCGCCGGACAGCCCGTGGGATGCGGTCCGCGACCTCGTACGGAACCCGATGTTCCTGGTCCTGGTCCTGGTCTTCGCGGGGGTCAACCCCGTCGCGACGATCTTCCTGACCTGGATGCCCACGTTCCTGGGCCGCAAGTTCGGGATGGACGTCGCGATGGCGGGCCTGAACGGGACCGCGTGGCTCCAGGTCGCGTCGGTCGTGGGCGTCCTCGGCGGCGGCTGGCTGGCCGATCGCTGGGCGAGGCGGTCGCCGGGGGGCCGGATGATGACGCAGGCGCTCGGGCTGCTCGTGGCGGTCCCATTCCTGTCCCTGACCGGCCTGGCGCCCTCGATGCCGTTGCTGATCCTGGCCCTGGTCGGCTTCGGCTACTTCAAGGGGATCTACGATTCCAACGTCTGGGCGTCGCTCTTCGACGTGGTCGAGGTCCGCCGCCGCGCAACGGCGCAAGGGATCATGAACTCGATCGGCTGGGGCTGCGGGGGGATGGCCTCCGTGGCGATCGCCAAGGCGGCGGAGCACTACGGCATGGGCGCCTGCCTGAGCGCGACGGCTTTGGTCTACCTCCTGTCCGGCGCCCTGCTGCTGGTCGGCGTCCGGGCCTTCATGGGACCGCGGAAGGGCGGTCGCCGCGTGGAGGTGGCGGGCCTGCCGGCGGATTGACCGGGGTCGGGGGGCCTGATCGCCGTCCGACTCCCGGTATAATGATGTCCAACCGAGGAGGTGCCCCATGCCCGAGACCGTCGACGCCGCCCCCGAGACCCAGACCACCGTCGGGCCTTGGTTCCTGGAAGGTCCCCGCATCGACCTCGACCTGTCGGGCAGGGCGCTCGATGAACTGAACCGCTTGCTTGAGGTCACCGGGGATTCCCCCGAGGTGCTGCTCTCCAAGGCGATGGGTCTTTATCAGCTCTACGTCGCCGCGCACCGCGAGGGTAAGGCGGTCGGGGCGGCGGCGTCTCCCGATGTGCTCGACATCGAATTTGAGCCCTGATTTCCCATGGCGCCACCTCGCAAGCGGCCCCCCGGGCAATTCTCACCTCAGGATCTCGGCTTCTCGGGCAAGTTCGGGCCCGCGAGACGCCGCAGGAGCGGAAGTCCCGACTCGCCCGCGAGGAGGCCCGTGCCGCCCCTACCCTCCGCCAGGAGAACGTCGTCCTGGCGGCCAGCCTCTCGGCGCTGGGTGCGATCCTCGTCGTCGCGGTGGTCGACCTCGCATCCTCCGACAAGTCCAACCCCCAGAACTGGGCGACCGCCGCGATGTCGAGCATCCTGGCCGGCTGCGGCGGCTGGCTCGCCGGCCGGCAGGGTAAGATGTCCTGACCCGCTTCCTCATCTCCTCGCGCGGGTGGGTGCAAGACCCGAGCCATGTCAAGATTTCCTGGGATGGATTAAGGTGGAAATCCGGGCACTCGGCTCATTAGACTTGGGCCCGGCCTCCTCGGGGGGACTGGCCGAGGTCGTGGGCCGACCCGGGGCATCTTGCTGGTAGGTTCCCGCTCTCGTGATCGGAGTGATCTGATGAAACGTCCGCATCGAAGCCCGACACGCCGGGGGCGCCCCGGTGGCGGTGTCCTGGTGTCCGCGTTGGTCATCGCACTGGCCGTCCTCGGAACACCGGCCCGCGCCAGTGGGGATTTGGCGGCTGGGGCGGCTGGGGCGGTTATGGAGGGGGATCGACCGTCCAGGGGAGCATCGCCCAGGGGATGGGCGCCCTCGCCGTCGGCGCGGGCCAGTACAACCAGCAGACCGCCGTCGCCAGGTCGATCAACGCCGACACCGCGATGCGCTGGAACCAGTACATGTACCTGTCGCAGCAGGAGGCCAACCGCCGCTATCAGGAGAGGCAGATCAGGGGGAGCCAGAACATCAAAACGGCGAGGGCGGAGATCAATCGCCGGCTGAGGGACAACCCGACCCCCTCCGACGTCGCCAAGGGCGACGCGCTGAACGTCGCGCTCGACGAGATCAACGACCCGAGGGTCTATCTCCGCGACCTGAAGGGGACGCGGACGAAGGTCGCCGGCGCGCTGATCCGCGACATCCCGTTCCAGTATGCGGCGGGGGCGATCACGACCAGCGTGGAGCAGCTGGTCAAGGGGGGACCGCCCGCCGTCCTCAAGACCGACGCCTTCGCCACCGAGCGCGAGGCGCTGAAGAAGCTCGGCGCCGAGATCCGGGCCCAGAACGAGGAGCAAGGCAAACCCGACCCCGCAACGCTCAAGAAGGCGCAGGACATCGTCGTGGGGCTGCGGGGCAAGGTCGAGGCGACGATCCCGAAGAATACCCCCCAGCGTCGCGAGGCGGAGACCTACCTGAAGGCGCTGTTCGGCCTGTTGCGGATGCTCAAGACCCCGGCGATCGACGTCCTGCTGGCCGGGGTCGAGAAGCGCCCCGACACGACGCTCGGCGACCTGATCGGCTTCATGGAGGCGTTCAACCTCCGGTTCGGTGCCGCGAGCACGCCCCGCCAGCGGGAGGTCTACACCCACGCTCTACCCGCTGCTGGTGTCGCTGCGTGACGAGGCGGCGGCGGCCGTCAAGGGTGCCGCGGCCCCGGCCCCGACCGCGGTCCCGCCGCCGCCGGCCCCGCCGAGCGAGATCTTCGAGCCGCTGGAGCTCGACCAGCTCGACCCGACGAAGAACCCCGCCGCCCCGAAGTGAGCGACGATGCCCGGACCGGGATGGACGCGACTGGTCTCCGGCCGGCCCGCCTTCCGGGGCGAGGGGGCGTTCCCGATCGCCGCCTACTCGGAGTTCATGCCGCCGCCCCGGCTGGGCATCTCGCCCTACGGGGCGACGGCCCCGGGCCCGTTCGCCGAGGGCGACCCGTGGGGCTGGCGCGTCGCCGAGCACGAGGAGGCCTTCGAGCTGCGGCCCGGCCTGGAGCAGGTCGCCGCCGCGGTCGTCGGGGCCCTGGCCCGCCTCGGCCGCGGCGAGCCGGCGCACGGGATCTCCCGCGCCAAGCTGGCCGGCAACCCGTACTGGCCGGCCGCCCTGGCCGGGCGCGCCGGGTCGCTGCGGCACGAGCGGTTCGTCGTCCTGATGCCTCTGGCCCTGTCGCGCACCCAGGACGACAAGGGCCGCGCTCCGCTGGACCCTCTTCGGCGGCAGCGAGCAGGGCCCGGCGCGGGCCTTCTGGCGCGGCTTCTTCTCCGCCCCCGGCCGCGAGAGGCCCGCCGAGGCAGGCGCTCGACTTCCTCCGCATCCTGATCGCGACCGCCTACGGCGCGTCGGCCGACGACCTGGCCGACCTCCGCCGCGCCGGCCTGCGCATCCTGCCGCAGGGCGACCTGCCGCCCCCCCTGCCCCGTGGCCCGAGGGCCCGCTGCCGTCCTGGACGGCGCCGCTGCTCTGGGACGGGGGCCGTCTCCCCCGCGGCCTGAGATACCTGCTGACGTTCCGCCCGTTCGACGCCCTGCCCGCCCCCGTGCGGCGGGCCTACCTGGCGGGCGACCTGCACCTGATCCCCTTCCCCGGCAGCCTCCTGTTCTGGGGCTCGCTGCCGCACCTGGCGCTGCGCCGCGAGCTGCCGCTGGCGATGCAGGTCCCCCTGCTCAACGCCGTGCCCCGGCATGAGGCCGGCCACGGGCTCCGCGTGCCGCAGTCGGGCTGGATGCACGAGCCCCGACCGGGATCATCGGAGGGACCCGGCGATCATCACGGCCCGCTCCGCAACACCTTCCGCCGGTCGCACCGCACGGCGCGGGTGCGTCGCGACGCGATCGGCGGGGCGGAGGTCTCCGACCGCGAGGACCGGATGGCGCACGTCCTGTTCGACGACTCGGAGGCGATCGGCCTGTACGGCAAGCCGATGGCCCGCAACGCCCAGCTCTGGACCGCCGACGGCCGCCTGCTGCTCGACGGCCCCCGCGCCGGCCGCGACGAGATCGACCGCGCCGCCCGCGCGCTCCGCGAGGGGGGCCTGTTCGGCTACCGCTTCCAGTATCCCGCCATGCGGGTCGGCGACCACGAGGTCTACTGGCACCGCCCGCTCGTCGCCTGCCTGCCCGACGGCGCCGACCGTCCCGTCGTCATCCCCGAGGCGCCGCCCGGCTACCTGACCGCCTATCGCGCCGACCGCCCCGACCCGGACGACGAGGCCTCCGTCTCGAGCTCTGGCCCCGCCTGCTGGAGCGCGCGCCCTACCGCGCGGCCACCACCCTGTTCGCGAGGCCCGACGACCCCCGCCCGCACCACCTGGCCCGAGACGCCCGCAAGCTGCTCGACGCCCGCGACCTCCTGGGCGGGCCGCTGCCCCGGTCGTTCGCGCGCCGCCTGCTGACCGCCTCGCGTCGGCAGACGCTCGACGGCTGGCTCGACGCCCTGCCGGGGCACTCGGGCGACGCCGAAGCCGGGCGACGGCTTGCCGACGAGCTCCGCCGGTGCCTCGAACCCGAGGCGCCCCGCGGCGACGCGCCCGCGCCCCTGACGTTCGCGAGGACGGCCCGCCGGCCCTTCGAGGTCGCCTACTGGCGGACGATCGCCGCGCTGTCGTCGGGCCGGTTCCCCAACCGGAACAACGCCGACTGCGCCCGCGACCCGGCGACCCGCGGCGCTGCGCCGCGGGTCGCCACGCCCGCCGCGACCTCGGCCGCGCTGGGCGACCATCTCCTCGCCGCTACACTCGAGGCGATCGCCGACGCCGGACTGACCGGCCGCGCCCTGGCGGGCGACCTGCCGTTCCACTGGCGGACCGACTTCGACTTCGCCTGGTCCGACGGCTGGCGCGCCAGCCAGGGGGCCGAGCCGGCCGAGCGCGACCTGATCGTCGTCATCCCGGGCCGCGACCGCGGCCGCGCCGTGATCATGGCCGACCACTACGACACCGCCTACATGGAGGATCGCTTCGGTGAGGCGAAGCGCCGCGACGGCCCCCGCCTGGCCACCCCCGGGGCCGACGACAACACCTCGGCCACCGCCGCGCTGGTGATGGCGGCGCCGGTCCTGCTGGAGCTGAGCCCGCGACGGCCGCCTCGGCTGCGACGTCTGGCTCGTCCACCTGACCGGCGAGGAGTTCCCCGCCGACTGCCTCGGTGCCCGCCACCTGTCGCAGCAGCTCGTCCAGGGGACCCTCGCCGCTCGCCTGCCCGACGGCAGTCGCTGCGACCTGTCGGCCGTCCGCGTCGAGGGGGTCTACGTGCTCGACATGGTCGCGCACGACAACCCCCGCAACCGGGGCGTCTTCCAGATCGCGCCGGGCACGAGCCGCGAGTCGATGCGCCTGGCGCTGCACGCCCACCTGGCCAACGAGGCGTGGAACGCCCACCGCCGCGGCCTGGGACCGCCACCCGTCCCGTCGCGGCGGCCGTCGCCGCCGGCGGCCGCGCGGCGCCCCCGCCGACGGCGCCGCACCCGGAGATGCACGGCGAGGTCCGCCCGCACGACGACCCGCGGAGCACCCTGTACAACTCCGACGGCCAGGTCTTCTCCGACGCCGGCATCCCCGTCGTGCTGTTCATGGAGGACTACGACATCGACCGCTCGGGCTACCACGACAGCCAGGACACGATGGCCGGCATCGACCTGCACTACGGCGCGGCGCTGGCGGCCATCGCCATCGAGTCCGTCGCCCGCGCGGCGACGTCTCGCCCGTGACATGAGGGGTTGACGGCCGGGTGAGTGGCATCGTCATCCCTCGCCAAGATCCTGCGTCCCCTGGCGAGGGATGACGTCCGGCGAAATACCTATTCAACGCTGGATGGAACAACAGCATTCATCCGGGGGAATCGCAATAAACCGATGGGGCTGCTTCAATTACCAGTTGCCCCCGCAGTTTCCACCCCAGTTGTTGTCACCGCCGCAGTTGCCGCCCCCGTCATTGTCACCACCATCATTGCCACACCAGCCATTGCCACCCCAGTTGTTGCTGCCACCGCCGCAGTCGCCGCCGTCTTCGTCGCCGCAGTCGCCGCCGTCGTCGTCGCCGCGATCGCCGCAGTCGCCGTCGTCACCGCCGTCGTTGTCGCCGCAGTCGCAGTTGCAGCTCGTGGTCGCGGTATAGGAGAGGAGGGTGCCGAGGATGCCGGGCGGCGTGGTCGAACTCGCCGAGGTGGGCTGGTAGCCGGCGGTGTTGTACCCCGCATCGACGGGCGGACCGGCGTTCGACGGGTGCGGGCTGTTGTCGAAGGGCGAGAACTGCTTCACGACGTTCGACTCCGTGGTGGAATCCACCTTGTGGATGAACGAATCGACCTGGACCTGGCACTGGTCGCAGATCTTGACCGTGAGCGACTTGCCGGCCGCGATCGTGAAGTACTGGACCGACTGGAAGACCTCATTGCTCAACTGGATCGGCGGGGGGCCGGGCGGGTCCTTGTAGACGGCGACGCCGATCTCGATCGTGTACGATCCGCTGTTCGTGAAGCCGAGGACGATCTGGTCGCCGACGAGGGTCGGCACCGTGGCGGTGAGGCCGTCATTGTTGGCCAGAGACAGGCCCTTGAACGCGGGATCGGTCAGTTCCCCGGTCGCATTGCTGTACAGCGCGGGGACGGACGACAGCAACACGCGATCCTCGAACACCTCCACGGGTGTGAGTCTGAAGCGAGATGGGGAGCGTCGACGCTCCCGGCGACCGTGCGAGGTGGCCCGTGAGTCCCGACCTGCGTCCCGAGAAAGCAGCTTCGTGATGTTCATCTGCGCGCTCCGTGACTGGGGCCGATCGGCGATCGGCCGCGATGAGGGAACTCTCGACATCCCTGTCGGCGACCCGATCTCGGCGGGTCCTGGGTGACCCGCCCGGACGACACCCCGCGTCGTCGACGGCGAGGACTCTGAAATACGTTATAATGAATATGTGTTATTCATTATAACCATCAAAACGTCGCTGTGGTCAGCATGGCAATCGATATCTTATAGGGCGGTCTTGTGCATTACAAGTGGAAAAGCAAGATTCGTGGAGGCTTATGTTGGCAATACGAACGCGGTATTTAAGCAACGAGCCTTAAAATTGGGGTAATGGCCAAATTATGCGTATGGCGCATGCCCTATAGGAAAATGCTATGTTGAGCGCGCGCAGCTGGATTGTCAAATTAACTCTCGATATAGGTTGTTTTTTTTCAACAATGAGAGATGATAATGGGGCGCATGTCCAGGGGCGCCCGGGCATGCGCCCGCGGACGGGGGGTCGGATCACTCGGAGGATCGCGATCATCCGACCGGCGTGTCGGGCTCGGGCTCGGGCTCCGCCTCGACGTGGACGGCCGCGGGCTTCGGGCCGCGTCGCGGACCATCAGCGAGTAGAGGGCAGGGCAGGACGAACAGCGTGGCCGGCTCGCCGGCCAGCAGGCCGCCGAGGATGGCGCGGCCGAGCGGGGCGTTCGCCTCGCTGCCGCGGCCCAGGGCCAGGGCCATCGGCACCATCGCGAAGAAGGCCGCCAGGGCGGTCATCGTCACCGGGCGGACGCGGATCGACGCCGCCTTGCGGATCGCCTCGGTCGGCGTCAGGCCCTCGTGACGGCGCAGCTCCTGGGCGTAGTCGGTCATCAGGACCGTGTTGGCCACCTTGATCCCGACGATGAAGATCACGCCCAGGAGCGACTGCACGTTGATCGCCGTCCCGGTCAGGTAGAGCATCGGCACGCACCCCGATCAGGCAGAGCGGCACCGTGAGCATGACCGTCAGCGGCACGACGTACGACTTGTCGAGCGCGGCCATCAGGAAGTACATCAGCAGCGACGCCAGGACCAGGCCGAAGCCCAGGCTGCGGAACGTCTCCTGCATCCGCGAGTACTCGCCGCTGAGCTCGATCATCGCCCCCTTGATCGGCTTGCGGTGGGCCGAGGCGTCGGCCGGGTCGTAGGGGAGCCACGTCCCGTCCGCGGCTGGCGCTCGCCGAAGTCGCCGATGACCCGCGCCACGTCGTCGGCGACGTGCCCGAGGTCGCGGCCCTGCACGCCCATCGTCAGGTCGATCGTCGTCTGGAGGTTGTTGTGCGTGATCTCCGTCGGCACGCGTGCTCCGGCGCAGCGTGGCGATGTTCCGCAGCGGGATCGCCTGCGTCCTGCTTCGGGCTGGTGATCGGGATGTCCAGGAGGGTCTGGACCGACGACGATGTCCTCCTCCAGGTACTGCACGCCGACGAAGTACTGGTTCTTGCTGACCGGGTCGATCCAGAAGTTCTTCTTGTGGAACTGGATGCTCGAGTTCAAGGCCGCGACGACGTTCTTCATCACCTCGGCCTGGGTCAGCCCGAGGTCGGCCGCCTTGGCGCGGTCGACGTCGATGATGTACTCGGGGTAGTCGAGCCGCTGGATGATCCGGGCGTCGACCACGCCGGGGATCGCCGACGACCCGGCGGCGGATCGCCTCGGCGATCGTCCGCGACACTGTGGACGATCTTGCCGGTGATCGCGGACGTTGAGCGGCGACGACTTGCCCTCGTTCATCGCCGCGCGGATCATCCCGCCCGCGTCGAAGGCGAACTCCAGGTCGGAGAACCGCGGCTCGCGGGCGAAGCCGTCGCGGAGCAGGCCGGACGTACTCCTGCGCCGAGCGCTCGCGCTCGGGCTTGAGCTGGACCTTGATCACCGCGTCCATCGGCCCGGCGTTGGGCGTGTACGCGGCCGACAGGTCGGCGACCACGCCGATCTCGGAGATGATGATCTGGAGGTCGTCGCCGATCCGCTCGCGGACGAAGTCCTCGACCCGCGCGATCTTCTTCTCGGTCACCTCGATCCGCGTGCCGCTCGGCGCGCGGGCGTAGATCTCGAAGGCGCCGGCGTCGACCTCGGGGAAGAACTCGCGGCGGAGCTGCGGGCCGAGCAGCGACGAGGACGGCGCCGAGCAGCACCGCCGCGACGCCGACCGTCAGCCAGCGGTGCCGCAGGACGCGGTCGAGCAGCCGCGACGTACCCGCCGATCGCCGCGTCGATCCGCCCCTCCCACCAGGCGAAGGCCCGGCCGAACGGCCCGGCGGGGCTCGGCCGCGTGGCCGTCGTCGTGGCCGTGGCCGTGGCCGGCGTGCGGCCGGAGCCAGGCGGCGCACCGCGACGGGACGAACGTCCGCGACAGGAAGTAGGCCGCGATCATCGCGAACGCCACGGCCGCGCCATCGGCCGGTAGAGGAACTCGCCCAGGCCGGGCATCAGGGCCAGCGGGGCGAGCACCAGGAAGGTGCAGAGCGTCGAGACCAGCTCGGGCAGCGCCACCTCGCTGGCGCCCAGGAAGGCCGCCTCGTCGGGCGTCAGGCCCATGCCGAGGTGCCGGTGCGTGTTCTCCAGGCAGATGATCGCGCTGTCGACCAGCGGCCCGATCGCCAGCGCCAGCCCGGCCAGCGTCATCACGTTGATCGTGTTGCCCGTCGTGAGCAGGCAGGCGACCGCCGCCAGGACCGAGATCGGGATCGTCATCACGGCGATCGCCGTCATCCGCCACTGGCCCAGGAAGAGCAGGATCGTCAGCGAGCAGAGGACCGCCCCCAGCACCCCCTCCTCGACCAGGCTCTCGATCGACTTGCGGACGTAGATCGACTGGTCCATCACCACCTGACAGGTTGATGCCCGGCCGGGTCAGCCGGGCGGTCATCGTCTCCAGCGCCCCCTTGAGGGTGTCGACCACCTGGAGCGTGCTGGCGCCGAGCTGGCGGAAGACCGGGATGTAGACCTCGCGGCGGCCGTTGACCCGCACGACGTTGGTCTGGATGTAGCTGGCGTCCTTGGGGGTCGCCACGTCGCGCAGGTAGGCGGCGTTGCCGTGCTCGTTGCGGAGCGGGATGTCCTCCATCCGCGCGACCAGGTCGAACATCGAGTTGCGAGTCGATGGCGTAGTCGGTGTCGCCGAACTTGGCGCTGCCGGTCGGCAGGAAGACGTTGTAGTCGTCGACCGCCTTCATGACGTCGAGCGGCGAGAGGTGCCGCGGGCCTGGAGCTTCTGCGCGGTCGACGTAGACCATGATCGCGCGGACCTTGCCGCCGTAGACCAGCGGGGCGATGGCCCCCGGCTGGCGCCATGATCATCGGCCGGACCTCGTAGCGGCCCGTGTCGAACAGGGCCGCCTCGCCCTGGGTCGGTGCTGTCCAGGGCCAGCAGGCAGACGGGCGTCGAGCTGGTCGGGTCGTAGGGCAGGACGACCGGCGGCAGCGTCCCCGGCGGCATCGTGGGATACTCCCAGCCGGCCAGCGAGTTGGTCTCGGTCAGGGCGCCGCTGCGGTCGATGTCGCTGCGGAAGTAGTCGCGGACGATGCTCACGCCGACGATCGACCGCGACTCGATCCGGTAGCCCCCCGTCGCCTGGACGACCCCGCGCTCCATCCGCGACGTGATGTTCTTCTCGATGCTCGCCGCGGGCATCCCGCTGTAGAAGATCAGCGCCTGGACCGCCGGGCTCTTGAACACCGGCAGGATGTCGATCGGGATCACCGAGGCCG
Organism: uncultured Planctomycetaceae bacterium; assembly: GCA_963708145.1. Lineage (GTDB taxonomy): Bacteria > Planctomycetota > Planctomycetia > Isosphaerales > Isosphaeraceae. The sequence goes on along the minus strand of OY970189.1, from coordinate 5,982,970 downwards.
ACAGCCCGCCCAGCAAGCCCAGCGTCAGCACCAGGACCGTCACGGCGATGGGATTCCTGAGCGAAGCCCGGATCAAGCCATTCATGCGTCGTCTGCCTCGGCCGTGCGGGCCGGAAGATGGATAAAATTCGGGTGGGGGCCATCGACCCGCCCGGGTTCGACAAACCCGGCGGCTCGATCCTGGGCGTCTGGCGGTTTCCCTTCGCGGGGCAGCAGTGCTCACCAAGCGTAAATCTTGATATCGCGAGAAGATCAGGCGGTAGGCGGTGCCCGGCCTACGAAGAACTCGCGATCGGCCGGTCCGTCCGGCTTCTCCAGGAGCAGTCGATTGACCTGGCTGGTGGAGGGACCCTAAAATGAAGAAACCATGAAGCTCGGGGTCCCGTCAAGCCCCGCGCCTCTCCCGCCGCTCGAACTCCCCGCCTGAACCCCCGTGAGGTAGATCTACGATGCCCGACCATCCCCACGCGACGACGTCCCCGCCGAAACCCGCACCGGCCCGGCCGAGGAGGCGATGGCTCCCCCCGGTGCTCCTGCTCGTCGCGGTGACAGGCGCGGGCGTGGCCTGGTGGGTGAACCACGGCAAGGCGAGCAAGGCGGCGGCGGGATCGTCGCCCGGCTCGATCGCGACGGCGGACGCGTCGGCGGGGACGCGGGTGGACGTGGTCCGGCCGTCTCGCGGTGGTTTGCAGCGGCGGACGATCCAGCCCGGGTCGGTGCACGCGTTCGAGTCGGTCGACCTGTATGCCAAGGTCTCGGGCTTCCTGAAGACGCAGGGGGTCGACATCGGCGACGCGGTGAAGCAGGGCCAGGTGCTGGCCACGATCGACGCGCCGGAGGTGGAGAAGGACGTCGAGGAGGCCGCCGCGGCGGTCGAGCAGGCCAAGGCGCGGGCCGACCTGGCCGAGGCGCGGGTCGCCACCGCCGAGGCGGAGCGCGCCGCGGCGGCGGCGGCGGTCGCGCAGGCCGAGGCCGACATCGAGCAGCATGTCGCCGCGCGGGTGCTGGCCGAGAAGAAGCTCGACCGGATCAAGGGGCTGAGCGCCCAGAGCGCCGTGGACCGCCGGCTCGTCGACGAGCATCAGTACGGGCTCGACGCGGCGCGGGCCGGCGAGCACTCGGCCGAGACGGCGGTGCTGACGGCCAAGGCGCAGCTCGACGACGGCGGCGGCCAAGGTCCACCAGGCCCGGGCCGACGTCGCCGACGCTCGCGCCACGATGCGGGTGGCCGAGTCCCGCCTGTCGCGGGCCCGCGTCGTCGCCGACTTCGCGCGGATCGTCGCCCCCTTCGACGGCGTGGTGACCCGGCGGAACTTCTTCCCGGGCGACTTCATCCGGTCGGCCGCCGAGGGCGAGCCGCTCCCCCTGCTGACGGTCAAGAGGACCGACCTGCTGCGGGTGGTCATCCAGGTCCCCGACCTCGACGTCTCCCTGCTCGACGTCGGCGACCCGGCCAGGGTGGTCGTCGACGCGCTGAAGGGCCGCTCGTTCTCGGGGAAGGTCTCCCGGCTGGCGCGGGCCGAGAACCCCACGACGCGGACGATGCGGGTCGAGGTCGACCTGCCGAACCCTTCGGGCCTGCTCGTCGAGGGGATGTATGGCCGCGCGACGATCGACCTGCTGCCCCGCTCGGAGAACCTGACGGTGCCGGCCGCCTGCGTGGTCGGGCACGCCCCGGAGAGCAAGGGGGTGGTCTTCGTCGTCCGCGACGGCAAGGCGAGGCGGACGGCCATCGTACTCGGCGAGGACGACGGCAACCTCGTCGAGGTGCTGGAGGGCCTCGGGCCCGACGACGAGGTGGTGGTGCGTCCCGGCGGCTCGCTCGAGGACGGCGCGGTGGTCGTCGCCTCCGCGGCCAGGCCCGACGCCTCGCGACATTGAGCGGCCGGGGAGGGGGGACGATGCCCACCGGAGACCGACGGGAGGATGCCCCGGCCCCCGGGCCGGCGGTCCCCGGGCGGCACGCCCTGAGGGACCAGGACGCGCTCTGGGCCGAGCTGCTGAGGATGGCCTCCGCCGTCGAGGCCGCGATGGCCGACGGGGTCGATGCGCTGTGCGACGGCCGGGCCGAGGCCGCCGCCGAGGTCGTCGGCCGCGAGCCGGCGATCGACCGCTGGGAGGTCCGCATCGAGCGCGAGTGCCTGCGGGTCCTGACGCTCTACGAGCCGGTCGCGACCGACCTGCGGCGGGTCGCCACCGTGATGAAGGTCAACGGCGACCTTGAACGGATCGCCGACCTGGCGGCGCACATCGCGCGGAGGGCGCGCCGCCGCGCCGACGACCCCGACCCCGTGCCGGTCCCCGAGTCGCTCCGGGCGCTGGCGCGAGGCGGTCGGGTCGGTCCGGGCCGGCCTCCGGGCCCTGTCTGCCGTCGACGCCGAGGCCGCCCGCGCCGTGATCGCCGGCGACCGCCAGATCGACCGCCTCCGCCGCGCCGTGGTCGACGAGCTGAAGCAGGCCATCCGACGCGACCCGGACAAGGTCAACGGCTGGCTCCGCCTGATCAACACCGCCAGGAACCTGGAGAGGGCCGCCGACCACGCGACCAACATCGCCGAGGCCGTCGTCTTCTTGAAGGATGGGGAGATCATCCGCCATGCCGGCGGGGGGCGGCCCGCCGCCGAGCCGCCAGGAGGCCAACCATGACGCGAACCCGAGCGACCGAGATCCTGGCCGAGGCCCTCCTGCTAGCCTACAGCGGGGGGTTCCTGGCCTGGTACGTCTGGGCCAAGCTGGCCCTGCTCCCCGTCGGCGCCTGGGGCGGCTCCTGACGCGACAGGCCCCGCGCCTCGCGCCGGGATGGCGGATGGCTCATGCAGGATGGCGGATGACGGATGGCCGATCGCGGATGGCCCCGATCGTTTCGATCCGTCATCCGGCATGCGCCATCCGCTCAGGGCCCTTCGTCGCGTCGCAGGAGATAGAAGCCGCGGCGGGCGCCCTCGGCCTCCTCGCGGAGGAAACCGACGGCGCGGTAGCCGGCGGCGAAGGCGGAGGTGAAGGCCCCCCGGACGGCCTGCCGCCAGGCGTCGGCCAGCGCCGGCTCCCGGCGACGCAGGCCCTGGATGTCCTCGGGGATCTCCAGCAGGGCCTCCGGGGACGTCGGCCGTTCGTCCACCCCGGCGACTGCCAGCAGGCCATCCCCGCGCGGGGCCGCGGCGATCAGGCGAGGGAGGGTCGGCCCGGCGGCGGGGGCGGCGCGAGGATGGACGTCGGGGGCCGTCTCCCACTCGGCGATCAGGCGGTCGGTGGGCGTCCCCGCGTTCAGCGCGTCGGTGCGCGGCCCGTACATGTCCACGATGTACCGCCCGGCCGAGGCGCCGAGGCGGGCGAGGTTGAAGTGCGCGTTGCCCGCCTGGAGCGGGTCGAAGGCCCAGGCGATCCGCTCGACCCCCTCGGCGCGGGCGATGTCGCGCTGCGCGTGCTTGAGGAGGCCGCCGAGCCCCCGGCCCTGGTAGGCGGGCACCACGCCGGTCAACTGCGAATAGAGGCACGGCCGCCCCTCGACGCGGCCGAGGAAGGCGAACGACACGCCGACCGCCTCGCCGCCGGGTACGAAGGCGCCCAGGACGAGGCCGCCGTGGAGCTGGGCGCCGACCAGGGTCGCGACCGGCACCACGTAGCCCTCGTCGTCGATCCCCCAGGCCCTCCTCTGCGCGTCCTGGCAGGCGCGGTAGTCGGCGACGGTCTTGGCGCGTCGGATGGTAATCCCCTCGCTCATGCCCCATCAAGTAACCCCGTCGGGGCGCGAATGCAACCCCGATGGCGGCGCGCGTGTGGCGATCCGGCGCGAAAGCCGGGCCCCGCGCGAACCTGGCCTATGTTTGAAGGGGGACGGGGGCGACGCCCCGCCCCCGCCCGCGTCCCGCGAGGCCCGAGCGAGCGCCCCGCCCCGCGCGGCCGCGCCGCCCGTGCGCCCGGGCGGGGACGCCGTTCGAAGCCCTTGCGAGCGAGACGGCCGGCATGAATGACAGGCGCACGACCCGCGTGCTCGTCGTCGAGGACAGCCCCACCCAGGCCAAGAAGCTCGAGATCGTCCTGCGGTCGCTCGGCTTCGAGTACGAGGTCGCCCGCGACGGCACGAGGGCCTGGGGCGGTTCGCGGCGTCGGACTTCGACCTCGTCCTGAGCGACGTCGTCATGCCGGGCCTGTCGGGCTACGACCTCTGCCGCACGATCAAGGCCGACCCGAGGGGGCGGTCGATCCCGGTCGTGCTCCTGACCTGCCTGAGCAAGCCGATCGACGTGATCCGCGGCCTCGAGTGCGGCGCCGACAACTACATCTCCAAGCCGTTCCAGGAGGACGTCCTCGCCGGCCGGATCAGGGCGATCCTGGCCACCAAGAGCGTGCCGCCGCTGGCCGAGCCGGCGGGCGGCGACGAGGTCTACTTCATGGGCCAGGGGCTGACGATCACCTCCAGCAAGGAGCAGATCCTCAACTTCCTCGGCTCGACCTTCGAGGACTTCGTCCACGCGCGGCAGCGGGAGTTCGAGAGCGCCCTGGCGCAGGAGAAGCAGAACGCGCGGGCCGAGACCTACCGGATCCGCGAGGAGCTGCGTCCGCAAGGAGAAGGAGACGCTGCGGCAGTCGCACCAGTTCCTCCAGTCGACGCTCGATGCGCTGGCGATCCGGATCGCGATCCTCGACGCCTCGGGGACGATCCTGGCCGTCAACACGGCGTGGCGCCGGCTGGCGGCCGAGGACCCGCTGGCCGGGGTGGGCTGCGACGTCGGGACGAACTACCTGCTGGCCTGCCGGACGGCGACCGAGGGACGGGCGCGCGAGGCGTCGGCGGTCGCCGACGGGATCGCCGACGTCATGGCCCGCCGCCGCGACGAGTACTCCCGCGAGTACCCCTGCCAGACCCCCGAGGGGCGGCTCTGGTTCGGCGTCCGCGTCACCCGGTTCGACGAGGCCGGGCGCCGGCCGGGTCGTCGTGGCGCACGAGGACATCACCCAGCGCAAGATGGCCGAGGAGCAGGCTGGTCCACGAGGCGTACCACGACGTCGCTGACCGGCCTGCCCAACCGCGCCCTGTTCACCGACCGGCTGTCGCAGGCCGTGGCGCGGGCCCGGCGCGCCGGAGGCCCGCCGTTCGCCGTGCTGTTCCTCGACCTCGACGGCTTCAAGGTGATCAACGACAGCCTCGGCCACATGGTCGGCGACGAGCTGCTGATGACCATCGGCCGCCGCCTGGGCGCCGACCTCCGCGACGGGGACACGATCGCGCGGTTCGGCGGCGACGAGTTCGCGATCCTGGTCACCGACCTGAACGAGCCCGAGCGACGCGCTGCGGCTGGCCGAGCGGATCCGCAAGGGCCTGGAGGCGCCGTTCCGGCTCGGCGGCCACGAGGTCTTCACCAGCGCCAGCATCGGCATCGCCGCTGAGCACCGCCGGCTGCGACCAGCCGGTCGACCTGCTCCGCGACGCCGACACGGCGATGTACCGCGCCAAGGCGCTGGGCAAGGCGCACCACGTCGTCTTCGACAAGGCGATGCACGCCAGCGTCTGGGCCCGCCTGAAGCTCGAGACCGACCTGCGGCGCGCCGTCGAGCGCCAGGAGTTCCGGCTCGAATACCAGCCGATCGTCGCGCTGGAGACCGGCCGGATCGCCGGGTTCGAGGCGCTGGTGCGCTGGGACCACCCCGAGCGGGGGCTGGTCTCCCCGGCGGAGTTCATCCCGGCCGCCGAGGAGACCGGGCTGATCATCCCGCTCGACATGTGGGTGCTCCGCGAGGCATGCCGGCAGATGGGCGTCTGGCAGGCGAGGTTCCGCCCCGAGCCGCCGCTGGTCGATCAGCGTCAACCTCTCGGGCAAGGACTTCACCCAGGCCGACCTGCTCGACCGGATCGACGCGGTCCTGTGCGAGACCGGCCTCGACGCCCGCTGCCTCCGCCTGGAGATCACCGAGAGCGTGATCATGGGCAACACCGAGTCGGCCATCGCCAAGCTCCGCCAGCTCAAGGAGCGCGGGATCGGCCTGAGCATGGACGACTTCGGCACCGGCTACTCGTCGCTGAGCTACCTCCACAAGTTCTCGTTCGACGTCCTGAAGATCGACCGCTCGTTCGTCAGCCGGATCGGGCCCGACGGCGAGAACTCGGAGATCGTCGAGACGATCGTGTCGCTGGCGCACAACCTGGGGATGCGCGTCGTCGCCGAGGGGGTCGAGACCGCCCGAGCAGGCCGAGCGGCTGCGGGCCCTGAACTGCCAGTGCGGCCAGGGCTACCTCTTCTCCCGGCCGGTCGGCCCCGGGAAGGTCGAGGCGATGATCGCCGGGGAGACGACCCTCGCCCCCTGCGCCGCGCGGTGAGGCCCGGCGCCGTCATCCCGCCGAGCTCGGCCGCGCCGCCGGGGGGACCGCGCGGTTGAGCAGGTCGGGGATCGTGCCCCGCAATTGCTCGCCCCGCACCGCGGGGGCCTCGACGTTGGTCGAGGCGGGCAGCACGAGCCGGTCGACCAGCGTCATGAGCTCGGTCACCTCGTTGGGGAAGAGGGCCTGCAAGGCGACGACCACCCGCGCCGGCCAGCCGACGACGACCTGCGGCTCGCCGTCGCAGACGGCCCGCCAGAGCCGCCTCGCCACGCCCTCCGCCGACACCGAGAGCCCCGGCACCGAGTCGCCTAGCGCGAACCAGGTGAACTCGGCCTGCTGCTGCCCCTTGAACAGGGCGTGCGCGTGGCCCCCGGTGCGCATCGTGCTCGGGTAGATGCCCGTGACCAGGATGTTATCCCGCGCCAGCTCGGCGCGGAGGCCGTCGGTCAGGCCGGTCAGCGCGAACTTGCTGGCCGTGTACGGCAGCAGGTGCGGGACCGCCCGCAGCCCCCCGATCGAGACCACGTTGCCGATCCGGCCGAACTGCCTCGCCTTCATGTGCGGCACGACGGCCAGCGTGGCGTAGAGCGGGCCCCAGAAGTTGGTCGCCATGACGGCGCGGAAGTCGTCGATCGTCATCGCCTCCACCGGCCCGACGCTGATGATCCCGGCGTTGTTGATCAGGATGTCGACCCGGCCGTACCGCTGGATGGCCCGGTCGACCATCGCCTGCACCTGCGCCTGGTCGGTGATGTCGGTGGGGACCGCCAGGACGCTCGCCGCCCCCATCCGGAGCAGGTCGGCCTCGGCCGCGCGGAGCTGGCCCTCGTCGCGGGCGGCGATCACGAGGTGGGCCCCCCTCTCGGCCGCGTGCTGGGCGACCATGAACCCGTGCCCGCTCGACGCCCCCGTGACGATGACGACCCGGTCGGCCAGGTCGATCCGCCTGCGATATCGCAGCCAGGCCCGCGTCCCCCAGATCGCCCCGGCGCCGGCCAGGGCACCCAGCATGAGCTTATCCCGGTCGCGCATCGCGTGTGCCTCCCACGACGGACGGCCCGGACCCCGAAACGGTCCGGGCGGGCGGAGTCTCCCGGCCAGATCAGCACACGGCATGCCGACGCCCGGAGGGCCCGCGGCCTGACCAGGCCCTCGCGCCGCGCCGGCGCCGATCGCCCGGCGACGCAGTGCGGCGTCAACATGGTGAACACATTGCGTCGAATCCGTGGCCTATCATGGATTGTACAGGCTTGACGCCGGCCATCTCGGTGCGATCGCGCCGCCCCACACCACCCGACAAGCCGGCGCTTCCCCCTCACATTCAGGAGATCGGCCTTGCGCTTCCGAATCGACGGAGACGACCAGCCCCGCCCCTCGGGCCCGCCGCACGGGCGATCGGGGGCGGGGTTGCTCGATGATCGGCAGCGGATCGAGTTCCTCCGGCTGCTCCACGACGGCCTGGGCCGGGTGACAGCCTGTGCGCGGATCGGGATCGGCCTCGGCGCGCTGGGCGACGCGATGGCCGAGAGCCCGAGCTTCCGCCGCGCCGTCGAACAGGTCGAGCGGGTCCGCGCCGAGAAGCTGTACTCGACGCTCTACGACGCGGCCATGCACGGCGACACGCGGGCCGCCCTGTTCCTGCTGGCGCGGCATGATCGCGAGATGGAGCGGCGCGCCAGCCGCCTCGACGCCTCGCGATGAACCCGGGCCGATCCGCCGCGGGGCCCGGCCGGTCACGACGCCTGCGGGGGGTCACGGGGCCGCCGCCCCTCCGGGCGAGGATCGGACCGGGGCGCATCCCGCGCGTCGCACGACGAGGCGGCGACGGCCCGCGGCGGCCGGCGGTGCCAGCGGCTCGCGGGCGGACGGGGCCACGACCCGGTGCATGAACCGGAAGTGCGACAGGCTCCCCGCGACCACCAGCACGTGGAACAGCTCGATGCGCCCCGAAGACGCCCGGCCAGAGCACCGGCCATCCCGCCAGGTTGAACGTCGCCCCGACGCTGTAGAAGACCCCGCCGGCCACGATCGGCCGCAGGTCCCGGCGCGGCAGCGACCGGGTCAGCTCGACGAAGCAGAAGACCGCCCCCCATCCCATCGCCAGGTACAGCGTCGTGTTCAGCCAGCCCGGCAGCCCGCCGGAGACCAGTTGCAGCGACGCGACCGTCGCGGCCACGAACCACGCCATCGCCAGCGTGCCGAGCCGCCAGCGGCCGTGCAGCAGGTTCCACGCGATCGGCGTGTAGGTGCCCGCGATAAGGACGACGATCCCGACGTGATCGACCAGGCGGAAGGTCGCGATCCTCTCGTCGGGCAGCCGGACGGCGTGGTAGGCCGTGCTCGCCGAGGCGCACACCGCGAGGCTCGCCGCGAAGACCATGCAGGCTGGCCTGTTTGCCGCGGTCGCCCCGGCCGCGCCTCCAGAGGACCAGGCCGAGGGGCAGGGCCATCAGCAGCCAGGCGCCGTGGCTCCAGGCGCTGACGGGCTCGCGGAGGATGGGTAGGTGCATTCGAGGTCTCTGCGTCCCGAGTGCCGGCGTCCGTCGGAGGACGCCCTGGGCGGTCGAGCTTCCCGAGTGGGCCAAGACATCCTCGGCACGCCCCGCCCCCGCCTTGAGCGGAACCCCGCCCTGTGCCGGGGCGCCCGCCCCGATCTTGCCGCACCGATCCCGCCGCCCCGGCCGTCGCGACCCCGAGATCCCGAACACCCCGGCGAGGCCCGCGCGATCGGCGATGCCGGACCGCCCCGACGACGACGACCGCGCGGCCCCGGGGGGCGGCGCGGCCGTCGGTCCGGTCCGGGGCGGTCTCGGCCCGATTAATGATACGGCCCCGGATCGGACATTTCAAATTTGCCGATTTCAAGATCCCTGATCGTCCGGCGGTCCGGGCCGGGGGCGCCGCTCAGAGGGGCGGCGGCAGGTCGTCGCGGTCGCGCTCGCCCTTGGGCTCGGGGCGCTCGCCCTTCTTGGGCTTGGGCTCGGGGCGCTCGCCCTTGCGCCTGGGCTTGGCCTCGGGCCGAAGTCGTCGCGCGGGGGCGGCTCGGGCCCGCCGCTGGCGGCGTGGGCGAGGTGCTCGGGGACGTGCGTGAGCGCCTCGGCGGCCTTGGCCAGCTCGCCGGCCCGCTCGGTGCGCCCCGCCTCGGCGTCGCGTCGGGCGGCGTTGTAGAGGTCGCGGGCCGCGTCGACGTAGAACCGGGCGTCGGCCCCCCGGCCGTCGTCGCGGAGGTCGGTGATGCGGTCGTAGGCGCGTCGCAGGTCGCGGCGGGTCCGCTCGTCGTCCCCCTCGCGGCCGTCGGCGTCGGGGGGCGGGGGCAGGTCGTCGTCGCGGCCGTCGAACAGCGCGGCGTTGCGGGCGTGGTCGATGGCCCGCGCCAGGTCGTGCGCCGCGAGCGCCGTACTCGTGCGCCAGCCGCTCGTCGCCCTTCTCGGCCGCCTTCACGCCGTCGCGGTAGAGCCGGGTGGCGCGGTCGGTCCAGTCGCGGAGCCGCTCCTCGGGGCGGCCGCTCGCCCGGCCGTCGGCCTTGATCCGGCGGAGCAGGTCGTACGCCTTCTTCAGGTCGCCGCCCGGCCCGCGATCCTCCTTCTTCTTCGCCTTCTTGGGCGGCGGGGGCGGGCCGTCGTCGGGCGGGGGGGTGGCAGCAGGGCGGTCAGGGCCAGGCCCATCAGGCCCGTCGTGGCGAGCGAGAGGATCTTGAGCAGCGCCATCGGTCGTGTCTCCTGGACTCCGGGTCTCGGTCGATCGTCGGTGCGGCGGACGTCGCCGCGTCGGTGGGGACTATCGCACGGCCGATGCCAACGCGAAAATCGCGGGGAAACGGGCGATTTTCGCCGATCCGGGCCGCCTCGGCCTCGTCTCGTGGGCGGAATCCCCCCCGGCCTCCGGGGGGATCTCGCCCAGGTCCGGGCCGCCCCGGCGGCGGGATCGCCGCGACCGGGCCGTGCGGGGCCGCTCCGGGCGGTTGGCGCGACGATTGCTCGATACCCGATCGTCCCGGCCCGACGGGGGCCGGGGCGGCGATCGAGGGGGAGGGGGCGCGGGCCGATGCGGGTGCCGCTGAGGGTGCAGGTCGGGGCGGTGGTGGCGCTGTTCGTCGCGGCGGTGGCGTCGCTCTGGACGACCGGCGCCGCGGTCGTGGCGCGCGAAGGGCGCCGGGCGTCGGCGCGGCGACCTGCTGGCCCGCGCGGGGAGGCCCTGGCCGGGCGGGGCGTCGCGATCCTGGCGACCGCCCCGCGCTGGCCCGACCGAGCAGGACCGTCGCGAGTGGGACGACCTCGACCGCCGGCTCGGCGACGAGGCCGCCGCCGCGCTGGGGCCGTTCGAGGGGGTCGAGGGGGGCTACTTCCTCCGCGACTACGGCAAGTTCCTCGGCGCCGCCTTCCCGACCGAGCCCGCCCGGCCCGCGGCGAAGAAGAAGGCGCCGGCGACCGGAGGCCGTCATGGCGGGCCGCCGCCGCGCGAGGCCGACCTGATCGAGATCCAGGCCGACGCGGCGATCCGCAAGAAGCAGGAGCTCTTCGTCGTCGAGGACGTCCCCCCGAGCATCGTGGCGATCCGCACGGCGCCGGTCGCGGTGGACGGCAACGTCATCGCCGCCACCTGGACGATGACCCGGCTGGTCGACCCCCTGTTCCTCGACCGCTCGGTGCGCGGCTACCGCCTGGCGGCCGGGCTGGCGCTGGGCGGGATCGCGCTGGCGCTGCTCCTGACGCTCGGCCTGTCGCGGACCGTCCGCAGCCAGGCGATCGAGCGCGACCGGCTCCAGGGCGAGCTGCGCCGCTCCGAGCGGCTGGCGGCGCTGGGCAAGCTGCTGGCGGGCGTGGCGCACGAGGTCCGCAACCCTCTGGCCGGCATCCGCTCGACCGTCCAGCTCTGGCAGCGCGGGATCGGCCCGGACGACGAGTCGTTCGCCGGCCTGGTCTCCGAGGTCGACCGCCTGGAGGACATCGTGGCGCGGCTGCTCCACTTCTCGAAGGCCGACGCGCAGGACGCCTCGCCGGCCGACCTGAACGCCGTGGCCGCCGAGGTCGCCCGCCTGGCCGGCGGCCCGGCCGAGGCGCAGGGCGTGCGCGTCGAGCTGGACCTCGCCCCCGGCCGGCCGCTCGTCCGGATGGCGCCGCCCGCCGATGGTCCAGGTCCTCCGCAACCTGACGACCAACGCGCTCCAGGCCATGCCGGACGGGGGGACGCTGCGGATCGCGACCCGGCTCGACTCGTCGCGGGGGGCGGTCGAGGTGAGCGTGGCCGACACCGGCCCGGGGCTGTCGCCCGAGGTGGCCGCGCACCTGTTCGAGCCGTTCTTCACGACCAAGCCGAGCGGGACCGGCCTGGGCCTGGCGATCGCCCGCGAGATCGCCCTGGCGCACCGCGGCGAGCTCCGGGCCGGCCCCGCCCCGGCGGCCCGGGCGCCGAGTTCACCCTGACGCTCCCCCTGGCCGACGAGGCCGACGACGCCGAGACGCGAGGGACCGACGATGCCGAGCCCGCCTGAGACGATCCTGGTGGCCGACGACGACCGGACGATCCGCCGCAACCTCGTCCGCCTCCTGGAGGCCGAGGGGTTCCGCGCGATCGAGGCGGCCGACGGCGACGAGGCGCTGGCGAAGATCCGCGACGGATGCGCCCGCCGCCGTGCTCCTCGACCTGAAGATGCCCGGCCGCGACGGGCTGGCGGTCCTCGCCGAGCTCGGCCCGGCCCTGGCCGAGCTGCCGGTGATCGTCGTGACCGCCTTCGGCGGCTCGGCCCCGGCCATCGAGGCGATGCGGCGCGGCGCCTACGACTACCTGACCAAGCCGTTCGACCTCGACGAGGTCCTGCTGACCCTCCGCCGCGCCCTCCACCAGCGCGCCCTGGCCGCCGAGGTCCGCGACCTCCGCGGCCGCGCCGGGGCCGTCGGGCCCGACGACGAGGGCGACGACGAGGGCCCGTGATGGTCGGCCAGAGCGCCGCGATGCGCGAGGTCTTCAAGGCGATCGGCCGCGCCGCCGCGACCGACGAGCCGGTCCTGATCGTCGGCGAGAGCGGCACGGGCAAGGAGCTCGTCGCCTCGGCCCTGCACAGGCACTCGCGCCGCGGGGCCGGCCCGTTCGTCCGGGTCAACTGCGGGGCGCTGCCCGAGGGGCTGATCGAGAGCGAGCTGTTCGGCCACGAGCGAGGCGCCTTCACCGGCGCCGACCGCCAGCGCGCCGGCCGGTTCGAGCGGGCCGCCGGGGGCACGATCTTCCTCGACGAGGTCGGCGAGCTCCCCGCGTCGGCGCAGGCCAAGCTGCTCCGCGTCCTCCAGCAGCGCGAGTTCGAGCGGGTCGGCGGCACCGAGACGCTCCAGGCCGACGTCCGCGTCGTCTCGGCCACGCACCGCGACCTGCCCCGCGAGGTCGCCGCCGGCCGGTTCCGCGAGGACCTGTATTACCGGCTCAACGTCGTGCGGATCGCCATCGCCCCGCTCCGCGAGCGCCCCGAGGACATCCCGCCCCTGGCCGAGCAGGTCCTCGCGCCGCCTGGAGCGCAAGTACGGCTGGGCGGGCCTGTCGCTCTCGCCCGAGGCGCTGGCGGTGATCCGCACGGCCGCGTGGCCGGGGAACGTCCGCCAGCTGGAGAACGCCCTGGCCCGCGCCGCGATCGCCGCCCGCGGCCGCGCGATCCTGCCCGAGCACCTCGACGTCACCGAGCCGGGCGACCCCCCCCTACCCTCGACGACCACCGAGACGGGCGAGCCCGTCCCCCTGCGCGCCCTCTTGGCCGAGGTCGAGCGCCGCGCCATCCGCGACGCCCTGCTCGCCTGCTCGGGCAACCGCACCCGCGCCGCCGAGCGCCTCGGCATCAGCCGCCGCCAGCTCTTCGACAAGATCCGCGAGTACGACCTCCAGCCGTGAAGGGGGCCGTGATATCATGGGAACGGAGGGCCCCGGGGCGGTCATCGACCGGCCGATGCGTTGTCCGTCGGGCGGGCACCGCCCGACGCGCGACCCCCTCCGCGATGACCCCGCCAGACACACCTTGAGGAGCCGTTCCCATGACCGAGCCGAAGCCGAACCCGATCGCCGGCACGTCGCGGCGTGATTTCTTGAAGACGACGGGCCAGGTGGCAGCCACCTCGGTGCTGGCGGGGGTCGCGGTCCCGACGGTCCACGCCGGAGAGGACAACACGATCCGGGTGGCGCTGGTGGGCTGCGGCGGCCGGGGCACCGGAGCGGCGGCCAACGCGCTGGCGACCAAGAGCGGCCCGATCAAGCTCGTGGCCATGGCCGACGTGTTCCAGGACAAGCTGGACCGGAGCGAGAGCACGCTGGAGAAGTCGCACGCCGACCAGTGTGAGGTCGGCCCGGACCGCAGGTTCCTCGGCTTCGACGCCTACCAGAAGGCGATGGACTGCCTGAAGGAGGGGGACGTGGTGATCCTCGCCACGCCCCCGGCGTTCCGCTGGGTCCAATTCGCCTACGCGATCCAGAAGGGGCTGCACACCTTCATGGAGAAGCCGGTCACGGTCGACGGGCCGAGCACCCGCAAGATGCTCGCGCTCGGCGACGAGGCGAAGGCCAGGAACCTGAAGGTCGGCGTCGGCCTGATGTGCCGCCACTGCGAGGCGCGCGAGGAGCTGCTGAGGCGGATCAAGGACGGCCAGATCGGCGACATCATCACCCTCCGCGCCTACCGCCAGACCGGCCCGGTCGGCTCGGCCTTGACCGGGCCGAAGCCCGACGACATCAGCGAGCTGATGTACCAGATCCGCCGGTTCCACGGGTTCCTCTGGGCCAGCGGCGGCTGCTACAGCGACTTCCTGATCCACAACATCGACGAGTGCTGCTGGATGAAGGGGGCCTGGCCGGTCAAGGCGCAGGGCTCCGGCGCGCGGTGCTACCGCGGCGACTGCATCGACCAGAACTTCGACACCTACTCGGTCGAGTACACGTTCGACGACGGTTCGAAGCTCTTCCTGGAGGGCCGGAACATGCCCGGCTGCCACCAGGAGTTCGCCAGCTACGCGCACGGCACGAAGGGCTCGGCGATCATCTCGACGAGCGCACACTCGCCGGCGAAGTGCCGGATCTACCGCGGCCAGAAGTTCACCCGCAACGCGATGTCCTGGGCGTTCCCCCCGCCCGAGCCGAACCCGTACCAGATCGAGTGGGACCGCCTGATCGACGCCATCCGCAAGGACAAGCTCCACAACGAGGTGAAGCGCGGCGCCGAGGCCAGCCTCGTCACCTCGATGGGCCGGATGGCCGCGCACACCGGGCAGGTCATCACGTTCGAGGACATGCTCAACTGCCCGCACGAGTTCGCGCCCGACGTCGACAAGCTGACCCTGGACGGCCCCGCGCCGCTCCAGGTCGACACCTCGCTGGGCCACTACCCCTACCCGCAGCCGGGCATCCTCCGCGACCGCGAGTTCTGATCCGGACGGCGCCCGACGGGGTTGCCGGCGGGGCGCGCCGGAGGCTTGCCCCGGTGCCACCCGCCGCTTCGCCCCGGGACGATGAGAGGTCGCCCGCCGCGAAGGCGGGATTCGACGAGAGGGGGGATGGTCAGCGATGAAACGGCCGGTGCATTGTCGAGGCCCAGCACCGATCACCCGGAGACGGGTGTTGCAGGTCGGCGGTATCGGCCTCCTGGGCTTGAGCTTGCCCCGGCTGCTCCGGGCCGAGGCGCGGCGCGAAGGCCCCTCGGCTCCGCCGAGATCCGGCCGACGGCCGACGCCTGCATCCTGGTCTTCCTCAACGGCGGGCCCAGCCACCTCGACATGTGGGACATGAAGCCCGATGCCCCGGCCGAGATCCGCGGCGAGTTCCGGCCGATCGCATCGAGCCTGCCGACGGTCTCGGTGTGCGAGCACCTGCCCCGGTTCGCGAGGGTGATCCAGCACGGCACGCTCATCCGCTCGGCGCACCACGGGGCGAACGTCTCGCACGCGGCGGCCGTGTATTGCAGCCTCACCGGCCACGACCGCGGCGAGCAGGGCGGCGGCTCCAAGTCGACCGATAACCCGGCGATCGGCTCGGTCGTCGGCCTGTGCCGGCCGCCGCGCGCGGCGGCCGTGCCGTACGTGTCGCTGCCCTACATCACGGCCGAAGGCCGGGGCGGGCCGCCGCAGCCGGGGTTCTTCGGCGGCTGGCTGGGCCGCACCTACGACCCCTTGTTCATCCTCGGCGATCCCAACGCGCCCGACTTCACCATGCCCGAGCTGACCCCGCCGATCGGGGTCAGCCCCGCGCGCCTCGGCGAGCGCGAAGGGCTCCTGCGGTCCCTCGGCGCGACGCCCGACCGCCTGGCGCACGACCGCCGGTCCCGGGACATGGACGGCTTCCAGGCGAGGGCGTTCGATCTGCTCAACTCGCCCACCACCCGGCGCGCGTTCCGCCTCGACCGGGAAGACCCGCGCTCCCGAGATCGCTACGGGCGGAATATCTACGGCCAGAGCGTGCTGCTCGCGCGCCGCCTCATCGAGGCCGGCACCCGCGTGGCGTGCATCTCGTGGGCGCCCGATGCCAACGCCACCTGGGACACGCACGGCCAGAACTTCGCCAAGCTCAAGGACCCGCTCTTGCCCCAGTTCGACGCCGCCGTCTCCAGCCTGATCGACGACCTCATCGCCGGGGGCTCTTCGATCGCACGCTCGTGGCGGTCATGGGCGAGTTCGGCCGCAGCCCCAGGATCAACGGGACCGCGGGCCGCGAACACTGGAACCACGGCTACGGCCTCTGGCTGGCCGGAGGTGGGATCAAACGCGGACATGTGCACGGTTCCACCGACAAGATCGGCGCGGTCCCCCAGTCCGACCCCGTCACCCCGGCCGAGATCATCGCCACCATCTATCGATGCATGGGGATCTCGCCGGACCTCGAGCTGCGCGACCAGTTCGACCGGCCCCTGACGGTCGTCCCCCACGGGCGGGCCATCGAAGCCATCCTGGCTTGATGCGGGCCCCGTCGCGGGCCTTGGGAGGGCGGCGGGGTGGCCCGGCCACCCGTCCGTGCCATGATCCTCAGTCACGAGGAAACCCCGGCCGGTCGGACGAAAAATGCTGGATAGCTGGACCATGCCGGAGTTCTCTCCCGATCCCAGCCTCGCCCGTTCAGCCTCCCGACGCTACAATAACCCCAGGGGCTACCGTCACCGCCCGATCGATCGGATCGCGGTCGCCTCGGTGTGCCGCGCCATCGGACCCCCGACCGGAGGTGACGGCCCGGTCGAGGGTCCTTCCTTGCGCCAACGGGAGCCGAGTCGTGCCCGAGTCGATCGCGACCATCACCATCGATCGGCAGGCCGAAGGACGCCTCACGATCCAGGTGCGGCCGTCCGATTCGGTCGTGGTCGACGAAGGCGAATTGCCGGGCCTGATCGAGGGGCTCCGGGAGAGGCTCGCCCTTGAGGTCATCTTCGGCGGGTCCGGCGGGATCATCAGGAGATACAAGCTCTCGGAGGAAGACATCGAGGCCATCCTCCGCGACGCGATCTCGATGGTGGCCCTGCGCAACGAGGAGATCGACGAGCTGAACGAGCGACATCCGGTCCCGCAGGCCTACCGCGAGGAGCCGGGGTGGGATGACCTTTGAGTACGGCCAGATCATCCTCGCCCCGTTCGACGACGGCCACGGCAACACCAAGATACGTCCGACCTTGATCATCTCCCCGAATGACCAAATTCTCCCGGGAGGGCCCCTCCGCGTCGTCTGCATCTCCACGCAGATCGAGGACCCTTGTCCTTCGTATCACGTCAAATTACCTTGGCAGAACCCGAGACACCCCCGGACCGGCCTGAACAAGCCTAACGTGGCCAAGTGCGATTGGCGGGAGCAGATCGGCCCGGCCGCCGTCATCAGGGTCCTGGGATTCGCCCCGGCGGCCCATCTAGCTCGAATCGAAGAGGAGCTCGGGAAGTTGGCGGGGACCAGAGCGGGAGAAGTCGACGGGAACGAGGAAGGAGTGGGCGCCTGACCCGCGATGGTCAAGTTAGCCATCGCGCCACCCGCCTGCGCCCCAAGGAACCCGAGTCGATGATCGTTGCCTATCTGCGACTGACGCGACTCGCCCTCGGCCTCGGCTTCTTCCTGCCCGCGGTCATCTTCGCGGGCAGTTTCTTCCAGTTCGGGGCGAGGGCCGCCGAGTACTGGATCGTCGTCGCCATTCTGGCGGCCGTCGGGGCCGGGCTCAGCGTCGCGTCCGGGAGGCTGCTCCGACGGCTGGCGCCGGCGATCGGCGAGATGGCGGCGAAGGAGGCGACGTTCCTGGACCGGCTGCCCGATCGGTGGGTCCCTCTGGCGATCGCGGCCGGCGCGGGGGGAGCCTGGCGCTGGAGCTCGCGATCATCCGCTGGCAGGGGACGGTCTGGGAGGTCTTCGCCTTCTACAAGAACTTCGGCCTGCTGTCCTGCTTCGCCGGGCTCGGGCTGGGCTACGCGCTCGCCCGCGGGGACCGGGTGCCCGCGCTGATGACCGTGCCGCTCCTGGCCTTCCAGATGGCCCTGCTGATCGCGATCCGCGGGGGGACGTCGCTGGGGCTACTCGGCAACATGATCGCATCGCCGATCCTCGAACAGTTGAACATGGGATATCCCCTGGCCACGCTGAAGGGGCTCGGCCAGGTCTACTACTTCCTCACGGTGGTCATGCTCCTGACGGCCCTGGCGTTCATCCCGGTCGGGCAGCTCTGCGGGCGCCTGCTCGAGAGGATGTCGCCGCTGCGCGCCTACGGGCTGAACCTCGCGGGGAGCCTCGCCGGGGTGGCGCTGATGATGGGGCTGAGCTTCCTGTGGACGCCGCCGGTGGCCTGGTTCGTCCCCTGCTTCGCGGTGCTCGTGCTGCTCCAGGCGTTCGACCTCCGCGCGGTGCTCGTCGGGCTGCTCGCCTCTCTGGCGGCGGTCGTGGCGCTCGACTGGCCCGTCTCCACCCTGTATCGAGCGCATCTACTCCCCCTACCAGCTCATCGAGAGGGGCCCCGGCGACCACGGCCTCGCGTGGCTCCGCGCCGCCGGGGTCTACTACCAGAAGATCATCGACCTGTCGCCGAAGATCCAGGACGCCTACGAGGATCTTCGTTTGCAGGCGCGGTACTACGAGCTGCCGTTCCGTCTCCATCCGCGCCTGGGGCGCGTGGCGATCGTCGGGGCGGGGACGGGCAACGACGTCGCCGCGGCCCTGCGCATGGGCGCGGCGCACGTCGACGCCATCGAGATCGACCCGGCGATCATGCTCATCGGCCGCGCGTACCACCCCGAAAGGCCGTACACCGAAAGGCGCGTCACCCCCATCGTCAACGACGCCCGCACGTTCCTCCGGGGCACGGCGAACAAGTACGACCTGATCGTGTACGGCCTGCTCGACTCGCACACGCTCCTCAGCCATGCGTCGAGCGTCCGGCTCGACTCGTTCGTCTACACCGTGGAGGGCCTCCGCGACGCCCGGGCCCGGCTGAAGGGCAACGGCGTGGTGAGCCTCTCGTTCTGCGTGATCACGCCCGAGATCGGCCGGAAGATCTTCCTCATGATGCAGGAGGCGTTCGACGGCAGGCCGCCGGTCTGCATCCTGTCGAAGTACGACATGTCGGTGATCTTCGCCCAGTCGAATCGCGGCGACCTGCGGCTCGACCCCAAGATCCTCGGCGGGACCGGGTTCGAGGACCAGTCGGCCCGGTACGCCGACCCGGCCATCCGCGCCGACGTCTCGACGGACGACTGGCCGTTCTTCTACATGCCCCGCCGCGTGTACCCCGTCTCGTATGTCTGGATGCTCCTTTTGATCCTCGCGCTCACCGGGGCCCTGTACGGGAGCTTCGTCCGGGAGCGCCCGCGGTTCAGCCACGCGGGCTATTTCTTCATGGGGGCGGGGTTCATGCTGGTCGAGACCAAGGCAATCACCGAGCTCGGCCTGATGTTCGGCAACACCTGGCAGGTGATCGGGATCGTCATCGCGGCGATCCTGGCGATGGCCTACCTGGCGAACCTGGCGGTGGCGGGGATCGGCCTGAGGCGCCCCGCGGTGCCCCTGCTGCTGGTGCTCGCCTCGCTGGGCGCGGGCCTCTTCGTGGCGAAGAACGGCGGCTTCCCCGCGACGGCCGCCGGGCAGGCCGCCGCCGTGGCCGTCCTGACCGGCCCGATGTTCTTCTCGGGGATCGCCTTCTCGTCGTTGCTGGCGCGCACCGGGGACATCAGCGCCGCCCTGGCCATGAACCTGCTGGGCGCCATGTGCGGCGGCCTGCTGGAGTACAACGCGATGTACTTCGGCTTCCAGTTCCTCTACTGGATCGCGATGGGCCTGTACGCGGGGGCGATCGTCAGCGACCTCCTCGTCGGCCGCCCGTCCTGATCGGGGCGGATCATTTCGCTTCCCCGGCCGCCTGGGGCGAATTCAGGTATCCCAGCGAAGACAGGAACTCGTCCGCCCGGTCGGTCGTCCTCTCCCGCCAGGGGGGGCGGTTGAAGAAGCCGTGCCCTTGCCCGTCGGCGGTGAACATCTCGACGCGGGCGCCGGCCTCCTTCATGCGGCGGACGAACTCGTCGCCCTGCGCCTTGAGGCGGTCGTCGGTCCCGTAGAGGAGCAGCGTCGGGGGCGTGGCGGACGTGATGTACCGCGTCGGCGAGATCTTCAGGCCCAGGGCATCGTCGTTGTTGACGTACTTCCGCATCTCGGCCACCCCCTCGAAGGACAGCGCCGGGTTGTACAGGATCAGGGCGTTGGGCTTCGAGGAGACCGAGCGGTCCTCGCCGTCGGCGTCGAGCCCCTCGACCAGGCTGGTGCAGGCGGCGATGTGGCCGCCGGCCGACCCGCCGGAGGCGACGATCCGGTCGGGGTCGACGCCGAGCTCGGAGGCGTGGGCGCGGACCCAGCGGATAGCGCTCTTGGCGTCCTCGACGCAGCGGTCGGGCGTGACGTCGTGGCGCGACTTCACGCGGTAATCGGCCCGCACGGCGACCATGCCCCGGCGGGCGAAGTGATCGGACTGGGACTCGAACTGCGTGATCCGTCCGTTCGTCCAGCCGCCGCCGAAGAAGAACACGACCGCGGGGCGACGGTCCGTCGCGCCAGCCGGGCGGATAATGGATCACGGCCTCGAGCGGGCCTTGCTTGGTCGTCTTGTAGGTGACGGTCTTGGTGGAGGAATCCTTCGCCTTGAGGTGCTCGTCGAAGAACTCGCGGACGCGGCGGCGGACCGCCGAGGCGGGCGGGTCGGTGTCCTCCTTGATGAACGGGCCGTGGCCGGTGCGCTTGACCTTCACCAGCGTCGCATCGACGCCCGCCTGCTTCAGCGCCTCGTAGAGCCGTTCCGACTGCTCCAGGGGGACGGTCCGGTCCTCGGTGCCGTGGCAGATGAGGAAGGGGGGATCGTCCTTCGAGACGTACGTGATCGGGCTGGCGGCGCGGGCCACGTCCCTCTTCTCCGCGGCCGGCCCGCCCAGGAGCCGGGCGATGGGACCGTTGGCGTTGGCGGCGTACGCCGCGGGGAGGATCGTGAAGTCGGAGTGGCCGAAGTAGTCGCAGACGGCCTGGACGCGGCTCGTCTGGTCGGTGTTCTCGCCGACGTCCCATGCCTTCTGGTCGCCGGCCGTGCCCAGCAAGGCGACGAGGTGCCCGCCCGCCGAGCCGCCCCAGACGCCGACCCGCTCGGGGTCGATGTGGTACTTCTCGGCGTTGGCCCGCAGCCAGCGGATCGCGGCCTTGCAGTCCTCGACCTGCGCGGGGAACGGCGCCTCGCCCGAGAGCCGGTACTCGACGCTCGCCGAGACATACCCGTCCATCGCGAGGAAGCCCGCGGGGTTGCCGTCCTTGGTGCCGGCCTGCCAGGCGCCGCCGTGGACCCAGACGACCAGCGGGAGCTTCCCCTCGGCCTTCTCGGGCACGTACAGGTCGAGCTTCAGCTCGCGGTCGCCGTTGATCTTCGCGTAGGTGACGTCGCGCTCGATCTTGACCCCCTTCAGGGGCATCTGGAACGCCTTCTTCTTGGGGGCCGGATTCGCCTGATCCCGGTCCTTGGGCGCTGCGCCGAGGCCATCGCCGCCAGCGCGATGACCGTGGCGGTCGCGGCGAACGTCCGGGCGAGCTTGCCGATCATGGTGCGTCCTCCCTCAAGGATGTGCGGTCCGCGTCGATCCGGCCGCGGGGGCCACGTTACCCCGCCCCGGGAGATACCCCCCGTCGCGGCCCGATGTTTCGCAGCGTAGCGGCCCGGCCGCCCCCGCTCAATGCCCCGGCCTCGCGAACGGGTCGCCCCATGATGGTCGGCCGTCTCACAGTTCGAGCAGCAGCGCCGCGAGCAGCGCGGCGCTCGGGGAGGGAATCGACGAGGATGTGCTCGTGCTCGGCGTGGGCGCCGCGCCGGCGACGCCGAGGCCGTCGAGGGTCGGCACGCCGAGCGCGGCGGTGAAGTTGCCGTCGCTGCCGCCGCCGGTCGAGCCCTCGGCCAGGTCGAGCCCGAGCGCGCGGCCGACGTCGCGCGCCCGGTGATAGAGCGCGACGCCCTGCGGCGTGCGCTCCATCGGCGGGCGCGAGAAGCCGCCGCGCGCGATCACCGCCGCGTCGGGACGGTGGGGGCTCAGGGCCCGCATCGCCTCCTCAATCCGCCGTGCCTCCTCCAGCGTCCAGGCGCGGACGTCCACCTCGGCGACGGCGTGCGCGGCGACCACGTTCGACACGGTCCCGCCGCGGACGACCCCGACGTTGACCGTCGTCCCCGCCTCGGGATCGCCCAGCGCGTGCAGGTGGAGGATCTGGTGCGCCATCTCCTCGATGGCGCTGACCCCCTTCTCGGGCTCGACCCCGGCGTGCGCCGCGAGCCCCTCGACCTCGACGGTGAACCGGCCGACCCCCTTGCGCGCCGTCTTCAGGGCGCCGTCGGGCAACGGGCGGCTCGACGACCAGCACGTGCTCGCACCCGGCCGCCTCGCGCTCGATGAGGGTGCGCGCCGACGGGCTGCCGATCTCCTCGTCCGAGGTGATCAGCGCCACGACCGGCCGTCGCGGGCGGAGCCCAGGGCCCGGATGGCGGCCATCGCGGATTCGATCGCCACCAGGCTCGCCTTCATGTCGTAGGCGCCCGGCCCGAAGGCCCGCCCCCCCTCGACGCGGAACGGCATCGCGCGGATCGTCCCGACCGGCCAGACCGTGTCGTAATGCGCGAGCACCAAAGCCGGCCTGGCCTTGTCGTCCTCGGCGTCGCCGAACCGCGCGCGGAGGTGATCGCCGCCGTCCTCGTTCTCGACCGCCTCGACCGCCCCGCCGACCGCCGCGAGCCGCCCGCGGATCGTCTTCGCCAGCGCGTCGAGCGCGGCCTTGTCGCGGCTCGGCGTCTCGTGCGCCACCAGCGCCCGCCAGCGCCGCCAGCATCGCCTCGCGGCGATCGTGCAACCACCCCAGCAGACGCGGCCCGTCCATCGTGTCAGCCTCAATGGATTTACCATTATAACAAAATACGATCGATCCATAGATGATGCGGATGGACGCAGATAGAAGGAAGACAAGGAATTCTGGCTGAATTTTAATCTGCGTCCATCCGCATCATCTATGGATCGATCGTATTTTGTTATAATTATTATTGAATCACGCCATCTCCCGCCGCGTGTGCCGGGCGATCCGCTCGGTGGCCGGCTCGTGGCCGATCCCGGGCCGCGCGGGACGGCGACGGCCCCGCGCGTCGCGACGATCGGCGGCTCGACGAGGTCCTCGCGATAATACTTGTCCGAGCCCGAGACATCGCCGGGGAGCGTGAAGCCCGGCAGGCTGGAGATCGCCAGGTTGGCGGCGCGGCCGATCCCGAACTCGTGCATCCCGCCGCACCAGACCGGCACCCCGCGCGTCCGGCAGAGGTCGTGGACCCGCTTCGCCTCGCGCAGGCCCCCCACGCGGCTCACCTTGATGTTGACCACCCGGCACGCGCCAGGTCGAGCGCCTTGCGCGCGTCGTCGGCCGAGTGGATGCTCTCGTCCAGGCAGACCGGCGTCCGCAGCCCGGCCTGGAGCCGGGCGTGGTCGACGATGTCGTCGTGCGCCAGGGGCTGTTCGATCAGGAGCAGGTCGAAGGCGTCGAGCGCCTTGAGGGTCGCGACGTCGTCGAGCGTGTACGCCGAGTTGGCGTCGACCTGGAGCGGGACCTCGGGATACCTCTCGCGCACCCGGCGGACGACCTCGACGTCCCACCCCGGCGCGATCTTCAGCTTGATCCGCCGGTAGCCCTCGCCGAGGTACTGGTCGATCAGGTCGAACAGCGCCCCGACCTCGCGCTCGATCCCGAGGCTCACCCCCGAGACGACCTCCGCCGCCGTCCCCCCCAGCATCTCGGCGAGGGATTTCCCCTCGCGACGCGCCAGGAGGTCCCAGCAGGCCATCTCCAGCCCCGCTTTGGCGAAGCGGTTCCCCTTGACCGCCCGGTAGAGCCCGACCAGCTCGTCGGTCGTCTCCCACGGCCGTCCCAGGACCATCGGCCCGAGGAAGTCCTTGAGGATGTGCCAGCAGGTCTCGACCGTCTCGGGGCAATAGAACGGGTCGGACGGGCTGGCGCACTCGCCCCAGCCGACGGCGCCGTCGGCCTCGACCCGCACCAGGATGTGCTCGATGTGGTCCTTGCGGCTGGAGCTGGTCCGGAAGGTCCGGACCAGCGGCAGCCGCACCGCCTTCAGGTCGATCCGCTCGATGTGCATGAATGATCCGGCCCCGGGCCCATCCGCCGTACTCTCGCCCCAGCCTAGCGGCGGGCGCCGGGAGCGGCAAGTGCCCCGACATGAGAGATAAAAACCGTCCTTGGTTATTGACAGCAGCCCAGGACAAGGATATTAGAGGAAAGCCACTCCCCCCATTACGTTAGTGGCTACATGAAGATGATTCGCGGACTACACCCCGGCCCGCCCATGAGGCCGAGGGCATTGCGCCCGCCTTCGACAGCAACCGGCATGAGATCGGTGGCCGTCGAGGCCCCCCGTGAGACTCGGATTTCAGCACCCGGACTCGGACGACAGGAGCGACGATGATGATCCGGAAACTCGCCTGGACGATGGCCTTGCTGGCGGGACTGGCGTCGGGTTCGGCGCGGGCCGGCTACCTCTACACCACCTTCGACGTGCCGGACCTTGGGGGTGCCACCGGGATCAACGATTCCGGCCAGGTCGCGGGCACCACGGGCTCGTTTTCCGAGGGTCAGGAATCCGGCTTCATCCGCGGGGCCGACGGCTCGCTCACCAGCTTCGGCGTGCCCGGCTATACCCTGACGCAAGCCAACGCGATCAACGACGCCGGCCAGGTGGCGGGCCATGCCGGGAACGCCACGGGAGGCTCCGTGAGCTACGTGCGCAACGCCGACGGCTCGATTACCACGTTCTCCGTGCCCGGCAGCTCGGACACGGAGTCGTTCGGGATCAACTCGGCCGGGCAGGTCGTGGGGTACAGCGGCTCATCCGCCTTCATCCGCGGCACCGACGGCTCATTCACCTATTTCAGCGTGTCCGGCAGCACCTCGATGCAGGCCGCGGGGATCAACGACGCCGGCCAGGTGTCGGGGAATTACACCGTCACCACCTTGAGGCCGCTCACCTTCAACACCCACGGCTTCGTGCGCAACGCCGACGGCTCGATTACCACCTTCGACGCGCCCGGCGCCACCAATAAACTGGGCGAAGCCTCGACCGCCGGTTGGGGGATCAACGACGCCGGCCAGGTGTCGGGTTTCTACGAGGATAGCAACAATGTCACCCACGGCTTCGTGCGCAATCCCGACGGCTCGTTCACCATCCTCGACGCGCCCGGGGGCGTCCTGACCCCGGGCAACGGGACCCTGGCCTACGGGATCAACAACGCCGGCCAGGTCGTGGGGTCCTACTTCGATGCGAATGGGAACCTTCATGGCTTCATCGCGACCCCGCCGGGCGGCTCGCCCCAGAATCCCGTCCTCCCCTCGCTGCTCTCGCCGGGCGTCTTCACCTTCAACAACCTCGCCCTCATCGCCAACGGCCTAGGGACCCTGACCCCCCTGTACGTCAACCCGGCCGTGGCCGTCGGCTACGAATTCCGGGTCACCTCGGGCCCGAACTTCGCGTCCGTCCTGCTCCCGACCGGGATCGGCAACAATCGCTTCGAGCTCGACCTCTGGAACGGGGAGCTCCTACGTCTTCGACGCGTTCCTGACCGGAGGGACCCCATTCTCCTTCGGGGGGACGGGCGTGGACCGATTCCGCATCGCGGGGATCGACCCCGCCGCGGGCCTGGACCCGAACAATCCCCAGGCGTTCGTGACGGGCCTGACGTTCGTCGGCGCGGGCACGGTGAACCTGACCATGACGCCGTTAATCGGCGGCTCGGCCGTCCCCGAGCCGAGCAGCCTGATCTTGAGCGGGACCGGACTCCTCGGCTTGCTCGGCTACGGCTGGTGCCACCGCAAGGGGGTGAATATCAGATCGTAGGGTGGGTCAGCCGTCGCGGAACGACGCGCAACCCACCGATCCGATGGTGGGTTGCGCCGCCTGAGGCGGCTGACCCGCTCGACCAAGGACTACGCGCCCCCCTGGCGGTCGACCTCGGCGAACAGCCCCCTCAGCGGCATCACGAAGCCGGGCAAGACCTCGCCGCCGTCGAGCGTCGCCGTTTCGTCGAGGACCGTAAACCGTCCCGGGGCGTCGTGGACCGTGACGGTCCGCGACCTCGGGTCGACCGACCAGACCAGCCGGACGCCGGCCGCGAAATACTCCTCGCGCTTGCGGGCCATCTCCGCGGCGGTGTTGCTCTCGCTCACGACCTCGACGGCCAGGTCGGGCGCGAGGTCCGGGATCGGCGACTCGGGCACCCGACGATCGGGGATGCGATCCCAGGAGACGAACGCGACGTCCGGAATCCGGACCAGGCCCGGGAACAGGCGGACCATCCCATCCGCCCCGCTCACCAGGCCCAGGTTGCGGGGGACGACGAACTCCCTCAAGATCCCGCACAGCGCAGCCGCCAGCAGCGACTCCCGGAATCCGATGGCCTTCTCCACGAGGACGCCGTCGACCAGCTCGCAGAGGCGGTCCTCGCGCCTTTCGACCTCGATCACATCAGCCTCGGTCGCGGTGCCGGGCGCGGGGTGGAACCGGACGCGATCGGCGGGGATGCCGCCCAGCCGCTCCAGGAGGTCGGCGAGCGTCCGGATGCGGGGCGGCGTGAGCAGGCTCGTCATCACCAGGCTCCTCCTCGTCGAAGCGTCTCGGCCCGGGCCCGACCGCCGACGTCTCGGCCCAGCCTAACGACGGGGCCCCGGGACCGGCAAGTATCCGACATCGCAAGGGGTGGTAGGGCCATGAGGACGTGGCCCTGACGGGCAGACCACCCGTCGCGAATCGCCGAGAATCACGGAACACGCTGCGGCCCCGCCCCGATGATAATATCGGGAAGGCGGCGCCTCCCCGCTCTTTGGGAAGCCGGATCATCGGGTGTGCGGGCGAAACGAACCGGAATGCCGCCGCGCCGAACGAACCCACCGTTCACATGGGAGTACGATTTTTGCCCCGATTCGTTCGGTTCGTCGCGCGCCTCGCGTGAGCCGTAATGCGGGGGAATCTGGGTCCGTTTTCGAGGTCCGTGTCGGTGGGATCGCCGCGACGAAACGAAGCCAATGGTGTTCTGGGCAGACTGTCGTCCTCCTCCGTCCGCCGGCCTTGACCACCCAACCATTTGGAGTGCGAAACGAAGCCAATGGTATTCTGGGTAAGATGCTTCCCGAGTCACCACCATCCTCAGCCCATCCGAAGGCGCGAATCCTCCCTGGGCGTGTCGTGCGTCTCGGGCGCGATGAAGGGCATTTCCCCGAACGAAGCGAAATTTGCCGCTTCCACTCTGCAATTCATCTGCTCTCAGGGAGTTTCGTCGCGACGAGCGATTGAGGATCGTGTCCGCGAAGCGATCCCGGGTCTCACGGATCGGCGTGACGAAACGAACGGTCATGATCCTCGGAAGGCTCGCCCGACCCCATGAAAATGGGGCGCGCTGCGTTCGACTCGCCGGGGTCCGGTCCAGGGTGTGAGGCCGATTTTGGTTTGGTGCTCCCAGCCCGAAACGGACGTGGCCCGACCTCGGCTCGACGCGCGTCGAACCCGACCCTGTCGCCCCCCGACCCCGGGGGAGCACGAAGAGGAAACTGCTCCAACACACGAGGTCATCCCGCCGGCCCGGACGCGAACCGACACGGGAGACGCCATGGACCTGATTCACGCCTGCTGCGCCGGGCTCGATGTTCATAAGGAGACCGTCGTCGCCTGTGTCCGCCGCGCCGGACCCGACGGGCCGGTCGGCCGCGAGGTGCGCACCGACCGCACCCTGACCGCTGACCTGATCGCCCTGGCCGACTGGCTCGACGCCGAGGGGGTCCGCCACGTCGCCCTGGAGTCGACCGGGGTGTACTGGAAGCCGGTCTTCCACCTGCTGGAGGGCCGGTTCGAGGTCCTCCAGGTCAACGCCCACCACATCAAGCAGGTCCCGGGCCGCAAGACCGACGTCAAGGATGCCGAGTGGATCGCCCGATGACTCCAGTACGGCCTGCTGCGGGCCAGCTTCCTCCCGCCGCCACCGATCCGGGAGCTGCGCGACCTGACCCGACAGCGGACCCAGCTGGTGCGCGAGCGGGCCGCGGCGGCCGACCGCATCCACAGGGTGCTGGAGGGCGCCAATATCAAGCTGTCGAGCGCAGCGACCGACGTGCTGGGGATCTCAGGCCGGTCGATGCTCGCGGCGATCATCGACGGCCGCGACGACCCGGCCGCGCTGGCGGGGCTGGCGCGGGGGAGCCTGCGCGGCAAGGTCCCCGAGCTGACGCAAGCGTTGCGGGGCCTGGTCACGGACCACCACCGCTTCCTCCTGCGGACGCTGGTGCGGCAGATCGGGGGGGTATAACCAGAAGTTGTGTACGAGAGGGTGAAGGGCGGCGGGGTATCCTTGGTGATGCAACCGTTACGAGCACACCATTTGGCCCACGAGGCCGAGGAGTACCCCGCCATGAGTCAGTCTACAACCGACATCCGCATCGTGCCCTCGCCGCAGGGCCAAGACGTGCTGACGGACATCCTCCGAGCGGGTGCCCGGCGGTTGCTGGCCGAGGCCATCGAGGCCGAGGTCGCCGCCTGGATCGATGACCGCGCCGACGTGCGGGACGAGCAAGGACACCGCCAGGTGGTCCGTAACGGCCACCTCCCCGAGCGGACGGTCCAGACCGGCATCGGACCCGTCGAGGTCCAGCGACCCAGGGTCCGAGACCGCCGGCCCGCCGACCAGCGGGAGGCCTTCTCTTCGGCGATCCTGCCGCCCTACCTGAAGAAGACCCGGAGCCTGGAGGGGCTGGTCCCCTGGCCCTACCTCAAGGGCGTCAGCACCGGCGACTTCGCCGAGGCCCTCCAGGCGCCCCTCGGCCCCGACGCCCCGGGGCTGTCGGCGACGACCGTCACCCGGCTCAAGGCGGCCTGGGAGGCCGACCACGAGGCGTGGAGCAAGCGGTCGCTCAAGGGCAAGCATTAGGGCGTAACTCGCCGCCCGCTATGCTGCAACTGACCCGTACAGCCGGGTCTTGCTCCTGCTCGATCCGGTACTCCAGGAACTCCTCCCACTGGTCGTTGAGGTACAACGCCCGGACGTGGAGCATCGCCTGCGCCCCCTCGACCGTCCACCGCATCCCCGTCTGCTCCATCCGGTCCTTGACCAGATGGCGGCACGCCCCCTCGGCCACCCCGCTGCCGATCGGGTAGCCCGCCGCCAGGTACTCGTCGTACCTCATGTGCTCCCGGTTGTTCGCCAGGTACTCCACCGCCGACCCGACCACCTTCCGCTTCGGGCCGCCGAGCTTGCCCCCGTTCAGCCGCCGCCGCAGCCCGGCGATGACGTAGCCGACCCGGCCCTGGAGCAGGTCCCGCAGCCGCTCCTCGACGTACCGCTTGGCCCCGTCGCTGCCCTCCTTGTGGAAGCAGTGGGCCACCGCCCAGAGCCGCTCCAGGACGTGGAACAGGTCGAGGATGCCGACCGCATCGGAGAAGTGCTCCCGCTGCATGTCCCACAACGCCCGCTCGCCGTCCATCAGGCAGATCACCGGGCGGTCGTGGCCCGAATTGCGGGCCGCCGCCTCGGACTCCAGTCGGGCGAACAGGGCCTCCTTGGCGTTGACCGTCCTCGCCCCCGACCTGCCGGGTCATCTCGGCCCAGACGTGCTTGTGCTGCGGCTCGGGCCGGTCCCCGGCCCGCTCGTCCCGCAGCACCTCGTCGAGGATGTCGTCGGCCTTCCGCACGAACGGCTCGATGGTGTAGACCGCCCCGACGCAGGCCATCTGCTTCTTGTTCGCCTTCTCGCCCTTGGTGCGGCGGTGATGGGGCCTCGGTCCGTCCTGCGGCGGTCGCCGCATCGGCACCCCCTTGCCGTCGGCGGTGACGACCAGCAGCGGCCCCTCCTCCTCCGGCGGGGGCAGCGGCAGGGCGTCCTGGAACGCCGGGGCGTACCCCGCCACCGCCCGGCTCATGTGCTCCAGCGTCCGGATCCCCGGCTTCAGCCCCAGGAGCATCTCCAGCGAGCGACCGGCCTCGGCGAACGACCCCTTGAGGCAGAGCCGCTGCGACCAGTCCTCCAGCACGTAGGAGAAGTCGCCCTCGGGCAGCCCCGAGCCGCTCGTCCAGCGGCACCCGCTCGATCCGCTGGCCCTCCCGGCTGCCGTAGACGACACGGGCGATGGTCAATTCGCCGAAGATCGAGACGTAGCGGCGGTCATGGGGCTCGGGCAGCCGCCGGACGACGCGCCCGTCGGGGGTCTCGGCCTGCGGCCCGAGGTCGCCGTCGCCTTGCCGGGCGACGAAGGCCGACAGCAGGGTGTGGCCCGAGGCCGAGCAGTCGCCGGAACAGTTCCCGTTCCACGGTGTCGATCCGCTGGCCGCCTCGGGCGGCCCGGTCCACATAGTCCCGCAGGGCGTCGAACTGCTGCTGGGCCTTGAGGCTGGCCTGCTCGGGGGTGATGATCATGGCGAGGTCCCCTGGGTGCGGTCACATCGGATGCGTAGGAACCGATGTTCTGCCCCAGAGGGGCCTCGCTTTCCACTCCCTACCGGCACAACTCCTTGCCAGGTAACGAAGTCCGGTAGAGCGGGCGGCGAGTTACGCCCGAAGCATTACGTCTACGTCTGGGCCGACGGCGTGCACTTCAACATCCGCCTGGAGGGGGGACGGCAGTGCATCCTCGTCCTGATGCGGGCCACCGCCGAGGGGAAGAAGGGGCTGATCGCCATCGCCGACGGCCACCGCGAGGGCGAGCAGTCGTGGAAGGAGCTGCTGCTCGACTGCAAGGCCCGAGGGCTGGAGATCGAGCCGAGCCTGGCGATCGGCGACGGGGCGCCGGGCTCCTGGAAGGCGATGCGTCGGGTGTGGGGGACGACGCGGGAGCAGCGGTGCTGGGTGCCCAAGACGGCCGACGTGCTCGACAAGCTGCCCGAGGGCGCGCAGGCGAAGGCCAAGCGGATGCTGCACGAGATCTGCCTGGCCGAGAGCCGTGCGAGGGCCGAGGAGGCGTTCGACCTGTTCGTGATGACCTACGAGGCGAAGGACCCGAAGGCGACGGGGTGCCCGTCCAGGGATCGCGACGTGCTGCTGACGTTCTACGACTTCCCGGCGGAGCACTGGATGCACATCCGGACCACCAACCCGATCGAGAGTGTGTTCTCGACGGTGCGGCTGCGGCACGACAAGGCGAAGGGCAACGGGAGCCGGTCGGCGTGCCTGACGATGGTGTTCAAGCTGATGGAGAGTGCATCAAAAGGTTGGCGGTCGTTGAACGGTTCGTCACTGCTGTCCGAGGTCGTCAAGGGTGTCGTGTTCATCGACGGCGTCAAGGAGAAGCCCGCCGCCTGAGGAATCTCCAAACACAACTCTTGCACTTACCCCCAGATCGGGCACCTGGAGGGCCTGATCGCCTATACGGTAATTCCGAATCTTCGTAAGCTGTTGCCGATCCAGGAGGTCCACGCGACACACCGGCAGCAGGGCATACTCCGATGCGAAAGCCCTATCCCTCCGACCTGAGCGACGAGCAGTGGCAGATCATCGGACCCTTGATCCCCGTCAGCCGGGTGGGTCGGCCCCGCGAGGTCGACATGCGCGAGGTCCTCAACACGATCTTCTACCAGGACCGCTCGGGCTGCCAGTGGGACATGCTCCCGCACGACCTCTTGCCCAAGAGCACCGTCCACGATTACTTCGCCCAGTGGCGGGACGACGGCACCTGGCAGGCCTTCCTCGACGCGCTGCGGCAGCGGGTGCGCACCGCCGACGGGCGGGAGCCATCCCCGAGTGCCGGCAGCATCGACAGCCAGACGGTCAAGGCGACCGAGGTGGCCGACGAGCGGGGCTACGACGGGGGCAAGGAGATCAGCGGGCGGAAGCGGCCCATCATCGTGGACACGCTGGGGTTGCTCCTGGTCGTCGCGGTCACGAGGGCCTCCGCCGATGACGGCACGATCGCCCCCGGGGTGCTGGGCCGGCTGACGGCCGAGCACCGCAGCCGGCTGGGGCCGCTGTGGGCCGACGGCACGTACCACAACCACCGCCTGGGGGCTTGGCTGAAGCGGGCGAAGGTCGGCCATCGGGTCGAGGTGGTGGGTCGTCCGCCCGGGTCGGTGGGGTTCGTGAAGTTGCCGCGGCGCTGGGTGGTGGAGCGGACGTTCGCCTGGTTGGGTCGGTACCGGCGGAACGGCCGGGACTACGAGCGGTATGCCCATTGGAGCGAGGCGATGATCGAGGTCAGTTCGATTCATCGCATGCTCAGGCTGTTGAAGCCCGATCCGTCGAAGAAGCCGGTCCCGTTCAGATACCGGGAATTACGGGGAAAAATGGTTCATCCGACTAAAGCGGGTTCATCCGACTGAAGCGTACCTGGCCTCGTGGATCGCCAGGATCTTGAGCCTGAAGGACTCGTGGTCCCGGAAACCGTATGCCTGCCGCTTCATCGTCTTGATCTTGTTGTTGGTGCCCTCCAGCGGGCCGGTGCTGATCGGGTAGGCGTAGTACGCCAGCAGCCCCGCCCGGTGCCCCTCCAACGTCTTGGCCATCTGCCGGAGCATCGGCACCCCCGAGGCTTCCGCCCGCCGCACCCAGGCCGTCAGGAACGCGCCGGCGAAGGTCTTGCCGGGCTGGTCCCAGAACTGCCGCAGGTCCTCCTCGAGGTCGTAGGCCGTCGCCGGCGGCTTGTTCAACCTCAACGCCTCCTCCGGGCGCCCCGCCTCGTCGCGCTCGGGGTCGAGGCTCCTCGGCGCCTTCAGCAGCAGCCAGCGGCTCCCCTTGAGGGCCTCCTTGTGCGCCTCGTCGGCCTGGTGGTACAGCGACCGCCGCAGGTCGGGCAGCTTGTCGTTGAACAGCTTGATGACGTGGAAGTGGTCGAACACGATGGTCGCCTTCGGCAGGTACGTCGCGACGGCGTCGCGGTCGGCGGGCGACATGTCCATCGCCACCGCCTCGACCTTCGCCCTGCACCGCCGCGGCCGCTTCCGGAAGGGTTCCAGGGCATCGCCCCCCTTGCCGTCGCCGACGAAGACCACCGCCCCGCTCTCCAGGTCCAGGACGACGGTCATGTACCGGTGGCCCTTGCCGACGGAGACCTCGTCGATGGCGATCCCCTTGGGGTGCTTGAGCTTGGGCCTGGCGTAGCGGTGGCTCAGGTCGCGCTTCTGGATGTCCTTGATCACGTCCCGGCTGACGCCCAGGTGGCGGGCGACGTCGAGGATGGTCATGCACCGCGAGAGTTCCAGTGCGTAGCGCTCGAAGGACTTGGTGTAGCTCCTCCTCGGGTCGGCGCAGGGGACTCCCACCCGGCGGACCACCCCACAGCCTCGGCAGGCGACGCGTGGGATGGGGAAGACGACGGCCGTCGCCCGGTTGCTGATGGGCAGCGAGCGGGACCGCCGCTCCACCCGCCCCTTGGGCCGGACGTCAGGCGACCCGCACGCCTCACACCGGAACGTCTTGGTCTCTTGGCGGATGGTGAAGATCACTGCGCCGCCCTGGTACTCGGTGCGGACGTACTCGTAGCCGCGGATTCCGGAGGCGTGATACAAGAGGCTGGTGGACATGCTGACCTCCGGTTCGGAGCCCTTTAACGCAACTCCAGATGGGGTCAGCATGTCTGCCTTTCTTCAAGATCCGGGACGCTTCCGCCAGATGAACCGGAAAAATTACCGGATAGCCAGTGAGAACGAGGCCAGGTCGCTGCTTCGAGAGGGCGGATGGCCGGGCCCCTGAGCGATCTCGAATCCTCAACCCTCCGGTCGACGATCGATCCCATGCTTGAGGGCCCAGGCGGCGAGGCGACGGCCGGCGGTGCCGAAGGGGTAATTGGAGAGCGTTCCGGGGGGTTCCCAGACGGCGCGGACGAGGCCCGGGCCGGGAGATGGGTTGTCGCCGAGGCCGCGCGCCTCGTGGGCGACGAGCTCGACCCGGTGCCTGGTCACGCCGAACCGGAGGGTCTGGACGACGGGCCCGACCTCGATCGGGATGCCGGTCAGGCGGCGGACCCCCTCGGCCAGGCCCACGGGCTCGCCGAACGACCGGCCGGCGGGATCGGCGCCGGCCAGGTGGACGGTCGGGAACTCCCAGAATCCGTCCCAGAGCCCACCCGGGCCGCGCTGCACGATCAGGAGACGGCCGCGGCGGACGACCAGGGCGCACGCCTCCGAGACGGCCAGGGGCGGGGGCTTGGAGGCCACGACGGGCAGGACATCCTGGAGGCCCAGGGCGCGGGCCCGGCAGTCGGGAGCGACCGGGCAGACCAGGCAGCTCGGCTCGCGGGGCGAGCAGACCAGGGCGCCGAGCTCCATGAACGCCTGGTTGAAGGCGCCGGCCCCGCGGGGGGGGACCAGGCGTTCGGCGGCCTCCCAGAGCCTCGCCTGTGACCGGGCCGTCGCCAGATCCTCGCGCCACGCCAGCCACCGCGACAGCACGCGGCGGGTGTTCGCCTCGACGATCGGCGCGGGGCGGTCGAAGGCGAACGAGAGGATCGCCCCGGCGATGTAGCGGCCGACCCCCGGCAGGGCCCGGATCGCCTCCGGGTCGTCCGGGAAGGCCCCGCCGTGCTCGCGGACGATCGCGCGGGCCGCCGCGTGGAGCTGGCGGGCCCGCCGGTAGTACCCCAGCCCCTCCCATGCCTTGAGCACCTCGGCCTCGTCCGCGTCGGCCAGCGCCCCGACCGTCGGGAACCGGCGGAGGAACCGCTCGAAGTACGGGACCACCGCCGCGACGGTCGTCTGCACGAGCATCATCTCGGAGACGAGCACCCGGTACGGGTCGCGGTCGGCCCGCCACGGCAGCGCGCGGTGCGACCGCTCGTACCAGTCGGCGAGCCTCGCCCGCATCCGGGAGATCCACTCGGGATCGAGGTCGGGAGACTCGTCGACGATGGGAGAATCGCGGGCCATCAGACCGCAACACTTCCGTCCCGTGGATGAGCGAGGGATCATCGGGCTTCGGGGCCCGACCAATGATCACGAGGTGCTCTGTCGAAACCCTACGCGGCAGCCAGGAGCATGATGTTGTGAGTCAACACGCGCATCAGGATCTCCTTCCTCTGGTTGACCCACTTGCGGGCCCGCAATGCCGAGCCCAGCAGACGCTTGGTCCGCGAGAACCCGCTCTCGACCTGCCAGCGCTGGCCGTAGACGCGGCGGTATCTGGAGTGCCGCGGCGTGCGGCGATTCCGCCGCACCATCTGCCGCCGGTACTTCGTCTTCGGCCACCGCCGGCCCGTGTTCCGCCGATTCAGCGGGATGACCGTCGAGCGGACGTCCAGCCGCCGGTGCGCCAGGGCATGGTTGTGCTCGGCGTCGAAGGCCCCGTCGCCCAGCAGCGTATCGACCGGGCAGCGACCGCAGGCGGCCCGCACCGTCGGGCGGAACTGCGGCGAGTCCTGACTCGGGCCGCGCGACACCCGCGCCGCGAGGAAGAAGTGGCTGTGCGCCTCCAGGACAGCCGTCAGCTTGGGCCAGGCCCGCTGCCGCCGCTTGCCGGACCGCTTGGACCGCCAGGCGAAGTAGCGGCTGACGTGTCGGGTCTCGAACCCGGTGGCGTCGATCGCCGCCCGGGGCTTCGGCGGGATCAGGCCGCGATCCCGCGCCGCGCGGACGGTCTGCCCGAGGAGGGCATCGACCCCCCTTTTTCGAGCAGCCGCTCGGCCGCCTTCTGGATCGTGGAATGGTCGGGGACCTTCGCCAGCCCGAGGGCGTCGCGCAGCTCGGCCCACTCGCGGAGGATCTGCTCCAGGCCGCGGTAATCGACCTTGAGGAACTCGCGCAGCGCCAGCAGGGCGAAGTGCTGATGCTGGGTGAAGTCGTGCCGGGAGTACTTCGAGGAGTAGGCCGGCAGCGCCTCCCGGGCGGTGTCCAGCGCCGTGCGGGCCACCGCCAAGGGGGATTTGGTCATGGGACGTGTGGTCTTCATACATACACTACGTCCCCACCGTCAAAAAGGTTTTCGACAGAGCAATCACGAGGCAGAACAAGACCATACGACGCCTCGGGCCGGATGGCCACAAAAATCATCCCCGGAAATTGACATCCTTGATACGGGATGTATATTGCTGATACAGGGGAAACGAGGACGCGGTCACCGACGCTGGTGCTCGCACTGATTCCCCGGCTACTTGCGAAGGCGCAACGATGTACCTGCCCGTCGACTCCCCCGTTTTCGGGATCGCTCCCTCCCCGCTCGCGACTCCCGCCATCCCGACCCCGTTCGACTCCCGCCCCGCCGCCGCGGGGGCGAGCCTCGCCCCGCCCGACCTCTTCGAGCAGGTCGTCCGGCTGGTGCAGAGCAACGACCGGCTCTTCGCCGAGCGCGACGCCCTGGTCGCCAAGCTCGGGCGCGCCCGCACCTACCTCGCCGACCCGGACTGCAACCGCAACTTCGCCACGGCCTATCTGAATCACCTGAAGCTCAAGCACTCCAGCGTCCTGGCCCTCCTGCGGGCGAACCGGCTCCAGGCCCGCCAGATCCTCGACCGGCTCAATGGCGAGACGGGCGAGGACATCTGATCGGCCCCGGGCCCCGGGCAGCGCCCTGCACCCGCTGGCCGACGACGGATCATCCTTCGAAGCACTCTGGTCAAAACGCTCGCGACTACCATTTTCGATCCAAAGTCCTCGGGTATTCCAATTCAGATTGGGGCTGAACATGGGCGAGAACACTCCTTGCAAGCAGCAAGATGAGGCGATCGACGACCGGGCGGAGGCGACGGGCCCGGAGAAGGTCCGAGGGCCGCTGACGGCGGCCCAGCAGGAGCTGGCGGAGCGCTACTTGCCGCTGGCCAAGTCGCTGGCCAAGCCGTTGAAGCTGGCCTGGATGTCGGAGGCCGCCGAGTTCGACTCGGCCGCGTGCATGGCGCTGGTGGAGGCGGCGCAGTCGTTCGACCCGTCGCGGAACGTCAAGTTCGCCACCTTCGCCCGGTACCGCATCCGGGGGCGCTCCGCGACGTGCAGAGGGCCCTGATCGCCCAGGGATGGCAGGACGACGTGGAGAACTCGCCGCTGCTGAACTACTGGCTCAGCGAGGTCGAGGAGACGGGCTGCAACGTCGTCGGCTCGACCCCCGACCGCCCGGTCGGCGAGGACTTCGAGACGACCGAGGCCGTCGAGGCGTGGCTCCGCAAGCTCCCGCCCAAGCACGCCGAGGCGTGCCGGCAGATCTACCTCTTCGACAAGTCCCAGGGCGAGGCCGCCGAGGTCGTCGGCTGCTCGAAGTCGAGGCTCTCGAACCTCCACAAGGAGTCGATCGGGCGCCTCAAGGAGGCCTGGCTCGCCCGCTCCGAGGACGAGCGCGATGCTGCTGCTCTGACCCGCCGATCCCGGCCGACCCGACCCCGAATCCGCATCGAGACCGACCGTCCTGGCGACCGGCCCTGGGATTGCGACTCTCCGACCTGTCCGAAGGATTAAAACGATTTCATGACATGTGCGCCCTGGCCGCCCGGGGCGGGCCCGACTCTCGCGTGGTTTTGATGAATCGAACGACCCCGTTGAACGTCCCCTGACCGAACGAACGGCCCCACGAAGGACCCCGATCATGCTGGTGTTGAAGCGAAAAGAAGGCCAATGGGTTGAGGTCAAGCACAAGTCCGGTGACACGCTCCGCATCCGCGTCTACAACGTGCGCGTCCGCCCCTCGGGCCAGGCCGACCTGGCCTTCGAGGACGGCCCCCGCAACTTCGAGATCCAGCGCCCCGAGCGGGCCACGACGGAAGGCCCGGGGGGCGCCGGGGCGGTCCCGGCGCGGGGCGGGGCGAAGCCGCGACGCGCCGCGGACCGGCCGCAGAGGACGGCGGTCCCGGCCCCCCATCCGCTCAGGCCGCTTGCCCACTGCCTGGTGCGGCGAGCCGCCGGCCACGGAAGAACTGGACGATCGAGCTGACCACGTGCCGCTGCGCCGGCTCGCCCAGCTCGGGGTACATCGGCAGGGCCAGCGTCTCCCGCGCCGCCCCCTCGGCGCGCGGGAAGTCGCCCGGCGCGTGGCCCAGCGAGCCGAAACAGGGCTGGAGGTGGAGCGGGATCGGGTAGTAGATCTCCGTCCCGATCCGGCGGTCCGTCAGGTGGTCCCGCAGCGCGTCGCGGGACGCGGCCGGCACGCGGATCACGTACTGGTTGTAGACGTGCAGATGGCCGGGGCGCTCGACCGGGAGTCGGACGTCGCCGGCCATCTCGTGCGTCTCGAATAATTCCCGGTAACGGGATGCAACCACGCGCCGACTCTCGGTCCAGGCGTCGAGGTGGCGGAGCTTGACCCGGAGCACCGCAGCCTGCAGCGCGTCGAGGCGGGAGTTGAAGCCGACCTCGTGGTGGTGGTATTTCGGCTCCATCCCGTGGACCCGGAGCCGTGCCACCTGCCGGGCCAGGCCCGCGTCGTCGGTGACGACCATCCCGGCGTCGCCGAACCCGCCCAGGTTCTTCGAGGGGTAGAAGCTGAACGCGGCAGCGTGCCCCAGCGTGCCCGCCCGACGGCCCCAGGAGACCGCGCCGATGGCCTGCGCGGCGTCCTCCAGGACCATCAGGCCGTGCCTCCTCGCAAGCTCGTTGAGGTGGTCCATCTCGGCCGCCTGGCCGTAGAGGTGGACCGGGATGATGGCGCGGGTCCTCGGGGTGATCGCCGCCTCGACGAGCCCGGGGTCGATGTTGTACGTCTCGGGGTCGATGTCGACGAAGACCGGGGTGGCCCCGGTGCGCCAGATCGACCCGGCGGTCGCGAAGAACGAGTACGGGGACGTGATGACCTCGTCCCCCGGCCCCACCCCCAGCGCCAGCAGGGGCAGCAGCAAGGCGTCCGATCCCAACGCGCAGCCGACGGCGCATCGGGCCCCGCAATAGGACGCGACCTCGGACTCGAGCCCGGAGACCTCGGGGCCGAGGATGAAATGCTGGCTCTCGACCACGGCCCGGACCGCCGCGTCGATCTCCTCGCGGATCGTCCGGTACTGCGCCTTCAGGTCGAGGGCGGGCACGGCGAGGGGCTCGATCGGGAGGCTCATCGGCGATCACTCCTTTGATGCCTGGGTTGGCCGGGCGGACTGCGGTCCGTCCCCCCTCCGTGGGGAAAACGGACGCGGCAAACTAGCCCGTCCGCCCCTTCCCGTCAACCTGGATACGCGGGGCCCTCGACGGATCAGACGGGCGCCGGGCCGGCCGAGTCGAGCTGCCGGATGCGCGCGGCGACCAGTTGCTCCAGGAGCGGATCGGGCCCGAGCGGCGCCCCGAGGCGGAATTCGACCCCCGGATGGCGCAGGCCCAGGGCGTCGCGCGCGGCGGTCAGGTCGCGGAGCAGGTGGACACCGGCCGACAGGAAATAGGGGATCATCAGGACGCGCCGCGCGCCGCGCGCCACGCAGCGATCGGCGGCGGTCGCGATGCCCGGCTCGGCGAGCTCGAGGAACGCGGGCTCGACGATCGCATAATCGCCCCCCGCGGCGATCCGATCCGCCACCCGGTGCAGGTCGCCGTTGGCCGGGGCGTGACGGCTCCCGTGGGCGATCAGGAGGACGGCGGTCGGCGCCATGAGCGGGCTCGTCGGCGGGGCTTGCGTCCTTGGAAGGAGACGGGTTGGGGCGATCCCGGTCCCCGGTCCCGCCTTATTGTAAGATGATCCGCTCGACCGTCAATCGAGCCGGAGCGGCGCCCGGCGGTTGCCGGGGCGGGCCGGCTCTGGTAGCAAAGGGGGGCCGGACTGGACTCATCCCCGAGGGAGGCGCACCGACGATGGATCGAACCCCGATGCGTCGCGAGAAACTGGGGGGAGCCCTCGCGGCCGACCGGGTCGACGCCCTGCTCGTCACCTCGGCGACGAACGTGAGCTACCTGACCGGGTTCACCGGCGACTCGTCGGCCTTGCTGCTGGCCCGCGACCGCGCGCTGATCGTCTCGGACGGCCGGTATGAGGCCCAGATCGCGCAGGAATGCCCCGGCCTGGAGGTCCACATCCGGCCGGTCGGCCAGCCTCTCACGAGGGCGATTGCCGAGGTAGCCGGCAAGCTCGGTGCCCGCCGCCTTGCGTTCGAGGCGACGGCGCTGAGCGTGGCCGAGTTCGAGGAGATCCGTGAGGCGCTGCCCGAGGCCGAGTTCGTCGGCGTCAAGGGGAGGGTCGAGGCGCTCCGGCTGGTCAAGGACGAGGACGAGGTCGCGGCCATCCGCGAGGCGGTCGCCGTCGCCGAGCGGGCCTTTGCCATGCTCTCGGCGGACCTCCGCGCCGGCCAGACCGAGAAGGACGCGGCCGACGCGCTGGAGTCGTTCTTGAGGCGGTGCGGCGCCTCGGCGTCCAGCTTCCCGCCGATCGTCGCCGTCGGCGACCGCTCGGCGCGGCCGCACGCGCAGGCCGACGGCCGCCGCGCGGATCGTCCCGGACGACTTCGTCCTGGTCGATTGGGGCGCGACCGGCGACCGTTACAAAAGCGACTTGACGAGGGTCCTGGCCACCGGTAAGGTCACTGCCAAGTTCGAAGAGGTGTACCAGACCGTCCTGGCAGCGCAGGGCGCGGCATCGCCGCGGTCCGCCCCGGCGCGAAGGCCGCGGACGTCGATGCCGAAGCCCGCTCCGTCATCGAGGAGGCCGGCTTCGGCCGTTTTTTTACCCACGGCCTGGGACACGGCCTGGGCCTGGACATCCACGAGGCCCCCTGGCTCCGCACGGGCTCCGACGTCGCGCTCCAGCCCGGCATGGTCGTCACCATCGAGCCCGGCATCTACCTGCCCGGCTGGGGCGGCATCCGGATCGAAGACGACGTGCTGGTGACCCCCGACGGGTGCGAAGTCCTGACCCGCGTCCCCAAGTCCCTCGATCATGTGAAAAGTGCTGAGCGGAAAGTGCTGAGTGCTGGGTGAAGACCGCGAGGGGTCCTGGGCCGCGGGTCGGCACGCCGATCATCCCTCATGGCATCAACTGCACTTTCCACCCAGCCCCTGAGAAGATCCGCGGAGCGTCAGCATGCCGGAGAACCCGACGGAACCGTCCAGCGCCATCGACGTCCGCGCCATACGCCATCTGGTCCGCCTGATGAAGCGATATGACCTGACGGCGATCGATCTGGTCGAGGGCCCGACCAAGATCCGCCTGAGGCGACAGGGGAGCGAGGCCGCTCCAGTCTCCGCGCCGCCGCTCGCCCCGGCCGCTCCGCACCCGGCCCCGCCGCCGGCCCCCGCCGCCGCGACGCGATCGGAGGCGCCGGCGACCCCCTCGGGCATCGTCATCGAGAGCCCGATGGTCGGCACCTACTACGCCTCCAGCGCCCCCGACGCCCCCCCGTTCGTTTCGGTCGGCTCGGTCGTCCGCCCCGACACGACGGTCTGCGTCATCGAGGCCATGAAGGTCTTCACCGACATCCCCGCGGGCGTCTCCGGCACCGTCACCGAGGTCCTGGTCAAGAACGGCCAGCCCGTCGAGTTCGGCCAGGCGCTGTTCCGGGTCAATCCAGCCTGAAACAGTGCTGAGTGCTGAGTGCTGAGTGCTGAGTGGAGACCCGACCCCCTCTCAGCACTCAGCACTCAGCACTCAGCACTTCGAACCGAGGAGCCGATGTTCCAGCGTATTCTGGTGGCCAACCGCGGCGAGATCGCGCTGCGGATCATCCGGGCGTGCAAGGAGCTGGGGGTCGAGGTCGTCGCGGTCTACTCGCAGGCCGACCGCGACGCGCCGTACCTGGCCCTGGCCGACCGGGCGATCTGCATCGGCAAGGCCCCCGGCGCCGACAGCTACCTGAACATCCCGCGGCTGATCGCCGCCGCCGAGGTGGCCGACGTCCAGGCGATCCACCCGGGCTACGGCTTCCTGAGCGAGAACCCGCACTTCGCCGAGATCTGCCGCAGTTGCAACTTCGAGTTCATCGGGCCGCCGCACGAGGCGATCCGCAAGATGGGCCTGAAGACCGAGGCCAAGGCGGTCGCCGCGGCGGCCAAGGTCGCCTGCGTGCCCGGCTCCGACGGCCCGGTCGGGAACACCGACGAGGCGATCCGGCTGGCCCGGACGATCGGCTACCCCATACTGATCAAGGCCGCGGCCGGAGGCGGCGGCAAGGGGATGCGCGTCTGCCGCGACGAGTCGACGCTGCCCGGCGCGCTCCAGGCCGCCCGCACCGAGGCCGAGGCCGCGTTCAAGAACCCGAGCGTCTACCTGGAGAAGTTCATCGACCGGCCCCGCCACGTCGAGGTCCAGATCCTGGCCGACGCGCACGGCCACGTCGTCCACTGCTGGGACCGCGACTGCTCGCTCCAGCGACGGCACCAGAAGCTCGTCGAGGAGTCGCCCGCGCCGACGCTCCCCCTGAGGGTCCGCGAGCAGCTCGGCGAGGCCGCCGTCCGGCTCGCCAAGGCCTCCGGCTACGTCAACGCCGGCACCTGCGAGTTCCTCGTCGACGCCGACCACAACTTCTACTTCATCGAGGTCAACGCCCGCATCCAGGTCGAGCACCCGGTCACCGAGATGGTCACCGGCATCGACCTGGTCAAGCAGCAGATCCGGATCGCCGCGGGCGAGCCGCTCCCCTTCCGCCAGGACGACATCGCCACCCGCGGCCACGCCATCGAGGTGCGGATCAACTCGGAGGACCCCGACCACGACTTCCGCCCCTCCCCCGGCACGATCACGGCGCTGCGGCTGCCGGGCGGGCCGGGCGTGCGGTGGGACTCGCACGTCCAGGTCGGCTACACCGTCCCTCCTCACTACGACTCGCTCGTCGGCAAGCTGATCGTCCACGCCCCCGACCGCCCCGAGGCCCTCGCCGTCATGCGACGCGCCCTGGATGAGCTCACCATCGAGGGGGTCCGGACCACCACCCCGCTCCACCGCCTGATCGTCCGCAACCGCGACTTCATCGAGGCGCGCGTCGACACCACCTGGGTCGAGCGCGTCCTGATGCCCCCCAAGTAAGGGTCCCGGGGTTTTCCCGGGGAAGCCGCCGATTTTCCCGGCGGGTTGTTGACCCGGGAGTTTTTGGCGGTATCATAACCCTTGCCTCGCGTGAAAACGATGCGAGGCGGACCGGCCGATTGGCCCGGGGAAGGATGACCGAACCGTGCCGCGGCCGACGGCGTATCACTCGATGGACGATCGGCCGGCGTGACCTCACCCCCACCGGGGTGGAGTCGCCCCGGCCGGCGGCGTCGGTGGGCGCTGCTCTCTTTGACAATCCGGTCGATCGTGATCGTGGATGAGGTGTGGACCCCCGCGGGGGGCCGGCGTGGGGCCGTCGGGGCCGCCGGATGTCTCGGTCGAGGCATTCGCGCGGCGGGGGCGGCAACCCATCGACCGGCAGCGGGGCCGAGCCGATTCGGCCCCGGTGCGACCAGTCAGTATTCCTCGACCCCAAGGGAAGAGGACCGATGGGGATGGCCTCCTCCGGGAGGTCCGGAACCCTCGGGCCACTTTCGAAGGGTTTGATCCTGGCTCAGAATGAACGTTGGCGGCGTGGATTAGGCATGCAAGTCGCACGGGCCCGGCCTCCGGGTCGGGCCAGTGGCGCAAGGGTGAGTAAGGCGACGGCAACCCACCCCACGGCCGGGTATAGCCGCGGGAAACCGCGGGTAATCCCCGGCGACGCGGCGCCCGGCATCGGCGCGCCGCCAAAGCTCCGGCGCCGTGGGACGGGCCGTCGTGGTATTAGGTCGTTGGCGGGGTAACGGCCCACCAAGCCGGCGATGCCTACCGGGCGTG
Organism: uncultured Planctomycetaceae bacterium; assembly: GCA_963708145.1. Classification (GTDB taxonomy): domain Bacteria; phylum Planctomycetota; class Planctomycetia; order Isosphaerales; family Isosphaeraceae. Next base: position 5,939,517 of record OY970189.1, on the reverse strand, counting down.
CGAGCGCGGCCCGGCACACTGGGACTGAGACACTGCCCAGACTCCTACGGGAGGCTGCAGTCGAGAATCTTCGGCAATGGGCGCAAGCCTGACCGAGCGACGCCGCGTGGAGGACGAAGGCCCTCGGGTTGTAAACTCCTGTCGAGGGGGAGGAAGGGGCGCACTACGCGCCCTTGACCGATCCCTGGAGGAAGCACGGGCTAAGTTCGTGCCAGCAGCCGCGGTAAGACGAACCGTGCGAACGTTATTCGGAATCACTGGGCTTAAAGCGCGGCAGGCGGGCCGGCCCGTCGGCCGCTGAAATCCCCCGGCTCAACCGGGGAAGGGGCGCCGAGACGACCGGCCTGGAGGGGCGTAGGGGGACCTGGAACTCCCGGTGGAGCGGTGAAATGCGTTGAGATCGGGAGGAACGCCCGTGGCGAAAGCGAGGTCCTGGACGCCGCCTGACGCTGAGGCGCGAAAGCCAGGGGAGCGAACGGGATTAGATACCCCGGTAGTCCTGGCCGTAAACGATGGGCACTGGGTAGGGGGCTCGCCGATGGGCTCCCTGCCGCAGGGAAACCGTGAAGTGCCCCGCCTGGGGAGTATGGTCGCAAGGCTGAAACTCAAAGGAATTGACGGGGGCTCACACAAGCGGTGGAGCATGTGGCTTAATTCGAGGCTACGCGCAGAACCTTATCCCGGGCTTGACATGCACGTGGTAGGAGGCGGAAACGCCGACGACCCCTCAAAACGGAGCGTGCACAGGTGCTGCATGGCTGTCGTCAGCTCGTGTCGTGAGATGTTGGGTTAAGTCCCGTAACGAGCGAAACCCCTGTGGCCAGTTGCCAGCGCGTCATGGCGGGGACTCTGGCCAGACCGCCGGCGTCAAGCCGGAGGAAGGCGGGGACGACGTCAAGTCCTCATGGCCCTCATGCCCGGGGCTGCACACGTGCTACAATGGGGCGGACAGAGCGACGCCAGGCCGCGAGGCCGCGCCAATCGCCGAAACCGCCCCCCAGTTCGGATCGCGGGCTGCAACCCGCCCGCGTGAAGCCGGAATCGCTAGTAATCGCGGATCAGCACGCCGCGGTGAATGTGTTCCTGAGCCTTGTACACACCGCCCGTCAAGCCACCAAAGCGGGGGGCATCCGAAGTCGCCGGAGCCTTCACCGGCAGGCGCCGAAGATGAGACCCGTGATGGGGACTAAGTCGTAACAAGGTAACCGTAGGGGAACCTGCGGTTGGATCACCTCCTTTCTAAGGATGATCGGATCGGCCCGCCGGGGGTCCCCGGGGGTACCCACCCCCGTCCCCGCGCGAGGCCGCATCGGCACCGCACCCCCTGTCCGACGCGCCGCACGCCGCCCCCCCGCGAGGGCCCGCACCCGGCCCGATCACGACCGACCGACGATCCGGCATCCCGGCCCGCCGCCCGCGCGGCGGGCCGCGGTGCGGATCGCCCGACCCGAACCGACCCGCCGGGCGCGGGGCGGGGCCGACTTCGAGCGGCCTCGCCCCCTGGCCGGCGGCCAGTGCGGGCGGATCGAGCGATGAGGCCGGGATGGTCCCAGGACCATCGCGGCGCCGCTCGCCGCGCCCGCCCGGTTGCTCTCTGACAATCCGGCGGTTGGTCACGCAACCAAGACAACCGAAGCATAGGTAGTGGATCGTGGCAACGATCCGACTCTCCACGAACGTGGACCCTTACGGATAGCCAGACGCGCGGGCCGCACGCCGCGAGGCGCCGGCCCGCCCGCACCGAGAGTGGGGACAATCGTGACCCCACGGCGGCCGGGAGCGTCGCGAGACGCCCCCCGGCCGCGGCAGGCTTGTTCGGGGCGTGCCGCCCGATCGTCGCGTCCGCCGCCGTGCGGCGTCGCGATCGGCGTGGTCAAGCCCCCAAGGGCACGGGGGGGATGCCTAGGCGTCATCGGCAATTCGGGCGTGGAAGGCTGCGATAAGCCCGGGGGAGCTGCCCGACGAGCGTCGATCCCGGGATGCCCGAGCAGACCCGGGGAACTGAAACATCTCAGTACCCGGAGGAGAGGAAAGCAACCGCGACTCCCTCAGTAGCGGCGAGCGAACGGGGACCAGCCCAAACCGGGGGGGACACCCCCCGGGGTCGTGGGGCCGGCGTCGTGGGCGCGTCGAGGCGAGCCGAAGCCGTTTGGAACACGGCGCCACAGCGGGTGAGAGCCCCGTAGGCCAAGCCGAGATGCCCCTAGCCGGTACCCGAGTAGGGTCGGGCACGTGAAACCCGGCCTGAATCGGCGGGGACCATCCCGCAAGGCTAAGTACGCGATGACGACCGATAGCGAACCCAGTAGGGCGACCGAACGGTGGGAAGAACCCCGACCAGGGGAGGATACTGAACCTGAAACCCCGTGCCTACGAGCGGTGGGAGGGCACTGGCCTTCGGGCCGGCCTGACCGCGTGCCTTTTGCATAATGATCCGGCGAGTTACCGTGCCCGGCCCCAGGTTAAGCCCCTCAGGGGCGGAGCCGCAGCGAAAGCGAGTCCGAAGTGGGCGCCGCAGTCGGGCGCAGTAGACGCGAAACCGGGTGAACTACCCATGGGCAGGTTGAAGCGGCCCTAACCGGCCGTGGAGGACCGAACCCACCAGTGTTGAAAAACTGGGGGAGGACCCGTGGGGAGGAGTCAAAGTCTTATCAAACCCGGAGATAGCTCGTTCTCTCCGAAATGGCTTTAGGGCCAGCCTCGGGATATTTACCGCGCGGGGGTAGAGCGACGGAATTCGGCCGGGGGCCTCCCCGGCTACCCGCCGAAACCCAACTCCGAATACCGCGCGGCGGACCCCGGGAGTCAGAGCGTGGGGGAGAAGCTTCACGCTCGAGAGGGAAAGAACCCAGACCGCCGACCAAGGCCCCCAAGACGACGCTCAGTGGCAAAGGAAGTGGGATCGCCGTGACAGCCGGGATGTTGGCTCAGAAGCAGCCACCATTTCAAAAGTGCGTAACAGCTTACCGGTCGAGCCATCCCGCGCCGAAAATGACGGGGACTCAAGCGTCGCGCCGCAGTCGCGGATCGGCAGGCGTAGGTTCTACGCGATGGTAGGAGAGCGTCGACGGCCGCCGCGAAGCCGGACCGCGAGGACCGGTGGAGCGCCGTCGAGTGCGAATGCCGGAACGAGTAACGACAAGACGGGTGGGAAGCCCGTCCGCCGAAAGCACCAGGTTTCCTGGGGAAGGTCAATCCGCCCAGGGTCAGTCGGGACCTAAGGCGAGGCCCAAGGGCGTAGCCGATGGGCACGCGGTTAATATTCCGCGACCCGGCGTGAAGGTTGAAGTGCGGAGGACGCCGAGGCGAGACGGATCGGGGCGCTAGACACCCCCGTCCCGCAAGGGCGACGGCATCCGATCCGGAAGTCCGTCGACACCCCGGCCGCGAAAAGCCCCGCACGGACGACACGCCGGCCCGTACCGCAATCCGACACAGGTGTGCCAGGCGAGCATCCGAAGGCGTTCGGGAGAACCCTCGTGAAGGAACTCGGCAAAATGACCCCGTACCCTCGGTACAAGGGGTGCTCTCCCCCGCAGGGGAGGGAGCCGCAGTGAATCGGCTCTAGCGACTGTTTATCAAAAACACAGGACCCTGCCAACTCGCAAGAGGACGTATAGAGTCTGACGCCTGCTCGGTGTCGGTAGGTTAAGGGAGCCGGTGACCGCAAGGGCAGCTGGCGACCGAAGCCCCGATAAACGGCGGCCGTAACTATGACGGTCCTAAGGTAGCGAAGTTCCTTGTCGGGTAAGTTCCGACCTGCATGAATGGCGTAACGACTGGAGCACTGTCTCCACGAGGGACCCGGTGAAACTGTAGCCGTGGTGAAGATGCCACGTACCCGCGGTCAGACGGAAAGACCCCGTGAACCTTTACTGCAGGTTGGCACTGGCCCAGCGGCATTCCTGTGTAGCCTAGGTGGGAGGCAGCGACCCGGCGGCGCCAGCCGTCGGCGAGCCGCAAGTGAAAGACCACCCTGGACTGGCGCTGGTCCTCACCGGTCCGTAGCCCGGGCCGGGACCGTGCTCATCGGGCAGTTTGACTGGGGCGGTCTCCTCCCAAAGCGTAACGGAGGAGTGCAACGGTGCCCTCGGCCCGGTCGGCAATCGGGCAACGCGAGCGCAAACGTACAAGGGCGCCTGACTGCGAGACCCACCGGTCGAGCAGGGACGAAAGTCGGCGTTAGTGATCCGGCGGTGCTGGATGGGAAGGCCGTCGCTCAACGGATAAAAGGTACTCCGGGGATAACAGGCTGATCTCCCCCGAGCGTCCCTAGCGGCGGGGAGGTTTGGCACCTCGATGTCGGCTCATCGCATCCTGGGGCTGGAGAAGGTCCCAAGGGTTTGGCTGTTCGCCAATGAAAGCGGTACGCGAGCTGGGTTCAGACCGTCGTGAGACAGGTCGGTCCCTATCTGCCGTGGGCGGAGGAAACTTGCGGAGCGTCTCCCCTAGTACGAGAGGATTGGGGAGGACCGACCTCTGGTGTGCCGGCTGTCCCGCTCGGGGCACCGCCGGGTAGCCAGGTCGGGACCGGATAAGCGCTGAAGGCATCTAAGCGCGAAGCCCCCTCCAAGACGAGGTTTCCGAGGGCGCGAGCGCGCTGAAGGCTCCTGGAAGACGACCAGGTCGATGGGCCGGGAGTGCACGGCGGGCGACCGCCGCAGCGGACCGGTCCCAACAGCCGACGGCTTGACCACCCCGATCGCGACGCCGCCCCCAGCCCGCGGGGCGGCCCGCGATCCGGGCGGACGACACGACACCGCACCGGACGGGCCTGCCGGCCACGACCCCCCCGCACGGGGCCGCGCCGCGGCGAGCCGGACCCCGGTGCCGCGATCCGAAGACCCGTGCCGAGGGTCGTCCTGCGCGTGACCGACCGCCCGATCGACGCGGCCGCGCGGCCTGACCGCCGCGCGGCCGCCTTCCCGGCGACCACACCGGCGGGGCCACACCCGTTCCCATCCCGAACACGGCCGTTAAGCCCGCCGGGCCCATGATAGTGCCCAGGCGCGAAAGTCGGTCATCGCCGGGATCCTACCACGCGACCGCCCGCGACCCCCATCCGGGTCGCGGGCGGTCCTTTTGTGCGCCGGTCACGACATTCTCACTCTTTCGGAGTGCAACGCACCATCCTTTTGACATGAAAGAAGATGATGCGTGCAACGCACCCTATGAAGAGACACACGTCCAGCGAGGATGGATTCTAGACTCTCGGTAGCCGGGGTGAGCGCGGAGGGTCCGCGCGATCCGTGGCCGGGCTCCGGGACGAGGGGTCGCCGTGTCAGTTGTCGCCCTGGAACGTCCACGCGATGCGAAGCTGGCTTCCCGTGCGGACTGGTCGCGGGGGGACATGGCGCGGGTGATCGGGTGGATGGTGCTGGCGATCGCGGCGAGGGCGCCGCTGGTGGCGCGGGTCGAAGGGATCCTCGATCACGACCAGTCGGTCGTCGGGCTGATGGCGCTGGACATCGCCGAGGGGCGGCGGTGGCCGATCTTCTTCGACGGGCAGCGGTACATGGGGGCGGTCGAGGCGTACCTCGCGGCGGCGTTCGTCGCCGTGCTCGGCCATTCGCCGACGGTCGTGGCGCTGGCCCCGTTGTGCAGCTTCGGGGTGTTCGCCGGGGGGCAGTACTGCGCTCTGGCGACGGTGGGGCGACCGGGCGACCGGACACCTGGCGGCGCTGATCGCGGTGGTCGGCTCGCCGATGCTCGCCCTCTGGAGCATCGTGCCGCGCGGGGGCTACATCGAGCTGCTCGCCTGGGCCCTGCCCGTGCTCGGGGTCTATCGCGAGGTCGTCCGACCCGACGGCGTCCCTCCCTCGCGCGCGAGGCAGTTCGGGTGGGGGTTGCTGCTGGCGTCGGGCTTCTTCCTGAACCCCTTGTCGCTGGTCGTCTACCTGACGCTGGCCCTTGACTGGACGTTCGGCCGCCACGGGGCGGACCTGCGTCGCGATCGGAGGCTCGGGGGCTGGGTCGATTCGCCCTGGGCTCCGGCGGTCTGGGCCGTCGGGGCGGGGGCGTGGCTCGTCGCGCTGGCGGCGTGCTGCCACGTCGATTTCCGGAGGGGGCAGGGAGGTTCGCCGTTCGTCTTCGCGATGGGGGGACTGTCGCCCCGATGGGGGGTGATGGTCGGGGCGATCGGAGTCGTCGTGCTGATCGGCGGCGCGGCCTGGTGGAGCGGGGCGGGGCGGAGGGTCGTCGAGCGGTTGGCGGGACATCCCTGGTTCGCTCTGGGGGGATTGCTGGCGCTGTCGCCGATCGTGGCGCACGTCGTGCTCGTGAGGGCGGGCGTCCTGCCGAGGGACCTGTCGCTGCCGATCTGGGTGCGGGCGCCGTGGGACCTCGGCCCCAACCTCCGCGACGGGATGCGGGCGCTGGGGCCTCTGATCGGCTGCGATCCGGGGGCGTCGGCGACGGTGCTGATGGGGCAGGGGGTCGAGCTCCCCGCGACGGCCTGGCCCGCGATGTCGGCTTGGCTGTCGTGGGCCTCTCCCGCGGTGGTCGCGGCTGGTCGGGGCCCTGGTCGCGACGGTCGTCTGGCGGGACCGTCGCGCCTGGCGGCGGCTCTGGAGCTTGCAGGCGAGGGAGCCGTCGCCGCCGACCGTGCTGGCGACGATCGGGCTGGGGGTGATGGCCGGGCTCTACCTGCTCCAGGCAACCAGCCTGAACGCCTCGTCGATCCGCTATCTGGTCCCCGCGTGGATCGTCCTCCCCGGCCTGCTGGCCGTGTCGCTCCGCGGAATGCCGCCGATGGCCCGCGGGGCGGCGTCGTGCGCGCTGCTCGTGCCCTGGGGGGCGGCGCAGGCGAGCCTCTGGGCGGACCTCGGCCGGCCTTGCCCGGCCCGCGCGCTGGCGCGTGGGCTGGAGCGGCGCGGGGTCCCGGCGGTGGTGGCGCAGACGCCGGCGGCCTTGATGGTCGCCAACCTGACCTCGGGGCGGGTGGGCGCGGTCGAGTATCAGCCCGCCCTGGCCCCGGCTCCGGGGCCGCTACGCCGGCCGTTTCGTCGCGGGTCGGCCGGTGGTCTGCGTCGTCGACCTGGGGTTCCCCTGGCCGACGGGAGGGGCGTTCGGCTGGCCGCCGAGCCACGACCTCGGCCGGGCGCTGACGCGGGCTGTCCGACAAGCATCCGGGGCGAGTTCGCCGCGCCTGCCGGGTCGGGCAGTTACGAGGTCTGGGAGGTCGATCGGCCCCTGGCGGAGATCCTCCGGGCGGAGCCGTTGCCCTTGTCTTCGGGCGCGCCATCGGCGATGGTATCGGGCGCTCGCCGACACGATCCCGCCGCGCCCGGAGCCTCGCCATGACGACCGATCCGAACCGTCTCCGCTGGGGGCTCCTGGGCTGCGCCCGGATCTGCCGGAGGGGCCTGATCCCCGGGATTCGCGGCTCGCGCCGGGGGACGCTCCTGGCGCTGGCCAGCCGGGACCTGGCGACCGCCCGCGCCTGGGCCGGCGAGTTCGGGGTTCCGCGCGCCTACGGGTCGTACCGCGAGCTGCTCGACGACCCGGAGGTGGATGCCGTCTACATCCCGCTGCCCAACGAGCTGCACCGAGCCCTGGACGCTCGCCGCGGCCGACGCGGGCAAGCACGTGCTCTGCGAGAAGCCGCTGGCGCTCGACGCGGCCGAGGCGGGCGCGATGGTCGCGCATTGCCGGGCGCGGGGCGTGGTGCTGATGGAAGCGTTCATGTGGCGGCACCAGCCCCGGACCGCCGAGCTGCGGCGGCTGGTCGCCGACGGCGCGATCGGCGAGCTCCGCCTGGTCCGCTCGTCGTTCTCGTTCCCGATCGAGCCGGGCGACTGGCGGCTCGACCCGTCGCGGGGCGGCGGGGCGCTATGGGACGTCGGCTGCTACGGGCTGAGCACCGCCCGCCTCTTCGCGGGCGGCGAGCCCGAGGCGGTCCGCGCCGTGGCGCGGTTCGGCCCGACCGGGGTGGACCTCTCGCTGTCGGCCGCGCTGCGGCTGCCCGGCGGCGTGCTCGGCCAGCTCGATTGCAGCTTCGAGCAGCCGATGCGCTGCACCTACGAGCTGGTCGGCACGACCGGGACGATCGAGGTCCCCGACGCCTACGTGCCCCCGCCGCGCCCGATCGCGCGGCTCCGGACGGCCGACGCGGAGCGGGAGATCGGCTTCGAGGGCCGCGACCAGTACGCCGAGATGGTCGACGCCTTCGCCGCCGCGGTGGCCGACGGCCGCCTCCGCGAGCCGGCCGAGGATGGCCTCGCCCAGATGGCCGGGCTTGACGCGATCCTCGCCGCCGCCCGCACGGCCTGAGCCCGGGACGACGGGATGGGCCATCGTCCGGCCCGCAGCCCGCCGTGACGCCAAAGATCCCGACCGGGGCCGGTGCCCCGGTCGGGATCTCCGTTGATCGCGCGATCTCCCCGTCCTGCGGAGGGATCAGCGGGGGGCGGGGGCTGGCCGGCTGGGCCGGGCGGCCCGGCGGATTGGTGCCGAAGCTCGGGACCGGGGCCACCTCGGCCGGCCGACGGCCGGACTCGATCAGGTGCCGCGGCGAGTTGGCCGGCTCGGGCACGGCGAGCATCCGGAGCCGGTCGGCGACGATCCGCACGGCGGCCTGCGCCTCCTGCTGCGAGATCTGGCCGTCGTTGTTGGTGTCGAGCATCTTGAAGGCCATGTTGGCCGGCTCGACGATCGCCTTGTCGAACTCGGCCTGGCTGAGCTGGCCGTTGCCGTCGGTGTCGGCCTTCTGGAAGGCGGCCTGGGCCGCCGCGCGGGCGGCGCCGGCGATGGCGGCGTTCACCTCGGCGGGGCTCATCTGGCCGTCGCGGTTGGTGTCGGCCGCGGCGAACAGGCTCTGGACGCTCGTCTGGACGAGGTTGCGCACCTCGGTGGCCTGGATCTGGCTGTCGTTGTTGGCGTCGAGCAGGCTCAGCACGTTCCGCCGGGCGTTCGTCGCCTGCGCCCTCTGGTTGTCGTTCTGGACCGCCTGCGCCCGGATCGCCAGGATGCGCAGGAGCGGCTTCTGGGCCAGCAGCTTGTTGCGGGCCTGGGTCAGCTCCTCGCGCGACAGCGTCCCGTCGCCGTTGGTGTCGGCGCGGAAGAAGAACCCGCCGACCATCCCGTTGCCGGCGTCGATGGCCTCCTGCTGCGAGATCTGGCCGTCGTTGTTCTCGTCGGCCAGCTTGAACAGCATCCGGCCCGTGTCCTGGAGGTCCTGCAGGCTGTCGATCGGCCCGGGGAGGTCCTTCTGGACCTCCTGGGCACGGACGACGCCGGTCGAGAGCGACAGCCCAAGGCCAAGGCACCGATCCCCAACATCCTCAGCGTACTCATCACGTGTGTCCCTCCCTGATCGCCTCTTCGTGTGTCGAAATGGCGATCACTCCAGGCGGTCCCCGCGGCCCAACCGATTCGGGCCGGGACGCCCGTCGATATCGTCGGGCCGTGGTAATGCAAGCCAGGTGCCAGCCGCGATCGCGCCTCGTGTGGGAAGCCGGCCGGAAGGCTCTCAGATAACCCAACTTGCCAGATCAGACAGGAAATCGGCGGTATTCGAACAATATCACTCCAGTCTCTTCATCCGACGCGCAGGGCCGGGATTCCGCCACGCGCACGCGCCTTGCCGCCCGCGAGAAGGACTTTGAAAATCGGACAAAATAGTTGTTCAAGGCCGTCGTCCGCACCTTCGTCGTGCCGACGATCGACCTGCTGCTCCGCGGCCTCGCGCCGGATGGCGCGGTCCCGGGCACCGGCGGGGGAAATCCCGTCGGCGACGGGTCCGGCCCCTGAGGCCGCCTCAGTGCCGAGTTCAGCGGAACATCTGGCCGCGGCCGACGGCTTCGAAGGCGTTGCGGATGTGCTCGATGGCCGGGGCGCGGCGGTCGTCGGGCCAGACGATCGCCACGACGTCGAACCGGCCGCGGGTGTCGAGCAGGCCGTGTTCGCGGGCGAACCGGAGCGCGGCCAGCGTCAGCCGGCGCTGCTTCTCGGGGGTGACGGCCTCGGCCGGCGCGCCGTGGCGGCGCGTCTTGACCTCGACGAAGACCAGGACGTCGCCGTCGCGGGCGATCAGGTCGATCTCGCCCCAGGGGGTGCGGTAGCCGCGCGCGAGGATGCGGAACCCCTGGCGGCGGAGGTGGCGGGCGGCCGCGCGCTCCCCCGCGCCGCCCAGCAGGCGGCGCAGCAGGGCCCGGACGACCGAGCGGCGGTCGCCGCGATCATCGGATGCCGAGGTGCTGCTCGATCTCCGCGCCCTCACTGCTCATGGCCCCGGGGAGGCGACTCGACTTGAAGAAGCCCTTCAATCCCTGGGCGATCTCCGGGTTGACGTCCTCGGACTTGACCGCGTCCTCCTCCTCCTTATAGGCCGCGTCGGCCTCGTGCGGGCGCCTCGCCTGTCGCGAGGTCGGCGCAGCCCATCGAGGACAGGCACGCGAGGACCACGATCGGGCCGAGCCGGAGGATTCGTCGCATCATGGCGATACCCCTATCCGTGGGGACGGCACGGTCGTCCATGACCGTTGCGAGACGGGAGCGAGAAGGGGGCGGGCGCCCCCGCGACGGGACTCGGGGCGGATCTTGCCAGATCGCCCGGGTCCCGTCTAGCCCGGTTCCGGACTCGCCCCGCGGCGCACCCCAGCCCCAGCCCAGCAGCAGCGCCCCCAGGCCGACGAACGGCAGGAGCCCGACGATCACGAAGACCGGGCCGAAGCTCCCGAAGCTGTCCTTGACATGGCCGGCGACCGGGTGGAACCCCGCGGCGTAGAGGTTCCCCAGCCCGCCGAGGATGCCCACGATCAGGCCCGGTGTGCCGCGCCGAGACCTCCTGGGTGAACGCGAAGTAGTTGGCCATGAAGGCCGCGGTCGCCATCGCCATCAGCCCGATCAGGACGATCACCACGGTGTCGCTGCGGACCACGCCGACCCAGGCGCCGCAGGTGATCAGGAGGGTGCACAGCCCCATGACCGTCGCGCGGGCGCGGGCCGGCGACATCCCCGCCCGGTTGGCGAGGACCCGGGCCAGCACGCCGCCGCCCAGGTTCCCGAGGTCGGCGGCCAGGAACGGGACGATGACCAGCATCCCGCTGGCCATATACTTGGGATCTCCCTTGAGGTGGAGCGATCCCTGGAGGCGACGGACCAGCGCCACCAGGCCCGCCAGCTCGCGGTCCTCCTTCAAATACGTCGGCAGCCAGTTGATCAGGAAGTGCCAGCAGACGTTGATCGAGATCGAGACCACGACCAGCACCCAGAACCGGCGGAGCCGGACCACCTCGCCCAGGCTGCGGGCCCAGTCGGCCCCCTTCAGGGCGTGCAAGGGGACGACCAGGGCGGCCAGGAGCAGGCCGACCATCAGCAGGGCGACGCCCCACCAGATCGCCGGCAGGCCCGACCACATCGCCGACAGCGCCACCAGCACCGAGGCCAGCAGCACGCCCCCGAAGGCGGCCTTCGCCAGCCCCGCCAGCCCCGGCGACCCGGCCTCGATGAGGTCGTCGCCCGTCGCGGGCTTCGCCGCCGATCGCCCCGCGAACAGGACGCGATGCCCGCCCCGCGTCACCGCCAGCCAGATCGCGACCCAGGCGAACCCGAGCACCCCGACCACCAGGAAGGCCGTCCGCCAGCCGTAGCAGGACCGTCAGGGGCGTGACCACCAGCGGGGTCACGACCGCCCCGACCGCCGCGCCCGAGTTGAAGATGCCGTTGCCCAGGCTCCGGTCCTGGGGGGGAGCACCGTCGCGGTCACCCGCAGGCGCAGGGCCAGTTGAACGACTCGCCCACGCCGAGCAGCGCCCGGAACACCAGCAGCATCCCCAGGCTCGGCGAGAACGCCGCCGCCATCCCCGCCAGCGACCACCAGGCGACCGCCCCCGCGTACGCCCATCGCACGTTCCAGCGATCGACCAGGTAGCCCGCCGGCACCTGGAACGCCGCGTAGGTCAACTGGAACACCGCCAGCACCCAGCCGAAGTCGGTGTTGCTGAGCGAGAACTCCGTCTTGATCGGGCCGCCGACCAGCGACATCGTCTGCCGGTCCATGTAGTTCAGCATCGTCGATGCGAACATCAGCCAGCAGATGCCCCAGGCCCAGCCCGTCGCCGGCTTAGGAGGGGCCGCGACGTCGTCCGAAAGCCTCGGGTGGGCCATGAGTCTGCCTCCACGCTCGTCCGGCGGCGACCATCGGGGTGACGCGGGAGGCCTCCGCATGGCGGATGGCCCATGCCGGATGACGGATCGGACAGATCAGGCCGCCCGCCATCCGGCATGGGCCATCCGCCATGCCGGCATCAAGAGGCGTCGCCTCCCGGCAGGCCGCTAGATTGCCAGAACATCGGAGCCTCCGCAACCGGGGGCCGCGCCTTCGTCGTTTCGCCGGAGACCGCGGCCGGTCGCCTGTCGCGGGGGGCGGCGGGCGGCTATGATAGACCCGGCGGCCTGGGCGGTGGAGGCGCGGTCGCGCCCCGCCCGCGGGAGGGCCCGGCTCGGGGATCGCAGGAGGCCGAGACGCATGACGAAACCCGCCCCGACCCGGTCGCGACGGCGACGGCGACGCTGGATGATGCTCCTGGCCGCCCTGGCGATCGTGCCGGCGGTGGTGCTGGCCGCGCTGCCCTGGGCATTGAGCACCGCCGCGGCGCGGCGACGGCTCCTGGCCAGGGCCAACCGGGCCCTGGCGCCGGGGCGGCTGGAACTGGCCTCGCTCCGGTTCTCCTGGTTCGGGCCGACCCGGATGTCGGGCTTCGTGCTCCGCGACCCGCAGGGCGACCGCGTGGTCGAGTCCCCCCGCGCCACCTGGGACCGCAACCTCCGGCAGATCCTCCTCGACCGCCCCCGGCTCGGCACGCTGACGCTCGACCGCGCCCGGCTCGACGTCGAGCGCCGCGACGACGGCTCGATCGACCTCTACGAGGCGCTCAAGCCGGTCCTCGGCCGCGACCCGGAGACCGACCTGAAAGTCGTCGTCGATCGCGGCTCGCTCCGGTTCCGGGCCGCCGGCCAGCCGGTCCCCGTGACGGCCGATGACGTGGCCTTGTCGCTGGCGATCCCCGCCGCCCCGGCGCCGATCGCCTGGGACCTCCGGCTGGCGAACTCGGGGGCCGACGGGCCGGCCCGCCTGAAGATCGAGGGGACATATGAGCGTAGCAAGCCAGGTTCGCCGCGCCGTTCCAGGTCGCAGTATTTGATCGAAGCCCGCCTCTCGGTGCAGGTGACGGGCGAGCGCTGGCCGTGGACGATCGCCGTGGCCGGGGTGGTAGGCGTCAGGACGGCTCGACGGCCGGTTCTCCGCCGAGCGGAAGGGCGGCGATTGGACCACCTCGGGCGACGCCGCAATCGCCGGACTCGACCTATCCGGCCCTCGCCTGGCGGGCGACCGCCTGCGGCTCGACCGTCTCGCCACGCGCTGGGACCTGGCCCGGTCGGGCGATCGGTGGTCGATCCGCCGCCTCGACCTCGACTCGGCGCTCGGCTCGCTCAAGACGGCCGAATCGGGCACCTCGACCCGGATCGAGGGGTCGCTCGACCTCGCCGCGCTGGCCCGGCAGGTCCCGCACGCGATGCGGATTCGCGAGGGGATCGCGCTCGACCGCGGCCGGGCCACGGTCCGCGCCGAGGTCGGCGATCGGGTCTGGGATGTCGAGGCGCAGGTCTCCGACCTGTCGGCGAGGGGCAAGGACCGCTCGTTCTCGCTCCGAGACCCGGCCACGCTCTCGGCGCGGGTCGCGCGCGGGGACGAGGGCCTGGCCGTCGAGCGTCTGGCCGTGCGGACCCCCTTCCTCGACGGCTCGGGCCGGGGCAATCTCAAGGACGGGATCACCTGGGAGGCGACCATCGACCTGGCGGGCATCGAGCGGCAGCTCGGCGACCTGGTCGACTTCGGCGGGGTCGAGCTGGCCGGCAAGGGCGAGCTCAAGGGAGACATCCGGCGGGCCTCGTCGGGGTCCGACCTTGAAGCCGCACGCCAGCGCCTCGCTCCGCGACCTGCGCGTCGGCGGCCTCCGTCGCGACGAGGTCACGTTCCAGGGGGGCGTGGTCCTGAAGGAGACGAAGACGAGCCTCCTGGCGTGGGACCGCCTCCGGGTCGAGGTCGCCAGCGGCGAGGCCAGGGCCGCGATCAAGGCCGACCCCCGCGACGACGGCGAGACCATCCTGGACGTCACCGCCGAGGCCCCGACCTCCGAGTCCGACCGCTCGCGGCGGGCCCGGGGGTCGCTCGCCGCCCGATGGGGACGCACGGGGGTCGAGGTCCGGCAACTGGGCCTCATCCTGACCGGCGGAGGTCGGCCCGACGCCCCCGTGTTCGCCGCCCGGGGCCGGTACGACCGCGAGGCAGGCACGCTCGTCCTCGAACCCGTCGCGGCCGACCGGGGCCCGGGGACGCTGTCGCTGGCGCCCGAGGGCGTCCGGGTCTCGGGGATCGGGCGGGCCGGCGCGCTGCGGGCGACCGGGGCCCTCGTCGGCGACCTCGCGGCGCTGAGGGGGATGGGATTGCTCGGCGGGTCGGGATGGGATGGACCCTGGTCGGCCCGCGCGGCCCTCGAGAGGACCGGCGACGGCCTGCGGGTCGGAGGTCGCTTCGACCTGGCCGACCTGTCCCGGCCGGACCCTGACGGCGCAGGGCGGCGCTCCGAGGGCCCGGTCGCCGTGTCTTTCAACGCCCTCTATCGCGACGACGCCTGCCGGCTCGACCTGGCCGAGCTCGCCGCGACGACCCGGTACGCGACCCTCGAAGCGTCGGGGAGCGTGGCGGACCCGGGAGGGCGCCGCGAGGCCGACCTGAAGGGGACGCTGACGCCCGACTGGCGGGCGATCAACGGCTGGCTCGCCGACCGCGTCGAGCCCGGCGCGAGGGCCGCGGGCAGGCCCCGCGCCTGGCACGTCCGGGGGCTTCTGGCGGGCGGAACGGTCTCCGAGGTGCTCAAGGGGCTCGACGGCGAGATCGGCCTCGACCTGACCGGCGCCGATATCTACGGCCTCCACGTCGGCCCCGCGCCGATCGTCCTCCGGGCCCGCGACGGCAAGCTCGCGTTCGTCCCGATCGACGCGACGCTCAACGAGGGCCGCGTCCACCTCGAACCGTCGCTGACGCTCGGCGACGACGAGCATGGCCCGGCGCTGCGGCTCGGGCCCGAGTCGACGATCGCGGACGCGAGGATCAACGACGAGGTCTCGCGCCGCGTCCTGTCGTTCGTCGCGCCGGTGCTCGACAACGCCACCCGCGTCAACGGGCGCGTCTCGGTCGACCTCGACGAGGCCGTCGTCCCGCTCGGCGGCGATTCGCGACGGGGGACGACGGTCGATGGCGAGGTCGTCTTCCAGGACGTCGCATTCGCCCCCGGCCCGCTCGCCGACCAGCTCCTCGGCCTGATCGGCCGCGACGACCGGCCGAGCCTGAAGCTCAACCAGCCCGTCTCGCTGACGATCGCCGATCGGAAGGTCTACCAGCGCGGGCTGTCGTTGCCGCTGGGGGGGATCTCGCGCGTCGATCTGGAAGGCTGGGTCGATTTCGACCGCAACCTCGCGCTGACGGCCACCCTGCCGGTGACCCGCGCGATGGTCGGCAACCGGCCCGTCCTGGGCGACATCGTCGAGGGGACGGCCATCCGCGTGCCGATCCGGGGCACGCTGCGGAAGCCCGAGATCGACCGCGAGGCGATGAACCTGGCGATGAAGGACCTGGGCAAGACCCTCCTGGAGCGCGGCATCGGCCGAGGCGCCGCCGAGCTGCTCGATGCGACTGGGCCAGGGCCGCGACCCGAACGCGCCCCCCCCGCTGACCCCCGAGCAGCGCCGCGCCCGCCGGCAGGAGAGGCAGGAGCAGCGCCGCCGCAACCGAGGGCGCACTCCCTGACCCTTCGGATCGGGTGGGCGATCATTGTTAGGAGTTACGCAGTTGGTTCTGTTTTGATCACATCGGCCCAAGGGAGGGAATTCTGGGCAAGATTGTAAGGGCGGTTTCAAACGTTGCCGCCCGTCACAGTGAACCAAACTTGATCAACTGCGTAACTCCTACATTGTATCCTTGATGGCACCGGACGGGCTTGGATGGCAGTGCCCGGCCCTCCGCGATCACGGCTTCCTTTCCGGCAGAAATGGAATTCCCAGGGGCAGGCATGCACTCAGCACGAGTTCGATGGCAACTGGCGGGGATGATGGCGTTGGTGTACGCCGTGCAGGGGGCCTTCTGGCCCTTGCTGGCGGTGCATCTGACGGACCTGGGCATCGACGGCCGGGCCCGGGGCTGGATCTTCGCGACCTGGGCGATCGGGTCGCTCGCGCTGCCGCTGGGGGCGGGGCACCTGGTCGATCGCCTGATGGCGACCCAGCGCCTCCTGGCGCTGACCTACGCGCTGGGGACGGCGTTCCTGGTGGCGCTGGCCTGGGGGGTGACGGATCGTGCGGGGTGGCTGTTCGTGCTATTCCTGGCCTACTGGCTGCTGACGGGCCCGGCCTACGGGCTGAGCACCTCGCTGGCGATGCGCAACCTGGCCAGCCCGGCCGAGCAGTTCGGCGGGGTCCGGCTCTGGGGGACGTTCGGCTGGATGGTGGTGGGCTGGCTGGTCTCGGCGGTGATGGCGTGTTCGGGGTCGTCGCGGGCGGGCCGGGGGGCGTTCGAGGCGTTCTGGGTCGCGGCGGCGCTGTCGGCGGTCACGGCGGCCTACTGCCTGACGTTGCCGCACACGCCCCCGCTGGCCGTCGGCGGCCGGGGCGCGGCGGGCCCTCGCGAGGCGTTCGCGATGATCCGCCAGGCCGACGTGGCGGTCCTGCTGGCGACGGCCTTCGGCGTCGGCCTGACCACGCCGTTCATCTACCAGGTCCAGCCGACCTACTTCGAGTCGCGGGGGCTGCCGTGCGCCTGGATCTCGACGGTGATGACCGTCAGCCAGGTCCCGGAGATCGCCGCGCTGGCGGTCCTGCCCCGGCTGTTGCGCCGGCTCAAGTACAAGGGGACGCTCGCCGTTGGCGTGGCCGCCTACGTGGTCCGGTACGCGAGCCTGGCGGCCGACCCGCCGCTCTGGGTCGCGCTGGCGGGCATCCCGCTGCACGGCGTCGGGATCGCGTGCTTCACCGTCGGCGGCCAGGTCTTCATCGACGGCCGGGCCCCGGCCCACCGCCGGGCCGGGGCGCAGGCGCTGCTGGTGGTGCTCACCACGGGGGTCGGCTCGCTGCTGGGGAGCGTGCTGGCCGGCGAGATCGTGGGGCGGGCGGGGGGCGACTACGCGCGGGTGTTCCTGGTCCCCTGCGCCATCAACGGGGCCCTGCTGCTCGGCTTCTGCGCCGCCTTCCGCCCGGTCGGGAAGGCGGCGGGGCCGCCGCGCGATCCCGACGCCGTGCCCCCGCCGTCGCTCGGCAACGAGGCCGCGCGGGGGGGCCGTCCGCGTCGTCGACCTGGTGGCCGACCCGACCGACGGGTGATGACCCGGCCCCGCCCGTCCCGGCCCGCCCGAGCGGTCAGGCGTCGTCGGTCGAACCTTCCTTGGACGACTGCTGCGGCAGCTTCTTGGCCCTCGGCTTCCGCCGGGACGGCGCCTTCGGCGGCGGGGCCGACCGGGCCTCGTCGAGCGCCTCGGCCGACTGCTCGAGCTGGCTTAACAGCAGGATCAGGAAGTGGAGCCGCGTCCCCTGCGACTCCAGGAATTCGTTGAATTGATAGCTTACCCCGGTCAGCTCCTCCTCCTGGTCGAGGATCTCGTCGGCCAGCGCATCGACGAGCGCTTCCCGCCCCTTCTGGAGGACGTCCATGGCGGCGCGATACTTATTGAACGATGGCTGGATCATGGCAGCACTCGCCTCCGTGACGTCGTCGAAAGGTCGCCCCGGGCGCATGAGACACCGGCTCGGTCGGGCGATCTCGCCTCCCACCGCGACGCCAACCAGGCGGCCAATCGCGCATCGAGCCAGCGGCGATCGCCACCCCAACAGGTACGGCTGAAGTAGCCCAGGTGACCACCACGAGGGATCAATTCCAATGCCAATCGGGGGGGAAACTCGTGCCCGAGGACCGTCCCGGCGGGGATGAACGGGTCGTCCTCGGCGTGGACCACCAGCCCCGGGACCGCGACCCGGCCGATCGTCGGCCCCGCGCTGCTGCGGGCGTAATAGTCGTCGGCGCCGGCAAATCCGTTGCGAGGGGCGGTGTATCGGTCGTCGAAGTCCCAGAGCGTCCGCACCCGCGACAGGTCGGCCGGCCCGAGCTCGGGGAAGGCCGCGTGGAGGCGGGCGACCTCGGCGCGGAGCAAGCGGACGAAGTTCCGGTCGTAGATCCGGTTCTCCGGCCTGCGGATGTGACGGCAGCACGCCGCCAGGTCGAGCGGCGGGTTGGCCGCGAGGACGCAATCGAGCCCGGCCAGCGGGTCGTCCGCGGCCTCCGCCGCCAGCTTCAGGACGAGGCTCCCCCCGAGCGAGAACCCGACCAGCGCGATCGGAGAGCCCGCGCGCGGCCGGCGAGCCACTCGACGACCCGTCGCACGTCGCCGGTCCGCCCCGCGTGATAGATGCCGCGGGCCAGCCCGAACCCCGAGCCGGCACCCCGCAGGTTCATCCGGACGACCCGCGCCCCGAGGCCGAACAGGCGGGCCGCCACCCGGACCACGTACGGCGACCGCGCGCAGCCCGCCAGGCCGTGGACCAGCACCGCGGCCGGTCCGCCCGGGGACCAGCCCTCGGGGACCGCCTCCAGCACGCTCAGCCGGTCCCCGCCGTCGACCTCGACCTCATGGGCCCGGGTCGGCAGGCGGGCCCGCGGGCCGGGCAGGTACCGGCCCGCGATCGTCTGCGCATGTCCGCCCTGGAGCCAGCGGATGCGGCTCGAACGGGGGCACGGACGGGTCGAGGCCCTGCGGTCCGCGATCGGGCGTCATGGGCAACCACCTGCGATTCGATGGTCGGGCCACGGAGCCAACGCGATCCAATACACCCGATGTCAATCCCATGCGCCTAGGTCCCGGCCGGCGTCGTTGCGAGGATTCATCGAGGGTCGACCCCATCGCCACATCCTCGCAGGGTTGGCCCTGTTCCTCTCGGCAAATTAACCCGCCAAGCCTCCGAATCTCCGGCAAGCCTCCCCGCGGCCCACCGGGCTCTCGCGAGAAGTCGCATCAGGGTTTGACCTTGCGGACGCGGTGGTTTCCGGTGTCGCCGACGTAGAGGGAGCCGTCCGGGGCGACGGCAACGCCGTGGGGGCGGTCGAGCTGCGCCGAGGTGGCGGGGCCGCCGTCGCCCCCCCCGCCGCGATGGCCGTCGCCGGCCACGGTGCCGACCCGGCCGGTCTTCGCGTCGATCCGCCGGATCGCGTGGTTCTCGGTGTCGACGATCAGGATGTTGCCCTCGCCGTCGACGGCCATCTCCTTGGGGCCGTTGAAGGTCGCCGAGGCCGCGGGGCCGCCGTCGCCCGAGTATCCCTTGGCGCCGATGCCGGCGCGGGTCGTGATGACCCCGGTGCGGGGATCGACCGCGCGGAGCGTGTTGCCCTGGCGTTCGAGGACGTAGACGGTGCCGTCGGGGCCGACCTCCACGGCGCGGGCCCCGAAGATGGCCGCGGCCGAGGCGGGCCCGCCGTCCCCCTCGTGCCGGGGCTGCCCCGTCCCGGCGAACGTCGCGATCCGCCCGCTGCCCAGGTCCACGACGCGGACCCGATGGCCGGCCACGTCGGCGATGAACAGCCGACGGCCCGTCGGCGTCGAGCGCCACGCCGTTGGGCTCGACCATCCCGGCGGCGGTCGCGGGCCCGCCGTCGCCCGAGGTGGCCTTCGACCCGTCGCCGGCCACCGTCGCGATCGTCCCGTCCTTGGCGTCGACCCGGCGCACCCGGCGGTTGAGACGGTCGGCCACGTACAGGTTGCCCCGGCGGTCGAGGGCCACGCCGTAAGGCTCGTTCAGCTCGGCCTCGGTCGCGGGCCCGCCGTCGCCCGAGAACCCCGCCCGGCCCCGGCCCGCGACCGTCGTGATGACCCCGGTCCGCGCATCGACCCGGCGGACGCGGTGGTTCGAGGTGTCGGACAGGAACAGGTTGCCGCCCGCGTCGAAGGCCACGTCGAACGGCATCCGGAGCTCGGCCCGCGACGGCCGGGCCGCCGTCTCCGGAATCGCCCGGGCGGCCCGTCCCGACCGCCGTCTCGATCGTCGGCTCGGCCGCGACCAGCAGGACGACGGCCATCGGCATCAGGAAAGTCATGGTCGAACTCCTGGGTGCAGCTCGGGACAGGCTCCACGACCCGAGGATAACAGAAGCCGTCGTATTCTGGGTCCGCCCGAGTTCCCCCACTCTCGCAGTTCGCGATGCGTCGATTCGTGAACCGAAACGCACCCGACATGATACCCCGCTTCCTTGCACGCAGGCTTTTACCCCCGGAGAGTGGGCAGGGTTTCAGGTTCGGACCCGAGATCAATCTGTCCGGCTCGTCGGTTGGACTGTCGGTAGCGGGTCGAGCCGCAGATAGATGAGGCCGGCAAGGATTGCCCAGGGTGCCTGGAAGCTGGGTCGATCGGCGAGAGGGCGCGGAGTTCGCTCGGGAAATTCGTTCGCACGGATTTGGCTTTTCGGGTCACGCGGCTAAGATGCAGTTCGCGGCGCGGCGTGGCTGCCGGCCCACGATCAGGAGCTTGCATCTATGGCGGACATCGTGCTGATCAATCCCCGGTTCGAGGTCTCTTACTGGGGCATGGAGCATGCCTTGCCGTTCCTCGGCAAGCGGGCGAACCTGCCGGTCTCCAGCCTGCCGCTCCTGGCGGCCCTGACGCCGAGCGAGCACACGGTGACGCTGATCGACGAGAACGTCGAGGCGATCAACTTCGACCGCGTCGCGAAGGCCGACATCGTCGGCATCACGGGCCTGAGCGTCCAGCGGTTCCGGATGAGGGAGATCCTGGCCGAGCTGAAGCGGCGGGGGCTCTTCACGGTGGTCGGCGGCGCCGTGGGTCTCGGTCCAGGAGGATTACTTCGGCGACCTGGCCGACGTGATCTTCGTCGGCGAGGCCGAGGAGACCTGGCCCCGGTTCCTCGGGGAATGGGAGCAGGGGCTGCACCAGGTCCGCTACGAGCAGGCCGAGAAGACCGACATGACCACGGTGCCGGTCCCCCGGTTCGACCTGCTCAAGATGCGGCACTACGCCTTCGGCAGCATCCAGTTCTCGCGCGGGTGCCCGTTCCAGTGCGAGTTCTGCGACATCATCGTCACCTTCGGCCGCCGGCCGCGCCTCAAGACCGGCGCCCAGGTGATCGCCGAGCTCGAGGCGCTGCGCGACCAGGGGATGCGGATCGTCTTCATCGTCGACGACAACCTGATCGGCAACAAGAAGGCGATCAAGGAGGTGCTCCGCGACGTGATCGCCTGGCAGCGCCGGCAGGGGATACCCGCTCACCTTCTTCACCGAGGCGTCGATCGACCTGGCCGACGACGCCGAGCTGATGGAGGCTGATGGTCGAGGCGAACATCATCTCGGTCTTCATCGGGATCGAGAGCCCCAAGGAGGAGTCGCTCCGCGAGACGAAGAAGTTCCAGAACGTCCGCGCGGGGGGCACGCTCCTGGAGAAGGTCCACCGCATCCAGGAGGCCGGCATCGAGGTCTGGTGCGGGATGATCATGGGTTTCGACAACGACGACGCGACGATCTTCGACGCCCAGCGCCAGTTCATCCGGGAGGCGCGGATCGGGATGACGATGATGGGCATGCTCCACGCGATCCCCAAGACCCCGCTCCACGACCGCCTCGCCGCCGAGGGCCGGCTCGACCCCGCCGACGAGTTCGAGTTCGGCACCAACGTCATCCCCCTGCAGCTCGGCCGCGAGGAGCTGCGCGAGGGCTACCTGAAGGTGGTCCGCGACCTCTACGAGCCCGACGCCTTCTTCGCCCGGCTCGAGGCGCTCTACCTGGAGGAGAAGATCGAGGTCGGCCGGGGCCGCTCCCGCTACTGGCGGCGCCACCCGCTGCAGCGGCTGAAGATGGAGGCGCTCTGGCTCGTCCAGGCGACCGGCCTGTTCCTCCGGCTGATGCGGGGCGTCCCCGAGGCGTACCTCCGCAAGGAGTACCGCAAGCGGCTCTGGCGGTTCCTCAAGGTCCGCCGCAACCCCGGCCACGCGCTGATCTACACGATCCAGATGGCCATGCACTACCACGCCCACACCATGGCGAAGCAGATGTCGGCCGGCGAGCGGCGGATCGTCAACTCGTTCTGAACGGGCGCGAGGCACCAGGGACGGCCGCCCATGAACGTCTTCGACCAGGCCGCGCGGTACGCGATCCGGACCGACCCGATCGGGTTCATCCGATGGCTGGTCCCCGGGCTCGACCCGGCGGCGACGTTCCGCGAATGGCTCGACACCCGGACGCTCCCCTTCCCGGGCGAGCCCGACCGGACGTGCGACACGGTCGCCGCGCTGGCCCGCGACGACGACCCCGGCGACGATGTGGGCCCTGGTGGTCGAATTCCAGTCCAAGCCCGACCCCGAGATGAACGGTCGTCTGTTGGAGTATGTGGCCAGGCTTCGGCTCGGGCTGCGACACGGCCGCGGCCGTCGCGGCCGATACCAGGTGGCCGCCGCGCTGGTCAACCTCACCGGAAAGGCGCAGCCCGACCACCTGACGATGGAACTGCCGGGGTCGGAGACCCCCGGCTTGGAATTCCGCGTGGCGTTGAAGGCCCTCCGCGAGGAGGATGCCCCGGCCACCCTGGCGGGTATCGCCGAGGGCCGGGTCGCCGCGTGCCTGCTCCCGTGGATTTCCCTGATGAAAGGGGCGGGCGATCCGACTATCATAGAAACGTGGAAGGAGGTAGCGAGCCGTAAAGTCCCGGAACGTCGGAGGACGGATTGACTACGCCGCCTTGGCTATCGTCTTCGCGGAGCTGGCGGGGGTCCAGGATCGATGGCAGGGAATCCTGGAGGGATGGGAGATGCAGGAATCGACGATCGTCGCCAAATGGACAGAGCAGGTGAAAGCCGAGGCGATGGCCGAGGGAAAGGCCGAGGGAAAGGCCGAGGGAAAGGCCGAGGGCAAGGCCGAGGCCAAGCGCGACGACCTGCTCCAGATGCTCCGGCTGCGGTTCCCCGGGCCGGTCCCCGACGACATCAAGGCCGACGTCGAGGCCACGACCGACCTCGCGCTCCTGTCGCGCTGGCTTGAGGTCGCCGTGACCGCCGCATCGCTCGACGAGGTGCGGGCCATGATCCGGCCTTGAGGCGCGACGAACCACGCATCCCCGAACGGAGTCCGCGAGCAACCTGATGGCCATCATCGAGGCGGAGGGCCTGACCAAGACCTACCGCGTCTTCCAGAAGAAGGAGGGGCTGCTCGGCGCCCTGCGCGGGCTGTATCGCCGCGAGTACAAGGAGGTCAAGGCCGTCGACCGCGTCAGCTTCGCGATCGAGCCGGGGGAGATGGTCGCCTTCCTCGGGCCCAACGGGGCGGGCAAGACGACGACGCTCAAGATGCTCTCGGGGCTGATCTACCCGACCGAGCGGCCGCGCCGAGCGTGCTCGGGTTCGTCCCGTGGCAGCGGGCCGACGCCTTCCGCCGCAAGTTCGCGCTGGTCATGGGCCAGAAGAACCAGCTCTGGTGGGACCTGCCCGCCGCCGACAGCTTCCAGCTCCACCGCGAGATCTACTCGCTGCCGGCCGCCGAGTTCGACGCGACCCTCGCGCGAGCTGACCGAGCTGCTCGGCGTCGAGAAGCTCACGCGGCAGGCCGTCCGCGAGCTGTCGCTGGGCGAGCGGATGAAGATGGAGCTGATCGCCGCCCTGCTGCACCAGCCCGAGCTGCTGCTGCTCGACGAGCCGACGATCGGCCTCGACGTGGTGGCGCAGGTGGCGATCCAGAAGTGCCTGCGCGACTACCACGCCCGCCGCGGGGTGACGATGCTCCTGACCAGCCACTACATGCGCGACGTCGAGGCGCTCTGCTCGCGGGTGCTGGTCATCACGCACGGCACGCTCGTCTACGACGGCCCGCTGGCGGGGATCACCGAGCAGTTCGGCCGGGCGAAGCTCGTCCGGCTGGAGTTCGCCGAGGGGGACGCGCCCGACGACCTCGCCCGGTTCGGCGAGGTGACGCGCCGCGAGGGGCCGATCGGCCGACCTGAAGGTCGAGCGGTCGCGGGTGGCCGAGGTCCTGGGCGCGATCCTCGACCGGCACGCGGTCGCCGACGTGAGCGTGCAGGACCCGCCGCTGGAGCAGACGATCGCCCGCGTCTTCGAGGAGGGCCGCAAGGGACATGACGCCGCCTGACGCCGCCGCGACGACCATCCCCGCGCCGCGGACGGCGGCGGGCGCCGGGCCGGAGCGCCGCGCCCCCGTCGCGGGGGGTCCGTTACACATTACGCAAGTACTTCAAGATCTTCCGCGCCTCGCTCGTCGAGCGGATGGCCTACCGCGGCGACTTCCTCCTCGGCACGCTCCTGCGGTTCCTGCCGATGGTCACGACCATCCTGCTCTGGCAGGCGATCTACCAGGGGTCGGGGCAGTCGCAACTGGCCGGGTTCGACTACCGCGAGATGATCGCCTACCTGCTGCTGACGAACATCAGCCGGATGTTCTCCAGCATGCCGGGCCTGGCCGGCGGGATCGCCCGCGACATCCGCGAGGGGACGCTCAAGCGGTACCTGATCCAGCCGGTCGACCTGATCGGCTACCTGCTGTCGTACCGGGTGGCGCACAAGGTGGCGTACATCGTCGACGTCGGCCCTGCCGTACGCGATCCTGTTCTTCGTCTGCCGCGGCTTCTTCGACGGCTTCCCCGAGCCCGCGACGCCTGGCGGCCTACGCGGTCTCGCTCGTGCTGGCGTTCCTGGTCGGGTTCTTCTTCGAGGCGTGCGTGGGGATGGTCGGGTTCTGGTTCCTGGAGGTGACGTCGCTGCTGTACATCGTGATGACGCTGAACTTCTTCATCTCGGGGCACATGCTCCCGCTCGACCTGCTGCCGCAGCCGTGGGCGGGGATCCTCAAGGCGCTGCCGTTCCAGTACATGGCCTACTTCCCGGCGGTGGTGTTCCTGGGCAAGGTGCGGGGGGCCGACGCTGGCGTACTACCTGCTGGCCGAGCTGGCTCTGGGCGGTCTTCTTCATGCTGCTGGCGCGGGGGCTGTACCGCCTCGGCCTGCGCCGCTACAGCGCCTTCGGGGGGTGACGGCCGTGGCGACATCGGCGAGCGGACCGGGCCGATACCTCCGGCTGCTCGGCAACCTGGCCCGCTACACGCTGGCCCGCGAGCTGGCCTTCCGGGGCAACTTCCTGGTCAAGGTGTCGGTCGAGGTGCTCTGGCTGGGCATCCTGCTCGCGTTCTACCGCACGGTCTTCGCCCGGACGCGGCCGGTCGCCGGCTGGCCCGAGGAGCAGTACTTCTTCTTCGTCGGCTGCTTCTTCGCGCTGAACGGGCTGATCGAGACGCTCTTCCTGGAGAACTGCAACGACTTCGCCGAGCTGGTCCGCACCGGCGACCTCGACTTCCTCCTGCTCCGGCCGATCGACGAGCAGTTCCTGATCACCTGCCGGCGGATCGACTGGGGCACGGCGCCGAACGTCCTGATGGGGGCGGCGGTCATGGCCGTCGCGCTGGCGAAGATGGGCTGGCAGTTCGACCCGGTCCGCGTCGCTGACGTTCCTGGCGACGTTCGCCTGCGGGACGGCGATCGCCTACAGCTTCATGCTGCTCCTGACGTCGCTGTCGGTCTGGATGGTCCGCAACCAGAGCCTGATGGAGATGTGGTGGCTGTTCACGAGCCTGGCGCGCTACCCGAAGGAGATCTTCGCCGGGACCTGGGCCGAGCCGCTGGGGCGGTTCTTCACGTTCGTCCTGCCGATCCTGCTGGTCGTCAACGTCCCGGCCAGCGCGATGGTCCGGGTCGCTCGACCCGCGGATGGTCGGCTTCACCTTCGCGGCGACCGCGGCCCTGCTCTGGGCGAGCCGCCGGTTCTTCCGCCGCGCCCTGCGGTCGTACCGCAGCGCGAGCAGTTGATCGCCCGTAGGGGAGCCTCCCATGACACCGAGCCGGCAGTCCCTCCAAACCTTGATCGAGCGCTGCGGCCTGTCCCTGTCCGCCGCGCAGTACGACCGGCTCTGGGCCTACCACCGGATGCTCCGCGCGGCCAACGCCGAGCTGAACCTGACGCGCATCCACAACTTCGAGAACATGGTGCTGAAGCACTATGTCGACAGCCTGCTCGTCCTGAAGTTCGTCGAGCTGCCGTCGCCGCTGATCGACATGGGCTCGGGGCCGGGCCTGCCGGGCATCCCGCTGAAGATCGCGAGGCCCGAGGTCGCGATGATCCTGGCCGAGCCGCGCGGGGCGCGGGCCGAGTTCCTCCGCGAGGTCTGCGAGCGGCTCGAAGCTGGAGGACGTCGAGGTCTTCGCCGGCAAGGTCGGGCCGCGGTTCGACCGGAAGGTCGCCGGGGTCATCACCCGCGCCGTCGCGTCGATCCCCGAGACGCTCGACCGGGTGGCCAACTGCCTCGCCCCGGGCGGCCGGATGCTCTTCATGAAGGGGCCCGACTGCGACGACGAGATCGCCGAGGCCGCGCCGCACGCACGCCGGGCTCTTCCGCCTCGTCGCCGACCACGCCTACCAGATCCCCGGCACGCCGCACGACCGCCGGCTGGTCGTCTACGAGCGGCTCGAAGGCGCCGGCCGACGACGGTCCCGGCGGCCGCCGGCCCACGCCGGGCCGGTCCGCGAGGTCACGAGCGAGGCGAACCCGACGTTCAAGCTCTGCCGCGACCTGCTCGGCGGGCCGGGGCATCCGCAAGCACGGCCGGGCGATCCTGGCCGGGTCGCGGACGGTCGCCGAGGTGCTCGCGCGGTTCCCCGACCGCGTCGAGGCGTGGCTGACCGCACGCCAGGGCCCGCCCCCGCCGGCCGATCGGCCCGGCCTGGACTGGCTCCGGCTGGCCGACCCGCTGTTCCAGGAGGTCGACGTCTCGGGGACGCACGCGCCGCTGCTGCTGGTGCGCGTGCCCGAGATGCCCGAGTGGTCCGACGAGGCGCCCTGGCCCGACGGGCTGCACGCTGTTCGTGCCGTTCCAGGACCCGGAGAACGTCGGCGCGGTGATCCGCTCGGCGGCGGCGTTCGGCGTGTCGCGGGTCGTGCTGCTCCGCGAGGCGGCGCACCCGTTCCACCCCAAGGCGCGCCCGCGCCGCCGGCCCGGCGCTGTTCCAGGTGCCGCTGGAGCAGGGGCCCTCGATCCGCGACCTGGCCCCGCGGCACGCCCCGCTCGATCGCGCTGGCCACCGACGGCCCCGAGCTCGGCTCCGAGCCCCGTTCCCCGAGCGGTTCGGCCTGGTCGCCGGGCTCGAAGGGCCGGGCCTGCCCGCCCACCTCCGCGCGGCCGAGCGGCGGCGGATCCCGATCGCCCCGGGCGTCGAGTCGCTCAACGCCGCGACCGCCGTCGCCGTCGCCCTCTACGCCTGGAGCGCCGGGCCGATGCCGCCGCGGCTCGATCCGAGGACCGCTTGACAGCGGCCGCCCGCGGCGCTAGCATCGATGGTGTCGCCCGCGTGCGATTCGCATATCCCCCGATCTCCGAGAGTCCATCGCGGCACCCGTCACCTCGCCGCGGCGCACGGGCCAACCCCCGGCAGCCCGATCGAAGGACACGACGCGTGTTCAAGAACTCCAAAGACAAGGCGCCCCCCGCCCGCATCGCCCCGCCGCCGTCGCCGGCCCGCCCGAAGGGGTCGAAGCCCGAGCTGCTCGCGATGATCCCGGGCAACGCTCCTGACCTCCCCGGGCATCATCGCGGGCATCTTCGCCTTCGAGCTGATCTACGGCCTCGTGCTCGCCGGCGTGATGACCTCCCGGAAGCGCCCCGAGCCCGAGGTCCAGTACGTCTACCTCGAGGACGTGAAGCCCACTCCCTGGCCCTCAACACGGGGCCCAAGCTCCCGCCCAGGCCCGAGATATCCTCCGGGGACAAGAAGCCCGCGAGGAAGCCCAAGCCCGGCGCGTCCAAGACGGGGGGGGACTCGGCCGCCAAGGGCGACGCCGCCAGGCCCGGCGACCAGCCCCCCGCCGCGAAGCCCAAGAAGAAGCCGCCCAAGAAGAAGAAGCAGCCCGCCAAGAAGAAAGAAGAAGAGCTGGACATCAACCAAGGCCGTCGCGGTCGCCGCGACGACCCCGGTCGCCCCCCCGGCGAACGTCCCGCCGCAGGTGCAGGCGACGCTCGACCCGCTCGGGGCGCTGGTCGACCCCTCGCAGGATTGCCTGTCCGCCCTGGAGGACGGGACCCTCACGGTCAAGATCCCCGCCAAGCTCCACGCCCTCAGCAAGGTCGGCGACAAGATGCTGACCAACGCGCCCCGGCGCTGACCGACGTCGACGGCGACTTCACCGCCGAGGTCAAGGTCACCGGCCCCATCAAGCCGGGCACCAAGCCGATCGCCAAGGACCTCGGCTTCACCTATCAGGGCGCGGGGCTGCTGCTCTGGCAGGACCAGAACAACTACCTCCGGCTCGAGCGCGGGCGTGGGCTGGACGAAGGCGGAGGGATCGCAGGCCATGATCTTCGTGGAGAATTACAAGGACGGGAAGGTGGGCAAGCCCGTCACCTTGCCCGTCCGCGACGCCGAGGTCACGCTCCGCATCCTGCGGCGCAAGGGCGAGATCACCTGCTCGTACAGCTTCGACGGCAAGACCTGGCTCGACGCCAAGAAGCGGGCGAGCCTCGGCTTCGACGACAAGGTCAACATCGGCATCTCGGCCACCAACGTCTCGAAGAACGCGTTCCCGGCCCATTTCGAGGGCTTCGTGCTCAACCGCAACCCCGGCAAGGCGGGCTGAGCGCCGCGCCACCCTCCCCGGGGACCGCTCCCGATCCGCGCCCGACGACCCCGATCCGACCCGCCCGGAGGCCCTACGAGACCCCGTCGAGGCCCCCGATCGGCACCGAAATGACCCCCGCGACGGCCTCCACCGCGCCGAGCGGCCTCTCGATCGCCGTCGGGACCGCGATCGCGCCCCCTCCGCGGCCCGCGCCGGAGGGCATCCGCGCCCCTCGGTTTCGCCGGAAGTCGCTTCTTCCTCAGCTTTTACAGCCGTTTCGTCGGCCGATTTCGCTTCGTTTCGGGAAACCGCCCCCGGCCGCCTCGGATCGGGGACCCCTCGGCGACCGCATCGACCCCATTTTCGACCGTCCGGGCCAGCGCCTCGGCCTGCTCGCCGCGCCCCTTGATCGCCTTGACCAACGCCGCGTGCGCGGAAGAACGTCGACCGCGACTCGCCGTAGTAGCGCAGGAACAGCCGCGCCTCCTCCTTGTCCTTCAGGATCAGCGCCCGCTCGGGCGCTCGGCGCGGTCGGGGACCTCGATCGCCTCGCGCAGGTACGCCTCCCGCTCGCGCAGCGGGCCGAGCTGGTCGGCGATCATGGCGCGGAGGATCGGCCGCGCCTCCTCGGCCGGCGGCATCTGGTCGGCGCTGTAGGTGTCCATGAACCGCTCGGGCATCTGCGCCTCGGCGAAGAGCCACACCGGCAGGAGGTTCCACGGCCGCGGGAAGCAGGCCATGTTCATCATCCGGTAGAACCAGGCGTCGGGGTGGAACCGCAGGTGCTCG
Organism: uncultured Planctomycetaceae bacterium; assembly: GCA_963708145.1. Classification (GTDB taxonomy): domain Bacteria; phylum Planctomycetota; class Planctomycetia; order Isosphaerales; family Isosphaeraceae. Next base: position 5,910,018 of record OY970189.1, on the reverse strand, counting down.
CCTTCGGGGCGATAGCCCAGCAGCCGGATCGCGTCGTTGCGATCGACCTCGCACCAGTTGCCCTTGGTGGCGAGCACCTCGTCGAGCGCCTCCCAGCGCCGGATCATCCAGCGGCAGCCGCTGGCGCTTCTGCGGATCTCGCGGACGGCGGCGGCGGGGTCGGTCTTGAGCATCTCGATCAGGTGGGCGAGCGTCTCCTCGTCGTGCCGGAGCCAGTCGCCGTCGGCGTCGCGGACCTGCTCGGCGACCCTGGCGTTATGGCGCGGACGGCGCGCCCGGAGAGGATCTCGGCGCCGACGCAGAGGGTGACGAAGTGGCGTTCGGCGGGGTCCTGGGGGCGGTAGAAGGCGTCCCAGTCGTCGGCGAGTTGCTGGGCGACGGCGGGGTCCTCGTTGGGGAGGGTGAACGAGCGGGCCGTCAATCCATGTTTGAGTGCATTATACTTGGATTGACTGGTATCTTTGGGTCGGCCCTTGCCGCAGCCGCCGTTGCGGCGGTTGATGGCGCGGCGCTGCGGCTTGGTGAGCTTCTTCCTGACGACTTTCTTCCCGGTGAGCGCCTTCGTGGTGCGCGTCTTCGTGGCGACTTTCGCCCTGGTGAGCTTCCTCGCGATGCGCTTCATGATGGTGCCTCGATCGGCTCGCTCGGACGACGGATCGGTCGGTCGGGTGCCCGGCGCACCCACCATAATGTCATCATCGAGGGATCGGGCCGGCGCTCTCAAAATCGGCCCGGGCACCCGGATCGGGCTTGCTTTGGTCCCCGCGGCCCCCTCCGGGTGGCCTGCCCACGGCTTCGCGGGCCGGTCATGCGGCCTCGGACCTGCCCGCGAAGCCGTGGGCAGGCCACCCACCGAGGCGCACGGGCTCCGCGGACGGAACCCGTGGCACCCGGCGACGATCCGGCCGGGCCACTCGTGCCGCTCGGCCGGCGTTAAAACAGCCCTTCCGCCATCAGCGACCGCCGCAGCGTCACCGCGTCCTCGCAGTTGATTTGCAGCACCCGGATGGTCGTCCGGCCGATGGCGGTCCGACCGACCAGCACCGGGCCGTCCCAGCGGAAATGCCAGGCCCATCGGTGTCGTCGCGGGTGGAACAGCCGGGTGAGCCTCTTCGTCCCCGGGTCGAGGCCGGCGATGTCGGCACCCTTGAACGAATTGCAATAAAAGCAGGCGATCGCCAGGTTGCTGGCGACGGTGGGCCCGCCGTGCTTGCGGGCGATGACGTGATCGATCTCGAAGGGGACCGAGGTGGCGGCCTGCGGCAGGCGGCAATATTCGCACCGCCCGCCGGCCCGCTCGCGGGCCCGCTGCGCGAGGCCCGCCGTCATGCCCGTCAGCGGACCGCCCGATGCGCCTTCAGGGCCCGCCGGGCCTTGGAGTGCATCAGGTCGAGCAGGAAGCTGACGCGGCGGTAATTCTCCAGCTCGGTCCGTTCGGTGGGGGTGAGCCGATCCTCCTGGTTCCGCGTCACCAGGTCGTGGATGCGGTCCAGGTCACCCGGCTCGAATCGAATCCGCAGCAACGCCTCGGCCCCGTCCACCGAGAGGCCATCCTCGTCCGACCGGATCAGACGGGAGAGGATGGCCGTATCGCTGAGGGGCGTCGTGCCGGTCTCGGTCGCCATCAACGTTGCCCCCTCAAGAGCTTGATCCTGTGCGCCCACCATCCTAGCCGGGCTGGCCTCGCCCGACAATCGCACTCGCCAGCCACCCGGCCGCCGTGGCGAGGCAAATTGGGACGACTTTGGGATTCCCAGAACAGAAAGGCCCGACCCCACGATGATATTTACGAGGTCCGTGCAGGATATGACGTCAGCACAATGGTTCGCTACGCACTCCGGACCTCATCGTGAATAGGGAGTTTTGCTGAATGAATGAATCGTATCGTTCAGGCCGTGCCGTCCCCTGCTACGGCGTTTACCTGATCCAGGGGCCCAAGGGGGGCCAAACTGGCATTCCCCGGGTGTGCCGTAAAGACTGCCCGTTCCCGCCAACGCCAAAGCGGAAGCAGGTCTTCGTGCTGCACCGGGAGATCAAGCCCTGACGTGAGGAGGGTGGGGCGACGGCCTGATTCGTCGCCCCGCACCCCTGCCGGCCGATGGCCCTGACGGGTCGTCGTCCAGCCGCCCCGCCCTCTCGGCGTGGAAAACGGGCGACAAGCCCTGGAACCCGGTGCTGGCCGCATGGATACTGGACCGGGACGGGTCAACCGAGACGAGGGCCGAGGGGAGGACCGCGACGATGGTCGAGAACAGGCTCTACTACGGCGACAACCTCGACGTGCTCCGCCAGCACGTCAAGGACGAGTCGGTTGACCTCGTGTACCTCGACCCGCCGTTCAATTCGAACATCGACTACAACGTCCTGTTCGCCGAGCAGGACCGCTCGCGCGCCGCGGCCCAGATCAAGGCGTTCAAGGACACCTGGAAGTGGGAAACGGAGACGGCACGGGCGTTCGACGACTTCGTCGTGACCGGGCCGCACCGCGCCTCGCAGGCCATGCAGGCGTTCCGCTCGCTCCTGGGCGAGAACGACATGCTCGCCTACCTGGCGATGATGGCACCCCGACTCGTCGAGCTGCGTCGCGTGCTGAAGCCCATGGGCAGCATCTACCTGCATTGCGACACGACGGCGAGCCATTACCTCAAGCTTCTCATGGACTCCATCTTCGGGCCGGAGAACTTCCGTAATGAGATCATCTGGAAGCGGACCGCAGCTCATAGCGACGCCAAGCAGGGGGCGACCCACTTCGGCCGCATCCACGACGTCGCTCTTATACTTCGTCAAGGAGGATCAGGCGACCTTCCATCCCCAATGGCTCCCCTACGATCAGGAGTACATCGAGTCTCATTACCGACATATCGAGGAAGGGACCGGCCGACGTTATCGCAAAGGCGACCTGACCGCGAACAAGCCGGGCGGCGACACCTCCTACGAGTGGAAGGGGGTCCGGCCCTACAATGGGCGGTACTGGGCTTACTCCAAGGCCAAGATGGAGGAATTCGAGGCGCAAGGCCGGCTCGTCTACACGAAGACGGGCATGCCCGAATACAAGCGATACCTGGACGAGATGCCCGGCCGACCATCGCAGGATGTCTGGGACGACATCCCGCCGATCAACTCGCAGGCGGCAGAACGTCTCGGCTACCCGACCCAGAAGCCCGAGGCCCTCTTGGAGCGGCTCATCAAGTCCAGCAGCAACGAAGGCGACACCGTCCTCGACCCGTTCTGCGGGTGCGGGACCGCCGTGGCCGTCGCACAACGGCTCAATCGCCGCTGGATCGGGATCGACATCACCCACCTGGCCATCGGCCTGATCAAGACGAGGCTCCATGACGCCTACGGCGACGCGATCGCCAAGACGTACAAGGTGGTCGGCGAGCCCGTCTCGCTGCCCGACGCGCAGGCCCTGGCCGAGCTCGACCGCTACCAGTTCCAGTACTGGGCGCTCGGGCTGGTGGGGCGCGGCCGACGCCGGCCGACCAGAAGAAGGGGGCCGACAAGGGGATCGACGGGCGGCTCTACTTCCACGACGACGCCGAGGGGGGCCACGTCAAGCAGGTGATCTTCTCGGTCAAGTCGGGCAAGAGCGACGTGACGCACGTCCGCGACCTGCGGGGCGTGATCGACCGCGAGAAGGCGCAGGTCGGCGCCCTGATCGCCATGCACGACCCGACCGGCCCGATGCGGACCGAGGCGGCCAGCGCCGGGTTCTATGCGTCGCCGTGGGGGACGAAGCACCCGCGGTTGCAGGTCGTCACCGTCGGCGAATTGCTCGCCGGGCGGAAGCTCGACCTGCCGCCGTCGCGCGACTACCGGACGTTCAAGAAGGCCCCCAGGGCGAAGGGGTCCTCCTCGGCCGGGGCGATGCTCCCATTCACCGAGGACGACGAGGCCCACCCGCCTTCCTGAACGCTCGGATGGCGGCCCCAAGCCTGGTAGGGTCCACTTCGCGGACCCGCCTTGATGGTGAGAAATCGGTCCGCGGGCGGACCCTGCGTGGCTAGACACGCAAGCGGAAACCGCCCTACCATGCGATATCCACGATTCTCCGGGTCTCGGAAGGCGACCCGATCGGGAGGATTCGGATCGTGGTTGACATCCACCAGGCGCTCCGGGCGTGGCACGAAGGGCGGTTCGAGGATGCCGAGAGGCTCTGCCGGCAGATCCTCGCGACTTCGCCGCGGCAGCCGCAAGCCGGTCTGATCCTCGGTCATGCCCTGCTCCGGACGGGGAGGGTCGGCGAAGCCGAGGCGCTGGCGGCGGCCGCGCTCGGGTGGAATCCCGGCCAGCCCGACCTCCTGGCCCTGCGCGGCGAGGCGCTGGCGCGTCTCGGCGCGAGGAGGAAGCCCTCCTCTGCTTCACCGAAGCCATCGATCGACGCCTCATCAACCCGAGGGCGCATGACCTCCTCTCGGCGTTGCTCGCCGAGAGGAGGGACCCGACGCCCCGTTTCACGGTCTCGATCGTCACGCCTTCGATCGGCTCCCGCCAGGTGGTCCGGGCGATCGAGAGCGTCCAGGACCAGACCTATCCCCTCCTCGATCATCTCATCGTCGCGGACGGGCCCGAGCATCACGATCGCGTGCGGGCGTCCTTGCCGCGGGCGCCGCGGCACCCGGTCCATGTCCTGGCGCTGCCCTTCAATGTCGGCGGTGGAGGGTTTTGCGGGCACCGTGTCTACGGCGCGGCACCTTACCTCGTCGATGGCCTCTACGTCGCCTTCCTGGACGAGGACAACTGGTTCGACCCGGACCACGTGGCCTCGCTCATGGCCAGGATCACGGCCGAGGGGCTGTCCTGGGCTTACGCGCTTCGAAAGATCGTCGACGCCGACGGGCGATTCCTCGCCAACGACGACTGCGAGAGCCTGGGCGCGTGGCCCACCTGGAACGATCCGAACAACCATCTGGTCGATGTCAACTGCTACATGCTGCGGCGCGACCTGGCGATCGCGGTGGGCCCCCTCTGGTATCGGCGGTTCCGCGACGAGGAGAACCCCGACTTCGCGATCTGCCGGCAACTGCTCAGGGACCATCCCCGCTGCGGCACGAGCGGTCGCTACAGCGTCAACTACCGCGTCGGGAGCACCGCCGACTCGGTGCAGGCCGGCTTCTTCCTGACGGGCAACGCGGCGATGCGGCGGCGATTCCCGGGACCGCCGCCCTGGCGCGATTCCGCGGTCCTCGACTGAGCCTGGTGGCCTGTAGGGTCCGCGCCGCGGACCTGACTCGATGGCGAGGAAATCGGTCCGCGGTGCGGCGGGTGGCACTGGCGGCTCGTCCACCAGTGCTCCGCTTCAACATCAAAGCACTGGTGGCCGAGCCGCCGGTGCCACCCGCCGCCGAGCCAGTTCAACACTTCGATGGGGTAGCCGGTCGAGGTCTTCGGCGAACACGAGTCGCTTGACGAACCGGGTGACTTCGTCGAGTTGCGGTTGCTGCACCTCCGCTAGGGGTGCCTTGAATCTCCCCTTGGCGATTGCCAGAATATATCCGTATTCGTCTCGTGCAACGACCGATCTCCACGCCCTCAGCGTGTCATGGAGGCAAGCGTGCCGCCGAGGACTCCTACGACGATCCGATAGGCTGTATTTAATCATGCCGATTCAATTGCAAAGTTTGCCCCTCATACAAAACTGGGATTGTCATACCTGCGGCGATTGCTGCCGGACGCTCGAGGCGGTGATCACCGACGAAGAGAAGCATCGCATCGAAGCGCTGGATCTGGCAGACGATCCCGAGGTTGCTCCCAAGCCGTGGTTCGCGCCCTGGGTCGGGGCCCAAGAACTGGAAGCTGAGGCATCGGCCTGGTGGGGGTTGCGTCTTTTTGACGACCGGCAACCGCTGCCGGCTTCAAGAGCGTTTCGGCGCCGACGTCAAGCCGTTCGTATGCCGTTTGTTCCCCTTCCTCCTCATACCAGCGGGCAATCACTGGCGCGTCGGCATGCGTTTCTCTTGCCCGTCGGCCGCAGCAAATTCGGGCCGCCCGGTGGCCGACGCTGAAAAAGACCTGGTGCACCTGTCGCACCTGTTGGAGCGACACGTAGGCAGGTCGGCGGACAGTGCGCCGCCTCCCTTGCTGCAGGCCGGTCAGCAGCTTTCGTGGCCGGATGTGTGCCGTGTCGTCCAGGTGCTGGTGGAGATCGTGCAGGACCGCAGCGATCGCCTGGAACGGCGGCTGCGCAAATGCTTGGCCGTGGCTCGCGTCGGCGGCCTGACGCAGTTCGATAACCTGCAAGGCAACCGGTTGAGTAAGTACTTGCAGGCGGTGCGCAACGCCGTGGAATTGGAAGTGCCCCGCGAAGTTGCGGACATGCCGCCGCCCGACTGGCTGCTCGGCCGGGTCCTGTTCCGCGCCCTGCTGGCCATCTTTGCCCGCAGGGATCGCGACGTGTACCGGGCCTCAAGCATTCGAAGACGGTCGGGCAGGGTGCTCGCCGGCTGGCGCTTCGTCAGGGGCCGTGGTCCCGTGCCTCGCGTCAACGAATTCCTCCCGGAAACCAGCTTCGAGGAGGTCGAACGATGCGGCGGGATGCCGCCGGAAATGGATGAGACTTTGGAACGTTATTATGTGACCAAGCTGAATTCGCTGCAATTTTGCGGGCCGCCCAACTTCGACTTGCCGCTCTGGGCCGGCCTTGAATCGCTCGTCCTCACGCTGCCGATGATCCTGTGGCTGAGGCGAGCTTTTACTGACCCGTCTCCGGTGAAAGCGGTGCAGCGAGCGATTCAGGTCGTTGACGACCATTTCGGGGGTGACCCGATGTTGGGCTTCCCCCACATCCAGTATTTGATGCGTATCCTGGCCCAGCGCGGCGAGTTGGAAAAACTCGTGGCCTGGTATAGCCGCTGAGACGACCCGCTCCTGCGGGCGGCGGGTGGCCCGCCGTCTCGTGAACGGTTACCCCCGGTTTGCCGACGCCATGTCCCCGACGTGCGCCAAGGGGGTGCGGGGCCCGTCAGTGCTTGCGGGCCTCGCGGACCAGGTGCGGCAGCTCGGGCAGGATGATCTTCGTCATCGCCAGTTCGACCGCGGCGCGCGAGCCGGGCATGACCAGCAGCGCCACCCGCCCCACCAGCCCGCCGACGGCCCGGCTCAGCATGCAGGCCGGGCCGATCTCGGCGTAGCTGAGCATCCGGAACAGCTCGCCGAAGCCGGGCAGGGGCCGGGTCAGCAAAGCCGAGACCGTCTCGAAGGTCTGGTCGCGCGCGCTGATGCCCGTCCCCCCCGTGACCAGGATCGCGTCCACGTCGTCCCGCGCCGCGAAGCCCTCCAGCAGGGGCCGCAGCACGTCGGGCTCGTCGGGCACGATCGCCCGCTCGGCCACCCGATGCCCCGCCCCCTCGGCCAGCTCGACGATCCGCGCCCCCGACGTGTCGGTCGCCAGCGTCCGCGTGTCCGAGACCGTCACGACCGCCAGGCGCAGCGACGACGGGGCCCCGGCGCGATGCTCGGCGACGGCTTGACTCATCGTCATCTCCCCTCCCAGATCCCTCAGATCGGGCAGATTGCCCAGCCGGCCGCTCCGGAGAGGAATCGGCCGGCCCGACCGATTGTCGCGGGGCGTCGCGACGTCATACAATAGGGGACCGACCGCGGGGCGGCCGCCACCGAGGGCGGGCCGGAGGTCGGGACGCATGGCCGAGCATTCGCACGTCGGGGGCATGGCGACGCGTGGCCCTTCTGGTCGGCCTCGTGCTGATCGGCGGCCGTCGGCGACGCCCGCGGCGACCGGATCACGCTGCGGGGCGGGGGCCAGATCCGGGGCAAGGTCGTCGCCGACCCGGCCCACCCCGACCGCGTCATGGTCCTGACCGAGACGGGCAAGACGCCCCTGAGCTTCCAGAAGGCGCAGGTCGTCCGGGTCGCCGCCGAGCCGAGCGCCCTGGACGAGTACCTCGCCCGGCGCGACAAGGCGCCCGCGACCGCCGCGGGCCAGTACGAGCTGGGCCTCTGGTGCGAGGAGCACAAGCTGCCCGACCTGGCCGAGGTCCATTATGAGGCGGCGGTGGCGAAGGACAAGGCGTTCGCCCCGGCGCACCAGAAGCTCGGCCACGTGCTGGTCGGCGACCGCTGGCTGACCGGCGACGAGCTCCGCGAGGCGCAGGGGCTGGTCAAGTACAAGGGGCGGTGGGTCCCGAAGGAGGAGCGCGACCGCCGCGAGGCCGCCGCGGCCGCCGGCGCCGAGCAGGCGTCGTGGGCGCGTCGGATCCGCCTGCTCCGCCAGGCGATCGTCGCCGGGCCCGAGGACCGCCGCCGCGAGGCCGAGGAGCAACTGGCCGAGATCCGCGACCCGATCGCGGTCGCGCCCCTGGTCCGCGTCCTGGGCGACGACACGCCCGACCTGCGGACGATGCTCGACCACGTCCTCGGCGCGATCCCCGGCCCCGAGGCGGCCTCGGCGCTGGTCGTCCGGATGCTCGACGAGGCCGACCCCGAGGTCCGCCATGCGACCCTGGCGGAGCTGGGGCGGCGGACCGAGCCGAACGTCGTCCCCGGCCTGGTCCGGGCGCTCCGCTCGTCCAACCCGGCGGTCGTCAACCGCGCCGCCTGGACGCTGGCCCAGCTCGGCGCGGTCGCGGCCGTCCCGCAGCTCGTCCCGGCGCTGATCACGACCCAGTACCGCGTGGTCCTCGACGACGGCGGCGGCGCCGCGGCGGGCGGCTACGTCTCGACCCCGCCGTCGCCCGTCGCGGGCGGCGCGCCGGTCGCCTACAACGGCAGCTCGATCGGCCTGCCTGACCGGCCCGGCGATCGGCCCCCGGGGCGATCGCCTTCGGCGCCAGCTCGTTGTCGTACCCCTACACGCCCTATTCGACCGGCCACGGTCACCTACGGCAACGCCTCCGGCTCGAGCGGGCCCGAGCCGAAGGTCGTGACCTACTCGTACCAGAACGTCGAGGTCCTCCACGCCCTGGTCAAGCTGACCGGCCGCGACTTCGGCTTCGACATCCCCGCCTGGAGGCGCTGGGTCAGCACCTCCTTCCGCGCCGACGCCGCCCCCGCCCGCCGCGTCCCGCAGCCTGAGTGGGCGAGTGGAGGGTGGGGAGTGGAGGGTCGGGGAGTGAAGACGAACGAGATGGAACTTCGACTCCCCACTCCCCACCCTCCACTCCCCAGCTCCCCACTCGAACGTGGTGATCGTGGGGGGCGGGTTCGGCGGGCTGACCGCCGCGCGGCGCCTGCGGAGGGCGCCGGTGCGGGTGACGCTGATCGACCGCCAGAACCACCACCTGTTCCAGCCGCTGCTCTACCAGGTGGCGACGGCGGCGCTGAACCCGAGCGACATCGCCTCGCCGATCCGCCGCATCCTCCGCGACCAGCAGAACGTCGAGGTCGCTGCTGGCCGAGGCCAGGCGATCGACGTGGCCGGCGCGGACGGTCGTCCTGGACGACGGGGTCGATCGCCGTACGATTACCTGATCGTGGCGACGGGGGCGACGCACTCGTACTTCGGGCACGACGAGTGGGCGCGCGTACGCGCCGGGGCTGAAGAGCATCGCCGACGCGCTGGAGATCCGCCGCCGGGTGCTCTTCGCCTTCGAGGCGGCCGAGCGCGAGCCCGACCCGTCGCGGCGGCGCGGCTGGCTGACGTTCGTGGTCGTCGGCGCCGGGCCGACGGGGGTCGAGCTCGTCGGGCGCCCTGTGCGAGATCGCCCAGCACGCCCTGGCGCGCGACTTCCGCCACATCGACCCGACGCAGGCGCGCGTCATCCTGCTGGAGGGCGCGGACCGCGTCCTGCCCGCCTACGTGCCGGAGCTGTCGGAGAAGGCGCGGCGAGCAGCTCGCCGCGCCTCGGGCGTCGACGTCCGCACGGGCGAGACGGTGACGGCGATCGACGCCCGCGGGCGTCGGCGTCGGCCCCGAGCGGATCGAGGCGCGGACGGTCCTCTGGGCGGCGGGGGTGGCGGCGTCGCCCCTGGCGCGGACGCTCGGGCGTGCCGCTCGACCGCGCCGGGCGGGTCCTGGTCGAGCCCGACCTGACGATCCCCGGCCACCCCGAGGTCTACGTCGTCGGCGACCTGGCCAGCCTGATGCAGGACGGCAAGCCGGTCCCGGGCGTCGCGCCGGCGGCGATGCAGGAGGCGCAGCACGCCGCGCGGAACATCCGTCCGCACGCTCCGGGGCGAGCCGCGCCTGCCGTTCCGCTACCGCGACAAGGGCTCGCTCGCCACGATCGGCCGCGCGGCCGCCGTCGCCGACCTCGGCCGGATCAAGCTCTGGGGCGGCGTCGCCTGGCTCGCCTGGCTGTTCATCCACATCCTCTTCCTGATCGGGTTCCGCAACCGGTTCGTCGTCCTGTTCGAGTGGGCCTGGTCGTACGTCACCTACGACCGCGGGGCCCGGCTGATCACCGGCCCCCTGCCCCGGCCCGACCCGAGCGCGCCCGGAGCGGTTGACGCCGACCTCGCCCCCCGTAGTCTGACCCGGGCGCGGGCGCCTCGACGATCCGGGGATTCGGACGTCAGATGTCAAATGTTAAATTTGAAATCATTAGAACGTGATAGAGCAATCCTCGCCCCGAGAGGGAGGGGGATCGGGAGCCGCCGCCGTGTCGGACGAGCCGCGAGACGAACGGTCGAGGTTGATCCGCGAGGTCCGCCAGCGGCTGGAGTCGCTCGGCCGCGCGGGGATCGACCGCATCCCGGCGCCCGCGGTCGCCGTCGCGCCCCGGCCCGCCCCGGCCCCGGCCGGCGGTGCAGCCGCCGACCCCGTCCGCCGCCCATGCCCGAGCCGCCGAGCCGCCGCGACGGCCCGCCGCCGCGACGAGGGCGCCGGCGGCGCTGACGGCCTCGCTGTTCGACGCGACGGAGATGGCCGAGCCGGCCGTCGACCCGTCCGAGCGCCCGGCCGTCCTCGCCGCGCTGGCGGCCGAGGTCGCCGCCTGCGAGCGCTGCCCGCACCTGGCCGCCAGCCGCACCCGGACCGTCTTCGGCGAGGGGTCGCCGACCGCCCGGCTGATGTTCATCGGCGAGGCCCCCGGCGCCGACGAGGACCGCACCGGGCGACCCTTCGTCGGCCGCGCCGGCGAGCTGCTCACCGACATGATCACCAAGGGGCATGGGCCTGGACCGCGCCGAGGTCTACATCGCCAACATCCTCAAGTCGCGCCCCCCCGGCAACCGCGACCCCCAGCCCGACGAGGTCGCGCACTGCCTGCCCTACCTCGAACGGCAGATCGCCATCATCCGCCCCGAGTTCCTCTGCCTGCTCGGCCGGATCGCGGCGCAGACGCTCCTGGAGACCGCCCTGCCGATGGGCCGGCTCCGCGGCAAGTGGCACCGCTACCCGCGGCATCCCCACGATCGTCACCTACCACCCCGCCTACCTGCTCCGCAACCCCGCCGCCAAGAAGGACGCCTGGGAGGACCTCCAGATGCTCATGCAGGCGATGGGCCTGACGCCCCCCGGCCGCAAGGACCACTGAGGGCGGTCGTCCCGTCGATTGAGGTCCCTGGATCGCCGGTCCGATCGGGCGACGGTCCCCCCTTGCCGGGCGCGTCGGCGAGGCGGTAAGTTCGAGCCCGACCCGAGACGAGATCGGGACGCCCGGAGGCCCAGGAGACCCGCCCGTGCCAGAGAACCTCGACGCCCTGATGGACCGGGCCAAGGCGATCCGCAAGGACATCCTCCGGATGACGACCGAGGCCGGCTCGGGGCACCCGAGCAGCTCGCTGTCGGCCGCCGAGGTCGTCACGGCGCTCTACTTCGGCGGGTTCCTCCGCCACGACCCCAAGAACCCGCACTGGCCCGACCGCGACCGCTTCATCCTGTCGAAGGGGCACGCGGCGCCCGTCCTGTACGCGGCGCTGGCGGAGGCGGGCTACTTCCCCAAGGACGAGATCATGACCCTGCGGAAGCTGGGCAGCCCGCTCGAAGGGCACCCGAACATGATCCGGCTCGGCGGCGTCGAGGCGTCGACCGGCTCGCTCGGCCAGGGGCTGTCGCTCGGCGTCGGCCACGCCCTGGCCGCCCGGATCGACAAGAAGGACTATCATACCTACGTCCTGACCGGCGACGGCGAGCTCGGCGAGGGGCAGGTCTGGGAGGCCGCCGCCTCGGCCGCCAAGTTCCGGCTCGACAACCTCACGGCGATCGTCGACCGCAACCACTACCAGCAGACCGGCGCCGCCGAGGAGGTCCTGAACATGGACCCGATCGACGGCAAGTTCGCCGCCTTCGGCTGGGCGACGCAGGTCATCAACGGCAACGACATGGGCGAGGTCGTCCGGGCCCTGAAGCGCGCCCGAGAGGCCAAGGGGCAGCCCACCTGCATCGTCGCGCTGACCCACAAGGGCCAGGGCATCCTGCCCCTGCTGACGAAGCTGGGCGACGTCAACTTCCACGGCAAGCCGGTCCCCGCCAAGGACCTCGACGAGGCGCTCGCCGAGGTCGGCTGAGGCGGGAAGAACCTGTTCAATTGAACTGTGGATCACATGCTAGGGTGGCTGGGGTCTCGCGGGCGAGACCCCAGCCACCCAGTCCCCAGACATCGGTCAAACGATCCCTGCGCGATCCCCAAGAACAGGTGCCGACGACATGGCGGGTGCATCCTCCGCATTGCAGACGAAGCGACCGCTCGGCAAGGCGACCCGCGACGCCTTCGGGCGCGCCCTGGAGGCGCTGGGGGCCGACCACCCCAACCTCGTCGTCCTCGACGGCGACGTGAGCAACTCGACGCGGACCGAGTGGTTCGGCAAGAAGTACCCCGAGCGGTTCTTCAACGTCGGGATCGCCGAGAGCAACCTCGTCGGGATCGCCGGCGGCCTGGCCAGCGCCGGCAAGACGAGCCTGGTCGCCAGCTTCGCCGCGTTCATCACGTGCAACGCCTATGATCAGTTGCGGATGTCGGTCGCCTACCCGCACCTCGACGTGAAGGTCGTCGGCAGCCACGCCGGGATCTCGATCGGCGAGGACGGCGCCTCGCAGATGGGGATCGAGGACGTGTCGCTCGCCTGCTCGCTGCCGGGGTTCGTGGTGCTCGTGCCGGCCGACGAGGCGTCGGCCAGGGCGGCCACGAAGGCGATGATCGAGCACAAGGGCCCGGTCTACCTGCGGGTCGGCCGCCCCGAGGTCCCCAAGGTCTACGCCGACGGCGCGGCCCCGTTCGCGATCGGCAAGGCGAACCGGCTCCGCGACGGCTCCGACGTGACGCTCGTGGCCAACGGCCTGATGGTCGCCGCGGCGCTCGACGCGGCCGAGGCGCTCGCCGGGCAGGGGATCAACGCCCGCGTGCTCGACATGCACACCGTCAAGCCGATCGACCGCGACGCCCTCCGCGACGCCGCCGAGCAGACCGGCGCCCTGGTCGTCGCCGAGGAGCACCTGGCGCACGGCGGCCTCGGCAGCGTGGTCGCCATGACGGTCGGCCGAGCTCCGCCCGGTGCCGATCCGCTACGTCAACCTCGGCGACCAGTTCGGCGAGAGCGGCGCCCCCGATGCGCTGCTGGAGAAGTACGGCCTGACCGCCTCGCACGTCGCCGAGGCCGCCAAGGCCGCCGTCGCCGCCAAGGCCCATGAGTCGCATCGGGACAGAGGACCGGCGTAAGCCCCAAACCCGTGAGGCAGAGGACCCGGACGCGCGACGGTTGGTGGTGCCCGGCGAAGATCGGCCCGGTGAGGTCGTCGAAGCGCCTCCGACAGGCGGCACACTCATGCTCCTCCCGCGCGGCTGGTCCTCGTCGCCCCCCGGTTTCGTCACCCGGGGCGACTGGCAAGGGGGGCAGGATACACCTCGGGGCCGGCGCGTCTGCCGGACCGCCTCGAAACACCTGGCATCGTCGAGGAGGTCCAGGATGCTGACGATCATCCGTGCCCGCTCAACTCTGCTATCGCTTCGGTCGTCGAGAGAGAATTGTGACCCTCGGACGAGACGTTGGGGAACAACCCCCCGAAACGCAGGGTGAGCCGACCGGACAGGCTCCGATCGGTGGGGCGGATCGGAGGCTTCACGGCAGGGCACTCCCCGCCGCCAGCGGTGGCGCACGAGGGGTTCCCCATCCTGGTGCGGATCGGGCATTCCAGGCATGACCGGACACGGGCCGCCGAGTCCCCCTGATCGGGGATGGTCCTCGACCGTCCTGAGGAGCATCGCCGATGCGGTGATCGCGTGCGACGCCGAGGATCGGATCAGCTTCATGAATCCCGCCGCGGAGGTGCTCACCGGCTGGTCGCTTGGGGAGGCCGGCGGCCGGCCGATCGCGGACGTGTTCCGGCTCATCGGCGAGGCGACCGGCAGGCCGATCGAGTGGCCCCGCGCCGGGGCGGGGCCCGTGGAGGGCGTCCTGCTCGTCAGGCGCGACGGTCGGATGCTGCCGATCGATGACAGCATCTCCCCGATCACGGACGAGGCGGGGCGACGGACCGGGACGGTCGTCGTCTTCCGCAGCGTCGACGAGCGGAGGCGCGCCGAGGAGGCCCTGCGACGGAGCGAGGAACAGCTCCAGGCCCTCTTCAACCAGGCCGCGGTCGGGATCGCCCAGCTCGACCTGTCGGGGCGCTTCGCGATGGTGAACCGGCGCTACTGCGAGATCGTCGGGCGGCCCGTGGCCGAGATCATGGGGTCTCGCCCCCACGACCTGATCGACCCCGAGGACCGGCCGCTCACCGAGGCCGCATTCCGCGAGGTGGCCGGCGGCGGCCCGGATTGCCGCATCGAGAAGCGCCATGTCCGCCAGGACGGCTCGGCCGTCTGGACGAGCGAGAATATCTCGCTCGTCCGGGACGCGACCGGCCTGCCGCGCTCGATCGTGACCATCTGCCAGGACATCACCGATCGCACGAGGGCGGAGGAGGAGCTGCGCCGGGCCCACGCCGAGCTGGAGCGCCGGGTCGGCGAGCGGACCGCCGAGCTGGCGGAGGCCAACGCGGCGTTGCAGGGCGAGATCGCCGAGCGCTCGCGGGCCGAGGAGGAGCTGCAGCGGGCCAACCAGGCCCTCCGGGCGCTGATCCAGGCCTCGCCGCTGCCCACCATCGCCCTCGACGCCCAGGGCCGGGTCACGCTCTGGAACCCGGCCGCCGAGCGGACGTTCGGCTGGGGCGAGCGGGAGGTCCTGGGCCGGCCCTTGCCGGCCGTCCCGGAGGGCTTGCGGCGGGAGTTCTCCGCGGGGCTGGCGGCCTCGCTCCGGGGCGAGGCCCATGCGGGCCATGAGACGCGCCGCCTGAAGCAGGACGGCGCCGCGATCGAGATCAGCCTCTGGACGGCGCCGCTCTACGACGCCCGGGGCGAGCCGTGCGGCCGCATGGGGGTCGTCGAGGACATCACCGAGAGGAGGCGGGCCGAGGAGGCGCGGACGGCCCTGCTGCGGCGGATCGTCACCGCGCAGGAGGAGGAGCGGCTCCGGATCGCCCGCGAGCTGCACGACCAGATGGGACAACACTTGGCCGCGCTGATGCTCGGGCTGAGGGCTGCGATCGACCACATCCGGGACCCGGAGGCCGCGAAGGAGGCCCGGCGGCTCCACGACCTCGCCAACCGGATCGGGCAGGAGGTGCACCGCGTCGCGCTCGAGCTGCGGCCCACGGCGCTGGACGACTGGGGCCTGCAGACGGCGCTGACCAATTACGCCGCGGAGTGGTCCCGCCGCGCGCGGATCCCGGTCCAGTCGCGGTTCGTCGGCATCGACCGGCGGCGCCTCCCCCCTCCGGTGGAGACGGCGCTGTACCGGACCGTGCAGGAGGCGCTGACCAACGTGCTCAAGCACGCGCGGGCCGGGCGCGTGAGCCTGATCGTCGAGCGCCGCCCCGACCACGTCGCTCGCCATCATCGAGGACGACGGCCGGGGCTTCGACGTCGAGGCGGTCATGGGCGCGCCGGACGCCGGGGGGAGGCTGGGCCTGCTCGGGATGCAGGAGCGCGTGGCGCTGGTGGGGGGGCGCTGGTATTCGAGTCCAGGCCCGGCGGTGGGACGAGCCTGTTCATCCGCATCCCGCTGGCGGACGCGGGGGAGGAGGCCGACCTTGGCTGAGCTGCGCGTCTTCATCGCCGACGACCATGCGATCGTGCGCGAGGGGCTCGAAGCGCTGGTCGGCGCCCAGCCCGGGATGCGGGTCGTCGGCGAGGCGGGCGACGGCCGGGAGGCCTACCGGGCGATCCTGGAGCTGCAACCGGACGTGGTCGTCATGGACATCTCGATGCCGGATTGGAGCGGGGCCCAGGCCACGGGCCGGCTGCGGCGGATGTGCCCGGACCTCCGCGTGGTGGCGCTGACGGTCCACGAGGACGAGAGCTACCTGCGCGGCCTCCTCGAGGCCGGTGCCTCGGGCTATGTCCTGAAGCGGTCGGCGGCCGAGGACCTCGTCCACGCCATCCGCACGGTGGCCTCGGGCGGCACCTATATCGACCCGAACCTGGCGGGCCGGCTCGTGAACGTCTACATCGACTCGCGGCGCGACCACCAGACCCCGGAGCGGGGCGAGCTGACCGGGCGCGAGGCCGAGGTCGTCCGGCTCATCGCGCTGGGCCACAGCAACAAGGAGATCGCCGCCAGGCTCGAGATCAGCGTCAAGACGGTGGAGACCCACAAGGCCCGCTCGCTGGAGAGGCTGGGCCTCCAGAGCCGTGCCGACCTCGTGCAGTACGCCCTGCAGCAGGGCTGGTTGCAGGGCGAGTGCGGCTGATCGGCCCCGGAGGGCCCGGGAGACGCCCCCGGGCGGACCCCGTCCCGAGGTCCGCCTCGATCGTGGACGAAAGCCCATCGGAGAGTCCCCCGGGCCGATCCCCCCCCCGTCGGGATATCCCCGACCGGCCGCTTCCGAGCGTCGGGGACCTCCCGATCTCAGATTTCCCCTTCTCCCGATCGACCGCTCGATCGCGACGGCGAAGAATGAATACTGTCGCGGGCAACCGCCGCACGGGCGGGAAGGCCCGGGGCAGGTCCCGGGGACGGTCGCCGGTCGATCATCGCGCGGCCGGGACGGGCCGCCGAACGCATGGCATCCCCCGGGCCTCCCCGGGGGGCCGTGAATCCCGTGCGCCCGGCGAGGGGCGGGCCGGGCCGCGGGCCCGTCCGGCGGGGGTTCGGATGGCCCGATCAGCGGCAGCCCCGGCCAAGGAGGTGGGTGATGGCGAAGACGACCGGCGACGTGATCGTCGAGAAGCTGCTGGGATGGGGCGTCGACACGGCCTTCGGCCTGCCCGGCGACGGCATCAACGGGATCTTCGAATCGCTGCGGAAGAACCGGGACAAGATCCGGTTCATCCAGGTCCGGCACGAGGAGGCGGCGGCGTTCGCCGCGTGCGGCTACGCCAAGTTCACCGGCCGGCTCGGCGTCTGCTTCGCCACCAGCGGCCCGGGGGCGGTCCACCTGCTGAACGGCCTCTACGATGCCAAGCTCGACCGGGCCCCGGTCCTGGCGATCACCGGGCACACCTACCACGACCAGCTCGGCACGAATTATCAGCAGGAGATCGACATCATCCCGCTGTACAAGGACGTCGCCGAGTACAACCAGATGATCCTCGGCGCCAAGCACGCCTCGACGGTGGTCGACCTCGCCTGCCGGGCGGCGCTGTCGGGCAAGTGCGTGGCGCACCTGACCTGCCCGGCCGACATCCAGGAGCAGACGTGGTCCGACGAGACGCCGTCGATGAAGTTCGTCAAGGGGCACACCTCCGCCTCGTGGCGCCCTCCGATCAATGTACCCCAGCGGGAGACGCTCGAAGCGGCGGCCGAGCTGCTCAACGGCGGGAAGAAGACCGCCATCCTGGCCGGGGCCGGCGCCCTGGGGGCCACCGACGAGCTGGAGAAGGTGGCCGAGGCGCTGGCCGCGCCGATCATCAAGCCGCTGCTGGGCAAGGCGTGCGTGCCCGACGACTCGCCCTACACCACCGGCGGGATCGGCCTGCTGGGGACCCGCCCCTCCGAGGTCGCGATGGAGGGGTGCGACAGCCTGCTGATCGTCGGGTCGAGCTTCCCCTACGAGCGGTGGTATCCCAAGCCCGAGCAGGCCAAGTGCGTGCAGATCGACTTCGACCCGAGGCGGATCGGCCTCCGCTACACGGTCGACGTCGGCCTGGCCGGCGACGCCAGGGCCACGCTCCAGGCGCTGCTGCCCCTGCTCAAGCCGCGCGGCGACCGCTCCTTCCTGGAGGAGGCCCAGAAGGGCATGAAGGAGTGGCGGGAGCTGATGGTCACCCGCGAGACCCGCGACGACTCGCCGGTCAAGCCGCAGGTCGTGGCGCGGCACGTCAACGACCTGCTCGAACCGAACGCGATCGTCACGACCGACTCGGGGACGATCACCACCTGGGCGGCGCGGCACATCCACATGAAGCGGGGGATGAAGTTCTCCTGCTCGGGCAACCTGGCCACCATGGCGCCGGGGCTGCCCTACGCCATCGGCGCCAAGGCCGCCTATCCCGACCGGCAGGTCGTCGCCTTCGTCGGCGACGGCGGGTTCTCGATGCTGATGGCCGACTTCGTCACGGCGGTCAAGCACGACCTGCCGATCAAGGTGGTCATCATCAAGAACAACACGCTCGGGCAGATCAAGTGGGAGCAGATGATCTTCCTGGGCAACCCCGAGTACGAGGTGGCGCTGCACCCGATCGACTTCGCCCGGTTCGCCGAGTGCTGCGGCGGGGTCGGCTTCAAGTGCGAGAAGCCCGAGGAGGTCCGCCCGGCCTTGGAGATGGCGTTCAAGTCGCCGAAGCCGGCGATCGTCGAGGCGACGGTCGACCCGTTCGAGCCGCCGATGCCGCCGCAGGCCACGCCCAAGCAGGCGCTGAAGTTCGCCGAGTCGCTGGCCCGCGGCGAGCCCAACTCCGGCGCGATCATCACGACGGTCATCAAGGACAAGATCAAGGAGCTCGTCTGACGGGAATGGGTGCGGCGGGGCCCCCGCGGGGGCCCCGCCGATCCCGAGCGGGGGCAGGCCCGGCGGACGACGAGCCGGGGGACCGGGGGGACCCCCGGGTCGGCCGAAGTCGGGCCTGCCGCTGCGGACGCACGGGGGAGGACGCGATGCCCGGCCAGTTGAAGTCGCACGGCGAGGTCAAGGTCAAGGACGCCCCGGCGCGGGTCGAGGACGCCGTGGTCGGCGAGTCCGAGGGCGTGCGGATCTACGCCCGGCGCAATCCCCACGGGCCGCCGACGCTCAACGGCTCCCACAGGGAGCGGGGCCCGATCGAGCGGATCGCCGAGCGGCTCCATGCGCTGAGGCTACGCCGTCAAGCTCGAGCGATTCGTCCTCGGCCCCGTCCACCACCACGACTTCGAGGCGGTCTGGGCCGGCGAAGGCGAACCGCCCCCGCCCCCGTTCTCGTGAGGGCCGCGACGGGAGACGGACGAGGACACCAGGCACCCGCAACCGAGGTCGGACCATGAGCACTGCGGACCGGGCGATGAGCGTCAGCCCCGAGACGAGACGGCAGGTCATCCGGCCCCACCCGCACCCGCGGAAGCCGATCACCGACGTCGAGGCCGCCATCCTCGAGGCCCACCTCCGCCGCGAGGTCAAGGGCGAGGTCCGGTTCGACGACGGCAACCGCGCCCTGTACGCCACCGACGGCTCGAACTATCGCCAGGTCCCCATCGGCGTCGTCATCCCGAAGGACGCCGAGGACGTCGAGGCGACCGTCGCCGCCTGCCGCAAGTACGGCGCCCCGGTCCTCGGCCGCGGCGGCGGCACCAGCCTCACCGGCGGCTGCTGCAACGTCGCCGTCGTCCTCGACATGTCGAAGTACATGAACAAGATCCTCGAGCTCGACCCCGGGCGGAAGATCGCGCGGGTCCAGCCCGGGGTCATCCTCGACAACCTCCGCCGCAAGGCCGAGGAGCACCACCTGACCTTCGCCCCCGACCCCTCGACGCACAACCACTGCTGCCTCGGCGGGATGCTCGGCAACAACTCCTGCGGCATCCACTCGATGATGGGCGGGAGGACCGTCGACAACATCCACGAGCTGGAGATCCTCACCTACGACGGCCTCCGGATGCGCGTCGGCCCGACCGACGACGCGGAGTACGAGCGGATCGTCGCCGCGGGCGGCCGGCGGGCCGAGATTTATCGGGCGCTCCGCGACCTGCGCGACGCCTACGCGGACCAGATCCGCGCCAGGTTCCCGAAGATCCCGCGCCGCGTCTCGGGCTACAGCCTCGACGAGCTCCTGCCGGAGAACGGCTTCCACGTGGCCCGCTCTCTGATCGGCTCGGAGAGCACCTGCGTCCTGTTCCTGGAGGCGACCTGCCGGCTGCTGCACAGCGCCCCGATGAAGTCGCTGCTGGTCATCGGCTTCCACGACATCGCCACGGCGGGCGACCACGTCCCGCAGGTCGCCGAGCACCAGCCGTCCGGCCTGGAGGGGATCGACGACCGCCTCGTCGAGGACATGAAGGACAAGGCGGCGCACGTCAACCTGATCGACCTCCTGCCCCGGGGCGGCGGCTGGCTCGTCGTCGAATTCGGCGGCGAGACGCAGGACGAGGCCGACGACAAGGCCCGCAAGCTGATGGGCCAGTTGAAGCGGGACGGCGACGTCGTCGACATGAAGCTGTACACCGACAAGAAGGAGGAACGGCTCGTCTGGGAGCTCCGCGAGGCGGGCCTGGGGGCCACCGCCCGCATCCCCAACCGGCCCGATAGCTGGGAGGGGTGGGAGGACGCCGCCGTCCCGCCCGAGAAGGTCGGCGCGTACCTCCGCGACTTCCGCAAGCTGCTGATCAAGTACAGCTACGCCTGCTCGCTCTACGGGCACCTCGGCCAGGGGTGCATCCACACCCGGATCGACTTCCACCTCAAGTCGGCCGGCGGCGTCGAGCAGATGCGCGCCTTCAAGTACGAGGCGGCCGACCTCGTGCTGAGCTACGGCGGGTCGCTCTCGGGCGAGCATGGCGACGGCCAGTCGCGCGGCGAGCTGCTGCCGAAGATGTTCGGTCCGCAGGTCTACCAGGCGATGCGCGAGTTCAAGGCGATCTGGGACCCGGGCAACAAGATGAACCCGGGCAAGAAGATCGACGCGATGAAGATCGGCGAGAACCTGCGCGTCGGCCCGCACTACCACCCGCCGCAGGTCGCGACGCACTTCCAGTTCCCCGACGATCACGGCAGCTTCTCGTACGCGACCGAGCGGTGCGTCAGCGTCGGCCTTTGCCGCCGCGAGGACGCCGGCACGATGTGCCCGAGCTACATGGTGACCAAGGAGGAGATGCACTCGACCCGCGGCCGCGCCCACCTGCTCTTCGAGATGCTCCAGCAGGACCCGATGACGGGGCTGTGGAAGGCCGAGCCGGTCCGCGAGGCGCTCGACCTCTGCCTGGCGTGCAAGGGGTGCAAGGGGGATTGCCCGGTCAACGTCGACATGGCGACGTACAAGGCCGAGTTCCTCTCGCACTATTACGCGGGCAGGCTCCGGCCCCGGCACGCCTACGCGATGGGCTGGATCTACTGGTGGGCGCGGCTCGCCTCGCTGGCGCCGCCGCTGGCGAACTTCGTCAGCCAGACGCCCGGGATCAGCACCGCCTTCAAGATGCTGGGCGGGATCTCGCCGCACCGCCAGGCGCCGCCGTTCGCCAACGAGACGTTCAAGGAGTGGTTCTCCCGCCGCGGGCCGCGGGTCCCGGACGGGCGGCCGGTCATCCTCTGGCCCGACACGTTCAACAACTACTTCCATCCCGAGGTCGCCAAGGCGGCCGTCGAGGTGCTGGAGGACGGCCGGCTGCCACGTCATCGTCCCCCGGCCGTCGCTCTGCTGCGGCCGGCCGCTGTACGACTACGGCTTCCTGCCGACGGCCAAGAGGCTGCTCCGCCGGATCCTCGACGCGCTCCGCGACGAGATCGAGCAGGGCATCCCGGTCGTCGGCCTGGAGCCGAGCTGCATCGCCACCTTCCGCGACGAGCTGCTCCAGATGTTCCCGATGGACGAGGACGCCAAGCGGCTCAGCGAGCAGACGTTCACGCTGGCCGAGTTCCTCGAGACGAGGGTCGAAGACTACCGCGTCCCGCCGCTGCGGCGACGGGCGATCGTCCACGGGCACTGCCACCACAAGGCGATCATGAAGATGGGGGCCGAGGACGCGATCTTCAAGAAGCTCGGCATGCTCTACGAGATGCCCGACACCGGCTGCTGCGGGCTGGCCGGCTCGTTCGGGTTCGAGGCGGGCACGACGCGATCTCGCGGAAGGTCGGCGAGCACAAGCTGATCCCGAAGGTCCGCGAGGCGGCCAAGGACACGCTGATCGTCGCCGACGGGTTCAGTTGCAAGCACCAGATCGAGGAGATGACCGACCGCCGGGCCCTGCACCTGGCGCAGGTGCTCCAGATGGCCCTGCACGAGGCGCCCGACGGCCCTCCGGGCGGCTACCCCGAGGCGCACCACCCCGACGTGCGGCTCGACGGGCCGGAGCGCGCCGCGGGCGCTGGCCCGCTCGGCGGCGGTGCTCGGCGTCGGGGCCCTGCTCGTCGGGGCGCACCGTCTACGGCCTGGCGGGGATCGCGCCCGAGGGGGACTCTCATGAGCCTGCGATCCACCGAAGACCTGCTCGATTTCGGCGCGGATGCGGACCGTCACCTCCGTGCCGCGATGATCGGCGCCGGGGCCGTGGCCGGCGGCCTCGGGCTCGCCTGGGCCGTGCGGCGGCTCCTGCCCCGCCTGTATCTCGCCCCCGGCTGGCGAGGCTCACCGCCCCACTGGTCGCCGGCCGACAAGGTCGGGGTCGGGACGGCCCTGGGCCCGACAGCCTCTCCACCAGCCTGGTCTGGTTCACCCTCGGCCACGGGGCCGTCAACGAGGTCCACTACCCGCGCATGGACCACCCCTGCACGAGGGACCTGGCCCTGGTCGTCGCCGACGGCCGCCGGTTCGCCTCGGACGAGCGGTGCGACGCCGAGCACCGGGTCGAGTACCTCGCCGAGGGGGTGCCGGCCTACCGCCTGATCAACACCTGCAAGCAGGGGCGCTACCGGATCGAGAAGACGATCATCGCCCACCCCCACCAGAGCGCCCTCCTCCAGCGCATCCGCTTCACGCCCCTGCGAGGGTCGCTGGAGGATTATCACCTCTATGCGATCTTGAACCCCCACCTCGGCCTGCGCAAGGGCGTCGGCGCCTCCGGGTGGGTCGAGCGCCACAAGGGCCGGACGATGCTCGTCGCCGAGAGGGGCGATGGCGCCGCTGGCCCTGGCCGCCTCGGCCGATTGGGCGGCCGGCTCGGCCGGCTACGTCGGCACCGTGAGCGACGGCCGCCGCGACGTGATGCGGCACGGCCGGATGACCCGCCGCTACGACTTCGCCCCGCGCGGCAACGTGCTCCTGACCGGCGAGGTGGATCTCCGCGCCTCCGGGGGGGAGTTCGTCCTGGCCCTGGGCTTCGGCGTCGACCCCGGCGAGGCCGGCCACCGCGCCCTGGCCGGCGTCCGGGATGACTTCGACGCCCTCGTCGCCGAGTACGTCCGCGACTGGCAGGCCTGGCAGCGGACGCTGCTCCCCCTGGAGGAGGCCGAGCCCGGGGGGCGCGACCTGTACCGGGCCAGCACGATGGTCCTGCGCGTCCACGAGGGCAAGACGGTCCCGGGCGCGATCGTCGCCAGCCTCGCGATCCCCTGGGGCCCGGCCTTCGGCGACGAGCGGAAGAGCCCCGGCCGGGGGGGCTATCACATGGTCTGGCCGCGAGACCTGGCCCAGATCGCCGGCGGGCTGCTGGCGTCCGGGGCCCGCGACGAGGCCCGCCGCGCCCTCGGCTTCCTCCGCGACTCGCAGGAGGACGATGGCCACTGGGCCCAGAACATGTGGACCAGCGGCGAGACCTTCTGGTCGGGCATCCAGCTCGGCGAGACGGCGATGCCGCCCCTGCTGGCCGACCTGCTCCACCGCGAGGGCGCCCTGGACGACGCCGAGTTCGCCGCCTGCTGGCCCATGATCCGCAAGGCGGCCGCCTACATCATCCGCCGCGGCCCCTCGACCCAGGAGGAGCGCTGGGAGGACGAGCGCGGCTACAACGCCTACACCCTCGGGAGCCTGATCGCCGCCCTGCTCGTCGCCGCCGAGATGGCCGAGGGGCAGGGCGAGGCCCGCGAGGCCGCCTTCCTCCGCGAGACGGCCGACGCCTGGTACTCCAGCATCGATTACTGGACCTACGTCGAGGACAGCCGGCTGGCCCGCCGCGTCGGCGTCCCCGGCTACTACCTGCGGGTCGCCCCGCCCGACGACCGCGGCGAGCCGTCCAAGCACGACGACGGCCTCGAGTTCTCGTACCAGAAGCCCCGGATCAAGCAGACAGTTCCCCCCGGCCGCGATCGTCAGCCCCGACGCGCTGACCTACGTCCGGTTCGGCCTGCGGGCGGCCGACGACCCGCGGATCGTCGCCACGGCGAAGGTCGTCGACGCGATCACGAAGGTCGAGACCCCCTTCGGCCCGGCCTGGCACCGCTACAACCACGACGGCTACGGCGAGAAGTCCGACGGCTCCCCCTTCGACGGCAAGCACGGCCACGGCCGCGCCTGGCCGCTGCTGGCCGGCGAGCGCGCCCACCTCGAGCTGGCCGCCGGCCGCCGCGACGAGGCGGTGCGGCTGATGCGCGCCATGGAGCGGTTCGCGGGCGACGGCGGGCTGATCCCCGAGCAGGTCTGGGACACCTACGACATCCCCGAGCACGACCTCTACTTCGGCCGTCCCTCCGGCTCGGCGATGCCGCTGGCCTGGGCGCACGCCGAGTACATCAAGCTCCGCCGCTCGCTCCGCGACGGCCGCGTCTTCGACCTGCCCCCGCAGACGACCCGGCGCTACCTGGTCGAGAAGGTCGAGTCGCCGCACGTCCTCTGGCGGATCGACCACCGCCGCCGGTCGATGCCCGCCGGCAAGGTGCTGCGGGTGGAGGTGCCGGAGCCGGCCGTCATCCGCCGGGGCGGCGGGCGGGAGGTCCCGACCCGCGACTCGGGGCTGGGCGTCCACTACGCCGACCTGCCCACCGCCGGGCTCGCCCCGGGCGACGCGGTCCGGTTCACCATCGCGTGGTCCGGGCCCGGGTGGCTCCGGCGGCGGGCGATCTTCGCGGCGAAGCCCTCGGTCGTCCGGATCGAGGCGGACGCGGACCACAACAGGAACAAGGAGGGGCGGCGCCCCGCCGCGGCCCAGGCCGCGGCGGACGGGCCCGTCCGAGTACGATGAGCGCGTCGAGACGTCCGGAAGTCGTCGTCATCACCGGGGCCTCGGGCGGGGTCGGGCGGGCCGCCGCCTTGGCGTTCGCCCGGAGGGGGGCCCGCGTCGGCCTGCTCGCCCGCGGCCGGGGCGGCCTGGAGGGCGCCGGCGCGACGTCGAGGAGGCGGGCGGCCGGGGATTGGTCCTCCCGACCGACGTGTCCGACCCCGACCAGGTCGAGGCCGCCGCCGAGGCCGTCGAGCGGGAGTTCGGCCCCATCGACGCCTGGGTCAACGCGGCGATGGCCACCGTGTTCGCGCCCGTCGACCGGATGGAGGCGGCGGAGTACCGGCCGCGTCACCGAGGTCACCTACCTCGGCTACGTCCACGGCACCCTCGCCGCGCTGCGGCGGATGAAGCCGCGCGACCGCGGCACGATCGTCCAGGTCGGCTCGGCGCTGGCCTACCGGAGCATCCCGCTCCAGTCGGCCTACTGCGCCGCCAAGGCGGCGATCCGCGGGTTCACCGACTCGCTGCGGAGCGAGCTGATCCACGACAGGAGCCGCGTCCACATCACCATGGTCCAGATGCCGGGGCTGAACACGCCGCAGTTCGAGTGGGGCCGGAGCAAGATGCCCCGACACGCCCGGCCGGTGGCGCCGGTGTACCAGCCCGAGGTGGCCGCCGAGGCGATCGTCTGGTCGGCGCACCACCGCCGCCGCGAGCTGTGGGTGGCGCCATCGACCGTCGAGGCGATCCTGGTCCAGAGGATCGCGCCGGGGTTCGGCGACTGGTACGCGGCGAAGACCGCCTACCAGGGGCAGCAGACCGACGAGCCGGCCAACCCGACCCGGCCGGACAACCTCTGGGAACCCGCCGACGCCGAGGGCGACTTCGGCGCGCACGGCCCGTTCGACCGCGAGGCGCGGCGGCACAGCCTCCAGCTCTGGGCCGACACGCACCGCGGCTGGCTGGCGCTGGCGGCGGCCGGCCTGGCCGGCCTCGCCTGCGGGACCTGGCTCGCCGATGGCCACGGCCGAGGCCGCCGGCGCCCGTGGCCCGCGATGGCCTCGCGGGGCCGGCGGGTGGCTGTGATGAGGGGGATGGTCGCCGGGGGACGCACCCCATCGCCGTATCCGAGGCCCCCGGGAGGAGCGGAGACGCCATGATGCGCGACACCGCGCGGATCGACCGGGTCTGCCACGCCCTGGAGGGGGCCGGCCTCGACGGCCTCCTCGGCACGCTCCCGGCGCACGTGCTGCTGCTCTCGGGCTACTGGCCCGTCGTCGGCAACGCCCTGGCCCTCGTCGCCCGGGACGGCCGGACCGCGGTCGTCGCCCCGTCCGACGAGAAGGAGCTGGCCGAGGGGGGCTGGGCCGACGAGGTGTACACGTTCCGGCCCGTCTCGCCCGACGAGCTGAAGACGCTCGACGAGGCCGTGCGCGGGCCCCTGGCCGAGGCCGCCCGGGCGCTGGGGCTGGAGCGGGGCGCATCGGTTACCAGAGGGGTCCGACCTCCGAGCCGGCCTCCTACGCGGCCATGACCATCTACGGCGCGGGGGTGGCCGAACTGCTCGGCCAGGCCGCCCCCTCGGCCCACCCGGAGCCGGCCGACGAGACGTTCCGGCGCCTCGAGGCGGTCAAGACGCCTCGGGATCTGGAGCGGCTCCGGGTCACCTGCCGGATCGTCGAGCAGGCGTTCCGGTGCGGCGCCGAGAGGCTCCGGGCGGGCCTGCTGGAGACCGAGGCGGCGGCGCACTTCGCCGTGCCGCTGGGCACCGTCGGCACCGGCTTCGCGGGCGTCGGCCGCGGCGGCGGCTACGCCTGGTGCATGTCCGGCCCCAACGCCGCCGAGGCGCAGGGGGCCTACGCCCGCTCCCGCCCCAAGCCGGTGGCGCGGGGCGAGCTGGTGCTGGTCCACTGCAACGCCTTCGCCGACGGCTACTGGGTCGACCTCACCCGCACCTACTGCCTGGGCGACCCGGACCGGCGGCAGGGCGAGCTGTTCGACGCCGTGCTCCGGGCCCGCGCCGCGGCCCTGGAGGCGATCCGGCCGGGGCGCGGGCCGCCGACGTCGACCGCGCGGCGCGCGGCGTCCTGGAGGGCCTCGGCCTCGGGCCGCAGTTCAAGCACCCGGCCGGGCACGGCGTCGGCTTCCACGCGATCGACCACAATGCCCGCCCCCGGCTCCACCCCAAGTCGGACGACGTGCTGGAGGAGGGCATGACCTTCAACGTCGAGCCGGCGGTCTACTTCGACGGCGAGTGCGGCCTGCGCCACTGCGACATGCTGGCCGTCACCGCCGCCGGGCACGAGGTCCTGACCCCGTTCCAGGCGACCATCGACCAGCTCATCCTGCGCCCGTAGGCCGTCGATGCCAGATGGGGGGATGGGACGTGCCATAAACGTTTAAATTCGATAATTTCTGCCATCTGCCATCCCGCCCATCTGGCGTCAATCGTCCGCCAGACCCCCGGGGCCCGAGCATCGCCACCGCGGAGGACTCCCCGTGAAGGTCGACCGCAGGCCCGCGAGGCGGAACCGCGCGGCTCAGGCCGTGCCCGAACGGAAGGAGCGGCGTGATGGGGGAATCGATGGACCTGGACGTATACCGATCGTGGGCGGACGGCGGCCTCCCGGTGTTCCGGTGGTTGTCGTGGAGGGGCACCTATGTCCGGGGAAAGGATGCTGCCCCCGACTTGCAGACGGCCCCGGCCGCCCTCCCCTGACTCCGGAGGCGCGGCTCGATCCCGGGCATCGACCATCCGGCAGGCCACTCGGACCGCTCAGCGGTGCTCGACGATCATCGAGATGACCCGGCCCATGCCCCGCTCGGAGGTGTGGGGGACGAGGTCGGTCCAGCTCAAGATCCCCGCCAGATTCCCGCCAGCGTCGGTGACCAGCAGGCGGCGGAGGCCGTGCGCCGCCGAGCCGGTCGACGGCGACGTCGAGCGTCTGATCCGACTCGATCGTCACCACGTCCTTCGTCATGAGGTCGCCCACGGGCGTCCTCGCCAGGTCGGCCTCGTGGCCCGCCAGGGCCAGCGCGACATCGCGGTCGGTCAGGACCCCGACCGGCTTGCCCCCGTCGACGACCGGGATGACGCCGCAGCCGGCGTCGCGGAAGATCAGGACCGCCTCCAGGGCCGTGCTCTGCGGCGAGCACGTCCGGGGGCCGGCCGTCATGACGTCGGCCACCTCCAGCATCGGGTTGACCAGGTCGGCCTCGGAGACCAGCGGGATCGGCGCCGGGTGCTCTCCCGTCGGCGAGTCCCACGGGTGGGGCTGGGCCTGCGACTTCGACGACTTCGGCTCCTCCTGGGGCCCCTTCGGCTTCGCCAGGGGGGCCGGCTCGCGATGCGCGATGACCTGGGAGACGACCCGGCCCAGGGCCCCCTCGGAGAGGTGCGGGATCAGGTCGGTCCAGCTCAGGACCCCTTTCAGCGCGCCCTCGGAGCTGACCACCAGGAGGCGCCGGACGCCGTGGCGGCCGAGCTGCTCGGCGGCGTCGTCGAGGGGGGCCTCCATCGCGATCGTCGCCACGTCCCGGGTCATGAGGTCGCCCGCGGTCAAGCCCGACAGGTTGCAGCCGCGGTCGGTCAGCGCCAGGGCCACGTCGCGGTCGGTCAGGACCCCGATCGGCACCTGCGCCCTCGTGACGGGGAGGATGCCGCAATCCGCCATGCGGAAGATCGCGACCGCCTCCTCGATCGGGGTCGTCGCGTTGCACGAGCGGAAGCCGGTCGTCATGACGTCGGCGGCCTTCAGGTCCGGGTTCACCAGGTCGTCCCGCGAGACGGCCGGGCCGGGCCGGGGCTGGGACTCGGGCATCGTGGTCGCCTCCTCTCGCGCCGCTCGGATCGAGGTCGGACGCGGAGTACGCAGTTGCAAGTCCCGGGCCGTCGCCACGGGCCCGGCGGCGGGAGGCGGGGGGCCGGTATACGGTTTGCACCCGCAGCCCGGACCGGGACTTCGCGAGAGGAGGGCGGTCGGGATTCCACGCCCGACCCAGACGACCGCGGGTGCCGTGGCGAGCCGGCCACGGGAGTCGCCCGCGGGCGCGGGGCATTCGGCGAGGGGAAAGGTCCGAGCATGGGCGACTTGGGATACCCGCTCGGGGTGCGCCTGACGCACTGGTTCAACGTCCTGTTCCTGACGCTCCTGGCGCGGAGCGGCCTGGCGATCCTGGCGGCGCACCCGAAGCTCTACTGGAACATCCACGCGCGGCCGGGGAGCGAGTGGCTGCGGTTCACGCGCAAGGAGATGCCCACGGACCGGATGTGGTGCTCCACGGACGAGGAGGAAGAATGGCCGGCCTGGCTGGCGCTGCCGGGCGGCAGCGGCCTCGGCCTGGGCCGCTACTGGCACTTCTTCAACGCGCTGGCCTGGACTGCCTGCGGCCTCGCTCTACGTCGCGCTCCTGTTCGCCTCGCCCGCAGTGGCGGCGGCTGGTGCCGACCTCCTGGGAGATCGTCCCCGACGCCTGGCATACCTTCGTCGCCTACCTCCAATTCCGGACGCCGGAGCCGCACCCGCCGTACACCTACGACTCCCGGCTGCCGTTCAACGCGCTGCAGCAACTCACCTACTTCGGCCTGGTCTTCGCCCTGACGCCGTTCCAGATCGTCGACCGGCCTGGCGCAGTCGCCGTCGATCCTGGCCCGCTTCCCCTGGTTCGACCGCCTCTTCGGCAAGGGGGGGCGGCAGGCGGCGCGGAGCCTGCATTTCATCGGCCTGGTCCTCTTCGGCGGGTTCCTCGCTGATCCACCTGGTCATGGTGGTCTGGCACGGGTTCGCCAGGGAGATGGACAAGATGGTCCTGGGCCGGTCGCAGTCGCCGGGGTCGTGGCTGGGCGCCGGGCTCGGGCTGGGGATCGTCGCCGCCGTCGTCCTGTTCCACGCGGCGGCCAACTACGCCTCGCGAGAAGCACCGGCGGCCACCCACTGGGCGCTCTCCGCCGTGGTCGACCTCGTCCGCCGCAAGACGCTGCACCGGCTGGTCTCGGTGCAGGACTACCCCGAGTCGGAGATCTCGCCCCACTTCCGGATCAACGGCTACCCGCCGATCGCGGCCTATCCGCAGGCCCAGGGGGGCGACGACCACCTACGAGCGGCTGCTGGCCGGTCGGTTCGCCGACTATCGGCTCGAGGTCTCCGGCATGGTCGAAGTCGCCGCTGAGCCTGTCGCTGGCCGACCTCCGCGCGATGCCCAAGCAGGAGCAGACGACGCTCCACCACTGCATCCAGGGCTGGACCTCGATCGGCCGCTGGGGGGGCGTCCGCATGGCGCGACCTCCTCGACCGCTGCAAGCCGCTGCCGGGGGCGAAGTACCTGGTCTTCCACTCGTTCGGGATGCACGAGTACACGGGCAAGCCGTACTACGAATGCGTCGCGCTGAAGATCGGCCGGCACCCGCAGACGATCCTGGCCTACGAGCTCAACGGCGAGCCGCTGCCCTTGCAGCATGGGGCGCCGCTGCGGGTGCGGTTCGAGACGAAGCTCGGCTTCAAGATGGTCAAGTTCCTGAGGGCGATCGAGGTGGTCGACGACTACCGCAAGGTCGGCGACGGGATGGGGGGGGCGCGCGAGGACGAGCAGCAGTTCGACATGGGCGCCGAGATCTGATGCGGAAGCATCCGGAGGACCGACCGTCGAGGAGCAGGCCGCTCGCGACGGTGCCCGACGCGGCCTGGGGGCCGCTGGCGGTTGCGCTCGCTCCTGCTGGCCGTCGGCCTGCTCGACGAGACGCTGGTGGTCTTGATGGGGGAGTTCGGCCGCAGCCCGAGGATCACCGCCTCATGCGCCGGCCGCGAGCACTGGCCCCGGGTCTTCTCCGCCCTCCTGGCCGGTGCCGGCCTGTCGGGCGGGCAGGTCTATGGCGCCTCGGACGTGCAGGGGGCGTACCCGGCATCGCGCCGCGACACCCCGGGCCACCTGGCGGCCACGATCCTCTTCTCGCTGGGCGTCGATCCCTCCGGCCGGGCCCCGGCCTTGCCCGGCTCCGCCGGCCCGATCGGCGCCGAGGAGCCGGTGCTGGATCTCTGGGGATCTCCCGGGGCCGACCATCTCACGACGTCCGGCCTCAGGTGGGTTCGTGATAGAGGATCGCCATCGACGCGAACTCCAGGACCGCCTCCTGGAGGAGTCGGTGGTGCTTGAACTTCTCGCTCGTGACGTGGAAGGCGATCTCGGCCAGCGCGGGGCAGCCGATGGCGTAGCCGAGCTGCTCGGCCACACCGAAGGCGCCGATCGCGCCGAGGCTGACGAGGAACAGTTGCTGGAGGTCGCGCCACGGGGCCGACGCGCCGGCGGCGGCGCCGACGAGGTCGGCCAGGCCCTCGCGCGCCTTGGCCAGCACCGGCGCCGGCCAGCTTGCCCGTCCGCGACGGGTCGCGGCCGATGATCCGGAACATCTCCTCGGCCTGTCGCCTCGTGCTCCTTGGCCGACTCGGCGATGCTACGCCAGGTACTCGTGCCAGTGGGGCTCGCTTCACCTTCGCGGCGGTGTCCTCGGCGAGCTTGCGGAACTCGGCCTGGACCATGACGACGTGGCCGAGCCAGCGCTCGACGCGGTCGAGGTGCTCCTTCCACGAGGCCTCGTCGATCTCGAGCAGGATCGGACCCGGCGGTCGTCCGGGGCAGATCGTCGTTCGGGGTCGTCTCGTCATCGTGTCGCCTCCTCTCCTCTCCCCTCATCTCCGGGTGACGCGCCAGACGACGCCGGTGAAGGCGTAGGCGACGACGTGGCGCTTGGTGGTCGTGTTGACGCCGAAGTCGAGCACGTAGAGGCTCCGGCCGTCGGGGCCGAACTTGCAGTCGACGGGGCGCTCCAGCCCGCCGCTGCCCGGGTGGGCCGACGCGGGGCCGGGCTCGCGGTTGCGCAGGAACGGCTCGGCCTGTGCCGGTCTGCCACGTCGATCCGCACGACCTGGAAGCCCGCGGTTCAGCGCCTCGGGCCGGATCGTGTTGAGCGGGGCGTAGGTGCCGAACTGGCAGAGGAACAGCTCGCCGCGGTGGCCGAAGGCGTCGGAGCGGCAGAAGTCGAGCTTGCCGAGCCCGGTGTGCGGCGCGTCGAGGCAGGCCGGCCGGGCCCGGCCCACGGCGGCGGGTCCT
The DNA here is from genome assembly GCA_963708145.1 of uncultured Planctomycetaceae bacterium. Lineage (GTDB taxonomy): Bacteria > Planctomycetota > Planctomycetia > Isosphaerales > Isosphaeraceae. Next base: position 5,877,825 of record OY970189.1, on the reverse strand, counting down.
CCAGCAGCGGCTGGCGGGCTGGCCGCGGTTCGGGCGGTGCTTCTCGTGCCAGACGGGCAGGCCGTCGGCGCAGATGTCGGGGAAGCCGTACCAGTCGGGCGTCGTCGACCGTGCCGTGCGGCGTCTTGGCGTTCCTGACGTGCCAGACCCGGTCCGGGTCCTCGCCGACGGCGCGGTCGCCCTTCTCCTCCATGTCGTTGTCGGCGACGTAGAGCTCGCCGTCCTCGTTGAAGGCCATGCCGTAGGGGTTGCGGATGCCCCAGGCGATCAGCTCGAGCTCGCTGCCGTCGGGCTTGCAGCGGAGGACCCCGGTGCTGCAGAACGTCTGGCCCTTGATGACCTCGCCCTTCTTCGCGGGCGTGCCGTAGGGCTTGAACGGCGCCCGTCTCGGCGTAGAAGGGGAACGGGGCGATCGGGTTGCGGCTGAAGACGTTGTTGCCCGTCAGGGTGACGTCCTGGCCGGGGACGTCGTGGGCATCGGGGTGCTTCACGATGTCGACGGTGAACCCCTCGGGGTCGATCACGCCGTTGACGGCGACGGAGCCCTGGGCGAAGTACAGCAGGCCGTCGTGCGGGCCGAAGACCGGCCCGCCCGGCTCGTGCCAGCCGCCGTCGGGCATCTCGATCGGGCAGGATCGTGCGCTCGCGGGTCTTCAGGTCGTACTTGACGAACCGGGTGCGGTAGCCCCCCTTGGCGATGACGTAGAGCAGTCCCGTCCCGCCAGGCCATCCCGCGGGGGCCGCCGTCGGGGACCTCCGAGGCGATCACCTCCAGCTCGCCCGAGGGGTCGAGGCTCATGATCCGCGTCGGCATGACCGGGCGGGTCGGCCAGGTGCTCCCCCCCTCGCAGACGAACAGCGTCCCGTCGGGCGCCGACCTCGATGCCGGTCGGGAACGAGAGGCCGACGAGGACCGGCTCGACCTCGTAGCCCTCGGGCGCCACGACGTCGGCCGGGTCGACGACGGGCCGGGCCGACGTCGGCAGCTTGCGGAGGGCCTCCGGCGTGGCTCGAGTGGCGCGAAGTGGCATATTCCTGCTCCCTGTCCTGGCCGAGGGTCCATCGGATCGGGGTGATGCCGCATGAGCCACGCGCGAGGCGGCATCCCGGGGCCGCCCGTGCCGTGTTCGGACCGCGAGGATCTCGCGCCTGCGACCCGATGCCGGTGTGAGTCCCCCCGGTCACCCGGATCGGGCGCGACGGCCCCGGGGATGGGCGGCCCGATCCCACGATGGCCACCTCCGGCCCCGGTGATCTCGATATCCTCCGTCCCGTAGAGTCCCGGCCCGGCCGGAGCGGACACCAGCACGGCTCCGAGGCCCCCACGGCCACGGAGGTCGCCGACCCGTCCGGCCGCGTGGGACTAGCAAGTCAGATGCCGCCAGACCGGCTTCCCGGGTGGGCCAGGGGTAGGAGGATCGCCGGGGATGCCCAGGTGGGTGGCGCGGGAGGGCCGATGTGCAGGCCCGGACTCCCCGGCCGCCCTGCACGGATGGTTGACCGCCCGGCCCCCGACCCGGCGGGGTGGCCCGGACGCCGGCCGGCGTCCGGGTCGCGGAGCGACACGAGGCGCTTGAAAGGGTCCGGGTGGGGGACGACCCGAGGACGATCCGACCTACGCGCCCCCCCGGCGGTCGAGACTCGGCGAACAGCCCCCGCAACGGCAGCGCGAAGCCGGGCAGCACCGCGCCGCCGTCGAGCGTCGCCGTTTCGTCGAGGACCGCGGACCGGCCCTCGGCGTCGTGGACCGTGACGGTCCGCGACCTCGGGTCGACCAGCCAGACCAGGCGGACGCCGGCCGCGAAGTACTCGCCGCGCTTGCGGGCCATCTCCGCGGCGGTGTTGCTCGGGCTCAGGACCTCGACGGCCAGGTCGGGCGCGAGGTCCGGGATCGGCGACTCGGGCACGCGACGGTCGGGGATGCGATCCCACGAGACGAACGCGACGTCCGGGCTCCGGACCAGGCCCGGGGACAGGCGGAGCATCCCATCCGGCCCGCTCACCAGGCCCAGGTTGCGGGGGACGACGAAGTCCCTCAAGGTCCCGGCCAGCGCCGCCGCCAGCAACGATTCACGGAACCCCGGGACCTTCTCCACGAGGGCGCCGTCGACCAGCTCGCAGAGGCGGTCCTCGCGCCGCTCGACCTCGATCACGTCGGCCTCGGCGGCGGTCCCGGGCGCGGGTGGAACCGGACGCGATCGGCGGGGATGCCGCCGAGCCGCTCCAGGAGGTCGGCGAGCGTCCGGATGGGGGGCGGCGCGAGCAGGCTCGTCATCACCAGGCTCCTCCTCGTCGAAGCGTCCTGGCCCGGGTCCAGTCGCCGTCGTCTCCGTTTCAATCTATCGACGAACTCCGGGCCCGACAACCGCGGGGTGGGCCGCCCGGGTCGCGGACGCCGGTCGGGCGGGGCCTCACGCCCAGACGCTGCGGTCGAGCGAGCGGTAGCCGACGGCCTCGGCGACGTGCTGCGGCTGGATCTCGTCGACGCCCTCCAGGTCGGCCATCGTGCGGGCCACCCGCAGGACCTTGTCGTGGGCGCGGGCCGACAGGCCGAGGTCCTCCATCGCCGCCTTGAGGAACCCGGACGCCTCGGGCTTGAGGTGGCAGTACTTGCGGACCTGCCGCGGCGTCATCCGGCCGTTGACCCCCGGCCCCTTCGCGCCGAACCGCTCGGCCTGGCGGGCGCGGGCCTTGATCACCTCGGCCAGGAGCTCGGCCGAGGTCGGCCCCGGCGGCGCCTCGGCCAGCTGCGCGAACGGGACGGCGGGCACCTCGACGTGCAGGTCGATCCGGTCGAGCAGAGGGCCCGAGATCCGGCCCAGGTACTTCTCGACCTGCGGCGGCGTGCAGCTGCAGGCGCGGCGGGGGTCGCTCCGATAGCCGCACGGGCACGGGTTCATGGCGGCGACCAGGACGAAGTCGGCCGGGAAGGTCGTGCTCCGCAGGGCGCGGCTGATGGTGACCTGCCCCTCCTCCAGAGGCTGGCGGAGGACTTCGAGCGTCTTGCGGTTGAACTCGGGGAGTTCGTCGAGGAACAAAACCCCTTTATGTGCCAAACTGATCTCGCCCGGCTGGGGCGTGCTGCCGCCGCCGACCAGGCCGGCGTCGCTGACGGAGTGGTGCGGCGGGCGGAACGGCCTCTGCGCCATCAAGGGCTGGCCCGGCCGGAGCAGCCCCATGGCGCTGTAGATCCGCGTCGTCTCCAGGCTCTCGGCCGGCGCCAGGGGCGGCATGATCGTCGGCAGGCGCTTGGCCAGCAGGGTCTTGCCCGTCCCGGGCGGCCCGATCATCAGGACGTTGTGGCCTCCGGAGGCCGCGATCACCAGCGCCCTCTTGGCATAGTCCTGCCCCTTGACGTCGACGAAGTCCTCCTCGTAGTGCGAGAGCTGGCGGAAGACGTCGTCGAGGTCGACGGCCTTCGGGTCCATGTCGAGCTGGCCCGAGAGGAACCCGACCGCCTCGGCCAGGCTCCCGACCGGATAGACGGAGATCCCCTCGACGACGGCGGCCTCGGAGGCGTTGGCCGCCGGCACCAGCAGGCCCTCGCGCCCCTCCTCGGCGGCGGCCAGAGCCATCGCGAGCACCCCCTTGATCGGCCTCGTCTCGCCGGTCAAAGCCAGCTCGCCGACCACCGCGAACCGGCCCGGCCTCTCGAACGCGACCTGCCCGCTCCCCAGCAGCAGCCCCAAGGCGATCGGCAGGTCGAAGCCCCCGGCGTCCTTCCTGAGATCGGCGGGGGCCAGGTTGATGATCACGCGATCGATCGGCCGGTGATAGCCCGAGTTGACCAGCGCCCGTTCGACGCGGTGCGTGCTCTCGCGGACCGCCGCCTCGGCCAGCCCGACCAGCACCGTCTTGGGCATCGTCGCCGCCGAGACGTCCACCTCCACCTCGACCGGCGCCGCATCGATCCCGACCAAGGTGTACGACGACAGCTTCGCGAGCATCGGGAGGTCCTGACCGCCGGGGCCACGAGGCCGACGCGCCCCGGGCCCCGCCGCCCCGGCACGCTCGTCATGAGTCTATCATAGCCTGTTGCGGCGGACATCCCGCGGAGATGCCGGCGGGGCCCGGAATTCAGGGCGCAGATCGCCGCCCGACCCCCGGCTGTCCCCGAAAGTGACCTAGTGTTGGGATGCCCCCGCGTGGTCGCGGGGCCCGCGAGGTTGCGCCGGCGCGGGCGGACGTCTCGGCGCGGTGGCCGGACCATGCACGACGACGCCAAGGCAAACGACCCCCTCCTGCGGGCCATCGGCGAGCTGCGGGAGCACCTGGACCGCCTGATCGACGAGCAGAGGGCGATCCTGGGCGGGACCGTCGGCGACGGCCCGACGGCCCCGGCCTCGATCGCCCGCGCGGACGCGGTCCCCGAGCCGCCCGCCGCGGCGGCGGTCGCGGCGACGGAGCTCGCGCCGAAGCCCCGGAGGACGGCGTCGGCCGCGGCCCCGGAGCGGGCGGCCGGGCCCCCGAGGCCCGAGCCGGAGGCCGCGCCCGACGGCCGGGCGTCCGACGACTCCCGGCTGCGGCTCGACGCCCTGGCCAAGCACCTCGACCGGAAGATGCGGCAGGCGAGCACCCCGGCGGCCGACCCGCCGGGACGGCCCTCGGCGTGAGGGCCCCACCCGGAGCCAATCGTGGACAGCGCCGACGGGAATGCCAGGCGGGCGTGGTACCTGTTCCGGAGCGAGGGCGTCCCCTTCGCCGTGGGCCTGGAGGCGGTGGCCGAGGTCGTCGAGGCCGACCGCCCGGTCCGCCTGCCGCTCTGCCCACCCCGCGTGCTCGGCCTGTGCACCGTCCGCCGCGACGTGGTCCCCGTCGTCCGCCTGGCCGGCCACCGCGAGGCCGAGCCGCGCGACCCGCCCCGCGGCTCATCGTGCTGATCCTCCGCACCGCCCAGGGGCCCTGGGGCATCCGGATCGACGAGGGGGGGACCGTCGTGGCCGAGGCGACCCCCGACGGCGCCGACCGCCCGACCGATGACGGCGGGCCCGGCCTCCTCGGGTCGATCCGTCGCGACGGGACGGCCTACGCCGTCGTCGACGCCGAGTCTCGCCTGGCGCGACGCCCGGCGGGACATCGAGGAGCATTACCGGAGCGTTTCCCGGTCCCCGGACCCGGCCTTCGAGATCGCGGGCAGGGCGGGCGGGAATCCGACGGTGGGCGAACATCCCCGGGGGGCATCATGACGTTGCGACAGTGGATCATCGTCGAGGGGGTGCTCGCCGGCGCGTCGTGCGCCGCGGCGACGTCGGTGGCCGTCGCCGCGCTGGGACCCGGGCGCGGCCTGCCCGCGGCCGTGCTCGCCGACTCGGCCATCGGCGCGGCGCTGGCGCTGACGGCCATCCGCGCGTTCGAGCGGAGGGTCGCGCAGGAGCTGGACGCGATCGAGGGCCTCGACCAGGACGACGCGCCGTCCCGGCCCGAGCCGAGCGGCCTGGCCGCGATCGACGGCCGGCTCGCGGCGCTGCGGCGGACGCTCGGCAACCTGGGGCGGCTCCGCGCCGAGGGCGAGGCGATCGAGCGGATGATCCGCTCCTCCTGGCGCCTGCACCGGGCGGCGAGCCCGCGGCGGGCGCCCGCCGCGGCGTCGCGCGGATGCTCGACCAGGTCCGCCAGTCGATCGCCCAGCTCGCGCGGTGCGCCGGCTGGCTGGAGGAGGTCAACGAGCGGATGGCCACCGGCGCCGGCGACCAGTCGGAGACCGTGGCGCGGACGACCGCCACCGTCGAGGCCCTCTCCGACAAGATCGACCGGATCTCGCAGAACGCCGAGAACGCCAACGAGGCCTGCGAGCGGACCCGCCAGGAGGCGCACCGCGGGCTGGAGCTGGTCCACCGCGTCGTCGAGGGGATGGACCGGCTCCGCGCCCAGACCGAGATCGAACGGGCGGAAGGCCCGCCGCCTGGGCGACCGCTCGGTCGAGATCGGCACGATCGTCGAGCTGATCCGGGGGATCTCCAGCCGGACCGACATGCTCGCCCTGAACGCGACGATCGAGTCGGTCCGCGCCGGCGAGCACGGCCGCGGGTTCGCCGTCGTCGCCGAGGAGATCCGCAAGCTGGCCGAGCGGACCGCCGCCGCCACCTGCGACATCGGCACGCTCGTCGAGGCGATCCAGGCCGACGTCCACGAGAGCGTCCGCGCCCTGGGCGAGGAGCAGAGCGAGATGGAGCAGGAGGCGCAGCGCGTCCGCGAGGCCGGCGCCGCGCTGGAGCGGATCAGCGAGGTCGCCGAGCACTCGGCGCTGCTGGTCGAGGGGATCTCGCGCTCGACCAACGACCAGGTCGTCGTCGCGCAGGAGATGGTCCGGGCGATCCAGAGGATCTCCGAGGTCTCGCACCTGACGCTCGAGGCGACGACGCGGTCGCGGGGCTACCTCCGCGAGATCGCGCAGTGCTGCGAGCGCCTCCGGCCGCTCGCGACGCTCGACCTCGCGGCGACGGCGGACGCCGACCGGGGCGAGAAGGCCGCCGACCCCCCCTCCCGCGTGATGCGCCCCCGCGTCGTCAACGGCGAGCCCGCGCGATGATCCCGAAGGCTGCCACGACCGCCGGCCCGCTCGCCGCGCGCCTCGAGGCGCCCCGGCGACGGCTCCGCGAGGCGGCGCCCGGCGCCCTCGCCGTCCTGGCGACGGCCCGCGCCGAGATCGAGGCGGTGCGCGACGGGCTCGACGAGGCCGGCCGGCCCGCGCCGGCCGAGGCCCTCCGGAGGATCGCGCTGCTGACCGAGGTCTGGGAATGCCTCGCCGCCGAGGGGTCCGCCGCCGCCGTCGAGGTCTCCGCGTTCTGCGACCGGGCGCTCGCCGACCTCGGCCGCGCCGACCTTGAGGACGAGGCCGTCGCCGTCTCGGCCCGGATCGTCGAGGAGACGTCGTCGCGGTGGGGCGAGTACCTCGGGCTGCTCGACCCCGACCCGGCCGCCCCTCCCGACCTCGGCGTCCCCTTCCCCGATGACGGGCCCGTCGAGGAGGATGGCCCCCCCGGGATCGACCCGGCCGACCTCCTCCGGATGCTCCTGGGCACCGCGACGCCCCCGGAGCCGTCGTCGCCTCTTTCGCCCTCGACGGGCCCGGCAGGGGAGCTCGTCCTTCCTCCCCCCCCTTTCTTGGACCGTCGTCCCGACACCCGGTTGCCGGGGTGGGATCGGCCCTCACCCCGGCCCTCTCCCAGGGGGAGAGGGAGACATTTCTTCCCCCTCTCCCCTGGGAGAGGGCCGGGGTGAGGGCGCCTTCGAACGGGCCCGATCCGAAAGAGTCTCCTCCGTCCAGCCCCGAGGACGGATCGGGGCCGAAGTCTGGCCCGAGACCGAGGACGGACCGGCCCCGCCATCTCCGGCGATCGGCCTCGGGATCGACCCCGAGCTCCGCGAGGCGTTCCTGGCCGAGGCCGCCGACCTCTTCGAGAGGATCGAGGCGCTGGTGCTGGGCCTCGGCCGGGGCGGCCCCGAGGCCGACGCGGTCCACGAGCTGGGCCGCTGCTTCCACACGCTCAAGGGGGCGGCCGGGAGCGTCGGGCTGGTCGAGCTGTCGTCGCTGGTCCACGCCCTGGAAAGCCGCCTCGAAGAGACGTCCGGCGCCGCGGCATCCGACCTGGTCGATCGGCTCCACGACGGCCTCCGCCAGATCGAGGGGATGCTCGACGCCCTCCGCGGGGGCCCGTCCCCCGGGCCGGGACCGCGCTCCGAGGTCGCCGTGCGGGGGGAAGCTCCCGACCCCGGGCCATCGCGGGCGGTCGCGACGGCCGCCGAGTCGCCGGCCCCGGCCGGCGCGGCCGAGGGCCCGCTCCGGGTCGCGTCGGCGAAGATCGACGCGCTGCTGGACCTGGCCTCCGAGCTGATCACCCGCCGCGGGTTCTGGGCGGCGCAGGCCGGCGGCATGCGCGAGTTCGCCGCGCAGGCCCGCGCCTGCCGGAACCGGCTGCTGGCCAGCATCGAGAGGCTCCACGACCTCGGCCTGGCGCGAGCCGACGCCGAGGCGCGGCCGCCGCGCCGGTCGTGGTCGGCCCCGACGCCGACCTGCCCGGGCTGGTCCGCCGGCTCTCGGAGCAGGCCGAGGACCTCGCCGCCTTGACCGAGATCGCCCGCGCCTCGACCAACCTCCTGGCCGACCAGAGCGACGCGCTGGGCCGCCTGACGTCGCAGCTCTGGGAGGCGCTCCAGGCGATCCGGATCACGCCGGTCCGGGGCCTGTTCCAGAGGCTGGCGCGGGTGGCGCACGACGCGGCGCGGGTCGAGGGGCGGCAGGTCGAGGTCCGCATGATCGGCGAGGAGGACGGGCTCGACCGCGCCGTCCAGGACAAGGCGCTGGAGCCTCTGCTGCACGTGGTCCGCAACGCGGTCGGTCACGGCATCGAGGCGCCCGACGACCGCGTCAGGGCGGGCAAGCCGGCGACCGGCCGGGTGACCCTGGAGGCGAGGCGCGAGGGGAACACGATGGTGCTGTCGGTCGCCGACGACGGCCGCGGCCTCGACTACGCCGCGATCGAGGCCAAGGGGCGCCGCCTCGGCCTGCTCGGGCCCGGCCGAGGCGGCGGTCGCGGGCCGGCTCGACGCGCTGATCTTCCACCCCGGGTTCTCGACCCGCGAGGAGGCCAACGCGATCTCGGGCCGAGGGGTCGGCATGGACGTCGTCGCGCAGGAGGTCGCGCGGCTCCAGGGGACGATCGACCTGGCCTCGCAGCCGGGGCGGGGGACCCGGCTGACGATCCGCCTGCCGGTGCGGCTGTCGCTGGAGAGGGCGATGATCGTCCGCGTCGACGGCCAGGCGATGGCGCTGCCGGTGGCGCTGGTCGACGCCGTCCGGCCGTTCGAACCCGGCGACCGCGAGGGGACGGGGGCGTCCGCCGTCGTCCGGGTGCGGGACCGGACGGTCCCCCTGGTCGACGTCCGCGAGGCGCTGGGGTTCCCGGCGGCGCCGCCGTCTTCGTGTCCTAAGCTTCTCTTGGCCCGCGGCGACGGCGAGGCACTGGGCCTGCTGGTCGACGCGATCGAGGGGACCGGCGAGCTGGTCTTCCGGCCGCTGTCGCCTCTGCTGGGGGGGCATCCGGTGTTCTCGGGGACGAGCCTGCTGGCCTCGGGCGAGGTGATCCTCGCGCTGAACCCCTCGGGGATGGCCCGCCGCCTCCGCGAGGCGGGGCGGCCCGCGCCGCGGACGGCCCGCGAGGCGGCGGCGCCGGTCCTCGTCGTCGACGACTCTCTGAGCGTCCGCCGCGTCGTCACCCGCCACCTCCGCGGCCTCGGCCTGGAGGTCGACGAGGCGTCCGACGGCCTGGAGGCGCTCGGCAAGCTGCGGGCCCGCTCCTACGGCATGGTCCTGACCGACCTGGAGATGCCCAACCTCGACGGGTTCGACCTGCTGGCCGAGATGGGCCGGATGGGGCTGATCGCCGCGCTGCCGGTCGTCGTCGCCAGCACCAAGGGCGACCCCGAGACGCGCCGCCGCGTCCTGGGCCTCGGCGCCCGCGCGTTCGTCGCCAAGCCGGCCGGGCCGGACGAGCTGGCCGGCGTGATCGTGCCCCTGCTCGATGCCCCTCGGCCCGCGCCCGAGGCGACGGGGGGACCCGTTTATTGAGAGTCGGGGAAGAAATGCCCGCGATTCCTGCTCGATGGTTGCCTCCCCCATTTAGCCCCGGAGGGGCGACCGTGCGTAGCCCAGGGCGCAAGCCCTGGGAGAAGGCCGCCGTCGCGAGATCCGACCCAGGGCTGTCGCCCTGGGCTACGCACGGTCGCCCCTCCGGGGCTACAAATTACGGGCATTACTCTTCTGACTCTCAATAGTTGCGGATGCCGGGATGTCCGATGGAACATGTCGGATGACGGATCGGAGAGCTCGAACTCATCGGCGATCCGGCCTCGCCCATCCGTCATGCCGAACCCAATAGCCCCGCGGCCGAGCCGCGACCGGGAGCCGTCATGGAGAGCCCGCTGATCCTCGTCATCGACGACAGCCCGACGATCCGCAAGATGGTCGAGTGCCACCTGTCGCAGGCCGGCTACCGGGTGGCGCTGGCAACCGACGCCGACGCGGGCGTGGCGATGGCCCGCGAGGTCGGGCCCGACCTGATCCTGCTCGACCACCAGCTCCCCGGCACGACCGGCGACGAGGTGTGCCGTCGGCTGCTCGAATCCGAGGCGACGGCGCACACGCCGGTCGTCATCAGCTCGGCGATGCGGAACCGGGCGTTCGCCCGCTACGCCGAGTTCCCCAACGTCGTCGACCAGATCCCCAAGCCGTTCACCCCCGAATTGCTCAAGAGCGGGGTGGCCAACGCGCTGGAGATGGGCGCGCTGGTCATCACGGCGCAGAGGACCGGCGGCGCGATGCCCGAGACGGTCGGCGAGGACCACGACGCGGCGCTGGAGGGGCACACGGGGACCTTCCCCGCCCGCGCCGTGCTCGACTTCCTCAACAACGGCGAGCACGCCGGGAGGCTGACGCTGGAGGTCGGCAAGGACCGCGTCCGGTTCACGCTGGGCGGGGGCCGCATCCAGGCGGTCGTCTCGCCGACGACCGGGCCGGACCGGCTCGCCCCGTTCGCTGCCGCCCGAGATGGCCGACCTCGCCCCGTTGCTGGCGATCACGCTGGCCGAGAGCCAGGACGCCTCGATGTCGGGCCTGGTCCGCCTCCTGGAGCGGAGCCTGTCCGACCCGAGGCGGCTCCGGGCGCTCCTGCGGTTCCAGGCGGCCGTGCTGACCCACGGGGCCTTGACGGGCGAGCCGGGCAAGTTCGCGTTCGAGCCGAGGGCGGCGATGCCGCCGATGTTCCAGGCGTTCCCGCTCCAGGTCAGCCTGCCCGCGCTGGCCGTCGAGGGGGTCCGCCGCTGCGGGCCGCCGGCCGACCTCGACCGCTGGCGGGCCCTGACCTTCGCCCGCCAGGCGACGCGAGGCGGCAACCTCGACCGCTCGGGCCTGTCGGCGCAGGAGCTGCGCGTCCACTCGCTGCTCGACGGCTCGCAGGACCTCGCGGGCGTGTCGCAGAAGGCCGGGGTCGAGCTGGCCGACGTCGTCGTCGCGGCCCGGGGGTTCGAGCTGGCCGGCCTGGTCGAGCGCCGCAACCCCACCGGGCGCGGCGCGATCCTCCTGCTGGAGGACGACGCGGAGACCATCCACGTCGTCCAGAAGGTGCTCGGGCCCGAGGGGGAAGGCTATCCGCTCAAGGTCGCCCGCGACCGCGTCTCGGCGCAGCTCCTGCTCCGCCGCACCCCGTTCGCGCTGGTCCTGATGGCGCTGGACCGCGGCGACCACGAGGCGTTCTACCGCGCCGCGCGCGAGCAGTGCCCGGCCGGGACCGGCTTCGTCGGCATCCTGACGATCGAGGACGAGGGGGAGCTGGCGCGGTCTCGACGCGATGGGCCTCGACGGCGTCGTCCACCGGCCGGTGTCGGAGGCCGACCTCCGGACGATCGCCCGGCACCTGCTGACGGCCCGCGAGGCGGCCGGGGTCTCCTGAACGGGACGGGACGGGGCGGGGCGACGCCGCCCGGCGAAAGGGAGCGATCCGCGTGAACGACGCCGACGAGACCTACTATCAGGAGACCATCGCCCTGCTCCAGGAGGAGGTCGCGCGTCTGGAGGCCGAGACCCTCGCGCGCGACGATCGCGATGCCGCCCCCCCCGGCGACGAACCGGCCGCCGACGGCCGCGCGGTCGAGGAGGCGTCGCGTCGGATCGACGCCCTGGCCGCCGAGCTGGCGGCCCGCGACGAGACGATCGCGCTGCTCCTGGAACAGGCCCGGTTGGCCGAGGAGGCCGAGGAGGCCGGCCGCGCCGAGTGGGAGCAGCTCCACCGCTGGGTCGAGGAGGTCGAGCGCCGCGTCGAGGGGTTCGGCGGCCACGGCGACGACCTCCGCCGCGACCTGGAGGCGGAGCGCCGCCGCGGCGACGACCTGGCCCGCGACGCCGTCGCCGAGCGAAGGTCGTGGGACGCCCGCCGCGAGGCCCTGGAGCGCGAGGTGGGCGAGCTCCGCGCCGCGCTGGCCGAGGCCGCCCGCGACCCCGATGCCGCCCGGTCCGCCGCGATCGAGGCCATCGAGGGCGAGGACCGCCGGCTCCGCGACGCGAGGGCGAGGGCCGACGCGGACGCCTCGGCCGTCGAGGTCGAGGCGCTCCGCGACCGGCTCCGCGACGCCCTCGACGAGCGCGACGCGGCCGCCCGCGACCTCCGCCGGGCGCTCGACGACCTCCAGCGCGGGCGCAACGAGCACGAGGCGGAGGTCGCCATCCTCAAGGCGCAGATGGCCCGCGAATCGCTGAGGCGCCAGGAGGACCAGCTCAAGGCCGCCGTCTCGTCGCCGGCCGCCAACGGGGCCCCCTCGGTCGACGAGCGCATCCGGGCCCTGCGGCTCCACCTCCAGGAGATCCACGACCGGGAGGAACAGGAGCGCGCGGGGAAGACGCTCTCCGCGCGGCTGTCGCGCCTCTGGCGCCACACGAGTCCCCAACGATGAGCCGCCACGACGCGGGCCCGGGAGGGACCTCGACATGACGCGCGACCCGATCACGACGACCGGCTCCCCCCCCGAATCCGGGGCGTGGCGGCGGGCCGCGTGCCCCCCCGACCCCCCCGGGGCCCGGCCCCTCTGGTGGAGGGGCTGGAGGCGCTCCGCGGGCGGATCGACCGGATCGAGGCGCTGGCGATCGAGCGCCGCCGCCTCCGGCGAGTCGCCCGAGCCCGATCGGGCGCTCCGGCAGAAGGTCGCCGAGCTCGAGGAGAAGCTGGGCCGCGCCCAGGCCGAGGCCCGCCGCCGCGACCAGGAGTGGAAGGCCGCGATCGAGCAGCTGGAGGGGGACCGCAAGCTGCTCGCCGAGGCGTGGGAGCGGCTCGAGCGCGAGCGGGTCGACGCGGCCGGCGCGCCGCCCGCCGCGCCCCGGCCGTACGCCCCCCGCCCGGCGCCGGTGCCGCCGGCGCCGGCGGCGGCGCGGCCCGCCGCCACGACCGAGGCCGACGACGCCGTCGCGCATGCGGTCCTCAAGCAGTTCCAGGCGCTCCGGGGCGACGTCCGGAGGAACGGCACCGGGCGCCGCCCCCGCGGTTGAGGCGATCAGGGATCTCCGACCAGATGGATTCCAAGGCAACCTCGCGACCATGACCAGCGAACGGACCGCCCCGACCGAGACGTCCCGTCGCGGCTGGGCATCACGGATGTTCCGGAGCCTGGGCGCCCGGCGATCGTCGGCGACGGCCCGGACGCCCCACTCCGCGGAGGGGGGCCGCGACTCGCATCGCGGGCCCGCCTCGGGGGAGGTCCGCGGGATGGCCGCGCGGCTGATCGCCGACGAGCGGTACGCCTTCGTCCTGCTGGAGGAGGCCGCGGCCGACATCGAGGACCGCGACGCGGCGCCGGCGTGGGAGGCGCTGCGAGACCGGATGGCGATGATCCCCGGCGGGCTCGTCCAGGTCGTCCTGGCCGACGGCTCGGTGGCGCCGGTCGAGGTGCCGGCGTTCCTCCTCGACCGCTGCGCCGTGACCAACCGGCAGTTCCGCCGGTTCGTCGCCGCCGGCGCCTACGACGCGCTGGAGATCTGGCCGCGCGAGGCCTGGCCCAGCCTGATGCGGTTCACCGACCAGGCCGGCCACCCCGGCCCTCGCGACTGGAGGCGAGGCGAGTATCCCCCCGGGCTGGCCGACCACCCCGTCGTCGGCGTCTGCTGGCACGAGGCGGCGGCCTACGCCCGCTGGGTCGGCAAGCGGCTCCCGGCGCGGCCGAGTGGCAGAAGGCGGCCGGCTGGCCCGAGCACATCGCCGGGGGCGCGTGCAGCCGATACCCCTGGGGCGACATCTTCGACCCGGCCCGCGCCAACACCTGGGCGAGCGGCCTGGGCCGCACCGCTCCCGCCCGCGACTACCCCTCGGGCGCCACCCGCAACGGCATCCACCAGCTCGCCGGCAACGTCTGGGAGTGGCTCGACGACCCGCTCGACGCGATCCCCTGCCGCCCCGACGAGGCCTTCCAGGCGTGGCGGCCGATGCGGAGGATCGCCGGGGGCGCCTTCAACACCTACTTCGCCGCCGAGGCCGCCTGCCAGTTCGTGACCGGCCAGCCCGAGCTCGACCGCTGCGACAACGTCGGCTTCCGCTGCGCCGTCGCCGCCGACCGCCTCCGGCCCGGGCCCTGAGCCCCGGGGACATGCACAATTAATAAATTAAAAATTATATATTAAATATTTAGATCTTGAAATTTCAAATGTGAAATTCCAGGGTTCAGATTTCGGATGGAGTTCATCCGAGTTCCAGGTTCGGGACGACCCATGATCTCGATCAACACCAAGTGCCCGCTCTGCGACAGCCACGTCTACCAGGGGGAGATCTGCCGGAGCTGCTTCGCGCCGTCGGAGGTGATCGACTCGATCCTGTCGCGGGGTCGGGAGCCGCGGTTCGTCGGGGTGCTGGGGCCCAGCGGCGTCGGCAAGACGGTCTACCTCGGCATGCTGCTCGACCTGCTGGCGAGGGGCGCGGGGGGCCTGCGGGGGATGGCGCGGGGGCCGTTCTCGCTGGCCCTGCACCGCGGCCTGATCCTGTCGCTGGAGCGGCAGCGGTTCCCCGACAAGACCCCCGCCGAGCCCGACCGCTGGCAGTGGGTCCACTGCGAGGTCTCCCCGGGCAGGCGGGGCCCGGCCTTCGACATCGTCACCCCCGACGTCGCGGGCGAGGCGGTCATGGCCGAGCTCGACAACCCCCGCTCGAACCGGACCGTCCGCGCCCTGATCGCCAAGTGCGCGGGGCTCGTGGTCCTGGCCGACATCGTCCAGGTCGTCGCCGACGGCCAGGGGCAGGAGCTGTTCGCGATGCAGCTGATCAGCTACCTCGACGCGCTGCGACCCCCCGCACGGAGGCGCAAGCTGGAGGTCCCCGTGGCCCTGGTCTTCACCAAGGCCGACCTCTGCGAGGAGCCGATCCGCGACCCCGACGCCTTCGCCCGCGCCAACGCGCCGGGCCTGTGGAAGCTCTGCGAGTCGCGGCTCCAGCGCCATCGGTTCTTCTGCGCGGGGGTCGCCGGCTCGGTCGGCAAGCTCGTCGATCGCGACGGCCACGAGTCGCTCGTCCCCCTGCGGGTCGAGCCCCGCGGGATCGTCGAGCCGTTCGCCTGGCTGATGACCCAGCTCCGCTGAACCGGGGAAGAAGTGAGCCACAGGGGACACCTCGTGGGGGATGGCCCCGGGGGCTGGAGGATAGGCAAAATGTCTTGAACCAACCCCTAACCCCCGGGGGCCATCCCCCACGAGGTGTCCCCTGTGGCTCAATCTCATCCCGGCCCCTGTAGATCACTATCGGGATTTTTCGAGGTCCCGTCCCGAGATTCCGCCGGAGCGCCCTCGTGTGGGTTGAACAGGCGATCTTCACGTCGCTGGCCCGTCTGGGGAAGGCCGGCTACCATGTGGTGGCGCGGTCGTCGGGGGTCTCGGAGGCCGACGCGACCGCGCTGGCGGCGTGGTCCCCCTCGCACGGCGCGCTGCTGTCCGACGCGGCGAACCGCACGAGCGTCAACTTCCACCCGATGCCGGGGGGCCGGTTCGCGCTGTCGCGGACCTGCGAGGGCCCGCCCGAATACAGCGGTCGGGGCGGTCGCCAGCTCTACACGCACGCCCTCGTCTTCGACGCGGCGGCGCTGCGACAGGCCCGCAGCCAGCCGTTCGCGCTCTATCGCGACGCCCTGGCGCTGGGGTACCTCCACTACCGCCCCGAGCCCGACCCGATCCTGCGGCCGGTCCGGCTCTCCGCGACGTACCTCCGCCGCGACGCCGACTCCTGGGCCGGCCTCGCCCCGGCGCAGGATCTCCCCTATCTCGAGATGCTGGCCTCGCGGCTGGCGACCGGCCAGGACGTCACCGTCCCCTACCTCGGCGACCGCGCCGCGATGGCCGAGTGCCTGCTCGCGCAGCTCCCCGCCGAGCTGATCCCCCAGATGAGCTTCGCGACGAGCCTCCGCCCGTCCGCCGTCCGCCCCTTCCGGCTGACCCTCGTCAACGCCGTCGCGAACTGATCGCCGGGCCGACAGGCCGCCGCGCGATCCCGGCCGGTGGGTTCGCTCGGCGCCGGACGCGGTCGGTGATGGGGCCCCGCGATCAGGAGGGAGGAAGCTTGCCCAGATTGACTTTGGGGTCGTTCGGCGCGGTGGTTGATGGCGGCCGGCGTCCCCCGATCCGAGACGCGAGGGAACTTACCCAGAGCGCCACTGGCTTCGTTTCGCACCGCCGGTTTGGGTTCCTCTGAAAATCCTCTGCGTGGCTGGTGTCGCCATCATCCTGGCTCCGGGGCCACCCATCGCTCACGGTATTCGGTCCGATCTTTGAGCAGCTTGTAGATCACCACCAGGATCTTGTGCCCCAGCGCCACCAACGCCTTCTTCTTGCCGAGCCGCTTCGCCCACCGGCGGTACGTCGCGCTGAAGATCGTCCCCTTGACGTGGCTGGCCGACCAGGCGACCTGCACCAGCACCGTCCGCAGCCACTGACTCCCCTTGGTCGTCTTGCCGGTGCGGCGCTTCTCGGCGCTCTGGTTGTTCCCCGGGCACAACCCCGCCCAACTCGCCAGGTGGCCGGCGGTGGCGAACGCCGTCATGTCGGTGCCGACCTCCGCCACGATCACCTCCGCGGCGCGGCTGCCCAGCCCGGGGATCGTCTCCAGCCGCCCCACCGCCTCGGCGAAAGGGAGCGTCACCGCCTCGATCCGCGCGGTGTACGCGGCGATCACTGGCTATCCGGTAATTTTTCCCTGTAATTCCCGGTATCTGAACGGGACCGGCTTCTTCGACGGATCGGGCTTCAACAGCCTGAGCATGCGATGAATCGAACTGACCTCGATCATCGCCTCGCTCCAATGGGCATACCGCTCGTAGTCCCGGCCGTTCCGCCGGTACCGACCCAACCAGGCGAACGTCCGCTCCACCACCCAGCGCCGCGGCAACTTCACGAACCCCACCGACCCGGGCGGACGACCCACCACCTCGACCCGATGGCCGACCTTCGCCCGCTTCAGCCAAGCCCCCAGGCGGTGGTTGTGGTACGTGCCGTCGGCCCACAGCGGCCCCAGCCGGCTGCGGTGCTCGGCCGTCAGCCGGCCCAGCACCCCGGGGGCGATCGTGCCGTCATCGGCGGAGGCCCTCGTGACCGCGACGACCAGGAGCAACCCCAGCGTGTCCACGATGATGGGCCGCTTCCGCCCGCTGATCTCCTTGCCCCCGTCGTAGCCCCGCTCGTCGGCCACCTCGGTCGCCTTGACCGTCTGGCTGTCGATGCTGCCGGCACTCGGGGATGGCTCCCGCCCGTCGGCGGTGCGCACCCGCTGCCGCAGCGCGTCGAGGAAGGCCTGCCAGGTGCCGTCGTCCCGCCACTGGGCGAAGTAATCGTGGACGGTGCTCTTGGGCAAGAGGTCGTGCGGGAGCATGTCCCACTGGCAGCCCGAGCGGTCCTGGTAGAAGATCGTGTTGAGGACCTCGCGCATGTCGACCTCGCGGGGCCGACCCACCCGGCTGACGGGGATCAAGGGTCCGATGATCTGCCACTGCTCGTCGCTCAGGTCGGAGGGATAGGGCTTTCGCATCGGAGTATGCCCTGCTGCCGGTGTGTCGCGTGGACCTCCTGGATCGGCAACAGCTTACGAAGATTCGGAATTACCGTATAGGCAGTCACTGCGTCGAGGCACCTCGCAGGGCGTCTTCGCCGGTGCAGGCCGCGCCTCGACCGGCCCGGCCCTCTCTCCGCCCGGGTGCCAGTTGGTGCGCAATAAGCCTAAACACAAGAGTCGCAAGGATTTACGGAAAACGGCCTAGATTAGCCCTTGTCCTTGTGCCCTTTGGACTTACGGCGAAAATCGCCGTTATTACGCACCAACTCTAATGAGAATCGCGGTCGGGTCTCCCGGCAGGGTTCGCGCGATCGCCGCAATCCGTTGAGGCATCACGGCCGGCCCGGGTGATCGCCCGAGAATCCGACCGCGGAGAGTCCATTCGGCGGCTCGTGAAACCGTGTGGAAATTCGCAAATTGGATATCTGGATCTTGACATCCCGAAATCCACATTTAGAGTGATGACGACGATCGCGTTGATTTCCGGCCCCCTCTACGACAGATGGGACATTGCAACCATGCGGTACACTCGTTTGTGGATCGGCCTCGGCTCTGTGATCGGGGCCTCGTTCGCCGTGCTCGGCTACTTCGGGCGCGAGCTCTATCGGCAGGCCCCGCCGATCCCCGGGCGTGTCGTCACGAGCGACGGCCAGGTGCTCTTCACAGGCCAGGACATCAAGGATGGTCAGAACGTCTGGCAGTCGATGGGCGGCCAGGAGGTGGGCTCCGTCTGGGGCCACGGCGCGTACGTGGCGCCGGACTGGTCGGCGGACTGGCTGCACCGCGAGGCGACCTGGCTGCTCGACCACTGGGCCCAGGCCGAGTACGGCAAGCCCTTCGCCTCGCTGGCGGACGAGGCCCAGGCGGCGTTGAAGGCGCGCCTGAAGAGGGAGGTCCGCCTCAATACTTACGACCCGAAGACGGGCGACCTGGTGGTCTCCCCGCTGCGGGCCCGGGCGATCCGATCCGTCGGCGAGCACTACGCCGCGCTGTTCGGCGACGACCCGGCGGCCGACAAGCTGCGTGACGCCTATGCCATCCCGGCGAACGCGATCCGCGACCCGCAACGGATGCGGCAACTCAACGACTTCTTCTTCTGGGCATCCTGGGCCTGCGCGACGGACCGGCCCGGCGATGAGATCACGTATACCAGCAACTGGCCCTCCGAGGCGCTGATCGACAACCGGCCGTCCGGCACGATCGTCGTCTGGTCGGTGATCAGCTTCGTGGTCCTGCTGGCGGGCATCGGCGCCCTGGCGTGGTACTTCGCCGTCCAGCACGGCAAACGGGACGATAGCCACGAGCTGCCGGAAGAGGATCCGCTGCTGGCATTCCGGCCGACGCCCTCGATGCGGGCGACGCTGAAATACTTCTGGGTCGTCACGGCGCTGATCCTCGTCCAGATCGGGCTCGGCGTCCTGACGGCGCACTACGGCGTGGAGGGCTCGGGCTTCTACGGCATCCCGCTGGCCAGGTGGCTCCCCTACGCCGTGACCCGCACCTGGCACACCCAACTCGGCATCTTCTGGATCGCCACCGCCTGGCTGGCCACCGGGCTGTTCATGGCCCCGGCCGTCTCGGGGCACGAGCCGAAGTTCCAGCGGCTGGGCGTCAACTTCCTGTTCGCCTGCCTGCTGATCATCGTCGTCGGCTCGATGGCGGGCCAGTGGTTCGCCGTCCAGCAGCGCCTCGGGAACGTGGCGAACTTCTGGTTCGGCCACCAGGGCTACGAGTACGTGGACCTGGGGCGGTTCTGGCAACTCTTCCTGGCGGTCGGCCTCTTCCTGTGGCTGTCGCTGATGGTCCGGGCGATGTGGCCCGCCTTCCGGTCGGGGGAGAATCGGCACCTGCTGGCGCTCTTCCTGCTGGCCTCGGCCGCCATCCCGCTGTTCTACGTCCCGGGGCTGCTCTGGCACCGGCAGTCGAACCTGGCGATCGCCGAGTATTGGCGGTGGTGGGTCGTCCACCTGTGGGTCGAGGGCTTCTTCGAGGTCTTCGCCACGGTGGTGATCGCCTTCCTGTTCACCCGCATGGGCCTGCTGCGCACGGCCACGGCCACCGCCGCGGTCCTGTTCTCGACCACCATCTTCCTGACCGGCGGCATCATCGGCACGTTCCACCACCTCTACTTCGCCGGCACCCCGACGGGCATCCTGGCGCTGGGGGCGACGTTCAGCTCGCTGGAGGTGGTGCCGCTGGTCCTGATCGGGTTCGAGGCCTACGAGAACCTGACGATGAGCCGGGCGCGGCCGTGGGTGGGGGCGTACCGGTGGCCGATCCTCTTCTTCGTCGCCGTGGCGTTCTGGAACCTCGTAGGCGCCGGCCTCTTCGGCTTCCTCATCAACCCGCCGATCGCCCTGTATTACATGCAGGGGTTGAACACGACGCCGGTGCACGGCCACACGGCGCTGTTCGGGGTCTACGGGATGCTCGGCATCGGGTTGATGCTGTTCTGCCTGAAGGGGCTGGCGACGCAGCAGGTCTGGAAGACCGGGGCGTTGGCCTTCGCGTTCTGGTCCATCAACGTCGGGCTGGCGCTGATGGTGCTCCTGAGCTTGCTGCCGGTGGGGCTGATGCAGACCTGGGCGAGTGTCGAGCACGGCACCTGGTACGCCCGGTCGGCCGAGTTCATGCAGACGCCGATCATGGACACGCTCCGCTGGCTGCGGGTCGTCGGCGACACGATCTTCGCCGCCGGCATGGTGGCGCTGGGCTGGTTCGTGGTGGGCCTGAAGACCGGGTGGTCGATCACCGGGGAGCGGGACGCCATGACGCGGCCCGACCTGCCGATCACGGCGGCGGAGCGATCCGGGTCGGCCCATTAGCGGGCCGCCGGAGGGAGCGGGGCATCCCGACGGCCGCCCGTCCCCTCCTAAGATCCTGTGCATCCCATGAGGAGGGCTGACCGATGACGACCGCACATGAGACGGTGATCGTGTCGAGGGGGGCATGCAGCTGTTGCTCGGCCCCGATCGTGCATGTCCATCACCGGGATTACCCGGAGGCCGTGGCCGAGGGCGTGTCGGCCGAAATGGCGGCCGGGCACCTGGCCAACCAACTGTCCCGTTCGCTCGATCATACCCCCGACCGCGAGCGGCGCGAGGCCATCGAACGGGCCCTCGCCGCGGTCCGGGATCTCCTCGCCCATCACGACCCCGCGCCGCGCACCGCTGGCGGTGGGGGAGCGGAAGGAGAGAATGCCATGGCGATCCCGCATGCGCAGACAGGGCAGGTGTTCGATGTCCGGCCGTTCGGCCCGGCGCTGTCCGGCGCGAGGACGGCACACCTGGTGAGGACCGAGGGCCTGGAAGTCATCCGGCTGGTGCTCCCCCAGGGGAAGGAGGTCCCCACCCACTCGTCGCGGGGGGAGGTGACGGTCCATTGCCTGGAGGGACGGGTTGCGTTCACGGTCGGGGGTGTGGCCCACGAGCTGACGGCCGGCCAGCTGCTCTATCTCAAGGCGGACGAACCGCATTCCGTGCTCGCGACCGAGGCCGCCTCGCTCCTCGTGACGAAGACACCCCCGCGCCCCTGACCGCGCGTCGAAACCATCCCCCGATGGGGCCGCTCCCGGGCGTTTAGGGCTGAACGGTCAGCCCTCGTCGGGTCCGTGGCCGAGCGGCCCGTGAGTCGAAGGAGGGGTCTGGGAAGCGAGGCCCACGGTCTTTCCCAGGACGGCCCCCCCTCGGAACCGGATAGTACAAGGATGAGGGGGCCGCGCCCCTCGCTCGTTGACAAGACGGACTCGACCGACATGCCGCCCGCACGCGGCGAGCGCCGACCGAACCCACCGTCCACTTGCGTCAAGTTCCTGTTCACATCGGATCGCTCGGACGTCCGACCGGAAAGAGCCGACGCCCTCACCGGGGTGGTCATTTCGCAAGTCCTTGATGGATAGGTGGTTTTCGCCGGAGATGTGCGCTCCACCCGGAGTCAACCCCGCCCGCGTGCGAGGAGCGCCGAGCGAACCCACCGATCACTTGTATCTCCCTAATGACCATTTTGGATCGCTCTCCGCGCGATCGAAAATCCTGCGACGGATGGGCGGCGCCCACCGTCCGATCGGGCCATGATCCGAGGGCTTCCCGGGGCGGGATGACCCTCGTCACGAGATCGACCCGCAAGGTCGAATCGGGCCCCCGAAGAATCGGCCCGGCGGCCTTGCTCGGGTCCGAATCGTACTCTAGAATGGGTCAGTTGACGGGCGGCTAGGGCGTCCCTCGATCCACGGGAAACCGGCGGTACGATGTCTCCGGGTGGAGCGGCCCCGGGGCTTCGAACCTCCTGGCTGGGGCGTCCCGGATGCTGGCGCCCGATTTGCGTTCGTATCGTAATCGAGGCGGGACTCGGACGCTCCGCCCCCTCCCGTGGCTGACATCGCGGACCATCGCCCGGCCCTCGACACGCGCCGGCGGGCCTCTTCTCCCCTGGGTCGCAGGGACGAAAGGACTTGGCATGCCATCGGGTAAGGACATCGCGGGTGGTGGCTCGTCGGGCGGTGGCGGCAGGCGGCGGCGGGCCCCCCTCGGGGACGGCCGGTGGCGCCAAGAAGAACGCCTATTGCTCCTTCTGCCGCAAGAGCTACCGCGACGTCGGCCCGCTCGTCGAGGGGCCCGGCGACGTCTACATCTGCGGCGAGTGCATCGAGCTCTGCCAGTCGATCCTCGACCAGGAGAGGCGGCGCCGCGGGGTGCCCAAGACCCTGTTCACCGACATCCCGACCCCCCGCGAGATCAAGGAGCAGCTCGACGCCTACGTGATCGACCAGGACCGCGCCAAGAAGGTGCTGTCGGTCGCCGTCCACAACCATTACAAGCGGCTTGTCCACGGCGAGGACCCCGAAAGCCAGATCGAACTCGACAAGTCGAACATCCTCCTGATCGGGCCGACCGGCTGCGGCAAGACGCTCCTGGCGCGGACCCTGGCGCGGATCCTGAACGTGCCGTTCGCCATCGGCGACGCCACCACGCTGACCGAGGCCGGCTACGTCGGCGAGGACGTCGAGAACATCCTGCTGAAGCTCCTGCACGCCGCCGACTTCGACCTGGAGAGCGCCAGAGGGGCATCATCTACATCGACGAGATCGACAAGATCGGCAAGACCAACCACAACGTCTCGATCACGCGCGACGTCTCGGGCGAGGGGGTGCAGCAGGCGCTCCTGAAGATGCTCGAAGGGACGATCGCCAACGTCCCGCCGCAGGGGGGCCGCAAGCACCCCGAGCAGCAGTACATCCAGATGGACACGACGAACATCCTGTTCATCTGCGGCGGCACGTTCGTCGGGCTGGACAACATCATCGCGCGGCGGGTCGGCCGCAAGACGATCGGCTTCGGCAGCCAGACCGAGGCCGAGCACAACGGCGAGCTCGGCGCCCTGCTCGACCGGGTCACGTCCGACGACATCCTCGAATTCGGCATGATCCCCGAGTTCGTCGGCCGCCTGCCGGTGATCTGCCCGTTGATGCCGCTCGACACCGATGCGTTGGTGCAGATCATGACCGAGCCGAAGAACGCGCTGGTCAAGCAGTACCGCAAGTTCTTCGAGATGGAAGGGGCCGACCTCGAATTCACCCCCGAGGCGCTGGAGGAGATCGCCAAGAAGGCCAAGGCCAAGGACACCGGCGCCCGCGGCCTGCGGTCGATCGTCGAGGACGTGATGCTCGACATCATGTACGAGCTGCCCGACCGCACCGCCAAGGAGAAGGGCCGGTTCGTGGTCACGCCCGAGATCGTCCGCAAGGAGAAGAGCCTCTTCGACACGCCCCCCCTGCCCCTCGCGCCCGCCAAGGAGGCCAAGGAGCGGAAGAAGGAGAGCGCCTGAACCTGATCCCCCGCATCCGGGATGGAGGGCGGCCCCGATGAGCACAACCGAGAAGCCGGAGCGTCGGGTGGTGCCGCCGCTCGTCGCGGGCCAGCGGCTCGACCAGGCCACGTTCCACGAGCGCTACGAGGCGATGCCCCCGGGGACGTGGGCCGAACTCGTCGGGGGGATCGTCTACATGCCGTCACCGCTCCGCGATGATCACGGCGAGACCGACGACACGCTCGGCTACTGGTTGTCCCACTACAAGCGGTTCACCCCCGGGTCCGGGGCGGGCCGAACGTGACCGTCAAGCTGGGCAACTTCGGTGAGCCACAGCCGGATCGCCATCTCCGCATCCCATCGGAGCGGGGTGGCCAGTCCCGCGTCGTGGGAGGGTACGTCACCGGCCCTCCCGAGCTGATCGCCGAGGTGGCGAGGTCCAGCCGGCCCTTCGACCTGGGCGACAAGAAGGACGACTACGAGCAGGCAGGCGTCCTCGAATACCTGTTCGTTGGTCTTGAGCCTGAAGAAATCCGCTGGTTCACCCGCCGCGAGGGGCGGTTCGTCGATATGACCCCCGGCGAGGACGGGCTGTACTGTTCCGAGGTCTTCCCCGGGCTTTGGCTCGACCCGCTAGCGCGCTATTCGGGAACAATTTCAACGGATTGATCGCGGCCCTGGATCGGGGTTTGGCCACGCCCGAGCATGCGGCGTTCGTCGCGAGGCTCGCGGGCGCCGCGGGCAATCCGCACTGATCAGCGCGGCCGGGCGGCCGGGGATCCGCGCCAGATCGCGGAGGATGTCGAGGCCGCGCGCAGGGTCGCGTCGTCGACGGCGTACGAGATCCGGAAGTGGGTGTCGCGGCGGCTGAAGACGTTGCCCGGGATGATCAGCAGGTTGCGGCGGATCGCCTCGGCGACGAACTCGGTCGCGGTCCCCCAGGGGGCACGGGGGAAGGCGTAGAAGGCGCCCTCGGGATGGGGCAGGTCGAAGGACTCGCCGAGCGCGGCGACGACCGCGTCGCGCTTGCGGCGATAGGCGTCGATCATGGTCGGAAAGGTCCTGGTCCATCGCCGCCGACTCCGGCGTGCTGGACCATGCTCGGGGCGCAGACGAAGCTGAACTGCTGGAGCTTGGCCATCTCCTGGATCAGGCGGGCGGGGCCGTGCGCGTAGCCGAGACGCCAGCCGGTCATGCCGTGCGCCTTGCTGAAGCCGTCGACGACCAGCACGTCGTCGTTCCAGGAGGCCGGGGTGGCGAAGGGATGGTCGTAGCAGAAGGCGCGATAGACCTCGTCGCTGATCAGCAGGACGTCGCGACGCCGGCAGAGCCCGGCCAGGGCCCTCATCTCCTCGGCCGAGGCGACGACGCCGGTCGGGTTGGCCGGCGAGTTGACGATGACGCACTTGGTCCGCGGGGTCATCGCGGCGGCGACGCGGTCGAGGTCGATCCGGAAGTCGGGGTAGGTGTCGACCAGCACCGACGTCCCCCCGGCCAGCGCGACCAGGTTGTTGTACATGACGAAGTACGGGTCGAAGACGATGACCTCGTCGCCCGGGTCGACCACGCAGCAGAGCGCCAGCAGCAAGGCCCCCGAGGTGCCCGAGGTGATCAGGACCTGGCGGTCGGCGTGGCCGGAACTCGGCGTCGACGGCCTCCTGGAGCTTGCCCCGCAGCTCGGGGATGCCCTGCGTGACCGTGTAGGCGTTGTGGCCGTCGCGGATCGCCTCGATCGCCGCCGCCTTGACCGGGTCGGCCACGTCGAAGTCGGGCAGGCCGATCGACAGGTTGATCGGGTCCTTCATCGCCTTCGACATGTCGAACGCCTTGCGGATGCCCGAGGCTTCGATGTGCTTCATCCGGTCGGCGATCCAGGCGTCGTTCACGAGAGGGCTCCGGCGTCGCGCGGGGGACTCGGTCGGGATCGGGTTCGGAGGGGCGATTGTAACACGCCCGGGCGGGCGCCGAGGAGGGATGCCAAGTTGCCAACGATGCGAGGGTTCGCGTAACTTAGAGCCTGTCCCGTTCGGGCGTGTGTCGCACGCCGATCCGGCGACGCCAGCCCCGCGAGTCCCGCCATGCTCCGCTACTTCCTGGTCCTCGCCGTCACCGACGGCTCCTTGCTGGTCGCCAGCTTCGTCCTGGGGCTGCTGGCCTCGGGCGAGCAGCCCGGCCCGGGCGCGATCTGGCGCGGGGTCCACCTGCTGTTCGCCCTGCTGACGACCCTGGCCACGCTGGCGGTCCACTCGATCGCCTACACCTATTTCCTCGCGACGGGCAAGTGGGCCAAGGAGGTCGTCCGGGTCTACGGGCTCCCCGGCTGGATCAACGCCCAGGCGAAGAAGAACAAGAGGAAGGCATGGCGGTTCGAGTTCTGGAGCATGACGCTGATCGCCATCACCGCCTGGTTGGGCGCGGCGTCGGACACGCAGGGGGTGAACCCGCTGTGGCACCTCGGCGTGGCCGCGGCGACGCTGGCGTTCAACCTCGGCGCGTTCGCCGTCGAGTACGCCGCGATCGTGGCGCACGCCCGGTTGCTGCTGGAGGTCAAGGCGCAGGCCGACCGGCTCCGTGAGGCCCGCTACGGGCTGGGGGCGGTCGCCGAGGCCGGGTCGGGCGCGGGGGAGGAGCGCCGCTGATGTCGCCGCTCGGGGTGATCGTCGCGATCGTGCTGGTGGACCTGCTCGGCTTCAGCGTCGTGATGCCCCTGCTGGCCCCGTTCGCCGAGGAGTACAGGCTGAACGAGGTCCAGATCGGCCTCCTGTACGCGGCTTACCCGATGTGCCAGCTCGTGTCGGGGCCGATCCTCGGCCGCCTGAGCGACCGCTACGGCCGCCGCCCCCTGCTGATCGTCAGCCAGGCGGGCACGGCGCTGTCGTTCCTGGTGCTCGGCCTGTCGCGCGACTTCACCGTGATGCTCCTGGCGCGGATGCTCGACGGCGCCTCGGGGGGGAACATCCTGGTCGCGCAGGCCTACGTGGCCGACGTGACCAAGCCCGAGGACCGGGCGCGCGGCATGGGCCTGATCGGCATGGCGTTCGGCCTCGGGTTCGTGCTCGGGCCGCTCCTGGGCGGCCTGCTGCTGTCTCTGCCGATCGACCCGGCGTGGCGGCTCCGCCTGCCGTTCCTGGTCGGGGCCGCCTTCTCGACGATCGCCTGGGTGCTCGTCCTGACCCGCCTGCCCGAGTCGCTGCCGGCCGAAGCTTCGGCGCGGCAGGCGGCGCGGGTCGTGAGCTGGCGAGGGCTGGTCGACGCGGTCGCGCTGCCGGGGGTCGGGCGGCTGGTCGTGCTCGGGGCGCTGGTGGTCCTGGGTTTCGCGGCGCTGGAGGGGACGTTCAGCCTCTTCCTGAACCGTCGCCTGGGCTGGGGGCCGCAGCGGGCGGCGTTCGGGTTCGCCGCTCCTGGGGCTGGTCAGCGCGCTGGTCCAGGGGGGGCTGATCCGCCGGCTCGTCCCCCGGTTCGGCGAGCCGAGGCTGATCATCGCCGGGGTCGCGACCCTCGCCGTCGGGTTCGCGATGCTTGCCCTGGCGCCGGCGCGACGGCGCTCTGGGGGGCGATCGTCGTGGTCGGGGTCGGCCAGGGGCTGGCCAGCCCGACGGTCTCCGGCCTGCTCTCGCGGATCACCCCCGCCAGCGAGCAGGGCGCGATCTTCGGGACGCTCTCCGCCGCCCAGACCCTGGCACGGATGCTCAACTACGTGGCCGCGAACGTCCTGCTTCGGCGGGGAGGGCCCGTCCGCCCCCTACTGGGAGGCCGCCGCCATCGCCGCCGTCGCGCTCGGGCTGGCGCTGGTGACCGTCCGGCAGGGTCGGCCGACCCGACGCCGACGGCCTCGATCCCGGCGCGTCCTACGGCGACGAGGTGGCCGCGACGCCCTACCCCCGGTCGAGGTAGCCGCCGATGGTCTCCGGGTCGGTGTAGCCCGGCCGGGATAGCACGGCCCGGAGGGCGTCGGGGCGCGCGATCGCGATCTCGACCGCCTCGATCAAAGCCGCGGGGCGGGCCCGGAGGAGCCGCCCGGACAGGTCGCCGCCGGAGTGGTCGGGCGTGTCCGGCTGGTTGTACCGGGACAGGATGCCCAGGAGACGGGCGGCGTCCTCGTCGTCCCCGATCGGGCGGCGGGCGGCGATCGTCCGGGCCGCGTCGCGGAGGGTATCCGGCGTCTCCTTCGCCCAGGTGAGCAGCTCCTCGTTGGCACTCGGGAGCGGGAGCTCGACCACCCCCACGCCCCAGAACCGGCCGAGCCAGGGGGCATGACGGCGCACCCACGCGGGCGGGCTGGGGGTCGTGGCATTGCCCGACGGGGCCGTCGCCAGCAGGGACAAGGCCCAGGCCCGCGACACCGCCACCGGGTCGGCCACCGTCGCGACCCGTAGCCCGTCGAGCTGGCGGGGCGTCGAGGCGTACCAGGGACGCATCGCGAACAGCAGGCGCGTGAACGGCGACGCCTTCGAGTCCTGCGTCAGCAGCCACACATAAGGGAACTCGTCCGGGTCCCTCGTCCCGAGCCGGAGGTCGCCCCGCAGGTGCCCCAGCGTCTGGAGCTCGTCGAACGTGGGCGGCCTGGTCAGCGGGTTGAGGAAGTCGAGCGTGGCCCCTCGGGGGAGCTTCCGGTTGAGGTCGTCGAGCACGCGGTCATTGAAGGCATCGTACCAGTAGGACAGCTCGAAGCCCTTCGCCCATGCGCCCCGAGGGCCGCCGATCAGCTCGTTGTAGTACGACAGATCATACGGGTGGATCATGACCAGTTCCCGGGCCGCCGGACCGAGCACCAGCGCCGCGACGACCGCCCGGCCCCAACCCGGACGGACCCGGATCAGGCGCGCGACCCGATCCGCCACGCCGATCGCCCCCCAGCCGGCCATCGCGGCCAGGAAGAAGAAGCTGGGCAGGAGCAAGCGGACCCCGTCGTGCGCAGGGGTGGGGAGCATTCGCACGATCGGCAAGGTCGCCAGGTGGACGAGGAAGTAGAGGCGGAGCGGGTCGCGCAATGGGTGCCGGAGCGTGCCGAGCACGCCCACCACGCCCGCCGCGAGGATGCTGGCCGGGACGGTGATCGCGATCAGGACCCAGGCGTTGTGCCAGGGGAGGCTGTAGAGATAGACCCGTCCGAAGTAGAGGATCTGGATGTCGGGCAAAGACCCCTGGCGGTCGGTGTTGAGCATGTAGTAATGCGCCAGCCTCGGCAGGGTCTCGCGCCACCAGGACGGGTTGCCCAGCCAGGCGACGACCGGCCCGAACGCCAGGATCGCCGTCCAGGTCTCCAGCGCCGGCCGCTCGGCCCCCCAGACGGGATGCCGGGGCATGAGTCGTGCCAGGAGGCGGCGGACGACCCAGACGGCCAGGGGGACGGCCAGGATGGCCCCCGGCAGGCGGCTCGCGGGGCGGTCGACGAACAGGCTCGTCCGGCTCGGCGGGGGCAATTGCCCCTTCAAGCGGAGGATTTCGCGGAAGGCGACCGCCAGGGGGGCGAGCATCAGCGTCGAGGTCGTCAGGCCGTCGATCCAGGCGACACGCCCGCCGGGCCGGGTGAAGGTCGAGGGCAATCGAGATGCGATCAGCCAGAGCAGGAGAGGCCCGACGACCATCACCGCCCCCATCTTCTCGACGAACGCCAGCCCGACGAGCACCCCCACCGCCACCCGCCAGAGGCCCCCTCGGGGGTCGTGCAGCCCCTTCCAGAATGCCAGCGCCGTCGCGACCCAGAGCAGCAGGCCGGGCATGTCGGTCCCCGCGATGTGGGCGTCGCCGTAGACCCGCGGCATAAGCAGGAGAGAGCCCGCCATCACCCCCGCTACCCACGCCCCGTACCGCCTCGCCGGGAAGCCGAAGCCGATCATGATCGTCGCCGCGAACTCGAAGACCGACGCCAGGCGACGCGAGGGGA
Organism: uncultured Planctomycetaceae bacterium; assembly: GCA_963708145.1. Taxonomy (GTDB): domain Bacteria; phylum Planctomycetota; class Planctomycetia; order Isosphaerales; family Isosphaeraceae. Next base: position 5,848,572 of record OY970189.1, on the reverse strand, counting down.
TGTCCTTCATCCATCCCCCGAACAGGGCGTGCGTCGCGAGGCTCATCTGCCCTGCCAGCGGGGGATGGAAGTTGATCCCGTGCCTCCCGTACGGCCAGTAATAGAGCAAGGCCTGGGGGTCGAACAGGGCCCGCCGATCGGACCAGCTCCGCGCCTGCCCCAGGCGCTCCCACCACTGGGCCGACATCACCTGGCTGTAGCGATAGGCCGGCTCGTCCCACGTCAGGCCGAGGTCGCCCGTCGTCGGCACCGTCGCCGCCAGGGCCCCGACCAGCACCAGCCCGCACGCGACCCACCACCACCCAGCCATCCCCTCGACCCGCTCCGTCGGTTCGACGGCACTAATTTTGCTCATAATACTTATATTGCCCATTTTGAAAAAAGAATTGTCTTCCATCACGGAGTCAGTTACCTTATCTTCCGGCCGGGCATCCAGGTTGCTCAGCCTCGGGGACTGCTAAACTCGAGGCCATTTGTGCGGCCCTCCAGGCAGGGTGTTTTCCGGAGACCACCATGAAGAGACAGCTTTTGACGTTGGCCTTGGCCGGATTCTTCGGGGCGACCGTCCTGAACGCCGGCTCGGCGTCCGCCTGTTGCCACAAGAAGGCGACTTGTGCGCCGGTGATGTGCTGCGTCGAGCAGCCGGCCCCGCCTCCGCCGCCCCCTCCGCCTCCGCCCGCCGCGGAGAGCCCCCGCCGAAGAAGTGCTGCGGGATCTGCGGACGGCGGTTCAAGCTGTTCGGACACGGGCTCTGCAAGAAGAAGGCGGCGTGCGCCCTGGCCGTCTGCGTGACCCCGGTTTCGTATCCGGTCCCGATCTACGTGGCGCCCACGCCGCAGGCCTATCCCACGGGCCAGGCTTCAGGCCAGGGCTCATAAACCGCGGGCGGTGGCCCGGCGCAGATCGGGCCACCGCCCCCGCCCGCTCGTCAGCCGAGGAGGCGAGGGCGTTGGGCCCGGTATTCACCATGATCGAGGAATCCGAAGGATCAGGATAGGAGTTTCTTGAGGCCGCGGTCTTTCGTGGCCGATCGGACGGGCCCGGGCAACCTCGGGCCCGTCGGGCGGGTCGGATCAGATCAGCTCGCGGATCAATCGGCCGTCGTAGTTGACCTGGATCGGGCGGCCGTCGGGCGTCCGGTGCGTGGTGGTGAGCGGGATGCCCAGGCGGTCGTAGAGGGTGGCCGCCAGGTCCTCGGTCAGGTAGGGGGACTCGGTCGGCTGCTCGCCCAGGGCGTTGGTCCGGCCGACCGCGACCCCCGGCCGCAGGCCGGCGCCGGCCAGCAGGGCGATGCCCGCGGTCGACCAGTGGTCGCGGCCCGCCGACGGGTTGATCTTCGGCGTCCGGCCGAAGTCGCTCAGCGTCGCGACGAGCGTCGAGCCGAGCAGGCCGCGGTCGGACAGGTCTTGCAGCAGCGCCGACAGGGCCGTGTCGAGCCGGGGGAGGAGGCGGCCCTTCAGGGACGCGAAGTTGTTCTGATGCGTGTCCCAGCCGCCGTCGGTGACGGTGACGAACCGCACGCCCGCTTCGATCAGGCGACGCGCCATCAGGCAGCCCTGGCCGAGCGAGTGCCGGCCGTAGCGGTCGCGGAGCCTGGGGTCCTCCGAGCCGATGTCGAACGCCCGCTTGGCGTGCGGGGCGGTGATCAGGCCGTAGGCCTTGCGGTAGAAGGTGTCGGCCGCATCGAGCGCCGACGACGCCTCGACCTGCGCCTGCCAGGTGTCGACGGCCTCCAGCGCCTTCATCCGGCGCTGGAACCGGCCGGCGTCGACGCCGCCGGCCAGCGACACGTCGCGGACCGAGAAGCCCGGGCTCGACGGGTCGCCGGGCAGGACGAACGGGTTGTACTGGTCGCCCAGGAACCCCGCGATGCCGCCGCCCATCCGATGATCGATATTCGTGCCGACCTGGACGAAGGGGGGCATCCGGTTGCGATCCCCCTTCTCCCGGGCGATGACCGAGCCGTAGGTCGGATAGATGACCGCCGGGGTGAACGGGTGGCCGGTCATCATGTAGGCGTCGGCCGTGCCGTGCGAGCCGTTCTTCGGGTTGAGCGAGCGGAGGATCGAGTACTTGTCCTGGTGCCGGGCCAGGGTCGGCAACTGGTCGCAGACGCGGATGCCCGGCACGTTGGTCTCGATCGCGCCGAACTCGCCGCGGATCTCGGCGGGGGCGTCGGGCTTGGGGTCGAAGCTGTCGATGTGGCTGATGCCCCCGAGGAGCCAGATCAGGATGCACGAGACGTCCGGCTCGGCCGTCGCCGCCTCGGCCCTCGCCCGCAGGAACGCGGGCAGCCCCAGCCCCGCGAGCGACCCGACCCGCAGCACGTCGCGCCGCGTGACCCCGTCGCAACTCCGGTTCGACCCGTGCACAAGCTGGAACATCGGATCCCCCTCCCTTCGCGGCGGACGTCCATTCGCCATCGTGCCCAATCCCAACCCCGCTGCCCGAGAATGGGCTTTGGACGAAAGTTTAACATCCCGCCGAGCACTCATGCAAGAAAATGTCACCGGAGAATCCGACTTTTTTCGGCGAGATTCAGCCGCTGATCGTGTCCCGAGTAACTCGTGGTCTGACACGGAAGTCTTGCGGTTTATCCCGGTTTTGCCTGTCCTGCCATTTCTCCCCAAGGAGGTGGCCACGGCCCGTCCCCAGACCTTCACCGTCCGGCTGACCGCGGAGCAGCGCCAGTCCCTGGAGCCGCTCCGCGACCAGCCCCGGCCGCGCAAGTAGCAGTACCGCCGCGACATCCTCCTCCGCGCCCACGAGGGGGACACCGACCGGGAGATCGCCGACGACCTCGCAGTCCACGCCGACACCGTCCGCCGCGCCCGCCGCCGGTTCACCGAGCAGGGCCGCGACGCCGCGCTGACCGACCGCCCCCGGCCCGGCGCCCCGCCGGAGCGCGACGGCAAGCGGGAGGCGATGGTCATCGCCCTGGCCTGCACCGACGCGCCCGAGGGCGCGACCGCCGGGCGCCCGCCTACTGGCCCGCCGCGCCGTCGCGCCGGAGGTCGTCGAGACCGTCTCCCGGGAGGCGGTCCGGCGCGCCCTCAAAAAAATGTCCTGAAGCCCTGGCAGGAGGGTCCTGGTGCCTGCCGGAGGTCAGCGGGGAATTCGTCCGGCGGATGGAGGACGTGCTGGGGCGGTACGCGCAGCCGTACGACCCGGCACGGCCGGTCGTCGGCTCCGACGAGGCGAGCAAGGAGCGGCACGGCGAGATCAACGCGCCGCTGACGGCCCGGCCGGGCGACGCGGCGCGGGAGGACTACGAGTACACCCGCGAGGGGACGGCGAACATCCTCCTGTTGGTCGGGTCGCTAACCGGGCGGCGGCACCTGACGGTGACCGAGCGGCGCACCCGGGTCGACTTCGCGCACCGGATGAAGAACCTCTGCGATGCCCTCTACCCGGAGGCGGAGGTGATCCGGGTGGTGCTGGAGAACCTGAATACGCACGGCCCGGCCTCACTGTACGCGGCGTTCGCGCCGGAGGAGGCGCGGCGGCTGACCGGGCGGCTGGAGTTCCACCACACGCCGAAGCGCGCGAGCGGGCTGAACGTGGAGGAGCTGGAGTTCTCCGTGCGGGCGCGGCCGTGCCTGGGGCGGCGGATCGCGACGCGGGAGGAGCTGGCGCGGGCGGTGGCGGCGCGGGAGGCCGAGCGGACCGCGGCCCGGGCGAAGATCACGTGATGCTTCCGGGTGGCCGACGCCCGGGTCAAGCTCGCGAGGCTCTACCCGTTCGGCTCGGGAAATACCAGCGAAACTTCTGTGTCACAGGGTGTTGGGAAAGCTATCGGCTGCCCAATTTCTTCGCGAGCCGACGAGCCATCAGATGGATCATCGCGAGCTTCACGAACGCCTCGCTGCTGGGCGTGACCCCCTCGTAGTCCTTCGAGAGCCGCCGCCACCGGCCGAGCCAGGCGAACGTCCGCTCGACCCGCCACCGGAACGGGATCACCTCGAACGTCGTGGCGCCGGCCCGCTTCGACACGACCTCCAGCCGGAGCCGGTTGCGGGTGCGGAGCGACCGCACCCACTCGGCGATCCCACCGTTGTCGATGGCGTCGGCGACGATCACCCGCAGCCGGGTGAACCGCCGGCGCAGCGGCCCCAGCACCAGCTTGGCCCCGTCGCGGTCCTGGATATCGGCGGCGTGGACGACCACCGCGAGGATCAGGCCGAGGCCGTCCACGAGGATGTGCCGCTTGCGGCCGTTGATCCCCTTACCGGCGTCGTAGCCGCGCGGCCCCCTTTTTCGGTCGTCTTGGACGACTGGCTGTCGAGCACCGCGGCCGAGGGCTGGCGCTGGCGGCCTTCGGCCCGCCGCAAGTCGCCCCGCAGCCCCTCGTGGAGGCGCTCCAGCGTCCCGTCCTCCTTCCACTGCATGAAGTACCAGTACGTGATCCGCCAAGGGGGCAGGTCGTGGGGCATGGCCCGCCACTGGCAGCCGGTCCGCACGACGTACAGCAGGGCGTTGACGATCTCGCGCCGCTCATACTTGGCGGGCCGTCCGCCGGGCTTGGGGGCCGGGATGAATCGGGAGACCTGGGCCCACTCGGCCGCGGACAAGTCGCTGGGGTAAGCGGTGCGGGTGTTCATACCCCAAGGCTAGGTCACCCTTTCCCCACATGCTGTCAGACCACTAGTTCTACAGCGGAAGGAAAAGTTGCCTTCCCCCTGATCGATCGCTACGTTGAGGCTCGTAGTTGAGACACGGACCGGTTCGTCATCGCGTCATGCCGCCGTACGGAGGCAACTCCCATGACCGAGGACGAGGTGCGCGCCGCGGCCGAGCGGCTGGTCCGGTCCCACGAGCGGTTCGCCCCCCTGTTCGGCAAGGAGCAGGCGCAGGACCACGCCTACACCTACGTCAAGGGGCTGATGACCTGCCCCGAGCGCAAGAGCGTCGAGCCGATCGCCATCAACGTCGGCGACGGCCAGGTCTCGGCCCTGCAGAAGTTCCTCAACATCGCCCCCTGGGATCACGAGGACGTCCAGGCCGAGATCCAGGCCGTCTTCGCCGATGAACTGATCCCCACCGCGGCGGGCAGTCCGATCGGGGTGGTCGGGGTGGTCGACGAGAGCGGCTTCGCGAAGGAGGGCCGGCACAGCGCCGGCGTGGCCCGGCAGCACAACGGCCGGCTCGGCAAGGAGGACAACTGCCAGGTTGGGGTCTACCTCGTCGGCGTCACCCCGGGCGGCTCGGCCCTGCTGGACCATCAGCTTTACCTGCCCGAGGACTGGTGCGAGGAGGGCCGGGCCGGCGCCGACGCCGGGAGAAGGTCCACATCCCCGAGGCGGTCGCCTTCCAGACCAAGCCGCAGATCGCCTCGGGGTCGATCCGGCAGACCGCGGCCCTGGGCGTCGTGTCCCTGGACTGGGTCACGGCCGACGAGGAGTACGGCAGGAGCGGCGAGCTCCTCGACGAGGTGGAGCGGCTGGAGCGGCGATACGTGGTCGAGGTCCCGGTGAGGACGACCGTCTGGGCCGAGGACCCGGCGGGGTGCGTCCCGGCGTACGGCGGCCGGGGCCGTGTCCCGACCCGGCCGCGTCGCGCGGCGGTGGCCGCGGTGGCCGCGATCGCCTCGGGCCTGGATCGCCGGGCGTGGCGGGCCCTCCAGGTCCGTCAGGGTGCGAAGGGCCCGCCGGCCTTCGAGTTCGCCTGTGTCCGGGTCTGGTCGGTCCGCCACCGCAAGCCGGGCCCGCCGGTCTGGCTGCTGGTACGGCGCTCGCTGGAGCCTGTGCCCGAGGTCAAGTACTACATCAGCAACGCCGACGCCGCGACGCCGCTGGGGGTGCTGGCGGGTGTGGCCTGCACCCGGCACGAGGTGGAGGATCATTTTCGAGAGCTGCAAGAGCTACCTGGGGATGGCGCGGTACGAGACGCGCTCCTGGGCCGGCTGGCACCATCACATGAGCCTGGTGGCGATGGCCCACCTGTTCATCACGCTGACGAGGCGCGACCTGGGGAAAGAACTCCGGAGCTGACGCTGGACCGGACGGTGCGATTGCTTCAGAGGGCGATCGAAGTGCCCGGATTGTCGCTGAGGCTGGCCCTGCTGCTGGTGGACTACCACATCCGCCGCAACGAGGTCGCCCGTCGGTCCCACGCCAAGACCTGGTGGGCCCGACACAAGAGGGTGAAACTCCTTCCGCTGTAGAATTAGGGTCTGGAACGGAATAAGCATTACGACTTGCCGTGCGATCCGGACGACTCAGGCCTGATCGTGTAGTTCCACTCACCATGGAAGTCATGGGGATGCAGCCGGACCCGCTCCATCTGCTGCTTCGTCACCTTGACCTTGGTCGGGTAGCTCCCCGTATCCAGCCGGGCCTCCACCTCCAGGCCCGTCGCGGTCCGCGTCGCGGCGATCAACTCGACGACCACCTGATGGCTGACCAGTGGGCGGCCCCGCCAGTTCATCGTGATGTGCGAGAACAGCCGGTGCTCGATCTTGTTCCACTTGCTCGTGCCCGGCGGGAAGTGGCAGACCGTCACCTCCAGGCCCGTCTCGTCGGCGAACCGCTGGAGTTCGACCTTCCACAGCCGGACCCGATAGCCGTTGCTGCCCCCGCCGTCGGCACAGATCAGCAACCGCCCGGCGTCGGAGTACATCTCCGACCCCATGCCGGACCACCACCGCCGGATGCCCTCGACGGCGAAGCTGGCCGTGTCGTGATCGACGCCCACGTTGACCCACCCCAGGTCCCAGCCCATGTCGTAGATCCCGTAGGGGATCGCCTTGCCGACGCGGCGGTCGGGGAAGTCATGGATCAGGGCCTCCTCGGGCTCACCCGCCGGTTGCCACTCCCGGCCCCGGTTGGCGTACTGCCCGACCAGCTCCTTCTTCTTGGTGTCCACCGAGATGACCGGGGAGCCCGCGGCGATGTACCGCCCGCTGATCTCGCTGATGTAGCGGAACTGGGCGTCACGGTCGGGGTGCTGCCTGCCCTCCAGGGTCTTGGCCATCGCCTGGAGGCTGTAGCCGAGGTGGTGGAGCATCTCCCCGACGACCCGATGGCTGACGGCGAACCCCTGGCGGCCCAAGGCCTCGGCCAGTTGGCGGGTGCTCTTGCAGGTCCACCGCAGCGGGGACATCGGGTCGCCCCGCGTCTCGGGGGCGATCAGTCCCTCCAGGGCCACGAGGATCGCCGGCTCCTTATCGCGGAGCTTCTTGCGACCTCCGCCGGGCCGTCGGACGCGACCGGGGGGAGGGGGTGGAGCGTCGAGTTCCTTCAACGCCCGCTGGATCGCGGCGTGAGAGATGCCCGAGGCCCGACTCACGCGGCGGATGCCGCCGTAGCCCAGGGAGCGGGCCTCGACGGCGGCGAGGAGCCGTCGCTGCCGCTCGTCGAGGTTCGGCAGGATCGCGGCGAACTTCCGTTGGAGTTCAGGATCGTCGGGCATCCGTCCATTATGAGCCGCAGCGACGAATTATAACAGTTGTTTCGTTCCAGGCCCTTAGATTGGGGGCCGTGAACTGGTAGGTGCCGGCGACAGGCACCGAGAGCGTCGCATCGATCGTGCCGTTGCCGTCGAAGTCGACGGCGATCGCACCCCCCTGGTTCACCTGGACGTCAAAGGTGGGCTTCGTGACGTTGGTAATGCCGTCGTGGTTCGATGCGCCCGAGTCGCTGGCCGGGTCCAGGTTCGCCGTGACCACGGACGGCACGACCCCCAAAACACGGTTGACCTCGTCTTGCATCCCGGCCAGGAGCGGCGTCTCGGATGCATCGAGGACATTGCTGCCATTGACCTCGACCAGGTAGAAATCAGGCGGCAACGTGCCGGAGAGCTGCAACGTCGCCGTCTCGGTGCTCGCGTTGTAAGTGACTTGCGAAATCAGGCTGGACCGATCGACGTCGTTGCCGTTCCCATAGATCCCGTCTCCTCCGCTTCCCAGGAGTACGTAATTGGACGGGTTCGTGACTGTGGACGCATTCATCGCACCGGGATTATCGTATGCAATCGCGACGGTTGACAGTCCAACATCCACCCCGAGGAGGCTCGGCCGTGACAGGTCGATGATGCCATTGTTGGTGAGGCTGAGGCCCGACGTGTTGAACGTCCCATGACCGCTGATCAGGCCGCCGAACGCGTTGGTCAACGAGTTGCCGGTCACGTTCACGGTGACGCCTGCGACACTGATGAGGCCGGTGTTAACGAGGTTGGCCCCCGACCGGCCGAACGTGGTGTTGGTTGCGAAATTGATGGTGCCGGCGTTAACGACCTGGGCACTGATCGAGGGGGTATAACCAGAAGTTGTGTACGAGAGGGTGAAGGGCGGCGGGGTATCCTTGGTGATGCAACCGTTACGAGCACACCATTTGGCCCACGAGGCCGAGGAGTACCCCGCCATGAGTCAGTCTCAGTAGTTCCAAGAACGGTGAGCCGCTTGGCTACATCGCAAGTTCATATTCGACATCCCTTTCGGTGTAGGTGACGTCGGCGACGCCGAACACCTCCTCGACGACATGGAGCAGCCAGAGCAGCAGCGTCTCCCACCGCAGCCGCTCCAGCAGGATCACCCGGCCGCCCCGGCGTGGGATCGACAGGATGGCATAATGCAGCCAGACCCAGAGGTTCCGCAGCACCAGCGCGATCCCGACGTCCAGCGGCCGCAGCACCGGGCGGCGACTCGACGTCCGGATCCGTCCCTCGTGCATCTGGCGGTAGCTCGGCTCGATCCCGAACCGGAGCCGGTAGGTCGCGAACACCGCATCCGGCGAGGGCGGTTGATACCCCCAGTAGGCATAGATCAGCGCCTGCCGACCGTGGCGCTCCCACTGGCCCCGGTAGTTGCGGCACTTCACGCGGACCGACACCGTCGCGGTCCGCTTCTTCGCGTCGGCCAGCGTGTGCCGCGACCAGCCGCTGGTCTTCCAGGTCCGGAAGACGGAGCTGCCGGTGGGGCCGCCGGGCTGGTCGGGCGAGCGGCCGTGACAGACCACCGGCATCAGGAACGGGTACCGCGCCTGCTGGAGGTAGCGGATCACGGCCGCGCTGTAGAAGCCGCGATCCAGCAGGAGCAATCGGGGCCGGATGCCCACGCTCGCGGCTTGCCGGAGCAGGCGTTGGACCACGTCCTTGAGCGCCTCGCCCTTGGTCACGCCGGACAGGGCGACGGTGGAACGCTGGCCGTGCTTGACGACGTAGGCGGTGGCGTAGGCGTGGAAGTGGCTGGTCCCGTCCTTGGCCTGGCCGCGATAGACCTCCGCGGGGTCGCGGAAGGGTTGGCCGTGGTAGGGGATCAGGGTCAGGTCGATGGCCAGCGTCTGAGGGCGCTTGCGCGGCGCCTTGGGCAGGTGCCCGGCCAGGGCGGCGTTGAGTCGTCGTTGTCATGTGGCGTAGTCGGGCCGGGTGGCCCAGAGCGCCTTGCGTGCCGTCTCGTCGGAGGGGACGTCGCGGAGGCGTTGGCAGGCGTCGGACAGCGAGGTGATCCGGGCGGCGGCGGCCAGCAGCAGCGACCAGAGGGCCTGGGCCGAGGTCTTGCGCTTGTAGTCCTTGAGCTGGAGGTGGGCTTGCAGGTGTTCGGCGGCGAGGCGATGGACTTGGTTGCGGTGGAGGATACGATGGGGTGGGCGCATGGCTCCCTCCTGTAATGACTCGGTGTCCAAAAGTCATTGTTCGGAGGGGGCTTGCGTCCATCTATCTCAACCCTTCGATAGCCAGTCCAATCTTGGAACTACTGAGATTGGAAATTTCAGATCAGGACGACGCCTTCCCACGATAATGTTTGCAGGGGCTGACGACGGAGGTCCGCCCGCCCCGCGCCCGATTCCCTCGGCGCGGTCGGGCCACTAGCCCCTAGCCTCAGGCCACTCCGCGGGCTTAAGATTCGCCTTGCCGGGGCGGGGGTCGCGCCCCGGCCGGGGTCCGCGGCCCGCCCGCAAGACATCTTACCCACGAGGATCGCATCGCATGAACCGCTTGATTCGCAGCGCGGCCTGGCTCGTCCTGGGGATCGTCGTGCCGGCAACCGCCCGGGCCGCAGGAGGGCCAATGGGTCTCCCTGTTCGACGGCAAGACCCTCAGCGGCTGGGAGATGCTGGAGATGAAGGGCACGGGCACCAGCAAGTGGGAGGTCAAGGACGGCCTGCTCACCTCGTCGGGCCAGCAGTCGATGCTGTTCAGCCCCCGAGGCGACTACAAGAACTTCCGCTACCGCGCCGAGCTGAAGATCAACGACCGCGGCAACTCGGGCATGTACGTCCGGACGCCCAAGGAGGCGACCTTCAACAAGGGCTACGAGATCCAGGTCAACAGCACCCACACGGACCCGGTCAAGACGGGCTCGGTCTACTCGCACGTGAACGTCTACAAGCAGCTCGCGCCGCCCGACACGTTCTTCACCCAGGAGATCGAGGTGGTCACGAAGGGCTACCGGGGCAAGACGATCAATGCCATCAAGATCACGGTCAACGGCGAGGTGCTCTACGAGTTCCTCGACTACGACACCAGCATCGCCGAGGGCCACTTCGCCTTCCAGCAGCACGACCCCGGCAGCTCGGTGCAGATCCGCAAGATCGAGGTGATGGAGCTGCCCGAGGCGCCGCGCCCAAGGCCAAGGCGAAGGCGAAGACCAAGAAGGCCGAGGCCAACTGAGCGTCGGGGTGGCTGGGGCGCCGGGTGCCCCGGGTTGTCCTCGACCCGTGCGCCGCGAGGCTTGGCCGGGGCACGGGTCGAGGACAACCCGGGGCACCCGGCGATGGCTGCCCGGCCCCGCGGTATTTAGGATAGACCCCGGCCGGGGAGGCCCGACGCCGATGCTCGCGAGGTGATGATGGCGAACCTGTTCGTGCGGAAATCGATCGCGGCGCTGAAGGCCGAGGCCGCCGAGGAGGGCGAGCACGTCCTGAAGCGGACGCTGTCGGCGACCAACCTGACGATGCTCGGCATCGGCGCGATCATCGGCGCCGGCTTCTTCGTCCTGACGGGCAATGCCGCGGCCAACTACGCCGGCCCGGCGGTGGCGCTGTCGTTCGTCCTGGGGGGGGTCGTCTGCGCCTTCGCCGGCCTGTGCTACGCGGAGATGGCCTCGACCGTCCCGATCGCCGGGTCGGCCTACACCTACGCCTACGCGACGATGGGCGAGTTCATCGCCTGGCTGATCGGCTGGGACCTGATCCTGGAATACGCCGTCGGCGCCACGACGGTGGCGATCGGCTGGTCGTCCTACGTCGTCAGCTTCCTGGAGAAGACGCTCGGCCTGCACATCCCCGCCGCGCTGACCTTCAGCGCCCTGCCCGGCACGCGGATGATCCTCGTCCCCGACGCGATCGCCGACAAGCTCCACCTGACGCACGGCTGGTCGGCGCTGGGCAAGGTGCACGCGGTGCTCGCGGCGAACCACGTCGACTTCGCCGCGTTCCCGCAGGTCACGGCGCTGGTGAACCTGCCGGCGATGCTGATCGTCGCCCTGATCACGGTCGCTGCTGGTCGTCGGCATCCAGGAGTCGGCCAACGTCAACAACGTGATCGTGGTCATCAAGGTGACGATCGTCCTGCTGTTCATCGCTCGCCGGGATCGGCCACGTGACGACGAGGAACTGGGGCGGCCCGTTCATCCCGCCCAACACCACCGGCAAGTTCGGCCAGTACGGCTACAGCGGCATCCTCCGCGCGGCGGGGGTGGTCTTCTTCGCCTACATCGGCTTCGACGCCGTCTCGACCACGGCGCAGGAGGCGAGGAACCCGCAGCGCGACATGCCGATCGGCATCCTCGGCTCGCTGACCATCTGCACCATCCTCTACGTGCTGGGCGCCATCGTGATGACCGGGATCGTCAACTACAAGCAGCTCGCCGTCGGCGACCCGGTCGCGGTGGCCATCGACGCCATCGGGATGGACTGGCTCTCGACGTTGATCAAGCTGGGCGCCATCGCCGGGCTGAGCTCGGTGATCCTGGTCATGCTCCTGAGCCAGCCGCGGATCTTCTTCGCGATGGCCAAGGACGGGCTGCTGCCGCAGGCCGTCTCGAAGGTCCACCCGCGGTTCCGCACCCCCTACCTGACGACGATCATCACCGGGCTGGTCGTCATGATCGCCGCGGGGATCATGCCGATGGAGGTGGCCGGCGAGCTGACCTCGATCGGCACCCTGTTCGCCTTCGCCGTCGTCTCGGCCGGCGTCCTAGTGCTGCGGATCACGCAGCCCGAGGTCGAGCGCCCGTTCAAGGCCCCGCTCGTCTGGTTCACGGCGCCGATGGGGGTGATCTCGTCGGTCTACCTGATGTACGGGCTGCCCCTGGAGACCCAGATCCGGCTCGTCGTCTGGATGGCCATCGGCCTGGTCATCTACTTCCTCTACGGCTTCCGCCACAGCCTCCTGGCCAACGCCAAGCCCGAGCCGAGCCTCGCGGCCGGCGACGAGGTCGCCTGATGGATGATGCATCCCTATGAAGGAGGTCTGATGAGACCGGGACAGCGATGGCTCGCCGCCTGCACCACGACGATCGCGCTGGCGGCGGCCGTGGGAGGTTGCGGCGCCCAGGGCAAGCCGCCGGTCAACTCGTCGACGACCGAGGCGAAGGTCACCGGCAAGGTGACGGTCAAGGGGGTGCTGGCCAAGAAGGGGGTCGTCACCTTCAACCCGGCCAACTACCTGCGCAAGACCGAGGCGGCGCGCGATGCCCCCATCCGCCCCGACGGCACCTACGAGATCACGACCCTGGTCGGCGAGAACAGCGTGAGCGTCGGCGGGACCGGGCTGCCGGGCGAAACGGCTTACGGTTTCTGGACCTACGACGTCAAGGGGGGGACGAACACCTACGACATCGAGGTCCCCCACGCGAGCAGCCCGTGAGCCCGGCGCGACCCGGCGAGGGTCGCGCCGGCCCGAGGCGCTCAGAAGGAGTCGGCGGAGATCACCTCGCCGTTGCCCATCGTCCCCAGGGCCCACCAGACGGTCATCGTGATGGTGCTCTTGATGGCGCGGACCGAGCCGTCGCCCATCAGGACGTTGACCACGCCGGAGTGCCGGCTGCTGGCCGTGAAGGCCCCGGCCATCACCTCGCCGCCGCCGCTGCCCCATCCGCAGGTCCACGTATTCGGCGGCATCACGTGGGTGTAGCGGGTGTAGGTGGAGTAGTCGAGGTGCCAGTAGCGCCCGTTCCCGTCGAAGCCCTGAGTGGTCCCGGGCATCAAGGCCGCCGTCTGCGTGTTGAGCGACTTGCACTGGGTGTAGTACGGGTCGGGCGTGTTCGAGGGGGTGGGCTGCGCCACGCTGTAGTAAGACGCGCTCGGCGACAGCGAGTCGGCCTGGGTGGTGCTCTTCGCCCCGATCCCCTTGACTTTCTCGCTGAAGAAGGCGGTGTTGGAGAGGCCGTCGGTGATGTCGCGGAAGGTCCGGACCCGCGCGATGAGGGCGTTGCTCGTGTCGGGGCCGATGAAGGCGTCCATTCATCGGGCCGAGGGTATGGACCGAGTCGGGCGAGGAGCCGCAGTTGCCGCCGTAGTTGTTGTGCCCCTCGGCGTTGGTCAGCCGATCGGGGTCGGACGGGCAGAGGAAGCCGGGGATGACCGCATACGTGGCCGTCGTGTTGAACGGCGACCCGGGCCCGGCCCCGCCGGTGCCGGCCGGGGAGCCCGCGGCGACCATGTCGACGAAGTTGATCGCGTTGTACAGGGCCTGCTGCTCCATCTGGGGCAAGATCATCGTGTGCGTCGACCAGTCCATCCAGTGGGTGCCGGGCCCCCGCCCCAGGGGAGCGACCCCTTCTGGTCGTGGTAGTTGTGCAGGGCGATGCCGATCTGCTTCAGGTTGTTGACGCACTGACTCCGCCTTGCCGCCTCGCGGGCCGCCTGCACCGCCGGCAGCAACAAGGCGATCAACACGGCGATGATCGCGATCACCACCAACAACTCGATCAGGGTAAAGCCGCGGGCGCGACGTCTCGGCATCCACGTCATCATGGGCCTGGCACTCCGGGTCGAGATTAAACAGAGGGGTGAGTTCCACAGATTATGCACAGGCCGGCGCCACACGCAAGGGAAATCCATCGATTTGTACTCACCGGCTGATCCGATCCCGACTATCTTCGGCATCGAAGTGAACATTCCCCGACCGGGGACGGCCCGCGACGAGGAGGCGGGGGCAGATCAGCCCTCGGCCGCGGCCTCGGGCCGGGGCTTCAGGGTGGCCAGCCACCGCGCGAAAGCCGAGGCGAGGATCACGGCCACGCACGCCAGGAGCATCGCCGTCAGGCCGATGTTCAGCGCGCCCTTGAACCGCGTGGCCGGGTCGAGCCACATCCGGTAGAACCGGCCCCTGATCTCCAGGTAGCCGGTCGTGCACGTGGTCGTCGCCACGAAGAGCATCGGCACCAGGGTCACCGGCGCGTACCGCGACCGGCCCGCGTTGATCAGCGTCGCCGTCACGACGCACAGCGCGATCACCGCCAGGAGCTGGTTGGCCATCCCGAACATCGGCCAGATCGTCTCGACCGACCCCGAGTAGATGAAGTAGGCCCACCCCAGCACCACCAGGCCGGTCGCCAGCATCGCGCCCGGCATCCAGTCGAGGTCGCCCAGGGGCTTCCAGAGCTTGCCGAGGAACTCCTGCACCAGGAACCGGCCGATCCGCGTGCCGGCGTCGATCGTCGTCAGGATGAACAGCGCCTCGAACATGATGGCGAAGTGGTACCAGTACTTGATCAGCCACTCCAGCCGGGGGATCGCCTTCGAGAAGATCCGCGCCATGCCGACGGCCAGCGTGACCGCCCCCCCGGTCCGGCCGTGGAGCGACTCGCCGATGCTCTGCTCCATCGCGACGAGCTCGCCGGCGCCGCGCCCGCCGCGGGGGCGGCGTGGCCGTCGTGGTCGGCGTCCAGCGCCTGGAGCTGCTTGGCGAAGGCGGGCCGCCTGGCCAGGTCGATGTTGATGTCGTAGTACATCGCGTTGGGCAACGCCGCCGCCGCGATCAGGGCGACCACCCCCACCAGGCCCTCCATCAGCATCGCGCCGTAGCCGATCATCCGGACGTCCGTCTCCTTGTCGACCATCTTCGGCGTCGTCCCCGAGGCCACCAGCGCGTGGAAGCCCGAGATGGCGCCGCACATGATGCAGATGAAGACGTAGGGGAAGATCGGCCCGTCGAAGTACGGCCCCCCGCCCGAGGCGAAGGCGCGGTTGACCGCCGGCGCCTCGAGCGTCGGGTTGACCACGAGCACGCCTAGGACCAGCAGTGCGATCGTGCCGATCTTGAGGAAGCTCGACAGGTAGTCGCGCGGCGTCAGGAGGAGCCAGACCGGCAGGACCGCCGCCACGAACCCGTACGCGGCGATCGCGACGATCGTCTGGTCGCGCGACAGCTCGAAGAATGGCCGCAGGCTCGACTCGGGCACCCACGCCCCGCCGACGGTGGCCGCCAGCACGCCGGCCGCCCCGACCAGCGACGCCTCGACCACCCTCCCCTTGCGGAACCGGTACATGTACCAGCCGACGAACAAAGCGATCGGGATCGTGCAGGCGATGGTGAACGTCCCCCACGAGCTGCCCGGCACGAGCCTCCGCGCCCCCTCGGGCAGGACCCAGCCGCCCCCCCGGCGGTCGGCCGTCAGCGCCTGGCCGGGGGGACGGCCAGCCGGAACGGCTCGTGGAAGGTCATCGTCTGGTCGGCCTCGGGGCCGTAGCGATATGACGAGCCGGGGGGGACGTCGTAGACCGTCGGCGCCCCGGGCGTGAGCCTCTTCTCGAACGACGACGCGGGCGGGTAGACGAGCACGGTGCCCGCCTTCATCGGCACCTGCTCGCCCCCCAGTGCCTTGACCACGACGATGCCCAGGCCCGCCAGAGCGATGATGATGATGTAGAGGATCGCCAGCGTCGTGGCCGCGCCCGCCGCGCGGCCGAGCTCGACGCGGGCGATCCCGGCGAGGCTCTGGCCGCCGCGGCGGACCGACGCGGCCAGCACCAGCATGTCCTGCACCGCCCCGGCCAGGCAGACGCCGACCACCAGCCAGATCAGGCCCGGCAGGTAGCCGAACTGGATCGCCAGCACCGGCCCGATCAGCGGGCCCGCCCCCGAGATCGCCGCGAAGTGGTGGCCGAACAGCACCCAGCGGTTGGTGGGGTGGAAGTTCTGGCCGTCGGACCGGGCGTGCGCGGGCGTGACCCGCGCGTCGTCCAGCGCCGCGACCCGCGCCGCCAGGAAGGCGCTGTAGTAGCGGTAGGACACGGCCAGCACGGCCAGCACGCCCAGCATCACCGGCATCGCATGGACGGTCATCGCGAGTCCAATCTCCCGGTAACGAGCCGACACCAGGCCACCGCGACGCGGCGGAACCCGCGGCCGTCGCACGCCTTCAGTCTACGGCCCGGGCCCCGGTCGTCAAGCCGACGGCCGGCCCCACCCCGGCCGGGACCGGCCCCGCGCCGCGTGGCTTTTTCCCAACGGCTCCGCACCGGCCCGGAGATTGCGATATACTGGGCCCGGCGCCGCGCCCCGCGCTGGCAGGGAGCCGATCCGATGAGACCGAAACGCGCCTTCCGGCCGACCCTCGACGATCCCCTGGAGGGGCGACGGGTCCCGAGCGGCCTGGCCCATCCCGCGACGGCGGCCGTCCATCACGAGATCGCCCCCGCCCGGAGCGCCTCGGGGCACCCGAAGCTCGCTTCCCGCCCGATCCACCCGATGGCCCGTGCCGGCGCCCTGGCCATCCGGGCGACCGGGCCGGCCGCCCCGGCGCCGGGCCGCCTCCGACCGGATTTGTCCACCTCGGGGTTCACCAACAGGCCCCGCGTCCTCCCGCCCCTGACGCGACAGACCGCCTCGACCCCAGTCAGCGGCACCGTCTTCAATTCCTCCAACTTCGCCCAGGGCGTCCCGAATAACCCCGCCGGCACCTTCCTGGGCGGGTCGCCCAACACCCTGGGCTTCCCCTTCGGCACCAGCGCGAACGGCAATCCCGTCACG
The DNA here is from genome assembly GCA_963708145.1 of uncultured Planctomycetaceae bacterium. Classification (GTDB taxonomy): domain Bacteria; phylum Planctomycetota; class Planctomycetia; order Isosphaerales; family Isosphaeraceae. Next base: position 5,831,655 of record OY970189.1, on the reverse strand, counting down.
TTCACCAGCAGCAGCACCCCGCTCAACGGCGGGTTCAACTACACCACCGCCGGCACCTTCATCGGGGCGAACAACGCGATCGGCTTCTCGGGGGGCCTCTTCAACCAGGCGGGCTTCCCCCAGCCATCCATCAGCGCGGGGAACGTCAGCGGCGGGGTGACCGGCCCGGTCAGCTCCAGCACGTCCCTCTTGCCGTTCAACAACTCCGACAGCCTGCCGTTCAACAATTCCGCCAGCCTGCCGTTCAGCCCGGCCGTCACCCCCGCGCTCGGCGTGCCGTTCAGCTTCTGATTTCACCCACGGGGGCGTGCTCGGCGACCGCGGGCGCCGCGGGCGGGATCGTCGCACATCTCGAAATATTCTCCGACTTGGTCGTGCTGGTATAGAGATTGCTATAGGTCTTCTCAGTACCGGGGTCGGCCGGTCGCGGAGGATGAGGCGACCGGCCGCGAGCGCATCGGCCCCATCGGAGGGTCCCGGGCGTCACCGCACCGCCCGTGGCGACATCGATCATGGTCCTGCACCAGGGAGTCGACATCATGAAACCGCACCGAGCCTTCCGCCCGACCCTCGCCGACCGCCTGGAGGAGCGCCTCGTCCCGAGCACCGTGGCCAGCCCCCTGGCGGAGAGGAACGTCCTGGTCGCCCCCGCCGCGTTCCGGAATGCCCTCGGCAATCCGATCTTCACCCCCTCGCAGGTCCAGCAGGGGTCGGGCCTCGCCCGCGCCGCCACGACCGGCCAGTCCTTGACGGGGGCCGTCACGACGACCGCGGGGATCTCCTCCCGGGTCGGGACCGGCGGCACGTCCCTCCTCTCCGCGCTCGCCTCGCGGAACGTCGGGGCCGTGACGACCGCGAGCACGACCCTCGGGATTAGCTCGCGCTCCCTGTTTGCCGGCCGTGCCTTCTCGCCGACCCTGGGCAGCTCGCGCCCGTGTTCGCCAGCCAGGCCATCCCGCGGACGGTGGTCAGACTCGCGCCCCGTGTTCGCCAGCCAGGCCATCCCGCGGACGGTGGTCAGCTCCGCCGCCGTCTTCGCCAGCCATGCCATCACGCCGGCCGCGAGGATTACCGCCGGCACGAGCACGGGCACCGCGACCACCGGCGGGACGACGACCACGAGCATCACCACGCCGGGCTCGACGACCCAGCCCGGCGGGACCACGCCGGCGACCGTCGGAGGGACCACGACCACCACGCCGGGCTCGACCACTCAGCCCGGCGGGACCACGCCGGCGACCGTCGGCGGCACTGGCGTCGGGACGCCCGGCTCGACGACCCAGCCCGGCGGGACCACGCCGGCGACCGTCGGAGGGACCACGATCACCACGCCGGGCTCGACTACTCAGCCCGGCGGGACCACGCCGGCGACCGTCGGCGGCACCACGACCACGACGCCAGGGTCCGCCACCGCGGGGGCGAGCACCGGGGTCAACGTCTCCGGGAACCTCACCAGCCCCGCGGCGGCCGTCAACCAGATCATCACCGGGGTGAACACCACCAGCAACCCATTCGCCTCGGCCATCGCCATCGGGTCCGGCACGCCGGGCATCTTCATGCTCTGATCCGGGCCGCAACCCCGGGGACCCGCCCGGTCAGCCGCGACGGGTCTTGAAGCCGATCGTCTTGAGGGCGGCCTCGACGGCCTCGACGTGGTCGCCCTGAAGCTCGATCAGGCCATCCTTGACGGTCCCCCCCGCGCCGCACTTCGCCTTCAGTTGCGCGGCGAGAACGGGCAGGTCGGTGCCGATCGGGTCGAGGCCGGCGACGACCGTGACGAGCTTCCCCCGGGCGCGCCGCTCCACGCGGAGCCGCGCGGTCTGCGTCTCGGGGGCCCTCCGCGGCGGCTCGACGGCCGGAGGAGGGCAGGTGCATTCCGATTCCGGCCGGCCGCACCGCTCGCAGGAGGGCGGCCGGTCCCACTTTGTCCCGGCGAACAGGCGTCCCACGGTGATCTCCTCGCGTGCTGACCTTCGGTTTGCGCACGCCTTGGAAAATGGGCCGCGGAGAAACGCGGATCGGGCGGATGGCCGCCGATCCGATCCGCATCGATCCGCTTCATCCGCGCCCTATTCCTTCTCGCTCGGCGATGCGACGCGGGTCACCGCGCCGTGTATCGGGGCGGGACGGCCACGCCGAGGTTGGCTCGCTTGGCGTAGAGGAACCGGAGGTGGTGGTCGAGGTGCGCCACGGCGCCGGCGACCAACTCGGCCAGGGTCTTGCGGCCGGCCTCGGTGTGGAGCCCGGTGCGGGCGAAGTCCTCGTCGCCGCAGCGGCGGAGGACGCGGGTCATCCAGTGCCGATTCGCCGCGAACAGGTTGATCGCCTCCTCGACGGGCATCTCGTGCGAGCCGAGGCGGGCGATCCAGGCGCCCTCGTCGAACGCCTGGAGGGTCGGCCCCTCCTCGGCGATCACGCGCTTCATCCGGTCGGCCAGGACGAGGTCGGAATCGAGTAGGTGCGCGGCGAGCTCGGCGATGCTCCAGGCGCCGGGGCCGGGCCTCGCCGTCTCGTGCTCGGGCGCCAGGCCCGAGGCGGCGTAGGAGCAGCAGCGGCCCCCCCTCGGCGTAGCGGTCGATCAGGGGGTCCTGTCGCGGCGGTGGTGGTCGTGCTGCTCAACGGCGGTCCTCCTCGTCGGCGGGCCCGGCGTCGTCCTTGCGCCAGATCGCCAGCTGGGGATGATTGTATTCCAGGAACCAGATCTCCTCCTCGACGCCGAGCTCCTCGGCGAAGCGGTGCGCGACCAGGTGATTGACCACCTCCATCGAGGCGGCGAGGAAGTCGGTCTTCGGGCCGCCTCGCTCGCCGGGGTTGTGGAAGATGAAGCGGATGACCAGCACCCGCTCGTCGACCGGGCCGTCGGCCGAGAGGTAGCGGCCGTCCATCTCGTAGATCGAGTAGCCCCGCGAGGCGCGGCCGAGCGTCTTGATCCACGCCTCCTCGTCGAACGCCGCGTCGCGGCGGCGGTTCCGCGCGATCACCTGCTTGACGAACGGCACGGCGCGGATCGCGTCCTCGTCGAAGAGGTCCTCGAGCACCTCCTGCACCTTGCCGAAGTAGCCGAGCTTCTTCGGCAGGATCACCTCGTACATGCGGGCCGGCTTCGGGCCCTCCAGGCGGTAGTCGGGCATCGGGCCCCCCTCGGACCCCATCGGCCGGGCCCGTCCCCAGTCTAATCGCCCCGGGACGGGCCCGCACGCGCGGATGAAGTCGATTTTATCCCCGTCTCATCGCCGTCTTAGCGCCCCGCGCTACACTTCCCCCCGGACACGCAAACCGCGGTCCCGATCGCCGTCGGGCCGCGGTGCCCGCGGGGCAAAACCAAGGAGTCCTTTCATGTCCGGTCGCATGGATTCGACGTCCCCGCTCGTGCGGTTCATCCACGAGCACTTCTTCCGCCTGCTGATCGCCTCCTACGCGGTCGCGGCGCTGTGGCCGGCCTTCGGGCTGAAGGTCCGCGACGTGTCGTTCGGGCACTCGGCCCTCTTCGGCGAAGGGATGACGATCACGCTGCCGGCCGTGATGCTCGGCTTCCTCCTGTTCAACGCCGGGCTCGGGGTCCGGGCCTCCGAGTTGCGGCTCCTGGCCGCGAGGCCGAGGACGCTGGTCGTCGGGCTGGCGGCGAACCTGGCCGTGCCGATCGTCTTCATCTTCGGGTTGTCCCGGGCGATGGCGATCTGGCACAACCCCGACGAGGTGCAGACGATCCTGGTCGGGCTGGCGCTGGTCGCCTCGATGCCGATCGCCGGGTCGTCGACCGCCTGGTCGCAGAACGCCGACGGCGACCTCGCTCTCGGGCTGGGGCTGGTCGTCGGCTCGACCCTGCTGAGCCCCGTGACGACCCCCCTGGCGCTGCACGCGGTCGGCTTCATGGCGAGGGGCGAGTATGCCCGCGTCCTGCACGCCCTGGCGGCGCACGGCACGGGGGCCTTCCTGGCCGTCTGCGTGATCATCCCCTCTTTGCTCGGGATCGCGACCCGCCTGCTGATCGGCGAGGCCCGCCACCGCGCGGCGAAGTCCTGGCTGAAGCTGGCCAGCACGGTCGACCTGATCCTGCTCTGCTACTCGAACGCGGCCGTCGCGCTGCCCCGCGCCATCGCGCAGCCCGACGCCGACTTCCTGATCGCCATCCTCTCGATCACGCTGGGCCTCTGCACCCTGGCGTTCGGCTCGGGATGGGCGCTGGCCCGCCTCCTCCGGGCCGATCGCCCCCGGAGGACCGCGCTGATGTACGGCCTGGGCATGAACAACAACGGCACCGGCCTGGTGCTGGCGTCGATGGCCCTGGCTGATCACCCCGGGGTCATGCTGCCGATCATCGTCTATAGCCTCGTCCAGCAGGTCGTCGCCGGCGCCGCGGGCCCGCTCTCGCGGCGGCATCCCGGGGCCCGATCGGCACGCCCCATCACCCTCGTGGAAACGGGCGTCCGATCCCGCAGGTCCCGCTGGCGCCCTGCGCGACCGGCGTTGATTTCGGGCGGCCCGCCCGCTAGAATCACGATCATCTTGATGAAGAAACCGACCATTGTCCTCCCGAGGGCGCCCGACGGACGGCGATCGGTCAGGAGGTCGAGCGCGACCATGGACCCGAGCGGCAACGGCGCCAGCAAGCCGAGCAAGGTCGAGGCGGTCAAGATCGCCAGCCAGTACCTCAAGACCTTCGTGGCCGACGAGGCCCGCAACGGCGCCTCGCACTTCAGCGAGGACGCGGCCACGGTGCTCAAGTTCCACGGGTCCTACCAGCAGGACGACCGCGACGTCCGCGCGCACCTGAAGCGCGAGGGTAAGGAGAAGGCGTTCCAGTTCATGGTCCGGGTGCGGATGCCCGGCGGCAAGATCACCGCCGGCCAGTACCGGACCGTCGACCAGCTGGCCAACACCGTCGGCAACGGCACGCTCCGGATCACGACCCGGCAGGAGTTCCAGCTCCACGGCGTCGTGAAGGAGGACCTGCCGACGACCCTCCGCCGGATCAACGAATCGCTGCTCTCGACCCTGGCCGCCTGCGGCGACGTCGAGAGGAACGTCCTGAGCTGCCCCGCGCCGATCGAGGACGCGATCCGCGACGCCATGCAGGCCGACGCCGACCGCTTCGCCTCGCACTTCGCGCCGAGGGCGTCGAGCTACTGGGACATCTGGCTCGACGGCGAGAAGGTCGACAACCCCCTGCTCCCCCCCGCCGGGCCGATCAAGGTCCCCACCCCCGGCGACGACCCGACCGAGCCGATCTACGGCAAGGCCTACCTGCCCCGCAAGTTCAAGACCGCGTTCGCCTTGCCCGAGGACAACTGCACCGACGTCCACGCCAACGACCTGGGCTACCTGGCCATCGTCGAGGAGGGCCGGCTCGTCGGGTACAACGTCCTGGTCGGCGGCGGGCTGGGGACCACGCCGAGCGCCCAGAAGACGTTCCCGTTCCTGGCCGTGCCGCTGGGGTACGTCGACCGCGACGACCTCCTGGCGATCGGCGAGGCGGTCATCAAGGTCTTCCGCGACTTCGGCAACCGCTCCGACCGCAAGCGGGCCCGCCTCAAGTACATCATCCACGACTGGGGCCTTCCGGCGTTCCGGGCCAAGGTCGAGGAGTACCTCGGCCGCCCCCTCGCCGACCCCGTGCCGGTCGAGGTCAGCGAGGTCGACGACCACCTCGGCTGGCATCGCCAGGGCGACGGCAAGCTCTTCCTGGGCATCCCGGTCGAGAACGGCCGGATCAAGGACGAGGGGACGCTCCGCATGGCCACCGGCCTGCGGGCGATCTTCGCCAAGTACGGAACCCCCGCCCGGCTGACCTGCCAGCAGTCGATCCTTCTGATCGACCTGGACCCCTCCTGGCGGAGCGACATCGAGCTCCTGCTCCACGAGCACGGGATCGCCACCGTCGAGCAGGTCTCGACGGTCCGCCGCTGGTCGATGGCCTGCCCGGCGATGCCGACCTGCGGCCTGGCCGTCACCGAGGCCGAGCGCCGCCCTGCCGACGATCCTGGACCAGCTCGAGGTCGAGCTGGCGCAGCTGGGGCTGGATGACGAGCGGTTCACGGTCCGGATGACCGGCTGCCCCAACGGCTGCGCCCGCCCCTACAACGCCGACATCGGCCTGGTCGGCCGGTCGGCCACCCGCGACGCCGACGGCACACCCGGGCCCGGCACCTATACCATCTTCCTCGGCGGGAGGACCCTCGGCGACCGCCTCAACTCCCCGTTCAAGGACTACGTCCCCTTCGACCGGGTCGTCGCCGAGCTCGTCCCCGTCTTCGCCCGCTTCAAGGCCGAGCGATTCGCCGACGAGACCTTCGGCGACTTCTGCCACCGCATCGGCGTCGAGGAGCTGCGCCTGGGCCTGGCCGACCGTCTCGCCCTGAAGCCCTCAAGGATGGGGAGTGAGGGCGACCTGCCGCGCCCCGTCGCCGACTCCGCCTTCCTTACAGGGCGTTGTATTGATTGGATGCTCGGGCATGGAATTGAGGATGAACGGCATCGCCTATTCGTCCTCATCCTCGTCCGGGAACAAGGCGGCATCGGCTTCGAGGTCGGGCCCGGGCACGAATAAGCCCGCTTTGGCCCCTTCGATGCCCCCCACACCATCCCGAGCGCCTCCGGGTTCTTCCAGAGCCACATCTCCCGCTCGGGGATAGCCCGGGCCTTCCTGTTCCGGACCTCCGCCGCGACGACTCCACATAATTCGTTGTTGAAACAGCATTTCGGCGACGAATGATGGCCGCAATTGTCCCGTCGCGCGGTGCCCGAGCCACGGGTGGTCGGGACCGAGGGCATGAGATCCCGAAAAATTCACTGGCATGCTTGTCCCGGTTTCAACATGATCCGCAATGTCCGGATTGGGACTCAACCGATCCACGATCGCGTCCGGGCCGCGCCTTGCCGCCCTGATGGCGCTCCTCCCCGGTCGTGGCCGGATGTTCGGAGACGCCGCCGGTCTCCCGCATCCATCGGTGGGATGGCCGACCGCGTGGTCGGCCGCGATTCTCGTGATCGAGCACCCGAAGGAGCGACGATGATGATGATGATGAGTAGACGAGCCCGCCCCTGCGCCGGGCCAACCCCGCTGTTGGCCGCCGTCGCCGGATTGCTCCTGATGACGGCGAGCGCCCGGGCGACGACCTTCCAGACGATCGACAACACCAACGACCTGACCTTCAACCAGCTGCTGGGCATCAACAACGCGGGGACGATCGCGGGTTATTTCGGGAACGGGATGACCGCCACCACCCCCAACAAGGGGTATACGATCGTGCCGCCCTATGGGCAGGCCAACTTCACCAACGAAAACTTCACCGGCTCTGTCCAGACTCAGGTCACCGGGATCAACAACGCCGGCGTGACTGTCGGATTCTGGGCCGATGCCAGCCCTGGAGGCAACAATTTCGGGTTCGTGGACAAAGCGGGCACCTTCACCCAGGTCGTCGATCCGAACACGCCGACCACCGGCACGAAGACCAACCAGCTCCTCGCCATCAACGACAACAACCAGGCGGCCGGCTTCTACAATGACGCTACCGGCGCCGCCCACGGCTATGTCGCCAATGTCGCCAACGTCGCCAACATCACGTTCACCCCGATCACCGTCACGGGGGCGACGGCGGTCACGGCGACCGGCATCAACAACGCCGGGCTGGTCTCCGGGTTCTTCATGAACGCCGCCGGGAACATGCTGGGCTTCGTCGAGAACATGGACGGCACCGGCCTGAAGACGTTCGAGTTCACGGGATCGACGAACACGCAGTTCCTGGGCGTGAATAATGGCGGCATCGCCGACGGGTTCTACGTCGACGCGAACAACATCAATCACGGCCTGGTGTACAATATCGCCACCGGGATCGGGACGACCCTCGACGTGCCGGGCGGGGTCATGGGGACGACCCTCAACGGGCTCAACGACAAGGGCCAGCTCACCGGCTTCTTCGTGGATGCCGCCGGCAATACCAACGGGGTGCTGGTCTCGGTCCCCGAGCCGACCTCGATGGCGCTGCTGGGCATCGGCCTGCTGGGCGTCCTGCGCTACGCCCGCCGTCGCAAGGCGACCGCCGCCTGAGACCGATCGGGCCGTCCCTCCCGCCCGCCGCCGCTCGCGGCGGGCTTCGTTCGCATCCCCTCGTCGAAGGGGAGGGACGGTCCGAAGTCGATCGCACTGGGCATGGGATCTGCTGTCGCGAAGCGGTCATGGTCACGCCCCGCCCCCGGGACATCGCGACGGACCTTCTCGGAGAGCTGCCCCTGCCCTCCTACGCGCCGGAGGCGAGCAAGGCGGACCGGGGCAAGTTGCTGATCGTCGCCGGGTCGTCGCGCCTGCCCGGCGCGGCGATCCTGGCGGCGAGGGCGGCGCTGCGGGTCGGGTGCGGGACGGTGCGGGTCGCCGCGCCGTCGGGGGTGGCAACGGCCATCGGCGTCGCCGTCCCGGAGCTGATGGTGCTCCCCCTGCCCGAGACGGCCGCCGGGACCGCCGCGCGCACCGCGATCGACGAGATCCGCGCGCAGTACAAGGCGTGCGACGCCGCCGTCCTCGGGCCGGGACTGGGCGACCACGAGGAGACCGAGGATCTGGCGCGCCAGGTCGTCGCCGAGGCCCCCCTGCCCTTGCTCGTCGACGCGGCGGCGCTGCTCGCGCTGGCCCGCGACGGCCGCGCGGCGGACTTCGGCACGTCGCGGGGCCCGCGGCTCCTCACGCCCCATCCGGGCGAGATGGCGCGCCTGGTCGGCCGGGACGCGGAGGACGTCGAGGCGGATCGCGCCGGCGTGGCGGCGGACTTCGCGGGGCGGAATCGCCTGATCGTGGTCCTGAAAGGGCGCGCGACATTGATCGCGGCCCCGTCGGGCGACGGGTCGATCGACCTCTATCGGAACACCGCCGGGTCGCACGGCCTGGGGACGGCCGGCAGCGGCGACGTCCTGGCCGGCGCCATCGGCGGCCTGCTCGCGCAGCCGACGGGGGCGACGGCCGCCGCCGCGTGGGGCGTCCACCTGCACGCTTTGGCCGGCGAGTCGGCCGCCGCCGACCTCGGCGACGACGGCATGATGGCCGGCGACGTCGTCGAGCGCCTCCCCGGGCCCTGCGCCTCCTCCGCGCCGAGCCGATGAGCCTCGGTCCTTGAGGCCGCCCCGCGCGGGCGGTCAACTCAATCGGGGTCGCGGTGGACTGTCTCCATCGCGAACGCGGGCCGGCAGATGGCGACGTATTCCGCGCCCTGCGGCTCGGGCGTGCTGTAGCGCACCCACTCGCCGCGATGGGCGACGACCGCCTGACCGGCGCGGACGTCGAGCGTCCCGCCCCGGTGCTCGACCCGGAGCAGCCCCTTGAGCACCAGCGTGTACTCGTCGAACTCGGGCGACTGCCCCGGCTCGACCCAGCCGCCCGGGCTGCGCATCAGGGCGACGCTCAGCTCGGCGTGACCCGAGTTGACCCGGCCGACGTACTCGTCGATCACCTTCGGCTTGTTGCCCGCCGCCTCGATCCGCGAGGGCTGAGAAATCAACGTGGGCATCGGTCGCGGACCTCCCCGGTCCGCAGGTCGTGCTCGGCTGACGCCCGGGGCCGGGCCCGCGATCCTACACGATCGGGGGAGGCACGGCTACGGCGCAAGCCCCGGGCCATGGGGAGGCGGCGCGGGCAGTCGCGGCAAGCGGGCGAAGGACGACCCGAGACCGTCCGGACGGCGCCCGGCCAGGCCCCGGCGCCGGACCGACCGGCCCCATCTTGGAAACCAGATAACCGGACCTTGATATCCTCTTAGCAGCCGAGTAGGTTGGGAGGGTCGAAGGCCGGGCGGGTTCGGCGATCGGAGGGCGCGGGGCCGGAGCACGGCCCCTCGGAGGGGTCCACCGGGGCTTGCTCCCCGATCGGCGGCCGGGTCGGCGTCGGCACGGGTATCGGGTGCGACGACAGCCTCCGGGCACCTCTCGGGAAAGGCGGTGTGGCGATCATGAACGGATGGGTGAGGACCTTGGCCTTGGTCATCCTCGCGGCGGCCGTCGTCGCGGCGGCGGCGGGGATCTCGTATCGCTCCGGGCGGCGGGCGGGCGAGACGAAGTACCGGCACGTCAGCGGGTTCGGCTGGGATCGGGAGGAGTGGGCGAGGCGGAGCAAGGGGGTCCGGACGAGCTACAACCCCGACCACGACCTCAACATGGAGACGCTCACCCTCGTGCCCGGCGACGAGCGCTGGCTGGACTTCGTCTTCTGGTGCTTCAACAACAAGGTGATCGAGCACCAGGTCGAGGCCTACGGCGGGACGGAGTGGGCCGGGCCGCAGGGGGGCGTGATCTTCCACTGGGCGCCGGGGTCGCGGTGGGAGACGCACACCCTGGCGAGCTTCGGGTTCACGATCGGGCACGTCATCGGGGAGCACAAATGGATGGATACGATGTTCCCCGACTTCTTCGAGAAGTACGGCGGGGTGCACGGCGTCAACGTCAAGGACCGCCTGGCCGAGATCGATCCCGCGTCGCCGAAGCCCTGGGTGGAGTTCCTCGAATACGGCGGCGGCATGAACAGCCCCTACTACCGCTATCTGTTCCATCGCGAGGCGTTGATCGACCCCGTCCGCGAGCGCATCTGCCTGATCGGCGGCCAGGGCGTGGGCTTCGAGTATACCTTCGAGCGGTTCTATCACGAGGCGCGCGAGGTGCTCACCGACGCGAAGGCGTACCAGTTCTTCCAGCTCTACGACACCTTCGGGCCGGGCTTCGCGTGCCGCGGCGGGTGGGCGAAGAACAAGCTCAGCCCGGACGTGCGCCGCGTCTACGCCCTGGACGACGAGGGCCGGTGGGCGGTCAAGCCCGGCGTCGCCAAGCCGGTCAAGTACGTGCCCAACCCGCCGTCGCCGCCCATCCCCGACGGGCTGCCCGAGGCGGAGGCGGTGAGGCGCGGCCAGGTCGTCTATAATCAACAATGCACCATGTGCCATGGGATCGAGGGCGACGGGAACGGGTTCCTCGGCGCCGGGATGGACGTGAGGCCGCGCGACTTCCGCCAGGGGTGGTACAAGTTCCGCTCGACGGCGGGCGGCCAGTCTGCCCACCTTCGAGGACGTCGAGCGGACCGTCCGCGTGGGGGTCCCGAACAGCACGATGCCGGCGTGGGGGCAGTTCCTCACGCCGGAGCAGATCCACGACGTCTCGCGCTACGTCGCCACGTTCTCCGAGCGGTTCACGGACGCCTGGAAGGCGTCGAGGAAGCCCCAGGCGATGACGGTCCCCGCGCCCCCGGCGGACCTCGCCGCCCTCGCCCCCCGGGGCGCCGAGCTGTACAAGTCCATCGGCTGCAACAGCTGCCACGGCGACCGGGGCCTGGGCGACGGCCCCTCGGCGCCCACCCTGAAGGACAACTGGGAGCTCCCGATCGCGCCCACGGACCTCACGTACAAATGGGTGTTCAAGAACGGCCATGATCCCTCCGACGTCTACCGGACGGTCGTCGGCGGGCTGACCGGCACCCCCATGCCGTCGATCGAGACCGCGATCCCGGCGGATCGGGACCGCTGGGCCCTGGTGTCGTACGTCCTCTCCCTCTCCCCCGAGAAACGCCCCGCCTGCGCCTGAAGGACTTCAGGCGCCTCCCGGCGTCGATCGACGACAAGGGGATCGTGAGGAGGTAGACCATGCGAAGGCCATCCCTCCGGGCGGCCCTGCTCGCCGGCTTGCTCGCGGCGGCCGTGACGGCGTCTCTGCTCGCCTCCGGCCTCGTGCCAGGCGGGCGATCACACCGCCTGGTGAACGTCGGCGGCTCGACCAACGCGTGTCATTGCACCCACCGCATCGAGCGGTGAGGCCGGCGTCGGGTCGCGCCCGGCGGTCGAGGGGGGCGCGCCCCCTCGACCGCCGGAGGCCCCGGGGGGGCGAGGGCCGGCGATGGCGGCCGGCGCCCGCCCCGAGTCCCGGCCCTCAGCGCCCCGGGCCGTGCGCGTGCTCGTGGCCGCCGCCCTGGAACAGCTTGCTGTTCGTCTCGCCGTGCGCGGCGATGTACGAGACGAGGTCGAGGATCTCCTCGCGCGTCAGCTTGTCGAGCAGGCCCTTGGGCATGACCGACGTCGGCGACTTGGCGCGCTCGACGATCTCGGACCGCTTCAGGACCACGGGCTGCGTCTTGGCCAGCGGGTTCTCGATCACCTTGACCGTGTCGGCCGTCTCCTCCAGGACCAGGCCCGTGAGGATCTTGCCCGCCTCGGTCTCGAAGACGAACGTCTGGTACTTCTCGTGGATCTCGGCCGAGGGCTCGAGGATGCTCTTGAGGATCTCCATCGGCCTGGACTTCTTGTCGTCGAGCCGGGACAGGTCGGGGCCGATCTCCTCGCCGACGCCGTTCATGCGGTGGCACGAGACGCAGTTGGCCACCTGGAACATCTGCTTGCCGGTGGCGAACGAGCGGCCGTGGTCGAGCTGCTCGACCGACGAGGCGAGGTCCTCGAGCTTCCACTCCTTGCGCGGGCGGTTGGTCTTGAGCAGCTCGTCGTCGATCGGCAGGACGTGGCTGGCGAGGTAGCCCTCGGGGTCGGCGAGGTAGTCGTCGAGGTCCTCGACGACGTACATCGCGCCGTACATCCGTCGCCAGTGGCCCGGGTAGGTGCAGACGTAGGGATAGACGGCCGGCTCCTTCGGCGCGGTGAAGGCGAGCTTCTGGAGGTCGCGGGGCTGGAGCAGGCGGCTCGCCAGGAGGATCTTCTTCGAGCGGGGGACGTAGTTCCGCTCGGCCGCATTGGCGTCGGTCGCCGTCGCCTCGGAGACCAGCCCGACCTCCTCCAGGGCCCCGGGCTGGGTGACGACGAAGTTGTGCGGCATGATGTCGGTGTTCTCGAAGACGACCTCGACCGGCTTGCCCGCCTCGACGACGATGCGGTCCTTGTCGAAGAGCATCTGGTCGGTGACGGTGCCGATGCGGATCACGCGGACGCCGAGCTCGCCGAGCTGCTTGCGGACCGCCCGGGCCTGGTCGGCCGGGAGGGTGGCCGCCAGCGCGTCGGCCAGTTGCAGGGCGCCGGCGGCCTCGGGCGAGGTCCGTTCGCGGGCGGGGATCTTGCGGACGTGGGCGATCAGGCTCTCCAGCAGGGGCGCGGCCTCGTCCCGCGGCCAGTCGCGGGCCGGGATGCGCTGCATCGCCTGGATCGCGGCGTCGCGGTCGATGCCGTCGCGGACGAACCGCGCCAGCGCCGGAACGTCGGCTGCTCCTGGCCGCGGACGTGCGTCAGCGCGTTCATCGCGGCGCGGCGGACGATGTCGCGGCGCCGCCGACCTCGCCGCCGCCGAGCTCGAAGGCCGCCTTCGGCTCGGGGGCCGGCAGCGACGCCTTGCGGAAGATCGGGTTCCTCTTCTCGTCGAGCACCGAGAGCGTGAAGCCGTCGAGCCTCTTGCCGAGGCCGCCGTCGGTGCGGTTGTAGATCGACGACCGAGTCGATCGGCATCTCGGAGCCGAGGTCGACCTCCCAGTACGGGTTGCGGGTGTCCTCGGTCTGGGTCGCGGCGCCGTCGCCGTAGCGGCCGGCGCTGCGGCCGTCGATGGCGCGGCCCGCGTCGCCCTCGTTGGCGGTGTTCTTCTGCGAGGCGCGGCCGCCCGCGGGCGACGTTCCGCCCCTTGCTGTAGACCTCGACCTCGGCCAGCGACAGGTCCCCCTTGCCCGGGCAGCTCGACCCGGACGTAGCGCCCGGAGCTCCTCCATCTGGTCGCGCGTCGAGAGCGTCCTGGGCAGGCCGTGCAGCAGCGGCTCGACCTTCGGGTACAGCGCGGCGCGGAGGCCGGGGTCGCGGATGATCGGCATGGCGCCCAGCAGGTCGAGCAGCGCCGGCACCGTCTTCGTGCCGAGCGCCCAGGCCCGGTCCACGTTGCCGTCGGCCGCGATCAGGGCCACGAAGCCGAGCTGTCGCGTCACCGGCAGGTTCGACCCGGTCGCGATCTGCTCCAGGTCGTCGCGGACGGCGGCCAGCTCGGCCGGGGTGCGGCCCGTCAGGAGCCGCGCGAGGTCGAAGACGACGCTCTCGTCCTGCGCGTCCTTCTGCGCGTCCTGGCCGCGGATCGCGTCGAGCAGGACGCGGAGCTCGCCCTTGCCCTCGAGCTTCGCCAGGTCGGCCAGCGCCGCGGCGCGGTCCTCGTCGCGCACCCCCTTGCGGAACAGAAGCTCCAGGTCCACGGCGCGGGTGCGCTTCATCTTCATCAGCTCGTCGGTGCCCACGTTGCGGAGGAAGAAGCGGGCGCCGGCCTCGCTCGTGAAGGCGATCGTCCGGCCCGCCGCCACCGCCTTCTTCCAGTAGGGCTCCAGCGCCTTCATCGTCTCGTTGCGGGTGTATTCCAGGTACTCGTCGGTCGGCTTCTCGGCGGAGATCAGCGCGACCTCGATCGCCTCGGGGACGGTGAAGAAGCTGGCGGCGCGGACCGCCTCCAGGCGGACCCTCGGGTACGGGTCGGCGGCCAGCGTCTTGAGCAGCTCCAGAGCGTCGGGGACGCGGTCGCGCCAGTAGCAGAGCACGCGGGTCGCCGCGGCGCGGGCCCGGAACTCGGGCGAGCCGAGCATCCGCTTCAGCAGGGCCACGTCGACGACGTTGTGCTGCTGGTGGACCCAGAGCGCCTCCATCATCCGGTGCTCGTACTCGGGGTCGGACTTGTCGAGCGCGGCGGCCCATGTCTTGACCGCGGCGATGACCTCGATCGGTGTCGCGCGCGCCGAGCTCGATCCGGGCGCGGTATGCGGACGCGGTCCTCGGGCTCCTTGAGCAGGTCGAGCAGTTTCTCGATCGGCTCGCCGGCGATCTTGGCGGGCTTCAGCAGCGGGCGGCCCTCGGCGGTGACGCGATAGATCCGGCCGTGCGTGCGGTCGCGGCTCGGGTCGCGGAGGTTGTGCTGCATGTGGCCGATGATCGGGTTCTGCCAGTCGAGGAAGTAGATCGCGCCGTCGGGGCCGATCTCGATGTCGGAGGGGCGGAAGTTCGGGTCGGTGGAGGAGACGATCGGCTCGACCTCGGTGCCCGAGAAGCTGGAGTCGTTATCCTCGATCTTGTACTGGAGGATGCCCTGGAAGCCGATCACGTTGCCGACCAGCAGGTTGCCCTGGAGCGCCTCGGGGAAGTGGCGGCTGGAGAGGACCTCGATGCCCGGGCAGGGCCGGGTGCGCTGCTTGTAGACCGTCGGCGGGCGGGCGTGCTTGCGGGGGAAGTCGAGGTGGCCCGAGAAGAGCGTGCCGTGGTACGGCACGGCGCCGGTGCCGTCGGTGATGATGTCCTGGCCCCAGCGGTCGAAGACGTGGCCGTGCGGGTTGGCGAAGCTGAAGGTGACGTAGGCCTCGAACTTCTGCGTGCGCGGCTCGTAGCGGTAGACGGCCGCGTTGGCGTTGCGCAGGGTCGGGGCGTAGGGGGTCTCGACCTGCGTGTGGTGGAACGTCCCCTCCTGGAAGTAGACGGCGCCGCCCGGGTCGAGCTGGAAGCTGTTGGCCGAGTGGTGCGTGTCGGCCGAGTCCAGCCCGCTGAGCACGCGGGTGCGCTGGTCGGCCTGGTCGTCGCCGTCGGTGTCCTTCAGGAACAGGATGTCGGGCACCTGCGCCACGAGCACGCCGCCGTTGGCGAACTCGAAGCCGGTCGGGTTGTGCAGCCCTCGGGCGAAGGTGGTCTGCTTGTCGGCCTTGCCGTCGCCGTTGGTGTCCTCGAAGATGAGGATCTTGTCGTCCATCTCCTCCTTGGGCTTCCAGTGCGGGTAGCTCGGCCAGGCCGCCACCCAGAGCCGCCCGCGGTGTCGAACGACATCTGCACCGGCTTGGCGAGGTCGGGGAAGCCCTCCTCGGAGGCGAACAGGTTGACCTTCATCCCCCTGGCGACGGTCATCTTGCCGATCGCCTCCTCGCCGCCGAGGAAGACGTGCTCGCCGTTCGGGCCGGGCCCGGCTTGTTGGTCTTGACCGGGATGAACTCGGGCGTGTTGCTGTCGTCGACCTTGAGGTCGCCCCCCTGCGCCACGGCCCAGACGCGCCTGTCGCGGTTGGCGGTCATCACGTCGAGCACTTCCATCTCGCGCTGCATGACCACGCGGTTGGTCTGCCCGTCGACGAACCGCAGGTCGGCGCGGCCGCCGAAGATCGAGTAGCCGTCGACCGTGCGGTAGCGGTTGAACCAGGTGAAGTTCTTGTCGAGGACGGCCCGGCGGAGCTTCTCCAGCGCCTCGGGTCGCGCTTCGGTCGCGTCGCCGGGGAACAGCGCCCGGTCGATCACCTGCGCGACCTGGCGGTTGCCCTCGGGCGTCAGGTGGATGCCGTTGATCGTCGAGCGGCTGCGTCGCCCTGGCGTACAGGTCGCGGGTGGGGTGGAACAGGTCGACGAAGGCGACGCCGTCGGCCTGCGGCGGCCTCCGCCATCGCGGCGGTGTAGAGCTCGAGCCGCTTGTTGTTCTCGGCGCCGTCGGGGAGGTTGCGGTCGTGCAGGTCCTCGTGGGCGATCGGCGAGAACAGGACCAGCTTCGGGGCGCCCTCGCCGTTGTACCTCTGGGCGAGCGTGTGCTTGATGAAGTCGTCGAGGTCCTTCTTGAACTTGCCGATCCCCTCGGGGCCCGCGAACGACTCGTTGTAGCCGAAGAAGGCGAACACGACGTCGGCCTTGGTGAACGACAGCCACAGGTCGGGGCTGCCGAAGTTGGCCGAGCGGAGCCGGAGCGACAGCTCGTCGCCAGAGAAGCCGAGGTTGCGGACCACCAGCTCGTGCTTCGGGAACCGGGCCTGGAGGTGCGCCTCCAGCCAGCCGTCGTGCTGCATCCGGTCGGCGAGCGTGTTGCCGATGATGCAGACGTGATCGCCGGGCTGGAGTTCGAGATCCGGCCCGACGGCCCATGACGTCGCGGCGGTCCCGTGCAGGCAAGCCAGGACGGCGATGGCCGCCATCCGCATCGTGGTCACGGGCGAGGGACGGCGCGGAGGGGTCGAACGGCGATCGGTCGGGCACATGGCGATCGGTCTCGAGGAGTGATGGTCGTGTGATGCAGCCGCGGAGGATCGGTCCATCCTCGGGCCGGTCGGAGGGCCAAGCCGGCGCAAGCCGAACCGCCCGGCACCCTCGCCGTCGCGGCGCGGTCCGGTCCGGCTTCACTTCGAAATTACACCCGACCCGGACCCCGCCGACAAGGGTCCACCTACTTGGTCACCAGGGCGAAATCGAATTGATTCGGGCCGTCGGCGGTGACTCCCTTCGAGAGGGTGGTCTTGGTGTTGTACTTCTCCGGGACGGTCTCGGGCCTGGGCCGGGGAACAGGCCCTGGCTGTTCGCCCTCCTTGAACTTCACGGGGGCGATGCTGGAGATCCTGATCTCGTATTGGTCCGCCACCGGCCCCGACGGCTTACCGATCGAGAACTTGCCTCCACTGATCTCCCCCGACACGGGCGGGCCCGGGGTCTCTTTCGCGGGGTCGAACTGGATCGTCCCCTCGGGGAGCGGGGTACCGTCGAGCGTGACGGTCCCCGAGACCGCGACCCTCGGCAACGCGTCGCCGGAATCGGCGGAGCACCCGCCGAGCGCGAGGGCCGAAAGCAGGACCGCCGCGGCGGGGCGGCGGCCGTCCGAGCCGATCAATCGCATGGGTATGGGTCCCGATTGAAGGGGTCGAGATCAGAACGAGTCGGCGCTGATGACCTCGTTGCCCTGCGACGTGCCCGCGGCCATCCAGGTGACGATGTTGACCGAGTTCTTGAAGAACCGGACGCTGCCGTCGCACATCGAGGCGTTCACGCCGCCCGCGTGCCAGCTCCGGCCCCGAGGTACACCGACGCGGCCTGCGCCCCCGGGGCCGTGGTGCCGGTGTTGCAAGGCGGGTTCTGAACCGAGCAGCCGCCGTTGCCCATGGTGTCGGGGTATGTGCTGTTCGGGGGGATGATGGTATTGAACGACGCCGACGGGCCCCACCAGGTGTAGCCGCGGAGGTCGTTATCGTTCTGCGGGTTGGCGATCCGCAATTCCGAGGCGCAGAGCGTGTTGCTCGTGCCGTCGGTGATCGACGCCAGCGTCGAGGGCCTGATCGCGGAGAAACCGGCGGCGTAGCCCGTGATGTCGATGTTCGGCGAGCCCATGTCGGTGAAGGGGGCGCCGCGGAACGTGGCGATGATGGTCTTGCTGACCGGGCTCGGGATGCCGTACGCCGTGCTCTCCGCCTGGTCGGTCTGGCCGTAGTTGACCGCGTAGTTGTGATACCGCGAGGCGCCGGCGGCGCTGGTGGCCGCCGCTGGGGTCGCTCGGGCAGACGTAAGGGCTGAGCTGCGAGAAGGTCACCGTCGTGTTCGCGGCGCCGGCGTAGCGGAACGGGGTGTCGTAGTTGCCGCCCCAGAGGTTGTTGCCGGAGGCGTTCCAGGCGTTATACAGCCTGCACCTGTTCGATGTAGGGGAGGACGAAGACGCCCCAGGTCCCCCAGCAGCAGCCCTTCTCGCCCGGGGGGAGTGTCCCGTTGGCGCTCTCGTAGTTCAAGCACCCCAGGGCGATCTGCTTGAGGTTGTTGACGCACTGCGCGCGCCTGGCCGCCTCGCGCGCCGCCTGGACGGCCGGCAGGAGCAGCGCGATCAGCACCGCGATGATCGCGATCACCACCAGCAGCTCGATCAGCGTGAAGCCGCGACGATTTCGCCGGATCATCTCGAAGCCTCCTAAATAATCAGCGTCGAGGAGGGCGGATCGACGGGATCACGGTCCCGTTTCCGCCGTGGAGCGAGAGGTGACTGAACGAGATACCGTGCAAATCTAATTCCGAACCCGATCGCTAGATAGGGCGATTGCCACGATCGGCACAGGATGTCGAGGGCCGGGAGAAGGGGGACGATTGCTTAAAATAACGACGCAGCGGCGCGTGAAGTAAGATGTTCCCCTCCGAAATTTTGCATGCAGGCATGCGACGCTCGGGATTTCAAAACCCGGCCGTCACCCCTCGACGACCGGCCCCGGCCCGCCGGGGTGGTGGGCGCGGACGATCTCCAGGGCGGCGTCGTGGAGCAGGCCGTTGGTGGCCAGGACGCTCGTCCTGGCCATCGGCAGGGGGCCGCCGCGGCAGGTGGTCACCGTCCCGCCGGCCTCCTCGACGAACAGGCGGCCGGCGGCGAAGTCCCACGGCGACAGCTCGTACTCGAAGTAGGCGCCGAACATCCCCAGGCCGACCATGCACAGGTCGAGCGACGCCGTGCCGAAGCGGCGGCTGCCGTGGACGCGACGCCTCTTGAAGTCGCCGATGGCCTGGAGGGTCGCCTCCATCATGGCGCCGCGGTCGTAGTAGAAGCCGACGCCGACGAGCACCTCGTCGAGCCTCGCGTGCTCGGCGACCCGCGCGGGGCGGCCGTCCTGGAACGCGCCCTGGCCGCGGACGGCGGTGTGCCACTCGTCGCGGACCGGGTTGAGGATGACGCCGCACTCGGCCCGCCCCGCGCGGTAGTAGGCGATCGAGACGGCGAAGTGGGGGAGCTTGTGCGCGAAGTTGTTGGTGCCGTCGAGCGGGTCGACCACCCACAGGTGCTCGGCGCCGACGTCCCCCTGGTGGATCTCCTCGCCGAGCACCTCGTGGTCGGGATAGGCGCGGCGGATCACCGCGACGACCGCCCGTTCGGCCTCCAGGTCGGCGTCGGAGACGAGGTTGCCGATGTCCTTGCTCCGCATGGCGACCCCCTCGCGGAAGTATCGCAACAGGATCGCACCGGCGGCGCGGGCCGCCTCCTCGGCAACGGACAGTTCCGGCGTGGTCATTCGGGCGGGCCTCGGTTGTCGTCCTCGGGGCGGGTCGTCATGGGGGCCGAGGGATCATTATACCCGGACCGCGCCGGCACCGGCTCCCCCAACCCGTCGCGCCTTGTCCGACCCGAGAATGATCCCACTCCGAATCTTTCTCAGGACGGATGTCCCCCGGAGCCGGATCGTAAGGATGAGGGGGCCGCGCCCATGCTCGTTGACAAGACGGACTCGACCCGATGGACCGGACGCGCCGCCCGCGCGAGCCAGGGCGCCGAGCGAACCCACCGTTCACTTGCGCCATCTTCGCGATCGCGCCGGATCGCCGTGGCAGCAGGCCCGGGAGGGCCGGGCCCGCCGGCCGAGGCGGGAATTATGCAAACCCTTGGCAATATGATGGTTTGCGATCGGAATGGGGCAACTCGCCCGGGCTGCCATCGGCCACGGACGAGGGGCGCCGACCGAACCCACCGTTCACTTACGTCCTCTTGGCGATCGCGCCAGGATCGCCTATGCGTCCATCGCGGGGCGGCCGACGTCCACCGTCCGGTGGGCCGGGGCTGAAGACTCTTCCTCGCGACGGGCTGCGGACAGCATGTCGAGGATCGTCGGCAGGCCGAGGCGGTTGGCGAACGTCCCGTGGCACTCGACCACCTCGGCGGCATACTCGGCGTGCGACCCCTTCAACAGGCGGTGCAGCTCCCCGAGCCGGTAATGCCGGATCGCCGGGAACAGGTGATGCGGGATGTGCATGTCCTGCCCGTAGACGAACACCGCCCACCGCGTCAGGGGGTCGCAGACGAACACGCGGCTGTTGGTCAGGCGGCCGTCGTCGGCGTTGGAGTGCTGGTAGACGTCGCGGAGCAGCATGACATAGGAGAACGACGTCATGATCGGGACGACCCACAGCAGGAAGAAGTAGGTCGTCGAGCGCCCTCCGGTCGCCTCGCGCAGGTAGCCCAGGATCACCAGCAGCAGCGTGAAGTAGCCCATCCGCAGGACGGCGGCCGTCCGGCTCGAATAGGCCTCGCGGAACGGCGACCGGAACATCGCCCGATCGGGCAGGTCCGCGGCCACCGCCCCGACCAGCGTCACCCCCGCCAGCCCCAAGGGCCCGAGCCAGGCGACCCTCCCCGTGGTGGTCAGCACCCACTGGATCGCGATGAACCCGGCCAGGTAGCCCAGCCCGAGCGCCGTCCCCGGCCGCAGCCCGGGGCGGTCCCGGCCGTCGCCGTCGCGACGCAGGTAGACGTTGTCTGCGTGGCCCAGCACGTTGATGTCGATGTAATCCCACTGATACTTCAGGAACGCGATCGGCGCCAGCAGGGGGCGGAGGTGGTACGTGACCACGAATCGCCGCCGCGACATCGGGAACGCATCGATCTGCTTGCTCCCGCCCAGGTTCACCAGGTCCGGGTCGCGCTCCGGGTCGTTGGTGTACTGGTGGTGCGCCATGTGGAAGAGGCGGTAGAAGTGCATGGTCGTCAGGATCGGGAACATGCAGAACAGGTCGGCGACCAGGTCGTTGAGGGCCTTGTTCCTCATCAGCGTGTAATGCGACGCCGCGTGCCCCAGCCCCGCCAGTCGGTGCTGGAACCCGCCGATCGCGGCGATCGCCGCCGCCATGACCGGCACGTTCCACCCCCACGACAGCCCCCACGCCCCGCGAGACTCGGCGAACCCGATCGCGCCGGCCATCACCGCGGCGATGCCCAGGTACTCCAGCGCCAGATACCCCAGGTACGTGACGTTGTCGACCCGACGCAGGCGCATGATCTGCTCCTGCAACGCCGGGTCGCCGAAGGTCGGTCGCCGCGCCGATGCTGACGAGGACATGACCCCCTCGATCGTTGTCGTCTGCCCCCCGGGGGTGCAGACGACCCGAGTAATCGATCCATTTGACTGTAGCAGCCACGATAGCGAATTTTGGCGTGTTTCGGCAAGATAAAGGCTAAGGGTTACTTGCGGGCTCTAGTGATTTGACATGGGAGTCTTGCGGTTTGTCAGGGTCGATCAGTTCGTTAATCTGCGGTAGGCTGCTGCCTTTGCCCTCCGGAGTCCGCACCGATGCGATCGACCGCGCCCGGCAGCCTGCTCGCTTTCCTCGCCGAGGTCCCCGATCCGCGCGACGCCGCCCGCGCCCGAGACCTGCTCGTGAGCTTGTGCATCTTGAAGAACTGATCGACCCTGACCCATCGGTCGCGGTGCTTGCGTCGGCGCAGGTCGGTCGTTAGAATCATGCTTCTTCCCGGATCGGTTCCGCCCCGGGTCGTCCGGCGGCCGCGGGGTTGAGGTGAGGGCAAGGGGCATCCCGGCGCGGGTGCCCCGGGGGGTTCGGAGCGATGTCGATCGACAAGAGCTTGAAGAAGGGGGGCGGCCTGACCCGCGCCCGCAACGTCCTGACGCGGGCCGAGCGGATGGCCCTGCTCCAGGAGGAGGAGCGCTGGGCGCCCTGCGCACGGGGTCTACAACCTGCCCAAGACCAAGTATCGCCGGCTCGCGCCGGGCCAATCGGGCCCGGTGCGGCCCGAGCCCAAAGGCTGAAGCGGACGCCGCCCGCCCCACGGCCCCGACCGACGGAACCCCGGCCCCCGTGGTCGGGGTTTTTTTTGGGGCCCGGTTCAGCGGTCGGCCGGCAGGGCGTTGATCTCGGAGGCGAATGCGAAATCGCGAGGGGTCAGGCCGCCGTCGGAATGGGTCGAGAGCTCGAGCCGGACCTGGCGATAGCTCAGGATGATGTCGGGGTAATGGTCGTGCTTCTCGGCCAGCGCGGCGGCCTGGTTGACGAACTCCAGGCGCGGCGGAACGAGGGGAATTGCCAGGACCGCACGAGCATGTCGCCGTGACGCTCCCAGCCCTTGGCCTCCGGCATCCGGTCGAGGATCTCCGGTTCGCTCAACTTGGCCATGAAAACCCCCTTGCGGGTCGGTGTCGGGCGCGGGAGGGGGGCCGCGACGTGGGCCGGCCGTCGGCGGTCCCCGGCGCCCAAGCCTTATTATTTCCGCTCGATCCGGGACCGACAAGGGCTTATCGTTCGGGGATGGCGGAGGGCCGATGGCGGACGGCCGATGTCATCGATCGGCCCGATCCGTCATCCGCCATCGGCCCTCCGCCATCCCCGACTTATGTCAAGGAGAGGGCGCCGGGAGGTGCGATCGGCGATGACCACAACCCTCGCGCTGTCCTGCGCGGCGATCGTCGGGGTGAGCCTGCTGGGGGGGGCCTTGCCCCTGGCGACGGTCCTGACGCACACGCGGCTCCAGATGTACCTGAGCTTCTCGGCGGGGGCGATGCTCGGGGCGGCCTTCTTCCACATGCTGCCCGAGGCGGTGCGGCTAGGCTCGGCGGGGACGATCCGCTGGGCGGCGCCGGGGCTTCTGGCGCTGTTCTTCCTGGAGCGGTTCTTCGCGTTCCACCACCACGAGGCGCCCGGAGACCCGTCGGAGCCGTGCCCGACGCACCCGCACGAGCACGCGCCCGGCCGCGGGCACTCGGCGGGGCTGGTCGACCCCGGGGCGCCCGGGGGGCCGGGGCCGGGCACCAAGGGGACCTCGCTCCACTGGGGCGCCGCGGCGTTCGGACTGGCGGTGCATTCGCTCGTCGGGGGGGTGGCGCTGGCCAGCGCCGTGGCCGCCGGCGCCGGGGGCCGGCACGGCCCGGGCGCCGCCGCCTGGGGCGTCTTGCTGGCGACCCTGATCCACAAGCCGGCCGACGCGCTGACGATCGTCAGCCTGATGCTCAGGGCCGGCGCCCCGAGGCTCCTGGCGCACGCCGTCAACCTCGGCTTCGCGCTGATGATCCCGGCGGGGGTGGCCCTGTTCGTGCTGGGCGTCGGCCGGCTCGGGCCGACGGCGGCCGACTCGTGGACCGCCGCCGCGCTGGCCTTCTCGGCGGGCACCTTCCTCTGCATCGCGTTGAGCGACCTGCTGCCCGAGCTGCAATTCCACGCGCACGACCGGCTCTCGCTCTCGCTGGCGCTGATCGCCGGCTTCGCGCTGATGGCCGCCGCCGCGGTCGGCGAGCCCGACGACGCCCCCGGCCCGCACTCCCCCGTCCCCGCGACCGGCCGCCCGTGCAGCGCCCTGCGCCCCTCGGCTTTCCGGGCGAGATCCGGGGACAGGAATCCCGGGGGCTCCGATAATGATCTAGCCGCCGGCCCCGGACGACCGGCGGGCGGGCCCGCCTCCGGGCCCGGGAGATCGTCGGAGCGGGGCGCGGAGCCCTAACCGATCACTGCAAGGAACCGATGACATGGCTGGTCGTCTGCCGACGGTGACGATGCGGTTTGTCCTGGCCCTGGCGGGCTTTGCGACCTGGTGTCTCGGGGCGGGCCCGATCCCGAGGGCCCGCGCGGCCGCGCCTCCGGTGCGGGCCCTGCGGGCGCCCGACGGGACGTCGATCGACCTGGAGGCCCCCCGCGGCGGGGTGACCGTGCTGGTCTTCTACTCGTCCGAGTGTCCGATCTCCAACGCCTACAGCCCGACGCTCAACCGCCTGGCCGACGAGTTCCCGGCCGGGAAGGTGAAGTTGGTCGGCGTGTGCGTCGACCCCGACCTGTCGGACGCCGACATGATCGCGCACGCGAGGGACTTCGCGCTGAAGTTCCCGGTCGCCCGCGACCGCGACGCCTCGGCCGCCGCGCGGGTAGGGGCGACGGTCACGCCCGAGGCGTTCGTCTTCGACGACGCGGGGCATGCCCGCTATCACGGCCGGATCGACGACCAGTTCGCCGCCCGCCAGAAGAGGAACGCCAACCCGATGGCCAGCGAGCTGCGCGACGCCGTGGCCGACGTGCTCGCCGGGCGCACGGTGGCCGTTGCGCACGTCGAGGCGGTCGGCTGCCCGATCCCGCAGCCGCCTCGCCAGCCGGAGCGGCCCACGTTCGCCCGCGACGTGATGCCGATCCTCCAGAAGAGCTGCCAGGAGTGCCATCGCCGCGGCCAGGTCGGGCCGTTCCCTCTGGAGACCTACGACCAGGCCCGCAAGCGCGCCGACGACATCGCCGCGGTGGCCGAGGACCGCCGGATGCCGCCGTGGAAGGCGGCGCCGGGGGTCGGGCCGAAGTTCAAGCACGACCGCTCGCTGTCCGACGCCCAGGTGGCGACCCTGGTCGCCTGGGCCGAGGCGGGCGCCCCGGCCGGCGACCTGGCCAACGCGCCCCCCGCCCCCAAGTTCTCCGACGACTGGAAGCTCGGCACCCCGGACCTCGTCCTGGAGACCGCCGCGTTCGACATCCCGGCCGACGGCGACGACATCTACCGCTGCTTCGTGATCCCGACCGACCTGCCCGACGACGTGTACATCGCGGCGATCGAGCACCGGCCGGGCAATCGCCGGGTCGTCCACCACATGCTCAGCTACGTCGACACCTCGGGCGCGGGTCGGAAGCGCGACGAGGCCGACCCGGGCCCGGGCTACACGTGCTTCTCGGGCCCCGGCGTCGAGATCCACGGCGACCTCGGCGGCTGGGCCCCGGGCAACGAGCCGGCCCGCCTGCCCGACGGCGTCGGCCGCTCGCTGCCCCGCAAGGCCGACGTCATCATCCAGGTGCATTACCACCCCAGCGGCAAGCCCGAGATCGACCGCTCGCGCATCGGCCTGCACTTCGCGCGCAAGCCGGTCAAGCAGACCCTCCACTGGGCCCACGCGATCAACGGCACCTTCGAGCTCCCCCGGGGGAGCCTCGGGCCGAGGTCAAGGCCGCGTGGACCGTCCCCGTCGACGTCGAGGCGCTGGCCGTCACGCCCCACATGCACATGCTCGGGCGCGACATGCGGATGACCGTCACCTTCCCCGACGGCCGGGACCGCGACCTGATCCGGATCGACGACTGGGACTTCGGCTGGCAGAACACCTACTACTTCGAGGAGCCTCTGGTCCTGCCCAAGGGGACGGTCCTCAAGGTCGTCGCGCACTACGACAACTCCGAGGGCAACCCCCGCAACCCGAACCATCCCCCGCGCCCGGTCCGGTGGGGCGAGGCCACCACCGACGAGATGTGCATCGGATTCATCGCCCTGACCAAGAAGGGCCAGGACCTCACCCGCCCCGGCGAGAAGGATGACCTCCGCGCGATCATCAAGCGGAGCTACCAGGAGGGCCGCGAGCGGCGCCGGAAGGCGGCCGAGTCGAAGGGTGCGAAGGCCGCCAGGTGATCGCGGCCGGCCCCCGCCCGCCGGCCTCGATCCCGGCGGGCGGAGGCGCTGGCCCGGGTCAATGGCGGTGCCGCTTCGCGACGATCTCCTGCTCGATGGTCATGAGCCGGGCGACCCCGCCGTGGACGAGTTTGCCGGCCTTGGCGGGCACGCGACGCGCCTTCGGTGCGACCGCGGCGGTCGCTTGGGCCGGATTCGAGTTGAGCAGGCCAACCTGCGCGACCAGAGGGGCGGCCGTCGGGGCGGAGGACTTCGAGCCCTTCCGCCGCCCCGGGCGCCGGCGCGGCCGGGACGCGGGGGCCGCCGGCCGCCGCGAGGGATGCGAGGCTTGCGATCGAGGTGGAGACGGGGAGGTCCGCCCCGGGCGTGCCCCAGTTGACGACGTGCGGCGTGTTGTCCAGCGGGTCGGCGACGATCCATTGCCCGGTCGAGGGGCGGAAGACGCCGATCTCGTCGCGCCCGGTCGCGTCGAAGTCGCCCACGATCGGGATGTCGGACAGCCCGGGGGCGCCGAACGTGATGACGTGCGAGGCGCCGGTGACCGGGTTGAGGATGATCCACTGCGCCGTGGCGGGGCGGAAGACGGCCAGCTCGGTCCGGCCGATGCCATCGTAGTCCCCCGGCACCGGGATGTCGGACAGCCCGGGGGCGCCGAACGTGATGACGTGCGAGGCGCCGGTGACCGGGTTGAGGATGATCCACTGCGCCGTGGCGGGGCGGAAGACGGCCAGCTCGGTCCGGCCGATGCCATCGTAGTCCCCCGGCACCGGGATGTCGGACAGCCCGGGGGCGCCGAACGTGATGACGTGCGAGGCGCCGGTGACCGGGTTGAGGATGATCCACTGCGCCGTGGCGGGGCGGAAGACGGCCAGCTCGGTCCGCCCCACACCGTCGTAGTCCCCCGGCACCGGGATGTCGGACAGCCCGGGGGCCCCGAACGAGACGGCGTAGCCGCCCTGGGGACCGTTGATGATCCACTGGGCGGTCGCGGGCCGGAAGACGGCCTGCTCCGAATACCCGACCCCGTCGAAGTTGCCCACCGGGTTGAGGCCCTCCTGCGCGATCGTCAGGACGGCCGTACTCTGGCCCCCGAGCAGTGCCCCCCCGCCGGGGTTGCCCAGCGCGAGGTCGACCGTCGCGCTGCCGGCGGAGGCGGGGTTGTTCAGGACCTGGATCGTCAGCGGGACCGACGTCTGGCCGGCGGCGAAGCTGAGCGTGCCCGAGGTCGGGCTGATCAGGTAGTCGACGCCCAGCCGGCCCGTCCCGCCGACGACCGCGTAGTTGACCGTCACGGGGCCGAGGCTCCCCGTGCGGGTCACGTGGATGGTCACGGAGCCGATCGTCTTCGGGACGGTGTAGCTGCCCTGGTCGAACTGCACGGACGGCCCCAGGCCGGAGGGCTGCACGACCCAGCCGATGTCCTGGAGCCCCGCGAGGTCGAGCGGGGTGAACGTCCTCCGCGTGCCGGGGGCGAGCACGGGGTCCATCACCGCCGGGACGCCGGCCGACAGGGTCCCGTTGGCCCAGTGCTCGCCCGACGGGTCGAGCGGCACGGGGGAGCCGCCGTGCGCGGCCTCGGCGGCGGGCCCGACGAACGTCCCTCCCTGGTCGATGCCTTCCACGACGGGCTGGTGCCGAGCCCCAGGACGTGCCCGAGCTCGTGCAGCGCCGTGGAGAAGAAGTCGACCTGATCGGGGCCGATCCCGCCGGGGTCGGCGCTGAAGGAGAAGTTGGTGGTCGTCGAGAACGCGATCGACCCGCCCCAGGGGCCGTAGTCGGTCGGCGTGGCCGCCAGGGCGCCGGCCTGTCCCCTCGCGGCGACCGTGTCGAGCCACGCCTGGTCGCCCGAGGCGGAGTAGCCCCCCGCGGTCCCCTCGCCCGCCTCGCCCGAGGCCGCCATCGCCTCGCCCCCCACGTAGACGATGAGCGTGTTGGCCGGCACGACCAGGTTGGCGACCGCCTGCATCTGGCCGGTGCTCGGGTTGGGGAAGAGCGCCGACCATGTGTCCGACCCCGACGGCGCGATCGCCAGCAGGTTGTCGTTGATCAGGCCGCCGACGGCGTTGGCCGCGGCCTGCATCTCGTCGCGCCTGGCCTGAGTGTTGAAGAAGTTGCCCGAGTCGAAGCTATAATCGACGACGATGGCGACGCTCGGCAGGAGCCGGTCCTCCAGCTCGGCGACCGGCCGCGTGCAGGGAGGGCGCCCCCTCCGAAACGCGACGGTGCGGGGTCGGCGGCGGCCGGAGAGCACTCGGACGAGGGCGGATAATCTCATCGCTGGCCTCGAAGAGTGGAGCGAATCCGCTCTACGCTCCGCGTAGGTCGTCCCGCGACGGACCGGACTCCTCGTCCTTGAGAGTCACTGGCTCATTAGTTCACCATCGCATATAATTGGGGTGATTGTCGGCTGTGCCATGCGCCGATCTCGGCAAGGGTCCCGCCCTGGGGAGACTCCCCGGATCGGATGCCGGCGATCGTCATCAACGAGTCCATGGGCGTCGTCGTCCTCGGTGTGCGTCGATGCACGCGGCCCGGCCGGGTAGCGAGCCCCCCGGCGGGATCTCGGCCTTGTCCACTTCGGCAAAGTCCGAGTACGGTCTTCAGTCGCGATTCGGCGTCGGATCAGGGCGAGGTCTTCTTATCGGCAGATCCAGACCCCGGAGAGCTATGTATGGCAATGTTCCGCTGGATCTTCTTTGATGTCGGTAACGTGCTCCTCGATGAAGACCCGCTGACATTACTGGGCTTCCGGCGCCATGTCGAGTCTGTCGTTCGGCTCAGGCCCGATTTGTCGTTCCTTGACGTGCTTTCGCAACGCGAGGCGCGGGCCGCGGCCGGGTCGCGCTGGCCGGTCTTCGAGGTGGCCTCGGCCGTGCTGGATGGGCCGCGATGCGCGGAGGTGTGGGAGGCGACGGCGCGCGAGGTCCGGACCCGATTCGCCGAGCTCAGCCCGCCGATCCCCGGGGCCTTCGACCTGGTCGAGCGGATGTCGCGGAGCTATCGCCTCGGCCTGATCGCCAACCAGGGGCGCGAATGCCGGGCGCATCTGGCCGGGCTCGGGATTCTGGGCCGCTTCGAAGTGGTCGCACTGGGCGAGGAGCTGGGGGCGTGCAAGCCGGATGCGGACCTGTTCCGGCACGCGCTGCGGGCCGCGAGGGCCGAGCCGGGGGAGTGCCTGATGATCGGCGACCGGCTCGATAACGACGTCGCGCCGGCGTCGGCGCTCGGCCTGGCGACCGCCTGGGTCCGCTGGCCCCGCCGCGCGGCCAAGGGCGACGGCTGGACGGCCGGCGACCCCGAGGCCCGCGCCTACCTGGAGTCGCTGGAGAGGACGGCCGCCCTGTCGCCGTCGCTGTGGCCCGACGTCCAGCCCGACCTGGTCATCGACGAGGTGCGCGACCTCGACACGGCCCTGCACGGGGCGGCGTCGTAATGGTCGGCACGGAGGGGCTCAATCCTCCTTGTCCTCCTTCGCGCGGGCGAGCCACGTCTCGGCCTCCAGGCGGCGGTACTGGGCATCCATCAGCGACAGGGGATCGCCCTCGCCCGCCTTGTGGATCTGCTCGACGAGTCGCTCCACTTCCATCATCTCGTCGAAGTGCTCCTGTGCGGCGGCGACCCGATCGGCCTTGGTGCGGGCGAGCTCCTGCCGGGCTTCGTACCTCCGCCGCGACCAGACGTAGACGGGGTCGCGCTCCCCGGCGTGGAACCCGCCCCGGCTGATGTGCTGTCGGACGGCCTTCAGGCCCTCCTGGGCCAGCTTCACCCGGGCCTGCGCCACCTCGGCGGACCCCTGCGCCGCCTTCGGAGCGGCCAGGGCCCGCGCCCCGCCCATCAGCAGGCCGCCGAATGCCAGCAGCGATCGTCGCGAGTATCCGGGCATGTGACACCTCCCCATCGGTCCGCGCGGGGACGGGCGCCGGCCCGATCGTCGGCGCAAGTCCCGCCCCCTACGGTCATTCTAGCGCGTCGTGAAGAGCGGGCCGTCCGTCCACCGGCCGTCCCGCGTTACTCATCGATCGCGATGACCACCTTGCCCGAGAGCTTCCCGGCGGCTCCGAGGGTGTTCTCCTCGAGGAACGTCTCGGCCGCGGCGGCCTCGGCCAGGGGGAAGACGCGGCCGACGAGGGGCTTGAGCTTCCCCTCGTCGACCCAGCGGTTGATCGCCTCGGCGCAGGGCTGCTGCTCGGCGGCGGTGGCGTTGAACATGGCGAAGCCGAGCAGGGCGCAGTCCCTCGGGTAGAACGCGCCGAGGGGGAGCACGGGCTTGGCCTGACGGCCGGCCATCAGGATCATCCGGCCCCGCTTGCGGAGCAAGGGGATGGAGACCTCCAGGTTCGGCTCGCGCTGGGTCTCGAACCAGACGTCGATGCCTTCGGGCGCGAACTCGCGGAGCCGCGCAGGGACGTCGTCGGCCTTGTAGTTCAGCGCGAGGTCGGCCCCCAAGTCCTCGCAGAGCTTGACCCGCTCGGGACTGCCGGCGGAGGTCGCCACGCGGGCCCCGGCGGCCCTGGCCATCTGGACGACCACCGAGCCGACCCCGCCGCTGCCGCCGGGGACGTAGACCGCCTCGCCCGTCTTGAGCCGACCGTGCTGGAATAGCCCGAGGTACGCCGTGATGCCCACCAGCGCCAGCGCCGCGGCCTCCGGGTCGGAGAGGCGTGGAGGGGTCGGGTAGAGCCATTCCTCGTCGACCACGGCGTACTCGGCCGTCACCCCCTGGCGGCCGAGCAGCCCCTGGTTCGACCCCCAGACGCGGTCGCCGGGCCGGAATCGCTTCGACCCGGGATCGGCCGCCTCGACCGTCCCGGCCAGGTCGCAGGCGATGATGTAGGGGAACGACATCGGCATGGCGATCAGGCCCGACCGCAGGTACAGGTCGATCGGGTTCAGCGCCGAGGCGCCGACCTTGACGAGCACCTGCCCCGGGCCCGGCTCGGGCTGCGGCAGTTCGCCGACCTGGATCACCTCGGGGGCCCGGTCTGTTCGATGTAGGCGGCTCGCATCGGTGGAAGGCTCCGGATGGCTCGCGGGACCGGCCGAAACGCCGGGGGCCGTCCCCGGCTCTCAAAGGACCGAGACCTGGACCTCGTCGCCGACGACGCGGACCGGGTACGTCCCGATCCGCCAGCCGGGGGCGTCGAGCCTCTGGCCGTCGGCCAGGCGGAAGCACCAGCCGTGCCAGGTGCAGATGACCGAGCCCTCGTGGAGGATGCCGTCGCAGAGCGGGGCCCCCTTGTGCGGGCAGGCGTCGTCGATCGCGTAATAGGTCCCCTCGTCGAGGAACACGGCGATGGCCCTCCCGTCGACCTCGAACGGCTCCCCGCGCCCCTCGACGATCTCGCCGACGCGGGCGACGGTGCGGAACGTTCCCGAATCCAAGGCTCGAATCCCCGAATAACCCGCGCCGGCGCGCCGCGGCTGCTCTTGCGGACGCCCGCGACGGCCCCCATGATAACGGCCTGCGCCGGCCGGGGGAACCCCGGCGCCCCGGCCACTTGTGCTGGCATGGCAGACGGCCCGTGCCGGATGTCGGATGCCGGATGCCGGATGCCGGACGGGAGAGAGCTCAGGTCATCTGCCATCCGGCATCGCCTATCTGACATTCTCCATCCAAGAGGGACCGCCGCGATGACCGAGCCATCCCCGCCGCCCGACGCCCCGAGGACCCCGATCCCGTCCCATCCGACCCCCCTGATCGTCCCGCCGTCCCGCGAGCACGTCGAGGGGTTCGCGATCGACGCCTCGGGCGAGGAGCAGATCGATCGCCGTCTCGCCCAGATCGAGATGGAGGGCGAGGAGGTCGCCGCCGGCTGGAAGCCCGCCCCCCACCGGCCCCTGGCGCCCGAGGTCCGATTCCTCCACGTCTCGCGGACGATCCACCAGCTGATCACCGACCGCAACCGATCGGTCGGGATCTTCCTGGCGGTCGCCTCGCTGCTGTTCGCCTCCTCGACGGCGCTGCTGAACGCGAGGCCCGACGTGGTGCCGATCGTCCCGCTGCGGGCGATCCAGTACTGGTGCCTGCCGGTCACGTTCGGGACGCTCGCGGTGATCGGCGTCTTCATGGGCCTGATCCTGGTCCGGGCGCGGATCGGGCTGATCTTCGAGGTCGCGAAGCTGAACGCCCTGC
The DNA here is from genome assembly GCA_963708145.1 of uncultured Planctomycetaceae bacterium. Lineage (GTDB taxonomy): Bacteria > Planctomycetota > Planctomycetia > Isosphaerales > Isosphaeraceae. The sequence continues at coordinate 5,799,698 of OY970189.1, read as the reverse complement.
TCGGCCTCCCCGCCGAGCGGGTCCGTCGCGTCAACCCGCTGTCGATCTTCTTCCTGATGTACCTGATGGTGACGCTTCTGGGGGGCGCGTCGTTCGGCCTGATGGTCGCGATGCTCGTGCCCCGCCGTGCGCCGTTCGAGGTCGTCGGGGGCGACGAGGGCCTGCGGGTCGAGAGCGTCGACGACGGGACGTTCGTGGCCGTCATGATCGGGCTGGTGACGGGATTCCTCTACCTGGTGGCCTTCCTGGCGGTCTACTACGTGACGATCCTCCGCGCGACGACCGAGGACAAGCTGGCCCGCCCCCGCCCCTGACCCGAGGCCGGACATGCCGACCCGACCCCATGTGTGCGTCTTCTGCGGCTCGTCGGCGGGGGCGCGGCCGTCGTATGCCGAGGCCGCGCGCCGCGTCGGCTCGGCGCTGGCCCGGCACGGCCTCGGCCTGGTCTACGGCGGCGGCCGGGTCGGGCTGATGGGCGTCGTGGCCGACGCCGTCCTGGCCGAGGGCGGGCGGGTCGTGGGAGTTATCCCCGAGCCGCTCGCGACCGAGGAGGTCGCGCACGACGGCCTCGACGAGCTGTTCGTCGTCCCGGGCATGCACGAGCGCAAGGCGCTGATGGCCGCCCGCGCGGCGGGGTTCCTCGTGCTCCCCGGCGGCATCGGCACCTTCGAGGAGTTCTTCGAGATCCTGACCTGGGCCGCGCTCGGCCTGCACCGCAAGCCGATCGGCATCCTGAACGTCGAGGGCTACTTCGACCCGCTCCTCGCGCTGCTCGACCACGCCGTCGCCGAGCGGTTCGTCCGCCCCGAGCACGTCGCCGCTCTGCTCGTCTCGGACGACCCCGAGGCGATCGTCGCCGACCTGCTCGGCCACGACGTCCCGCCGGCCGGCCCGAAGCGGCTCGATGCCGACGAGGTCTGAAGGGGGTCGTCATGCCTCCGGGGTCGCGCCCCCGGCGGCGGGACCCTTCTCCGGGATCGATTCGGGGAGATCGATCCGGAAGTCGCCCCGGGCCGTCGGCGAGAACGACGTCGCGGGGATCGGTCGACCGCCGTCGTCCCGGCCGTCGGGACCGACGCTGTAGAGGATGGGGCCCGTCGCCCCCTTCATGTAGATCAGGGGGTGATTGCCGAACGGGTCCTCAGGGATCGAAGGGAGATAATCCGGCACCAGATCGGCCAGGCCCTTGGGATTGTCCTCGTGGTCCAGGCGATAGGCGTGCAGCGCGAGTTCCGCCATGAGCAGGCGCGCTTGCGCCTGCTGTCGCTTGTGGGCGACCGTGAGGCCCGCGATCGCCGGTTGCAGGAGCTTCCGCCCCACCCCGCTGACCCCCATCACGATCTGTTGCCAACCGGGGATGGCCCGTTCCGACCAGATCGTCTCATGGGAAAGGATATCCCGGACATCTTCGCGACGCCGTTCGATGGCCCCCAGGTCGCGGATGAGCTCGACGCGATCGGTCGGCGTCGAGTCGATCGCGAAACCCCGCCAGCGCCCCCAGGCCGGTCGCCTCGATCGCCATGCCGGTCATCGCGTCCATCATGACCCCCCCTCGGCCCGCCTCGTGGCCGAGCCGGACGATGTCGACGTCGATCGCCGCCGCCCGATCGGCCCGGCCCTCCAACTCCTCCAGCGCCGCCTCGGCCTTCATGAGCCGGGCGAGCTTGCGAATGCCCTGGATCTCCGCCAGGTGCGCCCCAGCGCCTCGCGCGAAGTCCAGCGGGACGCGGCACGACCTGGTCAAACCCTCTCGCGCCAGGAGCAACGGCCCCCGGTTCCGCTCGATGGCGGCGTGCAGCTCCGAGGCCGAGACTTCGCCCGGCGCCCCGACGGAGGCTCTCCCACGATCGCCCGCCCCGCCCGCACCAGGTCGTCATGGCCGTTGGGGTCCGGTAGGGGCGGGAGCGCGGGTCGAGATCCCCACCACAGGACCCCGACGATCGAGAGGGCCAGGATCAGCCCCCCGACCCATCGGAGCCGCATCTTCGGCCGGGACGTCGTGCGATCGATCTCGGGCATTGGGCGGGTCCAAAGAGGGACGAAGACTCGACGAGCCTCCGATTTCCAGGGGATTCGGCGCCGAGGCCGGAATATCACGCGACCCCTGCCGGTCAACGTCCCCCCTTGACCTTCCCGACGTCCGCCGACAATATTTAGAAGGCCTTCTAAATAAAATCGCCGGGAGGGCGAACCCCCGGATGATGGCGGGCATGAACGCGGTCTTCAAGGCCTTGGCGGACCCGACCCGGCGCGAGATCCTCCGCCTGCTGGCGCACGGCGAGAGCGACGGCCGGGGAGCTGGCCTCGTCGTTCGACATGACCAAGCCCTCGATGTCGCACCACTTCGGCGTCCTGAAGGAGGCCGACCTGATCCGGAGCCGCCGCGACGGCCAGCAGATCATCTACTCGCTGAACACGACGGTCGTCGAGGACGTCCTGGCCCGGCTCTGGGACCTGTTCGGGGCCGATCGCGAGGAAGGGGAGCCTCCGACATGACGCGCGCATACTGGATCGTGGCGATCGGGCTGGTCGTCGCCGCGTGGGCGGCCTCGGCCGTCGTGTCCCCCCGACTGCCGGCGACGGTCCCGACGCACTGGGACGCCCACGGCAAGGTGGATGGCCACGGGCCGAAGGCCATGAACCTCGTCATCCTGCCCGCGGTGATGACCGCGATGCTCGGGTTCTTCCGCCTCCTGCCGGTCGCTGTCGCCCAAGCCATTCGAGGTGGACCCGTTCCGCTCGACCTACCTTCACCTGATGGTACTGGTCGTCGGCCTGTTCGGCTACATGCACGGCCTGGTCCTCTACGCATCGGCTTCGGGGCACGTCGCGATCTGGCGGGCCTTCGTCGCCGGGGCCTTCCTCGTCTTCGCGCTGCTGGGCAACGTGCTGGGCAAGGTCCGGCGCAACTTCTACATCGGCTGGCGGGTCCCGTGGACGCTGGCCAGCGACCGCGTCTGGAACGACACGCACCGCCTCGCCGCATGGCTGTCGGTGGCCAGCGGCCTGGTCGGGTTCGCGATCGTCATCGCGGGCCTGCCGATCGTCGCCGCGGTGGCGGTCCTGATGGTGGCCGTCGTGGTGCCGGTCATCTACTCGTTCGTCCACTACAAGCAGGCTCGAACGCCGGGGCGCGCTGTGATCGGCCCGCGCGATCACTCACCCGCGTCGATCCACCGGGCGATCGCCTCCGGGCCCGGCCGCCCTGCATCGAGTCGCAGGGCGTGCGCAGCGTCGGCCATCGCTGTAGGCATTCGAGGGCCAATCCTTGTCGAAACGATCGCCCGTGCGGTAGATCCAGAGCGGGGCGGGGGCGGCCAGCGCGGCGGCGGCCTTCGGGCCGCCGAACTGGAGCAGGCCGGGCAGGTCGACCTCGGCGGTGATCGCGGACGAGCCGTCGCCGGGGTCGAACTCGTGCAGGTCGATCGCGGTCCGCGCCAGGCCCTCCAGCGCCGGACGAGCCAGCAGCGCCTGCGGGCCCGCCGTCCCCTCCGCGACGAGGCTCACCTCGCGCACGTCGGGCGCGACCGGGCCCAGGCGAGGACGGTCGCCAGGTCCTGCATCCGGTCGGCCGCCAGCGACGGGTTGTAGGTGTCGAAGTGGACCGTGTCGGGCCTCTTCGACGCCGGTGCGTCCGGGTCGAGCGACTCGCCGATCAGCAGGGGGTCGAACCCGACGACGCTCTGGCCCCGGTCGAGCAGGGCTTGCACCAGGCGGCTGGGCTTCCCATCGGCGGTCGCCAGGCGCCCCTTGCCGTGGGCGGTGGCGACCACCGTCAGCCGGCCCGTCGGCTCCGTCGGGATCAGGCGGACGACCGGGACCTGCTCGCCGGTCGCCTTGCGGCCGACGACCGAGTGGACGATCGTGACCCCCTGTCGCGACGCCCGGCGCACCTCGCGGTCGGCCAGCTCGGCGGGGGGCGGGTTCGTCAGGCCGACGCGGACCTTCAGGCTCGTCCTCAGCAGCGAGCGCGCCGCCTCCCACGACGACGGGGCCGCACCCTCCCCGGGGCGAGGGCGTCGAGTTGGCCTTGAAGCTGGCCGATCAGGTAGGCTTCGAGCTGCTCGGGGGTCTTGCGGTCCGCCGGGGCGGGGTGCGAGGCGTCGAAGGTCCGCAGGTCGTCGGCCGACTCGGTCGTCTGCTCTCCCTCGCGGGTGCTCGCGGGATCGTCGATGCCGAGGAGCCACTTGCCCATGAAGGCGTAGACGGCGTTGCGGCTCGTCTGGTTGTAGTTGTGCGGGAAGTTGAAGACGTCGGCACCGACGCGGTCGGGCGTGCCCACGAGCCCGTAGACGTCGCGGATCGCGGGATAGGCGTTGGTCATCGTCTTGGCCGTCCAGTCGCCCGAGGCGCCGACGAGCTTGAGCGGCCGGGGGGCCATCAGCGCGGCGATCTCGACGTTGTCGGTGCCGATCCGCAGACCGGCGGCGTTCTCGCAGGGGCTGCCCCCCTGGAATGAGTCGGAGACCATCACGACCGGCGCGGCGACCTTGATCCGGTCGTCGATGGCCGCGAGCAAGATCGTCTGCGTGGCGCCCCCCGACTCGCCCGTGCAGCCGATCCGCGCGGGGTCGACGTCGGGCAGAGACGACAGCCAGTCGAGCGCACGGATGCTGTCCCAGGTCTGCAACGCGGCCAGGCTCAGCCCCCAGCGCCGCAGGCGGTCGTTGAGGAAGGCGTGGCCGAACGGCTTGCCGTCGCCGTAGCCGACCATGTCGTACAGGAAGACGACGCAGCCGAGCCTGGCCCACCGGATGCAGCGGTGCTGAAGGTCGGCGGTGAACCGTCCCGTCGGCCAGTGGCCGTGCGGGCAGAGCACGGCGGGGAGCTTGCCCGATCGTGCCGGACGGCCGGTAGAGGTTGCCGCTGAGCGTGAAGCCGGGGAAGGTCTCCAGCACGACCTTCTCGATCGTGTAGCCGTCGCGCTCGACCTTGCCGTAGACCTTGGGGTTGAGCGGCGTCTTCGGGAACATCGGCCAGAGCCCGAGCGAGACGAGCAGTTGCTCGCGGACGTCCCGCGCGCGGTCGCGCCAGGCCTCGGCCGTCGCGGGGGCGTGGAAGTCGGCCCCCTGCTCGTTGGAGCGGACCTTGGACCGCCGCGGGTCGGCGGGCGGCCCGACCGAGTCGACACGACCGCGGATCAGGTCGAGCGCCGCGGAGGCGTCGAGCCCCGGGTCGGTCGTCAGGACGAGCACGGCCGGCACCGGCGCGGGCGGGGGCGGAGGGGCGCGGCCTTCGCCTTGGCCTTCGGCAGGGCCGGCCTCGGCTTGGGCCACGGGACGATGATCTTGACCGGCTCGGCCGCCTTGAGCTCCGCGTCGCCGACGACCTGCCACCGCGGCGAGGCGTCGTCCCCCTCGACCTTGCCCGAGAGGGTCAAGGTCTGGCCGTCGGCCTTGAGCGACCACGATTGTCGCGCGGGGGCCCAGACCTTCAGCGTATACCGGCCGTCGAGGGGGACGTGCGTCCCCTCGGCCAGGTGAGGGATGTCGCTCGCGGTGAACAGCCGGGAGGCGGCGGGCTGCGGCTCGTCGGCCCTCGCGGACGGAGCGAGGGCGATGAGCAGGCCGAGGGCCGCGATCGGGCGGAGCAGGGCAGAGGGCCAGGACGTCATGGTCGGGGGCTCCCACGGGTGGTCGCTGCGGGGTGGAGGGCCGATCGACGGTCATGGTATCCGGCGAGGCGGGTGGGCGAAACCGGGTGTTCCGCCTTGCGTCGCGGCCGATGCCGTGGGCATAGTGCCTGGCGTCGGGAACGCCGCGAGGCCGCATCGGGGGAGGGGGACCATCATGCCGATCCGGAACTATCAGCCCGGCGACGAGGCCGCGCAGGCCGAGGTCTTCAACGTCGCGGCCGGGCCTTTGCCGAAGTTCAAGCCGGCGACCGCCGACGAGGTCGCGCGCCGCTACGGCGCCGACGGCTTCGACCCCTCGACCCGGTTCTACGCCGTCGAGGGGGGCGCGATCGTCGGATATGCCGGCTTCGACACCAACGGCCGGGTCAGCTACCCCTGGTGCCGTCCCGGTGCCGAGGGCGTGCAAGGTCCGCTATCCGACTCCGTCCTGTCGGCCATGCACCGTCGCGGATTCGCCGAGGCATGGGCCGCGTACCGCGCCGACTGGGAGCCGGTGCTCCGATCCCTCCGCGATCGGGGGTTCGTCCCGGCACGCGAGATGGTCAACTACATCGGCGAGGTTGTCCGGATGCCTCGCGATCCCGTGCCGGCCGGCCATCGCATCACGCCCCTCGGCGCGAGGAGTTGCCGAGGCTCCGGGCGCTGGCGGCGGGGATCATCCGCGACGATGCCCCCGACATCCTGAAGGCTTCTTCTGGGAGAACCCCTACTTCGGCCCGGAAAGCCTGTTCGCGCTGCGGAGGGATGGCGACGATGCGATCGTCGGCGCGGCCTTGCTCATCATCAACTCGAACTACGCCGACCCGACGAAGATCGACGCCGGGATGCCATGCTTCCGGCTCGGTGCGCTGGGGACCGAGCGCGAGCGGCACAAGAGGGTCAACGGCCTGTTCTCCTGCGCCTTCGAGGACGAGGCCGCCGCGACGGCGCTGCTGGCCGAGGCGGCACGCCGCCTGGCCGAGGCCGGCACGGACCACATCGCCGCGCAGGTCCCTTCGGATCGGCCCGGGCTCTGCGCGTTCTACGAACGTCATCTCGGGCGCCAGGGGTCGTTCCCGATCCTGAGCCGTCGCCTGCGAGACGCCTGAAGCGAGTCGGCCGGGAGGCCCTGGTGGGTTGCCTACCCGTGCGCCCCCACCGCCAAGGGAGGAACCAAGTCGATGCCGACGCCCCCCGTGACGCGACCGGAGACGACCGACGACCACGCCGCCATCCGGGAGGTGGTCCGCCTGGCCTTCGGACGGGAGGACGAGGCAAGGCTGGTCGATGCCCTGAGAGACGGGGGCTACGTCCGGGTGTCGCTCGTCGCCGAGGAGGCGGGCCGGATCGTCGGGCACATCCTGTTCAGCGACCTGCCCATCGAGACGCCGCGGGGCATCGTCGGGGCCCTGGCGCTCGCCCCGATGGCCGTGATCCCCGAACGCCAGCGGCGGGGCATCGGCTCGGCGCTGGTCCGGGAGGGGCTCCGGGCATGCTCCGAGCGGGGCCACCGAATCGTGGTCGTCCTGGGCCACCCCGAGTTCTACCCTCGGTTCGGCTCCTCGGCGAAGCTGGCCGAGCGGCTGGCGGCCCCGTTCTCCGGCCCGGCGTTCATGGCCTGGGAGTTGATACCGGGGGCCCTGGAGGGTGTCGAGGGCGAGGTCCGATACCCGCCACCGTTCGAGGGGCTGTAGCGACCGCCCCGGGCGGTGGACGATGCCCACCCGACGATGGACTGCCGATCCGGGCCGATGACGTGTAAGATGCCTCCATCATCCTGAGCACCCTCCGACCCGCGCCGTAACGAGCCGTCCGGTGCCGGGGTCGGGACACGTCGGGAGACGTCCCCATGGACATGGACCGCCGGCAGTTCCTCCAGGCCGCCTTGCTGCCCCTCGTGATCCCCCAGGAGACTCCCCCCGACCTGGGGCGCGTCACCATCACCAAGGTCACCGGCTTCACGCACGTCGCCACCCGGCCCAGGGAAGTCGGCCCGGACGCCAGGAACGACGCCCGGGGACGGACCATCGCGGAGGGCGTCCTGCGGATCGAGACCGACCTCGGGTTCGAGGGGATCGGCTTCGGCGACTCGCGGCCCGAGCTGGCCAAAGGGCTGATCGGGCACTCCCTGGATGAGTTCTGGAGGCCGCGGATCGGCTTCGTCAGCCCTCTGGGACGTTCCGACCACGCCCTCTACGACCTCATGGGCAAGGCGCTCAACGTCCCCACCTGGAAGCTCCTCGGGGGCGCGGGCCCGAGTGGGTGCCGGCCTGCGACGGCAGCCTGTACTTCAACGACCTGCTGCCCGAGTCCCGCGACCGGGGCATCGCCCGCCTGCTCGACGACGTCGAGGCGAGCCTCAAGGCGGGCCACCGCGCCTTCCTGATCAAGGTCGGGCGGGGCTCCAGGTGGATGGACCCCGAGGCCGGGTTCGCGCGCGACGTCGAGGTCGTCAGGGCGATCCGCAAGCTCGTCGGCAAGGACGCCCGGCTGATGGCCGACGCCGACGAGCGCCTTCGACCTCGACACCGCGCGTCGCTTCATCGACGCCGTCGGCGGCGACCTGTCCCTCGTCGCGGGGATGGTCCCCGAGACGGTCGAGGGCGGGCTCGCGCTGAAGGAGCACATCCGCGCCAAGGGCTACCCGGCGCTGCTGGCCGGCGGCGCGTCGGCGGGCGATATCGACGACTTCGACGGGCCGATCGCCCGCGATGCGCTCGACGTGCTCCGCCCCGACATCCGCGCCTTCGGGCTGAGCCGACAGGTGGCCCTGGCGCGGAAGATCTCCATCCGGCCGAAGGTCAAGCTGGCGCCGCGCAACGGGGGGTCGTTCCTCGGGTTCGCCATGCAGCTCGCGCTGGCGAGGGGCGTCTCCAACGTCCTGATGGCCGAGCAGCACCCGTGCTCCAGCGACCTGTTCGACGCCTCGGCCTACGAGATCAAGGACGGCAAGGTCCGCGTCCCCGACACCCCCGGCCTCGGCCTGGCCCTGCGCGAGGATATCTTCAAGGACAGGTACCGCAAGGACGCGTGGACGGTCGCCGGATAGGTTCTATATTTTTATTACATTTTCATAAATTTGAAATTTCAAATTCGAAATTTCAGATTTCCGAGCCGACCGCGGAGGAGGACCGCCCGGGGGAGACCACCATTGCCCATCGATCGCACACCGCCGCCGCGACGCCGCTGGGCCTGGGCCGTCCTGATCGGGGTGCTGGCGGCGCACGCCGTCCAGGCTGTCCGGCTGTTCCCGGCGCGCGGGCGCCTGATCGACCCCGACGCGCCGGTGATCGTGGTGGACCACGCGATCCACGAGTACCACGGGGCCCTGGGGGCCCGGTTCCTCCGCGAGCACGGCACGACCTGGGGCTATGACCCGGCGTTCATGGCCGGCTACCCCGAGACGCCGGTCTTCGACCCGAGCGCCAACCTGTCGATCCTGTTCCAGTGGCTGGCCGGGGGCCGATACAGCCCGCTCGCCTACAAGGTCGGCCTGATGGCCTGCTCGATGGTCGTCGCACTGGCGATCCCCGCGGGCGCGCGGGCCGCCGGGCTGGGATGGCCGGAGGCGGCGATGGCCGCCGTGTTCGGCTGGCTCTACTTCTGGGCGGGGTTCCCGATCGCGCTGTGGCGGTCGGGCCTCGTCGCGTTCATCACGGCGTCGGCCGCCGTCGGTGCTCCTGGTGGGGCTGGCGCTCGCGGTTCGACGCGCGGCCGGGCCGCGCCGGCTGGCTTGCGCTGACGGCGACGGGCGCGGCGGTCTTCTTCGCGCACGTCACGATGCCGGTCGTGGCCGCCGGGGGGGTCGCGGGATACCTCGCGGCGACGGCCCGCCGGCACGGCCGGCGCTGGCACGCGGCGCTCGGGGCGGCGCTCGGGCTGACCGCGGTCGTCAACCTGCCGTGGCTCGTGCCGCTCTGGAGGTTCCGGGGCATCCGGACGACGACGTACATCTTCCTGAAGTCGGACTCGCCGTCGTACCTCCTGTCGTTCTACCTGGGCGATGAAGGCCGACGAGCGCCTGAGCCTGTTCCTGCTGGTCCTGGGCGCGGCGGGCCTGGCGTCGTGGTGGGCCGAGGGGCGTCGAGTGCGCGTCGCGGCGTTCGGCGGGTCGATCGTGGCGCTGCTGGTCCTGTTCGGATTCGGGAGCCTGTGGGCGGTGACGCGGACCCTGGAGCCGCTCCGGTTCCGCATCCCGCTGAATTTCCTGCTCGCGGTCCCGGCCGGCTCGGCGGCCTGCCGCGCGTCGGCGCGGCTGGCGAGGGCCCTCGGCGGCGGCCGGCGGGGCGCCGTCGCGGTCGCGGTCGCCTGGCTTGGCCTGGTCGGCGGGATCGTCGCGGCGACGCCCCGGACGTCGCTCGCGATCCTCGCACGCCTGGTCGAGCATCGCCCGCTGGTCGTCGGCCTGCGGCCCGAGATGCGACGGCTGGTCCGGTGGATCAAGGCCGAGACCGACCCCTCGGCGCGGATCCTGTTCGAGGACCAGCTCCGCCTGCTCGAGGCGACCGACCCCGAGAGCGTCCACTGGACGCCGCTGCTGCCGCTGCTGCTCGGCGACGACGGCCGGCAGTTCATCGGCGGGCTGTACGTGACCGCGGCGATCGCGCACAACAAGGCGGCGTCGTTCGGCGACTTCCGCCTCGCCGACCGCCCGATCGATCGGTGGTCGGACGCGGAGCTGTCGGCCTACTGCGAGCGCTACAACGTCGGCTGGGTCGCCTGCTGGTCGCCGCTGTCGCGGTTCGTCTTCGATCGGTTCGGGCCGGCGCATCGCGTGGCGACGCTGCCGCGGTACGTCACGCCGGGCTCGATCGGCTCGAACCACCCCGACGCGTGGCGCGGGATCGCCTCGCGCGCGGGGATCGACGTGGCGGCCCGCTACATGGCCGAGGGCGAGGGTCAGTACGCGCATCTACCGGGTCGAGCGCCCGCACTCGTACTTCCTCGCGGGCCGGGGGCGGTTCGCGTCGGTCGGGCCCGACCGGGTCGTGCTCGCCGACGTGGAGCCCGAGCGGGGCGAGGTCGTGCTCAGCCTGCACTGGCTCGACACCTGGCGCACCGACCCCCCCCTGCCGCTCTCGCCCGCGCCGGTGCCCGGCGACCCGGTCCCCTTCGTCCGGATCGGGCTCGACCGGCCCCTGGGGCGGATCATCCTGTACAACGGCCACGGCCGACCCCGCCAGGGCGCGGCCCGTGCCTCGAAGGCCCCAGGCCCGAAATCCCAGGCTCGCAATCTCAAATTCGAAATTTCAAATTTGAAATTATCGGAATTTTAATGATCAAGATTCTGATGGCGTCTCGCGCCGTCACTCGCCCGGGGCGGAGAAGATCCGGACCCCCCCGAGCAGGGCCTCGACCGTCACCGGCTCGCGCGGGGAAGAGGCAGTAGGCGGGATAGGGGTCGGTGCCGTCGATGATGATCTGGCGGTGGTTGGCCTGGCGGAAGCCCTCGTCGCAGGGCTGGTGGCCGGTGACGAACCAGTCGGCGTCGACCATCGCGGCGAAGCGGTCGACGGTCTCGGGGGCGGTGTCGCGGCCCCAGGTCAGCGCGTAGATCGTGCCGCGGCGCGCCATCGCCTCGGGGGGCCAGGCGTCGGCCTTCAGCAGGCCGAGGTCGATGCGGTCGAGGTCGGCGGCGTCGGGGATCGTGTGGCAGAGGAAGACGCGGTTCTCGGTCCGCACGGCCAGCGGCAGCGCGGCGAAGAGGCCCTGATAGGCGCGGTAGACCTCGTCGGCCCGCGGCCCGTAGGCGGTGCCGATCCCCTGGCGGAAGTCGGCGTTGAGCGCCCGGCCGTTCTTGGCGATCACCCGCCCGGTCAGCTCGGAGAGCTCGTGGTTGCCCAGGATCAGGTGGACCCGGTCGGGATACTGGCACTTCAGCGCCGAGTACACGTCGACGAGCTGGTGCGACTTGTCGCCGCCGTCGTCGGGATAGTGACGGAACTCGCTGTGGATCAGCTCCTGGAGGACGAGGTGCCGGCGCGGGTTCTGCCCGAGCGCGGCGACGTCGAGGGCCTTGCCGGAAGGCGGGCACGTTGCCGTGCAGGTCGCCCACCACCATCACGTCGTCGGCGTCGGCCAGCGCGACGACCCCTCCCGAGCGGCCCGGGGTGGCGCGGGTCAGCTCGGTGGCGCGGCGGATGAGGACCAGCAGCTTCTCGGGGTCGGGCATGGCGGACGGGCCGGGCGATCGGGGTGGACGCGCGCGACCCGGGTTCGATCCCCTCGACACATCGCGCTCCCATCACCCGACCACTCTACCATAGGTCCGCGACGGAAGCCGAGCCGGCAGGGGCCGGATGGCCCGGGGGCGGCTCAGGATTCGTACTCGACGGCCTCCTCCCAGTGCTCGTAGAGCCGGGCGAGGTCGCGCTTGAGGTCGGCGTGGCGGTCCTGGGTCGAGACCGCCTTGAGCGGGTCGCGCCAGGTGGCCGGCTGGCCGAGCAGGTCCTCGACCTCGGCCACCTGGGCCTCGACCTCGGCGATCTCGCGCTCCAGGTCGGCCACCTTGCGATAGGGGAACTTGCGCCTCCGCTTCTCGGGCTTGCCGTCGGCCTTGGGGGACGAGGATGCCGCCGCCGGGGCCGAATCCCTGGCCTTCGCCGAGGCTTCGGCCTCCTGCTGGGCGAGGCGCTGGTAGGTCTCGTAATCCCCCTCGATGACCTTCGCCCGGCCCCCCGAGACGACGATCAGGCGGTCGGCCACCTGGTTGAGGAAGTAGCGGTCGTGGCTGACGACCAGGACGGTCCCCTCGAACTCGCGGATCGACCGCTCCAGCGCCTCGCTCGACCAGATGTCGAGGTGGTTGGTCGGCTCGTCCATGACGAGCAGGTTGGCCCCGGTGGCCGCCAGGCGCGCCAGGGCGGCCTTGGCCTTCTCGCCGCCGGAGAGCTGGCCGACCTTCTGGAAGACGATCTCGCCCCCCAGGCCGAACCGCGCGAGCAGGTCGCGGACGTCCCCCTCGACCCAGTCGGGGTCGTCCTCGGGCCACACGGCGCGGACGACGGTCGTCTCGGGCGCGAGCGATTCGAGCCCCTGGTCGTGGTAGCCGACGTGGACCTTGTGCCCGAGCTTCGCCTCGCCCGCGTCGGCCTTCTCGCGGCCGATCAGAGTCTTGATCAAGGTCGTCTTGCCCGACCCGTTCGGCCCGATCACCCCGACGCACTGCCCGCGCAGGACCGAGATGTTGAAGTCCTTGAAGAGGGGCTTGTCGTACGCCTTCGAGAGTCGACGGCCCTCGATGACGATGTCGCCCGAGCGCTCGACCTCGCCGAAGCCCATGACCGGGCCGACGATCTCGCGCATGGTCTCGACGCGCTCGATCCGCGCCAGCTTCTTCTCGCGGTCGTGCGCCTGCTTGGCCCGCTGGCCCGCGCCGTACTTGCGGATGTACGCCTCCAGGTCGGCGATCTTCTCGGCCTGCCGCTCGGCCTGGCGGTCGAGCACCTTGGCCTTCTCGGTCCGCAGCCGCCAGTAGTGCGAGTAGTTGCCGGGGTACGCCTCGATCTTCCCCTCGTGGAGCTCCCAGACCTTGGTGACGACCTTGTCGAGGAAGTAGCGGTCGTGGCTGACGACGACCATGCCGACCGCCTGCCGCGCCAGGTAGTTTTCGAGCCAGGCGGTCGTCTCGATGTCGAGGTGGTTCGAGGGCTCGTCCAGGAGCATCAGGTCGGGGCTCTCCAGGAGCAGCTTGGCGAGCATCAGCCGCGACTGCTGCCCTCCGGAGAACGTCCGCGCCGGGCGCGGGAAGTCGGCCGATGGGAATCCCAGACCGCCGAGGATCTCCTCGACGCGATGGTCGATCGAGTAGGCGTCCTGGTGTTCCAGGCGGTCGTGGAGCTCGGAATAGCGTCGGGTGGCGCGGTCGCGGTCGGCGTCGTCCTCGGCCTCGGCGATCTCCTGCGCGGCCTCCTCCATCTCGCGCTGGAGGTCGATGAGCGAGGCCAGGCCCGTCTTGGCGACCTCCATCAAGGTCTGGTCGGGCCCGAAGTCCGGCTCCTGGCGGAGCAGGCTCACCCGGATGCCCGGCCGGACGTACAGGCTCCCGTAGTCGGCCTGGTCGTGACGCGCCAGGAGCCGCATCAGCGTCGTCTTGCCGGCCCCGTTCGGCCCGACCAGCCCGATGCGCTCGCCCGGCGCGGACCTCGAACCGGAGGTCCTGGAACACCGGGTCGCCCGCGAACTGTCGGCCCAGGCCGTTGGCGGATACGAGGATCATGAGATTCCATAGATGAGGTTGCCGGGTTGTTGAGGCCCCACCTCTCCCGGCGCCTCAGACACCGCCCTGCGGGTCAGTCCCGAGGTGGATGAGGCCAGCGTCGGTGGGTCGGAAGCCGCTCCCCCGGTAGAATTCCCGCAGGTGCGGGTCGAAGTCCACGTGCAGCCATTCGGCGCCACGGCGCGGGCTACCTCTTCCGCTCGCCTGATCGAGCTCCCGGCCGAGGCCGCGCCTCTGCCGGTCGGGGTGGACGGTGGTGTCCAGGAGGAAGGCGTGGAGGCCGCCGTCCCATGCTATGTTCACGAAGCCGACCAGTCGCCCCGCCTCGTACGCGCAGATATAGGCCAGGCTGCGGGCCAGGACCGGGCCGAAGTCGCGCCAGGAGTGGCCCGGCCAGGCGGCGCCGAACAGCCCATTGAGCGCCTCGTCCATCACAGGGGGGCTGACCCGGTACTCGACGTTATTGATTCCTTGTTTGTTCTCCCTCATGCTCCCGTCCGTCTCCTTGCGGGTGGCCGGGCAAAGCCCGCAGGGCGTGCCCCTGGTGGCTGGGGTGCGGTCGGGTGGCAGGGGTTGCGCAGCAACCCCGGTCCGATGACGCCGGGGTTGCTGCGAACCCCTGCCACCCTGAGACAGAGTTGAATATCTGTCATCCAACAGGAGTTGATTGGCTCACGTCGTTCGCATAGGGCCGAAGTTCCCGCCAGAGCGTCTCCCAGCTCGCAAGATCCGCCTCCGGGATCTGGGCGAGATACGAGGCCCGCTCTACGTCCCAATAATACGAGAGCATCTCACGGGAGAAGTTCGACAGGAGATCCGGCAGGTTGTGGATGTGGTCGGCCTCGACCGCGCAAAGGCCCGATTGTCCGGCCCAGGCCAGGGAGCGAATCCGGAGCAGCCCCGTTCCGAGGATCTTCAGGATGATTTCGGCAATCTCCGGTGGACAGTCCATCGCGTTCACCTCACCGTTAGATCCATGATCGATCCGGCCTTCGCCGGGGCGCTCAGGCGCTCGACGAGGACATCGACGGCCCGCCCCTCTTCGGCCGCCGCCCGGACGGCATGATGGCCATCGACGATCACTCCCTCGCGGGAGACCTGGATCGGCGTCAGGCGGGGTCGGCCCGCGCGGATCAAGGAACGTTGGAATTCGAGCCTCGATTTTATCAGATCGCCGCGGGACGGCCGCAATCGATCGGGATCAACCGCGATTTGGACCTGTCCCGAAGGCTCCGTGATGGGATTCAGCCATCCCCCCAATGGGTCCATCCCCGTTCACTCCGAGCGGCAGGCCATGTCCCGGCCACACCACGCTGATCAGGCGCCCCTTTCATGGGGCCGGCGTCGGCAAGATGTCTCCCACCAGGAAGGTGGAATTCAGGATCGGGATTCGGTCCCCTTCATGATAGGTAAGGCATGAACGATACTGGGCCGATCGGCCCCGCCCCGTGGGATCTGAGTCCGCCTCGATCAGCCGATCGTCCAGCTTGACGATCCAGTAGGCCGGGATGCCGGCGGCGGCGTAGCGGCGATATTTCAAGCCGCGGTCCCTGGGGTAGGTGGTGTCGGCGACCTCGACGATCAGCAGGATATCGGCCGGGCCCGGCAGCCTTGCCTGATAGTTCGCCATCGGCCCCCGCACGATCGCGATGTCGGGGATTGGCCTCCAGGTGCCCAGCTTCATCGACTTTTCCTCGTAGACCACCTGGCCGGTCGCCGCGGCGATCGGCCGCAGGGTCTCGCCGAGCATGGCGGCCACGAATTCGTGCGGAGGGTTCTTGGTCATGATGAAGGGAATACCCGCGAGGAGCTCGACCCGGTCGTCTCCGTAGATGTCCGCGTCGCACGCCCGCTGGAACTGCCTCGGGGTCATCCGGTAGACGCCCAGCCGTCCCCGTCTGCCGACGATGCTCATTTTGCCCTCTCCATGGTCCGGGGGCCGAGGTCCGGGAAGAATCGCTCCAATTCGAGCCTCGATTTTATCAGGTCGCCGCGGGCCGGTCTCGTTCGCCGAGAATCGCGGGACAAATCCCGGTCTCGCTTCGATGATAGTATGGGAGGGCTGCGCTTCCGACGTTCTTTGACAGGCCGAACCGCGCCGGGTGGGCACGGTCGGAGACGCGGAGGGGCCTCACCACAAAGGCACAAAGATCACGAAGGAAGACACGAAGGGAAGAGTCGGAGAGAGGGGATCGAAGGGCGGCCCGCTCCCCTCGTCGCGTTTGCTTGGTGGCTATGTGCCTCCGTGGTGGAGTCCTCGACGGGCACGCTCACGACCGAGTGGATGGTGCCGAGTGGCGGGCGCCGACCGAACCCAAACTCGCGCCCGACAAACCCAGCTCGACTCGTGACGAAACGAAGCCAATGGTATCCTGGGCAATTTGACCTTGGGTGGTGATGCGACCCGTCTCAGTCAGAAACCGGAGGTTGGCCCACGACTCGCCGCCGAGAGGGCGACGTGACGAAACGAAGCCAATGGTATCCTGGGCAAGAAGCTGGGCAAGCTACAGGTCGTTCAGGCGGGATTCTCCAGATTCCATCGGGCATCGCGGCGTGACCAAACGAACTCGATGGCAAGATGGGCCGTTACCGAACGAACCGAAATTCCGTCTCCCGCGCCGCGGCGAAACGAACCCAGTGGTAATCTGGACAAGCTGCCGAACGAACCGATTCCCGACCTTCGAGCCGAGACGAAACGAACTCGGTGGTCATCTGGGTCATTTTCCGCCACCTGACGGCAGGCCCCTTTGTCGAACACCATGAGCGAGAGCCCGATGGATGCCAGCACTCCCGCCCGATCGAAGCCCGAATTTCGACTCCCTCGGAGTCATGAGGCGTTCGCCCGCGCCTGCCGGGTGATCCCGGGGGGGGTGAACAGCCCGGCGCGGGCGTTCGGCGCGGTCGGCGGCGAGCCGCCGTTCATGGCCCGCGCCGAGGGGGCGTACCTCTACGATATCGATGGCCATCAGTACATCGACTACATCGGCTCGTGGGGGCCGATGATCCTCGGCCACGGCCACCCGGACGTCCGCGCGGCGGTCGCCGGGGCGCTGGCGCTCGGGACGAGCTTCGGGGCGCCGACGATGCGCGAGGTCGAGATCGCCGAGGCGGTCGTCGCGGCGGTCCCGTCGATCGCGAAGGTCCGGTTCGTCTCGTCGGGGACCGAGGCGACGATGTCGGCCATCCGGGTGGCGCGGGGGGTCACGGGACGGGCCAAGATCATCAAGATGGCGGGCCACTACCACGGGCACGTCGACGCCCTGCTCGTGCAGGCCGGGTCGGCGGCGACGACGCTCGGCACGCCCAACAGCCCCGGCGTGACCCCGGGGGCGGCCGGGGACACGATCCTCTGCCCGTTCAACGACGCCTCGGCCGTCGCCGACGCGCTCGCAGCGGTATCCCGGGCAGGTCGCGGCCGTCCTGCTGGAGCCGGTCGCCGGCAACATGGGGCTCGTCCCGCCGCGGCCGGGCTACCTGGAGACGCTCCGCGAGCTGACCGAGCGCGACGGGGCCCTGCTCGTCTTCGACGAGGTGATGACCGGCTTCCGCCTGGCCCTGGGCGGGGCCCAGGAGCGGTACGGGGTCACCCCCGACATGACGGCGCTGGGCAAGATCATCGGCGGCGGGCTGCCGGCGGCGGCCTACGGGGCGTCGGCGGGGATCATGGACTCGCGTCTCGCCGGCCGGCCCGATCTTCCAGGCGGGCACGCTCTCGGGCAACCCCCTGGCGATGGCCGCCGGGCTGGCGACGGTCGCGAGGCTCCGCGACGATCCCCCCTACGAGCGGCTCGAAGCCCTCTCGGCCCGCCTCGAAGAGGGCCTCCGCCGCGCGGCCGCCGACGCCAAGGTGCCGCACGTCGTCCAGAGGGTCGGGAGCATGATCACCCTGTTCTTCAACCCCGGCCCCGGTCCACAACTACGACGACGCCCGGCGGAGCGACACCGCGCTGTTCGCCCGGTTCTTCTGGGAGATGCTGGCCCGCGGCGTCTACCTGCCGTGCAGCCAGTTCGAGGCCGCCTTCGTCTCCGCCGCGCACACCGAGGCCGACATCGACCACACGGCCGCGGCCGCCCGCGAGGCGCTGCGGGCGATCGTTTCATGAATCGACTTCGATCGGTCCCGGCCGTCGTCCGGATTCGCTCAAGTCCGGGGCGGCGGCGGCCGACAGGCCGCGTTGACAGCCGGGGGGGTTCCGGCTAAAGTCCCGCCGCACGTCGCGACCGACCGCGACGGGGCCGGGCGAAGCGAGCACCACGAGCCTCACACCCGAGGGCGACGCATTCGACCCGCCCCGCGCCGGCGGTCTTGGGCACGTGCTCGGGCGATCCCAAGGACGGGGACGCATTCCGGCACGTGTCTGTTCTGACGGGCGAGGGTGGATCATGGACGATGTCCCCGCCGGTCCGGCGAGCCCGGGGCCGCGGAGGCCGTCGCTCTCGGTGGTGATCCCCGTGCACAACGGGGGCCGCGACTTCGGGCGCTGCCTCCGGCGGCTTCGCGACTCGGCCCGCGACCGACGTACGAGCTGATCGTCGTCGACGACGGCTCGACCGACGGCTCGGCCGCGCTGGCCGAGTCGTTCGGCGCGACGGTCGTCCGCAACCCGACCGCCGCTCGGGCCCGGCCTCGGCCCGCAACGCCGGGGCCCGGGCCGCGACGGCGCCCGCTCGTCTTCTTCCTCGACGCCGACGTCGCCGTCCACCCCGACACGCTCGCCCGGGTCGTCGCCCGGTTCGAGGCCGACCCCGGCCTGCCGCCCTCTTCGGCTCGTACGACGACGCGCCCGACCGCCCCCGGCCTGGTCAGCCAGTTCCGCAACCTGCTCCACCACTACGTCCACCAGCAGGGCGACTTCGTCGACGACGCCCGCCCGGCCCGCACCTTCTGGACCGGCTGCGGCGCGATCCGCCGCGCAGGTCTTCCTCGACCTCGGCGGGTTCGACCCCGACCTCTACCGCCGCCCGGCGATCGAGGACATCGAGCTCGGCTACCGCCTCACCCGCGCCGGGCTGCCGGATCGTCCTGGCCCGCGACGTCCAGGCCACCCACCTGAAGCGGTGGACGCTCCCCGACGTCATCCGGACCGACATCTTCCGCGCGGCGTCCCCTGGATGCTCCTGATGAAGCGGTCGGGGGTCGTCGAGACCGACCTGAACGTCCGCCGCGACCAGAAGGCTCTGCGTCGCCGCGGCGGGCCTGATGAGCCTGGCGGCGCTGGTCGCGCCGATCGTGGCCCGTGGCTGCTCGCCGCCGTGCCGGCCGGGCCTGGCGGCGATCGTCGCCCTGAACCGCGACTTCTACCGGTTCCTGGCCCGTCGCCGCGGGCTGGGGCTTCGCCGTCGCGGCGGTCCCGCTCCATTACGTCTACTACTGCTGCTGCGGCGTCTCGGTCGTGATCGCGCTGGCGCTCTGGCACCTCTCCCACCGTCGCCTCGCCGCCGGACCGCCCGACGTCCCCGGACCGGGCGTCCGCAAGGACCCGCCCGACGCGGCGACGGTCCCGCCGACCGAACTCGGCACGGGCACGGAGGCCCTCGCGATGGACCAGGCCGTGAACGTCGCCGTCGTCCGCGGCGACAACCGCCGCGGGGCCGTCGCCGAGGCCCTGGCGCTGATCGCCGACGACCTCCGGCGCCGCGTCGCGCCCGAGGTCCTGGTCAAGCCGAACCTGGTCAGCCACCGCCGCCAGCTCCCCTCGACCCACGCCGACACCCTCTCGGCCACGCTCGACGCCCTGCTCGCCGCCGGGCGCCGGCCGCGTCGTCGTCGCCGAGGGGGCGAGCGACGCCTCGGCCGGCTTCGACCGGTTCGGCCTCCGCCGCGAGGCGTTCGGCCGGCCCGTCGCGTTCCTCGACCTCAACCGCGACGAGACCGACTGGGAGCCGCTCGAGCTGTCCGGCGTCGACGGCTCGACCCGCGGTCGCCCGGCTCTCGCGGACGGTCGCGACCGCGCCCTGCCGGGTCTCGCTCGCGCTGGCCAAGACGCACGTCACGTCGATGGTCACGCTCAGCCTCAAGAACATGCTCTCGAGCATCCACCCCGACGACCGGGTCATGATGCACGGCCACGCCGGCGGGCGGCAACGGCTACTCGGGCTGGAAGCGGCCGGTCGTCGAGTTCCTCAAGGGGGACAACCTCGCTCGTCAACGCTGCTGACCCGGCCGATGGGCCGGGTCCGGAACGCGCGGACCGCCCTGCGGGCGCTGGCGGGCCGCGACGGCTTCGAGGCGCTGTCGGCCGGCCGAGCTCGGCTACCTCCGGTCGGTCGAGGCGATGAACCGCAACCTCGTCGCGCTGTCGCGGCGGGCCGGGCCGCACGTCGAGCGTGGTCGACGGCTTCGTCGGCGATGCACCGCGAAGGGCCCCGGCACGGCACGCCGATCCGGCTCGGCACGGTGATCGCGGGGACCGACGCCGTCGCCGTCGACGCCGTCGCCGCGGCGGTCATGGGGTTCGACCCGCGCCAGGTCGGCTACCTCCGCTACGCCGAGGCCGCCGGGCTCGGCGTCGCCGACCTCGACGCGATCGCCGTCGTCGGCGACCCGATCGCCCGGTCCGCCGCCGGCTCGTCCCGCACTCGAACCACGCGATCCAGCGCCACTGGGACCGCCTCCCCGCGCCCGCCGTCCCCGCGCCCGCACATCCCGACCCGACTCGGCCGAGAGGACCGCCGCGCGATGAGCCCGAACTCGGACAAGCCCGCGCGTCGCCGTCGTCGTCGCCTCGATCGAGGCGCGCGCGACCGTCCGCGACAGCCTCGCGCGGTTCCGCGACGAGGTCGGCCGGCCGGGGCGAGGTGGTCCTGGTCGACGCCTCGCGCGACGGGACGGCCGACGAGGCCGCCCGCCGCTTCCCGCGACGTCCGCGTGCTGCGCCGCCCCCCCGGCCGGCTCGCCCCCGAGCTCTGGCGCGACGGCCTCGACGCGACCGACGCCCCCCTCGTCGCGTTCTCGACGGCCGCAGATGGTCCCGGCCGCCGGCTGGCTCGCGGCCCTGCTCGACCGGCTCGACGCGACCGGCGCGGCGGCGGTCGGCGGGCCGATCGAGCCGGCGGCCGGGCCTGTCGGCCGGCGACCGGGCGGTCTACCTGCTCCGGTACGTCAACTACCTCCGCCCCCTGCCCGACCCGGCCGAGGTCGAGCCGCCGGGCGACAACGCCCTCTATCGCCGCGACCGCCTGCGGCGGCCTGGAGGCGTGCTGGGAGCGAGGGTTCTGGGAGGCCGAGGTCCACCG
The DNA here is from genome assembly GCA_963708145.1 of uncultured Planctomycetaceae bacterium. Classification (GTDB taxonomy): domain Bacteria; phylum Planctomycetota; class Planctomycetia; order Isosphaerales; family Isosphaeraceae. The sequence goes on along the minus strand of OY970189.1, from coordinate 5,778,630 downwards.
GGCGCTCCGCGACCGGGGCGAGCGGCTGGCGATGGCCGACGAGGCGGCCGTCGCGTTCCGGGGCGGGATGCCGCCTGGCGCCGACGCTCCGGCAGCGCCTGCGCCCACGCGCGGCGCTACGGCGCCGGCCGGGCGCGCCGGATGGGCGCGGCGGCAGCGGCTGGCGCGGTCGGCCGCCGCGCCGGCTGGTCCCCGCCGTGCTGCTCCGGCGGATCGCCGCCGCGCTGCGGGCGCGGGGCCAGCCGCTCGGGCCCTGGCTGCCCGCCCTGCCCCGACTGTCGCTCCTGCTGGCGGCCTGGGCGGCTGGGCGAGGCGAGGGCGCTTGTGGGGCATGACCGCCGAATCGATGATCGCCGACGGACAAACGGCCACGGGCCGAGGAGGCTGGCATGGACGCGAACGGGCACGAGATGGGCTTCCTGGTCGTGGGGGCGGGGTTCCTCGGGGCGCGCCGGGCCGCGGCGATCATGGCCGCGCGCGGGTGCCGGCTGGTCGCCGTCCACGACCGCGACCGCGAGCGTCGCGCAGGCGGTCGCCAGCGAGCACGGGGTCCGGGTCGCGGCCGACTACGACGACGGCGCTGGCGCTGGGACGGGGTCGACGCCGTCGTCGTCGCCACGCCGCACGCCGACCACTTCGAGCAGGCGCGCCTGGCGCTGGAGGCGGGCAAGCACGTCCTCTGCGAGAAGCCGCTGACGATCCGGCCCGACGAGGCGCGCGCGCCTGGCGACCCTGGCCGACGAGCTCGCGGCTCCGGCTGGCGACCGGGCTGAACCATCGGTTCTACCCGCCGGTCCGCGACGCCCTGGCGCTGGTCGGCTCGTGGGCGATCGGCCGGGTCGAGGCGGTCCGCGCCGAGATCGGCCACATGGCCTCGCCCGAGTTCCTCCGGAGCTGGCACACCGACGTCGCCCGGTCGGGCGGCGGGACGCTGATGGACAACGGCCCGCACGCCTGCGACCTGGTCCGCCGGTTCCTCGGCGAGGTCGTCGCGGTCGAGGGGTCCGTCTGCGACGCCTTCGGCCTGCCCGCCGGCTGCGAGACCGAGGCGTATCGCCCTGCTTCCGCGACCACGACCGCGGCGTCGGCGAGGTCCGCTCGTCGTGGGCCCTGCCCGACGGGCTACCTGACCGCTCGAGGTCCGCGGCACCGAGGGCCACCTCCGCGTCGAGACCGCCCCCTGGCGGCTCACCGGCGTGCTCGCCGACCGGCCGGCGGGTCCGCAAGCGCTACCTCGCCGAGCGGCTCGCCGAGCGCCGCTTCCGCGGCCTGTTCGGCTGCGAGCGGTCGCTCGTCCGCGAGCTCGAGGCGTTCGTCTCGACCGCCCTGGCGGCCAGCCCCGGCTCGAGGCGACCGGCTGGGACGGCTGCCGCGTCACCGAGATGATCGACGCCGTCTACCGCTCGGACCGGACCGGGCGAGGAGGTCGCGCTCGAGCCCGCTGCTCGTCCACCTGCCGTCGCGAGCGCCGGCCGTCGCGGCCCACCGGGAGCGGCGGGCATGACGCCGGGCGGCCTGCCGATCCTGACCTATCACGCGATCGACGCGACGCGGGGCGTCACCGCGACCGACCCCGGCCTGGTTCGCCGAGACCCTCGCCGCGCTGGTCGAGGCGGGCTATCGCGCGGTGGACCTCGGCGACTGGGTCGCGCCGGGCCGGCCCGCGTCGACCGCGGGTTCGCCCTGGCGTTCGACGACGGCCTGCGGTCGATCCTCCGCGTCGCCGACGTGGTCCGACCGCCACCGGGTCCCGGCGACCGTCTTCCTCGTCACCGACCGGATCGGCCGCGACAACGCCTGGCCGGGCCAGCCGGCGGGCGATCCCCGCGGGCCCGCTGCTCGTCGTGGTCCGACCTCGACGCGCTGGCCGCGGCCGGGCTTCCGGTTCGCCGCGCACGGCCGGACGCACGCGCCGGCTCGACCGCTGCGACGCCGCCGCGCTCGAGCGCGAGCTGCGCGGCTCGCGCGACGCGATCGAGCAGCGGCTCGGCCGTCCCTGCCGGCTGCTGGCCTATCCCTACGGCCTGCGCCGACGCCCGGGTCCGGCGGGCGGCCGCGCGGCACTTCGACGCGGCCTTCGGCACGCGGCTCGACTGCGCGCCGCGGCCGACAGGACCCGCTTCGACCTCGCCCGGATCGACGCCTATTACCTCCGCTCGCCGCGGGCGCTCGACCGCCTGACCTCCGGCCGCTGGCGGCCCTGGCTCCGGGGGCGTCGGGCTCCTGCGCGGCGTCCGGGCCGCGGCGGCGGGATCCCGGGCTCGCCGTCGGCGATCCGGCCGGTCGACCAGCGATTCCCGATGGGAGTCACGACCGATCGATCTCCGGGGATGACATGATCGACTGACGGCCGACGGATCATCCGAGGCAGCGCGCCCTGGCCTGCCCGGCCTGCCGCGGCGGGCTGGTCGCGCGCGCCGAGGCGGGCGTTGCGTGCCCGGCGTGCGGGCGGTCGTATCCCGACGGTCGCCGGGCTGCTCGACCTCCGGCTCGAATCGGACCGCTACCTCGACCTCGACGGCCGAGCGGGCCAAGGCCGAGCGGCTGCACGCGATCGCGAGCCGACGACCGACCTCATGGGCCTGGCCGAGGCGTACTACGCGATGACCGACGACGTGGCCGACCGCCGCCGCGCGCGGTTCCTGCGGCACATCGCCGGGGCCGAGGCGCGGGGCGAGGCGCTGGCCGCGCGCCTGCCCCGGCGGCGGGCGCGATCCTCGAGGTCGGGTGCGGGACGGGCGGCCTGCTCGTCGCCGCGGCGCGGGCGGGGCTGGCGATCGAGGGGGTGGACATCGCCTCGCGCTGGCTGGTCGTCGGCGCGTCGGCGGCTGGCCGACCACGGCCTCTCGGTCCCGCTGGTGGCGGCCTCGGCCGAGCGGCTCCCCTGGCCCGACGGCCGGTTCGACGCCGTCGTCGCCGACAGCGTGCTCGAGCACCTCGACGACCCGCGCGCGGCGCTCCGCGAGTGGGCGCCGGGTGCTCCGGCCGGGGGGGCGGCTGGTCGTCTGGTCGCCGAACCGGTTCACGCTGACGACCGACCCGCACCTCGGCCTCTGGGGCCTGGGCTGGCTCCCGCGGCGCGTGGCTGCCCGGCTACCTCCGGCTCCGCGGCCGGGACGCCTGGCCGCCCCGGACGCTCTCGGCGGCCGAGGCGCGGCGGCTGGCGGCCGCGGCCGGGCTGCGCGGCGGTCGCGGTCGACGCCCCCGCGATCCCCGACCGCTGGGCGCGGACGCGGCCCCGGGCCGAGCGGCTCGCGATCCGGGCCTACGCGGCGGCCCGGTCGGCTCGGGCCGACGCGGCGCCTGCTCCGCGCCGTCGGCCCGCTCTGGGAGCTGCCGGCGACCAAGAGGGGGGCCGCATGATCGACCCTGGCGACCGTCCGACGCCCGCGCGCCGAGCCGACGCGCCCGCGACGGGCCGGCCGCCGACCGCGCTGCGGCCGACGGGGCTGGCGTGGGTGCTCGCCTCCGAGCTGTTCGCCGGCGGCGCTCGGGTTCGCGGTGATGGTCCACCTGGCCCGCCGGCTCGGGCCGTCGGGGTTCGCGCGGGTCGAGTACGCCGCGGCGGTCGCGGCCTGGCTGCTCGTGGTGGTCCGCGGCGGGGTGGACGTGATCGTCTACCGCGAGGCCGCGCGCCGGCCGCGGCTGGTCCGGCCGCTGACCGACGTCCTGATCGGCCTGCGGCTGCGTCGCGGCGGTGGTCGGCTACGCGCTGGTCCTGGTCGTGGCCGCGCTGGTCGGGCCGAGCGCGGGGCGCGGTGGTCGCGGTGGCGGGGCTGCTGCTGTTCCCCTCGGCGTTCGTGGCCGACGTCGGCCTGCGGGCGGCGGGCCGGCTCGGGCGGCTCGCGCTGGCGCAGGCGGTCCGCGCGCTCGGGCTACGCCGCGGTCGCGGCTGGTGCTGGTCCGCGGGCCGGGCGACGTGCTCGCGCGCGGCGTGGTGCCTGGTGCTGGCCGAGGCCGCTCGGCGCGGTCGTCCCGCTGGCGGTCCACGCGCGGGAGCACGGCCTGCCGCGGCCGCGGTTCCGGCGGCGGGCGTGGCGTCGTCCTGGCGCGTCGGGGGGCGATCGCGGGCCTGATCCGGTTCGGCCGGGTGAGCCTCTACGGGGCCGACCTGCTGGCCCTGGGCTGGTGGGCCGGGGCCGAGCTCGGGCCGTACGCCGCGGCGCGGCGGCTGGTGTTCGGCCTGGTGGCGCTGGGGCTGGTCGTGCCGGCGTCGGTGGCCCCGGCGATCGCGCGGGCGCTGGGCGGCGGGGGCGCCGACGGCCCGCGGGCCTGATCGGCGACGCGCTCGGCCGGCTCTGGACGCTCGAGCCTCCCGGCGGCGGTCGGCCTGGCCCTGACGGCCGACCGCTGGATGCCCCTGCTCTTCGGCGCGCGGCTACCGCCAGGGCGGGCCCGTGGCTGGCGCCTGGTCGCCGCGCGGCTCCCCTGGCTGCTGACGGCGAGCTTCGACCAGGCGGCGCTCGTCTCGTGCCGCCGCGAGGCCTGGGTGCTTCGACCAGATGTTCGGCCTCGGCGCTGGCTGGCGCTGGCGGTCGTCCCGGCCGCGGCGGTCGTGGGCGGGGCCCGTGGGGCGTCGGCTGGGCGGCGCTGGGGATCGAGGTCGTCGGGGCGGTCGGCGGCTGGCGACGCTGGCGCGGCTCGGCGTCGCGCCGCCCTGGCACCATCGGCGGCCGGGCCGTCGTCGGCTGCCTCGGCCTGGCGGCCGTCTGCCGGTCGGCGCGACCTGGCCGCTCTGGCCGTCGTCGTCGCCGGCGCGGCCGCCTACGCCGCGACCTGGCGGCTCGCCGGAGGGCGCGACGGCATGACCATGACCCCGCGCTGACGATCGACGATCCCGCCTACTTCGACCGGCTCGCCGAGGTCGAGGCCGCGCACTGGTGGTCGCCGGGGATGTGGCGGCTCGCGTCGCGCTGGCTCGTCGGCCGCGCTGCGGGGCCGTCGCGGCCTGGAGGCGCTCGACGTCGGCTGCGGGACCGGCCTGACGCGCCGTCCGGCTGGCCGCGCCGGCCCGAGATCGGCCGCGTCGTCGGCCTCGACCCGAGCCCCGAGGCCCTCGCCGCACGCGCGACGGCCGGCACGGCTTCCCCCTGGTCCGCGGCAGCGCCCTGGCCCTGCCGTTCGACGCCGGCCGGTTCGACGTCGTGACCTGCTTCGACGTCCTCCAGCACCTGCCGCCGGGGGGCGACCGCCGGGCCGCCCGCGAGCTGCGCCGGGTGCTCCGGCCGGGGGGGGTCGCGCTGGTCCGCTCGAACGCGGCGGGGTGGTCCGGCGGGGACGACGGTCGGCTATCGGCTCGGCGACGTTGACTCGACCTCTTCGAGCGGCGGGCTTCGCGGGTCCGGCGGGCGAGCTATGCGAACTGCCTCCCCGCGCTGGCGCAGGAGGTCCGCGGGCGGCTCGTCGGCGCGGGCGCGGCGGCGGCCACCCGGCGGGGGGCGGGCTGCGGATTCGGATGCCCCACCCGTGGATCAACCGGCTGATGGGCGGCGTCGCGGCGGCCGAGGCGTCGCCGTGGGCCGGCTCGGCCTGCGCCTGCCGTTCGGGCACAGCACGATCCTCTGGGTACAACGGCTCGATTCGAGGATTGAGCCGGAGGACACGAGAGCCACGAGTCGGTATGAAGATCAACATTGATTCCTAGTCTTCCTCGGTGGCCCTCTGTGCCTCCGTGGCTAATCGGGTCCTCGATGCGAGGGCGATGCGATGCGGATCGGGATCGACGGGGGCTGCCTGGCGAACCGGCGCGGGTTCGGCCGGTTCGCGCGGCAGACGCTCGCGGCGCTGGCCGAGGCCGGACACGCCGCACGAGTTCGTCGTCTTCGTCGACCGGCCGTCGGCTCGAGGCGGTCGCGCGTCCCCGAGCGGTTCGAGACGGTCGTCGTCGAGGTGGCCGAGGCGCCGAGCCGGGCGGCGTCGGCGACGGGGCGGCGGCGGGTCCGCGACATGCTCGCGATGGGCCGGGCGGTGGCGCGGGTCGGGGCTCGACCTGATCTACTTCCCGGCGTCGTACAGCTTCTTCCCGGTCTGGAACGTCGGGCGGGTCGTCGTCACGATGCACGACACGCTCGCCCTGGCCCATCCCGAGCTGGTCTTCCCGACCTGGCAGGGGCGGGTCGCCTGGGCGGTCAAGGAGCACGCCGCGGTCGCGGTGGGCCGACCGGATCTTGACCGTCTCGCGAGGCCGCCCGGCGCGACCTGCTCGCCTGGTTCCGCCTGCCCGAGGACCGGGTCCGGGTCGTCACCGAGGGCCCCGACGCCGCCTTCCGGCCCGTCGCCGGCCGGCCCCGAGTCGGACGCCGCGCTGGCGCGGCACGGGATCGCGCCGGGGACGCCGGTACCTGCTCTACGTCGGCGGCCTGAGCCCGCACAAGAACCTGCCCCGGCTGATCGAGGCGTTCGCGCCGGGCCGGGCCCGGCGACGACGTCCGGCTCGTCCTGGTCGGCGACCTCGGCGACGTCTTCCACACCCACGTCCCCGAGCTCCGCGCGGCCGTCGCGCGGTTCGGGCTGGGCGGATCGGGTCCGCTTCACCGGGTTCGTGCCCGACGACGACCTGGCCTACCTCTACAACCGGGCCTATGCCCTGGTGCAGCCGTCGCTGATGGAGGGGTTCGGCCTGCCGCCGGTCGAGGCGATGGCGTGCGGGACGCCGGTCGTCTGCAGCCGGGCGGGCTCGCTGCCCGAGGTCGTCGGCGAGGCGGGCGTCTTCTTCGACCCGACCGACGTCGGCGCGATGGCCGCGGCGCTCGCGCGGCCTGCTGGCGCGACCCGGCGCTGCGCGACCGCCTGGCCGCGACGGCGCTCGCGGCGGGCCGCGGCGGTTCACCTGGGCCGCGGCGGCCCGCGCGCTGCTCGACTGCTTCGACGAGCTCGACCCGGCGCCGGGCCGTCGGAGGAGGTCGGCATGAAGTTCTGCATGCTCACGCACGTTCTTCGGGTCGCACAGCTTCGGCGGCGACGCCGCGTTCGTCGACCGGCTGTCGCGGGCCCTGGCGCGGCACGGGCACGAGGTCCACGTCATCCACTGCCGCGACGCCTTCGAGATCGTCGCGCGGCGACCAGACCCCGCGGCCCTACGAGCCCGCCGCCGGGCGTCGACGATCCACCCGCTGGAGAGCCCGCGTCGGCCCGCTCTCGCCGCTGGCGACGCACCAGACGGGCCGCCCGCTGTTCAAGGCCCGCGCGATCCGCCGCCTGCTCGACGCGATCCGGCCCGACGTGGTCCACTTCCACAACCTCTCGCTGATCGGCGGCCCCGGCCTGCTCGGCGTCCCCGCCCCCGGGCGCGGTCAAGCTCATGACGGCGCACGAGCACTGGCTCGTCTGCCCGCTGCACGTCCTCTGGAAGTACGATCGGACGCGTCTGCGAGACGCCGCGAATGCGTCCGGTGCTGCGTCCAGGCGCGGCCGTCCGCCCCAGTTCTGGCGTAAGACGCGGCCTGATGGAGCGGTCGCTCCGCCACCTCGACGCCCTGATCTGCCCGAGCCTCTCGACGATGCGCGAGCACGCCCGCCGCGGGATCGACGCGCCGATGACCCACCTGCCCTACTTCCTGCCGCACGACTACACCGGCCTGCCCGAGGCCCCGACGCCCGCGGCACGCCGCGCCCCTACGTCGCCGCGGCGGGCCGGCTGGAGAAGATCAAGGGGTTCCAGGACGTCATCGACGCGATGCGCCGGCTGCCCGGCCTCGACCTCCGGATCGCCGGCTCGGGGCAGTACGAGGCCGGCCCTCCGCGAGCAGGCCGCGGGGCTGGACAACGTCCACTTCGAGGGCCGGCTCGACGCCGGCCGAGGTCGCCGCGCTGTTCCGCGGGGCGCGGGCGGTGGTCGTCCCGTCGCTGGTCTACGAGACCTTCGGCTACGTCGTGCTCGAAGCCTTCGCCGAGCGGACGCCGGTCGTCGTCCGCGACCTCGGCGCCCTGCCCGAGCTCGTCGACGAGAGCCGGGGGCGGCCTCGTCTTCGACTCGCCCGACGGCCTGGTCGCCGGCGCTCGGCCGGCTCGCCACCGACGACGAGCTGCGCGACGCGCTCGGCGAGAACGGCCTCCGCGCCCGGCACGAGCGTCTGGTCCGAGGCCGAGCACCTCGACCGCTACTTCGCCCTGATCGACGAGCACCGCCGCGCCCGCCGCATCCGGGTCGACCGGGCCCACGTCGTCGGAGGGCCAGTTCGCGGCGGGTCCAGGGAGCACACCACTCGGTTGAGCTGAACACCTGATTGGATCGTCTGCCCCGGACGCTCAAAGGCGATCCGGAGATCCATTTCTTAGGAGTGTTTGGAGGCAGGGAGGAGAACTTCGATGATAAACCCGAGTGGGCTGAATGCCCCAAGTACCGCTCCTTCGACAAGTTCTCGCCCCTTCTTGACCGCGAGATGGGCACTCGCACAAATCAAGCCTCCCCAAATGATGTAAAGGACGGAGTAGCCGACATACGATTCACCGCCTCTATAACCTCCCCAACTCGCGATGATGAGGACAGCACAAACGACACCGATCCGATAAAGCAGCTTGAGATTGCAAAGCCCGAACTCGTTCTTGCTCTGATCCTGACCCATCGTCTTTTCCCTCGTTGATCGAGACTCGCGGCATGTCTCACACATCTCAACCTTAGTTCAGCGTTGCAGAAACAAGGGTGCTGGATCGGCCTCCCTTCTCTTTGGGTGGGGTGATCTCGCTACCTGTTCTCTGCCACGTTGTACTCTGCCCCGGATAGCCCCTGAAATCTTGGGCGGATTGGACTAACAAGGAAAAATGGGTTGTCACGAGAGCCGGTAGATCGGTGGGGGGGGCGCCGGTACAATCCTGGAGGGGTCCGGTCGCCGTCGCCGTGGAAACGCGCATGCGATGGGACGGCGAGGGGGCGGAGGTCGTCGGATGTTTGTGGCGGGCCGGCCCTTCGGGGGCTTCGGGTCGCGGGTCGGGAACTCTTGCGGACCGGGCGGCGTCCAAGGTTACTGATGTTCGGGTGCCACGACGAGCAGGGACTCATTGACGCTTGTCGAGCGGGGCAGACGGAGGCGTTCGGGGTCCTGGTCCGACGCTACCAGGACCGGCTGTACCCTACCGTCCTCCGCCTGATCGGCTGCGCCGAGGAGGCGCAGGACCTGCTCCAGGAGGCGTTCCTGCGGGCGTACCAGAGGCTCGATCGGTTCCAGGGGGAGAGCTCGTTCTACACGTGGATCTACCGGATCGCGGTCAACCTGGCGCTGAGCGGCCGGAGGCGGCGCCGGCCGTCGCTGCGGCTCGACAACGGCCCGCGCGGCCCGGCCATCGAGCCGGCCGACGACCCCGAGCAGAGCGACCCCGCGCTGCCGGTCGAGCGCGCCGAGCGCGATCGTCTGATCCAGGACGCGCTGGACGCCCTGGCGCCCGACCATCGCGCGGTGGTCGTGATGAAGGAGTTCGACGGGCTGCGCTACGAGGAGATCGGCGCGGCCTTGGGCATCCCGGTCGGGACGGTCCGCAGCCGCCTGCACCGGGCCCGCGGCGAGCTCCGCGACCGCCTGCGGTCGCTCGTCGAGGAGGGGCAGCCCGTCCCGTCCGCCCGCCCTCCCGCGCCCTGGACTGAGGCCAACCACCACCCATCGGGGGCATGACGCCCGAGATCGATCGACCCCCGACCCGCCGAGATGCCATGAACCTGGACGACGAATCGCTGCTGAGTGCCTATCTGGACGGCGAGCTCGACGCCGAGGGCCGCTCGGCCGTCGAGGCGGCGCTGCTGTCCGACGCGGGCCTGTCCGACCGGCTCCGCGAGCTGTCCGCCGTGCGCGACCTGATCGCGGGCCTGCCGCGCCCCGCGCCCCGGCGGACCTGGCGTATGCGATCCTCGTCCGGATCGGCCGCCGCCGGCCCGGCCGCCGCTGGTACGCCCGGCCCCCCGCCCTGGCGGGGCTCGGCGTCGCGGCGACGGTCCTCGTCGCCCTGTCGCTCAGCCTGAACCCCAACCGGGCCCCTCGCCGAGGGCCCGCGGTGGCCGTCGGCGAGCCGGCCCCCGAGGCGCCGCCGACCCGGGTCGAGCCGTCGACGACGGGCCCTCGCCCCGTCGCGGTCGCCGTCGGACGTCCCGCCCGCGCGGAGGACGCCCCGGCGTCGACCGAACCGAGGAGGACACCGGCCGCGCCGGTCGTCGCCGACGACGCCGCGGCGCGGGTCCGCCGGATGCTCGACGACCCGAGCCTGAGCAAGGTGCTCGTCGTCACCGACGTGATCGACGGGCACGCCGCGGAGCGGGTCGACGCCCTCATCCACCGGACCCCGCGCACCGACCCGTCCTACGGCCGGATCACGATCGGGCAGGGGATCGTCGTCGACCCCAAGCACCCGCACCGCGCGACCGTCTTCGCGCTGGCGATGGACGAGACCGAGCTCCAGGACTTCCGGGCGAAGCTGGAGGGCGCCTTCGGCGCCGTCGAGGAGGAGGCCGATCGGGACGTGGTGACGAAACTGGCCGACGCCGGGCAGGTGGCCATCCTGCCGGGCACGAGGGCCGTCGAGCTCGTGCCCCTCGACGGCCTGCCGTCCCGCCTGGCGATGCGCGACGCCCCCGACGAGCTTGCCTCGCCGCCCGCCGACCCGCCGGCCGAGCCGGGGCCGGGCCGCCCGGCGCCGCCTCCGAAGGCCGCGATCGTCGCCGGGCCGCCCGCGGCGCGCGACGAGGCGGGCCGCGCCGGGGCCGAGGGGGTCGCCGACCGCCGGCCGCCGCGCGACGATCGCGACCGGGCGCGGCGCAGGCCGTCGTCGGTCGTGCTGGTCTGGGTGACGGCGAGGGAGCCGTGAGGCGCAGGACCGCAATCGCCCCGATCGGTCGTCCTCGGGCCTCAGCGCCCGCCGAGCTTCGTGAGGGTCGGGTCGGGCTGCCACAGATAGAGGAAGGCGGGCAGCTTGCTCCGCTCCAGCCCCGGATAGCTGAACGGGATCAGCTCGGACTGGAGCGGGACGTTCGGCACGATCGCGTAGATCGACCGCCCGGGGTGCCCCGCCCTCTGGAGCAGGACGACCTCCGACCCCGCCGCGCCCGACAGCCGCTCGGCCTCGGCGATCGCGTCGTCGGGGTAGCCGAGCGCGTCGACCATGTGCAGGGCGAGCGCCCTCGGGGCGGCCACGATCCGGCCGTCGCCGATCGCCGCGCGGTCGGCCGGCGTCATCGCGGGCCGGTGCCGCGCGACCCGCGCGGCGAAGCGGTCGCGGAAGCCGTCGGCCATCTCCTGGAACAGGCGGCGGGCGTCGTCGGGCAGCGGGCCGGTGACCGAACCCATGTCCACGAGCTCGCCCGCCTTGACTGGCTCGACCCGGACGTTGAGCTGCGCCATGGCGTCCTGGAGGTTGGCGTGGTTGACGATCGCGCCGAGGCCGCCGGTGACGGTCGTCGGCAGGGCGAGCACGCGGTCGCAGCCGACGGCCAGGTAGTAGGCGCCGCCGGTCGCCACGTCCATCAGGCAGGCGACCGTCGGCTTGCCGGTGGCCAGCCGGAACCGGCGGAGCTCCTCGGCCATGAGGTCCGAGGCCGCGACGCCCCCCCCCGGGCTGTGGATGCGCACGACCACGGCGCGGACGCGGGGGTCGCCGGCCGCCAGCTCCAGCTTCTCGCGGAACGCGGCGACGGGGTTCTCGCCCGCCGAGTAGAGGCCGGTCAGGTTCTGGTTCAGGAGCAGGCCGTCGACGTCGACGACCGCGACCCTCGGAGCGTGCGGCCCCGCCGCCCCCGCGCGGACGACCACCGGGACCATCGGGCCCGGGTCGGTCGCCGTCGGCAGGCGGACGTCGACGCGTCCCCTGGAAGGCCGCGGCCACGTTGGCGTCGGTCTGGATCTTGCCCGCGACCGGCATCGCGCGGCAGCCCGCCAGCGCGACGGCCATCGCCGGCAGCAGCCCGATCCGAGTCCCGAGCGACCTCATGGCGCGCCATCCTTGTCAATCGGGCCCATGCGCGGCCATCCTGGACCGGCCGGGCGCGCGAGCGCCCCCGTTCCCTTGATCGGCCGATCGGCGGCGAAACTTGCCCGCAAGATCGTCGCGACCGGAGAAACCGGACCGTGGCTTTATCCATACTCATCCTCCTAACGCCGTGCCTGGCGCGGCGCCGGAGGTCGAACCGGCCCATGCGGGCAACGCCCTCTATCGCGCGCTGCTCGACGGCGAGACGTCGATCGACGGCCGCCGCGTCGCGTTCCCCGCCCCCGTCCTCCGCGACGGCCAGGACGCCGCGGCCCAGCGGGCCGCGCTGAAGGGGGTGGTCGGCTCGGAGGCCGAGCTCAAGGAGTTCCTCCGCGATTCGGTCGCGGCCCCCTTCATCTTGAAGGCTCGCGACGAGACGACCGAGCGGGGCGACCTCATCCGCCGGGCCGACCTGTGGTTCGCCGTCCGCGCCGAGTTGGGCCAGATCGACCCGGACGCGGTGCTCGGCCGGGCCGGGAAGGACGACAGGCCGATCGAGGCCGGGAACATGGAGTTCCGCGCCCGATTGCTCGGCGGCGACGACCTGGCCGCGCGGTCGATCGAGGCGGGCAAGGCGGGCAAGGACCGGGTCGAGCGGTACGCCCACGTCGTCGGGAGGCTGCTCGACCGCATCGAGGTCGAGGCGACCGACCGGACCGTCGGCACGCAGTCGGCCGAATCGTGGGTCGTCGCCTCGCGGACCGACCCGCGGTTCGAAGACGACAAGACCTTCCCGAACCGCTGGCGCGCAATCGACCGCGGCAAGGCGAAGACGGGCGCGGCCCATCCCTACGCCGGGGGTGCGGGGTACGTGAAGGTCGGCGCGCTGCACGAGCCGGCGGGCGTGCTGGTCGTCGAGGTCCACCTCGCCTTCGCCGAGCCCCGCGCCTGGTTCGACGGGGCGCCGATCCTCCGGTCGAAGTTCAGCCTGGTCGCGCAGGACCAGATCCGCCGGCTGCGCCGCGAGCTGGCGGGCAGGAAGCCTCCGCAAGGGCGGACGCCTCGATGATGCGCTTCGATGACTATCACCGCACGGTCGTCGGCTACCATGGAACCAGGCTCTCCGTGGCCCGAGACATCGTGAACCGGAGGCAAGGATTCAAGTATAGCCGGAACCCGGACGACTGGCTGGGCCACGGCATCTACTTCTGGGAGTATGCGCCCCATCAGGCGCTCTGGTGGGCCGAGCGACGGAGCCGACGGCAGAAGTGGGACGAACCGATCGCGATCCTGGGGTCGATGATCCGGCTCGGCTTTTGCTTCGACCTGCTCGATCCCTACAATGTAAAGTACCTGACTGAGATCCACGACAAATACCGTGAGGCCATGGTCGCGGCCGGGCGACCAGTCCCGCAGAACGCCAACCATAAAAAATGGTTGGATTGTGCCGTTTTCCAGTACGCCTACGCCGCGATTGAGGATGATGTAGGTAAGCAACGGGTCGATTCCGCCCGGGCCGTCTACGTCCCGACCGGGGAGGATAAGCGAGTCTGGACGCGAAGTTGGATTTCGGAAGGCGCCCATATTCAGGTCTGCGTGAGGAATCCGGGCTGTATTCTCGGGACGTGGCTCCACTCGCCGACCCATCTGGAGGACATCGATGCCGCTCGATCGATCGAGAATGCCGAGGTCGTACTCAAGCCTGAAAATCAAACGGGCGGTGAAGCACCTGAAGCAGATGCCGATGGAGGACCGAATCCAGCTCATGGTCAAGGCGAAGCTGATGACCCAGGAGGAGGCGGACCGGGCGAAGCTTAGGCTGGTCGAGCCTCCCGCCCCGGCCAGCTAACCCAATGTCTGATATTCACGCCCGCGGCGCGAGGCGCGCGGGGACATCGCCGGCGAGAGGGGATTCGGGCGCATCATGATCCAGGTGGAGAGGCTGTCGAAGCGGTACGGGACGGTCAAGGCCGTCGATCGGCTGACCTTCGCGGTGGGCCGGGGCGAGATCGTCGGGCTGCTCGGCCCGAACGGCGCGGGCAAGACGACGACGATGCGGATGCTGACGACCTACCTGCCGCCGACCAGCGGCCGGGCGTCGCTGGCCGGGCACGACATCCTCGACGAGCCGCTGGAGGTCCGCCGCCGCGTCGGCTACCTGCCCGAGAACGTGCCGCTGTACAACGAGATGAGGGTCCGCGAGTTCCTCACCTTCCGCGCCAAGCTCAAGGACATCCCCCGCTCGCGACGCCGCGCGGCGATCGACGAGGTGGTCGCGCGGTGCCGGCTGGGCGAGGTCGAGGAGCGGGTCCTCGGCCATCTCTCGAAGGGGTATCGCCAGCGGGTCGGGCTGGCCGAGGCGATGGTCCACGACCCCGACATCCTGATCCTCGACGAGCCGACGGCCGGGCTCGACCCGATCCAGATCCGCGAGGTCCGCGCCCTGATCCGCGAGCTCGGCGACCGGCACACGATCCTGCTGTCGACGCACATCATGTCGGAGGTCGAGGCGGTCTGCGGCCGGGTGATCATCATCGCGAGGGGGCGGATCGCCGTGGACGACCGGCTCGACCGCCTCCAGGCCGAGAGCACGATCGTCCTCGAGGCGCGCGGGCCGGCCGAGGCGATCCGCGCGGCGCTGGAGACGGTCGCCGGGGTCGAGCGGGCCACGATCACGGCCCGCGACGGCGACTACGCCGCCTTCGAGGTCCATCCCCGCGACGGCGCCGACCTCCGCGAGGCGCTGGGCACGCGGCTCGTCCAGAACGGCTGGCCGCTGCGGCAGCTCGACCTGCGGCGGCTCGACGCTGGAAGATCGGTTCATCCAGGCCGTCGCGCACGAGGCGCGGCTGGCCGACGGCGAGGTCGTTGAGGCTGTCTGACCCATGCGACACGTACCCGCCTTGCTCCGCCGCGAGCTGGGGGCCTACTTCCTCGGCCCGATGGCGTTCCTGATCCTCCTGGCGTTCCAGGTCATCGCCTTCCTGAACTTCTGGGAGCTGGTCGATGCCCTGTCCGGCCGCAGCGGGCGTTCTCCACGCTGGCCGACCCGCTGAACAGCTACATCTCGGGGTCAGCACGCCGTTCTGGATCGCGCTGCTGGTGGCCGTCCCCGCGCTGACGATGCGGCTGGTGGCCGAGGAGCGGCGGTCCGGGACGATCGAGACGCTGCTGACCGTGCCCGTGACCGAGGCCGAGATCGTCCTGGCCAAGTGGCTCGCCGGGGTGGTGATGTACCTGGTCCTGCTGCTCCCGTTCGCGGTCTACCTGCCGTTCCTCTACTACCAGGCCAAGTTCCACTTCGACGTCGGCCCGGTCGCCTCGCTGGGCGATCGGGCTGACGACGATGGGGATGATGTTCGTCTCGATCGGGCTGTTCTTCAGCTCGCTGACGCGGAACCAGATCATCGCGGCGATCTGGACGTTCGCCGTGCTGTTCGCGCTGATCCTGCTGACGCTGCTGATCTACTTCTACGCCGCCGAGCACCAGGCCGGCTGGGCCGACGCGGTCCGGTTCCTGGCCGTGCTCTCGCAGGTCCAGAGCTTCGGCGCGGGGCGGCTCGACCTGCGATACCTGGCGCTGCACCTGTCGGTCAGCGCCTTCATGCTCTACCTGACCGTCAAGGTGCTTCAGTCGCGGCGGAGCAAGTAGCCGGTAGGGCGTGTGAAGCACGCCGGTCTTCTGTCGTCGCGCGGGATTGGCGTGTTCACACGCCCTACAGAGACTCGGAGTCGAGGTATGGTGCATCGGGTGCTGACGTTCCTGTCGCAGACCGGGATCTGGTTCGCGGGGCTGGCGCTGGCCGCGTTCCTGGTCCTGTTCTGGGCGCTGCGCGGGGCGCCGATCGGG
This sequence comes from uncultured Planctomycetaceae bacterium, assembly GCA_963708145.1. Lineage (GTDB taxonomy): Bacteria > Planctomycetota > Planctomycetia > Isosphaerales > Isosphaeraceae. The sequence continues at coordinate 5,762,894 of OY970189.1, read as the reverse complement.
CAGGCGGCGCGCGAGGAGGCGGACGACGACGCCCCGGCGGCGGGGTATCGCGACCGGGTGATCGCCGCGATGGTCGGCGGCCTGCTGCTGATCGCCGTCGGGGGCCTACGTGGCGCTGTCGGGGCGGGTGGTCTGGTCGCTGCCGGTCTTCGCGGCGGGGTTCGCGATCGTCCTGACGCTGATGGCCGCGAACCGCCGCCACCGGCACGCCAGCCCGGCCCTGCGGCAGGACGCTGGAGTTCTCCGACGCGGCGCTGAACGCCGCGCTGGTCGCGGGGGTGCTGGTGGTGGTCAACGTGCTGGCCTTCCGCTACGGCGGCAAGGCGGTCGACTTCACCCGCGAGAAGGCGTTCTCGCTCTCGTCGCTGACGCTCAACCAGGTGACGAGCCTCGACCGCCCGGTGACCTTCACCGTCCTGTTCGGCGAGGGCCCGCTCGCGGCGCCGCACCGCAACCGCGTCGTGGAGCTGCTCGACCTCTACAAGGCGGCCAACCCGCCGAAGGTCCGCGTCGAGTCCGTCAACCCGTTCGTCGAGATCGACAAGGTCGAGGCGCTGGTCAAGCGCGTCCCGAACGTCCCGATCCCGCAGGACGGCGGCATCCTGATCGACTACGGCGAGGGGGACTCGGCGCAGCACGTGATGGTCCGCAACCTCGACATGTTCGACGTGCCCCGCCGGGACCAGCCCGGCGACGGCCCGGCCCGCTTCCACACCGAGTTCAAGGGCGAGGACGCCGTGACCTCGGCCCTGATCGGCCTCCGCGAGCAGAAGAAGCCGCAGATCGCGTTCACGACCGGCCACGGCGAGCCGTCGATCAACGACCTCGACCCCCGCCGCCCCGGCGTCGGCGTCCTGCGGGCCCGGCTCGACGCGATCGGCTCGGACGTCGTCGAGTTCAGCCCGCTCAGCCAGGAGGTCCCCCCCGAGGCCGCGCTGGTGGTCGTCGCCGGCCCCAAGACGGCGTTCAAGCCCGAGGAGGTCGCGCGGCTCAAGGCGCTACGCCGACCGCGGGGGGCCGGTGCTCCTGCTGATGGGCTCCGGCGGGGCGATGGGCCTCGACGAGTTCCTCCGGTCGTACAACGTCGAGGTCGGCAAGGGGGTGGTCGTCGATCCCCCCCGGCAGTTCCAGGGGCGCCCCGGGATGGTCTTCGTGCCGATCCAGCCGGCGGCGCGGCACCCGGTCGTCGACCCCCTGGTCGGCCGCTACGTGCTCATGCCCAACGCGGCCCCGCTGAAGATGCTGGGGACGCCCGGGGCCCCGGCGGCGGCCAACCAGGCCGTGATCCCGACGGCGATCCTCCGCACCGCGCCCGATGCGTGGGCCGAGGTCGACCGGCAGGTCCAGCGCGACCCGGGGACGGACGAGGTCGGCCCCCTGACGGTGGGCGTCGCGGTGGCCGACCGGCCCAAGCCCGGCGTCGACACCAAGGGGACGCCCCGCCTCGCGATCCTCTCCAGCGGGCTGATGGCCGACAACCCGTTCCTGGAGATCGAGCCGACGAACCTCGACCTGCTGATCAACGCCGCGAGCTGGCTCCGCGGCAAGGCCGAGCTCCGGGGGATCGCGCCGAAGACGCACGAGGCCCTGACGCTCGTCGCCGACCCCGCCCTGCGGACGCGCCTGATCCTGGTGCCGACCGTCATGGCCGTGCTCCTGATCATCGGCCTGGGAGTCACGACCTACGCCGCGCGCCGCGAGTGAGTGGGGAGTGGGGCGTGGAGGGTGGAGAGTCGGGCCTGTCAATCTTCGACTCCCCACTCTCCACGCCCCACTCCCCACTATTGAAGTGAGGCCGCCATGAAGAAGCACCACACCACCTTCATCCTGCTCACGCTGTTCTTCACGGGCCTGATCGCCCTGTGGTGGGCCGACTACGCCGACATCCCCACGGCCGAGGAACGCCTCAAGCAGAAGGGTCTCGTCCTGCCCGCGCTGCTCGACGTCCGCCCGGCCGACGTCCGCCGCCTGGAGATCGACCGGGTCCCCGAGGGGACGAAGGGCGAGGGGGTGCGCGGCGGCTCGTCTTCGAGCGACGCGGCGACGACCGCTGGCAGATGATCGAGCCCGTCGACACGATGGCCGACCCGGGGCGGCTCGACGCGATGGTCCGCAACCTCAAGGACCTGCCGCGGTCGCCCGAGGCCGGCACGCTCCAGGAATCCCCGGCGACCTTCGGCCTGGAGCCGCCGTCGGCGACGATCCGCGTCTTCGGCGACGGCGAAGGCCCCGCTGGCGACGCATCGAGCTGGGCAAGGTCGTCCAGGACCGCCTCTACGTCCGCCCCGGGGGAGAGAAGGGGATCGAGGTCGTCGACGCCCGGCCGTTCCAGGGGATCAAGGATGCCGTCCCCGAGTGGCGCGACAAGGCGGTCTTCAACCTGCCGAGCTTCCGGGTCGCGTCGGTCTCGGTCGCGGGGCCGGGCCGCGACCTGAGGGTCGAACGGGTCGAGGAGCGCTGGAAGCTGTCCCGGCCCGATCCGCGCCCTGGCCGACGAACAGAAGGCTCGAGGGGGTGGTCGCCGAGCTGTCCGCGCTGCACGTCGCCGGGGGGGACGCGGGGTTCGTCGCCGACGACGTCCGCGACTTCAAGCCGTTCGGGCTCGACCCCCCGGCGATGACGATCGAGATGACCCCCGCCGTCAAGGGGGGCAAGCCGCAGGTGCTCCGCGTCGGCTCGGCCGCGCCCGGCGACGAGGGCCGCCTCTACGCCCGGAGGGGCGACGAGGACGACGTGATCCTGATCGAGGGCCGCGGCATCCAGGACCTCGGCACGAAGCCCAACGCGCTGCGGAGCCAGAACGTCGCCGACATCGTCCCCGACCGGGTCGAGCTTCCTGGAGATCGCGGGGCGTGCCCTGAGCTTCACGCTGGCGAAGGGCCCGTCCGGCTGGGAGGTCGTCGCCCCCGCGCGCGAGAAGGCCGACACCCCGACCGTGCAGGCCCTCCTGTCGGCGCTGGCCGGCCTCCAGGCCAGCGAGTTCTTCGAGGCGAAGGACGTCCCCGGCTCCGGGGTCGAGTCGCCGGGGATGGTCCTCAAGGTCTGGCAGGCCGACCCCGGCGCCAAGGCCCCGGAGTCCTCCGAGGCCCGCCCGAAGGGGGACCCGCGGCTCGTCCTGCGACTCGGCGTCCACGACGCCGTGAAGAAGACGATCTGGGGCCGCGTCGAGGGCGACCCCACCATCCTGGCGCTGCCCGACATCTTCCTCGACGTCCTGCCGAAGAACCGCTTCGCGTTCCGCGAACGGACCGTCCTGGACCTCGACCCCGCCCGCGTCGCGCGGCTGTCAGCTCGACGGGGAGGACGGCTCCGGGGTGGTCCTGGAGCCCGAGACGAAGGCGGCCCGGCCGAACCACTGGCGGATGGCCAGGCCGGTCGAGGCGTCGGCCAACGACGAGGCCGTGACCCGCGCCCTGATGGTCCTGAAGGGCCTCCGCGCCGAGGACTTCGTCTCGGACAAGCCCGACGACGCGGCGTTCGGCCTCGACAAGCCGAGCCTGGTCGTCTCGTGGACGTTGCAGGCCGTGCCGTCGGAGAAGGGTTCGAGCGAGCCGAAGGCGGGGAGCCTGCGGGTCGGCAAGCAAGGTGCCCAAGTCGGAGTCGCGGTACGCCGCGCTGGAGGGCGACCCGCTGGTCTTCACGCTCCCCCCGGCGGCCCTGGCACCGTTCCGGGCCGAGTTCCACGACCCCGAGATCCTCGCGTTCCCGGCCAAGCAGGCGGAGCGGGTCGTCCTGCGCTGGAGGGGCCGGACGCTGGCCCTCCGGCACCGGCCCGACCCGCGCCGGGGGCCGGTCGAGTGGGTGCCCGAGCCGGGCCAGGATGCCTCGGGGTTCGACCTGTCGCGGATCGGCCCGCTGGTGAACGACCTGTCGCACCTGACGGTGGGCCGGTTCTACCAGTACGGCGGCCCGATCCCCGCCTCGACCGGCCTGGCCAACCCGAGCCTCGTCATCGAGGTCCAGCTCGCCGGGAACCTCGGGACGCGCACCCTCCGCGTCGGCGACCTCGGCGAGGGGGGCGCGCCGATCGCCACCACCGGCGACGGCCGCGAGGGGCCCGTCTTCCTCCTGGTCGGCGCCGGCTGGGCCGACCTGATCCGGTACGGCGGCCCGGTCGGCGAGCTGCCCGACGACGTATTCGCCCCCGCTCGCCCGTGAGGCCGGCGCGGGCGCGGGCCGGGCCGCCTTGGCGACCCCCGGCGGTATGCTCTACAATGGACTCCGGTCGATACGCCCCCAAGCGTCGGAGTCCCCTCGTGCTGCGGATCGTGCCCTACCCCCATCCCGCGCTTCGGTATGAGTCGCGCCCCGTGACGCGGATCGACGACGACCTGCGGGCCACGGTCGCGCGCGATGTTCGACCTGATGTACGAGGCGAAGGGGATCGGGCTGGCGGCCAACCAGGTCGGCATCCCCTATCGGTTCTTCGTCCTGAACCTGACGGCCGACCCCGAGAAGAAAGACCAGGAGCAGGTCTTCATCAACCCCGAGATCGTCAAGCGGCACTCGTCGATCGAGGACGAGGAAGGCTGCCTGAGCTTCCCCGGCCTGTACGCCAAGGTCCGCCGCGCCCGCAAGATCAAGGTCCGGGCCTTCGACCTGGAGGGCAACCCCGTCGAGCTCGACGCCGAGGACCTCGCCAGCCGCGCCATCCAGCACGAGACCGACCACCTCGCCGGCCGCCTCTTCATCGACCTCTCGAGCCCGCCGTCACGAAGACTCGGCCGACGCCAAGCTCCGCGAGTTCGAGGACGAGTACCGCACAGGCCCAGGCCGCGGGCGAATTCCCCGGCGACGACGAGATCATCCGGCAGCTCGACGGGATGTGAGTCATCAGTCGTCAGTCCAGAAAACCCCAGAGCACACAGAGCGGCCGCATCGAGTCCGACCTGCTCCTGTCTTGACTGAGAACTGACGACCTGACAACTGACGACTCCCAGGGGAGACGTCATGCCCCCCCGGACCCGGATCGTGATGCTCGGCACCGGCGACTTCGCGCTTGCCGACGTTCGAGCACCTGTGCGACGACGGGCACCAGGTCGTCGCGCTGATCACCCAGCCCGACCGGCCGCAGGGGCGGAAGCAGGAGCTGATCCCGAGCCGGATCAAGCTCGCGGCGCATCGAGCGCGGGATTCGGGTCGAGCAGCCCGAGGACGTCAACGCGCCGGGATCGCTGGAGATGGTCCGGTCGCTGGCCCCCGACCTGCTGGTGACGGCCGCCTACGGCCAGATCCTCTCGGCCGACCTGCTGGCGATCCCCCGGCTCGGGGGGATCAACCTGCACGGGTCGATCCTGCCCGCCTACCGAGGCGCGGCGCCGGTGGCGCGGGCGATCCAGAACGGCGAGACGCGAGACCGGCGTGACCGTCATCCGGATGACCCCCCGGATCGACGCCGGCGGGATGATCGCCGTCGCCCGGACGCCGATCGACCCCGACGAGACGGCCGGCGAGCTGGAAGATCGGCTCGCGACGCTCGGCGCCCCGCTCGTCGCCGAGGCGATCGCCGCGCTGGAGGCCGGGACCGCGCAGCATCCTCCCGCAGGAGAAGGCGAGGGTCACGAAGGCCCCGAAGCTCCGCAAGGAAGAGGGCCTGATCGACTGGTCGAAGCCCGCCCGCGCCGTGCACGACCACGTCCGCGCCATGCAGCCCTGGCCGGTCGCCTTCACGTACTGGCACCGCCGGCGACGGCCGGAACCCGCTCCGCCTGATCGTCCACCGGACCGCCGTGTCGATCGCGACGGCCCGGCCGGCGAGGTCGTCGAGGCCGAGGGCGATCGCCTGGTCGTCGCCGCCGGAGGGGGGCCGGTCCGGCTGCTCACCGTCCAGCTCGCCGGGCAAGAAGCCGATGGCCCGCCGCCGACTTCCTGCGGGGCCACCGGGTCGCTGCCCGGCGATCGGATGGCGGCCCGGCAAGCTCGCCCGCTGACGACTCGTGACGTTCCCTCGATCGGTCGGGACTGGTACAATCCAGTCGCGAATGCCGTTGCCTCCCGATGCCGGCGGCGATCCGGCCCGCCGATTCAGGAGTTCACGACGATGTCCCCATGCCGGAAGTCAGACCTCAGGAAGAAGCTCTACATCGAGACCGTCGGCTGCCAGATGAACCTCCTCGACAGCGAGCTGGTCGTCGGCAAGCTCCGCCACGAGGGGTACGAGCTGACCGACGACATCGACCAGGCCGACACGATCCTCTACAACACCTGCTCGGTCCGCCAGCACGCCGAGGACAAGATCTACAGCGCCCTCGGGCCGGATCCGGCACCTCAAGCAGCGCAAGCCCGAGCTGACGATCGGCGTCCTCGGCTGCATGGCGCAGAAGGACCAGGGGCAGATCCTCAAGCGGGCGCCCGCACGTCGACGTGGTCGTCGGCCCCGGCCAGCTCGGCCGGGTCTCCGAGCTGCTCGTCGCAGGCCAAGGAGCAGCAGGCGCCGCAGATGGCCGTCAGCCTGCCCGCGGACCGCCGGCACGCAAGGAGGCCGTCACCGCGAGCTTCGCCGAGTACGACCCGCTCCGCGAGCCGGCGATGCGGCCGAGCCCGTTCCAGGCGTTCGTCCGGATCATGATGGGGTGCGACAAGTTCTGCACCTACTGCATCGTCCCCTCGGTCCGGGGCCCCGAGCAGAGCCGGCCGCCCGGCGTGATCGTCGACGAGGCCCGGCCGCTCGCCGACCAGGGGGTCAAGGAGATCACCCTGCTCGGCCAGACCGTCAACAGCTACAAGTACCGCGAGCCCGACGGCCGGACCGCCCGCCTCTCCGACCTCCTCGATGCGGCTCCACGACATCGACGGCGTCGAGCGGATCAAGTTCATCACGAACTTCCCCAACGACATGACCGACGACCTGCTCCAGGCCGTCCGCGACCTGCCCAGGGTCGCCCGCTACCTCCACGTCCCCGCGCAGAGCGGGTGCGACGAGGTGCTCAAGCGGATGAAGCGGATGTACTCGGTCGCCCTCTACGACGACATGCTCGCGCCGGATCCGCGAGACGGTGCCCGAGGCGGCCGTCTCCAGCGACTTCATCGTCGGCTTCTGCGGCGAGACCGAGGCGTCGTTCGAGAAGACGGTGCGGCTGGTCGAGCGGGCCCGGTTCAAGAACAGCTTCATCTTCAAGTACAGCCCCCGGCAGGGGACCAAGGCCGACACGCTCTGATGCTCGACGACGTGCCCGAGGAGGTCAAGAAGCGGCGGAACAACGACCTGCTCGCCGTCCAGACCGCGATCAGCCGGGAGGACAACCGCGCGTTCGTCGGCCGGACGGTCGAGGTCCTGGTCGAGGGGCCGAGCAAGTCGGCCGTCCAGCGGCGACGCGGTCGGGGGAGCTCGGCCAGCTCGACGGGCCGCACGTCGTGCGACCGGATCGTCGTCTTCGAGGGGCACGAGCGGCTGGTCGGTCAGTTCGTCCCGGTCGCGGTCGAGGACGCCAGCGCCGTCACCCTGTTCGGCCGGGTGGTCACGACGGAATCGGTTGCGCCCATCGGGCGTGAGGGAGGGGACGCGGATGGGGAGCCCAGCTCAACGACCTGGTGGGTCGTTGGGTCGCGTCGGTCGGGATCGACCCGGCGCTCGCGCCGACGCCGGCCGCCCTGGAGGCGCGTTCGGCGCCGCGCGCCCGACCCGTGCCGGCCGGGCGCCGACCCGCGCCGGATCGCGGCCTGGGAGCGTCGGCACGGCTTCCGCCTGCCCGCCGGCCTCCGCGCCTGGCTGGCGCTCTCCGACGGGTTCTACTCGACCGGCGGCCCGCTGATCCACCCGCTCTCGGCGATCGGCCCGATGGTCCCGTTCGCCCGCGTGCCCGACCTGGTGGTCCAGCCCGAGAGCTGGTTCGAGCTGGGCAACCCGAACGTCGAGACGGTCTGCATCGACCTGGCCTATCGCTGGCCGGGGGGCGGCTGCCCGATCTTCACCTCGGGCGACGACCAGTCGCAGAGCCGCCCGCGGGTGATCGCGCCGAGCTTCGAGGCGTGGTTCCTCGAACTCCTCCGCCAGGGGGGCCGCGAATACTGGTTCGACCCGGAGTTCGTCGACGCTGGGCGACCCCTGGGCCGAGCACCGCCGGCACACCCCGCGCCCCCCCTGCCCGACCGGCTCCGCCCGCTGGCGCCGCACGTCCTGCCCCTGATCCGGCCGGGGGCCGACGACCGCTCGATCGCCGACACGCTCGGCATCAGCCGGGGCGACGTCGAGGCGATCTTCCGGCACCTCCAGCACGCAACAGTAGGCAGTAGGCAGTAGGCGGTCGGCAGTGAAGAGAATCCTGCCTTCCACTGCCGACCGCCTACTGCCTACTGCCTACTGAAGTGGGACAGGCATGGCATCCTCTCCCTTCGCCGGCCGTCCTCGACGACCCCCCGGCGTGCCGCCTCTGGCTGGCGGGGCTGGGGGTGCGCGACGCGGACCGGGGCTATCGCGACCTCCGCGACCTGGTCGGCGCGGTGCCGGAAGCCCGGCCTGCTGGCCGGCGCTGGCGGGCCGCCTCGACGCCCTCCTGCCCCGATGCCCCGACGCCGGCATGGCGCTGACGAACCTGGAGCGGTTCGTCTCGGCGGGAGCACGACCCCGAGGCGATCGCCCAGGAGATCGCCGACAACGCCCGGACCGCCGAGGCCCTCGTCCAACTGTTCAGCACGAGCCAGCACTTCAGCGAGCTGATGATCCGCGACCCGTCGCTGCTCGGCTGGCTCCGCGGCGGCGCCGAGCGGCGCGACCGCGCGATGCTCATCGACGAGCTCTGGGACGAGCTGCGCAATCGCGCCCGACGAGGAGGCCGAGCGGCTCGTCCTGCGGCGGTTCCGACGGCGCGAGACGCTGCGGATCGGCTACGACGACATCGTCCAGGGCGCATCCCGCTGGAGGTGGTCACGCTCGACCTGTCGCACCTGGCCGACGCCTGCGTCGAGGTCGCCTGCCGCCTGGCCCGCCGCCGCGCCGAGGCGAGGCACGGCACCCCCTCCGGACGCGACGGACAGCCTGCGCGGTTCGTCGTCCTGGCGCTGGGCAAGCTCGGCGGCGAGGAGCTGAACTACAGCTCCGACATCGACCTGATCTTCCTCTACGACGACGAGGGGCAGACCGCCGGGCCCCGGGCCGTCTCGAACGCCGAGTTCTTCGCCCGGATGGGGGCCGAGGTCGTCCGCCTGCTGTCCGACCACACGGCGCTCGGGGTGGCGTACCGGGTCGACATGCGGCTCCGGCCCGAGGGGGACCAGGGGGCCCTGGCCCGCTCGCTGGCGGCGACTCTCGGCTATTACGAGACCTCGGGCCGCACCTGGGAGCGCCAGGCGCTGATCAAGTGCCGCCCGATCGCCGGCGACCTCGACCTCGGCCGTGCCTTCCTCGACGCGATCGCCCCGTTCGTCTACCGCACGCTACCTGGGCGCCTCGGAGATCGGCGAGATCAAGGCGATGAAGCGGCGGATCGAGCAGAGGACCGTCTCGGCCGGCACCGCCGCCGTCGAGGTCAAGACCGGCCACGGCGGCATCCGCGACGTCGAGTTCGTCGTCCAGTTCCTCCAGCTCCTCCACGGCGGCCAGTACCCGAGGTCCGCCACGCCAACACCCTCCGCGCGATCGCCCGCCTCGAACAGGTCGGCTGCCTGACCGCCGAGGAGCGGTCGATCATGGAGGACACCTACCGCTTCCTCCGCCGCGTCGAGCACCGGCTCCAGACGATGTTCGACCGCCAGACGCACGAGATGCCCCGCGACCTGGAGGAGCAGCGCATCCTGGCGGTCCGGATGGGCTACCCCCCCGCCAACCCGTGGGAAGACCGGACCGGCCCCGCGCAGCGGTTCCTGAGCGACTACCGCGCCAAGACCGAGCTGAACCGGAAGATCCTCAACCACCTGCTCCACGACGCCTTCCGCGACGACGCCGGCGCCTGCCGACCCGGTGGTCGACCTGGTGCTCGACCCCGCCCCCGCCCCCGAGCTGGTCGCCGAGGCCCTGGGCAAGTACCCGTTCCGCGACCACCAGACGGCCTATCAGAACCTGCTGGCGCTGGCGCGGGAGGACTCGCCGTTCCTGTCGCAGGCGCGGTGCCGGCACTTCTTCGCCGCGATCGCCCCGAGGCTGCTCCAGGCGGTCGGCCGCACGCCCGACCCCGACATGGCGCTGACCAACCTGGAGAAGGTGTCGGCCTCGCTCGGCGCCAAGGCGATCCTCTGGGAGCTGTTCAACTTCAACCCGCCGACGCTGCGGCTCTACGTCGAGCTGTGCGCGACCAGCCAGTTCCTCTCGGAGATCCTGATCAACAACCCGGGCATGATCGACGAGCTGATGGACTCCCTGGTCGTCGACCGCCCGCAGCCGGCCGCTGGCGATCAAGGCCGAGCTGGCCGAGCTCTGCCGGGGGGCCGAGGACCTGGCGCCGATCCTGCTGAGCTTCCGCAACACGCAGTGGGTCCGGATCGGCACCCGCGACATCCTCGGCCGCGAGCCGATCCGCGACGTGACCCGCGAGCTGGCCGACGTCGCCGACGCGATCGTCGGGCAGGTGGCGCACGACCAGTGGCGCCGCCGCGCCGAGCGGTTCGGCACCCCCGGCCGCGGCGACGGCCGGCGGTCGCGGTGGGCGATCGTCGGGCTGGGCAAGCTCGGCGGCCGCGAGCTGAACTACCACAGCGACCTCGACCTCGTCTTCCTCCACGAATCCGACGGCGAGACCCGCGGCGGCGCCGAGTCGATCTCCAACGACCAGTTCGTCTCCGAGGTGGTCCGCCGGGTGCTCAAGGCGCTGGCCGGCTCCTCGTCGGGCGGGTCGCTCTACGCCGTCGACACCCGGCTCCGCCCCCACGGGGCGTCGGGGCCCCTGGTCGTCACCCTCGACGCCTTCCGCGACTACTTCCGCGGCCCGGCGCAGGCCTGGGAGCGCCTGGCGCTGACCCGCGCCCGCGTCCTGTTCGCCAACGGCGGCTTCGGCCGGGTCGTCACCGAGGCGATCCACGATGTCCTGGCCTCGCCCGTCGACCCGAGGGCCGCTGGCCCGCGAGGTCGTCGCGATGCGACGCAAGCTCGAAGACTCGCGCGGCCGCAACGACCTGAAACGCGGCGTCGGCGGCCTGGCCGATATCGAGTTCCTCGTCCAGTACCTCCAGCTCGTCCACGCCGTCGAAACTCCCCGAGATCATCCGCCCGAACCTCTGGGATGCGCTCGACGCCCTGCGACGAGCAGGGCTGCTCGACCCGATCGGCCCACGCCGAGCTTCGCGAGGCGTACAACTTCTTCCGCACGGTCGAGGCCCGCCTCCGGATCGTCCACAATCGGAGCGGGGCCGACCTGCCCGACGATCCCGACGAGCTCGCCCGCCTTGCCCGCCGGCTCAACTACGACGAAACCCACCCCGATGCCCCGGTCGACGCCTTTCGCGCCGATGCCGTCCGCCACGCCGCACGCACCCGGACCCTGTTCCAGGAGATCGTCTGCGACGCGGCCGGGGAGACCGTCGCGACGCTCGCCCCATCCTGAACGTGCGTCGAGTCGCCATTTCCCAGGTCCCCTACTTTTCTCGAACGAAATTCGGGAAATTGGAGTCCCGAATCCCTGGTAATCGCGATATGACTGCTGTAAGGCACGGCCCCGAAACCGGCCTGGACCTGGTGGCGGGTTAATGCGGGCTTTGGGAGATCCTAAGGATCGAGAGGAATCGAAGAAAAATTCTGTCCTCGACGAACCAATGCGTGCATGATATCGTAATAACGAGGCGTGGGAATTGCTCTCGAAGGAAGGGTCGGGATTGAGTAGGTTGGCGGGACAGGCCGATGGTGTGCCGTCCTGCACGTCCTATGGTTATCTTGAGTTGAGATCGATCGGTCGTCGAGCGGGCGCGGGCGTCCCGCCCGCGAGGGGTTCGTCGCGGCGGAGGTCGAGGAGGTTCCCCGGGTGGCGCGTGGCAAGGGGGAGAGGGGCAAGCGGCGGTCGTACCGGCCGGCGGTCGAGGCGCTCGAGGCGCTTCGGCTGCTCAGCGCCGCCGCGCAGACCCTGCCGCACCTCGTCGCCGAGCACGACCTGCTCTCCCCCTCGGCGCCGATCGGCTCGGACGCCCCCCCGACTTCGGACGAGGCCTGGGACGTCGCGCTCGGGCAGACCGAGCTGGCCGACCTGCTCGGCCCCTCGACGACGACGGCCGACGCGCAGGAGATCGCCGCCGGGCTGTCGCAGCTGAACCGCTACCTGAGCCGAGCGTGGTACCGGGCGGGCATCCCTCCGCAGATGCACGACGACAGCACGCAGGCGGTCTTCGTCACGCTCCTGCAGAACCTGGGCCGGTCGCGGTTCGACGACCTCGCCGCCGAGATCGGCCGGGTGGGCATCCGCGACGTGCTGAGCCAGGAGACGGCCGACGGGCCCGTCTTCTTCCGCGCCATCGACACGGTCAAGAAGAGGGCCCAGCGCGAACGGAGCTTCCAGCCGCTCGACACGGTCGCCGCCTCGGTCGCCTCGCAGGCGGACGATCCCCATTCCGACCGCCGCGGCGCCCTGCGGGAGGCGATCCAGCAGTCGCTCAGCCCGCGCGAGGCCGCGCTGATCTACGCGACCCTGAAGGGCGAGACCCCCGCCGAGATCGCCTCGCAATGGGGCGTCGCCCCCAAGACCGTCAGCAACGAGAAGACCCGCGCCCTCCAGAAGCTCCGCGACGTCCTGGTCGCCGACGTGGATTGACCCCGCCCGACGGCCCGAACTCGCCAGGACGGCCGGAGTTCAGTCTTTCTTGCCCGGGGGCGGGGCCGGCTTCTCGGCGCCGGGGGACGTGTGGGCGGGAGGCTTGGCCTCGTCGGAGGCCGGCTGGCCCGCCTCCGTCTCGTCCACCCCGTGCTGCAAGCCGCGCTCGCCGAAGATCTTCTCGAAATTGGGGAAGCCGTACTTGCGGACGATCGGACCGCTCATCGTCGGTCGAGCTCCCAGGGAATGGAGGCGATGAAAGGACGACCCTCCGCCCGAGCGGCGGACCTCGGGATCGCCCCTTCCAGTTTTCCCGACCGCGCGGCGGGCCGTCAAGCGCGGCCGGTGTCTTCTCTGGAGGGCGTGTGCCCGGTCGAGACCCTCGGGGATCGCCCCATCCTCCATCCCCCGGTGTCCATCCCCTATGGGCCTGAGTTCGAAAGGGAATCGGGGCCGGGATCGAGGGGACAGGGGTCGGGGGCGTCGGAGGACAGGATCTCGACAGAGCATAGGGCGTGTGCAATACGTCCTATCAGGAATGGCTCAGGCCTTGGCTTGCGCCTCGGCGAAGGCGGTGTCGAACAGGCGGCCGGCGGCGGCGAAGCCCATCCGCTCCTTGACGAAGCGGGCGGCCTCGGCGGCGCCGTGCTCGCGGTCCATGCCGGGGTCCTCCCACTCGACCGACAGGGGGCCGTCGTAGCCGATCTGGTTCAAAGCCCGCGCGATCTCCTCGAAGTCGACCTGGCCGCGGCCCGGAGAGCGGAAGTCCCAGCCGCGGCGAGGGTCGCCGAAGTTCAGGTGCGAGCCGAGGATGCCCGACTTGCCGTCGAGCGTCCGCGCGGCGTCCTTGACGTGGACGTGGTAGATCCGGTCGGGGAAGGCCCGCAGGAACGCCACCGGGTCGACCATCTGCCAGTGGAGGTGGCTCGGGTCGAAGTTGAAGCCGAACTCGGGGCGGAACTCCAAGGCCTTCAGCGCCGCCTCGGCCGAGTAGAGGTCGAAGGCGATCTCGGTCGGGTGGACCTCCAGCGCGAACCGCACGCCGCACTCGCGGAACACGTCGAGGATCGGGTTCCAGCGGTCGGCCAGCAGCTTGAAGCCGTCGGCGATCATCGCGTCGGGGACCGGCGGGAACGAGTAGAGCAGGTGCCAGATCGAGCGAGCCGGTGAAGCCGTTGACGACCTTCACCCCCATCTTCTTGGCCGCGCGGGCGGTGTCCTTCATCTCCTGGACCGCCCAGGCGCGCTTCTTGTCGGGGTTGCCGCGGACGCCGGCCGGGACCCAATCGTCGGTCCTCTCGTCGAGGAGGTCGAGGACGAGCTGGCCGGCCAGGTGGTTGGAGATCGCCCAGCACTCCAGGCCGTAGCGGGCGAGCAGGTCGTGCCTCTGCTTGCAGTACCCGTCGTCGGCGAGCGCCTTCTGGACGTTGAAGTGGTCGCCCCAGCACGGCAGCTCGATGCCGTCGTAGCCCCACTAGCTCGCCTTCTGGCAGATCACTTCCAGGGTCAGGTCGGCCCACTGGCCGGTGAACAGGGTGACGGGTCGAGCCATGACAGATCCTCCCAGGATGGCCGCCGGATGCTCCGCTCGCGGTGCCCGAAATCGTGCGAAGGCGAAGACGCAACCATAGGGGCCCCACGGCGGAAAGTCAACGATTTGACGGTCGGGGCCGTCGCGGCGATAATCGGCCTCGTGGCCGCCGCCCCGTCGCGGGCGCATCCCGCGACGGGGCGGCCGTCCCCCGACGAGCCCCTCGCCCACGATGCCCCCACGCGCGCTGCTGCTCGACTTCGACGGCGTGATCGCCGACACCGAGAACATCCACGTCGCCTCCTGGCAGCGGACGCTCGCCGCGATGGGCTGGGAGGTGTCCGACGAGGCCTGCGCGGGCCATCGAGGTCGACGACCGCGCCTTCCTCGCCGAGTTGTTCGCCGCCCGCAAGATCGACGGCGGCGACGTCGAGGGGTGGGTCGCCCGCAAGCAGGCGCTGACGGTCTCGCTGCTGGCCGACTCGCCCCGCCTCTACCCGGGCGTCTCGGCGCTGGTGCGGGCGGTGCGGGGCCGGGCCCGGCTGGCGGTCGTCACGACGACCTGGCGCGACAACGTCGCGACCGTGCTCCGCGCGTCGGGCCTGGCCGACGCCTTCGACCTGATCGTCGCCAAGGAGGACGTCCGCGCGGTCAAGCCCGCCCCCGAGTGCTACCGCCGGGCCCTGCGGCGCCTGCGGGTGCCGGCCGGCGACGCGGTGGCGCTGGAGGATTCGCCCTCGGGCCTGGCGGCGGCCCGGGGCGCGGCGTCCGCGCCGTGGCGGTCGGGCACCGGCTCCCCCCCGGCGACTGGGTGGGCACCTCCGATTACCTGCCCGACCTCCGCAACACCCCGGACGTCCTCGCGGCGCTGGGGCTCTCGTCGGGATAGAGCGTTTCTCACCCGGGTGGACGGCGGCCCGATGACGCCGATCGTCGCCGCGGCGTCGATCAGGGGTACGCCTGGCGATCGGTCGGATCGGTGTTGATCAGGGTCGCCGAGGCGTTGTAATACCGGACTGCGGTGAGCGTCAGCGAGGTGACGCGGTCGGGCCACCAGGTGGGCCCACTCTGGGCGACCGAGAACGTGGGGTCGTAATTGCTGAGGTCGGCGAGCGAGCAAGCCGAGGAGACGCTCAGGATCTGGCCGGAAGTCGTGCCCCAGGTCGTTGACGAGCCGTTCCAGAGGCTGAACGTCAGCGTCCCGTTGCTCAGGTCGAGCCGTTGGGTCCAGGTGAGCGTCTCGCCCTGCGTGTTCAGCAGGTCCGACCCGGGGCCGGCCGTGGTCACGGGCGCGGTCTGGGTCGGGCTGCACAGCTCGATGCCATAGCCACCCGCCGCGAAGGCGGCCGGGTTGCCCTCCTTGTGGTAGTTGATGCTGTAGTCGGCCGAGTACCCCAGCAAGTCGCCCTGGGTCGACATGATCATCTTCACGCCGGGCGCGTGATTGACCGAGTTGGGCGTCCCGATCACCAGGGTCCAGTCTTCCTCGATGCGGGTGGCGGTCGTGCTGCTATCGGCCCGGCAGACCCCTCGCATCATCGGCACGGCCGCGAAGGCGAGCGCCGCCATCTCGATCGTGGCCCGCCGCCTGCTCAACAATCGACGTCCCGAGTGGCCCATGATTCTCATCTCCGCTGATGAAATCGACCTTCAATCGGATCGCGGGACCGACGATCGGCCCTCGAATCGGGCCGAAGTCCCGGGTGATGATCCACGTCAACGGGTCAGCCGGGCGACGGGGACCCCGCCCTGGCTGAAATTCGAAGGGGATAAAGGGCTCGTACCCAGGATCATCCCGGTCGGATTGGTGAGCACGCCGGCCTGGACCATGGCACTGCCGCCGCTCTTCCCCCCCTTGTTGGAGGACATGATCCGCATCGGGGCCAAGGCCACGATCGTGTAGGTCCCGTTGGCCCCGTTGCCCGGGGACGTGCCGTCGTTGATCGGGATGAGCCGGACCTGGCCGATGGCCTGGGCCAGGGCATCGAAGTCGGACGCGCGCCAGCCCGGGTCGGCCCCCATCGTGAACTCGTTCTGGGCATTCCAGGGGGGCGACCCGTTGGGCGGCCACTGCGTCGTCATCTGGGTGTAATCCGGCCCGTTCTCGATCTCGTCGGACAGCACGCTGTTGCTGTGGCTGCTGGTGCCGAACTGGAGCAGGCCGTTATTGCTCGAGGTGACGTTGCTGCCCGGGTAGAGCTGCTGCTCCTGGAGGCCGTCCGACCCGGAGGTCACCTGGCCGGTGGACGAGTTGTAAGCGTAGTTGTCCAGGCCGGTCTGGTTGTTGACCATCTGCTGCCAATCCGAATAGCTCATCGTGATCGGCAGGATGGGGGACCTGAAGCCGGAGACCGCCTTCACCGAGACGATCGGGAACAATTGCACGGTCGCGGTGGCCGTCGCCCCGACCTGCGTGGAGGACTGGTGGAGGACCGGGGCGAAGAAGAAGTTCAGGTTCCCTCCGTGGGTCGAATTGATATACGTGTTAACCGCCACGCTGTTGAACGGCGTCGTGCCCGAGGTCGCGTAGGCGCTGCTGAGGCTATAGGGATAGCTCAGGATGCCCGTGCCGACGTCGTTGGCCTGGTTGAGGACGACCGAGACCGAGGCGTTGACGTCATAGCCGTTGGCCTGGGCGAACTTCTGCGCGAGGGCCCGGGCCGATGCGATGTCGCTCGTCTGGTTGCCCGCCTGATACGACAGGATCTGGTTGTCCGTGCCGAGGGCCGAGGCGCCGGCCAGGGCGGCGGCGTCGGCCGCGTCCTGGAGCTGGGCACGGCACAACGCCACCCGGCCCAGGTCGAGCGAGAAGGCGAGCATGCCCACCAGCACGACGAGGAGCACCGCGAGCGTGGGGATCACCGTGCCCCTGCGGGGCCGTCGATTCGCGCGAACGCTTGGCATCATCGGACCTCCCGAGCGGGTGATTCCCCCGGTGCCATGTCAACGCCGGACGACCTCATGGTGCCTCCTTGCGCATGATGCTGTTGACCGACAGCGTCGAATGGCCGAAGAACCAGGGGGTGCTCCAGGCGACCGAGGAGAACGGGATCGAGACGGAAACCTGGATGCGGTCGCCGGGGCTGGCGGAGGTCAGGTCCGTGATGGACGGCTGGTCCAGGTCCGAGATCGCGATCGTGGCGGCGCCGGACGGGACCGCGGCGGCGTCGAGGAATTGCCGCACGCGATAGTTGACCTCGTTGGCGCCGGTGCTGGTGCTCGTCCCCTCGGTCGAGCCGCTCATGACCGCCAGGCGGGCGCCCTCGCGGGCTGCGTTGACGAGGATGGCCTCGGCCGACATCAGCCGGCCACACTCAATGATGCCCATGACGATCGTCATCATCGGCAAGAGGACCACCGCGAATTCCACGGCGGCCGCGCCCCTTCGCCGTCTCCCCTTATTGACCGACATGGCGACTCCGATCATCGATCCGCGTGACCGAGGAGCACGACGATTGTTGCAGGATGCTTGAGATGATCTCGCGGGCAGCTGAGAGTCCCGGCACGAGGGGTTGGGAGGTCCCTCGGGACGTTCAAGCTCCCCATAACAAGGGATTAAGCCGGGACTCTGTGCCTGTCAAATTCGCATTGATTTACCGCATCAAACCGCCCCCACGCGACCGCCACGTCGCCGCCTAGCGGCGGACGCCCGCCGCGATGGACTGGCGGGTACCCCGACGAGTCGTGCGCGCGGGCCATCGAGGTCGACGACCGGCCTGCCTGCTTCCGGCCCGACCTCCGCGATCCCTCGGCCGTGCTCGCGGCGCCAGGGATCGCGCCGGGATGGACGGGCCGCGCCCCCCTCCCCCGCGTCGTCGGTCGGCAACGCGATTTGACAGCGACCCGGGGAGGACCTAAACAGCCAGTAGGGGGCCGGGCCCAGCGTGTCCCGACCGCCCCGACGGGCCCACGCCTCCCGGGGGAGGGCCCCGTCCGCAGGCCCGCGCGGAGATGGAGGCGCACGATGATCGCCCGCACCGCAACGACGAGGCGCCGACGAGGCGCCGCCGCCGTCGAGATGGCCGTCTCGGCGACGCTGCTCAGCCCGATCCTGATCGGGATGTGGGAGGTCGGCCGGGTCGTCCAGGTGCAGCAGATCCTGAGCAACTCCGTCCGCGAGGGGGGCCGGCAGGCCTCGACCGGCCAGCTCACCGCGTCGCAGGTCCAGCAGGTCGTCACCACCTACATCCAGAACGCCGGGCTGCCGACCCAGCACCTCGCGGTCACCGTCCAGGATCTGACCACGCCGGGCACCGACCCGACGGCCGCGTCGCAGTTCGACCAGATCCAGGTCACCGCGACGATCCCCTATGCGGACGTCCGCTACGTGCCGCTGCAGCTGGTGACCAGGTCGACGCCCAACCTAACCGCGTCCTCGACGTGGTACTCGATGGTCGACAAGCCCTACCCCAGCCCGTTCGTGCCGCCGATCGAGTGAGGCCATCGTGACACCTCGGGAGTGACGCCGATGCTCCGCGACCCGAAGCGAGGACGACGTGCCCGGATGGGGGCCACCGCGGTCGAGGCTCGCGCTGGTCCTGAGCCTCTGCTACACCTTCTTCATGGGCATCTTCGAGTACGGGCGGCTCCTGATGGTCCGCGACCTGATGGACAACGCCGCGCGGGAGGGGCGCGGCTGGCGGTGGCCGGCACCGACTACCCGCCGGGGGTCGCGGGCACCAACGGCGACGGCACCCTGACGCAGGCCGAGATCATCGCCCACGCGACCAGCATGCTGGTCGGGCAGGTCCCCAGCCCGACGATCACGGTCTACGCGACCGACTCCGCCGGCAACCCGCTGGGCGGCGGCGCGGCCTGGAACAGCGGGGTCTTCGGGACGGGCATCGCCGTCAAGGTCGTCGCCAATTACACGCCCATGGTGCCGACCTTCCACATCCTGCCGAGCACCATCCCGCTCACGTCGATCTCGCTCATGCAGAGCGAGGCCAACAACTGAGGAGACCCGCCATGATGACGAACCCGTCGGGGGCCCGCCGCCGGGGCACGATCCTGCCCCTGCTGGCCGTCAGCCTGGTCGCGCTGTGCGGGTTCGTGGCCCTGTCGATCGACGTGGGCATGATGGCGGTGGCCAAGACCCAGGCGCAGAACGCCGCCGACCTGGCCGCGCTGAGCGGGGCGCGCTCGCTCGACGGCAGCCCCAGCTCGAACCTCACCGCCGCGACGGCCAACGCCCAGGCGGCCGTGACCGGCAGCCAGGTGCTGTCGGTGCCGATGCAGACCTCCAACGTCGCGGTCCAGCACGGCGCCTACCACTACGACTCGACCTCGCAGACGTTCTACCCGCAGTACCCCCCGCGCCGCCCGACAACTACAACCTGACCCAGGCGACGGTCACGGTTCAGCCCAGCACGGCCTTCGCGCGGATCTGGGGCAAGGCCGCCTTCAGCCCGATCGCGGCCACCGCGGTCGCCGCCCACCGCCCGCGCGACGTCACCATCGTGCTGGACTTCTCCGGGTCGATGAACAACGAGAGCGACCTGTGGAACTGCGAGACCTACCTGGGCAGCCTCATCAACACCCCCAACAACGCCGACCCGATCTTCCCCAAGTGGGGCCACTACGCCGCGACCTCCAGCGCCAACCTCCAGTGCACCAGCAGCAACCCGATGGTCGGCATGTGCAACGTCACCGCGACGGCGCAGGGCCTGCCGGCGATGGCCAACGACTACTACCAGCAAGCCCGCGGCTCGTCCGCCGTCGCCGCCTTCACGCCGGCGCCCAACAGCTACGCCACCACGGCGGCGGGGGACCACTTCCTAAACAAGAACGGCGACCAGTCGGGCCAGGCGACGGCGGTGACCGTCGGCGACATCCTCAACAATAACAGCACCTACAAGAAGAAGTTCGACCCCAGCGTCAATCCCCCCGGTACCGGGACCGGGTACGATTATTTCTACGGCCTGAGGAATGAGACCCCCTCGACCTTCCAGGGCTACATGCAGGGCCCCGGGTACTGGGGCAAGACGTTCTTCGTCTGGCCGCCCGACCCCCGGCCGCAGTACGACTGGCGTAAGCAGTTCTTCTTCAACGCCGGCGGCACCTACCCCAACTGGGGGGGGCCGCTCAACGACAACACCAACCTCTACGACTCCAACGGCAACCTCCTCGACCCCCCCGGCAACTACGTCATCAATTACAAGGCGATCCTGAACTGGATCAAGAACACGGGCCCGAACCCGTTCCCGACCGCCCTGCTGCGGGCCGGCCGCATCCAGTACTACAACCAGATCCCCACCGACGTGCCCGCCAGCGCCTACACTCATACCAATATCAACAGCCAGATCACCAACGCGAACCAGCGGTTCTGGAAGGAGTACATCGATTACACGCTCGGCGTCTGGCGCGACCTGTCTGGGACCATCCACAGCCCGGCAAGCCCAGCCGGCTACCCGTCCAACCCCGTGAATAACCCCGACCCCACCTGCTGCGTCGCGCCCGATTTCCAGTGGGGCACCGTCCAGATCTCCGGGCCGGTCGGCGGCCAGTACATGAACTACACCGACAACCCGCTGCGGCCGGGGCACCGCTTCTGGTTCGGGCCGATGACGATGATCCAGTACCTGTCCGACACCGGGCTGTTCCCGGGCACCGCCAGCGACATCTCGATGGCGCCGGCCAAGCAGGGCATCGCCAGCGCGCTCCAGGACATCCAGATCAACCACCCCAACGACTATGTCTCCCTGATCCTGTTCAGCCGGCCGCAATACTCCTCCGACCCGGCGCAGGAGGGGGCGTTCAACCAGGCCACGGTCAGCCTCGGCCAGAATTACCAGGGCATGATCAACGCCCTCTATTTCCCGCCCAACAGCGACACCAACGACGTCCTGCCGTGGGACGCGAACGGGTTGCAGACGCCGCGGTCGCACGGCGACTACGACTCGAACACGGCGACCAGCTACGGCTTCATGCTGGCCTACAACCAGCTGAGCGGCAGCGGCGTGCTGTCGGCCGAGGCGGTGGGGGGCCTGGGCCGCAAGGGGGCGCAGCGCCTGGTCATCCTCGAGACCGACGGCATGGCCAACGTCGACAGCATCCCCTCGGCGGGCTTCTGGAACGCCGGCCCCAACAACTCGTATTACAACATCCTGCCCGGCCAGACCATCACCCCGGTCGGCTACAACTCGTCGGACTTCACCTGCCAGATCGTCCAGGCGATCGCCAACAACGCCGACGGCTCGCCGGTGACGTCCGCCGGCTACTCGCCCTACTCGCCGAATCCCGGGTATCCCGGCTTCTCCACGCCGAGCAAGCCGGTGACGATCCAGACGATCGTCTTCGGGGCCATCTTCGAGCCGACCGCCGCGGGCGCCACCCAGAGCGCCGCCGTCGGGCTGATGCAGCAGCTCTCCGGGATCGGCGGGACGGTCTTCCCGGGCTCGGCGTCCGACCCGACCAACGGCTACAAGTGGTGCATCGGCACGCTGGCCGAGCGCCAGGCCAAGCTCCAGCAGGCGTTCACCAACATCATGAACAGCGGCATCTCGGTGACGTTGATCAAGTGATCCCCCAGGGACGAGGACGAGGCCGATGTCGCCGACTGCCGCCTTCGAGTTCGAGGACGTGACGAAGGATTACCCCGCCGGGTTGCTCGGGAGGCGTCGGCTCCGGGCCGTCGAGCGGGTCAGCTTCCGGGTCGAGCCGGGCGAGGTGGTCGGCCTGCTGGGGCCGAACCGGGCGGGCAAGACGACGCTGGTGAAGATCCTCCTGACGCTCTGCCGCCCCAGCGCGGGCCGCGTGTCGCGGCTGGGCCGACCGGCCGACGACCGCCGGACGCTGGCGCGGGTCGGCTACGTCCACGAGCGCCCGGCCTTCCCGCGCCACCTGTCGGCGGACGACCTGCTGGCCTACTACGGCGCCCTGTCGTCGCTCCCGTCCGCCGAGGTGCGCCGCCGCATCCCGGCCCTGCTGGAGCGGGTCGGGCTGGCCGACCGCGCCCGCGAGCCGATCGTCCGGTTCAGCAAGGGGATGACCCAGCGCCTGGCGCTCGCGCAGGCCCTGATCAACGACCCCGAACTGCTCGTGCTCGACGAGCCGGCCGAGGGCCTCGACCTGCCCGGCCGCGAGCTGGTCGCCGGCGTGATCGCCGAGCACCGCCGCCGGGGCCGATCGGTCCTGCTGGTCTCCCACGCCCTGGCCGACGCGGAGCGGTCGTGCGACCGGATCGCCGTGCTGGTCGGCGGGAGGCTGGCGCACTGGGGCGCCCCTCGGCGCTGGCCGGCCGCGCCCGAGGCCGCGCGCCCCGACCCTTGGAGGCGGCGCTGATCGAACTTTACGAGGGATCGGCATGCTGAACGTCCCCGCCCCGATTTCCGCGATCGCCTGGCTGGTCCGCGAGACCTTCCGCCAATCGGCCTCCACCCGCCTGTTCTGGCTGATGCTGGGCGTCAGCGCCCTGTGCATCGTGCTCTGCCTCGGTGCGCGGATCGACGGCGGGGGCCCGCTCCGTCCCGAGGGGGAGATCGAGCTCTTCGGCGGCGACGGCAAGCCGCTGGCCGGCCTCAACCCCAGGCCGGGCACGCTGAGCCTGGGGTTCGGCGCGGTGCGGCTGAACCTGTTCCGCGACGGCCGATCGGAGGTCCATTTCCTCCAGGTGCTCCTGGCCAAGTGGGTCGCCGGCGCCGCCGGGACGCTCCTGGCTTTGATCTGGACGGCCGGGTTCCTGCCCGAGTTCCTCCACCCCGACGCCGCGTCGGTGCTGCTGGCCAAGCCGGTGCCGCGCTGGAGCTTGCTGGTGGGCAAGTGCCTCGGGGTCCTGGCGTTCGTGGCGTTCCACGCGACGCTGTTCGTCTCCGGGACCTGGCTGGCGCTGGGCCTGCGCACGGGGGTCTGGGAGCGGGGCTATCTGCTGACCATCCCCCTGCTGCTGCTGAACTTCGCGATCGCGTATGGGGCCTCGTCGGTCCTGGCGGCCTGCACGCGGAACGCGACCGCGTGCGTGTTCGGCTCGATCCTGTTCTGGCTCGTCTGCTTCGGGATGAACTCCGGCCGCCACGCGGTCGTCGCGCTGCCCGAGCTGGCGACGGGCACCGCCTCCGCGCGCGCCGAGCTCCAGTGGGCCGCGGAGGTGGGATACTGGCTCCTGCCCAAGCCGGCCGACCTGACCGTGCTGCTCGACCGCGCCCTCCAGGCCGGCGACCACTTCCGGCCCCGGCCCGAGGTCGCGACGGTCGAGCGCATCCGGGCCTTCCATCCCTGGCTCTCGGTGCTCTCCTCGCTTGCGTTCACGGCCGCGATGCTGGCCGTCGCGGCCCGGCAATTCGCCGAGACCGACTACTGACCCCGGCCGGTGAGACCGGGGTGGCGACCGCGCCCCGGCCACCACCCCGATCGACCGCTCATCGCCGACGGTTTTCCGGGGATTCCTCAGCCGAAGAACAAACCGTTGACGACGGCGTTGCTATTGGGGTTGAGGTTGGTGACGACGATCTTGACGTGCCCGGTGACGGTCCACGACAGGTACTCGCCCTGGCCGAACGAGCCGATCGTCTGCGTGCTCAGGACGGCGCCCGAGGCGGCGTCGAGGACGTCGATGCGCTCGCTCCGGCCGCCGCCGTAGCCGTCCCAGTCCAGCGCGTAGAGCGCGACCTTGTGCGGCTGGCCGTCGGTCAGGTCGACGTCGAAGGTCATCGACGCGCCGGCGAACCAGCCCGAGGCGATGCGGCCGTCGTTGGCGGCGTCCTGGAGGGCGCGGGGGTCGGTGGTGCTGGTGGTCCAGTCGGCGGGCGTGGCGCCGGCGAGGGAGACCTCCGCGTAGGGGGGGATGACGGGGCCGGCGCCGCTGGGGTCGGCGGGGATGTCGTAGCCGTCGCCGCCGTAGGACGACCGCCAATTGCCCTGCGTGGACGAGTCGGTGCCGAGGAAGCTGGCGCCGGCCGAGGGTATCGCGGGCGGCCCGAAGAAGAGGCCGTTGACGACGGTGTTGCTGTTGGGGTTGAGGTTGGTGACGACGATCGTGACGTGCCCGGTGACGGTCCAGCTCAGGTACTCGCCCTGGCCGAAGGAGGAAATCGTCTGCGTGCTCAGGACGGCGCCCGAGGCGGCGTCGAGGACGTCGATGCGCTCGCTCCGACCGCCGCCGTAGCCGTCCCAGTCCAGCGCGTAGAGGGCGAGCTCGTGCGGCTGGCCGTCGGTCAGGTCGACGTCGAAGGTCATCGTCGACCCGCCGAACCAGCCCGAGGCGATCCGCCCGCTATTGGCGGCGTCCTGAAGCGCGCGGGGGTCGGTGGTGCTGGTGGTCCAGTCGGCGGGCGTGGCGCCGGCGACGACGACCTGCGCGTAGGAGGGCAGGTCGGGGTCGGCGGCGCTGGTGTCGGCGGGGATGTCGTAGCCGTCGCCGCCGTACGAGGAGCGCCAGTTGCCTTGCGTCGTCGTGTCGGTGCCGACGAAGCTGGCGCCGACCGCAGGCGCCGCGGGCGGCCCGAAGAACAAACCGTTGACGACGGCGTTGCTATTGGGGTTGAGGTTGGTGACGACGATCGTGACGTGCCCGGTGACGGTCCAGCTCAGGTACTCGCCCTGGCCGAAGGAGGAAATCGTCTGCGTGCTGAGCACGGCGCCCGAGGCGGCGTCGAGGACGTCGATGCGCTCGCTCCGGCCGCCGCCGTAGCCGTCCCAGTCCAGCGCGTAGAGCGCGACCTTGTGCGGCTGGCCGTCGGTGAGGTTCACGTCGAAGGTCATCGACGCGCCGGCGAACCAGCCCGAGGCGATGTGGCCGGTGTTGGCGGCGTCCTGGAGGGCGCGGGGGTCGGTGGTGCTGGTGGTCCAGTCGGCGGGCGTGGCGCCGGCGAGGGCGACCTCCGCGTAGGGGGGGATGACGGGGCCGGCGCCGCTGGGGTCGGCGGGGATGTCGTAGCCGTCGCCGCCGTAGGACGACCGCCAATTGCCCTGCGTGGACGAGTCGGAGGCGAGGAAGGTGGCGGCGTTGCCCGTGCCGGTGGATGCGGCGGCGTCGAAGAAGAGGCCGTTGACGACGGCGTTGCTGTTGGGGTTGAGGTTGGTGACGATGATCGTGACATGGCCGGTGATCGTCCACGACAGGTACTCGCCCTGGCCGAACGAGCTGATCGTCTGGGAGCTGAGCGTGTTCCCGGTGGCGGCGTCGATCACGTCGATGCGCTCGGACCGGCCGCCGCCGTAGCCGTCCCAGTCCAAGGCGTAGAGGGTGAGCTCGTGCGGCTGGCCGTCGGTGAAGTTCACGTCGAACGTCATCGGCGAGTTGAACCACGCCGAGGCGATGCGGCCGGTGTTGGCGGCGTCCTGGAGGGCGCGGGGGTCGGCGGTGGAGGTCGTCCAGGCGGCGGAGCCCACGACGGCGACGCCGAGGGAGACCTGCGCGTAGGGGGGCAGGACGGGATTCGCGGCGCTGGTGTCGGCGGGGATGTCATAACCGTCGTGGCCGTAGGCGGAGCGCCAGTTGCCCTGCGTCGTCGTGTCGGTGCCGACGAAGCTGGCGCTGGCCACCGAGGGGAGCACGGCGACGGAGGCGGGGACGAGCGACAACGACGTGGGCTGGAAGCTGTAGAGGCCGCCGTCGTCCGGGCTGGACGGGTCGTTGAAGCCCCGGACGGTGTGGATCTTCAGCGTATTCAGGCCGGCGTTGAGCGGGAGGTCGCCGAGGTCGATCGTGGAGTTCGCGCCGACGGTGATGGTGCCGCCGACCTGGTGGTCGTCGACGAAGACCTGGACCTGGCCCGGGTCCGAGCCGCCGTCGGGGGCCGTCGTCATGCGGAGGTTGTAGGCGCCCGCGGTCCCCACCCTGAGGAGCCAGAAGTTGTCCTGGCCGGAGTTGGGCGTCGAGGCCGTCTGCCCGAGCGAATCCGTCGCGGTGCTGAGGGAGGTGCTCCCCTGCGGCGACACGAAGATGCCGGCGGTGATGTCCTGCGGCGATTCGGCCGCGACGTCCTCCAGGCCCGGTACTTGGGCGAGAGGGCGGGGTCGCCGGCCTGATAGAGCTCGGCGGCGGGCCACTCGTTCGTCGGGGTCCACGCGCCGTAGGGGCCGTTCGAATAGATGGCCAGGTCGCCCCCCTCGGAGTACCAGATGTTGAGCATGTCCTCGACGATCGGCTCGATCCCCGGGTCGCGCGCCGCCGCCAGGGCGACCGCATCGTCGGACGCGCCGCCGGTGGGCGCGATGGCGGGCCCGGTCTCGTAGGCCACGTCCTTCAGGCCGTAGTAGGTGGCCAGGATGGTCATCGGCTGGATCGTCGCGCCGACGAGCCACGCCGCGCCGTCCGCGAGGGCGGCGAGGGTGTCGTCGACGGAGTTGTAGGAGGCCTCACCCGGCCCGACGTAGGTCGAGGCCCCCATGCCGTAGAAGGAGGCGCTCGGCGGCGCCGTAGGTCGCCTCGAACCACGGCAGGGTGTCGGCGAAGTACGACCAGTCGTACTGCTGCCAGTTGATGAGGGGGCGGATCTTCGAGTAGGTGGGGTCGGCGCCGAGGACGCTCCGGAAGATGTCGGTGATCTGCATCGTCCGCTCGAGGTAGCGGCGGCCGGCCAGCGTGTAGAGGTTGGTGGTGCCGTCGTTGTTCAGCGCCGAGCCGCCGGCGTCGATCTCGGCCTGCGCGGCCGCCGCGTTGTACTGCAAGTTGGCCGGGATGCCGCCCCAGACCTCGTTGGAGTACGCGAGGTAGACCTTGAGGTTGGGGTTGAGGCCGGGGTAGGACACCCCGTCGACGGTGTCGCCATCCTTGATCAGGTTGGCGAGGCCGGCGACGTAGTCGTCGGTCGCCGGGCCCGGGATGTCGATCCACATGTCCGTGTTCGTCTCGTTGGCGAGCTCGATCATGTACTCCCACGACATGCCCACCACGCCGTTGTACGTGTCCTTCTGCGAGAACTCGGTGGGCAGGCGGCGCTGCGACCAGTCGATCGAGTTGAGGGCGCCGTTGACGTACGCGGGGATGTTGTTGGTGTCGGCCATCGAGCCGTAGCGGAGGACCGAGAAGGGCTTCAGCGCGTTCGAGCAGGTCGTCGGTGAAGACCTGCGTGGTGTCGGCCGCGTAGCCGGGCCGGATCAGCCTCACGTCGGTGATGCCCGACCCGGCCGGGCTGCTCGGCGTGCGCTGGGTGTTGGTGAAGTCGAGGACCAGCATCGACGCCGGCCAGGTCGCGCTGTAGGGGACGACCACGTCGGCGGTCGTGGTGTTGGTGGCGGCGTCGTAGGACTCGTCCTGGACCGTCGCCGCGGTGCCGTACGCGCCGTCCACCCCGCGCTCGCGACGGTCGCCTCGCCCTGGAAGGAGAGGTGATAGGTCCCGCTGATGTCGGGCACGACCGCGTTCGGGTCGGGGCCGTTCCACGGCTGGTTGACCCGGTCGTCGATGGCGACGATCTCCGCGTCGCTGGTCGGCCAGCCGTCGGCGTCGACCGAGACCGACGACTGGCCCGGCGCGGGGGTCCAGTCCGGGGCCTGCTTCATCACGTCGACGAACTCGGGGAGCACGCCGATGCCCAGCGGGCCGGCGGCGAGCAGCGCGCGCCGCTCGAGCCGTTCGAAGGCCGGGCGTCCCGGGCGTCGGGGTCGGCGGCGGGCCTCGCCGCCGCGGCGCGCGCGGCGCGTCTCGGGGAAGATGGGCCTCACGGGTCCTCTCCTGATGTCGGTTCGATTGTGGGTTCGTCGTGCGCGATGGCGCGGGATACCTGGACCGGCGAAGGAGGGTAGACTACCGTCGCGCCCGGGCCCTGTCAAAGCACTTTTGGAATCCTATGAAAGATTTGATTCTTGCCAAACGAGTGATTGAGCAGGTTCCGACCTGCGCATCATTACAAGGCTTCAATTTATTTTGCCATCGACGACAATTCCCCGTATGATCGACCTCGATGGTTCCCGCCGGCCGCCGTCGCGGCGGGGCGCGGGCGCGGCCGGCGGGATTCGTTGGCGGGCGCGGCGGGGGCCCGACATAATATGGGGGCGGCGAGTCCCCGGGCGGCGACGGTCGCCCGGCCCGGTCCCCGACGTGCCCTGCCATGCCCGACCATGCCCGGCCGATCTCCCGGTACCAATCGCTGCGGTCGTCGCGGGCCGCGCTGGCGAGGATGGCGCCCCTGGTCCGGGTCGGGCTGTTCGGCGCGGGGCTGTCGCTGTTCCTGGACCAGGTCCGGCCGCTGGTCTCCGACGCGCAGTTCACCTGGGGGGAGCGCCGGGTCATGGGGATCGTCGCCCTGATCACGCTGGGCGGCTTCGGCCTGGCCGGCTGGGTGGCGGGCCGCCTCCTCCGCGCCCTGGCCGAGCTGATCGAGGTCTTCGCCGACGGCGCCGAGGCCGCGTGGAAGGCGGCCGAGCTCGTCGAATTGCACCTGCTGCCCGCGCTCGGGCGGATCTCCGCATCGCTCGATCGCGACGCGCCCGAGGGCCGCGACCGCGAGCGGGCCCGGCTCGCCTCGGCCGCGCGGAGGGCCCTGGCCGACGGCCAGCTCGGCCAGGCGGAGCGGCTGGTCGAGGCGGTCGTCCGCGACGACCCCGGCGCCCCCGAGGCGACGGCCCTGGCCGGCGAGCTGGCCGAGGCGAGGCGGGCGATCGTCGACGGCCTGCGGGCCCGCCTCGACGCCGCGAGGGACGCGGGCGATCCCGAGCGGGTCATCGAGTGCCGCGACGCCTTGACCCAGCACCTGCGGGGCGACCCGCTCAAGGACCTGGATCGGAGGACGGTCCGCTGGCTCGTCGACCTGATCCGGAAGCGGTCGCGGGCGGGGATGGACCGGGTCGCGATCGTGTCGCTGGCGGCGCGGGTCGCCGACAGCTTCGGCGACACGCCGGAGGGGGCCGCGCTGCTCGCCGCGCTGCCCGGCCTGCGGCGCGACGCCGGCCTCTGCCCCCGCTGCGCCCGCCCGTTCGCGGGCGCGGCCGACGCCTGCCCGCGCTGCCTCGCCAACGGCGCCCGGACGGCGCCCGACCCCTCGCGCGGCGCCCCTTCTCCCAAGGACCTCCCATGAGCATCCGCCTCAACTGCCCCTCGTGCCGGGCCGCCTTCGTGACCTCCGACGACCGGCTCGGCCGCACGGTGTCCTGCCCCAAGTGCGGCGCCAAGCAGGACGTCCCCACGGCCGTGCTCGCCGCCCCGGCCCGGGACGCGCCGAGGAATCCGCCTTCGTCCCGCCGGAGGAGGGCCGTCGCCGCGGTCGCGGTCGCAAGGTCGGCCTGGCCCTGCTGGGGCTGCTGGCGATCGGGGCCGTCGCCGTCGTGGTCGCCTGGCCGGCGATCCAGAGCTACTCTGCACCCGGTCCCGCCCGACCCGATCGAGGTCGTGGCCACCGATTACCTCCGCGCCATCGCCGAGGGCAAGGCGGAGGACGTCCGCCGGCTCGGGGTCGTGGACGAGCCCCCGGCGATCCGGTCGTACCGCAAGGTTCATCACGACCCGGCCCGCGACCGGCACCTCAAGGGATCGTTCGCGCCGATCGCGGCGCTGCACGCCCGGATCAACGCGCAGTACGCCTACGACCCGGCGATCGGCCGGTTCACGCCGCTCAACCCGCTCGGCCCCGCCGCCGAGACGCTCGACGCCCTGCACGACGCCAAGGCCAAGGCCGAGGTCGAGGAGCTGTCGAAGAAGATCGCGAGCGGCACCGCCGACGAGCAGCTCGACGCGGCGGTCGCGCTGGGCGAGAGCCTGGGCAAGCCGATGGCCCTGCTGTCCGAGACCATCCTTTCGCCCCGGAAGCTCCTGCCCAGCTACAAGCAGCTCGTCGAGGACGCCAAGCCCCCCCTGCCCCCCGACGAGAGGGCGCTGGCGCTCGACTTCGCCGCGGACCGGACGGCGTGGGACGCCCTCCTGAAGCGCCCCTTCCCGACCCTCAAGGCCGACGGCCCGTACGTCCTCGACCGCGCCGAGGTGACCGCGACGGCGATCGACCGCCTCGCCTCCGCGGGCGACCCGCCGACGCCCCTCTACCTCACCCTGACGCGGTTCCGCCTCGAAGGGATCGACACCGGCTGGAAGGTCACCTCCGCCCGTCGCCAGCCCGCGCCACCCCCTCCCGCCGAGACCGAGCCGCGCCCGAGGCCCTGAAACCCTCGCCCGGGGAGGTCTCGCCCTGACAGGACCCCGATGCTTATGATTCAAGTCGGGTGGGCCAGCCGCCGCAGGCGGCGCAACCCACCACCCTGGACGGTGGGTTGCGCCGCCTGCGGCGGCTGGCCCACCCTGCAGGCGACCGGCAGCGCCAGGGCATTGATCCTCACCCCATCCGACCAGGGACCGCCCATGAAACGCGACAGGGTCCTCCTCGCATTCCTGCTCTGCACGCTCGGCCTCGGCCGGCCCACGACCCTCCGGGCCCAGGCCCCGGCCCAGGAGAAGGCCAAGGCCAAGCAGGCCGAGAAGCCGGCGCCCGACCTGGCCGGCGTGAAGTACGGCCCCCACGAGCGCAACGTGCTCGACCTCTGGAAGGCCAAGGCGGACCGGCCGACGCCGCTGGTCGTGTACATCCACGGCGGCGGTTTCAGCTCGGGCAGCAAGGAGAACCTCGCCCCCGCGCTGCTCGACGGCCTGCTCGGGGCCGGCATCTCGGTCATGGCGATCAACTACCGCCTCTCGCCGGAGGTCCACTTCCCCGAACATTACAAGGACTGCGCCCGCGCGATCCAGTTCGCCCGCAGGCACGCGACCGAGTGGAACATCGACCCGAGGCGCTCGGCGCCTCGGGGGGGTCGGCCGGCGCGGGCACGTCGCTCTGGATCGGGTTCCACGACGACATGGCCGACCCCG
This sequence comes from uncultured Planctomycetaceae bacterium, assembly GCA_963708145.1. Taxonomy (GTDB): domain Bacteria; phylum Planctomycetota; class Planctomycetia; order Isosphaerales; family Isosphaeraceae. The sequence goes on along the minus strand of OY970189.1, from coordinate 5,731,966 downwards.
AGAGCGACGACCCGGTCCTGCGCGAGTCCACGCGGCTCTCGTGCATGGCCGTCATCGGCGCGCAGAGCAGCTACGACCCGCGCTCGATCAAGGAGTGGATCGGCGAGGCGGCTTCGAAGCATCCGGCGCTCGAGCGCTTCTACGGGCTGAAGGACGACGACCTCGACACGCCCAAGGCGCATGGGCTCTACGAGGCCGCCGCCCCGATCACCTATCTCACGCGGGACGACCCGCCCGTGTATGCGTTCTACAACGAGCCGCGCGGCCCTCTGCCGCCCGACGCCAAGCCCGGCCAGGGCATCCACCACATCGCCTTCGGCGAGAAGCTGAAGGAGAAGATGGACCGGCTCGGCATCGAGTGCATCGTGCGGCACCGCGACGAGGGGGCCAACCCGAACCGGGAGATGGTCGAGTTCTTCACGAGGCACCTCGGCCTGCAAACCGCGAGGAATTGAGGCTGTAGCGACGAGACCGGCCCTTCTTGTCGCCCCTCCGGGGCTGAAATCCGTTGGGAGGGTCCGCTCCGCGGACCGATCCCCCGAGCCGCGGACGAGCCCGGTCCGCAGAGCGAACCCGGCAAAGGTTCCCCTTCGGGGCGACCCGGTATCAGTAGGAATCGGCGCTGACGACCTCGCCGCCGTTGCGGGACCCGAGGGCGTGCCAGGTGTTGTAGTTGACGTCGGTCTTGATGAACTTGACCGAGCCGTCGAGGAACGCCACGTTGACCCCCCCGGGGTGGCGGGAGCTGGCGCCGATCAGGTTGTAGAGGCTCGCGGAGCTCGAGAAGAAGCACGACTTCCGGTTGGGCTGGATGGTGTGGGTGTAGGGCCCGCCCCGGGCCATGTAGTACCGGGCCCACTGCATGCCCTTGCTGGAGTCCTTCCAGGTGTTCGCCTTCGTCTGGCAGTCGTTGTTCAGCAGGAAGTCCGCATTGGGCTGGCCGGCGTAGGTGCACTGCGAGGTCGTCCCGCCGCTGTAGGTCATGTGCAGGCCGTCGCCGAGCGGCGGCGAGGTGCCATCGCCCTTGACCCACTCGCTGAAGATCGCCGTGGAGCTCGGTGCCATCGGTCACGTCCCGGAGGCTCAGGGGCCTCTCGTTCACGCCGCCGTACTTGTTGCCGTCGCACGCCGTCGTCGCCGACTCGGAACCGAGGTAGTAGGCGGGGCCGTCGTTCTGCGAGGCGTTCATGGCGGGGTTGTTGCCGATGTTGTTCGGGTAGTTGGTCGAGTTGTAGATCGCGCTGGGGATGTTGGTGTCCGACGGGCAGAGGAAGGTGCCGACCAGGATGTGGAGCAGCGTATCGTTCGAGTAGACCGGATCTTCCGAGTGGTCCGACCCGGGGGTGTCCCCGGCGGCCATGCCGAAGGAGAAGTTGATCGCGTTGAAGAGCGGCTGCTGCTCCATGTAGGGGAGGATTCGGGGTTTCAACGAGAAGTTCTGGGGCGCGGAGGCCACGACCGGCGAACCCGACGGCGGCAGGGCCTGGTTCGCGTCGTGGTAGCCCTGGATGGCGAGGCCCAGTTGCTTGAGGTTGTTGGTGCATTGCGACCGGCGCGCCGCCTCGCGCGCCGCCTGCACCGCGGGCAACAGCAAGGCGATCAGGACCGCGATGATCGCGATGACGACCAGCAATTCGATGAGCGTGAAGCCGCGACGCTTGGACATGATCTCACCGACCCTCGTGGAATTGGAGAGATGAGAAGAGCCGGCCCGTCCACGCTGACGGGCCGATGGCTTGCCGATCCGCCCGCGGATCGGCGGCGACGGCTACGGCCCCGCCCGGGGCGCCCCCGGCGGAGGGGGCCTGTCGGCCTCCTCGGAGTTGGCCGGCGCGCGGGGATCGCGGAGCCGGGCGTCGTCGCGAAACCTTCCTCGTTCGTGTGACTCGGCCCGCATCCCCCGACGCCCAGCAACGCCAGCGACAGCGCCGCGAGGCACGGCATCCGGGACATCGACCTCATCGGGGGCCCGATCCGCGTCAAGCCCCCACGACCTCGCCTCATGACAGGCTCCCTTTCGCCGATCGCCGCGACCGGAAAGGCGACGAGGTGTGTGTCCGCCTCGGGCCGGTCCGGCCCGGACTCCTGATCGTCGCGACCGACCTCGGGATCGGGACGATCCCGCCCCCCGCACCGCCGGCAATCGCTGATTCTATAGAATTCAAGATGCGACTAAAAAAGTCGAGGACGAAATCCCCGAGACGAGGGCGCGTCGGGTGGCCGGGGCCAAGCCCGCAGGGCGTGCCCCGGGAGCGGGCTGACCCTCCGGGGCACGCCCTGCGGGCTTGGCCCCGGCCACCCGGAACGATGCATCTCACGATGGACAGATATCGCTCCTGAGTCAAGGAAAATTCTATAGAATTGTCGGACGGGCCGGGCCGATCGTTCCGAATACCCTCCGAGCCCCTTGCGTGCCCCCCACCTCGACCCTCCCCACTCGGGCCGACGACCCGATCGGTTCGACCGCGTCCGGATCGGCAGGACGGCGGGGCCGCCGGGCCCGATGATAGAGATAAGTGGCCCGAGCGCCCGACGGCTCCTTGGCAACCCGATCCGACCCCGACCGCGACGCGACGATCGCGGCCCCGCGCCGCTGCCGAACGAACCGAATTGAGGTTTCGTTCACATTGGATACGGAGGCGATGGGGCGTCCGGGTGCGTGCCCGAACGAACTCGGCGGCCGGCGCGAACGAACTCGATGCCTGGGTTCAAACGGACTCGACCCGGCGCCGACCGATCCCAACGACCGGCGCGAACGAACTCGCCAGCCGGCGCCCGAACGAACTCGGCCCCGCGCCGAACGAACTCGCGCCGCGCCCGAACGAACTCGACCTCGGCGCCGAACGAACCCAACGGACCCGCCGTCTTCGTCGGGTGGGCACCGCCTACCTCCGTATCCCCTTCAGGGCCGGGATATTAGGGATGGTGGGCGGTGCCCACCCGACGAAGAATGGGGGCGCGGCCGAACGAACTCCTCACCGGGCGCCGGAGGAACCGTCATGCCGCGGCGCGGCACCCAGGGCCATGCGAATCGGCCTCGCGGTGCGCCCTTCGGAGGCCGAATCCCCCGGAAGTTTTCCGGAAGGATCGCCCCCTTGGCCTCGTTCCCCGGCCCTCCGCCGGTCCCCCCCTGCCGAACGAACCGAATTGAGGTTTTGATCATAATCTATTTCAACAGATCATTTTTGATTTTATGATGTGGCGTCGGGGATATGGGTAATCTGGGGGTTGTGGTGGCTGAGGGGTCGAGATCGCCCCCGCTCAGGGTGGGGTCGCGGGTGCGGGGCGCGTCGGCGGGAGGGCGGCCGGGACGTCCGGGAAGCGGCGGCTCTCGAAGGCCCGTTCGCCCTCCGGGGTCGAGCGGACGAAGAGGGCCGCGGCACCGGCGATCGAGTCGACCAGCTCGAAGCCGCGGTCGGGGCCGAGCAGGTAGACGGAGGTATCCAGGGCGTCGGCGGTCGCGCCGTCGGGGGCGACGACGGTCACGCTCGCGCGGTCGACCACGCCGAGGCCGGTCCGGGGGTCGACGATGTGCGAGTACCGCTTGCCGTCGATCTCGACGAACCGCTCGGCGTCGCCCGAGGTCGAGATGGCCGCGTCCCGCAGCGCGACGTAGCGGCGCGGCGTCCGGTCGGGCGACTCGACCGGGGCGATCCCGACCGTCCAGCCGACGGCCCCCGGCGGGGGGCCGCTCGCGACGATGTCGCCGGCGCCGGCGACGAGGGCGCGGTCGATGCCGTGGCGCTTGAGGACCCGAATCGCCGCGTCGGAGGCATAGCCCTTGGCGATCGCCCCCAGGTCGAGCTTCATGCCGGGCTTCATGAGCTGGACGGTGCGGGCGTCGCGGTCGAGCCGCACCATCCGGTAGCCGACCCGGCCTTTCGCCTCGGCCAGGAGGTCGGGGGCGGGCATCTTGCGGTCGCGACGGGCGCGCCGCCAGAGGCGGACGACCGGGCCGATCGTCACGTCGAAGGCGCCCCCGGTCCTCTCGGACATGGCCAGGGAGCGGGCGAGGACGTCGAAGAGGTCGTCGCCGACGCGGACCGGAGGGCCCCGGCCTTCTCGCAGAGCCGCATCAGCTCGCTCTCGGGGTTGTAGTCGCTCAGCGCGGCGTCCAGCGCCGCGATCCGCTCGTAGGCGGCGCGGGAGGCGCGTCTGGCGGTCGCCTCGTCGGCGCTGTATAACACGACCTTGAACGGGCTGCCCATGTGCGTCTCGACGAACTCGAACCGCGACAGCTTCGGCCCCGTCGCCGGGTCGTCGCCCGGCCCCGGCAGCGCCGCGGCCAGCCCGAGCATCAGCCGGATCGCGTGAGCGGACATCTCGAACCTCCTGGCCTGGCGGCTGCGGCCCGTCGCGGCCGGACGGCCGCGGACCCCGGAGAGGATACCACACGTGCGCCCGCCCTCGCCCCCTCGTCGCCCCGCCGTCGCCGCGCTGGCGCTGGCCGGGCTCGCCCTGCTCGCAACCCCGGCCGGGCGCAGGATCGTCCGGGATCGGCCTCGTCGCGGCCGGCGGATCTCAAGCCCTACGTCGAGACGATCGCCGGCACCGAGCTGAAGTTCGAGATGGTGCCGATCCCCGGCGGCACCTTCACGATGGGCAGCCCGGCGGGCGAGAAGAAGCGGTCGGCCGACGAGGGCCCGCAGCACGAGGTGGCCATCGCGCCGTTCTGGATGGCCAAGTGCGAGGTGACGTGGGACGAGTACGACGCCTACGCCTTCCCCACCGGCCTGCGACGTCGTGCGGAGGGGGAGGGGCTGGGCCAGGAGCTCGTCCTGGGCACGACCGGCGCCGACGCCGTGACCCGCCCCACCCCCCCCTACGCCGACGAGACCTTCGGGCTGGGCCGCCGCGGGCAGCCGGTCATCTGCATCACGCACCACGCGGCGATGGAGTATTGCCGCTGGCTCTCGGCCAAGACGGGCAAGGCGTACCGCCTGCCGACCGAGGCCGAGTGGGAGTACGCCTGCCGCGCCGGGACCAAGACCAGGTACTCCTTCGGCGACGACCCCGAGAAGCTCGGCGACTACGCCTGGTACGTCGAGAACGCCGAGAAGCCCCAGCGGGTCGGCAAGAAGAAGCCGAACCCGTGGGGCCTCCACGACATGCACGGCAACGTCTCGGAGTGGTGCCTGGACCACTACGATGCGGACCTCTACGCCAAGCTGGCCAGGCAGGGCGTGGTGCGCGGGCCGGTCGTCCTGCCGACGGCGAAGGAGTATTCCTACGTGGCGAGGGGCGGCTCGTGGGACGACGACCCCGACCGGCTTCGCTCGTCGGCCCGGCTCTCCTCGAACCTGGAGTGGAGCGTCCAGGACCCCCAGCGCCCGCAGAGCATTTGGTGGCACACCGACGCCACCTTCGTCGGCTTCCGGGTCGTCCGCGCCTTCCAGGAGCAGGAGAACCTCAAGGGCATCCGCTCGCTCGTCGTCAAGGGCAAGGGGACCCGCTGAGGAGACGTCCGCGAGCGGAAAGGTTAACCCTTGTCGGGCGGGCACAGCCCGCCCGGTCAATCTCGCCCCCAAGGCTCGTCGGGAACCTCCTTTCGGAACGGGACCGCGTCGGTTAAGCTTCGAAGGCGAGAGCCCACCGGCGATTTCAGCCCGGCGACATCATCCCCAGCAACCGCGAGGCGCCCCCTCGCCAGGAGAATGACACCATGACCGAGCCCACCAGCGGCGCCCCGTCGCGGCGCGACTTCCTCCGGACCTCGACCGCCGCGGCCGTCGGCGGCGTCGCCGCGAGCGGACTGGTCCTGCCGGCCAACGCCCACGCGGCCGGCAGCGACACGATCAAGGTCGGCCTCGTCGGCTGCGGCGGCCGGGGCACCGGCGCCGCCGAGCAATGCGTCAAGGCCGGCTCGAACGTCAAGCTCTACGCGATGGCCGACATGTTCCAGGACCACCTGGACACGGCCAAGAAGAAGCTCCAGAAGCTCGGCGACAAGTGCGACGTGTCGTCGGAGCGCGAGTTCGTCGGGTTCGACGCCTACAAGAAGCTGATCGCCAGCGACGTCGACCTCGTGATCCTGGCCACTCCGCCCGGCTTCCGGCCGATGCACATCGCCGCGGTGATCGACGCGGGCAAGCACCTGTTCACCGAGAAGCCGGTCGCCGTCGACGGCCCCGGCATCCGCCAGGTCCTGGAGGCGGCCGAGAAGGCCAAGAAGAAGAACCTGGCCGTCGTCGCCGGCACCCAGCGCCGCCACCAGGCCGGCTACATCGAGAGCATGAAGCGGCTCCGCGACGGCGAGATCGGCGACCTCGTCGGCGGCCGATGCTACTGGAACCAAGGCAGCCTCTGGATGAAGCCGCGCGAGTCGGGCTGGTCGGACATGGAGTGGCAGCTCCGCAACTGGCTCTACTTCACCTGGCTCTCGGGCGACCACATCTGCGAGCAGCACGTCCACAACATCGACGTCGCTGAACTGGGCGATGGGCGCCCACCCCGAGCGCGCCGTCGGGATGGGGGGCCGGCAGGTCCGCACCAGCCCGGCCTACGGCCACATCTTCGACCACTTCGCCATCGACTTCGAGTACCCCGACGGCGTCCACGTCATGAGCATGTGCCGCCAGATCCCCGGCTGCGAGAACAACGTCTCGGAGGCGGTCGTCGGCACCAAGGGGACCTGGAGCGGAAGGCCGGGCGACTACACCTTCCGGAAGGCGGTGGGCAAGATGGACCGCATCCGGGGCCGCGACCTCAAGGAGGTCAACCCCTACGAGCAGGAGCACATCGACCTGGTCGAGAGCATCCGCGCCGGCCGACCGCTCAACGAGCTGAGGACCGTCGCCGAGAGCACCCTGACGGCGATCATGGGCCGGATGTCGGCCTACACGGGCAAGGCCGTCACCTGGGAGGATGCGCTCAACTCGAAGCAGAACCTGCTGCCCGAGAACCTGGAGATGGGCACCCTGCCCACCCCCGAGGTCGCCGTCCCCGGCCAGACCCCGCTGGCCTGACCCGATCCGATCGGACCCGACCGTCGACGAGGGGCGGGCCCCGGCGGGCCCGCCCTCTTCGCATCCCGTACGAATCGAGGTAGGACGCATGTCGAAGACGCTGCTCGGCCTGATGATCGCCTCCGGCCTGGCCTGGGCCGCCGCCTCGGCGCCGGCCCCGGCCTGCGCCGCCGACAATGCCAAGATCGTCCTGATCGCGGGCAAGCCCAGCCACGGGCCCGGCGCCCACGAGTTCAATGCGGGGACGAAGCTGCTGGTCAAGTGCCTCAAGGAGGTGCCGGGGGTCGAGCCGGTCTTCGTCCCGGGCGGCTGGCCCGAGGATGAGGGCGTCTTCCGGGGGGCCAAGGTCGGTCGTCTTCTTCATGGACGGCGGCGCCAACCACCCGATGATCCAGGGCGACCGCCTGGCGACGATGCGGCGGCTGATGGACGGCGGCGTCGGGCTGGTCTGCCTCCACTACGCCGTCGAGGTCCCCAAGGGGAAGGCCGGCGACAGCTTCCTCGAATGGCTCGGCGGCTACTACGAGACGGGCTACTCGACCAACCCGCACTGGACGGCCGAGATCAAGGCGCTGCCCGACCACCCGATCACCCGGGGCGTGCGGCCGTTCTCGATCCTCGACGAGTGGTACTTCAGCATCCGCTTCCGCCCCGACATGAAGGGCGTCACCCCGATCGTGGTGGCCAGGCCCGACGACGCGACCCGCCAGGGGACGACCCCCGCGCCCCGCAAGGCCCTACCCGCACATCGTCGCCGCGAAAGGGCGCGACGAGGTCCTGGCGCTGGGCCGTCGAGCGGCCCGACGGCGGCCGAGGCTTCGGCTTCACCGGGGCACACTTCCACAAGAACTGGGGAAACCCCGACTTCCGCACCCTCGTCCTGAACGCGATCCTCTGGTCGGCCAAGCTCGAAGTCCCCTCGCAGGGCCAGCGGTGCGACCTCACCGACGAGGAGCTGTCGCAGAACCTCGACCCGAAGCCGGCGCCGAAGAAGAAGAGGTGATCCGACCCGCTCAGCGGCCGTCGGGGCCCGGTCCCGCCGCGAGGCGACGGACCAGGGCGGGGACGTCGTAGCCGACGAGGGTCTCGACCACCTCGTCGGCGCCGGCCTCCCACAGCGCGGGGGCGGGATGGGTGGTCGTCAGGCCGACGGCGCGCATGCCGGCGGCCCTGGCCGCCCGGATGCCGACGGGGGCATCCTCGAAGACGACCGCGCGCCTCGGGTCGACGCCCGCCTTCGCGGCGGCGACGAGGAAGACCTGCGGGTCGGGCTTGCCCCGCGCGATGTCCTCCAGCGACGCGATCGCGGCGAACCGCCCCGACAGGCCGCACGCCTCGACGGTCAGCTCCAGGTTGGCCCTCGGGCCGCTGGAGCCGATCGCCAGGAGCACGCCGGCCGCCGTCAGCCCGTCGAGCAGTTCGCGGGCCCCGTCCATCAGGACGATCCGGCCCCGGGCGCAGTCGCGGTAGCAGTCCTCCTTGAGGTCGCCGTACCCCGCGACGGCCTCCTCGTCGAGGTCCGGGGCCGAGCAGCTCGCGGAAGATGCTCGGGTTGGTCATGCCGAAGGTGCGGTGGATGAACTCGGGCGTGATCGCCAGCCCGGCGCGACGGCCGAGCTCGAGCCAGGCGTGCCGGTGGAAGGCGAGCGAATCGACCAGGACGCCGTCGTGGTCGAAGATCGCCAGCATCGGGGATTCGGCGTGCGGCACGGGTGAAGGCCCTTCGAGGTCTCGGAGGTCGACCGGTAGGGCCATCGTATCAGGAGGGCGCCGGGGCCGTCAGCCCGGCCCCGCGACGCGATGCACGTCGGCAGCCCCCGGGCATCGGCGGGGGAGGCAGCCGGGCCTCCTCCCGATCGACGACCGCACCGATCATGTGTGCATATTATTGTACGCCACCGTCCAGCCCGCGACCTGATGGTCCTGCTCGATCTTCGACAGGTTGGCGATCGACACGACCCCCTCGACGCAGTTCTCGTTGCCGGCGGGGGTGCTCGGGGTCATGTACGTCAGGCCGTCGGCGGCCATCGCGTTGTAGAACGTCTGGGAGTTGCCGGTCCAGTACACGATGATATGGACCTGCGTGCCGGAGGACGTGTTCGTGGGTTTCGGAGACGGGTTGCCCTTGATCGAGCTCAGGGAGATGCGGCCTTCGAGCTCGACGGCGGACGGCCGGAATGCGCGCAGGGTCCTCATGGTCGCTCATCCTCCGCGATCGGTTCGCGATGTTCGGTGATGTCCGGGGCGGTGGGGGTCGTCGCCGACCGGATGCCCCCGGGACCTCGGAGTCATCGGCTGACTCTGATCGTGGCCCCGTCGCTAGAGAAACGGACTTTTCGCCCGATGTGACACTCGATCGAAGGTGTATCTTATGAAAACTTTTCGCTCTATGCGCGAGGACGGACGGCGATACCCCCGCGTCGCGAGTACCCCTTCGATCAGACAAGGACCGAGACGGTGCGGATTCTTAACCTGGCGGGGGCGATTTTCTCCGATTCGGGGCCCGCGAGGGGCGCTTGTGGCCGGGAAACCGACCCGGAGAGCTTCCGCTTCGCACGCCTTCAAAAATCCTTGGCGAGTCTCAACGTCGGACGGAAGCCTGTTCGGGGCGGCTCGGGCCGTTCGTCCGCGATGCCCGGCCATCTCTCCGTGGCTGTCGGCATGGATCGACGGAGGACCGGCCTGGTAGGCGGATGGGCTCATCCCGAGTTGATTCAGGGAGCTATTGGAGGTCGAGTACGCGCTGCCCACGACTCCGGCCACCGCGCCTCCGAGTGCGAACGGCCGCCGGGCTGCTTGCCGTCTCGGCCATCGTGCCGGCGGCGATCCGGCCGTTCGTCGCGGATTCCTACCTGGAGAGATATCTCCGGGCGATGTCCTACCGGGGCGACGTTTTCAGACACGTTCGTCGGAATGGCGGGGATCGGAGCCCGTGACCGACAGCGGATCGGCGAACACCGTCATGGCTCCGATGAAGGCGACGCCGTGTTTCCGCCCGTTCGACTCGGCCTTGGTCTCGTCCCACTCGAAGTCCATCTCGGCCCCCCGCATCCACCCCCCAACATAACGGAATGGTTGCCGAGAGGGAAGGAGAGGGGCTCGACCCCTGTGCCGCCTCACTCGAATTCGGCGGGCGAAAAGGTGCGATGTTTCACGTCGGATGCCCGTATAATCCCACCTCGGACGGACCCTCGAACCTCGTGTCCAGGGAGACAAGGGACCGATCCGTGAAATCCGGGCGGCGATGCCCCAAGGACCACGAAATCACACCGCTCATGACATGAAACTATGACGAACAAATTATTCAGGAAATTCGCCGCCGCGGCCATGGTCGGGACGATGGCCCTCCTGCCATCACCGGCCGTCGCGCAGAGGAGGATGGAGCGGCTCGGCCGCGGCGTCGTCGCGGTCGACCGGGGCGACGGGACGGTGTACGTGGGCTGGCGATGGCTCGGGACCGACCCGGACGCGATCGCCTTCAACGTCTACCGCTCCGACGACGGCGGGCCGCCCGTCCGGAGGAACGAGGGGCCGATCCGCGACTCGACCAACTTCGTCGACCGGGACGTGCCTCCGGGCCGGTCCCTCGCCTACTCCATCCGGCCGGTGCTCGACGGCCGGGAGGGGGAGGCGAGCCGTCCCTTCGTGCTGAAGGCGGTGCGCCCGCGAAGCCGTACATCGAGGTCCCCCTCCAGACCCCGCCGCGGTACACGCCGAACGACGCCTCGGCCGCCGACCTCGACGGCGACGGCGAGTACGAGGTCGTCATCCACATGGCGGGCCGCGGCCGGGACAACGCCTCCAACGGCGCGACCGACGCGCCGATCCTCCACGCCTACGAGATCGACGGCACGCTCATGTGGTCGATCGACCTGGGCCGGAACATCCGCGAGGGGGCCCACTACACGCAGTTCATGGCCTACGACCTCGACGGCGACGGCCGGGCCGAGGTCGCCTGCAAGACGGCCGACGGCACCCGCGACGGCCGGGGCAAGCCCATCGGCGACCCCGCGGCCAACCACGTCGGCGCCAACGGGAAGATCCTCGCGGGCCCGGAGTATTTCACGGTCTTCGACGGGGCGACCGGCGCGGTGCTCGCCACGGCCGAGTACATCCCGCCGCGGGGCGACCTCGGGGGCTGGGGGGGCGTCGGCGGCAACGGCGGCAACGACCGCAACGGCAACCGCGCCGATCGGTTCCTGGCGTGCGTGGCCTACCTCGACGGGACCCTGCCGAGCGTCGTGATGTGCCGCGGCTACTACGGCCGCTCCGTGCTCGCCGCCTGGGACTGGCGGGGCGGCAAGCTCTCCTCGCGCTGGGTCTTCGACACCGACAAGGGATACCCGACCTTCGCCGGCCAGGGCAACCATAGCGTGAGCGTCGCCGACGTCGACGGCGACGGCCGGGATGAGATCGTCTACGGGTCGATGGTCGTCGACGACGACGGCAAGGGGCTGTTCTCCACGGGCCTGCGGCACGGCGACGCGCTGCACGTCGGCGACCTCGACCCGGGCCGGCCGGGGCTGGAGGTGTACGGCGTCCACGAGAACGAGGGGAGGGCCAACAGCAGCCCCGGCACCGCGATGTACGACGCCCGCACCGGCGCGGTCCTCTGGACCACGGCGCAGGGGGTCGACGTCGGCCGGGGCGCTCGCCGCCGACATCGACCCGCGCCATCCGGGTTGCGAATGCTGGGGCGGGCCGGGAGGGCTGCGCACCTGCAAGGGCGAGGCCATCGGCCCGGCCCCGCGGTCGGCGAACTTCGCGATCTGGTGGGACGCCGACCCGCTCCGCGAGCTCCTCGACGGCAATCGCGATCTCCAAGTGGGACTGGCGCGAGGGCACGCTCGCCACGATCTTCACGGCGGCCGACTGCGCCGCGAACAACGGGACGAAGGCCACCCCCTGCCTGAGCGCCGACCTGTTCGGCGACTGGCGGGAGGAGGTCATCTTCCGGACCGCCGACAACCGGGCCCTGCGGATCTTCACGACGACCATCCCGACCGACCGCCGCATCCCGACGCTGATGCACGACCCGCAATACCGCCTGGCGATCGCCTGGCAGAACGTCGGCTACAACCAGCCGCCGCACCCCAGCTTCTTCCTGGGCGACGGCATGGCGCCCCCGCCCCGCCCCCCGATCGCGGTCGCCGGGGGCGCGGCGAATACCCCCGGCGCCGTGGTCGCGCGTCCGATCCGCCGCGGCGGGGTCCCGCGGGCATGCCCTGAATTCGGCAGGACGCCGGGTCGCCCAGACCCGATGATAGGAATGAGCGGCCCGAGCGCCCGACGGTTCCTTGACAACCCGATCCGTCCCCGATCCCATCGCGGCGTGATGCGCACCCGGCGCCGCGCCGCGGCCGAACGAACCGAGTTGAGGTTTCGTTCACATTTCATCCGGATTGTCCCGGCCGCCCGCTTTCCCCGCGGTCCCTTCGGGCGTCGCTGCCGAACGAACCGAATTGAGGTTTCGATCGCAATTGATCCGGATGGATCCATTGATCCCTGGATCTTCGCCCGCCACAAGCGTCGCGGCCGACCGGGCCGTCATGCCGCGGCGCGGCACCCGGGACCGTGAAAATCGGTCGGGCGATCGCAACGCGCCGGACGAACCCAATGCCCGGCCCGAACGAACTCGGCCCCGCGCCCGAACGAACTCGGCCCCGTGCCCGAACGAACTCGACGCCGTGCCCGAACGAACTCGCAGGCCGCCCAAACGAACTCGGCCCGGGCGCCGAACGAACCCACCGGCCGCGCGAACGAACTCGATCTGCGTAGGAAGGGCACCACCTATCATCCTCTATGTCCTGGGGTTGAAGAAGATAGGGAGGTGGATGGTGCTCACCCCACGAAGACGACGGTGGGCGCCGAACGAACCCAACGGTCGTCGCGAACGAACTCGGCCCCGCGCCGAACGAACTCGCGGCTCATCGCACAAACGAAAGGGACGTCACGCCTGAACGAACTCGGCCCGGGCGCCGAACGAACCAACGCTCGCCCGAACGAACTCCGCGGCCGGCACCGAACGGCCGTCATGCCGCGGCGCGACATCCTATATCATGAAAATCGGTCGCGCAGACAGCCTTCCGGGGATCGAATTCTCCTGCCACAAGGACTATCAATCTAGGAAACTTTGGTATTATGGGCGTTCTGAATAAATAAAATTATTGGGTCGAGAGGTTCCAATCCTGGCGGGTCGCAAAGCGCTCTTGCAGGGGGTGCGGGTCGCGGGTAGCCTGTCGCGGCCGTTCCCATCTCCTCGGCCGGATCGAGCCCGGATCGCCCGCACCTCACGATTGGCCCGCCATCCCGTCGCAGCGATCGGGCCGAGGTACTGAACGCCCCGGCCAGGACGGTCGGGATCGCCTCATCGCCGGGATTGGGGTGTCCGTTCTCCAAGGATGGAGATTGCCGATGAACCGCCACATCGTCGTCGGACTGGTCGGCCTGGCCCTGTCGGGCTGCGCCCAGGGCCGCTCGACCATGCCGCAGGTCGCCCGCGCCGTGCCGCCGGTCGGCCTGACCACATTCCCCTCGATCCACGAGGCGATCAGCCGGGAGGTCAAGCAGAAGGACCCGAACACCCTCCAGGCGGGCCACGCGGCGGGCGCGCCGCAGCCCGTCGCGGCCGGCTCGGCGCCGCCGGCGGATGGCGCGCCGCCCGTCGCCGGGCCGGGCTCGCCCCGCCCCGCGATGGCGGCGACGCCGCCGGCCCCGGGACCGGCCGACGCGCCGCCGCCCGAGGTCGCGTCCGGGCCCGCCTCGCCACCCCCGACGGCCGCGCCGCCCGCGACGACGACGGCCGACGCACCGCCGGAGTCGAGCCTGCCTCCGCCCCCCGAGGCGTCGCCCGCGACGACGGCCCCGACGGCCGAGGCGCCGCCGACGGACCTCCCGCCCGCGACCGAGGGACCGCCGCCGGGCCCGGAGGCCGCGCCCGCGACGGGTGCGCCGCCCGCCGAGCCGCCCCCCGGCTTGCCGCCCGGTCCCGCCGAGGCGCCCCTGCGTCGCCGTCCGAGACCGCCCTCCGCGCTGCCGCCGGTGGGCGACCTCCCCGAGCTCGCCGCCGGCCGCAGGCCGCCCGCTGCCGCCGGCGCCCGCCCCGCTGCCGCCGGGGCCGACGCGCATGCCGCCGGCCCGGGGCGACGCCGCCGGCCGGGGCGATGCCGCCGGCCGCACCCGCGACGCCCGGCCCGTCGGGCGAGGCCCCGCCCGACGCGGTGCCGCCGATCGAGCTGCCGCCGCTCCCGCCCGAGTTCCCGCCGACCGGCCCCGCCGCGACGGCGCCGCCCCGCGGCGCCCCCGCCGGCCGAGCCGCCCAGGCCCGAGACGACGGGCGCGGCGACCGCCGCCGCCGACGCCCGCCGCGACGACGCCGTGCAGCAGGCGTCCGCGAGGCCCGACCCCGACCCGACCCAGGTCCACTCCGAGGGCCGGCCCCGCGAGATCCTCGAGGCCGGCACCGTCGCCGCGCGGGTCGGCGAGGAGATCATCACGCTCAACGAGCTGAAGAACGCCGTCCGCGACCAGCTGCCGGACCATGAACGCCTCGTGGGCCCAGCTCGGCAGCGACCAGCAGAACATGATGGCCGCCTCGGTCCTCGAGGAGCTGATCGAGCGGACCATGATCGTCCAGGAGCTGAAGCGGAAGATCAAGAAGAAGGAGCAGATCGACGCGTTCATGCGGTTCGCCGACAACGAGTGGAAGGAGAGCGAGCTGGCCCCGATGCTGCAAGCGGTACGCCGTGACGAACGAGTACGAGCTGAGGGAGAAGCTCAAGGAGGAGCAGGGCACGTCGCTCGACGACCTCCACGAGACGTTCCGCCAGCGGTTCCTGGCCCGCAGCTTCCTCGAGCACGAGCTCGGCGACAAGATGAGGGTGTCGTATCCCGAGATGCTCAAATATTACAACGAGCACATCCAGGATTTCGACCGCCCCGCGCAGGTGTCCTGGCGCGAGGTGGTCGTCGAGGTGGCGAAGAACCCCGACCGCGTCGCGGCGCGGCGCAAGGCCGACGCGATCCTCCAGCGGCTGACGCGCGGCGAGGACTTCGCGGCGGTCGCGCGGGCCGAGAGCGACGGCCCGAACAAGGCCGACGGCGGCCTCTGGACGACCTCGCCGGGCAGCTACGCGGTCGAGCCGGTCAACGCGGCGCTGGAGCGGCTGGAGACCGGGCAGGTCAGCCCGGTCGTCGAGGGCCCGTCGAGCTTCCACGTCGTCCGCGTCGAGTCGCGACGCGCCGCCGGCCCGGCCCCGTTCCACGAGGTGCAGGAGACGATCCACCGCCTCGTCTTCCAGCAGAAGAGCAAGCGCCAGGCGGACGCCTACTTCGCCAAGCTGCGGGGCCAGACCGTCATCACCACCATGTTCGACGGCACCGCCAGCGCCCCCGCCTCGACCCGCGACCACGCCCCCGACGCCCGCTGATCGCCGGCGCCCCCGCCCGGCCCCGCCTCAGGGCCTCCGCCTCGCCTTCTTCCCCGCCCTGGGCTTCGGCCCCGACCGGCCCCGCTTCCGCTTCATCTCGGCGACGATCGTCTGGACGACGAACAGGGCGAACAGCCCGCCGAACGAGCTGAGCCAGACCCACGCCGCGTCCATCCAGCCCGCCCCCCGGTAGATCATGTAGCCCGGCGCGCCGGCATAGACGACGATCGCCAGGAACCCCCACAGGAACGGGTTCAGGTCCTGCGCCAGCGCCAGGCGGGCGAAGATCAAAGCCGCCGAGGACGCGATGATCAGGACGCATTCCATGGGACGACATCCCCGGGCCCGGGGTCGATCGCGCCGCGTTCGACCGATGATTCTGGGCGCCTCGCGTGGCGATTGGGAATCGGGGACCGCCCGGAATCGCGGCCCTCGGGCCGCGCGGGGGGGGCCACCGTTGCGACGGTCGTCGGCGGGCGGATAGCATGCGTCCATCGACCCGACGGGCGCATCCGGGCCGGGGCGGCGGGACGGTCGGGGCCGGCGGATGACGGGCGATGACACCGATGGCCACGGCGACCGCGGCGCGATCCGACGACCCCCTGGACACCACCATCCGGCTGGTGACGCCGGAGCGGATCGTCTTCGGCTACCCCCTGGCGGGCCCGTTCCGCCGCGCGGTCGCCTACGCCTTCGACGTGATGGTGCAGGCCGGCCTGGTCGATGGCGGCGCTGGTCGCGTCGCTGGTGCTGTCGCTGGGGTCGCCCTCGGGGTTCGGCCCCTACCTGGTCGCGCTGTTCGTCCTGACGTGGGGCTACGGCGCGTTCTGCGAGGGGGTCTTCAACGGCCAGACGCCGGGCAAGAGGGCCCTCGGCGTGCGGGTCGTGTCGGAGCGGGGCGTGCCGATCACCGCCGCGCAGGCGGTGCTCCGCAACCTGGCCGGGGCGCTCGACGGCCCCCTGCCCTTCGTCTACCTGCCGGGCCTGGCGAGCATGCTCCTGTCGCGGAAGTTCCAGAGGCTGGGCGACCTGGCGGCCGGGACGATGGTGGTCGTCGAGCAGCGCCGCCGCGCGCGGGGGTGGTGCGGGTCGGCGACGAGGAGGCGGTCCGGGCCCTGCTGCCGTGGCTGCCGTTGCGGCTGGCGGCCGGGCCCGAGCTGTCGCGGGCCCTGTCCGACTACGCCGAGCGCCGCGGACGGTTCGGCGACGCCCGTCGCGAGGAGATGGCCGCGCCCTGGCGCGGCCGCTGGCCCGACGGTTCGGCCTGCCCGAGGACGCCTCGGCCGACGCCGTCGTCTGCGCGGTCTATCACCGCGTCTTCCTGGGGGATTGAGGTGCCTCATGAGGGTCGCCGACCGGCTGTCGCGGCGGTCGCCGTCGTGGCGCGAGCTCGATGAGCTGCTGGAGGCGCTGTTGCGCCGCCGCCTGCCGCGGGCCCGCGCCGCGGCGATCATCCGGCTCGGCGAGCTGTACCGCGCCGCCTGCACCGACCTGATGCTGGCCGAGTCGCACGACCTGCCGCGCGAGACCGTGGCGTACCTCCACGCGCTGGTCGGCCGGGCGCACAACGCGGTCTACCAGGTGCAGGGGTTCAAGTTCTCCGACTGGTCCGATGCCCTGTTCGGCACGGCGCCGCGGCAGCTCCGCCGCGACCCGGCGCTGCGGGTCGCGGCGGCGGTCTTCTTCGGGTCGTTCCTGCTCTGCGCCCTGCTGGCGGCGGGCCGGCCCGGGTTCGCCGCGCGGGTCGTCGGCGAGGGCTTCCTCGAGCAGGCCGACCAGATGTTCTCCGAGCCGCTCGACTCCGTCGGCAAGGGCCACGGGCGGAACGACACCGTGATGACCGGCTTCTACATCCAGCACAACGCCTCGATCGGCCTGCAATGCTTCGCCTGGGGCCTGGCCTTCGGGCTGGGGAGCCTGTACCAGCTCCTGTTCAACGGGATCACGCTGGGCGTGGTCTTCGGCCACATGGCGACCAGCCCGTCGGCGGCGAACTTCTTCCCGTTCGTGACGGCGCACGGCCCGTTCGAGCTGTCGGCGATCGTCTTCTCGGGGGCGGCCGGGCTGCGGCTCGGCTCCGGCCTGATCGACACGAAGGGCCAGGCCCGCGCGGCCTCGCTCCGCCGCGAGGCCCGCCGTGCGCTGCCGATCGTCGGCGCCGCGGTCGTCCTGTTCGTCCTGGCCGCGTTCCTCGAGGGGTATGTCTCCGCGTCGCCCATGACCTTCGCCACCAAGGCCGCGATCGCCCTGATCTGCGCGGGGCTGCTCGTCGCCTACGTGGCCCTCGGGGGGCGGCGGACGCCGGGGCCGGAAGGGCAAACCGAGGGGGTGGCCGTTGGCTTATGAAAGGACGCTGATCCAGATCCGCGAGCGCGGCTTCCTCGACCTGCTCGACCTGGCCCTCGTCGTCGTGCGGTCGCGGCCGGCGGCGCTCGGGCTGGCGGCGGCGGCGGGGATCGCGCCGTTCGCGGCGCTGAACGCCTGGCTGATGTCCGACCCGGAGTTCCCGCCCGTCCTGCTTCTTCGTCCTGCTCCTGATCGAGTGCCCTGGGCGACGGCCCCGCTGACGGTCGTGCTCGGCGGGCTGATGTTCGGCGCCCGGCCCTCGTCCGGGCGGGTGCTCGCGACGCTCGGGCGGTCGCTGCCGGCGATGCTCCTGTTCCAGGGCCTCGTGCGCGGCCTCATGATGAGCACGGGCGTCCTCTACCCGCTGGTCCTCGCGCGGCTGGCGTTCGCCAACGAGGTGATCCTGCTGGAGCGCGAGCGGTGGCGGGTCGTCCGCCGGTGCGGCCGGCTCAGCGACGACCGAGGGGGCGAGTTCTTCGCGCGATGGCTGGCCGCAGCTCGCCTTCGGCGGGCTGTTCGTCGCCGCCTTCTGGGTGGGGACCGGCTCGTTGTCGCACGCCCTGATCGGCCGCGAGCTGACCTGGGACGAGCCCGGCTGGGGCGACCTGTACGGCGCCCGGACGCAGTGCGCCCTCTGGCTGGCGGTCGCGTTCTTCGCGGTCGCGCGGTTCCTGATGTACATCGACCAGCGGATTCGCCTGGAAGGCTGGGAGGTGGAGCTCCGCCTCCGCGCCGTCGGCCGGTCCCTGGAGGAGTCGCGGCCATGGTAGCCGCCGCGGCGTGGGCCGCGATCGCGCTGGCCGGGATCGCCGCGACGGGCGCGTTGCCCGTCGGCGGCCAGCCCCCGACGATCAGCCGGCCGGACCCGGTCCGGTCGGCCTTCGCGAGGGCGAAGTTCCCCTGGTACGACCCGGCGACCGGCTCGGCCCGCCCGGTCTGGCCGCCCGAGGACTGGGACTCCACCTGGCTGGGGCGCCGGCTCCGCCGGCTCGGCCGCTGGCTCGACAGCATCACCGGCCCGAGGCTGCCGAGGGTCGGCTCGGCCGGCGACCTGATCGTCATCGGACTGGTCCTGCTCGCGCTGACGATCCTGCTGGTGGTCCTGATCGAGCTCTGGCGGCGGTATCGGCCGACGGGGGTCGACCTCGACCTCGGTGGCGCGGCGCGGGCCGGGTCGGTGGCGCGCGTCGAGGCCCTCCCCGAGGGGGTGCGGCCCGGGGTGGATGACCCGTGGGCCGAGGCGCAGGGGCGCCGCGAGCGGGGCGACCACGCCGGCGCGATCGTCTGCCTGTTCGCGCACCAGATCCTGACGCTCGACCGGCTCGGGCTGGTCCGCCTCGTGCCGGGCCGCACGGCGCGCCAGCTCGTCCGCTCGATCGCCGACCGGCCGCTCCGCGCCGACGTCGCGCCGACGCTCCGCCTCTTCGAGGCGGTCTATTACGGGCACCGCACGCCGTCGGCCGAGGCGTTCGAGGCGGCCTGGGCCGCCGCCGAGGCGTTCCGGAGGCGCGTCGCCGAGGGGGTCGCATCATGAGGGCGGCCCGCGTCGCGACGATGACGCTGCTGGGCCTCACGGCGCTGGCCCTCGCGGGCTGCTCGGCGCCGAGTCTGAGACGTCCCTACGGGCGGTCGCGGGGCCGGAGCGTCAACGGCACGGAGGTCCTGGCCGACCTGTTCCGCCAGCGCGGGCACGAGGTCCGGAGGGCGTTCCGCCTGACCGACGAGCTCGACGAATGGGCCGACGTGATCGTCCGGTTCGCCCCCCGCCCCGGCCCCCCCGATCGCGAGGAGGCGGCGTGGTACGAGGGCTGGTTGTCCGGCCGGGACGGCCGCCGCCTGATCTACGTGCCCCGCGACTTCGACGCGCAGGCCGAATACTGGTCGCACGTCCTCGATGCGCTGCCCGCCGGCGCCGACGCGGCCCTGCGCGACCGCGCTGCGGGGCTGCGCGACAAGGCGAAGGGCTGGGCCGATCGACCTCCCCTCCGCGACGAAGACGCCCGCCAACCCCAACGACTGGTTCGCCGTGGAGGACCCGAAGGCGCCGCCCGAGGTCTGCCGGGCACTCGGCGGGCCGTGGGCCTCGGGGGTCGACCCGGCCTCGGCGTCGCTGTGGCGTCACGTCACGCCCAAGGTCGAGTCCGAGACCGTGCTGCTCTCGGGCGACGGCCGACCCCTGGCGATCGAGTGGACCCGCTACAATGGGAGCAAGGTCCTGGTCGTGGCCAACGGCTCGTTCCTGCTGAACGCGGCCCTGCTGAACCGGGCGCGGTGGCCCCTGGCCGATCGCGTCGCGGGCTGGCCGGGCGACGACCGCGCCCGCGTGGCGTTCGTCGAGGGGGGGGCGGTCCTGGGGGCGGACCAGGGGCCGACGATCTTCTCGCTGCTGAAGGTCCCTCCGTTCGGGTGGGTGGCGGCTCAGATGCTGGCGCTGGGCCTGGCCGCCTGCCTGGCGCGGGCCCCCCGGCTGGGCCGCGCCCGCCCCGACCCACCGTCGGGCGAGGACCGGCCCGTGGCGCATCCCGAGGCGCTCGGCGCCCTGCTGGCGAGGACCGGCCAGGCCGCCGACGCCCGCGCGATCCTCGACGCCTACCGCCGCTGGCGGCATCCGTCTCGGGCCGCGCGGGCCGACCATCCGACGCCCATCGAGGACCCATCATCCCCCTCCGGGATCTCCCCAGAATGAATGACACCGATCAACCCGAGATCATCGAGACGCCCGACGCCCCGACCGCGCCCCCCGAGGCCGGGCCGACGGCCGGCGGCCCCGTGGCCGAGTGGGCGGGGCGGGTCGTGGCCGAGATCGGCAAGGTCTTCGTCGGCCAGGACGCGCTGGTGCGCGGCGTGCTCGCGGCGCTGCTGGCCGACGGCCACGTCCTGATCGAGAGCGTGCCGGGGCTGGGCAAGACGCTGCTGGTCCGCGCCCTGGGGCGGGTGCTCGGCTGCGCCTTCAACCGCATCCAGTTCACGCCCGACCTGATGCCCTCCGACGTGACCGGCTCGCCCGTCTTCGACGAGCGCGTCCACGACTTCCGGTTCCGCCCCGGCCCGGTCTTCACGCAACTGCTGCTGGCCGACGAGATCAACCGCGCCCCGGCCAAGACGCACTCGGCGCTGCTGGAGATCATGCAGGAGACGAAGGTCACGGTCGACGGCGTGAGCCACCCGATCGAGAGGCCGTTCCTGGTCCTGGCCACGCAGAACCCGATCGAGTCGGAGGGGACGTACAACCTGCCCGAGGCGCAGCTCGACCGCTTCCTGTTCAAGCTGGTGGCCGACTACCCGAGCCTGCCCGAGGAGACCGACATCCTCCGCCTGCACGCCCGCGGGCCCGGCCCCGACGCGGCGCTGGCCGACGAGCTGGCGACCGTCACCGGGCCCGACGAGGTGCTCGCGATGCAGGGGCACTGCGCCGCGGTGCTGGTCGACGAGCACGTCCTGGGCTACATCGCCGCTCTGGTGCGGCGGACGCGGCAGTGGCCGACGTTCGCGCTGGGGGCGTCGCCGAGGGCGGGGGTGGCGGTCCTGCGCGGGCGCCGCGCGATCGCGGCGCTGGAGGGGCGCGACTACGCCGTGCCCGACGACGTCCAGGAGGTCATCCTGCCCGCCTTGCGGCACCGCGTCATGCTCACGCCCGAGGCCGAGGTCGAGGGCCGCGGGCCCGACGAGCTGCTCGGCGAGCTGATCCGCGCCGTGGAGGTCCCCCTGCGATGATCTGGCCCGGCCGCGCGTTGGGCGTCGCCCTGCTGCTGCCGGCGCTGCTGTCGCTGGGGCTGTTCGTCTCCGGGGCGTTCGGACCGGCGATCGTGGCGCTCGACGTGGCGATCGTCCTGGCGGCGCTGGCGGACCTGGCCTCGCTGATCGGCTCGGGCAAGTTCCGCGTCGAGAGGAGGTGCGGGACGGTCGCCTCTCTGGGCGAGCCGATGGAGGTCGAGCTGACGATCGAGAACCTCGGCCGCGCCGGCCGCCTCCTCCAGGCGCGCGACGACGTGCCCGAGGCGTTCGTCGCCGAGCCGGCCGTGTTCCTGGTCCGCATCCCGCCCCGACGGCCGCGCGACGCTCCGGTACACGGCCACCCCCCGCCGCCGAGGGACCTACGCGCTGGGGCGCGTCGACGCTTTGGTGGCGAGCCGCCTGGGCCTGTGGCGCCGCGCCGTCGCGTGGCCGGCCGTGACCGGGGTCCGCGTGTATCCCGACATCCGCCAGATCGCCCGCTACACGGTCCTGGCCCGCCGCGACCGCCTGAGCACGCTCGGCGTGCGGCGGTCGCGCCGGCTGGGGACCGACAACGAGTTCGAGCGCCTCCGCGACTACATCGAGGGGGACGAGCCCCGGCACATGGACTGGCGCGCCACGGCGAGGCGGCGGAAGCTGACCGTCCGCGCCCACCAGGTCAACCAGAGCCAGCGGCTGATCTTCCTGATCGACTGCGGCCGGATGATGGCCGGCGACACCGGCGGCGGCCTGTCGCCTTTGGACCACGCCTTCAACGCGATGCTCATGCTGGCGCACGTGGCGTTGATCCGGGGCGACCAGGTCGGCCTGCTCGCCTTCTCCGACCGCATCCGCGCCTACGTCCCCCCCGGCGGCGGCCCTCGGCGGATCGGCCGGATGGTCCACGCCATCCACAACGTCTTCCCCGAGCTGGTCGAGCCGCGCTATGACCACGCCTTCGTCGAGCTGGAGAAGCGGTGCCGCAAGCGGTCGCTGGTGGTGCTCGTGACGAACCTGTTCGACGACGTCAACGCCCAGATCGTCGGCGACCACCTGGGCAACGCCGTCGGCCGGCACCTGCCGCTGGGCGTGTTCCTCCGCGACCCCGACATCTTCGCGCTGGCCGACCGCGCGCCCGACCGCGGCCCCGACCTCTACCGGGGCGCCGCCGCCGCCGCCCTGCTCTCCTGGCGCGAGCGCGCCCTGGCGGGCCTCCGCCTCCGCGGCGTCCTCACGCTCGACGTCTTCCCCGACGAGATGACCGCGCCCTTGATCAACCAGTACCTCCAGATCAAGGCGCGGCACCTCCTCTGAACCCGAGGCGCCACGGGGCCTGAGGAAGCCGAGCGACCACGCTCAAGGCTCCGGGCCCGGCGGGCTCCGGCCATCGCCGGGTCAATGCTCGGATCTGTCGTCCGAGGGGGTCCTTCGTCCAGGCTTCGCGTCATTTCTCTTGAAAGGAGGCCTTGCCGCGGCCATATATAGGGTCAATGTCGCTAGGATCGTGGTATCGTTTCAGCCTCGATCGAATCCCTGGGGCCAGGTCGCCCCGCCAGGACCGACTTCCGTTCGAAGCTCCGAAGGGACTCGTTTCCAACGGGTCCGATGGATCGTGCGCCGGCCGCGACAAGCCCCGTCTGGCCGGTGCCATTCGTCCTTTTTCGCCATCTCGATGAAAAGGGGGGTCGACGATGCCATTCCTCCGCGACGATGGGCCGAGGCGGCGTGGGCGCGGGTTCACTTTGATCGAGCTGCTGGTGGTGATCGCGATCATCGCCGTGCTGATCGCGCTGCTGCTGCCCGCGGTGCAGGCGGCGCGCGAGGCGGCCAGGCGGAGCCAGTGCGTCAACAACCTCAAGCAGATCGGCCTGGCGATCCACAACTACCACCAGGCCAACGACTGCTTCCCGCCGGGCTTTTTCCTGGCGAGGAATTCCAACAAGGCGCTGGTGGGCAACGTGGACTTCAGCGCCCAGGCCCGGATGCTCCCCTTCATGGAGCAGCAAGGGATCTACACCGCCGCGAACTTCTCCATCGGCTGCTACAACGACACCTTCTGCGAGCTCGTCAACTCGACCGTCACCTACGTGCGGATCAGCACGTTCCTCTGCCCGTCGTGCCCGCCGCCCGGCTTCGGCCTCTGGTCGGGGAGCTCCAACGCGACTCCGGGCGGGTTCTCGCCGATCGCCCCCGGCAACAACTATCTCGGCTCGATCGGGTCGTGTCTCGAATACGATGCCAGCCAGGTCACCCCGCCCAACGGCGTGTTCTTCTACAGCCCAACCGGCAGGGTCATCGGCATCCGCGACGTCACCGACGGCACGAGCAGCACCGTCGCGTTCGGGGAGACCAGGGTCGGGACCGGCAATACCGCGATCTTCACGCCCGCCACCGACCTCGTCTTCCTCGGCAAGTATCCGTCGGGGCTCGCGCGGGCCTCACCCCAGCTGGCGATGCCCCTCGGCGGCGCGACCCTTCCAGCAGTGGCTCGTCCAGTGCGCCGGGGCGCTCACGACGGCGAGTCGCGGCGGACACACCGTCTACACGGGCCAGAGCTGGGCCTATGGCATCGTGGGCTACAACATCGGCCACGTCCTGCAACCGCCGAACCCGCAGTATCCGAGTTGCAGCATCAACGGCACCGGCGCCAGCCAGAACCCCGGATCGTTGAACATGACCAGTTTCCACCCCGGCGGGTCGAACGCCCTGATGTGCGACGGCTCGGTCAAATTCCTCAAGAACAGCGCCAACATCAACACGATCTGGTCGCTGGGCTCGCGCGATCAGGGCGAGGTCGTCAGCGCCGACTCCTACTGACGGGCCCGGCCCGTCGGGCCGCGGCGACCGCGGGGGCGGCTCGGACGCTTGAGGCAAGCCGTCCAGGCCACCCCTCCTCACAGGATCGTGGCCCCGACATGCCAATCGTCCGGCAGGTGCGGATAGCGGGCCGCCTCCTCCGCCGTGATGGCACGCTTGGCGCGGATGGTGAAATGAATCCAACCCCCGCAGTGAGGGCAACGGCCGGCGAACCCCGTATCATCCCACCAGGCGCGCACCAAGGGGTCGTGAACGGCTCGGCCGTGGTCTTCCAGGCGGAAATCGATCGCCTGCATCGGCTGCTCACATCCGACGTGAGGACAGGCAGCATCCGGGTACACAATATGGGGTGCCATCCGACGCTCCCGGCCTCCGCTCCGGTAGAGGTCGTGCATCTGGTCCAGTTCGTTATCAACCGGGGTCCTCGGATCGGCGGACACCTCGGCCATCGCCCACCTCCCTCCGACGAAGCGACGCGGATGCTGCCGGCGGCCTGCCTGATGAATAGTATAGTCGGGAGCCGATGGGCTTGAGAACCTCGACCGCCGGCGCCCACCGGCACCATCAACGGGGGGACGGCGCCGCGTCGGTCGCGGGGGACAGGTCGCGCGTGGTCCACTTCGAGGGGTCGAGGACCACGTGCTTGATCCTCTTGCGGTGCCAGGTATAGGTGACGTGGACCAGGCCGTCGACCGTCTGGATGACGGCGGGGTAGGAGTATTCGCCGGGCTGGTCCTCCAGGACGGGCCCGGCCTTCCACGTCTTGCCGTCGTCGGAGACGGCCACGTTCAGGGGGGTGCGGCCCTTGGGGGTGTGGTTGTAGATCAGGACGTGGCGGCCGTCGGCCAGGGTGACGGCGTCGATCCCGCTGCTCGGGGCGATCAGCGAGGTCGCCTTGAGCGGACCCCAGGACACGCCGCCGTCGTGCGACCACGACTCGACGATCCGGCCCTGGCGGCTCCGGCAGAGGATCTGGTAGACGTTGCCCGGGTGCTTGAGGATGGTCGGCTGGATCGCGGCGAATCCCTTGCCGTCGTTGAGGGGATCGGTCTTGGTCCAGGACGCGCCGCCGTCGGGGGTGCGCTCGATGTGGACGCGCCAGCCCTGGTCCTCGGTGCTGGAGGGGCAGAGCAGCACGCCGTCGGGGGTCGCGACGGGCTTGTCCTTGATCGGCCCGAGGATGCCGTCGGGCAGCCTCTTCGGCCTCGACCACGACGCGCCGCCGTCGGCCGAGGTGATCATCAGGCCCCACCAGGTCTGGGGCGTCGGGCCGACCTTGTAGAAGAGTAGAAGGGGGCCTCCCTTCATCGGGAACAGGACCGGGTTCCAGCACGGGTGTCGCGTGCCGTCGGGCTGGCGGCCGTCGGCGACCTCGACGGGCGCGGACCACGCCTTGCCGTCGTGCCGGGAGACCCAGATGGTGACGTCCGGGTTCCGCTCGCGCGTCCCGCCGAACCAGGAGGCGACGAGGCCCGTCGGGGTCTCGGCGATCGTCGAGGCGTGGCACGACGGGAAGGGGGCCTTCTCGAAAATGAACTCGGCCTTCACCACGCCATCCCGCCCGTCGTCCCGGCCGCCGCCCCGCCCGCGGGGAGCAGGACGATCGCCGCTGCCAGCCATCGGGACCATCCCCCGTCGCGTCGTCGGATCATCGCCGGTCCTCCCGAGTCGCGGCGGCCGTCGCCCGCCGACGATCCGCCGCGCCCAGTCTACCGGAATCGGAGGGACGGGGAATGGGGTCCCGATCGGAGGCTCCCGACGGTCCGGAGGCGGGGTGGATCGCCTTCCGGACGCCCCGCCCGGCCGTGCCATTCGATTGACACTTTTTGTTTAACATCTCGGCCCGGACGACGATCCTGTCCGGGCGCGAATCGGCCCCGGGATAACAGTCTCAAGTTGTTACTTCTCAAATACCTATGTTTCAGCTTCCTGGCGCGGTTTGCTCCCGATCCGGTCCGTTTCCCGAAACAAAGCGAATTCGACCGCCTCGGATTGTCACAACCGGGGCCTGATGGCCATGCCGGGGCGCTTGCCGAACGAACCGAAACGGGCCCCGGCCCGAGTCTGGTTGATGGAATTGGGGAGCGCGCCGGCCGCAGGGCCCGATCTTATTTGTAGTGGGCCTGGTGTGCAGACCCCGGCCGGATGGCCGCGCGACGCGCGATCGTCAGGGCTTGGTCTCGTCCGGTGGGGCGGGCCGCAGCTCGACGGCGACGCGCACCTGCTTGTCCTGGCCCGGGGCCAATCGCAGCGACGCGGGGTAAAGCACGAGGTCGGCCGGCACGGTCTGCGGCGCGGCGGGATCGAGCGCGCGGAGGTCGACCGGCGCGGTCTCGACGTGGTCCAGCGCCGCCATCGCCGACTCCGGCCCCGTGACCCGGACCTTGTCCGGGCTGACGACGACCGACCCCGTCCGGAACCCCGCGCGGGGCGCGCCGGCCAGTCGGGCCCGGACCGGCACCGCCTTCGTGACGCGGCGCTCCAGGTCGAGCGCGATCCGCGACGGGACGACCTTCACCACCTCCAGGCCCGGCGGCAGCTCGATGTTGTCGGCGCCGAGCAGGAACGGCTGGTCGTCGCCCGGCGCGGCGTCCTTGAGGTCGAGGAAGGCGTGGACCTGATCGGCGCGCAGCGACTCGACCAGGGGCCGCTTGCCCCGGATGTGGACCTCGACCTCCGCGCCCGAGGATTGCCGCAGCTCGAGGCCCTCGGGGAGGTTGCGGAAGTCGATGTGGGCGGGGATTCGGACCAGCGACGGCTCGCGGTTGGTGAAGACCGCCCAGAGGCCCGAGACCAGCACGAGCGTCAGCGCGAAGCCGGCCGACTGCCGCCACAGCTCGCGCGTCCAGCCGCGACGGCGCGACGCTCCCTCGCCGCCGCCGAGCAGGCGGCGGAGCAGCTCGTTGAGCCGCGACGGGTCCACGGCGCGGACGACCTGGCCGCGGTGCGCCACCGAGACCTCGCCGCGCTCCTCGGAGACCACCACGACGACCGCGTCGGTCCTCTCGGTGAGGCCGACGGCGGCGCGGTGCCGCGTGCCGAACTCGGCGGGCAGGTCGGGCGACAGGCTCAGCGGCAGGAAGCCGCCGACCCGCTCGATCCGGTCGCCCCGCACCACGACCGCCCCGTCGTGGACCGGGCTGCTCTTGGCGAAGAGGCTCTCGAGCACCTCCGGGCTGAACCGGCCCCCCAGGTGGACCCCCTCGCGCACGTCCTCCTTGAGACGGTCGCGGTTCTGGAAGACGATCAGGGCCCCGGTGCGGGTCGAGGCCAGGCGGAACGCCGCCGCCGCCATCTCCGACAGCGCCAAAGGACGGACCCGATGCGGGCGGCCCAGCACCAGGCGGACCGGGTCGGCCTGGATCAGCACCTCGCGGATCTCGTTGCGGAAGACGACCACGATCACCAGCACGGCCGCCGCGCCCAGGGCCTCGAACAGCCAGCTCGTCAGGACCATGCCCGTGGCCTCGGCGACCGCCTGCACCCCCCGCAGCAGCACCAGCGCCGTCACGATGCGCAGCGTCGTCGTGCCCCAGAACAGGAGGAAGAAGCGGTGCGCGAGGAAGCTCATCAGCAGGATGTCGGCGACGTCCTGCCACGTCATCCGGGTCAGCGTGTCCATGATCTCGCCTGCGCGGCGGGGACGAGGTCGGCCCCTCGCGCAATCATAGCACCGATGGGAAGGTCGCATCCCATCGCGCGCGGCGGCTCTCCAGGGCGATATCAGGGCTTGGGGGCCGATGCCGGGGCCGCGGCCGAGGACGATCCCTCGGCGGCCTGCGCCGGGCCCTGGCCATCACGCTTTCGAGCGTCACCGGCGCCGCCGCGGCGCTTGCTCTCGTCGGCGGCCTCCATGAACGCGAAGACCTCCAGCGTCTCCGACGCTTCGACCGGCGGCTTGCCGGTCTTGAAGAACTTGCAGATCTCGACCAGCAGCGGCTCGTAGCCCCCGGAGCCTTCGACGTGGACGATCCTCTTCGAGCCGAACGCCGTGGCGCCGTAGCCGATGGCCTTGCCCCGCAGGCCGCGGAACGTCCCGATCCGGCCGTCAGCCCAGGTGCCGGTGACGAACTCGGCGTCCTTCGTCTGCACCCGGGCGACCGTCCGGCAGCCGGTCCCCATGATCGTGAACAGCGTCTCGACGCCGTGGATGCCGTACCAGAACAGGTCGGGGTGGTGCTCCTCCAGCGAGCAGGGGCCGTAGGCGTCGCACCCCCGGACCTCGCCCACCTTGGGGTCGTCCCGCAGCGCGACGACGGCCGGGCCGTAGCGGAGCGACGAGCTGGAGAAGCAGGGCGTGCCCGTCTCACGGGCCAGGTCGAAGATCCGGACCGCGTCGGCCAAAGAGCCGGCGAGCGGCTTGTCGATGAAGACCGGCTTGCGCGCCCGCAGGACCGGCCGGGCCTGCTCCAGGTGGGGACGGCCGTCGACGCTCTCCAGCAGGACCACGTCGACCTTGCCGAGCAGGTCGGCGATCGAGTCGACGATCTCGACGTGGAACTCGTCGCGCAGCTGCCTGGTGTAGCCGGCGACGCGGTCGCGGCTGGCGGCGACGTCGGGGTCTCCCCCGGGTAGGCCGCGACCACGCGGACGCCCGCCAGGTCGCCGGTGGCCTTCGGGCCGTTGAGCACCCGGGCGAACGCCACCACGTGCGACGTGTCGAGCCCGATGATCCCCGCCCGGATCGTCCCCGAGGGCCGCTCGTCGGCCCCCGACGCCGGCATCGCCAGGCACCAACCGAAGCACGACGCGAGATACAGCGCGGATCGGAACCGTGACACGGCAGGACCCCCCGGGCAGGAGAATCGGCGGGATGCGACACGTCGAGGGCCGCCATCCTAGCACACGACGGACCCGCATCCCAGGGCCTGTCCTCCCGGCGGGAAGGTCGATCCGCCCGCGAAGAGGGTCCGGCCGCGGCTGCGGAAGGGGGCGCCCCACGGCCGGGGGTTCGACGTCGAGCCGCGGGACCGCGACCTGCTCATCCGCCGCGATTGGACATGAACTTGGCGACCCGTTCGCCGGGCGGGGGCGCCGGGGCCGGCGCCGGCGGCTCCTTCGATGGCGCGGGCCCGGCCGGCTCCGGCGCCGGCCCGGGGCCCGGCAAGCGGGCGAAGAGGAGGCGGTCGAGCGACCACGGGTTGCTGCCGACCGGCGACAGCCAGAGGATCGCGGCGACCAGCAGCAGGCCGTTCGTGGGCCCCGACCCGAGCATCTCGTGCAGCGCCGCGGACGAGTTCGGGTTGCCCAGGAACCCGGTCCCGAGGACCACCGCCATCTGGACCACCGGCGCCAGCAGGAACAGCAGCCCCGCGGCCAGCGCGGCGACCGTCGTGAACAGCCCGAAGATCAGCGCCAGCCCCAGCGCGATCTGCGCGATCGGCAGGACCTGCGAGACCGGCTCGGACGGGGCCGGGATCGGCAGCCCGCCGAGGATCGGCGACGCCGCCTCGGCCGCTCCCCAGGTAGCCGAACAGCCCCGCGTTCAGCAGGCTCATCCCCAGCCCGGCGCGGAGCAGGAAGGCGATCAGGTGCCTGATCCGAGGCCCGGGATCGAAGCCCGGCGCCGTCGCGGGCGCGGCGGGGGGGAGGGAGAGGGAGTCATGGATCGGCTCCTCGGGACCGTTCACTCGAAGCGCGGCGTCTCGGGCCCCCGGGACCTGCCCGCTCGCCCGCGCGTCCCAACCTGCGGACTCCCCGATTTCAAATATGAACGATAAATAACGACGGGAGCGGCCCCGGGTCACTCGGGGGGGAGCGACCGCATCTTGGCGACGATCGGCCCGATCAGCTCGCGGGGGACGAACTTGGCCAGCGCCTCGGCGCCCCCGTGGCGGGCGACCTGCTTGATCAGCGAGCTGGAGACGTGCGAGTACTCGCCGTCGGCCATCAGGAAGACGGTCTCGACCGCCGGGTCGAGCCGGTTGTTGGTCAGCGTCATGCCGAACTCGTACTCCATGTCGGAGAGGGTCCGCACGCCGCGGAGGATGACCCGCGAGCCGATCTCGCGGACGAAGTGGACGGCGAGCCCCTCGAACGACTCGGACCGACACGTTCGGGAACGGCTCGACGACCCTCCGCGCCAGCTCAACCCGCTCGTCGATGTCGAACCAGCGACGCCTTGTTCGGGTTGACGCCGATGCCGACGACCAGGTGCTCGAACAGCAGGCGGCCGCGGCGGATCACGTCGAGGTGGCCCAGCGTCAGCGGGTCGAACGTGCCGGTGAACACCGCGGTGCGCGAGGGGTCGGGGGTCCGGGGCGTCATGGTCGGCGTCCTCGATCCGGGGCGTCATGGCCGGTCGACCGGTCGGCGGCGCGGAGGCCGTCCGCCAGCCGTCGCAGGTCGTCGTCGTCGTTGTACACGTGCGGGCTGATCCGGAGCCGTCCCCGACGGCAGGCCACGGCGACCCCCCGGCCGCGGAGCGCCCGCGCCGTCGCCGCCGGGTCGACGCCGGGCCTCTCCAGCGCCACGATCGCCGAGCGGTCCGCGGGCCGTCGCGAGCCGAAGACCGTCCAGCCCACCGCCTCGGCCAGCTCGCGCACGGCGTCGGCCCGCTCGATGATCCGCCGCGAGACCGCCTCGGCGCCGATCTCCAGGATCAGCCCCAGGCTGGCGCCGAACGCCTGGAGGCCGGGCATGGCGAACGTCCCCCCCTCCCACCGCTGCGCCGACGGCTTGAGCGTGAAGACGGCCTCGGGCGCATTGTACGACCCGACGACGCTGTGCCAGCCGACGCCCAGCGGCCGGAGCCTCTCGATCCAGTCGCGGCGGACGTAGAGCACGCCCGCCCCCTCGGGCCCCAGGAGCCACTTGTGGCCGTCGGCCGCGAGGAAGTCGACCGGCGTCCGCCTCACGTCGATCGTGTGCGGCCCGAGCCCCTGGATCGCGTCGACGAACAGCGCCACGCCGCCGCGACCGGCAGAGCTCGGCCAGCGCGTCGAGGTCGTTGCGGAACCCCGAGGCGAACTCGACGTGGCTGATCGTCAGGACCCTCGTGGTGCCGTCGATCGCCCGCGCCAGATCCTCGACCCAGACGCGCCCCTCGCGGCTCGGCACGAGCCTCAGCTCGACCCCGCGGGCCTTCAGGTTCATCCACGGGTAGATGTTCGACGGGTACTCCTCGGCGGCCGTGACGACGCTGTCCCCCGCGCGCAGGGGAACCCCTCGGCGACCAGGCCGATGCCGTGCGTCGTGCTCGTGACGAAGGCGACCTCGTCGGCGTCGGCGTTGATCAGGCGGGCGGCGAGCCCGCGGATGTCCTCGATCTTCCGCTCCCAGTCGGGCCAGTGGACCACTCCGTTGCGCTCGACGTCGTCGGCCCAGGCCCGCAGGACGTCGCCCGACCGCCTCGGCAGCGGGGACACCGCGGCGTGGTCGAGGTACGCCCAGCTCTCGGCGATCGGGAACTCGGCCCGTCGCAGCGCATCCCAATCCACGTCCGGAGCTCCGGGTGATCGTCTCGATAGGGCCTCGCCTTTCGCCCCTCAAACATACCGAGTCGCAAGGGAAAAGTAAAAAGTGACGGGCACGGACCGGGCCGATCTTTCCCGATGGTCGCGCTCTCCGTAGCCCCGGAGGGGCAACCGTCCGTAGCCCAGGGCGCCAGCCCTGGGTCATTGCTATCGACGGTCGCCCCTCCGGGGCTGCAAGAAGCGGACACTTCTTCTCCGTCCCTCGAGAGTTCCCTACGATTCACGTTCCACGTCCCTCAGGGCCGCGAGCAGGGCCGCGACCTCGTCGTCGGCATGGGCGGCGGTCAGGCTGATCCGGAGTCGCGAGGTCCCCGCGGGGACCGTCGGTGGGCGGATCGCGGGGACGATCAGCCCCCGCCCGCGGAGGCGGTCGGCGAGGGCCACGGCCCGCTCGGGCGTCCCCACCAGGACGGGGACGATCGGCCCGGCGGAGGGGCCGACGTCGAACTCGGCGGCCATCAATTCGCGGCGGACGGTCGCGCCGAGGGCGCGGGCGCGCTCGCGGCGCCAGGGCTCGGCCCTGCGCGATCGCCAGCGCCTCGCGCGCGGCGGCGGCGGCGGCCGGAGGGAGGGCGGTCGAGTAGACCAGGGTCCTCGCGTGGTTGACGAGCCAGTCGATCAGCCGCCTCGACCCGGCGACGAACCCGCCGACCGAGCCGAGCGCCTTGGAGAGCGTCCCGACGCGGACATGCACCCGCTCGGCGACCCCATGCTCGGAGGCCGCGCCCGGCCGTCGGGGCCGAACACGCCGGTCCCGTGCGCCTCGTCGACCAGGAGCATCGCGTGAAATCGCTCGGCCAGGTCGGCAAGGTCGGCCAGAGGTGCGAGGTCGCCGTCCATGCTGAAGACGCCGTCGGTCGCGATCAGGGCGCGGCGGAACCGGCCGCGATCGCGCCGGAGGATCTCCTCGAGGCGCCCGGCGTCGCCGTGCGGGTAGACCCTCAGCCTCGCCCCCGAGAGCCGCGCACCGTCGATCAGGCAGGCGTGGTCCAGCCGATCGGCGTACACGGCATCGCCCGGCCCGACCAGAGCGGCGATCGTCCCGAGGTTGGCGGCGAATCCGGAGGGGAACAGCGCCACGGCCTCGGCCCCCTCGAACCGCGCCAGCGCGTCGGCCAGCTCCTCATGCGCCTCGGTCCACCCCGACACCAAAGGCGACGCCCCCGCCCCCCATCCGAACGCCTCGGCCGCGCGACATGCCGCCGCCACGACCCGGGGGTCGGCCGCCAGGCCGAGGTAGTCGTTTGAAGAAAAGAGTGCTGAGTGCTGAGTGCTGAGTGCTGAGTGACCGGGAGAGGGGCCGCGCGGGACGAGCCGGCGCGACAGGCCGCGGCGGGCCCATTCGGCCGATTCCATCGTCGATCCAGTCCAGGGGATCTTCCATACTCAGCACTCAGCACTCTCCGCGAAGCACTTCGGCACTCCCCGAAACACTCCGAAGGACGGCCGCGGCCAGATGGCCGCCGAAGCCGATCGAGAGCTTCAGCGCCGCCCGGATCGGCATCGCGCGGCCGACGTGGGGCGTGCCGTCGAGGTCGCACGCGGGGTCGGGGTCGTCGAGGTTGAGCGTGGGCGGGACGAAGCCGTCGCGGATCGCCAGGCAGGTGATCGCCAGCTCGGCCGCGCCGGCGGCGCCGAGGAGGTGGCCGATCTGGCTCTTGTTCGCCGAGCAGGCCACGCGGCCGGCGTGCTCGCCCAGGGCCAGCCGCAGGGCGCGGCATTCGAGAGGGTCGTTGGTGCGGGTCGCGGTGCCGTGGACGTTGACGTGGTCGATCTCCTCGGGCGACACGCCCGCGTTCGCCAGGGCCCGGCCGATCAGATGGGCCAGCCCCGAGGGGTCGGGATTGAGGTTCGTCTCGTGATAGGCGTCGGCGCCGAAGGCCCCCCCGGCGAGCTCGGCGTAAGGCCGGACGCCCCGTGCGCGGGCATGGTCCTCGCGCTCCAGGACGAGCACCGCCGCCCCCTCGCCGACGAGGAACCCCGAGCGCCGCTTGTCCCACGGGCGGACCGCCCGGCCGGGGTCATCCTCGACGCGGGCCAGCACGCCCATCCGGCGGAACGCCCCCAGCACCAGAGGGCCTAACGAAAAGTCGCCCGCCCCGGCCAGGGCGAGGTCGCAGACGCCCCGCTTGATCAGGTCGGCCGCCTGCAAGGCCGCGACCAGGCCCGTCGCGCAGGCCGCGACGGGGGCCAGGCTCGGACCCCGCAGGTCCCAGGTGCCTGAGATCACGCTCGCGCCGAAGTTCGCCCAGGCATTCGCCCAGGGGAGGGATCGCTCCGTGTCGGACTCGCCCGGCCCGAGGGCCTCTCGCAGTTCCGACAACTGGCGCAGATCGCCCTTGCTCAAGCCGATGATCGTGGCGGCTCGTTCGCGATCGATCGGCCACTCTCGCAGGAGCGCATCCTCCCTGGCTTCGGCCGCGGCCACGTAGAGATGATCGATCTGCCGTCGGTACGGGATGAGAGGCGGGACATCCGACGAAAGGCGATGCATCCGCGCCGGCGTCGATGTTCCAGGACGCGGAAGGCATGCTGACCTCCCTGGAGGCGCCGCCAGGTCTGCTCGCGGGATCGGCCCAGGCCCGTGCGCAGGCCGATGCCCGTCACGACGACCCGGGGAGTGGCGGGATCTTCGCAGGGTGGGCACCGCCCACCGTCCGGATTTGTCGGATGGTGGGCGGTGCCCACCCTACCGGGCCGACTCATCACGGCTCCAGGGGTTGAAGCCCGAGCCGTTCGAACAGGAGTTGATCGCGGCTCGGCCCCGGGTTGGGGGTGGTCAGGAGCTTGTCGCCGGAGAAGATCGAGTTGGCGCCGGCGAGGAAGCAGAGGGCCTGGTCCGCCTCGCTCATGTGGATGCGGCCGGCCGAGAGGCGGACCATCGAGCGAGGCATCAGGATGCGCGCCGTCGCGATCGTGCGGACCATGTCCCAGATCGCGACCTCGGGGCGGTCGCCCAGCGGCGTCCCCTCGACGGCCACCAGCGCGTTGATCGGCACGCTCTCGGGGGCTCGGGCAGGGTCGCCAGCGTGTGCAGGAGCGCGATCCGGTCGTCCTCCGATCTCGCCCATGCCGACGATCCCGCCGCAGCAGACCGAGATCCCGGCGTCGCGGACGTGCCGCAGCGTGTCGAGCCGATCCGCGTAAGTCCGCGTCGAGATGATCCGGCCGTAGAACGCCTCGGACGAGTCGAGGTTGTGGTTGTAGGCGTCGAGCCCGGCCTCCTTCATGCGCCGCGCCTGGTCCTCGGTCACCATGCCGAGCGTGCAGCAGGCCTCCATCTCCAGCGCCTTGACGCCCCGGATCATCTCGAGCACGCGGTCGAACTGGGCCCCGTCGCGGACCTCGCGCCAGGCGGCGCCCATGCAGAAGCGGGTCGCGCCGTCGTCCTTGGCGCGGCGGGCGGCCGACAGGACGTCGGCGACGTCCATCAGGCCCTGCGCCTCGACGCCGGTGTGGTACCGCGCCGCCTGCGGGCAGTAGCCGCAATCCTCGGGGCAGCCCCCCGTCTTCACCGAGAGCAGGACGCACACCTGCACCCGCGAGGGGTCGTGGTGCCGCCGGTGGACCTCGGCGGCGCGGAAGATCAGGTCGAGGACCGGCGTCCGGTAGATCGCGGCGACCTCGGACAGCGTCGGCGGGGCGTTCGTGGTCAGCATCGTCTCTCGCTGAGTGCCTCGGAGAGTGCTGAGTGCTGAGTGCTGAGTGCTGAGTGCTGAGTGCTGAGTGCTGAGTGCTGAGAGGGCAATCCTAACTTGCATTTCTACTCAGCACTCAGCACTTCGGGAGTTATCGCCGCGCCGACTTGGCGACGATGAAGAGTGCCAGTCCGGCCAGGCAGCCCGTGGCGAAGTAGCCGTCGAGGGGACGTCCGCTGCTCTCCTCGCCGGTCCCTTCGGCGGGGGCGGGTTCCTGGGCGATCGAGGGGGCGGGGGCCAGCCCGAGCGCCAGGCCGAGCGCCAGCGCCAGGGGGGCGAGCCTGCGGGACGGGGTCGGACGTGTCATCGGTCGCGCTCCTTGAGCGGTTTCGGGCGGCGGGGCGATTCGACGGTCATCGGGAGCCACTCGCGCAGGGGACGCACCCGGCGGCGGAACGCCGCGCGGGCCATCGCCACCGCCTTCCAGGCCGGGCCCCGCGAGCGGAGATTGGCGATGTAGTCGTCCAGGCCGACCGCCCAGAAGCGGTACTCCAGGCCCCGGAACGCGAACGCCCCATTCTCCTTCGGCAGCGGGAAGGGCTGCGACGGCTCGGCGTAGACGAACGCCAGGATCGCGCGGAAGCCCGGCCCGAACGTCTCCTGCCACCGCGCCAGGCCGTCGAGGTCGTCGGTCGTCACCCAGTTCTCCCAGGGCCGACGGCCCCTCGCGTCCTTGCCGCGCTTCCCCTTGACCTCCACCACCAGATTCGGGCTCCATCGAGGATACAATAAGAAGTCCGGATTTTTCACCCCCTCCTCGCCGAAAAGCGCCCGCTTGGCCTCGTCGACGGCCACGCACGGGACGCGGAGCGACCGGACGTAGGCCTCGAACGCCGCTTCGTAGTGGTTGGCGCGGTTGGCCATCGCCGCCGTCACTTTCGCGAGGGGATGGCGTGCTCGACGCCGTTGATCGAGATCACCGGCAGGCCGCCGCGCCGCTTGCGGCGGCGGGGCGGCAGGACGGCCTCGGCGTACTCCCAGATCTGCTCGGGGGTCTCGAAGACCTTCTCGAAGGTCCAGTCCTCGTCGTACTCGCACTCGTCGGTCGTGTACTCGCGGCAGATCTTGGGTCGGCTCAGGTAGATCCGGCAGCGGTCGTCCTTCGTCAGGTACTTGCACCGGGTCATCACGACGAGGTACCACGTCCCCTTCTCGACGTAGACGAGCGTCCGGCCGTGCGCCAGGTACCAGCGGATCGCGTCGTAGTCGTCCCACGAAGTCGGGGTGTCGATCGGCAGCGAGAAGTAGCGGCAGCACTTGCCGGCGCAGTGGTCGCAGAGGCAGGCGCCGGGGGCGAGGTCCTCGCGGCGGATCTTGGGCATCTTCACGGCGTTCGGCCTTCTCCCGGCTCGGGTGGCGTCGATCGGACCATCCCAGCATAGCAGGCGTCGCGGAGCGCGGCCACGTGCGCCTCGGTCGCCCCGCAGCAGCCGCCGACCAGGACCGGCCCGAGGGCCAGCAGCCGGGGGACGGCCGCGGCGAACGAGGCGGGGTCCGCGGGGTTCGGCAGGCCGGGCCCGGCCGCGGCCGGCTTGACGATCAGGGGGAGGTCGGTGGCCCTCCGCAGCGCCTCGGCGAGCCGCAAGGCCGGTCCCATCCCGGGCTGGCAGTTGCCCCCCAGCGCCGACGCGCCGAGGTCGACCAGGCGGCGCGCGGCACCGGCCACGTCGTCGGGCCAGGCGACCAGGCTGACGAAGCAGGGGGACGGTCGCGACCGGCCGGACGGTCGCCAGGACGGCCTCGGCCTGCGCGTCGCGATGCGTCTCGAAGATCAGGGCGTCGGCGCCGGCCCCGATCAGCGCCTCGGCCTGCTCGCGGCAGGCGGCGGGGTCGCCGGCCGCCGTCGGGCCGATCGAGCCGAGGACGAGCCGGTCGGGCCCCGCGGCGGCGCGGGCCAGCGCGACGGCCCGGCGGTTGATCGCGACGACCCGCCCGGCCAGGCCGAACCGGGCGAGCCAGGCGCGGTTGGCGCCGAAGGTGTTGGTCAGCAGCGCGTCGGCGCCGGCGGCGACGTCGGCCGCGTGGATCGCGGCGACCTCGCTCGGGACGGTCGAGGTTCCAGAGGGCAGGGGTCGTCGTGCCGGAGGTCGAGCCCGCGCGCGATCAGGCGGGTGCCCATCGCGGCGTCGAGGACCAGAGGGCCGCGCGCAGCGACTCGGCGAGCCGGTCAGTCACGGGGCCGGGGCCGGGTCCGGTACTTGGCGCTGACGCGGACGAGGAAGCGGTGCTCCTCGTCGGTCAGCGCCGAGCGGCCCTCGCGGTGGAGCTTGGCGAGGATCTCGTCCATCCGGCGCTCCTCGGCGGCCTCGCGCGCCTGCCTCCGCTGGCGGCGGAGGTCCGAGCGGCGGCGGCGCCATCGCTTCAGGGCGCTCTCGCGGTAGGGGCGGACCTTCGCGGCGCTCCCCTCCAGGCTGGTGTAGCCCTCGGAGAAGTCGTAGCCGAAGACGCCGTCCTCGAAGAACCCGCCGTCCTCGAGCATCCGCGCCTCGGAGCGGACCATCACCTCGACCAGGAGCGCCAGGATGATCAGCGTGATGCCGTCGCCCTTGCCCCAGAGCAGCCGCGCCACGCCCACCAGCGCCAGCACGGCCGCGGCGGTGTGCGCCGTCCACGGGACGACCATCCCGTCCTTCGACTGCGCGACCATCGAGCCGGCCAGCGACGACCGGAGCACCCGCCCCATGTCGAACGGCAGCCCGGGGATCAGCAGGTTGGCCAGCAGCAGGATGTAGTTCAGGAAGCCGAACCAGCCGACGACCCACAGCGCGC
Source organism: uncultured Planctomycetaceae bacterium (assembly GCA_963708145.1). Taxonomy (GTDB): domain Bacteria; phylum Planctomycetota; class Planctomycetia; order Isosphaerales; family Isosphaeraceae. The sequence goes on along the minus strand of OY970189.1, from coordinate 5,693,753 downwards.
CGAACGGCTCGGCGATGCTTGCCGCCGGCCAGCAGCAGCGCGCCCGAGTCGTTCTCGAAGACCGAACGGATACCAGGCGAACTGGGCGCGGCACGAACGCCAGGCCGATCGCCGTGGCGACGACCACGAGCAGGTTGGCCGCCGGCCCCGCCAGCAGCACCACGACGCTGTCGGTCGAGCGCGACGCGACCGCCGGCCCGACCATGTTGCCCAGGGGCCAGAGCCGCACGTCGTCGGGCTCGCCCCCCAGCCACCACGCCGCGGCGGCGTGGCCCAGCTCGTGGACCGCCAGCGCCAGCAGCAGCAGCCCGAGCCAGCACGCCGTCGCCGCGAACCGCTGCGGGTTCCCCAGCACCGCGGTCAGCAGCTCGAGCACCACGAAGAGGATGAGCGAGATGTGGACCCGGACCTGGGCCCCGAACCAGCGGCCCAGGTCGATCGGCGACCACATCAGGGGATCGGTCATCATCGGCCACCCGCGGCGGGATGCGGACTCGGACGGTCGCGGCCTCCAGCCTTGATTATGGGCTCGATCCGCCCCCAAGACAACCCGCAACGGAGCGCACGTGGCCCTTGGAAATCGGCCGAGACATCAGCCGCCCCGGGTCGCCCCTTCATCCGACCCGGCCGTTCTGGTAGACTCCGCGCGGCGGGCTGGACGGGGGCCAAATTTCGACGGGGCGATCGCCGTGAACCCGGCCGATGCGAATCCGGAGATCGTGGTGCGCGTGGAGCTCGGGCCCCGGTCCTACGAGGTCCACGTCGTCACCGGCCGCGCCGACGGCTTCGGCGCGTTCGCCCGCGCGGCGCTCGACGCGACCTGGGCCGGTCGGACCTGCCGCCGGGCCCTGCTGGTGACCGACGAGAACGTCGAGGCGATGGCGCGGCCCTACGTCGCCGCGCTGGAGGAGGTCGGGATCACGACGACACGGGCGGTCGTCCCCTCGGGCGAGGCGACCAAGTCGCTCGACCGCGCCGCCGACCTGTACGACGACCTCGTGCGGCTGCGGGCCGACCGCCACACCGCCGTCGTGGCGCTGGGGGGCGGCGTGATCGGCGACCTCGCCGGGTTCGTCGCCGCGACCTACGCCCGCGGCCTGCCCCTGCTGATGATCCCCACCAGCCTGCTGGCGCAGGTCGACAGCGCCGTCGGCGGCAAGGTGGGGGTCAACCACCCCCGCGCCAAGAACATCATCGGCGCCTTCCACCAGCCGGCCGGCGTCTGGATCGACACCGAGACGCTGGCGACCCTACCCCCCCGCGAGCTCCGCTGCGGCCTGGCCGAGGTGGTCAAGTACGGCGCGATCCTCGACGCCCGCTTCTTCGCCGAGCTCGAGCGCGCCGCCGACGCGGTCCTGTCCTACGACCCCGAGGCGCTGCGGCGGGTGGTGGCGCACAGTTGCCGGATCAAGGCCGACGTGGTCGCCCGCGACGAGCGCGAGGAGACCGGCCTCCGCGCCGTGTTGAATTTCGGCCACACGATCGGCCACGCGATCGAGTCGGTCGTCGGCTACGGCGGCCCGTTCCGCCACGGCGAGGCGGTCGCCGTCGGCATGGTGGCCGAGTGCCGCCTGGCCGAGCGGATCGGCTGGATCGGCCCCGAGACGACCGCCCGCGTCACGGCCCTGGTCGAGCGGTTCGGCCTGCCGGTCGCCGCCCCCGGGCTGGAGGTCGCCGCCCTGCTCGACGCGATGGCCCGCGACAAGAAGAACCAGAAGGGGCGGCTCCGGTTCGTCCTGCCCCGCCAGCTCGGCCGCGTCGAGCTGACCGACGCCCCCACCGAGGCCGACGTCCGCGCCATCCTGGCGGAGATGGTCGAGTGCTGAGTGCTGAGTGCTGAGTAGGATGGTACACCAAACTGGATTGATGGCGAATCGGCCGAGTAGGATTATCGCGACCTGGCGCGCACGGCTCGTCCCGCGTGGTCCTTCTCTCCGTCACTCAGCACCCAGGACTCAGCACTCAGCACTCGACTCTTTGAGGAGGGGGCGTGACCGAGACCGACCTGCGCGACCTGATCGTGCTGACGATGGTGCCCGGCGTCGGGCCACTCACCAGCCGGGCACTGCTGGAGCGGTTCGGGACGGCGGGGCGCGTCCTCGATGCGCCGATCGGGTCGCTGCGCGACGTGGCGGGGGTCGGCCCGAAGCTCGCCGGCCGGATCGCCTCGGCCCGCCGCGACTTCGATGCCGACGCCGAGCTCGACCTGTGCCGCCGCTCGGGGGTGCGGATCATCCCCCGGGGCGATGCGTCCTATCCGCCCCCGCTGGAGGACATCCCCGACCCGCCCTTGCCTGCTCTACGCCCGCGGGACGATCGAGCCGCGCGACCAGCTGGCGATCGCCTTGGTCGGCTCGCGGCGATGCACGCCCTACGGGGTGCGGGTCGCCGAGCGGCTGGCGGGCGCCCTGGCGCGGGTCGGGCTGACGGTCGTCTCGGGCCTGGCGCGGGGGATCGACGCGGCCGCGCACCGCGGGGCCCTGAAGGCGGGAGGCCGCACGCTGGCCGTCCTGGCCAACGGCCTGGCGCAGGTCTATCCCCCCGAGCACGACGACCTGGCCCGCGAGGTCGCCGACGCCGGCGCCATCCTGAGCGAGATGCCGATGCATCAGCAGCCGATCTCGGAGCTCTTCCCCCGCCGCAACCGGATCATCTCCGGCGTCTGCCTGGGCGTGGTCGTCGTCGAGGCGACCCCGAGGAGCGGGTCGCTCTCCACCGCGAGGCACGCCGTCGAGCAGAACCGCGAGGTCTTCGCCGTCCCGGGCCCGGTCGACAGCCTCCCCAGCCAGGGTTGCCACCGCCTGATCCGCGACGGGGCCCGCCTGGTCGAGACGGTCGACGACATCCTCGACGAGCTCGGCCCCCTGGTCCGCGAGGTCCGGCCCTCGCCCGAGGAGACCCCGGTGCGGCACCCCGCCGAGCTGACCCTCTCCGACCTGGAGCGCTCGCTCCTGGGCCGGCTCGACGACGACCCCGTCGCCGTCGACGAGCTGATCGCCCGCACCGGGCTGACCGCCTCGCAGGTCCTGGCCACGCTCAGCGTCCTGGAGGTTCGCCGCCTCGTGCGCCGCCTCCCCGGCCATCAATTTGTGCGTAATTTTATTATATAATATTTATATTTTTGTGGTTGCATCGAATAGGCGCCGGGCCCGACGCCGGCCGGACGGTCGCCTGGACCATTCCTTCCATGTCCGGACGTGGTCGGCAAGGCGCAACCCGGACCGATCCTTGAGGGTGATCCAGACTCCTGGATGGCCACTCTAAGGGCCTGGAACGAAACAACTGTTATAATTCGTCGCTGCGGCTCATAATGGACGGATGCCCGACGATCCTGAACTCCAACGGAAGTTCGCCGCGATCCTGCCGAACCTCGACGAGCGGCAGCGACGGCTCCTCGCCGCCGTCGAGGCCCGCTCCCTGGGCTACGGCGGCATCCGCCGCGTGAGTCGGGCCTCGGGCATCTCTCACGCCGCGATCCAGCGGGCGTTGAAGGAACTCGACGCTCCACCCCCTCCCCCCGGTCGCGTCCGACGGCCCGGCGGAGGTCGCAAGAAGCTCCGCGATAAGGAGCCGGCGATCCTCGTGGCCCTGGAGGGACTGATCGCCCCCGAGACGCGGGGCGACCCGATGTCCCCGCTGCGGTGGACCTGCAAGAGCACCCGCCAACTGGCCGAGGCCTTGGGCCGCCAGGGGTTCGCCGTCAGCCATCGGGTCGTCGGGGAGATGCTCCACCACCTCGGCTACAGCCTCCAGGCGATGGCCAAGACCCTGGAGGGCAGGCAGCACCCCGACCGTGACGCCCAGTTCCGCTACATCAGCGAGATCAGCGGGCGGTACATCGCCGCGGGCTCCCCGGTCATCTCGGTGGACACCAAGAAGAAGGAGCTGGTCGGGCAGTACGCCAACCGGGGCCGGGAGTGGCAACCGGCGGGTGAGCCCGAGGAGGCCCTGGTCCATGACTTCCCCGACCGCCGCGTCGGCAAGGCGATCCCCTACGGGATCTACGACATGGGCTGGGACCTGGGGTGGGTCAACGTGGGCGTCGATCACGACACGGCCAGCTTCGCCGTCGAGGGCATCCGGCGGTGGTGGTCCGGCATGGGGTCGGAGATGTACTCCGACGCCGGGCGGTTGCTGATCTGTGCCGACGGCGGGGGCAGCAACGGCTATCGGGTCCGGCTGTGGAAGGTCGAACTCCAGCGGTTCGCCGACGAGACGGGCCTGGAGGTGACGGTCTGCCACTTCCCGCCGGGCACGAGCAAGTGGAACAAGATCGAGCACCGGCTGTTCTCGCACATCACGATGAACTGGCGGGGCCGCCCACTGGTCAGCCATCAGGTGGTCGTCGAGTTGATCGCCGCGACGCGGACCGCGACGGGCCTGGAGGTGGAGGCCCGGCTGGATACGGGGAGCTACCCGACCAAGGTCAAGGTGACGAAGCAGCAGATGGAGCGGGTCCGGCTGCATCCCCATGACTTCCATGGTGAGTGGAACTACACGATCAGGCCTGAGTCGTCCGGATCGCACGGCAAGTCGTAATGCTTATTCCGTTCCAGACCCTAACCCGGCGCAGCACGAATGGATCAGGTCCATGGCGAGGGCCCCGTGTGTCGTGTCCGGACCGGCGGGATGACCTCGTGGGTTGGAGCAGTTTCCTCTTCGTGCTCCCCTGGTCTCAGGGGGCGACAGGGTGGAGTTCGACGTGAGTCGAGCCGAGGTCGGACCATGTTCGTTCCGGGCTGGATGCACCAAACCCAAAACGGCCTCACACCCGGGACCGGACCCGGCCAAGGATACCGCACCCGGCACCCCATTTTCATGGGGTGGGGTGGGCATTCCGATGGTCATGACTGTTCCCCTGAAAACTCTTCCCGGTTGCGGCGCACACCACCCCCTGACCCCCGGGCGGGGGGTGCGGCTCGGACGGGGGCTTGCTCCGGCCCCGCGGCCGTCTCACGACGGTCGGTGCCCTCCACGCCGGGCGGCGGCGGGTCGGCCCCGCCGGGGCGGTCGGCGCCTTGCGCCGCCCCCAGTTTCCCCTACGGACTTCCCGTCGCCGGGGGTACCAGGGGCGGGTGCGTGATGACCCGGGCCAAGTTCGTTCACGGCCTCGAGGGACCACACAGAAACCGGCCTCGCGCCGCGGCCCGACGTGCGCCCCGAGGCTACCGCGCCCCGGACCCGTTTTCATGGGGGCGGGTGCCGCGCAGCGGCATGGCAGTTCGTTCGGCGCATGGACGTGGCTCCGCTCGTCGCACCATAAGATTCCCCGGGATCGCCCATACCTACATGAGAACCAATAAGATCGAGAGCCGACACAAGTGAACGGTGGGTGGCTTTGCACCTTTTTTCAATTGTTAAACGCGGCCTGTGAGGATCTGACAGCATGTGGGGAAAGGGTGACCTAGCCTTGCGGTATGAACACCCGCACCGCTTACCCCAGCGACCTGACCGACGCCGAGTGGGCCCAGCTCCAGCGCGTCATCCCGGCCCCCAAGCCCGGCGGCCGCCCCGCCAAGCACCCCCGTCGCGAGATCGTCAACGCCCTGCTCTACGTCGCCCGCACCGGCTGCCAGTGGCGGGCCCTGCCGCACGACCTGCCCCCTTGGGCCACCGTGTCCTGGTACTTCCGCATCTGGAAGAAGGACGGCACCTTCGACCGCCTCATGGACCTGCTCCGCGGCGACCTGCGGCAGGCCCACGGCCGCCAGCGGCCGCCGTCGGCCGCCATCATCGACAGCCAGTCGGTCCGGACGACCGAAGAAGGGGGCCGCGGCTACGACGCCGGTAAGGGGATCAACGGCCGCAAGCGGCACATCCTCGTGGACGGGCTGGGCCTGATCCTGTCGGTCGTCGACCACGCCGCCGATATCCAGGACCGCGACGGGGCCAAGCTGGTGCTGGGGCCGCTGCGGCGCCGGTTCAGCCGGCTGCGGGTGGTCGTTGCCGACTCGATCGACAACGGCGGGATCGCCGAGTGGGTCCGCTCGCTCCGCGCCCGCAACCGGCTCCGGCTGGAGGTCGTGTCGAAGCGGGCCGGCGCCACGACGTTCGAGGTGATCCCGTTCCGCTGGCGGGTGGAGCGGACGTTCGCCTGGCTGGGCCGGTGGCGGCGGCACTCGAAGGATTACGAGGGGACGACGTCCAGCAGCGAGGCGTTCGTCAAGTTGGCGATGATCCATCTGATGGCCCGCCGGCTCGCGAAGAAATTGGGCAGACGATTGCTTTCCCCACACGCTGTGAGATGAATGCTGGGCTTGGAGGACGGAAATTCGCCTCCCGATCCTTCGCAGATCACCCAAATGTCGCAGCAAGAGTTCAACAAAAGAAAAAAGATGCAAAGTCACGGTAGGTTCGGTCGGCGCTTTGCGGATGCCGCGTGGGGGATGGTCCGTCGTCGGGCCGTCCCGATTGCCGCCGGCTCCCTGTCTCGCGACGACCCGGGTCCGTTCGGCGCGATCGGCGCACGGCATCGGGGGCGTTCCGCCCGCGTCTCGCCATGTCAAAGAGATTATGTATTAATATATATATTTTCATTACATGGCGGGGCCCGGGGTCTGTCCCGGAATTCGGGCCCGGATGACCGAAAAATGGCGAACCCTGGGACGACCCGGAGCGTTTCATAAATATCGATCCCGGGTATCCGCCGATCGAATCAGGGGGACATCAATCCACCATCGGGGGCCTCGGCCATGATCTCGGCATGTCTCCTCGGCGTGGGCTTGCTCGTCGCGTCTCCTTCCGAATCCCCCGGCCATCCTCCCGACCTCGCGACCTACGAGGCCGCCCGGGCCCGGGCCGGCCGCGACCCGGGGGCGCACGTCAAGCTGGCGCTGTGGTGCGAGGCGCACGGGCTGCGGGCCGAGTCGGCCAAGCAGCTGGCGCTGGCCGTGCTCATCGACCCGAGGAATGCCACCGCGCGCGGGCTGATGGGCCTGGTCGCCCATCGCGGGCACTGGCTCCGCCCCGAGGCGGTCGCCGAGCAGGTCAAAGCCGACGAGGCCCGGGCCGCCGCCCTGGCCGAGTACAACGGCCGCCGCGAGGGGATGCCCGAGACGGCCGACGCCCACTGGAAGCTGGCGCTGTGGTGCGAGACGAAGGGGCTGAAGCCCGAGGCGACGGCGCACCTGTCGGCGGTCACGCAGCTCGACCCCGGCCGCGAGGACGCCTGGAAGCGCCTGGGATGCGAGCGGTACAAGGGCCGGTGGATGAGCCGCGAGCAGGCCAAGGCCGAGCGCGCCGAGGACCAGGCCCAGAAGGACGCCGACCGCCTCTGGAAGGCGACGCTGACGGCGTGGAAGAAGCGCGGGACGACCGAGCCCGAGCTGGCTTCCGTGACCGACCCCCGCGCCGTGAGGGCGGTCTGGGAGGTCTTCGGCCTGGGCAGCGCGGAGGACCAGCTCGTCGCGGTCCGCCTGCTGAGGCAGATCGACGGCCCGGCCGCGTCGCACGCGCTGGCGTACATGGCCACCCGCGACCCCCACGGCGAGCCCCGCCGCATCGCGACCGAGGCCCTCGCCCGCCGCGACCCGCGCGACTTCGTCGACTTCCTGATCGGCCTGATGTCCGACCCGATCCGATACCAGGTCCGCAGGGCCCACGGCCGCGGCTCGCCCGCCGCCCTGCTCGTCGAGGGCCCGACGCACAACGTCCGCCGGGTTTACAAGCCCCGGGTCCTGGTCGAGTTCGAGAGCCCGGGGCCAGGCCCGGTCAACATCGTGAAGACGTGGATGAAGGCCGAGCGGGCCGAGCGGGAGGCGCACCGCGAGGCCGCGCGCGAGGCCGTTTGGAGGCTGGGATACGACACCGAGGCGATCGAACGGGCCAACGACGAGATCGCGACGAACAACCTGATCGTCGCCGGGGTGCTGGACGTCGCGACCGGCCAGTCGCTGGGCGACCGGCGCGAGTCGTGGGCCCGGTGGTGGTCGGATCAGGCGGGCTACGCCTACGAGACGCCCGAAGGAGAAGCCCAGGAGGACGATCACCCGGTACGAGACGATCACCCGGTACGCCGTGGTCGTCCCGGACCTGATCCCGGTCCATCATTCCTGCTTCGCGGCGGGCACGCCGGTGCGCACGATCGCGGGACCGCGGCCGATCGAGTCGCTGAAGGTCGGCGACCAAGTGCTCTCCCAGGACACGACCACCGGGGTCCTCAGCTTCCAGCCGGTCGTGGCCGTCTACCACAACAAGCCCGCGCCGACCGTGAACGTCGCGCTGGGGGGCGAGGCGATCGTGGCGACGGGCATCCACAGGTTCTGGCGGGTGGGCCAGGGCTGGACCATGGCCCGTGACCTGAAGCCGGGCAACAAGGTCCGCACGCTCGGCGGCACGGCCGAGGTCGTCGCGGTCGACTCCGATTCCAGGCAGCCGGTCTTCAACCTGGAGGTGGCCCGCAACCGGAGCTTCTTCGTCGGGTCCGCCGGCGCCCTGGTCCACGACAACAGCCTCGTCGAGCCGGTGTCCCGGCCGTTCGACGCCGCGCCCGACCTGGCCGCGATCGGGCCCGGCGGCAAGTGACCCGTCGGCGGGACCCGATCAGACGCCGAACAGGTCCGTGCTCGGGTTGATGAGCATCCGGTTCTGATTCTGGAACTCTTTCGCCGGAAATTTGCTCGGGCGCAACTCGCTGCCCTCATGCTTGCAGCCGCCGACGGAAGCGATGACCAGCAGTAGCACGAAGGACCATCTCATCGGGACCTCCTTTTTCCCCTGATCCGGCCTCGCCCGGCCGGGATTATGACCGACGGACGGGGGCCGTCAAGGCGAGACGCCGGGCCCGCACCGGGCGCCCGTCCCGCAGGTCGATCGTCCCGCCGAACCGCCCTTGTTGCGGGGCGTGGGATGGGGCGATAATGGGGGCTTGTGCCCCGGTCGTCCCCTCGCGGAAGGCTTCGCCCGTCGTGATGAACACCGAGAAGGTCGCCCCGCCCCCGTGCTCCTCGCGCCAGGAGGCATCGGGCCCGATGCCGACGCCAATCATGCCCGCGCTGCCGCACCTACCGGCGTCGCGCGCCGAGATGGACCGGAGGGGGTGGGATTGCGTCGACGTGGTGTTCGTCACGGGGGATGCCTACGTCGACCATCCGGCGTTCGCGATGGGCATCCTCGGCCGGGTGCTGGAGGCGGCCGGGTTCCGCGTGGCGATCCTCAGCCAGCCCGACTGGAGGAGTGCCGACCCGTGGCGGCAGTTCGGCCGGCCTCGCCTGTTCTTCGCCGTCAGCGCGGGGAACATGGACAGCATGATCAACCACTACACGGCCAACAAGAAGGTCCGCAACGACGACGCCTACAGCCCCGGCGGCCGGATCGGCCTGCGGCCCGACCGCGCCACCCTCCCCTACTGCCAGCGCACCGCGAGGCGTTCCCCGGCGTCCCGGTGATCGCCGGGGGGGTCGAGGCGTCTTTGCGGCGCCTGGCCCATTACGACTACTGGAGCGACACGGTCAAGCGGTCGATCCTGCTCGACGCGAAGGCCGACCTGGTCGCCTTCGGCATGGGCGAGGGGCCGATCGTCGAGATCGCCCGCCGCCTGGCCGCGGGCCAGGCGGTGCGCGACCTCCGCGACATGCGAGGCGTCGCCTACGCGCTCGGGGCGAAGGAACAGCCCCCGGACGAGGCGATCGTGCTCCCGTCGTATGAGGAGGTCCGGGCCGACCGGCTCGCGTTCGCCCGCGCCACGCGGATCATCCACCAGGAGACCAACCCGCACAACGCACGCCGCCTGGTCCAGTACCACGACCGGCAGGCGGTCGTCTGCAACCCGCCGACGCTGCCGATCGGCCAGGACGACATGGACCGCATCTACGGGCTCCCCTACACGAGGCGCCCGCACCTAATGTACGGCAAGGAGAAGATCCCGGCGTTCGAGGCGGTGAAGGACTCGGTCACGATCATGCGGGGCTGCTTCGGCGGCTGCACCTTCTGCTCGATCACGGCGCACCAGGGGCGGATCATCCAGTCGCGCTCGCAGCAGTCGGTCCTCGACGAGCTGCGCCGGATGGGCCAGGACCCGGACTTCTCGGGGACGGTCTCCGACATCGGCGGCCCGACCGCCAACATGTACCAGATGCGCTGCACGAGGCCCGAGGTCGAGGCGAAGTGCAAGCGCCTATCGTGCGTGCATCCCAAGGTCTGCAAGCTGCTGGGCACCGACCACGGCCCGCTCGTCGAGCTGATGCGAGAGAGCCGCGCGGTGCCGGGGGTGGACCGGGTGCTGGTCGCGTCGGGGGTCCGGATGGACCTGGCCCAGCGCTCGCCCGAGTACCTGGAGGAGCTGGCCGCGCACCACGTCGGCGGGCACCTGAAGGTCGCCCCCGAGCACACCGACGCCGAGATCCTGAGGCGGATGAAGAAGCCCGAGATCAACGACTACCAGTCGTTCGACCGGGCCTTCAAGGACGCCAGCAACCGCGCGGGCAAGAAGCAATACACGGTGCCCTACTTCATCGCGTCGCACCCGGGCAGCGACCTCGACGCGATGATCGACCTGGCCTTGTTCCTGAAGCGCAACGGCTACCGCCCCGACCAGGTGCAGGACTTCATCCCCGCGCCGTTCGACATCGCCACCTGCATGTACCACACCGGCCTCGACCCGTTCACCGGCGAGGAGGTCTACACGGCGAAGCACCTCCGCGACCGCAAGCTCCAGCGCGCCCTGTTGCAGTTCTTCAAGCCCGAGAACTACTTCGAGGTTCGCGAGGCGATCCAGAAGGCGGGCCGCCATGACCTGATCGGCTCCGGCTGCGACGCCCTGATCCCCGCCAACCCGCCCAAGGCCGCCCTCCGCGCCCGCATGGAGAAGGCCAACAAGGCGCTGTCCGAAGGGCGCTACGTCCACACCGTCCCGGAGTCATCCGCCAAGCCCGCACCCCGACATGCCCCCAGGCCGGCCGGCTACCGACCCGGTCGCAAGACGGCCAGGCGGCGGCCGCGGTGAAGGACGAGTGGCGCTCGATGGAGTCCTCGTCGGGTGGGCACCGCCCACCGTCCGGGCACGAAGGTGGTGGACGGTGCCCACCCGACGAAGATTTAGGTTCGTATTTAAGATGAAACAACGACCCAACCGCCCGACATCGCGTCCTCGACCCAAACCTGACGTCAGGAAGTTCCCCAAAGCCCAGGCGAGGCCGCGCCCGGGGCCGGTCGGAGGGCCCGGGCCGGAGACGCCGGCCGGCCGATCGCAACGGCCGGCCGCGCGGACGACCCAATCGCGCGAGGCGTTGCACGTCGCACCGCTGGAGGTTCTGGCCGCGGAGGCGGTCGCGATCGCGCTGGATGTCGAGCGTGGGGTCATCGAGGAGGGGAAGCGGGCCGATCGGTCCCTGGCGTGGGCGCTCCGGATGAGGCGCGACCTGGCGCCGCCGGATCATCGGTTCGTCAGCCAGGCCACCTTCGCTCTGTTCCGATGGCGGGGGTGGATCGAGCCCCTGCAATTCGCGAGGCCCGAGTCGCGACTGCTGATGGCGTGGCTGCTCGACGCGGCGCACGTCCATCCGGCGTGCCGGGTCTGGGCGCGAGTCGCCAGGCACGACCCGGGGCGATTGATCGCGCTGGGCGATGCGCCGAACTGGCCGGCGCGGGCCGAGGGGCTAAAGCGATGGCTCGACGGGAGGCCGGTGACGGCCGACCCGTGGCGGCTGTTCCCCCCGTGGCTCCGCGAGCAATTGCCGCTGCCGCCGGGGGGAGGGTCGCCGAAGGCGAAGTTCGTCGGGCTGCTCCAGGCGTTGCAGGCGAGGCCGCCGCTATGGGTCCGCGCAGGGGGCCGACGAGCAGGCCCTCTGGGACGAGCTGGCGGCGGCGGGGCTGAAGCCGTGGGTCCATCGCCGCACCACCCGCGCGGCGAAGCTCGACGCCGATGCCGACGTCCACCACCTGCCCGCGTTCGTGCGCGGGGAGCTGGAGATCCAGGATCTCGCCTCGCAGGCGGTCGGCCTGGCGTGCGACCCCGACCCCGGCGAGCGGTGGTGGGACGCCTGCGCCGGCGCCGGCGGCAAGGCGTTGCACCTGGCCGCGCTGATGCAGGGCCGGGGGGTCGTCGTGGCGACCGACGTCCACGCCGCGAGGCTCAAGGAGGCGGTCCGCCGCGCCCGCCGCAGCCCGTTCCGCAACGTGACGACCCGCGAGTGGGACGGCCGGCACGTCGCGGGCAAGTCCAGGAGCTACGACGGCGTGCTGGTCGACGCCCCGTGCTCGGCCGTCGGCACCTGGAGGCGCAACCCCGACGCGCGGTGGACGCTCGACCGCCAGGCGATCCCCCGCCTGGCCGAGCTCCAGGGCCAGATCCTCCGCGCCGCCTCGGCCGGGGTACGCCCCGGCGGCGCGCTCGTCTACTCGGTCTGCACGCTCACCCCGGCCGAGACCATCGGCGTCGTCCGCCCCTTCCTCGAAGCGAACCCCGAGTTCCGCCTGGAACCCTTCCCGCATCCCCTGGCCGACGCGACCACCGACGGCACCCTCCTGATCTGGCCCCAGGACGCCGACACCGACGCCATGTTCATCGCGCGGATGGTCCGGACCGGCGGCTGACGGGCCCATCGCGGATCGTCTACAGCGCTGCCCGCTCGCGGCGATCTTCCCACCCGCGGCCCAGGTCGAGGGGCCCCCGGGCGCGATCGCGGCTTCGTGACCCGGCCGTCCGCTCGCCCCCCTCGGCGCCCGGCTCAGGGCGCTCCAGCACGACGCGGACCGTCGTGGGCCGGGGGGCGTCGCAGGACAGGAGCCGACGCGCCTCGTCCCAATGGCAGGTCGCGTCGCCCGGCTCGATCGTCGGCCGCGAGCCCGGCGGGAACAGCCCGGCCGGCACGGCGATCTCCGTGGGCCCGAGCCCGACGCGGTGCGACCACGCGAACTCCAGGCGCGGACCCCCCCGGGGCGAGGCCGTCGGCTCGAACCGGAGGTACAGCGGCACGCCGGCCACCCGCCGCGGGTAGGGGCGTGGCCGGTAGTTCGGCCGCGGCCGGCCGGCGCCGTCGAGCAGGCTGAAGTCTTCGCCGTTCCACCCGTCGCCGGCCCACGGCGTCCAGCGGGGCGACACGTCCCACTGCGCGGCCGAGGCGAGCGCCGCGTCGAGCCGGTCGTAGAGATAGTCCACGTAGTCGCCGGCGCGGCGGGCACCCCCGGGATGCCGAACTCGCCGACCAGCAGCGGCACGCCCCATTCCGCCGCCTTCGTCTCCATGTGGGCGAAGGCCCGGTCGATGGCGGCGGTCCCCCGCGCCAGCCCTCCAGCGCGATGGCCAGGGGTTTGTAATAATGCGGGGCGTACGCGACGTTGTCGAGGCCCGGGTGCGGCAGCCGGGTCCGCAGGCCCGTGGCGGTCGGCCCGCGCCCTCGAGGAACAGGATGGCCGTCGGGTGCCGGGCGCGCAGCGCGGCCGCGGCGTCGCGGTACAGAGGGGCGATCTCCTCCCGCTCGTCCCCCCATGGCTCGTTCAGGGGGTCGTAGCCGACGACCCCCGGGACCGCGGCGAAGGCCCCCGCGACCCGCCCGAGCATGACGAGGTAGCGCGTGCGGACGCCGTAGGCATCGGCGTAGAAGTCGGCAAACGAGCGGTGCAGGCGCAGGTCGGTCAGCTCCATCAGGGCCCAGGCCTTGCAATCGCAGCCGTTGTCGGGCGGGTGTGGTGTGGCGCGGGGCGAGACGGCCCAGAGAGGGAAGCCGGCGCCGCAGCCGCGGGTCACGGTGCGGGCGAAGCCGTCCTGGTGGATGTCGACGATCACGAAGAGCCCGCGGGCCCAGGCCGCGTCGGCGACGGCGACCATCCGCGCCAGGTACGCCTCGTCGTAGCGGCCCGGCTCCGGCTCGTAACCCTCCCAGATGAACGGGAGGCGGAGCACATTGAAGCCCAGCTCGGCCAGCCGATCGAGTGGGGCCGGGTCGTCCAGGGGGCGGAAGGGGGGGAGCTTGGAGTCGCCGCCGAGGTTGACGCCGCGGAGCAGGACGACGCGGCCGTCCGGGCCGATGAAGTGCCGCCCCGCGACGCGGAGCACGGCCGGGCCCGAGGTGAGGGGGACCACGGCCGCGGCGGCGGGCCGGTCGGCGGCGGCGGGAACGCCGCCCGGGAGGTTCACGTTCCGGCAGCCGCCGGTCGTCAGCAGGAGCAGGGCCACGACCGCGCCGGGCATCCCGAGGCGCCGGCCGTCGCCGCGCCGAGGCGGCATCGGCGGGAGGAGGCTCATCCGCTGTGCCCCCGCCCTTCGGCACCCAGCCCCGCGCCGGCCCAATCCCTCCCTCGGGGCCCGCCCCCGGGTGCCGTGTCAGCGCGCCCGAAGATATAACCCCAAAGGTGATCTCGGGGAAGGTCAATCTCCCGGCCCGAAGGCCGGATCGGCATCGCGGACCCGCCTCCGGGCCTGGCCTGGTGGGGCGCCGCCGAGGGCGAGTCCCGGGCCGGAGGTCGCGCCGGCCATCGTCACGGGCCCGTCGGCGAGCCCCGCGACGATGAGGGCGGCGCCCCCTCGGGAGGCGTCGGGGCCGGCCGCAGGCCGAGGCCGGTCACGCCGGTCTCCTCGGGAGGGGTGCCCTCGGCGATCAGGCGTGCCGCGCGATCGTAGGCGGCGGCCCGGGCGAGGCGCTCGGCCGGATCGAACCGGGTGCCGGCGAGGTTGCGGTAATGGATCTTCGTCCGTTCGCAGACGGCGAGCCACATCGCCCGGTCCAGCCCGAAGTGCGTCACGCATTCGCCCGGCTCGACGACCGGCGCGGCGCCTTCCGGCCAGCCGAACTCGCGGCGCGCGTGCAGCGCGCGGAGGACCGCCCGCGCCAGGCCGATCTGGCCCATCAGCGTGGGATGATGCGCGTCTTGCATGATGTGGTCATCGAGGATCGCGTGCGGGCTCATCGCGCGGAGCTCGCGGGGGCCGTCGATCAGGATGCAGGTATGGCGCGCCGCGACCTCGCGATATGCCCGCTCGAGCGGGGTCGAGACGCGGAGGAGGAAGCCGTCATCGTCGCGCGCCCGGATGTAGTGGGCGTTGGCCTCCGGCCAGGCGCCGGCGCGCTCGAGGAGCCGCGCGAGCCGGAAATGCGCCTCAGCGAACCCCGGATGGCGGTCCGCCAGGCCGCGATACAGGGCCAGGGCCCGCGACGGGTCGGTCGCCTCCGCCTCGCGGGCGGCCTGGTACGCCTGGGCCACCCGGCGACGCTCCGCCGGGCCGACCGTCGGGGGGAGCACCGACCGGCTCGGCTCGAAGCCGCCGTCGTTGCCGGGCGGGATGATCAGGACCGGCAGGCACCCGATCCGATCGCAATACGCGACGATGGCCTCGAGCCGGCGGCGGAAGTCGTCCACCACCTCGGCGCGCTCCGACGGGCTGCACTGCGGCGGCTCGATCAGCCGATGCCGCTTCAGCGACGACGGCGGGCCGTCCAGGCGGTTCTTGCTGACGATCTCGTAGATCATCCGGCAGAAGGGCGAGGACAGGCTGGCGTGGTACACGAGGTTCAGCAGCGGGTCGGGGGGCTCTCGTCCATCAACACGTCGCGATCCGGCTCGAAGCGCGCAGGAACTCATTATGGCCCGCATAGATGATCATCATGTCGGGCCGTCGCGAGAGCGTGGCCAGCTCCTGATGCATGTCCTCCAGCGTGGCGCCGACGCGGGCCCGGACGTCGACCCGGAACCGGCGCCCGGGGATCGCGCGACCGAGCTGCCAGCCGACGATCGGCCCGATCGAGATGTACGGCCGGTACGGCTCGCCCTGCGCGCTCGATTCGCCGATGACGACCAGCGAGACCTCATCCCCCGGCGCGGCGGCGAACCGCGTCGGCAGCGCGGGCATGCGATGCACCCACGCCCTCCAGGCCACGGCCGAGGCCTCCAGCAGGACCAGCCCGACCAGGCAGGAGGCGCAGAGCAGGAGCCCTCGGGCCGCCCAGGGGCGCCTCACCCCTCGCCGCCGCGCCCGGTAGACCCGCACGGCGAACGCAACGGCGCCGGGCACCGCGCACGCCAGGACCGCGACGTAGGCGATCAAGAGGACGCGGAGGAACCCCTCCGTCACCGCGCGTTGGACCGGCCTGGGGAGCATCGAGAGCAGGGGGGGCAGCACCAGCATCATCGCGGCCGTCAGGGCGATCCCCGACGCCAGCCCGACGAGCCTGAGCCACCGCGCCACTCCGCACGCGCCCCCGGCCGGGTCATCATCGTTCGTCGTCCCCCGGATTGCGGGTCAACGGATGCCTGCACGAAGGCGGGGGGATCAGCGGACGGCCGTGCTGGCGACGGGCTCCGGGGGGGTGGGGTCGGGGTGCGCCATCGAGGCCAGCGCGGCCTCGTGCGAGGCGCGGGAGACCGGCGCGGGGAAGATGCCGACCAGCAGCGACAGGACGGCGCAGGCGCCGACGGCCAGCGCGGTCGGCCAGCCGCCCCTCGGTGCGAGCGTCGCGGCGGACTGCGGGGCGGGGCGGAGGTACATCGCCACGACGATCCGCAGGTAGTAGTAGGCCCCGACCGCCGAGTTCAGGACGCCGATGATCGCCAGCCACTGGAACAGCCGCGCGTCCGGGCCGGTCGTCGCGCCGAAGGCCGAGAAGAGGAGCTGGAACTTGCCGTAGAACCCGGCCAGCGGCGGGATGCCCGCCAGGCTGAACAGGCAGAGCGCCATCGCCAGGGCCGGCAGCGGGCGCGACGCGGGCCAGGCCCGCCAGGTCGTCGACCGTCTCGACCGGCCGCTCGGGCGAGTCGAGCGCGATGATCACGCCGAAGACGCCGAGCGTCATCAAGGCATAGGCCACCAGGTAGAACAGCACCCCCTCGGCGCCGAGGACCGCGACGGCGGCGCCGGGCGCGTTGGCGAACGCGACCGTCACGCCGATCATCAGGTAGCCGGCGTGCGCGATCGACGAGTAGGCCAGCAGCCGCTTGAGGTTGTCCTGCAGCAGCGCCACCGTGTTGCCCAGCGTCATCGTGACCACCGCGATGATCCAGGCGAGCATCACCGCCCGATGGACGAGCGGCCCGTCCGGTGCGACCGAGACGACCGCGGCCAGCGTCCGCAGCATCGCCAGGAACCCGATCGCCTTGGGGACCCACGCCAGGAGCGCCGCCAGGACGGTCGGCGACCCCTGGTAGACGTCGGGCGCGTAGAAGTGGAACGGCACCGCCGCGACCCGGAACCCCAGCCCGGCCATCACGAAGACGACCGCGATCAGGCCGAGCTGCGGCTGCGGGACGCCCGGCACGTGCCCGGCCAGGTACGCCAGCGCCTTCAGGTTGCTCACGCCCGTCAGGCCGTACAGGTACGCCAGGCCGAAGAGGAGCAGGCCCGACGAGAAGATGCTCAGGAAGAAATACTTCGTCGCCGCCTCCTGCGTGCGTCGCGTTCCGTCGGGGCAGGTAGAGCAGCAGGTAGGTCGGGATGCTCACCAGCTCCAGCCCGACGAACAGGAACACCAGCTCGTTGGCCGCCGCCACGAGCATCGCGCCGGCGTCGATCATCAGGAGCGCCCCGAAGAACTCGGCCGCGCGGGCGTCGTCGACCTGGTCGTGCGCCAGGCCGAGCAGGATCAGCCCCGAGAGCAGGATCGCGAGCCGCGCAGTAGAACGAGAAGGCGTCGTTCAGGGCGACCGCCGAGTACGGGTCGATCGCCCGGTCCCGCAGCGCGATCAGGACGACCGTGGCCGCCGCCAGCGTCGAGGCCGCGATCGCGGCCCAGGCCCGTCGCGGCAGGCGGACGAAGGCCCCGGCCGTCATCATGACCGTCGCCGACGGCCAGGATCAGCAATTCCGGCAGCAGGATCACCAGGGTCTGCCGGGCGACTTCGTATGCGACTGGGGGACATCATCGACGGACACCTTCCGCGGCGTGGAAAACTTCGATCCGAGGGCCGTGCGGCGAACCCCGGGGGTCCCGATCGGGGGGCCAGCGAGCCGAGCGCGTGGGCATCTCGCACTGCGCCGGCCGGGCGACGATCGGCGCGGGCCGCGCCCGTCCCGGTCCGGGGCCGGGAACCGGGCGGCGATCGGCGCGACGGCCGGGCGAATCCGGTCGAAGAACGGCCGCGGGTAGACGCCGATGACGACGATCAGGACCATCAGCAGCGACAGGCCGGCGATCTCGTGCCAGCCGACCGGCCGGATGCCGGCGCCGGGGTGCGGCCCGGCCGAGGGGCCGTGCGGGTCGTGGCCGTGCGGCTCGCGGAGCGGCCCGAAGATGACCCGCTGGAGCATCCAGAGCAGTACTACGCCCCCAGGATCATCCCGGTGGCGCCGAGCACGGCGGCCCTCGGGCTGCGGTCGAACATCCCCAGCCAGGATCGGGAACTCGCCGACGAACCCGTTCAGGCCCGGCACCGCCGCCGAGCCCAGCGACGACAGGATGAAGAAGAACGCCAGCAGCGGCAGGCGGTCCCAGAGCCCGCCCAGCTCGGCCATCTCGCGGGTGTGGTAGCGCTCGTAGATCACGCCGACGCAGGCGAACAGGGCCCCGGTCGTCACGCCGTGGTTGACCATCTGGATCATCGCGCCGTCCATCCCGGTCGCGTTCATCGAGAACATGCCCGAGGACGACGAACCCCATGTGGCTGACCGAGCTGTACGCCACCAGCTTCTTGACGTCGGTCTGCGCCAGGGACACCAGCGCCCCGTAGATGATCCCGATCACCGCCAGCGTCGCCAGCAGCGGGAACAGGACCTGCGCCCCGAGCGGGGTCATCGCCCATGTTGAACCGCATCAGGCCGTAGCCGCCGACCTTCAGCAGCACGCCCGCCAGCACGATCGAGCCGGCCGTCGGCGCCTCGACGTGCGCCAGGGGCAGCCAGGTGTGGAACGGGAACATCGGCACCTTGATCGCGAACCCCGCGAACAGCAGCAGGAAGATCAGCGCCTGCGGGCTCGTGCGACCAGTGGTCGGCCCGCTGCCACTCGGGCCAGGGCAGGTCGGCCAGGCCGCTCGGTCAGCTCGGGGATCGAGAACGTCAGCACGTGACTCGGCGAATACTGATAATGGACGACCACCAGCGCGATCACGCCGAGCAGCGTCAGCAGGCTGCCCGCCAGCGTGTAGAGGAAGAACGTCACCGACGCCCGCCGCCGCTCCGGACCGCCCCAGATGCCGATCAGGAAGAACAGCGGGATCAGCGTGAACTCGAAGAAGATGTAGAACAGCACCACGTCGAGGCTGGCGAACAGCCCGAGCAGCCCCGTCTCCAGCGCCAGCAGGAACGCGTAGTGCAGCGCCGGCCGGTCGTTGATCGACTCCCACGACGCGAAGATCGCCGGGATCGTTCAGCACCGCCGACAGGACGAACAGCCAGAGGCTCAGGCCGTCGAGCCCGAGCGCGAACCGGATGTCGGGCCGCTCCAGCCAGCTCCAGCCGTACGGGCCCCCGTCCGGCCCGAAGGCGAACTGCGGCGTCGTCACCGCCGGGTCGAACCGCGCGACGCAGGACGAAGCTCAGCGCCAGCGTGGCCAGCGCCGTCGCCAGCGCGATCGTCCGCGACGGCCCTTGCCCGAGCCGGGGCAGCAGGAACAGGGCCAGGCTCCCCGCCAGGGGGAGCAAGACCGTGATCACCAGCAGCGTCGCCATCGCAAGTCCTCGTCGCCGTCGCGTCCGATCACATCAGCAAGCAGATACCAGAGCAGCCCCGCGACGCCCAGCGCCGTCACGGCCGCGTAGAACTGGATCAGGCCGTTCTGGAACGGCGCCAGCACCTGGCGGCCGAACAGCCGGGGGAGCCAGGCCGTCAGCCGCACCAGGCCGTCCACCAGGTAGTCGTCGAGGAAGTAGCAGAACGCCGCGAGCCCGCGCAGCGGCCGGACGATCGCCGCGTCGTAGATCTCGTCGACGTAGAACTTGTTGCAGCGACGCCGGTAGAGCGGCCCGAGCCCCGCGCGAGCCGGCCGGGCAGGGGGCCGCGGTGGAAGTACATCAGGTAGCTCAGGCCCAGGCCGAGCAGGCCGGCGAGCGTGCCGATGACGACGCGTCGGCCAGTCGGTGCCGTGCCCGTGCTCGAAGTGGCCGAGGCCCTCGAAGCGGAAGGTCGTCGTCCAGGTGGTGCTCGAACCAGCCGGTCGGGCCGAAGACCAGGCCCGACCAGCACGGCGCAGACGGCCAGGATCATCAGCGGGATCGTCATGACCGGCGGCGACTCGTGCCCGAAGTGCGAGGCGTCGTGCTCCTCGTCGGGGACGTGGCCGTGGCCGGGGTCGTGGTGCGCGGCGGGGGGCGACCCGTGGGCCAGCTCCGAG
This sequence comes from uncultured Planctomycetaceae bacterium, assembly GCA_963708145.1. GTDB lineage: Bacteria > Planctomycetota > Planctomycetia > Isosphaerales > Isosphaeraceae. The sequence goes on along the minus strand of OY970189.1, from coordinate 5,673,557 downwards.
TCGGCGGCCTCGGGGTCGTCGGGGCTGGGCAGCTTCTCGGGCCCGAAGAAGGTCAGGAAGAAGGCCCGGCCGGTGTAGAAGGCGGTCAGGCACGCGGTGACGACCGCGACCCAGTAGATCGCCAGTGTACGCCCCGCCCCAGCCTCGGCCGCTCGGCGTGCGACGCCGCCTTCAGGGCCGACCAGGATCTCGTCCTTGCTCCAGAACCCGGCGAACGGCGGGATCCCCGACAGCGCCAGCCCGCCGACGGCGAACGTCCAGCAGGTGTACGGCAGCCGGTGCCGCAGGCCGCCGAACCGCCGCATGTCGATCACGCCCCCCATCGCGTGCATCACGCTGCCCGAGGCGAGGAACAGCAGCGCCTTGAAGAACGCGTGCGTGAACAGGTGGAACATCGCCGCGACGACCGCCAGCTGCGCCACGTCGCCGACGCCCGACCCCAGCGCCATGAACATGTAGCCGAGCTGGCTCACGGTCGAGTACGCCAGGACCCGCTTCAGGTCGGTCTGCGTCAGCGCGATCGACGCCGACAGCAGCGCCGTCAGGCAGCCGATGGCCGAGATCGAGCGCCTGGACCTCGGGCGCCAGGCGCGATCAGCGGGCGTCGACCGGGCGATCAGGTAGACGCCCGCCGTGACCATCGTCGCCGCGTGGATCAGGGCCGAGACCGGCGTCGGGCCTTCCATCGCGTCGGGCAGCCAGACGTAGAGCGGCACCTGCGCGCTCTTGGCCGTCGCCGCCCAGAACAGGAGCAGCGCGATCCCCACGATCGCCCCGTGCGGGATCTGCTTGAGGGTGTCGGCGGACAGGACGTTCGCGTAGCTGAGGTCGTGGTCCGGGACGACCGTCCAGATCCAGAAGATCGCGATCGCGAACCCGAAGTCGCCGACCCGGTTGACCAGGAACGCCTTCTTGGCCGCCGCCGCCGCCGACGGCTTCGCGTGCCAGAAGCCGACCAGCAGGTAGCTGCACGACGCCCACGCCTTCCCAGAAGACGTAGGTCAGCAGGTAGTTGTTCGAGAGCACCAGCCCGGTCATCGAGAAGACGAACAGGCCGACGCAGGCGAAGAACCGGGGGTAGCCCGGGTCGCCCGCCATGTAGCCCGCGGCGAAGACCGCGACCAGGGTCGAGACGAACGTGACCATCGCCAGCATCATCGTCGTCAGGCCGTCGACCCGGAACTCGACCGGGACGTGCAGGCCGGCTGACGTCGAGCCAGTCGTAGACGACCGTCGTCGCCTCCGGGCCCGAGGCCGTGCAGCAGGCCGAGCGAGACGAGGAACGCCAGCGCCGATCCCGATCGACGACCGGGACGTGCGCCTGCCCCTTGAGCCACCGCCCGCCGCCGGCCGCGATCAGCGCGCCGAGCAGCGGGAAGAACGGCACCAGCCAGGCGTTGTTGACCAAGAATCCAGGCACGTCGCGGCTCCCCGTCTCGTAGGGCGTGTGCAACACGCAATCTTCGGACCCGGACGGCGTGTTCACACGCCCTACAAGGATCAATCCCGACGCACGGTCCAGGGCTGTTGCGGGTGGGGCGGCTCGACCCCGGCGGGGGTCAGGTGCGGGTACGTCTCGGGGCCGGCGGCCGCCTCGACCGGCTCGGCCTCGGCCTCCTCGACGATCGTCCGCGGGGACGGCCGGGCGGCCCGGCTCGCGGATGTCCTGCCAGAGCGTCACGTCGAGCGACGACCGGCGGTTGTACAGGATCAGGATCAACGCCAGGGCGATCGACGCCTCGCACGCCGCGACGGTCAGGATCACGATCGTGAAGACCTGGCCCGGTCCAGTTGCCGTGGTAGCGGCCGAAGCCGACGAGCGTCAGCGCCGTCCCCTGGAGCATCATCTCGGCCGACAGGAACATCACGATCAGGTTGCGCCGGGCGAGGAAGCCGAGCATCCCCAGGGCCATCAGCGCGGCGCCGACCAGCAGGTAATTCCTCAGCAGCTCGAACGTGAACTCGTTGGGCATGGCGAGACTCGTTCGGTCGTGCGGTTCGTGGTCGGATTCAGGCGATTCGGCGCGCGGCCGGCGACGTCGCGCGCGGTCGCCGGGCCGGACCGGCGGCCTCGGGGTCGCGATCGCCAGGGCCCCGATCAGGGCGACGAACAGCAGGGCGCCGGCCAGCTCGACGGTGATCAGGTGGTCGGTGTAGAGCGTCTCGCCGAGCCCGGCGACGTGCGGCTTCGGCCGGCCGTCGTCGATCGGCGAGCCGGGCGGTCGTCGCGCGGACCGCTCGAGCGACCTCGACGGTCGCCGGCTCGCTCGCGGGCCGGCGGCGTCGGCGGCGAGGTGCTCGGTCGGCGAGCAGGCGCGGGTCGTACGGCGGTCGCGAGCGTCCGCCGACGGCGACCCGGGCACGTCCGGCGTCGGCGCGCGGGCGGCTGATCAGGAACAGCGAGTACAGCAGCGCCCAGAAGAGCAGGAAGCAGCTGAAGGTGGCCGAGAACGGCGCCCGGGCCGCGCGGTCGTAGAGGGCGCGGCCTTCCATCTGGGCGAGCATGATCACGAACAGGAACGTGACGATGATCGCCCCGGCGTAGACGATCACCGTCCCCGCCGCGAGGAACTGCGCCCCGGCCAGGAGGAACAGGCCCGAGGTCGAGAGCACGACCGCGGCGAACCAGAGGGCGCTGTAGACCGGGTTGCGCGACGTGATCGTCAGCACCGCGCCCGCGACGGCGGCGAGGGCGAAGGCGTAGAAGAACAGGCCCGACAGCCACGGCCCCGGCGGCCTCCAGAACGTCGCGAACAGCAGCAGCGCCAGGCGCGGCCAGCGCCGCCGCCCGCGGCGTGGACGCTCCTCGGCTTGGCCGCAGCCGTGCCGGTGGGGCAGCAGCAGGTACGTCCCCGCCGCGCCGAGGACGACGACGGCGACGGCCAGGATCAGGTCGGTCGTCCGGTGCGCGTCCACGGGTGCCGGTGTCCTTCAGGTTCGCGGGTGGTCTGACGGTCGCCGTTCACGACCGCGCCGGGGTGTCGGGCGTGACGGGCAGGCCGGCGCCGGGGCCCGTCGAGTAGCGCATCGGCTCGGCGTCCTTGGTCACGTCGAAGACCGAGAGGAGCTTGGTCTTGTCGAAGATCATCTGCTCGCGGGACAGGCCGGTCAAGTCGTACAGGCCGGTCAGCTCGATCGCCTCGACCGGGCAGGCCTCCTCGCACATCCCGCAGTAGATGCAGCGCAGCTCGTCGATGACGAAGCTCTCGCAATACTTCTCGCGGTCGGGCCAGGTGTCGGGCGCGGTCGCGCCGACGATGTCGATGCAGTGCGCCGGGCAGGCGGTGGCGCAGAGCATGCAGGCGACGCACTTGACCCGCCCCTGCTCGTCCTTGTTGAGCCGGTGGACGCCCCGGTAGTTCGGGCTCGGGACGTGCTGCTCCTCGGGGTACTGCACCGTGATCGCCTTGTTGCCGAAGACCACGCCGGCCATGTGCTTGGCCGTCACGCCCAGCCCCGCCGCGATCTGCGGCAGGTAGATCCGCTCGGCCAGGGTCAGCCTCGGCGGCTCCAGCCGCTTCAGGCTTCGGGTCGTCGGGACGCACGGTCGGATCCTCCTGATCGATCGATCGGATCGATCTGAAATTTCAGATCTGAATTCCAGATCCGATCAGCCAGCTCATCCGCGGACCAGCTGCACGATCGCCGCGGTGGCCACCAGGTTGACCAGCGCCAGCGGGATCAGCGACTTCCAGGCCAGGTCCATCAGCTGGTCGTAGCGGAACCGGGGCAGGGTCCAGCGGACCCACATCATGAAGAAGATCATCAGCGCCACCTTGGCGATCATCACGGCCACCTTGACCAGCGCCCAGAGCCAGCCGGCCTGGTGATGGTCGGTGACGAACGGGACGTCCCAGCCGCCGAAGAAGAGGATGACCGTCAGGTAGCTGACCGTGATCACGTGCAGGTATTCGCCGAGGAAGAACATGCCGAACTTCATCGCCGAATACTCGGTGTGGTAGCCGCCGACGAGCTCCTGCTCGGCCTCGGGCAGGTCGAACGGCAGGCGGTTCGTCTCGGCGAAGGCGCTGACCAGGAACAGCAGGAACCCGACCGGCTGGACGACGAACCCCCAGACGTGGTCGGTCCTGCCAGTTGATGATCGCGTTCAGGTCGAGCGAGCCGGCGAGCAGGACCATGCCGAGGATCGACATCCCCAGCGGGATCTCGTAGCTGATCAACTGGGCGCTCGAGCGGAGGCCGCCGAGGAACGAGTACTTGTTGTTCGACGCCCAGCCGCCAGGATCACGCCGTAGACCGCCAGGCTGCCGATCGCGAAGACGTAGACGATCCCGACGTCCACCCCCGGGGCGATCTGGAACTCGACCGGGTGGCCGAGCAGCCGCGGCGACCCGGGGCCGACCGGCCCGAACGGGACGACGGCGAAGCCGATCGTCGCCGCGATGATCGCGATCATCGGCGCGAGGATGAAGAGCGGCTTGTTGACGTAGCGCGGGGATCACGTCCTCCTTGAGGATCATCTTGGCGCCGTCGGCCAGCGGCTGGAGCAGCCCGAACGGCAGGCCGAACTCCCGCCCCGCGCGGTTCGGCCCGATCCGGTCCTGCGCGTAGGCCGCGACCTTGCGCTCGACCAGGATCAGGTACGCCACCGCGCCCTGGGTGATGCCCACGACGATGACGATCTTGACCAGGATGCCGACCAGCGGCCAGATCATGAACTCATAACCCTCGGCGACGATGCGGATCGGCGGACTCGTCGCCGACGGCCGCCGTCAGGCGTCCTTGCCCCCCTTGGGGCTCGGCTCGCCGGGCCGGTCGCCCTTGTGGACACGCGGTGTACGGTCCAGGGGTCGGCGAACGGCGGCGCCGCCGGCGGCGACGGACTCGGGCTTCGCCGAGCGACGGCGCCGAACTCGGGGAGCTTGCCCCCCGCCGCGACGGCGAAGGCGGGGACGGCGGCGGCCAGCCTCGGCGAGGATCTCGCGCGAGCGGATCGGGCCGCGCGACCGGCCCAGCAGGATGGCGAACAGGTCGAGGTCGGGCAAGCGACCCGTCGCGCGGCGGCAGGGCGGCCTCGGCGTACTGGAGCCGGCCGTCGGCGTTGACGTAGCAGCCCGCCTTCTCGGCGAACGTCGCGCCGGCGAGCACCACGTCGGCCAGCTGCGCCAGCGGGGTGACCGTCGTGTCCTGCACGACCAGGAACTCGACCCCCTTGCGGAGCGCCTGCCGCCGACGCCTCGTCGATCCACGGGTCGATCGCGTCGGAGGCGACGTAGAGGCCGCGGAACTCGCCCCGGCCGACCCGCTCGGCCAGGTCGCCGTAGGCGATCACCTCGCCCTGGAAGTGCTCCAGGATCGCCTCGACGCCCGCGACGGTTCGGGCACTTCTCGGCGTGGATCGTGAACGGCCGGGGGACGACGAAGCTGGTGTCGCCGGTGCGCCCCTTGGTCTGGTCGGGCGTGAAGGTCAAGTCCTCGCCCCGCACCGGCACCGGCCCGAGCGCGAGCACGGTCGGCGGGGCTCAGCCCCTTGAGGTAGGAGGCCATCAGGTACGCCTCCTCGACCGTCAGGAACGGCGAGAGGACGCCCGCGATCGTGCCCCCCTCGCTCGACGACCTGCGCCAGGCCCTGGCCGGCGGCGTTGAGCGCCTGGTCGATCGCGGCCGGCTGGAGGTCGCCCCGCTGGCGGACGTACATCGCCGAGAGCAGGGCCGGGTCGTTGGCCGCCTTGTAGCTGTACCGGCCCTCGTCGCAGATCCAGTAGTCGTTGACGTGCGGGTTGTACCGCGGCTTGAACCGCCAGAGCTGGCCCCGGTTCTCCTCGGCGCTGACGTTGCAGCCGGTCGAGCAGCGGGTGCAGATCGCGTCGTGCTTCGAGAGGAACCAGACGCGCTGGCTTGTGGAGGAAGTCCTTGTCGAGCAGGGCCCCGACCGGGCAGAGGTCGACGACGTTGCCGGCCAGCGGGTTGTCGACCGGGTGGCCGGGGAAGACGTCGATCTCGGCGTGGTTGCCCCGCCGCATCACCTGGAGCTCGCCGGTCTGGGTGATCTCGCGGGTGAACCGGACGCAGCGGGTACACATGATGCACCGGTCCTGGTTGAGCTGGATCAGGTCGGAGACGTCCTTGCGGGGGTTGACCGTCCGCTCCTCGACGAACCGGTGGACCGCCTGGCCGTACTCGTAGCTGTAGTCCTGGAGGCCGCACTCGCCGGCCTGGTCGCAGACGGGGCAGTCGAGCGGGTGGTTGATCAGGAGGTACTCCATGATCATCCGCTGATGCTCCTTGACCTTCGCGCTGTCGGTGACGAGGACGGTCCCGTCCTTGGCCGGGGTCTGGCAGCCGGGGACGAGCTTGGGGATCATCTTGATCTCGCCCGTCTTCGGGTCCTTGCTGCCGACCTCGATCTCGCACATCCGGCAGTTGGCCACCACCGAGAGCGCGGGGTGCCAGCAGTAGTAGGGGATGTCGACCCCGACCCGCATGGCCATCTGGATGGCGTTCAGCTTCTCGCCCTCGGGGAGCGTGTGCTCTTGGCCGTTGATGAGGATCGTCGCCATCGGGGTCCCTTCAGAGCGAATTGGCACGGGGGACACAGGAGCACCGTCGTCGGCTGGCCGCGTTCGCGGCTCGGCCGAGCGGAGCCGCGGCAGCCGGGCTGGGCAGGATCGGGAGCGGGCGTCGGTCGGCTCGGCGGAGACGCCGTGGGCGATCGCCTCCTGGAGCGGGGTGACCGCGGCCGGGCCGTCCTGGTGGGTGCGGATGTAGTCCTCGAACTCGGCCCGGAACTTGGCCAGGGCGTTCTTGACCGGCCAGGCGGCGCCGTCGGCCAGGCCGCAGATGGTGGTGCCGGGCATGATCCCCATGTTGTTGGCGAGCTGGAGCATGATGTCGAGGTCCTCGATCCGGCCGCCGCCGGCCTTGATCCGCTTGATCGTCTTGTAGATCCAGCCCGTCCCCTCGCGGCAGGGGGTGCACTGGCCGCAGCTCTCGTGGGCGAAGAACCGGGAGCGTGTTGTAGAGGTAGTCGACCATGCTCGTGTGGTCGTCCATGACGGTCACGGCGGCGGTCCCCAGGCCGAGGCAGCCCGGCTTGCGCAGGCTCTCGAAGTCGAGCGGCATGTCGAGCTCGTCGGCCGAGAGCAGCCCCATGCTGATCCCGCCCGGCACGGCCGCCTTGGCCTTGCGCCCCTTCCAGACGCCCCCGGCGTGCTCGTCGATCAGTTGCCGGCGTGGTCACGCCCAGCGGCAGCTCGACGCAGACCTGCTTGTTGACGTGGCCCGAGACGCAGTACAGCTTCGGCCCGTAGCTCTTGGGCGTGCCGATCGACTTGAACCAGTCGGCGCCCCGCTCGATGATGTGCGGGACGCAGCAGAGCGTCTCGACGTTGTTGACGACCGTCGGCTTGCGGAACGCCCCCTCGATGGCCGGGAACGGCGGCTTGATCCGCGGCCAGCCGCGCTTGCCCTCGAGGCTCTCGATCAGCCCGGTCTCCTCGCCGCAGATGTACGCCCCGGCGCCGCGGTGGCAGCCAGATCTCCAGGTCGAAGCCCGAGCCGTAGATGTTCTTGCCCAGGTGCCCCGCCTCGCGCGCCTCGGCGATCGCCCGCTCCATGATCCGGAAGGCGTGGATGTACTCGAACCGGAGGTAGACGTAGGCCGTCGCCGCCTTGGTGGCGAAGCAGGCGATCAGGATGCCCTCGATGAACTGGTGCGGGTCGCGCTCGATCAGGAGGCGGTTGTTGAACGTCGCCGGCTCGCTCTCGTCGCCGTTGACGCACATGAAGGTTTCCTTGCGGTCCTTCGGCAGGAAGCTCCACTTCAGCCCGCACGGGAACCCCGCGCCGCCCCGGCCGCGCAGCTCGGAGTCCTTGACGACCTGGACGACCTTGTCGGGGTCCATCGTCGTCAGCGCCTTCCGCGCCGCCTGGTAGCCCCCGCGCGACTCGTAGACCTTCAGCGTGTGGCCGTCGGGCACGTCCCAGTTGCGGCTCAGGACGGGTTCAAAGTCGGCCACGATTTCAGACTCCTCGCGAGCATGGGGATGATCGAGAGCGGGAATGAACCTGCAAGCGGGTCCGGTCGATCACCATTTGTTAGAAGCCAGGATCGCTTCGTAGGCTGCCCGATTGTTCGTCAGTAAACGTTCCTGCTCCCCGATGTCATGGAGTGCCGGCCAAGTCACAGGCGACGTAGAATGGCTCATCGTGATAGATCAGATCGCCATCGATGCCCGGCGGTGGCGATTCGAGTCGTCGACGCAGGGTCGACCGCTTCGGTAGTCGCCTTCTGGGCGAGAGCGTGGTGGAATTCGACAAGGCAATCTTCGACCGATTCGCCAGAAAGCATTCGTGTCGCCGGGCTCGAGCGTGGAAGAGTGGTGTCCGCTTGCCATGATGCACCTCGACGCGTGGAGGATCAGGGGACGATAGATCTCGGCGACTCGTTCGACGCCCTTTCCGCATCCGGGGTATGGAAGCTGATCTGATCGGCATTCAAGAACGTCAGTCTCGTCCCTGCCAGGTGGACGCGAGCGGGCCGATCACCACGTCGTACCAACCAGTTCATGGATCGACCGGCCGTGATCGGTCCCACCCGTCCTGCAGTGCCTGCACCAGGCTCCAATAATCGTCGGCACCCGAATCGTCCGCGGACGAACCAGAGGCTGTCAAGACCAGCCAACCCATCCCGGTCCAGCGGTGGACCTGAACCACGACGGGATTGCGGGGCGGATTCTCGCGCTCGATACGTGCCGCCCATGACCGCGCTTGACTTCGGGTCCGTCGTCGTGTAGAACCCCCGTCCCGAAATCGGTCCTGGATCGCCCCGCGGCGACATTCACTGTCGTCGATATCGCCTGTCCGTAAATGTCGATCGTCCCGTGATAGAGAACAAGATCCTGGTTGGTCCAAGGATGAGGCGGCGGATACGCCGGCATGCGCCGCGATGATCCGTGCCATGACCTCAGTCTTTCGCCCCGGATCTTACAGCTCCTCGATCATCGCGTCCACCTTCTCGGGTCGAGCGGCCCGAAGATCCGGCCGTCGTCGGCCAGGGCGGCGGGGGCGAAGTCGCAGATCCCGAGGCACTCGGCGAACTCGACGGTCAGCTTGCCGTCGGGGGTGGTCTGGCCCGAGTGGATGCCGAGCTTCCGGCAGGCCAGCTCGAGCATCTCCTCGCCGTCGCGGAGCATGCACGAGATCGAGCGGCAGACCCAGAGCCGGCGTCGCCGATGGGGGCCTGCGGGAAGAACCCGTAGAAGCTCATCGTGTCGTGGACCTCGGCCGGCGTGATCTCCAGGATCTCGGCGATCTCGGCCATCGCCCGGAACGGCACGCAGCGGAAGTGCTCGTGGACGATGTGCAGGGCCGGCAGCGTCACCGCCCGCTTGCTCGGGTAGCGGGGGATGTACGCGCGGATCTGGTCCCGGATCGCCTCGGAGAGCATCGGCGTCGTCGTCGCGTCGGCGGCCATCGGTCCTGCTCCCCCCGATCCTGGTCACTGATCCAATTGATCTCACATTTGAAATTTCAACTTGAGATTCGGATGCCCGGCCCGAGCCGCTCAGCGGTCCAGCTCGGCGGCGATGATGTTCAGGCTCCCCAGGACGGCCACCACGTCGGCGATCAGGTGGTCCTTGATCAGCATGCGGGAAGAGCTGGAAGTTGATGAACGACGGCGGCCGCGTCCGGGTCCGCCAGGCGGTCTGGCTGCCGTCGGCGACCAGGTAGTAGCCGAGCTCGCCGTTGGGGGCCTCGACGGCCGCGTACACCTCGTCGCGGGGCGACTCGAAGCCGCGGTTGGGCATGATCAGCTCGAAGTGCTGGATCAGGCCCTCCATGCTGTTGTACACGGTCCCCTTGTCGGGCAGCGGGAACTTCTCGGCGATCGGCACGTTGACCGGGCCCGACGGGCAGGTTCTCGACCGCCTGGGTGATGATCCGGTGGCTCTGCCGCATCTCCTCCATGCGGACCTGGAACCGGGCGTAGCAGTCCCCCTCGGTCGCGTAGGGGACCTCGAAGTCGAAGTCGGGGTAGGCCAGGTAGGGCTCGTCCTTGCGGAGGTCGTAGGTCACGCCGCTGGCCCGCGCGATCGGCCCGGTGGCCGAGTAGCCGATCGCGTCGGCCTTCGAGAGCACGCCGATGCCGCGGAGCCGGTCGAGGAAGATCCGGTTGCGGAACAGCAGCTGCTCCATGTCGGAGTAGACCTGGGGGAAGGCGTCGAGCACCTTGCGGATGCGGTCGATCACCCGGTCGTTGAAGTCGTACATCACGCCGCCGACGCGGGTGAAGCCCGGGGTGGAAGCGGTAGCCCGACATCTCCTCGTAGACGTCGTAGATCAGCTCGCGGAGGTTGAAGGCGAACAGGAACGCGGTGAACGCCCCCAGGTCGAGCGCCGCGGCGCCGGTGCAGAGCAGGTGGTCGCTGATCCGCGACAGCTCGCCGATGATCACCCGGATGTACTGGCAGCGCGGGGTCAGCTCGACGCCCAGCAGCTTCTCGACCGCGTGGTGCCAGGCCACCTCGTTCATCGGCGGGCTGATGTAGTTCTTGCGGTCGACGATCGTGACGTACTGGTTGAAGTTGAGGTGCTCGCCGAGCTTCTCGAAGCCCGAGTGGAGGTAGCCGATGTCGGGCGTGGCCTTGACGATCCGCTCGCCGTCGAGCTCCAGGATCAGCCGCAGGGTGGTGTGCGTCGCGGGGTGCTGCGGGCCGAAGTTGAGCGTCCAGGTGTACGACTTCGAGTCCGCCCCGAGTTCGGGTTCGTCGAGCAAGTTGGCCGGCATGGTCGGGCACCTGGCTGCGGGATGGTCGGCGAGGCCCGGGCCCCGGATTCCGGATCTCAAATCAGAAATTTCAAATTTTAAATTTTCGATTATATGCACATGATATCCGGCGAAGGGTCACGACTCGCCGCGCGTCAGGCGCGGGAAGTTGTGCCGCTCGCCGCGGCCCCGCAGGGGGTAGTCCTTCCGCAGGGGGAAGGCGGTGAACTCCTCGGGCATCAAGATCCGGCGGAGGTCGGGGTGGCCGGCGAACTTGATGCCGTACATGTCGAAGACCTCGCGCTCCATCCAGTCGGCCCCCGGCCAGAGGCGCGACGGCCGTCGGCAGCGATCGGGTCGGGGTCGTCGACGCCCGCCTTGACGACGAGCCACTCGCCCGTGTCGAGGTTGCGCAGCGACGTAGTGGACCTCGAACCGCGGCCGCGTCCGGCCGGGATAGCCCAGGTAGTCGGTCGCCCCCAGCTCGGCCAGCAGCGCGAACCCGCACTCGGCCTTCAGGGCGTCGAGCACCTCCAGCAGCCGCGCCGGCGGGCACGACGAGCCGGAGGTTGTCGCGGAACCGCGCGGTGGCGAAGGCCCCCTCGCCGACGGCGCGCGCCAGGCGTCGCCAGGGTCGCGGCGTGGGGGTCGGTGGCCGGGTCGGTCGCGGTGCTCATCCCGATCGTCGTCTCCTCTTCTCGTCTCGTCCGTCCCGGAGGAGCCACGCAGGATACGTCGAAGGAGAGGGAAAATCAGGGAGGGGATGCAGTCAAGTTCCCCGTGCCTTTCCCCTACCTCGCGAATCCCTCTCGCCCTCCCGGTCCTCCAAGGTGCCCTGCGCGGTGGTCCCGGTGCGATTACTTGGTCTCGTCGGCGCCGAGCTGTCCCGGGCCGCCGGGGAGGCGATAGCCGAACCGGTCCTCGTCGCCGCGCTCGCCGGCCAGGGCGAACCCGGGGGGGAGCGTCCGCTTCTCGGTCGAGCATCCGCTCGCGCTCGGCCATCTCGGGCAGCCCGGTCCCGGCGATCGACCCGCCGCGCTGGATCTTCGCCTGGAGGTCCATCACCGCGCGGAGGATCTGCTCGGGGCGGGGGGGGCAGCCGGGGATGTACACGTCCACCGGCATGAACCGATCGACCCCCTGGACCACCGCGTAGGTGTCGAAGACGCCGCCGGTGCAGGCGCAGGCCCCCATGCTGATGCACCACTTGGGCTCGGGCATCTGGAGCCAGATCCGCTGCAGGACCGGCATCATCTTCATCGCCACCCGCCCGGCGACGATCATCAGGTCGCACTGGCGGGGGCTGAACCGCATCACCTCGGCGCCGAAGCGGGCGATGTCGAACCGGCTGGCGCCGACGGCCATCAGCTCGATGCCGCAGCAGGCGGTCGCGAACGGCATCGGCCAGAGGCTGTACTTGCGGCACCAGTTGACGACCGAGTCGACCGTCGTCAGGATCGTGTTCTCGGGGACCTCGACCCGCTCCCGCACGGCGGAGTCGCCAGGGTCGAGCCCGCGCGACCGGTGGCGGGCGTCGGGATGCCGGTCTCCCTGGGTCGGGCCTATCGCCATTCGAACACCCCCTTGCGCCACGCGTAGGCGAACGCCGCCGCCAGGATCGCGACGAAGACCAGGATCTCGCCGAAGACCAGGTTGCGGAAGCGCGGGGGCGATGCCCGCGACGGCCGGGGCCGTCGCCGAAGCCGCCGCGACGGCCGTCGCCGCGGCCGTCGACAGGTCCCGGCTCCACTGCGCCACGGCCCACGGGTACAGGAACAGCAGCTCGACGTCGAACAGCAGGAAGACGATCGCCACCAGGTAGTAGCGCACGTCGAACCGCTGCCGCGCGTCGCCGATCGGGTCCATCCCCGACTCGTACGGCATCTGCTTGACCGCCGTCATCCTCCGCGGCCCGAGCAGGGCGCTGGCGACGAGCATCCCGACCGCGACCAGGACCCCCACCAGGATCAGCAGGAATAGCGGCGTGAATTCCGTCTCCATCGCCCGCGGGGCCATCCGCCCCGCCTCGCCGTGACGACCGACTTTGTGAAACTGTTTCACAAAGTCGGACCAAAAAAATCCCAGCTTGGGCAGCCGGGACACGTCGGGGACGTCATCGATCATACGCGCGAGCGCCGCGTTGGCAAGGGGGCACCGGGATCTCCCGGCGCGGCCCCCGCCCCTGACCCTCTCGCCGGGAGTAGCGAAACCGGGGGATCGACGCAGCCGCGACGGTTCGGCCGGGCCGCCGCGACGGTCAGGGCAGCAGGCCCGGCGCCCGGTCGCGACGGGGCGGCGCGGAGGGGGCGGTGCGCCCGGCCGCCCGGTTGGCCCGGTCCATCAGATCGCTCCGCTGAAGCAGCTCCGAGGGCGACCCCTCGGCCGACGGGCCCGGGCGCCCGGGGCCCTCGGCGACAGGAGGCTGGACGGGATCGACCGGCCCGACCCCGTGCCGCGGTCGAGTCCGGGGGCCGTGTAGCCCGACGGCGAGGACCCGCGCCGCGTCCCCGATGCCGGGGCCCCCGTCGCCGACGCGCGGGCCGCCGGCGCGCGCGCGGCCGTAGCCGGTGCGCGAACCGGCTAGGTCGCGCGCGATCCGCCCCCGATCCTGCTGATATTCGCGGTAGAGCTGCGCGCGCTTCTTGGGGTCGCGCTCGCGGAGATACTGGAAATACTTCTCGTTCCGCGCCTCCTGCGCCTTGGCATAATCCTCGCCGCCGAGCGTGGGCGTGTAGCTCTTCTGGAACTGGTTGTTCTGGCGATAGGCGTTGTAGTAGGGGACGCCGGGCCCGGAGCGCCTCACCGAAGAGGCCGAGTATCCCCCGGTGCTCATGTCGGCGCCGTCGAGGTTGTCGAGGTAGCTCTGGAACTGGTTGGACTGGCTCCCAGTCCCCCCGTCCGGCCTCCCAGCGCACCCTGGTTCGGGAAGAAGCCCTGCGCGTTGGGATAGGTCGCGTACAGGAACGGTTCGAGCCCCGCGTTGTATTCGCCCACGCCGTTGAACGGGTCGGGCGTGTGCTGCGACCACGCGCGGGGCGCCGGCGCCAGGCAGCCCAGCAGCCCCAGGCCCGCGACCACGGCCCGCCAGCGAAACTTCGGACGAAACGGGCCCATCTGAGCCTCCTCCTTCTCCAAGCCGCCCCGGACCGAAGGGACATCGGCACCGCGCCAATCATCCGTGCAACATGGGCGCCGACCCATCCTGTATTCTATCACGCCGATCCCGCCCCGCCATGCCCCGGTGCGGACATCGTCGCGACCAGTCACCGCGGGACGGGGGAATACTCCGGGCTCGGCGGCCCTCCGCCGTCGAGACGGCGCGCCTGCTGGGCCGGCTCGGCCCGGAGGATCAGGAGGCCCAGGCGCCCTCGCCCCTGCATCCGATACTCCAGCCCGGGGCCGATGGCCGCCACCACGCCCGCCGCGATGGCGATCCGCGCCCCCCCTCGGGCAGCGCGAGCGAGGGTTCCCCGTCCAGGCCGACCAGGAGCACGACGTCGAGGCCGGACCGCAGGACGTCCGGGCTTGCGGAAGGTAAGTCCCAAACCGCGTAAGAGATGCGGAACCGCACGTCGTCGTGAGGGATCACCTCGGTCAGCGCATCCTGGCGCCCCCGCGGCGCGGCCCGGTGCTCGAAGCCCCAGACCTGGATGAACCGTTCCCGGAAGTGGTCGGGAGGGGGGCCCTCGTCGCGGACAGCCAGGATGCGCAGCTCGGGCTCGACGTCGAGGGCCAGGCCCTGCGGGACGACGATCGCGTCGCCCCGTCCGAGCGGCAGCGAGCGACCATTCCAGGCGACGCTCATCCCGTCGGCCAGGACGATGCCGTAGCACGTCCCGTCCGGCTCGAACAGGCGGGCATGGCTCGGCGATACGGACAGGTCGAGCTGAGGTTCCCAGTCGCGCACCGCCGCCGCGACGGCCTCGAACCCGCCCGGGTCGCCGACCTCGGCGGCCAGATATCGCCCGATCATCGTCGTCACGACCCCCCGCGGTCCTGGTGATCTCACGTGGCTCAATCTTTGCTCACGACGGGTGGCGGAGGCAAGGGCCGACGGCCGGTGGGGTTGGGCGAAACCCGGCCCCGTCCGGTGGAATCGGCGCGGGGATGGGCTATGATGGTGGGATCGCGGGCCGGGCCGGACGGTCGTCCGGGCCCGCCCCGGGCCACGAGGCCCGGCGAGCTTCGCCAGGGATGGGCATTCCGGAGGGATGGCGATGATTGGTGCGAACCTCGTGATGCTCGCCGTGCTGGGCCAGACCCCTCCGGCCGGCCCGGCGAACCTGGTCGAGCGGTTGGGATCGGCCCGGTACGCGGAGCGCGAGGAGGCGGCCGACGCGCTGGAACGGCTCGGGCGCCAGGCGCTGCCGGCCTTGCGCCGGCCCACGACGACCGCGACGCCGAGGTCCGGACGCGGGCGACGGCGCTGGTCACCCGGATCGAGAACGCCCTGCTCACCCAGCCGACGCTCGTGGCGCTCGACTTCGACGACCGGCCTCTGAAGGAGGTCGTCCACGAGGTCGGCGAGCGGTCGGGGATCAGGCTGGCCCTGACGCCCGAGGGCAACCCGGTCTTCGAGGGGCGGCGGGTCACCCTGCGGGAACCGGCCCCGTTGCCGTTCTGGAAGGCGATCGATCGGCTCTGCGACGCCGGGCAGGTGCAGTACAACTTCGTGAACCTGCACCAGCCCGGGTCGCGAGCCGTCCTTCAACCTGACCGCCTACGGCCCGAGGCCGGCGGGGCCGTCCTGGGACACCGGCCCGTTCCGGGTCATCCTGATCGCGGTCCACTACCAGCGCGACGTCCACTTCGGGGCGCGCCCGATCCGGAGGCCGGGCCAGCCCCCGCCCCCCCCGGCGCCCGACGGGGGGCGCCCTTCGGCGGCCTTCAGCGAGCAATTCTTCGCGCAGTTGCAGGTGGTGGCCGAGCCCCGGCTCTCGCTGAGCCAGGTCGGGCAACCCCGGGTCGTCGAGGCCGTCGACGACCGCGACCAGACGCTCCTGGTCCCGTCCTCCGGCGCGCCGGTGGTCCATCGCTCGGCGGGCTACTCCGGCCTGGGGGGCAGCCCGGCCTTGCAGATGATCGCACCCCTGAAGCGTCCCGAGCAGCCGGGCAGGACGATCCGGAAGCTCCGCGGGACGATCCCGCTCGTCGTCTCGACCCGCAAGCCCGACCCCCTGGTCGTCCCCCTGGTGGGTGCGGCGGGCAAGACGTTCCAGAACGACGACGTGATCATCGCCGTCCACGAGATCCAGTCCGACCCGAACTCGCACCAGGCCAGCATCGTGCTCTCGGTGCGGCCGGGCAAGGACTCGGCCGGGGTCGCGCCGGTCGGGCCCAACGGCGAATTCATCCCCCATCGGCCCGACATGAGCCACCTGCAGATCGTGGTCGCCGACGCGCAGGGCCGCGCGATCCCGTGGTTCCCGTCGAACTACGACGCCGAGGGGTCGCGGTTCACGCTGACCCTGCGCAACCCGGCCGCGCCGCCCGCCGAGCTGCGCTACCACGCGCTCGCTCGGGCCGAGGCCGAGGTCGACTTCCAGTTCGTCGACGTCCCGCTGCCCTGACCCGGGCAGGGGGACGACGGTCGCGTCACGGGGTCAGGACGAGGTTGTCCTTGTGGACGACCTCGTCGTACTGCGCCGTGCCCAGGGCCTGCCGGGCCTGGTCGGTGCGGAGGCCGCGGATCTGTCGGGCCTCGGCGGTCGCGTAGTTGGTCAGGCCGCGGGCGAACTCGCGCCCCTGGGCGTCGCGGATGCCGACGACTTCCCCCTTGTCGAACTCGCCGACGACCTCGACGATGCCGATGGCCAGCAGGCTCCGGGTGCCGGTCTCCAGCGCGCGACGGGCCCCGTCGTCGACGACGTAGTGGCCCCTCGGGCGGGCCGTCAGGCCGATCCAGCGCTTGCGGGCGCCCTGCGTGGCGCCGTGCGCCAGCAGCAGGGTGCCGACCGCCTCGCCGGCCAGGATGCGGGTCAACGGGGCGGGCTTCGTGCCCGAGGCGATCACGACCGACCCCCCGGCGCGGGTGACCAGCCGCGCCGCCTGGAGCTTGCTCCGCATGCCGCCGGTCCCCCCGGCGCTGCGGCTGTCGCCGGCCAGGGCGAGCACCTCGTCGTCGAGGTTGGGCACCAGCGGGATGACCTCGCCGGAGGGCCCCCCGCCGCCGGGGTCGGAGCGGTACAGGCCGTCGACCACGCTGAGGATGACCAGCAACGGGGCCTGGAGCAGGTTGGCGACCATCGCGGCGAGCCGGTCGTTGTCGCCGAACTTGATCTCGGCGACGCTGATCGTGTCGTTCTCGTTGATGATCGGCACGGCGTCCCACTCGAACAGCGCCGTCAGGGTGTTGCGCATGTTGAGGTAGCGGGGCCGGTTGTCGAAGTCCTCGTGGGTCAGCAGCAGTTGCGCGGCGTGCCGGCCGTGGCGTCGCAGCCCCTCGTCGTAGGCGCGGATCAGGTACGACTGGCCGACGGCGGCGGCGGCCTGGAGCTGGCGGAGATTGTCGGGCCGTCGGGCCAGCCCGAGCTGGCCGATCCCCGCGCCGACGGCGCCGGAGCTGACCAGCGCGACCTTCCGCCCGGTCGCCATGACGGCGCTGATCTGCTCGGCCAGGTGGCCGATCCGCGCCGGGTCGAGCGCCCCGTCGGGCCCGGTCAGCACGCTCGTGCCGACCTTGACGACCCACGTCCTCGCCGACAGGACGACATCATCGCGGACCAGGTCCCGCGCCATCGCCACCCTCCGACCCCCATGGCACGAATAAACCGATCGGCCCACGCCCCGGAGATCGTGAAGGTTGTCGGTAGGCCCGGACGACATTATAATAGTCTGTCGAGGTCGGCCCCAGAGCAAGCCGTTGCCGACCGCGCCGCGTCGCCGTGTTCCCTCTTGTGCCCCCGCCCGATGGGCGGGGTCTGGCCAACGAGGTCCATCCACGCTCATGGGCGAACTCCACCACGAGTGCGGCGTGGCAGCCATCTACCATGCCGCCGGCCGGCCGGTCTCCGCGCTGGTGCCGACCGCGGGCGACCTGAACAGCGCGGCGCGGTTGATACCACGCATGCTGCTCGACATGCAGAATCGCGGGCAACTCGCGGCGGGGATGACTAGCTATCATCCCGGTCGGAAGTCGCTCCTGAAGACGCACAAGGAGCTCGGGACGGTGGCCGAGGCGTTCCGCCTCAACCATCGGGCCAAGTTCGACGCGATCATGAGGGGGCTGGACGGCGCGGCGGCGATCGGCCACGTCCGCTACGCCACCTGCGGCGGCGCCGACCGCAGCTACGCGCAGCCGTTCGAGCGCGAGCACGGCCGCAAGGCCAAGTGGTTCGCCTTCGCCTTCAACGGCCAGATCGCCAACTATCAGGACCTCCGGCAGGAGTTGCTCGAGCAGGGCGACTACCACCTGAAGCGCGACACCGACACCGAGATCCTGATGCACCTGCTCAGC
Organism: uncultured Planctomycetaceae bacterium; assembly: GCA_963708145.1. GTDB lineage: Bacteria > Planctomycetota > Planctomycetia > Isosphaerales > Isosphaeraceae. The sequence goes on along the minus strand of OY970189.1, from coordinate 5,655,372 downwards.
CACGAGATCCAAGGCGAGGGGCCGACGACCGACTGGGTGGGGGTCTTCAATCGGCTCTCCGACCGGCTCGACGGCGCCTACGACATGGTCCTGTTGTCGGCCAGCGGCGACCTGGTCGTGGCGCGTGACCCTCTGGGGTTCCGGCCGCTCTGCGTCGCCGAGCACGGCACTTTATTCGCCGCGGCCAGCGAGAGCGTGCCGCTGGCCAACCTCGGGTTCAAGAACATCCGCTCGCTCGAGCCGGGCATGATGGCGATCGTCAACGACGACGGCGTGCGGTTCGAGCGGTTCGCGGCCTCTCCGCGGCGGGCGCACTGCTTCTTCGAGTGGATCTACTTCGCCAACGCCGCCAGCACGCTCGACGACCGCTCGGTCTACCTCAGCCGCAAGGCGCTGGGCGAGGAGCTGGCGAGCCTGGAGGACGTGCCGCTCGACGCCGAGACGATCGTCGTGCCCGTGCCCGACACGGCCAAGGCCGCCGCCGACGCGATGGCCTACGCGCTGGGGCTGCCGTCGGTCGAGGGCCTGATGCGCAACCGCTACATCGGCCGGACCTTCATCGAGGGGACCGCCGACCGCGCCTCCAAGGCGCGGCTGAAGTACACCCCGCTGCCCGAGGTGCTGGCGGGCAAGCGGGTGCTGCTGGTCGAGGACAGCATCGTCCGCTCGACGACGATGCGGGCGCTGGTCCACGAGATCCGCGACCGCGGCGGCGCGCGGGAGATCCACCTGCGGGTCGCGTGCCCGCCGATCATCGCGCCCTGCTTCTACGGGATCGACATGTCGCGCCGCGACGAGCTGTTCGCCACCCGGTTCGTCGACGGGCCCGACGGCGGCGTCTCGGCCGAGGCGCAGCAGCAGATGGCCGCCGAGCTCGGCGCCGACAGCCTCCGCTACCTGCCGGTGGAGTCGATCGCGCGCTCCGTCAGCCTCTCGCCCGAGCACCTCTGCCGCGCCTGCATCACCGGCGTGTATCCCAGCGCCGCCGGCCAGAGGCTCTACCAGCTCGACGCCGACGAGTCGTGCCACGCCAACGGCTCCGGCGGCGCCTGCGCCTACGAGCTGGCCGCGCCGATCGGCTCGCCGGGCCGATAGGGCCCGACCGGCGATCGAGTCACACCGCGACCCATCCTCGCGCGCACAAGTCCGCCCGTGACCTTGAAGCCCGGCCGATCGTCTGCGACAATGCGGGGACGCCCGAGGGCCGACCGTCTACATCGTTCCTGATTCGCCCGCGCGACGGGGAGATGGCTGCCGTGGAGGGGCAGAGGACGAGAGGAAAGGCTGCGTCACCGGGGAGGACATCGTGACCCCCGGGGTCGCCATGCTGGTCCTGGCTTCCGCCGTCCTACACGCATCCTGGAACGCCCTGCTCAAGGGGGGGATCGACCGGCTCCGCTCCGCGACCGCCATGGCCGTCGGCGCGGGCGCCGTTTCGGCGGTGGTCGCCTGCCTGCTGCCCGCCCCCCGGGCCGCGAGCTGGGGGTGCGTCGGCCTCTCCGCGGCCCTGTACGTCGTCTATAACCTCCTGCTGGTGACCGCCTACCGGCATGGTGACCTCGGCGTGTCCTACCCGGTCGCGCGGGGTTCCTCGCCGTTGCTCGTGGCCATGGGTGCCGCGGTGGCCGCGGGTGAGGAGCTCACCCCGCCCTCCCTGGCCGGCATCGCCCTGATTTCGCTGGGGATTGCCGCGCTGGCCATCGAAGGCGGGGCCGGCTCCCGCCGCGATCGCTGGCGACGGCGGTCCTGACCGGGGTGGCCATCGCCTCCTACACCGTCGTCGACGGCCTTGGGGCCCGACGGTCGGGCGATTCCTGGGCCTACGCCGCATGGCTGTTCCTCCTGACGGGCCGCCGATGCTGCTGATCCTGGTCGTCGGGCGTGGCCACACGCGCGACCTCCGCCTCGACGGCCGGGCGATGGGGTCGGTCCTCGGGGGCGTCGTCTCGCTGGTCGCCTACGCCATCGTCATCTGGGCTGCGAGCATCAGCCCAATGGGGATGGTCTCGGCCCTCCGCGAGACGAGCGTCGTGTTCGCCGCCCTGCTCGGCCGCCTGTTCCTGGGCGAGCGCCTCGGCCCCATCGGCTCATCGCCTGCTCCGTCGTGGCCATGGGGGCGGCCTGCCTGGGCTACCAGCACCGCTGACCGTCCACCCCTCACTCCAGCCGGTAATGCTTGCGGTAGATCGGCCGCCCCTCGATCCGGTACTTCCGCTCGAAGTTGGTCAGGTAGTCGAGCTCGTGCTCGGGGTCCTTGGGCTCGGGCGGCGGCAGGTCGCGGAATCGGGGATGCGCGGCCATCAGCTCGCCGATCACGCCGAAGTACTCCTCGACGTCGGTGGCGACCCACAGATCGCCGCCGGGCTCCAGCGCGCGCTCGACGTCGGCCACTAGCGGCTCGGCGAACACCCGGCGCTTCTTGTGCCTCTTCTTCCACCACGGGTCGGGGAAGTAGACGTGGACGGCCCGCAGGCTGGCCGGCGGCACGAACCGCGCCAGGAACGGCCGCGCGTCGCCGGGCAGCACCTTGACGTTCGTCAAGCTGAGCCTGGCCACGCGCTCGGCGGCGCGTCGGGCGTACTTCCTGGCCAGCTCGATCCCCAGGAAGTTGTGCGCCGGGTTGGCCGCCGCCGCGTTGGCCAGGAACAGTCCCTTGCCCGACCCCACCTCCAGCTCGACCGGGCGGTCGTCGCCGAAGACGGCCGCCCAGGACAGGGGGGGCCCGCATCCGGCCAGGTCGAGCGTCTGCGCGGTCACGTCGATCGGGGGGCGGCGTTCAGGCATGTCTCGGCGGGCGGCGTCCGGACTTTGATATTTAAATTTTCCAATACATTCAGATTTGAAATTTCAAATCTGAAATCCGAGGATTCGGGACGAGGCGGGCCATCAGACGCCGGCGCGCTGCTCGGCGCGGCTGGTCAGCGGCACGCCGATGATCCGGCCGTGGTACACCATGTTGGCCTCGACGAACCCCTGCGTCTCGAAGATCGCCTGCCGGCGGTTGACGCGGGTCGCCTGCGAGACGAGCACCAGGCGGTCGCCGGGCCGGACCGGGCCGCGGAACCGGACGTCCTCCATCCCGCCGAAGCCGATGAACCCGCTCTCGTTGAGCTTGATCGCGTGGCAGTAGTAGCTGGAGAGCTGCGCCGCCGCCTCGCAGATCATCACGCCGGGCATCAGCGGGTAGTCGGGCATGTGGCCGCGGACCCAGAACTCGTCGGGCTCGATATCCTTGTAGCCGATGATAAGATGCCGGTCGGGGTCGAGCGCGACGATCGCCGTCAGTTGCTCCATCTCGAACCGCTGCAAGTTGCCCAGGCGGATCCCCTCCCGGTCGACCAGGACGGTCGAGGTGTCAATCGTCGCGGGGTCGACCAGGGCAACGGGGGGCATTCCACACGATCCTTTCCCGGGCGGAGCGGAGACGAGTCGCGATGAACCGTCGGCGGCGCTGTCGCCGCGAGTGGTGGGGGTGGAGCATGCCTGATCCGCGGGTGCCGCGGGCGCCGTCGCGGCCCGCGGTGGGGGCCCGGTCGGCCGGCACCGGGCCCCCGCTATCATGACCGAGCGCCGCGACGACGACAAGGGGGATCACCCCCGAGGCCGACGCAAGGATTTCGCTGATATGACGATAGCACCCGCGCCGCCGCGACCGCGGCCCCGGCCGCTGGGGACCATGGTGGCCTACGGCTTCGCCGAGGTGGACCTCGACGCCGAGCTCGGCCTGGCGCAGAGGATGGGGGCCGAGGCGGTGGAGATCCTGCCCGAGTGGCGGCTCGAACCCGACCCCGCGGCGCTCCGCGACCGGGTCGCCGCGCGCGGGCTGGCGATCCACAGCGCCCACGGCTGCTGGGGGGGCCAGTCGATCCGGGCCCCGCGCGTCGACCTGGGGGCGACCGAGCCCGAGGTCCATCGCGCGTCGGTCGAGGACCTGCGGCGGTGCGTCGACTGGCTGCACGAGGCGGGGGGCACCTGCCTGGTCGTCCACCCCGGCGGCCTCTCCGAGCCCGATCACGCCGCCGCGCGCCGCGAGGCGCTGGCGCGCGGTCTGGTCGCTTTGGCCGACCACGCCCGCGGCGCCGGCGTGGTCGTCTGCGTCGAGAACATGCCCCCCGGCGTCCACCCCGGCAGCCGGACGGCCGACCTCGCCGCGCTGGTCGCCGAGGCTCGACCGGCCCGAGCTGGCGCTGGCGCTCGACACCGGCCACGCGCACATCGCCGCCGACGTCGCCTCCGAGACCCTCGCCGCCGGCGCCCGGCTCCGGACCACCCACGTCCACGACAACAACGGCCGACAGGACACCCACCATCCCCCCGGCCTCGGCACGATCGGCTGGGACGCCTGGGCCCGGGCGCTCGACGCGATCGGCTACCGCGGGCCGATCATGCTGGAGTGCGTCCGATTCCTCCGCAAGGACCCGCATTGCCCCGACGCCGAGCTCGCCCACCTGCTCCGCCGCCTGACCTCGGGCCCGGACTCCTCGCCATGAGCGCCCCTCGCCCAGCAGCCCCGGCCGAGGCGCGATCGGGGCGTTGGCGGTTCTCCCTGGGCGGGGTCATGAAGGCCGTCGCCGCGACGGCCATCCTCCTGGGGGCCCTGGCCGTCCGCGACAGCATCATCCTGCCGCTCCTCGCCTTCCTGGTCCTGACCAACGTCTTCCTGCGCCTCTATCTGTTCCTGTGGCCGGTCCTCAGCCCGATCCTCGTCGGCTCCGGGAAGGCCGCCGAGCCGGACGACTCGATTTTCTCTGAGCTCTTCCGGGACGGCGACGCCTGGCGAGGTGGGGGTCGATTCGCCGAGGCGCTGGAGTGCTACGAGGAGGCGGCGCGGCTCATCCCCGACCACCTCGGCGTGGCCATCGCGATGGCCTACTGCTGCAAGAGGATCGGACATCTCGATCGTGCCATCGCCCTTCTGACCCGGGCCGGGCGCGACCATCCCGGCGCGGCGCCGCTCCATTACAACCTCGCCTGCTACCTGAGCCTGGCCGGCGAGCCCGTCCGGGCGCTCGACGAGCTCGCCCTGGCGCTCGAACTCGACCCCTCCCTGCGCGCGAAGGCCGACGCCGACCCCGACTTCGACCCGATCCGGGGCGATCCGGGTTTCGGATGACGATGATCGCCCGAGGTGGCGCCGATCGGTCACTCTGCCTTCGGCATGACCGAGGGTCGGACGGTTCACCTCTTGCTTCGTCGCCTCGGCCTCGGTGAGGGAGGACAACTCCGACTGCAAACCGGCGAGCCCCTCGTCGCTGACCCCGGTTCCCCTGACGTGGAGTGAATCGAGCTTTTTCCTCTTGAGCAGACGCACCAGCCTGCGGAAGTTCACCAGGCCCGCATCGGTGATGCCCTTGTTGTGATCCAGGCTCAAACTCGAAAGGTTGCTCAACCCGCGGAGGTGTACCAGGCCCGCATCGGTTACATTTGTGTCCGAAAGGTGTAGCTCCCAGAGCCTGACCATCCCCTCCACGTGAGTGATCCCTGCGTCCGTCATTCCTGTCCTGTCGAGTCGAAGAGTCTCCAGCTCGGGCAGATTCTGACGCGGGTCCAAGGGACCGAGGTCGGTCACGCCCGGGGCGTCGGAAATCTCCACCTGCCGAAGCTTGTGGAGCCCCGACAGGTGGACCAACCCGGCATCGGTCACGCGATTGCCCACCACTCTCATGGACCTGAGCTTGGGCCGAGGAGAGGGTTCCGGATGGGAGGATTCCGAATGGAGAGAATCCGAAGTTCGGTGAGGCCCTCCAGAGGGGCCAAGCCCGCGTCGGTCACCTTCGTCGATTGAAGGTCCAGATGCTTGAGCCTGGTCATCCCCCTCAGGTGCGAGAGGCCCGCGTCGGTGACACCCGCGCCATTGAGGAACAGGGTTTCAAGGCTGACCAACCCGCGGAGATGCACCAAGCCGTCGCCGATCTTCGAGGGATCGGCGATGATATCGAGTTCCTTCAGCCGATCGCACCCTTCGAGGGACGCTAACGTGGTGTCCGTCGCCGAGCTAGACAGGGTGACACACTCGACCTCCTGGAAATATTCGTCGCCGAGTTGCCTCCTCAGCCACGCCGGTGCCCGTGGTGTCGCGTTCGGGTCGAACAAAGAGTTCGAATACTGATAGTCATACTCGACCTCGCCGCCGGCCTTCTTAATCGCTGCGACGGCGCGGCGCTGGGTGTTCGCCCGGTTGACTCGCCAGCCTATCAGGACCGCGATGATCAGGATCAGCAGCATCATCATCCGGACGCTGATCCGGAACCATCGGCGCCCGGGCTTCTCGGGTGGCGTGGACATGGCGGGTCTCCGGAGTGGATTCGGGGAGACGCAGCGGTTCACAGGGTGGGATAGGCGGGATTACGCGGCTTCGATTTCGGCCGTGGTGACCGGCAGAAGCGAGGGGAGAGCTTGGCCCTGACAGTCTGCTTCAAAGCACGTGGTCAGGAAGTCCAGGACATTGCGACCTCGCTGCCGGCAGGTCGCGACGACGGTCAGCATGCGCTCCACGAACCGGCTCCCGTCCACACTGTCGGTCCCCCCGCTGATCCGACGCCCGATCACCGCGTGGCGCGGGGCCCGTTCCGCCGCGTTGTTCGTCGGCTCGACACCCTTGACCCGGGCGAACGTCCGCAACCCCTCCTCCACCTTGAGGGCCTCGAAGCACGTCGCCGCCGTCGTCGCGCACGGGCACCGCGACCCGTCCGACAGGGCGCGCTTGGCCTCCCGCCGCAACCGGCTCATCCGCTCCTGGAACGGGCCCCACTCCAGGGCCCCGTTGCGCACCCGGTGCCAGTGGCGGAACAACCGGTCCGACAACGCGAGCAACCGCCGGCCGACCCCTTCGCCGGCGCCGCCCCGGTCGATCATCGCCTGAAAGTCGCGGCGCAGGTGCGCCCAGCAGACCTGCCGCCACCGCGCCATGATCCAGTCATACGCGCCGAACCGGTCGCTGCCGACGACCTGACCGTCTCCACCCCCCAGCGGGGCCCTGGCGACGTCGCCGCTGCGGTCCCTGGCGACGGTGAAGACCGTGAACAGCGGGGTCACCGTCGCCCACAGCCAGGCCCTGCGGGGCCGCTCGCGCCACGACGTCTCGTCGATGTTCGCCACCTTGGCGCGATGGACCGCGACCGCGAGTTCGTTGCAGGGGGCCTCCGGTGCGGCGGCCGACCGCCGTCCCAGCTTGGAGATCATCCCGGTGGAGATCGGGAGCGTAAAGACGTCGGCGGCCACCTGCCGGATCTGCCGCTTGCTGAGGCGATAGGCCCCCGCGAACATCGCCAGCACGGCCTGGAGGTAAGGGCCGAAGCACCCGGCGGGGACGCCCGCGGGCAACGCGCCGCAGGTCGTCGCGCGACAGGCGGGGCAGGTCAGGCGATGGAGCCGATACTCGTCGACGACCGGCTCGATCCTGGGCGGTTCGGCGACTTGATGGATCACGGGCGCGGGGTCGTCGCCGGCGAGTCCCTGGCCGCAACGGCGACAGGCGGTCGGCTTGCAGTCGAACGCCTCGCGGACCTTCTCGGGTGGTACCAAGATGCGCCGGGACTTGCGATGCCCGGGCTGGCCGCCGCGCTTCTCCCCGCTGGGAGGGGACGGGGGTCTCCGCTTCATCCCGATCGGATCGGACGAGGGCGGCTTGGACGAGTTCGTGGAGTTGAGCTTGAGCCGCGCTTCGAGGTCACGGACCCGTGTTTCCAGCTCGTCGACCCGCTGCCGCATCGCCAGGAAGACGGCGGCGATGGCCGCCTGTGCGCCCGGCGGCACCTTGGCCCAGAGTTCATCGGATATGGGCAGCGGGGCGGTCATGATGACGGTATAGGGTCATCAGCGGCAACTTTCAATCCCGGACTGTGCTGAGTCATCCCCACCGCGGCTCTGGAAAGGAAGACACAGTGGCTCCCGACCTTGCGTGCGGGACAATCGGGGTTGCAACACTAACCGATCACCGCACCCCGGAGGGAGCCACCGTGTCCACCCAGTCGATCCTCGGATGGGTCGCCGCCGTCACCTCGAACCTCCTACCGAGCCAGTCCCGCACCCTGGCCGTGCTGGGGGCCGCCGCCGTCCGCACCGAGCGGCCTAACCTCGCGTCCATCGGCCGCCGCCTGGCCGGGCCGACCACCGCCAAGTCGGCCATCAAGCGGCGCCTGGCGGTTCACCGACAACCCCCGCGTCGAGGTCGCCGACGCCATGGCCGGGGTGATCCGGCGGCTGGTGCGCAAGCGCACGAAGCGGCTCCTGGTCAGCTTCGACTGGACCGAGGTCCGCTCCTTCCACTGCCTCATGGCGGCGGCCTGCATCGGCGGCCGGGCCGTCCCCTTGCTCTGGGCCAGCTATCCCGAGTGGAAGCTGCTGCGCAGCCAGGACAGCCTGGAGGAGGGCCTGCTGCGGCGGCTCCGCATCCTGATCCCCGAGGCGGTCCCGGTCGTCATCCTGGCCGACCGCGGCTTCGGCCGGGCCGAGTGGGCGGCTGTCTGTCAGGAGCTGGGCTTCCGCTACCTGGTGCGGATCAAGCCCGCGGTGACCGTCCGCGGCGCCCGATACCGCGGCGTGCTGAGCCAGTACCCGGTCCACAAGGGCATCGCGCACGTGCTGCGCGATGTGCAATACCGCAAGGACGCGCGGGTGACGCACCACGTGGTGGTCCGGTGGCGGCCGGGGCTGCCGAAGGAGCGGGACGAGCCGTGGTACCTGATGACCGACCTGGAGGGCCGGGCCGAGGCCTTGTGCCGGCTCTACGCCCGCCGGATGAGCGTCGAGGAGCTGTTCCGCGACCACAAGAGCCGGCGCAACGGGTTCGCGCTGCGGGACACGCGGTTCCAGAGGGTCGAGCGGTTCGAGCCGGTTCTTGCTCGTCCTGGCGCTGGCCTACCTGCTGCTGGTGGGGCTGGGGCTGCAAGCGCGGCTGGACTTCGACCCGTCGGCCTGGTGCACCAACCGGCGCGCGCGGGAGTGCAGCGCGTTCACCATCGGCAAGGCCATGCTCCGTCGGACCAACTACTTGCCTGACCAACTCTTGCGCAGGGTGCGATGGGCCACCATCGAGGCCGCGTAAGAGTGGGGATGATTCAGCGGACTGTGAACAGCTACGGGGAGACGTAGCTGTTCACAGTCCGGGATTGAAAGTTGCCGCTGATGACCCTATACCGTCATCATGACCGCCCCGCTGCCCATATCCGATGAACTCTGGGCCAAGGTGCCGCCGGGCGCACAGGCGGCCATCGCCGCCGTCTTCCTGGCGATGCGGCAGCGGGTCGACGAGCTGGAAACACGGGTCCGTGACCTCGAAGCGCGGCTCAAGCTCAACTCCACGAACTCGTCCAAGCCGCCCTCGTCCGATCCGATCGGGATGAAGCGGAGACCCCCGTCCCCTCCCAGCGGGGAGAAGCGCGGCGGCCAGCCCGGGCATCGCAAGTCCCGGCGCATCTTGGTACCACCCGAGAAGGTCCGCGAGGCGTTCGACTGCAAGCCGACCGCCTGTCGCCGTTGCGGCCAGGGACTCGCCGGCGACGACCCCGCGCCCGTGATCCATCAAGTCGCCGAACCGCCCAGGATCGAGCCGGTCGTCGACGAGTATCGGCTCCATCGCCTGACCTGCCCCGCCTGTCGCGCGACGACCTGCGGCGCGTTGCCCGCGGGCGTCCCCGCCGGGTGCTTCGGCCCTTACCTCCAGGCCGTGCTGGCGATGTTCGCGGGGGCCTATCGCCTCAGCAAGCGGCAGATCCGGCAGGTGGCCGCCGACGTCTTTACGCTCCCGATCTCCACCGGGATGATCTCCAAGCTGGGACGGCGGTCGGCCGCCGCACCGGAGGCCCCCTGCAACGAACTCGCGGTCGCGGTCCATCGCGCCAAGGTGGCGAACATCGACGAGACGTCGTGGCGCGAGCGGCCCCGCAGGGCCTGGCTGTGGGCGACGGTGACCCCGCTGTTCACGGTCTTCACCGTCGCCAGGGACCGCAGCGGCGACGTCGCCAGGGCCCCGCTGGGGGGTGGAGACGGTCAGGTCGTCGGCAGCGACCGGTTCGGCGCGTATGACTGGATCATGGCGCGGTGGCGGCAGGTCTGCTGGGCGCACCTGCGCCGCGACTTTCAGGCGATGATCGACCGGGGCGGCGCCGGCGAAGGGGTCGGCCGGCGGTTGCTCGCGTTGTCGGACCGGTTGTTCCGCCACTGGCACCGGGTGCGCGACGGGGCCCTGGAGTGGGGCCCGTTCCAGGAGCGGATGAGCCGGTTGCGGCGGGAGGCCAAGCGCGGCCCTGTCGGACGGGTCGCGGTGCCCGTGCGCGACGACGGCGGCGACGTGCTTCGAGGTCCTCAAGGTGGAGGAGGGGTTGCGGACGTTCGCCCGGGTCAAGGGTGTCGAGCCGACGAACAACGCGGCGGAACGGGCGCTGCGCCACGCGGTGATCGGGCGTCGGATCAGCGGGGGGACCGACAGTGTGGACGGGAGCCGGTTCGTGGAGCGCATGCTGACCGTCGTCGCGACCTGCCGGCAGCGAGGTCGCAATGTCCTGGACTTCCTGACCACGTGCTTTGAAGCAGACTGTCAGGGCCAAGCTCTCCCCTCGCTTCTGCCGGTCACCACGGCCGAAATCGAAGCCGCGTAATCCCGCCTATCCCACCCTGTGAACCGCTGCGGGGAGACTATTCTCTTCACCATATCCTGATCAAACGTGGGGCGGAATGAGATCGTCCGGGAATCCTGGCCGGGCCGACGACCCGAGATGGGGGCCGGGAATCGGGGAGGCGAGTTCCGGCCGGGTGTCGGGGCGTGTAAGATAGTGATGTAGGGGTCGTCTGCACATGCCGCGGCGGAGGATCGGATGGAGGTCGTCCTTCGGGTGACGTCGGGACCGCATGCGGGCCAGGAATGCGTCCTCGACGGTCAGGGCTCGTGCGTGGTCGGCCGGTCGTCGCAGGCCCGATTGTCGATGCAAGATGATCGCCTCCTGTCGCGCGAGCACTTCCGGATCGACGTGGACCCGCCGTCGTGCACGCTGGTCGACCTGGGCAGCACCAACGGGACGAAGGTCAACGGGCTGCGGGTCGAGTCGATCCCTCTGCGCGACGGCGACCTGATCACGGCCGGCGACAGCGCGTTCGCGGTCCGCGTCGAGCAGACCAGCCACGAGGGCCATGTGGTCCGCTGCGCGGGGTGCCGCAAGGCCGCCATCGACCCCGACGCCGCGGCGCAGCTCGCCTCCCCCCCCGGCTGGCTCTGCGACGACTGCGACGCGCTGCGGCATCGGTTCCCGATCACCCACCCCGATTACCTGATCGAGCGCAAGATCGGGTCGGGGGGGATGGGCGAGGTCTACTTCGCCCGCAAGCTCTCGATCAACCGACCGATCGCCATCAAGATGATGGTCCCCACCGGCGCCGCCAGCAAGAGGGCCAAGGACTACTTCCGCCGCGAGATGGGGGTGCTCAAGAACCTCCTGATGCCGACCGGGGCGTGCCACCCGAACATCGTCGCCTTCTACGACATCTTCGAGATCGACGGCCAGTTCCAGCTGATCATGGAATACGTGGCCGGCAAGAATGCGCAGGAGTGGGTCGAGGCGCTGCCCGGCCCTTTGCCGATCGCGTCGGCGGCGCGGATCGGCAAGCACCTGCTGTCGGCGCTGGAGTTCGCGCACTCGAAGGGCTACGTCCATCGCGACATCAAGCCGTCGAACCTGCTGATCATGGGCCCGCCGCAGCGGCCGCAGGTCAAGCTGTCGGACTTCGGGCTGGCCAAGAACTTCCGCGAGAACGCGGGGTTCGCCGCGCTGACGCACCAGGGGGACATCGGCGGGTCGGTCGGGTTCATCTCGCCCGACCATATCCGCGACTTCCGCGAGATCAAGGAGCCGGCCGACATCTACAGCGCGGGCGCCACGCTCTACTACCTGCTGACGCTCAACTACCCGTACTACAACTTCAACCCGCACAAGGGGGACGCCTACAGCACGATCCTGGAGCACCCGGCGGTGCCGCTGCGGGCGCACCGGCCCGACGCCCCCGAGGGGCTGTGGCGGGTCCTCCGCAAGGCGCTGGAGAAGCAGCCGGGCGACCGCTGGCCGTCGGCCTCCGCGATGTCCGACGCGCTGAAGCCGTTCCTCGACGGGGGCGGCTCGTGAGCCGGGGTCGCGCCGCGGCGACCGCCGATCGATCGCCGCGCCGGTCACGAGGCCGCGACGGTCTCGTATTCGACGGCGGCCTTTGCTAAGATCCCGATTGCGATCGTGGCGCGGCATCGGGAGTCGGGGAGGGCTGCGAGCCTTGGAGCGATCGGGGACCGTGGCGATCGTCGGTGTCGGCCTGATCGGCGGCTCGATCGGGCTGGCGCTCCGTGCCCGCGGGCTCGCCGATCGGGTGATCGGCATCGGCCGCGACGAGACGAGGCTGGGCGAGGCCCTCCTGCGGGGCGCGATCGACGAGCACACGACCGACCTGGTGCGCGGGGTGGCCGGGGCGGACGTCGTGGTCGTCTGCACCCCCGTGACGCGGATCGCCCGGGATGTCCGCCGCGCCGCCCGGCACGGCCCGGATCGCCTGCTGATCACCGACGCGGGGAGCACCAAGGGGCGGATCGTCGCGAGGGTCGAGCGGGACGACCGGGCCCGCGCGGCGTTCGTCGGCGGCCACCCGATCGCCGGGTCCGAGCGGACGGGGGTCGCGCATGCCCGCGCCGACCTGTTCGAGGGCGCGCCCTGCGTGCTGACCCCGACGGAGCGGACCCCGTCCGACCGGCTGCGTCGGGCCCGCGCCTTCTGGGAGCGGATCGGCTGCTGGGTCGTCGAACTGGCCCCGATGATGCACGACGAGACGCTGGCCCTGACCAGCCACCTGCCGCACGCCGTCGCGGCGGCGCTGGCGGCGTCCGTCCCCTCCGAGGCGATCCCCCTGACCGGCGGCGCCTATCGCGACGGCACCCGCGTCGCCGGGTCCGACGCCCCCCTCTGGGCCGGCATCTTCCGGGAGAACCGCATGCCGGTCCTCATGGCCCTCCGCCGATTCCGGGACGAGCTGGCCCGGTTCGAATCCGCCCTGATGCAGGACGACGGGGACGCGATCGTCGCATGGTGGCAGGAGGCGCGGGGCCGCCGCTCCCTGTTCGAGGCCCAGGCCGCGGCGCGGGGGGGCGACGGTTGAGGGATCGGCCCGTGGCGACTCGGGGGCGGATTTCCCATAAGGGGTTCAAATTTGGAATTTCAAATTTTAAACCTTAAACCTGAAAATTGTTGGATATTGGGACTGCATCACGGGAAGATGGGTATTGTCTCATCATGTTGTGGCATCTCCAGATAGACCCCTCGGCGGGCCGCGACGACGTCGAAGGCTGCCGGATCGCGGCCGAGGCCGCCGAGCTCGGGCTGCCCGGGCCGTGGCGGATCGCCGCGAGCCGGGGCTTCCTGGTCGAGGGGGCGATCGGCCTCGACGGGCTGCGACGCGCCGCCGAGACGGTCCTGGTCGACCCCGTCGTCGAGTCCTACGCGATCCGGCCGGCCGACCATGAGCCCGACGGGCCGGGGCCGTCGTCCACGTCCTGCCCAAGCCGGGCGTCACCGACCCGGTGGCCGACAGCGCGCGGGCCCTGCTCCGCGACCTCGGCCTGGAGGCCGACAACGTCCGGACGATCCGGACGTACCGCGTCGAGGGCCCCGCCGACGCCCTGCCGCGCCTGGTCGCGCGCGTCCTGGCCAATGACGCCGTCGAGCAGGCCGTCCTCGGCAGGCTCCCGTTCGACCATCTCGGTCAGGGCCGCGCCTACCACTTCCACCGCGTCGAGGTGCCGGTCCGCGCCATGGACGACGACGCGCTGATGCACCTGAGTCGCTCCGGGCAGCTTTATCTGAGCCTCGCCGAGATGCGGGCCATCCAGGACCATTTCGAAGGGCTGGGCCGCGACCCGACCGACTGCGAGCTCGAGACCCTGCGCAGACCTGGAGCGAGCACTGCTCGCACAAGACGCTCCGCGGCCGGGTCGAGTTCGAGGGCGAGGTCATCGACAACCTGCTCAAGCAGACGATCTTCAAGGCCACGCGCGACCTGGACCTCGACTGGCTGGTGAGCGTCTTCGCCGACAACGCCGGGGTGGTCCGGTTCGACGACGAGCACGACGTCTGCTTCAAGGTCGAGACGCACAACCACCCCTCGGCGATCGACCCCTACGGCGGCGCCAACACGGGCCTCGGGGGCGTGATCCGCGACCCGATGGGGACCGGGCTGGGGGCCAAGCCGATCTGCAACACCGACGTCTTCTGCGTCGCGCCCCCGGACCTCCCGCCCGGCGACCTGCCCGCGGGCGTGCTGCACCCGAAGCGGGTGCTCCGCGGGGTCGTCGCGGGGGTGCGCGACTACGGCAACCGGATGGGCATCCCAACCGTCAACGGCGCCCTGGTCGTCGACCGCGGCTACCTGGCCAACCCCCTGGTCTTCTGCGGTACGGTCGGCGTCCTGCCGCGGGGGATGTCGAGCAAGCGCGTCGAGCCGGGCGACCGGATCGTCGCGATCGGAGGCCGGACCGGCCGCGACGGCATCCACGGCGCCACGTTCAGCTCGGCCGAGCTGACCGGCGAGAGCGAGGCCGTCTCCGGGGGCGCCGTCCAGATCGGCAACGCGATCACCGAGAAGATGGTCCTCGACGTCGTCCTCCAGGTGCGCGACCGGGGCCTGTTCCGCTCGATCACCGACTGCGGCGCGGGGGGCTTCAGCTCGGCCGTCGGCGAGATGGGCGAGCACCTTGGCGCCGAGGTCGACCTCGACCGCGCCCCGCTCAAGTACGAGGGCCTGTCGTACACCGAGATCTGGATCTCCGAGGCGCAGGAGCGGATGGTCCTGGCCGTCCCCCCCGAACATTGGCCCGAGCTGAGCGACCTGTGCGCCGAGAGGCCGTCGAGGCGACCGACCTCGGCCGGTTCGTCGACTCCGGCCGGCTCACGCTGCGATACCACGGTGAGGAGGTCGCCGACCTGGCGATGGACTTCCTCCACGGCGGTCGGCCCGCCGTCGTCCGCACCGCGATGTTCACGCCCCCCCCCGAGCGGCCGATCGACCTGCCCGACCGCGGCGACTTCACCGACGACCTCGTCGCGCTGCTGGGGTCGTGGGACGTGTGCAGCAAGGAGTGGATCGTCCGCCAGTACGACCACGAGGTGCAGGCAAGGACCGTCGTCAAGCCGCTGGTCGGCGACCGCGACGACGGGCCGGGCGACGCCTCGGTCGTGCTGCCGGTGCGGGGCTCGTCGCGGGGGCTGGCGATCTCCTGCGGGATCAACCCCCGGTACGGGCGCCTCGACCCCTACGCGATGGCCGGCTGCGTCATCGACGAGGCCGTGCGCAACTGCGTGGCCGTCGGCGCCGACCCCGACCGGATCGCGCTGCTGGACAACTTCTGCTGGGGCAACACCGAGAGGCCCGAGACGCTCGGCTCGCTCGTGCTGGCCGCGCAGGGGTGCCACGACCTGGCGCTGTCCTACGGCACGCCGTTCATCTCGGGCAAGGACAGCCTGTACAACGAGTACACGCACGAGGGGCGGAGCCTGGCCATCCCGCCGACGCTCCTGATCAGCGCGATCGGCCAGGTGCCCGACGTCCGCCGGTGCGTGACGATGGACCTGAAGGGGCCGGGCAACCTCCTCCTGGTGGCCGGCACGACCCGGCTGGAGCTCGGCGGCTCGCACTGGGCCCTGGTGCACGGCCTCGAAGGGGGCCGGGTGCCGCGGGTCGACCCGGAGGCGGGCCGGGCCCTGTTCCGGGCGGTCCACACCGCGATCGCGCGCGGGCTGGTCCGGAGCTGCCACGATCCGAGCGAGGGGGGCCTGGCCGTCGCCCTGGCCGAGATGGCCCTGGCCGGCGGGCTGGGGGCCGAAGCCTCGCTCCGCGACGTGCCGTGCGACGACGACGCCGCGCGCGACGCCGCCCTGCTGTTCTCGGAATCGCCGTCGCGGTTCCTGCTGGAAGTCCGCCCCGAGGACTTCATCCCCCTGACCGACCTCTTCGGCGGCCTGCCGCTGGGCCGCCTCGGCGAGGTCGTCGGGCCGGACGGGGCCCGTGCGCCGCGGCTGACCGTCCTGGGGCTCGACGCCTCGCCCGTCATCGATGCGTCCGTGGCCGACCTGAAAGCCGCCTGGCAGCGCCCGCTCCGCTGGTGATCGCGGCGCGTCCCGGCGGGGAAACCACGACTGAACATGGGACACATGAATCGAAAAGGACCCGAAAAAATGCTCCGGTTCGTGACGTTTGTCGACGGCTCCAATCTCGATGGCGTCCTGAAGCACCTGAACCTGCGCGTCGACGACTACGGCTCGTTCTACCGCCATGTCTTCGAGCAGAGCGTCCACTTCTGGGGCCGCACCTTCGCCGAGGGGTCGCCCTGGCCGGCGGCGCAGCACTCGCGGATCTACTGGTACGTGGTCGGCAAGATGGACGAGTGGGACCTGAACGACCCGAAGGCCGAGGCCCGCCTCCGCAGCCGGTTCGAGCTCAACCCCCGGCTCCGCGACAGCTACCTGGAGGACGTCGTCCGACGGCTGCCCGACGCGCCTCCCGAGCGCCGGCTGGACGAGGCCTGGTCGGTCTGCTTCAACGAGACCCGCGAGTGGTACGAGGGGAAGCGGCGGGCCCTGGACCGCAAGAAGCGGTTCTACCACGGGGTGCAGGCGGCGACCGACTTCGTCGAGATCCGCCAGGAAGGGCACTGGAAGGTCGACCTGCTGCACCACACCCTCAACGAGAAGGGGCTCGACACCAGCCTGGCCGTCGACATGGTGGCGCTTCAGGACACCTACGACATCGCGCTGCTGATCTCGGGCGACGCCGACGGCATCCCGGGCATCAACTACGTCAAGGGGCGATCGAAGCACGTCGGCGTGGTCGAGTTCCGCCGCGGGGCGCCGGCCGACTTCCCGGCCAAGGGGGCGTCGTCTCGGCTGAAGATCGCCGCCGACTTCGTCGTGCAGGTCTACGAGGCCGACCTGATCCGTCGCAACCTCGCCTACCGCGCCGAGGTCGACTTCCCGGTGCCGTCCTACACGCCCAGCGAGGGCTCGTACTGACATGGCACGACCGGCGCGATCGTCCTGCGGGCGCCCGGGACCAACTGCGACGAGGAGACGGCCGCCGCCTGGCACCTCGCCGGGGCCGAGGCCGAGACCTGGCACGTCGGCCGCCTCCTGGATGCGCCCGACACGCTCGACCAGTTCCAGGTCGTGACGATCCCCGGCGGCTTCTCCTACGGCGACGACCTGGGTGCCGGGCGGATCTTCGCGACCCGGCTGGGGGCCGTCCTGGGCGATGCGATGCGACGGTTCCACGACCGCGGCGGCCTGGTCCTGGGCATCTGCAACGGGTTCCAGGTCCTGGTCCGCGCCGGACTGCTGCCGGGCGGCCCGGCCGGGGGCGCCGCCACGCTGACGCACAACGACTCGGGCCACTTCGAATTGCGCTGGGTCTGGATGGTCCCGACGCCCGGCCTGTCGCCGTTCGTGGTCGGGTCCGACCCGATCGAACTGCCGGTGGCGCACGGCGAGGGGAAGTTCCTCCTGGCCGTTCCCTCTGCGATGGCGGCGCTGGAGGCGGCCGGGCAGGTCGTGCTCCGCTACGCCGACGACGATGGCCGGCCGACGGAGGCGTACCCGGCCAACCCCAACGGCTCTCCGGGGGGCGTGGCGGGCATCTGCGACCCGTCCGGCCGCATCTTCGGGCTGATGCCCCACCCCGAGCGGTTCGTCGACCCCCTCCACCACCCCCGCTGGACCCGCCGCCCTCCGCAGGGCGAGCCCGACGGGCTGCGGATCTTCCGCGGCGCGGTCGAGGCGCTCTGCGCCTAGGGGACGGGAGATGGAGGTTAGGGGATGGATGTCCCCGTCGCTCCCGAATACTTCAGCCACGCATCGTAGGAATGGTTCCGGCCCCCGCCGCCGCCATACTTGTAGGTGTCGAAGATGTCGCCGTGGCCGAGGGCGCGCGGGTCTTGGTCCTTTCGCAGAGACGCCTCCATCTCCTCGCGCAGCTGCTGCTTGAGCGACTGGAGCTTCGGGTCGGAGGCCAGGTTCTTCATGCAGTCAGGGTCGTCGGCGACCCGGTAGAGCTCCTCGGGCGGCCTCTTGCCGAAGCAGAGCCGATAGTGCTCGTCGAAGGTCGAGGTGACGGCGGTCTTGGTGGGGCTGTTGTCGCAGTTGGGGTAATTCGTCTCGGGGTTGCCGGCGGGCCAGCGGTCGGGCTCGTAGTTGCGGACGTAGAGGTACTCTGGCGTCCGGATCGCCCGCACCGGATAGCCCCAGTCGTGCGGCCGGCCGATGTCGTGGCGCTCCTTGCCGACCACCATCCGGTCCCTCGTCGGATCGACCTGGCCCGCCTTGCCGCCGCGGAGCACGTCGAGGAAGCTCCGCCCGCTCATCGAGTCGGGCATCTTGAGGCCGACCGCCTCCAGGATCGTGGGGGCGTAGTCGCGCACGTTGATGAAGTCGTCGACCACTCGCCCCGGCGCGACGCTGCGGCCCCACCGGATCGCCAAAGGGATGTGGAACCCGGCCTCGTAGATCTGCCCCTTCACGCGAGGGAACGGCATGCCGTGGTCGGATGTGACCAGGATGAGCGTGTCGTCGAGCTCGCCGGCCTTCTCGATCTGGTCGATGATCCGGCCGAGATGCGAGTCGAAGTATTCGACTTCGAGGCCGTAGTCGAGCAAGTCGCTCCGGACCACCTTGGTGTCGGGGAGGTAGGCCGGCACGGTCACGGCGGCGGGTTTCCGCCCGGCGCGACGGCCCGAACCTTCCTCGTAGGCCCGGTGCGGCTCGTGGCCTCCGTACCAGAAGCAGAAGGGCTGCCCCGGCTTGCGGGCCTCCAGGAAGTCGGCGAAGTTGCGCGCGTAGTCCGTGCCGCCCATCCCCTCGAGCGGGGGCCTGGCCGTGTACTTCTGGTAGGCCGGCCCGGCGGGGTTGCGCTGGAACCCGCCCCCCTTGAAATCGCCCGGGCCCCAGCCCTTGCCGGTGAAGCCGACGTGGTAGCCGGCCTTTTCGAGCAGGTCGGGGTAGACCGGCCACTTGGCCGGGAAGAGGCCGTTGTGGCACATCGCCTCCTCCAACTGCCAGGTGTTCCGCCCGGTCAAGATGCTGGCGCGGCACGGGCTGCACTTGGGGTTGTTCGTGAAGCAATGCGAGAACAGCACCCCCTCCCTCGCGACGCGGTCGAAGGCGGGCGTCTTGATCCACGAGCAGCCGTACGCGCCCGCGTGGCCATAGGACCAGTCGTCGGCGATGACGAACAGGACGTTCGGCCTCCGGGCCGCCTTCGGGTCGTCGGCGCCGCGCGCCCGGGGAGGGCCCCGCCCGTCGCCAGCAGGGCCAGGAGGCCCAGGACGATCGGCGTGCGGCCCACGATGATCTGCCACATGGTGCTCGGCTCCTCGGGGTGAAATCGCGCATGCATGGCACGGGGAGGGAAGGATCGGGCCCGGACTCCCTTACATAGCGTGCGGCCGGTCCGGAATCAATCGGGCCGTCAGGTGTGGCCACGTCGCACATTGACTGAAACACCGGCCGACCGCGCCGAGTATCTTGAGGGCGGGGCCGCCAATCTTCTGACGAACGGAGACGACGATGGCCAGATTCGCGGAGGGATGGGCCCGGATCGGCCGGGCGGTCGCGGCGGGGGCGACCCTCGCCCCCCTGCTGGGCCTGGCGGCCCTCGCCGACGAGCCGGGGCCCCGCGACGACGCGCAACGGGCGCGCGAGATCCTCGGCGCGCTCCGGGATCTGCAACGCGCAGTCCAGCAGGAGGAGGGGGCGAACGAGCCGGCGGTCGTGCCCCCGCCGCGACCCGAGAAGGTCGTCCGGCCCCCGTCGCTCGGCGCGGCGCAGGTCGATGCGATGCTCGACCGGCTCTACGACGCGACCGGGGCGAAGGCGTCGCCGCTGGTCGATGACGAGGCGTTCGTGCGCCGAGTCTACCTCGACGTCACCGGCAAGCTCCCCACCCCCGAACAAGTCGACCGCTTCGTCCGGGCCCCGAGCCGGGCAAGCGCACCCGCCTGATCGACCAGCTCCTGGAGGGCCCCGACTACGCCCGCAACTGGGCGCGCTACTGGCGCGACGTGATCCAGTTCCACGCCTCGAACCCGAACCCGATCCAGGTCCGCTACCCGGTCCTGGAGGATTGGCTGGCCGAGCAACTGGCCAGGAACGCCCCCTGGGACGAGGTGGCGCGGGCTTTGATCACCGGGACGGGGCGGGGCGATGAGAGCGGGCCGGCCAACTTCGTGATCGCGCAGATGAGCCAGCCGGTCGAGATGGCGGGCGAGGTGTCGCGGATCTTCATGGGCGTGCAGATCCAGTGCGCCAGTGCCACGACCACCCAACCGATCCCTGGACGCGCCGCCAGTTCCACGAGTTCGCCTCGTTCTTCGGCGGCCTGCGGCCCCCCCGCGCCGTCGTCCGCGCAGGCCCGGGGCAGATCCCCGTGTTCGCGGTCGCGGTGCAGCCGGGCAAGCCCCGCTACACGATGGCCGACCTGAAGGACCCGCAGGCGCTGATCCCCATCCAGCCCAGGTTCTTCCTCGACGGCTCGGCCGAGCCGGTCCCCGCCGGGCTGACCTCCGAGCAGCGCCGGGCGCTGGCGGCCTCCTACGTGACCGGGCAGGACAACCCGTGGTTCGCCAGGGCGTTCGTCAACCGCGCCTGGTACGCTTTGATCGGCACGGGATTCTACAACCCGGTCGACGACCTCGGCCCGACCCGCAACGCCAACGCGCCCGAGGTGCTCGACGCCTTGGCCTCGCAGTGGCAGCAGGGGGGCTATGACGTCCGCTGGCTGTTCCGGACAATCCTGAACACGCGGGCCTATCAGCGCGAGGTCCGCACGACCGGCGCCGCCAGCCAGGCGATCTTCGCCTCGAACTGCCCGGTGCGGCTCCGCTCCGACCAGCTCCTCGACGCGCTGGTCCACGCCATCAACCTGCCCCTGAACAACCCCGCGGCCGGCGCGATGCGGGCCGGGGCCGGGCAGGGACAGGCGCTGGCGGCCATGTACCGCCGGGCGCTGTTCAACCCGCGCCGCCTGTTCAACATCCTCTTCGGCGTCGATCCCTCGACCCCGCACGACGAGGTCATCGGGACGATCCCGCAGGCCCTCTTCCTGATGAACAACCCGCAGGTCGACCGCGCGATCCGCGCCGAGAAGGGGACCGTCCTCGGCACGATCCTCGCCGACAACGCCGACGACGGCCCGGCGCTCGATGCGCTCTACCTCCAGGTGCTCGCCCGGCGGCCCAACGCCAGGGAGGTCGAGGTCTGCCGCGGCTACATCGCGAAGGTCGGAGACCGCAAGGAGGCGTTCGAGGACATCCTCTGGAACCTGATCAACTCGACCGAATTCGTCAGCCGTCGTTGAGCGTCCGCGCCCCGCGCGGGCGCATCGACGCCGGAGACGCTCGACCTGATTCGAGGGGGACGCGACGACCATGACGGACGTGAACTACCTGAAGATGAAGGTGGCGATCGACGGCCGCGGGGTGCTCAGCCGCCGCGGATTCCTGCGAGGGGTCGGGCTGGGTGCGGCCGGGCTATCGGCGGTGAGCTTCACCGACCTGATGGCGCTCCGCGCCGAGGAGTTGCGACGGCGGCAGATGGCCTGCATCGTCCTCTGGATGGCCGGTGGCCCGAGCCAGTTCGAGACGTTCGACCCCAAGCCCGACCACGATAACGGCGGCGGGACCCCGACGATCGAGACCGCCCAACCCGGCGTCCGGATCGCCAAGGGGTGGGAGAAGACCGCGGCGGTGATGGACGACATCGCGCTGATCCGGTCGATGACCAACAAGGAGGGCAACCACCAGCGCGCGACCTACCAGATGCACACCGGGTACGCGCCGGTGGGGTCGGTCAAGCACCCGAACTTCGGGTCGGTGGTGGCCGCCGAGCTGGCCGACCCGACGTTCGACCTGCCGTCGATCGTCAGCGTCGGCGCCGGAGGCTTCGGCAACATCGGCGCCGGGCTGCTGGGGCCGGCGTACGAGCCGTTCCTGGTCCAGGACCCGCTCCGGCCGCCGAACAACGTCACGGTGCCGGTGTCGGAGGAGCGGTTCACCCGGCGGCTGGGCCTGATGCCCGAGCTCGAGGCCGCCGGCTTCGCCCGCGCGGGGGGGCCGAGCGGGTCGGCGAGCACCGCACCCTCTACAAGCAGACCGCCGCGATGGTCCTGTCGCCCCGCATCAAGGCATTCCAACTGGACGACGAGCCGTCGCCGCTCCGCGACGCCTACGGCCGTACCCCGTTCGGCCAGGGGTGCCTGCTCGCCCGCCGCCTCGTCGAGGCCGGCGTGACGTTCGTCGAGGTCCGGTCCAACGGCTGGGACACCCACCAGCAGAACCAGGAGCGGACCGCCGACGCTCTCCGGTCAGGTCGACCCGGCGCTCGCCTCGCTGATCACCGACCTGAAGGGCCGCGGGATGCTCGACCGGACTTTGGTCGTCTGGATGGGCGAGTTCGGCCGCACGCCCCGGATCAACCCGAGCGCCGGCCGCGACCACTTCCCGCGCGTCTTCACCGCCGCTCTGGCCGGGTGCGGCATCCGGGGTGGCCAGGTCGTCGGCGCCTCGTCGGTCGACGGCACCGAGATCAGGGACCGTCCGGTCGCCGTCAACGACCTGCTCCGGAGCTTCTGCCACGCCCTGAAGATCGACCCGAGCAAGGAGAACATGAGCCCGCTCGGCCGCCCGATCAAGGTCGTCGACGGCGGCAAGGTCGTCGAGCAACTCTTCACCTGACCCGATCCGGTCGGCCCCGCGCCTCGGGTGTCCGGGACCATGATCCCGGACACCCGCCGATCATCCTGCGGCTCGTGCTGAGAGGTGGGGGGCTCTTGCCCAGATTACCATCGGGTTCGTTTCGCTCCGGCCGCGGCCGATGGCTTGTGGACCGTGGCTCGTGAGGGAGGGAGATCACCCAGACCGCCACTGGGTTCGTTCCGTCCTGCGTCCCCCCCACGGGAGGGTCATGGTCCATCTCAGCAGGATGCGATCGCCAGGATGGCCCAGATCCCCATCGGGTTCGTTTCGTCAAATGAGTTCAATTGATCAATTTGAATGATTCGTGATCCAAACTACAATTCGGTTCGTTCGGTAATCGATACATCTTGCCATCGGGTCCATCCGGAGGCCGTTCGAACGGCCTCTTGTTGAACATTCGGTTCGTTCGGCAAGCGACGTGAGAGGCGTCGGGCCCGTCTCACGACACCGCGCCGACCCTCGTTCGATTCGGTCGGGAACTTGCCCGGATTGCCATCGGGTTCATTTCGTCGCGATGAAGTGAGAGTTCCGCACGGCCGCTCGGTCATCTTTCCCAGGTTGCCATCGGGTTCATTTCGCATCGGGGCGTGTTGGATTCGGTGACGCGAGGAGCGACCGGGTTCGATCTCAGCCCGGCTCGACTTGCCAAGGAGCGCGAGGGCAAGACGGCCTATCTACATCATCGGGCCGGAGCCGTTGGGTGTCCTGATTTTCTCAGCCCGGCTCTGAAAAACAATTCTGACCCCGGCGGCTCCCAGTTACTTCATCGACCTGATGCACGCTAAGAGCGCCTCACTTTACCCCTACTTGAAGCCCTGAAGCATCGATCGCTCTGTCGAAGACTTCGTGGGTTTCGACCGTCGGACCTGGAAGACAAGGCGATCGAGACCGTCCCACGCTTCGCTCTCGTTCAGGACTACTGAGTCGAACCCCGGGAATCGGGCAGTGTTAGACGCTCTATCCAACTTTCCGCACATCGCGCGATCATTTTCTCCGATTTTCTCCTCATTGGGCGTTCCCGTCACCATGGCGGATCATCCATCAGAGACGAACTTAGACCCACGGGAAGCTGATACGAGCACCTCATCGGGACGCATTCATCTTGACTGCTTTCTCTTTCGATACCAATCGAGGACCGGCTGGGCTTTCTTCTCGATCTCCTCCGGGAAGACCGCATAATCGAGTCGTGGTGCAGCCGGGTGATAATCCCGCAGCACCTTGGCCGCACACCATCGCGCCGACCAGTTCGGATCGGTCACGAGAGGAATCCAGTCGTCCAAGGGATCGTCCCTCGCACCGGCTAGGAGCACCTCCGCGAGTAGGCCGCGCACCCCCATGTCCGACTCCCGATGCAGGGTGTCCCAGAGCCGTCGCCGCTCGTCGTCCGATTCCGGGCCGGCCAGGGCCGACGCCGCGGCCTTCCTCACGGTGGGTGAGTCGTCGCGGAGCAGACGCCAGAAGATCTGGCGGAGGCGCTCCCCGTCCTTCGGCCGGAACAACCCGGGATGCCAGGCGAGGGCCGATACGGCGAGCGCCCGCTCGACCGCGTCCTTCGATCGGAGGGATGAGTTCGGGTCAGTGACCGTGACCGGCGGCGGGATCCGGGGCCAGGGCGGCCGGACGGAGCCGTCCGTCAGCAGTTGGATGGCACGGGCCGCATTGACGCGCACCCCGGGCCGCCGGCTGCCCGGCAAGGGATCGCCTGAACGGATCAGGGTGTACTTGATCGTCTGTGCGTCCGCTTGCGGGAATCGGGCGAACAGGAGGGCGCAGAGCGCGGTGACCTGGGCACTGGCCGAGCTGGTCCCCCCGAAGTGGGCGAGCTCGCCCTCCGGTGTTCGATGGTTGGGGACGAAGTACTTCGGGGCCAGGACGTCGGGGCGCTCGTGGCCGTCGCTGTTGCGCCCCCACGGCTCGTCGGGGTTCTCGCGGTGGAACCGGGGATCGGCATGCCCCGAGTCGTGGTAGGCACCCACCGACAGGTATTCGACCGGCGGTAGGGTGTTCTCCGTGGCCGTGTTGTTGTTGCCCGTGACGACGAGGATCCCCGCCTGGATCGCCGGCTCCAGCAGGCGGACGATCGGGTATTCCCGGGTGTTCTTGATCAGGCCGGATCGCGCCGGATCTTCCGGTGGAGGGGGCGGATAGTCGACCCCGACCGTGAGGAGGATGATGCGGATGTTCCAGCGCTCCCGGTTCTTCACCACCCACTCGATGGCCCGGTCCAGCCGCGGGTTGTAGCGATGGTGCCGTCCGTCGGGTCCGGCCTCGCGCACGGTGAGGTAGGGAATCACGAAGTACGTCGCCCCCGGCGCCAGGCCGCCATAGGTCCGGTCCCGCACGCGGAACGGGGCGGATGCCATCTGGAGGAGCCCTCTGACGCCGTGGGTGTACTCCGCATCCTCTCGGTCCTTGTAAGCTTTCAGCGGTTCGGCCAGCGAGACGCACATGTCCTGACCGACGATCACATGCTTGAGTCGCTCGCCCAGGGGGCGCAGCGCCGGATGGAGGCCCCCGTCGTCGATCTGGACGACCCCCACGCCGCGCCCGGATTCCGGCGTCGGGCTCTCGGGCAGGCCGAGCCGCTGCCAGGTCGGGTCCGGCGGAGCCGGTTCCTCCTGGCCCGCAGCGGCTTCGGTTAGGAGCGGGGGCGGGCTAAGGGGTAGGCTTATGCCGAGGATGATCGGGATGGCAAACACGAGCGAGTTCGCGCGACGGTATGTCCTCCAACGCCGGATCGACCCCTACCCGGACTGAGGGGCTCATACTACCAATTCTCCCCACGTTTTGCCCAACCTTCCACGCACCACACGCGGAAGATCTGGATCTCCATCGGTGCCCCAGTCAGATATCGTAGACTCCGCTCATGTTCGACAGCCGGAGGATGCGACGTTGAAGCCGGCTCAACTTCGTCGTGAAAACCACGGCTGAGCCGCGGCCCGTTGACAACTCATGCCGTTGCACGTCCTCGAACAAGTCGATCACCTTCCGCGCCGTCGGCCGGCGGCACGCTCGCCCCTCCGGGTACAACGGCAGCGCCTCGATCCCCTCCCTCGCCATCGCTCGCCTCAGCTCCCGCTCCAGCAGCGACTCCACCAGCAACGCCAGGAAGTACACGCAAAGCAACGCCTGAATCCGGCTCGTCTCCTTCAGGTACACAGGCGCCACCACGAAATCGGTCTTCATCTGCTCGAACCGCCGCTCGATCGCGGGTTGTTGCTTGTACGACAACAACAGGTCCAACTCCGACATCGACGACTCGTTCGTGATCAGAGGAAAGATCCCGTCGCACTGCGCCTCCGCGGTCAACCGGTCCAAGTCGACCTGGTGCGTCAGATCGAAACGCGTGTTTTCCTCCTTGACGTACCGCGTCTCCTTCCCCGGACGACCACGCTTCTCCTGACGGTATTTCTCCGTGGTCCGCTCCGTCACCTCAACCCTGATCCAATCCGCGACCTTGTACTCCGCCAGGATCGCATCGACTGCCTCCGCGACCTTCGCCCTGGTTCGGTAGCGCGTCCGAGGCGAACGAAGCTTCCGGCCCAGTTCCTCCAGATCCTTAACCGCACGCTGCAACCGCGTCAGCCGCGATTCCGCGTCCAACTCCGCCTTGCGCGCGCTGTAATACCAGATCAATCGGTACCCCTCGGCGCTTTGACCCGGCGGTTCGCAGATCGACAACTGGTCGACCAGGGTTCCACGGTCGCCGTATTTCTCGTGAATGGGTCGCCATGTCACATACCCCTGCAGGACCCGCGCACGGAACGCGGAATCCTCACTCCGGGTGCGCGGGAGCACGCTGAGGAACTTGCCGCCGTGCTGGTGGATGTACGCCATGTTCTCGGCGGTGGCCAGCTTGCAGTCGGCGACGTAGAGGAAATCCGCTCGCCCGGTCAACTTGCAGAGCAGGTCCCAGGTCGCGCGGTGGGAGCGGTCGTCGGTGGCGTTGCCACTTTCGACTCGGAAGTGCACCGGCACCGCACCGTCGCCACTGACGGTGAGGATATAGAGCAGTTGCTTCAGGTCGGGCCGGTGATCCTTGTTGTGGCCCCAGGTGACCGCCAGGCGGAGTCGCCCCCGCAAGGTGCGTTCGCGCTCGGCGTCCTCGTAGTCCCCATGGAACGTCACAGTTGTCGAGTCGTTGTGCAGTTCATCGAGCGTGACGTCGAACGCACTGACGGCGTGGGCCGCGACGTCGAGTGCCAAGGCCGCGACGTCGGCGTCGAAGAGGCGGTCGAGGGCGCGACCGACACGATCGTCATTGAGCGCGGGGAGTTGTTCGTCGGACAGGTCGAGCCAGCGTGCGTCGTGTCGTGCGGCCCACTCGCCCACGCCGTAGAGGGGCTGCGCGAGACGAGCAGGTTTCGAACGAGCAGGAGCAAGGCCGTCGCCGTGGGGACGCGGGATCGCCGATCCTCGCGTGGGAGGTGTTTGCAGAGGAATTCCTCGATGCGAAGCCGTTTGATGAAGCGACCGAGGACCGGCAAAGTGCCCACTCGCCGCGATTGGAGGGTGCGTCCCTGGGCGTGCGCCATTTCCCCTGGCCGTCGTGTCTCCTGGTCTTGATCCACGTCAGTCGCCCCCGGGGGACCTTGCCGCGGAAGGTGCCAAGGCCATCTCCGGGCTTCCGAGGCCCGAAGCTACGGGTGGCTTGGCCGCAGCGTCCACCGCCGACATGATCCCCGGGAGAAATCGATAGTCAATATAATAAAACGTCTCGATTTTAGTTAGGTGAAGATATTTTGATGTAAGTTGAGTCCGGCGCGACTTACGTCAAGGGCCGCGACTGCAAGTCGCGCTCAGAACGTCTGGAAATGGGGCCGTGCCATTGACGTGACATGGGACACGCGCGAAGAATGCCGGCGTACCGGGGACACGACCTTTATGGTCGCTGAACCCGGCGTCGGTGTCGAGCGAGTCAGGTCGCGGCTTCCGAGGAGGAAACTATCGGCTCAGACCCTCAGGCGAGAGAGGCATGGAAAAAGCCGAGATAATGCAGCCGAGATGTGCGGAAAGTAGGCTCCATGTTAACCGTCCATTATAGAAATTCGGGACGCCAGATGTGCGGCACGTTGTCAACCGAGGCGTTGTAATTGCCAACTTTCACGGCACTTGTAAGCGGAGAGGGCGGGATTCGAACCCGCGGTACGTGTTACCGTACACGGCATTTCCAGTGCCGCACCTTCGGCCTCTCGGTCACCTCTCCGGGACCCCAATCTTGATCGATTTGACGCCTCGCGTCCATCCTTCGTGGAGAGGGTCGCCGTCACGGACCCGTGCAAGGAAACCGATCAAAGATCGGGGCGGTCATCGGGGAAATCGGTATCAGTTTACGACCACCGGCGTCGACAAGCAATCGGTGATCTCGGCGGCTTGCGTATCCCGGCTGTCGGGCGACGTCCCGCCCGAGGCGATCGTGGGCCCGGTCGCCTCCGTCGCCTCCTCCGGGCCGCCACCTGTCCCAGCACGGGGGGGCCTGGCTGAAGATCAGGGGGTACTCGTATATTAAAGATTGGAATAGTTATGTCCGGATCGCATCCGGGCAGCCGAGCGTCGGGAAGCAGGGCCGGGGTGGCGCCGCGCCGGTACGCCCACCCTCCGGCGACGGGCGAGGGACGGAGGGTCGCGACCCTGGAGAACGAATCCCGGGAGGCCTGATGCTTCTATCACTCGGAGACGTCGAGCTCTTCTTCCGGCTGCACCGCTCGCTGATGTTCTTCGTGAACCGGCGGCTCGCGGTGATCGACGAGGAGGTCGCCACGCCCGAAGCCTACTCGGGCCTCCCCCCGGAGACCCGGATCAGGGTGCATAAGGCCCTCCTCAAGAATATGCATCTGATCGACGAGTTCGCCGAGGAGAACCCCTTCGGGTTCGACGAGGACGACCTGGAGATCGTCCGGTCGTGGAAGCACCTCGTGGCCGGCACGTTCTACGCCTTCCGCCAGCTCAAGCCGTACATGGTCTTCCTGACCGACCGGGAGCCGGTCGTCGCCTACGGCGTCCTCGCCCTCTTCGACCCGTTCGAGGCGCTGATCGGGCCGGACCTGCCCCGGATGGTCGAGACGACGCTGCTCCCGTTCAAGGGCCGGATCGTCTACGACGGCCTCATGAGCGGGTACAACGTGACCTTCGGGGGCGGGATCAGGCGGAGGCTCAACGAGGAGTACAAGGAGGCCAAGGAGCGCCTCGGAATCGTCACGACGCTCCCGCCTCCCGCCGAGGGGCCGCGCCCGGCCGGGAAGAGGCCCGCCGCCGGGAAACGGGCGACGAAGGCCGGGGCGACCGGAGGCGGGTCCACGACCCCGGGGGCGGCCCGCCCGGCACACGACGCGATCGTGGGCCTGACCGACGCCTTCTGCCGGGAACACCTCGATGGCGAGTACGCGGCCTTGTGCCGGAAGCTGGCGGGCGCCCTGGCCCGCAAGCGCCCCTCCCCCCTGACCCGAGGCAAGCCCGAGTCGTGGGCCAGCGGCATCGTGCGGGTCGTCGGCTGGGTCAACTTCATCGACGACCCCAGCCAGCCGGATCATATGAGGCTGTCCGACATCGACAAGAGGATCGGCGTCTCGGAGGCCACCGGCTCGGCCAAGTCGATGGCGATCCGGGACCTGCTCAAGATCCGCAGGTTCGACCCCGAATGGACGCTGCCCAGCCGGATGGATCAGAACCCGATGGCCTGGATGATCCAGGTCAACGGCCTGATCGTGGACGCCCGGCACGTGCCGAGGGAGATCCAGGAGGAGGCGTTCCGGAAGGGCCTGATCCCCTACATCCCCGGCGATCGGCCAGACGAATCGGACGACGAGTGACCCGGGGCCCACAACATCAGCAAGGGGCGCTCATGGCGAAGAAGAAGGCGGCGAAGAAGAAGAGGGCGGCGAATCGAGAGACCAAGTCGGAGTTCCTCCGCAAAGCCCTCGGCAAGGACCCGGACCTCGACCACCATCGGGTCAACCGCCTGTGGGCCAGGGCGGGCCACGACGGGGAGATCAGCAACGCCCTGTTCTATCAGGTCCGGGCCAAGCTCGGGATCAAGACGGTGTGGCGATGGGTCAAGGCCCCGGAGCCCGGGTCGAAGGCCGTCTCGGGGCCCGCCCGGGGGGCGGCGGGACCCGCGAGGCCGCAGCCGCGCGAGGCCACCGGCGAGGTCTACCAGCTCAAGATCACCCTCATGGACACGGACCCCCCGGTCTGGCGGCGTATCCAGGTGGGCGACTGCACCCTCGACGGGCTCCACGAGCACATCCAGACGGCGATGGGCTGGACGAACTCGCACCTG
This sequence comes from uncultured Planctomycetaceae bacterium, assembly GCA_963708145.1. Classification (GTDB taxonomy): domain Bacteria; phylum Planctomycetota; class Planctomycetia; order Isosphaerales; family Isosphaeraceae. The sequence continues at coordinate 5,625,331 of OY970189.1, read as the reverse complement.
CACCACTTCAGGATCGGCGAGACGCTCTACGGCGACTCGGGGCTGATGGCCGAGACCTTCGAGGAGCTGGAGTACGCCGACTCCACCACGACGAGGTTGAGCGCGATCGTCCCCCAGGATGGGCCGAAGTTCCGGTTCGAATACGAGTACGACTTCGGGGACGGCTGGCAGCACGAGGTCTTGTTCGAGGGCCGCCCGCGGGCCGAGCCGGGGACGCGATATCCGCTCTGCCTGGAGGGGGCACGGGCCTGCCCGCCCGAGGACGTGGGCGGGGCCTGGGGGTACGCGGACTTCCTCGAGGCCATCGCCGACCCCGAGAACGAGGCACACGAGGAGCTCCTGGAATGGGCGGGAGGGGCGTTCGACCCCGAGACGTTCAGCCCGGCGGCGGCGACCCGCCGGATGAAGCAAGGCCTGCCCGACTGGCGGCGGATGCGGTGAGCCCTCCCGGGAACCGGCTCGCGTCCCCGCGCCGAGGAGGTGGACGTCATTCCGTGACCCACCCGGGGTCGCGCGTCCGTCGGTAGCAGGCGGCCAGGATGCGGGGGGCGACGTGCCGGAAGGCCGACGCGACATCGATCAAAGCCGGGTTGATCAAAGCGTGGTGGAACAGGCGGCAGAGCCGCACGCGGCGGTCGAACCGGCGATGCCAGGTCGCCTGGCAATCGGCCTGGAGCCGTGCATCCACGCCCGCGCCTCGGGCCAGGGCCCGCTCGACGAACGGCGTCAGCGCCTCGGCGCCGAGCAGGGCCATCGTCATCCCCTGGCCCCCCAGGGGGTCAACCGTCCCCTGGCAGTCGCCGGCGTAGAGGATGCCGGCCAGGCGAGGGACCGAGACCTCGACGCGGACGCCCGCGACCGCCTTCCAGCCTCCTCGGGGGAGGGCCGCCCCCCAGGTGCGGGCCAGCACGGGGTTGCGGCCCAGGTACTCGGAGGCGACGCGGTCGAGGTCGCCGCGGAGGCGGCGGACCGCCGCCTCGGGCACCAGGGCGCAGAGGTTCGTCGCGCCCCCTCGACGCGGCACGTCCCGCCGTAGCCGCCGGGGACCAGGTGGAGGCCGACCGTCCCGGCCGTCTCGTCGGCGTCGCGGTCGGCGACCGCCAGGTGCCGCTTCAGGCCGACGAGACGGGATCGCCACCGGCTCCGGGCCCGCGTCGTGCCGGTCTGCCGCACCAGGGTGGAGTGCCGACCGTCGGCCGCCACCGTCACCGCCGCCCGCACCGCGATCGCCCCGAGCGCCGGGTGCCCGGCGAGGAGCCCGGCCACGCGGCCGTCGCGGACGATCGGGCCGCCGACGCCGACCCGCTCGAAGACCTCGACCCCGGCCCCGCGCGCCCGTCGCACGAGCAGCTCGTCGAGCGAAGATCGGCTCAGCCCGATGCCGGGGCGGCCGTCGGGCCCGGCGACCTCGGCCTCCAGGGCCCGGCCGCCGGGCGTCGAGAGGCGGACCCGCCGGATCGCGTGGTATCCCGAGCGGGCCACGTCGTCGGCCAGCCCGAGCCGATCGAGCGCGCCCCAGCCCTCCGGGCTGAGGTATTCCCCGCACAGCTTCTCGCGCGGGAAGCCGGCACGGTCGATCAGCGCGACCCGCGCCGCCGCGGCCGGCCAGCCGCAGCGCCAGCGAGGCCCCGGCCGGGCCCGCGCCGGCGATCGCCACGTCGAACGGCCTGCCGATCTCGGTCGTCATGGGCCCGGTGGCGAGTGTCGCCCTCCACCCCTCATCGTGCGCCCCGGGCATCCCACGCGGGCCCCAGCTTATTCATGATTATGAAAATATATATTCAAATTTGAAATCTAAAATGCTTGATTTTTCCCTGCCGGCCCCGGGGTTCCCGCTCAAGCGAACAGGGCCGCCTCGACCGCGAGGCCGGGCCCGAACGCCAGGGCGACGCACGGGAGCGCCCCCGGGCGGCCGCGGAGCCGCTCCAGGATGAACAGCACGGTCGGCGACGACATGTTGCCGCAGGACGAGAGCACCGCGCGCGAGTCGGCCGTCGCGCCGCCGTCGAGCCCGAGCGCCTCGCCGACCGCGTCCAGGATGCGCGGGCCGCCCGGGTGGATCGCCCACGAGGCGACGGACTCGACCTCCAGGCCGTGCCCGGCGAGCCACCCCCGGAGCCAGGGCCGCAGGTGCTCGCCGATTTGGTGTGCGACCCGCGGGTCCAGGGTCATCTCGAAGCCGTGGTCGCCGATCGTCCAGGTCATGGCCGCTTCGGTGCCGGGCATCAGGTAGGACCCGTTCGCCGCGACGTGCCAGGGCCCCGGCTCGTCGCCCGGGTCGGCGGCGCCGACCAGCGCCGCGGCGCCGTCGGCGAACAGGGCGTTGGTCACGGCCAGGTCGGCATTCCAGCCGAACCGGAAGTGCAGGCTGCACAGCTCGGCGGCGCAGAGCAGGACGCGCGCCGACGGGTCGGCGCCGGCGAAGGCCCGCGCGACCCGCAGGCCGTTCAGCGCCCCGTGACACCCCATGAACCCGACGTGGGTGCGCCCGACCGCCGGGTCGAGGCCCAGGTCCTTGATCAGCGCCAGGTCGAAGCCGGGGGCCGCGAACCCGGTGCACGAGACCGTCACCAGGTGCGTGATCGCGCCGGGGGCGACCCCGGACGCCGACAGGGCCCGGCTTGCGGCGTGTCGGGCCATCGGCCGGACGTGCTCGTCGTACCGCTGCATCCGCCACCGGGTCGTGGGGCCGCGCGCCCCACCTCGTCGTGGCCGTCCCGGTCCAGGAACAGGGCGGCATGTTCGAGCAGGGCGATGGCCCGCCGCTCGATCCCGGTCATGCCGTAGAGCAGCGCCAGGCGGCGGGCCTGCTCGTCGGTGTGGCCGGAGACCCGACTGGTCAGTTCCGCCGCCCGTCCCTGCGTGACGGAATGCGCCGGCAGCGCCGTCCCGAGGCCGAGGATCGTGAAGCTCATCGTCGGATCGCACTCCGTTCGATTCCGGAGGGGCCTCGACCGCCCCGGGGCCCGCGGGCCTCGTCCTGCGCCATTCCGCACGTGTTGTAGACACACTTCGCGCGACGGCCACCGAATCGTACGCGCTTCGGCCCGGACTTTCTCCCCTCCTTTGCGCCGATTCGAGGAATTCTCCGGGCTGCCGATGGGTCCGTCTCGTCCCTCATCTTGCGGCTCGGATATACTAGGGATCGGATGCCGGCCCGGGAGCCTCCGCGGCCCCCACGAGGTCAGAGGGAGAGCCGACGATGAAAACCGTCACGATCGAGATCCCCGATGACGTCCTGGAGGCGATGCCCCGCTTGCCCGAGGATTTCAACCGGGAGTTGCGACTGGCGGTGGCGACCCTCTGGTACGCCAGGCGAGAGATCTCCCTGGACAAAGCCGCCGGGATCGCGGGACTGACCCGGGATGAGTTCCTCACGGCCCTGGATCATACGTCTGTGGGCCCGGGGCCCATCGCCGGGCCGAATCGCCTTCATCGCTCCTTCAGCGAGGAGGCGGAGATGCACTACAGGGCCGTCGGCCGGTGGAAAGGCCCCGGAGCCGCCAAGGAAGCCCAGGAAGCATCGCGTTCATTCTGGCGGGATTCCGGCGAACGTGGGGCCCGGTGGCTCATCCGTCGGCTCCTGTACGAGCATCGCGTAGACGCCTTGCACGGGGGGGCGTCTCTGCTCTCTGACCTGGGCGAAGTCAGCTTCAAACCAATCCTGAAAGCCTTGCGAAGCGACCCCGCTCCCGACCAGGCGTGTTCCCTGCTGCAAGCGCTCGCGTGGTTGGGCGAGGCGACCTCGGCCAACTGGCCGACGAGCCTGCAGGCCGAGTTGACCCTCGCCGATTACCTCCAGCGTGACGACCCTGACCTCCGCGAGGCCGCCGCGCGTGCGATGCGTCTGCTCATCCCCACGAGGGCCGTCCTCTGGCTCAAATATCGGCTGCGCGACGAGGCGGACCCCGACGTCCGGAAGGCCCTCGAGGAGGAGCTCGCCCACCACAAGGCCGTTCGGACCTGAGCCGATGCTCATCCTGAGGATCGGCCGCCGGGCCCGATGGGGTGCCGACCGGCTTGCCGACAACGACGAGCACGTCGCGGACGCCGCGGGAGACCTTGAACTCGCCCCGGACGAGGAGGGTCTGTCCGTATTCCGCGCCGAAGGAGAGGACGAACGGCGCGAGGTCGCCGTCCGGTTCGCGTTGACCTGCCGCGAGAAGCCCCAACACCTCGACTTCGTGGCCTTCCCCTCGGAGTTGGCCTCGGACCTCGGCCTGGCCGTGACGCACGTGCCGCTCGAGGAGCTGGACCCCTTCCTGAGCGGACGCCACTTCGAGATTCTGGGGCTGACCGCCGCGACGGGCCGTCGGCTCGTCGCGACGATCCTGGCCTACGCAGGGCGACAGGTCGGTCGCGTGCGGGACCGCGACCTCGCGGCGCTCGGCGTCGCCCTGTGCCGCCGCGATCCCATGCTGCGCACGCGCCTCCGCGGCGACTGGCCGACGAGGATCGTCCCCCTCCTGAATAATTTGAAGCCGGGGACGTGATCCGAGAGACGCGGAACTCGGCTGGTTGTCGGGCTTGAGGGGGGGATATAGTGGATCGGCCGCGACCTGCGCGGCCGGGAGGGACGGCGAACGAATCGGAGAGGACACGGCGGAACTCATGGACATCGCCAAGCTTGCGCTGGAGGACGGCACGGTCTTCGCCGGACGGGCGTTCGGGGCCCGCGGCGAGGTGGACGGCGAGGTCGTCTTCAACACGAGCATGACCGGCTACCAGGAGATCCTGACCGACCCGTCGTATCACGGGCAGATCGTGGCGATGACCTACCCGTTGATCGGCAACTACGGGGTCAACGCCGACGACGCCGAGAGCCGACGCCCCTGGGTGCGCGGGTTCGTGGTCCGCGAGCTGAGCCGCCTCGTCAGCAACCACCGCGCCAGCGGGTCGCTCGACGCCTACCTCGCCGAGCACGGCGTCATCGGCCTGGAGGGGATCGACACCCGCGCCCTGGTGCGTCTGACCCGCGAGCGGGGGGCGATGAAGGGCATCCTCTCGACGACCGACCTCGACGACGCCCGCCTCGTGGCCAGGGCGCAGGACAGCCCGGGCCTGGTCGGCCGCGACCTGGTGCGCGAGGTCATGCCCGGCTCGTCGTTCGTCTGGGACGTCAACGAGACCACGACCCGCTGGGAGGGCCGCGCGGGGGAGGCGGCCGGGGGGCGGCGCCCGCACGTCGTGGCGCTCGACTTCGGGATGAAGTGGAACATCCCGAGGCACCTGGTCGAGACCGGCTGCCGGGTCACGGTCGTCCCCGGCTCGACCCCGGCCGGGGCGGTCCTGGAGCACCAGCCCGACGGCATCTTCCTGTCGAACGGGCCCGGAGACCCGCGCCCCCTGGTCGAGGCGACCGCCGCGATCCGGACGCTGATCACGACGGCCGCCGAGTCGCGGGGCGTGCCGATCTTCGGCATCTGCCTGGGGCATCAACTGCTCGGCCAGGCCTTCGGCGCCTCGACGTTCAAGCTCAAGTTCGGCCATCGCGGCGCGAACCACCCGGTGCGCAACGAGCGCACCGGCAAGGTCGAGATCACCACGCAGAACCACGGCTTCGCCGTCGACCCCGCCACGCTGCCGGCCGACGTCGCGCCCAGCCACGTCAACCTCAACGACCGGACCCTCGAAGGGCTCCGCCACAAGCGGTTGCCCATCTTCGGCGTCCAGTACCATCCCGAGGCGTCCGCCGGCCCGCACGACAGCCAGTACCTGTTCGCCGAGTTCCGAGAACAGATGGGGTGATGACCAAAGTTGAGGTCGATTGACGGAACCCCCGACGGGGCGTTACGTTGGTCCTTTGTCATCCGAAGCGGCCGGGGTCGGCCGCGTGTCCCGGACCCGGAGACGATGCGCCGTGGCTTCGACGTGCGTGGTGGGCCTGCAATGGGGAGATGAGGCCAAGGGGAAGATCGTCGACCTGCTCTGCGATCGGCATGACGCCGTCGTGCGATACCAGGGGGGGGCCAACGCGGGGCACACGGTCGTTGCCGACGGCGTGACCTACAAGCTCTCTCTTGATCCCCACCGGCATCCTCCGCCCGGGCATCGAGTGCGTCATCGGCAACGGCGTGGTGATCCACCCCCCGGCTTTGCTCAAGGAGGTCGCCACGCTGGCCGATCAGGGGGTGGACATCGGCCGCCGCCTCCTCGTCAGCGACCGCGCGCACGTGATCCTCCCCTACCATCTGGCCGAGGAGCGGCTGACTGAAGAGTCGACCTCGGCGGCCGACCACCTGGGGACCACCCGCCGCGGGATCGGGCCCTGCTACCGCGACAAGGTCGGCCGGGTCCACGGCGTCCGCGTCGGCGACCTGTACCACCCCGCACACTTTCGCGAGCGCCTCGAGCGGATCGTCGCCTACAAGAACCGGCTCCTGGCGGCCATGCTCCCCGACTTCGAGCCGTTCGACCACCGCGCCGTCGCCGACGAGTACCTCGGGCTCGCCGAAAGGCTCCGGCCGTTCGTCCGCGACACCACGGTCTGGATTCACGACACCGTCGCGAGGGGCCAGAGGCTCCTGTTCGAGGGGGCGCAGGGCTCGTTGCTCGACATCGACCACGGCAGCTATCCCTACGTGACCAGCTCCAACAGCAGCGCGGCGGGGATCGCGGCCGGCTCGGGGATGCCGACGCGGCACATCGACCGCTGGATCGGCGTCGTCAAGGCGTACACCACGCGCGTCGGCGGCGGCCCCTTCCCGACCGAGCTCGACGACGAGATCGGCGAGCGCATCCGCCGCGTGGGCCGCGAATACGGCACCGTGACCGGCCGCCCCAGGCGGTGCGGCTGGTTCGACGCCGTCGCCGCCCGGTACTCGGCGCGGGTCTGCGGCTCGACCGAGATCGCCGTCATGCTCCTGGACGTCCTGAGCGGCCTGCCCGAGCTGCGCGTGGCGGTCGCCTACCAGGACGAGCACGGCCGCACGGTCGCCGACATGCCCGGCCACCTCGCCGACCTCCAGCGGTGCCGCCCGGTCTACGAGGCGCTGCCGGGCTGGCCCGACGACCTGACCCGGGCGCGGCGGTGGTCCGACCTGCCGTCCTCGGCGCGCGACTACGTCGAATTCCTGGCCGCGAGGATCGGCGTGCCGGTCTCGATCGTCTCGGTCGGCCCGGAGCGGACCCAGACCATCGTGAGGGACTAACCAGCCGCTGGATGAGGAGCACAGGCTCATGAACATTGAACTGTTTCGCAGCGCACTCAACGTCAGGCCCTTCAGGCCGTTCGAGATCCACATGGTGGGCGGCACGACGTACATGGTCCCCCTCCCGGAGCTCGTCTGGCAGTCTCCGGGCGGGCGGACTGCGGTCGTGGGTATCGAGGGCGAGCAGTTCGCCATACTCGACGTCTCGCTGATCTCCAAGATCGTGCTCACCGCCGAATCGGAGGGGAAGGAATAGCTCGTCGGGTCGCAACGGCGACGACAGCATCGCCGCCTCGCCCGCCGAGGGACATCCACTCTCCTCCAAAGGTATCAGGGCCAGCCGGACCATGTCGAACGTCCCGATCACCGCGGAGGGCCTGGCGCGCCTGGCGCCCTTCGGCCTGCGCCCCGAGCAGCTGCCCCGGCACGTGGCCATCATCATGGACGGCAACGGCCGCTGGGCCCGGGCCCGCGGACGGCACCGGGTCATCGGCCATCGCCGGGGCATCCGGAGCGTCCGTGCCGTCGTCGAGGAGGGATGCCGGATCGGCCTCGACCAGTTGACGCTCTACTGCCTGTCGGTCGAGAACTGGAAGCGCCCGCCGCGAGAGCTGGGGTTCCTGCTCCACCTGCTGCGGCACTTCCTGGTCGTCGAGCGCGACGAGCTGATGGAGCAGGGGGTCCGCCTGACGATGATCGGCCGCCGCGACGGCCTCCCCGACGAGGTGCTCGGCGAGCTCGACCGGACCATCCACCAGACCGCCGAGAACCCCGGCATGACCCTCTGCCTGGCGATCAACTACGGCAGCCGGACCGAGATCGCCGACGCGGCGCGCCGCCTGGCCGAGGACGTCAAGGCCGGCGTGCTCGCGCCCGAGCAGGTCGACGAGGCCGCCTTCGGCTCGTACCTGGCCACCGCCGGCATGCCCGACCCCGACCTCTTGATCCGCACCTCGGCCGAGATGCGGGTCAGCAACTTCCTGCTCTGGCAGATCTCGTATGCCGAGATCTGGGTGACCGACGTCCTCTGGCCCGACTTCCGCGGCGACGACCTGCTCGCCGCCTGCCGCGCCTATGCCGCGCGCGAAAGGCGGTTCGGCGGCCTTCCCTCGACCGTGACCTGACGACCCCGATCGAGCCCGGCATGGAGAAGATCGATCACAGAATGGCGGATCGAAGATGGCGGATGCCGGACGGCCCGGATCGTGCGCCGATCCGCCATCGGTCATCGTCGTAGGAGTTACGCAGTTGGGGTGTTGGTAGGGTGGGTCAGCCGAGTCTTCGAGGCGCAACCCACCGATCCGATGGTGGGTTGCGCCTCGAAGACTCGGCTGACCCACCCTACAAAAGACCGCCTGTCGACAGCCAACTGGGTAACTCCTACGTCGATTCGCCATCGGTCATTCCGGAATCCCTAACCCCGGCCCACACCACCATGCTCAGCACCCGGCTCGTGATCGGCTTGTCGATGGTCGGGGGGATCTTGCTGGTGCTCTGCCTCGACGAGGGGCTCGCGCCGTGGTATCCGCTCTGGTTCGTGCTGGCTTTGGTCGCTCTGGGGGCGTCGGCGCTGGAGCTGGTCGGCCTCGTGGAGTCGACCGGCGCGGGCGTCGGGCAACACGGTCTTCGCCGGGGTGATCGCGATGGTGGTCGCCAACTGGGCCCCGCACGTGGCCGACGCGCTGCTGCTCGACCCGCACGTGCCCGATTATCCCCCCTACAACCCGCTGGCCCCGGTCAGCGACCTCGGCTGGCCGTTGATGACGTTCGCGGGGGTGGCGATGGCCGCCTTCGTCGTGCAGAGCCTCCAGTTCCGACGCCCGGGGGAGGCGACGGCCACGGTCGCCGGGACGATCCTGGGGGTGACCTACGTCGGGCTGCTGGGGAGCTTCATCATCCAGCTCCGCTGGTTCGAGGGGCGGTATCACGGCATCGTGCCGCTGGCCTTCCTGGTCGCGACGGCCAAGGGGGCCGACACCGGCGCCTACACGATGGGGCGGATCGCGGGGCGGCACAAGCTCTGGCCCCGCCTCAGCCCGAACAAGACCATCGAGGGGGCCGTCGGCGGGCTCGTCTTCGGCGTCCTGTTCGCGCTGGCCGTCGCCGCGGTCGCCCGCTACGTCCTCCGCGTCCCGACGCTGTCCTGGCCCGCCGCCGCCGGCTTCGGCCTCCTCGTCGGCGCCGCGGCGCAGCTCGGCGACCTGATGGAATCGATGATCAAGCGCGACGGCGCCCGCAAGGACGCCTCGGACGCCGTGCCCGGCTACGGCGGGGTCCTCGACGTCCTCGACTCCCTCCTGTTCGCCGGCCCCGTCGCCTTCGCCTGCTGGCTCTGGTTCGGGCCCTGACCCCGGTCGGAGTTCGTGCCCCTCGATTGACACTTTTCGTTGAATAGCCCCGCCCAAGCGGCCCTCTTTTCGCCCGCTCGAAGCGACCCGGTTTATTTCACATAAGTCGAATTATTGAAAGAAGTTACACTCCACAAAATCCAGGCCGGGGGGATACGTTCGGGCCGATTTCCCGAAACAAAGCAAATCGGACCCTGCCCGAGTGTCACCGCCGGAATCAGGGGACACGACGGCCCCGGGAGGCGATCGTATCTTTTAAAGGATGCGATCGTGAGGTCGGGCTGCGCTCGCCCCGGGAAATGGGACGCGGGGGGGACGCCGATGGGGCGGAGAGTCGCCGATCTGATCCGCGCCGATCCGCCCCATCGGCGTCCCCCCGCGTCCCATCCTCGTGTGGCCCAGCCGTGCGAAAATCGCTCAAGATCGGATGGATCTGTGACTTGGGTCGATTTCGGGGCCGACTTGATCACCCCGTTCCGGTCGATCCGGCCGCGCCAACCGGCGCGGAAATGACGAGACATTGCCTTTTTCGGGCTAAATTGCAAATAATGTGAAGCGACGGTTCGGAGACGAGGGGCCGGGGTGGCCGCCGGGCGATCCCGCCTGTGCATCGCCGGCCGTCGAAGGGCGTGGCATGCCGGAAGTCACGATCAGCTTGGAAGGTCACGACGAAGAACTTGCCGTCTTCGGCAGCCGGGATCAGCACCTCCGCCAGGTCCGCGATGCACTGGGGGTCAAGGTGCTCGCCCGCCACGGCGAGGTCCGGGTCGAGGGGGAGCCGGCCCGGATCGAGCAGGCGCGGCAGGTCTTCGAGGGGCTGCGGGCGCTGCACCGCCGCCGCCGGGTGGTCTCTCCGGGAGAGGTGGCCGACCTGATCGACGCCGCCCGCCGCCCGGACGAGACCGAGCGGCGGGATCAGGTCGAGATCCGCGAGGGGGGCCGGCTGGTCCGCCCCCGGTCCGACGGCCAGGCGCGCTACCTGCGGGCCCTGCGCGACAACGAGCTGGTCTTCTGCGTCGGCCCGGCCGGGACGGGCAAGACGTACCTGGCCGTGGCCCTGGCCGTCTCGGCGTTGCGTCGCGGGCAGATCAAGAAGATCGTGCTGGTCCGCCCGGCGGTCGAGGCGGGGGAGCACCTCGGCTTCCTGCCCGGCGACCTGGAGGCGAAGATCAACCCGTACCTCCGCCCCCTGCTCGACGCCTTGCACGACCTGATGGACTACGACCAGATCCGCCGCTACATGGGCAACGACCTGATCGAGATCGCCCCGCTGGCGTACATGAGGGGCCGGACCCTGAACGACGCGGTGATCATCCTCGACGAGGGGCAGAACGCGACGGCGCCGCAGATGAAGATGTTCCTGACCCGGATGGGGCAGAACGCGCGGATCGTGGTGACCGGCGACGTGACGCAGGTCGACCTCCCCTCGGCGACCGTCAGCGGGCTGGCCGACGCGGTCGAGAGGCTCCGGGACGTCCCCGGCGTGGGGATCGTCCACCTGGACAAATCGGACATCGTGCGGCACCCTTTGGTGCAGGCGATCGTCAATGCGTACGAGGGGATCGAGCCGGCGCGGGAGCCGGGCCCGGTCGCGGCGCCGCGAGCCGGGCCCGACCAGGGACCGCCCCCCCCGGCCGGCGCACCCGCCTCGGAGTGAGGCGGGGCGCGGTGCGGGCCCGCCGCCGGCTCGGCCGGCGGGCGATCGGGCGAGGCACCGCGCCGAACCCGCGCCGATGTCGGCGCGGCACACTCCGGCGAGGGACGGGGGACGGCCCCGTTGACCTCGCATCGCCGAGACGCCTTCCATGAGCTTTGGTAAACGTCGCCCCAAACCCCCCCGGGCCCAATTGCGGCCCGCCAACCCGATCGCAGTCCAGCAGGGACGCCTGGCGAAGCAGCGCGATCGCCTCGCCCGCCTCAGCGTCGTCGTCGTCGCCGTCCTGGCGACCGCCGCACTGGTGCATGGATCGGGCCCCCCTTCACCTACCGGCTGGGCCAGCGACCGGCCCGCGAGGTCCGCGTCAACGTCGACGAGTTCCGCCGCCTCGACCAGAAGAAGACCAACGCGAGGCGGCAGGCCGAGGTCGACCGCGTCCCCCCGGCGATGATCAACGACCCGGCGCCGATCCGCGACCTGGCGATGCGGCTCGACGACCTGATCGCGGCGATCGCCAAGACGCCCGCCCTCGACGCGCTGCCGATGGAGCTGCGCGCCTCGTGGAAGCTCGACGCCGAGGCGTTCGAGGAGCTCAAGTCGGCCGGCGACACCCCCGAGCGGCTCGACGAGCCTGCACCGGCGGGTCGCGCGGGCGTTCGCCCCGCTCCTGCGCGACGGCGTGCTCGGCTACGACGCGCTGCCGCGCAGCGAGGAGACGCGGCCCAACCTGTCGATCCGCGACGTCGACCAGCCCCCCGCGCGGCGCACCTGGTGCCCCGCGAGCGGGTCGTCCCCGAGCGGGTCGCCAAGGCCGAGGGGCCGATCTACCGCGAGTTCGTCGCCGCGTTCCCGTCGCCCCGGCTCGGGCCGATCGCCTTCCGCCTGGTGGCCGAGAAGCTCGCCGGCACGCCCACGCTCGCCTTCGACGAGCGCGAGACCGCCCGCCGCCGCGAGCGCGCCGCGCCGCCGTGGCCGACGAGTTCGACACCTACAAGCGCGGCGACCTGCTCGTCGACCAGGGGGAGAAGGTCGAGGAGGAGCAGCTCATCCTGCTCCGCATGGAGCACGACGCGGCCAACGACCGGCTCGACCTGGCCGCGCGGCGCGCCGCGCCGGCTCGGTCGTCGTGCTGGTGGCCGCCCTGTTCGCGCTGGTCGGCTACTACGTCCACCGCCACGAGCCGGCGATCGCCGGCGACCTCCGCCGGATCGCGGCGCTGTGCGGGCTGGTGGTCGCGGCGACGGGCTCGTGCGACTCCTGGCCGTGCAGCCGTGGGACGCAGATCTCGTCCCGGTGGCGGTCGCGGCGATGATCCTGGCGGTCGCCTACAACCCGCACTTCGCGCTGATGGTCACGTTCGGCCTCTGCCTGCTGACGAGCCTGGCCCTGGGCACGGGCATCGGCCACTTCCTGGTCGTCATGGGGGGGACCGCGGCCGGGGTGCTCACCCTGAACGAGGTCCGGACCCGGACCAAGCTGATCAAGGTGGGGGCGACCGCCGCGTTGGGCTACTTCGTCCTGACCTGGGCCACCGGGCTATGGCAGAACCAGCCGCCGGGCCTGATCGCCTCGGACAGCCTGTGGCGCGCCGGCTGGGGCCTGATGGCCGGCTTCTTCCTCGGCGGCAGCCTGCCGTTCGTCGAGAACTCGTTCGGGATCGTCACCGGCATCAGCCTGCTGGAGCTCGGCGACATCACCCACCCGCTGCTCCAGGAGCTCGTCCGCCGCGCCCCCGGCACGCACAACCACTCGATCACCGTCGCCACGATCGCCGAGGGCGCCGCCGAGAGGATCGGGCGCACGCGCTCCTGGTCCGGATCGGCGCCTACTTCCACGACATCGGCAAGATGCTCAAGCCGCACTACTTCGTCGAGAACCTGGCCGGCGCCACCAACCGCCACGCCAACCTGGCGCCGGCGATGAGCACGCTGATCATCATCGGCCACGTCAAGGACGGCGTCGACCTGGGCCGGCAGCACCACCTGCCCGAGAAGATCATCGACCTGATCGAGCAGCACCACGGCACGACCCTGGTCGAATACTTCTACCACGAGGCCAGCCGCCGCAGCGAGCTGAACCCCGACGCATCGGCCGTCCAGGAGCGCGCCTTCCGCTACCCGGGCCCGAAGCCGCAGACCAAGGAGGCCGGCATCCTGATGATGTCCGACGCCGTCGAGAGCGCCAGCCGGACCCTCTCCGAGCCGACCCCGGCGCGGATCGAGGGCCTGGTGCGCGACATCATCGACAAGAGGCTCCGCGACGGCCAGTTCGACGAGTGCGGCCTGACGCTCCGCGAGATCGGCGAGATCCGCGAGAGCCTGATCAAGTCGTTGATCGGCATCTACCACGGCCGCGTCAAGTACCCGGAGCAACGCACCGCGTGATGGCCCCAGACACCGAGCACGCCCCGATCGTCGTCGAGGTCAGCGACACCCAGCGCCACCTGCGGATCGACCACCAGGCGCTGAAGTGCCTGGTGCGCGCCGCGCTGGTGGCCGAGGGGGTCGAGGGCGCCTCGATCTCGGTCGCCGTGGTCGACGACGCGACGATCCGCGCGATCAACCACCGGTACCTGGATCACGACTGGCCGACCGACGTGATCAGCTTCCGGCTCTCCGAGGAGGGAGGGCCCGTCCTGCACGGCGAGCTGATCGTCTCGGCCGAGATGGCGGCGACGACGGCCCTCGCGGCGGGCGCGGACCCGTGGCACGAGCTGGCGCTGTACGTCGTCCACGGCCTGCTCCACCTGTGCGGATACGACGACCGGACCGACGAGGATCGCCTCGCGATCCGTCGCCGGGAGGACGAGATCCTGGCCAGGGAGGGCCTGACCAATACGTTCCCGCTGGTCGGCCTCGGCGAGGCGGCCGTCGCGGAACGGGAGAGTGTGCGGTGGCCGGCCTGAAACCGAGCGGGACGATCGCCCTGGGCGTCGTGGTCCTGGCGCTGCACCTGGTGTCGGTGACGCTGACGCGGGCCCTGCGGACCTATTCGCGGAGCCGCCTGGAGGAGCGGTGCGCGCGCCGAGGGCGGCCGTGGCGAGCCGACGAGGTGGCGCACCACGACGAGAGGACCGAGCGCTCCGCCGAGGCCCTGGCGGTGCTGACCGGGCTGACGCTCGCCGCGCTGTTCGGCGTGACGGTCGACCGGGTTGCACCCCGCATCGCGCTGTGGTGGGTCGTCGTCATCGCGCTGGCGGTCGGGGCGGTGGGGTACGGGGTGGCGGGGACGATGGGCCGGGTCTTCGCCGAGGTCGTCGTCGACGCGCTCTGGCCGGTCGCCCGGATGCTCCGGCTCGCGATGGCCCCGTTCACGTCCCTGGTGCGGCAGTTCGAGGCGATCGTCTACCAGGTCGCCGGCCCCGCCGACGCCGCGCCCCGGCCGGCGAGCGTCGAGGTCGAGATCCCCCCCTCCGACGGCGACGACCCCGACGACCTCGACGCCGAGCTGCCCGGCGCGACCCGCGAGCTCCTGGAGCACGCCGTCGAGATGACCCGCCTGGACGTCTCCGAGATCATGATGCCCCGCTCGGCGATCGTCTCGCTGCCGGCGACCGTCTCGGCCCGCGACGCCGCGCAGACCTTCCGCGAGACGGGCAAGAGCCGCATCCCCCTGTTCGGCGAGAACCGCGACGACATCGTCGGCATCCTCTACGCCAAGGACCTGTTCCCCCGCATGACCGACGCGGCCGGCCCCGACGCGGTCGTCCCGCGCAAGCTGGCGCGGGCGGCGTACTGCGTGCCCGAGACCAAGAACGCCTTCGACCTGCTCGACGAGTTCCGGTCGCTGCGGACGCAGATCGCCATCGTGCTCGACGAGTACGGCGGCGTCTCCGGCCTGGTCACGCTGGAGGACCTCCTTGAGGAGCTGGTCGGGACGATCGACGATGAGCACGACGTGCCGACCCCCGACGACCCGGTGGTCGCGCTGGGCGGGTCGCGCTACGAGGTGGACGCGACGCTGGCGCTGGAGATCCTCAACGAGCGGCTCGGCCTCCACCTGCCCACCGACGACGACTACGAGACCGTCGGCGGTTTCGCCTTCCACGCGCTGGGCCGCGTGCCCGAGCCCGCGCGCGGTTCCGCCGCGACGGCGTCGAGTTCACCATCGTCGAGGTCGTCGACCACTCGATCCGCCGCGTCCGCCTCGACCTCCAGCCGGCCGCCGCAGTCGGCAGCCAGTGAGTCCTCGTAGGGTGGGCACCGCCCACCGTTCGGGCACCAAGACGGTGGGCGGTGCCCACCCTACAAGACTCCGAATCGAGTGAGAATGTCATGACGGTCGAGGAAAAAACCTCGTTTGAACAGCCCGTCGATCAAGGATTTGCTCCCTATCGTCCCGTCCGCTCGGCTGTCATGGGGATCGTCGCGCCGGTCCTCTGCATCATCATCCAATTCAGCCTCTTCACGGACTTGATGTACGAACTGCCGGGACTGCGGTTCCTGAACACCTTCCCGCTGTTCAATTACGGGATCGTCACCCTGGAAGCCCTGGCGCTGGCGATATGGCTCTCGATGGGAGAGCGCGTCGGGAGATGGGCCGGCCTCGTCTCGGGCATGCTGCTCGCGGGCTCCCTGTTCGCTGGAGTACTGGGACTCGTCCTGCTGCCGTTCAGCTTGGCTGGGCTTTTAGTGGGCATTGGCATCCTAGGGCTCATCCCGCTGTTCACCGCCCACGTCTTCCTCCGCAACGGCATCCGGGCGTATCGCCTCGCCCGGTCCGGGACGGACACGCCGCGTGTCTGGGCTTCGGTGGTGCTCGGGGGGGCGATCGTGATTGCCTTCCCCGGCGCGGCCCAGGCGCGACTCTCTTGGGCGGTGCAGGCCGCCGTCACCGGCGTCATCCGCGGAGATCCCGCCGCGACGGCGAGGCTTCGAGGTTGGCCCTCCTTCGTGTACCGGGACCGCCTCGTCTGGGCTTACCAGGGGGAAGCGGATGCGGTCCGCAGACAGAGGATCGCCGGCGCCTTCAAGGAACTGTACGGAGAGGACATCGGGTTTCGGCTGCGGCGGCTCAACGACTGACCGCCGATCCGAGAATCCTAAATCCGGGGGAATCCGCCATCATGGCCCCGACGCTCCCACCTCTGGAGCACGGCGACCGGCTCACCCGCTCCGAGTTCGAACGCCGCTACGACGCGATGCCGAACATGAAGAAGGCCGAACTCATCGAGGGTGTCGTCTACATCCCGTCGCGGGCTCGCCTCGGTCGAACAGCATCGCCTCGATTTAGGATGATCGGCCTACTCGGCGTCTATGCCGCGTACACGCCCGGTATCGACGGGGGGGCCCATTCCTCGGTGCGTCTCGACCTGGACAATATGCCCCAGCCCGATGCGGTCCTCATCCTTGATCACGAGCAGGGTGGCCAGACCCGAATCGGTGAAGATGATTACATCGAGGGGGCGCCGGAATTGGTCGCCGAGGTCACCTTAAGCGGCGCAAGCTACGACCTCCACGCCAAGCTCCACGTCTATCGCCGGAGCGGAGTGCGCGAGTACGTCGTCTGGCGCGTCCTGGACCGGGCGATCGACTGGCTCATCCTGCGGGACGGCCGTTACGAACCCCTGCCGCTCGATGCCGACGGTATCTACAGGAGCGCAGTCTTTCCCGGCCTCTGGATCGACCCGAACGCCTTGATCGTCGATGATGGGGCTGGCATGATGCGTGCGGTCCAGGCGGGCCTCGCCTCGCCCGAGCATGCCGCCTTCGTCGCCAGGCTGGCCCAAGCAGTGCGGCCGGCGACCTGACAAGCAGATCCGATCCCGCGTCCGGAAGGAGTCGCGCGCGTGGCCGCGGTCCGATCTTTGGCGCTGGTGGTCCGCTCGACGGACGTGTTCGAGACCAGCTCGGTCGTGACGCTGTTCGCGCGCGAGATGGGCAAGGTGTCGGCGCTGGCCAAGGGGGCGAGGCGGCTGAAGTCGCCGCTGCAGGGTGGCCTTGACCTGCTGGGCGTTTCCGATATCGTGGTTCTGCACAAGGCGTCCGACGCGCTGGACCTCCTGACCGAGGCCGCGCCGGTCGAGCGCTTCGCATCTCTGCGCCGCGATCTGGCGGCCCTGTATGCCGGCTACTACATCGCCGAGCTGTTGACGGACCTGACCGACTTCCACGACCCGCACCCGAGGCTGTTCGACGCGGCGAGGGTCACGTTGCGGCACCTGGGCGAGTCGGCGTTGCGGGCCCGGCGGGTGCTCCGGTTCGAGCTGGCGTGCCTGCGCGACCTGGGGCTGATGCCGGCGCTCGACGCCTGCGCGCACTGCGGAGTGGCGGTCGAGGCGCGGGGGGATGCGTTCGCGTTCGGGCTGGCGACCGGCGGAGTCCTCTGCCCCGAGTGCCGGCCGGGCCAGCCGCACGTCGCGACGCTCTCGGGGCGGACGCTCGAGGCGATCCGCGTGCTGGCCAGCCCGGGGGGCGCGTGGCGCGACCTCGACCCGTCGGACACGGCCTTGAAGCCGGTGCGGGCGACCGTGGGGGCGGTGATCAGCCACCTGATGGGCCGCCGGCCCCGTCTCCTGCCCTATCTCGGAGCATGACCCGATGTCCCAGGCGCACCGGCATCCGACCCCCCGACGCCGGGCGTCCCCCCGGCTCGGGGTCGCCCTGGCGATCGTCGCGGCGGTCTCCGGCTGCACCAGCAGCTCCGGCGGGTTCCTGACCGCCTGGCGGGCGGGCCGCGACTCGTCGCTCTCGAAGGGGCCGACCGACAAGGAGCTCGGCGACGACCGCAGCCTGATGGCCAAGTGGCTGACGCCCAAGGCCGCACCCAACAGCAAGCCCGACGCCGAGGCCCCCTCGTCGCTGGTGCTCGGCTCCGACGGCTGGAAGCCGATGAAGGCCGCGCCCAACCCCGAGGCCGAGGCCGAGTTCCGCGCCGCCGAGAAGCTCTTCCAGCAGGGCAAGCTCGTCGAGGCCGAGGCCGCCTTCACCAAGGTGGCCAAGAACCGCAAGGGGACCCCCTGGGGCGAGAAGGCGCAGTTCTACCTCGCCGAGAGCCAGTTCCAGCGCGGCAAGCTCGTCGCGGCGCACGACAGTTACGAGACCCTGGTGACCCACTACCCGGGCACCGACTACCTCGGCAAGCTCGTCGCCCGCGAGTACGAGATCGGCCAGCGCTGGCTGGCGCAGTACGACCCGAAGGCCAAGCCCGAGGAGAAGCTCCCCTGGTACGCCCGGTTCGACGGCCGCCGGCCCCTGGTCGACACCAACGGCCACGCCACCCAGGCGCTCGAGCACGTCCGCCACCACGACCCGACCGGACCCCTGGCCGACGACGCCGTATTGAAGATCGCCGACTTCCACATGGACAACGGCGACTACGAGATGGCCGCGATCCATTACGACCAGCTCATCACCGACCACCCCAAGAGCCCGTACCTCCAGAAGGCGCAGCTCGCCGCCATCGACGCGCGGATCAAGGGCTACCTCGGGCCCGAGTACGACGGCTCCGGGCTGGAGAAGGCCCGCGAGCTGATCAAGCAGACCATGGTGACGTTCCCCGACCGCCAGGCCGGCAACGAGAAGCTCTACCACACGCTCGACCTGATCAACGACCAGCAGGCCGAGCGGACCTACGTGATCGCCGACTACTACAAGCGCACCGGCAAGGTCCCTTCGGCCGAATTCTACTTCGGCATGATCCGCCACAAGTGGCCCAACAGCCCGTGGGCCGCCAAGGCGAAGACGGATCTCGCCGCGCTGGCCAAGATGCCCCGCAAGCCGTCGCTGCCCAGCAAGATCATGACCCAGCCCGGCGCCATCTCCCCGTTCAGCGGCTCCGGGCAGGGCGGGCAAGGCCCGATGGGGGGCATGGGCGGCATGGGCATGCCCGGCATGGGCGGCATGGGCATGGGCGGCATGGGCGCACCCGGCGGCATGATGTGATCGGGCAGGAGGGTCGGTCTCATGGCAAGCGTGCGAAATCGCCCGGCGCGGCCCCCGCGACTCGCCCTGGCGCTGGGCCTGGCCCTCGCGACGGCCGGCTGCGGCTACTCGATACGACCCCCCTACGAGATGAACGTCCGGACGGTCTACGTGCCGGTCTTCCGCTCGATCTCCTTCCGGCGCGACCTCCAGCTCCAGCTCACCGAGCTGGTCATCAAGGAGGTCGAGAAGCGGACCCCCTTCAAGGTCGTCGGCACCCCCGACGAGGCCGACACGATCCTGGAGGGGACGATCAACTACGCCGAGAAGCAGACCGTCGTCGAGAACCCGTACAACCTCCCGAGGCAGACCACGGTCAACGTCAGCGCGACGGTCAAGTGGACGCACAACCCGCCGACCGAGTCGGAGGCGGCCATGGCCCCGGTCATGATCAACGACTACTCCTACGTCAGCCCCGAAATCGGCGAGTCGATCTCGACGGGCATGTACCAGACGATGCGGGACCTCGCCACGCAGATCGTCGATATGATGGAGCAGCCGTGGTAGGTTCATAGGGGATGGGAGATAGGGGAATCCCGACCCCCATCCCCTGCGCCCATCCCCCGACACGAGGCACCCCATGACGGCCTGGGAGGCATGCGGCCGGACGATCGCCGGCGGGCGGCGCCCCCAAGGTCATGGGGATCGTCAACGTCACCCCCGACAGCTTCTCCGACGGCGGCCGGGCCCTGGCGGTCGACGACGCCGTGGCGCACGCCATGCGGCTGGTGGACGAGGGGGCCGACCTGCTCGACGTCGGCGGCGAGTCGAGCCGGCCGGGGGCCGAGCCGGTCGGGCTGGACGAGGAGCTGCGCCGGGTGATCCCGGCGGTCGAGGCGCTGGCCCCTCGCGTCGCCGTGCCGATCTCGATCGACACGACCAAGGCCGAGGTCGCGCGCGGGCCTTGGCGGCGGGCGCCTCGATCATCAACGACATCACGGCGCTGGGCGGCGACCCCGCGCTGGCCCGCGTCGTCGCCGACGCCGGGGCGGGCGTCGTGCTGATGCACATGCAGGGCACGCCCGGGACGATGCAGGATGACCCCCTCGTATGAGGATGTAGTCCGCGAGGTGTACGATTTCCTCGCGAGGCGGATCGAATGGGCCGAGGCGCAGGGCATCCCGCGGCCGAGGATCGCGATCGACCCGGGGATCGGGTTCGGCAAGACGACCGGGCACAACCTGGAACTCTTGCGGAACCTCGATCGATTTGCCACGCTGGGATGTGCGGTCCTGATCGGCACCTCGCGCAAGGGGTTCCTCGGCGCCCTGACCGGCCGGCCGGTCTCGGGGCGGACGGCGGCATCGGTCGTCTCGTCGCTGGCGGCGGCCACGCGCGGGGCGCGCGTCGTCCGGGTCCACGACGTCGCGCCGATGGTCGACGCCATCAAAGTCTGGGCCGCGCTCTGCGGCTGGGATCACGATTGATGTAGAGAGATTTCACAGCGATGAGCCAGGTTATCGAGGCGGACGACCTCTCCACGGAATGCCGGGCGATGGCCGATCGTGCCAAGGAGGCGGCCGCGGGTCCTCGCCACGGCGAGCGGCCACGCGAAGGACCTGTGGCTCGCGGCGGCGGGCGGGCTGATGCGCCGGCACGAGGCCGAGATCCTCGCGGCCAACGCGCGCGACGTCGAGGCCGCCCCCGGCTTCGGCCTGAACGCGGCGGCGATCGATCGCCTGCGCTCGACCCGAAGCGGCTGGAGGGCATCGGCCCGCGCCCTGCACGAGGTCGCCGCGCTGCCCGACCCGATCGGCGAGGTCATCGAGTCGAGCCGGCGGCCCAACGGCCTGGACGTGTCGCGGGTCCGCGTGCCTCTGGGCGTGATCTTCATGATCTACGAGAGCCGGCCCAACGTCACCGTGGATGCCGCGGCGCTGTGCGTCAAGAGCGGCAACGCGGCGATCCTCCGCGGCGGCAAGGAGGCGATCCACACCAACCGCGCCCTGCATCGCGTCCTGGCCGACGCGCTGGCCGCCTGCCGGCCTGCCCGCGCGACGCCGTGCAGCTCGTCCAGACGACCGACCGCGCCGCCGTCGGCCACCTGCTGCGGATGCCCGACCGCATCGACCTGGCCATCCCTCGGGGCGGCGAGGGGCTGATCCGCCGCGTCGCCGACGAGGCCGAGATGCCCGTCCTGAAGCACTACCAGGGCAACTGCCACGTCTACGTGGACGCCGACGCCGACCGCGCGATGGCCGTGAAGCGTGGTGGTCAACGCCAAGGCCCAGCGCCCCGGCGTCTGCAACGCCGCCGAGACGCTGCTGGTCCACCGCGACGCCGCGCCGGGCTTCCTGCCCGAGGTCGCCGATGCCCTGACGCGCCTGGGGGTCGAGCTCCGGGGCGACGCCGGCGAGCCGCGCGATCGTGCCGGGCATGACGCCGGCCGAGCCGAGCGACTGGGACACCGAGTACCTCGACAAGATCCTGGCCGTCGCCGTCGTCGACTCGCTCGACGCGGCGATCGCGCACATCGCGAGGCACGGCTCGGGCCACACCGAGGCGATCCTGACCCGCGACCTCGCCGCGGCGCGGCGGTTCGTGGCCGAGGTGGACAGCTCGGCCGTGATGGTCAACGCGAGCACCCGGTTCAACGACGGCGGCCAGCTCGGCCTGGGCGCCGAGATCGGCATCAGCACCGACAAGTTCCACGCCCGCGGCCCCTGCGGCCTCCGCGAGCTGACCAGCACCAAGTGGGTCGTCTACGGCGACGGCCAGCTGCCGGGAATGAGCTGGACGCCTTCGAGTCCCGGCCTCATGGCAAGTAGATCCGACCCGTGCCTCGATATCGATCAATTTCGATCAGGTGCTCCAACAACCCGATGGCCACGCGAGTCGCGTAGGCGCGATCGCTGAGGATTTTCCGAGGGTTGGCGAGCGTGAACACGGGGAGACTCTGCGGCGTGTTCGAGCTCCGGATCGTCTCCTCCAGCGAATCAGGCCCGTCGGCGTTGCGATTGCCCGTGACGAGGATCAATCTCTCCCGCTGGCAAGTATGCCAGAGTCCCGAATCGACGATCTCGCGATCCAGGCCCAAGCTCTCGAAGGTCTCGATCGAAAGGCTCGAACAACGACCAGAGTTCACGGAAGGGCTCGCTATCGAGTCGTTCGATGATCCGTATCGAAATGACCCTCGATGTTATCGTCCGCGATGAGGCCCCGCATCCCTCCCGACTCCCTTCTTCATCTCCTCCAAGAGGGCCTTCAACCTCGCTCGCGACTGCCTTCTGCTTGGCCTTGATCTCGGGCGGGTTGCCGGCCCGGATGCGGTCCATGATCTTCTCATATTCGGCGTTCACTTCCGCTTCATGGGCTTTGATGTAATCCAGGGCAACCTCGACGCTCCGCGTATCGAGACGGAGGGTCACGGCGATCCTCGCCGTCGACCACCCGGCGCGGGCGTAGTCCAGGATGTCGTAGACCGTGATGCGCGTGCCCGCGAGCTCGGGGCCTCGGCCGCGGTCGATGATCTTGGGGGTTATCATCGGTCCCTCCTGATGACAGTCTATCGCCTCGAAGGGGATGATTCCCAGGGATCATGGACGGACGAAGGGCCGGGCCCACGGCCCCGAGAGGAACCGCAAGGCCCGGCCCGGGAAGGTCCGGCGGATCGATCGGGTCCGCCCCTCAGCGCGCGCAGAGCACCTGCGCCTTGCGGACGAGGTCGAGGAACTCGCGGCGGTAGCCCGAGGGGTCGTTGCCGCGGCTCGACCTCGCCGATCTCCAGGACGCCCGCGTAGGTGAGCCTCCCCTTGTAGGGCGAGTTGCGCAGGAGCATCCCGAACCCGGCCACGGCGGCAGGCGAACTTGAAGTCGTCGGAGGCCCGGGCGATAGTCGAGGCCCTGGTCGACCACGCCGCGCTCGATCAGCCTGCTCGTGTCCCCCTCGGGCGGCTTGTAGCGGAGCCTGACGTCCATCGACTCCGGGCTCGCCGCGGCGGCCGGACGGCGGCGCTTCTGGAACTTCAGCGGGCCGACGCCCGGGACGGCCTGCTCCTTGCCCGGCGGGACCAGCTCGTACAGGGCCGTGACGTGGTGCCCCGCGCCGATCTCGCCGGCGTCCTTGGGTCGTCGGCGAAGTCCTGGTTGGCGAGCATGCGGTTCTCGTAGCCGATCAGGCGATAGGCGCCGACCTGCGCCGGGTTGAACTCGACCTGGATCTTGACGTCCTTGGCGATCGTCACGAGCGTCGAGCCCATCTCCTCGACGAGCACCTTCGTGGCCTCCTGGAGCGAGTCGATGTAGGCGTAGTGGCCGTTCCCCTTGTCGGCGAGCTTCTCGAGCTTGCCGTCCTTGAGGTTGCCCATGCCGAAGCCGAGGACGCTGAGGAAGACGCCGCTCTTGGCCTTCTCCTCGATCAGCGGGTCGAGCGTCCCCTCGGTCGGAGATCGCCGACGTTGAAGTCGCCGTCGGTGGCGAGGATCACGCGGTTGGTCCCGCTCTTGATGAAGTGCTCGACGGCGACGTCGTAGGCGAGCTGGATGCCCGCGCCGCCGTTGGTCGAGCCGCCGGCCTGGAGCTGGTCGATCGCCGAGAGGATCTCGGCCTTCTGCAGGCACGAGGTCGAGGGCAGCACCAGGCCCGACGCCCCGGCGTAGACGACGATCGCCACGCGGTCGTTCTCGCCGAGCTGCTCGACGAGCCTCTGCAGCGACGCCTTGACCAGCGGCAGCTTGTTGGGCTGGTCCATCGAGCCCGAGACGTCGATCAGGAAGACGAGGTTGCTCGGCGGCCGCTTGTCGTTGGCGATCGGCCGGCCCTTCAGGCCGATCCGGGCGAGCCGGTGGTCGGCGTTCCAGGGGCAGCCGGCGACCTCGACGTTGACCGAGAACGGGTCGCTCGCCGGTCGGCGGGGGGTCGTCGTAGGGGAAGTAGTTGAGCAGCTCCTCGATCCGGACCGCGTCCCGGGGCGGCCGCTGGTTCTGGTTGAGGAACCGGCGGACGTTGGCGTAGCTGGCCGTGTCGACGTCGATCGAGAACGTCGAGAGCGGCTCCTGCGCGACGCGGACGAACGGGTTGTCGTCGATCCGGGCGAACGCCTCGGCGTTGGGCTGTCGGCCGGCGCGGGCGGCTCGGCGCGACCTGCCCGACCTGCTGCGGACGCGCGGCTCCTGGAGGGTCTCTCGCTTCGCAAACTCCTCTTCTTGCTTCATGCCCGGCCTGGGCTGGCCCTGGCCTTGCTGGCCCGTGGCGCGCCTGGCTCTGCTGCCCTTGCGCGCCTTGCTGCCCCTGTCCCGGCTTTGCATCCTGCGAGCCGAGATTCGTCGGGGATGCGCCGAGGGCGAGTCCGTCCTGGAGGCCCCTTCGTCTGATCCGGCCTCGCAAGCCTCGGGGCCGCGGCGGGGTTCATCTTAAGCCCGAGGCGGGCCTGCGACTCGCCTCGGTCTCCTCCCCCGCGCCCCCGACTGAGGGACCATCGTGAGGCTGTTCGCATCGGCGGGGACCCTCCCGCAAAACGTCGACCGGCCGTGGGGACCTTCGCCCCGGAATCGGGCGGTCTCTGGGGATAGGATTGGTTCACCCCGCCCATCATACCCATTCCTCCCATCATACCCATTCCTCCGGACCGCGAGGGTGTCTGAGCGGCGCCAGCCTTCAGGCCAGAGTTGAGGGTCAACCCTCGGGGCTGACCCTGATTGGCTGGAGCGGCCGACGGCGCAGCCGCGGCGGGGGGGGCGGGCGCAGCGCCGACGGCCGCCTGGTGCGGCAGGTAGTACCCATATTGCCGGGCAAACGGATCTTGATTCGTCGCCTTGGCTTTCTGCTCGGCGACCGCCCCACGCGCGGCGCCGGCTTGCGGTCGCCCGGCGAGGAGGGTCGGCTTGCCGGCCCGGGCCGATCGGGCCCCGGGGACGCAAACTCGGCCTCGCCGTGCGAATAAGCCGAAGGTCTTCCGCGGCGGTCGGGGTGGTCGTGGCGGGCGGAGCGCTCGGGGTCGTGGTCGTGGTGGCCGGCTCGGTCCTCATTGCCGCCAGATGCGCCGACCTCGTCATCCCGACCGACCGGAGGAGCGACGGCAGCAGCAAGGCCCCTGTCATGGCGATCGTGACGGCGGCGACCATCCCCAGGATGAGCCGGCTGTAAGACTCCTTCCGGGCCGTGCCCCTCTGCACAGGGATCGGGCCAGCTTCACCTCGATGGCCTGGTGGTGCTCGGGCGCGAGGCCGGGGCTCGGCTCGTGGCGGAGCCGTTCGGTGAGGATCTGCGCGGTGGCGCGGACCTCCTCGACGAGCTTGCGGGCCTCGGGATGGTCGCGGACCAGCGCCTCGACTTCGGACCTCTCGGCGTCGTCGAGCTCGCCCAGCGCGAAGGCGGTCAGGCGGGGGTCGTCGGGATCGAAGGTCATGGGACGGGCCTCCTTCGGGCTAGGCTTGGGCTTCGGCCGGCTGGCCGTCGAGGAGCTGGTGGCGGAGCGACTTCAGGCCGACGTGGATCAGGTAGCCGACGTTCGAGACGCTGTGCCCGCTGATCCGGCTGATCTCCTGGTAGGAGAAGCCGTTCTGGAACTTCAGGCGGATCACCTCGCGCTGGCTGGGGGGCAAGGCGGCCAGCAGGACGAGGACCCGCGCCGCCGCCTCGCGACGCTCGGCCACGGCGGCGGGACCGGGGTCGGGGGCGGGGCGACGGTCGACCTGCTCATCGCTCAACCGAGTCATGCGACTCTCCTTCCTCAGGACGTCGAGCGCCCGGTTGCGGCAGACCGTGAAGAGCCACTCGGCCAGCCGCGACTCGATCGCCGCGCGGTCCTGGACACAGAGCCGGAGGAACGTGTCCTGCACGACGTCGCGCGCCGTCTCGGCGTCGCCCAGCAGCCGGGCGGCGTAGAGCGTCAGCGGCGCCTCGAAGCGGGCGACCGCGGCGCGGACCCAGGGACCGTCCTCGGCGTTCGGCTGGCCTGGCATCGGCTCGCTCGGAAAGGGATCGGTGCCCGTTCAATCCAGATCACGCACGACCCGCCAGTTTCTTAGGGCGGCCCCGGCTGGTCGACCAAGGAATGGGACGCGGGGCGTGCGCAACCCGAAGGGGACCGGCCGGAGGCGGCGGGACCACCATCTTCGCCATCTTTCGCAGGACGCGCCCCGCCCCCGCACCGGATAATAAGGCATGAGGGGGCCGCGCCCCCAACGCTCGTTGAAAAGACGGGATCGCCAGGTCGAACCGACGCGCCGACCGAGGAGGAGGGCGCCGAGCGAACCCACCGTTCACCTGGGAGGGATTTCGTTCGATCAGGATTGAATGCCATCAGGCGGTGACTGAGGATGCGGGGAGGGTCGGCCCGGCTTGACCGTTCCGGGCGGGCGGATACGATGCGGCGCGTCCCGACGGGCCTTCGGGAGCCGGGCCCCGGAGGCGTCATGGAGGACGGGAGGCCGCCCCTGTTCCCCTCTCGCGAAACGGCCGCCGTGGCGGTC
Organism: uncultured Planctomycetaceae bacterium; assembly: GCA_963708145.1. Taxonomy (GTDB): domain Bacteria; phylum Planctomycetota; class Planctomycetia; order Isosphaerales; family Isosphaeraceae. Next base: position 5,598,841 of record OY970189.1, on the reverse strand, counting down.
CTGCTGCTGGCGACCTTCGCCCTGCGCGCGATCCGGGCGGACCAGCCGATCGTCGAGAACTACGTCGGGCGTCAAGTCCCGACCGCGATGGTCGCCCGCAACCTGGAGCGGGGCTCCGGGTTCCTCCGCCCCTGTCTCGACACGGCCCCATCGCCGAACCTGTTCCTGGTCGAGCCGCCCCTCTTCGCGCTGGCGGCCGTCGGCCTGCGGCGGGCGACCGGGCTCGCCCTGGAGCCGTCGGGTCGACTCGTCTCGGCGCTGGCGATGGTCCTGGCGGGCTGGGGGCTTTACGGCCTGGCCCGGCGACGCGAGGGGATCGGCGCCGCCTTGATTGCTTTGGTGGCCTTCGCGGTCTTCCCCGTGACGATCCGGTACGGCCGGGCCTTCCAGCCGGACGCCCTGATGCTGGGGGCTTTGGTCGCCGGGCTGCGGTGCTGGGACGAGCACGAGCACGGCCGGGGCCGGGCGTGGCTCGGGGTCGGCGTCGTCCTGCTCGCGACCGCCTTGGCGGTGAAGGTGGTGGCGGCCTACGTGCTCGTCCCCCTGGTCCTGGCGATCCTCCGGCCGCCACGATTGGGGAGGGTCATGCTGGCGGTCGCGACGCTCGTCCCGGCGCTGCTCTGGTACGCACACGCGGCGGCCGTGCTCGCGGAGGGGGGCGGGTCGCGGGCCTCGGCCGACAATGGCGCGATCTGGCTTGGGGTCCTCGTGCCGATGGCCCTTCCGCGACCGGGGCGGTCGCGGCGATCGCGTGGGCCCTGGCGGTCCGGACGTTCACGCCGATCGGACTCGCGCTGGCGATCGGGGGCCTGCTTCGGGGGCGCGGCGGCGATCGCTTGTGGTGGGCGTGGGGCGGATCGGCGCTGGCGACGCTGGTCCTGCTGGCCGGGAAGCTGCACCACGAGTATTATTGGCTGGCGGTGGCGCCCGTCGCGGCCGTGGAGGTCGGCCGGGGCCTGATGGCCCTGTCGCGACGGGGCGCCGCACCGGCCTGGGCGGTGGGATTCGGGTTGGTCGGCCTGTCCCTGGTCCAGGTGTCGTCCACCTGGCGGACGCCCCCGGAGTGGGCCTCGCTGCCGGAGGCCGCCCGCGCGGTCCGGTCGCACGTCGCGGGGGGGCGCGGCTGGTCGCGCCGGAGGCGCTCCTGTTCGCGGCCGACCGGCAGGGCTGCCGCCTGGAATTCGGCCGGCCTGCCGCGGTCCGGGCGGCCGGGGAGTGGGGCGAACACCTCGCCTCGGAGGGGCCGTTGGCCCTCGTCGAGTTCTACCGGGCCCGGGGTGCCCGCTACGTGGCCGACGTCGGGGCCGGCGGCGACCCGGCGCGTCTGGCCTTGCACGAGGCGATCCGGCGCCGATACAACGTCCTAGAGGACCGACCCGGCGTCCTGCTCGCGGACCTGTCCTTTCCCCAGGAAGCCCCGGATGGCACCCGCCGACTCGCCCGTGACGCCCCCTGACCTCGCCCTCTGGAAGCAGCAGGGGCGCAAGATCAGCGTCCTGACCGCCTACGACTTCACCACGGCCCGCCTGCTCGATGAGGCCGGGGTCGACTGCCTCCTGGTCGGCGACACGCTCGGCATGGTCGTCCAGGGGTGGGACACGACCCTCCGCGTGACGCTCGACCAGATGATCTACCACGTCGAGATGGTCGCCCGCGCCGCGAGGAGGGCGCTGGTGGTGGCCGACCTGCCGTTCCTGAGCTACCAGGCCTCGCCCGAGCAGGCGATCCTGTCGGCCGGGCGCGTCCTGAAGGAGACGCAGGCGCAGGCCGTGAAGCTGGAAGGGGGCCTGCGCGCGGCGGAGACGATCCGGGCGGTCGTCGAGGCGGGCATCCCGGTCATGGGGCACGTCGGGTTGACGCCGCAGTCGGTCCGACGGCTGGGGGGCTTCAAGGTCCAGCGCGACGCCGACGAGATCCTGACCGACGCCCGCGCCGTGGCCGAGGCGGGGGCGTTCTCGCTGGTCGTCGAATGCGTGCCGACCGACCTGGCCGGTCGCGTCACGGCCGAGCTGGCGATCCCGACGATCGGCATCGGCGCCGGCCCCCGCTGCGACGGCCAGGTGCTCGTCACCCCCGACCTGGTCGGCCTGTTCCAGGGGTTCCGCCCCAGGTTCGTCCGCCGCTACGCCGAGCTCGGCGACCAGATCCGCCGGGCCGCCGCCTCCTACGTCGCCGACGTCGCCTCGGGCGACTTCCCGAACGAGCAGGAGAGCTTCCGGTGAGGCAATTGGCCTCGCGCCGATCATCACCGGCGGAATCAGAGGACAAGCCGGCGGATTTCGGGGATAATACTACGGGAGCTGTCGAGTGGGGTCCCGGCCGCGACCCCGGACACCCCGTAACCATCGTAGGGGCGACGATTGGGCCCAGGGAGTCGCATCAATGGCAACGGCCGACGCTCAGAAAGAAACCGTGCGGGCCGAATGGCTGGGGCGCCTTTCGGCCCTCGTCGATGACGTGCAAGGCTGGGCACGGGAACTCGGCTGGTCCACGCGCCGGATCGACAAGCGGATGGAGGATTCGCAGATCGGCGCTTACGAAGCCCCCGCGCTGGTCCTTCAGGAAGACTTGACCCGAGCGCTCCTGGAACCGATCGCCCGATCTGCTCCCGGCACGGAGGGGGTCGTCGATCTTTACCTGATGCCGGCCTACGATGACATCGCGACCCTCTTCTTCTACGAAGGCGGATGGCACTTGCACTATCAGGCCCCCGCGACCTCGCCCGCCGCAAAGGTCCCGGAGACCGAAGCCGAACCGCTCTCGAAAGAGACGTTCCGAGACATCCTGGAACAGATGAAGGACCATGCCGTATAAGCGTGGTGCGTGGTTGTCGAGGATCAAGGCTGTTGAACGCGAGCATTCGGCGGTTCGGCTCGCCACCGACCGGCTGTTGGAGGCGGCGGAGAACGATCCCACCATCATCAAGGTCGGCTTGTCGCTCCGCGATATCCGGAACGCTTCGGAGCGGCTTGAGGGCACCTATGTCATGCGGACCTTCGCCGAATTTGAGACGGGCCTTCGTTTGTGCTGGACGGCGGTCAGGGGGACAGATCCTCCAAGTCGGACACGCGATCTGGTGAATGGTACGGCCGCGAGGCACCGAATTCCCCACGACCTCATCGAGGATGTTCATTCGATCCGAGAATATCGAAACGACCTGGTTCACGAGCGAGAAGAGGTGAGAGATCCGATCCCGATCGCTAGAGCATGCGAGGTCTTGTATAAGTTCTCCGGTCGTCTGCCTCCCCACTGGTGAATCTATATGCGGTTATGAAAGATGGGCTGCGCGAACGATGAATATGAGGACGACACCATGAGCACGCCCACCGCCGAGGAGCTTGCGGGCAAGAAATGCACGCCGTGCGAGGGGGGCGTCCCCCCGATCCCGGCCGACAAGGCGAAGGAACTGCTCGGCCAGGTCGAGGGCTGGCGGCTTTCGCCCGACGGCAAGCGGATTCGCCGCGAGTGGAAGGCCAAGAACTTCTTGGCCGCCATCGACTTCTTCAACAAGGTCGCCGCGCTGGCCGAGCAGGAGGGGCACCACCCCGACCTCCACGTCGAGGGCTACCGCAACGTGGCCGTCGACCTCTGGACGCACGCCATCGGCGGGCTGTCGGAGAACGACTTCATCCTGGCCGCCAAGATCAACCGGGTCCCGCTCGCGCTGAAGGCGTGACGGGCCGGGATTGTCCGACGCGGGAGGAGATCGGGATCTCCGATTTGAAATCTCAAATTTGAAATTCTTGATCTGATGCCCATCAGAGCCCGAACAGCGACCGGACGCGCCCGAGGAGGCCGCGGCGGGGGGCGGGCGCCGGTCCGCGTCGGGAGAGGGGTCCTGGAGCCGGACCGTCGGCTCGGCCGGGGCGGGCGCCGCCGCCACCGGGTGGGCGCGGGCGCGGTCGAGGTGGGCGACCAGGAGCGCGGCGTCCCCCAGTCGCCGGCCTTGAGCCGCTCGGACAGGGGCGCCGTGTCGAGGCGGGAGCCCCGGTCGCCCAGGTAGGCCAGCAGCGCGGCCTTGCCCGCGGCCGTGCCGTTCAGCAGGTAGTGGACCCACGCCCACGACTCGCGGTAGTCGCGCGGGGTCATCTCGCGGACCGTCCTGAGCGTCTCCAGGCGGGCGAGGTCGGGCGACCAGCCCGAGGCGAGGTCCTGCGGCAACCGGGCCAGGTGCTCGGGGTTCAGCCCGAGGCGGCCGTCGGGCCCTTCGAAGTATTCGGCCAGGCCCTCGTCGAGCCAGAGCGGCAGGTCGCCGACCGCCACGTTGAGCAGGGCGTGGGTCGCCTCGTGGCGGAGGTCCTCCTCCAGGCGGTCGCCCAGGAACGTGAAGACCACCCGCTGCGTCCCCTGCGCAGGAAGAACGCCCGCCGCGGCGGGAGCTCGGGGTAGTAGAACTTCAGGAAGTGCATGAAGCTCTGGCGGTCGTTCAGGATGTAGACCTCGACCGTCGGCTCCTCGGAGAGGACGCGCAGGCCGAGGCTCGACCCGATGTCGGTCTCCAGCGCGTGCAGGCTCCGGATCGCCGGGGCGTCGGCGGCGATCGGGAAGTTCGTGAAGACGGCGAACGGGCCGGTGCGGGTCTGGTACCGCGTCGGCACCAGCGGCTGGCCCTGGTCGCCGAACGTGGCGCAGCCGACGCACCCCAGGCAGGTCACCAGCCAGAGCACGGGTCGCAGGGGCGCCGGTCGTGTGTGCGGCATCGTCGGGGTCCTCTCGGCGAGGCGGTCGGGGCGGATCGGGTCGGCGTCACGAGAGCTCGCGGCCCTGGCGTTGGTTCCGCTCCCTCTTGGCCTGGCTGGCCGAGGCGATGGCGCGCCAGAGATCCTTCCAGTCGTTGTGGGGCGAGAGCCCCACGGCAGGTAGGCGCGGAGGAACCGGAGCGAGTCGGTGCGGGTCCGGCCGGGGACCTCCGCCAGGCTGAGGCTCAGCCGGGCGAGGTTCTGGATGCGGCGGTGCTTCGGCAGCGGGTGGATCAGGCGCACGCCGGCCAGGTCGATCACCGAGAGCCGCACGTCGTCGGCGTCGGGGTCGCCCAGCAGCAGGAGGTTGGCGGCCTTCAGGTCGCGGTCCGACAGCGACCGCTCGTGGAGCATGCGGAGCAGACGGGCCAGCGACCTCGTCAGCGCGGCGATCCGCCCGCGACGGGCGGCCGGGTCGAGCGCCGGCAGGACCGTGCGGAGGTAGCGGTCGAGCGTGATCGACGGCTCCTCCTTGAGCGTGACCAGGTACGTCTCGTGCGGCAGGTACCAGAACAGGTCGCGGAGCCTCGGCCTCATCCGCGCGATGAAGGCGAGGTTGCGCGGCGTGGGGATCGCGCGGCTGGCCAGGTGCTGCCCCGCCTGCCACGCCTGCCAGGCGCGCGACGGCCGGAAGTAGGTCAGCAGCGGGTCGATCCACTTCTTCTTGTTGAACCGCTTGTAGATCACGCGGGCCGGACGGCCGCGGACCTCCAGCGTCGCCTCGGCGACGGTCGCGGTCCGCGAGTCCTTCAGCGTGACGGCCCCGTCGCGGAAGAACGGCGCGTCGGGGTCGTCCAGCAGGGCGCGGACGTCCTCCGGGTCGAGGTCGCGCGAGGCGACCGCCCAGGTCCTCGGCCCGCTGTAGGCGGCGAAGTACTTGTTGGTCCCCTGGCACCGCCGCCCCCACCGCCTCCAGAGCCGCTCGGCCCAGGCGCGGGTCGCCCCCTCGATGCCCCTCGCCAGCGACGCCGGGTCGGGATGGATGACCCTCCGGGCCCGCAGGTACGTCCGCAGGAAGCGGTAGCGGTCGGCGCGGTCGCAGCGGAGCCAGAAATAGTGGTTCAAGAGCGCCAGGTTGATCTGGGCGTCGTGCCAGGAGAGCGGGCGGCAGACCCGCAGCGCATCGAGGTCGATCATCGCCAGGCTCGGCACCTCGTCGCCGTCGTCCATGCGGACCAGGATGTTGCCCGGGTGGAAGTCCTGGTGGACGAACCCGGCGTCGTGCAGGCGGGCCGTCAGGATCGCCAGCGATTCGGCCAGGCTCTGCCGGACCCGCGCCTGTCGGGGGGCGGGCCACCGCGGCAGCCGGCGCTCGACGAACTCGTCCAGCGGCATGGCGCCGGGGATCGCGTGGGTGATCAGGTAGTTCTCCAGCAGGAACGCCCGCCTCCTCTGCTCCCCCAGCGCGACCGGCGTGATGGTCGGCACGCCGATGGCCGACAGGTAGCGGGTCCGCGTCCCCTCGTTGCGCCCCTTGCCGCGGCGGACCCACTGGCGGAACTTGGCGCGGAGGTTCGGCACCTTGTAGTGCTTGACGTAGACCGCCCCCTCGGGCAGCTCGACGCGGTATACGGCCCGGTGCGGGCCCGTCTTGACGGTCGTCAGCCGCCCGTTGCGCCGCCACTCGTCGAGGCGTAGCCCCTCGGGGCCGATCAGGGCGTCGAGCCAGTCGGCGCGGACCCACCAGCCGACATCCCCCTGGCGGGTCCAGACCCACCCCGGCGGCTCGAACAGGCGCTCCGAGGGGGCCGGCCGGGGGATCTTCCGGAACAGCAGGCTCATCCGTTCCCCCCGAGGTGGCCGAGGGGTGCTCCGTCGCGAAGGCGGGTCGCGGCCGTCCGGTCCGGGGATCGGGCGGGGGATGCGGCCGTCCGCGACGTGCCCGCGACCGTCGCCACGAACGCCCCGGACCAGGCCGAGACCGAGTAACCAGACTCGACCGCCGTCCGCGCGGCCCGCCCCATCCGTCGCCTCAATCGCGGGCCTCCGGCCAGGGCCAGGGCCGCCGCGACCCACTCGTCGGCCGTCGCCGCGAGGAAGCCCGAGACGCCCGGCGCGACCATCTCGGCGTGGACGCCGACCGGGTTGGTGATCACGGGCAGCCCGGCGGCCATGTATTGCAGAACCTTCAGGCCGCACTTGCCCCGGCTCCAGAGGTCGTCGGGCACCCAGCTCACGCCGACGTCGCCCGCCGCCAGGTCGGCGGCCTCGGTCGCCTCGGACCACGGCACCGCGACCACCGGCATCGCGCCGAGGTCGGGGGCGCGGTCGCAGATCACCCGGAGCCGGACCCTGGGGACCTCGCGGCCGATCCTCTCCCAGAGCGTCCTCTGCCGCTCCAGCCCTTGCAGCGTGCTCGCCGAGCCGATCCAGACCAGATCGAGCCCGCGCCGGGCCCGTCGTGGGCCGCGGGCCGATACCGCCCGGGATCGACGCACGTAGGGATGACCCGGACCCGATCGGGCCGGGCCCCGGCGCGGAGGGCCCGGTCAGCCAGGAACTCATTGCCCGCGATCACCGCGTCGGCCAGCCGGACGGTCCGCGCGAAGCGTCGGGCACGTCGCCGGCAGAGGGGGCCGCGCGGGTCGTACGAGTCGCGGTACAGGATGGCGTCGTCGAAGTCGAACACGAGCCGCCGGGCCCGGCGGCGGAGCCGGAGGAACTGCCAGGAGGGCAGCAGCTTGCGCTGGAGGATCACGGCGTCGAACCGCGCCGACCGGCCGAGCTGCGACCACCGCGACGGCGCCCCCCGGGCGAGCCCCTCGATCGTCAGCGACCAGCCCGCCGCCTCCAGGGCCGGCTCGAACGCGCGGATGCGGTAGCGGCAGCAGACGTGATCGGGTGCGTCGACCAGCGCGAGGGCCTTCATCCCGTCCTCCGTGACGGCCGGGCGTCCCGGGGGGCGGGGACGGCCGCGACGGCGATCTTAGTCGCACCCGGCCCTTTTTCCAATGCCGGAATCGCCGGTCGGGCCGGGATGGGGAACTCGCCTTGCCAGGGATCGCGCGGCGTGGTACATCGTCGCCAGCCCAAACCCCGGGGCGGCGCCGCGGCCCCGGGCATGGCATGGAGGCGTTTGGGCCCAAGTCCGTCCCGTCCCGGGCGCTCGCCGACCATGAAGAACTTCGCCCGCCTCGTGCGCTTCGCCTGGCCGTACCGGGTCCGGTTCGGCCTCTCGCTCGGCTGCGCCGTGATGGTCGCGCTGCTCTACGCGGTGGACATCGCCGCGGTGTACCCGCTGCTGAAGATCCTCTTCTACAACGAGAACTGCCAGAAGTGGGTCGCCGAGACGATCGTCACGACCGAGACCGACCTCCGCGCCCTCGAGGCGCGCCGCGAGGAGGTCGACTTCTTCCGCCGCGCCGGCCGGCCGGGCAACCCCCGCCTGGGGCAGCGGTTCGGCCAGATCCACGACGCCCGCGACCGCGTCCAGGCCGAGGTCCGCGAGCTCGAGCGGCAGCTCGACGACCCGGCGCTGGTCGTGTTCGTCAAGAAGGGGGTCGACCCCAACCACGCCGCGCTCGACGCCCGCCGCCGCGACCTGAAGGTGGCCGAGGCCCGCGTCGAGGAGATGAAAAGGCTGAGCGAGGACCAGGTCCGCAGGCCCGATCCCGACGCGCTGGCGAACCGCCTCGCCGCGCTCGACCGCGAGCGGGCCAAGACCACCACCCGGATCGGGCTCTATCGCTGGCTCCAGCCCCGGATCGAGCGCTACCTGCCCCACAAGGGGTTCCAGACCCTGCTGCTGCTCCTCGGCCTGGTCATGACGGGGGTCGCCATCAAGGGGGTGTTCCTCTTCCTCCAAGAGGTGTTCGTGGCCAACGTCATGCAACTGACCCTCTTCGACATCCGCAATCACTTCTTCCGCCGCACCATGGCGCTCGACCTGTCGAGCTTCGGCGACCAGGGCTCCGCCGAGCTGATCGCCCGCTTCACCAACGACATGGACTCGGTCGCGATGGGCCTGAACACCCTGTTCAGCAAGGTGATGCGCGAGCCGTTGCGGGTGGTCAGTTGCCTGACGATCGCCATGTGGCTGAACTGGCGGCTGACGTGCCTGGCGCTGGTGCTGGTGCCCGTCTCGGCGCTCACGGCCAAGCGCGCCGGGCAGGTCATGAAGCGGGCCGTGCGGCGGTCGCTGGAGAGCATGTCGAACATCTACAAGATCCTCCAGGAGACCTTCCAGGGGATCGTCGTCGTCAAGGCGTTCACCACCGAGCGCCGCGAGCGAAGGCGGTTCTTCCTGGAGACCAAGAACCTGTACAAGAAGAGCGTCCGGGTCGCCAAGATCGACGCCCTGTCGGACCCCGTCCTGGAGATGCTCGCGCTGTCGACCGTCTCGATCGCGCTGCTGGCCGGCTCCTACCTGGTGCTCAACGACACGATCTTCCTCGACCTCGGCTTCATGCGGCTGCAACTGGCCGCGCGGCCGATGGCGATCGAGGACCTGCTCTACCTGTACGCGATGCTGGCGGGGATCTCGGACCCGGTGCGGAAGCTGGCCAACGTCCACTCGCGCATCCAGCGCGCCGCCGCGGCGTCGGACCGGATCTGCGCGTTGATGGACCGCCGCCCGCAGGTCGCCGACAAGCCCGGCGCCGTCCGCCTGTCGCGGCCCCGCGGCGCCATCGAGTTCGACGAGGTCGGCTTCAGCTACAACGGCCGCGACCCCGTCCTCCGCGGCCTCAGCCTGACGGTCCACCAGGGCGAGACGATCGCTTTGGTCGGACCCAACGGGTGCGGCAAGACGACGCTGATGAGCCTGCTCCCCCGGTTCTGGGACGTCCAGTCGGGGTCGATCCGGGTCGACGGCCACGACCTCCGCGACGTCCAGTTGCGGAGCCTCCGCCGCCAGATCGGCATGGTGCTCCAGGACACTATCCTGTTCGAGGACACGATCGCCAACAACATCGCCTACGGCCACCGCCAGGCCGGGAGGGACCGGGTCGAGGCCGCCGCGCGGCGGGCCTTCGCGCCACCAGTTCATCGCGGCCTTGCCGCAGGGCTACGACACGGTCATCGGCGAGCGCGGCCTGGGCCTCTCGGGGGGCCAGCGCCAGAGGATCGCGCTGGCCCGCGCCATGCTCCGCGACCCGGCCATCCTGATCCTCGACGAGGCCACCAGCGCCGTCGACATCCAGGACGAGGCGCTGATCCGCAAGGCGATCGAGGAGTTCGCCCGCAACCGGACCACCTTCCTGATCACGCACAGCCTCGGCGCACTTCAGTTCGCCGACCGGATCGTCCTGATGAACGCCGGCCGGATCGAGGCCGTCGGCACCGACGCCGAGCTCCGCCGCCACTCCCCCCTCTACCGCCGCCTCCACGAGATCCACTTCCAGCGCGAGAGCGCCTGACCCCGACAGGACTGGGGTGATCGATCCCCACGGCCGCATCGACGCCCTACCTATAACATCGTTGTCCCGCGTCGCCGCGTCCTGGAATTCCGCCAGTGACACCCGGGCGCGGCCCATTTCGCTTCGTTTCGGGAAGCCCGCGTGCACGCGCCGTCACGATGGCGGGATGGGCCCCTCGCGGGCCCGTGAGGGTCGTCGGCGCGTCCCAAGACAGGTGGGCATCACCCCGATCGCCAGCCCTCATCCGGGGGTGACCCGATGTCGGACCTTCGAGGCCGTCCGGGGCCCTCCGCGGCGGAGCCGGCCGCCCGGCCGCGAGGAATGCGCAAGTGAACGGTGGGTTCGGTCGGCGCTGCATCGCCGTCGGGAATCGGGTCCTGGTCTTCGTACCGGCGATCGAATCCGTTTCTCGACGCAACCCTAATTCGGAAAACCGGCTATGACGACTCATCGCGATCGTCGCGATGGAAGCCAGCCCGGCCCTCCGCCGGCCTTCCCTTCACACGACGGATGAGATGACCATTATCGGACAAAACCACTCCCAGGTGAACGGTGGGTTCGGTCGGCGTTTCTCTCCTCCCGGAAACCGGGCAGATCTCTCGATCGCCCGGATGGCCCGGGGCTGGGTTCGGTCGGCGCTCCGGTTCGAGGCCAGTCGGCGCAATCGGGACCTGAAAGGGTCCATCCCGGAGGGCGCGTGAAACGCAACGGCGTGCGATTCACGCACCGACCCAGCCCGGCTTATCAAGGATCATCGCGGAGTCGTGTCCCTCCTTTGATAAGATCGGGGCGGGGTCGGGGCGTGTCCTGGAAATCGCCCGAAATCGAGGGGCTCGAAAAAATGTTTTGCTTTGGCATCAGGGAGATGTCAGGATGATCGAACCGGTCCCTTCTTCGGTTTTTCGTGGTGGCGGTCGCGATCGCGGTCTCTCGGCCATCGACCCTCGGGGCCTCGCGATCGCGACTGGCGCGGGAGACGCGACATGCAGGTCCGTGACGTCCTCAGAGCCAAGTCCGGCCGGGTCATCTCGATCGCACCCGAGGCGACCGTCTGCCAGGCGATCGAGCGGCTGGTCCAGAACAACATCGGCTCCTTGCCGGTCGTGGACGACGAGGGGCACGTCGTCGGCATCTTCAGCGAGCGCGACGTCCTGCGCGGACTGCACAATCGCGGCGAGGGGTTCGGCAAGGTCCACGTCTCGGAGGTCATGACCCGCGACCCCGTCACCTGCGGGGTCGACGACGACGTCGACGACGTGATGGGCCAGATGAGCGAGCGGAGGATCGCCAAGGTCCCGGTCCTGTGCGACTCGCGTCTGGTCGGCATCGTCTCCGTCGGCGACGTCGTCAAGGTGCTCTACGAGCGGGTCCACTCCGAGAACCAGCACCTGATGACCTACATCCACGGCGCGATGTGAAGTGAAGTGAAAGGGCGACCCGGGACCGCCCGCGCCGGCTACTGCGACCACGACGTCGGCGAGCGGTCCCAGCGGTGTCCCTTCAGTCGCGCCATCAGGACGGGGTCGAGCCTCCGTCCGTCGCTGACGGCGAGGTTCGCCTCGACGTGCTTGGTCTTGCGCATCCCGGGGATGATCGTCGAGACCGTCGGGTCCTCCAGGATCCAGCGCAGGGCCAGCTCGGGCATGGTCATCCCCTCGGGGACGAGGGGCCGCAGCGCCTCGGCCCGCTCGACGCTCGCCGCGAGGTTCTCCGGGACGAAGTAGGTGTTCCGCCAGTCCCCCTCCGGCCACCGCGATTGCCTTGGTGAGCGTGCCGGTGAGCGTCCCCTCGTCGAACGGCACCCGCGCGATCACGCCGACGTTCAGCTCGCGGCAGAGCGGGAACAGCTCGTCCTCGGGCGCCTGGTCGAAGATGTTGTAGATCACCTGGACCGCGTCGACCAGGCCCGTCCTGAGCGTCTCCAGCACGTTGGCCGGCTCCCACCGATTGACGCTCACGCCGACGGCGCGGACCAGCCCCTCGCCGCTTCAGGTCGTCCATCGCCCGCTGCCAGCGCTCGTCGCGGGCCCAGGCGTCCTCCCAGACGTGGAACTGGAGGAGGTCGATCCGCCCCAGGCCGAGGTTCTCCAGGCTCTTGCTCGGCGTACTCGCGGATGTGGTCGGGGGGGAAGCAGTCGTCGAGCGTGAACCCGCGACGCGACGGCCAGGTGAAGTTCTTCGGCGGGATCTTGGTCGCGACGATCAGGCCGCGGTCGGGGTGCGCCCGGACGAGCCGGCCGAGCAGGCGCTCGCTGTGCCCCGCGCCGTAGCCCCAGGCCGTGTCGAAGAAGGTGCAGCCGAGCTCCACGGCGCGCTCGAGCGAGGCCATCGACTCGGCGTCGTCCGAGCCGGTCCAGCCCGCCATCCCCCACATCCCGTAGCCGATCTCGCTGACCTTCCAGCCGGTCCGGCCCAGCGTCCGATACGTCATGGTCCCCCCTCGAAGAGATCGATCCTCCGGCCCGCTCCGCGACGCCCCGCGATTACCGGGCCTTCTCTCTGGTTCAGCCACATCTCGGCCTCAAGGACGCGATACTTCGCCTCGTCAACGTCCGCGAGGGTGGCCTGGCCCTTCTGGTGGGCCGCCTCCGCGTATCGCTCAAGGTCTTTCAATCGCTTCAGGTGAGCTTCCAGGGCCGCGACGATCTCGGCCTTACCGGCACCCGTGGCTCGGGTGGCCTCGATCTGACGACGCTCCCAGAGGGCGAACCTGGCGTCCGAGAGGGGCACCTCTCCGCCCTTGTACAGACGGTCGAGGTGCGAGACGGCCTGGCGGGCCAGCTTGAGCTGTTCCTCGGCCAGGGCCCTGTTCGGGTCCACGGGTTGTTGAGCGGCGGGGGCGAGCGCCCCGACCAGCGCGACGATGCCGAGCAGCAAGCCGATCCGACGTTCACGAGTGGTCATGATCCAGCCCTCCATCAGGAGACCCTCCCGGTAGGGCGTGTGGAGCACGCCATCTTCCGACCGGGCTCGAAGACGGCGTGCTCCACACGCCCTACGTCAAGATCAGGATACGATCGGCCGCGACCCGGATCAAAGCCGATTGGCGAGCAGGAAGATCAGCCCGGTGCTGACGCCGCCGACCAGCGCCGCCGCCGCCAGGCCGACGCAGAACGGCTTCCAGCCCAGGCCGCGGAGCTTCGACAGCCCGGTGCCGAGCCCGACGCCGGCCATCGCGATCGTCAGGCACCAGGTCGAGACGGCGTCGGCGTCGCCCAGGAAGTGCTTCCAGGACCCGGTGCGGAGCACCCCGAAGGGGCGATCGCCGCCGAGGTCGCCGAGCGTGCGGACCGCGGCCATCGCCACGAAGCCCAGGACGAACAGGGGCACGACCTGGTGCCACTTCGGCCGCGCGCCCGCCCGTCGGGGCCGCCGCCGCGGTGGTAGAGGGCCGCCATCAGCGGGATCACGCCGGCCATGCAGAGGTTGCGGGTCAGCTTGACGACGGTCGCCGTGTCGAGCGCCTCGGGGGCCCGGTACTGCTCGCGATACATCAGGCCGGCGCCGGCGACCTGCGCCGTGTCGTGGATCGCGGTCCCCAGGAACAGGCCGACCTTGCGGGCGTCGCCGCCGAAGATCGCGTGCGCCAGGAACGGGTAGGTGAACAGCGCCACCAGGCCGAACAGCGTCACGCAGGCGACCGCGTAGCTGACCTCGTCCTCCTCGGCGTCGATCGCCGGGCCGGTCGCGACGATGGCGCTGACGCCGCAGATGCTCGTGCCGACGGCGATCAGGCTCCCCAGCCGCCTCGGCAGGCCCAGGGCGCGGTTGATCCAGGTGACCACCACCAGCGCCGTGGCGATGCAGACCAGGATGATCGGCAGGCCGACCAGGCCGATCTGCGCCGACCGCGGCCAGGCTCAGGCGCAGGCCGAGCAGCATGATGCCCAGGCGGAGCACGGCCCGCAGGCAGAACTTCAGGCCGTGCTCGTAGACGGCGGGCAGGCCGATCGCGTTGCGGATCGCCAGGCCGAGCAGCAGCGCCACCATGATGCCGCTGATCGGGCTGTGCGGGAACCCCAGCACCGATGTCCCCAGCCAGCTCGCCCCCCGCAGGCCCGCGAACGCCAGCGCCAGCGCCAGCCCGAAGCCCGGCATCAGCGTGCCGAGCCAGCCGAAGACCTGGTGGGCCCGGTTCTGCACCGTGGTGCGGCCGGCGCGCTCGGCGGGCGTCTCCTCGGGCTGCGGCCAGTCGGGCACCCCCTCCATCGAGTCGAGCCAGCGGGCCAGTTGCGGGTTCTGGTAGATGTCCGAGGCGTTGCTCATGCAGCGGGCCCTTCGAGACCGCCGGCCGACGATGTCCGCAGCCCCCATGAAAACCGAACCGATTGCCAAAGTCACCCCCCGACCCGCCATCGTCCCCCCTCCATCCGTTTGGCTCGCGGTTTGCTGACTCGACGAGGGCGCCTACCTCTCGGGTCGCCGCGCGCCCGGAAATGGAACGCGGAGCGACGCCGATGGGGCGGATGGCCGCCGGTCCGAGATCCGACCCGCCCCGCCCCATCGTCTTATTGGATGATATTGAGATGTCTACTACCATCGTTCCCGGCCGGGATGAGACGAGGCCGAGGGGCGGCCCGGGGTCGAGGCGGCCGAGTCGGGCTGGCCGACGCGCTGTTCGAGGCCGAGGCGCGCGCGGCGGCCGAGGCGCCGCCGCGGAGGCCCGGGGCGACGTACCGGCTCCAGGTCCACGGCGGCTTCACGCTCGACGACGTCGGGCGGGTCGTCGACTACCTGCACGACCTGGGGGTCACCGACTGCTACCTCTCCCCCTTCCTCGCCGCCAGGCCCGGCAGCACGCACGGCTACGACGTGTTCGACCACAGCCGGATCAACCCCGAGATCGGCGACGAGGCGGCGCACGACCGCCTGGTCGCCGCGGCTCAAGGCGCGGGGGATGGGCCGGGTCCTCGACATCGTGCCCGAACCACATGGGGGTCGGCGGCGACGAACCGGTTCTGGCTCGACGTCCTGGAGATCGGCCCGCAGGCGCGAGTCGGCGCGGTTCTTCGACATCGACTGGAACCCGGTCAAGGACGAGCTCGAAGGCCGCGTCCTGCTGCCGATCCTCGAGGACCTCTACGGCAAGGTCCTGGAGGCGGGCCTGCTCGTCGCTGGAGCGCGACGGCGGGAGCTTCTGGGTCCGCTACCACGACCATCGCTTGCCGCTGCGACCCGCGGTCGTACGCGCGGGTGCTCGACCGCCTGCGCCGGCGAGTTCCGGGCCCGGTTCGACCCCGACGACGACGACGTGTCGGAATACCTCAGCATCCGCGACGCGATCCGCCACCTGCCCGCCGCGCGACTCGCTGACCCGGCGCGACGTCGAGCACGTCCGCCGCGAGAAGGAGATCATCAAGCGGCGCATCCTCCGGCTCTGCGACGAGAGCCCGAGGCTCCGCGACTTCATCGACGAGAGCGTCGCGGCGTTCCGCGGCACGCCCGGCGACCCGGCCAGCTTCGACGCGCTGCACGAGCTGCTGGAGGAGCAGGTCTACCGGCTCGCCTACTGGCGGGTCGCCGCCGAGGAGATCAACTACCGCCGCTTCTTCGACGTCAACGAGCTGGCCGGCCTGCGGACCGAGGACCCGAGGATCTTCGACCTGATCCACTCGCTGATCTTCCGCTGGGTCGGCGAGGGGGGCGTGACCGGCCTGCGGATCGACCACCCCGACGGCCTCGCCGACCCGCGCGGGCTACTTCCGCCGGCTCCAGGAGCGGCTCTTCCTCCAGTCGCCTGCCGGCGGCGGCTCGCCGACGAGGGGCGCGAGTACCGACTGGGGCGAGGTCGTCGAGCCGCTCCGCGGCGCGGTACCGCGAGGCTGCTCGCGGCCGACCCGGCCTCGCCGCTGGCGCGGCGGTTCCCGATCGTCGCCGAGAAGATCCTCAGCCGGGGCGAGAAGCTCCCCGCCGACTGGCCGATCGACGGCACCGTCGGCTACGAGTTCCTGAACGTCCTGAACGGCGTGTTCGTCGACCCGAAGGCCGAGGCCGCCATCGACGCGATCTACCGCGAGTTCACCGGCGACGACGAGCCGTTCGCCGAGGTCCTGCACGCCGGCAAGCTGCTGGTCGAGGACCGGATGCTCGCCAGCGAGCTGACCACCCTGACGGCGCAGCTCAACCGGGTCGCCGAGACCGGATCCGCCTGTAGCCGCGACTTCACGCTCAACGACCTGCGGCGGGCGCTCGCGCGAGGTGATCGCCTGCTTCCGCGTCTACCGGACGTACCTCCAGCCGGGGTCGCCGGTCGCGCCGTTCGACCGCGACATCATCGAGCAGGCGGTCGCCCGGGCCCGGCAGCCGCAAGCCGACGATCGACGAGTCGGTCTTCGCCTTCGTCCGCGACGTCCTGCTGATGGAGATGCCCGAGGGGCTGCCCGACGAGGTCCGGGCGCTCTGGGAGCAGTTCGTCATCCGGTTCCAGCAGACGACCGGCCCGGTCCAGGCCAAGGGGCTGGAGGACACGGCGTTCTACCGCCAGGTGCCGGCTCGCCTCGCTCAACGAGGTCGGCGGCGACCCGTCGCGGTTCGGCAACTCGCCGGCCGATCTTCCACGCGCTGAACGCCCGCCGCCTCGCCGACTGGCCCGGCGGGCTCTCGACGACCGCCACGCACGACACCAAGCGCGGCGAGGACGCCCGGATCCGGATCAACGTCCTCTCCGAGCTGCCCGACGAGTGGCGGACCCGGCTGGCCCGGTGGTCGCGCTGGAACGCCCGCAAGAAGGTCGACCTCGACGGCAGGATCGCCCCCGACGCCCGCGAGGAGCACCTGCTCTACCAGACCCTCCTCGGCGCCTGGCCGTTCGAGGGGACGCCCGACGCCTCGTACCCGGCGATTCGTCGAGCGGGTCCAGGCCTACATGGTCAAGGCGGCCCGCGAGGCCAAGCGGAACACGAGCTGGACCGACCCCGACCCGTCCTACGCCGAGACGCTGTCGCGGTTCGTCGCCGACATCCTCCAGGGCGACGACGCCGCGCCCGTTCCTGGAGGACTTCCTCCCGTTCCAGCGCCGGGTGGCGCGGGTCGGCGTGGTCCACTCGCTGTCGCAGGCGCTGCTGAAGCTCGCCTCGCCGGGCGTGGCCGACATCTACCAGGGGTGCGAGCTCTGGGACTTCAGCCTCGTCGACCCCGACAACCGCCGCCCGGTCGACTACGACCGCCGCGCGCGCGCTGCTCGACCGAGATCCGCCGCGACCTGGCCTCGGGCACGCCCCGCGCCGAGCTCGCGCGCCGCCTGTTCGAGCACCCCGAGGACGGCGCCATCAAGCTCTACCTGATCTGGACCGTCCTGAACCACCGCAAGGCGCACCTGGCGACCTACATGCAGGGCACCTACCGCCCCCTGGAGGCGCTCGGCGACAGCCGCGATCGCGTCGTGGCCCTCCTCCGCCGCCGCGACGACGAGGCCGTCCTGGCGGTCGCCCCCCGCCTGGTCGGCCGGCCTGATGGGCGACGAGGCGACCACGCCCCCGGTCGGCCGCGACGCCTGGGGCGATACCCGGCTGATCCTCCCCGACTCCGCCGCCGCCAGCCGCTGGCGCAACCTCCTGACCGACCACGTCGTCGAGTCCCAGCCCGACTCCGAGACGGGCCGCTCGACGCTCGACCTGGCCGACATCTTCCGCGACGTCCCGGTCGCCTTGCTCGTCGAGGATGCGCCCGCGACGCGCTGAGCCGACGAGGCTCGGCCAGCCCGGGTCATCTCACCGGGATTCCCGCGGGTCCGCCCCGTGGGGCGGGGTCCGTCGCGATCGGCGCGGGGAAGTGTCCCGGTCCCCGCTCGCGGCGGGGGCCGGGACGTCGCCCGGGCTTTCGAAGAAGGCCAGCCGCGGCCCGCGAGATCCCGGCCTCCTGTCCGAGACGGTTCGCGGGCCGTGTGGCCGGACGCTCGAGACGAGGGGACGGCGCAAGGCCGCCACTCGCCCCCAGGATCGAGGACCGAGACCGGTGTGCGCCTCCCTGCCACCGGAGATCGAACCCCCTCTTTTTCCGCGCATGATCGCCGCGTCACGCGCCTGGTGACGGACGCAGTTCTTATCGAAGGTGGGACGGGCCGAGGCGGAGTCGAGTGACCGGAGACGGCATCAAGAGGCGATTGGTTGCCGTCTCCTCAAGACGGTCGTCACGATACGCTCCGATCCCCGACTCGTCAACCCTCTCATGCCTGCTTTTTCCGAAGTCGTCCCCGACCCGGCGCGAGCCGTCCCGGGCACCGGCACGGGCCCGGCGCCGGACCTGCAATCTCCGTTGCAGTTGCAGCCTCCCGGGTCGTCGCAAGCCGCGATCGGGGCCCCCTCGGGCCGGGCCGAAATCGGCGAAAAATCGGTTGCGTCGGGCCCGCGGCGGTGCGATCGTCGGGGCCGGAGGCCCGGCCGCAACCACCCCGGAGCGCGCCCCGATGGCGACCCGGATCGGATTCGACCACTACACGATCGGGCATCGCAACCTCCCGGCCGAGGCGACGCTGGACTTCGCCCGCGCGCGGGGCCTCGACGGCGTCCAGTTCCTCGAGCCCTCCTCGATCGATCCCGGGTTCGACCCGTCGCGGCTGGCCGCCTTCCGCCGCCGGGCCGACGCGATGGGCCTCTACCTCGAAGTGGGCCTCCCCTCGCCCAACCCGGCGCGGCGGTCGCGGCGGGAGGGCCGGCCGGTCTCGGCCGAGGAGCACGCGCGCGACCTGGCGAGGCACGTCGAGGCGGTCGCCGCGCTCGGCTGCCGGCACGCTCGCGCGTACGTCGGCGACCGGCACGACAGGTTCCGCGCCGACGTCTCGTGGGACGACCAGAGGGCCGCCGCGCTCGACGTCCTGCGGCGGCTCGCGCCCGCGCTGCGGTCGTGCGGCGTGCGGGTCGCGCTGGAGACGCATGCCGACCTGACGGCGGACGAATTGCTGGCCATGCTCGACCGGCTCGGCCCCGAGGTCGCGGGGGTGACGCTCGACACGGGCAACCTGATGATGCGGCTCGACGACCCGGTCGCCGCCGCCGGACGGCTGGCGCCCCGCGTCCTGGCCACGCACGTCAAGGACGCCGTGCTGGCGACGACCCCGCGCGGGCTCTGCTGGCAGGCGAGGCCGGTCGGGTCGGGCATCGTGCCGATGGCCGACGTGCTCGCCCCCTTGCTCCGCGCCAACCCCGACCTGGCGCTGTCGATCGAGCTGCACCCGAGGACGTACGACCTGCCGATCCGCGACCCGTCCTGGCTGGCGCACTTCCCCGGCCTGCGGGACGAGTCGCTCGCGGCCGTCCTCCGGCTGGCCGAAGCCTGCGAGCGCCGCTACGCCGACGGCACGCTCCCGAGGCCCGAGGCCGTCGAGGCGATCCCCTGGCCCGATCGCGACCTCGACTGGCTCGACCGCTCGCTCGCCTTCCTCCGCCGCCTGGTCGCCGGGCTGTCCGAGCCCGGCCCTCAGAGCATGCCCACGCGATAGGCTTCCTCCGGCGTGGTCGTGCCGTCGAGGACCTTGTCGATCGCGCTGCGCTTCAAGGGTTGCATGCCCAGGTCGATCGCCACCTGGCGGAGCACCCCCTTGGGCGTCTGGTGGAGGATCAGGTCGCGCAGCTCGTCGCCGATCTCCATGATCTCGAAGATGCCGGTCCGGCCGAGGTAGCCGGTCTGGAAGCAGGCGGCGCACCCCTGGCCGCGTTGCAGGACCAGGCCCTCGTGCGCGCCGGGGTCGACGCCCAGCGCCTCCATGACCCGCGCGTCGGCCGGATACCGGACCCGGCAGTACGGGCAGATCGTGCGGATCAGCCGCTGCGCGACGAAGCCGAGCAGGCCGGTCGCCAGCAGGTGGCCGGGCAGGCCGTAGTTGTACAGCCGGCTGATCGTGCTGGCCGAGTCCTCGGCGTGGATCGAGCTGAGCACGAGCACGCCGGTCAGCGCCGACTGGACGCCGATCTGCGCCGTCTCCTGGTCGCGGATCTCGCCGATCATCACGACGTCGGGGTCCTGTCGGAGGATCGCCCGCAGGCCCTCGCCGAAGGTCAGCTCGTGGCGGGCGTTGACCTGGATCTGGTTGACCCCCGGCAGTTGATATTCGATCGGGTCTTCGATGCTCATCAGGTTGCGGGTGGGCTGGTTCACGTGGGCCAGGCAACTGTAGAGGGTGGTGGTCTTGCCCGAGCCCACCGGGCCGCCGATGAGCACCGCGCCGTAGGGCCTGGCGATCAGGCGGCGGAGCTGCTCGATCTGCGGGGGCGACATGCCGAGCCTGTCGAGGTGGAAGCCGCCGGACAGCGACCTGAGGATCCGGATGACGACCTTCTCCCCCAGCGCCGTGGGGACGGTCGCGACCCGCACGTCCTGCGCCTGATCGGCGAAGGTGATCGTCATCCGCCCGTCCTGGGCGTGGTGATGGTCGACGATGTTGAGGTCCGAGGCCACCTTGACCCGGCTGATCACCGAGGCGGCCAGCTCGGCGTCGAGCTCGAGGACGTCGTGGAGCTGGCCGTCGAGCCGATAGCGGATGCGGTACGAATACGCCAGGGGGTCGAAATGGACGTCGGTGGCGCGGCACTCGCACGCCCCGTCGATGATCCGATCGACCAGCGCGGGGACCTCGCGGGTCGCCGCGGCCTCCTTCAGCTTGTCCCGGATGTCGCGCTCGAGCCCGGCCCGGTCCGGGATCAGGGGCGGGGCCGCGTCCTGCGTCTGCGTCCCATGAGGCCGGGACGACAGGTGTTCGAAGGCGAACGCGGTGAGCCGATCGGACGAGATCAGGTTCAATTCCACGATCGCCTGGCGCAGGTCACAGTTGTGGTCCCTCGAATAGCCCTGGGCGGCGAGGAGCTGGTCGCCCGAGAGGAGGCCGCTCTGGGTGAGGGTCTCGACCAGGTCCCGTTCCTGGGAGGTGGGGACGAACCCATCGACGGGAGGGATGTTCGAACGGTCCACGGTCAGGGTCTCCGGGGCGAGACTCATGGCGAGTTGACCGAGGGATCGAGCCCCCTTGGCGCTTCGGGTGGTCCGTCGGTCGGTCAGGGGGAAGCGGCATCATACCGAGTCCCCCGCTCCGAGGCGCACGAGAACCAACCAACCGTGACGTGACTGGCAAGCGAATCCCATGCCCGTCGTTCGATCCGGCCGACGGGCGGGTGCCCCCGGGGCGAGGGCCCTCCTGCCGCGTCGGAGGGCCCCTCGCGTTGGGAGACGATGTTCCATCCCGGGGTGTCGTGCGTCGACTTCGGTTCTGGCAGAATCACGGAACCGCCGGCCCGCGTCGCGACATTACCTGTGTCTTCAGGACGGGCAGGCCCTCGGAGAGCACGCCCATGGTGATCGGGGGGGACGGGGCTGTCCTCAGGCAGCTCCGCACGCTCCTCAATGTGGGGGCGGTCCGGGAGTTGACCGACGGGCAGCTCCTGGAGCGATTCGCGACCGGGCGAGGTGAGGCCGCCGAGCTCGCCTTCGCGGTCCTGGTCGAAAGACACGGCCCGATGGTCCTGCGCGTCTGCCGGGGGGTGCTCGCCGACCCGCACGACACCCAGGACGCCTTCCAGGCCACCTTCCTGGTGCTGGTCCGGAAGGCCCGCGCCCTCTGGGTGCGGGATTCCCTGGGCCCCTGGCTCCATCAGGTAGCTTACCGCACCGCGTCGTGTGCCCGGTCGGCCGCCGCCCGCCGGCGACGGCATGAACGATCCGCGGCGGCGTCCCGGGAGGAGGGCCGGTCCGAGGTCGGCGACGAGCTGGGCCGGGTGCTCCACGAGGAGATCGACCGCCTCCCCGACCGCTTCCGGACGCCCGTGATCCTCTGCGACCTCGGGGGGAGGACGCACGAACAGGCGGCGCGGCACCTGGGATGGCCGATCGGGACGGTCAAGAGCCGGCTGTCTCGGGGTCGGGACCGTCTCCGCGACCGGCTCCGCCGCCGCGGCCTCGACCCGACCGCCGGCCTGCTCGCCGCCGCGCCGGGACCCTCCGGCCCTGATGCGTCGATCCCTCCCGCACTGGTGGATTCCACGACCGGCGCCGCGGTCCGATCGCTCACGGTCAAGACGGCCGTCGGAGGGTCCGCCGCCTCGCTAGCACAGGGGGTACTCAGGTCCATGACCATGACACGCTGGCTGAAAGTCGCTTCGGCCCTGCTCGTCCTGGGAGCGACGGCGTCCGGCGTCCGCTCGCTTGCCCAGAAGGGGGCGCCGGGCGATGGGCCCCGACCCGAGGGAGATCCCAGGGCCGTCCGCGCCGACGACATGCCCGTCTTCGAGGTCAAGCCCGGCAAGCTCGATGTCACCGTGGTCGAGCGGGGCGTGGTCGCGGCGGCCCACGAGGGGTACGTGACCTGCCCGGTCGAGGGGAGCACGACCATCCTGTCGATCCTGCCCGAGGGGACGATCGTCAAGAAGGGCCAGCTCGTCGCCGAGCTCGACTCGTCGGCCCTCAAGGACCAGCTCGCCAAGCAAGAGATTGTCGAGTCGAAGGCCGAGACGATCTACCAGAACTTCAAGCACCTCCGAGAGGCCGACGAGAAGGATCAGAAAGCCGGCATCGAGCAGAAGCGGTCGGTCGAGCTCGCCAGTAAGACGGCCTGGGAGGCCGAGAGGGAGAAGGGGGCGAAGATCCGCAAGCAGATCGAGGGCTGCAAGCTCCTCGCCCCCGCCGACGGCATGGTCATCCATGCCAATGCCCCCCCTCGCTTCGGCGGCAGGAACCATCCCCAGATCGAGAAAGGTGCGGCGGTCCGCGAGCGACAGATCATCTTCAAGATCCCCGACCTGAGCCAGTTCGTGGCGATCATCATGGTCCACGAGCCGGTGATCGACCGGATCAAGCCGGGCCAGCGGGCCCGGATCTGGATCGATGCATTCCCCGAGCAGACCCGTTCCGGCGCGGTCGATAGGGTGGCCCCGCTCCCCGACCCGAACACGATCACCATGCGCGATATCCGGGTCTACTCCACCCGTATCACGATCGAGGGGGGCCCGGATGGACTCCGCCCGGGCATGGCGGCCCAGGCCGAGTTCTTCGTCGACAGCCGCGACGATGCGCTCGGCGTGCCGGTCCGGGCCGTGTACCACCGCGACGGTAAAGATCTCGTCACGGTGAAACGACCCGACGGCGGGTTCGATTGGCGCGAGGTGACCCTGGGCCTATTCAGCTTCAACGACGGGCTCGTCGAGGTCAAGCGGGGTCTCAAGGCCGGCGAGGTCGTGGCGCTGAGGCCGCTCGCCGCGATGCGAGAGTCCGAGAAGCGACAGGAACCCAGCCCGCCGACCCAGCCCGCCACCAGGCCGAATCCTCCCCGATGAGCCCCCGACCGAGGCGGCGGGCCGTCGGCACGCCCAACGGGGGCGCGGTCGTGCCGGGCCTCGTCCACGTCCGCGGTCACGACGGAGGCCGCGCGTGGGAAACTCCCCCCATCGGTTGACGGGGCGGCGATCGCGACCTAGAGGTTGATGGGAGGGTTGCCCTCGACCCCGGTCCCCCACACGTCATCCGCGCCGGCGATGCTGCTGGGCTCCACCGTCACCCGTGATCGGAGGCCAGCGGCATGTCCGACCGCCACCATTGGGTGTCGACCCGACACCCGTACGTCCCGATTCGCGCCCGCCTGGTCTGGGAGGGGGAGTCCGAGCTCCACAGGCCGCCGGCCCGCCTGGTCAGCCTCACCCGCAGCAGCGCCTCGATCATCACCGAGGACCCGCCCCCCTCGCACCGATCCGTCTGCGTCCGCCTGGAGGGGCCCGTGACGACGAGCTGGGCCACGGCCCATGCGGTCCGCCGCGACCGATCGAACCTGGTCGACCTGTCGTTCGTCGGGCCGTGCCCGTCCGACTTCTACCGCGCCGCGGTCGCGGTGACGTGAGGGCCGGAGCCGCCGGGCAGGGCCATCGTCCCGCCCCCTCCGGCTTCGCCGCAGGCCCGCGCGATCGTCGGCCGGCACGCGGCAGACGCCCACCTCATGATCCGACCGGACGACGAGGCGGCGCGGCGCAAGGGGACGCCGCGTGCCGTCGCCGCCGCGCGAAATACCATCGGATACTTAAGTGTTAGTTTAAACGGTTTCTTGTGCGAAGCGTTGCCGTCCGGGGTGGCCGCTCGCCGGCCCGGCGACCGTGCATGTCGCGCACGGTCGCCCCGGATTCACGAGCCTGACGGCAATGGGACCTCGGCATGGATCATGTTGTTGCTGAGGACCCCGGAGAAGGTCATGGGCATCTCGTCCGGCCCGAGGGAGAAGGTCCCATGGACGGGGATGCCGGGCGAGGTCGGGACGCCGGGGATCGAACCCGCGTCGAGCTTGACGTGGAGCTGGCCGCCGGAGGTCAGGACCCCGCTGAAGCGGGCGAGGACGGGGGCGGAGGGGTAGAAGGGGCTGTGGGGGTAAACGACCTTGAACGTTACGGCCTGGATATGCGTGGCCCCGTCGCTGTGGTGCCTCATGGTGGACCTTCCTTCGGGAGCGGAGTCGGACCATGACGTCAATGTACCGCGCTCATGATATCGAAAAGCACAAAATTTTTTATAAATTTGAAATAATCCAGTTTGCGACTCGCTTGCGCGGGTCGCGGCGCGGCGGGCCTCCCTGGGGGCGTGGCCGGCGGGGCACCGGGACGGGCGGCCGTGATCCGATCGGGACGACGGGAGGGCCGGGCATGCCCCACGCTCCCGGGATGACCCCGGCTCGACGCCGCGGCGACGGCCGCCGGGAGGGGGCGGGTGCGGAGGCGAATCGGCGATCGACGGGACGCGCGGGAGGGCGGGGGCGCCGCTACCGGGCCAGCTCGATGACCGGGTCCGGACCGGACCCGCGGGCGTCCGGATCGTGCCGACGAGCCGGCGCCCGGGCACCGAGATGATGTAGACCCGGTCGAGCTCCTGCGCCGAGGCGAAGGCCCGCGACCCGTCGGGCGAGAGCGACAGCGAGACGAGGGACCCTTCCAGCGGCAGCCGCCCGACCACTTCGCCCGTCCCGGCGTCGGCGAACCCCACGGCCGATCCCTTGCCCAGGGAGTAGACCAGCAGGCGGCCGTCGGGCGTGACGGCGACCCGGTTCGGCCCGCGCCCGGTTTGGATCTCGCCGACCTTGCGCCGGCCCGCCGTGTCGATGATCGCGATCGAGGACCCGTCGCGGCTGGTGACGTAGAGGCGGCGGCCGTCGGGCGCGAGGGCGCCGCCCTGCGGGCACTCGCCGGTGGGGATGACCGTCGCCTCTCCGCCTTGCACGTCGATCGCCGCCACCTGCCCCGAGCCGGAGTTGCTCACGTAGGCGACCCGCCCGCCGGGGCCGAGCGTGACCATGTGGGGCGTGCGGCCGCGCGGGTCAAAGTCGCGGACGACGCGCCGCGAGGCCGGGTCGAGCACCAGGAGCCGGTCGGGCAACTCGGTCGTCACGAGCAGCCGCCCGGCGTGCGCGTCGAGCGCGATGCCGTGCGGGCGCCGGAAGCGGCCGAGGCCGATGACGCCGACGCGTTCTCGCTTCGCGACGTCGACGATCGAGACGGTGTCGCCCCCCTCGCCGGGGTCGGTCAGCAGCATGACGCCGTTGTCGGTGATATACACATGACGGCCGTCGGGCGCGAGGACCATCTCGTGCGGGTGCGCGCCCACGGGGACGGTCTCGACGAGCCGTCCCGAGCGGTCGTAGAAGCCCAGGGCACTGCCGGCCTTGTGCAGGACCAGGTAGGCGACCTCGCCCCGCCCTCGGGGGCCCGGTGTCGCGGACGCCGCCCCCGACGGCGGTCCGGGGTCCTGGGCCCGTGAGGTCCCATGCCCCCCGGCGAAGAGCAGCGTGCAGGCCAGGCCGAGGGGGACGCACCTCATGATCGTTCTCCTCCGGGAGGGGGGGCAGATCGCGATCGCGAGGCTATCACCGCCGGGATCGGCCCGCAATAGGGGGGGCATCGCGGCCGGGTCCGGGCCGGACTTCTGGGCTTGCCGAGAGCCGGGCCATCGGGCAGGATCGACCCTATGGACGACCCGAGCGAGGCCGCCGTCGCATCCCGCTACCGCGCCGCCTACCGGATGGCGCGGGCCCTGGCCGAGGTGTGCCTGGCCCTCGGCGTCCGCCGCCATCGCCTCTCCCCGGCGGCCGGCGACGCGTTCGGACCGATCCTGGCCGAGGTCGCCCGGCGGCTCCGGGTCCCCCCCCGGGCGGTCTGCGCCGCCGTGGAGGACGCGCTCGGCGGCCGTCGCCCGCGGCGGTAGTCGGCGACGGCCGCCTCCGGGGAAATCCTGGACGGGGGCTCCCCCGTTCAGGATCGGGCGATGCCCTCCTGGAGGATATCCCACCCCGCCCGTCGTCCGGATCGGCAGGACGCCGGGGCGTCCCGACCCGATAATATGGATAAGCGGCCCGAGCCGCCCGCAGGTTCCTTGGCAACTCGAATCGAACCCGACCCGACCGCGATCCGAGGCGCACTCCCACGCGGCGCACGCCGCTGCCGAACGAACCGAATCATCGTTTTGTTCGCAATTCATTCGAATCGTCCAACAGGCCTCCTCGGCCAGTCTCCTTGCCGGAGGAGTTGTCTTGCCACTGCGCGGCACCCGGGACCATGAAACGTGCGGCCGGCGACGGCATGGGTGGTGCGGTCCGGCCGCGGCCCAAACGAACTCGCCGCCGGGCGCGAACGAACTCGGAACCAGGCCCGAACGAACTCGACATCCGGCGCGAACGAACTCGATGCGCGGCGCCGAACGAACCCGACGACCCCCTGGGCCCTTCGCGGGGTGGGCCTGGCTTATCTCAGGATCTTCTTCGATTCCAAGGAGTTACGGTGGTAGATGGCGCCCATCCCGCGAGAGGAGCGCCGGCGCCGAACGAACCCACCGGCCGGCGCCGGACGAAGCCAACGTGGGGCCCGAACGAACTCGATGGCCGGCGCCGAACGAACTCGATGGCCGGCGCCGAACGAACTCGACGCCGGGCGCCGAACGAACCCACCGGCCGGCGCGAACGAACTCGACGACCGGCGCCGAACGAACCGAATTGCCGTTTTGATCGCAATTCATTCCCATCGATCAGTTGACCTCCGCGCGTCCGGCCGCTGGGGGTCTGGGCAATCCAGGATCGTCTTCGCCACGTCCTTCTCCGCCAACTTCCCATTCCAACCGCGATCGGCGACGCCCGGGAGCTTGCCTTCGTGGATCGCGAAGGACGAGGATTCGCGCCTGGCCCGGGACACCTCCTTCGGGCCGACGGCACCCGACCGGGCGGGCCGCCATGATCCGGGATGCCCGGCCGTCGGCGGGGTCGCAACGATCCGCAGACGGTACGATCCCGCGACCCCTCCGGGGACCTTCAGGGCTCCCGCACCTCGATCAGCGAGTTGGCCCTGATCGGGCCGGGGACGACCTGCGCCCGACCCGATGGCCAGCGCACCTCGATCCGGTCGACGGCCTCCGCATCGCCCAGCCCGAAGTAGAGGGGATAGGCGCTCTGCGACAGGTAGCCCGACTTCCCGTCGTGGGCCCGGTGATACGCATGGGGGCCCGCCCTCACGGTCACGACCGACCCGAGCCCGCCCCGGTTCGACGCGCCGCCGACCAGCGTGACCTTGAGGTAGTGCAGGTCGCGCCTCGTCTGGGCGAGGTCGCTGACCAGGACCATCGGCCCCGAGCCGAAGTCGTTGGTGACGATGTCGAGGTCGCCGTCACCGTCGAGGTCGAAGACCGCCGACGACCGCGAGCTCGAGCGCGCCCCAGACCGTCGTGCGGCCGTGGCGGCCGTCGCACTCGGCGGGGGGGTCGTCGACCGGGGCGGTGCCGCAATCGCGCTCGAACCAGGGTACGGCGGTGCGCCCGTCGCGCCTCGGCTCGACGCCGAGGAGGAACTCGCCGTCGAGGAACCGCACCCCCCGGTCGTTCAGGAGCACCGAATTGACGCCGTAGCGGAACGGATAGCCCATCCCGGCGGTGATGAAAACGTCCTCGTAGCCGTCGGCGTTGAGGTCGCCGACGCTGGGCCCCCAGGGCCAGTAGGTCTCCGCCCCGACCCGGTCGGAGACCTCCTCGAATCGGCCGCCGCCCGCGCCCTCGAAGAGGGCGTTCCCGAAGATGCTGCGGCCGTCGGTCCCGAGGAACGTCTCCGGCCACCGGATGCGCGACTTCCGCTTCTCCCGGCCCGGGCCGATCGCCTCGGACATGTCGGAATGCATGTCGGTCACGAATATGTCGAATCGGCCGTCGTTATTATAGTCGAAGACCTTGATCCCCATCGAGCCCCAGGGCGTCCTCGGGAACACCTCCCGGCTCCGGTCGGCGAACGAGCGCCCGCCGATGTTCTCGTAGTAACGGTCGTCGCCCTGCATGTTCAGCACGTAGAGGTCGGTCCAGCCGTCGCCGTTCGCATCCAGAGGGCTGGCGTCGCCGGACCAGCCCTCGTGGACCAGCCCGGTCGATTCCGATGCGTCGACGAACCGACGGCCGCCGACGTTCCGGAACAGGATGCTCCGCTCGGATCGCTCGGGCTTGAGGTGCCCCGCGAAGGCGTCCTTGAACCCGACGTGGTAGCGGAAGGGGTCCCCCTCGGGCCGGCCCTCCGCGGGACCATTGACGGCGAGCGCGTCGGTGGTGTACTTGCCGACGTTCGCCAGGAACAGGTCGAGCAGCCCGTCGCGGTCGTAGTCGAAGAAGACGGCCGCGGAGGAATGCCCCCGATGATCGACCCCCGAGCCGCGGGAGATGTCGCGTGAACCGGCCGGCCCCGTCGTTCTCGAAGAGGCGATTGCCGGTGCGGACCTTGGTGACGTACAGGTCGGGGTCGCCGTCGTTGTCGATGTCCGCGAACGAGGCGCCCACGCCGACGCCGCCGAGGGCCCCGACCCCGGCCGTCGCGGTGATGTCCTCGAACCGACCGCCCCCCACATTCCTCCAGAGCGCGTTGCCGCCGGCCTGGTTGACGAAGTAGACGTCGATGAGGCCGTCGCCGTCCACGTCGGCGATCGCCAGCCCGCTGCCGTGGTCGTAATGGACCGGCATGTAGTACTTCCCGCAGTCGTCCACGAACGTGTGGCGGAAGCGGATGCCGCTCTCCCGGACCCGGTCGGAGAACCGGAACCGATGGAAGACCTCGGAGGACTCGCCCGCCTCGAGCTGGGCCTGCCGGCGCCCTTCGAACCAGGGCGGGGAGCCGACGTCTCCGGGCATGAAGGCCCTTTCGTCCAGGACCCGCTTCAGGGCGCGCCTCAGGACGGAGAGGCCCTCGCGCGACAGCCCGTCGAAGTACCCGCGGATGCGGCCCAGGGGGTCGACGAGCACGAACATCGGGCTGTGGACGATGGGCGTCCGCGGGCCGCCCGCGTCCCCCTCGATCGGGAGCTTGAAGCCCCTCGTGCAGACCCTCCGGATCTCGTCACGAGGCCCGGTGAGGAACGTCCAGCGCCTCGCGTCGGCGCGGACCCGCCCCGCATAGGCGCGGAGCACCTCCGGCGTGTCGTGCGACGGGTCCACGCTGAAGCTGACCAGCCGGACGTCGTCGCACGACGGGTCGCCCCGCAGGCCGTCGGCGAGGTCCGCCATGCGGGCGGTCTGCTGGGGGCAGGTCGTCGTACACCGGGTGAAGATGAAGTCGGCGACCCAGACATTGCCTCGCAACTGGCCCAGGCCGAACCCCATGCCCGACTGGTCGGTCAGGGCGAAGTCGGGAAGCACTCCCAGGACGGGCAAGTCGCCGCGCCCGGCGAGGCGGACGGTCGGGCCGACGGTCGGCGGAGTCCGATCGACGGCCACGCCGCCTCGTCCGCGGGGCACGATGAGCCAGGCCCCGCCGGACACCGCGGCGGCCACGACGATGACCACGAGCCAGACGGACATCTTATTCTTCATGAATGCGGACGGACCTGGGGCCCCGTCGCGTGGCGGACGAGCCCGGCGTCTCATCCGGCGGGACGTCGCGAGCCGCTTGCCCGCGCCCATCTCCTCCCCCGGTCGCCCGGGCCGCACCCATGCGGCGGGGCGACGGCCGGGCCCTCGTCCCGACTGACCGGCCGATCGAACCGAGCCAGGAGCCGAATTCCGGGAGGGTCTCGACGACCAGGCGCCCGCCATGAGAGGGGCGTCGGCCGCACATCGGGTCCGCCGCCAGGTCGAACGTCCCCGGGCGGGGCGCACGGATTGACACCGAGGACGACAGGCCGGGGACGGCCATCCCTCGCAGCCCCAGCTCGGGGACCGAGAACCCATAGAGAGAGTCGTCCGACCTGAGGATCAACTCCACGTCGCGGCCCGACGGCAGGTGGAGGTCCCCGCCGGTGGAGACGTCGTCCGGCGTCCCGAACGTCCCGTCCGGTCCCGGATAGCCGAAGGACCATCGCGCCGCGCGCCCCGTCGCGAGGATCGCGGCCGGGGGAGGCGATGCGGCCCGGGGACCGTCGCCCCCGTCCCTCCGGGCGGGCGCCCGCACGAGGGCGAGCAGCAGGAGCGCGGCCGCCGCGATCGGGATGATCCGCGTCATCGTTCGAAGGACCCTCGCGACGGCATCTCCGGGGCACCGGGGATCGGGCGCGCCTGCGGGTCGTCCGGCGGGCGGTCCAGCGCCAGGAAGGCGAACAGGTCCGCCAGCTCCCGCCGGCCGAGGATCGTCTCGATCCCCTCGGGCATCATCGAGAGCTTGCTCGTCCGCGTGTACTTCACGTCGTTGCGGGGGACGACCTCCTTGCCGCCGCCGGGCATCGCCAGCACGATCCGCCGGTCGTTGTCCTCGGCCACCAGCCCCGTCAGGTTCCGCCCGCCCTCCGTCACGACGGTCGTGGTCTGGTAGGACTGGCCGATGACCAGGCTCGGGTCGAAGACGCTCGCGAGCAGCTGGTCGAACGAGCCGCGGCCGTTCGAGGTCAGGTCGGGGCCGAGCGACTCCCCCTCGCCGTAGATCGTGTGGCACTGTCCGCAGAGCTTCTTGAAGACCGCCCGGCCCGCCTTCGGGTCGCCCGGATGCCGCCGGAGGTACTCGCCCATCTCGGCGACGACCTGCTCCCGCCGGGGGTCCCGCTCCTCGCGGACCGTGCCCCACGCCTTCTCGACCGCCCAGATCGCCTCGCGGTCGTTGCTCTCCAGGATCTTGCGGAGGTGGTTGGCGTCCAGGGTGCTCCGGGGCAGCCTCTTCGCCAGGACCGCATCGAGCAGCTTCCTCGCCCACGGCTCCCGCTGCAGCAGCAGGTCGACGGCGAGGGGCTGGAGCTCGCGGGTCCAGCCTCGGGTACTTCGCCAGCACGACCTCGCCGATCTTCGGGATCGTCCGATCGCCCCAGCGCCGCAAGGACGCGGGTGAGGAAGCCCGGCGAGCCGGCGGAGAGCACCCGGTCGACCGCATCGGGCAGCGCGGGGTCCCTGAACGCGATGAGGGCATCCAGGGCCTGCAGGCGGACGCCCTCGGGCTGATCCTCCGAGGTGAACCGATCGCGGACGGCACCGGCGTCGAACGTCCCCATCCCCAGCCGGGCGGCGAGGAGTCTGGGCGCCGAACGAGAGCGGGCTGTCGGGGTTGCCGGCGAGGATCTGCTGCACGACCGGCCGGAGCTGCGCCCGCAGCTCTCCCCGCCGGGCCTCCGACATCTCCCGGGCCCGGTCCGACGCGGCGGAGAGGCACTCCTGGGCGAGCCCGGCGTCCCGTTTCGCGAGCCGCTCGATGATCGCCCGGACCGGCTCCAGGTCCGAATCGGGCTCGCCGAGGATGCGATCGACCACCCGGGGCAGGAGCTTGGCCAGCGCCGGGGCGGCCCGCAGGTCGACCCGCTCGATGAGCCGCACGAAGCGGTCGCCCTGGTCCGGCAGCAGCGGATGGAGGTTGGACCAGGCGATCGTCGGGATGAGCCGGTCCTCGCCGCAGGAGGACAGGACCTCGACCAGGATCGGCAGCGGGTCCAGCCCCTCGACCTTTCTCGCGGCGATGGCGACCTGGAGCTGGACGTCGGGGGACCCGTCCCTCGCCATCCGGGCGATCGCGGAGCGGAGGGCGGGCGCGACCCGGCGGTCGTCCCCGGCGGCCCGGACGCCCCATGCCCGGTACGCGGGGTCGGCGTGGTCCAGGAGCCGGGCGTGGAACTCGGGCTCCAGGCCGCCGGCCCCGATCAACGCCCACAGCCCGTGCATCCGCGCCTTGCGGGGTGCCGAGTCGTCCATGATCAGCGCCCGCAGCCGATCCCGGATCGCCGGGGTGTTCCGCTCGGTCAGGAGCCGCTGGGCGGTCTCGCGGAAGTAGATGTTCGGGCTGGCCAGCCGCCGGATCAGATCCTCGTCGCCTCCGCTCGCCAGGTCGAATCGCGGCGCCCTCGGCGAGTCGCCGTACCGCACCCGGTAGAGCCGCCCTTTGAGCCGGTCGATGCCCTCCGGGTCGCGGTTGGCGTCCTGATAGCAGTGGTAGCGGTCGTACCAGTCGAGGACGTAGAGGCAGCCGTCGGGGCCGACCTTCTGCGCGACCGGCATGAACCAGGCGTCGTTGGCGTTCAGGAAGTCGGGCTCGGGCGCGGGCGACGTAGGTCGAGCCGTCGCGGGACAGCACGTCGGCGTTGATGCAGCCGCCGTGGATGTTGCCCGTGTAGAGCCGGTCGCGATACTCCCCGGGATAGGCGTCGCTGTCGAAGTAGGCGAGCCCGCAGTAGGCGGTCTTCTGGTGCCCGTGGTCGGTGATCGAGCCGATCCGCATCGTGTAGGGCGGGTAGGCCCCCGCCTGCCGCTTGTAGTAGCCGGTCTCGACGAAGTGGAACAGGTGGTCGTTCGCCCAGTGGCACGCCTCGACGATGGCGCTCCCCTCGGGGTCCCAGGCGATCCCGTAGGGGTTGCTCGTCCCCTCGCAGACCACCCGGAACTCGCGCGTGCGGGGATGGACCCGCCACATCGCGCAGGTGAAGCGATACTCCTGGCCCCCGGACTTGATCCGGCTCGGGTTGAAGACGCCGTTGAGCCCGTAGAGCCAGCCGTCGGGTCCCCAGGTCAGCGTGCTGGGCAGCTCGTGCGCGTCGGCACGACCGAAGCCGGTGACGACGACCTCGGTCCGGTCCGCCTTGCCGTCGCCGTCGGTATCCCGCAGGAACAGGAGGTCGGGGGCGTTGAGGACCCAGGCCCCCCCGAAGCCGACGGCGATGCCCGTCGGGATGTTCAGCCCGTCGGCGAACACGGTGAACCTGTCCGCCCGGCCGTCGCGGTCGGTGTCCTCCAGGACCTTGACGCGGTCCCGCCCCCGGCCCGCCTCCTTGCGGGGATATTCGAGGCTCTCGGTGACCCAGATGCGCCCCCGGTCGTCGAAGGTCATGGCGATCGGGTTGACGATCTCGGGCTCGCTGGCGACCAGCTCGACGGCGAACCCCGCGGGCACCGTCATCGCCTCGAGCGCCTCCTCGGGCGAGTAAGGGCGGTTCGGGAGGCGGTCCTGGCGATGGGGGATGACGTCTTGACCACCGGCGTGGAGGGCGACCGCGAAGCAGGCGATCGAGAAGACAAGGCCCCTGATGAGTCTCGGCATTCGAGTTTTCCCCGGCAGGATTGAACCCCGGCGAGGTGCGCGTTCGCGGGCCCCGTCGATGATCCGGCACCCCGACGGCTCGACGATATCCCGCCCCATTCACGGGTGCAAGGCTCGCGCCGGATGCCGTCCAGGTTCCCCTCGGCCCCGTGCCTCGGCGGCCGGAGCGGCCAAACATCCATCGGTATTGTCTCATCATACGATGATGACGGGCGTGGGGATCGGCCGGGCGATCGCGACGCCAGGCGACACCGGCCCACCGGCGAGTCCGCCTCCGCTCGCCTTCCAGACATGGCCATCAGGCCCCCGATCGCCCGGCTTCGGGACCCCGGGTGCGGCCTCGCCCCATGGGAAAGTTTTCCCCTTGGTCTTCTCCTATCCACGGGTCTGCTCTTACAATGACGTCGGAGGCAAGGAGGTAGCGTTCTCACCCCACAGGAGGTGGCACATGCTTGCACTGCTGGGTGTGGCCCTCACGTCGGTCCTCTTCTGGACTTTCCTCCGCCACGAGCTTCGCACCGCCTACCACGGGATCACGCTGTCCAATGGAGTCGACGTCCTGGTCAGCCCGGAGATGTACCGGGAGATCCTGCGCCGGTACGGCACGTTGGACGAACCCGATGACGCCAGGCGGTGGGATCAGGCCGTCTTGAATGTCATGCGTCCGGTCCGCCCCCACGAATGGCGATTCCTGGTCGAAACCCTCGGCGACGCCCGGCCCGGAGTCGCAGCCGCAGTGGGGCGCCCGAGGGCATCCGTCGGGGTGTGAGCCGACTCCTCGTATGCTCCGGCAGACGAACACCAACATCGCTTCCGGCGGCCGGCGCGGGCCAGCGACCGCGTCGCGGATGGGTAGCGTTTCGGGTCGCCGTCCGCGGGCGGCCCGCCGCAGGTTGCTGATGTGATGGTGCCGGTTCGTGAGACCCCGATGATGGGGCGCACGTCGTCCGGATGGAAGGGATTTGGCGGCCGGTGTCGGCTCCTGGCGTGAATCCAGCGGAGAGGGGGGGATTCGAACCCCCGAGGCCCCTTTCGGAACCTAACGGTTTAGCAAACATCCGAACCGGCGGCGCAAGTCCTTGGCCGCTATTGCCATCGGTGTTATCGTCCTCGTGGTGGGTAGCGGATTGGGTAGCGCTTGGGGCCGGATCGGTCCCGGTCGCGGCCAAAGCCTCGGAATGGTGATCGGCCTCGTGGGGGTCGGGTAGTGTCTCCACCGCCCCGCGCACGTCGCGGAGGTCCACCTTGGCATAGTGGTTCAGGGTCGTCTGGGCTTTGGCGTGTCGAGCGAGGGCCTGAACGGTCCTTGATGCTGGCCCCGGAGCGGACCAGCGCCGAGACGAAGTAGGCTCGCAAGGAATGGAAGTCGGCCACCCCCTCATCGGTCTCGTAGGCGATGCCGGCAGCCTCCAGGTCGGCACGGATCGCCTTGGCCGTCTCGTGGTGGAGCGGGGAAGACAGGTTGGCCCGTCGGCTTGTCTGAGAGCCACCGGCGCAGGTCGCGGGCCAGGGCAAGCGGGATCGGCTGTTCGGCCGGGCGGCGGTTCTTCGTCGCGCTGGCGCGGAGGAAGACGCTCGGCTCGGGGCCGTCGAGGCGAAAACTCTCCGGGGTCAAGCTCCGATCTCCGCGACGCGGAACCCGGTCGCGGTCGCCACGCGGTAGGCCATGGCGCGGAGGGGGCCGGGCATCCCGAAGACCTCGGGGCCGGACTCGGCGGCGCGGACGAGGCGGGCCAGTTCGTCATCGGCCAGGCTCCGCCGGGCGTGGCGAACGTCCTCATCGACGTTGAACCCGGCCACCCCGCGCATCGGGTTGTCGCGGAGCCGGCCCCTGTCCCAAGCCCACCGCACGAACGCGCGGAGGGCGGCGCGGTAGTGGTTCACCGTCTGATGGGACTTCCCCGCGTCGCGCAGCAGGGCCAGGGCCGATTGAATCCGCTCGGAGGTCAGGTCGGACAGGCGGGCCGACTTGAGCACGCCGGACAGCAACGCGGCGGCGCGGTCCAACGCCTCGGGCTTCCGGCCCGGTTCGAGGTCGTTCAGACGGGAACCCCGGACCAGTGCGACCAGCTTGCCGGCGCGTTCGTGGTACTGATCGGCGTGCCGGGGCGTCTTCCCCCGGGCCAGCATGTCGCGGTGCCAGTCGGCCAGATGATCGGCCAAGGGGGCGGCCTCGTGGGACAGGTAGGCATCCGCCTTCGGGTCGATGATCCCCTCGCGACGGAGAGCAACACGGTTCTCGATGTCGCGGCGATCCGCTGCGTCACGGCCTTGTCGGTCGCGCCGCTCTTCTTCCGGCGGCGACCGTTCTCATCCGTATAAATGATGACGTATTTCGATTTATCCTTGGGCTTGAAGATACTCGCCATCGGTCAACCCTCCTGCCTCTTGCGCCGGGCTTCGCGGCGACGGAGAGCCCGAGCAATTCGGCCAGCCTGTCCAGGGTGTCCATCGACAACCCGCCCTTGCCGGTCATGAATCGGGACATCGACGATTCGGGGAAGTCGATCGCCTTGCAGATGGCATAGCGGCTCATCCCCGAGTCGTCCACCGCATCCCGCAACTGGTCGCTGAATCGTTTGGCTCCCATGCCGATCCATGATACTCGATACTTCGCGAGATTGGAAGTAGATTCGTCGCGGTCAGATCATCCCGGCTTCGGCCCGGATGGCTTCGCGCTCCGCGATGGCATAGGGATCATCGGCATCGATTTGAGGGGCCACCAGCATTCGGGCGCGGTCGGGCCGTTCAAGGGTAGTGCCGGGCGTCGGGTCGCCTCGGATGCGATCCGACCACCAGCGGCCCAGGTCCACACCCGCCTTGATGGGCCTCGGTCCAATCCTTGAACGGCTCGGGCGGCCGGACGCGCCGCGCCCGTGCGGGCCAGCCCGCGGCGGCCTTGTCCCCCGCTTCGTCGGCGTCGGTCGCGATGAACCACAGGACGGCGGGCAGCATCGGCCCGAGGATGCCGGGGCCGGGGCGGGCCGATGCGCTCCCGAGCGTCACCACGGCGGCCAACTCCCCCAGCGCCTCCCCGAGGCAGAGGGCGTCAAACTCCCCTTCCACGATGACCAGCGGGCGGCCGGGCCGGATGACGTCGGCGGCCGGGATAGATGCCAGTCAGGCGGGCCCGGTCGCGGAAGACTTCCCGATACTTCGGCTCCCGCCCCTCGGGCTGGCGGACCTTGACCAGCGTCAGGCGGTCCCCGTCGAACCACGGGATGACGATCCCCCGCGGGCGGCCGGGTAGGGCCAGGGACGGAACCACCCCCAGCCGAGCGGCGCGGATCGTCGCGTCAGTCAGCCCCCGGCCGATCAGGTAGGCCAGGGCGTCCGATCCCTCGGGCGTCCACAACCGGCCGCTCCGCGTCCGCCACGAGGGCCAGGGCGTCCGCCTCGGGCATCCCCGCGGGTTCGGTCGGGGACGCGCGACTGGGGCCTTGGTCGGGGTGTCGGTCTCTTCCCGGGGGCCGAGCCGCCGGTCAGGGACGCCACCGCCTCGGGGAAGGTCATCGACGGTGTCCAGCCGGCGGACCAACGCCACCGCGTCCCCGACGCGCCGCAGCCGAAGCACTGCCAGAGCCGATCCCCGGCCGGACGGAGAACGATGGGTTCCGATCCTCGTGGAACGGGCAAGGCCACCAGAGGCGTCGGCCGCGCTCGCCGCGCCGGCCGGGGGCGGGGCCGAGGAGGCGCGTCGCAACGGCGGCCAGGTCGATCCCGTCGCGGGCAGCCCGCCAGTCGAGCCGGGCGGGGGCGGTTGCTCGGCGTGCCATCGCGACCCCTCTTTGCCAGGATCGCGCCGCATAATTGCCAAAATTGCCGAAATGGCGACGAATTGGCAATTATGTCAATTTTGCGGCGCCCTCCAAGAGACGAGGATTCACGTCATAACCGGGGGTCCGCTTCCGGCCGGGGCCTCGGGGAGACTCAGGCTCCGTGCGGGGGCGAATCAGATGATGGTCGATCATCCATAACAGGGCGTCCGCCAGGGCGGCCTCATCTCTCCTGAACCGGGGCAGGTGGCGGCGGGCATCGCGTTCGGTGAACTCGGCCAGGTTGTTGCGGAGAATCCACCGGACCACCGCGCGGACGTCTTCCCCGCCATCGTCGCCCTTGCCGCCCATTGCCGCATGGACGCGGCGGGCGTGCGACTTGAAGTAGGCCACCAGTCGGGCCGCGTCCGCGATGATCCGGCGGGGCAACGAGGGCGGATCGTCCACCGATCGGGTCGGGTCGCTCGCCAGGTCGGCCAGGTGGAGGAGCAAAGCCAGCCGGGCCGCGTAGGCTTCCAGCTTCCCCCACGGGCCTTCCAGGCGATCGGGGAAGTCGTCCGCCTCTTGCTCGGCGTAGTGGGCACGGCACCAGCCCGCCCATTCCCGGCGGGCATCCGGGGTCATGGTGACGACGTGCGGGGCCGGCTTGCCGTCCAGCTCGCTCATCGGCCGATGCCAGAGGGCCCGGGCCAGCTCATTCCAGGTCGGAGGCCACGTCGTCCCGGATGCCTTCTTCGGAGTAGATTCGGGCCACCCGATCGGGGTAGGCGAACAGGAGCCGGGCCAGGAAGCCGTCATCCCGTCCCCGGCCCTCGGGCAGGGTCGAGAGCATGTCGGGGGTCATCCCGCCGACTACGGTCAGGAATGGGTGGGGGACCACGATGGGCTCCCTCATGTGCTTGGCGCGGTCGATGTAGACGGGCTCCCCGTTCCAGGCGGACAGGTAGAACGGCCGGTCCCCGCCCTTGCCACCCTTGTATTGATCCATCGACATAACCCACTTGGTCATCTCGTCGGGGGCCACGATCAATCCCCGCGGGTTTCTGGCCAGGATCGGGCCAAGGGCCTCGGTCGTGGGGTCTGTCGAGACGATCCGCCGCAAGGTCGGTTCCTCTCCCCGTTCCTCATCGGTGGCTTGGTTCCAGGCATCCCGGGCCGTCCGCCACTCGTCATAGAGGCTTTGGGCGAGCCCCCAGACAGGGGCCAAAGCGGCGCGGAGCGAGGGTGATTTGCCGCTTGAGGAACCGC
This sequence comes from uncultured Planctomycetaceae bacterium, assembly GCA_963708145.1. GTDB lineage: Bacteria > Planctomycetota > Planctomycetia > Isosphaerales > Isosphaeraceae. The sequence continues at coordinate 5,560,314 of OY970189.1, read as the reverse complement.
CCACGAGGGCAACATACAGCGAAGCCGATACGAAGTAACCGGGCTTGACGAGCAGGCTGGCCGATCGGCCGATGATTCCCGATGCCACGGCCAGCGTCGCCACGGCGGGGTAATCGACCGGGCAGCCGATCGACTTCGGCGGCGGCTTCGGCCAAGTCGCGGGCCGGGCCGGGCAGGACGGCCAGGGGGAACGGCTCGGCCGGGGGCAGCGTCCCGAGGCGGATCGGTCCCCAATCGTCGGCGTCCTCATCATCGTCCACCCCGGGGGGCGTTCCCCCGGGGTCGATTTCGGCCAGGGCCTGGATGATGCGATCCCGATCCTCTCGGCCACTCAGGAAGGCTTCCCAGGCGATTTGACGCGATTCCGAGGGTAGGGTGGCCAGATACTCGACCAAGCCGCGGAACGGCTCGGAAACGGCCTGTAGCTCGCCGTTGAGGGCATGGCCGCAGAGGAGACGGCCGAGAGCCCAAGCGTCGATGGGGCGGATCATGAGCGGGCCCCCTTCGCGACCCATGCGCGGATCGTCTCGGGCAACCACAAGGGCATCCGGCCGATGGTCAGGTCAGGCGGGGGAACCTCCCCGCCGATCGCTCGCGTTCCAGGCGCCCGGCGCAAGATCCCGAGGGCGCCGGCAACATCTTCGATTCGCCAGGTCAGCCGTTCCACGGACGCTTGGAGGGGTTTGGCGATGGGGACAATCCCCGCGGGCAACGGGGCGGGCTCGGCCGGGGAGACTTCGGGCGGCGGGGCCGTTCGGGTGCTCATCGGGCACCCCCTTCCCGTGCTGCCCGGGGCTCGCAACGTAGGACGGTCCACCCGGGGCGGGTCAACTGGCGTTGGGCATCGTCGGCGTGAGAGAAGCCATCCCGATCTTCGTCCGGAACCAGTCGCTTGGCGCGGTGTCTGGACTTGGCGACCATGATGGTGCCATCTCCTCAGGGTGTTGGTTGAGACTGACTCCGTTGGTTGAGATCAGCTCCTGAGGGCATGGGGGCGGGTCGATCGGGGGTCGTCCGCCAAGATGTCCACCCGGTCGATTCCGCCGCATTCAGGGGGCGGTCAGGCTCCGGCTTCCGGGGCCTGGCCGTCCCTGTTTTTCCGACCGGGCCCGCGGACCGAGGCGGAGAGGGGTTGTCGATTGCGGACGCCTTCCCGGGCGGCCTTCAGCACATCGACCTTGAGGTAGCGCGTGCATCGCAACCCGGGCAGTACCTTGGCACGGATCGGGAAGGCCGCGGCGATGCCGGGCACCGATTTAAAGTTGACCCCCAGCATTTCGGCCGCGGCGCGCTTCGTGACCCAGAGCGACTTGTCGGCGACAGAGACATCGGCGGGGGGTTGTTCGGGGACGGTGCTCATCGGTGAGTGGCTCCTTTTCTCCGTGGACGCGGCGCGCAGGGCTCCCCAGCCCCTATCCCGGTATCGGGCGTGGCGACTCAAGACCGCACGGACTCATCACCCGCTCCGGCGACGGGCAGGGAGGGCGGCCGGATTGGGCGGAATCGAACGTCGCGCATGCGACGAATCGGGAACATCAGACATGATGGATTGGCACTTATGCAGGGTCAGCCCATCGTGGTGTACGGAGGCTACCAACTAAAATGGGGAGCGGGAAGGTCAATCCGCCGTTTTTGGCGATTTTTTCCCGTCTTTAAGTGCCAAGCACGGTGAAAGATGGGATGTAGGCAGAAATCATGGGATTTCTCCCAACGCTTTTTCGGGGAAGTTCCTGGACTGTCGCGGGCCGGTCTCCGGTCAGGACTCGGGTCGGCTGAAGGGCAGGGCCGGACCGTGTACGACACATCCTCATTTTGATATATTATTTTAATCTTTATATTTTAAGATATGCAATTTACAAGGGTGCCTCGGCCGGGCCGCGAGGGGCGGCCAGGGGTGGGGCCAAATGCTTGCGGCAAGAGGGGGTTGCGTCGCATTTCGGGAGCGTCGCATGCCCCCGACAATCCTAATTATCCCGAGCTTGGCGCTCAGGCGTCCTCCCCCAGAAGGCGGGCCATGTCGCCGGCCACGTCCTTCCGGTTGTCATTGTATTTCTGGGTCGTCTTGGGGTCGGCGTGGCGCGCGAACTTCTGGGCTGCGTCGATGTTCCCCCCGGTCAGTTCCAAGATCCGAGTCACCGCCTCGTGGCGCAGGCCGTGAGGGCGGACCCGCCGCGACAGCCCGGCCTTGCGCCCAACTCGACGACGGCCAGGTGGATGCCGTCGCCGTCGAGGCGCTGGAACTGCCCCTTGTCGCGGGCCCGGTCGAGGCGGACGAACAGCGGGCCCTGGCCGGGCCCTCTCGCGTCGAGCCAGAGGGACAGGGCGAGCCAGGTTGGCTTGTTGAGCCGGACCGGGTTCTTTTCCCCCTTGCCCTTGCCGAGTACGGCCAGACGGCCGCCGTCGGCGTCGAGGTCGGCCATGTCGAGGGCGCAGACCTCCGCCCGTCTCAAGCCCTGGTCATGCAGCAGACGGACGATGGCCAGGTCCCTCTTGCCCTTGGCCGTCTTGCGGGCGGCCCCCTCGGCGACGTCGAGGATGCGGAGCCACCCGGCCCGGCCGGGCCCGGCGGTGTCGCGGTAGCTCTCGACGCGGAGGGTATCGACTTCGATCGACCAATCCACGACCGCGAAGCGGCGGGCCAGGCGGACCAGCCGGCGGAGGGTGGAGATGCGGCGGTTGATCGTTGCCGGCGACAGCGCACGATCGAGCATCGAGCGGACGTAGGCGGTGGCGATCGCGTTGGCCTGGGGCGAGCCGCCGGACACGAGCAAGATGCAGGCGGCCGAGGGGTCGGCGGTCCCGAGGAAGCGGGCCAGGTCGGCGGCGTCCTGGACTCGGGCGCGTCGGGTGGTGGGCTTATGGGCGTCGGCCAGCAGCGCGGCATACAGGTCGGTCGCCCCGACGGTCGGGAGAGCGGGGATTCCGTCGGCGAAGTGGTCGGGCGGTAGCAGCGCGGCGGCCGAGATCGGGGCCAGTTCGGTGGACATCAAGGGAGACTCGGCACATCGAGGGATTCCGGGGCGCCACGTCGCGCCCCTTTCAGATATCATCGAGCCGATCTTGGATTTTGTGAGGACAATCCCCGGCAGATCCCCGATCCTATTCATAAAGGCCCCCACTTCTCAGGGGGTTACGGGGGTGGTGCGCCCGGCCCGGCTTGCGCGGCCCGGATTCCCGGCCTGCCACAGTCGTTCAGGGACCACCCGCCCGGCCCGGAACATCGCTGCCGATGGGGCGGATAATGCCGCGACTCGCCGGATGCGGTCCGGCAGCCCGTCCATCGTCCCCTCGCCGGTCCCCGGCTGTCTCGGCCGGGGGCCGTTGGGCTTGAAAGCCTGGACTCGCGCCGAGCCTCTTCCAGCGCCGTGGGCGTACCGGGCCGCCCCGGTCGCTCTGCCAATGGGACAGATGGGGTGCCTGGGACCGAGGAGCCGACGGGATCGTGCCCGGGGACCGTCCAGGGTCGCTCCTGGCCATCCCTGACCACTCCTGACCATCCGGGGGTATAATGGACCCGGAGGGGGCATCCGGGCCCGCTCCGGACCACGGATCACCCGGCGGGATCATCACCCATGTCGGCCGCGGCGGAGGCATCCCCGACCCCCCGGTACGGCTCGGCGGCCCAGCTCGCGGCCTACTCGGGGCTGTCGGTCAAGACGGTCCGCCGGCTGGTCGATGCGGGGAAGGTCCGCGGGGTCAAGGTGGGCCGTCGGCTGCTGATCCCCTTCGAAGACCTCGACCGCCACATCCTCCGCGCGGAGGATCATCGCCCCGAATCCCAGGAGGCACCCGCGATGGCCATTGCCCCCACGCCGCCCTCGACCCATCGCTCGGTCGATGCCCGCGGTCGGGCCCTGCCCATGACCGATGAGGAGATCCGCCTGCGCGCCGAGGCGGCGATCCGCGCCCTCGACGCCCTGGACGACATGGGCGACGAGGATGAGCAACGGCAGACCCTCGATGCCCTCATGGAGGGGATCGACGCGGATCGGCTCTCCGACCGGAAGCGGTTCCGCTGATGCGGCTGGTCTTCCTCGACACCGGGCCGCTGGGGATGATCTCCAACCCCAAGGGCCGACCGCGGGCGGTCCAGTGCCAGCAGTGGGCCCGGGGCCTGCTGGCGGCCGGGGTGCGCGTCTTCGTCCCGGAGATCGCCGACTATGAGGTCCGGCGGGAGCTGCTCCGGGTCGGGGCGACGGCGGGGCTGCGTCGGCTCGATCAGGTCCGGGCCGGGCTCGAGTATGCCCCGATCACCACGGACGTGATGCACAAGGCGGCCGAGTTGTGGGCGATGTCCCGGCGGGCGGGGCGGCCGACGTCGGCCCCGGACGCCCTCGACGGCGATTGCATCCTGGCCGCGGCGGCGCTGCTGTCGGTCGATCCGGGAGATGTGGTGACCGTGGCCACGGACAACGTGGGGCACCTCGGGCAGTTCGTGGATGCCCAGCCCTGGGAGTTGGTCACGGGCTGAGTCCCGGGTGGCGGCGATTTGCCGGGCCCTCGACCCCCCGGAACGGACGTGCGGCGCACGCGCGAGCCGGGTTGGCGGCCTCTCAGGTTCGGACATACCGCCCATCGGACACTTCGCGCGCCTGGCCGAGAGAGACGAGGGTTTCGAGCAAGTCGGACACCCGCTTGACTTGGGCCCGGTGGAAGGTCCTGGCGAGTTGTTCCGGGGTCATCCCGCCAGCGTCGGCAGCCAACGCGGCGCGGACGGCCTGGACTTGCTCGGCCAGCGACTTCGGCCACGGCTGTTTCTTGGCCGGGCCGGCGGGCTCGACCATCGGCTCGGCTTCGGCCCCGATCGGCAGCGTGGCCTGGATCGCGGCCTTGGCCCCCTCCGGATTCTGGAAGTCCGGCCGCAACCATCGGATGATCCCTCGGGCTTCCTCCGCCGCTCGCTCCCGGTTGAGGTCCACCAGTCGGCGCAGGATCTCCTCATCGCCCAAGTCGCGGGGCCAGCCGTAAGCATCGAACACCGCCGCGTCGAGGTCATCGTGAATCTGCTTGAGAATGGAGACAAGCCCTTGTTCGTGAGTAACCTTCTCCTTTTCCGTCAGGAGTTCCCCAGAGCGAAGTTTCCCCAATACGTTGTATATATCAGTCAGTGTAAGCGACGGATAGAGCGTTTGCTGTCGGCTGCGATGGCCGTGGAGCGATTCACCAAGGGCCCGGATCATCGCTGATTGTGATTCAGTACAGGCGGGAAATGGATAGGTATCGAAACAGGTCGTCTTACTGTAAACGGGATCGTTGCCAACCCCCAGATGCCCTCCGGCTGCAAGAGCCCAACAGACATGCACCCGGCTCGATAGGACTCCTAGAATATAAGCATCATCCGACCCTATGACGACTAACTTGTGTTCGGGTCGGATCTCCCCGGGGAGGAAGACAAACGTTCGGTGCCTGGATGTCTCCGAGGTGACGATGTACCGCGGAAGCCCCGAGATTGCTGCTCTAACCTGCTCGTTTGAGCGTCGGAAAAGCCACCAATTCCGGCGCAAGCGAGGATCGCGGTTGGCCTGGCGTTCCGGGAAAACGCGATCAAAGAGATGCTGGTATACCTCCGGACATTGAGCCCGAAGGCTTTCATCATTCCAGCCATCTGTATCTATCACATACACATTTCTGGGAGTTTCTGTGATATCCCGGCCATTCCGAAATGGGTGTATGAGCTTCATGCCGCTCGGGACCAAGCCGGAGAATCGCTCGGCCTCTTCGGAGGATAACACGAATCCACGGCTCCCCGGGATCAAGCCCATGCTTGCCAAGAGACTGTTCGCTCTCAAAGGGCGAGCGGAAGTTACCGCAGCCCCGATTCGCAAATCCTCTCGAATGATGCTATTATCGTATCTAAATTCGACATCAGCAGTCGTATCGTCCAGCTTGTTCTCTTTAACAGCGGTAGCCAGCAAGCCATCCTTGCTGCCAGCTTCGAGAACGGTCATTGCGATCCGAACATCCGCTCCATCTGAGCTATCCACCCAAGGATGATCGGGTATAGCAAAGACCAGGCTTGCGGAGGGCTTGCTCTCCAGAGCCTCTTTTACAACGCGCCGGTTGAACGGCTGAGTGATGCTGTTCGTAGTGATAAAGCCCATTCTATATATCTTATTAGCACGTATTAAACTAGCGGCCTTTCGCCACCAGTACATGACGAAATCGGCCCCATCTGGAACCTCGCCTTGGTAGGTGCAACGCAAAGCAGACAAATAACCTTCGCCCAGATTCGATATCAGATAGAGCTTGCCCATGAAGGGGGGGTTCCCTACCACATAGTTCGCCTCTGGCCATTCCGCCTTTCTCGGGTCGATGTAGCGATAGACCGGCACTCGCGCCGTTTCATCCGGCACCTTTTCCCCTGTCACGGGATGGACTTTCATCGTCCGACCGTCCCACCGCGTCACGGGCTGGCCGTGCTCATCCAAGACAGCTTCCTTTCGGTCGTACTCCAAGACCGCATCCCGGCATTCGATGTTGTGGTAAGCGTGGATGATCGGCTCGGCCGGCATGCGGTTGCCGAAGGTGCGGAAGTGCCACTGGAGATAGCCGATCCAGAGCACCAGGTCGGCGATGGCGGCGGCGCGGGGGTTGATCTCGATGCCGCGGAACTGGTGCGGGTCGATCGACAGGCCGAAACCCTCAAAGGTGGTCGTTTCACCGAAACCATGAAGGGCGTCCCAGACTTCGCCCTCAAGGCGTTTCATGTGTTCCATCGTTATGTAAAGAAAATTCCCCGTCCCGCACGCCGGGTCGAGGACCGTCGTTGAGCAGAGCTTCTTAAGAAACTCGAAGATGAGAGACCGAGCTTCTTTGAGTTTGGAATCACGCCTCATCTGGGCGTTGCGATCTATCTTCTCCAGACGCCCTTCCGCCTCACGCCGATACTCCGCCTCGGCCTCGTTAGCCAGGGTCAGGGCGGCCGTCAGCGTGTTCGCCCATTCGTCGCGCAAAGGCTCGATGATCGTCGGCATCACCAGCCGCTCGACGTAGGCGCGGGGCGTGTAGTGGGCGCCGAGCTTGTGCCGATCGATGGGGTCGAGGGCGCGTTCCAGGAGCGTCCCGAAGATAGCCGGCTCGACGTCGCGCCATTCCTTCTCGCCGGCCTCGATGAGCAGTTCCAGTTGCTCATCCGTGATCGGCAGCGCGTCGGAGTCCTCGAACAGGCCGCCGTTGAACCGGAGCAGGCGGGTGCGGAGGATCGGCGAGAAGCCGCCCGTCTTCATCGTCTCCCAGAGTGCCCGGACCATCTCGGGGAAGAGGGCCGTTTCCCGCCGCTCGCGGAGGCTCCGCAGCAGCGCGGTGAACCCTTCCTTGGGGAGCAAGCCGGCATCCTCCGCGAAGAAGGTGAACAGGCAGCGCATCAGGAAGTGGGCCACGGCCTCGGGCGTGTGGCCCGACCTTTCGAGCAACTGCGCCAGCTTCGCCAGGCGGGCCGCCACGTCGCGCGTCACCTTGGCGGCGCGGCGGCTCGGGTCCAGGCCGAGGGGATCGGTCCAGACCGCCCGCAACCGCTCCCGGATCGCTTCGCCGGCCAGGTCGCGGAGCTTGATCCGGTGGGTTCGGGCGTCGGGGAAAGGGATGAAGGTCCGGCCTTGCCGGGCGAAGTCGGCGAACAATTCGATGGTGTGGCCGACGTCCACCACGATCAGGAACGGCGGGTTGGGCTCGGACGCGGGCAGGGCCTTGACGTACTGTTCGGCCTGCCCCCGGGCGGCCAGCATGGCGTCATCCCATCCCGCCGTGCCCCGGACGGCCGTCCCTTTCTTGCGGGTCCGCTTCGGCAGGGCCAGGGTCCCGACCGGCTCGGGCCGCTCGCTCCCCTGCTTGGCTTCCAGGACGAAGCACCCGCGCTTGTACAGGTCGATCCGCCCGATGCTGGTGGTCCCGTCGCCGTTGTGGAAGGTGACGGACCGCTCGAACACATAGGCATTCTCGGCGTCATCGGGCCGGGTGGGCTCGGGCCGGGGGACGCCGATCAGGTCGCACAACTCGGCCAGGAACAGCGCATAGTTGGCGCGCTCCGCCGCGCCCGAGGCTTCCCAGCGCCGGATGAATTCGTCGGTCGCGGTCGGGGCCGCCGTGGGATCGGTCATCGAGCTTCGCCCCATCGGGCGCCAAGGTCGATCCGGGAGGAGCGATTGCCCTCCCCGATGCCATGTGAGCAACCGCGGCGGTCCGTCCGCCTCGACAGCCGTTTGCCGAGGTTCGGGCCCATCCCCCCCGGATCACGGACCCGAGGATTGGGGTCATCGGCCCTCCCGGTTCCCGCTCGCCTTGACCATCGCCACGATGCCGGCGCGGACCGGCTCGGGCAGGTCAGGCCAGGCGGCCACGACGGCGGCCAAGTCGGGGTCATCGGGTAGCGCGCGGGTAGCGCTTTGGGTAGCGCCCGGGGACGGACGAGGGCGGAGCCTGGCGGTTCGTGACGGGATGGTGTCGGTGGAGTGCCATCGGGGGGCGGGACGCAACCTCCGAGACTTGCCGGGTTTGGGCGTGACCTGACGGTCCCTGGCGGGGATGATGCGGAGAGGGGGGGATTCGAACCCCCGAGGCCCCTTTCGGAACCTAACGGTTTAGCAAACCGCCGCTTTCGACCACTCAGCCACCTCTCCATCGGGCGTCGCCGACGCCGCGGGACCGGGGGCCGGTCCGATTCGAAACCCTACCAAAGTCGGTCCGGCAGCGTCAATTGAAGATTCATCGGAGACGGGCCGCGGGAGGGGGCCGATCGGGGCCGGTGGGATGGTCGCGGGATGGACCAGGGCGAGGGGACTCGGCGCCGGGGTGTGGACTCCCTGCCCATATCGTGTCTAATGAATGCGGTGACCGTTGAGTGCGGTGACCGTGGCGACGGATCGGCGCAGCACGAGGGGGGATCTCGCCATGAGTCGACGGCCCGACCTGGTCCACCCGCGCGACGAGATCATGCGGACGATGGAGCGGATCTACCGCTACCGCATGACCACCACCTCGGGCGGCAACATCTCGATCCGCGACGAGGACGGCGACGTCTGGATCACGCCCGCGCGGCTCGACAAGGGGAGCCTGCGCCGCGACGACATCGTCCGCGTCCGTCCCGACGGGACGGCCGAGGGGCCGCATCGCCCGTCGTCGGAGTTCCCCTTCCACCGGGCGATCTACGAGGCGAGGCCCGACCTGCGGGGGATCGTCCACGCGCACCCGGTGGCGCTGGTGGCCTTCAGCATCGGCCGGCGCGTCCCCGACACGCGGCTGCTCCCGCAGGCGCGGCAGGTCTGCGGCGAGGTCGGGTTCGCCCCCTACGCCCTGCCCGGCAGCGAGGCGCTGGGCCGGAACATCGCGCGGACCTTCGCCGAGGGCGCGCACTGCGTCGTGCTGGAGAACCACGGCGTCGTGACCGGCGGCGCCCGCCTCCAGGAGGCGTTCGAGCGGTTCGAGACGCTGGAGTTCACCGCCAAGACCGTCATCAAGGCGAGCATCCTCGGCACCGTCCGCTACCTCGACGCGGCCGACGCCGAGCGGCCCCGCCGGCCCGTCGCCGACGTCCCCGCGTTCGCCCGGACGGGGCCGGTCGCCAGCCGCGAGAAGGAGCTGCGCCGGCAGCTCTGCGAGTTCGTCCGCCGCAGCTATCAGCAGCGCCTGATGATCAGCACCGAGGGGGCGTTCTCGGCCCGCCTCGACGGCGACTCGTTCCTGATCACGCCGCACCGGGTGGACCGCAGCGCGCTCGACGAGGCGGACATCGTCCTCGTCCGCGGGGGCGCCCCGGAGGAGGGCCAGGTCCCGAGCTCGTCCGCTGTCGGCCACCGCGCGATCTACGAGGCGCACCCGCAGTTCGAGGCCGTCGTGAACGCCTACCCGGTCAACGCGACGGCGTTCAGCGTGACCGACGCCGTGCTCGACTCGCGCACGATCCCCGAGAGCTACATCTTCCTGCGCGACGTCGGCCGCGTCCCGTTCGCGGACCACGTCGCGCGACGGCGGCGCGGCGGCGGCTCGTCTCGCCGCGCAACCCGATCGCGATCCTCGACAACGACGGCGTGCAGGTCTGCGGGACGAGCATCCTCGACGCCTTCGACCGCCTCGAGGTGCTCGAATCGACCGCCGAGGCGATGATCAACAGCCGCCCCCTGGGGAGCATGGTCCCCATGTCCGACGCGGTCATCGCCGAGCTGGACCGGGCCTTCCCCGGGACCGAATGAGTGGCGGGCGACGCCCGGGCGCGAGGCCCGGGTCCGACTTTCCGACCGGAGAACGGCCCATGAATCGATCAGCCCGGATCACGCGGCGCGGGTTCCTCGGGCGCTCCGGGATCGCGGCGCTGTCCGCGACGGCGATCCTCCCCGCCCCGGCATGGGGCCAACGGCCCCGGCCCGCGCCGAGCGACCGCCTCGCGCTCGGGTTCATCGGCATGGGACGGATCAGCCAGAACCTCCTGGCGAAGTTCCTGGCCCTGCCGGAGACGCAGGTGGTGGCCGTCTGCGACGTCGACACGACGCGCCGCGAGCATGCGCGGGCGGCCGTCGACGCGAAGTACGGCGAGGGTCGGCCCTCCGGGTTCAAGGGGTGCGCCTCCTTCGTCGACTTCCGCGAGCTGCTGGCCCGCGACGACATCGACGCCGTGGTAATCGCCACGCCCGACCACTGGCACGCGATCCAGGTCATCGAGGCGTGCAAGGTGAAGAAGGACATCTACTGCGAGAAGCCGCTGTCGCTGACGATCCGCGAGGCCAAGCTGATGATCGACGCCGTGCGCAAGCACGGGCGCGTCCTCCAGACGGGCAGCCAGCAGAGGACGGAGTTCGGCGGCCTGTTCCGCACGGCGTGCTCCTACGTGCGGAGCGGGCGGATCGGCAAGGTCCAGGCCGTTCACGTGGGCGTGGGCGGATCGAGCGCGTGGTGCGACCTGCCCGAGGAGCCGATGGAGCCGGGCCTCGACTGGGACCTCTGGCTCGGCCCGGCGCCGAAGCGGCCGTACAACGCGACCCTCAGCCCGCGAGGGATCTACAAGCACTACCCGGCCTGGCGGAAGTATCGCGAGTATTCCGGGGGCGATTACACCGACACCGGGGCGCACCACTTCGACATCGCGCAGTGGGGCCTCGGCATGGACGACTCGGGCCCGGTCGAGGTCATCCCCCCGGAGGACGACCGCGCGACCAAAGGGCTGAGGTACGTCTACCCGAACGGCGTCGAGATGTTCCACGGCGGGCCGTTCGGGGTCACGTTCGTCGGCACGGAGGGCCTCATCCACGTCAACCGGCAGAGGCTGGTCAGCCTCCCGGAGAAGATCCTCAAGGAGCCGCTGGGCGAGGGGGACGTGCGCCTGCCCGAGGCGCCGAGCCACCAGGAGGACTGGCTCCGGTGCATCCGGTCGCGAGGGCGGCCGATCGCCGACGTGGAGGTCGGGGCGCGGTCGGTCACGGTCTGCCACCTGGGCAACTTGTCCTACTGGAACCGCCGCCGCCTGCGCTGGGACCCGCAGGGCTGGGCGTTCGTCGGCGACCGCGAGGCGGACTCCTGGCTCGACCGCGAGCGTCGCGACCCCTGGCAGTTGCCGACGGCCTGACGCGGCGCGGAAAGCCTCCGCGAGTCCTCGGGCCGCGGTCCGAGGTTTGCACTTCCCTATGAGATCGGGCGCCCTCGTCGCCCACGGCCGGGCGCCTCGTTCCACCCGAGAGGAGATTGCCATGAACCCGCCCCGCCCCCCGTCGCCGGACGACCCGGGTACGACCCGCCGCACCTTCCTGAACGCCGGCACGACCGCAATGCTCCTGGGGGGAGCGGCCGCACTGGCCCGCCCCGGAGAGGCCCCGGCCGCACCGCAGACGCCCGAGACGGACGTCGAGTGGCGGAACAAGCAGCCGGGCATGTCGTACCGGAGGCTGGGGCGGACCGAGATGATGATCTCCGAGGTCGTCAGCGGCGGCGACCCGATCACCTCGGAGAACTTCAAGCACCTGGAGCTGGCCATCGAGATGGGCCTGAACTACCTCGACATGGCCCCCGCCTATCACAAGGGGGACACCGAGAGGGCCTACGGCAAGCTCCTGGCCGGCTCGCCCGGGCTGCGCGACAAGGTCTTCCTGACGACCAAGGTCAGTGACCTCACCAAGCGTCGCGATCAGATGTACAAGGAAATCTTCGACGGCCTCCCGTCGTCGAAGCAGGCGACCATCCGCGAGCGGGCCAAGGCGCTGCGGCAGGAGCGCGGCGTGGAGGCGCCGGGCTATTACCTGACCTACTTCCCCGGCCAGCAGAGGGCGTTCGACTCGGCCTACCTCCGCGTGGCCATGATGCCCGAGTACGGCCGCCGCGTCGAGGGGTGCGCCGAGCTGCGCAAGCTGATCGCCGACTCGCTCGAAGGGAGCCTGAGCCGCGTCGGGACGGACCACTTCGACATCCTCATGTGCCCGCACGGGGCCAACGCGCCCGAGGACCTCAGCCCCGAGATCGCCGAGGTCTTCGCCGACCTGAAGAGGCAGGGCAAGGTGCGGTTCCTCGGCGTGACGGCGCACAACGACCCGGCCGGCGTGCTCCGCGCGGCGACCGCCGCGGGGCACTACGACGTCGTGATGATGGCCTACAACGTCATCAACGGCGGCTACCTGGCCGAGCCGATCCGGCAGGCGGCGGCCAAGGACGTCGGCCTGATCGCGATGAAGGCCGCGCACGCCGTCGCCACCCACCACAAGCCGCTCCAGCCGATCCCCGACTGGCGGGTCGCGAAGGTCGAGCGGATCGTCCCCGGCGACTGGAAGGCGCCGCAGAAGGCATACCTCTGGGCACTCCAGAACCCGCACCTCGCCGCGGTGATCTCGAACCTCTGGGACGAGACGTTCGTGCGCGAGAACCTGGCGCTGGCCGGCAAGAAGGTCGAGCTGCGGCCCGCGTAGGGGGTGCAGGCACACGCACCCTCTTCTTGATGTATTGCGGGCGACCCGGGCCCGTCTCGTGGCCCGGGTCGCCCGCGGTGATGCCGGGACGGGATCACTCGGAACCGTGCAGCTTCACCAGCTTGTTGTAGAGTCCCAGCAGGAGGATGGTCGGGACCCACTGGCCGACGAACGTGGCGGCGTGCTTGCGGCCCGCCAACTGAAGCGCCAGCGACAGCCCGATCGACCCGACGGCCAGCGACAGGTAGGTCCCCGAGGGGACCTGGCTGGTGTAATACTCGATCTCCTTGGTCAGGCGGCCCTCGTCGTGCTCGCTCGGGGCCACGCCTCGACCGTGCGACATCATCGTGGACATTGTGTGATCTCCTGTACCTGTAGAGGGCATCCGGGCGGAATCGGCCCTGGGCAGTGCAAACGACGGGCCAAAGCCGCCCCGTCGCGGTCAATCGGCCGACCAGTCGGCCCCTCCCCTCAGGAGCGCGTTGAACAGGAGCCGGAACGTGCCGTGCGGCTGGGCCCGATGCTGCGGCGGGAAGCCGAAGAGGATCACGCGACCCTCCCCCTGAGACAGCTTGACCAGGGCCGCCTTGCCCTGGATCTTCGCCGGGCCGAGCAACCAGCCGCTCTCCAGGACGTTCTCGCCCGCGTATCGCACGACCGCGACGACGTGCCACGGGGGCCCCGTCTGGGTCGTCTTGGCCGGCGCGGGGACGTCGAAGGCGAGCGAATCGTCGAAGTAGGCCGAGAACTGGCCGGGCATCCCCAGGGTCACGGACGAAGACAACGGGACGGACGCGCCGGGGCTGCGGCGCCTCGACGACGCGGAGGATCGAGCCCGGCGCGTAGAACTCCGACGTCTTGAGCCCCTTCAGCGTGTCGCCGACCGGCAGGTTCAGCTCCTCGATGGCGAACCGGCACGAGTCTTCGAGGCAGACGAGCGTCCCCCCCTCCTGGATGAATGCCCGCAGCGCCGCCGTCCCCTCCGGGCCGAGGCCGCCGACGTACGCCGGCTCGGTCTCGTTCGGGGCGTACCCGGTGCGGAGCACCCGCGGCGAGATCGACGGGATCAGGAGCGTGTCGAACCTCGCCCTCAGGTCGCCGGCGCGGACCTCGGCGTTGTGGAGCGTGGCGTACCGGAAGCGGAACTTCTCCAGGACGAGGCGGGTCCACCCCTCGTCCATGCTCGGGTCCCACGGCTGGTAGACGCCGATGCGGGGGGGCTTGGACCGGACCCAGAGGGGAGGAGGGATGGGGTCCCGCCCCCCCGCCGTCGCGGGCCGCGCGACGACGACGGTCGAGACCCCGGGCAGGACCTTTTCGAGCACCGCGCGCGATTCCGCATTGGCCGGGAACCAGAGCACGCCTTGCTCGTCGCGTTGCGGGCTCGATGCCGCACGCACCTCGACGCCCGCCGCGAGCAGCTCGTTCAGGACGATGAAGTCGTCGTTCGCCCGGTTGGCGATCGTGAAATGCGAGGCGTCGCGGGGCCCGTCGATGCGGCCCCGGATCGGCTCGACCCGGTCGATGGGCTCGGACACGGCCTCGAAGTGCCGGTCCACGGCGATCGCGCGGACGCCCATCTGGAGCGGCAGGGTCCAGCCGGCGACGTCGTAGGGGGCCTCGGCCTGGCCCCCGGCGGTGAACCGCGAGGGGTACGCCTGGCGCTCCATCATGTCCTTCAGGTGCGCCCGGAACGGCTGCGAGGCGGGCAAGATCCAGGTGCCCGCCGGGTAAGTCGTCCCGTCGGCCTCGAACGGCGACGTCGCGGCGCGGGCCTCGATGCCGGTGTCGTGCAGGATGCGGACCATCGCGGCGGCCGTCCCCGGGTCGCGCTGGTCGCGGGGGACGATCCAGGCGAACGGCGGCTCGTGCTCGCCGCGCGCGACCGCGTCGCGGCCCATCTGCCGCAGGTTGGACTGGAACTGCGCCTTGTACCGCGCCGCCAGCGTGAGCACCGACCGGGCGCAGATCAGCTCGTAGTCGACGACGTCGCGCAATCGCCACCAGCCCCCCGGCCAGGGGTCGACGAAGTTGACCGCCGGCGCGTGGTCCTTGAACCCCCGCGAGCCGCCGCGCAGGTTCTCCTTCGACAGGAAGATCGGGCTGGCCATCCGGACGCTCGCGGCCTCGGTCAGCACGCCGACGATGTTGTGCCGTTGCGGGGTGGTCCGGTTGCCGCCGTTCCACCAGTTGTCGTACATCGCGTTGGTCAGCACACCTCGCTTGCCCGCCGCGGCGAGGTCGGTGGCCATGTGCGCCCCGATCAGGAAGATCCCCTGGTTGACCCTCGCGTCGAGGTTCGGGTTGATCGGGTCGTAGAACGGCGGGACGAACAGCCGGGCCCCGCGAGCCCATCTGGTGGACGTCGTAGAGGATCGTCGGGAACCACTCGGTGTAGAGCATCCGCGACAGGAGCTGCGTCTCCTTGAGGTTGAGCATGAACCAGTCGCGGTTGGTGTCGTGCCCGGCGTACTTGTGGTAGAGCCGGGGCAGGCCGCCCCCCTCCCACGGGTGCCCCTTGGTCCTCTCGTACCAGTTCGCGACGATGTCCACGCCGTCGGGGTTGACCGACGGGACCAGCAGCAGGATCGTCGAGTCGAGCACCTCGCGGGTCGCCGGGTCGTCCCTGGTGGCCAGGTCGTAGGCGAGCTCCATCGCCATGTGGGTCGAGGCGGTCTCGGTCGAGTGGATCGAGCAGGTGATCACGACGACCGTCTTGCTCGCCGCGACCGGGTCGGCGTCGTCGGCCGCCTTGACGCGGGGGTCGGCCAGGCGGCGCTGGAGGGCCCGGTACTTCGCCAGGTCGGCGATCGTGTCCCTGGCCGAGACGGCGGCGACGATGAACGGACGCCCCTCGGTCGTCTTGCCGAGCTCGCGGACCGCGACGCGGTCGGAGGCCGCGTCGAGCTTGCGGAAGTAGTCGACGACCGCCGGCCACGTCGCGAGGTGGAAGTCGGCCCCCGGCCGGAATCCCAGGTGCGCCTCGGGGCTCGGCACGTCGGCCGCGCCCGCCGGTCGGGCACCCGCCCAGAGGAGGATGCAAGCCAGCGCGGTTCGTCGGAGCGGGTGCATGGCGGCTCAGGATCTCCCCTGGTTAATGATGTGTTACGAGTGATGACTCATGGTTGATAAACTCTCGTTCCCGCGCTCCGCGTGGGAATGCAGCCCGCGACGCTCTGCGTCGCCGAGTCCGGCAAGGTGCTCCCCCCGGAGAGCGGGACGCGGAGCGTCCAAGACGGCATTCCCACGCGGAGCGCGGGAACGAGGGATCAAACCCCGTGGCTTGCTAAAGCTTCCACTCATCACTCATCACTCATCACTTTTCTTCCCGAACAGCGCGGCCTCGCAGGCCGGCGAGTCGAACATGGCGCGATGGTCGTGGCCGACCCCTGGCGCCTCGACGAGTTTCCAGTTGAACTCCCAGCCCTTGTCGCGGGCGAGCTCCTGCGCGGCGCGGAAGGCGTTCTTGCCGCGCTCGTAGCGGTTGGGGCCCTCGCGGTCGGCGCGGGGCTCTTGTCGAGGTCGACGTCGCGCTCGGTGTCGGCGGTGCCGAGGTAGAGCGTCAGGGGGCGCGCCAGGTAGAGGCGGAGGTCGTCGTCGTCGCAGAGGTCCTCGGGGAGGCCGCCGAAGCCGTAGGGATAGTCCATGTCGCGGGTCGGGAAGATGTACGAGCCGGCGTTGGCGATCACCACGCGGTCGGCGCCGGCCGTCATGAAGGCGCCCATCCGGCCGAGGAACTGGCCGCCCGCCGAGTGGCCGATCATGGACCACGGCAGGTCGGGGGCCTGCTCCAGCCGGCGGAGCTCGTCGACCAGCTTGGGGATGAGGCTGAACGTCCACTTCGCCCGCTCGGCGAGCTGGCCCTTCTTGAACAGGCCTCCCTGCTGATATTGACCCCGGCCGAACTGCTTGGCGTCGAACCGGGGGGCGACGACGAGCATGCCGAAGCGGTCGGCCATCCCGCGGGCGTCGTCGCGATACTCCTCGGCGTTGCGGTCGACGCCGTGGAAGACCATGAGCATCCGCCCGCCCTGGTACGAGGCCGGCTTGTAGGTGAACACGTCGAGCGTGTAGCCGTCGAGGGCGACCTCGATCTTGGCGGGCCCGGTCGGGATGGCGGCGGCCTGGCCGACGAGCAGGCAGGCGGCAAGCAGCAGGCTCATGCGGGGGACTCCTGTTTGTGATCTTGTCCTCGGAGGCGCGCCGGACGAAGGCGATGGCCTCCTCGATGCTCTCGGGGGCGATCACCGCGACCTCGCCGGGGCGGAGGCCGTCGAGGGCCTCCTCGATCGCCCGGAACTCGCCCCGGACCTCGGATACCTCCGAGGCCCTCGGGCCCGCGGCCAGCCCGCGGCGGAGCAGGCCGATGACCTCGCCGTCGGGGCGGCCGTAGTTGCACTGGTCCTCGTAGAGGATCACGCGGTCGAACCCGCGCCGAGGATCTCGCCCTGGCGGACGATGTCCTCGTCGCGGCGGCTGCCGGCGCCCGAGTAGACGATCAGGCGGCGGCCGGGGAACTCGTCCAGCGCGCGGCCAGCGCGTCGAGAGCCGAGGCGTTGTGCGCGTAGTCGATGACCACGGTCGCTCCCCCGGCGTCGAGCACGTTGAACCGGCCCGGCGCCTGGACGACGTTGCCGGCGAACGTCTCCAGGCCGCGACGGATCGCCTCGCGCGCCACGCCCAGCGCCCACGAGGCGGCGGCGCCGGCCAGCGCATTCTCGACCTGGAAGCCGGCCCGGCCGCCGTGAGTCATCGGCACGCGGTCGAGCGCGACGAGCGTCTCCTCGCGATCCCCTTCGGCCAGCACGATCGCCCCCCCCCGCGAGAGCACCGCCCGGCCGCCGCACCCCCTGTGCCGCGCCACGATCGGACTGGCGGCGGCCCGGGAGACGAAGATCGCCGGCGCCGGGCAGCGCGCGGCCATCGAGGCCACCAGCGGGTCGTCGGCGTTCAGGACGACGGCCCCCCCGGGCGCGACGGCCTCGACGACCGTGCGCTTGACCTCGGCCATCTCGTCGACGGTGTGGACGTCGTGCCGGCCGACATGGTCCCCCTCGCCCAGGTTCGTGACGACCGCGACGTCGCAGCGGTCGAACCCGAGCCCGCCGGTGAGGATGCCGCCCCGGGCCGTCTCCAGGACGACGGCCTCGGCCAGCGGGTTGAGCAGCGCCGTGCGCGCGCTATGCGGCCCGCTGCAATCGCCCGCCTCGATCCGGCGGCCGTCGAAGTAGATGCCGTCGGTGCAGGTCATCCCGACGCGACGGCCGGTCGCGCGGAGGATGTGCGCGATCAGCCGGGTGGTCGTCGTCTTGCCGTTGGTGCCGGTCACGGCGACGACCGGGATGCGGCCGTCGTCCCCCTCGGGGAACATGGTGGCGAGGATCGCCTCGCAGACCGGACGGGGGCGGCCGAACGCCGGGCGCAGGTGCATGACCAGGGACGGCTCGGCGTTGACCTCGATGACCGCCCCCCCCTGCTCTTCCAACGGCCGGCCGATGTCGGCGGCCACCACGTCGAGGCCCGCGATGTCGAGCCCGATGACCCGCGCCGCCTCCACGGCGCGGGCGGCGATGTCGGGGTGGACGCGGTCGGTCACGTCGGTCGTCGTCCCGCCGCTCCAGCGGTGCGCGTTGCGCCGCAGGACCGCGCGCGCCGGCCGGGGGGACCGAGTCGGGGGTCAGGCCCTGCTCGGCGAGCGTCGCCAGGACGGCCTGGTCGACCTCGACGCGGGCCATCGGCGTCGCGTGGCCGTCGCCCCGCAGGGGGTCAGCATTGAGCCGCTCCACGAGCTCGGCGACGGTCGCCAGGCCGTCGCCGACGACCCGCGGCGGATCGCGCCGGACGGCCGCGACGAGGCGGCCGTCGACGACCAGCAGGCGGTACTCGTCGCCCTGCACCTGGCGCTCGACCAGGACGTAGTCGGACCGCGCCGCGCCGTCTCGAACGCGGCGATGACCTGCTCGCGGGTCGACAGGTTCAGGCCGACGCCGATCCCGTAGTCGGTGTCGTAGGGCTTGATGACGACCGGCAGGCCGATCTCCGAAGCGGCCCCCCACGCCTCCTCGACGGTGGCCACCTTCTCCCCCTCGGCGACCGGCACGCCGACCGAGCGGAGCATCGCCTTGGTCAGCGCCTTGTCGCCCGAGATCGACTCGGCGATGGCGCCGGTGCGGTCGGTGCGGGCCGAGATGATCCGCCGCTGCCGGGCCCCCTGGCCGAACACGACGACGGTGCCGATCTCGCTGGTGCCGAGCTGCTGGAACGGGATGCCGCGGGCCCGCGCCGCATCGGCGAACGCGGCCAGGTGCGGGCGGCGGTTGAGCTTGGCCGCCCTCTGGTAGAGCGCCTCGGTCGCGGTGAGGATGTCGTAAGGCCGGTCGTCCATCGCCGCCCGGCAGAGCTCCACGGCCGCCTCGAGGCAGGGGCGGCCGAAGTCCTCGTGCTGATAAGGGACCGCGATCCGGAACACGCCCGGCTCCGACGTCGCTCGCGCCCGCGCGAAGGCGAAATCCGAGCCGTCCAGCGCCTCCAACTCCAGCGCCACGTGCGCCAGGACGTCGGCCAGGCCGGCGTCGGGGCCCGGGAGCCGCGGCGGGCGGCCCCGGTTGCCCCAGTCGCGACGGGACTGCGACAGCGTGGTCAGCCAGGCGGTGAGCCGATCGCGGAAGCCGGGGATCTCGGCCGGGGGCCTGTCCGCGAGATCCCCCAGGTCGACCCACGCTTCCAGCACGGGGAACATGGCCCAGATGTTCGGGCCGCGGAGGACCCGGAGCAGGCGGACGGTCATGCCGAATTCCTGACGAGGACGAGGCCGGCGCGGAGCGAGACACCCCCATCTTACTCGTTCCGGCCTCCGCTGGGGAATTCGGTTCCTTCGGGCCGGGCGGGGGCGGCCGGACCCGGGCGGGGGCGGCTTCCCCGCGGGCCCCATGCCGACCGCCGTCAGTCGATTGCATCCGCCGTGGGCCCTCCTATACTCGTCCCGATGGCAACTCGCGGGTCGTGGCTCCCGACGGCGGGATCGGCCCGATTGCGATGCGAGCAGACATGGCGAATCCACCCCCCAGCGCGGCGACCGGCCGGACCGCGATGGACGATCGCGGGCGGCCGGACGACCTCGGCGCGGCGGGCGTCGAGGGTCCGGAGCACGACGCGACCCGTGCGGCGAGGGCGCCGGTCGGGGACCGGCCCGGACCGGGGGCCGGGCGACGACGGTTCGGGCTCATCGACGCCCTCCGGGGGCTCGCCGCGGCGGTCATCGCCGCGCACCACATCGGCCTCTACGGCCCCCTGCCGGACCGGGCCGCGAGGCTCGTGCCGTGGCTCGTCGACGGGCTCGTCGAATACGGACGGATCGCGGTCCAGGTCTTCTTCGTCATCAGCGGGTTCGTGACCGCCCTCGCCGTGAGCCGCAGGCCGATCAGCCCGGCGGGGTTCGTCCGGTTCGCCGCGGCGCGCTACGTGCCGCCTGGGATTTCCCTATCTCGCGACGATCCTCGCCATCCTGATGCTGCACGCCCTCAGCCCGCCGGGATTCGCCGCGTTCCCCCTGTTCGACGAGCTCTCCGGGGGGCTGGTCCTCGCGCATGTGTTCTTCCTGCAAGACATCCTCGCGTACCCGAGCCTGTCCGCCGGGATCTGGTACCTGGGCATCGATTACCAGTTCTGCCTGCTCTTCTTCGCGCTGATGCTGCTCCACGGGGGCCTCATCCGCGCCCTTCGCATCCGCTCTCGCCGGCTCGACACGGCCCTGCTCCTGGCCCTGTTCGTGCCCGGCGCCGTGATGTCCATCTTCGTCTGGAACCTGAATTACGACGACGAGCCCTGGGTCCACTGTTACGCCTGCTCCCTGTTCGTCGGGGTGGTGTGTGCGTGGGCCCTCATCGGCCGCGTCCCGAGGTGGGTCTTCTGGGCCTACGCCGGGGTCGTGGCGGCCGGCCTGATCTTCGACTGGAGGCGGCGGCTGGCCCTGGCGCTGGCGACCGGCATCCTGATCTACTTCGCCGGCCGGGGCGGGCGGGCCATCGACCGGGAAGTCCGGCCGTGGCTGCGGTCCCTCGGGCGGATCTCCTACAGCTTATTCCTGGTCCACTACCCGACGAACTGGGTCGTGGCGAGCCTGCGGTGCCCGTCTCTCGGGCGACTCCGCACCCGCAGCCCTGATGTGGATGGTCCTTTCGTTCGGCGCCAGCCTGGCCGCGGCAGTCGCGATGTTCCGCCTGGTGGAGCGGCCGAGCCTGATCCTGGCGGAACACCTGCACTGAAGGCCCCCCTCACCTGTCCTACCCCCGACATCCGCCAGGCGCTGACCCGGACCCGGATAAAATGGGCGTTTTGGGAAAGCAGAGAATCATGGTTGGCTCATGATCCCGGATGGTGTTCATCGATCCCTCCTCGTCGGTTGGGCACCTCCGCCACCCCTCATCCATCCGCCGTCATACCGAATCGCCTGGATCTGTTGCTCTTTGTAGGGTGGGTCAGCGGCGCAACCCACCACAATCCGGTGGGTTGCGCTGCGCTGACCCACCCTACATAAGACGAGTCATCCCGACGATTCGGTATCAGACCCGACAGGACGGTGGGGCGGTGCCCGCCCGACGAGCAAACTGGGGTCACCACCATCCCGCGCTCATGAGCCGCGTCGAAGACCGCATCCCCCACGCGAGCGCGGGAACGACGTGGTTAGATGCAATCTCCATGACTGCAATCAACCATGAAGCCATGTATTCTCGGCAGCACGGAATCTTGAGCGCTTGCGAAGTTTCGCGGACCGTGCCATACGATGGCGACGCTATTGCATTCCAGGCGGGCCGCAGTTGCCGGCATATGGACCCCCGGCAAACGGCCACAACAGATAAGGAAGGCCCCGATTTGGCATACCTGGACGATCCATCTTTACCATAACCCTGGAAAAGTTTATCCTTTTGGGGTGCAGATGTTTCTGAGGTTACGGTAGATTGAGGATCACCCCCCGGCACCGGGACATGCGGTGTCGCCCTCGTCGCACTGCGGGCCTACCTATATATCGGAATGCGGGGACGGTTCCATGCTCGAACTGGCTTGTCCGAATTGCGGAAGGATGGGGACGGTCGCGCGCGAGAAGATCAACACGCGGTTCCTCTGCCGGAAGTGCCACATGCCGTTCTACCTGAACGCGCAGGGGCGGGCCTTCCCGGGCGACCCGCCGATCGTCCCCGGCAGTCCGGCCGGTGGCGGCTCCGAGGAGGCGATCCCGCACCGCAAGCACGAGCGGCAGCCTGCCGAGCGTGGCCGACTTCGAGGAGATCGAGAAGAGGCTGTCGGAGGTCTCGGTCAAGGCGGTCGCCGTCGGGTCCTGGTGGCGATCGTCTTCGGCTGGGGGCTGTGGCACTACCTGTCGAAGCCGGCCGCGGGCCTGGCGGAGGATGTGGAGAAGGCGGCGATGGCGATGGCCGCCGACGACCTGGGCTACCTCAAGTCGATCAGCACGCCCGAGAGCGTGGCCGACACCGTCAAGTGGTACGACGCGGTCCATCCCCGGTTCGTCAAGGCGCGCAAGGAGTGGGGCGGGCGGAGCCCGTCCGCCGACGTCATGGCCTCGGAGGACCGCGCCGGCCGCCAGGGGTCCTCCGAGGCCGCCATCCACGCCCCGACCGGGACGGCCTCCGCCTCCCCCGGCGCCGCGCCGGGGGCGACCGCCATGCCGCTGAACCTCTACATGGTCTGGTCGCTCGACGACGAGGGCCACTGGAAGCTCAACGGCAAGGAGACCTTCGCGCGGTTCCAGATGCTCCCGAAGTGAGCCCGCCGCCAGGACGGGCGGGCGATGGGCCCGGCCCGTCGGGCCGTCGTGCGCACCATCCCACCCCGTCGCGAGGGTTCGAGGGCGAACCCGCGGTACCCCGACTCCCCTCCGGCCCATCGTGGACGGCCGATCGACCTCGCCCGCGCGCTGATGATGGTTGTACCCCGCGGGGCGGCCTCGTACACTGACCGGACGAGTGTTCCTCGCCTGCACCGACGCCCTGACGACGACGAGAGGAGGGATGGGCCGTGAGACGAGCCGCCGCGATCGCGATCATCGAGTTGTCCTGCCTGGCCTGGGCGGCGATGCGGCCCGCGGCGGCCGACGACACGGCCCCCGCGCCGCCGGGTCCCCCGATCCGCTCCGCGAGGAGCGGCCCCTGGTCGGCGCCGGAGACGTGGGACGGGGGGAAGGTCCCCGGCGCGGGGGACCGGGTCCAGGTCCGCGCCGGGCACGCGGTCGTCTATGACGTGGCGTCCGACCGGGTGATCCGCTCGATCCACGTCGCCGGGACGCTCCGCTTCGACCCCGACCGCGACACCCGCCTCGTCGTCGGCCTGATCAAGATCCAGGCCGGCGACGACGCGAGCGAGGACGGCTTCGACTGCGACGCCCACGGCCCCCGGACGCGACCGGGCATGGCCCCCGGCCGGCGCTGGAGGTCGGCATCGGCCGATCGCCCGATCGCCGGCCGGCCACACGGCCATGATCCGGCTGGCGCACGTCGAGGGCATGGACCCGGAGACCTGCCCGGCGATCGTCTGCTGCGGGGGCCGGATGGACTTCCACGGCGCGCCGATGGCCCGCACCTGGGTCAAGCTCGGCCGGACCGCCCGCGCCGGCGACGCCGCGGTCACGCTCGCCGAGCCGGTCCCCGGCTGGCGGGTCGGCGACCGCGTGATCGTCACCGCCACCCAGCGCCCGAGGCGCGAGCGCGGCACCCTCCGCGCCGGGCAGGGCAAGGACTCGATGCACGATCTTCACCGAGGAGCGGACCATCCGCGCGATCGACGGCGACCGAGCTCGACGCTCGACCGGCCGCTGGAGCTCGACCACCTCGGCGAGGGGGACTACCGCGGCGAGGTCGCCAACCTGAGCCGCAACGTCGTCGTCGAGTCGGCCGACCCCGACGGCGTCCGCGGCCACACGATGTACCACCGCGGCTCGGCCGGGTCGATCGCCTACGCCGAGTTCCGCCACCTGGGCAAGGAGGGGGTCAAGGGCAAGTACAGCCTCCACTTCCACCAGGTCGGCGACACGATGCGCGGCACCTCGGTCGTCGGCGCCTCGATCTGGGACAGCGGCAACCGCTGGATCACGATCCACGGCACGAACTACCTGGTCGTCCGCGACTGCGTCGGCTACCAGTCGGTCGGCCACGGGTTCTTCCTCGAGGACGGCACCGAGGTCGACAACGTCCTCGACCGCAACCTCGCCGTCCAGGCGTTCGCCGGCAAGCCGCTGCCCGAGCCGTTCCTGCCGTTCGACAACAACAGCGGGGCCGGCTTCTGGTGGGCCAACAGCCGCAACACCTTCACCCGCAACGTGGCCGTCGAGTGCGACCGCTACGGCTTCCGGTTCGAGGCGACCCCGCTGGCGACGACCGACACCGCGCTGAAGGTCGACGAGCCCGAGGACACGCCCGAGACCTTCGACCTCCGCCTGCTCGTCCGCCAGCCCGACGGCTCGCGGCAGGTCGTCGACATCCGCACGCTGCCGTTCGTCCGGTTCGACGGGAACGAGGCGCACAGCGCAGCTCTACGGGATCAACCTCGGCGAGGGGGTCCGCGGCGTCGGCCCCGACGCGAGGCACCCGTTCATCCTCCGCGACACGCGGCTCTGGAACAACTTCTGGGCCTTCCGCCCCGACTCGCCTTCGGTCCTCGTCGATCGGATGGACATCTTCAGCGGTCGCTACGGGATCTATCGGCCGGTCTACGACCAGCACGCCTATCGGGGCCTGACGATCCGAGGCGTGGACGTCGTCGTGGACTTCGTCCGGGGCGATCGCCCCGAGGGCCTCGACCTGCCCCCCCGCCCGAAGACGATCCCGGGCCCGATCAAGCCGACCTTGAACCCGATGGACCCGGCCCAGGAGCAGGGCCGGCCGAACGTCTCGGCGACCACCAAGGACTTCCCCGCGCCCTGGAGCCGGTGGACGACCTGCCGCCGACGACGGTCATCACCCACGTCGCGCGGTCGGCCGACGGCGGCCTGACGGTGCGCGGGACGACCGCCGACAACGGGACGGTCCGCCGCGTGACCGTCAACGGCCGATCGGCCCGCGCCCTGGCGCCGAACTACGCCGAGTGGGAAATCGCCCTGGAGGGCCCGGCCCCGAGCGAGCTCTCGGCCTCGGCCGAGGACGAGGCCGGCAACGCCGAGCCCCGCCCGCACGTCCTGCCCGTCGCGTCGCGATGATCGCCGGCGGCGCCCGACCTCGGGCGGCCCGCGGTGGCGTGCCAGGTCCCTCACATTGCGGCATGGGAGCCGGGGTCCGAAGACGGGCCCCGGCCGCCCGCCGGATTGATGGGGGACGAAACGGCCGCCGCGACTGAGACTTACGGCGCGCATCCGGATGAGACGTCGGCGGCCCTGCCCGGAAAATCGCGGCCCTCCGGAAGAAAATCAGAACGATCCTCGCGGCCGTCACGATAGTACGTATTGATGGGCGGCGCCGCCCTCCCGCTCCATGACCGCCGACGCCCGGCGGCCGGACCGGCGAAGCCGACCCGCACCGCGAGGATGCACCCGTGACCAATCTCCCCGAATCCCCCGCCGTCCCCCCCCCCGGACATCACCGAGGCCCCCGCCCCGCCGAGGCGCGGAGGAGGCCCGAAGACCCCCGAGGGCCGTGCCCGCTCCTCTCGCAATAGCCTCCGCCACGGCCTGTGCTCCAAGACCGTACTGCCCGAGGACCTGGAGAAGGTCGTCGCCCGCCGCACCGCCGAGTTCATCGCCGAGTTCCGGCCGGCCACCCCCTACGAGGCATTCCTGGTCCGCCAGATGGCGCTGGCCTCGGCGCGGCTCGACCGCTGCGCCGAAATGACGATCCTCGACGTCCGCCGCGTCAGCCGGCGCGCCGCGCTGATCTGGGACCTCGACCGCCGCGTCGCCATCGAGGACCTGGGGGCGAAGCTCGCCGGGGACCCCTCCCGGGTGGCGCCCGCGCTGCGGCGGTGCAAGCAGGGGGCCGACTGGCTGATGGATCGGTGGGAGCTGCTCGGCTCGATCCTCAAGGACAAGGGGGGCTGGACCGACGCCCAGCGGAGCCTGGCCTTCGACCTGATCGGCGTCCCGGCCGCGCTCCGCGACGGCTCCGGCGTCCTGCCGCCGCCGGAGGATGTCGCCGGACTGGCCGCGGTCGTCGAGGGGCACTATGAGGGCCTGCGCGAGGTCCAGGAGGCGGTGCTCGACGAGGTCGATGCGTCGGAGCGGGCGATGGCGGTGGGGGGGATGCCGCTGGAGGAGGACAGGGCGTCGGCGCGGCTGCGGAGGTACGAGGGGGGCTGCCGGCGGGCCTTCAACGCGGCCCGCGCCGAGCTGCTGCGCCTGCGCGAGGCCAAGGCGGCGGCGCGCGAGGAGGAGCCGTCGCACCGCGAGCCCCTTGTCCAATGCGGCGATCGACAACCTGGCGAAGCGGGCGCGGATCGCGATGGAGGTAGGGGTCGAGCCCCTCCCGCCACCGACCCCGGCGGCCGAGCGCCCGGCCCCGGTGGCCACGGCCCCGGCGCCGTCGCCGTCTCGGTCCCGCTCGTCGCAGGAGACGGCGATGGCGACGATGAACCGCCGTCAGCGCCGCGCCCAGGCGAAGCGCGACCGCCAGGCCGCCCGCCGCCCGGGCCGCTGAGCGCCGCCTCCGATCGGCCCCGCCGGGGCCCCCCCGTCCGATCAACGCCGACCCCCGCCCGCCGGCGCCCCCCGTGCGCCCGACCGACCATCCCACCGATGAGATTTGTTCATTTGTACATTCACATCCTCGGTGGCCCGCCGCACCCGGGGACAAACCATCAGGTCCGCTCGTCGATCGAGGGGTCCGGGCGGTCGGAGGCGCGAACGAACTCGGCGGTGCGGGTGGCCCCGCGGCGTCGCGGCGCGAACGAACTCGGCGAGGGCGACGGGGTCGGACTCAGGCGAACAGGGGGATCAGAGGCCGGCCGGTGTTGATCCGCATGGGGCGCCCGAGGGGGTCGCGGACCTCGGTGGCCGGGTCGACCCCCAGCGCGTGCAGGATGGTGGCGCCGAGGTCGTCGGGGCTGACCGGGTCGCGCGCCGGGTAGGCGGCCCAGCGGTCGGAGGCCCCGTACACCACGCCGCCGCGGATGCCCCCGCCGGCCAGGGCCACCGAGTAGCAGCCCGGCCAGTGCTCGCGGCCGGCGTTGCCCGCGGTGATCCGGGGATTGCGGCCGAACTCGCCGGCCCAGACGATCAAGGTCTCGTCCAGCAGTCCCCGCGCCGCCAGGTCGTCCAGCAGCGCCGCGAACCCGACGTCGGCCGGGGGCATGAGCCGATCCTTGAGGTGGCGGAAGTTCTGGCCGTGCGTGTCCCAGAAGTTCTGGCCATCGTCGTGCCAGTTGACCGTCACGAGGCCGACGCCCGCCTCGACCAGGCGGCGGGCCAGCAGCAGGCATTGGCCGTGGATATTCCGGCCGTAGCGGTCGCGGACCTTCGGGTCTTCCCGCTCGACCTGGAACGCCCCCCTCGCCTCGGCCGAGACGAGCGCGTCGAGCGCGCGGGCCTGGAACCCGCCCCACGCGCGGGCCCGGCGCCCGCCAGGTCGGGCCCGGAGCCGACCGTCCCGAGCAGGGCCCGGCGGCCGCGGAGGCGGTCGGGGGTCACGTCGTCGGGCAGCCCGAGCCCGCCGACCCGGAAGCCGGCGGCGTTGGGGTCCCCCTCGACGCGGAACGGGTCGAATCCCTTGCCGAGCCAGCCCCCGTGCTGGCCGGGGGCCTTGCCGCCGGGCGCCGCCGGGTGCGCCACGGTCCACGGCATGGTCACCGCCGTGGGCATCGCCGACGGCGACGGCCGGCACCGCGCCACCAGGCGCCCAGGTGCGGCCAGTCGCCGGGCGAGGGGCCGTCGGCGTCGGAATGCGGCCTCGGCGCCAGGTGGCCGGTCAGCAGGCGGTGAGCCGTGGACAGGTGGGCGGCGTCGTCGTGACTCATCGACCGGACGATCGCCAGCCGGTGCGCCCTCGCGGCCAGCCGGGGGAAGTGCTCGCAGACCCGCACGCCCGGCACGCTGGTCGCGATGGTGGCGAACTCGCCGCGGATCTCGGCGGGGGCCTCCGGCTTCGGGTCCCAGGTGTCGAGCTGGCTCGGCCCGCCCCACTGGAAGATCAGGATGCACGACCGCGCCCGGCCGAACCCGTCGCCGGACACCCGGCCCGTCCCGGCCGCCGCCCGGCCGCCGAGGAGCCCCGGCAGCCCCAGGCCCGTCAGGGCCAATGCCCCGGCGCAGAGCGCCTCACGCCGCGACGCC
This sequence comes from uncultured Planctomycetaceae bacterium, assembly GCA_963708145.1. Taxonomy (GTDB): domain Bacteria; phylum Planctomycetota; class Planctomycetia; order Isosphaerales; family Isosphaeraceae. The sequence continues at coordinate 5,532,171 of OY970189.1, read as the reverse complement.
CCGCTCGTGCGGAACCCCTCGCACCCCCGCTGAGGCTTCGCCGCCTCGTCCATGGTCGTCGCCCTCCGATCGGGCACGCTGTTTAACCTTGGATCAATAATCCTCCCCGAAGGATAACCCTGCGGATGCCGGTCTGTCTACCGGCCTGGGGCCGCTGGCCTCTGGCGGGTGGATTCGCGGCGTCCCCTCGATTACCCTGGCCGTCGCCAGGGGCACCGCGCGCGGCGTGGCGACGGCCCGGCAGACATCGAGGTACGCCAGGGGAGCGACGGAAATGGCACGATCGGTCAAGTTGCGGCTTGGGATCGCGTGTGCAACCATCCTCACGGCGGCGGGCGCCGTCGCCGACGGCCCGGCCAAGCCGATCCGCGCGCTGATGATCACCGGCGGGTGCTGCCACGACTACGAGCACCAGAAGAAGATCCTCTCGGAGGGGATCTCGGCGCGCACGCCGGTCGAGTGGACCATCATCCACCAGGGGGGCACCAGCAACACCTCCAAGATCCCGTTCTACGAGGACGCCGACTGGGCCAAGGGCTACGACGTCGTCGTCCACAACGAGTGCTTCTCGCAGGCGGCCGACCCGGCGTGGACCGACCGCATCCTCAGGCCGCACCGCGAGGGGGTGCCCGCGGTCGTCATCCACTGCGCGATGCACTGCTATCGCGACAAGACCGACGAGTGGTTCAAGTTCCTGGGCGTGACCTCGCGGCAGCACGGCGCGAAGTATCCGTTCGAGGTCGTCAACGTCGCCAAGGACGACCCGGTCATGGCCGGCTTCGGCAACTCGTGGACGACCCCCAACGGCGAGCTCTACCAGATCGTCCGCGTGTGGGACACCACCACGCCTTTGGCCACCGCGCGGAGCCGCGAGACGAAGAAGGACGAGGTCTGCATCTGGAAGAACACCTACGGCAAGGCCCGCGTCTTCGGCACCACGATCGGCCACTACAACGAGGAGATGTCCGACCCCCACTTCCTCGACGTCATCACCCGCGGCCTCCTCTGGTCGGCCGGCAAGCTCGACAAGTAGTGAGGAGTGGGGAGTGGAGAGTGAGGAGCAAAGGAGGGGGCGGGACTCCGGTCTTTCTCCCCACCCTCCACTCCCATCAGAAATCGATCAGGGCGTACGGCACGGGGGCCATGCCGTCGATGGTGCGGCGGGGGTCGTCCCAGACGGGGTCGTTGCGGCGCCGGACCAGCTCGGCGAGGCTGGAGCCGAGCCGGTCGTCGAGCGCCGCGCGATACAGGTCGTCGGCCTGGAGCAGGTCGGCCTGGGTGCGGCGCAAGAGGCTGTCGGGGCGGGCCGGCGGCAGGCCCTGGCGGCGGCGGAGGTGGTCGGCGAAGGTCCGCGCGCCGCGGTCGGCGGCGAGGAACCCCGTCTCGCCGGCCGCCGCGGCGGTGCCGATCCGGAGCAGGTCCGCCAGGTCGCGCGCCGTCCCCTGCGCGGCCTGCTGGAGCTGCGACAGCTCGTCGATCAGCACCCCGAGCTCGGCGCGCGTCATCAGCACCTCGATGGTGACCAGCCGCGCCCCGCGGCTCGTCTCGGCGATCCAGCCGCGGCGCACCGACGGGGCCTTGCGGCCCGCGGAGCGCGGGTCGGGCCGGGCGCGCGCCTCGGGCTCGCCGCGGTGCAGGTCGACGAGCACCGGCGCCACGCGGTCGAGCGTCAGGCCCTGGCTGTTGACGTACTCGACGAGCCTCCCCTCGGCCTCGGCCGCCGCCAGCGCGGCGAGGTTGCGGGCGTGCTCGACGCGGTCGTCGATCAAGGTCTGGAGCATCGGCACGAGCCGATCCGCCTCGTCGGCCCGCACCGCGGCGGGCGCCACCGGCCGGGTGAACCCGCTCGCCTTGTCGAGTGGGCGGAACGACCCCTCGGCCAGGGCCCGCCACTGCGCCTGGTAGCGCTCTCGCTCGTCGCGCGAGAGCTGGCCGGGGCGGTCGAGCGCCACGGTCGCGATCAGGATGCCCGCCCTCCGCGCCCGCTCGGCCAGGAGGCGGGCGCGGCCCAGGTCGCGGGCGTGGTCGGGGGCGTCGCCGAGCAGGACGATCATCCGGGTCGCCAGCTCTCCCGGCGCGCCCGACGTCCAGTCGAGGTGCCCGGTGCCGGGCCGGTCGCCGGGCGCCGGGGGAGCGCGGCGGCCAGGCCGTCGAGCACCGCCTCGTCGAGCGTGCCGTCGCCCCTCCTGGCCGCCTCGATCCGCCCCAGCGCCTCGAGGAAGCCGGGGGGGTCGGTGAACCGGGTGACGACCCGCGCCACGAATCCGAACTGGGGCCAGTCGTCGCGGTACTCGACCAGGCCGAGCCGCAGCGCGATGTCGCGCTTCGAGGCGTCCTCGGCGAGCGTCGCGGCCACCCTCCGCGCCGCGACGATCGCCCTTTGCATCGAGGCCGTCGTGTCGATCGCGAAGGCGACCTCGACCCTCCGCAGCATGGGCAGGAGATCGGCCGGCGGCGACGCGGGCGGGGGCGCCGCCGGGCCCGGTCGCGGACCAGCCCGGCGACCTCGAAGATCGTCCGCGGCAACCCGTCGGGCTGCGGGATCACCTTGGTCTGGAGGATCGGCATCCCCAGCGCCGACGCCTCGGCGGCGGGGCCCGCGTCGGCCTCCTCGCCCTCGGTCGGGCATCGGCCCCGGTGCCGCGGGCAGGACCGCCCGGCCAGGGCGTCGAGCAGGCACGACTCCTCGCGGTAGATCACCAGCGCCGGGCGCCCGGCGCGGGGGGTCGGGCGGGCCATCAGCCGGGTGTCCCACTCCAGGACCGAGGCCGACGGCACCCACCCCTGCGGAGGGCCGGGGCTCGGCCCGACCTCGACCATCGTCGGCCGCCCCGGCGGCGACTCGCCGTAGACGAACCGGATCGCGAAGTAATCGAGCGGAGGGCCGACCGGCTGCCCCCCCTCCGGGGCGCTCCGGCAGACGACGTCGAGATCCTTGACGACCACCTTCCGCCGCAGCCCGTCGGCGGTGCGCAGGATGCCGTCGTCGGGCGCGGCCTCCTCCGTCGCGACGGCCGGCGCCCTCGGCGGTGCGATCGTCCCCGTCGGCGCCGCAGTCGCCCCGGGCCGCACCCCGGGCGAGCCGAGCGACCGCGCCCGGGCGCCGATCCCGACCGCGGCGGCCACGACCAGCGCCAGCAGGTAGACGACCGGCATCCGATAGAACGCGGGCATGCGATGCGCGGGCGGACCCGCCCCGAAAACGACCCCCGGAGGCGACCCCAACTCCCTCCGTTTATGGTACGCTGGTCCGGACCCCGCCGGCAATTCCGACGCCAGGAGGAACCTCGATGTCCGTGGCCACCGAGCCGAGCCGACCCGCCGAGAAGGCGTCGCCCTGCGACCACCCCTATCGTCTCACGATCGAGCGGTATTATCAGTTGGTGGCAACCGGGTTCTTCGGGGACAAGGCCCCGCTCTTCCTCTGGAAAGGACGGCTCGTCGAAAAGATGACCAAGGGACGCCGGCACGCCCGCGCCACGACCAAGATCGACAGGGCCATGTCCCGCATCGTGCCCGAGGGATGGCATGTCGAGCAGGAGCAACCGATGGAGGTCGCCGACGATGGCGTACCGGAACCCGACCTGATGGTGGTCCGCGGCACGGAGGACGATTATCCCGACCGCCCTCCGTCCGCAAAGGACGTGGCGCTGCTGGTCGAGACCGCCGACTCCAGCCTCCCGGAAGACCGGGGCGACGTGCTGGAGACCTACGCGGCGCAGGGCATCCCAGTTTACTGGATCATTAACCTGCGCCACCGCTGGGTCGAGGTCTACACCGATCCTTCGGGCCCGGCCGACACGCCCTCCTACCGCGCCGATCCGCCAGTATGGTCCGGACGACGAGATCCCGGTGGTTCTCGACGGCCGCGAGGTCGGCCGGATCGCCGTCAGGGACATCCTGCCGTGAGGGCCGAGGGCGTCGCGAGGAGTCTACCGATGTCCATTGCCACCCAGCCGAACATGCCCGCGCCGGGGCCGGCCACACCGGAGGTCGGCGGACTCTACCGATTCGGGGTCGATCAATACCACCGGATCGCGGAGCTCGGCATCATCGGCGAAGATGAACCCGTGGAACTGCTGGAGGGGCTGCTCGTCACCAAGATGACCAAGAACCCGCCGCATGTGCTCGCCACGGGTCTCGTCCAGGACGCACTGGTCCAACTGGTCGCCGGGGCCGGCTGGCACGTCTCCGTGCAAGATCCCGTCACCACGGACGAGAGCGAGCCGGAGCCCGATGTCAAGATCGTGAGGGGATCGCGGCGCGACTACACCGGCCGTCGCGTCGGGCCTGGCGACGTGGCGCTGGTCGTCGAGGTGTCCGACGCCAGCCTCGACGAGGATCAGGGCCGCAAGAAGCGGATCTATGCCCGCGCGGGCATCCCGGCCTACTGGATCGTCAACTTGATCGCGCGCCGCCTGGAGGTCCACGACGACCCGACCGGGCCGGCCGACGCGCCGGGCTATCGCAATCGCCGCGAGCTCGGCCCCGACGACGAGGTGCCGGTGGTTCTCGACGGCCGCGAGGTCGGTCGGATCGCCGTCAGGGACATCCTGCCGTGAGGGCGATTGGGTCTCGCCAATCGGGTGTCGTCGCCGGAATGGGAGAACGGGACGGCGGGTTTCGCGGATCATATCTCATAGGGGCCACGGTGCCGGATGAGGGCGCGGGACCCTCTCGGGGACCCCGCATGAGCCGGTCGCGTCCCGAAGGTCGACGGGGAGGGCAAGGTCCATGATTCGCCGCCTGGTCGTGCTCGTGATGGTCGGGATCGCGGCCGGCGCCGCGACGGGTCGCGGGGCCGAGGTCGTCCGCCTGGAGGGGTGGGAAGGGCCCGCGTCGCTGGTGCGACACTCCGGGCCCGGCGTCGAGTACTTCGAGCTGGTGGCCCGGGCCCAGTGGAGGCGCGGGGCGTCGGGGCGGTTCCGGGTCAAGGTCGTGCTGCCGGGGGGGGCGGTCGAGACGCAGGAGCCGCCCGGCGATGAAGGGCCGGGGGCGCGGCAGCTCTCGGCCTACGTGCGGGCGACGGCGGTGCGCGACCTCCGGCCGGCCGAGGTCGTCGTGCGGGTCGGCCTGATCGACGAGGCGACCGGCGCCGCGGCGAGCAACGTCCTGACGGCGACGATCCTCGACTTCCCCTATCCCCGGCCCGAAGGCTCCGCCCCCGATCCCGGCCCGTTCGGCTGGGGCGAGCCGCTGGGCGGCCCGTCGAGGCAGGCGAGGCCGCTGCCCCGCCCCGGGCCCGACGGCTTCTCCTTCGTCCGGGTGCCGTCGGCCGACGGGCAGCCCGGCGTCTTCGTCGCGACGACCGAGGCGACCAACGCGCAGGTCTCGCGCCGTCTGCCCGGCTACGACTCCCGCGCCGGCCGGTCGGACGACTTCATCCTCGAAGCCCCCGGCCAGCCCGCGCTCAACCTCTCGCCGAAGAGGGCGCAGGAGTACCTGGCCGGCCTGGGCAAGGCCGACGACGCGGGGGTCGCGTACCGCCTGCCGACCCGCGACGAATGGCTCCGCGCGGCCCGCGCCGGGCGGTCGTCGGCGTTCTGGTGGGGTGACGAGGCGAGTTATCCGGCGGGCGCCAACTTCCTCGGCCCCGAGCCCGCGCTGAAGGAGGACACGACCGCCCCCGCGCGGCCCGGCTCGGAGGGGGAGCAATTCGAGGCGAACCCGTGGGGGCTGTTCCACACCTTCGGCAACGTGGCGGAGTGGGCCTCGGTCCCCTCGGGGGGCTTCGCCCGGATGGGCGGGAGCTTCCGCACCGAGCCGGCGTCGCCGCTGCCCGAGGTGGCCGTCGAGGGGGGCGACGTGGTCGGCCCCGAAGGGACCGACGCCTACGTCGGCGTCCGCCCCGCGTTCGACCTGTCGCCCGAAGAGGGCGCGGAGGTCATCCGCCGGTCACTCGCCACGGACCCGAGGCTCAAGGACGTCACGGCCGCCCTCGACCCCGACCGCGCGACCGTCCGGCTCGGCGGCACGTCGACCGACCCCTCGGCGCGGCGCGCGGCCGATGACCTGATGGCGAAGCTCTGGTTCGTGGCGGCGGTCGAGAATGCGATCGAGACGCCGAGGTTCGCGCCGGGCGCGCTGGCGGAGCTCGGCGCGGTGGCGGGGCCCCGCGACGGGTCACGCCGCTGGGGCGGTGGATCTACGAGGTCCCCCTGGCCGTCCGCTGGGCCGACCCGCTCCCGGTGGAGGGGTCGAGCTGGTACGTGAACATCTACCTGCCCGGCGGCGGGCATTCCGCGCATCGGCTCGTCGAGCCGGACCCGGGGGTGACGAAGGCGGTGACGGTCGCCGTCGAGCGGGCCCGGATGCTGGCGGCGGGCCTGCCGGTCGACGCCGCCGCGACGGTCGCGCTGAGCCTCGGCGGCGCGGCCCCGTCGCCGTCCGACCGGCGGGTGGTCAGCAACCTCGCCCCCCTCCGCTGGGCGCTCCCGCCGGACGACCCCGGCGCGGGCCCGCCCGCCGCGCCGGGCCGGCCGAGGTCGCGGTGACCGGGGTCGCGGGCCCGAGTCCTCGGACCTGAAATCTCAAACTTGAAATTTCAAATTTGAGATTGCTTTTGAATCTTTTACCTTCGGCCCAGGGGATGGGCGGCGCCGGGCCCGGCCGGGCCGGGCGACGGAGCAAGTGGAGATCGCCGGGGGCGCGGCCCGCGCGCCGGCATGTGACCGAGGGAGCTTCATGGCGACCGACCCCTCCCCCGCAAAGCCCGTCACGCCGCGGCCCCGACTCCCCCGGACCATCGGGGCCCTGAACCTCGCCTTCGGCGGGATGTTCTTCCTCTGCGGCCTCGGCTGCCTCCGCGTCTTCGGGCCGGCGATCGACCACTACCGGGTGGACACGCTCGACGCCGAGACGGCGCAGGAGTGGTACGAGGGGCTGCGCAAGTCCCTCGTCTCCGACCTCCACCGCCGCGAGGGCGAGGCCGCCGACCCCGCCGAGCGCGACAAGCTCCGCGCCCGCCGCGAGGCGCTGGAGGCGGAGCACCCGAGGATCGCCGACCAGATCGACCTGCCGGCCTACAACGCCGGCCTCCGGTGGCTGACCTGGTTCGGCTGGGCCGTGGTGATCACCGCGCCGGTGCTCAGCCTGCTGATGTTCGCCTCGGGCCTGGGCCTGCTCCAGCTCCGCGTCTGGGCCCGGAAGATGGGGATCTGGGTCGCGGCCCTCCAGATCGCGCGGCTGGTCGTGCTGACGGCGATCTCGGTCCTGCTGGTCATCCCCCGCGCCTCGCCGATGATGGAGACGTTCCTCGCCTCCGACCTGGGGCGGGTCTGGATCGAGTCGAAGATGGCCGCGCAGAACGCGAACCGGCCCATGCCGGCGGCCCAGCCGCAGGTCGAGCCCAAGCAACTCGCGCCGACGCTGCCCGCGTTCAGCACCTTCACGGCCATCGTCCTGGGCGGCCTGGGGGTGATCTATCCCGCGGTCGCCCTGGCCGTCCTGTCGCACCCCTCCGCCCGCGCCGCCTGCGTCGCGGCCGAGGAGGCGGAGGACGAGGACGACGCGGGCGAGGCGGCGTGGTAGGCCGATCGATCGGCGTGAGGCCCGCGCCGCCCCGGTCCTCCGAGACCACGAAATGATTCGTGGGCCCGGGCGAATACCTCCGTGTACAATGGCCGCGCCGGGTCGATGCATGAGTACATCGCGGGACCGCGCACATGGAACCCTCGCCGCCTCCCGGGCCGTTCGTGGCGCCGGACCACCGGACGCCCCGGGTGCTCGGGATCTTGAACATCGTCTTCGCCGCCAACATCATGGTCTGCGGGCTCTGCACGGGCCTGTCGGTCGCGTTCGTGCCGTCCCTGACCCGGTCGACGCAGGAGTTTCAGAAGAAGCTCGCGGAAGACCTCAAGGCCCGTCGGCTAGCCTCGATCGAGGAGCTGAAGGGCCAGGAGAAGGCCGCGAAGACCGAGGCCGAGGCGCAGGAGCTGCGCGAGAAGCGCGAGGCGCTCCAGGCGGAGGCCAACCGGGTCGTCGTCGCGCCGCCCGACATGCAGACGATGGGGTTCACCGACCCCAAGGTCGTGGCCTTCGCCTGGGTCGATCTGCTGACCAGCCTGCTGCTGAACGTGCTGATGCTGGCGGCGGGCATCGGGCTGGTGGCGCGGCGGCGGTGGTCGCCGCGGCTGGGGGTCGCGACGGCCTCGACCAAGATCGGGCGGCTGGTGCTGCTCTACGGCTTCTTCGCGCTGGCGATCGTGCCCGAGCTGTCGCGCAGGCTGGCGCGGGCGACTGCCGCGATGTACGCGCAGCAGGGCGCGGGGGGCATGCCCTCCTTCGCCACGTCGACCGACTTCCTCACGCGGACGCTCATGATCGAGTATTCCGCCTTCGGCCGGGATGATCCTCTTCGGGGTGATCTACCCCGCGGCCTCGATCTGGCTGCTGAGCCGGCCGGGCGTCCGGGCGGCCTGCGCGGGCGGGAAGCCCGAGATGGAGCCGAGCGAGCCGTGGTGAACCCCGCGACGCTGCTGCTGGGCCCGCTGGCGGGCTGCGAGTGCCGCCGGGCGATCGCCCGAGGCTGGCTGATCCTGGCGCGGACGCTCGCCGCCGCGGCGATCCTGACGGCGACGCTGTTCGTCTTCTGGTTCTGGTGGATGGGCAGCGTCGCCAACCCCTATCACTTCCCGTTCTATGAGCTGCACTACGGGCTGGTGACCGTCGAGGGGATGCTCGTGACGGCCGCGCTGGCGATCACCCCGGCGCTGACGGCCGGCGCGCTGGCCGGCGAGAAGGAGCGCGGGCGCTGGGGCTGCTGCTGACGACCCGCGTCTCTCCGCGAGAGATCGTGGTGGGGAGGCTCGCGGGCAAGCTGGCGCAGGTGGCGATGATCCTGCTGGCGATGGCGCCGGCCGTGGTCCTGATCGCCGCGGTCGCGGGGTTCCACCCCGCGCTCCAGGCGACGATGCTCGCGCTGCCGGCCGCCGTGGCGATCGGCTGCGCGGGCCTGGCGGCCGGCGTCTCGGCCGTCGCCCGCCGCGCCCGCGACGCGATGATGACCGCCTACCTGCTCGTGCTGCTCGCCCTGATCAGCCCGATCGCGGCGTACCTCGTCCCCCCGGCCCTGGTCGATTGGATCTTGCCCCTGAACCCGTACACCGGCCTCGGCGCGATGGCCTGGGACGAGGCGCCGGGCCCCGCGATCCTGTCTATCGCCTACTGGATGGCGATCGGCCTGGTCGGGACGTGCTGGGCATCCTTGCGGCTCGCGCCGGCATGCCTCTCGCACGCCGACGGCCCCCGCGTCGGCCGCGCCGGGAGGAGGCGCGGCGCGGTCCCGCCGGTCGGCGACTGGCCGATGCTCTGGAAGGAGTTCTTCATCGAGCGCGCCGCGGCGCTGGGCGGGCTGGGCTGGTGGATCGGCGCGGCGCTGACGGTCCTGCTCGGCCCCGGCAGCTTGATCCTCGGCCTTTTCGTCGCCTGGCACCGGCTGCGGGCGCCGTCCGGCGCCTTGTCCGGCGGTGCCGAATGGGCCCTGTCGATCGGCGTGGGGCGGACGGGCACGGCGGTGGCCTGGCTGATCCAGTGGGGCATCGGCCTCCGCGCGGCGGTCGCGATCGCCTCGGAGCGCGAGCGAGGCACCTGGGACGCGATCCTGACCAGCCCGCTGGAGGGCCGCGAGATCGTCCTGGCCAAGCTGTGGGGCTGCCTGCACGCGCTGCGGTGGCTCGTCATCGCGGCCCTGGTGGCCTGGACGGTCGCCTGGGCCGCCGGCGCGATCGACGCGGACGACTACTTCGGGTGGGTGGTCGGCACGCTGTCGGTCGGCACGTTCATGGCGGCCGTCGGCCTGCGGGCCTCGCTCACCGCCTCGACGGCCACCCGCGCCTTGGCCGTGACCATCGGCGCCTGGCTCGGGGCGATGGTCGTCGCCGGGATCGTCGGCGGGATCACCGTCGCCCTGGCCATGATCATCTACTTCTTCGCGATCGGGGCGAGCAGCTTGGTCGGCTCCGGCGGGGCACCCACCCCGCCCCCGGCATCCGTCACGCGCTGGATCGGGGTCGTGACGTCGGCCTCCTGGATCATCAGCACGAACGCCCTCTATCTCGTGGCCGCCGCCATCCTGCTCGGGACGACCCTGAGCGGCTTCGACCTCCTCGCCGGCCGCCTCACCGGATACGCGGCCCTCGCCCGTCGCGGGCCGTACCCCAAGCCCGCCAAGGCCCCCCCTCCAGACTCCCTGGACGCGACTTGATCCCCCGACCGTCGACCGGAGGTCACGTCACGGGCGGATGCGGATGACGACCTTCCCGAAGTGGGCCCCGCTCTCCATATACTCGAAGGCGGCGCGGGCGTCCTCGAAGGGGAAGACGCGGTCGACGACGGGGCGCAGCCCGTGCAGGGCGATGGCGCGGTTCATCGCCTCGAACGACTCGCGGTGGCCGACGAACACCCCCTGGACGCGGACCTTCCGCATCAGGATGGGGGCGATGTCGAGGTCGGCGGTCCTCCCCGATAGGACGCCGATCAGGCTGATCCGGCCCGCCATGCGGACGGCCGCCAAGGACCGCTCCAGGGTGCCCGCCCCGCCCACCTCGACGACGTGGTCGACCCCCTCGCCGCCGGTTAACTCCCGTGCGCGGCGGTCCCAGTCGGGGACCGCCTTGTAGTTGATCCCGTCGGAGGCGCCCAGCCGCCGGGCGCGGTCGAGCTTCTCGTCGCGGCTCGACGTGATGATGACCCGCGCCCCGGCCAGCCGGGCGAACTGGAGCGCGAACAGGGAGACGCCGCCGGTGCCCTGCACGAGCACCGTGTCGCCCGCCCTGAGTCTCCCCTCGGTCACCAGCGCCGACCAGGCCGTGACCGCCGCGCACGGGAGCGTGGCGGCCTCCTCGTCAGACAGGTGGTCGGGGACGTGGACCACCCCCTGTTCGCCCAGGACGATCATCTCGGCGAGCATGCCGTCGAGAGGCCCTCCCAGCGTGGTGCGGAGCGTCTCTCGGGACGGCTCGCCCGCCAACCATCCCTGCGCGAACAGCCCGGCCACCCGGTCGCCCACCTTCGCGCGGACCACCCCCGGGCCCACGGCGACGACCTCGCCGACGCCGTCGGACAGCGGGATCAGGGGCAGCGGCTGCCTGGGGTTGTAGGCCCCCTTGACCATCAGCAGGTCGCGATAGTTGAGCGAGGCCGCCCGCACCGCGACGACCACCTGCCCCGGCCCCGGCGACGGGTCGGGCCGCTCCGTCGGGACCAGCGATTCCAGGCCGAACGATCCGCGGACCTCGAAGGCTCTCATGGTGCTCGACCCCCGGTTGTGCCGTCCGGACGGGATGGAGAGGCCCATGATGATACCCGACGGACGGCCCCTCGTCGTCAGCTACCCCGGCGCAAAGGGACTCACCCCGGCCCCATCCCGGAGGGAGGGGAACCGATGGGCTCCCGCTCGCTCGGGGAATGGGCCGGGGTGAGGGCGGGTCGAAGATCGACCCACATTTTCTCGTGCCGGAGGGATCAGGCCGTCGCCGGGTCGAGCCCCTGATCGAGCGCGACCTTGCGGAGCTTCTCGCGGGCCCTCGCCTCGATCTGGCGGACCCGCTCCTTGGTCACGCCGAGCTCCTGGCCGAGCTGCTCCAGCGTCTGCTCGCCGGCGCCCCCAAGGCCGAAGCGGCTGATGATGATCCGCCGCTCGCGCTCCTCCAGGTGGTCGAGCATCCCCTTGACGGCATCCCGGTTGCGCTTCTGCACGGCCTCCGTCTCGTGCTCGTCGGCCCGGTCGTCGGCGGCGGCCTCGAAGAGGTCGTCGTGGCCGGTGACGAAGCGGTCGCGACGGTGCTTCTCCTCGGGGATCGTCCGGCTGAAGTTCCGCATGATCGCCCACGACGCATACGTGCTGAACTTGTTGCCGCGGGCGAAGTCGAATTTCTCGACGGCGCGGATCAGCGACATGTTGCCGTCGCTGACCAGCTCGAAGAAGATGTTCGTCGTCCCCATGTACCGCTTGGCGATCGAGACGACCAGCCGCAGGTTCGACCGGATGATCTGGTTCTTGACCGCCAAAGCCTCGGCCTGGAGCCGCTCGACCTCGTCGAGCGCGGCGGCGCGGACGTCGGCCGGGTCGATCCGGTCGCGGAGCCGGACGGCCAGGGACTTCAGGTAGTTCATCTTGCGGAACAGGTGCGCCTCCTGCTCGCGGGACAGCAGGGGGGCCTCGTACAGGCTGGCCAGGTACGGGGGCAGCCCGTCGGGGATCTCCCGGACGCGCGCAACCTGCCGATCGTCCGGCCCGGGCATCGGGCCGAAGATCTCGTCCCGGGCGGCGGGGTCGTCGAAGCTCGGATGCGGCATGTATTCGAGGGGCGTCTCCAGCAGGCGACGCGCCCGCACCTCGTTGACGGCCCGCACGGCCGTCGCCCGCGACACGCCGAACCGCTCGGCGATGACCTCGACGGCCATCCCCTGGCGCGACAGGCGATAAGCCAGCGCCTTGCCCGCCTCGTCCAGACGGCCCGAGGCGCGGCGGACGCTCGACCGGGCACGCCCCCCCTTCGGGGCGGGCCGGGAGCCTTCGAGAACCTCCAAGGTCGCAGTGCGGGCGTCCATGAGCGTCATCCTTTTTGGTCGGAATCCTTGGATATAGACCGGTCTACTAGGAAAAGGTTCGCGGCAAGACGCCGTGAAGGGGCGGATGGCCTCCGGATCAGGGCTGGAGGACGTAGCCGAAGAGCATGCCGAGGAAGGTCCGCAGCGGGGCGGTGCTCCGCATGGTCTTGGCCCGCAGGAGGGCGCCTTGCCAGCTATTGAGCCAGAACTCGGCCAGCTCGCGGACGTCGAGGTGGTCCGGGATCTCGCCCGCCTTCTGCGCCTGGTCGAGGCAGTCGGCGAGGCGATTGACCCACCTATCGAAGATCTCCTCCAGGCGGGCCCGGAACGCCTCGCTCTGGTCGGCCATCTCCTGGCTGAGGTTGCCGATCAGGCACCCATTGCGGCATGCCCGCGACTCCAGCCTCTCGACGATCGCCTCGAAGTGGCGCCGAATCCGCTCCAGGGGGCTCGCGGTCGTGTCGCCGAAGGACTGGTCGAGCATCGCGCCCAGGTGGCCGGCGAAGTGGTCGAGGACTTGCAGGCCGAAGTCCTCTTTGCTGCTGAAGTAATAGTAGAACGACCCCTTCGGCACGCCGGCCTCCTGGAGGATGGCCTCGATGCCCGCGTTGTTGTATCCCTTCTCCAGGAAGACCCGCTTGCCGGCCTCCAGCAGCGTCGTCTTCGTCTTTTCTTTGCTCATCGCACCGTCTCCGACAGGGGGAATCGGGTCGCGGAGACAGGACCCGGGCCCCCGCACACCTTAATAATAGACTGGTCGTCTAGTAAGTCAAGGGGTGCCGGTCGCAGTCCCCTGGGTGCGGTAATTGTTCCTGGTCCGGCTGAGTCATCTGGGAGACTCGGGCGATCTCATCCCCAAGGAGGTCGCCCCATGACCCGCCGCACCGTCGAAGTCGCAGACGAACGGGAGGCCGCCGACGTCGAGCAGGCCCTGGCGATGGCCCGCGAGTGGAGGCGACTGGCCGACGCCGCACCCGACGGCGAGATCCTGGCCGTCGCCGAGAAGGCGGCCGTCGACCTCGGCCGCCCCGATTCACCCGCGATCGCCTCCAGGACGTCCTCAACGCCCAGGCCCGCGACCGGGAGCAAAACGGGGGCGCGGATGGGCCTGCCCCTGCGGCGGGGGCCGCAAGGACCACGGCCGGGCCGGGCGCCGGCTCGTCACCGCCGCGGGCGACGTGACGTCGCGCCGGGTCTGCTTCACCTGCCGTCGCTGCCGCCGACACGCCCACGCCCTCGACGAGCGGCTCGGCCTGGAGGGGTTCGTCAGCCCGCACGCCCAGCGCATCCTCGGCGCCGTCGGCGCCGAGTGGTCCTCCGAGCGCCGCGCCCGCTACCTCCGCGACGTCGCCGGGCTGGTCGCCTGCGACAACACCGTCCGCGCGGCCTGCGACCGCCAAGGCGGGCGGATGCGCGCCTGGCAGCGCGACGACCCCGAGGCGAGCCGACCGTTCCGCGACGCCACCGGCGATGTCGAGTTCCGGACCGACGAGACCTGCGCCGACACCACCGGCGGCTGGCGCGAGATGCGGCCGTCGATCTTCGCCAGGCGCCGGCGGGCGCGCCGGCCGCCGCCTCGTCGGGGTCAGTCACCGGGTCGTGCGCGGGACGGCGGCGGCGATCGCCGCGGTGCTCCAGGCGGCCGGCACCGGGACGGGGATCAATACGGCGTACATCGAGCGGCTCAACGCCACGTTCCGCGCCGCACTGAGCCCGCTGACTCGGCGCGGTCGGGCGCCGGCGCGGGGGGTCGATGCGCTGAGGGCGGGGATGGACCCGGTGGGTATCGCGTCCAACTTCTGCCGGAGTCACGACCGCCTCCGGGCCGCCGCCGGCGCGGGAGCGGATCGGAAGTGGGAGGAACGGACCCCGGCGATGGCGGCGGGGTTGACGGACCATCGCTGGACGATGGAGGAGCTGCTCAAGTTCGCGGTCCCCCTGCCGCTGTGGCTCCCGCCGCTGGGCCGTCGGAAAGCCCAGGCCAAGCCGCTAACGGGATGACCACGGTTCCCTGGGGTGCTACCGCGTATCGCGATCCGTCACCGTAAGCTTCAGCGCCATCGTCGATTCGCTTCGGAGCCTCGGACCCACGGGGCTGACCCCGCCTGGACGACCTCGCCCGCTTCTGTTGCTTGAACATCTCCTGCAAGGACCACGGCCGGCGGGGCGGGGCCCATCTCGCCGTCGCCTATCGCTACGGCGCCGAGAAGCAGTACCGGGGCCTGGTGTGCCGCACCTGCGAGGCCCGCTCCTCCGAGCGCAAGGGCACCGCCTTGTTTCGATCGTACCTGTCCCAAGACAAGGCCATCTCGGTCCTGGAGAACCTGGCCGAAGGCGACGGCATCCGCAAGACCGGCCGGCTCGTGAAGGTGCATCGCGACACGGTGATGAGATACGGCCGACTGGCCGGAGAGCACGCCCACGACCTCCACGACGAGCTCGTGGCTTTTTCCCCGCGGACCCGCGAGGTCCAGCTCGATGAGAAGTGGTCCTTCGTGGGCAAGGAGCAGGAGGACTGCGATCCCGACGACCCGGCCGACGCGCAGGAGGGGGATTGGTGGGACCACGTCGCCTACGACCCCGAGCACCGCCTGGTCGTCTCGGTCGTGCCCGGGCGCGGACGTCCGAGGATGCCGAGGCGGTGGTCGCGGACTTCAAGCGGCGGACCGGGGGCCGGCCCATGGGCCTGATCACCAGCGACGAACACCGGCCGTACCCGGAGGCGATCCTCCAAGCCTATGGCGTCGAGGCGACGGCCACGCCGACTGGGCTGCCGGTGCGGGCGCCGCACAAGGTGGCGGCGCCCGGGTTGTGCTACGCGACGGTCCACAAGGTCCGGCGGCTGGGGCGGGTGGCCGAGGTCGTCATCCGGCTGATCTTCGGGACGGCGGCGGCGCTTTGGGCATCGCGGGTCAGCGAGGCGGTGAACGTCTCGTTGCTGGAGCACCAGCACCTCACCGACCGCCACCGCAACGCCCGCAAGGCGCCGAAGACGTAGTGCTTCTCGAAGGATTGGAAGGCCCACGAGGCGGCCACATCCTTTAGCCTGTATAGCTATAACTCCTGTTGGCCGGTGCGGACGTTGCGCACACGGTCCCCGGACCGAGCTTGGCGGAAGCGGACACCAGCGATGGCGGCGGGCTTGACCGATCATGTGTGGCCGCTTCGAGAGTGGGTGATGTTCACAGCCGTGAGACGCCCGTAGATCACGACTATTTGCCCGGGACGCGACCCAGCCACTCCGCAGGGGTCTGAGCCCTTGTCGAATCCGCATCGATCCCAGTAGGTGCGTGAAACGCACCGTTCTTCTAGGATCGCAGGGGGTTGGTGCGTTCCACCCGTCCTACGGCGTCGCCTCCTGAGATCGGCTCTTGACCATTCGGGGTCGGGCGATCAGGCGTCCTTCCGATCATTCTCCGAGGGGTGGATTTCACCGTGGCCCAGGTCGAGTTGCGGGGCATCTCGAAGACCTACGCGGGGGGCGTGCGGGCAGTCGAGTCGGTCGACCTGACGGTCGGCGACGGCGAGTTGTTCGTGGTGGTCGGGCCGTCGGGGTCGGGCAAGAGCACGCTCCTGCGGCTGGTCGCCGGCCTGGAGATGTCCGACGCGGGGGGCGTCTGGATCGGGGGGGGGCGGGTCGACGGGGTCCCGCCGCGCGACCGGGACGTGGCGATGGTCTTCCAGCACACGGCATTGTATCCCCACCTGACGGTCTTCGAGAACCTGGCGTTCGGCCTGCGGGCCCGTCGGTCTCCGAAGGCGGAGGTGTCGGCGCGGGTCGGCGAGGTCGCGGCGATGCTCGGCCTGGCCGACCTCCTGCCGCGCCTGCCGAGGACCCTCTCCGGGGGCCAGCGCCAGCGCGTGTCACTGGGGCGGGCGATCGCGCGGCGGCCCCGCGCGTTCCTGCTCGACGAGCCGTTCTCCGGCCTCGACACCCCGCTCCGCGCCGCGATCCGCGCCGACCTGATCGACCTCCACCGCCGGTTGAAGACGACGATGATCCTCGTCACCCACGACCAGGCCGAGGCGATGGCGATGGGCGATCGGCTCGCGGTCATGGACCGGGGCCGCATCGTCCAGACGGGGACGCCGCGCGACGTCTACGACCGCCCCGCGACTCGTTTCGTCGCCGGGTTCATCGGCAGCCCCCCCATGAACCTCCTGCCGTGCGTCGTGGCTCGCGACGGCGACCGCCTTGTCATCCGAATCGTCGGGTGCGACGTCTCCTGGACGGTCCCCGCGACGGCTGACTGGACCGCCCCCGTGCGCAACCGGGCCCCCGGCCGATTCGACCTCGGTCTGAGGCCCGAGCACCTGGCCCTCTCCAGCGATCCCTCGCGGCTAACCGCCCTCGCCCAGGTGCGCCTGCTGGAGCCTTTGGGCCACGAGACCATCGCCACGCTCGCCCTGGGTCCGCATCCGCTGAAGCTGCGGTTGCCTCCCTGCCCGGGCATCCGGGTGGGTGATCGCGTCACGGTCGGAGCCGATCCGAGGCATGGGGTCTGGTTCGGCGGGGAATGACGTCGGATTGATGAAATGGGTCACCCCGCCCGACCCTTCACTTGACGTCGGACACCAGCGATTCGGGGACCGGGACTTCATCGGGCCTGGGTTGTTGATTGCCGAAGTGCTTCCGAGCGGATAGCCTGGCTGGGGTGCGATCGAACGGACCTCGGCCGGTGGACCTTGGCGCGATGCGCGACGTGATGAGGAAGCTGACCGACGCCCTGGGGCGCGGTCGGGAACAGATCGTCTGCCAGGTGGTCGAGACGCGGGGCTCGACGCCGCAGAAGGCCGGCGCGCTGATGGTCGTCGACCCCGACGGCGGCCAGGCCGGGACGCTCGGCGGCGGGTGCGTCGAGGCCGAGGTCAAGCAGAAGGCGATCCGCCGCATCGGGCAGGACGGGGCCGACCTCCACGCATTCGTCCTCGACCACGACTACGCCTGGGCCGACGGCCTGATCTGCGGCGGCAAGATGGCGATCGTCGTCGAGGCGATGCGCGGGCCCGGCCCGCTCGCCTACTACCAGACGTACCGGACGCTGCTGGAGGCGGGCGAGGGATTCACCGAGGCCGTCGCCGTCGATCCCGAGAGGGCCGGGGCCCCGGTGGGGACACGGTCCCTGCTCGGGCCCGACGGGGCGCTGGCTGCGTCGTGGCCGGAGGGTCGGGCGATCGCCGGGCTGCGCGAGCGCATCGCGCCGCTGGAGGAGAGGCCCAGGTCGGGCGTGCGGGGGGGCGTCGCCTTCCTGCCGACCCTGCCGCGCGTCCGCCTGGTGATCGTCGGCGCGGGGCACGTCGGCCAGGGGGTCGCGAGCCTGGCGGCGCAGGCCGACTTCGACGTCTGGGTCGTCGACGACCGCCATCAGTACGCCAACGTCGAGCGGTTCCCCGACGCCTCTCGTCTGATCGTCGGGCCGATCGGCGAGGTGCTGTCCGGCCTGGAGGTCACGCCGCACACCTACGCGCTGATCGTCACCCGCGGGCACGGCCACGACCAGGAGGCGCTCTACCACCTGGCGACGACGGCCGCGCCCTACGTCGGCCTGATCGGCAGCCGTCGCAAGATCCGCATGATCTTCGACGGCCTGCGCGAGATGGGGATCGCCGAGGCGTCGCTGGCGCGGGTGGCGGCGCCGGTCGGGTTCGACATCGGCTCGCAGACCGTCCCCGAGATCGCCATCAGCATCGTGGCCGAACTGATCGCGCGTCGCAACCTGGGCCCGAAGGGACTGGCGCCTCGGGAGGGGGTCGCGACGACGGCTCTGGCCGAGCCGGCCGGCCAGGGGGCGTGCGCCGGATGATCGCCGCCGTCGTGCCCGCCGCCGGCCGGAGCGAACGGATGGGGCGGCCCAAGCTGACCCTGACCCTCGGCGGCGAGACGGTCATCGCCCGCGTCGTCGCCGCGCTGCGGGATGGAGGGGCCGACCCCGTCGTGGTCGTCGTCCCCCCGGCCGACGCGCCGGGCGCCACCATGCTGGCCGGCGAGGCGGAGGGGGCGGGGGCGGTCGTCGTCGTCCCTCCCGAGCGGCCGATCGACATGCGCGCGTCGTTCGAGCACGGGCTCGACCGCCTCGCCCGCGGGCCCGTGCCCGAGGCCGTCCTGCTCGCCCCCGCCGACAGCCCCGGGATCACGTCAGGGCTGGTCGCGCGGGTCGTCGAGCGGGCCCGCGAGGCCCCGGGGGCGATCATCGTGCCGACCGTCGGCGGCCGTCGCGGGCACCCGATCGCCCTGCCCTGGGGCCTGGTGCAGGAGGTCCGCGGCCTCCCCCTGGGCGCCGGGATCAACGCGCTGGTCGCGCTGCACGCCGCCGCGGTCGTCGAGATCGACGTCGCCGACGAGGGGGCGGTGGCCGACCTCGACACCCCCGAGGATTATCGGCGCTGGCAGGATGGAGGGACCTGAGCCGTGCGCGTCAACGTCCGCCTCTTCGCCGTGGCCAGGCAGCGCGCGGGCGCGCGGAGGTCGCGCTCGATTTGCCGGAACCGGCCACGGTGGCCACCCTGAGGCGCGCGCTGGCCGAGGCATGCCCCGAGCTGGCCCCCCTGATGTCGGACATGAAATTCGCCGTGGATGCCGAGTACGCCCCCGACGACGACGTGCCCGTCCACCCCGGGGCCGAGCTCGCGGCGATCCCGCCGGTCAGCGGAGGCCGTCCCGATGATCGAGATCACCGAAGGCCCGATCGACCACGCGGCGCTGACCGAGAGGGTCCGCTCGGACCGCGCCGGTGCGGTCTGCACGTTTCTGGGGACCGTCCGCGAGATGACCGGCGATCGCCGCACCGCCTCGCTCGACTACGAGGCGTATCCCGAGATGGCGCTGGGCAAGATGGCCGAATTGGAGGCCGAGGCCCGCCGCCGCTGGCCGGTCGTCGACATGGCGATGGTCCACCGCGTCGGGCACCTCGACCTCGGCGAGATCAGCGTGGCGATCGTCGTCAGTTGCCCGCACCGGCACCAGGCCTTCGACGCCTGCCGGTGGCTGATCGACACGCTCAAGGAGGTCGTGCCGATCTGGAAGAAGGAGGTCTGGGCCGACGGCACCGAGGAATGGGTCCACCCCGGGCTCGACTGAACAGCGCCGCGACACGGTTCGTTGAGTTGCACGTGGGATCAGCGTATAATCTCGATATCTCGACCAAGCCGAGTTCGTTTGACCTCACTTGATCCCGACAGAGCCATGGACTTCGAGGCGAGACACTATTACCTTGCGGCCCTTGAACGCATTCAGCAGGCTCAGGATTTGTATCGACAGGACAAAAAAGACGATCGCACGGTCAATCACCACCCCCTCGCCTTCTATACGGCCGGTGTCGCCGTTGAATGCATGCTCCGCGCGTTCATCACGCGAAGGACTCGCGAATTCGACGGACGACATGACCTTGTGCTCCTCTTCGAGCAGAGTGGTATCCTGGACCTCAATCGCGCTTCAAAGCAGATTTCCGAATTCTCCGACGACGACCTCAGGCGTTTCAAGAGAGAGCTTGGCGGCGCGGTGGGTAGGGTCAACCGCTTGTGGAGCAATAACTACCGATATGCTTCCGAGGGTCGTCTCAGGTCTCACCTCCACGATATGGGTTTGGATCGGGGTATCAAGGGCGACTACCTCAAAGAGAATCTCAGGCAACTCCTCGAAGCCTCCAAGCGAATCATCGATAGGGGTATTCTGCTATGGGAAGCATTGATGAACTCTCAGCAAAAGTGAGAACACTTTTCAATGAAGCCTTTGCGCCTGCCGAAGTTGGGGTTTCGACCCGGGATGGGATCGTCCTCTTCGTGGTTTCCGAGAAGTTTGAGAAGATGGACGACATGGAGCGGCAAGAAGTTGTCTGGGGCCTCCTGGAGAAATCACTGAATCGTGACGAACAACGCGCAATCGCGATCGTCGTCGCCTTGACGCCCAAGGAGCGGTCGTTCCACCTGGCAGGTCATATTGATTGACACGACCCGGCGCGACGGTATGCATCGCCGGCCCGAAAGCCCCCCTCATGACGCCAGCCACCGACCGCCTGATCGACTCGTTCGGGCGGGTCCACAACAACCTGCGGATCAGCGTCACCGACCGCTGCAACATCCGGTGCGTCTACTGCATGCCCGAGGTGGTCGAGTTCCTCCCGCGGCGGAGCCTTCTGAGCTTCGAGGAGATCGAGCGGGTCGTGCGGGTGGCCGCGGCGCTTGGGGTCGACAAGGTCCGGCTGACCGGCGGCGAGCCTCTGGTCCGTCGCGACCTGCCCGCGCTGATCGAGAAGGTGGCCGCGGTCCCGGGGATCAAGGACGTCGGCCTGACGACCAACGGCATCCTGCTCGCCCCGATGGCCCGGGCGCTCCGAGACGCCGGGCTGCGGCGGATCAACGTCAGCCTCGACACGATGGACCCCGCCGGTTCGAGGCGCTGACGCGACGGACCGGGTTCGAGCAGGTCATCGCCGGCATCCTCGCCGCCAAGGCGGCCGGGTTCGACCCGATCAAGATCAACGCCGTCGCCATCAAGGGCATGACCGAGGACGACGTGGTCCCCCTGGCGCGGTTCGCCCGCGAGCACGGCCTGGAGCCGCGGTTCATCGAGTACATGCCGCTCGACGTGGCCGACCACTGGGAGCGCGACAAGGTCTTGCTGGCGGCCGACATCCTCGACCTCCTGGCGCGCGAGTTCGGCCCGCTCGTCCCGACGCCCGACCAGGACCCCCGCGCCCCGGCCGTCGACTACGACTACGCTGACGGCGGCGGCCGGGTCGGCCTGATCGCCTCGATCAGCCGCCCGTTCTGCATGAGCTGCAACCGGCTCCGCCTGACCGCCGACGGCAAGCTCCGCAACTGCCTCTTCGCGCTCGAGGAGACCGACCTCCGCGCCCTGGTCCGCGGCGGCGCCGACGACGCCGCGATCGCCCGCGCCCTCCGCGAGAGCATCGCCGCGAAGTGGGAAGGGCACGAGATCAACACGGCGCGCTTCATCAAGCCCGAGCGGCTGATGCACTCGATCGGCGGGTAGATCAAAGGGGCCTCACCGCGGCGCAGGGCGCGCCGAGGTCGTGGGATAGGTGATCAGAAATTTGAAGTTTCAAATTTGAAATTTCAAATTCGTTGCCCCGACCCCGCCGCCCCGCGAGCCCCTCATTCTTCGAAGTCCGCCCCCCGGCCCGCCTTCGACGGCAGGGCGCCCGCCCGCGCGAGCCAGGCGTCGCGGAGGGTCAGGACGACGACCAGGAACAGCCCGGTCCCGGCGCCGAGGAACAGCCCGCAGACGACGCCGAGGCCGAAGCCGAACTCGGTGGGGTCGACGTTGGCCGCGCCGGCGCCGGGCGAGTAGAGCCAGGCGACGAACGAGGGGGCGAGCCGCCCGACCGTCGCGCCCACGATGCCGCCCGCCGCCCCCGAGGAGATGGTGCAGGCCATCACGGCCACGATCGCCTGGGGGAGACGGATCATCATCGTGCCTCACCCCACGGCCTTCGCCGTGAACTCCCGGTGCCGGACCTGGTAGCGCCGCACCTTGACGGGATCGACCAGGTAGCCGAGGCCGGGGCGGGTCGGGACGCTCAGGACGCCGGGGGCCGACATCTCGATCAACGGGACCACGTAGTCGTCGACGAACCAGCGGGCGCTGGGCTCGATGTCGGTCGGATAGCGGCAGTTGCCCAGCGCGGCCAGGTGGATGCCGTGCGCCTGGCCGACGCCGAGCTCGGGCATCGAGCCGACCCAGCAGGCGATCCCGTGCTCGTGGCAGAGGTCGTGCAAGGCCAGCGCCGGGCCGAGCCCGCCGACGCGCTGGACCTTGAGGTTGACGATCCGGCAGGCGCCGCGGCGGATCGCCTCGGCGGCCTTCGCGGGCGTCTCGGCCGTCTCGTCGAGGCAGATCGGCGTGGCCAGCGCGCGCTGCAAGGCCGCCAGGCCGTCGAGGTCGTCGGCCGCCATCGGCTGCTCGATCATCAGCAGGTCGAACTCGTCGAGCTCGCGGAGCGATGTCGAGGTCGGCCGCCGTGTACGAGGCGTTGGCGTCGACCATCAGCGGGATGTCGCCGAAGTGCTGCCGGACGGCGCGGACGAGCTCGACGTCCTGGCCGGGGCGGATCTTGATCTTGACGCGGCGATAGCCGGCGTCGAGGTGGGCCTCGATCGCCTTGAGCAGCTCGACGACCGTCGGGTAC
Organism: uncultured Planctomycetaceae bacterium; assembly: GCA_963708145.1. GTDB lineage: Bacteria > Planctomycetota > Planctomycetia > Isosphaerales > Isosphaeraceae. The sequence goes on along the minus strand of OY970189.1, from coordinate 5,509,471 downwards.
AGCCCGACGGCCAGGCCCGTCTCGACCGGGCGATTGACCTGGTCGAGCCGAGGCCCCCGAGCAGCTCGGCGACCGTGGCGTGCCGCGCCTGGCCGAGCAGGTCCCAGCAGGCGGTCTCGGCCCCCGCGATCGCGAACCGGCTCCCCCGCCAGGTCCCGGCCTGCTCCGCGATGTCGTCGACCGTCGCGAACGCGCAGCCGAGCAGGCTCGGCGCGATCCGCTCGGCCAGGTCGTCCCAGCACCCCTCGGGCGTGTCGTCCGAGTAGCCGAACCCGGCCGCCATCGGCGAGCTCTCGCCCAGGCCGACGCCGTCGCCCGTCTCGACGGTCACCAGGATCGCGTCCTTGACGGCGACCTCGCCCCCCGCGATCCGGAACGGTTCCTTCAGCGGGATCTGGAGATGGGTCAGGGTGACTCGCTCGACGACTCCGGTCATCGCAGAACTCCTCCGCGCGGCATCCCGCGGACCGCTCCATGATAAGCCATCGCCCCGGGAGACACGCTAATGAAATCTCGACCCGATGCGCAGCCCATCGGGCGAAGCCGCCGGCGCGGATCGAATTTTGACTCACAAACCGTGACCTCACATCGATTTGGGATGGGACCGGGTTGTCGGGCGGTGGGCAGCTTGCTAGACTGGGGCCGTTCCGTCGCGGGCCATCGCCGAATCCCACTTCGGGGAATCCATGCCGATGAGTCCGTCCGACCCGGAGACGCCCTGGTATCGCGACGGCCTGGCGTTCGAGTGCACCCGCTGCGGCGCCTGCTGCACGGGGGCGCCCGGCTACGTCTGGGTCGTCGCCGAGGAGATCGCCCGCCTGGCCGAGTTCCGCGGCGAGACCGTCGAGCAGTTCTCGGCCCGGTTCGTGCGGCAGGTCGGCGACCGCTACAGCCTGATCGAGAAGCCCGGGGGCGATTGCATCTTCTGGGACAAGACGGCCGGATGCACCGTCTACCCCGCGCGGCCGATCCAGTGCCAGACCTGGCCGTTCTGGCCCGAGAACCTGGAGACGCCCGAGGATTGGGAGCACGTCACGCGCGTCTGCCCCGGCTCGGGGCGGGGCCGCTGGTTCAGCGTCGAGGAGATCCGGACGACCGCCGCCAAGGTCCACACTATGACCCGTCCTGCCGACCCGCCCGGGCCCGTCGCGGCCCGGCCCCGCGACGCGCTCCGCGCGCTGTATGCCGACCTCGACGCCGAGGTCGCGCGGCTCGGCGCCGGTCTGCGCAGCTGAGCGGCCGATGCTGCCGGTTCGCCGAGTACGGCCATACGCTCTTCCTGTCGGCCGCCGAGGCCGCGCTGCTGCTGGACGAGGCGCCCGCCCCGTCCCGCCCGCTCGACGACGGCGCGACCTGCCCCTGGCAGGACGCCCGCGGCCGATGCACGGCGCGCGACGCCCGGCCGCTGGGCTGTCGCGTCTACTTCTGCGACCCGGCCTACCAGCCGCAGGCGCCCGAGCTGAGCGAGGCGTACCTCGGCCGCCTCAGCCGCCTGGCCGACGAGTTCGGCCTTCCCTGGCAGTACGCCCCCCTGCATCACCACCTGCGCCAGGCCCGCGACGACGGCCGATTCCCGCTCCCCCTCGGGCCGGTCCCCTCGGGGTCGTATGGTTGATGGATGATCTGATTGATCTGGTGATGAGTCGGCCCGTCATGCATCCGGGATGGGCTTTTTGGCTTGACACTAGTCCAAGCCAGCAATACAGTTGAGCCAATCGCTGCGCGAGACCGGACCGGCCTACCCGCATGGAGACGCCATCGTGACCAAGAAAGAAATTGTCAAGAAGATCTCCGAGGATATCGGCCTGACCCAGCTCAAGACCAAGGACATCGTCCAGCGCACCCTCGACGCCATCATCCATACCCTGGTCTCGGAAGGCCGGATCGAGCTGAGGAACTTCGGCGTCTTCGAGGTGAAGCGGCGGGCCCCGCGCAAGGCGCGCAACCCCCGGACCGGCGACAAGGTGTTCGTCCCCTCGAAGAACGTGGTGACGTTCAAGCCGGGCAAGGAGATGGAAGAATTGGTGCGAAAGATGAATCCGGAAAATCTTCCCTTATTGGACGACGAGCCGGGATGCCGATGTAGAGAACAACGGACCCGTTGGGCCGGCCACCGAACCTCGGGCGCAGTCGCCCGCCGGGGCCGACGCCGCGGAATGAGCCCGCCTCCTGCCGCGAGGCTCGGGCCGCTCGCGGTGCGACGGGCGACGACGCGGTCCGAACGTCGCGGACGGAATCGGCATCGGACCCGGGCCGGGGGCCTCGCCCCGGGCCCGGTCCCCCCGGGTCGGACCCGCGCGATGGAGCGCGCGGCCGGACCGACCCGAGCGGTCACCGAAGGCGGGAGGATCCCCCAGATGCGGAAGCCCTTGGCGGCCCTGGCGCTGCTGGTCGCAATCCTCGCCCTGGGCGAGGGTTGTGCCCCGGTCCCCTTGCCGCACTACGCGGCCTACGGCCCGAAGCGGGTCGACGGAGTTGCTCGTCGACTCGGAGAACCTCCGGATGCTCGGCGACGAGTGGGAGCGGTTCTGGTTCCTCGACCAGCCCTCGCACATGACCCCGTTCCGGACCCACGGCGGCCTCGGTCCCTGATCGGGCCGGGTCGGTCCGTCGTGACGAGGCGAATCGCGCGGCTGGTGCGGGCAAGCGGCCCGGCGCCAGCCGTTTCTGTTCCGTCGCCGGGCGGATGGCTCAGGGGCTGAGGTGCCGGTTGAAGAACGAGTCGACGGCGGCGACGTAGCGGGCCGGGTTGGCCTCGTAGGCGTGAACGTGCTCGACGCCCGGCAGGGTGACCGCCTGGCACGACGGGCCCGCCGCCCGGGCCAGCCGGCGCGCCTGGCCGACCGGCACGACCGAGTCGGCCTCGCCGTGGATCAGCAGCAGGGGGCGACGGCCCCACCGCAGCGCCGAGCGGATCGGCACGAGGTCGTCGGTCCGGACGCCGAAGGCCAGCCGCGCCGCGATCAGGATGCCGGGGTTGAACCAGCGCGGCAGGTGGCTGTGCTGCGGCAGTTGCGTGTTGAGCAGCTCGGGCAGGCTGCCGTAGGGGCTGTCGATCACCGCGACCTGGATGTTGGGGTTCTGCGCCGCCTCCATCAGCAGCGTCGACGCGCCCATCGAGTAGCCGAGCCACCCGATCCGGTCGGGGGTGAACCCCTGCCGACCGGCCCACGCCATGACGGCGCGGAGGTCTCCGCGCTCGCGACGGCCCATCGTCAGCCGCGACGGGTCGCTCTGGCCGTGGCCGCGGAGGTCGAACAGCAGGACATCATAGCCGTGCTCGTGCAGGTCATGCCCCAGCTCCGCCATCTCGGGCCACGATCCCCCCATGCCGTGGACCAGCACGACCAGATCGTCGGTGGCCCGGCGCCGGACAATACCAGCCGCGGAGCGTCAGGCCGTCGGATGTCCTTGCCTTCCAGGGGGTCGCCGTCGGGCTGACGAGCCTGGGGTCGAAGTCCGGGGGATGGTTGCTCGGACGGGTCAGCAGGTCGGCCGTCAGGAGCGAGATCCCGCAATAGGCGAGCGCCAGCAGGATCAGGCCGGTCATCGCCAGCCATTTTGCGATGCGGATCGCACGTCGCGGCCGGCGCGGTCGAATCCATGGCGAGATCCTCCATGTCGCCGGATTGATCGCGGAGGCGTCGTGTCCGGCCCCTCTAAGCTAGGCGAAATCCGCGGGTCCCGCAAGGCGGGCCGGCTCCTGAGGAGGGCGCCTGAAATACCCTCCAGGGAGGGTCGGAGCATTAGGCAGGGCTGTTGGACTGCCGTACAATGAGGAGGGCGCCGCTCACAAGCAGGAGGGGGCGATGATCGACTCATTCACGAAAGAACCGATCAGGATCAGCGACGACGGGGATGCGGGGCCTTACATCATGGTGCAGCTCCGACCAGCTCGATCTGATCAAGAAGATCCTCGATGAGGCGGGTTTCCGCTATTCCGTGGACGAGGACGCCATCTCTTTCAACGACCAACCTTATACTTCGGTGGTGAACCTGGGGCACCACGTCGATGTTTCGGCCGTCCAGCACCTGCTGGACGAGAACGAAGACCCCAAGATGGCCCATAGCAGGAGGCCGCGGAGTGGCCGTCGCGGATGAGATAGACGCGCTGGCGTTGCGCGCCAAGAACGACCTTGACGACCTGTTCAATTTCGGGGCGCACATCCACCTGATCTGGAGGCACTTCAAGGTCTGGGTCCACCAGGGGAATACGCTGAAATCAAAAAATGTCAAAATAGGTACAGTGGTTACGGAACAGGATCTTATCAAGCTGTATACCCGCTATAGGATGGCATACCTTCTGGGTCTCAGTTTCGTGCAACTTGCGACATTGTTTGAGGCGTTCCTGTTTGATTTCATCCGGCTCCTGCTCACGAACGACCCACGCCACCTGGCCCAGAAGAAGCAGATCGAGGTCGGCGTCGCGCTGTCCGCTGCCGACAGGGGAGCCCTCGTTTTGCTCGTCGCCGAGCGCGAACTCAATGAGTTGAAGTATGACCGCCCCAAAGCATGGTTCGACTATATGGGTAAGATCGTTAAGCTCGGTTGCCCGACGGAAGATGAGATCGAGAGGATCGCCGAGATGAAGGCAGCCCGAGACCTGCTCATCCATAACTCGGGCATCGTCAACAAGACCTACCTGGACGAGGCTGGGACGAAGGCGCGCGATTACGCGGTGGGTGACGAAGTGGTGATCGACCGCCCGTACTTCGATGACTGCTGGGCCCTGGCGAAGAAGATGGTCGATGACATCGCCGCGGCGGCGAAGCTCCGCCTTTCCAAGCCCGTCTCCCCCTGATGAGGCTGCGGGGTGGCCCGGACGCTGATCGGCGTCCGAGTCGCGGAGCGACACGAGGCGATCGAGAGGGCCTGGTCGGGCCCCCGGGTCCGCCATCCTCGCGCCTCGTGCGGCTTCGCCTCCCGGACGAGCCAATCGTCCGGGCCACTCCGCGAAATCCGCGGGTCCCGCAAGGCGGGCTGACTCGGCCATGCCGGCCATCGGCCGCACGACGATCCTGACCCCTCACAAATCGACCTAGCCGCCGACCCGCAAAGGTCATCGGATCAGTTGATCAATCAGGGCGAGGACACGATCCAGCGTCACGGCGTCGAGGACGCTGCGTCGTTGCAGGCAGTCGCGCTTGGCGAGGGCGCGCAACTGGAACGCCAGCGCGACCGAAGGGATCGTCAGGCCGTTCTGACCATCCGGCGAGATGACGAGCGTGCCGGAGAAGCGGGCCACGGCCATCGTGCTGGTGAAAGTGACGATCAGCACCGTGGGGAGCGAAGTGATGAGCAGGTCGTTCTGCACGATCTGGGCCGGTCGGTCCCCCGCTTGGGCGTGGCCCGGCGCGAAGGGGATGCGCATGCGCCAGACCTCACCGCGCCTCATCGGCCTCGCCCTCCCGGGCCGGGCGTTCGACCAGCTCCAGGGCATTGGCGCCGGCGCGGTCCCAAGCCTCGAATTCCGCCCGCAGATCCTCCGGGACGTCCGACGGCGGGTCGGCGAGTCGGATCTCGACGTGCGCCCCTTCGGGCAGCGGGGAGCTGGGCACGACACGGCCCTCTTTGACGACGCCCCAGATAGTCGTTGCCATGACAGGACCCTCCTGGATCGGCCGCCATCATGATAGCCGATCTCTGCGATCCAGGGCACGAGGACTTCGCCACGGTCACCCGCCTGCGAGGATGGGCGTGCCCGAGAAGCCCGGCCAAGCACTCCCGACCGCCTCGTGTCGCTCCGCGACCCGGACGCCAATCGGCGTCCGGGCCACCCCGCGTCCCATCGGAAATCCTGGAAATGATGGAAAGCCGCAAATGACCACCGGGAACGAAATTGCGGAAAACGTCGGCATCGGCATCGTCGGCATCGGCTTCATGGGGATAAACCGCACCCGTATCCCATTCTTTGCGCAGCCCGTTTTCTAAGGGTCTGGAACGGAATAAGCATTACGACTTGCCGTGCGATCCGGACGACTCAGGCCTGATCGTGTAGTTCCACTCACCATGGAAGTCATGGGGATGCAGCCGGACCCGCTCCATCTGCTGCTTCGTCACCTTGACCTTGGTCGGGTAGCTCCCCGTATCCAGCCGGGCCTCCACCTCCAGGCCCGTCGCGGTCCGCGTCGCGGCGATCAACTCGACGACCACCTGATGGCTGACCAGTGGGCGGCCCCGCCAGTTCATCGTGATGTGCGAGAACAGCCGGTGCTCGATCTTGTTCCACTTGCTCGTGCCCGGCGGGAAGTGGCAGACCGTCACCTCCAGGCCCGTCTCGTCGGCGAACCGCTGGAGTTCGACCTTCCACAGCCGGACCCGATAGCCGTTGCTGCCCCCGCCGTCGGCACAGATCAGCAACCGCCCGGCGTCGGAGTACATCTCCGACCCCATGCCGGACCACCACCGCCGGATGCCCTCGACGGCGAAGCTGGCCGTGTCGTGATCGACGCCCACGTTGACCCACCCCAGGTCCCAGCCCATGTTGTAGATCCCGTAGGGGATCGCCTTGCCGACGCGGCGGTCGGGGAAGTCATGGATCAGGGCCTCCTCGGGCTCACCCGCCGGTTGCCACTCCCGGCCCCGGTTGGCGTACTGCCCGACCAGCTCCTTCTTCTTGGTGTCCACCGAGATGACCGGGGAGCCCGCGGCGATGTACCGCCCGCTGATCTCGCTGATGTAGCGGAACTGGGCGTCACGGTCGGGGTGCTGCCTGCCCTCCAGGGTCTTGGCCATCGCCTGGAGGCTGTAGCCGAGGTGGTGGAGCATCTCCCCGACGACCCGATGGCTGACGGCGAACCCCTGGCGGCCCAAGGCCTCGGCCAGTTGGCGGGTGCTCTTGCAGGTCCACCGCAGCGGGGACATCGGGTCGCCCCGCGTCTCGGGGGCGATCAGTCCCTCCAGGGCCACGAGGATCGCCGGCTCCTTGTCGCGGAGCTTCTTGCGACCTCCGCCGGGCCGTCGGACGCGACCGGGGGGAGGGGGTGGAGCGTCGAGTTCCTTCAACGCCCGCTGGATCGCGGCGTGAGAGATGCCCGAGGCCCGACTCACGCGGCGGATGCCGCCGTAGCCCAGGGAGCGGGCCTCGACGGCGGCGAGGAGCCGTCGCTGCCGCTCGTCGAGGTTCGGCAGGATCGCGGCGAACTTCCGTTGGAGTTCAGGATCGTCGGGCATCCGTCCATTATGAGCCGCAGCGACGAATTATAACAGTTGTTTCGTTCCAAGCCCTAAGTCTGAAATTGCGCGGCCGAACCCACGACCAGACCTGACAGATCGGCCCAGACGTTCGACCGCTCCTTCTTATTGTTCTTGTAGATGACCTCCGCCGCATCAACCGTCCAAGGGTTGCCGACATGGGCGATCACGAACCGGACGCAGGGGTGGTCAACGGCTACCTCATCGACGAGTAGGGGATGAGCGTACTTGACCTTGGCCATGTTGGAATAAGCATCACCCGTGTGGAAGACGAAGGGGATGTTGTAGCGGGCCGCAAACTCATAGTAGGGGCGATAGCTCGGGCTATCGGGCCCGTGGTGGAGGTAGCCCAAGTACGCCTTGAACGCCTTGACCCTCCCCCTTTTCAGTAGATCCTCGACCCGATCGAGATGCCCCCTCTCGGTTCGCGTCGGATCGGCGATCCCGATCGGATGGAGGCTAGGGACCTTCTCCGCAAGCTGGTACGTTTCATTAATGCCGAGTGGATCGTCGTCATTCGTGTCCCAACGGGGCATACACAGTGCATGCTCGATCCCGGCCGCGTCCATCTCCTTCTGGATTGCCTTGGCGCGAGCTTCAATGGGGCCGTCGAACGGAGTGCCGTCCGGTGCTTCTTTCTGCGGGACGCCTGGAATTCTCGTATTTACTACATGGATATGGGTGTCAATCACTTTCAACCTATTGCTCTCCGCATGGGCTTGCTGTCGACTCTCGCAATTCGCCACCCCAGCAGCGATCACGAGCCCCCGTCGGTGTGCAAAGGAATGATCTCCGGCTCCAAAGAGGCATGAGCGATTCTCCGCTGCCTTTGGAATGGACGGACAGAGAGACGCTCCCTATTGCGTCATCCAACAATTCTGAGTATCTAACCCTCCTCTATCTATCGAATTGCGAATCATTTCGCAATGGTCCGCTCCACAATGAATACCTCCCGACTCTCCTCTTGCCCGAATCTGCCCGCTACGGCGGGTGGCCCGGGTTGCTCGCCAACCCGGGCGGCGCAGCCGCGAGAGGTCATCCAAGGCGTTGCCGGCGCTTCGCAGGGTGGCCCGGGCTTCGCGGGGTGGCCCGGACAACTTGCTTGTCCGGGCGGCGAAGCCGCAAGAGGCAAAGCGAAGGGCGAGTGTCCAGGGGGACGCCGGGCATGCTCGTCCGCCTCTTGTCGCTCCGCGACCCGGACGCCGCTGGCGTCCGGGCCACCCCGCGCAGCAACGCGCAACCCACCATCGACTGGTTGCGCCGCAGCCGCAGGCGGGTTAATCTCGGTGCATGCCCGAGAAGCCGCCATCCGGCCCCGCCGACCACGCCGAGGATTTTGCCCACCGCTACGCGCGGGAGCTTGACCGATATTGCGCCGTCAGGATGGGCGAACTCGGCATCCCCGACGACAAGATAGGGGCCGACGATCCCTACCGGCGCACGCCATGGAGGGCGTTCGTCGCCGAGGAGCGCACGGGCGGCCACATCACAACCGGCATAACGATCAACTCGGGCGTCTTCAATCCCGACCTGCTGAAGGGGAAGAAGGGCGGTCGGATCTGGACCAAGGCCAGGCTGCGCGACCGCATCGACGCGGTCATCGCCCACGAATGGGAGGAATCCCGGCCTGGCACGCACCGGGATGCGCTGAAAGCCGCGGCCAAGACCAAGCTGCCGGTCACCGAAGGCGCGAGGCGGATACTGAAGGCGATGGGGCGAGTGCGCTGAGCATCCTCACGCCTCGCTCGGTCATCCGGTAGAAGGCTTCCCGCCCGCGCGTGAAATCGTGCCCGACGATCAGCAACCCCTCGCGGGCCAGCTCGCGGCACGCCTCGCGGTTGGAGTCGGTCACCCGGATATCACCCCGGTAAGAGCGGAGTAGCTCCAAGGCGGCGTCGGACAGGTGGCTGGTCTCGGCCATGGGCTTGCCCTCCAATGATATTGTAACGGCACACCGATCTTGCTGGAATCGTTCCTTCGGCGCAGAATCGGGCAACCGGACCCGGACACCTTGGGCGGCGACAAGAAATGCGACTGGAATTCTCGGAATCGGTGGAAAATCGGGCATCCCATCGGAAATCACGGAAATGATGGAAGGCCGCAAATGACCACCGGGAACGAAGTTGCGGAAAACGTCGGCATCGGCATCGTCGGCATCGGCTTCATGGGGATGATCCACTACCTGGCAGCCCGCAAGCTGTCGGGCGGACGGGTGGCGGCCCTGTGCAGTCGAGATCCCAAGAAGCTGGCGGGCGACTGGACCGGCATCCAGGGGAACTTCGGACCCCGAGGGACCCAGATGGACCTCTCGGGACTCGGCCGCTACGCCGACTTCGGCGAAATGCTGGCCGACCCGGCGGTCGACCTGGTGGACCTCTGCGTGCCGAGCGACGAGCACGCCCGGCTGGCCATCCGGGCGCTGGAGGCGGGCAAGCACGTCCTGGTCGAGAAGCCGATCGCGCTGACGACCGCCGACGCCGACGCGATGGTCGCCGCGGCGAAGGCTGCCGGCAAGATGCTGATGGTCGCGCACGTGCTGCCGTTCGTCCCCGAGTTCGCGTTCGCGGCCGAGGCGGTGCGGTCGGGGCGGTACGGCCGGCTCAAGGCGGCGCACTTCTCCAGAGTGATCGCCCGGCCCGACTGGTCGAAGGGGGTCGCCGACGTCGATCGGAGCGGAGGGCCGGCGATCGACCTGCACATCCACGACACGCACTTCATCGGCCTGGTCTGCGGCGTCCCCGCGCCGTCCAGTCGCGCGGGGTGGTCGAAGAGGGCGCGGTCGTCCACCTGACGACGCAATACCTCTACGACACCCCCGACCTGGCCGTCTCGGCGGTCTCGGGGGCGCTGAGCCAGGCGGGGCGGCCGTTCACGCACGGCTTCGAGCTCTACCTGGAACGGGCGACGCTCGCCTTCGAGTTCGCCAACCTGGGGGGCCAGCCGCACGTCGCCATTCCCCTGTCGGTGATCCTGCCCGACGGGACCGTCGAGCGCCCGGAGCTCGGCTCGGGCGACCCGATCGACGGCTTCACCGCCGAGCTCGACGCCGCCGTCTCCGCGGTGGCCACCGGGACCGAGGCGCCGATCCTGGCCGGCGACCTGGCGCGTCGGGCGCTGATGCTCTGCCATGCCGAGATCGAGAGCGTCCGGACCGGCCGGCCCGTCGCCATCGCCTGAATCCCATCATCCAGAGGCCCGCCCCCACAACCCCGAAGGCGGTTTCGAAGGCGGGCATCGTCCCTCGGTGCGGATCGTGAGGAATCTGGAGGTCAGTCCGGAAATCTCTTTAAGGCCGAGAGGGCCCATTCCGATGCGAATAGGGAGGCGACAGGATGTCCGCCTCGGACTGCCGGACCAGGAAGGAGCAGGGCGATGTCGCTGACCATGTCGGAACTGATCCACCCGACGGCCGTGATCGACCCCGAGGCGGAGATCGCGCCCGACGTCCAGATCGGCCCCTACGCCATCATCGAGGGGCGCGTGCGGATCGGCCCGGGCTGCGTGGTCGAGGGGCATGCCTGCCTGAGCGGCCCCCTGACGATGGGGCGCGACAACTTCGTCGGCCACGGCGCCGTGCTCGGCAAGGGCCCGCAGCACAAGGGGTATCGCGGCGAGGAGACGAGCCTCAAGATCGGCGACGGCAACGTCTTCCGCGAGCACGTCACGGTCCACCGGGGGACCGTGCAGGGCTGCGGCGAGACCCGCATCGGCGACCAGAACCTGTTCATGATCGGCAGCCACCTCGGCCACGACGTCCGCGTGGGCAACGGCTGCACGCTGGTCAACGGGGCGCTGGTCGCCGGCCACGTCGAGCTGGCCGACGGCTGCATCCTGTCGGGGCACGCGGCGGTCCAGCAGCGGGTGCGGTTCGGCCGCCTGGCGATGCTCGGCGGGCTCGGCTCGACCTCGAAGGACGTCCCCCCGTTCGTCCTCCAGCAGGGCTACAACTGCGTGACCGGCCTGAACGTGGTCGGGCTGCGCCGCGCGGGGATCTCGGCCGAGTCGATCGCGGCGCTGCGCGAGGCGTTCCGCATCCTCTTCAAGGAAGGGCGCACCCGCGGCTGTGCCCTCGACCGGATCGAGGCCGACCTAGGCGACGTCGCCGAGGTCGCCGAGTTCGTCGCGTTCGTCCGCGGATCGACCCTGGGCATCAACCCGTCGCGGCATGGCGACCGCCAGGACCGCACGTTCTGACCGGGGCCTGCTCAGTCGAAGGGGCTCACCACAAAGGCACGAGGGACACCAAGACAGACCCAAAGAAGACCGGAGGACAGGATTGATACCGAATCGCCCGGATGACTCGTCCTGTGTAGGGCGGGTCGGCGCAGCGCAACCCACCAAGATCCGGTGGGTTGCGCTGCGCCGACCCGCCCTACCAATCGCAACAGATCCGGGCGATCCGGTACGAACTCCCCTGGCAACCCGGCTTTGACTCTTCCCTATTGTGTCTGCCTTGGTGTCCTTCGTTCCTATGTGGTGAGCCCTTCGACAAAGCAACCCGGGCCCGGAGAAAGCACCCCCCCGCTCTCGTCATTCGATTGTCACTTTTTCGTCGAATCCCTCGGTCGAATCGCCCCGCTCCGCCCGACCGGAACGGCCCCGGTCTATAATTCGCAAATCTTTTGATGTTAAATAGTTGCATCGAGATCGAGGCGGTCGTTTATGGCCCAGCGGACCGCATTTCCCGAAACGAAGCGAAATTGGCCTCGTCCGAGTGTCACTCCGGGAATTTGGGGACGCGACGGCCCGGGAGGGCGACGATTTAAGGGAGAAGTTCGGCGATCTCCGGCGCAGCGTCTTGCGACGGGTGTCCCGGGTGAGCGTTCGGCTTCGCTTCGGTCCCGACGTCCGGGCCCGTCGCGGGGTCGTCGCCGTTTGGACGCGACTCCCATGCTGGCCCCCCCTCGGAACTTGCTGGTCGCCCTGAGCCTGCTGCCCGCCGTGCTCGTCCCCGTCGCGACGGCCCGCTCGGCCGACGCCCCGAAGGCGGCCGACGTGCCGAAGATGGCGGGCACCTGGAACTGGACCTGGAAGGACAAGGACGGGAAGACGCATCGCCACATCCTGGAGGTCGAGGGGATCGGCAAGAAGCTCGCCGCGCGCGAGCGGTTCGACAAGCTGCCGCCGGTCGCCGTCACCGACCTGAAGCTCGACGGCAAGAACATCCGGTTCGCGGTCGTCCGCGGCGAGCATCGCGCCGACTACTCCGGCGTGGTGGTCGACGCCAACACCATCAACGGCACGGTCAAGGTGACCGACGAGGGCGAGGCCAGCGAATTCGTCTGGGAGGCGAAGCGCGAGACGAAGAAGACCAACGCGCCCCCGCAGGAGCCGGCGACGCCGCCCGAACAGTGACCGGATCGCTCGCGATCGCCCGGGCGCCCGCTCAGGGGGGGCCTCCGGGATCGGCGGGGATGCCCGGCTCGTCCGGCGACGAGGGCTCGGGATCGCGGGCCGGCCGTGCCGTGCCCCGGACTGGCGGGGTCGCGGCCTTGGGGCGTGCCAGCGAGTCGCGGACGCGGCGGAATTCCTCCTCGTCCATCTGGCCCAGATAGAAAGCCCTCTCGAGCTGCGCGAGCCGGTCGGCGTCGGAGGCGGGTTCCTCGTCCTCCTCGTGCGCCTCGCGCCAGAGGCGGTAGGCGACCGGGACGCCGATGAGGATGGCCAGGATCAGGAGGACGATCGGCAGATACATCCAGAGACTCGGGGTGGGGACCCTCACGACCGTCGCCTCTCCTCCGACCTCAACGGCCCCGCGCCTCCGGGGCCGTTGGAAGGGATTTTCGATCAAGGTGGCGGCGAAATCTACCGTTTTTTCCCAACAGCGTCGCGCCGATCGCGGGTCGTCCTCCCGCTTGCCTTGCACCCGGGGTGTCGTGTACGATGAGGTTGAGTTCGGGCGTCGGGACAATTCACAGGAGGGTCACGGACCATGCGCCGTCCACTTCTCGGCCTGGCTATCGTACTGGGGACCTCCGTGCTGGCCACGACGGATCGGGCCCATGCGCAGTTGACGCCGGGCACCGGCGTCGGGACCGACGTCTTCTCCTTCTACTACGGCTATTACCTGCCGCACGCGGCCGCGATCGCGGCGCAACAGACCCCGATGGACACGCTCAACGCGATCACGGCGAGCCGGCAATTCAACGCGGTCACGGACCGGGCCCGCCTATACGACCCGATCTCCCCCTACGGCGCCGAGGAGACCGACCCTACGCAGCCCTGGGCGCGGGGGGAGGAACGAACGCCGGGCGGCGCGGGTCCAGAACTACGCGATCAGCCCGGCCGGGTCGCGCTGGCCCGGGGGGGCGGCCCCGCGCTCTACTACAACCGGACGGGTCCCTACTATCCGACGATGAGGGTCGGCCGCGGCCCGAACCGCAACCTCGCCGTCATGCGAGGCGGCGGCGGGGCGGCATGGGCATGGGCGGCATGGGCATGGGCATGCCCGGCGTGCGCTGAATTGACCGGCCCCTCCCGGTCGACGCGACCGATCGACCGAGACCCCGAGCGACCCTCGGGGTTTCATTTTGGGGCCGACGTTCTTCGAGGTGGCTGCGAGGGACCATCGCACGGGGAGCTTCAGCGGAGATGGGTCCGGATCAACAGCGGCTGACGCCCGTCGAGCGGGCCAACCTGGTCGCCTACCTCGACGGCGAGCTGAACGATGCCGAGCAGCGGGCGATCGCCACGAAGCTGACGCACAGCGTGACCGCCCGCCGCGAGATCGAGGCGCTGGAGCGGACCTGGGAGATGCTCGACCTGCTGCCCCGCCCGAGGGCCTCGGAGGACTTCACCGCGCGGACCCTGACCGGGGTCGCCCAGCTGTCGGCGCGGGGGACCGGATCGGGTCGGCCGTCAAGCAGGCGGCGATGCGGGCGGCGCGGGCGGCCGCCTGGGTGCTCGCCGGGTCCGCGGCGCTGGGGATCGGCTACGCGATCACCCAATGGGCCTGGCCCAACCCGACCGCCCGGCTCGCCCGCGACCTGTCGATCGCCGAGCACCTGGACGAGTATCGCGACGTGGACACCTACGAGTTCCTGGACGAGCTGGTCCACTCCCCGGAGTTCGCCTCGGACCGCGACTAGCCCGGCCCCGCCCCGACCGCCCGACGCCGAGGATGCCGATGTCGAGAGGTTCTCGTCCCGCGCTGCTGGCCTCCGCGATCGGGCTGGTCCTGATCCCCCTCGCCGCGCGGGGCGGCGAGGCCGAGAACTGGGGGCGCCTCCGGTCGATGCCTCACGAGCGGCGAGTCGCCCTGGCGGACAAGCTCAAGGAGTTCGATGCCCTCGACGCCCGCGAGAAGGCGGCCGTGCGGGCGCTCGACCGAAAGGTCGCGGGCCTGTCCGTCGCGGACCAGGCGAGCTATCGGTCGGTTCTGCGTCGCTACCATCTCTGGCTCGAGGGCCTGCCGGAAGACCAGCGGGACGCCCTGAAGGCCGCGCCCCCCTCGGAGCGGATGGCGATGGTGACCCGGCTCCGCGCCGGGCGCGGCCGTCGTCGCGACACGCCAACCCGGCCTTCCTCCAGATCGCCGACCTGAACGGCCCCACCCCCTACGAGCTCGCCCAGAGGCTCAGGTTCTGGTTCGGGCTCCCCCCGAGCGGCGCGCGGCGGTCGAGAAGCTCGCCCCGGCCGAGCGGCCGAAGCAGTTCGATGAATTGGCCGCGTCGCGGGGGGCGAAGTTCAACCCGATCCAGCACCTGACCAAGGCGCAAGAGGACGAGCTGATCATGAACCTGGACTCGACCCATCAGCTGAAGAACGGCCTCCAACTGCCGCACAAGAAGGTCGACGCCAAGGACCCGGAGAAGCATGCCGCGGGTCCGGAGGCGGCTGGCGGAGAACTACTACTTCATCGAGCATCCCCCCGAGACGGTCGACCCCGAGAACCTCCTGCGGTTCGAGACGGCGCTCCCCTCGTGGTTCCGGCCGTCGTTCGACCCCCTCCCGCCCGACGAGGCGCGGCGGCGGCTGACGATCCTCTACCGCCTGGTCTATCCGCACCCCCAGGAGATGCCGGTGGAGAAGGCGCCGCGCCCGTCGCCACGGCCCCGGCCGCCAAGACGAAGCCCGCCCTCCCCAAGCCCGCCGTGGGCACCTCGTTCTAGGCGAGGGGTCGCGATGGCCGACCGCGATGCGTTCTGGATGCGGAGGGCGCTGGCGGAGGCCGAGCGGGGTCGAGGGGCCGTGGAACCGAACCCGATGGTCGGCGCGGTCGTCGTCCGCGACGGGGTGCCGGTCGGCGTCGGGCACCACGCCCGCTTCGGAGGCCCCCACGCCGAGGTCGAGGCGCTGGCCGCCGCCGGGGATCGGCCCGGGGGGCCACGCTCTTCGTGACGCTGGAGCCGTGCTGCCACGTCGGCAAGACCCCCCCCTGCACCGAGGCCATCCTCGCCGCCGGGGTCGCCCGCGTCGTGGCCGCGATGGCGGACCCGTTCCCCCGGGTGGCCGGGGGCGGGCTGGCCCTCCTCCGCGACGCGGGGCTGGCCGTCGAGGTCGGGCTGGAGGCCGACGCGGCGCGGAGGCTCAACGCCCCCTACCTGAAGCGCCTGGCGACCGGGCTGCCCTACGTCACCGCCAAGTGGGCGATGACCCTCGACGGCAAGACGGCCGCCGCCTCGGGCGACAGCCGATGGATCTCGGGCCCGCGGTCGCGCGCCCTGGTGCATGAGCTGAGGGGGCGGATGGACGCGATCCTCGTCGGGATCGGCACGGCGCTGGCCGACGACCCGGAGCTGACGGCCCGCCCGCCCGGCCCCCGGCGCGCCGCTCGGGTCGTGCTCGACGGCGCCGCCCGCCTCCCCCTCGACGGCCGCCTCGCGACGGACCGCCCGCGACGTCCCCGTCTGGGTGGCCGTCACCGACCGCGCCCCGGCCGACCGCCGCGAGGCGCTGGCGGCGATCGGCTGCGAGGTGCTCGCCATGCCCGGCTCGGGCCCGGTCCCGATCGTCCCCCTGCTCGACGAGCTCGGCCGCCGGGGCGTGACGAACCTGCTCGTCGAGGGGGGGGCCGCGCACTCGGCTCGTTCCTCGACGCGGGGCAGATCGACGCGGTGGACGTCTTCCTCGCGCCGGCCCTGGAGGGGGGCGAGCCCGCCTTCACCCCCGCCCACGGGGCCGGACATCCGAGGATGGCCGATGCCCTCCGGCTCGATCGGAGCGAGGTGAGCCTGATCGACGGCGACGTCCGCATCCGGGGGACGTTCCCCCCCTCCTGGCGGCTCGCCGAGTGACCTTGACCGGCGCCGACGGCCGGCGGTACAGTCGAGTTCCCGGGTGCGGCATGGATTTTGCCCGGCCCGACATCCCCTGGAGCCGATGACCTCGTGCGGGACCCGCGTCGCGAGCCTCCGGCGGACAAGCTGGCCCCCAAGGCCGTGGTGGGCCGGGTCAGCCTCTACCTGCGGCAGCTCGAAGCCTTCCAGAGGCAGGGCCAGACGACGATCTCCAGCAGCCAGCTCGGCGCGGCGCTGGCGATCAACAACGCGCAGGTCCGCAAGGACCTCGCCTTCTTCGGCCAGTTCGGCTACCCCGGGATCGGCTACCGGATCGAGGAGCTGATCGCCGCTCTGCGGCACATCCTGGGGATCGACCGCGACTGGCCGCTCGCGCTGGTCGGGCTGGGCAACCTCGGCCGGGCGCTGCTGAAATACCGGGGGTTCCGGAGCCGGGGCTTCCACATCGTCGCGCTGTTCGACAACGACGCCGAGAAGGTCGGCGAGGTCCACGACGGCCTGACGGTCGAGCCGATCGAGTCGCTGCGCAAGGCCGTGGTGACGCGGGGCGTCAGCCTCGCCGTGCTGACCGTCCCCGCCGATGCGGCGCAGCGCGTGGCCGACCATCTGGTCGCGTGCGGCATCCTCGGGATCTTGAACTTCGCGCCGGTCCCGCTGAGCGTCCCTCCCGCGGTCAACGTCGTGGCGGTCGACCTGAGCGTCCAGCTCGAACACCTGGCCTACAAGGTCCAGAACACGCACCAGGGGGGCATTTCGAACGTCGGCTAGCCTTCACGCCCGCCCGCCGGCCCGCTAGAATGCAGGTGTCCCCGATACCCGGTGGTGAAACGGTATCACAACAGGTTTTGGTCCTGTTTTTCCAGGTTCGAATCCTGGCCGGGTAGCCAATCACGAAGGCCGCCGGGGATGATCTCCGGCGGCCTTCTTCGTCCTGCGGCCGCGGGACGATTCAGGCCGGCTGCGGCGTGATCCACGCCGGGGCGCGGCGCTCGTGGTCGCGGATCGCCGCCTCGTCCAGGAGGGTCTCGGCGATGGCGTCGAGGCCGTTGAGCAGGCGGTGGCGGTCGGACTCGGGGACCTCGAACGCGAATCGCGACTCGCCGCCCCGCGCGGGGTGGAGGGTGACGGACTGGTCGCGGAGGTCGATCGTGACCTCGGCACCCCCCTCGGCGCGGCCGGCGTCGGCGATCGCGCCGCCAGTCGGCCTCGGCCAGCTCGATCGGCAGCAGGCCGTTGTTGAAGGCGTTCCCCTCGAAGATGTCGGCGAACCCTTCCCCCTTGCCGGGCGCGATGACGGCGCGGAAGCCGGCCTGCGCCACCGCCCAGACGGCGTGCTCGCGGCTGGAGCCGCAGCCGAAGTTCCGGCCGACGACCAGCACCGTCGCGCCCTGCGTCTCGGGCCGGTTCAGGGGGAAGTCGGGCCGTCTCGGCGCCGTGCTGCTCGGGATGGTCGGGCTCGGGGGCGCCGCCGGGCGACGTACCGCTTGTCGGCGAACAGCAGGGGGCCGTAGCCGGTCCGCTCGACCCGCTTCAGGTATCGCGCCGGGATGATCAGGTCGGTGTTCACGTCGCTCCAGTCGAGCACGGCGACCCGACCGCGATGGGTGACGAACGGTTCCATGGAATGGCCTCGAAGAGATGTCACCACGGAGAACGCAGAGAACACGGAGCGGAGGAAGACGGAAGAGGAAACGAGTTCTCGAATTGTAATTTCGCTCCCCTCGGTCCTCTCCTCTGTGCTCTCTGTGTTCTCTGTGGTGAATGCATCTTTGTCTTCATGGATTAGCTTCTCTGGGTGAGCAGCTGGCGGACGTCGGTGAAGTGGCCGGTGACGGCGGCGGCGGCGGCCATGGCGGGGCTGACGAGGTGGGTGCGGCCGCCGGGGCCCTGGCGGCCCTCGAAGTTGCGGTTGCTGGTGCTGGCCGAGCGCTGGCCGGGGGTCAGCTTGTCGGGGTTCATGGCCAGGCACATGCTGCAACCGGCCTGCCGCCACTCGGCGCCGGCCTCGGCGAAGATGCGGTCGAGCCCCTCCGCCTCGGCCTGGTGGCGGACCTCCTCGCTGCCGGGCACGACCAGCGCGCGGACGCCCGGGGCCACCTTGCGGCCCCGGAAGACCGTGGCGGCGGTCCGCAGGTCCTCGATCCGGCCGTTGGTGCACGAGCCGATGAAGACGACGTCGACCGGGATCTCGCCGATCGGCGTGCCGGGGGTCAGCCCCATGTAGTCGAGGGCCCGGCGGGCGTCGTCGCGGCTGGCGAAGGGGACGTGCTCGGGGTCGGGGACGCGCCCGGTCACGTCCACGGTCATCGCCGGGTTGGTCCCCCAGGTGACCTGCGGCACCAGCGCCGAGGCGTCGATCGTGACGTGCCGGTCGAAGGCCGACGGGTCGTCGGTCCGGAGCGTCTTCCAGTCGGCCAGGGCGGCCTCCAGCGCGGCCCCCTTGGGGGCGAAGGGGCGGTCGCCGCGGGTGATGTACTCGATCGTCGTGTCGTCCGGCGCGATCAGGCCGGCGCGGGCCCCGGCCTCGATCGACATGTTGCAGACGGTCATCCGCCCTTCCATCGTCAGGGCCGAGATCGCCGGGCCGTAATACTCGATGACGTGCCCGGTCGCGCCCCCCGTGCCGATGGCCCGGATGACGGCCAGGATGATGTCCTTCGGCTCCAGGCCCGGCGCCAGGCGGCCGGTCACCTCGACGCCGAACGACCGGGGCCGGCGGCCCTGCCAGAGCGTCTGCGTGGCCAGGACGTGCTCGACCTCGCTCGTGCCGATGCCGAACGCCAGCGCCCCGAAGGCGCCGTGGGTGCTGGTGTGGCTGTCGCCGCAGACGATCGTCGTGCCGGGCAGCGTCAGGCCCAGCTCGGGGCCGATCACGTGGACGATCCCCTGGTGGCCGCTGGCGATGTCGTAGAGCGTCACGCCGAACTCGCGGCAGTTGGCCCGCAGCGTCTCGACCTGCTTGCGCGACAGCGGGTCGCGGATGTCGAGCTGGTTCTCGGTCGGCACGTTGTGGTCGAGCGTGGCGAACGTCAGGTCGGGCCGGCGCACCTTGCGGCCGGCCAGGCGCAGGCCCTCGAACGCCTGCGGGCTGGTCACCTCGTGGACCAGGTGCCGGTCGATGTAGAGCAGCGTCGCCTCGTCGGTCGTCGTCACCTCGTGGCGTTTCCAAACCTTCTCGAACAGGGTCTCGGGCATCGCCGACGTCCTTCACTTCGGGAGAATGAGCGGTGCGGGAGGATGTCTGCCAGACACCGCGGCCCTTGCCGGGTTCGGTCGCCCGATCGGCAGCAACGACCTTTCGCGGTGATCGAACGACCTTGCGGCCCTGGCGGGGTGCCGATCGGGGGCGGGACAGCGTGCGGAGATCGCCGCCCGACCGAAGTCTCCAGGATAGCGAAGATCGGGCCTCACGGCGAGAGTTCGCCGGGCGGGGACGGCTCGTCGGCGGGGGGCAGGTTGCGGTGGATCGCGAGATCGTAGAGCATCGCCCCGAAGACGCCCCCGGCCAGGGGGGCGACGATCGGGACCCAGAAATATCCGCCGTGCGAGCGGAACACGGCCGTGCCCCAGCCGAACAGGGCCGACGCCACCCGCGGCCCGAGGTCGCGCGCCGGGTTGATCGCGTAGCCGGTCAGGCCGCCGAGCGACAGGCCGATCGACCAGACGAGGGCGCCGACGAGGACCGGCTCCAGGTTCGCGCCGGGGGCGGCGTTGCGGCGGTCGCTCACGGCCCGCACCCCGAACAGGAGGGCCGCCGTGCCGAGGAACTCGCTGAGCAGGTTGCCAGCCATCCCGTCGAAGGCGGGATAGGTCGCGAAGACCCCGGCCCCTCCCGCCGCCGGCCCGGCGAGCTTGCCGTCGACCAGTCGGCCCCGGACGATGTGATTGGCCGCCTCGAAGGCGGAGAACGCCGCGGTGTAATCGGCGTAGACCAGCGCCGCGCCGCAGAAGGCCCCGGCCATCTGCGCCGCCACGTAAGGGACCAGCCGCGACCACGCGACTTCCCCCCGGGCGGCCAGGGCCAGCGTCACGGCCGGGTTGAGGTGCCCGCCGCTCAGCCGGCCGCTGACGTAAATGGCCAGAGTCACCGCGAGCCCCCAGCCGGTCGTGATCACGATCCAGTCGGCCTGCTTGTCGAGCAGGACGACCGAGGCGACCACGCCGTCGCCCAGCAGGACCAGCAGCAGGGTCCCGAGGAACTCGCCGATCAGGACCGAGCGCAAGGGGGCGCGGGCATGGGTCGGGTCCGTCTCGCCGGTGGGGGTCGGAAACGAGGAGGCGCGATGGTAGGGCCCGGCCGGCCCGCCGTCAAGGATCGACCACGACCCTGGCCATCTCGTCGGCGTGGTAGCTCGACCGGACGAACGGGCCGCTGGCGACCTCGGCGAAGCCGAGCGTGCGGGCCAGCCGGCCGAGCTCGTCGAACTCCTCGGGCGGGAGGTAGCGGATCGACGGGGAGGTGCTTGGGCGAGGGCTGCAGGTACTGGCCGAGGGTCAGGAAGTCGCAGCCGACCGCGCGGAGGTCGGCGAGGGTCTCGAACAGCTCCTCGGTCGTCTCGCCCAGGCCGAGCATCAGGCCGCTCTTGGTCCGCACCGAGGGGCGCGACCGCTTGGCGTGCTCCAGCACCTTCAGGCTGACCGCGTACTGGCTCTTGCGGCGGACGTGCCGCTGGAGGCGGGCGACGGTCTCCAGGTTGTGGTTGAAGACCTCGGGGTCGGCCGACAGGACGACGTCGATCGACTCGTCGCGGCCGTCGAAGTCGGGGACGAGGACCTCGATCGTCGCGCCGGTGCGGTCGCGGACGGCGAGGATGCAGCGGCGGAAGTGCTCGGCGCCGCCGTCGGGCAGGTCGTCGCGGGTCACCGAGGTGATCACGACGTGCCGCAGGCCGAGCCGGGCGCACGCCTCGGCCAGGCGGTCGGGCTCGTCGATCGCCACCGGCTCGGGGTGGCCGCGGCGGACGGCGCAGAACCCGCAGGGGCGGGTGCAGACGTCGCCCAGGACCATGAACGTCGCCGTCCGCCGGGTCCAGCACTCCGAGCGGTTCGGGCAGCGGGCGCTCTCGCAGATCGTCTCCAGGCCGAGCTCGCCGATCAGGTCGCGGGTGAAGTAGGTCCCGCCCGCCGCCGGGATCGGCCGCTTGAGCCAGTCGGGGAGCCGTCGCCGCGGGGCGGGGGCGGCCGGCCCGTCCTCGACCGCCGTCACGACCGGCAGGGCCGGCAGCGCGGGGCGGTCATCCAGGGCTCGGGGCGTAGACATGGGCGCGGACCTTCCGGCGGATCAGGGGGTGTCGCGTGTAGATGTGGTGCCGCTCCAGGCCGAAGACCGCCTCGACCTGGCGGATCAGCGACTCGCGGACCTTCGGCATCGGCGTCGGCCTCTGCCGCCTCGATTCCATCGACGTCTGGCGGAGCCGGAACGGGCCGGGCCCGGCTCGTCGATCAGGTCGAACGGCTCCAGGAACGCGCCCACGTTCAGGGTCAGCCCGTGGTAGGCGATCCAGCGGTTGACCGCCACGCCGACCGAGGCCACCCGCGCGTGGCCGAGGAACACGCCGGCCATCTCCGGCCGCGTCGTCCCCCGCAGCTCGAACTCGTCGAGCACCCCGAGGACCGCGGCATGGAGGCCGTCCAGGTAGCCGCGGAGGTCCAGCCCGAGCGGCTGGAGCGGCAGCGCGAGGTACGCGGCGAGCTGGCCGGGCAGGTGGAGGACGCAGCCGCCGCCGCGGTTGACCCAGTGGACCCCGATCCCCAGGGCCCGCAGCTCGTCGTCGTCGGGCACGATGTGGGCCCGGCTCCCCGACCGGCCGACGCTGATCGTCGGCGGGTGCTCGCAGAGCACCAGAGACGCGCCGCCGCGCTCGCCCAGGTCGTAGACCAGCCGGCGCTGGAGCTGCTGGGCCTCCTCGAAATCGACCAGGCCGAGCATGTAGACTTCGAGGGGCGGGGGGGCGGGGGATGACAGCATCGCGATTCGATCCCCCGGCCCGAACAGCCCAGGATACCCCAGGACACGCCTTCGAAAGTTCGCCTCCACCACGAGTGTACACCCCGGGCTCGCGGTCCGACAAGACGGATCGACGCATCGCGGTCGTCGGGCCTCAGGAGGCGTCGGCGGAGACGACCTCGCCGCCGGCGATCGTGGCCCCTGAAGATACAATCGGGGAAATCGAGGGGATCGTCCTGCGATTCCGCGCCGATGGAGGAAAGGCGGGGGCGGGGTGGGCTGAGGGCGCCGATCCGATCCGCACTTGATCCGCCCGCTCCGCGTCCCTCCGCGTCCCATTGCCTCGTGATCCGGCCGGGAGAGGACCGCTCTAGGGGGCCGCGATGACGGGGCTGGCTTCGAGGAGGCGGCGGCCCTGCTGCTCGTCGATGCCGAGCTTGGTCAGGAGGCGATGGCGGATGGTCCGCAGGGTGGCGTCGACCGTCTCGGGGCGGGTGTCGGGCAGGGGGATCGCGCCGCCGGCCCTCTTGTCGTGGCCCCCGGCGTTGCCGAGGCCGTCGACCACCTCGCGGAGGACCTCGCCCGAGTGGCCGCCGAGCAGGCTGACGCGGACCGAGATCTTCAGCACGTCGTCGAACAGGCCGATCGGCGATCGCCCAGTTGACCTGGTCGAACCGGACGAAGAAGTCGGCCAGCTCGGCGATGATGTCGGGCTGCGATGACGGCCCCGCACCAGCTCACGACGGCGTCGCGGTAGAGGAAGGCGTTGGCCAGGGCGTGCTGGAAGGTGGCGAAGTGGCTCTGCGGGAGCTTGGGGTTGCGGATGCGGGCCAGCAGGTCCTTGTCGGCGCGGGGGAACAGCCAGACCAGCGCCCCGTCGTCGAGCGAGCTGGCCTCGCGCGGGTAGCCCTCGGTCTCCGACTCGATCCCGTAGAGCAACGCCGTCGCCACCCGGGGGGTGATCGCCACGTCCTGCTCGAGCAGGTAGCCGGCGACGATCGTGCTGGTGGCGCCCAGGTGGGGGCGGAGGTCGCGGAAGAGCACGCCGGTCAGGACGCCGCCGGTCTCGTGGTGGTCGATGACCACCTGCGGCATCGCGTCCTCGCTGGCGCGGCGGCCGGTGTGCGGCTGCGAGTCGACCATGATGACCGCCGTGCGCGGGCCGATCATCGCCTCGCCGACCGGGACCACCGGGATCGGCAGCAGATCGACCATCGCGCGGTTCTCGGCCCGCGCGATCATCCCGTCGACGGTCATGCACGACCGGCTTGCCCGGCTGCGCGTGCCCGATCAGGGCCTCCAGGCCGAGCATGCTGGCCAGCGCGTCGGGGTCGGGGTTGACGTGCGAGACGGCGACGACCCGCTCGAACGGCGCGAGCGTGGCCAGCAGGCGCTCGGAGCGGTGCTGCCGGGCCAGGAGCGGTCCCGAGTCGATTTCGGCCGTCATCGTGGTCGCTTCCCCGGAGGCCAACCGCCCCGAGGCCCGTCGTCGCATCCCCGGCCGAGAGCCGGTCCGGGCCGCAAGGCTCTGAGTTTACGACAAGAGGAGCGGCTCCCGCCAGACCGTCGAGGCGCCCCGGCGGTCGTCACGGCTTGGTGAGCGACTCTCGTGCCGGAGCCGGGGCGGATGCCCCGGCCCCCCCGCCCCCTCGCGGGCGTTCCGCCCCCTCTCCCGCTCGTAGGCCGCCCGCGCCCTCTCGACGGGAGACGGCTCGACGATGCCGGAGGTCCGCGGCGCGGGGCGGTTGGCGAAGGCGATCAGCAGCCCGATGCCCAGCGCCAGCGCCAGGGCGTTGAGCCGGACCGACCGGCGGTGCAGGCGGTCGAACCGCGCCTGCTGCGGGGGGCCGGCGTCGCGCGCGGCGTTGATCGCCGGGGTCAGCGAGTTGCCCGCGTAGAGCATGATCAGGATGCCCGCCACGATCGCCCCCGCCTGCACCGCCACCAGCGGCCCGCGATACTCCGGGTAGCTCAGTGGGACCCCCAGGTAGGCCGGCAGCGCGATCGCCCCCGCGGTCGCCCCCCAGGCGTAATAGCGGGGGAACAGCGCCCGGACGAACCGGCCCCCCGCCTCGGCCCCGAGCACCCGGAAGACGATCGGCGCCACGACGAACGAGACGAACAGGATGCTCCCCACCCAGGCGGCCAGCGCCAGCACGTAGGCCGAGTCGAACAGGGCCAGCAGCGATCGCGCGGTCACGGTCACCCACTCCAGCCCAGGGGGTCTCATCTCACGCGGGGGTCGGCGCGGGCGATCGTGTTGAGCCGGACCCCCCTGTCGAGCATACGAGATCGCCGCCGACCGGGCCATTCCCTCCAGCCCATCCGTCGCAAGACCGCGGTCGGACGGCGAGCCATCCCGGAGGGGCCGCAAGGCGAGCGCAAGCGAACGGTGGGTTCGGTCGGCGCCTCCAGCCCGTGGCCAGTGGACGGCCCGAACATCTCGGCCCCCGCGTCGAGAAAATTCAGAATACCAAGGTACTTGCAAGGATTTGGCCGAGGCGAGTCGATCCCCCTTCCTCCGGTCCGAGGCCCGAGGCGTCCGACACGATCGCGGTATGACGCAACTGAACGGTGGGTTCGGTCGGCGCCCCTTCGCGCGACCTCGGCGCGGCAGTCCGGCGGTGCAAGCCCAGATCGTCGCCGAGTGCCGAGGCGCGGACCCCTCATCCTTGGAAAAGAAAAAAGACAGATTGCTTTGCATTACAAAGTTCTCTAGGATGGCTCCGGTGCGGCTCGTCAAGCAGCGTTGATCGGAACCGTTCCGGAGGCTGTCCGATGAACTCGTGGACCATGATGAAGCGGCCGAGCGCCTTCCTTCCGGTGGCGATGTCGCTCGCCGCGCTCGCGACGGTGCTTGGTCACGTTGCCATGTTCGGCGCCGCCCGCGAGGCGGATGAGGGGGCCGCCGCGCATACCTTCCAGTTGCTCCTGATCGCACAGGTGCCGATCGTGGCGTTCTTCGCGATCAAGTGGCTACGGCGGGCCCGAGACAGGCGCTTCCCACCCTGGCCCTGCAAGCCGGCGCCGCGCTCGCAGCACTGGCACCCGTCTTCTTCCTCGACCTTTAAACTATCCGGCCTCGGAGGGGTCGCCGTTCGGTGAATCTGGGCAGGGCCCCTGCGTCGGCCCCGTGATCGGGATCGGGAGGGATTGCGACGCGGGCCCAACGCACGACGCCGGGCGGCCCGATTGGGACCGTCTGGCGTCGTGCTCATTCTCGGGGTGGCGGGCCGAAGTTCAGCGGGGTGCGTTGCGGTTCATCAGGGCACGTTCCAGGAGGGCGGGGTCGATCTTGACCGGCCTCGACGGCTTCTTGGCGGAGGGGGCGTCGGCCGGCGGGACGGCGCCGGCGGGGGGGCCGTTCGGCGGCGACGACGAGGGGCCCGGCTGGGGGCCGGGGGTCGAATCGAGCTTGGGCCGGGGCCCGCCGGCCATGTAGGGGACCGGGAAGTCGGTGTTGGGTGGGGCGTAGGGCTGGAGACCGGAGGCGCTGCCGGGGATGACCTGGCCCGGCGGCTGCGGGGTCGCCGGGTTGATCGCCTGCGGGGGCTGGGGCCTCGCGTCCGCGGCGGGGGGCGTCGGGGTGAACGGCAGGGGGGCCGGCGCGCCGCGATCGGTCGCGAAGCCCTCGCCGACGGCGGGAGGAGCGGGGCGCGCCTCGAACCGCGACGACGCGACCTCGCCCGATCCCTGGGGCGCCCGCAGGCTCTTGACCCAGGTCGCGAGGATCTGGTACTCCGGGTCGTTCGCCCCCTTGAAGACCGGCTGCTTGTTCGGGTGCGGCACCAGCGCGCTGGAGAGGAGCGCGCTCTTGTCGGGGTTCTCGGTGTCGATCAGGTGGAGCGTCGCGTCGAGGTTGGCGCGGAAGGCGTCGGGGGTGTGGTCGCGACGGGCCTTGATCACGACGAGCTGGAACGTCCCCGAGTGTCGCTCGTTGTGGCAGCGGGCGCAGCGATTCTGGAGCACCGGCTGGACGAGCCGGTCGAATTCCCCGGCCTGCTTGATGGCCAGGGCCGGCGGGAGGCCGGGGATCTGGGGGATGTTCGTGATGCCCAGCTCGCGCTGCGCGCTGGTTTAGCAGGTTGTGGTCGAGCCGGTCGGGGCGGTCGCCGGCGCCGGGCGGCGCGACGACCTCGGCGCCGGCCTGCGCCACGCCCGGGTCGACGCGGGGGATCGCGGCGCGGGCCTCGGCCTTCCGGAGCGACTCGAGCATCCAGCGCGCTTCGGCGAAGGAGGGGCTCCGCGACACGACGACCTGGAGCTGCTCCTGGGCGTGCGCCTTCAGGTCGTTCTCCAGGCACCACCGCGCCAGCTTCATTCGCTCGTCGAGGTCGCGGTCGGGGAGGTTGCCGAGCTTGTATTGGTAGGCCTCCTCGATCGAGCGGAACTTCGCCTCCACGGAGCGTTTCGGGATCGGCATGTCCCCGCTCCGGGTGTGGAGGATA
This sequence comes from uncultured Planctomycetaceae bacterium, assembly GCA_963708145.1. Lineage (GTDB taxonomy): Bacteria > Planctomycetota > Planctomycetia > Isosphaerales > Isosphaeraceae. The sequence continues at coordinate 5,482,643 of OY970189.1, read as the reverse complement.
TAGGCCATCGCGTCTTCGGTGATGGCCCCCTGGCGGAGGCCTCCGTTGGACAGCAGGAGCACCGTATACGGCGCGACGGTGCGGCGGGCGCCGCCGCGCCCGGCGGGGCGGACCCGGGCGGGTCGGCGGACTCGGGCGGCGCGAGCCCGACCAGGCCCAGCGCGGCCAGGCCGGCGGCGAGAAGGGAGTTTTTGGGTGACATGGTGGCGGGACGATAGCCCCGGCCCTACAATCCGTCAAGGCGAACCGTCACTTTGGCAGTCGCGCGCGCGAGGCCCCGCACCGATGTCCGATCGCGAACCCTCCGCGCTGCTCGCCGGCCTGGTCGGCCAGGTGGTGGTCGTCGACCTCGGCCCGACCTACGTCTGCATCGGGACGCTGGTCGGGTTCGACGCGACGTTCCTCGACCTTAAAGACGCCGACCTGCACGACTTCCGCGACAGCACGGCGACCCGCGAGGTATACGTCTACGACTCGGTCCGGCTCGGCATCCGCCGCAACCGGGCGCGGGTCCTGGTGCGCCGCGACGAGGTCGTCGCCATCACGCGGTTCGCCGACGTGTCCGAATCGTGAGCCCCGCCCCTCTTCACGGCATGCGGCGTGCTCGTGTCACTTGATAATGCCGGCCGGGGGACGAATAGACTCCCGTACACACGAGGCCCGGTGCGCCCGGGCGTGCGCGCCCTGCGCCCGAGACGCAGGGTGACGGCCCGGGTCCTCCCCACTCGATTGAGGTCACGACTTCCATGTGCAAACTCCGATGGTTGCTTGCCCTGCCCCTGGCCCTGGCCGCCTCGGTCGGCACGGCGGGCGCCTCGTCAATCCGCGACCACGCCGGGATGTTCGACCCGGACGTCGTCCGCCAGGCGGAGGCCAAGCTCGATGAGGTCGAGCGCGACTCGGGCCTCACCACCACGATCGAGACGATCGAATCGCTGCAAGGCGAGCCCCTCGACCGAGGTGGCCAGGCGCCACGCCGAGCGGTCGAACACCAAGGGCCTCTACATCCTGATCCCGAAGGAGGAGCACAGGCTCCGCATCCTGGTCTCGCGGGCGTACCAGGAGGCCCTGAACGAGGAGCGGGAGAAGGCGATCTTCGAAGCCTTCGTCACCGAGTTCAAGGCGCGGAACTTCGACGCGGGCCTGAAGGCGGGCGTCGAGACGATCGCCTCGCGAGGTCTCGGCGGCCAAGGCCGCCAACGGCGGCGCTGCTCCGCGCGGCGCCGGCCCGCGGCCGGCGGCCGGCGGTCGTCCCAGGCCCAGGGAGGCCGATGCCGCAGCAGAGGCCGACCTTCGGGCTGTCGTCGCTGCTGGGCATCGGCCTGCTGATCCTCGCGGTCCTGTTCGGCATCCGGCTCCTGGGCGCCCTGTTCGGCGCCGGCCAGCGCGGCGGGTACGCCGGTCCCGGCGGCCCCGGCCGGATGGGCGGCCCCGGTTACGGGCCGGGCTACGGCGGCGGGGGGCGGCGGCGGTGGGTTCTTCTCGAACATGATCGGCGGCCTCGGCGGCGCCCTGGCCGGCAACTGGCTCTACGACCAGTTCTCGGGCCGTCATGCCGGCGGCTCCGCCGACAGCTCGTCCTACGGCGCGGGCGGCGACGCCGGCCAGGACGTCTCCGGCGGCAGCACCGGGGGCGAGTGGTCCGGCGGCGGGATGGAAGGCGACTGGGGCGGCGGTGGCGGCGACCTCGGCGGCGGTGGCGACTGGGGCGGCGGCGCCGGCGGCGACTGGGGCGGCGGCGGTGGCGACGGCGGCGGTGGGGGCGACTGGTGATCCCGACCGCGGTTGAAGCGACGTCCGACTCGCGAATCGGCCGCGGCCACTCCGTGCGGGGTGGTCGCGGCCGTCGTGTTTTCCCGGGGGGCCGATCCGTCTTCGTAGGGTGGGCACCGCCCACCGGGCTCGACGATCGAACGTGACGGTGGGCGGTGCCCACCCTACGAAGACCAACGCGGACGTGACTTCTGTGTCCCTCGATAGCCCTTCGGGTCGCGCGCGTGCAACACGCCCGACCCGGAGGGGTCGATCAGTCGAGGCTCCTTGAGCTTGACGTTCTTGAACCAGCAGTCCTTGCCGTGGTCCTGGAAGCCGAGGTAGCCCGTGCGCGGCAGGTCCTTGATGGCGACCTTGGCGAACTTGTGCTTCGAGCCGTCGGGGCGATGGCCGGGCTCGGGCCACTCGGTCGAGGTCGATCGTCGAGACGGCCTCGCCGTTGAGGGCCACGTCGATCTTGGGGCCCCTGGCGGTGATGGTCATGTGGTTCCACTCGCCCGCGGGCTTCTGGGCGTTGACCCGGGGGGCGACGAGGTCGTAGAACGCGCCGGGGGCGTGCATGTCGGTGCCGGTCGAGTCGTCGATGGCGACCTCGATGCCGGTCATTGACCGGGTCCTTCAGGTCGCTGACCCGGATGAAGACGCCCGAGTTGCAGCCCGGCGAGAGCTTGTAGTCGAAGTCGAGCACGAAGTCGCCGTGCGGCTTCTCGTGGACGACGATATATCCCCCCGAGCCGTGCGGGTTGAGGCCGTCGGCCTGGACGTTGGCCTTCGGCAGCGGCTTGCTCCCCTTGTTGATGATCCAGCCGTCGCCGCTGCGTGCCGTCGAAGATCGTCCTGGACCCGTCGTCGGCCGCCAGGACCCCGGCCGCCAGGGCCAACCCGGACAAAAACGTCGCCACGATGCGCATCTCGATCTCCTCTTCTGAGTGCTGAGAAGAAAGTGCTGAGTGCTGAGTCTAAATCAACGGGTTAGACTTTCCTACTCAGCACTCAGCACTCAGCACTCAGCACCCAGCACCCAGCACTCTCCGAAGCACTCAGCACTCACCTCCGCGGGATGACGAACGCCGACGCGGACCGGCGGCGGCATCGGCGAGTCGGGGCCCTTGACCGCCTTCCAGATGATCTCGTTGAAGACCAGGTCGTCGGCGCGGTCCTCGATCTCCAGGTTGAGCCGCTTCGACTGCTCGGCCCCCCAGGCGGTCGGCGGTGTTCTTGGCGTCGAGGTCGACGCGGGCCGGGCGGTGCGGCGTAGGGGGTGAGGTCGGGCGTGGCGGTGAAGGCGTTCGCCATCGGCCGGGCGGCGGCGTCGAACTGGCTCATCGGCTCCAGGCCGAGGATCAGCTCGATCGTCCGGAGCATCGACGAGGTGCTGTACATCGTCGAGTCGACCGCCTTGCGGCTGGATGTACGGGCTGATCGCCAGGGCGACCGTCCGGTGGGCGTCGACGTGGTCCGAGCCGTTCTGGGCGTCGTCCTCGACGACGAAGATGGCCATCTGCTTCCAGAACCGGCTCTTGCTCAGCCCCTCGACCACCCGGCCCAGCGCCAGGTCGTTGTCGGCGACGTAGGCCGTCGGGGTCGGCTTGCCGGGCGTGGTCCCCGAGGTGTGGTCGTTGGGCAGGCGGAGGATGATCAGCCGGGGCATCTCGCCCGCCTTCTCGAACCCGGCCAGCTCTTCGAGGAACCGGTCGGCGCGCTTCGCGTCGGGATAGTCCAGGTCGTAGCTGCGGAACCTGGGGTCGAAGTGGCCCTTCAGCGCCTCGACGTTGGTCGTGGCGGGGTCGTCGGGCGTCTTGCCGTTCTTGATGAACTCGCCGTAGCTGCGGTAGCTGACCCCCTTCTCGGCGGCCTTGTCCCAGAGGTAGCCGCCCGCGGGCCGGGCGATCGCGTAGACCTGCTTGTTCCCCTCGGCCGGGTAGGGGACGCGGCGGTCGCCCCGGTAGCCCAGCGGCCAGGTCTTCTCGACGTAGTCGGTGGCGTAGGCCCCCATCGACCACTCGTGCCCGTCGGCGCTGACCTCGCCGTCGACGTAGAAGTTGTCGAGCAGGACGAACTCGCGGGCCAGGGCGTGGTGGTTCGGCGTCACGTCCTCGGGGAAGAGGCAGAGGTGCGGCTCGCCGTTGCCCTCGGGGAGGTCGCCGAAGACCTGGTCGTAGGTCCGGTTCTCCTTGATGATGTAGACGCAGTGGGTGATCGGCGAGGGGTCGCCGACCCTGGCCGGGATCGGGTTGCCCGCCCCGGGCTTCGGGCCGGTCACGGCGGTCGGGTCGCCCGGCTTCAGCGGGCTGCACTCGTAGACGGTCTTCGAGTAGCGCGGCCATCTCCTTCGGGCCGGGCATCGGGATGATCGAGAGCGTCCCCTGGAACAGCCCGGCGATGTACTCGCGGGTCGCGTTCGAGCCGCGCGGCCAGCGGGTTCGGGCCCTCGCGGTTGGCCTTCGAGGTCGCCCCCTTGCCGTTGGCGACGTAGAGCGTCTTGCCGTCGCGCGCGACCCGGACCGAGGTCGGATACCAGCCGGTCGGGATGAACCCCAGCGGCGTGCTCGCGCCGAGGCTCCTTGACGTTGACGACGGCCAGGTCGTTGGTGTTGGCGTTGGCGACGAACAGGACCGACTCGTCGGGCGAGAGCGCCAGCGAGCTCGGCGTGCTCCCCGACGGGGCCCTCGGGTCGATCGCCGTGCCGATGACCTCGACCGCCTTGCCCGCCTCGGCGTCGAAGACCGAGACGGTGTTGCGGTTGGCGTTGGCGACGTAGAGGACCTTCCCCCTGCGGGCCAGGAGCATCTCGTTGGGGTGCTCCTGCGTCGGCCAGCGGCCGACGACCTCGTTGGTCTTGGTCGTCGACGACCGCGACCTCGGCCTTGCCCCAGAGGCTCACGTAGAGCCGGTGCCGCGCCTCGTCCCAGGCGAGGCCGTAGGGATACGAGTCGTCGCCCAGCGGCACCTCGCCGAGCATCTGGCCCGAGGTGCCGAACAGCGCGACCGAGTGGCCGAAGGCGTTGGCCACCCAGAGCGTCTTGCCGTCCTCCGAGACGGCCAGGCCGGCGACGAGCCTCGACCTCCGGTCGCCCTTGGGGTAGGCGATCTGCGACCTTGTTCGAGAGCAGGCCGTCGGCGTGGTCGAAGCCGTAGATCACGTCGTCGAACCCGCCGCCGACGTAGAGCCGCTTGCCGTCGCGCGACCAGGACGAGCCCGGCGAAGCTCCCGGCAGCGCCACCCGGCCGATCACCTTGCCGTTGGCGGCGTCGAGGGTGATGACCTCGTGCTCGCCGTAGCCGGCGTGGAGGACGGCCAGGACCGGCTCGCTCGGGTGCTCGGCGATCTGGACGGGGAAGTCGCCGAGCCTCGCCTGCCGGCCCGCCGGCCGGAGCGACCAGCCGTTGGGCAGCAGGACCGTCCCCGCGCGGGTCATGCCCGGCCAGGTGACCTCCGGCTTCGAGGGCCTGTCCTCGGCGCCGGCCGTGCCCCCGATCGCCAGCGCCAGGGCCGTGGCCGAGCGCGGCCCATCGATGTCGTCGCGTCATGGTGTCGATTCCTCGATGTCGTGACCCGACCGGCCGAATCCCGGTCCGGGCGCCGCCCCGCCCAGGATAACGGCCGGAGGCGGGCCGGGCCACCGCCCGCGCCGAATCCTGCGAGGACTTCGCGCGATCGCCCGGCTCCCTTAATAATTCCTTTGTCCCGGCCGGTGGCCCCTGCTAACGTTGGGCCCTGGGCACCTATCATCGCCAAGGGGACCTCCCTCTCGGCCCGACACCCGGGCCGGAGGCCCCGCCATCGAATCGAAGGGAGAAAGGCCATGAGCCGCTTCTTGCTCGCTTCCGCGATCGTCGGCATGGGACTGGCCTGCGGGGCGCTCGCCCTGGCACCCGCCCTCGCGGCGGCCCAGCAGCCGAAGGGGTCGCGGGCAGGCTCCTCGCAGGACCGCGACGAGGGGAGGGACGACCCGGTCAAGAGGATCGACAAGGCGATCGAGAGTTACGAGAGCCGCGCCAACCAGGAGCTCGAGCAGACCCGCAAGGACATCGACCGGATGCGGAAAGAGCTGGGCGAGCTGGTCGAGCTGCCAGCTCGACCTGGCGATCTCGCTCGCGGAATTGCAGGCCGAGGTGAGGGCCCAGATGGTCCCCGTCGACGGCGCGGGCGGTGATGGCGACAACTCGGCCTCGGGGCAACCCTCCTCGAATACGGTCCAGGAGCGGCAGCGCATCCGCGCGATGGAGCTCGGGCGCGCGACTCCGGCAGGTCCAGGACAGCCTCCGGAACCTCGTCGCGCAGAAGCGGAACGACACCGATCAGCTCGTCGCCCAGCTGCGCAACCTGCGGCTCCCAGCAACGCCAGATGGAATCGGAGCGCGAGAAGAGCAAGCAGGCGACCGACCCGTCCAAGGATTGATCCCGCCCGGCGAGGAGAGCACCCGGCCTGGCCGGGATCATCGTCCGGATGGCTTGGGATTGCGCGGGTTGGCGCGGAACTTGTACCAGACGACGTTGTGCGTCTTGCCGCCGATGGCGACGACGTCGGGCGTGCCGTCGCCGTCGAGGTCGCCGCCGCGGAGGTCCTGCGCGGCGATGGCGTCGTCGAGGACGGTCCGGTTCCAGGCCTTGCCGTCGAAGTCGTAGACCGAGACGCGGTCGCCCGCGCCGCGGTAGCCGGCGAAGACCTCGTCGTCGCCGTCGCCGTCCACGTCGGCGACCCAGAGGGCGTGGCCGTCGTTCGAGGGTGTCGTCGATCACGGTCCGCGGGCCGAACTGTCGAGGCGGCTTCGGCGACTTCGGACAGGTAGACGGCGACCTCGGTGCCGTGCCAGGGCTCGATCGTGGCGAGGAACCGTCGGCCGTCGTTGAGCCGGCCGAGGTGGACCTCGCTCGACCCCCGCTTCGGGGCCTCGCCCGGCGCCCGGGATCGAGCCGGTCGTGGCCGATCGAGTCGGCGTCCTCGACGGCGGCGATCAGCCAGCATCGGTCGACGCCGCAGGTTGTCGGCCGTGAGGATCGACGGCGCGGCCGTCGCCGTCGAGGTCGACCGACCTCGATCGCGTGCAGGACCGGGCCGCCTGGCCGATCGGGCTCGGCTCGTCCAGCGGCCCGACTTCGGGTCGGGCCCGGCGTCGAAGACGACGCGAGCGTCGGCGGGGTCCTGGTCGAAGGCCGGCGGCTTGGCCGTCGGCCCGAAGATCGGCGCGACGACGAGGTCGAGCCTGCCGTCGCCGTCGAGGTCGCCCCAGCGGAGCCGGTGGATGCTCGGCGACGTCGGCGATCGGCGTGAACGTCCAGGGGTCGTCGGGCGTCTTGCCCTGGATCGCCAGCAGGAGCTTGCCCCGCGTCGGCTCGTTCATGGCGAACTCGTAGGCGATGGCGATCTCGGCCTTGCCGTCGCCGTCGAGGTCGGCCGTGGCGCTGCTGATGATGCCGGGGGTCTGCTTCGGGTCGGTGACGACCCGCTTCTTCCACGACGGGTTCTCGTACCAGGCGCAGGTCGCCGCCGCCGAGCGGCGACGACGTCGGGCTTGCCGTCGCCGTTGACGTCGGCCACCTCGACCTGATAGCCGCCGGGGAAGTCGTCGTCGATCACGACCCGCTCGAACTCGGCGGCAGCGGCGAGCGCTGAGCGATCAGTGCATGAGGACGAGGCGAACCACAGGCGATCGTCATCGATGACGGACGAGGACAGAGCTCATGCGATCACCTCGTCGGCATGGCGCTCGGTGCTCTCAGCTCGACTCGTCACTCCACGATCACCGTTGTGGATGCCCCAGCCGGAGGGGGGGCCGGCGGTGTCCTCGGGCTTGACGCTGAACTGGGAGAGGTCGACGTCGTTGTGGATCTCGGCTCTCGGCGGCCTTGAGGCGGTTCTCGAGCTGGGCGACCCGCTGCTCGAGCAGGGCGATGCGGGCCTCGGCCTCGTCGGGGCGGCGGGGGCGGGGGACCTCGGGGTAGCCGAGCTGGCGCTGGAGGGCCGAGAACAGGTAGAGCGGGTCGCGGCCCCGGTTGGCGCGGGCGATCTTCCCCTCCTTCTCGCCGAAGAGGATCGGGAACTTGGGCACGAAGTCGGGGTTGCGTCCGCCGCTGCTCGGTGACGAAGAAGGCCGAGCGGACGTAGATCAGGTCGGCGAAGTCGACGTCGCCGAGCCGGGCGCGGAGCGGCGACGATGTAGTCGCGCCAGTCGTCGTCGTAGAACGGGTCGGCGGCGATCGCCTCGAGCCCCTTGCCGTAGCCGAGCCGGTTCCGCGAGATGGCCTCGAACTGGTAGACGAACAGGCCGGCCGGGGTCGGGCCGTCGGCCTTGTACTTCGCCTCGCGCTCCAGGACCAGCAGGGCCTGGTCCATCGGGAACCGGCTGACGTCGTGCTCGGCCTGGGCGACGACGTGGGCCTGGAACGGCGTGAAGTAGTGGCCGATCCGCGCCATCGCCGGGCCCATCAGGCCGGAGGCCTTGATCTCGGTGTGCAGGAACGAGACCGCCAGCGGCAGCCGGGTCGTCGAGAGGAGCTCCTCGCCGACCCGGGCCAGGACGTCCTGCGCCGGCAGGCCGTCGAGGACCCGCTCGCGGAAGGCGTGGAAGAAGTACGCCTGCTCGATGTATTCCTCGCGGTCGAGCACGGGCATGGGGCGCTCCTGGCCTGGCTCCCCTTCGTTCCGGAGGGGGCGTCCCTCGATTGTACCCGAACGGCCCGGCCACGGGGCACAATCACCAGTCGAGGGCCTCGGGCGGGGCCTCGGCCAGGTTGGGGACGATCCAGTCGGCGCCGACCTCGGCCAGCTGCTCGGCGGGGAACGACGTGGTCACGGCCAGGCAGCGCGACCCGGCGGCCTTGGCGGCGGCGACCCCCGCGACGGCGTCCTCGATGACCAGGCAGGCCGACGGTTCCAGGCCGAGCCGGCGGCTCGCCTCCAGGAAGAGGTCGGGGGCCGGCTTCTTGCGGGCCACCTGGGTGCCGTCGACCACCGCGTCGAACGTCGCGGCGGGCAGGCCGATCTCGGCGAGGTTGCCCGCCACCTTGATCGCGTCGGCGCTCGACGCCACGGCCAGCCGCAGGCCGCGGCGGCGGCACTCGGCGACGAACTCGAGGACGCCCGGGCAACGGCTTGAGCCGCCCCTTGATCAGGTCGAGGTAGATGGCGTACGTCCGCGCCTTGTCGCGCGCCGGGTCGAGCGGGATGCCGCGCGCCTCGGCCACGCCGCCGATGAACCGGTCCTCGCCCATCCCGATGAACGGCCGGAACTCCTCGTGCCGGACCGTCGTACCCCTTCTCGGCGAACATCCGGATCGCCGCCTCCGCCAGGAGCGGCTCGGACAGGACGAGCACGCCGTCCATGTCGAAGATCACGCCGCGGAGGCCGCTGCGCCGGTGGTCAGCGCGCCGGTCGAGGCGCGATGTCGGAGGATGCCGAGATCACGTCCCGTGGATCGAGTGCCGAGCGATTGGCAGACGAGGTATCGGTCGATCGCTGGCCGCTGACGACCGATCACTGGCGATCGGCCGCTACTCCACGGCCGCCTTCATCTCGCGGTCGAACCGCGCGGCGAGGTCCGCGTCGAGGACGGTGCCGTGGTCCTTGCCGGGGACGATCTCGACGACGGCGTCGCTGCCGAGCGTCTGCGAGCGACTCCTTCAGGAGCCGCGACCGCCCCTTCGAGGTAGAAGGTGTCGAGGTCGCCGGTGACGACGTGGAGCTTGCCGGCGAGCTTGGGGCCGAGCGTCGGCCAGTTCCGCTCCAGGACGAGCCGGATGTCGTACGCCTCCCAGGCGCGGGCGACCTCGGGGTCGATGGCGCCGTCGGCGCGGTCCCAGAGCCGTCGGGGGCGGCCGTCGGCGCCGAGCGGGCTGAAGACGGCCTCGAACGAGCGGAGCTGGCCGCCGTCGCCGATGACGTCCTCCATCCGGGAGAAGTCGTCGAAGAAGAGGACCGGCCGGTCGCCCCGGCGGGCGATCGGGCGGCGGTTGCCGTCGCGGTCGCGGAACAGGTTCTCGCCGGGCGCGTACAGGTCGATCCGCTGGAAGTCGCGGAAGTCGACCGGGTCGGGGCTGGTCGACCAGACGCCGCCGAAGGTGTCGGGATAGGTCACCTGGAGCCAGAGGCTGCTCCAGCCCCCCGACGAGTGGCCGTTGAGCAGCCGGGCCGCGCGGCTCGGCGATCGCGGGGAAGGTCGTCTCGATGTGCGGGATCAGCTCCTCGACCAGCGCCCGCCCGCGCGGGCCGTTGGTGGCCGAGTCGGCGAAGACGTGGTGGCCGGTGCCGCAGTCGGGGTCGAGCACGACGCGGATCAGGTCCTTGCCGAAGGCGAGCCGGGCGTCGTCCAGCGAATCGGCGGGCCATGTGGTGGTCGCCGCCGAAGCCGGGGATGATGTAGAGCGTCGCCGCGGCGGGCCTCGCGGTCCCCCTCGGGCAGGATCACCGCCGCGCGGTGGCGGATCGGCCGGCCGTGGAACGCCGAGAGGAGCGGGCTGGGGATCTCGACGAGCTTGATCCGGTCGGTCTCCTCGAACGGCTTCGGGCGGCACGATCCGGTCGACGACCAGGGCCGTCGTCCCGCCCGCCTCGGGGTCGAGCGCGACGCGGACGACCGGCCCGTAGGCGTTGCCCTCGCCGTCGCCGAGCTTGTGCGTGTCGGGGTTGAGCCGGACGACCGCCTGGGCGGCGTAGGTGCCCGGCTTGAGGCTGTCGAGCGGGCCGGGGAAGCCGACCGCCCCGGCGTCCGACGCGGAGCGGCTCGCCCGGCTTCCAGTCGCTGCGCCTCGACGGCGAAGAACGGCTGCGGGTGGAACCAGTCGGGGCCGTTCCGCGGCTCGGCCTTCGGCGCCCGCCGGGCCGAGCATCACGTAGACCCGCGCCGAGATCGGGCCGGGGCGGACCGTCGGGTGTACGTCACCTCGAACGCCAGCGGCGTCCGCGCCCGCCCGGCGCCGCGCCGGCACCGGGCGAGCGATCGGCACGAGCAGGGCGGCGGCCAGGGCCGACGTGCGGGCGGGTGTCGGAGCACGGGCGGCCTCCTCGGTCGGGCGTCGGCGCGGGACACGGCCGCTTCAGGACGTCAGCTCGGGGACGGGCAGCATCGGGATAGTCGCTCGAGCAGCGCCTCGCGCGTCAACGGCGGCTTGGGCGTGAAGTGCCGGGCCGCCAGGCGGGCCGAGCCGAGGCTGCACTCCTTCTCCAGGACGTAATAGCGGTTGTACTGGTCGATCATGCCGGTTGACCGGGTCGAGGTTCAGCCCGTCGAGGAACTCGGCCCAGCGGCGGTTGAACCGCTCGACGCTGGCGACCAGGTCGCGGGCGACCGCGCGGCGACGGCGCGGCGGGGCGGGGCGGTCGGCCCAGGCCGGGGGCTCGGCGCCGGCTCAGCGGCCAGAGCGCGTCGATCGGCGCGGCGAAGACGTCCGGCCACGTCGTCGGGGCCCGTCGGCCACGCCCGCCCACTGGCGGAGCCGGAGCCGGACCATCTCGAGCATCGCCGTCGCGCTCGCGCCGGCAGCCGCGCGTGCAGCCGCGCCAGGGCGTACTCCAGGTCCTGCCCGCGCCGGGCGAAGGCCGGGACGTCGAACAGGCCGAGCAGCTCCTTCATCTCGGCCTCGTCGCTCGTCGTCAGCGGGCGTCGACTCGTCGGTCTCGTCCATCGCGTTAGCGGCGTCGGCCGTCGGCAGTCGGGTCCGATGCAGCGTCGATGTCGACGGCTCAACGCTCGCGGGCGGCTCGGGGAGCGTGGCCAGGCGTGTTGAGGCTGCGGCGGTAGTGCCAGAGCTGCCGCGCGGTGCCGAGCGCCTTGGTCCGGGCGGCCCAGGCGGCGGCGACGCCCTGCAGGGCCGCGCTCGGCCGGCTCGCCCTCGACGGCGGCGACGCGGCCCCTGGCCGAGGTCGGCGAGGTAGCCGTCGGCCTGCGGGATGCGCAGGCCGGGGACGACCCGCGCGGCCGATCAGGGTCCGGCTGACCGCGTCGGACCATTGCCTCGGGCTCGACGCCCGGGCGCCGACCGCGGGTCGGGCAGGCCCCTGGCCGAGCTGCGACGACGCGGACCGGGAGCATCGGGAAGGCGCGGTCGGCGCGGACGCCGGTTCGAGGTCTCGGGGCCGATCAGGTACCTGGCGAAGTCGATCGCGGCCTCGCGCCGACGGCCCGCCGGCGCCGCGCGAGACCCCGACGAGCCAGCCGCCGCCGGACGGCAGGTAGCTCGGCCGGTTCGGGGGCGAGGCCGTCCTCCCAGTGCTTGCGGGCCGGGTCGTAGACCCGCTCCGAGCCGGGCAAGGGGGCGACGCCGATCGGCCTTGCCGTCGCCCCAGGTCGAGGCCCGCTCGGCCCGGTCGATCAGCATGCGCGACCTTCCCCTCGCGGAACGCCCGGCGCGCGGCCTCGGCGTCGAAGCGCGGCCATGCCCGGCGGGCCGCACGCCTTCAGGGCCGCCAGGGCCGCGCAGCGCCTCGACGAACGGCGGCGAGTCGATCCGGGGGGCCATCGTGTCGGCGTCGAACAGGAAGGAGTACTGGTCGCGGTGCTGGCCCAGGCCGGCCGCGCGGGCGAGGAAGGTCGCGTCGCCCACCCCCTCGGGGTCGGGGCCCAGGGCCAGCGCGATCCCGGAGTCGGCCGTGCCGTCGCCGTCCCAGTCGCGGCCCTGGAAGAACCGGGCCAGCGCGTCGAGCTCGTCCCAGGTCGTCGGGCGGCTCGAGCGTCGAGCCCCGCCGTCTCGGCCGCGGCGCGGTTCGCCTCGCGGTCGAAGGCCGTCGCGGCGGTAGACCAGCACCAGCGCCGAGCCGCCCGAGGGGCAGGGCCATCCGGTCGCTGCCGTACTTGCGTCACCTGGTCGCGGAAGGCGGGCGCGATGTCGGACGAACCGCAGCGGGTCGGCGGGCGGCTCGGCCTCGGATCGAGCCGCGGCCTCCTCGTCCGCCTCCGACGGCCTCGGCGGGCTGCAGGCTCGCCGGCTCGGGGAGGACGGCCAGGGCCCCGGCGTCGACCAGGTCGCCGAGGCGGTCGCCGGGGAAGACGCAGGACGTCGGCCCCCCCGAGCGATCCGGGCTCGACCGGGCGCCTCGCGGATCGCGAGCTCGGCCCCCCGGCGTCGCCGCCCACTCGCCGCGCTGGACGGCCACGGCGGCCAGGATCGCCGGCGTCGCCGACGGCCGCGACCACGATCTTGAGCCCCTGGAACGGCTCCGACGGGGCCTTGGCGGTCGCGCCGCTCGCCCCGGCAGCCCGCGAGGCCGACCGCGCCGATCGCCACGAGCCAGCACCCCGATCACCCCGAGCCGCAGCATCCCGACCATCCCCGACGACCCATTCCCCCCTCGATCACGGGCCGAGGGGCCTCGATCCGCTCATGGTACGACACGCCGAAGCGGTCGGTCAAACGCCCGCGCCGGGAAGACCGGCGTGCTTCGCACGCCTACCCATATATCGTGTCGCGAGGCCGGTCCGTGTGGGATTCCCGCGGGGAGGCGCCGGAAAGCTCAGCGGGGCGGGACATCGGCATGGCCGATGCCCCGCCCCGCGAGGTGCGCATCAAGGGGTGTGGGATGAGTGCGGGACGCTCCGTCAGGAGTGGTCGATGCCGAGGCGATAGCGCAGCTCCTCGAACTGGTCGCGGTAGACGTCGTCGGTCGAGTGGAGGTGCTCGGCCTCGGAGATGAACTTCAGGGTGTCGTCGCGCTTCAGGCCGTGCGTCGATCAGGATCTCCTCGAACGGCTCGAGGTCGTTGGCGTAGACGAACAGGAGCTTGTGCTCGTCGAACTGCACCTCCATCGGGCCGTTGGGGTTCAGGGCGGCCAGGCCGGTGCAGCCGTCGTTGAGCAGGAGCGGCTCGAAGTCGTAGAGGGTGCTCTTGAGGATGACGGTGTCCATGTGCTCGCGGTAGAGGTCGGCGTGGGCGCCGGGCTCGCTCTCGTGGCTCGACTCCATGACGACGTCGACCTCGTCGCCGAGCGGGTCGAGCAGGTCCATCAGGACGTCGAAGAGCCGCTCGGCGGAGACCGAGGCGGCGAGGACGGGCATCTTGTTGCCGGTCTCGGGGTCGCGGTAGACGTCGCGGCGATATCCTTCGCGGGGGATGACCTCCAGGCCGAACGAGGGCCGGACCGCGTCGGTCAGCGCGAAGTTCCCGTAGCGGCCGACGCGGAGGTGGGCGTCGAGCTGGTCCTGGCTGAGGTCGTCGAAGCTGGTTCGAGGCATACGGCTCGTGTTGGTGCGCAACACCCGCTCGAGGAAGCGTTGGAGGAAGCTCATGGGAAAGGGACCCCTCCTACCGCGACGAACATCTGGGAATGTTTCGTGGAGAGTCCTCGGTCACTGCGTCGGACGACCTCGGGGCCGTCGCCCCCGAACCAGCCATCCCAGGCGATTCGTCCGACACCGCGCCCAAGGGAGCCGAAACCCACCCCGGGGACGGTCGCCTTTCCGTTGGCACCGCTTCAATGCCGTTCTTCTATATATACCACGTCCGGCGCCGAAATTCGCTCGCGATGCGGAACAAAACTGAAGGGGACCCGGGGAGCGGACCGATGCGGACACGAGGCATGAGGATCGATCCTTGACCGATCGAACGGTCCGGTCGGATTTCCGATCGCCGTGACACCCCTTTGCAAATCCAGTACCAGATCGACCCGCGCCGCGAGCGGATCCGACCTATCGGCCCGGCCGGGCCGAAACTTGAGTCGGATTGCCCGAACCTCTGCGCGACTCCGCCCGCGGGAGTCAACCGTGCAAACACGTCCGATCATTTTGTAAATCGCGGGCCCCGGTTGCACAAGATAAGCCCCCCGATTCGGCGCGGGGTGATTCGCGAAAGCAACATCGCACCGGCCGGGGCCCCGTCGCCGGGGGATGCGCCGGTCGGGGCTTGACGATCGGCGGGCACGGGCGTTCAACGCCCGCGCAATCCTCGGCTCGGCCGTCGCCCGCCGCGACGGGCCATGTTATACTGGCCGATTCGCGGGGCCGAGCAACCCGCCCGGACGGGCATCGGGGACGACGAGGGGACGATCGGTCATGGCCATCGACCGGGTGGATGCCTACCTGGACGCGCATCGCGGCGACTTCGAGGAGCAGCTCAAGGCCCTGCTCCGCATCCCGAGCGTCAGCGCCCAGCCCGACCACGACGCCGACACCCGCCGCGCCGCCGAGTTCGTCCGCGACGACCTCGCGCGCGATGGGCCTCGACGCCGAGCTGATCGAGACCAAGGGGCACCCGCTCGTCTACGCCGAGCGCCTCGACGCCCCCGGCAAGCCGACGCTCCTGGTCTACGGCCATTACGACGTCCAGCCCCCCGAGCCGCTGGAGCCCTGGACTCTCGCCCCCGTTCGAGCCGACCGTCCGCGACGGCAACCTCTACGCCCGCGGCGCCACCGACGACAAGGGGCAGATGTTCACCCACCTGAAGGCCGCCGAGGCCTGGCTCAAGGCGGGCGGCGCGCCTGCCGGTGAACGTCAAGTTCCTGATCGAGGGCGAGGAGGAGGTCGGCGGCGCCAACCTGGAGGCCTTCGTCGCCGAGCAACGCGCGACCGGCTCGCCTGCGACTACGCCGTGATCTCCGACACCAGCCAGTTCGCCCCCGGCATGCCGGCGATCACCTACGGCCTGAAGGGGCTGGCCTACTTCGAGGTGATCGTCCGGGGGGCGAAGACCGACCTCCACTCCGGCACCTTCGGCGGCGCGGTCGCCAACCCGTGCAACGCCCTGGCGACGATCCTGGCGAGCCTGAAGGGGCCCGACGGCCGCATCCGGATCGCCGGCTTCTACGACCCGGTCCGCCCGCTGGAGGACTGGGAGCGGGCCGAGTTCGCCAGGCTGCCGTTCTCGGAGGCCGAGTTCCAGGCGAGCCTGGGCGTCCCCTCGCTGGAGGGCGAGGCCGGCTACACGACCCTGGAGCGGAAGTGGGCCCGGCCGACCTGCGACGTCAACGGCCTCTACGGCGGCTACCAGGGGCCCGGGCCCAAGACGGTCCTGCCCTGCATGGCCGGCGCGAAGCTGAGCTTCCGGCTCGTGCCCGACCAGGACCCGAAGACGGTCGCCGCGCAGTTCCGGGCCCACGTCGAGGCGGTCTGCCCGCCGGGCGTGACCGTACGAGGTCATCGACCACCACGGCGCCCCGGCGGTGCTGGTCGGCGTCGACAGCCCCGGCGTCCGCGCCGCGGTCCGCGCCATCGAGGCCGGGTTCGGCAAGCCGCCGGTCTTCATCCGCGAGGGGGGCTCGATCCCGGTCGTCGGCCTGCTCAAGACCCACCTCGGCGTCGACACCCTCCTGCTCGGCTGGGGCCAGAACGACGACAACCTCCACGGCCCCAACGAGAAGTTCTCCCTGGCCGACTTCCACCGCGGCATCAAGGCCAGCGCCCACCTGCTGGCGGAGCTGGCCGAGGAGGGATCGACGTAGCTGGAGGGGAGATCGTCGTTGTCCGTCCGCCATGCCACAATCGTTCGTGTGCCTGAATTACCACCTGATCTTCAGCACGAAGCATCGGGAGCCGACCCTCGACGGCCGACCTGCGACCTCGTTTGTTCGAATACGTCGGGGGGCTGCTCCGGGCCGAGCGGTCGAGTCTGCTGGCGGCGGGAGGGATGCCGGATCATATCCATTGGCTCGTCTCGCTCCATCAGCAAGTGTCGGTGGCCGATGCCCTGCGGTCGATCAAATCCGTGCTCGTCCCGATGGATTCACGAGACCTTCGCCGCGACTCGAGCGGCTTCGCCTGGCAGACCGGTTATGGCGCCTTCTCCGTGAGTCGCTTCGAACCTCCCGGCGGTCCGTGAGTATCATCGAGGTCAGGACGAACATCACCGCATCGACGACATTCCAGGAGGAGTTCCTCGCATTCCTGAAGCGTCATCAGATCGCCTACGATGAACGGTATCTCTGGGATTGAGGAAGCGTAGCCCCGGACGTGGCGTCGACCGTCAGTAGCCAGGGGCGACAGCCCCTGGATCGGCGATCGTCGAGCCCCGGACCGTCCGTCGCCGGGCGTCGGCATCGAGCCGCGAGGGCTCGTCGCCGACATGCCCGATCGGATCATCGACGCCACGGCGTGCATCTGCCGCCCCTGGTAGCTCGACCGGCAGATCGCGCGCCTCCGGGGCTGACGGGTAATCCGGTCGGCGATCGGCCCGCATCGCCGCCCCTTGTCGATACCATCGCGGGAATTCCGCAAAGGCCTCCACATGCTCGACCTGAAATACGTCCTGGCCAACGTCGAGGCCGTCAAGCAGAACTGCCGCAACCGCAACGTCTCCGACGAAGTCCTCGAGCGACCTCGACCGGTTCGTCGAGCTGGAGGGCCAGCGCAAGGCGCTGCTCCAGGAGGTCGAGGAGCTCCGTCGCCGCCAGAACGAGGTGGCGCAGGCCACCGGCAAGGAGAAGGACCCGGCCCGGCGGGCGGAGCTGGTCGCCGAGGGGAAGCGGCTCAAGGACGACGGTCGGCGACGACGAGGAGCAGCTCAAGGCAGCTCGACGCCGAGCTGAAGAGCCGGCTGGCCCGCATCCCCAACCTGACCCACCCCGACGCCCCCATCGGCCGCACCGAGGACGACAGCCGCGAGCTCCGCAAGGTCGGCACGCCCCGCACCTTCGACTTCACGCCGAAGGACCACGTCGAGATCGGCAAGGCGCTCGACCTGATCGACTTCGAGGCCGGCGGCAAGGTCTCGGGGCACGGGTTCTACTTCCTCAAGAACGACGCCGTGCTGCTCGACCTGGCGCTCCAGCAGTTCGCCGTGCGGACGCTGGTCGGCCGACGGGTTCACGCCGATCGTCACGCCCGACCTGGCCCGCAACGCGATCCTCGAAGGGATCGGCTTCAACCCCCGCGGGGCCGAGACGCAGATCTACTCGGTCGAGAGACTCCGACCTCAGCCTGATCGGCACCGCCGAGATCACCCTGGGCGGGATGCACGCCGACGAGATCCTCGACGAGGCCGCGCTGCCGCTGAAGTACGTCGGCATCTCGCACTGCTTCCGGACCGAGGCCGGCGCCGCGGGCCGGGCGAGCAAGGGGCTGTACCGCGTCCACCAGTTCACCAAGGTCGAGATGTTCGCCTTCACCACGCCCGAGGCCTCGGGCGCCGATGCACCTCGAACTGCTGGCGATCGAGGAGGAGATCTTCACCGGGCTGGGCATCCCCTACCGCGTGCTCGACATCTGCTCGGGCGACCTCGGCGGCCCGGCCTACCGCAAGTTCGACCTCGAGGCCTGGATGCCCGGCCGCGGCGAGGCGGGCGAGTACGGCGAGGTGACCAGCACGTCCGACTGCACCGACTACCAGGCCCGCCGGCTCAACATCCGCTACCAGCCCGCCGGCCAGAAGGGGACCCGGTTCGTCCACACGCTCAACGGCACGGCCGTCGCCCTCAGCCGGGCCCTGATCGCCGTCCTGGAGAACTACCAGCGGGCCGACGGCCGGGTCGACGTCCCCGAGGTGCTCCGGCCCTTCGTCGGCAAGGACGTCATCGGGGCGGTAGTCATCAGTCGTCAGTCATCGGCCGTCAGGTCCCGGGATGATCCGGCGAACCTTGCCGGCGAGGATCGCGTCGGGTACATGTGTCCCCAGCCCTTTCAAGCGTGCGACGGCCGTCTCCGGTCTGACAACTGCGAACTGCCGACTGACAACTCTTCCGCGAGGCGAGGAGGGTGCCGAATGCGGAACCCGCTGCTGGTGCCCGACCTCCGCGAGCTGATCCAGGCCGGCGAGACGGCGGCGCTGCGCGACTTCTTCGCCGACCACCACCCGGCGCACGTCGCCGAGATCATCGAGGACCTCGAGCCGGCCGAGGGGGACACGATCTTCGGCCTGCTGCCCGCCCGGCCCCGCGCCGACGGTGATGAGCTACCTCGACGGCGACCGCCAGGTCCGCGTCGTCGAGGCGATGGCGCCGGCCGACGCCGCCGCGCTGCTGCACCTGATGTCGCACGACGAGCGGGCCGACCTGGTCAACCGGCTCGACGAGGACCGCGTCGACCAGATCCTGCCCCACCTGGCGCAGGCCGAGCGCGAGGACATCCGCCGCCTGGCCAGCTACGAGCCGGGGACCGCCGGCGCGGTCATGACGACCGACTACGTCACCCTCCCCCCGACCTCACCGTCCGCGAGGCGCTCGACCGGCTCCGCCACGAGGCCCCCGACCGCGAGACGATCTATTACAGCTACGTCGTCGACGCCGCCGCGCAAGCTCATCGGCTTCGTCTCGCTCAAGAAGCTGATCCTCGCCCGCCCGCTGGCCCGGATCGAGGACATCATGCAGCGCGACGTGATCTTCGCCCGGGTCGACGAGGACCAGGAGGGCGTCGCCCGCCAGATCGACAAGTACGACCTGATCGCCATCCCCGTCGTCGACGCCTCCGACATGCTCGTCGGGATCATCACCCACGACGACGCGATGGACATCCTCCGCCGGGAGCAGACCGAGGACATCCTCGCCTTCGGCGGCGTCTCGACGCGACGCCGAGGCCGACGAGGAGCCGTACTGGCAGGGCCGGATCGATCGAGGCGGTCCGCCGCCGGATCGGCTGGCTCCTGCTGCTCTTCGCTGCGCCGGGACGATCACCCGGTACGTCGTCGCACCACTTCAACTGGGTCGACCAGCGGTTCCCGCAGATCGACTTCGACGCCTTCATCCCCCTGCTGATCGGCACCGGCGGCAACGCCGGCAGCCAGACCGTCGGCACGATCATCCGCGGGCCTGGCCCTCGGCGAGATCCAGCCGCGCGACACGCTCCGCGTCCTCGGCCGCGAGTGCCTGACCGGCGCTGCTCCTCGGCGCTGCTCCTGGGCACGCTCGGGTTCTTCTTCACCTGGCGGCTTGCTCGGCCAGCCGGCCGAGCTTCGCGCTGGTCATCGGCCTGGCGATCCTGGGCATCTGCATCTGGGCCAACTGCGTCGGGGCCCTCGTGCCGCTGCTGGCCAGGCGGTTCGGGATCGACCCGGCCGCTCGTCTCGGCCCCGTTGATCAGCACGCTGGTCGACGCCACCGGGCTGGTCATCTTCTACACGGTCGCCATCCTCCTGCTCATCAAGCTGGGGATCGGGCTGAAGTGACGTGAAGGGAGGCCGCCGCCATGCGATTCGCCGAGATGACCGCCCCCGAGATCCGCGGCCTCGCCCGCGACGCGACCCTGGTCGTCGCGCCGATCGCCGCGTGCGAGCAGCACAGCCGGCACCTGCCGGTCTTCACCGACTCGATCCTCGTCGGCGCCGTGGCCGACGGGGTCGAGCGGCGACCTGGCCGACCGCGTCCTGCTCCTGCCCGTCCTCTGGCTCGGGGCGAGCGAGCACCACCTCCCCTTCGGCGGGACGCTCACGGCGACCCTGCCGACCTACGAGCAGATGCTCGTCGAGCTGCTGACCCCCCTGCTCCGCGACGGCTTCCGCCGCGTCCTGATGTCCTGAACGGCCACGGCGGCAACATCGACCCGCTCCGCGTGGCCTTGCGGCGGCTCGACGTCGCCTTCCCCGGCGCGGTCCTGACCGGCGCCGCCTACTGGGACCTCGCCGCGGCCGAGCTCGCCGCGCTCTGCGAGGGCCCGCGCAAGGAGATGGGCCACGCCTGCGAGATCGAGACCTCGATGGTCCTCCACCTCCGCCCCGACCTCGTCCGCACGCGACCTGATCCGCGACGACCCCGACGACCACCCCGGCGCCCTCGCCGGGCCTGTCCTGGGCCCGCGACTTCGGCCGCCGCACCGACCACGGCGCCGTCGGCCACCCCGAGCAGGCCGACGCCGACCGCGGCCGGCTGATGCTCGACGCCGTCGTCGGCCAAGGTGGCCGCCGTCGCCGACGAGGTCCTGGGCCTACCCCACGACGAGTGACCGCCCCGCGGCCATCACCCCCGGCGGGAAGGCCGACCCGCCGTGATCGTCCGAACTCACGAGTGGGTCTGGAGTTCCGCCAGAGATCCCCGTCGCGGTGGGTTCGCTCGGCGCGTCCGCCTCCGGCGCCTCGATGGGTTCGCTCGGCGTGGCCGCGATGGCGACGCTCGCCGACGATTCCCCGTCACCCGGCACCGCCTCTCCTCCCGACCCCTCCGCTTCCCGATCGGTCGGCCCTCGATCGTCGCAAGGGCTTTCGGCGATCGGACTTCCACCGACCGATTCCGCCCCCGTGGGTTCGCTCGGCGCGATCGCGTCGGCCCCCGCGGTGGGTCCGCTCGGCGCGTCCTCCTCGTCGACCATCTGGCGCTCCTGCTCGGCCCGCAGGTCGCGCAACGCCGACCGCAGTTCCCGCGCGTGCATCGCCTCGTACCGCTGCCGCTTCTGGCCTTCGGCGCTGTCGTCGAACGCCGCCCGGTCGGCCGCCGTCGCCCGCCGACGCTCCTCGACCTCCTCGACCCACTCCAGGCGCTCCAGCAGCTCGGCGCGGCAGTCGGCCACGACCTTCTCCAGTCCGGCGCGCCCCTCCTCGCGCGACACCATCGCCGTCTTGATCGCCTCCAGCCTCGCCTCGAACTCGCGCGCCCCCATCTCCAGGCCCGGCCGCACGCCCCCCCGGAGCACATACTTGATGCTGTCCAGGGTCGTCTCCGTCCCCCACCGCGCCGACATGTGGTCGACGACGAGCTCGCAGGCCAAGGGCACGTCGAACACCTCGGAGGCGCGGCACCCGGCCAGGTTCAGCGCGGGTCAGGTCGGTGTGCTCCCAGTAGCCGACGATCGCCAGCGTATCGGCCAGGTCGTCCCACCTCTTGAGCAGCCAGAGGCAGCCGGCGGACGTCTTGCGGAGCTTGTGCGCCACGGCGGCGGGGTCGGCGTGCAGGCGGGCGCCGAGGCGCTCGGCGCGAGAGGCGGCGACCTCGGGGTCGGGGTCGGCGGCGTCGCGGACCCGCTCGGTCAGCACGGCGGTCTCATTCCGCAGGCAGCGGTCGCGCCGCCACGAGGCGGCCACGGCGGTCTCGACCTGGTAGCGCTGGACGTCGTTCTGCGGCGCCAGGTCGCGGGTCCAGGCGTCGAGGCGCTGCTGGAACTCCTCCCGGCTCTCGCCCGGCAGGACGACGACCGCGCTCCGCAGCCCGTGCCGCAGGCTGTTCATGCAAGAGCGGGCCTTCCCTTCGGGGGTCCTGGGGCCGCCCAGCTTGCCGTTGCGGGCGTTGGCGGCCCTCTTGGCCTCGGAGGCGGTCGGCTTGCCGGCTTTGCGCCCGGTCTTGGAGGTGGTGGACATCGGCGATGCTCTCTCTCGATGATCGTGACCGTTCGGACCGGGCCGTCGCGACGCGCGGGCCCGATACCCTCATCATCGAGGGAACCGGGGCCTCCGTTCTCAAATTCCGGAGGGGGTCCGTAAAACGCCGATCGTCGCGGCGGGTTTTTAGGAAAGTTGAACTTGACATTGATTTTGTTGAAATCAATAATCTTCAGGCGATGTTCGATATTCTTGAGGAGATGGCGATAATGGCGATGGACCCGACGACCGCGACGCTGCCGGCGTGGCTTGAGGTGCTGAACGAGGAGGACGCGCAGTTCCTCAGGCGGTTCCTGCTGGCGTCGGGGTCGTTGAAGGCGGTGGCGGAGGAGTACGGCGTGTCGTATCCGACGGTGCGGGCGCGGCTGGACCGTTTGATCGCGAAGGTCCGGGCGGCGGAGGATCGGAAGGTGGGCGATCCGTTCGAGCGCAAGCTGCGCATCCTGGTGGCCGACGCGAAGGTGTCGGCGCCCCTGGCCAAGGAGCTCCTGGAGGCGCACCGCGACTCACTCAAGGGGGGGGATTTCGCATGAACGAGCCGTGGTTGGACACGAACACCTTGATCGCCTGGGCCTGGCTGCCGGGGGCGCTGTTCGGGGTCCTGGGGGGTCTCTGGGGGACGTGCGCGGGCCTGCTCGCCCCTCGCGGCAAGGCGCGGGGATTCGTGGCGGGCTTCGGCCTGCTGCTCATCGCGGTGTCGGCGGCCTTCCTGGTGGCGGGTCTGGTCGCGTACCGGGCCGGGCAGCCCTACGGCATCTGGTACGGGCTGGGCCTGCCGGGCGCGATCGGCCTGGGCGTCATGGTCCCGAATTTCTACGTGGTCCTGACGCGCTACCGAGAGGCGGAGGAGCGCCGCATGCAGGCCGAGGACTTGATGGTTTGATCCAGGAATTCTTGGGCGTCACCGCCCCGGGCGGGTCACTCGATCGCCTTCCCGCTGAGCAGGCCGAGGATGGCGCCAAACCCCAGCTTCCACGTCGAGGAGAAGGTCTCGACCAGCCGCCGGGTCTCCTCGCCCTCGCGGCCCCACTGCGAGAGGGCGACGCAGGCGATGGCGGACAAGGCCGTCAGGGCGAGCACGCTGAAGAACGTCAACCTGAACAGGGGCGTGAGGGTGACTTCCCTCGTCACCGCGGGGTCGGATTCGTGGCCCCCGGCCGGCTTGCGCCCATTGGCCCGCCCTCCGGTCAACGCCGCGCCCCCTGGGCCGCCACCTCGGGGCGCCGCGAGAGGCGGGGCACTCGCACCACGGTCGTCCTGAAAGGGTGGCGCAGGAGGCCCCAGAGGATGAGCGAGACCGCCTTGAGGAAGTTCATGGCCGCGGCTCCCGGAGTGCGGATTGTGGCGCTTCCATCTTAGCAGGGCGGCGGCGGGGTTGGGGAGGGCACCCGTCACGAGTTCGAATAGAGCCGACCGAACCGCGACGGCGTGGCCCATTTCGGCCGCGCCGGAACCAGGCGAGCCGGTGGGCGTGCGCGGCGTAGGACAGGCCGAGCATCCGGGCGACGACCATCGCCAGGTAGAGGGCGACGACCCACGACCCCCACAGCGCGACCGCCGCCACGCCCAGGCTGGGCGTGCGGAACATCGCGGCCCAGAAGGCGCCGGCCGCCAGCAGCAAGGCGACGCCCGCCGACAGGCCGGGCTGGACGGCGTCCCAGCCGAGCCGCGCGATCGCCACGGCGACGGTGATCGGGTTGGCCGCCAGGAGGTTCTCGTGCAGCAGGGATGCCAGCAGCGCCATCGCCGCGTACCCGGCGCCGGCGATGGCCAGGTCGGCGAGCACGAGGCGGTCGAACGTGTCGATCGTGCCGCAGTTGATCCAGTAGAGCATCGCCGGGAACCCGCCCAGCACCAGGCCAACCATGCCGGCCCAGATCCACCGCGCCAGCCCCTCGGCGATCTGCTCCGAGTTCCACTCGGGCCAGCGCGGGTGGTCCTCCTCGCCCATCGCGCCGGCGACCACGACCTGGCCGAGGAACAGCATCGCGTAGCCGGCGACCATCGCGAAGCTGAACACCAACGGCAGGAAGATCGGCAGCGCCAGCAGCCCCAGCGCCCAGGTGCCTCGCGTCAGAGGCTCCAGGATCGAGACGACGTCGAACACCGGCAGCGACAGGGCCAGCAAGAGCGGCGGCCAGGCCACGAGCATCGCCACGCCGGGCCCGTCCGACAGCGGATAAGAGAGGCAAGCGCCGAGCCGCGCCGCCCTCGCGAGGCGGCGCCGCTCGCGGCCGGCGAGGGAGGCCGCCTCGACCTCGGGCACGGTCCGCACGGCGTTGCCGGCCTCCGGGTTGTACCAGGACTTCGGCATGGCTGATCTCGGGTGAGGGCATGCGGCCGGACGAGGGAGGAGCCGGGGAGCTAGGCCCGGGGGAAGCCGCCCTCCTCAAGACCATCCTCCCATCATTTGCGCCGCAGCGCCTGCCTTCTGCTGGATGAGGGACATCGAATCTGGTGGCACGAAACCGGAACGCCCGGAAACGTCCTGCGGAGCGATCGTGACAACCCAGGTGCAGAGTACGGCAGCCCTCCGGGTGAGCCCGGTCTTCGGATGCCTGGTGCCGGGCGGATTCTTGTACGGCAGGACGACATGATCGGAGGTGAGTTGCCGCGGTAACGAGCCGGTGACACACGCCGCCACGATGGGGAGGCCTGCGGCGAGATGGACATCCGGGGTGAGCACCACCACCCGACGAGACTTCGGGTTCTGCCCGTTCGGGTCGAGGACGTTGTTCGCGAAGATGATATCGGCGTAACGGACGGCGAATGGCGGGCCGCCTCCTGCGCCGCTACTCATGATCCTCCTCCCAGCCGGACGGAGGGAGATAGGGATATGGTTGGGGATAGGATTCTTCCGTCGAGGGCTGTCCCCCCTGGATCTCCGCGAGTCGTCGAGCTTCGTCTGCGGTCTTCTCGGGCGATTCCTGGAGCCAGTCGATGATCGCCTGGGCGACGTTCTGCTCGAGTTCATCGAGGTGATTAGCCTGGGCTACGCATCCCGGGAGTTCCTGGACTTCCGCCCAGTAGCCTCCGCCTTCGATTGGGTGCAATGCCGCCCAGAAGGGCGTGTCCCGGAACGGCATGTCGACCCTCATCGACCTCCATGGGAATCTCCCCTCGGCGCGCCCGTGGACGAAGTCCTCATCCCGGCCCGGCGCCCAGCGGGGGCGGTCGCGGAACCAGCCCAAAGCGGCGGCGCGGCGGTGGTAGAACAGGCCGAGCACCCGGAGCACGACCATCGCCTCGTAGAGCACCAGCACCCAGAATGCCCAGAACGCGACCGCCGCCACCAACCCGTTGTCGATCCGGGACACCCCCCCCAGCGCGAACAACGCCACCAGCGCCGCGGACCCGCCCACGAGCGAGGGGGCCAGGCAGCCCCAGCCGGCCTGCCACAGCGACCGGACCACCGTGATCGGGTTGGCCGCCAGGGGGTCGTCGTGCAAGAGGGTGGCCAAGAGCGCCATCTGGCCGTACACCGCCCCGACCGCCAGCAGCTCGGCCAGGATGATCGCGTCGAACAGGTCGACGTCTCCACAATACAGCCAGTAGGCCGTCGCCGGGAACCCCCCGAGCACCCCTCCGATCAGCAGGGCCCAGGCCCAGCGGCCGAAGCCGTGGAGCATGTCGTCGAGGTCCCACTCGGGCCAGCGCGGGTGGTGGACCTCGCCCAGGGCGCTGGAGACCAGCACCCGGCCCAGGAAGAGCAGCGTGAAGCCGGCCGCCGACAGGAAGAGCAGGGCCATCGGGAGCAGGCCGAGCAGCGCGATCGGGACCGCGGCCATCGTCGTCAGGATCATCGCGATCAGGCCGAGGGCCGGGAACGACCCGAGCCACAGCAGGGGCGGCAGGAACGTCAGCAGAGCGACGCCCGTCGGCCCCCAGAAGGGATACAGGAAGCTGTCGCGGATGCGGGCCTCGGGGCGCTCCGGGGGCCGGATCAGCCCCTCCCGCTCGCGCCCGCGAGCCGGGCCGATCCGGCCGACTTCGGCGCCGCGACGACGAACGACGACGGCTTAAGCACCTCGGGCGCGGGGCCGAGGCCGTAGCCGCCCGCCCCGGGATCGTCGCCGTCTTCGGGCCCGGGGGACCGCGGCGAGGCGTCGGGGAAACGGATCGGGGCGCCGCAGGACGGACAGCGCCCGGTGCGGCCGGGGATCGCCCCCGGCGCCCTCATCCTCTTGCCGCACCGGCAGACCACGATCGGCACGTCCGCCACGTCGTCACGTCACTTCGCCGCGATCGTCGCCGAGTCCGAGGGGGCGCCGCAGCGTCTTCAGGAACGCGACGATCGCGCCGCGGTCGGCGGCGGGCCATCGCCTTGAACGTGGCGGCCATGTCCTCGGCCTCGCCGCCGTGCAGCTCGATGGCCTCGCTCCAGCGTCGTCGGCGCGGCCGTCGTGGAGGTACGGGGCCGAGTCGGCGACGCCCCAGAGCGGCGCCGTCCGCCACTCGCGGGCCGAGTCGGCTGCTCCGACTCGCTGAACTTGTCGTTGCGCACCGTCGGCTGCGGGATGATCGCGCCGTAGTAGCCGGTGCTCGACTCCAGCTCGAGGCCCATGTCGTGCAGGAGCATGTCGGAGTAGATCCCCGCGACCGGCCCGAGGCTCTCGCGAGTGGCAGTCGGCGCAGCCGATCGTCTCGAACAGCTCCTTGCCCGCGCCGACCGCGGCGCGCCTCGGCCGAGTCGGTCGGCATGACCTGCGACGGCGCGGGCAGGCCGCGGATGAAGTCGGTCATCAGCACGCACTGCTCGTCGGTCAGGTCGACGCCCGCCGTCCTTGTAGCCCGGCTTGCCCAGCGGGGTCGCCTGCGGGCGGCCGGGGTTCGACAGGCCGAGCTCGTTGGCGCAGGCCGCCTTGACGAACTCGTTGAGCGTGGCGAACTCCGACTTCCAGCCGAACCGGCCGATCCGGCCGTCGGCCAGCCGGGCGATCCGGCCGCGGACCTTCTTGTCGCTGCGCCCCGTTCAGGCCGACCAGCCGGGCGGCGGTCGAGTGCTCGCGCTGGTGCGCGATCAGCGTCTCGTCGGGGACGGCGTCGATCAGGCCGTCGCCGAACAGCGCCGGCGTGTTCCGCTGGGTGACGACGACCTCGGCCGGCAGCGTGATCCGGGGCGTGCCGGTCAGCAGCGCCAGCGGGATCGACGGCTCGTGCGGCAGGCCCGAGTGGACCAGGTCGAGCGTCTCCTGGAACTCGGGCCGGACCGCCTTCTGGTGGACCACGCCCGAGCGGGGGATGCCGCGGCGTCGCCGGGGGAGCAGGCCGTAGACCGCCACGTTCTTGGCGACCGGCCCGCCGCCGCCGGGTCCCCCCTGGCTGTGGCACTCGACGCACGACCTCGCGTTGAAGACCGGGCCGAGGCCGTCGCCCTTGGTCAGCGGGTCGTCGGGCGTCCACTCGTGGTTGAACAGCTCGCGGCCGGCCGCCGCCGACGCGGCGCTGACCGGCTTCGGCCCCGGGCGGCGCGAAGTGCTCGACGACCTTCCACGCCGGCGCCACGGCGAGCAGCAGCACGACCAGGTGCGCGGGCGCAACCCACGACGAACGGACATGGCAAGCCTCCGTCTCCGCGGCGAATCGAGTCGGGATGTTCGGGATCGGACCGGGACCGGATCGGGGCGATCGGGCGTGAGGGGTCCGTCGGCGCGGGCGCGCCGCCCTTCGATCTCATCTCATTTCAGTCGGACGCGGCGCCGTCCCCTTCTCCTGCGGGACTTGTCGCCGGTCATCTCTTCGAGGACGGCGCGGACCTCCTTGGCCTGGCCGGGGTCGAGCGGGTGCGACTTCAGCAGGTGGAGCACCAGCAGGCCGGGCTCCCCCTGGTAGAGCTTGTCGACCAGGCTGTTGACCCGCTTCTGCTGGACCTCCTGGGTGGTGACGACCGGCCGGTAGACGAACGCCAGCTCGCTCCGGTCGCTGGTCACCACGCCCTTGGTCTCCAGGCGGTCGAGCAGGGTGGCGACGGTGGCATACGACCACTGCCGCCCGGCGGTGCGGAGCGTCTCCAGGACCTCGCGGACCGTGGCCTGGCCGTCGGTCCCAGAGGACCTTCAGGACGTCGAGTTCGGAGTCGGGGATCGAGGGGGGTCGCTTGGCCATCGGCGGACATCTCGGAAACGGGCCGGACAAGCCCGCGCCCGCGGGGTCGCGGCGCGCGAGGCCGGGCGTCCCGTCGACCCGGCCTCCGTATCCTAAGACAACTGTCTCATGAAGTCAACGGGGTCCTTCCGACATTCGTCGGGAAAGGACGGTCCGGCCGCCCCGCCGATCAGAAACCGCCGCGGCGGCCGGGGCCCGTTGCAGCGCGAGGTTAGGCGGTCCTGTTGGTCGGCGGTGGCTCCTCCCAGTGCAATGCCGGCCCGTCGAGCAGAAGCCGAACGCGGTTCAGGACGTTACGCCCTATGATCCCCACCTCGGACTCGACTTGGAGGAAACGACCGCGGAAGGTCTTGTTCAGGAAGACGATGACCGCGCGAACAGCCTCCGACTCGTTGACCGTGCCGTCGAATGCCACCAGATCATACCGCTCGCCGGTGCCCATGATGCCGAGCGATGCGACGGCAGTCTTGGGCAACGTAGGCGTTCAAGGCCCATTGTTGCTTCCTGGGTGCGATCACAGTAGAACGGCGGCATGAAGGAGCAGCCACCACTGCCTGAGCCACTCTGGGATACTCTCTCCGTCGAAGCCCAGGCGGCTGTCTCGGCCTTGGTCCGATGCCTGGAGCAGAGGATCGCCGATCTGGAGGAACGGCTCGGCAAGAACTCCACCAATTCCTCCAAGCCGCCCTCCTCCGATCCCCCCTCGGTCAAGCGGCGACCCCCGGCCCCCGCCACGGGCAAGAAGCGGGGCGGGCAACCCGGCCATCATCGCAAAGTCCGCTCACTCGTACCGCCCGAGCAACTCCGCCAGGTCATCGACTGCAAGCCGCCCGAGTGCCGCTGGTGCCGCACCGCCCTCTCCGGTGACGACCCCGAGCCGATCCGGCACCAGGTCGCAGAGGTGCCACCGGTCCAGCCGACGGTGGACGAGTACCGGCTCCATCGCCTCATCTGCCCCCGATGCCGCACCTCGACCTGTGCGACCCTGCCGCCTGGCGTACCCCGAGGGGCGTTCGGCCCCCGCCTACGGGCGATCCTCAGCGTCCTGGTCGGAGGCTACCGCCTGGGCAAGCGTCCGGCCCGCCAACTGGTCTTCGACCTGCTGGGCCTGACGATCTCCATCGGCATGATCGCCCGGTTGGAGCGGCAAGCCGCCGAGGAGTTGGAGGCTCCCGTCGAGGAGCTACGCCAGTACGTCCGCACTGCCGCCGTGGCCCACATCGACGAGACCTCGTGGTGGCAGGGCCGGGAGAAGATGTGGCTCTGGGCGGCGGTGACCCGGGCGGTGACGGTCTTCACGATCGCCCCGGGCCGGGGGGCCGACGTCGCCAGGGAGATGCTGGGGGCCGACGACCGTAAGGTCGTCGTCAGCGACCGATCCCGCAGCTACCTGTGGATCAAGCGACGTCAGTTCTGTTGGGCCCATCTGAATCGAGATTTCCAGGCGATGGTCGATCGGGGCGGCGAGCCCGCCGAGGTCGGTCGGCTCCTGCTGGGCCACACTGTCCGACTGTTCGACTGGTGGCACCGGGTGCGGGACGGGACGATGGCCCGGGCCACGCTGCGATCGAAGGTGGCGATGATGAGGCTCTCATTCCGGGAGGACCTGCGCCGTGGGCTGGGATGCGGCAGCCCGAAGACGGCGGCGACATGCCGGGAGTTGCTGGCGGGTGAGAAGCACCTGTGGACGTTCGTGCGAGTCGAGGGCGTGGAGCCGACGAACAACGACGCCGAGCGTGCGTTGAGACACGGTGTGATCTACCGCAAGACGAGCGGCGGCACCGACAGCGAGGCGGGGAGCCGGTTCGTGGAGCGGATTCTCAGCGTGGTGGCGACGTGCCGCCAACGGGAGACCAATGTGCTGGAGTACCTGACCCGGTGCTATCAGGCCAGCCTGGAAGGTCAGACGGTGCCGTCACTGCTCCCTGCCGCCACCAACACTCAAGCCGCCTGATTGCCCATCGTCACACTGGCCAAGCCATGAAGCCCAACATTGGGCCTTGAACGCCTACTGGGCAACAACGTCGCATCCGCACCCGAGTCGATCAGCATCGGAATATCCGCCAGGCTCTCCCCGCTATCGGGATGCCGTAGGATGACCCTTGCGACCGGAGCCGCGGGAGCGAAGCCCTTGTCATCGTAGGCCGGCATCTCGGCATTCCTCGGCGACGTCCATCGTGAAGTCGGCCGCGCGCTCGGGCCGCGCCAGGCGGGGACTGCCGGCGTGAACCACGGGTTTCTCCCCAACGCCGGGGACGATGACGTAGACTTTCGCATGCTCGGGAAGGCGCACGGATTCGGGAAGCCGGATCTGCCCGTTCTCGACCGTAGCCTCATAGGTCGTCACTTTCATCGACCGGCATCTCCTCTGTCAGGCCCCGTCTCCCAACCTCCGCGAGCAGACCGCTGACCAGGGTATGCTGAAAGCAGGACCGACCCACCGATCCTCAGAGCTATCCCGATGATAACGATCGGCAGGCAGACACCGCCACACCTCTTACCCCGACTCCCATCGCCGGAGTATTACACCACTCTCCCGCCAGGCATGGCGCCAGGCCTCCGCCGCCTCATGCCCAGCCAGGATCGGTTCCAGGCACCTTTTCGCCCCCAGTTTAAGTATCACAATTCAAAGGGGTCAGATCAAATGAGTCATAATTATTTTTTGATTTAAATAGTTCTGACTCCATTAAATTCTTCAGGAATGTCCCCATTCCCTTCTGTCAGTTCTTGACACTTTTTCACCCTCCGAGCATTAGTGTCTCTTCTGGTAATGGTTCCCGGTGAAGGGGTTGACGTAAGTACCGCCCCGGTGGGATGACCCGACTCCTCCCGCAAAGTGCCCCGACGGCATCGGAGGTCCGATGTAATAGCCGGAACCTGAGTCGCCTGGTGGTGTCCTATGCCACTTGAACAGCCGGGAAGCTGACCCATTCGCGGGTAGTCCAGACGTGATCCGTTAGCCCGGCGGCCAGAGCGGGCGTCCGTCGCTGCCAACGCCCCTTGTCGTCCCGCTGCCGTAAGGTGCGGACCACCCAGCAGAAGTTGTAGCGATACAGCGTGTAATAGCTCATCGCCTCATGTACACGCCAATCTTTACTGAACCGGTACGTCTTCCGCGCCTTCCGCGCGTTCTGGCCGCGGTCGGTGCCGTGCTGGCGCTCGATGAACGACGTGTTGACCGCCCGGCTCACCGACGACGCGCCCAGGGCGGCCTTCAGACCGCCTTCGGTGCCGAAGATCAGCCGACGTTCGACCGCGACCACCCGGTCGTTTTCCCGTGCCTTGTGGACCGTGGCGTAGGTCAAGTCCTGGGGCAACCGCCGCTCGGGCAGGATCGGCCGCCGGCCCGGCCCGGTCGTGGGCCCCGAGACCGGCACGCCGAACGCCCTCTCGATCGCCGAGGCATAGGCGGGGTATTCGTCGCTGGTCATCAACCGAGGCGTAGCGCCGTCGGTGCGGTCCTTGACCGTGGCGACGATCTCCTCGGCGTTCTCGATCGAGCGCGCCCCCGGGACCACGGCCAAGACCAGCCGATGTTCGGGGTCGATCGCGACGTGATCCCACCAGTCCCCCTTGTGATCGTCGGCGGGATCGGCGGGGTCGCAGTTCTTCTGCTTCTTATTGACGAACGACCACTTCTCGTCGAACTGGACCTCAGTGGTCCGAGGGGGAAAAAGCCACAAGCTCGTCATGAGCGTCGTGGGCATGCTCCCCGGCGGCTCTGGCCAGTCG
Source organism: uncultured Planctomycetaceae bacterium (assembly GCA_963708145.1). Lineage (GTDB taxonomy): Bacteria > Planctomycetota > Planctomycetia > Isosphaerales > Isosphaeraceae. The sequence continues at coordinate 5,450,868 of OY970189.1, read as the reverse complement.
GACGACGGTGTCGCGATGGACGCCGACGAGGCGGCCGGTCTGGCGGATGCCGTCGCCCTCGGCCAGGTGCTCCAGGACCGAGACGGCGGTCGGTTCGGGGAGGTGACAGCGGTAGAGCGGCGTGCCCTTGCGCTCCGAGAAGCGGGCGCGACAGGCGTTGCAGTAGAGTTGGCGGAACTGCTTGTCCTTGCCGTAGCGGCCGCAGACCGAGAGATTTCCGACGTCCCGTTGGCCGTAGAGGGAGCAGTCGGGGTTCTGGCAGCAGAAGCGAGCGAGATCGTGCATGAGGCGAATGGGCCCCGTGGAAGGGGACGTGTTGTGACCAGGGCATAGGTACCGGGATCGTCACTCATCCTACGTCCAGTCCCTCGCAAAGGTTCAAATTGCCTAGGACACCACCAGTCGCCTCCGAAATACGAAAATGCGCCTCCGAACATCCCCCCTGAACTGAAGGTGCTAGCACTCCCCCAACCGTAGCCCGTCTCACTCTGTCGGGCATACCGTCGGCGCTTGGGCGTCGGGAAGTGCGAAGGTTCGAACCTTTGGATCGTGACGGCAGGGGTCGAAGCGAGTTGCACTCTGTCTGCAAGCTCCGGCTCGGCATAAGTCGGAACCGGTTTCAACTTCTCGACCGGCGCGACGAACCCCCGCCATAGCCCTTTGCCCGCCGCCTTCGCCTGCTCCTCAAGACCCGCGAGCTTAGGGAACTCACGGAATTCTATCTGTTGGCAAGCCCAACCCCCTCCGGTACGGATCACGAAGGCGTTCCAGCAGAACTTGTCTTTGATGCGGTATAGGAGCCCTAAGACCCGACCGCTGGGGGTCACGCCCCGACGTTCCAACAAGACGGGAGTTCCGGGAGGCAGCCAGATCTGAAGCCAGTCCAGGGGAATCTTACCTAGCAGGAATCTGTCCTTGTGTGGGTCGGGAGTCTCAGGTGTACCGACGCCCAACAGGGTCACCCACAGGCTAGGGTCATCGGAGACAGACAGAACGACCGTGTTGTCACTGATGACCATGTTGACCGTCGCCCGCTCCAGCTTGGGTTCGGTCTGAGCGACCAAGGCAAGGCAGATCACCAGTGTAGAGGTCGTCATCGAATCTCCAGGTGTCGGACAGGCGGTTGTGAAAGGCAGAAAAGGTGCGAAGGCAGAATAAGGATAAGGTGTCCTCAGCCTGAGATTTTCCTTGGACACTCTCATGGAAGGCAGAATAAGGTATCAGTAAGTTAAAATACACAGTTCATATGGATCATAACTATTTTTTTTCATGGCACAATTCAAAGGGGTCGGAACTATTTTTGGGTTTAAATAGTTCCGACCCCTTTGTGCAATCTAGTTCTGACCCTTTTGAATTCCCGTGACCCTTTTGAATTTCACGGCGGCCCGAGCCTTCATGGCTGTAATGCCCACATTATCATGGGCATGGTGCCCGACCGCATTGATGTTGGGAGAACGGCAAGCCGATCAGGGACGGCCAGAGTTCTGGTAGAGGTAGTATTGTTCATATTGGAGGGTGCGGTTCAACTGCTGGTAGGCGGCAGCGCGTTGACGTTCCGCTTGGGCCCGCTGGGCTTCCGCCTGGGCCTGCTGGAGCATCATCTGTTGCTTGAGGGCCTCGGACTGAAGCTGGGCTCGGAGGGGGGCCAGACGGGTCTCTTCCTGGCGGGCACGATCCTGGGCCTCCTGTTCGGCCTTCGTCCGAGCCGTCCGCTGGAGGGCTTTCTTTTGGGAAAGGAGTTTCCTCTTCTCCACCAAGGATTGGAGACTCGCGCTGACGCTGAGAGGAGGGAGCCTTGGCTTGGGGGTTTGCCCCGCCGGGAGGAACCTGAGCTACGAGGAACATGGTTAAAATCACTGCCGTGGACGCTAGCATCTTGGTTCCCCTGCTGTCCGGATGCTCCTGTGCAATAGGCAACTATAATAGTCCTACCCATCCTTCATTTAGATCGCAAGTTAAAATTGAGAATAGTTTTCCTAGCGGCGGCGTCCGAAAAAGTGCCCGGTCCGAAAAAATGTCAGAACTTTTTCTTGATCGGACGTACGCCGGAAAGAAAAAGGAAAAAGGGATGTCCCACGAAGAAGATCGGGGATAAGTTGGAAGGAGGCCCCGGGGCGTCCCGCGGCGGGACGCGGGCACGGGGGGCGCATCCGGGCGGCGCGGAGTCGGGCGATGGGTGGAGGGCAGCCCCCGCGCGGGTTGGCGTGTCCGGGTTGTGGCTCGGGACTCGAGCCGCTCGGCGAGGGCGCGTCCGAGGGGCACCGGCTAGTCTGCCCGGGGTGCGGCGAGACCTTCCGCGCGCGGCGACGAGGCGGCGACAATGAGGGACCGGCCGCCGACGGCCACGATGTCGTGCCGGCCGGGTCGCTGTCGCTCTGGTGGCGGGGCCTGGCGCTGGCCTCTCTGGAGGGGGCCTACCGCGCCGGGGTGGTCGCCGGGACGGCCACGATGCTCGCCGCCGGGGGGTTCGTGCCGGTGCTCCGCGGCTGGCTGGGCGACGAGATCGCCGGCTGGGGGGGCGTCGTCGAGGCGCTGGGGGGCGTCCACGTCGTCACCGAGACGCGCGACCCCGACGCCGACCTCGGCCCGGTGCTCGCCCGCGGCGACGCCCCCCGCCTGTTCACGGCCGTCGACGACGTGGCACGACGGCTCGGGGTCCGCCCGCCGGGGCAGGTCCGCCTGTCGTACCTGCCGTGCTGCGGCGTGGTCGCCTGGGGCCGCTCGCAGGCGCTGATCCTCGGGCTGCCCCTGCTGCGGGTGCTCACGCTGGGCGAGCTCCGCGCGATCCTCGCGCACGAGCTGGCGCACCTGGCCCGCGGCGACGCGACCCGCGCGGCGCGGTCGGCGCGGTTCGTCGAGGGGCTGCGGCAGGCGCTGGACCGCTCGGGAGGCCGGGCGCGGGGCCCGCTCGGGGCCCTGGCGCGGGTCACGCGGCGGTGGTCGTCGCGCCTGATCGGGCCGATCGCCCGCGGCCAGGAGGCCCGCGCCGACCGCTCGGCCGCGACGATCGCGGGCGGGGGCGCCGACCGCCTCGGCGCTGGTCAAGGTGGCCCTGGTACAGCCGTTGTTCCGCGAGGCGCTGGAGCACTACGACCCGGCCGCTCCCGACGCCCCCAACCTCTACGCCTTCTTCCGCGCCTTTTGGTACCGCATCCCCGCCGAGGTCCACTCCGCGATGCGGCTGCGGCTCCTGACGCAGGGCGTGGCGACCGGGGACCCCGCGCACCCCCCCCTGCCCGACCGCCTGGCCCGACTCCAGTCCTACCCCGACCCCGCCATGCTCAACGGTGACGCCGAGCCCGCCACCACCTCGCTGTGCGACCTGGAGGCGCTGGAGCAGATGCTCCACAACCGCCTCTTCGGCCTCCCCCCCGTCGAGCCGACCGTCTTCCACAAGGCCCGCGCCTGAGCCTCCCGGCCCCTCGATGCGAGGTGATCGGACGGGTGGCGCAGGCAAGGCCGGAGTGTCACCCCGTCGCGGTGCGCCTCGCGAGTACGGCCTTCGCGCAGGACCGCGCACTCCCCGGGGTCGAGGGACGTAACCCGGGACGAGACGGGCAAAGATCGGTCCCTTGGCGGTCGCGCCGAGGCCGGTTATCATCGAGCCCGGCTGGTTCCACCGGCACAACCCTTCCATTGTGCCCGGGATGCCATCCTCGATCAGGCCGTCGGCAAGCTGGTCGACTCGATCCCGTACTGCGCACAGGGAAGGCCCCATCAGTCGGACAAACGCTCCCCCTCGAGCGGCGGGAGCGCGCCTCGACCGCGACCGGCCGGGCCGTCGGGACGACCCTGCTTGCGTGGCTTCACGAGGAGGGGATCGACGCCGACCGGCCCCCGGCGGGCGGGGGCGAGCGGATCGATCGCGCGAGGGAGTCGAAGGAGCAGGAGCGACCGGCCCGGTGCCCCCGAGGGCGCCGGACTCGGGTCCTCGAATCACGAGGATGAGACACGACGATGACGATCCCAACAGAACCGATCGGGAGTATCCCGAGGCCCCTCCGGCTGATCGAGGCGGTCTCGGCGGGGGACGGCACCGATCCGGCGTTGGACCCGCTCTATGATGAGGCGATCCGGGACACGATCGCGCGGTTCGAGGCCACGGGCTCGCCGGTGATCACCGACGGCGAGCAGCGGAAGTATCACAACTTCTGGACGTATTGCGTGCACGGGCTGCCGAACACCGCCCCGGACGGCTTCAAGATCCCGTTCTCCGCCGGTCATACCCGCCGGATGCCGCGGCTGACGGGCGGCCCGTTCCGCTACAGGAGGCATGCGGACAGCTACCTGGACGTGGCCCTGCGGTACGCGCACGTGCCGGTGAAGCAGGCGGTCATCTCGCCCTCGGCCCTGAGCCTCATGTACCCGGCCGATGAGATCCCCGGGTACTCCCGCGAGCAGTTCATCCACGACCTGCTGCACGAGCACGAGTCCGAGGTCCGCAGCTGCCTGCGGAAGGGCGCCTACAAGGTCCAGATCGACTTCACGGAAGGGCGCCTGGCGGTCAAGATCGATCCCTCCGGGCATCTCCTCCACAGCTTCATCGACCTGAACAACCTCGCGCTGTCGCGCTTCTCCGCCGAGGACCGCGGGCGCATCGGCGTGCACACCTGCCCGGGCAGCGACCGCGATTCGACGCACAGCGGGGACGTCGATTACGCCGAGCTGTTGCCCGGCCTGTTCGAGCTGAAGGCGGGGAATTTCTACGTCGCACTGGCGGGCGAGGGGGATCGCGTCCGCGTCCTGAAGATCATCCGCGACCACCTGAAGGCCGATCAGCGGGTCTTCATCGGCGTCGTCGCCCCGATCGACCCGCGGGTCGAGGCGCCGGAGGAGATCCGCGACCGGGTCCTCGAAGCGGCCGAGTACATCCCTCCCGAGCAGCTGGGCACGACCGACGACTGCGGATTCTCGCCCTTCTGCGACGACACCTCGACGAGCCGCGACACGGCCTTTGAAAAGATCCGCGCGGGTGCTCGGCACCGCGCTCGCGGCGGACGTACTCGGAGGCGGTTAATGGCACCGAACGAGGACGAGGAGGCGCTGCTGCGCTCCGTCGCCCTGCAGAACGCCAACAGCATCCTCCTCGCGCGCCAGCGCGCCGAGCAGGAGCTGATCCGGGCGAAGGAGGCCCTGGAGCTGAGGACGGGCGAGCTCGCCCGATCCCTCGCGATGATGCGCGCGACGCTGGAATCCACCACCGACGGCGATCCTCGTGACCGACGGCGGCGGCAAGGTGACGGACTTCAACGAGAAATTCGCGGAGATGTGGCGGGTGCCCCGCGAGGTCATGGACTCGAAGGAACACCGACGCCTGATGGAAGTGAGCTGCCGGACAGTTCGAGGATCCCGGGCGGTTCCTCGCCAGGATCGACGACATTTGCGCATCTTCGCCGCCGGAGAGCTATGACCTGCTGGAACTCGCCGATGGGAGGGTCCTCGAGCGATTTTCGCGGATTCAGTTCGTCGACGAGCGGGACGTGGGCCGCGTGTGGAGCTTATCGGGACATCACCGAGCGCCGGCGCGCCGAAGAAGCCTTGCAGGAGCGGTCGGAGTGGCTGCGGATCACGCTCTCCAGCATCGGCGACGCCGTGATCAGCACCGACGTCGAGGGCCGGGTGACGTTCCTCAACGGGGTGGCCGAGGCGCTGACCGGGTGGCCGCGGGCCGAGGCCGCGGGACGACCCCTGCCCGAGGTCTTCCACATCATCAACGAACGGACCCGCCGGCCGGTCGAGAACCCCGCCCCCCGGGCGTTGCGGGAGGGGACCATCGTGGGGCTGGCGAACCACACGGTCCTCATCGCCCGGGACGGGACCGAGCGGCCCATCGACGACAGCGCCGCGCCGATGAGGGACGGCTCCGGGGCCGCGGTGGGGGCGGTCCTGGTCTTCCGCGACGTCAGCGACCGCAAGCAGGTCGAGGAGGCCCGGGCGCGGCTGGCGGCCATCGTCGAGTCGTCCGACGACGCGATCGTCAGCAAGACGCTCGACGGCGTCATCCGCTCGTGGAACTCCGGGGCGGAGCGGCTCTTCGGATACGCGCCGCACGAGGCGGTCGGCCGCCCGATCACGCTGATCATCCCGCCCGAGCGGCACGACGAGGAGCGCGTGATCCTGGAGCGGCTCGTCCGCGGCGAGCGGATCGATCACTTCGAGACCGTCCGCATGGCCAAGGACGGCCGGAGGATCGACATCTCGCTGACGATCTCCCCCGTCCGCGACGCCTCGGGCCGCATCATCGGCGCGTCGAAGGTCGCCCGCGACATCACCGCGCGGAAGCGGGCCGAGGAGGAGCGGCGACGGCTCATCGAGGAGGTCGAGGCCGAGCGCGGGCGGCTGGCCGAGGTGTTCCGGCTGTCCCCGGCGTTCACGGCCGTCATGCGGGGGCCCGACCACGTCCTCGAGCGGGCGAACGACCGGTACTACCAGCTCGTCGGCGACCGCGACATCATCGGCAAGCCGGTCCGGCAGGCCATCCCGGAGGTCGAGGGCCAGGGGTACTTCGAGATCCTCGACCGCGTGTTCCGGACCGGCGAGCCGTTCGTCGGGACGGACATGCGGCTCCTGGTCCGCCGCGAGCACGGCGGCCCGCTGGAGGAGAGGTTCACCGACTTCGTGTACCAGCCGCTCCGCACGCCGGACGGGTCCGTGTCCGGCATCCTCGCGCACGGCATCGACCTGACCGACCGCAAGCGGGCCGAGGCGGCGGTGCGCCAGCGGGACGAACGGCTCCAGCTCTTCCTCGGGAACGCGACCGATTACGCCGTCATCATCACGGACCCCGATGGCCGCGCCCTCGAATGGCAGGGCGGGGCGGAGCAGATCACCGGCTGGCAGGCCGACGAGATGTTCGGGAAGCCGGCGAGTGTCCTCTTCACCCCCGAGGAGCGCACCGCGGGGATGCCGGACGCGGAGATGGCCAGGGCGGCCGAGACCGGGCGGGCCGAGGACAAGCGCTGGCACGTGAAGAAGGACGGCTCCCGGTTCTTCGCCGACGGCGTGATGGTCAGCCTTCGCGGCCCGGCCGGGGAGCTCCGCGGGTTCGGGAAGGTCTTCCGGGATGCGACCGAGCAGAAGCGGGCCGAGGAGGCCCTGCAGGAGGCCAAGAGGGAGGCCGAGGAGGCCAACAACGCCAAGACCCAGTTCCTCGCCGTGCTGAGCCACGAGCTGCGCACGCCGCTGAACCCGATCCTGCTGGCCGTCACGGCGATGCTGGAGCGGCCCGAGGAGCCGGAGCAGTTGCGGCCGACGCTGGAGATGATCCGCCATTACGTCGACCTCCAGGCCCGCCTCATCGACGACCTGCTCGACGTCATGCGGATCGTCCGCGGCAAGATGCCCCTGCACTGGGAGGTCGCCGACGGCCACCGCCTGATCGACACGGGCGATCCAGGTCTGCCGCAGCGAGGTCCTCGGCAAGGGGCTGCGGATCGACCTGGACCTGGCCGCCCGCGAACATCACCTCAACGCCGACCCGGCGCGGCTGCAGCAGGTCTTCTGGAACCTGATCAAGAACGCCGTGAAGTTCACCCCCGGCGGGGGGGCGATCGCGATCCGCACCCGCAACGAGGACGACGGGCGCGCGGGAGAGGAGGCTCGTCGTCGAGGTGAGCGACACCGGCATCGGGATCGAGCCGGAGGTCCTGCCCACGATCTTCGACCCGTTCCAGCAGGGCGAGACGACGATCACCCGCAAGTACGGCGGGCTGGGCCTGGGCCTGGCGATCTGCCGGGGCATCGTCGAGGCCCACGGCGGCACGATCGCCGCCGAGAGCGCGGGCAAGGACCGGGGGACGACGTTCCGGGTCGTGCTCAAGGCCCTGCCGAGGCCGGCCGTCGGGGGCGACGGCGAGCCGGCCGCGGGCGCCCGAGAGCCCGAGGCGGCCCCACCCTCCTCCCTGCGGATCCTCGTCGTGGAGGACGAGCCGGCGACCCGGCGGCTGATGGCCCGTCTGCTGCGCGGGCTCGGACACGCGGTCGACGACGGCCGGCACGATCGCCGCGGCGCTCGAGGCGCTGGAGGCGGGCACGTTCGACCTGATCGTCAGCGACATCGGCCTGCCCGACGGCAGCGGGCTGGACCTGATGCGGCGGGTCGTGTCCCGGCATGGGCCGGTGCCGGCCATCGCCCTGACGGGCTACGGGATGGAGGAGGACATCCGCCGCAGCCAGGAGGCCGGATTCACGGCCCACCTGACCAAGCCGATCGACTTCGCCAAGCTCGAGGCGATGATCCGGCAGGTCGTGCGCTGAACCCGCCACGAGCGGCGGGCGCCGGAGCCGGGCCCCTCCGGGCCGATCCGCGCGAAATGAGGCCCGGCCGCCGGATTCGGAGAACACCGCCCCCCGATTCCACGATGGTATCCATAGGGGGGCGCGATCAGGCCCAAAGCGCCGGGGTCCCGATGACGGGAGCCTGGCGGCGCGTGGCCCGGGGATATCCTCCGGGCCCGCGCCCGCCGTGCGCGTTTGAAGATCCCGCGATCGTGACCTACTAGGTTTACTGAGACCTGCGCGACGTCCCCCGCATGCGGGCGTGCGACTGGCCGCCCGCCCGTCCGATCCGCGGCCATTCGGGCGCGTGATCGCAGCGCGATGTGACGTGACCGGCGCGATCCGGCCGCGACGGGGCCGTCGCGCCCGTCGTCAGTGTCGGCGATCGTCGGCGATCGAACTCCGAGAGAAGACACCGATGCAGGTTGCTCCACGCCAGGCGCGGGGGACGGGGATCGTCCGCCCTCGCCGGAACCGAGGCTTCCGGCCCGTCGTCCAGGACCTCGAGCCGCGACGTCTGCTCGACGCCGGCAACCCGGACGCGCCGACGGCCTACGAGCAGTACATGCTCGAGCTGATCAACCAGGTCCGCGCCAACCCGGCCGCCGCGGGGCAGCGGTTCGTGCAGATGGCGCAGACCGACCCGGTCCTCGAAGGCCGGCGACGGCGAGCTGGAACCTGTCGCAGTTCCTCCAGGAGATCGACAGCTACGGCCCCGAGCCGCCCCTGGCGTTCAACACCCGCCTGATCGAGGCGGCGCCGCGACCACGACGCCGCGATGCTCGCCGCCAACACGCCAGTCCCACTCGCCGAGCGGCTACCTGACCAACGCCTCAGGTCGCCGCCGCCGCCGACGGCCAGGCCTTCTACCCGACCGGCCAGCGGCTGGTGGGCGACCGGCGAGAACATCTTCGCCTACTCGCAGGCGGTCGCCTCGTCGGAGCACGCAGGCGATCGTCGACTACTTCGACGCGGCCTTCTTCCTCGACTGGGGCAACCCCGACTTCGGCCACCTGAAGAACCTGCTCGCCCCCGGCCCCGCCGAGACGGACGTCACCAGCGGCAGCGGGCTGACGCCGTTCAGCGAGATCGGCATCGGCCTGCTGATCGGCGTGTCCCCCACCGCGGCCCCCGGCACCAGCCCGATCGCGGCCAACCAGGGCTTCAACGTCGGGCCCGACCTCGTGACCCAGGAGTTCGGCTGGCGGCAGGGCGTCGCCTTCCTGACCGGCGTCGTCTACAGCGACACCGACAACAACAACTTCTACACCCCCGGCGAGGGGCTCGGCGGCGTGACGATCCAGGCCGTCGGCACCGCCGGCCAGGGGACCTTCCAGGCCACGACCTGGGACTCGGGCGGCTACTCGCTGCAACTGCCGCCGGGCACCTACGACGTCACCGCCACCGGCAACCTCCCGTTCCCGCAGTCGACCGTCGTCACGATCGGCCAGGACAACGTCGGCTGGGACATCCAGCTCAAGCCGCAGGCCGCCGCCGACCAGCCCGTCCCGGGCGACTACAACGGCGACGGCACGACCGACCTGGCCGTCTACCGCTCCTCCTCGGCGCAGTGGTTCATCGCCGGACAGCCGCAGCCGATCTCGTTCGGCTGGGCGGGCGTCGACATCCCGATGCCCGGCGACTACGACGGCGACCGGCCAGCACCGAGATCGCCGTCTACCGCCCGACCACCGGCGCAGTGGTTCATCGCCGGCCACGCCGCAGCCGATCACCTTCGGCTGGGCCGGGGTCGACATCCCCGTCCCCGGCGACTACGACGGCGACCGGCCACACCGAGATCGCCGTCTACCGGCCGACGACCGGCGCAGTGGTTCATCGCCGGCCATGCGCAGCCGATCCAGCTTCGGCTGGCCGGGCGTCGACATCCCCGTGCCGGGCGACTACGACGGCACCGGCCGCACCGAGATCGCCGTCTATCGCCCGACCACCGGCGCAGTGGTTCATCGCCGGCCACGCGCAGCCGATCGTCGTTCGGCTGGGCCGGGGTCGACATCCCGGTGCCCGGCGACTACGACGGGACGGGCCACACCGAGATCGCCGTCTATCGGCCGACGACGGCGCAGTGGTTCGTCGCCGGGCTGCCGCAGCCGATCGCCTTCGGCTGGGCGGGGGTGGACACGCCGGTCGCGGGCGACTTCGACGGCGACGGCAAGGCCGACATCGCCGTCTATCCGCCCGGCCACGGGCCAGTGGTTCCTCGACGACTCGACCGCGGGGGTCCAGGTCTACGAGTTCGGCCAGGGGGGAGCGGCCCCGCCCGTCTCGTCCTGGCTGGCCGGCGCGGCGCTGACGCCCGGGCGCCGGTGATCCAGTTCGCCCTCGGCACCGGCACGCCCGCCGCGGCGTCCGGGCCGCCCCGGCAGAGCCTCTCGCCCTCCGCGACGGCCTCCGACGACGAGACGACCGCCCCGCCCGATCGCACGCTCGCCGCGACGGTCGTCCGCCGCAAGCCCGCGTCCCATCGGGCGGCCCGGAAGGCCCATCGCCGCGATGGGGGATGGAGAATCGGGGTTCGAGGATGGATCAAGGGCGCGTGGGCTTGAGGTACCGGTCGAAGAAGGCGAACGTCTCGCGCATCGTGTGGCTCCATCTCGTCGCCGCCCCAGCCGTGGCCGGCGCCGATGAGCAGCTCGACGCGGCCGGGGACGCCCGCGGCGGTCTGGCGGTCGGCCAGCTTGGTCGCCTGCGTGTGCGGGACGAGCGGGTCCTTGGTCCCCTGGAAGGTCAGGATCGGCGCATCGTCCTTGGTGACGTACGTCAGCGGCGACGCCTTGGCCGCCGCCTCGGGCTTCTCCTGCGGCGACCCGCCGAGGAAGTCCTTGACGATCGGCGTGGTGACCTCGGGGATGTCGGCCGCGGCGAGGTCGGTCGGCCCGAAGTAGTTGACGACCGCCTGGATCTTGGTGCTCGGCGCGTCGCCGGGGGCGTCCCCTTCCAGGCCGTCCTCGGGCCCGGTCACGCCGAGCATCATCGACAGGTGCCCGCCGGCCGAGAACCCGACCGCGCCGACGTGGTCGGGGTCGACCTTGTACTCCTTGGCGTGCCCCTTGAGCCAGCGGACGGCCGCCTTGACGTCGTGGACCTGCGCCGGGAACGGGTCCTTGGGGGCGAACCGATACTGCGGCGAGACCGCCACGTAGCCGCGGCGGGCGAACTCGAGCAGCAGCGCCGCGCATGTCCGCCTTCTTGCCCGCGCGCCAGCCGCCGCCGTGGATCACGAGCACCGCCGGGAACGGCCCCTCCCCCTCGGCCGGCCGCGCCAGGTCGAGCTTCAGCTCGGCGTCGCCGGCCTTGGTGTAGACGATGTCATCCTCGGTCGTCACCCGCGGCGGCTCGTCGCCCCGGGACGTCGCCATCGAGGAGGCCAGCGCCAGGGCCATGATCGTGGTCGCCGTTCGCCATGTCATGTCGAGTCGCTCCTTGATGATCCGCGACGAGTGGGCATGCCACCGCTCGACGAAGGTGATGCAATCAGCGTTGTTTGGCCTTCCGATACTTCTTGGGTATCGGCCTCCTCGGGGTCGGCGTGCATACCGGGATCAAGTAGGTGTTGCCGCCTACGTGCCTGGCCTTCGGGATCATGGGCTGTCGCTCCTGGGGTGCTCCCTCGTCCGGCGTCCGGGTCTCGCCCCGGTCAGGGCCCTTCGGCGTCTTGCGTGCCATCGTCTCCCCCCTCGTCCCGGTAGGGGACCACGTGGAAGGTGAAGCGGCCGACATCCCGGTCGTCCGCGAACGCGACCGATCATGGGGCCCTGGCCCGGTGACCTCGAAGGCCGGGAGTCTCGCCGTCAGGGTGACAACTTCTCCCGCGTTGCCGAACTCGATCAAGTTCTCCGGGGTCGCAATTGCGATCTCTCCGGCCTCCAGGTCGTGGATCTCGAACCGGAATGCATAGCCGCCGACGCCCCCGACCAGCCGAGCATAGGCTCCCACCGGCCCCACGGTGGAGGGGAAGTCCGGCATGTCAATCCGATCGAGGACCTCGATGACGGAGTTCCTCTCGGTCTCGGGGTTATAGATGGCCCGCTCGCACAGGAGGATCGCCGTGCATTCCGGCAACTCTCGGGGTGCCCTTCTCCTCGCCACGGCGTAAACCCCCGCCCTGCCAGCGTATCGACGTTGCCAGGCGCAGCGCCGTCGGCGGGCGGGCCCATCCTCCCATGGTACTCGGAGAGCGAGGCGGCCAGTAGGCCGGATGATCGGATTTCTCCGGGGTCGTCCTCCCCTCGGCCGCCAGCGGCCTATCCTCATCCCTTAACTCAAATATATATAAATATATTATATATAAATTACATTATTGTTAATTATATATTTTAATATTATGATAAATATTCCATGCTCATCCGGGTCCGCGGCGTCTCGACCTTGGGCAACTAAGCTGCCCGCCGGGGTTTCTTTTCACTTTTCGCCCGCAAGCTTCGGCTGTAGGAGTCGAACCCGCCTTCGACGGCCTCGCGCAGCCCCGCCCGCGTGGCATGACTCCGCACCGGGATCTCCTGGTACTTGACCTGGCGGAAGACCGGCTCGATTTCGTTCAGCTCCGGGCTGTACGGCGGCAGGAAGTACAGGTAGATCCCCGCCGCCGCCAGACCCGCCCGCGCCCGCCTCACGACCCCGCTGGTGTGCAGGCTGGCGTTGTCCAGGACCACCACCCGCGGCACCTTCGACCATGGCAGCGACCGCACGAATGCCAGGAAATCGTACGAGTCCCACGTCCGCTCCGCGGTGAAGACATCCAGCCGCGGCCGCCCGCCGTAGGGGCGGTAGGCGGCCATCGCGTTGACCCGCCGCCCCTGCGGGGCCTCGGACTTGACCCGCTTCCGCTGCCGAGGCAGCGCCCAGGTGTAGGCCGTCGGGAGCGTCGGCGCGAACCCGCACTGGTCGAGGTAGTAGAGCTTGATCCGGCCGGCCCGGGCCTTGTGCTTCAGGTTGAGCAGCACCCGCTTGGCCCGCGCGACCCTGGCCGGGTCCTGCTTGTGCCGCAGCCAGCCGGCGGTCCGGCCCCAGCGCGCCCGGAGCAGCCCGAGGTAGCGGCGGATTTGGCGCGGCTCAGCGCGATCCCGCGGGGGACGAGCGCCTGGCTGAGCTGGCGGCTGGTCCAGGTGCGGTCGTCGCCGAGCAGGGCCCGCAGCGCCCCGGTCACCTCGCGGCGTCGGGCGTCGTCGAGTGGCGGCCCGGTGCGGCGGGGGAACAGCGCGGCGATGCCGCGGCCGAGGAAGTCCTTGAGCACGGCGCGGACGGTGTGCCCGCAGTAGCCGAGGTGGTCGACGATCCGAGGCGCCGCCCACCCGGCGTCGGCGAGGCAGACCATCTCCAGGCGGTCCCGCGCCCGGGGCGGTAGGTCGGCCCGGCGAAGGGTTTGCAGCTCATCGCGGGTGGCGTCATCGAGGTGGATGCGGATCATACCGGAATTGTAGGGGAACCTCGGCCACACGCTTAGAACCAGAGCGCCTTGTCGACCACGTTGGCCAGGGGCTCGCCGCGGGCGAAGCGGCGGACGTTGGCCACCAGCGCGGCCAGGTGGCGCGCGGCGATCACGGGCGAGTAGCCGGCGGTGTGCGGCGTGATGATGACGTTGGGGAAGTCCCACAGCGGGTGGTCGGGCGGCAGCGGCTCGACCTCGAAGACGTCGAGCACCGCGCCCGCCAGCCGGCCGTCGCGGAGCGCCGCGACCAGGTCGTCCAGCACGACGATCAAGCCCCGACCGATGTTGATCAGATAGCCGGTCGGCTTCATGTGCGCCAGGGTCGCCGCATTGAAGAGGCCCGACGGTCTCGGGCGTGTGCGGCGCGGCGATCGCGACGAAGTCGCTGGCGGCCAGCAGGTCGGGCAGGCGGTCCATCCCCTCGACCGGCCCGACCCCCTCGGGCCGTTCGATGCGCGTCGGGGACGCGGTCCACGGCGCGGACGGCCATGCCGAACGCCCGCGCCCGTCGCGCGATCTCCGAGCCGATCGCGCCCAGCCCGACGATCCCCATCGTCGCGTCGGGCAGGTAGATCGTCGCCCGGTCCATCGCGTTGACCCACCCCGGCCCGGTGACGTTGCTGACCCGCGCCGATTCGCCGCCGACCGGCTCGTAGCGGTGCTCGACCTGGCGGCGGACGTAGGTGTGCAGGTTCCGCGCGAAGCAGAGGACGTAGCCCATCACCTGGTCGGCGATCACGTCGGAGAACAGCCCCCGCATGTTGGTCAGGATGCACGGGTGGGCGACCAGCTCGGGGAAGATGTAGTGCTCCAGCCCGGCGGTGAACGCCTGGACCCAGCGCAAACGGTCGGCGCGGGCGAGGATCGCGGGGGTGATCTTGCCGAGCAGGGCGTCGGCGCCGGGCATCGCGTCGGCCGCGGCGCGCTCGTCGGGCGCGTCGACCCACTCGGCCCCCGGCACCTCGGCCCGCAGGGCGTCGAGCCGCTCGCGCCCCACCGCCGGATGGATGACGAACTTCATCGGTCGGGTGCTCCGCGTCGCCGGGGGTCGGGGGTCTCGGACGACGGATGGCCGATGTCGAATGTCAGATTCTCATCGAATTTAAGATTTAAATCTTCAATTTTTCATTTAACATCTGGCATTTGCCGGTCTGGAATCCCCATCATCCCCTCCCGGCGGGCCCGGCCCGCGGCGGGGCCGAGCGGCAGGTCTCGACGAGGCGCTCGGCGACGCGGCCGGCGCCGTCGGCGGGGAACGGGGGCGGGCCGGGGCGGAGCGCGAAGGCGCGGTCCAGCAGCGGTTCCAGGCGCAGCTCGGCGAACGCGCGCGACGACGCCGGGATGCCGCCCCCCCAGGCGCGCAGGGCCCGGTCGAGCGCGCGATGCTCGGCGAAGCCCGCCCGCGGCGGGTAGATCATCGGCGTGCCCGAGACCATCGCCTCGCACGCCGTGCCGTAGCCCGCCTTGGCCACCACGGCGTCGGCCGAGGCGGCGAGGTCGGCGCCGGTCCAGTCCTCCGCCGGCACGACGTGCAGGTTGGCCAGCGGGCCGACCGGCGCGGGGTGGAACGAGACGAACTGGACCCCCCGCCCCGCCAGCCGCGCGATCCGGTCCCAGCCGAGGTCGGCCTGCCCGTACCGGCCGATGTAGAGGTAGACCAGCCGATCGCACCCCTTCAGCCCGAGCCGCCCGCGGAGCTCCTCGCGGCGGTTGCGGCCGGGGGTCACGACCATGCCGACCTCGATCGTCGGCGCGACGTCGGCCAGCCGCAGCGCCGGCTCGGCGCGGAACAGCGCCGTGGCGTGGCGATAGGCGGCGCGGAGCTCGGCCACCAGCCGCGCCGCGTCGCCGCCGGCGCGGCGGGCGTACGGCGCGTAGATGTCGGCCCAGGTGAAGTTGGCCAGCAGGAAGCCCGGCACCCCGGCGCCGCGCGGCGACCAGAGGCACCGGCGGCGCGTCGCACAGGACGGCCGCCGTCCCCTCGTCGCGGAGCTTGCGCGCCTCGTCGTCGACCCGCGCCATCGCCTCGGCGTGCACCCGCGCCGCCATCGCCAGCGTCCCCTCGCCGTCGGTCGCGGCGCTATCGCCGGGCGGGTTCAGCGCGCCGACGTCCGAGACGTGCGGCTCCAGCGCCGCCGGCCGTCGGAGCCGCTCGCGCCAGTGGTCGAACAGGTTCGGGTGACACCGGATCGTGACCGCGACCTCGGCCGGCATCCGGTTGATCACCGCCACCGCGCGGTTGAGGTGCCCGAAGCCGTGGCTGGTCACATAGACCGCGAGACCGCCGCACCGACCCATCGCCGTCCTCGCGGGGAGAAGGTTCGTCCGGCCTCCGAGACCGGGGAGCGCGAGGATAACCGACCCGACGACGGCCGGGCAAGGCCCTCCCCCCAGCGCGGGGGATGGCCCGGTCTTCTCAAGGATCGCGATCGGCGCAACCGATGAAATCCGCTAGAGTCGGCCGGCCGCGCCGCCCTGGTCACGAAGGCCCCCAAGGGTCCCGTCGCGATGTCGCCGCCTCACCCATCCTTCACGATCCCCGCCGAAGTCCCAACGTCGGGCCGCCGCCTGCGCCGTCTGATCGCGCCGAATGAGCGGTCACGATTGGATTTGCTGCGATCGGTGCCCCTTGGGCTGGTCGGCATGATCGCGCTGGTGGCGGCGATCGAGGCGACGGTGGCGGGCCGTCCGCTCGACTACCTGGACCCGGCCAGCCTGAGCTGGCGGCTCGCCGCGGACGCCGCGCGTGACGAGGCCCCCGGCTGCCGGGTGCTCTGCGTCGGCGACAGCCTGGTCAAGCACGGGGTCATCCCGGCGATCGTCGAGGCCGGCACGGGCCGGCGCACCGCCAACCTCGCCGTGGCGCGGGGGCCGGCGCCGGCCACCTACTTCCTGCTCCGCCGCGCGCTCGACGCCGGGGCGAGGCCCGACGCGGTGGTGCTCGACTTCAAGCCGAGCGTGCTGATCGGCGGCCCGCGCCACAACCTCCGCTCCTGGCAGGAGATCCTCTCGGCCCGCGAGGCCCTGGAGCTGACCCTGGAGGGGGGAGCTGGCCCCTCCTGGCCGAGATCGCGCCTGGGGCGGCTGCTGCCGTCGTTCCGGTCCCGCCACGAGGTCCGCGGCCACATCCTCGCGGCGCTGCGGGGCGATCCCTCGCCGCTCCGCCTGACCAACCGGATGTGCCGGAGGAACTGGCTCGTCAACGACGGGGCCAACGTCGCGGCCAGGAATCCCGCCTTCCGCGGCGCGCCCGGCCCGAACGAGAAGGCGCCGATCTCCGACCGCTGGTACTGCCAGCGCGTCAACGCGGCCTATCGTCCGCCGCACCCTCGACCTGGCCTCGCGCACGGCATCCGGGTCTACTGGCTCCTGCCGCCGATCTCGCCCTGGCTCCAGGCCCGTCGCGAGGCGACGGGGGCCGAGGCGGGCTACCTCCGCCTCGTCCGGTCGTCGCAGGCGCGCCACCCGAACCTGACGATCGTCGACGGCCGGCACTCGGGCTACGACCACACCGTCTTCGTCGACACGACCCACCTCGACGGCCAGGGGGCCGCGGTCCTGAGCGCCGACCTGGCGGCGCTGCTCGCCCGCGACCTGCCCACGGCGACGGCGCCGGGCCGATGGCTCGAACTGCCCCCGTATCGTCCCCGCCCGCCCGCGATCCCCTTGGAGGACGTCGAGCAATCGCGGCGGGTCGTCCTGGCGACGCCCGGGCGGCCGATCCGATGACGCGACCGCCCGGTCCGAGGGCGTTCCGAATCCCGGAGGCCGGCGCGTCCCGCCGCCGGTCGTCGTGCCGAGCGGGGGCCGGCGACGGCTCGCGTTCGGCTGGTACGGCGGCAAATTCTCGCACCTGGAGTGGCTGCTCCCCCTCCTGCCGGTCGGCCACCACTACTGCGAGCCCTTCGCCGGCTCGGCGGCCGTCCTGCTGAACCGGCCGCCGGCGCCGGTGGAGACGTACAACGACCTCGACGGCGAGGTGGTCAACTTCTTCCGCGTCCTCCGCGACCGCAAGGAGGCGTTGATCGAGGCGATCGGGCTGACCCCCTTCTCCCGCGAGGAGTTCGCCCTCGCCTGCGTCCTCGACCCCGCCTTGGACCCGCTGGAGCGGGCCCGGCGGTTCTACGTCAGGGCGCGGCAGGTCCGCACCGGGCTGGCGCAGACGGCCAGCCTCGGGCGGTGGGCCAACTGCAAGGCGACCAGCCGCGCCGGCATGAGCGGGGTGATCAGCCGATGGCTCGGCGGCGTCGCGATGCTCCCCGAGATCGCCGACCGGCTGCTCCGCGTCCAGGTCGAGAACCGCCCCGCGCTGGACGTCATCCGGCTCTACGACGACGCGCGGACCGTCTTCTATGTTGATCCCCCCTATGCCCATGAAACGCGGGGGGACGCCAAGGCTTACGGCCACGAGATGACCGACGCCGAGCACGAGGCGCTGGCCGCAGTGCTCTCCCGATGCCAAGGGATGGTCGCCGTCTCGGGGTACGACGGCCCGCTCTACGACCGTCTTTATCCGCCCCCCCGTGGCACAAGCGGGTCGCCCCCCCTCGGACCAACCACGCCACCAAGGGGACGCGCATCGAGGTGCTCTGGACCAACTACGAGCTGCCGGGCCCGTGAACCAGACCGATTCCCTCAGCGGGGCCCGGCCTCGACCTCCTCGGCGCGCGGCTGGGACGAGCGGCCGGTCCAGAGGATGCCGCCGAGCGTCAGCGCGCCGCCGAGCAGCAGGGCCGGGGTGACCGGCTCGTGGAAGAGCCAGACGCCCCAGATCACCCCCAGGATCGAGGCGGCGTTGCCCGCCGTGGCGACCTGGCTGGCGTCGAGGCGGCGGAGCGCCTGGTTCTGGCAGGCCAGGCCGAGCACGGTGAC
The DNA here is from genome assembly GCA_963708145.1 of uncultured Planctomycetaceae bacterium. Classification (GTDB taxonomy): domain Bacteria; phylum Planctomycetota; class Planctomycetia; order Isosphaerales; family Isosphaeraceae. The sequence goes on along the minus strand of OY970189.1, from coordinate 5,432,273 downwards.
GACCAGGATGAGATAAAGGAGGCCCATCCAGGCCGATCGCGAGGCCGTCGGGAGCGGCCCGCGCGGGACGGTCGCCAGCGCGATCGGCAGGTCGAACACGACGCCCAGCAGGAACGTGCCCGCCAGCGTGGGCAGGGCCCCGTGCCGTGCGACCAGGGGCTTGCTGACGGTCAGATAGGCACCCCACGAGGTCACGGCGCCGACCAGCAGGAGGTCGCCCCGCAGGACCGTCGCCGCTTTCGGGGGCGCCGTGGATGAGGTTGCCCAGGCCGATGACGACCACCCCCGCGACGCTCGCCAGCACGCCGAGCAGCCGGTCGGCCGTCATCCTCTCCTGGCCCAGCGCCGTCGCCAGGAGCAGCACGACCAGCGGGCATGCCGCGTAGATGATCGCCACGTGCGACGTCGGCGCCAGCTTCGTCCCGTGCAGCAGGAAGGTCTGGTTGATCGGCACGCAGAAGGCCGCCGCCAGGGCGAGCCGCCCGAGGTCGGTCCGGATCAGGCGTCGCAGCGCACCGCCGCGCCAGGCCAGCGGCAGCAGGCAGAGCCCCGCCACGCCGAACCGGGCCAGCGGCAGCAACCCGACCGGCAGCTCGCGGACCGCAAGCTTGACCGCGCCGGCGGTGCTCGAATTGATCAGGACCATCAGCGCCAGGTAGAGATAGGCCGCGCGATCGACCGAGCGGCCCTCCGCGCGGGGCAAGCGCGCCGTCCCCGATCCCGCCATGATCGTCGTCCTCGCGGGCCGTCCCCCGTGCAACCGCCGTGCCCCGCCCCCGATACCTGTCATCGTAGCGTCACGGGCAAGCCGCCCCGGCGCCGCGGCGGGCGACACGTCTCTTGCATGCACGCCGGGGTCCGACTCCAATGAGGGGGTCGGGTCCGGCCCGTCACCCCGGGGGAGATCGATCCATGGGATTCGTCGAGCGATTCGGCCACTCGATGATCGAGACTTTCCTGGAAGACGGCGACCTCCACTTCCTCCGCGACCGCGACGGCGACTTCGTCGTCGAGTTCGGCTACGACGAGGAGATCGACGGCCACCCCCGCTTCCTGCTGGCGGTCTCCGGCGACGACCAGGAGCAGTACTGCCTGCGCGGCGACACCCTGAGCCGCATCGCGCGGCCCGACTGGGACCGGATGCTCCGGCTCTGCAACGAGTGGAACGCGCTGTACAAGATGCCCAAGGTCTACTTCGAGGTGGACGACCCGAACACCTCGACCAGCGGCCGGGTCGTCTGCGAGCAGTGGCTCAGCCTGGAGGCGGGCATCCACCAGGAGCTGGTCAGCCAGTTGACCAGCACGTTCTTCTCGGCCTGCTTCGGGTTCTGGCGCTGGATGGTCCGCCAGAACGCCCTGCACGCCCTCGGCGACATCGACGAGGACGACGAGGGGCCGACGCCCGACGAGTGACCCTCGGGGCGTCGGGATGGCGGATGGCAGCGTATCAGGTCATCTGCCATCCGCCATGAGCCACGTCCCGGCGACGATCAGAGCCGGGCCGCGGCGACCGGCCAGCGATCGCCGCGGCGGTCGTGCGCCTTCTGGAACGCGCGCTCGCGCTCCAGGCGGGTCTGCTCGTAGAGGTCGAGGTAGAGTTGCTGCTCGACCTCGGTGAACTCCCGGCCGCGACGTGCCATGACCGTCCTCGCCGTGGCGAACATCTGCTCCAGGGGGAACCCGGGCGCCACCCTGCCCGTAGAGCACCGCGGTGAACGAGGGCACGTGCTTGGGCAGCAGGGGGCCGGCGGGCAGGACGTTGCACATCACGCCGATGGCCGTCCCCGTGTTGAGCATGCTCCCCAGCCCGGTCCTCGTGTGGTCGCCGATGAAGCAGCCGACCTTCGCCTGGCCGGTCGCCACCGGCTCTCCGCCCAGCGGCACGAAGACCTCGCCGTAGTCGTTGCGGAGGTCGCTGTTGGAGGTGATCGCCCCCAGGTTGACCCACTCGCCGACGTAGGCGTGCCCGAGGAAGCCTTCGTGGTACTTGTTGGTGAAGCCGTGGATGATCGTCGCCTCGACCTCGCCGCCGATCCGGCAGTTCGGGCCGATGGTGATCCCGCCCCGGAGGTTGGCGCGGAACAGTTGGGTGTCGCGGCCCACGAAGGCGGGGCCCTCGATCCGGGTGAACGGCTGGACGTGGACCCCGGCGGCCACGGTGATCGGCCCGGCGGTCGTGTCGAAGACGGTGTAGGGGTCGATCCGTGCCGTCTCGTGGATGAAGAGGCGGTCGGCCGGCCCGACCAGCGCCACGGTCGCCAGGTGGCGGTTGCTCAGGCCGACCTTGCCGTCGTCCTGGAAGTCGCGGGCCAGGTGATCGGCGTTGCGGGCGACGAGGTCCCAGGGCCGCGCGATCCACTCGCCGCCGAGTTCGCGGCCGTCGAGCCGCTCGGCCAGGCCGTCGAACCAGTCCTCGACGCGGTGCGACGACAGCGCGGCGGCCTCCTCGGGGCCGACCAGGGCGCACGCCGGCTGGCCGTCGCAGGTGCCGAGCCAGGGGCCGGGCCCGTCGGGGACCTCGAAGACGGCGGGCGGGACCCAGCGGCCGTTGGCCACCAGGACGGGACCTCGGGCCATCCAGTCGCGGTCGTTGATCGTGGTGTGCGGGTCGCGCGCCGGCGGACGGCGGCCAGGTGGGGCCGGATCAGGGCGCCCCGGCGCAGGGGGCCGGGCCCGATATCGAAGGCCCGCGCCGCCTTCTCGCCGAGCGTGTCGGCGCCCAGCCGCAGGTCGAACACCGGGCGGGTCAGGGTCAGCGGCTCGAGGCCGGCGACGGCGTTGTCTTCGACCAGGCAGAGACGCATTCGGTTCCTCCGTTCCCGGCCCGGCCGGCCTGGCGATGGCGGCCGAGGGGTTCGATATCCTGGTGGACGATTCGGGGCGTCCGGGTCGAGGTGCGGTCGTCGGGAGTTGCGCCCGAATTATACCGACGACCCGGCAACCCTCCCAGGCCGGAACGCCGCACGGGCCATCCTACGCCCCTCATCCCCGACCGCCCCCGACGCGGAGGAAACGCAACACATCGCCGTCGAGGTCGAGCAATGCGACCGTCCACGACGCCGCGCGGTACAGGGCCCCCGGGTTGATCCGCCGCAATCGCGCCGTCGCGCTCGTCGGCCGGGCGGTGCGAGTGTCCGCACCAGCAAGTAATCGGGCCCCAGCCGGATCAGGCGACGGACCTCCGCGTCGCGGTCGCCGTGCGTCACCGCGACCCGACGCCCTCCCAGGGCCACCATGCCCCCTCGGCCCAGGCAGACGCCCCCGGTCTCGGCCATCGCCCGGCGCAGGTCGTCCTCGTCGAAGTCGTTGTTGCCGAAGACGTAATAGCTCGGCAGCCGGGCGCATTCGTGGACCACCTCGGGCACCGTCAGGTCGCCGCAGTGGACCAGCGCCTCGGCCCCCTCGGCGACCAGCAAGGCGACGGCGGTCGCCGTCCGCGCCACCTGGTCGTGCGTGTCGGAGATGATACCGATTCGCATCCACGCCTCCTCGCGGGGCCCCGGTCGCGAACCGGAGATCCCACAAATAGGTCGGAATCGGAGGTGCCTCGACCTGGCCGGGACGGGGGCCTCGCGGTAGACTGCAAGGTGGAGGACAAGGGACAACCGCCCCCGGCTCGCCCAGGGTTGGTTCGGGGGACGGGTCCCGGAAGCCTCCGCGGTCGCCCGCGTCCCGGGCGGTCGCGCGGCCCGGTCGCGAGCAAGGCCGGCCGCGGGAGGGGTGGTCGAACCGGCCCCGGATGCGGGCCCTCGCCCCCCGTCCCAGGATTTTCCCGCGCCGCGCGGGGAGGTGTCCAATGTCGGTCGCGATCCGTACCAAGCGCTTGACCCCGTCCGATTTGACCACATTCGATGAACCGACCCTCTCGTCCCCACCGGCCCGCCACGAGGCCGAAGCCCCCGAGCTCGCCCGCCGCGGGCGCGAGGCCCCCGAGTCGCGGGCCGGCCGCCAGGCCGAGGCCCCCGACGCGGGCGAGGGTCGAGCCGGTCTGCTGGAGCATGAATTCACCCATGGCCGGAGCCAGAGCTGAGCGGTCGGGCCAGGATCTCTCCTGGGACACCGGAGGCCCCACCGCCCCGTTCTACCGGCCACCTCGCGACGCCCCCGACCCGTCGGGGGTTCCTGAACCCCTGGCCGGACGTCCCCGCCCGCCCATCCCGACCCCGTCCGTGCGGCCCTCCGCGGCCCGCGGACGGGATCCTGCACTCGACCCGCTCCCGAGGGCGTGGGCTTCTCTCCGAGACCACCCCGAGCGTGTCCGCGACCCTTCCCCCCGACTGCCATTCTGGCAGTTGGGTTCGCTCGGCGCTCGCGACGCCTCGCCCCGCAAGCCCGACGGTGACAGTTGGCAGGGAATCCGTTGGCTTCGTTTCGGGAAACCCGCCCTTCCGGCCGATCCCCGCGCCGAGATAATCTACCTAATTCCCTGCTATTAATTCAGTTGAGGATGAGAAGACCGGACCGGGCCGTGACGGACCGGAGTGGTCGATCCGGCGCGGGGATTGACCGAGTAGTGTCAATCAGAAGTCACACCGATCCGGCCCCGCGTCATGCGTCAAGAGAAGCGCCGCGGATGGTGAGCATCCTCGACGATCCTCGACGATCGTCGGCAATACTACCGAATACGACGGGCACGCCGAGGCCTTAATATTACACTTGTAAAATATTCGCGATCCGATCCCGTGATGCGCGTGACCCCCCGGGCGCGGGGCCGTTCGAGTCGTCGTCGTGAACGGTTTTCGACACCTTTCTGACTCTTCGCCTTCCGGTCGACCAGAATCCCTGGTGAATCCTCGCGCGGGAAGCCGATAGCTCTGTACTATTGCAATATGACAAACGAACAATGATCCGCTCCTGTCCGTTTCGTCCCGGGACTCCGAATCGCGGAGAGATGTCGGGAGAACTGTTTTCGGAAGAGCTGAGGCTCTCTCGGCACAACTCCTTGGTGAAGTGTACATTGTGGCGTGAGGAGCCTGCCTCGATCCATCCGACAGCCGGATTTTCCGGATGTCGGGACCGCCACTCGCTCGAAGCGTCAGGATGACGCGATCAGACATGGAGGTCATCATGAATTCAAGCTGTCGGGACGGAGCAGGTGGGAATCCTGCGGGCCCCACAATCCGACTCGTTCGGGCCCGCTCGGGCGGCTGCGCCGGGTTCCGATGGTGCCGCCGATGGCGCCGCGCGGCCCTTCTCCTCGTCCTCCCCTTCGTGTCCGGCTGCTTCAGCCCGCCTCGACGCGCCTCGGAGATGATGGGGACTCCTTCGGCGGCGCCGGGGCCCTCCGGGGTGCCCGCGAACGTCGACGAGGCTGGGCTGCCGGTTGACTGCTGGGAACGATCCGGCGAATTGGAGCCGCGGGACGCCCTCGGCAAGGGACGGCGCGTCGTCGTGACGGAGTTCGACGTCGAGTTCGTGGATTACCAGTTCCAATTGCCCACCCCGCGCCAGCCCATGTTCAAATCGTTACCGGTCACTCCCAATCCGGTGCACGTGGCGGTGAGGCTGATCGGGATCGGGCGGAGATATTCCCGGCTGGCCGAGGAGCGACAGCAAGCCCTGGCCTCCGATCTCTACGATGCCTTCCTCCGGGACCTCCGCCGGCGCGGGCTGGTGCTGGTCTCTCAGGACGAGCTGCACGCGAGTCCCGCGTATGCCGAGCTGCGCAAGAAGCCCGTGGTCGGGTCGTCGCCGCTGATGCTCCTCAACACGGTGGGCAATGATACGGGGACCGTGCTGCACATGCGCACGGTCGCGGCGCCCGGCCTGTGCATCGTGCGAGGGGGTCCGCATGCCCGGGAGGAGGCCGCGTCGCAAATCCTCCGGGAGACGTGCGCGGACGTGGCCCTCGCCGTGCGACTCCGGGTCGGCACCTTCCAGGGGCAACCGGCCCTCGGGCGCCGCAGCGTGATTCACTTGACCACTTGCGAGGGATCGACGACACTCCGCGCCTGCCACTCCCTGGTCTCGGACCTCTCGGTGATCGATCAGGCGCGATTCCGGCCCGTCGTCGGGCGGATCGAGCCGATCGAACCCCAGCTATTCTCCAGCGAGCTGACGACGATGCTACCCAGGTTCATCGCCCTTGCCCTGGTGGGGTCGAACCCGCGATGCGGGCGGTTCGGGCCGCGGCCGCGATTCGGGTGGGGGAGGTTCTCTCCTTAAGTGATCGATTCGAACATCGCCCTCCCGGTCGTACCAAGGACACAGGATTCCCCCCAGGCCATGTTCGCGATCGATGGGAGCGATCCGACGCCCTTGTATGCCCAGCTCGAGCGGGCGATCCGCGTGGCGATCGCGACGGGGCGGCTGAACGTGGGGGACAGGTTGCCGACGGTGCGGCAGCTCGCGGTGGACCTGAAGATCAACGCGAACACGGTGGCGAAGGTCTATGGGGAGCTGGAGCGTTCCGGCGTGCTCGAGACGCGGCGGGGGGTGGGGACGTTCATCCGGCAGGAGGGGGCGCGTGTCCCCGACACGCCGGATCGCGAGCGGCTGCTCGTGGAGCTGGCGGATCGCTTCCTGGCCGGCGCCGCCACGCTGGGGTTCTCGGCGGATGAGGCGATCAACTTCCTGAAGGTGCGCTGGATCGACCTGAAACGGGGGCAGTCCGATGGCTAGCCTGACGGGCATCGTCGAGGGTCTGAAGGGTCGTCGCGGTCCGGCCGGCCGACCGCAGTTCAACATCATCTCGTACCTCCTGCTGATCGCCGGCATCGGCCTGGGCATCGGGATCGCCGTGCTGTGGGGCCGTCGGCCGGCGATGGCCGTGGGGTCGATCGCGGGGTCGATCGCGGGATGGATCGCGGCGCGATCGCCCCAGGTCGCGCACCAGTGGGAGCGGGCGGTCGTCCTGCGGCTGGGGAGATACGCCGGCCTGCGCGGGCCGGGGTTGTTCTGGATCATCCCCGGCATCGACAAGGTCTCGTCCTGGATCGATCAGCGGATCATCACCACCGGCTTCGCCGCGGAGCAGACGCTCACGTCGGACACGGTGCCGGTGAACGTGGACGCCGTGATGTTCTGGATGGTCTACGACCCCGAGAAGGCGGCGCTGGAGGTGCAGGACTACAACGTTGCGGTCAGTTGGGCGGCGCAGACGGCGCTCCGCGACATCATCGGCCGCACGCCGCTGACCGTGCTCCTCCGCGGCCGCGAGCAGATCGAGTCGCAGCTCCAGAAGCTCATCGACGAGCGGTCCACCCCCTGGGGCGTCACGGTCCAATCCGTCGAGATGCGCGACGTGATCATCCCCGAGTCGTTGCAGGACGCGATGTCGCGCGAGGCGCAGGCGGCGCGGGAGAAGGAGGCGCGGATCATCCTGGGGCAGGCCGAGGTCGAGATCGCCCACCTGTTCGCCCAGGCCGCCTCGTCGTACGAGCACAACCCGACCGCGCTGCACCTGCGGGCGATGAACATCCTCTACGAAGGTCTCAAGGAGAAGGGCGCGCTGATGCTCGTGCCCAGCACGGCCGTCGAATCCATGGGCCTGGGCGGATTGCTCGGCGCCGCCGCGATGCGCCAGCAGGCCCTCAGCCAGGAGCCGGCCGCATCGGGATCCGTCAACGGGTCGGTGGTCTGAAAGGGCGGAAGAGATAAGGGGGTCAGGAGATGGGAAAGCCTCCACCAGTGTCCTCCTTCGATCGGCCCGGACCACTGGTGGAGGACCACCAGGGCCACCCGCTGGCTCTCATCGAAGACCTTACTCGAACCGCAGGATCGTGAACGAATGCGGCGGGAACGTGTAGCGGGCGGCCCCGCCTTCCCAGCCGTGCCGCCACTCCGACCGCTTCGGCCTGATGCGGTCGGGCTCGTCGGCCGTGTTCGCGGCGTCGAGCGGCCCGGCCAGCTCCTCGCCGTGGCCGAGGGCCGCGACGGGGAGAATCCCTCGACCTCGATCCGGGCCGGTCGCGGCTCGGCGCCCCGGTTGACGACCTGCACGACGAGCGTCCTGCCGTCCTCGCTCCGCTTGGCGTTGACGCTCAGGCCCCCGGCGTCGCCCCGGACCTCGCTCTCGACCAGCAGCGGCTGGTAGTGGCGTCGGGTCATCTGCGTCACGTAGCCCGGCGGCTGGAGCCAGACCTGCGAGGGGTCCAGGAAGAGCAGGCCCTGGTCCCAGCCGTTGTCGTTCTGGCCGTCGGGCTGGAGGCAGTTGGCCGAGCAGGCGATCGGCAGCAGGTCGCCGATCCGCTCGGCCTCGTTCGTCGCCAGGGCGTTGGCCAGCGCCCGCTTCTGGGCGTGGTTGCCCGAGTTGTACTCGAAGACGACGACCTTGTACTTCGCCCCGGGGGCGATCTTGCCGAGCTGCTCGATGTAGCTCCGCTCGGGCCTCAGGCCGGCCGGCTCGGGCGGGTGGTCGGTCCAGACGTGGATGTCGAACCAGACCTCGCGGCCGTGCTGCCTGGCCAGTTCGAGGATCTTCTGGTGGGCGGCCAGGGTGCTCACGGCCTGCGCCGCCCTCGAAGCGGTACGGGTCGTCGATGACCTTGTCGTAGGCGAAGTCGCCGACGACCAGGATCATCCCCGGGTCCTTCGCCCAGATGGCCTCGGCCATCGGCCGGAACTTGTCGTAGTAGGCGTCGTCGACGGCCTCCTCGTTGCCGAGCTCGAGGTGCCGGAGGCGGTAGGGCTCCGGGTGGCCGTCGGCGGCCCGCCTGCGGCCCCACTCGCTGTCGGCCGGCCCGTTGGCGTACTCGACGAAGTCGGCCATGTCCTGGGGCGTCTCGCCCATGTTGAACGCCGGGATGCCGAGGAAGCCGGCGGCCTCGCAGAAGTCGAGGAAGTCGAAGATGCCCCAGCCGTTGCTGGAGTAGGGGTACCACAGTCCCCGCGTCGGGCGGCCGGCGGTCGCGCGGGCCGATCATCTTCTTCCAGCGATACTCGGGGTGGTTCACCATCGACCCGCCGTAGCGGAGCACGGTGATCCCCTGGTCGATCAGCGCCTCGGCCACGTCCCTGCGGACGGGCAGGCCCTTGAACCGCCCCCACTCGCCCGGGCTGGAGGAAGGCGTGGCCGAGCGCGACCGAGCCGGGCCCCTTCAGCTTGATCGCGAACCGCCCCGCCGCGTCGGCGGACCGGGGCGTCAGGGTGAAGTCGTGCCGCGCCCAGCCCCCGCCGCTCACCTCGATGCTCGTCTCGTCGAGGACCCGCCCCCCGTCGCCGCTCTCCAGCGCCAGCGCGACGCGACGTCGGCCGGTCCGCCCGGGCCCAGACGTAGCCCTCGTACGGCTCGCCCGCGACGAGGTTGAGGCCCCGGCGGTTGAGGCCCTGGTTCTCGACGCCGACCTCCCCCTCGCCGTCGCGGAACGTCAGCCGCTGGCTTTGCCGGCCGGCGAACGGCTCGCGCGTGACGAGCGCGAACTCGCCCCGCGCCGAGCCCGCGCCGGAGGGCGCCACATGCCGCTGACGCCGTCGCCGATGGCCGCGTCGCCCTCCTCCGGCTCGAAGGGGAGCGCCCGGTCGGCCTCGCCCGTCTTGACCCGCAGGTTGCGGAACCGCGCGGGCCGCTGCCACGTCCGCAGCCCGACGCGGCCGGCGCCGAGCGGGTGCTCGGCATCCTCGGAACGTCAGGACGCTCCGGCCGTCGACCAGCACCTCCAGGGAATCCCCCGTCGAGTCCGCACGACCAGCGCGATCCAGCGGTCGCCCGGCACGGGGCACGGCACGCGGCGGAGCGGCTCCCAGTTCTGGCGGTGCCGGCCGAGGACCAGGTGGTTCGACGTCTCCAGCGAGACCTCGTAGCCGGTGAACGCATCGGCCCCCATGCCGGGCCGATCGACCTTGACGATCGAGCCCGGCGTTGCCGCCGTAGGTCGCGCGGGAGGAACACCTCGACCCCGACCTCGCCGTCGGCGAACGTCGGGCCGTCGGCCACCAGCTTCGGCCCGGCGCCCGGCCTCGCCCGCGAGCTCGCCGTCCCGCGCGTCCCAGATCCCGCCGAAGGCGGTGAATCCCGCCAGCGTCGGCGCGGCGGCTCCTGGAAGCTCTCGCCGAAGAGCATCTGGCTGTAGAGGCCGCCGTAGATCTCGTGGTTCACGTCCTCGATGCAGGCGCCCGTCAGGAGGCGGCTGACCGGCCGCCCGGGCCCGCGCGCGTCGATGCGGATGGTCACGTCCTCGCCGCGGGCGCGGGCCGCGAGGAAGATCAGACACCCCGCCCAGGTGAGCGACCACCACCGATTCATCGTCATCGCACGGTCCTCCACCATCCGTCCTGTCGATGTCCGGTGCGTGGCCCGGCCCTACCAATGCATGACAAACCCGCCGTCCACGTTGATCGTCTGCCCCGTGACGTGCGCCGCCCGGTCCGACGACAGGAAGACGATCATATCGGCGATGGCCTCGGGCGTCTGCCACCGGCCCAGCGGCACCACCGCGCGGATCTTCCGGTCGGACCACTCCTCGTACGACAGCCGCTCCCCCGGTGGGGCCTGGTCGTGCCACGCCTGCCAGACCGAGCGGTTCAGCGGCGTCTGGACCATGCCCGGGCAGACCGTGTTGACGCGGACGCCGTGCGGGGCGAGGTCCTTCGCCAGGCACTGCGCGAAGTTGATGTTGGCCGCCTTGGAGGCGCTGTACGGCGGGTCGGTCTGCGAGCCGATCTGCCCCGCGACCGAGGCGACGAACGCCATCGTGCCCGACCCGCGCCCGGCCATGCGGGGCGCGATGGCATGCGCCACGTGGACCATCCCCATCACGTTCACGTGGAGGACGCGCGGCCAATCGGCCGGCCGGAGGTTGGTGAACGGGAAGCCGAACTTGCCCGACCCGATCGCCGCCGCGTGGACGAGGTGGTCGATCGGGCCGAGTGCCGCCGTCCGCTCCACCGCCGCGACCACGGCGGCCTCGTCGGTCACGTCGGCCGCCAGGCCGATCGCGCGGACGGGGGACTTCGCACGGATCGCGTCGGCGACCGGCGCCGCGCCGTCGCCCAGGTCCCAGACGGCGACGTGCGCGCCCTCGGCCGCGAACGCCAGGGCGGCCGCCCGCCCGATCCCGCTCGCCCCGCCGGTGATGACCGCGACGCGGCCGTTCAGGTTCAAGTCCATCGCTCGCCCATCGGAAAGGGTGGGGCGCGGCCGAATCACCGCGCCGTGTAGCCGCCGTCCATCATGAGGACCGGGTCGGGGAGAGGGAGCGGGAGCCGTTGTTTGGGGCGGAAAGTGTCCGGGCCATCGCCCTGGTCACCGCGGGGCCGGCGCCGGGACCACGGCCCCGGGCAGCAGGTGGGCGTAGGTCCAGACGATCGCGCCGACCAGCAGCGCCAGGACGATGCTGTGCCAGATCACGGCGCGGAGGATCTGGCCCTCCTTGCCCCCCTCGCCGGTCGCCGCGGCGGCCACGACGATCGACTGCGCGTCGATCATCTTGCCCATCACGCCGCCGGTCGTGTTGGCCGCCGCCATCAGGATCGGGTCGAGCCCCAGCTTCCTCGCCGTGATCTTCTGGAGGTTGCCGAACAGGACGTTGCTCGACGTGTCCGAACCGGTCAGCGCCACCCCGAGCCACCCGAGCAGCGTCCCGAATACGGGATAGAGCCACGGCCCCGTCCGGGTGAAGGCCAGCCCGAGCACGGCGTCCATGCCCGAATACTTGGTGACGAACCCCAAGGCGAGCATGCAGAGGATCGCGGCGATCGCCGGGACCATCCGCACGACCGTGCGCGCCAGGGTCGCGGCCATCGCGACCGGCCCGACCCCCAGCAAGAGGCCGCTGAGGATCGCCGCCACGAAGACCGCCGTGCCGGTCGAGGAGACCGGGACGATCTCCAGCTCGGCCTTCTCGCGATCGGCCGCGGTCGGCTCCTCGTGGCCCGTCACCGCGGCCCCCTTGGCCACCTTCAGGTGCAGCCCCGGGACCTTCGGCCTCCACTCCAGATGGACGACCCGGTCGCCCGAGGGCAGCGGGTGGGGCGCGGCCATCCACCGCTTCACGGGGGGCAGCCCCCAGACCAGGACGGTCACCGACAGCAGCACGAACGGCATCCAGGCCCGCGCGACCCTCTTGAAGGTCAGCGGGTGCTCGGCGTCGGAGGCGTGCGCGATCTCCTCCTGATCGTGCTCGAAGCGCCACTCCTGCCTCGGCCTCCAGAACCGGAGCAGGACCACGCCGGCCGCCAGGCTGGCGACGGCCGAGACCAGGTCGACCAGCTCGAAGCCGACGAAGTTCGACCAGAGCCACTGGACCCCGGCGAACGTCCCGCCGACGGCCAGCAGGGCCGGCCAGACGGCCAAAGTCAGCCGCCAGCCGACCATCGTCCGCACCAGCCAGAACGGGATGATCAGCGACAGCGGCGGCAAGATCCGCCCGGCGGTGGCGCTGAGCGCCTCGACGTCCAGGTCGGTCACCTTGCTCAGCGTCAGGATCGGCGTGCCGATCGCCCCCCAGGCCACCGGGGCGGTGTTGGCGATCAGGCAGAGCACCGCCGCCTGGAACGGCCGGAACCCCAGGCCGACCAGGAACGCCGCCGAGATCGCCACCGGCGCCCCGAAGCCGGCCGCCCCCTCGATGAACGCGCCGAAGGAGAAGGCCACCAGCACCGCCTGGAGCCGCCGGTCGCCCGAGAGCCGCGCGATCGACGCCTTCATCACGTCGAACTGGCCGGTCGCCACCGCCAGGTCGTAGAGGAACACCGCCGCCACGATCAGCCAGACGATCCGGAACAGCGCGAAGACCACCCCGACGGCGGCGCTGGCGGCGACCAGGTCGAGCGGCATCTGGAAGGCGCCGGCCGCCACCGCGGCGGCCGTCAGCAGCCCGCACAGCGCCGCCTGCCAGGCGCCGACCCTCCCCGAGGCCAGCAGGCCCAGCAGCACCAGCACCGGCAAGGCCGCCAGGAACGTCGAGGCGGGCCAGCTCCCCATCGGGTCGTACTGCTGCGTCCACACGGCGCTGTTGCTCCCGTGCTAAATAAGGCGTATGATCGCGGCGGCGTCGCCCGATCGGCCGCGGCGTCCCCACGATACGGCATCGGCGAGGGGCGGGATAGCCCCCCGCGGCGGGTCGCGTCGGGGGCGGTGAAGTGGTCGGTGGTCTCTTGACCGCGACCGCCGCGGCGGGTTACTCTTGGGGTCGCGCCGGGATGCTGTCCCGGGCAGGCGGGATGGCTAGGCAAGGAGCGGTCGGGTGCACATCGAGATAACGACCCGCCACGGCGGCTTGGGATCGGACCAACAAGCTTACCTCCGCGACAAGGCCGAGAAGCTGCTGAAGTACTTCGGTCGCCTGATGACGATCGAGGTCGAGGTCGATCACCGGAAGCACGACTGGTTGGTGGAGATCTTCGTCTCGGCCGAGCACAAGCACGACTTCGTCGCCCGCGAGGAGGCGTCGACGCCGGAAGCGGCGATGGACCAGTGCGTCCACAAGATCGAACACCAGCTCCGCCGGTACAAGGAAAAGGTCCAGAATCACAAGGGGGACGTCGCCCTGGGGGGGACGGCCCCGCTGTCGCCCGACCTGCCCGAGCCCCCCGAGCGGCCGTGAACCGGGCGCCCGGGGGCGGGACGAGATCGGCCGGTGGCCGGCGCGTCACGTCGGCGGGGCCCTTCCGCGAAGGTCGCCCGACGTTGCCGCACCGCCCGCAGCCCGGCGGACCGTCGCGAGGCGTCGGCAGGAGGGCTCGGCGGCACGTCGATGGAGGGCCGGATGAAGCTTTCGGATTTCGTGGTCCGCGAGGCGATCCTCGTCGACCTCCAGGCGACGGCCAAGGAGGAGGCGATCCGCGAGATCGTCCGCAGCCTGTGCCAGGCCGGCCGGCTGGCCGAGGCGGACCTGGACAGCGTCTCCCGCGCGATCCTCGGCCGCGAGGAGCTCGGCTCGACCGGCATCGGCATGGGGGTCGCCGTCCCGCACACCCGGCACCCGACCGTCAGCCGCCTGATCGGGACCGTGGCGCTGTCGCGGCGGGGCGTCGACTTCGCCGCGCTGGACGGCGAGCCGGTCGACATCTTCTTCCTGCTGATCTCGCCGCCGAACCAGCCCGGCGACCACCTCCGGGCCCTGGAGAACATCTCGCGGCACCTGAAGGACGAGCGGTTCGTCAGCTTCCTCCGCCAGGCGAAGACCCGCGAGGCCGTCGTCGAGCTGCTCGACGAGGCCGACCAGGGGACGCCCTGAATGCCGGGGCCATCGCCCCCGCGCGGCGGGCCCGCGGCACCGCGGCCGTCGCGGCGGGAGGCGGATGGCAACCCAACGAGACCTGCCGCCCGGGCGCCCCGAGCGGCGGCCTCCCGGGCCCCTGGCCGACCGAGTCGACGATGAGCCACGATCCGCCCGTCGCCCGCCGACAAGTCGAGATCATCAACGCGCTGGGCCTGCACATGCGGCCCGCCGACAAGTTCGTCCGGCTGGCGCTGAGCTATCAAGCGGAGGTCCGGGTCCATCACAACGGCAACGAGTTCAACGGCAAGAGCATCCTCGACCTGACGTCGCTGGCCGCCGAGTGCGGCACCCGGCTCGACCTGGAGGCGCGCGGCCCCGACGCCGCGGCGGCCGTCGAGGCGCTGGCGGGGCTCGTCTCGGCGGGGTTCTACGAGGACGACGAGGGCCAGGAGACGGAGCCCGCCCCATGACGTCCCGCGACGGCAGGCCCCCCCAGCCGAGCGCCGCGCGGGGCGACGCCCCATCGCGGCGCGACGGCCGCGCCGCACCCCCGAACGGGCACCGGGACGCGTGGCGACCGCCGCCGCCGTGCCCCCCGGCGAGACCTATGACGATGCAAACCCTCCGCGGGATCGCCGTCAGTCCCGGGGTCGCGATCGGCCCGGTGCGGGTCCTCGACCCGCGCGGGCCCCGGCCGCCGCACCGCACCGTCGCGCCCGAGGCGCTGGCCGCCGAGCTCGAGCGGCTCGACCGCGGCCTCGCCTCGGCGCACGCCGAGGCGGAGCTGGCCGAGGCCGACGCCCGCCAGCGGATCGGCCCGGAGTACGCCGACATCCTGGCGGCGCACGCGCGGATGATCGCCGACCCGACGCTCCGCCGCGACGCCCGCCAGCGGATCGAGCGCGACCGGCTCGCCGCCGAGGACGCCGTCGGCGAGGTGCTCGAAGGGCACGCCGCCCGCCTGGAGCAGCTGACCGACTCGCACCTGGCCGCCCGCGCCGCCGACGTCCGCGACATCGAGCGCCGCATCCTCGGCCAGCTCTCGGGCCGGCCCGCCGCCGCGCCGACCGAGGGGATCGACGAGCCGACGGTCCTGCTGGCGCACGACCTGTCCCCCAGCGAGACCGCCGGGCTCGACCCGGCGCGCGTCCTGGGCTTCGCCACCGAGGTCGGCGGGCCGGGCCAGCCACACGGCGATCGTCGCCGAGGCGCTGGAGATCCCCGCCGTCGTCGGCCTCGGCCGGTTCCTCGACCGCGCCCGGCACTGCCGCACGGTGATCGTCGACGGCGACGAGGGGCTCGTCGTGCTCGACCCCGACGAGCCGACCCAGGAGCGCTATCGCCGCGCCGCCGCCGAGCGCGCCGCGCGGTTCCGCGGCCTGGCCGGGCTGGCCGGCCTGCCCGCCGAGACCCTCGACGGCGTCCGCGTCGACCTCTGGGGCAACATCGAGTTCCCCACCGAGGTCGCCGGCTGCCTGGAGCGCGGGGCGCGCGGCGTCGGGCTCTATCGCACCGAGTTCCTGTTCCTCAGCAGCGACCGGCCGCCGACCGAGGAGGAGCAGTTCGAGGCGTATGCCGCCGTGGTCCGCTCGCTCCAGGGCCGCCCGGTCACGATCCGGACGCTCGACCTGGGGGCCGACAAGCTGGTCTCCTACCGCACCGCCGGCTACGACGAGCCGAACCCGGTCGCTCGGGCTGCGGAGCCTGCGGCTGCTCGCTGCGCGACCCGTCGCTGTTCCGGGTCCAGCTCCGCGCGATCCTCCGGGCCAGCACCCTGGGCGACGTGCGGGTCATGTTCCCGCTGGTGACGACCCTGTCCGAGTTCCGCCAGGCCCGCGCCGTGCTCGACGACGTCGCCTCGGAGCTGATCGCCGAGGGGGTCGCCGTCCGCGCCGACCTGCCGGTCGGCATCATGGTCGAGGTCCCCGCCGCCGCCGTGGTGGCCGACCAACTCGCAAAGGAGGTGGACTTCTTCTCGATCGGAACCAACGACCTGATCCAGTACACGATGGCCGTCGACCGGACCAACGAGACCGTCGCCGACCTGTACAGCGCCGCCGACCCGGCGGTGCTCCGCCTGATCGGCCTGGTGGTCGCGGCGGGCGCGGCGCACGGCCTGGAGGTGAGCGTCTGCGGGACGATGGGGGGCGAGCCGCTCTACACGATGCTCCTGGTGGGGCTGGGCCTGCGCCACCTGAGCATGCCGCCGCACCAGCTCCCCGAGGTCAAGCGGGTGATCCGCGGGGTCCGCGCCGAGCAGCGCCGCGAGGTCGCCGCCGAGGCGCTCCGCCTGGAGACCGCGCAGGAGGTGCTGGCGCTGCTCCAGGAGACGCTGCGGCGCGAGCTGCCCGACACCGACGGCCCGATCGCCCGCGACGGACGACGGAGGATCTCGCGGCTGACGGACCGCCGCGACCCCGGCTCGGAGCCGGGGCCGCGTCGAACCCAACGATCGACGCCCCCGGGCGTTGAGCGACCCTTTCGCATGACCCCGACGATGACGGCCCACCGGGCGTTGAGCCGATGACCGCGACCGCGACCAAGCTCCGCCTCCGGTTCGCCAAGCGAGGCGACCTCCGCCTGGTCAGCCACCACGACCTGCTGCGCTGCGTGGAGCGGACGCTCCGGCGCGCCGAGATCCCGATGGCGCACAGCCAGGGCTTCAACCCGCGCCCGAAGATCGTCTTCGCGCAGGCGCTGGCGCTGGGGATCGAGGGCCGCCGCGAGGTGGTCGAGCTCGACCTGGCCGGGCCGATGGAGCCGGCCGAGGTCGCTCCGCCGCCTCCGCGACGCGGCGCCCCCGGGCTCGACTGGCTGGAGGCCGAGGCGGTGCCGCCCGGCCGCCCGGCGAAGGTCGAGGCGGTGCGCTACGCCCTGGAGATCCCCGCCGATCGCCGCGACGCCGCCCGCGCGGCCCTGGCCGACTTCCTGGCCGGCACGAGCCGGCCCTACACCCGGCACCGGCCCGACCGCGGTCGCGACATCGCGATCGACCTGCGGCCGTCGGTGCTCGACGCCGAGCTCGACGGGCCCGGCACCCTGCGATTCCGCCTGAAGATGACCCCCAGGCGGCGCGGCCCGGCCCGAGGAGGTGATCGACACCCTCGGCCTGCGCGACCTGCTGGAGGGGGGGGCCGTTCTGGTTCGCACCGAAGTGGAACTGGCCCCCTGACCGAGGCCGGGCCCCGGCCCCTCGTGGCCCCGGGGACGATCCGCGAGACCCGTCGCGATCGCCCGATCCCCCACGACGGCCCGGGTGCCCCTTACCCGAACGCCGCTCACCGCGACCGTGCCAGAAAGACGACCGCATGAAGAAAGAAATGCTGATCAACGTGCTCCAGCCCGAGGAATGCCGGATCGCCATCGTCGAAGACGGCGTCCTCGAAGAGCTGTACGTCGAGCGCACCAGCCACGAGAGCTACACCGGCAACATCTACAAGGGGAAGATCGTCAACCTCGAGCCGGCCATCCAGGCCGCGTTCGTCGACTTCTCGGTCGGCCGCAACGGCTTCCTCCACGTCTCCGACGTCGAGCCCCAGTACTACCACCGGCACCAGGCCGACGAGGCCGACGCCGCGCCCGCGCGAGCCGCGCCGCGACCGCGCCGACCGCGGCCGGTCGCGCGCCGAGGGCGCGGCCGCGGCCCCCGCCCGCGGCGAGGAGCGGTCGCGCGACCGCCCGAGCGCCCGACCGCCCCGATCGCTCCGAGAAGGGCCGCCGCGACCGCTCCGAGCCCCGCCGCTTCGGCGAGGGCCTGGTGGACGACGATTGGGCCCCGCCGCCTCCCCCGCCTCGCCCCGTCGAGCCGCCGCCGCGGCCCGAGCCGGAACGCGCGGGCGCGACCGCGACGAGGGCCGCCGCGCCCGGCCCGAGCCGCCCTCGCCCTCCTGGTTCGAGACGGAGGCCCCAGCCGGCGCGAAGCCCGCGGCCCCGAGGCCGAGGAGCCGCGCGACCGGGTCGCCCGCCCGGCCGAGCCGTTCGACCCCGACCTGCCGCCGAGCCGGACGCAGCGGGCCCGCCTGCCGTCGCCGCCGCCCCGCCCCTCCGAGCTCGACATCGAGGAGCCGGCGGCGCTCCCGGACGACCCCGGAGCCCTTCGACGTCGAGCCGGCCGAGGGACCGCCCGCGGCCCGAGAGCCGCGACGGTCGCGGGGCCGCGGCCGTCCCGCACGGGCCGCGGAGCCGGACGTCGCGTTCGGGGCCGAGGTCGAGCCCGAGCCGATCGGAGGCGCGAGGTCGCCCCCGAGGCCGACTTCGGCGACCAGCCCGAGCCGCCCCGCCGTCGGAGCGGGAGGGCCGCCATCCGGTCGCGCGGCGGCGACCGCCCGGCCGCGCCGGAGCGGCCCCGCGAGCCCGCCCCCGAGCGGCCCCGGGACTTCGAGGACGACCGCGTCGAGGAGGCCGAAGCCGACCGGCCCCAGCCCGCCGAGCCCGAGCGGCCGCGGGACCGCCCGCGCGACGCCGACCGCGGCCGCGGCCGCCGAGCCCGACGCCGCGCCCCGCGAGCGATCCCGGCCGCACGCCCGGGCGGGCGAGCCGGGCTACATCCCCCGCCGCGAGCGCTCGCGCGGCCCCGGACGTGGGGGCCGGCGCCGAGCCGCCCCCCTCGTTCCACTGGGCCGACCTCGCCGACGAGCTCGGCGCCGCGCCCGAGGCCGGCGCCGAGGACGCCGAGACGGCCGCCGAGAAGCTCGACGAGCCGCGCCGTCGCCGTCGCCGACGGGGCCGTCGCCGCGACCGCGAACGCCCCGAGGCGGGCGCGCCCGCGACGGCCGAGGACCTCGAATCCGACGCCGAGGACCTCCTGCCGGGGACCGCGGCCCGCGCCCCCGCGACTTCGCCGGCCGCGGCGCCGAGCTCGAAACCCCCTCGATCGAGGACTTCGACTTCGGCGACGAGGCGGTCGCCGAGGGCTACGAGGAGGACGTCGAGGCCCTCTCCGACGAGCTCCGCGAGGAGGGCGCGCCCGCGACGGCCGAGGAGGAGATCGACCCCGAGCTCGAGGAGGAGATCCGCCGCGAGGTCGCCGAGATCGCCGAGCTCGAGCGCGAGATGGGCCTGCGCGGCCCGGTCGAGGCCCGGCCCCGCCGCGGCGACGAGCGCGAGGCCGAGGCGGCCCGCCCCGAGGGCCGGCTCACCCGCGGCCGAGGGCTGGCCAAGCCGCCGATCCAGGAGGTCTTCCGCCGCGGCGACGAGGTGCTCGTCCAGGTCATCAAGGAGAGCATCGGCACCAAGGGGCCGACGCTCTCGACCTACATCAGCATCCCCGGCCGCTACCTCGTGCTGATGCCGGGCCTGAACCGCGTCGGCGTCTCGCGCAAGATCGCCGACGAGGCGCCAGCGCCGCAAGCTCCGCGAGATCATGAACGAGCTGAACCCGCCCAAGGGGCTCGGGTTCATCGTCCGCACCGCCGGGCTGGAGCGGAGCAAGCGCGAGCTGGCCCGCGACCTGGCCTACCTGCTGCGGCTCTGGAAGGTCATCCTCCGCCGGATCAAGAAGGCCCGCACCCCCGCGCCGATCTACCAGGAATCGGACATGATCACGCGGACCATCCGCGACATCTTCACGTCCGAGATCGACACGATCTGGATCGACGAGCCCGCCGCCTTCGAGCGCGCCCAGGAGTTCCTCCGCGTCGTCATGCCGCGGTTCGTCGACCGCCTGAAGCTCTACGACGAGAAGGTGCCGCTGTTCCACAAGTACGGCATCGAGGACGAGATCGCCAAGATCCAGCGCCGGCGGGTCGACCTCCGCGAGGGGGGGTCGATCGTCATCGACCAGACCGAGGCGCTGGTGGCCATCGACGTCAACTCGGGCAACTTCCGCGTCGAGAACGACGCCGAGCGGACCGCCTACGAGATGAACCTGCGGGCCGCCAAGGAGATCGCCCGGCAGCTCCGGCTCCGCGACCTCGGCGGCGTGATCGTCAACGACTTCATCGACATGCGCGAGGAGCAGCACCGCCGCGGCGTCGAGAAGGCGCTGCGCGACGCCATCAAGCGCGACCGGGCCCGCACCAAGGTCCTCCGGATGAGCGCCTTCGGCCTGATCGAGATGACCCGCCAGCGGATCCGGCCGAGCCTGAAGCGGTCGGTCTACGAGGACTGCCCGCACTGCGCCGGCGCGGGGGTCGTCAAGACCGTCGAGAGCATGTCGATCGACGTCATGCGGCTGCTGGCCCTGGCCTCGCACCGCGAGGACATCCGCCGGGTCAACGTCAGCGTCTGCCCGGCGGTCGCCTCGTACCTGAACAACCGCAAGCGGCGCGAGCATCGCCCGGATCGAGGCCGAGGCCAACATGACCATCCACATCCGCGCCGAGGAGGACGTCCCCGGCCGAGCACCTCCAGATCGAGTGCTTCGACGGCAACAACATGGAGATCCGCCTCCTGCCGGCGCCCGCCCCCGCCAGCCGTCGGGGCGGCCACCATTGACCGCTCGGTCCGATCCCGGACCGTCCCGGGCCCCTCCCTCGCGTGCCGGGGGGAGGGGCCGGGCCCTCGTCGTCCCGAAGGTTGCCCTTTCATCCGACGCATCGTTTGGGTAACATCGTTCCCTTTCCGCGGTGATCATCGAGCGCGACCCGGCCCCGACGAGTCTCGGCCGGGTCGCGAGGAGCCTGGACCGACATGTACGCGATCTTCGAGGATGGCAGCCATCAGTTCCGGGTCCGCGAGGGGGATCGCATCACCGTCGATCGCCGCGAGGGCGAGCCCGGCAGCGAACTCGTCTTCGCCAAGGTCCTGCTCGTCGCCGGGGCCGACGGCGCCGACCATCGGCACCCCCCTCGTCGAGGGGGCCCGCGTCGTCGCCCGGATCGTCAACCAGTTCCGGACGAAGAAGATCATCATCCAGAAGTTCCGCCGTCGCAAAGGGATGCGCCGACGCAAGGGCCACCGTCAGCCGTACACCACCGTCCAGATCACGAGCGTCGCGACCGCCTGACTGATGTCCTCGCGGGAAAGCGATGAATTTCGAAGGCCGCTGCGCCGTCGCGTGGCAGGCCTTTTTGTTAGGTACGGTTTTCGAACCTTCTCGATGCCATTGACCAACTTCATGATAGGTCTGAGACTAAAGCCCATGAATCGCCGAGTTGCTGGTATAGATGCGAGAACCCAGGGCCGGGCAGATCGAATTTGCCCGATGCACTCTCTTAGCCAGAGTTCGGAGGAATCGATGTTCGAGTACAGGGTTACTTCGAGACACGACCCGTCGAGATCATTCGGCCGCAGTTCACTGGATCGGACTTGGAATGGCGCTGAATTATCCAGTTCTAGATCATCCGTGCACGTCCAGCAACTCACGGAAGTGCCTTACACGATTGCCGGCTGGACCTTCTGTTCGGTTAAAATGGACAATTGGTTGCACCATCGATGGCCGAGTCTGCTGTCCCGATCGATGTCGTCGCTACGAGCTCTCCCCGAGTCATGTTGGTGTTTCTGGACCTCGGCCGAGGACGGACATCGAACGCGATCGGTTCCCGTGAAATACTGAACGGTTGGAGGCCAAGCGAGACTGTCCAGAAGTCGACTTGCCGACACCGTCATTGACGCCGGCTCACGGGACGTTGCAGCTACCTGGTCGACAGGCATCGGCCAACTTGTCAGTTGTACAGCAACGTGGGAGAGTGCGTCCATGGCGACTGTTGACGAGCGGGCGACGGTGAAGAGCCACGACAGCGGACGGCATCGGGGCGATCGGGGATGGTGGTCCCTCGCGTCTTCAGCACCGAGGGGGTCAGCCCGTTCGACCAGGTGGACTGGGAGCTCCGGACGGCGGAGATCAAGGACGAGCAGGGGCCGGGTGATCTTCCAGCAGACCGACTGCGAGATCCCCCGGGCGTGGAGCCAGCTGGCCACCAACGTCGTGGCGAGCAAGTACTTCTACGGCGAGATCAACACGCCCGAGCGCGAGACCAGCGTCCGCCAGCTGGTCGACCGGGTCACCCGGACGATCGCCGACTGGGGCCGCGAGGACGGCTACTTCGCCACGGCCGAGGACGCCGAGCGGTTCTACGACGAGCTGACGGCGCTCTGCCTGAACCAGTACGGCTCGTTCAACTCGCCGGTCTGGTTCAACGTCGGGCTGTACCACCGCTACGGCATCGCGGGCCCGGCCAACAACTGGCGGTGGGACGAGGAGACGCGGACCGTCGTCCGGGCCGAGAGCGCCTACCAGTACCCGCAGGGGTCGGCCTGCTTCATCCAGAGCGTCGCCGACGACATGCAGGACATCATGCGGCTGGCGACCTCCGAGGCGATGCTGTTCAAGTACGGCTCGGGGACCGGCACCGACCTGTCGACGCTGCGGTCGAGCCAGGAGAAGCTCGCCGGGCGGCGGCCGGCCGTCGGGCCCGGTCAGCTTCATGCGGGTCTACGACGCGATCGCCAGCGTCGTCAAGTCGGGCGGCAAGACCCGGCGAGCGGCGAAGATGCAGACGCTCAAGGTCTGGCACCCCGACATCCTCGAATTCATCGAGTGCAAGACCAAGGAGGAGAAGAAGGCGCAGACCCTGATCCAGTCCGGGTACGAGGCCAACTTCAACGGCGAGGCCTACAGCTCGGTGATGTTCCAGAACGCGAACCTCTCGGTCCGCGTCACCGACGCCTTCCTCCGCGCCGTCGAGAACGGCGGCGAGTGGACCACCCGCGCCGTCACCACCGGCCGGCCGATGCAGACCTACCCGGCCCGCGATGCTGATGGACAAGATCGCCGAGGGGACCTGGCTCTGCGGCGACCCCGGCCTCCAGTACGAGGACACCATCCAGCGCTGGCACACCTGCCCCAACACCGCGCCGATCAACTGCAGCAATCCGTGTAGCGAATACATGTTCATCGATGATTCGGCGTGCAACCTCGCGTCGATCAACCTGATGAAGTTCCGCCGCGACGACGGCACGTTCGACGCCGAGGCGGTTCCGCGCGGCCTGCCGGATCTTCATCACGGCGCAGGAGATCCTGGTCGACCACGCGAGCTACCCGACCGACCGGATCGCGCTGAACAGCCACAAGTTCCGGCCCGCTGGGGCTGGGCTACGCCAACCTCGGCAGCCTGATCATGGCGTCGGGCCTGCCGTACGACTCGGACGAGGGGCGGGCGCTGGCCGGGGCGATCACGGCGATCATGCACGGCCAGGCCTACCTGACCAGCGCCGAGCACGCCGGCCACGTCGGGCCGTTCGAGGGGTTCGCGCTGAACCGCGAGCCGATGCTCCGGGTGATGGAGATGCACCGCGACGCCGTCGAGGCGATCGACCCCTCCGGCCCCGCCGACCTGCTGGACGAGGCCCGCGCCGTCTGGGACGAGTGCCTCGAGGTGGGCCGCCGCAACGGCTACCGCAACAGCCAGGTGACGGTGCTCGCGCCGACCGGCACGATCGCCTTCATGATGGACTGCGACACGACGGGCGTCGAGCCCGACATCGCGCTGGTCAAGTACAAGCAGCTGGCCGGCGGCGGGATGCTCAAGATCGTCAACCGGACGGTGCCGATGGCCCTGCGGAAGCTCGGCTACGACGAGCCGGCGATCCGGGGCATCCTCGACTACATCGACGCGCACGACACGATCGAGGGGGCGCCCGGGCTGCGCGACGAGCACCTGCCGGTCTTCGACTGCGCCTTCGCGCCGCCGCAGGGGGGCCGGAGCATCCACTTCCGCGGCCACCTGCGGATGATGTCGGCGGTGCAGCCGTTCCTCTCGGGGGCGATCTCCAAGACGTGCAACGTCCCGAGCGAGGCCACCGTCGCCGACATCCGCGACGCCTACCTCGAAGGCTGGAAGCTCGGCCTGAAGGCGCTGGCCATCTACCGCGACGGCTCCAAGGGGAGCCAGCCGGTGAGCACCAAGTCGGAGGAGAAGGCGGCCGACGAGCCGCCGAAGGCGCCTCGACGCGGCCGTCGTGGCGATCGCGCCGTCGGCCTGCGCCGGTGGAGGTCATCCAGACGCCCCCCGTCCCCGCGCCGGTCCCGACCGGCGGCGGCCACCCGCGCCGCGAGCGGCTGCCGCACACGCGGCGGAGCCTGACGCACAAGTTCGACATCCAGGGGCACGAGGGCTACGTCACCGTCGGCTTCTACCCCGACGGCCGCCCGGGCGAGGTCTTCATCACGATGGCCAAGGAGGGCTCGACCATCGGCGGCCTGATGGACGTCCTGGGCACGTCGATCTCGATCGGCCTGCAATACGGCGTGCCGCTGGAGGTCTTCGTCAACAAGTTCGCGCACAGCCGGTTCGAGCCGGCCGGGTTCACCAAGAACCCCGACATCCCGATCGCCAAGAGCATCGCCGACTACATCTTCCGCTGGCTCGGCATGGAGTTCATCCCCGGCTACCGCGAGGCCAACGCCCCGCAGCGCCCCGTCGAGGAGGCCGCCGAGCCGGCCGCGCCGGCGATCAAGGTCAACGGCCACCGCACCGCCACCATCGCCGACCTCGACCACGCCGAGGCCGTCCGCGAGCGCGCACCAGGCCGCCCCCGCCGCCCCTCGCCCCCTGGAGGACGGCCCCGAGGGCCGCGAGCAGCAGTTCGCCCACTTCCAGAGCGACGCCCCCGCCTGCGACAACTGCGGCGCCCTGACCGTCCGCTGCGGGACCTGCTACCGCTGCTTCAACTGCGGGAACAGCATGGGATGCAGTTGATCGGTGCGGGTTGATCCGTTACGCTCCTGGATCGGCGTTGGCCGATTACAGGCTGAGTAACGGATGCCCTATGAATAATGTATCCAGTATCGCCCCGGGCGATGTCTATGGCCGCTTAACGGTCGAAGGCATCGCCCGCGAGCGCTCCTCCGACCGCCGTTTGCTGATCGACTGTGTTTGCGAGTGCGGGCGGCGGGTACGGGTGCTGTCCAAGTGCCTGCGCAACGGCCATACCCGGAGTTGCGGGTGCTTGATGCGTGAAGCGTGCCGCGAACGGGCCACACGGCACGGTCAAGTCGGCACTCGTGCCTATGTGGCTTGGCGGCAGATGCGCACACGATGTCTCAATCCGAACTATTGGGGATTCGCTTGGTACGGGGCCAAGGGTATCACGATCTGCCCGCGATGGTTGGATTTCTCCAACTTTTATGCAGATATGGGGGATTGTCCAGATGACATGACTTTGGATCGCATCGACGGTGGTCGAGGATACGAACCTGGAAACTGCCGCTGGGCGGACCGTACAACCCAGAATAACAATCGGGGCATCTATAATGTCTGGCTGACGCTTGACGGAGAGACACGTACGTTGAGCGAGTGGTGTCGTCTCAAGGGAGTTAACTACGGCACGGCGAGGGCGCGTTTGGCGGCCGGCATGGGTCCGAATGAAGTGCTGGCCACAAGTAAAATGAAGCCCGGCCCTAAACCAAGGAATTATGGGGATGGGCAGATGGATGGCTGACCGTAGTTGATCGACTCCC
Source organism: uncultured Planctomycetaceae bacterium (assembly GCA_963708145.1). GTDB lineage: Bacteria > Planctomycetota > Planctomycetia > Isosphaerales > Isosphaeraceae. Next base: position 5,406,769 of record OY970189.1, on the reverse strand, counting down.
GAGGCTGCCCCCATCCAATGGCGCGGGAACGATCGAAGTACCTACTCAGGATTCGAAGCCTTGGGGGGCGATCGTGGCCCAGGAGTGGACGTGCGGCGAGGCGTGGTAATACCAGGCGAACGCCGGCCCTTCGAGCTTCCAGGCGTCCCAGGCCCGGCCGTCGCCGGGGTCGCCCATCTTGAAGAACGTCAGGCGGAGCGCGTCGACGCCCCCGGGATCGCGGAGGCATCGCTGGATCGGCTCGACGTCGAAGAGGCGGAACGGGCTGCACAGGTCTTCGAGCAGTTGCCGGACCATCGCCTTCTGCGGGCCGTCGAGCCCGGCGAGGGGCAGGCCCGGCTCGGCGGGATGGGACCGACTCGGGCCGATCGCGCGGGCCGTCGGGCCCGGCCCCGGTGACGAGCGCCGGGCCCTCGCCTCGCCGTCGAGGGTGCCGAGGATCGCGTCGGCCCGACGGCCCTGATACCACCAGACGTTGTCCAGGAGCCGCGGGCCCTCGTGCGCGTGGCCGAGGAAGATCGGGCCGACGGCGACCGCGCCGTCGTCGCGGTTGCCGTCGGCGCGGAGGGTGGCGTGCCGGCCGGTGAGCACCCATTCGAACGGCCTCCCGGTGCCCGGCTCGCCGAAGAGGGCGACGTGGTAGCGGCCGAACCCGCCGGAATCGTCGTCCATCTGCCTCCGGAACCGCTCGTGGCCCTCCTCGCTGCAAAGCCCCCGGAAGATCTCCCGGCAGAGGGCCTGCTGCTCCGGCCGTCAGGTCGGCGATGGTCGGCTTGACGATCGCCCAGTTGTTCTCGACCTTCGACCGGAGCGGGTGGTCGGATGGGAAGCCGATCCGCGCCCGCTGGTCGTCCGTGAGCGCACCGATAGAGCCGCGCGACCGCGGTCGATGCGGGCGGCGACGCGCCCGCCGCGGAGGATGAGGCCAGCGCGGTCGCGCCGATCGCCTTGACGAACTCGCGGCGCGAGAGGTCCGCGACGCACGCCGGACCCGGTCCAGGATAGGCTCTGGCCATCGGTGCGAACTCCGCGTGATGCGCATCGCCGGAAGGGCCGGGCGCCGCCGCACCTCGCGGCATGGGCGATCTGCTGCCCAACGTAAAGGCCGTGCGCAGCCGAGTCAACCGGGCTCGGTGCCGGCCTCGCCGTCGTCCGGAAACGACGACGGCCGGGGAGATCTCCCCGGCCGTTCGGATTCACCCTCGCCCTCGATCGCGCGGCTCAGCTGTGGAGCCGGATCGGCGGGCCCGATTGCGGCGTGAAGATCGGGTTCAGGCTGGTGACCTGCGACAGGTTGGCGACGGCCGGCAGGTTGGCGATGGGGAGCGAGCCCTCGACCGTGACGCTGTTGGCGTCGGTCGCCGAGACCGTCATCCCGAGGTTGGCCAGCGCGGCGGAGAGCGCCGAGACGTTGCCCGTGCCGCGGACGTCGATGCCGACGGTCGACCCCGAGACGTGGGCCGTGGCCGCCAGGCTCGTGCTGACCGACCCGTTCGCCTCGAAGCTCTGATAGATCGCGTTCAAGGTCTGATTCGCCTTGGCCATGGGGCCGCTCTTCACGTTGCCGACGGGGGTGGTCGTGGTCGCCGCGGGGTCGGGATTCGCGGTGGCGCTCGGGGTAACCGCGACGCTCGCCTGCGCCGTGGCCGACGCCGCCGGAGGTGTTGCGGAGACCGCGACCGCGGGCATGGCGACGGCGGCGGGCTGGGCCACCCTGGTCACCAGCGCGGTCCTCATGGGGGCGACCGGAGCGGCCTGTCTGAGGGCCTCGGTCCTCGCCAAGGTGAGTCGGACGGCGGCCGACCGGGCCAGGGCGTTCGCATGGTTGGCGCCCTCCGTGCTCACGGCGGCGGCGATGTGGGCGTTCAGCGCGGCACGCTCCGCGAACGCCATGCCGACCGCCGACGGGACGATCCGGGAGTCGAGCGATTCCAGCGGGGAAATCAGCTTCGGCAAGGCGCGTCGTTTCTCCCTCATGACGTAGCTCCTCGGGGGCGACGCGACGGTCGCCCCGGTGTTTGAATCGGAAGGAGTGACATTCACTCTCGTAAACGTCCTCTTGTTGCCTGATGCCGATGCACATCGCGTGCCAAAATGCGGTCCCTGGTGCGGGGCGGGCCGCGTGGATGGGTGCTGGCCCCGCGGGGGTGCGGCCATTATGCTGGCCCTCGTCCCCGGGGCCGGGCCGATCGCGATCCTCCAGACAGGAGAGGGAGAGATGCCATCCTTCACGCTGACCGACGTCCGCCGCGACCTCTGGGTCGAGGGCTTCACGATCGACGCCGACCGCCTCGGCCTCGCCGCGACGCACCCGTGGTCGGTGACCAAGCGGACCCTCCGGGGGGGCCGGCGGGAGGGGGTGGACCTGATCCAGGTCGACAACGGGGCGCTGTCGTTCGCGATCGTCCCGACCCGCGGCATGGGGATCTGGAGGGGCCGCTACCGGGGCGACCGGATCGGCTGGGATTCGCCGGTCGGCGACGGCCCGATCAACCCGGCCTTCGTCAACCTGATGGGCTGGGGCGGCCTGGGCTGGCTCGACGGGTTCGACGAGCTGCTCGCCCGCTGCGGCCTGACGAACAACGGCGCCCCCTACGGCGAGACGGCGGTCGGCCCCGACGGGTCGGAGCGGCACACCACGTTCGGGCTGCACGGCAAGATCGCGAACATCCCGGCCTGTTACGTCGCGGTCCACGTCGGCGAGGAGCCGCCGCACGAGATCGCGGTCGAGGGGCACGTCGAGGAGACATCGCTGTTCGGGACGCAGCTCCGGATGGCGACCCGGATCGCGACGACGCCCGGCTCGAACCGGCTCACCGTCCGCGACGAGTTCCTCAACCTGAAGGACTCGCCGGCGGAGATGCAGGTGCTCTACCACTGGAACTTCGGGCCGCCCCACCTGGAGGAGGGGTCGCGCCTGGTCGCCCCGGCGAGGGTGGTCGCCCCGCGCGACGGCCGCGCCGCGGAGGGGATCGGCCACTTCGACGTCTACGACGGGCCCGAGCCGGGCTTCGCCGAGCAGGTCTACTTCTTCGACCTCCTGGCGGGCCCCGACGCCCGGACCGTGGCCATGCTCCGCAACCGGGCCGGCGACAAGGGGGTCGCGCTGCGGTTCTCACGGGAGCAGCTCCCGGCCTTCACGCTCTGGAAGAACACGGGGGGCCTGCGCGAGGGCTTCGTGACCGGCCTGGAGCCGGCCACCAACTACCCCAACCCCAGGCCGATCGAGAAGGCGAGGGGCCGCGTCGTCTCGCTCCCGGCGGGGGGCCGCTACGTCGTCGAGACGACCCTGGAGGTCCTCGATTCCCGCGAGGCCGTGGCCGCCGTCGAGGCCGAGGTCCAGGCGCTCCAGGCGCAGGCCCCGCGCACGGTCCACCGCACGCCCGTCGAGCCGTTCTCGCCGGACGGACGTGACGGCCTACGCCGACGGGCCGCGGAGCAGTCGCAGGGCGTTGGCGGTGACGACGAGGCTCGTCCCGACGTCGGCGGCGATCGCCATCCAGAGGTTGGCGTGCCCCAGGACGGCCAGGATCAGGACGATCGCCTTGGTCGCCAGCGCCAGCGCGATGTTCTGGCGGATCAGGGCCAGCGTCCTCCGGCTGTGGCGGAGGAGCCAGGGGAGGCCGCGCAGGTCGTCGGCCATCAGGACGACGTCGGCCGTCTCCAGCGCCGCGGCGCTGGAGATGCCGCCCAGCGCCACGCTGACGCGGGCCGTCGCCAGCGCGGGGGCGTCGTTCACGCCGTCGCCGACCATCCCGGTCGGGCCGTGCCGGGCGTCGAGCTCGGCGATGGCCGAGACCTTGTCGGCCGGGAGCAGCCCCGCGCGCTGCTCGGCGATGCCGAGCTCGCGCGCGATCGCCGCGGCCGTCGACGGGTTGTCGCCCGTCAGCATCACGGTCTGAATCCCAAGCGCGTGCGAGCTCGGACAGGACGCCCGCGGCCTCGGGCCGGGTCCGGTCGGCCAGCCTGATCCAGCCCAGCGGGCCGGACGGGGCGGTCAGGGCGACCGAGGTGCCGGTCGTCGCCTCGGCGCGGCCCAGCCGCGCGTGGAAGTCGGGCGGGCAGAGCCCCGCCTCGTCGAGGTAGCGATGGCTCCCGATGTGGTACTCGACCGCGTCGACCCTCCCCTGCGCGCCGAGGCCGGGATAGGCCGTGTACTCGTCGGCCACCGGCACGTGCAGCTGCATCCCCCGCGCGTGGCGGGCGATGGCGCGGCCCAGGACGTGCCCGCCCCGGTCGCCCAGCGCCGCCGCGATCCGGAGCACGTCGTCCTCGCCCTGGCCGTCGGTCGGGACGACCTCGACCACGTCGGGCTCGCCGCGGGTCAGCGTGCCCGTCTTGTCGAAGGCGAGCACGCGGAGCCGCCCGAACTCCTCGAGGAACTCGCCCCCCTTGACCAGGATGCCCCGCCCCGCCGCCGCCGCCAGCCCGCTGGCCACCGCGACCGGCGTGGCGATGACCAGGGCGCACGGGCAGGCGATGACCAGCACCACCAGGCCCCGGAAGAACCAGTCGTGCCAGCCGACCGACCCGGCTGCCATCCCCGAGGCGAGCCCGACCAGGGGCGGCCCCAGCATGACGGCCAGGGAGATCGCGACCACCGCCGGGGTGTAGACCCTCGCGAACCGCTCGATCCGGCGCTCGACCGGGGCCCTCGCCTCCTGCGCCTCGCGGACCCTCGCGATGATCCGCGAGATCAGGGCGTCGCCCAGCGGCCCCGACGCCTCGACCTCCAGGGCCCCCTCGCCGTTGACCGTCCCGGCGAAGACCGGGTCGCCCGGCTCGCGGAGCACGGGGACCGACTCGCCGGTGATCGCCTTCTGGTCGACGCTCGACCGGCCGGAGACGACCGTCCCGTCGATCGGGACCCGCTCCCCGGACCGGACGCGGACCCGGTCGCCGGCCCGCACGACGCCGGCCGGGACGGTCCGGACCTCGCCGTCGGGCCCGACCACCTCCGCCTCCTCGGGGGCGACCTCCAGCAGCGACCGGATCGCGCGCCGCGCGCGGTCGAGGCTCAGCGCCTCCAGCGCCTCGGACAGCCCGAACAGGAAGGCCACCGTCGCCGCCTCGTCCCACTGCCCCAGCGCCAGCGCCCCGACGACCGCCAGCGCCATCAGCGCATGGATGTCGAGCCGGAACCGGCCCAGGGCCCGGACGGCCTTCGGGAACAGCTCGTAACCCCCGATCGCGATCGCCAGGGCGAAGGCGACCCGCGCCGGCCAGGCCCGGCCGTCGAGGTACTCCAGCAGGATGCCCGCGAGCAGGGCCAGGCCCGACCCCCCGGTCGCCACCCACCGGCCCCTCCTCGCCCACCACGAGGTGCGCGCCTCGAACTCGCCCTGCACCGTGGCCCGCATCCCGGCCCGCTCCGCCACGAGGCGGACGAGGCGGGCCGGGTCGGTCGCGCCCGCCTCGTAGTCGACGGTCATGACGCCGTGGATCAGGTCGAACCCGAGGCCGACCACGCCGGGAGACCCCTCCAGGGCCGCGCGGAGGGCGTCGACCTCGGTCGGGCAGTCCAGTCCCTGGACCTTGAGCATGCAACGGACTCGGCTCATCGGCACCGCCCCTCGAACCCCCCGGCCTCGGGCCGCCACACCCCCGGACGTCGCGCACGGCCGCGCCGCGGACCTCGTTCGCCGAATTATAGGTGCGCCGGCATCTTGCGAGAACGCGAATCCCCGAAACCAGGGTCGCCTTGCCTCGCGCCGCAGCCTGTTGATAGATTAATGCTTGAGGCGAACCGGGATCGGTCCGAAGGAGGATCGCATGGCCCATTCTTACCTGATCCGCCACGGCCTGATGGGGCGGGTGGGGCGCTTCGTGGCGGACTCGGCGGGCCTGCCGCGCGGCCAGACGGTCGTCATCCGGTCGCCGCGAGGGACCGAGCTGGGTTCGGTCCTCCTCGAAGTGGCCGGCGATGAGGCGTCGCCCCTCGCCCAGTCCTCCCCGGCCCGGGTGCTCCGCGTCGCCGGCCCCGAGGACCTCGATCTCGCCCGCCGGGTGGAGCTCGACCGCCCTCGCCGGTTCGAGGCGTGCCGGGACATCCTCCAGGACGGCGTCTGGCCCTTCGAGCTGATCGACGTCGAGCCGATGCTCGACGACCGCCGGACCGTCCTGCACTACCTGGGCCCGCACCGCCTCGACACCTCCGGCCTGTACTCGGCGATCCGCGCCCGCTGCGAGCTCGACGTCTACCTGGAGCCGGTCGGCCTCGACGTGCCCGACGCCGACCCCCCGGACCAGGCCGACGACCCCGACCACGGTTGCGGCCATTGCGGGACCGGCGGCGGCTGCGGCTCGGGCGGCGGCTGCGGCTCGGACTCCTCCCGGGGCGGCTGCTCCGACTGCTCAATCAAGGAACTCCTCGCCCGGACACGCCAGGACGCCCACCTCCCCCTGAGCGCCGGCCCCCGAGGTTTCAAGGCGAGTCCACCTCCTCTCACATCACGATTTCGGATTGTCACTTTTCATTGAACATCCGGCCCGAACCGTCCCCCCTGCCCCGCCACGATTCGATCGCCGGTCTTATCCGTAAGCTATTTTAGCCATAATAATTTAGGTGTTCACCATCCGGTGCGATGGGTGCCCGCCGATATGCGTTTCCCGAAACGAAGCCAATGATCCCCCGTCCCATTGTCACCGCGGAAAAATCTCGGGCGCATGTTTCGGGCCACCTCTGATGCAACCTCCCCTCCGTGAGGACAAGACATCTCAAGGTCTTTTGCGCTCGTCGCGAAGATTGTTCTAAGGTAGAGACGACGCGGGACTCAATGTGAGCTTACATGCAATCGCCAACAGCCTGCCTCGCTTCACCCCTGCGACTCGCGATTGTGTGATGGCCACGAACACCCCGCGATGAACTGGCGAGGGGACTCCCATCCCCGAGGAATCCGGTGCGTACCGGGTACGCCGGCCAACTTGATCCCCGATACGGGAGGAAATTTTTGGAAATGCAGAACAAACGGCGGCTGCGGGAGGATGATGTATTACGTGCGGTCGATGAAAACCCCCGATGAAACCTCTGTCATGGGCGAAACCAACATGGGAAGGTACCGAAATCCGCGCTATGCCCCCGAGTTCCTGGAGCGGAAGCTGAGCCCGACGGCGATCGTGGCGCCCGCTCCCCTGGTGTTCGTCCCGACCGCGGCTCCGGACCCCGCGGACACGATGGATGACAGTTCGAACGCCGCCGCGGCCGACCCCGGCCCCGATGACCCGATGATCGCCGCCGCGGACGCGGTCACCTCGTTCGACGACGGGTCCGACCCGTCCGACGACGGGTCCGACTCGTCCGACGACGGGTCCGATGGCGGGGCGGATAGCGCGTCGTGCGCCAGCTCGGCCAGCGGGGACGGCGACGGCTGGGGCCCCGACGGCGAGCCGCCCTTCGTCCCCCTCGCCTACGAGCCCGCCGGACCGGCGGTCGCGTATTGATCCGAGGGCAACCGTCCGACGGGTCTCGATCCCACGCCCGTCGGCCTCCGGTGAGGCCGACGGGCGTGGTCGTTTCGATCCCGGATCACGCGGCCCCCTTCGAGGGCACGCACGCGCCGGGGATGGAGGCCGTCATTGGTGGGCCGTCAGGATGGGCCGGATCGTCGCCCGGATGTGGTCGAAGGCCGTGTCGGATTCAGCCCACCGCCTGGCGTGCTCGCACGTTTCGAGGGCCTTCCGGAGGTGATCCACGGCGAAGCGGACCTGCCCCGCGTCGGCCTTCGAGGCTTCGGCGTAGATGTGCGCGAGGTTGTAATGCGAGGCGCCGACGTGCTGCTCGATCTGGGTGGCGCGGGCGAGCCCGCGTTCGGCGAGGCGGACGGCCTCCTCCCGCGCCATGCCCAGGCGGAGGGCGGCCCGGGAGAGACCGACGAAGAAGTAGATCGAGGTCTCGTCATCGACCCGTTCGAAGCTGCACAGGAATTCCTCGCGCCGGGGATGCCGGAGCAGCAGTGCGAAGTCATCGTCCGCGCCGTCGCGCCCGAGGCCGCGACGCATCGTGGCGCGCATGTGGCGGGCCTGGAGGTGCTCGGGGTCGCGGCCGAGGACGTCGTCGAGCTCCGAGAGGGCTTCCTCATAGCGGTTGGCCTTCCACAGGTCCAGGGCCCGTCGGTCCGGAGGTCGCCATCGCCCGGGGTGCTGTCCAGGATTCGGCGGGCGACCTCGAGCCGCCCGGACGGCCCGTCGAGCGGCGAGAAGAACCCGGCGTCAAGGCGGAGCTTCTGCGCGGGGGCCGGCCCCTGGTATCGCGTCCGGACCCCGAACTGGTTGGCGTCCGCCGCGAAGGTCGACGCTCTCCCTCTGCTTGAGATGGTTGCGGATGTAGGCCCGGGTGCGGTAGCCATCCGCCTGGTCGGGGTCGAGGGCCAGCGAATGGTCGCATTCGGCGAGGGCCTCATCGTAGCGGCCCATCTGGAACAGGCAGCCGGCGAGCAGGTTGTGCAGGGGGCGCTGTCGGGCCGCAGGGCGAGGCACGATCGGTAGTGTTCGGCGGCGGTGGCGAAGTTGCGGAGGCGGCCGCAGGCCGCGGCGGAGCCGTAGTGGGCCCAGAAGGACCGGGGCGCGCGCGCAGGACGGCCCGATAATGGGCCAGCGCGTCGCCGGCGCGGGTCGGCTCGGCCTCGACGCCGAGCAGGTAATCCTCCACCCAACGGGGCGGGGGGGCGGGCCCGTCGCCCCCATCGGGCCGGGGGCCGGGATCGGGCACGCCCAGGCGCCCGGCCAGGAGGTGCGCCTGGGCACGCAATGGCGCGAGGGGGGCCGTGGCCAGGGTCCGCTCCAGGAGGGCCAGCCCGCGCCTCCAGTCCGACGGCGAATCGGGGCGCTCGGCCAGGGCACGGGTGTACCGGAGGACTTGCTCCAGGAGCCAGGCCTCCAGCTCCTCGCGATCGGCCCGCGGCAGGTTGCGGACGTCGTCTCGGCCCCGCCAGTCGCCGGGGCCGGTGACGCCGTAGAGCTCCAGGCGCCGCAGCGCGACCACCGCCGGGTCGGCCGTCTCGTCGGGTTGCCAGTCGCCGACCCTTGAAGGACCGGCCGGTCCCCGCCTCGGGGCGGTCCCAGGCGAGGGCCAACTTGGCCAGGGACTGCGTCCGCAGGGCCCCCCGGAATCCGTGGCCGACCGCCAGCGCGGCCGAGGCGGCGACGGCCAGCGCCAGCGCGACGGCGGCCAGCGCCCGGCGGTGGCGGCGGGCCCAGCGGACCGGGCCGGGCCGCCAGGCCGGCTCCCTGGCGAAGGCCAGCGCGCGGTCGGTCCGCCAGCGGTCGAGGTCCTCGGCGAGCTCGGCGCCCTTCTTGTAGCGGTCGGCCGGGTCGGGGGCCAGGCACCGCGCCAGGATCGACCGCAGCGCCGGCGGGATCGGGGTCCGCGCGTCCCGGATCATCGCCTCGGCCCCGCGGTCGCGGGACCGGGCATAGGCGGCGGCCAGCTCCGCCTGCGAGCGGCCGGGGCCCTTGGTCAGGGAGTCCGGGGGGCGCCCGGCCAGGGCTTCGAGCAGGACCATGCCGAGCGAATACAGGTCGGCGCGGTGGCGGTCGGCCGGCTTGAGCCGCTCGGCCCGCGACGGGTCGGCGACGCTCCGGAGCCGCTCGGGGGCCATGTAGACGAGCGTCCCCCCCGGGTCGCTCGACGCGACCGCCGCGGCGGGATACTGCCAGCCGACGGCGAGGTTGAAGTCGAGCAGCATCGGGACGCCGTCGGCCGTCAGCAGGACGTTCGACGGCTTGACGTCGCCGTGCGCCACGCCCCGGGCGGAGGCGTGGTCGAGCGCCTCGGCCAGCCGGGCGACGACCCAGGCCATCGCCCGGGGATAGGACAGCCGCGCGACGATCGCGCGGGCGGGGCGGTCGACGCCCGGACCGGGGATACTCGGGCGCCGCGACCCGATCGAGGGCCGCCAGCAGGTCGCGGCCCGATCGCGGCCGCGCCCCGCGCCGCGGCCGGACGGCCAGCAGCGCCGCGAGCGTCGCGCCGCCGAGGAAGGGCATGCAGATCAGCTGGAGCGCCCCGCCCTCGGCCAGGCCGTGCCAGAGGACCTCGACGATGTGCGGGTGCCGGGCCCGGGCCAGGAGGCGCGGCTCGGGCGTGACCTGCCGCGAGACCTTCACGACCACCAGGCGGTCGTCGAGGTCGGCCTGCTCGGCGAGGAAGACGCGGGCGAAGCCGCCCCGGCCGAGCTCGCGGACCAGGCGGTACGGGCCGATCTCGTCGCCGACCTCGGGCAGGTCCGCCGGCTCGGACCACCCCAGCAGCTGCGAGGCGTCGATCGTCTCGTGCAGGTGCAGCAGCCGCGCCAGGGGCTCGCGGACCGCCGGGAATCGCCTCAGGTACTCGTCGGGGTCGGGGTCGAGGCCCGCCGTCTCGGCCAGGCAATACTCGTGGTAGATCAGCTCGACCATGGCGTCGCCACGGCCGGGGTCCAGGAGGCCGGCGAAGTGCTCGGCGCGGGGCCGATGGCCCTCGTCCCACCGGGCCGTGAACTCGGCCAGGATCGCCGCCAGCGTCGGGTCGGTCGAGTGCTCGGTCGAGGGGTCGGCGGCCGCGGGATCGGCCGGGGCCGCACGCGGACCGTACTGACTCCAGGACGGGGCCGGGGCGGGATGTCATGGCCATTGCCGCTCCTCCATCCCGCTTGCGGACCGCCTCGATCACGCGGCGGACCGTCCTCTCGTGGAGGCCGGTCCGCTCGGCGATCTCCTCGAACGTCAGGCCCCGGCGGCGGAGCTCGATCACCTCCGCCTCCTGGGGGCTGCGCCCCTCGATGAGCTGCGCGAGCCGGTCCTCGGCCTGGACCTCCTGGCTCGGCGTCGGGCCGGGCGCGGCCACCTCGCGCGGCACCTCGCGGTTGCCCCGGCGGACGTACAGCGGCTCCTCGCGGCCGATGTCGTACTTCTTCGTCTGGGTGCGGCGGCGGTGCTCCTCGAACACCTTGTTCCGCGCGACCCCCGCCAGGTAGCCGCGGAAGTTCTCGATGCTGGCGAACCGCGCGTCGCGGTCGGGCCCCGTGAAGACGCTCTGCCAGACCGACTGGACGAAGTCCATCGAGTCGAACTGGCTGCGCAGGGCCCGCGGCAGCCGGACCCGCACCATCATCCGGACGTCGGACTCGAAGCGACGCATCAGGTCGCCGACCGCGGCCTCGTCGCCGATCCTGGCCTGCTCGATCAGTCCGGCGAGGTCCTCGTCGTCCATCGCCGTGCTCCCGGCCGCCATCGCCGCACTCCCGGCGGCGCGGGTCCGTCCGCATCCGACCCGGCACGCCCGCCATCTGGTCCGGCCTCATCGCCGGGGCTCGATCCACTCGGGGGATCAGCAATCGCCCCGAGCGAGCTTCTTATTATAGCCGCGATCGCCCCCCGTGTGTTCAAAATTTTCGACAATTCACCCGGTTCCTGCCGGCTTAATAGCACACGGGAGCGAGCGGCGGTGTTTTTTTTCGGAAATTTCCTGCCGCTTTTTCCGGCCGTTCGCAACTGGAGGGGTGAAGGCCCGGCATCCAGGGTTGGAGCCGGGGGGGGTGGCCCGAGAGGGCGGCCCCTCGACGGCCGGGCCGGGACGGCCGAGCCGGTCGTTCGATCACCGCGGCGGACCCAGTTGGCACCTCGACGTCCCGAGGTTACGGGAGATCCTCAAATGAGTTGCGTCCAGGCGAAGGAATGCGGCGTCGGCGAACGGGTTGAACCTCTATCTCCGCGAGATCAAGGACGACCCGTTGCTCTCGGCCGCCGAGGAGCAGGCGCTGGCCGAGGCGATCGCGCGGGGCGACCGCGACGCCCGCACCCGGATGATCCAGGCCAACCTCCGGCTGGTCGTCAGGATCGCCCGCGACTACGTCGGCCGGGGGATGGTCCTGGACGACCTGATCGGCGAGGGGAACCTCGGGCCTGATCCGCGCCGCCGAGGAGTTCGACCCGCGGTTCGGGACCCGGTTCAGCACCTATGCCAGCTACTGGATCAAGCAGGCGATCCGCCACGCCCTGATCAACACGACGGCGACGATCCGGCTGCCGGCGCACATGGTGGGCCTGCTGACCAAGTGGCGCCGCGCCGAGCGGTCGCTCGGCCGCGAGCTGGGCCACCCGCCGAGCTTCGACGAGGTGGCGGCCTCCCTCGGCCTGACCGACGTCGCAGAAGGGGCTGGTCGAGAAGGCGCTCCGCGCCACGCCAGCTCCGGCTGGAGAACGGCGGCGGCGAGGACGGCGGGAGCTGGTCGCCCGACGAGTCGTCGGACCCCGCCGACGCGCCCGACGCGGCGATCGAGGCCGACGACGAGCGCCAGGACCTGCTGCGGCGGCTGGAGCGGCTCGACGAGCGCGAGCGGGCGATCCTGGCCTTGCGGTTCGGCCTCGAAGGCGAGCTGCCGCTGACGCTGAAGGAGGTCGGACGCCGCCTGGGCGTCACGCGGGAATGGGTCCGCAAGATCGAGATCCGGGCCGTCCGCAAGCTCGACGACGGCGAGGCCCCCGAGGCGCCGGCGTGCGATCGACCTCGCGGCGCGGGCCGCGCGACGGCCCGGCGGACCTCCGCCTCCCCCCTGCCCCGGTCGCGCGCCGACGGCCGGCCTGATCCCCCCGCCCGGCCCCGGGGCCCTCACCGCCGCACGCCTCGCCGGAGGCCGCTGCGGCCACCCAGCGGACCTCAAATTTGAGATTCGAGGCGGGCGCAAGGCCGCGACCGGACCGGCGCCTCAGCGGCGCGGCCCCTCGAAGCGGAGCAGGCCGTAGTCCTCGTAACGGTGGAAGCTCCTCCGCGCCAGCGGGGCCGAGCTCATCATGACCGGCTCCGTCCCGTCCGGGCCGTAGTCGTAGCGGCAGAGGGCGAACCGCCAGGACGATCCTGGCGCGGGACGGCCCCCGCTCGTCGCGAAGACCGACCACGGGATTCGACCCTCGACCGTCCATCCCCGGTCGCGGTCTCCCGGACGGTCGAGCGTCCCGTCGGCCGTCGCGACCGCCTCCATCCCCATCGGCGGGCGGGCGGCCAGCGTGGCGAAGTCGAACCCCCGCTCGGGGAAGGCCAGCTCCAGGATCACCGACCGCGGGTTGACCTGGAACTCGTAATACTCGGGCCGGTCGGCCGCCGGCTTGAAGAACAGCTCGAAGACGTCGCCGAGCCAGAGCCGATCGTTCCGCCTGGTGCCGGCCGCGCGGAGCTCGGCGTCGGTCATCGTCGCGGAGAAGTAGAGCGCCTGGTCGTCCCAGACCAGCCGGGCGCGGGTCCCGGGCCCGGTCTCGGCGCGGTCCCAGAAGGCGGGGAAGTCCTCGATGACGGCGGCGGAGGCCCACGCCGGGTCGTCGAGCTTGCCGTCGAGCACCGGAGCCGTCGCGGCCCATCGGCAGGTCGCCTCCCTCGTCGCCTTCGGCTCGTGCAGCGCCCGGCGGACCTCCGAGGCGACCTGGTCGGCCAGCGCCTCGTACCCCTCCTTCGTGAAGTGGACGCCGTCGGACCCGAGCACCCGGTCGGGCCCGAGCCGCACGGCCAGCGCGTGCAGGTCGTCGACCGCGGCCGCGTGCGACGATTTCACCACCGCCAGCGCCGCCCGGTTGTACGCCTCGACGTCGGCCTCTCGGCGCAAGAACGGCTTGGACGAGTTGTGCCTCGCGTCGATGACCGGCGTCGTGGTGGCGACGATGATCCGCGCCGAGGTCGTGCGCTCCAGTCGCGCCAGGATCGCGCGGAGGTTCGCCTCGTAGGGTGCGATCTCCACCTGATGGGCCCCGGTCTTGGGGTCGGCCTTGATGTCGTGGAGCCCGGCGTTGAGGTGGACGACGGCCGGCTTCCGCTCGATCGCCCAGGCGTCGAGGTGCTTCAGGACGTTGCCGCTGTCGCCGCCGTTCGCCTCGTCGCTGACGACCTGGGCCACGTCCTTCAGCCGATCGGCCACGGCGGGCGCGTAGCCGAGCCGGATCGAGTCGCCGATCAGCACGACGACGGGCTTCGGCCCCGTCTCGCCCCATGACGGCCGCGGCAGGGTCAGGGCGACGCCCACGAGGGCTGCGATGTAGGGTGTCGGGCGCATGATCGGAGGGACCTCCCGGGATGGCGTTTCGGCCCGTTCCCGAGCATAGAGCCGCCGCCCCTCCGGGGCAACCGTCGCGTCGCGGAGGTTCCGGATTGACCAAAGCCGGTCCCCGGTCCACAATCCGCCGTGTTCCGCCCCGGACGTCGGAGGACGGCACGGATGCCCGACCGCCGCCTGAGCATCGGCCTGATCGTCCTGGCCGTCGCGGTCCGCGCGGCGGCGGTCGTGGCGTTGCAGAGCCACACCGTCCCCCGCAGCACGTTCGAGCACGGCGAGATCGCCGCCAACCTGCTGTCGGGGCGCGGGTTCTCGGTCCGGTTCCTCGGGGCCGACGGGCCGACCTCGCAGCAGGCGCCGATGTATCCGCTCCTGGTGGCGGGGGCTTATGCCGTGGGAGGCGATCGGGACGCCCCGGGCCCTGCTCCTGCTGGAGCTGGGGCAGGCCGTGATCGGCGGGCTGCTGGTGGCCGCAGTCATGATGCTGGCCCGCGAGGTGGCCCCCGACCGCCCCCGCCTCGCGACGACGGCCGGGCTGATCGCCGCGCTCCATCCGACGCTCGTCTACGCGGCGACCCACGTCCAGGTGGCCCTGCTGGCCGCGACCCTCCTGACCGCGACCCTCGCCTGGGCCTACCGGGCGGGGCGGACGGGACGGCCCCGAGACGCGGCGGCCTCGGGGCTGCTGCTGGCCGCCCTGATGCTGACCGACCCGATCCTCGGCCTGGCCTCGGCGGGGGTCGCGTGGGCCGTCGTCCTGGGCCTCGGCCCGCGACGCGGGGCCCGGACGGTCGCGCTGATCGCGCTGACGGCGATGGCGGGCGTCGCCCCCTGGATCGCCCGCAATGCCCGGGTCCACGGCGAGTTCGTCTTCATCAAGAGCACGTTCGGCTATGCCTTCTGGCAGGGCAACTGCGCGATGAGCGAGGGGACCGACAAGGTCGTCCGCGCGTCGGTCGAGCGGGCCTTGCGGGGTGCTCGCGGCGGGCTGCGGGGGCTCAACGAATCGCTCTGGGCCGCGCGGCACGAGGCGGGATACCTCGACGACATCGCGCTGACGGCGGCCGACTACCGGGCGCTGGGCGCCGTCTCCGAGCCCGAGCGGTCGCGCGTCCTGTTCCGCCGGGCCGTGGCCGACCTCCGCGACGAGCCCGGGCGCTACGCCCGGCTCTGCCTGCGACGGCTCCGCTACTTCGTCCTCTTCGACGAGACGAACCCCAAGACGCGGAACCTCCCCTACCGGGCGGGCCACCTGGCCCTGACCCTCCTGGCCGCGTGGGGGCTGGCGAGGCGCGCGGCCGGAGGTCCGATGGCGGCTGGGGCCGACGATCCTGACGGCCTCGTTGATCGCGCTGTTCCACGCGCTGACGATCGTCTCGGCGCGGTTCCATGTCCCGATCGAGCCCTTGATGGCCGTCTGGGCCGCGGCGGGCCTTCAGCCGCGACGGCCCGCGAAGTCGAAGGCGTCGGGGTCGATCGCCGGCTTGGCGGCGATCCGAGCCTCGTCCCGCTCCGCTTTCCTCCCGGGCCCGGCCGGAAGAGGAAGCCGGTCATCCCGGTGGCGCAGCCGATGCAGGTCATCGCGAGGACGGACGAGAAGACCCACACGACCTCGGCGTAATGGGGACGATCGGCGGTGCCGAACCAGGCGATCAGCATCGCGGCGACCGGGACGACGGCGCCGATCGCGATGCAGACCGCGGCCCGCGCCGCCGAGGAGTCCCGCGGCGGCACGGGCAGGCCCATCTCCATCGCCTTCATCCGCTCGGCGTGCTCCCACGCGCGGCGGGCCTGGGCATTATTGATCCGCATGATCAGGAGCAGCAGGGCCGCGCCGGCCCCACCCAGGCCCATGAGCATCCCCCATGATGGGAAGTCGTAAACCGCCTGCATGTCTCGTCCCCCCTCGAATTCTGGAACCCTCGATCAGCCCCGCATGCCGACGTGGTCGAAAGCCTCGGCGTCGAATTCCGGCTTGGCGACGGCCACCCGTCCCTCCTCGCGGCGCAGGAGATGGCGGTGCGCGAGGAGCGACCCGCCGACGACGGCGGCCACGCTCGACGATCCCCGCCGCGACCCAGGCGGGCGTCGGGTCGTTCCGCGACTCGCCGGCCGCCAGGGCACAGAGGAAGGCACCCGCGGGTACGCCCGCGCCGATCGCCACGCAGATCCGCGCGGGCGACCACCACGACTCATCCCGGGGCAACGTCCGGCCCAGCTCCAGGGCCTTCATCCGCTCGGCGTGCTCCAGCTCGCGCTCGAGCCGGGCGTACCTGATCCCGAGGATGGTCGGGACCAGGATGACCGGGAAGCATCAAGGCGAGGATCGGGATGGCGACCCAGATTTCGGATGGCATGAGAAGGACCCAACCTTTCGATCCGGGACGGACCGCTCAGGGGAACGGGCCGGGGACCGTCGTGCCCGCCGGCCGAGGGACGCGGTATGATGGCCGCTTCCCGACCGACCAACCCGACCGGAGCCGCCCACGATGGCACGCGACCACGTCCTGGTGATCGACCAGGGGACGACCAGCACCCGCGCGGTCGTGTACGACGGCCGGATGCGCCCGGTCGGCCAGGGCCAGGCCGAGGTCGCCGCCATCGTACCCGAAGTCGGGCTGGGTCGAGCACGACCCGGCGGCGCTGGTCGGCTCGGTCGGGCCGCAGGTCGACGCGGGCTCTGGCCGAGGCGGGCGTCGGCGCCGACCGGATCGCGGCCGTCGGGCTGACCAACCAGCGCGAGACGACCGTGATCTGGGACCGCCGCACCGGCCGCGCGATCGCGCCGGCCCTGGTCTGGCAGGACCGCCGCACCGCCGTTTTCTGCGAACGGCATCGCGACCGTCGCGGCTGGCTCGCCGAGCGGACGGGCCTGGTGCTCGACCCCTACTTCTCGGCCACCAAGATCGCCTGGCTGCTCGACAACGTCCCCGACGCCCGCCGCCGCGCCGAGGCGGGCGAGCTGGCCGCGGGGACCGTCGACAGCCTGCTGATCTGGCACCTGACCGGCGGTCGTCACCATGTCACCGACGTGACCAACGCCTCCCGGACGCTGCTGATGGACCTGCGGACCCTCCGCTGGGCCGACGACCTTTGTGACTTCTTCGGCATCCCTCGCGGATTATTGCCCGAAATCCGGCCGAGTTCGGGCGAGTTCGGCCGGACGCTCGGCCTCGACTACCTGCCCGACGGCCTGCCGATCGCGGGGGTCGCGGGGGACCAGCAGGCGTCGCTGGTCGGCCAGGGCTGCCTGTCGGCCGGGCAGGCCAAGTGTACCTACGGCACGGGGGCCTTCCTGCTGGCCCACACCGGCGACCGGGTCGTCCCCTCGACCCGGGGCCTCGTCACGACGCTGGCGGCCACGCTCGGCGAGGGCCCGCCGCAGTACGCGCTGGAGGGGAGCGTGTTCGTGGCGGGGGCGGCCGTGCAGTGGTTCCGCGACGGGCTGAAGGCCGTCGGCGCCGCCCCCGAGATCGACCGGCTCTGCCTCGACGCCGACCCCGACTCGGGCGTCGTCTTCGTCCCGGCTCTGACCGGCCTGGGCGCGCCGCACTGGGAGCCCGAGGCGCGCGGCACCCTGTTCGGCCTGACCCGCGCGACCACCGTGGCCGACCTCGCCCGCGCCACGCTCGAAGGGGTCGCCTTCCAGGTCGCCGACCTGATCGACGCCATGAACGCCGACCTGCCGCTCCCGCTGGCCGACCTCCGCGTCGACGGCGGGATGGCGCGGTCCGACCCGTTCCTCCAGTTCCAGGCCGACCTGCTCGGCCTGACCCTGAAGCGGAGCCCGCAGGTCGAATCGACCGCGCTGGGCGCGGCCCTGCTCGCCGGGCTCGGCGTCGGCCTCTGGCCCGACGCCGCAGCCGCCGCCGAGCTCGCTCCAGACGGGCGGCCAGGCGTTCGCCCCCCGCCGCGACCCCTCCTGGCGCGCGGCCACCCTCCGACGCTGGCAACGCGCCGTCGAGACCGTCAAACGCCACTACCGCGACGGCGCCGCAAGCCGCTGAGCCGACCCCGCCGGTGACAGGGGGTGCGGGTAATTTCGCTTCGTTTCGGGAAATCCTGCGCATCCCTCATGGGTTCCGGCGTCGTCCGTTCTAATATTTTTCGAGAAAACAGGTTATGGATATCCAATCGGACCTGCCCGATGCGAGGAAAGGACCCAGTCGGGGGAATTATTCGACAAAAAGTGTCAATCGGGGGCGCGGCCTGAGGTGGTCGGCGAGCTCGCCCCCACCACGAGAGCGACATGCGCCGGACGCGACTTCCCGAAACGAAGCCATTTTCTCCCTAACCTGTTGTCTCGGATGGAGTTCAAGGCCGGTGACCCTGGCGGGATTCCGGGGTGGTGGGTGCTCTGGTCCCAGTGAGGGGGTCGATCGGGGTGCCACGGGTTGTCCTCAACCCGTGCCCGCGACAGATATTGCGGCGCACGGGTTGAGGACAACCCGTGGCACCCCCGCGACTTCCCGAAACGAAGCCAACTTCTCCCTAACCCGTTGTCTTGGATGAGGTTTCAGTCCGGTTTCGGGGTCGCCGGCCGGGACGGGGTTGGCCGATCCTCAGGCATGCTCGCGCAGGTCGGCCATCAGCGCCTTGTAGGCGGCGACGGCCATGCGGTCGCAGGCCTCGTTCTCGGGGTGGCCGTTGTGGCCGAGGACGATGCGTGACGTGGACCTGATGGCGTGCGAGCAGCTCGTCGATCCGCTGCCAGAGGTCGAGGTTCATGACCGGCTTGAACTTGCTCCCCTCCTTGCGCCGCCAGCCCTGGGCCTTCCACTTGGGCATCCATTCGCGGATGCCCTTGCCGACGTACTCGCTGTCGGTCACCAGCTCGACCCGGCAGGGGCGCTTCAAGCGACGCGAGGCCCTCGATGACGCCGGTCAGCTCCATCCGGTTGTTGGTCGTGGCCGGCTCGGCCCCGGAGGCGTCGCGGATCTGGCCGCTGGCGGGGTGCTCGAGGATGTACGCCCAGCCGCCGGGGCCGGGGTTGCCGCTGCACGCGCCGTCGGTGAAGAGCCGCACGAAATCGGCCGGGGCCGAGGAATCCGTTGCCATGCGACGATCCTGCTCCCGCGCGGCGGGGCGACCCGGACGAACGCCCGCGATCGGACGACCGCGGCCGCACCGGCCGCGATCGATGCCATCGAGGCGACCTCGCCGCGAGCGGCGTTCGGCCGTCGTCCTCCGCGGCAGGTCGTCCGGATCAATACTTGCGGACGACGCCGACGAGGACGCCGAGGATGTCGACCCTGTCGCGGTAGATCGGCTTCATGGTCTTGTTGGCCGGCTCGAGGCGGACGCGGTTCTTCTCGCGGAAGAGCCGCTTCAGGGTCGCCTCGCCGTCGTCGTCGCGGACGGCGACGATCTGGCCGTCGCGGGCCTGCTCCTGGCTGCTGGATGACGACGAAGTCGCCGTCGGCGATGTGCTCCTCGATCATCGAGTTGCCGGTGACGCGGAGGGCGAACTTGTCGTCGGCGCCTTCCCAGTCGGTGAAGGCCGAGCTCCTCGTCCTGCTCGATCGGCCTCGATCGGCTGGCCGGCGGCGATCCGGCCGACCAGCTTCAGGCCGGCGGGGCGGGCGGTGGTCGGGTCGTCGAGGAGCTGGATCGCCCGCGACATGTTCGGCTCGCGGTGGATCAGGCCCTTCTTCTGGAGGGCCTTGAGGTGGCACATCACCCCGTTGGGGCTCTTGATGTGGAACTGCAGGCCGATCTCGCGGACGGTCGGCCCGTAGCCGCGGCCCTGGATCTTGCTGCGGATGAACTGTAGATCTCGCGCTGCCGCGGCGTCAGCGCGTCGAGGTCGGCCATGGCGGTGGCTCCGGATGCAGGACGGAGACGACGGGTCGAGCGTACGCGGTCGACCGGACCACCTACGACACGGACGATCACCAACTGACCCTTTGGTTGCTAATGTACACCGGTCGGCTAGCGCACGCGAGAACATTTTCCCGAAAATTCCCGAAGGGGAATGCCGGGACGTGCGGCCTCGCGGATGGCCGGTCGTCCGGACGTTGCCGGCGGGGGTTGTCCTTGCATCGCGGTCGAGTCGGTTGAGCGCGGTCCGCGAGTTCTCGACGGCCTCCCGATCCGGAGCCCGACCATGACCGACGCCGATCCGCGTCCTGGCCCTGCACGCCCACCCCGACGACATCGAGTTCCAGTGCGCCGGGACGCTGGCCCTGCTGCGGGAGGCGGGCTGCCACGTGACGATGGCGACGATGACCCCCGGCGACTGCGGCAGCGCCGAGCACGACGCCGAGGCGATCGCCGCGATCCGCCGGGGCGAGGCGAAGGCGTCGGCCGACCTGATCGGGGCCGATTACCTCTGCCTGGAGTTCCGCGACCTGGCGATCTTCAACGACGACGAGTCGCGGCGGCGGGTGACCGAGGCCCTGCGGCGGGCCCGGCCCGACCTCGTCCTGACCGCGCCGCCGGTCGATTACCTCTGCGACCACGAGACGACCAGCCTGCTCGTCCGCGACGCCTGCTTCGCCGCGCCGATCCCCAACTACGTCACCCGCCAGTGGGAGCCCGCCCCGCCGCTGGCGAAGATCCCCCACCTCTACTTCGTCGACCCGATCGAGGGGATCGACCGCGACGGCCGCCGCGTGCGCGGCCGGGTTCCACGTCGACGTCTCGCGCGTCTTCGAGCTCAAGCGGCGGATGCTCGCCTGCCACGCCAGCCAGCGCAACTGGCTCCTGCGGCAGCACGGGATCGACGAATACCTCGACAGCCAGGCCGAAGTGGGCGGCGCGCCGCGGGGCCGGAGATCGGCGTGGCCCAGGCCGAGGCGTTCCGCCAGTACCTCGGCCACCCCTACCCGCACGACAACCTGCTCTTGGAGTCTGATCGGCCAGGACGGCCGGGGACGGCCGGTCGCCGAGCGTCAGGGCGACACGTAGTCGA
Organism: uncultured Planctomycetaceae bacterium; assembly: GCA_963708145.1. Taxonomy (GTDB): domain Bacteria; phylum Planctomycetota; class Planctomycetia; order Isosphaerales; family Isosphaeraceae. The sequence goes on along the minus strand of OY970189.1, from coordinate 5,385,840 downwards.
TCAACTGGGCGAGCATGCTCCGCAGGTCGCGGCGGTGGACGATCCGGTCGATGAAGCCGTGCTCGAGGAGGAACTCGCTGGTCTGGAAGCCCGTCGGGGAGCTGGACGCGGACGGTCTGGGCGATGACCTTGGGGCCGGCGAAGCCGATCAGGGCCTTGGGCTCGGCCAGGATGATGTCGCCGAGCGAGGCGAAGCTGGCGGCGACGCCCCCCATCGTCGGGTGGGTCAGGACGCTGATGTAGAGGCCGCCGGCGGCGTGGTGCCGGCCCAGGGCGGCCGAGACCTTGGCCATCTGCATCAGCGAGAGGATGCCCTCGTGCATCCGGGCCCCGCCGCCGGAGCCCGAGACGATGACCAGCGGGAGCTTCTGGCGGGTCGCCTCCTCGATCGCCCGGGTCAGCTTCTCGCCGACGACCGAGCCCATGCTCCCCATGATGAAGCCGCTGTCGGTCAGGCCGAAGACGATGCGGATGCCCTTGATGAACCCCTGGCCGACGACCGCCGCCTCGTTCAGGCCGGTCCGCTCCTGCTCGGCCTTGACGCGCTCGGGGTAGGGGCGGCGGTCGTTGAAGCCGAGCGGGTCGCCGGGGCGGAGGTCGGCGTACCACTCCTCGAACGTGTCGGCGTCGAGGAGCTGGGCGATCCGGTCGACGGCCGAGACGGGGAAGTGGTGGTTGCACTCGGGGCAGACGTTGAGGTTCTGCTCCACCTGCTTGCGGAAGAGCGTCGCCTGGCAGCCGTCGCACCGCATCCAGACCCCTTCGGGCACCCGCTTGGGCTCGAAGTGGCCGTGCCAGGCGTTCGCCGGCCCTCCGTGTCTCAGGGCCATGGTCGGGGATCTCCTTCGGCTCGCGTGCCGAATCGGCTCGGCGCCGCGGTCCGATCGGGACGATCGCGACGGGCCGGCGCTCACGGCATCGCGACGCGACCGTCCGTGTCGATCGCTCATTGCCAGTCGCCGTTGCGGCCCGAGCTCCGGGGCGACCTCGATCCGCTCGAAGCCGCCGGTGGGGACGTGGTCGTCGAGCTGGACGCGGCGGGTCGCGGCGGAGGTAGCACGGCGATCAGCTGGGCGATCGGCTCGCCGACGACCAGGCCGATCGCCTCGTCGTGGTGGCGGCGGATCAGGGGCTTGCAGCGCGGCCTTGATCCGCTCCAGGGCGTCCTCGACGGTCTCGCCCTGGGGCGGGCAGACGGTGACGGGGTCGTCGAGCCACTGGCGGAAGACCTTGAGGTTGCGCCGCTTGATCTCGTCGACCTGGAGGCCCTGCCAGAGCCCCTGGTCGAGGTTGCGGAGCTCGTCGATCCGCCTGGGGCCGCAGGCCGAGGGCCTTGCCGACGGCCTCGGCGGTGCGGACGACGCTCTCGCCGGGCCCGCAGTAGAGGGCGGCCAGGACGGTGCCGACGCCGGTCTCGACGAGCGCCTCGGCGAGCTGGGCGACCTCGGCCCGGCCGCGGTCGCTCAGGGGGATGTCGAGGACGCCCTGGACGCGGTTCTGCTCGTCGTAGACGGTCGCGCCGGGCCGGATCAGGACGACCTGGGTCATTCTCGGGACGGCGGCCGCGGCCGTGGGGGCCGGGCCGCCGCCTCGCTCGCTCCCGCGGCGTGCCGCCTCGGCCAACTCGGCCAGGGCCGCCGCGTAGTTGCCATCGTTGCGGAAGACGGCCGAGCCGGCCACGAGCTGCGTCGGCCCCGGCCGCCACGGCCGCCGCCGCCGTGGTCGGGTTGATCCCGCCGTCGATCGAGATCCGCAGGCCGGGCCGGGCCGCGCGCAGGGCGCGGACCTTGTCGAGCACCGACGGCCTCGAACTTCTGGCCGCCGAAGCCGGGCATCACGCTCATGACCAGCACCGCGTCGACCTCGTCCAGGTACGGCTCGATCGCCGACAGCGGCGTCGGCGGGTTCAGCGCCAGCGACGCCTGGCAGCCCGCGGCCCGGATCCGACGGAGCAGCGGGACCGGGTCGGGCACGGCCTCGATGTGGAAGATGATCACGTCGCAGCCGGCCTGGACGAAGTCGTCGAGGTAGCGGCCCGGGTCGGAGATCATCAGGTGGGTGTCGAACGGGAAGTCGGTCACGCTGCCGCCAGTCGGCGATCACCGGGGCCCCGTAGCTGAGGTTGGGGACGAAGTGGCCGTCCATCACGTCGAGGTGGACGGCCACGGCGCCGGCCTGCTTCGAGGGCGTCGAGCTCCTCGGCCATCCGGGCGAAGTCGCAGTTCAGCAGCGACGGCGTGACGAACGGCCGGGGGGCCGCGTCCCACGGCGGCGAGCCGGGCGGCGCGCCCGCCGGTGACTGGTGATCCTCCCCCATCGGTTCGTTCGCTTTCTCGGCTCCGAGGGCGGACCCGCGCCTCGCGCCGGGCCGCCCGCACGAGACGAGGTCGGCCCTGATCCTTAACGATCGGGAATCACCTTCAGGGAGTTGAACGTTTTCCCTTCGAGCGATTCGAGGAAGGCCCCGCCGCCGGTCGAGACGTGGCCCACCTTGTCGGCCAGGCCGAACTGCTCGACCGCCTCGGCCGTCTCGCCGCCGCCGACGACGGTCACGGCCGGCGACGCCGGCCATCGCCTCGGCGACCGCCCAGCGTCCCCTTGCGGAACGGCTCGTCCTCGAACTTGCCCATCGGGCCGTTCCAGACGACCGTCCCGGCCGTCGCGGATCGATCGTCGCCGTACGCGCGCGACGGTCGCCGGGCCGATGTCCATGCCGATACCAGCCGTCGGGGATGTCCGAGCCCGCGACGACCTGCGTCTTGGCCGTCGCCTCGAGCGCGTCGGCGACCAGGTGGTCGACCGGCAGGACCAGCTTCGGCGCCGGCCAGCTCGAGGAGCCGCCGGGCCTCGTCGAGCCTGTCGGCCTCGACCCGGCTCTTGCCGGTCGCGTGCCCCTGGGCCTTGAGGAAGGTGTAGGTCATCGCCCCGCCGATCAGGAGCCTGTCGACCTTGGGCAGCAGGTTCTCGATCACGCAGGATCTTGTCCGAGACCTTCGCCCCGCCCATCACCGCGACCATCGGCGGCCTGGGCTGGCCGAGCAGGGTGTCGAGGATCTGCAGCTCCTTCTCGACGAGGAAGCCGATGGCCCGATCGCTCGGGCGGGAACCGCTCGGGGACGGCGACCATCGACGCCTCGTCGCGGTGGCAGGTGCCGAAGGCGTCGTTGACGTAGGCGTCGGCCAGGCCGGCGAGCTGCGGCGGCGAACGCGGGGTCGCCCTTCTTCTCGCCCTTGTTGAACCGGACGTTCTCGAGGACGAGCACCTCGCCCGGCTTCAGAGCGCGGCGCAGGCGGCCTGGGCCTGCGGGGCCGACCGTGTCGTCGACCTTCTTGACGGGCCGGCCGAGGAGCTCCTGCGAGCCGGGCGGCGACGCGGTCCATGCGGAACGGGGCGTCGGCCGCGGGGTCGCCGGTGGGGCGGCCGAGGTGGCTGACCAGGATCAGGCCGGCGCCCTGCTCGAGGGCGTGGTTCAGGGTCGGCAGGGCGGCCCGGATCCGGCGGTCGTCGGAGACCGCGCCGTCCTTGGTCTGGGGCACGTTGAAGTCGACCCGGACCAGCACGACGCTCGTCCCGTCCAGGTCCAGGTCGCGGATCGTCTGCTTGGGCAAGGGGTCGTCCTCAGGGGGCTGCGGGCGGTCGCGAAGCAAGGCCGCGGGCCGGGCTGGCGCCGGCCCGCGACGGGTGCCCCGCTCGGGTTCGTCGTCGGGCGATCGCCGATCGCCCCGGTGTCAGCCCCGGGCGAGCAGGCTGATCAGCTCGGCGGTCCGGGACGAGTAGCCCCACTCGTTGTCGTACCAGGAGATCGTCTTGACCATGTTGCCGCCGATGACGGTCGTCCAGTCGGCCATGAAGATGCACGAGTGCGGGTTGCCGATGATGTCGCTGGAGACCAGCGGGTCGGTCGCGTACTCGAGGATGCCCTTGAGCGGGCCCTCGGCGGCCTGCCTTCATCGCGGCGTTGACCTCGTCCTTGGTCACGTCGCGCTTGAGGAGCGAGGTCAGGTCGGTGATCGATGCCGTCGGGCACCGGGACGCGGAGGGCGTAGCCGGTCAGCTTGCCGTTGAGGTCGGGGATCACCTCGCCGACGGCCTTCGCCGCGCCGGTGGTCGAGGGGATGATGTTGATCGCCGCGGCGCGGGCGCGGTAGGGGTCGGAGTGGATCTGGTCGGCCACGCGCTGGTCGTTGGTGTAGGCGTGGCAGGTGGTCATCAGGCCCTTCTCGATCCCGAACGCCTCGTGGAGCACCTTGGCCATCGGGGCCAGGCAGTTGGTGGTGCACGAGGCGTTGGAGATGATCCGGTCGGTCGGCTTGAGCGTCTTGTCGTTGACGCCCAGGACGATCGTGGCGTCGAGCTTGTCCTTGGCCGGGGCGCTGAGGATCGACCCGCTCGGCGCCGGCGTCGAGGTGCTTCTGGAGCGACGGCCTTGTTGGTGAAGAAGCCGGTCGACTCCAGGGCGACCTGGCACCTCAGGGCCTTCCAGGGGAGGTTGGCCGGGTCCTTCTCCTGGGTGATCCGGATCTCCTTGCCGTTGACGACCAGCGCCCCCTCGCCGGCCTCGACGGTCCCCTTGAAGCGGCCGTGGACGCTGTCGTACTTCAGGAGCAGGGCCAGGTGCTTGGCGTCCGAGAGGTCGTTGATCGCGACGACCTCGAACTCCTCGGGCCGCGCCGCCATGACGCGGAAGACCAGCCGGCCGATCCGGCCGAACCCATTGATCCCGACTCGAACCGCCATGCGTCCAGCTCCTGCCTCATCCCTCGGAAGAACGGACTCGGGCATCCTCTCGGCCCCGGCTTGGTGCCCGCCGACGGCGCGTACATTCGCCCCAAGTCTACGAGTCAGGATTATAGGCGCCGGCCGGCGAACGAAGTCAACGCACGGGGCCGGCCATCGGGAACGGCCTCGACCCGGGCTCGATCCCCGGGCGAGGCCGTCGCTGGGTCTCCGCGGCGCGGGGCGCCTCGGTCAACGAGGCGTGTCCGCCTTGCCCTCCAGGTGGTCGAGGTGCATCCCCGAGAAGAAGTTGGCGGGGTACTCGCGGCTGACCTTGTAGTCCGCCGGCTTGCCGTCGGCGTCGGTCTCCTTGGCGACCTTGTCGCGGAGGGCATCGACCATCGGGTAGAGCTGCTCGTAGACCGCCCTCTGGTCGGGCGTCGTGGCGCGGCCGAAGCGGAGGTTGTAGGTGTGCATGAAGCCGAGCAGGCTGCCGAGCGGTCGTGTTGGGCGACCTTCTTCAGCTCGGCCAGGACCTTCTCGGTCTGGGGGTTCTCGAGCATCCGGTCCATCCCGGCCAGGGTCTTCACGTAGTTCTCGGCGTCGACGAAGCGGTCCCGATCGGCCGGGGGTCATCGACTTCAGCCTGGCGCGGAGCGGCTCCAGCTTGGCGCGGATCCGGCCGACGGCGTCGTTGATCCGCTGGAGGGTCTCCGGCGAGATGGTGCCGCTCTCATCCTCCTTGAGGGCATCGGCGATGACCTTGCGGTAGTTCTCGCGCTCCTGGGCGAACTCGGGCCCTGGAGCAGCCCGGGCCAGTCGTCGGCGGTCAGCTGGTGGAGGCTCAGGGTGATCCCCTCGGAGGCGTTCTCGAAGGGGATCTCGGCGATCGCCTTGCTGGGGACGGAGTCGCGGGCCATCCGCAGCGCCGAGCTGTGGATGCGGGGGTCGGTGATCTGCGACAGCGACCACGTTCAGGGCGTCGCCGCTATCGATGTCCGCGGGGGTCGGCTTGTCCCTGATCCGCTCGTAGATCGCCTGGCTGTCCTTGCTGTCGCGGTTCTGGAGGCGGGCCCGGCGGGCATACTCGCGGCGGTTGGCCTCCTGCTGCGACAGGAACATGAACTCGTTCCAGCGGGTGATCGTGTCCTCGTTGATCGAGGCGGCCTGGGCGTTGAGCAGGTTCCCCCGCCCCACCCCCGCCGCGTAGTAGCCCAGCCCCTGCGCGATGCTCCCCTGGACGGTCGACCCGCGCCCCCCCAGCCGCCCCACCCATAGCGGCCGTAGCCCCCGTAATATTGCGCCCGGGCCTCGCCCGCCGCGACGGCGAGCGTGACCGCGATCCCGATTGCCAGCCGTAATCTCCCGACCATCGACGACCTCCCCCGCGGATGACCCCGGGCCATCCGTCGCGGCGAATTGACATGGGTGTTCGATCGAAGCGACGACGTCGGCCGAACCGACGTTGAATTATTGGCCGTAACCGACCCCTGGTCCACCCAAAAAGGCCCATTCGCATCCCGGCGAGGCGCGGGCGCGGGACGGCCGGCGCCCGCGGCCCGCGCTTCAATATTCGTCGAGGGGGATCAGCTCGCCGTAGACGTCGCCGGGCCCCGCGGGCAGGTCGGGGAGGCTCTCCGGTTCCGGGCGGGCGGCGGCGGGCGGCGCCGCCGGCGCGGCGGGGCTCGTCCACGTCCAGGCGGTACAGCAAAGGCCCGATCGCCACCTCGTCGCCGGGCCGGAGCTGCGACTCCTCGACCATCCGGCCGTTGACGCGCAGCCCGTTGCGGCTGCCGAGGTCGCGGATCATCACGCGGTCGTAGGCCAGCGCCAGGCAGCAGTGCCGCCGCGAGACCTTCGGCCGGTCGATCCGCACGTCGCAGTCGAGATGGCGGCCGATCAGCAGGACGGGCCTCTGGATCGGGATCGTCGGGAGGTCCCCGCCGCTCAGGGGGACGAGCTGTGCCGACATGCGTCGAGGTCCTCCGCCGCGGCCGCGCCGTTGCCGACGTGACGATCGCCGGGACCGTCGCTGCCGTCGCCGTCGCTGCCGTCGCCGTCGCCGTCGCCGTCGCCGTCGTTGCGCATCTGGACGATGACCTGGATGCGGCACCGATCGGCCACGCCCGCCGGCAGGAGGTCGCGGACGGCGGCCGCCAGCGGGTTCTCCTCCGAGGAGGGGAACTCCAGCGACGAGACCGGCACGGGCCCGGGCGGCGCGGACCGGCGCCGGGGCCTTGGCGTAGGAATCGGCCTGCGTCACCTCCGGGCCGAGGCCGTCGGCCAGGCGGTAGCGGATGTGCGCGATCGACAGCTCGTCGCCCGTCCGCAGCCGCCCCATCTCGACCCGCTGGCCGTTGATCCGGATCCCGTTGGTGCTGCCCAGGTCGCGGACGACCAGCTCGCCCCGGTCCTGCGTCATGCAACAATGGTGGCGCGAGACCCGCAGCGAATCGAGCCTGGCATCGCACTGAGGATGTCGCCCGACGACGACCATGGTCCGGTCGAGGATGATGTCGGGACCTTCGTCCAGTGCCACCAGGCGTGCGGGCATGAGCGTGTCCTGGCCGGGAGCGGCGACGGGCGGGTTCCTTATCGTCTTCCCACCCTCCCAGAATCCAATTATAGAGAGCGCCCAACTCTAGAATCTAGAACGAATTCGTCGGAAAAACACAAGCGGAGCTGTCGGCCGGGTCTGAATCAAGGCCACTTCGTGCATTTCTAATGCCAATCGCGTCGGGATGTTGCATCAAAACCGCGGTCATCGTGAATCAGGTCGGCGACCGCGACCGGCCCGCGTGGAAGGGCGCCCGAGGGGCGGCCGTCGGGGGCCCTTCGATCGCGCCGGCCTGGCGGAGCCAGGCGACGGCGTCGGCCAGCGACTGGCGGACGGGCCGGGGGACCAGGCCGAGCTCGGCGAGGCTCCGCGACGGGTCGAAGTGCATGGTCCGCCGGGTCAGGCGGACGCCGGTGACGGTCGCCTTGGGGGGCCGGCCGGTGACGTGGTCGGCCCAGAACTCGCTGAGGAAGGCCACGGCCAGCCCGACGCGGTAGGGGACGCGCCAGCGGGGGACGGGGACGCCCGGTCAGCTCGGACAGGATGCCGAGCAGGCCGACCAGCGTCAGGTTCTCGCCGCCGAGCAGGTAGCGGCGGCCGGGCTCGGCCCCGCTCCATCGTCCGGACCAGCCCCTCGGCCACGTCGCGGACGTCGATCAGGTTGAGCGTGCAGTCCATCCGCGCGGGGAGCTTGCCGAGGCAGAAGTCGCGGATCAGCCGCGTCGGCGGCGAGAGGCCCCGGTCGCCCGGCCCGACCGGCATCGTCGGGTTGGCGACGACGACCGGCCAGCCCGCCCGGGCCCGGGCCATCGCCTCGTTCTCGGCCCGGAGCTTCGACCGGCAGTACGGCCCGACGGCGTCGGACAGGGCGACCTCGACGTCCTCGGCGATCGGCCCGGTCCGTCGGGCGCAGGTCAGGATGCTCTCGGTGCTGGTGTGCAGGACCCGCTCGGCGCCGGCCGCGCAGGGCGGCGTCGAGGACGTGGACCGTCCCCCGGTGGTTGACCGCGTCGAACTCGCGCCGGTCGCGGGCCCAGAGGTTCGGGTTGGCCGCCAGGTGGTAGACCAGCCGGCCCCCCCGCATCGCCCCGTCGACGGCCTCGCGGTCGCGGATGTCGGCCCGGACGACCTCGACGCCGCCGGCAGGTGCGTCGACGTCGGCCCCCGGCCGCTCGACGACGCGGACCCGCTGCCCCACGCGCCACGAGCCGCTCGACCAGGTGGCTGCCGATGAACCCGGCCCCGCCCGTCACGATCGTCGGCGCGTCCATGCCGCTACCTCCTCCGCTCGAGATCCGCGCTCGAGGCACGTCGGCGACCGTCGGCCGACGGCGATCATCCGCCGGATATCATCGAAGGTGGTGAGATGTTTCCTGACCGGGATTTCGGACCCGGTAGAGCTCCTGCTCCGGCCCGATCGCCTCGGGCGGTTCGAGCACGCCCGCGGCGACGAGGCCGGCGAACAGCCCGGGGTCACGAACGGCGTGAAGCCGTAGTTGCCCGGCGAGCGATAGCGCTCGATCTCGGACCAGTCGACGTAGACGTGGGTGACGCCCCGGCCGGCGCAGCGCCTCGCGGACCTCGCTCGGGGGACCGGCCGCGGGCGAGGGTCTCGATCGTCTCGCGGTTGAAGACCGTGTTGTAGACGATCGGGTGGTCGAGGTGGAAGACCGCCGCCTGGCCGACGAGCAGCACCTTGGCCCCCGGCGGCAGCTCGGCGTCGAGCCGGGCCAGCGGGGGGTTGAGCATCCGGGGGACCTCCGCCCGCAGCGCGACGGAGGTCGCCCGTCCACTCGTTGAGCCCGCCAGGGCGGTCGAGCCGAACGCGAGGTTCGGTGGCGATCGAGACCGCCAGCACCATCCCCAGCAGGAGCGACCACGCTCCGGTCCCGCACCCAGTCGGCCCCCAGGCCCGCCAGGACGGCCAGAGGCGGCAAGAGCGGCAGCCAGAAGCGGTCGAGCCGGTGGGTCAGCAGCCACCACGTCAGGAAGAGGTAGGCCGACGTAGCCGCCGAGCACCCACGCCACCCGCCGCGACCCGCGGCGCAGGAAGGCCAGGGGCGCCAGCGCGACGTAGAGCGGCGATTGCCAGTCGGACCGGCCGGCGACGTCGACGACCGCCGCGACCAGGGCCCCGGCCGCGATCGGCTTCGGGCCGTGGGCGGCCCGCCACTTGGGCGTCGCGGCGCGGCGTCCCAGTGCCGGCCGCCGAAGACCGGTAGGCGAGCGGATAGACCGGGTTGCCCGTGTCGACGACGTTCTTGGCCAGCCAGGGGGCCATGACCACCCCCCAGCCCGCCGCGAACGCCAGCGCGACCCGCCACGACCGCCGGCGGACGGCCTCGACCAGCGCCACCAGCCCGAACGGGACGACCGCCGAGACCAGCGCCGGGTACTTGCACGCCATCGCCCCGCCGGCGAGCAGGCCGACCGACGCCCCAGAGTCCGGGCCCGGGCCTCGGGCCCGGCGGTGCCAGGCCCGCCACGCCGCCCAGATCAAGGCCGCGTGGTAGTAGCAGAGCGGCCCCTCGACGTACGGGATCGCCGCCGAGCCGGTAGACCCAGGGGGTCGTCAGGTAGACCACCGCCGCGACCCACGCCGGCGCGCGGCGACGCCCACGCGACGCGCCGATCAGGGCGATCAGCGCCGCCGTCGCCGGCGCGAAGCACGCCACGAGGAGCTGGCCGACCAGCGCCCCGCGCCACCAGTCGTCGAGGACCTCCATGCCGAGCAGGTGGAGCATCTCCACGCCGAACGGCATGCTCGTGTAGACGTTGTGCGGCAGGAACGCGATCCGGCCCGCCTGGAAATACTCCTTCGGGCCTTGCAGGTGGTACTCGATCGCGTCGAAGTCGATCGTCGGCAGCATCGCCCCCAGCGCCATGAGCGTCAGGAACGGGCCGACGACCAGCACGAACCCCAACCCGGCGGCCAGTCGCCCTCGGCCGCTTCGGGGCGGTGCTCGCGGTCGCCGACGGAGGCGATCGCGGACCTGGCAGGCCACCTCGATCGGCGATGATCAGCCCGAGGCCGGCCCGGATCGGCCAGGGCGCGAGCCCCGACGGTCGCCCCACGACCAGGGTGGCGACCCCCAGCCCGGTCGCCCCCAGGCCGAAGGCGAGCGGGATGCGCTCCGCCGCCCCGAACGACGACCGCAGCCCCAGAGCGCGAAGGATCAGCTGCCCGAGCGCGATCGCCGCCCCGGCGATCCCGGCCGCGGCGAGCACGATCGGCAGGCGCTGGGGCAGGTTCTCGACGCGCCCCAGCTCGCGGAGGGTCATGCCGAGGTACGTCCGGTCGAACCGCGATCCCCGGCACGAACCCCGGCACCGCCCTGCGCCAGGACGGCCCAGCGGACGACCCGCCCCCCGACGTTCGCCGCGTTGGGCAGCGGCTCGACCAGGAACCAGCCGAGCCAGGCCACCTCCAGCGCCGCCAGCCCGATCAGCACCGCCCCGGAAATCCGAAGATCAGATTTCACCACAGAGCACACGGAGAGCACGGAGAAGAGGAATAGAGAGAGGAAGTGAGATCAGGACCATTCAATTTCAGTAATTCCATCAAGTGATTCCAATAATTCTCCTCGATTTTCTCCCCTCCCTCTTCTCTGTGCTCTCCGTGTGCTCTGTGGTGAAATCTCTCCTCTTCTCTCAAAGGATCGGCCCGATGTGCCAGGGGGCGAACTCCTCCTCGCCGACGCCGGTGCGTTCGCTCCTGGTCGGGTGGCCGCTGGCGACGTCGAGGATCAGGTCGAACAGCCGGCGGCCGGCGGCCTCGACCGGCTCGCCTTCGAGGATCGTGCCGGCGTTGAGGTCCATGTCGTCGGCCATCCGCTCGAACATCGGGGTGTTGGTCGCGACCTTGATGCAGGGGGTCGGCTTCAGCCCGAGGACGCTCCCCCGGCCGGTCGTGAAGACCAGGACGTTCGCCCCGCCGGCGACCAGGCCGGTCGTGCAGATCGGGTCGTAGCCGGGGGTGTCCATGAAGACCAGGCCGGGCGTGTCGACCCGCTCGGCGAAGCCGACGACGTCGACCAGGGGCGTCGAGCCCGCCTTGGCCAGCGCCCCGAGCGACTTCTCGTAGATCGTCGTCAGGCCGCCCTTCTTGTTGCCGGGCGACGGGTTGTTGTTGATCTCGTCGCCGAAGAGGCCGGCGTACCACTCCCACCACTTGATCCGCTCGACCAGCTTCTCGCCGACCTCGCGGCTGACGGCCCGCCGGGTGAGCAGGTGCTCGGCGCCGTAGATCTCGGTCGTCTCGCCGAGGACGGCCGTCCCCCCCTGCGCGATGAGCAGGTCGGCGGCGACGCCGAGCGCGGGGTTGGCCGTGACCCCCGAGTTGCCGTCGGACCCGCCGCACTCCATCGCCAGGTTGATCTTCGAGGCCGGCTGCTCGGTCCGGGTCCAGGCGTTGGCCTCGGGCAGGAGCTGGTGGACCGCCGCGACGGCCGCCTCGACCGTCCGGTTGATCCCCCCCTGCTCCTGGATGTTGAGGATGCGGGGCCGGGCGCGCTCCTTCCGGGGCCCCTGCCCCTTGACCGCGCCGAGCGTGACCAGGTCCTGCGAGTCGACGAAGTGCTGCGCGTAGTTGACCTCGCAGCCCAGGCCGACGATGCACGTAGGCGGCGACGTTGGGATGGTTGGCGAACCCGGCGAGCACCCGCCCGAGCGTCTCGTGGTCGGGCCCGCCGAACTGGATGGCGCAGCCCAGCCTTGTGCGTGATCGCGAAGACGCCGTCGACGTTCGGGAAGTCCTTCCGCCAGGCGTCGTCGCGGAACCGCTCGGCGATGTACCGCGAGGTGCTGGCCGAGCAGTTGACGGTGCTGATGACCGCCACGTAATTGCGGGTGCCGACCCGCCCGTCGGGCCGGAGGATAGCCGCGGAACGTGCGGACCTCGGTCCGGGGCGGGACGGGCGGGCGCTCGGAGGCGAAGGCGTAGTCGCGGTCGAACAGGTCGGCCTTGACGTTGTGCGTCGTGGACCCACGCCCCGGCGGGGATCGCCTGCGAGGCGAACCCGATGATCTGGCCGTACTTGCGCACGGCGGCGCCGGCCTCGATGTCGGCCAGCGCGACCTTGTGCCCGAGCGCGATCGGCTCGCGGACCTCGACCTCGCCGGCCGCCGAGATTCAGGACGAACCCCCTGGGGATCGGCCGGGCGGCGACCGCCACGTTGTCATCGCCCCGGAGGAGGACCGCCCGCTGCTCCTCGGCCGCCGTCGCCATTGGGTTGACCCTTCGCTCTCGACCCTGCCCGGTAGACGCCCCAGACCGCCAGTGTAGTGGCCGGCTCGGGCCAATGGCAAGTTGCGCGGACACCAGCAATCGCGGTTCCGGCAACGGTGTGGGTTCGGTCGGCGCACTCGTGGCGACCCGATGCAACTCAGCCCAGATTACCATTGGCTTCGTTTCGGGACGGTCCGATCCGGTGGCCGAAGGGCGGTGGTGAAAGAGAAGAGCAACCTTCCCCAGACTGCCGGTGGGTTCGGTCGGCGCATGAGGTTCGGTCCATTCGGCAGTTTACCCAGAGTCCCATTGGCTTCGTTTCGTCACGAGCGTTCGCGCTCCCCGGATCGAGATCGCTGGCACGCCCTCGACCGCCCAACTCTTGAAGGCGAACCGCCCGGCCAGGCCCCCCAGGGCCCGCCGTTTCGACTCGGTATTCGGGAAGCGGATGAGGATCATACCGCTATACTGCGTATTTGGGATATCATCCTCTGGCAATTGGGAAAGTAAGAGTAGCGAGGGCTAGATTCGCGCCAGTCTTGCACTTCTTACGGGTTTTGTAATCGATGTCGCCCTGCTCCACTCATCAAAGTTGCCTCAGCCCGGGAGCGCATTCATGACCACCGAGCAACTCCAGAGGGCCATCCACGCTGCCCCGTTCAAGCCAATCGTAATCCGGGTGGCGGACGGCCAGCAACTCCGCGTCCCCCACCCCGATTTCATCGCGCATGCGCCGGGGGCGCGGATGGCGGCGGTGTCCACTCCGGACGGCATCTTCGAGATCATCGACTTGCTCCTGGTCACCGGGTTGGTGATCGAGCGGCCCGCCGCGTCGCCCTGAATCGCCGGTCAGGCATGCGCAACATCAAGCTCGTGCTGAGCTACGACGGCACCGACTTCTCCGGCTGGCAGAGGCAGCCGGACCGTCGGACGGTGCAGCAGGTGGTCGAGGAGGCGATCGGGCGGCTGACGGGGGTCGAGTCGCCCACCAACGCCAGCGGGAGGACCGACGCGGGGGTCCACGCGCTGGGGCAGGTCGTCCACTTCCACACCGCGTCGCGGCACGCGCCCGAGGTGTTCGTCAAGGCGCTCAACGCCATGCTGCCGCACGACGTGCGCGTCCGGGGCGCGAGCGAGGTGCCGCAGGCGTTCCACGCCACGCTCGACGCCAAGGCGAAGCTCTACCGCTACGTAATCGACAACGGCCCGGTCGCCGACCCGTTCCAGATCCGCTACAGCTACCACGTCTATCAGCCTCTCGACGTGGCCGCGATGCACCGCGCCGCGCAATCGCTGAGGGGCCGGCACGACTTCCACAGCTTCGAGACGCACTGGCCCAACCGCACCAGCAGCGTGCGGACGATCGCGCACGTCGCCGCCTGCCGGATGAACGACTTCGTGTGGGTCGACGTCGAGGCCGACGGGTTCCTGTACAACATGGTGCGGTCGATCGCCGGGACGCTCGTGCTGGTCGGGCTGGGCCGCCGGCCCGAGTCGTGGGTGGCCGAGGCGCTGGCCGCCGAGGATCGCCGCGAGGCGGCCCGACCGCGCCCCCGCAGGGGCTGTTCCTGGTGCGGGTGCGCTATTCGTCGTGATGAGGGGGACGTCAACCCTCCATCTGCCAGGGGACGAACCAGCTCAGCAGGAAGAGGATGACCCCCAGCACGGTCATCATGATGCCGAGGAACGCCTGCGCAGGTCGGGGCAACGCCCCGAGGATGCCGGAGAAGTAGAGCAAGCATCGCGGCGACGACGAGCCCGATGCCGATGAACCGCAGGGTCCACCAGCGTTTCGGGTCGGGCCCCTCGGGGGCCGGCTGGGCGTGTCGCGGATCGGGCTCCATGGGACGGTCCACCCCGGGCCTCTCGAACGGCGATGTCGTGGAGCATACCGGACGGCCCGGCCGGTCGGCAACGCGCCTCGTCCGACGTCGTGGGCGGATCGCCGCCCCTTACTTGACGGGCCCCGGTCGCGGCCGCGCGGCCTGCGCCGTCGGGGGCGCTCGCGGAGCAGGAGGAAGCGGAGCGTCTGCGACTTCCCCTTGCTGAGGTTGAAGCCGGAGAGGATGTCGGGGAGGACCTCGACGTCGAAGTCGGGCCTCTTCTGGAACGCCACGACCTCGTGCGGCACCAGCGCCGCCGTGACCACCGCGCCGTGCTTGCCGACGATCGCGTGGAGCTGCTCCCACTGGCGGATCTCGGGCACGGGGTAGCCGACGGCGTAGATGATGCTCGGCTCCTGGAAGGTGACCATCACCGGCGCGACCTTCAGCCGGTCGGCGATCGCCGCGAGCCGCTGGCCGACGATCCGGTGGGTGCGGTACGGCTCCAGCGCCGGCAGGAGCCACGCCCCCACGCCGAGCATGACGACCGCCCAGGTCGCCACGAGCGCCGTCACCGCGCGGCGGGTCGCGCCGCTGCGGAGCCTCTCCAGGGCGTAGAGCGACCCCGAGCCCACCACCGCCGCCAGCGCCAGGCAGGGCCATCGCACCGGCGCGGGCGTGACGACCGCGGCGGCGATCAGCACGACCGTCACGCCGAAGGCGACCCCGCCGAGCAGCCCGAGCCCCAGCCCTCCCAGCGGCCATCGCCGCAGGTTGACCTCGTCCGCGACCACCGCGACGACCAGCCAGGCCGCCAGCAGCGCGCAGGCCGGATAGGCGGGCAGATAGTAGTGGACCAGCTTCGTCGGCACGCACTCCAGCAGGATGAGGGGGCCGACCACCCACCCCAGCAGGAACCCGAACTCGGGCCGCGACCGCCTCCGCGACCACGCCCCCAGCAGCGCCGCGGGCAGCAACGCCGACCACGGGTGGAACGTCGCCAGCGACGTCGCGACGTAGTAGCCCGGGAACCCGCCGTGCTGCTCGACCCCCGTCACGACCCTCCCCAGCGCCTGGTTGCCCAGCGCGTACCGGAAGAACTCGCCGTGCGAGATCACGCCGACGGCCACGAACCACGGGCGCAGCACCAGCACGAACAGCGCCGGCCCCCACCGCCATCCGAGCCGCCTCCAGCACCCCGACGGCCCTCGCCACCACCACGAGGCGACCCCCGCGGCGGCGACGAGCGCCAGGCCGACCGGCCCCTTGGTCAGCATCGCCAGCGCCATCAGGACCCAGAACCCGGCCGCGAATCCGCGCGACGGCCTCCGCGACAGCTCCCAGAGGCACGCCTGGCCGGCGACGACGAACAGCGCCAGCGTGGCGTCGGTCGTCGCCAGCTTCGACTCGGCGACCACGATCGGCGCCGTGGCGAGCATCAAGGCGGCGAGCCTCCCGGCCTGCGGGCCGAGCATCCGACGGCCCAGGCCCCAGGTGATCAGGCAGGTCGCCGTGCCGGCCATCGCCGAGACGAGCCGCGCGCCGAACGGGTTGTCGCCCCCCAGCGCGTATCCGGCGCGCATCAGCCAGTAGATCAGGACCGGCTTGTGATAGCGCGGCTCGCCGTTGAAGGTCGGGTAGATCCAGTCGCCGCGCGCCCGCATCTCGCGGGTGCAGACGGCGTACCGCGGCTCGTCGCGGTCCCACAGGCTCACCCGGCCGTTGCCCGCGAGGTTCAAGGTCAGCGCCAGCAGGCCGATCAGAGCCGGCTCGACCAGGCGACGCCGGAGGGGCCGGGGCGGTTCGGTCCGGATCGACCGGGGGGGTGGCGTCGTGGACACGGTATCCTCCATGAACCCCCTCGCCTCGTCCCTGACGGCGCGGCCGCGCGCGGCGGTTCGCACGGGGGGGCGGGGCAGTATAATGGAAGCCGCCGATCGTGTTGAGACCTCTTTCCCGACGAGGCCCGCGCCGTCATGGCCCATCAGACCGAAGCCGCCTGCCTGCTGGAGACCGGGGCCCTGTACGGGACGCGGGTCGGGCTGCGCCCGTCGTCGGGCGACCCGATCTTCGCCGGGTTCAAGGCGGGCGCGTTCTCGCTCTACCACGGCGACGCGCCGATCTTCCACTTCGACCGCGAGGGCCGCTGGCAGCGCGCGTTCATCGCGGGCGTCCACTACCTCAAGGGCCTCGACACGACCGTCCAGGCGATCGACCGCGTCCGCGAGGGGGAGAACCTCGTGCTGAAGCGCCGCACCCTCTCCTTCGCCGAGGCGAGCGACCTCGACGCGACGGTCCGCGCGGCGGCGCTCGACCTGCTCGACGCGCTCGGCGCGGGCCTCCTGGAGCGGGTCGAGCCTCCCGCCGGGAAGGCCGAGCCGCTGACGACCGACGCGCTCCGCGACATGCTGGAACGGGTCGCGCGGTGGGACGCGGCGGCGTGGTTCGCGCACCGCGAGCGGTACATCGGCACCTACGGCCCCCTGCCCTTCCTCCCCCCCGACTGCCCGAACGCGGTCATCCTCCAGGCGACGCTCGGCCACGCGTGGGGCGTGACCTTCGGCCGCGGCCCGGCGGCCGAGCATTACGTGCGGTCGGCCTCCGAGTTCGAGGAGCACGCCCGCATCGTCTCCGCGCTGCTCGGCGAGCGCCTGTCGCAGTGCCGCGCCGCCTTCCTGGGCGGGAGCGACGTCCTGCGACGGTCGGAGGCGGATGTCACCTCATACCTCGAAGCCATCGCGCGCACCTTCCCGATCCTGCCCGAGACGGAAGGCCGCCGGCCCCGCCACGCGATCCGGCGCCGCACCCGGACTCGACGGCGTCCACGCCTTCCTCGACGATTTCGGAGGCCCGAGGCCCGGCCGCGACGCCTGGGAGCGCTTCCGACACCTCGGCCTCCGCCGGGTGAGCCTGGGGGTCGAGTCGGGCGACCCTCGCGTCCGCGCCCTCTACGGCAAGACCTGGGACGACGCCGACCTCGCGGCGACGGTCGCCGACCTGAAGGCGGCGGGATTGGGCGTCGGCCTGGTGACGCTGGCCGGCGCGGGGGGCGTCGAGCACGCCGATCGGCACCTCGCCGCGACGGCCGACCTGATCGCCGCGCTCGACCTGGGCCCGGGCGACCTGGTCTCCCTGCTCGACTCCGAGGAGGTCCGCGACCCGGACCGCGGCGAACCCGGCTTCACCCCCCCGACCGCGGCGATGGTCGCGGACCAGCAGGCCGAGCTCAAGCGACGGCTCTCGGCCGTCCGCAGGCGGGGCCAAGGTCGTTGCGTACAGCCTCGAAAAACAGGGAATCGCCTGATTCGCGGCCCCGGACGGGCGGACCTGGCGGACGGGCACGAGTCCACCCGCCGTCTTGACAGGCTGGGGAGGGGGTCATAGGCTCGTGTCCGGCCGTTTTCACAGGGATGGGGACTCGTCGCGCGGGGGCTCGCGGCCGTCATGGAATCCAGAGAATACGACCTGATCGTCATCGGCTCGGGGCCGGCGGGGGAGAAGGGGGCCGCGCAGGCGGCGTACTTCGGCAAGAAGGTCGCGCTGATCGAGAAGGAGCCGGTCGTCGGCGGCGCCGCGGCCAACACCGGCACGCTCCCCTCGAAGACGCTCCGCGAGACGGCCCTGTTCCTCTCCGGGTTCCGCAACCGCGACCTCTCGGGGGTCAACCTCAGCCTGAAGCACGAGGTCGACGCTCCGCGACTTCCTGGTCCACGAGCAGCACGTCACGCAGGACGAGCGCATCCGCATCCTCAACAACCTGGCGCGGCACAAGGTCGAGGTGTTCCGCGGCACGGCCTCGTTCGTCGACCCGCACACGGTCGCCGTCACGCCTGCCGGAGGGGCCCGAGGCCCGCCTGCAGGGCGAGGTCATCCTGCTCGCCGTCGGCTCGTCGCCGTTCCGGCCGCGCGATGTTCCCGTTCCACGACCCGCGCGTCTGGGACTCGGACACGATCCTCCAGCTCCAGTTCATGCCCGAGGAGCATGCTGGTCGTCGGCGGCGGCGTGATCGGCTGCGAGTACGCCTGCATGTTCGCCATCCTCGGCGTCGAGGTCACGGTCGTCGAGCAGCGCGACCGGCTGATCGGCTCGCTCGACGCCGAGATCTCCGCGACGCTCCAGCACCAGATGGAGCAGATCGGCATCCGCGTCATCCTGGACGACTCGGTCGACTCGCTCGACGTCGGCGACGAGATCGAGGTCCGGCTCAAGTCGGGGACCGTCCTGAAGCCGCACACGATCCTCGTCTCGTCGGGCCGCGCGGGCAACACGAAGGGGCTGGGCCTGGAGGACGTCGGGGTCGGCGTCGACGACCGCGGGCTGGTCAAGGTCAACGCGCACTTCCAGACCGAGGTCCCCAACATCTACGCCGCGGGCGACGTGATCGGCTCGCCGGCCCTGGCCTCGACCGCGATGGAGCAGGCCCGCGTGGCGATGGTCCACGCCTTCGACCTGAAGTACAAGGACGTGGTGTCGGTCATCCTGCCCTACGGCATCTACACCATCCCCGAGTGCTCGATGGCCGGCGAGACCGAGGAGTCGCTCAAGGCCAAGGGCGTCCCCTACGTGGTCGGCAAGGCCACCTACGCCACCAACGCGCGCGGGCACATCATCGGCGACGACAAGGGCTTCCTCAAGCTCCTGTTCCGCGCTCGACGACATGAAGCTGCTGGGCGTCCACATGATCGGCGAGCAGGCGACCGAGCTGATCCACGTCGGCCTGACGGCGCTGATCATGGAGCAGGGGGCCGACCTGTTCATCCAGACCTGCTACAACTACCCGACGCTCACCGAGCTCTACAAGTACGCCACCTACGACGCGCTGGGCCGCCGCGCCGCGATGATCAAGCAGGCCGGCGCCGTCGGCGTGATCGGATGGTGCATCAGTGGCTCATCCGCCGGGTACGCCGGCCGCCGATGAAGCTGTCGAAGACGTACTTGCCCAGGTCGTCGGCCGAGCAGTAGGCGGCGACGCCCTGCGAGACGCGGGCCATCTCCTCGACGAAGTTGACCAGGCCGAGGTAGAAGTAGTCCTCGATCAGGGCGAAGCTGGAGACGCGGATGCCCGCCGAGGCGCAGCGCCTGACCTCGGCGAGCGTGTGCATCGCGGTCTTCTCCGACGGCGGGTAGATCAGCACGACCTCGCGCCCCTCGATGTGCGCCGTCGGCTCGCCGTCGGTGATGACGATGATCTGCTTGTTCTGCGCCCCGTGCCGCGCCAGCAGGCTCCGCGCCAGCCGGAGCCCGGCGTGGATGTTGGTGAAGTGCTGCGGGACCCGCCGCGGCGGGGCGTCGAGGTCGAACCGGAGGTGGACCCGGCTGTCGAACAGGCTCGACCGGCTTGGGGGCCGAGTTCAGCAGCTGGCGCTCGGTCATCGGGCTGGCGTAGGTGTAGAACCCGACCATCTGGAGCGAGTCCTGCGCGTACTGGGCGCGGACCATCGCCTGCAAGGCCAGCGCCACCTTCTTGGTCATGGCGTACTTGCCGTAGCGGCCCATCGACCCGCTCATGTCGATCAGGACGACCGTGGCGCAGCGCGCCTGGTACTCGGTCTCGTGGACGACGTAATCCTCGTAGCTGCAGGCGGATCGGCACGCCGCCCCCCTGGCGGACGTAGGCGTTCTTGAGGGTCTCGTGCAGGTTGAGGTTCGCCAGCGAGTCGCCGTAGACGTAGGGCCGCGAGTCCTCCAGGCGGACGGTCCCCTCGCCCTTCTGCGGCGTGTCGTGCTTGCCGAGCGCGTCGCGCTGGAAGGTCTGGAACAGGCTCGTCAGCGCGTTCTCCTGGATGCGCCGGACCCCCTTGGGGCTGACCTGCCACTTCCCCTCGCCGTCCTGCTCGATCAGGCCCTCCTTCTGGATCTTCTCCAGCGACGTCGGGCAGGTCGTCCTCGTCGTACTGGTCGAGGTTGCGCAGGACCTGGTCGCCGTACTGGAGGAGGTATTCGGCGAGCTGGTCGAACGCCTTCTCGGCCGACTGCGGCTGGAACTGCTGCGAGCCGTCCCACTTGCTGTATTCGTAGAGGGACATGGATGGCCTTCCTTTGCCGGCACGTCGTCACGCGCCGTTGTGACTTCGATCTCGGATGAACAGATCGGCTAGAGGCCGAGCGGCACGAGCAGGTCGAATTCCGTGTGGATCGGACGTCATCGACCTGAGCCCGAAGACGGCATCGGCTGCGCCAGTGCGTCGAGTGCAGAAGCAATCTCGGCATCGCGAAGCCGGTCCGCTGACCTTCGATCGGTCCGACATCGACTGCCAGACGTCGCCTGCCCATGTCGGGCCATCGTCGACGAGCACGTCCGCACTCGAATGCAAGTCGATTGATATGCTGCAGTCGGACGTCCGGCTCGGATCGCTCGTCGTCCATCGATGACTCGAGAGCGACATGAGTCACCGCTAGTACGACTTCGCACAGGTTGACCGAATGCGCGTGAGCACTCGTAGCGGCGGGCACCGCTCAGGATGGCGTCGACGACAGACCCCGGCGGCGGTGCTCACCCTACGATAGGCGATCGATCGCCGAGGCATCGAGGATCGATCTCCACCCCATCCTCCGTTCCTCGCGCTCGATCTCCTCGTGCTTCTCGCGGATGAAGTCGTCCGACACTGCCTCCAAGATGGGCGTATTTCCCCCTGGCCGAGGGCCGTCGCGCGACTCGACCCGACTCGCTGCACCAGGGATTCAATGGGTGGGAGATCCCGGATGATGACGTCGGTCGACGTCGTCGGACGCTGACGAGTTCGCCGCGGTGCTTGGCCCAGAGGCGTCAGCAGGTCATCCAAGGCGGACGCGACGCGATCGGCGTCGAGCGAGCGCGACGCGAGGAATGCCTTGACGACGTTCTTGGAGGGGGCGTCGCGATCCTCGTTGAGCAAGGTCGCGGCCAGATAGAGCAGGAGGGTCGCCCGATCGGCCGGCGAGAGCGGCGGATCTTCGCGGCTCGCCACGCGGGCTCAACTCGTCTTCCACCGTGGGCGGGATCTCCAGGGTCATTGCCATCGTGCCCTCCTCCTATCGCTTGTACGACGTCGCCCCCGCCTTGACCGCCTTGTTCAGCTTGTTGTGGACGTGCAGCCCTTCGAGGATGAACTCGGCGGCGCTGGCGGTCGCGGCGTCGCGGGCGTCGGCGTCCTTGAGGTCGGGGAGCATCTTGCGGGCGAGCTCGTCGGCCTGCTTCTTCAGGCCGGGGACCTTCTCGACCCGGTCGAGCACGGCGCGGCTGGGCAGGATGTCGCCCACCTCGACCGCTCTTGCCCGACTCGAAGTAGTCGACCGCGGCGCGGAACTCGCGGGCGTCGAGGTGCTGCGCGAAGACGTTCTTGACCGCCTCGTCGGCGATCCGGCCGATCAGCTTGTCCTCGTGGCCGTCGTCCTCGGCCATCGTCAGTTCGAGCTTGCCGCGCGAGCTGGGCATGACGTGCGCCAGGTCGGAGACCCGCGGGACGACCCAGCGCTCGCGGTGGATCAGGGCGCGCCGCTCGGCGTTCGAGACGACGTTCTCCAGGTTGGCGATCGACATCCGGACCGACACGCCCGACGCCTGGTTGACGTGCGACGACGACCGCGCCAGCCGCGAGATCTCCTCGACGATCTCCTTGATGTAGCGCCGGGACCGCCAGCGTGCCGCCGTCGCGGCCGAGCCAGGCGTTCTGGTCGCTGATGGCGATCCCGAGCTCGCGGGTCAGCGGGTAGTGGGTGCGGACGACCGAGCCGATCCGGTCCTTCAGCGGGGTGACGATCCGGCCGCGGTTGGTGTAGTCCTCGGGGTTGGCCGAGAAGACCATGCAGAGGTCGAGGTGCAGGCGGATCGGGTAGCCGCGGATCTGGACGTCGCGCTCCTCCAGGACGTTGAACAGGCCGACCTGGATCTTGGGCGAGAGGTCGGGCAGCTCGTTGATGCAGAAGATCCCCCGGTTGGCGCGGGGGATCAGGCCGAAGTGCATCGTCAGCTCGCTGGAGAGGTACCGCCCCTCGGCGTGCTTGATCATGTCGACCTCGCCGATCAGGTCGGCGATCGTCACGTCGGGGGTGGCCAGCTTCTCCTGGTAGCGGGCGTCGCGGCCGACCCACTCGATCGGCGTGGCGTCGCCCATGCGCGGCGACCCTGTCGCGCGCCTCCTTCGAGAGCGGCGCGTAGGGGTGGTCGTTGACCTCCGACCCGGCGACGACCGGCATGGCGTCGTCGAGCAGGTGGACGAGCTGGCGGAGCATCCGCGTCTTGGCCTGGCCGCGGAGGCCGAGGAAGAGCATGTCGTGCTTCGAGAGGATCGCGTTCTGGACCTGCGGGACGACCGTCTCCTCGTAGCCCAGGATGTCGGGGAAGAGCGGCTCGCCGCGCCGGATCTTGGCGATCAGGTTGCGCCGCATCTCGTCCTTGACCGACTCCATCCGATATCCGCTCGCCCGCAGTTCGCCCAGCGTCCTGGGCCGATCCGTCGCCATGCTGCAATCTCCGAGGTTGGTCGGTCGGCGCGCGCCGAGGCCGTCAGATCCATGCTAGGCAGGCGTCCAGGGGAAGTCAACGTGGGGCGGGGCCGCCGCGGACGGGGCCGTCGCCCTCAGCCCAGCGCGGACGAGGCGGTGGCCAGGATCACCGCGAGATAGGCGATCGGGAAGACCAGGCGGGCGGCGGCCTGGAGCCGGGACGCCGGCCCGACCCCCTTGTGCCGCAGGACCACGTGGATCGTCGACACGGCGAAGACCACCGACAGCACGAAGCCGAAGGACATCAGCGAATAGCGGTCGATGAACGTCAGGTACGGCACCTTGGGCAGCGAGAAGTCGATCGCGTAGTTGAACGTCACGAACGACAGCAGGATCGCCAGCGCCGTGCTGACCTGCGGCTGGAGGTTGGCCACCTCGAACCAGAAGACCGTCCAGGTGGCGATCACCAGCATCGTCAGCGGCAGCAGCACGCGCCAGACGTAGAAGGTCGAGCGGCGCCGGACCTTCACCTCGAACAGGAAGCGGTTGTCGGACGGGTCGGCCCCCGGTGGGGTGTCGATCCGCGCCCGATCCCGGCGATGTCCCAGTCGGGCACCGAGGCCTCCTCCAGCCTCCCGGTGCGGCGCGGGTCGACGACCAGCTTGAGGTCGCGGGCGAACGGGTCGAACGGGGCGACCACGATCGTCAGCGCCTGGTGGTCGAACGGGAACCGTTCGAGGTGCAGGGGCGACTGGAACTTGTGGCTGAACCGGACCCGCTGCGTGACCCGCCCGTCGGCCGCGACGTACAGGTCCCCCTCGCGCTCGGCGACGACCTGCTCGACGGCGTTGACGAACTCCAACGCCGGCGACCAGATCGCGCCCGGCCGATAGCGCCGCACCTCGACCCGCTCCTGGCTTGGCCCGATCGCCAGCGAGGGGTCGGTCCAGCTCGTGTCGAGGTAGCCGGCCATGTCGAACGACTCCTCGCGGAGGTTGATCCGGGCGAAGTCGACGACGACGATGCCGAGCGAGACCTCGACCGTCTTGCCCCCCTCGCCGGGCCATCGCACCGGCTTCGGATGGTCGGGATACCCGCCGACGTCGGCCCCCCTGGCGGCCGGGCCCGGGGCGATCGAGGGCACCAGGAAAAGGGCTGCGCCGACGATCGCCGAGAGTCGCCATCTCGTCACGGTGAATCCCCCCGGGTCAGCGTCGGAGGGGACCGGAATCATCACCGTCCTCGCGGGCGTCGCGGGGGGCTCGTCCCGGTCCGGGCCGTCGATTATAGGGCGCCCGGCGGCCCGGGCAACCATCCCCCCCGCAGACGGGAAGGGCGGAGGCTCACCTAGGGTCGTCGGGGGCGATCGCCCTGCGGATGTCGCCGAGCGCCGGTCCCTGGAAGCCGGAGACGCGGACCTGATGCGGCCCCGGCTCCCCGGGCTCGACGGCCGCCACGTGCGCCTCGACCCAGCCCGTCCGCTCCGGATGGGTCAGGCAGAAGCGGGCCGACGCGCCGCACGGCGGCAGGCCGGCGGTGGCCAGCAGTGCGCCGGAGCCGTCGATGGCCAGCAGGCGAGCCGAGCACGAGCCGCTGCCCCGGTCGTGCGTCCAGACCAGCATGGCCTGGTTGGCGGCGACCGGCGCGCGGCCCTCCTTGCGATAGCCCAAGTCGAGGAGGACCTCCAGGATCTCGCTCCAGGTCGGGAACATCCGGCCGCTCGTCTTCTTGTATTCCTGCAGCGCCCGGGCGAACTCGCGCACGTCGGGGGGGAGATCCTCCTCGCACGCCGACCCGCCCTCTCCGCCTTCGCCCGCGCGGAGGGGCCTCGCCTTCGGGGGGCGATCCAGGACCACCGACCCCCCCGCCCGGTCCTTAGACTTCACGAATCGCACCATGGGAGAATCCCCTCCGGAACTGGGTGAAACGCCGGCCCCGGCGCCGCGTCGCGACGGCCCGGCCCTGTCGGCAGGATTGCAATGCAAAGGGGATTCCGGACCTGGACGGGTCGGGCGGGCCGTCGCGGCGCGGCATCGCCCGCGATGCCCCGCGGCGACGGCGGGGCGAACGGGGCGGCGCGGGCCGCTCCGGTGAGCTAGACTGCGCGAGGATCGGGGCGGGTCAATTCAGAAGTTGAACAGCCGGCTGACGCTCTCGCGGCGGTGGATCGACAGGATCGCCTCGGCGAACAGGCCGGCCACGCTGATGACCTTGCAGCACGGCGGCAGCGGCTCGAACCGGTAGCCGATCGTGTCGGTCAGGACCAGCTCCTTGATCGGGCTGCGCGCGAGCTTCTCGGCTCGACCCCGGCGAGAAGACGCCGTGCGAGACGCAGGCGTAGATGTCGCGCGCGCCCCGTTCCTTGCAGGCGACGGCCATCTCGATCAGCGTCCCGCCCGAGATCGTGAAGTCGTCGACGATCAGGACGTTCTTGCCCTCGACCTCGCCGATGATGTCGAGCATCTCGGCGCGCTCGTCGTGCGCGTGGCGGACCTTGTTGCCGAAGACGACCGGGCGCGCATCATCTGCGGCGAACTTGTACGCCTGCTTGCCGAAGCCGACGTCGGGCGAGGCGACCACCAGGTCGGGGATCTGCTTGCGGCGGAAGTAGTCGACCAGCACCGGCATCGCGTACAGGTGGTCGACCGGGATCTTGAAGAAGCCCTGGATCTGCGGGCTGTGCAGGTCCATCGTCAGCACGCGGTCGGCGCCGGCCGCCTCGATGCAGTCGGCGCAGACCCGCGCGCGGATCGAGACCCGCGGCTCGTCCTTCTTGTCCCCCTTGGCGTACGAGAAGAACGGGATGACCGCCGTGACCTGCGTGGCGCTGGCGCGCTTCAAGGCGTCGATCCAGAACAGCAGCTCCATGAAGTTGTCGTTGACCGGGTACTCGGTCCCCTGGACGACGAAGACGTCGCGCCCGCGGACGTTCTCCAGCACGCGGACGAAGACGTTCCCCTCGCTGAAGATCTGCGTCTCCGACCGCGCCAGCTCGATCCCCAGCTGCTGGCAGATCGAGCGGGCCAGGCCCCTGGCTGGCCCGGCCGGCGAAGATCTTCAGCTCGCCGAACGGGTCGGTCTCCTTCGAGGAGCAGGCGACCAGCGTCTTGTCCATGTCGAGCGCTCTCGTCGGGAAACCAGAGATGCCCGCGCGACGCGCACGCCCCGCCCCGGACCCTCAAAGGATCTGCGCGACATCTTAACGGAGCACACGCGCCGATGCCAAGGCGCGATGACGCCCGCCATCAGGTTGGTCTGCCTTCGTAGAGTCCATTTCACGCATCCATATTTCTTGATATGGGAAGATCGGTGCGTTCCGCGCACCCTGCAAAGACGGTCGCCGCATTCGGTACGGACGATCAGGTGGAAGAATTCGACACGCCTCGGCCCTCCCCGTGTTTAGAATAAGAGTAGGTCCCGGTGCGTCTGACGAGCGTCGGGCTCCTTCCGATCCGAGGCCTTCCCCGAGGGGTCGCTCGCATGCATCATCCGAAGTCGTGGACCCGTTGGCTCTTGGGACTGGTCGTGGTCGCGTCGGTCGCCGGGGCCCTGTGGGGTGTCGCGGGGGCCGACGAGCCGGCGGCGGACCGGAAGCCCCCGGTCGACCTGCTCGACGGGGGGTCGGGCTGGATCAACACCGCGGCCGATCCGCCTGGACGAGCTCCGCGGCAAGATCGTCCTGCTCGACTTCTGGACCTACTGCTGCATCAACTGCCACCACGTCCTGCCCGACCTGGCCAAGCTCGAGGAGAAGTACAAGAACGAGCTGGTCGTCATCGGCGTCCACACGGCCAAGTTCTTCGCCGAGCGCGACACCGAGAACATCCGCAAGAAGGTCCGCGAGTACCAGATCAAGCACCCGGTCGTCAACGACGCCAACCAGGTGATCTGGAACCGCTTCGGGGTCAATAGCTGGCCGACCCTGGTCGCTGCTCGACCCCGACGGCAACGGTCGTCGGCGGATCGTCAGCGGCGAGGGGCACTACGACGTCCTCGACCAGGCCATCGGCAAGCTGGTCGCGCGAGGCGAGGCCAAGAAGGAGCTGAACGAGACGCCGGTCAAGTTCTTCCCCGAGAGCGAGAAGCCCGACGACGGCCCGCTGCTCTTCCCGGGCAAGGTCCTGGCCGACGAGCGCTGGGAAGCGGCTGTTCATCGCCGACACCGGGCACAACCGGATCGTCGATGACCGACCTGTCGGGCAAGGGCGCGACGGTCGATCGGCTACGGGCGCGGCGGGCCTGGCCGACGGCGCGTTCGACAAGGCCGCGTTCAACCGCCCGCAGGGGATGTGCCTGGTCGGGACATCCTCTACGTCGCCGACACCGAGAACCACGCGATCCGCGCCGTCGACCTGAAGGCGAAGACGGTCACGACCGTCGCGGGCACCGGCCAGCAGACGCACAACGACGCACGGCGCACGGGCCCGGGCAAGACGACCAGCCTGAACAGCCCGTGGGACCTGGTCCTGATCCCCGGCACGAAGGCGCTGGCGATCGCGATGGCCGGGCCGCACCAGATCTGGCGGTTCGACATCCCCAGCGGGCCTCGTCGGCGTCTGGGCGGGCACGGGCGAGGAGAACATCGGCGACGGCGACGCATCGCCACGGCCGCGCTTCGCCCAGCCGAGCGGCCTGGCCACCGACGGTCACAACCTCTTCGTCGCCGACTCGGAGGTCTCCGCCGTCCGCGAGATCGCGCCGATCTCGCCCGGCCGGAAGCCGCACGTCCACACGATCGTCGGCCAGGGGCTGTTCGTCTTCGGCGACGTCGACGGCAGGGCCGACGAGGTCCGGCTCCAGCACTGCCTCGGCCTGGCCTACGGCGACGGCAAGCTCTACATCGCCGACACCTACAACAACAAGATCAAGGTCTGCGACCCGAAGACCCGGACGGTCGAGACGCTCGCCGGCAGCCGGCAGCCCGGCGACTCGGACGAGCCCGCCCGGTTCGACGAGCCGGGCGGCCTGAGCCTCGCCGGCTCGACCCTCTACGTCGCCGACACCAACAACCACGCGATCCGCGTCGTCGACCTGAAGCAGAAGACGGTCCGGACGCTCGAGCTCGGCGTCGCTCGACGCCGCCGGCGCCGCCGGCCCACGCGCCGAGCTTCCCGAACGCGAAGGTGATCGCGGCCAAGCCCGTCCGCGTCGTCCCCGGCAACGCGCTGACGCTCGTCGTGACGCTGCCGCTGGACGACGACGACAAGCTGAGCGACGAGGCCCCGATGCCCTACCTGGTCGAGACCCCCGGCCGCGACGATGCCCTCGGCGCGCGACAAGGCCGGCCGGAGGGTGGAGCAAGCCGTCCCGACGGTTCACCGTCGACGTCCCGCTGGCCAGGCCCGCCAAGTCGGGCGACTCGCTCAGGTCAAGTTCTCGGTCTCGGCCTTCGTCTGCAACGCGGGGTCGAACCTCTGCCGGATCAAGAGCTTCGTCTGGAACGTCCCGGTCACCTTCGGCGCCGACGGCAAGAAGGAGATCGCCCTGGCCGCGAAGTAGATGGAGAGTGCTGAGTGCTGAGTGCTGAGTGCTGAGTGCTGAGTGCTGAGTGCTGAGTGCTGAGTGCTGAGTGCTGAGGAGGAGTATGGCTAACTCCCGCATTGCGAACGGGCCCTTGAGGATGTCGAAGAGACCGAAGTCCTCTCATCCGCCATCCCGCATGGAGCATCCGCTATGCTGGATTCAATAGAGTGATTTCACTCAGCACTCAGCACTCAGCACTCAGCACTCAGCACTTCCGCCTACGAGGCGGAGCCCGACGGGCAGCGCGTCGCCGAGGGCCTGGCCCTGCTGCTCGGCTTCGAGTTCGTGGTACTCGCGGACGGGGCGGCGGACGGCCTCGTCGGCGCCGAGGCCGTCGAGGCGGGCCAGGACGCGCGCCCGGAGTCGCCTCGTCGAGGTCGCGGGCGCGGTCGCCCGAGACCCTCGCCAGTTGCGCCAGGGCGAAGATCGCGTCGGTCGTCTCGCGGCCGGGGGCGGGCGAGCGGCCGAGCAGGGCGGCCGTCCAGCGCTCGGCGGCCTCGCGCGGGACGGTCGTGTTGGCCGGCCCGAACAGGGGCACCCGCGCCCCGAGCCGGCCGAGGCACCAGAGGACGTAGCCCGGCGGGTTCGGCCGCGTCAGGCTCCTTCAGCAGCACCTCGCCGAGCGGCTCCTTGAGGTCGGGCGCGAGCCGCTCCAGGCTGGCCGCGCATCGCCACATCTCGGCCAGCTCGTGCGCCTCGGGCCGCGGCCGGCCCCCCTTCTTGGTCGGCGTCCCCCCCTTGGCCGGCAGCAGGAACGGCGCCAGCCGGCGGTAGATCTCCTCGTGGTGCGCGCGGTTCAGGCCCGCCGCGACCCGTCGCCAGAGGACCCACCACTCGGCCCAGCACTGCACGTCCTTGATGTGCTTCACCCCCTGGTGGAAGGCCGGCCAGAGCGCCTTGATCCGCACCTCGTCGAGCGGGAAGCCGGTCCCCGGGCCGGAGGCAGAACCCGGCCAGGTTGAGCCAGCGCGACTCGTGCCGGGGGCTCTTCAGCCGCGCCTCGGCCAGGTCTCGCGAAGCGGCTCCCACAGCGCCCGCAAGGCCGACGGCGGCCACTGGTCGCGGGGGACGTCGAGCACCTCTTCGAGCCGCTTGATCAGCCGGGACGGGCCCGATTCCTCGGGCGCCGCGGGCCCGAACGCGGTGCGGATCGCCTCGACGGCCGCGTCGAGCTCGGACTGCTCGATCACGACGCGGTCGGCCTCGCGGCCGGCGATCGGACCGCGCGGCGGGGGTCGCCCCGGCAGGCCCCGGAGCTGGATCTGGAGCCGCCAGCGGCGGTCGTCGGTCCGCGACTGGCACCAGAGCTCGATCGTGCCGACCTCGGTCACCCGCGCCGCCAGCCGGACCGGCACGCGCTCGGCCTTCGCCTTGCGGCCGACGCGCATCAATCCCTGGAGCGGCGGGAGCTCGCGGATCGAGTCGGGGTCGCCGGCGACGAGGTCGCCGGGCTGGTCGTCGGGCCGGACCGAGCTGCTGGCCAGGGGGAAGGCGACCGGCTGGCCCATCAGCAGGTCGAAGTCGCGGCCCGCGATCGCGATCTCGTCCCCCTCCTGGGCGTCGCGGGGGACGACGCAGAGCCAGGGCCGTTCGGCGTTCTCGGCCTGGAAGCCGACGTAGAACGACCGCGCCGTGCCGCCGCCGATCCGGATGCCGCCGCCGCGGCGGACGACGCCGTAATAGGCCGCCCCGTGGGCGACGGCCAGGTCGAGCGAGGCGTTGGTCAGCACCCGCGGCGCGTAGGCGGCGCCGGGGTCGTCGGGGAACCACGAGGCGACGACCTCGACCAGCCGGTCGCGGACGATCGTCGGGGTCAGCGCGCCGCCGTTGAACAGGATCGCGTCGGGCCGCGCCGGGCGGTCGTCGGGGGTGAATCCCCCCTCCCCGATCGCCTCGGCGCGTGTCGCCGGAGGAAGCCGCTCAGGTGCTTGGGGATGGCCGGGTCGGCGACGAACGGCAGGCCGAACTCCTGGAGGCCGAGCCGCCCGCCCCGCGACGGCTCCTCGCCGCGGCCGACGCGCGGGAAGAAGCCGTCGAGGACGACCTCCTGGACCTCGGGCCGCGTCAGCTCCGACTGGAGGCTGCCGCCGATGATCCGCGACCCTCGGCCGGCGATCGTCACCGGCCAGCGCTCGGCGGGCAGCTCGCCGAGGAGCTTCTCCTTGGCCGTCCGGCAGGCGTACCGCAGGGCGCTCCACTGCTCGGCGTCGAGCCGGGCGCCGCCGAGCTTCGCCTCGACGCGGTGGGCCAGGGCGAGGTCGATGTTGTCGCCGCCGAGCATCAGGTGGTCGCCCACGGCCACGCGGCGGAAGCCGGGGCCGGTGGGGGTCTCGACGACGGTGATCAGGCTGAAGTCGGTCGTGCCGCCGCCGATGTCGCAGACCAGGATCAGCTCGCCGCCGCGGACCTCGCGCTGCCAGCCCTCCTGGTGCGAGACGATCCAGCAGTAGAACGCCGCCTGCGGCTCCTCCAGCAGCGTGATCGCCTGCAGGCCGGCGCGCTTCGCCGCGTCGAGGGTCAGCTCGCGGGCCGCCTCGTCGAACGAGGCGGGGACGGTCAGGACGACCTCCTGCTTCTCCAGGACGGCGCGGGGTCGTCGGCGGCGAACTGGTGATTCCAGGCGTCGCGGATGTGGCGGAGGAAGTCGGCCGACGCCTCGACCGGCGAGACCCTTCGCGCCCCTCGGGGGCGGCCCACGGCAGGATCGGCGCCTCGCGATCGACCCCGGGGTGGCAGAGCCAGCTCTTGGCGCTGGCGACCAGGTGCCCCGGCACCTTCGCCCCCTGGATCCGCGCGAACTCGCCGACGATCCGGTCGGCGTCGTCCTTCCAGGGCAGCCGTGCCGCGCCGGGGGGCAGCTCGTGGGCGCCGGGCAGGTAGAGGAACGACGGCAGCATCGGCCGGGGGGCCGTCTCCCCGGGCGCGACCAGTTGCGGCACCTCGAACGGCCGGATGTCGGCCGCGGGCCGCTCGCGGCCCCGCGTGTCGACGTACGCCACCGCGCAGTTGGTCGTCCCCAGGTCGATCCCGACGATGTACCGCGAGCGTGCCATGCCGTGCCGATCCCCCCGCCTCCGGACCGTTCGCCACACCCCTTATCATACTGTATGATGGACGCGATCCGTGCCGCCCCTCGTCGGAGGAGGCGGCTGTTCCCATCCCGACGACCCGTCTCAGAACGAGGTAACGATGACGGACATGATCCGATCCCGGCGCATCGTGGGGCTCGGCCTGGCGGTCGTGCTCGGCGCGGCGACCCTGGCGTATGCGCAGTTCGGCGGCTCGGCGCGCCCAATGCGGCGGCTTCGCCCGTGATGGAATACACCCAGCAGGAGGTCCAGTCCGGCGGCTTGGTCGAGGCGCTCAACGAGCTGGGCAAGCAGAAGTGGGACGTCTTCCAGGTCGTGCCGCTCTGGAAGTTCGAGGCCAACAACGGCGAGACCGAGCTGACCCCGCAGCGCTACCAGATCCTCGCGCCGGCCGCTGGGCATGATCAAATGACCTATCGGCCGTGTGAAACACGCCGGGCTTCCCGCGCGGGCACAATGCGGCGTGTTCCACACGCCCTACGGGCACTCACGCCACGACGAAATTGATCAGCTTGCCGGGGACGACGACGACCTTGCGGATCGTCCTTCCCCTCGAGCAGGGCGGCGATCCTCTCGTCGGCCCGCGCGGCGGCCTCGATCGCGTCGCGGTCGGCGTCGGCGGGGACGGACGACCCGGCCGCGGAGCTTGCCGTTGACCTGCACGGGGACCTCGACCTCCTCGTCCTTCAGCAAGGCCGGGTCGAAGGTCGGCCAGGGGGCGTAGGCCAGGCTCTCGCCGTGGCCGAGGACCTGCCAGAGTTCCTCGGCGACGTGCGGGGCCATCGGCGCGAGCAGGAGGGTGAACGTCTCCATCGCCGACCTCGGCCGGACGTCCTGGCCGGTGAAGGCGTTGGTGAACTCCATCAGGCGGCTGATCGCCGTGTTGAACCGCATCGCCTCCAGGTCGTCGGTCACGGCCGCGACCGTCCGCGCGACGACCTTGGCCTGCTCGGGGGTCGGCTCGACGTCCTGGACCTTCGGGTCGAGCCGGACCTCGTCGGCCTCGGCGTCGACGATCATCCGCCAGGCCCGGCCGAGGAACCGGTAAACGCCCTCGACCCCCTTCATGCTCCAGGGCTTGACCGCCTCCAGCGGTCCCATGAACATCTCGTAGAGCCGCAGGCTGTCGGCGCCGTACTCCTCGACGACGGTGTCGGGGTTGATGACGTTGCCCCGCGCCTTCGACATCTTGTGGGCGCGGGCGTCGATCCGGACCGTCGCGGTCCGACGGCGAGGACGAAGCCTTCGCCCTTCTTGACGACCTGCTCGGCGTCCGAGCTTGACGGGTTCGACGGCCTGGAGGGGCTTGATCCCCTTCACGAAGAATCCATCATCCTCCTCCACCACGAGGTTGGCCGAGACCCACCCGCCCGTTGGTCGCGATAGCCGGTGTATTCGGTCTCGCCCAGGATCATCCCCTGGTTGACGAGCCTCTGGAACGGCTCGGGCGTGCTGACGTGGCCGCGGTCGAACAGGACCTTGTGCCAGAACCGGCTGTAGAGCAGGTGCAGGACCGCGTGCTCGGCGCCGCCGACGTAGAGGTCGACCGGCATCCAGTACCGTTCCAGCTCGGGGTCCCAGGGCCGCTCGTCGTTCTTCGGGTCGAGGTAGCGGAGGTAGTACCAGCACGACCCGGCCCACTGGGGCATCGTGTTGGTCTCGCGGCGGTACGTGTCTCGGAGTAGCGGACCCACTCCGTCGCCTTGCCCAGCGGCGGCTCGGGCTTGCCCGAGGGGCGGAAGTCGGCCAGGTCGGGGAGCAGGACGGGCAGCTCGGACTCGGCGACGGCGTGGGCGCGGTCGTGCTCGTCGAGGACGATCGGGAACGGCTCGCCCCAGTAGCGCTGGCGGCTGAAGAGCCAGTCGCGGAGCTTGGTAGTTGACCGTCTTGCGGCCCAGCCCGTTCGTCGTCGAGCCAGGCGGTGATCGCTGGCCTTGGCCTCGGCGGTCGGCAGGCCGTCGAGGCGGATCTCGTCGTTGCGCGAGTTGACCGAGACGCCCGGCTCGACCTCGGCGGCGTCGAGCGGTGCGTCGGCCTGATCGAGCGCACGGCGCGACGACGCGGACGATCGGCAGGTCGAACGCCCGGGCGAACTCGAAGTCGCGCTCGTCGTGGCCGGGGACGGCCATGATCGCGCCGGTGCCGTAGCCCATCAGGACGTAGTCGGCGATCCAGATCGGGATGCGCTGGCCGTTGACGGGGTTGATGGCGTACGCGCCGGTGAAGACGCCGGTCTTGGTCCTGGCCAGGTCGGTCCGGTCGAGGTCGCTCTTGGCGGCTGGCGGCCTGGCGGTAGGCGGCGACCGCGTCGCGGTGGCTCGGCGTGGTCAGTCCGTTCGACCAGGGGATGCTCGGGGGCGAGCACCATGTAGGTCGCGCCGAAGAGCGTGTCGGGGCGGGTGGTGAAGACGCGGATGACGCCGGGCGTGGGCGATTCGGGGAACCCGTCTTCGCCGCGTTTCCACGCCCAGGAGTCGGGATCGTCGCCGATGTAGAAATCGACCTCGGCCCCCTCGCTCCGGCCGATCCAGTTGCGCTGCATGTCCTTGATGGCGCGGGGCCAGTCGACGAGCTCCAGGTCGTCGAGCAGGCGGTCGGCGTAGGCGGTGATCCGGAGCATCCACTGCTTCAGGGGCATCCGGACGACGGGGTAGCCGCCGCGCTCGCTCTTGCCGTCGATGACCTCCTCGTTGGCCAGGACGGTCCCCAGCTCCGGGCACCAGTTGACCGGGACCTCGGCGCGATAGGCGAGGCGCTTCGCGTCGCGGTAGGCGTCGGGGTCGGCGGTGCCCGGCGGGATCGGCAGCTCGGCGATCGGCCGGCCCTTGCCCTTGTGGGCACGGCCCTGCGCGTCGGTCCAGGCGAAGTCGGGGTCGTACCAGGTGTCGAAGAGTTGGAGGAAGATCCACTGGGTCCACTTGTAGTAACCGGGATCGGTCGTGTCGATCTCGCGGTCCCAGTCGTAGGAGAAGCCGAGCGACTTGATCTGGCGGCGGAAGTTGTCGATGTTCTTCTGCGTCGTGATCGCGGGGATGGGTGCCGGTCTGGATCGGCGTACTGCTCGGCGGGGAGGCCGAAGGCGTCCCAGCCCATCGGGTGCAGGACGTTGAAGCCGCGCATCCGCTTGTAGCGGCAGACGATGTCGGTGGCCGTGTAGCCCTCGGGGTGGCCGACGTGCAGCCCGGCGCCGCTGGGGTACGGGAACATGTCGAGGACGTAGAGCTTGGGCTTGCCGGCGACGAGGTCGGGGGCGCGGAAGGTCTTGTTCCTCTCCCAGTAGGCTTGCCACTTCGGCTCGATGCGCTGGGGATGATACGACGGCATGACGGACGCTCCCCGACCGGCGAGGCCCCGGGATCTGACAAAAAAAGCCCGCCGCGGGTTCGGGGGCATCTCCTCGTTGGAATCGTCTCAATCAGGATAATGCCTCGCGCCGACATTGCCAGACTCGCGGCGCGGCGATCTGCCCTGGCACGAGGGACGAAGAGATTTCACCACGGAGCACACAGAGACCACAGAGAAGATGAGGAGGAGGAGAAGGGAAAAATGAATTTATTAAATCTTTATTTTTCCTCTCTTCCCTTCTCTTCTCTGTGGTCTCTGTGTGCTCCGTGGTGAAATCTCTTCTCTTGCGGCCTCTCGGTCGCGCCATTCATCCAATCGCGAGGATCGACACGATCGTCGCGATGGCGTATCGCACGGGTCCTGACGGGCCCGACGATCGTTCCGGGCGATCCCCCTTGACGCGCCTTACAAGCCGCCCGGGACCTTTCTACAAACCGCCCGTCGGCCGGGCCCGCGGCCGGCTTGAGGAAAAATTTCGAAATCCTCGGGCCACTCCCCCCCGTCGGCCAAACGGCGTGTAGAGTTGAGTCGAACGCCGGGGATTTGGAAAGGCCCCCGAACGAGGGGGCCGAGACCGTTCGGCACCCGGCTTGCTCTTGACGGTCCACGCCTCGACCATCGTCGGCCGGAGGCGGACCCGGAATCCTGGAGTGGAGACGTGACATGGCCCTGCACGTGATGGCCCCGTTCGTCCCGCGCGCCCGTCGCGCGGTGGCCGTGCTGATCCCGATCCTGGTCGTGGCGAGTGCGGTGGGCTGCGGCCACCGCCGGCAGGCGATGCGCCCCGTGTACGTCACCCCCGCGCCCGCGGCGGTCGCCGCGCCCGCCGCGGGCTGCCCGGCGGGCGGCTGCCCGACGACGGGCGAGCCGGGCCTGTCCGAGCCGGCCGCCGCGGCGCCGGCGAGCCCGACGACGATCATCGGGCCCGCGACGCCCCCGCTCGACGCCCCCGTGGCGCCGGCGGCCGTCAGCCCGCCGCGCCCGGGACAGCCCGACGAGCCGCCGCTCGATCCCGTCCCGGCGAACCCCTCCACCGTCCCGAACCTGAACGGCCCGTCGTCGCAGAACAATTCGGGCCCGTCGCTCCGGAAGACCCTCCGGAGCGGCCGGCGCGGTCTCACGGGGCGCCTGCGGCAGGCGTCGCTCCAGGACGAGCTCCGACCGTACGTCGACAACCCCGAGGACCTGTTCTCTCCCCCGAAGGCCGACCGGCCCTGGAAGTATGTCGTCCTGCACCACAGCGCCAGCCCCTCCGGCGGCTACGACGCGATCGATCGCGAGCATCGCAAGGTGCTCGGGTGGTCGGGGTGCGGCTACCACTTCGTGATCGGCAATGGGACCGGCAGCCCCGATGGCCGGGTCGAGGTCGCCCAGCGCTGGGTCGACCAGAAGCACGGCGTCCACTGCCGCGACGCCCGCGTCGCCGACGTCAACGAGTACGGGATCGGCATCTGCCTGGTCGGCGACCTCGACCAGGCGCCCCCCACGCCGAAGCAGGTCGCTGCCGCGAGGGCGCTGGTGGCCTACCTCGGCGACCGCTACGCGATCCCCGCCGAGCGCATCGGCCCGCACGCCCAACTCGCCGGCTCGGCCGCCGCCTGCCCCGGCAAGAACTTCCCCACCCGGGCGATCCTCGGCTTGACCTGCCCCCCGAAATCCGGGCCACCCGAAATGGTAGGGTCCGCCGGCCCTCGGCTGAATTCGTTAGTTATTTCTCATATTTAACAATCGATTCCTGGAGAAACGCCTCCCGCCCCGCGTCGGCCGCGGCGACGAGATCGCGGTTGGACGAGTCGCGGCGGGTGCTCTCGCTCGGGGCCAGGATGCGCACCCGGGCCTTCGCCGGCGGGATGAGCGAGCGGTACCCTCCTCGGCGTGCAAGCCCTCGGCGATCATGCGACCACCCCTCCCTCGGGCCGGGCCTTCGGGCGCGCCACCTTCGAGTCGAGGCTCATCGGCCCGGTGCCGTGCGCGACGATCAGCAGCATCGCCCCCATCATCGAGACGTTCTTCATGAAGTTGATGATCTGGTCCTGCTTCGCCTTCGGGTCGGTCACGTGCCAGAAGTCGTGGAAGAAGTAGGTGGCCAGGACCAGGAACACGAACAGCAGCGCCGCGCCGATGCGGCCCTTGAATCCCAGGATGACCGACAGGCCGCCGACGATCAGGAACGCGATCGCCCCGGCCAGCATCAGAGACGGGGCCGGAATCCCCTTCGAGGCCATGAACTTCGCCGTGCCGCCGAAGTTGGGGATGTCGTTCCCCAGCGCGGCCCTCAGGAAGATCGCGCACAGCATGATCCGGCCCAGGACGGCCACGATCCCTTGGACTTGGCGAGGCATGGTTCGTCTCCTCCCTCTCGGGTTAAGCCAGGTCGAACACCATCACGTCCGCATCCTCCCGGGCCCGGATCGCCAGGCCCGTCTCGCCCGTGACGGCCGCGCCGTCGCCGGCCGCGAGCCTCTGGCCAAGCACCTCGACGCCCCCCCGCAGCACCTGGAGCCAGGCGTGCCGGCCGGGCCCGATCGGGTGCTCGACACGGCCGCCCCCCTCCAGGGCGGCGAGGTAGATCCGCGGCGTCCTGGCGGATCGTCAGCGAGCCGTCCCCCCCGTCGGGCGAGGCGACCAGGCGGAGCCGGCCCCGCCTCTCCCTCTCGTCGAAGGCCTTCCGCTCGTAGGATGGCTCCAGCCCCTCCCGGCCCGGCAGCAGCCAGACCTGGTACAGGTGGACCGGCTCGGTGTCCGAGGCGTTGAACTCGCTGTGCTCGATCCCCGTGCCGGCCGTCATCCTCTGCATCTCGCCCGGGCCGATCACCCCGGCGTGGCCCAGGCTGTCCTCGTGCGCCAGAGCACCCTCCAGCACGTAGGTGACGATCTCCATGTCCCGGTGCGGGTGCGTGCCGAAGCCGCCACCGCCCGCGAACCGATCCTCGTTCATCACCCGCAACGACCGGAACCCCATGTGCCTCGGGTCGTAATACCCCGCGAACGAGAACGTGTAGCGCGTGTCGAGCCACCCCTCATGGACGTGGCCCCGCTCCCCCGATCGGCGTACCTTGATCATCGTCGTCTCTTTGATTATCGTGATAATAGTTGATTGGTTAACAAAGCACCCAAAAAGAAAAGGTCAGGGACGGCCCTTCTCGGTGCCGAGGGGCTGGCGGACCTTCTCCAGCAGTCGGATCAGCTCCTCCTGCTCGGCGCGGGTGAGGTGGCCGATGAGCGTCCGGTGCAGGCTCGCGGATCGGCTCGTCGAGGTCGGCCAGGAGGGCCAGCCCCCGTTCGGTGATCGCCACGTAGACGATCCGGCGGTCCTCGACCGACCGTTCCCGGCCGACCATCCCCTTGGCTTCGAGGCGGTCGATCAGCCCGGTGATCCCCGGCATGATGACCACCATCCGGTCGGCGATCTCCAGGATCGGCAGCGGCTTCCCCTCCCCCCGCAGGATGCGCAGGATGTTGTACTGCGACGGGGTCAACTCGTGCTCGCAGAACAGGCGGGAGAAGCGGATCTGGACCTGATCGCTGGTGCGTGCCAGGTTCAACGCCACCTCCTCCTCCGTCATCGCGAAGGGATCGCGCTTCTTCAACTCCCTCTGCAACCGCCCTCCCGCCACGTCAGCCCCCCGTCCCGCACCTTTTGTCGTCATGGAATTAGTCTACACAGAAACAAATTACAAGTCAAGGGATTTTCGCGCGGGGCGTATGCGGCACGACAGCCGGGCGGTCGTGCGGGTGGAGCACGCCATCCCGATCCCGGAGATGGCGCGTTGCACGCGCCCTGCAAGAGATTCGGCTCGGGCTGCGGTCATCCGCGTCGTCATGGCCCGGGCCCTCCGCTACTTTGCCGGGGCATAGCGCTTCGTGAACCCATTGCGGCTGTTGGTCATCGTGAAGGAGCCGTCGGGACGGGCCGACAGCTTGATGAAGTGGCGCGTCGGCTTATTGGGCTGCCTCTCGACGTTGGCGATCATGTCCTTGTTGGACGAGTTGTGGTCCTTCTCACCCCCCTCGACGACGAGCTCGGTCTGCCAGAGGTCTTCCAGCCGGGGCGAGCTGCGGACGTTCTCCATCGCCTCCGACGTGCCGCGCCTGTGGCCGAAGGCGCCCAGGCTGAGGATGGCGACCCTCGGCCGCAGCGCGGCGAGCTCGGACTTGGGGCAGGCGGACAGGCCGAAGTAGTAGTCGCCCATCGATTTCGGCAGGCTCTGCGCGTGGTGGGTCACGACGTAGGCATCCACGGGGCCCACCTTGTCGCGGGGGCAGAACAGGTCGTTGGCCACGTTCCAGGTCAGGTCGCCCAGGTAGGTGAAGCGGAACTTGCCGAGCGTCACGAGGACGCCGATCGACTGCGCGTCCTCGGCGTCGTCGTCGGCGCGGCGGTCGACCTCGGCGCACGCGGGGTTCGCCTCGCCGGCGCCCGGCAGGGGCCGGAGAGGACCTTGCCGCCGGCGCAGACGACCCGCGCCTCGATCCCCTTGATCGGGATCGCGTCGCCGGGGCCGACGACGATGTGCCGGCCGGTGTCGCGCGCCTTGAGGTAGCTCTCGTACATCGTGTCGTACATCGTGCCCATGCCCGGCCGGAACCAGGGGGCACGGCGCTGCTTCCACCAGTCGTCGCCCTTGCCGTGCTCGACACTGTCGCCGTGGTCGACGAAGTGGACCACCTTCACCCGCTCGGACAGGGGGGCCGCCGCCGCGAAGTGGTCGCTGTGGTAGTGCGTGCTGACGAGGTAATCGACCTGCGAGGCGCCGGCCTGCTTCAGCGCGTCGAGGACGTGCCTCATCGTGCCCGGCAGGCCGACGTCGAGCATCATCGTCTCGCCCGAGGGGGCCACCAGCAGCGTGGCGTTGCCCGCGCTGCCGCCGGCATAGATGAAGTAGATGTCCAGCGAATCGGACGCCCCGAGGCAGGGGATGCCGATCCCGCCCAGCGCCACCACGGCGGCGACGACGGCGCCGCACCACGGTCGAGAGAAACGCGACATCGTCGATCTCCTCCCAGGAGCCCGGCCCGAGTGGGGTGGCCGGTCCTTCCGGCCGGCCGACCGAAGGCGGCCGGGAGATGCCCCGGCCGCCGCGATTGTCGCTCGCCCCCGGGGGCCGGGCAAGCGCGAATCGCGGACGTCGCGGCGATGCTCCGAGGTCCGGATCGCTGCGATCGGACCCCCTCTCCCCGGCCCTCCTCCGCGCGGAGGGCAACCGGCCTCGGGGGCGGCGGGACGGGCCCCGGGCCCCTCAGCGCGGCTTGGCGACCAGCAGGCACCAGTAGGGGATGCCCTTCTCCGTGGCCGCGACGCCGACGCCGACGTCGCGGAAGTCGCCGAGCAGGTAGTCGCGGTTCGCGGGCCGGTCGAGCCACGACTTGACGACCTCGTCCGGGTCCGACAAGCCCGAGGCCGCGATCTCGCCGATGCTCTGGAAGGTGTACCCTCCCTTCTCGACCCTCTGGAGGGGGGTCAGGCCGTCGTCGTCCTCGTTTCGGAACTCGCCGTGGGCGGCCATGTCGCGGGCGTGCCTCTGCGCGGCCGCGACGAGCTTCGGTTCCTCCCTCAAGGGGGGCTTCTCGGCCTTCGCCCGGGCGCGGTTGAGGGCCTCGACCACCCCCGAAACCGCCCGCGACGGGTCGACCTTCGGATAGGGGCGGCCGAAGGCGACGCACCAGTACGGCTTGCCGTCCTCGGAGGAAGCCCGTGCGCCCCCCATCTCGGTGAAGTCGCCCAGGATGTTCGCCTTGTGGGGCGGGCTGTTCATCCAGACCCTCATCACCTCCTCGACGTCCTTAGCGCCCTCGGCCACGTTCTCGCCCGAGCTCTTGAAGTGATAGCCCTGCTTCTCGATCCGCTGGCTGGGAGACGAGCCGTCGCTCCCCTCGTGGGTCATCTTGTTGTGCTCGGCCATGTCGCGCGCCTGCACCTCGGCGGCGGCCGTGAGCTTCGGGTTGGCCGTCAGCGGCGGCAGGTGCGCCGCGGCCCTCTCGCGGTTGTGCGCCTCGACGAGCGCCGCCGGCACCGACCCTCCCCCCGGCTCCGCCGCCCCGGACACGGCCGGGCCGCAAGAGAGGAGACCCACCCCCACGACCAAGTGCAGCGAACGGGCCCGGAGTCGCATGGCATCCTCGAATCTTGACAAAAAACAGAGATCGAATCGCGGTTGGTTCCGCGATCGGTTCAGGGGATCTCGGCCCGCCGCACCGCCTCGTGCAGCAGCGCGATGACGCTCATCGAGTCGGTGATCTCGCCGCGGCGGAGCATCGCCCAGGCCTCGGACCACTCGACGAGGCGGACCTGGAGCCGCTCGGTCCCCTCCGGGGCGCTCGCGCCGGGGACCAGCTCGGTCGCGCGGAAGATGTAGGCCGAGCTCGTCGCTGACCGAGTTCGACAGGTGCGCCGTCGCCGACCAGCTCGATGCGGCCCGCCTCCAGGCCGGTCTCCTCGCGGAGCTCGCGACGGGCGGCACTCCTCGGCCGACTCGTCCTGCGACCCGCCCCCCTCGGGGATCTCCCACGAGTAGCCGTGCAGCGGATAGCGGTACTGCCCGACCAGCCAGACCCGCCCCTCGTCGTCGACCGGCAGGACGCCGACCGCGCGGTTCTTGTAGTGGACCACCCCGTAGATCCCCGGCTCGCCGTCGGGCCGGATGACCCGGTCCTCGCGCACCGCGATCCACGGGTTCTCGTAGACGAGCCGGCTGCCCAGCGTCGTCCAGGGGTTGGACTGCTCGGGATCGGACATGGCGGATTGGTCATCCGCAGATGACGCAGATCAACGCAGATAGAAATCCCAATTATGAATTTTATCTGCGTTCATCTGCGTCATCTGCGGATCGATCCTCCTATCCCTTCAAGGCGGCCTGGAGGGTGGCGCCCATGTCGGCGGGGCTGCGGGCGACGCGGATGCCGGCGCCTTCGAGCGCGGCGATCTTGTCGGACGCCTTGCCCGAGCCGCCCGAGACGATGGCGCCGGCGTGGCCCATCCGCTTGCCGGGCGGGGCGGTCTGGCCGGCGATGAA
Organism: uncultured Planctomycetaceae bacterium; assembly: GCA_963708145.1. Classification (GTDB taxonomy): domain Bacteria; phylum Planctomycetota; class Planctomycetia; order Isosphaerales; family Isosphaeraceae. Next base: position 5,344,120 of record OY970189.1, on the reverse strand, counting down.
CGCGGCGAGCGGCTTGGTGAAGCCGCCCGACTTCTTCAGCGCGGCGGCCTGCTCCTCGGCGTTGCCGCCGATCTCGCCCATCATCAGGACGGCGTCGGTGCCGGGGTCGTCCTGGAACATCCGCAGCGCGGCGACGAAGCTCGGTGCCGTTGATCGGGTCGCCGCCGATCCCGACGCAGGTGCTCTGGCCGATCCCGAGGTTCGTGAGCTGCCAGACCCCCTCATACGTGAGCGTCCCCGACCGGCTGACGACCCCGACCCGCCCCGCCTTGTGGATGTAGCCCGGCATGATCCCGATCTTGCACTGGCCCGGCGTGATCACGCCCGGGCAGTTCGGGCCGATCAGCCGGGCGTCGGGGTGGTGCGCCTTGAGGTAGGCGACCGCGCGGGCCATGTCGAGGACGGGGATGCCCTCGGTGATCGCGACGATCAGCGCGATGCCGGCGTCGGCCGCCTCGAGGATCGCGTCGGCCGCGCCCGGCGGCGGGACGAAGATCATCGTCGCGTTGGCGCCGGTGGCCTTGACCGCCTCGGAGCAGGTGTCGAAGACCGGCACGCCGAGCGCCGTCTGGCCGCCCCGGCCCGGGCGTCACGCCGCCGACGAGGTTCGTGCCGTAGTCGCGGCACTGCTCCGCGTGGAACGCCCCCGCCTTGCCGGTGATCCCCTGGCAGATCAGCCGCGTGTTCTTGTCGACCAGGATGCTCATGCTTCCGATCCCGTGTAGGGCGTGTGCAACACGCCATCTGATATCACGCGAAGAGGCGTGTTGCACACGCCCTACAAGGACTATTCTTAGTCCTCTGGCGTCGCCTTGAAGGCGTCCGGAGTATCACGTTCCAGCACCAGAATTGTGAATTTATGCCAAACATTATCCTCATCTCCATTTTTTATCCGTTTATAGCACCATCGCACGGGAAAGCTTTCTCCTTTGTCTTCGTAGACCACGGGGAAACTGCCCTCGCCGCCGACCGTCGAATTCATCGCCCAATGGCAGGCATGTATTTTTCCGATGATTTCCCCGATATAACTTCCCCATTTCATCGATTCTTTGACTAAATCAGAATCTGTGAGAGAAGAGTTTTTGTGCCGCTCGTGAATTTTGCCGAGGATCACTTCGACTTGCTCGACGGACTCGGGGCTGAAATCCAGGGTGGTATTGAAACGCTTCTTAGCGGCCTCGACAGCTTGTCCGGCTCGTAACCTCATCTCTTCAGCGACTTCACGATCCGTGATGGTCACCTTGCTTGCGGGGCGAGGATATCGACGCCACGTGTAAACACCAATCGCCGATAGGACGGCAAGCATCAAGCACACGCTGGAGATCGAATTGGGGTGCTTTAGCATGAGAGTCACGGTTCCCGTCGAGATCGATTCTGCCTCCGGAATCGTTCAGGCCGCCCCCTTGGCCGCGGCGACGACCTTCTGCGCCGCGTCGGTCAGGCCCGAGGCGGTGATGATCTTGCGGCCGCTCTCGTCGAGGAGCTTCCGGCCGGCCTCGACGTTCGTGCCTTCGAGGCGGACGACCAGCGGGATGCGGAAGTCGATCTCGTCGTAGGCGGCCAGGAGGGCCGCGGCGATCGTTGTCGCACCGCATGATGCCGCCGAAGATGTTGACCAGCACGGCCTTGACGTTCGGGCGAGCCGAGCAGGATGCGGAACGCCTCGAGGACCTGGTCCTTGTTGGCGCCGCCGCCGACGTCGAGGAAGTTGGCCGGCTCGCCGCCGTGGTACTTGATCAGGTCCATCGTGCTCATCGCCAGCCCGGCGCCGTTGACCAGGCAGGCGATGTTGCCGTCGAGGCTGACGTAGCTCAGGCCGCTCTTGCCGGCCCGGAGCTCGGCGGGGTCCTCCTCGGCGACGTCGAGCAGCGCGGCGACGTCGGGGTGGCGGAACAGGGCGTTGTCGTCGAAGTTGAGCTTGCAGTCGAGCGCCAGGACCTCGCCCTTCTCGGTCACGATCAGGGGGTTGATCTCGGCGAGCGAGGCGTCCTTGTCGAGGAAGAGCTTGACGAACTTCTTGAAGAAGACCTCGCCCTTCTTGGCCGTCTCGCCCTTCAGGCCGAGGGCCTGGCAGACCTTGCGGCGCCTGGAAGTCGGCCAGGCCGAGGCCGACGTCGATCGGCTCGCGGTGGATCTTCTCGGGGCTGTGCGCGGCGACGGTCTCGATCTCGACGCCCCCCTCGGTCGAGGCCATCAGGACCGGGCATTGCAGGGCCCGGTCGACCGCCAGGCCGAGGTAGAGCTCGCGGGCGATGTCGTGGCCGACGGTGACCAGCACCTTCGAGATCGCCTGGCCCGTCGGCGCCGGTCTGGTAGGTGACCAGCGTCTTGCCGAGCAGGCTCGGCGGCGGCCTCGCGCGGCGTCGTCGCGCGACTGGACGAGCTGGACGCCCTTGGCCATCCCCTCGGGGCGGGGCTTGCGGCCGCTGGCGATCTCCAGGGCCTCGGCGCGGTCGACCTCGGGCCCGATCGCGACCCCCTTGCCGCGGCCCCCGGCGTGGACCTGCGCCTTGACCACGATCAGGCCGCCGCCGAGCGCGTCGTACGCCTCGGCCGCCTCGTCGGGCGTCGTGACGACGATCCCCGCCGGGACCGCGACCCCGGCGGCCTTGAGCAGATCCTTGGCCTGGTATTCGTGGACTTTCATCGTGGGCTCGTCGCGTTTCGAAGGGTTCTCGACCGGCCGCGCCAGGGATGCTCGTCGCGCGGTCCTCGCCTCGCCGTCTCCGGGTTTTTACCACAGCGGCCGGGGCGGGGCCAGTCCCCACCGATGTCGCGGGCGCGGCATCGGATCAGGACTCCTCCTCGACCTCGCGCTCGATCCGGGCGATCTCCTCGTCGGTCGGGACGAAGTCGGAGCCGAGGGCCTCGCGGGTCTCGGGGGCGTCGGCCACGTCGCGGAAGACCTCGAGCCAGATCGCGGCCTCGGCGGGCGAGGGACCTTCCTGGCGCGCCTGTTCCTCGGGTGGGGTCGCCGAGGGAGGGGTCGTCGGCCTGCTCGGCTTGCGGTCGTCGGAGCTGGGCCCAGAACTCGTCGGCCGTCACCGCGTGCGCCTTGCGCCGGGTCGCGGCCTGGCGGATGCGGTGGTCGGACGAGACGACCGTCAGCGTCTTCGGGCGCCGAGTGCGCGGCGATCAGTTCCTCGATCCGCTCGTCGGCGTTCTCGTCGTCGACGGCGAAGACGACCGTGATCCCCTTGTGGGACGACTGGTGCGGCCGGCCGTCGGGCGCGGCGGCGGCGTCGAAGACGACGGTCGTCAGGTGCGCCTCGACCGGCGCCGAGCGCGTCGGCCAGGTCGTTGAGGAACCGCGTGCGGACCTTGCGGAAGCCGTCGGGGCCGAGCCGCTTGCCCAGCAGCCCGGCGGCGATACATCAGGTTGTAGCCGTCGATCAGGAGGCGCATGACGAGAGAATGAGCCACAGAGGACACAGAGGGACACAGAGCGAAGAGGGGAGAACGAGGCTTGAATCCTGGATTCTAGCCTCTCTGTGGCCCTCTGTGTCCTCTGTGGCTCAATTCGTCCTGCCCCTGCTGGACGATCCCGCCGAGGGTGTAGCGGACCTCGCCGCAGACGATCACGGTGTGGGCCCGGCCGCGGACCTCCCAGCCGCCGTAGGGGGTGTTGCGGCTCTTGGAGTGGAAGCGGGAGGGGTCGATCGTCCAGCGGGCCTCGGGGTCGATGATCGTCACGTCGGCGTCGGCGCCGGGGCGGAGGGTCCCCTTGGGGATGCCCAGGAGCTCGGCGGGGTTGATCGTCAGCTTGCGGATCACCTCGGGCCAGGTCAGGTGGCCGGGCTCGATCAGGCCGTGGACGGTGATCGGGATCAGGGTCTCCAGGCCGACGATGCCGAACGGGGCCTGGTCGAGCTCGCGCATCTTCTTCTCGGGGGCGTGCGGGGCGTGGTCGGTGGCGAGGAGGTCGATCGTGCCGTCCTTCAGGCCGCCGATGACCGCCTCGACGTCGGCCCAGGTGCGCAGGGGCGGGTTCATCTTGTAGTTCGAGTCGAACGTGCGGAGCCGCTCGTCGGTCAGGGTGAAGTGGTGCGGGCACGCCTCGGCCGTCACGCGGACGCCGCGCCGCTTCCCCTCGCGGACCAGCTCGACGGAGCGCGCGGTCGAGATGTGCTGGATGTGGAGCCGGCCGCCGGTGATCTCGGCCAGGCGGATGTCGCGGGCGACCATGATGTCCTCGGCGGCCGGCGGGCATGCCCGCCGAGGCCGAGCCGCATCGACTCGAACCCCTCGTTCATCACGCCGCCGACGGTCAGCTCGGGCACCTGGCAGTGCTGCATGATCACGCGGTCGAACATCCTGGCGTATTGCAGGGCCCGCCGCATCAGCGAGGCCGAGGCGACCGGCGCGCCGTCGTCGGTGAAGCGCGACCGCGCCGCCGGCGACGAGCTGGCCGAGCTCGGCCAGCTCCTCCCCCTTGCGCCCCTTGCTGACGGCGCCGACCGGGTAGACGTTCGCCTTCCGGGCCCGCTGCGCCTGGAGGACGACGAACTCGGCGGCCGCCCTGGCTGTCGAGCGCCGGCTGCGTGTTGGGCATGCAGGCGACCGACGTCACGCCGCCGGCCAGCGCGGCCTGCGGCGCCGGTGGCGATCGTCTCGTCCTCCTCGTTGCCCGGCTCGCGGAGGTGGACGTGCGACGTCGATCAGCCCCGGGCAGACGATCAGCCCGCGGGCGTCGATGACGACCTCGGCCTCCTCGTACCCCTCGCCGAACGGCAGGACCCGCCCCCGGCCCAGCCAGAGGTCGCCGATCCGGTCGATGTCCTGGCTCGGGTCGATGATCCGCCCGCCGGTGATGTGGATCGTCCGCACGTCAGGCGCCCCCTCGATAATTGAGCCACAGAGGACACAGATGAAGAGGAGAAAATGAAGAATTTTTAAAGAATTAATTTTTATTTTTATGTTGTACTTCTCTGTGGCCCTCTGTGTCCTCTGTGGCGAGTCCGCCTTAAATCCCTTTCGGTTCCATCTTGCCGCTGAGCAGGTAGAGGACGGCCATGCGGACGGCCAGGCCGTTGGTGACCTGGTCGAGGATGGCCGAGTTCGGGCCGTCGGCGACCTCGGGGGTCAGCTCGACGCCGCGGTTGATCGGGCCGGGGGCGAGCACGAGCAGGTCGGCCTTGGCCTTGCGTGAGCCGCTCGCGGGTCATGCCGTAGAGCTGCGAGTATTCGGAGACCGACGGGAACAGCCCGCGCTGCTGGCGCTCGAACTGGATGCGGAGGACGTTGACGACGTCGCAGTCGGGGCAGGACCTCGTCGAGGTGGTAGGCGACCTCGCAGCCGAGCCGCTCCATCGCCGCGGGGCACGAGCGTCGGCGGGCCGCAGAGGATCACGCGGGCGCCGAGCTTGGTCAGGCCCCAGATGTTCGACCGGGCCACCCGCGAGTGGCTGATGTCGCCGACCAGGCCGACGGTCAGGCCCTCGATCCGCCCCTTGGCGCGGCGGATCGTCATCAGGTCGAGCAGCCCCTGGGTCGGGTGCTCGTGGGCGCCGTCGCCGGCGTTGATGATCGAGGCGCGGACGTGCTGCGCCAGCAGGTGCGGGGCGCCGGGGGTCGGGTGGCGGACGACCATGACGTCGGCCCCCATCGCCTCGATGTTCTTGGCCGTGTCGATGAACGTCTCGCCCTTGGAGAGGCTCGACACGCTGGCGGTGAAGTCCTGGGTGTCGGCCGAGAGCCGCTTGGCGGCGAGGCTGAAGCTGGTCCGGGTCCGGGTCGAGTTCTCGAAGAAGAGGTTGAAGACGACCCGGCCCTGGAGCGCCGGGACCTTCTTGCGGCTCCGGGTCGAGACCTCGGCGAACGACTCGGCGGTGTCGAGGATGCCGACGATCTCCTCGCGCGACAGGTCCTCCAGCCCGAGCAGGTGCTTGCGGTTCCAGGCCGGCGGGGCTGCGGGCGATCCGGCGCGGGCCGAGGCGGCGGTCACGGCGACGACTCCCGATCGGATCGGTCGGTCGGCCATGGGGCGCGGTCGCGTCGGCCGGGTCGACGGCGTGCTCGACACGCCGTCACGTCGGCCGGGCGTCGACCCGGACGATCTCGTCGGCCGGGTCGACCGGCCGGACCCGGACCCGGACCCGCTCGCCGTACTCGGTCGGGACGTGCAGGCCGACGACGTCGGGCTGGATCGGGATCTCGCGGTGGCCGCGGTCGACCAGCACCGCCAGCCGGATCCGCGCCGGCCGGCCCAGGTCGCAGACCGCGTTCAGCGCCGCGCGGACGGTCCGGCCGTGAACAGGACGTCGTCCACCAGGACGATCTCGGCGCCGTCGACGTCGAACGGGATCTCGGTCCCGCGCAGGACCGGCCAGCGGTCGCCCTGGCCGAGGTCGTCGCGGTAGAGGGTGATGTCGACCGCGCCGACCGGCACCTCCTCGCCGACCAGGGGCCGCAGCAGCTCGGCCAGCCGCCGGGCGATCGGGACGCCCCGGGTCCGGACGCCGACCAGCCGCAGCGGCGCCCCCGCGCGCCGGCCCTCGACGATCCGCCGCGCCATCGCGTCCAGCAGGCCCGCCATCCGGTCGGCGTCGCAGAGGCGAGATTCGTGCTCGGTCATGGCCATCCTTAGTCGGGACGGACGGTGTCGCTCCCCCGCGACGGATGGTAGCACCGCCCGCCGCCTGGCAAGCCGACCGCCGGAGCGGTAGCACCGGGTCGCTCGATCCGGCAAGCAGGTCCGGCCACCCGGCCCGCGGCCGGCGTCGGCGCGGTGTCCGTCTTCTCGTTCGGGGCGAAATCGCTTACGATAAGCGCATCGACGGACCCGATCCCGCACGGAGGCGTCCCCCGCGATGAAGATCATCCTGGCCAATCCCCGAGGCTTCTGCGCGGGGGTCAACATGGCGATCGAGAGCCTCGAACGGGCGCTCGACTTCTTCGGGCCGCCGCTCTACGTCTATCACGAGATCGTCCACAACAAGTACGTCGTCGAGCGGTTCCTGCGCCGGGGGACCGTCTTCGTCGAGTCGCTCGACGAGGTCCCCGAGGGGCCCCCCTGCTCTACAGCGCCCACGGCGTCTCGCCGCAGATCCGCGAGCAGGCCCGCCGCCGCAAGCTCCGGCGCCATCGACGCCACCTGCCCGCTCGTCACCAAGGTCCACCTCGAAGCGGTCAAGTACGCCCAGGAAGGCTACACGATCATCCTGATCGGCCACGAGGGGCACGACGAGGTCATCGGCACGATGGGCGAGGCCCCCGACCGCATGATCCTGGTCGAGACCGCCGAGGACGTCGACCGGCTCGACCTCGCCCGACGACGCCAAGGTCGCCTACCTGACCCAGACGACCCTGAGCGTCGACGACGCCAACGTCGTGATCGCCGCCCTGCGGCAGAAGTTCCCGCAGGATCGCCAACCCGCCCAAGGACGACATCTGCTACGCCACCCAGAACCGCCAGGAGGCGGTCCGCGAGCTGGCCGCGCGGGCCGACGTGGTGCTCGTGCTCGGCAGCCAGAACAGCTCGAACAGCAAGCGGCTGGCCGAGATCGCCGACTCGCTCGGGCCCGCACGCCCACCTGATCGACGGCGTCGCCGAGATCCGGCCCGAGTGGTTCGAGGGGGTCGAGACGGTCCTGATCACCGCCGGCGCCAGCGCCCCGGAGGACGTCGTGCAGGAGTGCATCGAATACCTCCAGGGCCGCTTCGGCGCGACGATCCAGGAAGAATGGGTCCGCGAGGAGAACGTCCACTTCCCCCTGCCCAGGTCGCTCCGCGAGCTCCTGCCCGCCGCCTCCGAGTCGGGCGCGTGAAACGCGACCCTGCATGGCTACCAGCCGGGCTGATCGCGGGTCGCGTCCGCCGGCTCGTCGCGGAGGGGGCAGATCAGGCCGGCGTGCGACTCGGACGGGGACCGGAACAGGTCGTGGTCCTGGTCCTCGCGGTCCATCTCGGCCAGGGCGCGCGAGGTCTGGCGGGTGGCGGCGATCGTCAGCGCGGTCACCTGGATCAGGGTGACGGTCCAGATCATCGTGCGAGCCGAGGAACAGCAGCAGCGACTCGAGCGAGTCGGGCATCGGCTTGCCGACCAGGGGCCAGCCCTGCGACCAGATCGTCTGCTCGCAGAAGTAGAGGAACCAGACCACCGCGCCGGTGGCGGCCAGCGAGCGGGTGGCCTTGGCCGCCTCGGGGGCCTGCTCGACGCCGAGGTGGGCCATCAGGTCGCCCGCCAGGCTGGCGATCAGGGCGAACTCGGCCCACCCCAGCGCCTGGCCGAGCTGGCTGCGGAACCAGTCGTGGCCGAACCCGCCGACGCTCAGGCCCAGCATGCTGCCGTGATCGATGATCCAGAGCACGACGTCGACCAGGCACATCAGGACGAGCAGCCCGGCCCGGCGCTGCCAGCTCGGCTCGCGCCAGCGGCCCCAGAGCAGGTAGGCGCCGACCAGGCTCCCCCAGACGATCGGGACGTCCAGCCAGCGCCAGACCGGGGTGTGGACGACCCAGGCCAGCAGGCGGAACCCGAAGAGCCGGGCCAGGAACACGATCGTCGGAGGCCGAGGCCAGGACGAGGATCGCCGACAGGATGGCGAAGCCCAGCCGACAGAGCCGGTACGTCTGCCTCTGCGTGTCGCGTTCCGGGTCCAGGTCCATGGGGGCCGGGCTCGCTCGGGGATGGCCGGGTGGCGTGGCGATGGTCCAGTCCAATCCAGTCCAGGCCGTCCATTCTAGACGGGATCGCCCCGACCGCCAAGCGGCTCGCGCCGATCCGGGGCCATCGGCGGGGCGGGGCGTACGACCAGGGCGATCTCCCCCCAGTCCGATCCCTCCCGGCCGGCCGGCGGCGAGGCCACCTCCAGGACGAGCAGGTTACGGGCGGGCAGAGGGTCGTCGAGCGGGATCGCGAGCCTCGCGGTGCCGACGGTGGGGCGTGCAAGCTCGCGGCCGTTCAGGAGGACGGCGACCAGGCCCTCGACCCGCTCCAGCTCCAGCGCAGAGCGCCTCGCGGGAGGGGTCGATCGGGGGGCGGTGGAAGGGGCGGGACAGGAGGACGCGACCGGGGGCGTCGGCGGGCCAGGCGATCGGCAGCGCGACCCGGCGGGGCGGCCCGGCCGCGCCCGCGGCCCGCCACTGCCAGCCCCCCCGGAGCCGGATTCGATGCTCGGGCCCGGACACCACGGCGGCCCTCCCGGGCGGGCCCGACCCAAGGGACTCGGCCCCCGCCGGTTAGGGACCGATTCGGCGCGGCATTGGTATGGTCAGGGCCCGCACGAACCAGTATAGTCGTGTTCTTCCCGAAAGCGTCCCAGGTTTTGCCCGAGGACGGCGGATCTCGGGTCGCGCACCGCGGCCGAGACCGCCCCCGAGACTGACCCCCCGCCTCGCGCCGAACATCCCTCGGACCTCAAGGACCGCCGGCCCCCCTCCTCGACCGGAGCGGGCGGGGGACGGGCCCTCGCGGGGGTGGGAGCAAGTCCCCGGCGCCCGACGCGGGGCCCCGGTTGCTGACCGTCGCGGACCGCCTATGAGCATCGGCCAGACCCAGACCCCAGACCAACGGCCAGATCCACGCCGAGCCGAGGACCCGCACGCTGACCGGCGTGCAGATCCTGGGGACCGGCAGCTACGTGCCCGACAACGTGGTCAGCAACCTCGACCTCCGCGACTCGCACGGGTTCGACCCCGAGTGGATCGTCAACCGGACCGGCATCCACGAGCGCCGGTTCGCCCTGCCGCACCAGGCCACCAGCGACCTGTGCACGCACGCCGCCGCGCGGTGCCTGAAGGACGCCGGCTGCGACCCCGCGGAGGTCGACCTGCTGGTCGTCGGCACGTTCACGCCCGACATGTGCTTCCCCTCGACGGGCAACCTGGTCCAGGACCGGCTCCACCTGAACTGCCCCGCCTTCGACGTCCAGGCCGCCTGCGCCGGCTTCGTCTTCGCGCTGGCGACCGCCGCGCAGTTCGTGGCGGCGGGGACGAGCCAGCGGGCCCTGGTCATCGGCGGCGACTGCAACAGCCGGGTGATCAACCCGGGCGACCAGAAGAGCTTCCCGCTCTTCGGCGACGGCGCCGGCGCCGTGCTGCTGGCGCCCGGCGAGCCCGACCAGGGGCTGGTCGCCTACCAGCTCGGCTCGGACGGCTCGGGGGGCGACCTGCTGAGCCGGCCGGCGTGCGGCAGCCGCATCCCGCCGACGGCCGAGGTGCTCGACCAGGGGCTGCACTACCTCACGATGGACGGCCGCGCCGTCTTCAAGTGGGCCGTCCGCATCCTGACCGACTCGACCGTCGCCGTGATGGCCGAGGCCGAAGTGCCGGATCGAGCGACGTCCGCTGGTTCATCCCCCACCAGGCCAACGTCCGGATCATCCACGCCGCCAGCGACGTCCTCGGCTTCCACCGCGACGCCGTCTACAAGAACCTCGAGCGCTACGGCAACACCTCCGCCGGCTCGATCCCGATCGCGCTCGACGAGCTGATCAAGGAGCGGCCGGGTCGGCCGCGGCGACCTCCTGCTGACCTCCGGCTTCGGCGCCGGCCTCAACTGGGGCACGGCGCTGTGGCGGTGGTGAGAGGAGTGGGGAGTGGGGAGTGGGGAGTGGGGAGTGGGGAGAAAGGCCGGGCTCTTTGTCCTGATCTCCCCACTCTCCACTCCCCACTTCCGACCTTCACCGCACCAGGATGCCGTTGACGCGGTTCGGCTTCGCGACGGGGGGCAGGTAGCCGATCTTGGTGCGGGCGAAGACGCCGGCGCCGTTGTTGCCCAGCGGCGTGGTGCCGGCGGTCTGGATCGGGACGCCGTTGACGAAGCCGCGGATCGTGCCCGGCCCCTTGACGATCGCGCCCACGGCGTAGCGGTTGTTGATCGGGCGGACGGTGGCCGAGACGACGCCGTTGACGAAGTCGCCGTTGACCTTCAGGCTGCCGATCGAGCTGGGGGCACGCGTCCCCTCCAGGCCGGCGGCGAACGACGGGTAGTGGAAGCCCGTCTTGACCTCGCTGTTGACCGTGTCGCCCTTGATCTTCACGGTCCCCGTCGAGAGCGACGAGACGATCGCCGCCGAGGTCAGCGCGTTGCCCTGCCGGACGAAGTAATACGGCTCGCCCGTCGTGCGGAGCTGGACGAAGTCGGGGTTGGTCGCCGTCTGCAAGGTCACGTTGGCCGGGCCGGCCGTGACGTGGCCGATCGTCTTGGCGGTCACCAGCCCGGAGACGAATCCGTTAGCGGCGTAGCTCCTCTGGTTGGCGGGCAGCCCGGTGGAGGTGGCCGACAGGCTCGTCCCGGTCGGGTCGCCGAGCCCCTTGTCGAACGTCAGGGTGCCGATCTTGCCGTTGGTGACGTCGAGCCCGACCGCGTCGGTGGGGCCGTGGAAGTGGGCGTTGCCGAGGTGGTCGAGGCCGCTGAAGCCGTTCTGGAACGGCGTCACGCTCCGCGACGCCGTGAAGTTGGTGGCCGCGCCGCGGACGTCCAGGTTGTCGATCCCCTTGGCCTGGACCGCCGTCCGCCCGGTCACCCCGGTCTTCGGCAGCAGGAACTCCTCGCCCGCGGTGACCCCGCAGGTTCGACGTGCTGCCCGCCGTCGCCGAGATGAAGCTGAGGTCGTGCAGCTCGCCGTTGACCTGGATGCTGACCGTCGGCGTCGTCTGCGGGGTGATCGGCGCCGGCTGGATGCCGCCGACGACCGTGTTGAAGATCTCGTCGAGGCGGATGCTCGGCTGGTCGAACGCCGGCAGCGGCGTCGACGGGTCGCCGATGATGATGTTGTACGACGGCGTCTGGTTGGCCAGCGACGTGTTCTCGGCGTAGTCGATGTTGTGGAACTGCAAGCAGCCCGACGCCCCCCAGCAGGTAGACGCCGGTCCCGGCCCCCCCGCTGGCGGGGCTGGTCGTCTGCGCCAGCGTGAACCCGTTGAGGACGACCGACTTGACGCCGTCGAGGTCGACCAGCTTGTTGAAGAAGACCTGCTCGTTCAGCGGGTTGTTGGTAGGGGTCCGCGCCGACGAGATGAACGAGCCGGTCACGTAGGTCTTGTTCGGGTCGGTGCCGATGAGCTGGATCGTGTCGATGTTGTCGTCGAGGACGCCGTCCTGCGGCGAGGTGTCGGTCACGATGACCGTGCCGGGCCCGTGGACCGTGATCGTGTACTCGTTGCCGGCGCGGTCCTTGCCGGAGACGATCTTGCCCTGGTTGTTGACGAACGGGGCCTGCGGGTTGACCTTCGCCTGATCGGCCAGTTGGTGGAGCGAGAGCGGCTCCGGCTGGCCGGTGATCGGGTTGAAGACCTGGAGGTCGGAGATGGCCTGCCAGGGAGCGAAGGGGTTCACCTTCGCGGTGGAGAGCAGCTCGCGCCCTCCAGCCGTTCGAGGCTCGACCCCAGCCCGCGCCGGGCCGGATCGGGCCGGTCAGACCTCCGCCGTGCGAAACTCATGGAAGACTCCCTCCCCCCGGTCGGCCCGCGCCGACGGTCGCCCTCCCGGCCTCTGCGCCGGGCCGACACGCCGCCGTCGCCAAGGGCCGCCGTCCCTGATTCGGATGGCCGTCCGGCTCTCGACAAGGCCCCGATCGCGCGCCGCCGACGGGCCCGGCATGGGTTCGGCCCCGCCCGTCTCAAGCCATGACGGCGCGGCGATCTCGGGCTACGACCTATTTTCTCGGCCGGCCCGCGGCGACGACTTCACGGTGCCTGGTAAGGTGGGCAAGTCGGGGTATCGAGAGAATCAGGTGGAGCGATTGCGCCGCGGGGAGCGGACGGAGGGATGTCGGATCGCCCTCGCCGCGATCGCCCCGCCGTCGGCGTCGCTACACCCGTTCCAGCAGGAGGGCGGTCTGGTGGTAGTACGGCGCCCGGGGTGACCGAGAGGGTGCGGAAGACCGGCTCCAGGCCGCGGCAGAGGTAGTCGATGTCGTAGAACACCTGGGAATAGATCGATCGGTGGATCGCGAACATGGCGAAGTCGCTCGCGACGTACTCCTCGTATTTGGGCAATTCGAGGTACCTCTTGAACAGGGCGTCGTCGCGCCCGAGCTTCTCGAGGAATTCGGCCGAGTGGCGGTCGTGGAGGGTGACGTAGAGCCGGCCGCCGGGGCGGATGATCCTCGCCAGCTCCAGGAACCAGGCGTCGGCCAGGTCGTCGATGTGCGTGAAGACCGACCCGGCGTAGATCAGGCCGAACCAGCCGTCGGGGAACGGGAGGTGGGGGTAGGTCGTCGTGGTGGCGAAGTGGAACGGCGGGCTGAGGTTCTGCTTGCACCAGTAGATGTGCCGCGAGCTGATGTCCGTCCCCCAGATCTCGCACGAGTCGGCCACGTCGTGGAGCCAGCGGATCATCCGCCCCGAGCCGCAGCCGAAGTCGAGGACGCGCCCGGCGGACCGGAGCCATTGGTCCCCCTCGCCGAGGATCTTCCGCATCTCGCGGACGTCGCGGACGGCGGGCTCGAGGTACCCCTCGATCGTCTCGCCGTAGCCCCACCAGAGGCTCCTTGGGGGGGACCGGGAACGGCGAGGATTCGTGGTACTGGCCCGGCTCGGGCGCCCGCGGGATCAGGTACGAGTCCGAGCGAGGATCGATCGGCATGAAGCCATCGCGGTACGATCGGATGTTCAGCTCATTTTCCAAGGTCCACCGGAACCTCTCCGTGAGGTACTCCTCGACGCTCCTGGGCAGCGCCTTGCGGATGGTCTTGCGGAGGGCCTTGAGGCGGGACTGGCTTGCCATGACGGGCTCGCAGGGGTGGGGCCGGATCGGCGTCACTTCAGGTCGGCCACCTCCCTGCGACCGCGGGTCGATTGCGATCCCGGAAACGAGACGGGGATTATGACACGAACGCCGTCCCGCGGGTAATATCAGTCACGCGAGATTTCGCGGGTGCGCCACCGCCGACCCCGGGCCGCGGAGGGGCCGTCGGGATCGACGATGTCGGGAGCGGGTCCGGCCTCACTTCCCGACGACCCACTGCGCCCGGGCGGGCGAGCCCGGCACGTCCTCCAGGGTCAGGCGGAGGCCCTCGCGGCGGGAGTCGAGCGGGACGGAGAGCGTGAGCGCGTGGGTCCCGGTCGCCAGGACGAGCGTGGGCCGCGGGCCCGCCTCGACCTTCGAGCCGTCCACCCAGAGCGACAGCCCGGCCGGGCTGTCGAGGCCGATCCCGACCGGGCCCGCCGTCGAGACGTCGAGCGCGGCGCGGGCGAACCCGAGCCGAGGTCCCCCCGGCCCGACCCGGATCGCCGGCAGGGCGTCGAGCGGCAGGGTGCCCGAGACGGCGCCGTAGGCCGGCACCCATCCCCGTTCGAGGCTCTCGCCCAGCGACGCGGGGACGTCCCCGGCCGCCGCGCCGGTGCCGAACCGTCGCAGCGCCTGCGACGTCGCCGGGGACGCTTCGAGCACCCGCCAGCGACGCGCCACCCGGTCCTTGCCGACCGAGTATGCGCCGATCTTCCCGAGCTCGGAGAGGAACCGGACGAGGTCGAGCAGCTCGCCGCGGGTGAGCGGGTCGGTCAGCCCGGCGGGCATCAACGAGCCGGCGGGCTTCTGCTCGTCGATCGCGTCCAAGGGCAGGGCGACCTCGCGGTCCTCGGCGTCGCGCAGGACGAGCTCGGCGTCGGTCTGGCGCACCTTGATGCCGGTCACCACGCGGCCGTCGGCGGTGGCGACCGCGACGGCGTTGTAATTCTCCTTGACCGCCTTGCTCGGGTTCAGCAGCGAGTCGACCAGGTAATCGACCGGCGCGGCTGCGCCGACGCTCTCCAGGCCCGGCCCGACCTGGCCGCCGGCCCCGGCGATCGCGTGGCACTTCAGGCACGAGAGCTCCCGGCGTCGGAAGATCGCCTCGCCCCGCGCGGGGTCGCCGAGACGGGCGACGTCGGCCGCCAGCGCCGAGACCTCCTCGGCCGTCGGCGGGCGCGAGGACGACAGCCCCCCGGCCTTCGTCAGCGCCTCGATCAGCCCGGGGGCGTCGCGCCCGACGAAAGGACCGCGCGCACGGCCAGCTTGGCGGAGTCGGCCGGGAGCGACTTGCCGGCCACGGCCTTCGCCAGCGCGGCCGGGCCGTCGCGCATCCGGAGGAGGCGGGCGAGCAGGTCCGCGACGTCGTCGGCGATCGACGGCCGTCGCCAGGCGGTCGGCGGCCCTCGCGGCGCCGGCCTCGGGGTCGAAGGCGGCGAGGGCCCCGATCGCCATCGCCCGCGCACTCGCCGGCGCCTCGGGCCCGGCGAGCCGCTCGATCTCCCGACGGCCGGCGGGCCCGCCGAGCTGCGCCAGGGCATCGATGGCCGCGCGACGGACCGGATCGGGGGTCTCGGCCGCGCCGGCGATCGCGGCCAGCCTCGGCCGGAGCGATTCGACCTTCCACGTCCCGACCGCGCGGGCGACCGTCGCGCGCAGGACGTCGTCGGCGCCGACGAGCCAGCGCCCGAGCCGGTCGAGGTCGCCGTCGGGGCGGACCTTCCGCCTCTCGGTCGCCCGGAGCAGGGCGTCGAGGAGCACCGCGCGCCGCGAGGGGGGCTGATTCCCGTCGCCGACGGCCCGGTCGAACACCAGAGCCAGGTCGCGCGGCCCGCCCTGCGCGGCGATGGCCATCAGGACCCCGTCCTGCTCGGCCTCGGGGATGCGGCCCGCGCCGGATCGCGTCGACCAGCAGCCGCGCGCCGCCCGGCACGTTGGCCGCCTCCAGCGCGAAGACCAGGTGGCGCGGGTTGCCGCCGAAGACGAACCGGCCCGCCTCCACCTCGGGGAGCCATTGCGGCTTCAGGTCGCGGGCGGTCAGCCAGAGCGCATAGTCGAGGAAGCGGTCGGTCGGCCGGTCGAGCGCCCGCATCGCCACCTCGGCCGCGCGGAGCTCGGGTATCCGGGCCAGCGCCCGCACCGCTTCGAGGCGGACCCGGGGGTGGTCGTCGGCCACGCGGGGCGCAAGCAGTCCGATCGGGTCGGAGAGCCTCGCGTGCCACGCCCCGACCACCCGCGCCGCCGCCGCGCGGACGCGAGGGTCGCGCGCATCCAGCAGGTCGGCGAGCAGCGCGGGCTCGACCACCCCGAGCGCCTGGTAGGTCCAGAGGGCTTCGAGGCGATGATGCTCGTGGTCGTCCTCCTTCGGGTCGAGCGCCCGGACCCATGCGGCCAGGGCGGGCGCGACCGCCGCGGCGCCCCTCCCCTTGAGGACGCGGCGGGCGTGGTGCCGGGTCCAGTCCTCGGGGGCCTTCAGCGCGTCGAGCAGGGCGGCCGTCGGGGCGTCGGCGAGCCGGGGCCGCTCGACGAGGGGCCGTCCCCGGGCGGTGACGCGCCAGATCCGGCCGCGGGTGTGGTCGCGCCGCGGGTCGCGGAAGTCGACCTCGCCGTGCTGGATGATCGGGTTGTACCAGTCGGCGATGTAGATCGCGCCGTCGGGCCCCATCTTGACGTCGATCGGCCGGAAGGCGACGTGCGGCGTCCGGATCAGCTCGGCCTGCTCGCGCGCGGCGAAGCCGGCGCCGTCCTCGGAGAGGACGAACCGGCAGACGCGGTTGCCGCGGAAGTCGTTCGTGAGGATGTTC
This sequence comes from uncultured Planctomycetaceae bacterium, assembly GCA_963708145.1. Classification (GTDB taxonomy): domain Bacteria; phylum Planctomycetota; class Planctomycetia; order Isosphaerales; family Isosphaeraceae. The sequence continues at coordinate 5,327,641 of OY970189.1, read as the reverse complement.
CCGCGCCAGTCCTCGGGCAGGTGCCGGCCGCTCAGGACCTCGGCGCCGCAATACTTCGGGCTGCCGGGGTTGAGCCCGCCCAGGACCCGCTCGGCGCCGACGGCGGCCTCGAAGTAGGCGCCGGGCACCGCGTAGTTGATCCCCTGGAACCCGGCGCCGTCGGTGACGAACGACTGGCCCCAGCGGTCGAAGTGATGCCCCCAGGGGTTCCAGAGCCCGCGGATGAAGACGTCGAGCTCCATCGTCTCGGGCCGGAACTGCCAGATCCCCCCGCCCCCCAGCCGGCGGACGCCGTGCGGCGTCTCGATGTGGCTATGGATGTAGACCGACTGGTTGAAGTACAGGTTCCCGTCGTATCCCCACCGGAGCGTGTGGAGGATGTGGTGCGTGTCCTCGGTGCCGAACCCGGAGAGGACGACGCGGCGGCGGTCGGCCTTGCCGTCGCCGTCGGTGTCGCGGAAGTGGAGCAGCTCGGTGCTGTTGGCGACGTAGGCGCCGCCGTCGCCGGGCTCGACGCCGGTCGGGATGAGCAGGCCGTCGGCGAAGACGGTGGTCCTGTCGGCGCGGCCGTCGCCGTCGCGGTCCTCGAGGACGAGCACCCGGTCGTTGGCCTCCTGGCCGGGCGTGATCTGGGGATACACCTCGGAGCTGACGACCCAGAGCCTTCCTTGCGGATCGAAGTTCATCTGGATCGGCTTGGCCAGCACGGGGTCGGCCGCGAACAGGTTGACCTCGAACCCCTCGGCCACCTGGAACGACTTCCGCTCGACCTCGGGGTCCGGGTCGGGGATCTCGCTCAGCCCGCGCTGGGCGAACGCGGGCGGGGCGATCGCCAGGGCCAGCAAGATCGCCAGGGGGATCATGCAGCCGTCGGATCATCGGCCCTCCTCGCCCTTCGCGGACCAGTTCGTAGATGTGGCTCATCGGCTTGCGCAAGCGCTGCGATCTCCTTCTCCTTGGCGTCCACCAGCGGGTCGAACAGGGGGATCTCGCGGGCGTTCTTCCCCTGCTCGTGCTTGCGGAAGCCGAACAGGTACGTCTCGTTCTGGGGCCGCCAGCGGTAGAAGTAGAGGCGGTTCTTCTCGTTGATCGTCCTTGCGGAGCTGCTCGACCTGGTCGTACTCGGGGCCCTGGTTCACGAACACGCCTCGATCCCACCCCGCGGCATCGGCGCGGGCGACCGGCCGGCCGTCGATCTTCAGGGCGTATCCCCCCGGCGGCAGGCCCTTGACGACGAGGAGACTGGCAGTAACGAGGAGGTGATCGTCGGGGGGAGGACCGGCGTGGGGAGCGTCTCCGCGCTCAGGGTGAACCGGAGCCCGGCGGGCGAAGGCTCGACCCGCGTGACTTCGGCCCGCTTCGCACCCTCGACCTGGCCGTCGTGGCCGATCCGGACTTCGTTCCCGTTGGCGAAGAGCCGACGCGAGTCGATCTCATGGGCCTGAATCCGCGCGATGAAGTAATAGCCGAACCCGGTCGGGTGGATCCCGTCGTCGGTCAGGCGGGTCGTCAGGCCGCGTGCGGGGTCGTGGAAGGCCTTGTCGTAGTCCTCGGTGAGGTCGAAGAGGTCGATGAACCTGTGCCCCCGGGCCTTCGGCCACCTTCGCGATGGCATCTCGATAAAGCCCCAGGGACCGATTGTGCTCGGCCGGGTCGGGCAAAGGCCGCCCCAGGTCCTCGTGGGCGATCGGCGACAGCAAGACCACTCGCGCCCTGGTCTCGGCGATCACGTCGAGCAGGGTATTCAGCCCCGCGATGAACCGGGGTAGCCCGGCCTCTCCGGCGAACGAGTCGGCCATGCCGTAGCCGACGATGACGACCGTCGGCCGCAGCGCGAGGACGTGCTCCTTGAGGTGCTTGAACCCGTCGGCCGGCGTGCCGAACCCGGCGCGGGCCTCGCCGAAGACGGTGTCGCCGCTCCAGCCGAGGTTGCGGAAGGTGATCGTCTTGTCGGGGTTTCGGAGCGTCAGGATCGTCTCCAGGTAGCCGTACTCCTGGTCGCGCTCGATCAGGGCGTCGCCGATCAGCACGACCCGGTCGCCGTCCCGGAGCTCGACCTTCGGCCCTGGCCGGATGCTGTCGCGGCCAGCCCCGACACGCAGACGACGGCGAGAATCCACCTCACGATGCGGGCTCCGATACCGAGGGGCAGGATGGATCATCGATGTCCGGGGCATGGGACGAAAGGGGCGACCCCCGCCGGTCGGCGCCGGGTCGCCCGCATGCACAGGCGCGGCCAAGGTCGATCACTTGGCGCGCTTCGCCTCCCATTCGCGCGTCTGCGTCTGGCCCTCGCGCTCGAACTTCGACTCGCCCTTGATGGTGTCGCCGGTCAACTTGCCTTGATAGCCGATGACGACCTTGTTGCCGCCGAACTCGCGGGTCACCTTGAACGAGAGGTCGTCGCCCGAGACCTTGCCGTCCTCGATCGGGGTCTCGGTGCCCGACCGCCCGGACATCGTCCCGGTCAGCTTGTCGCCCTCCTGCTTGAGCTTGAGGGTCTGCTCGAAGGTGTTCCCGCCGCGCTCGACGGTCCACTTCCAGGTGCCGGTCGCGTCGGCCGCCAGCGCCGAGGCGCCGAGGCCCAGGACGACCGCCAGCCCCAGGGCCGTCGCGCACCACCAAGCGTTCGATCGCCGTCTCATCGTCGTCGCTCCTCGTCAGGGTCGGGGACCGGGGCGCGGGCCGGGCGTCCCCGAGGACGGCGCCGCGGATCGTCACGAGCGATCCGGGCGCCCGGCCCGCGAGGTCGCGGCATCGGGCCCGCGACCTCGCCGACCATGATCCGGCGAACCGGGCGCCATTGCCACTCTTTTTGCCCGAGGATTGCGAAGGGTTGGGTTGGGCATCTCGAAAGCCGGTGGGGAATTCCGTACCACAGTCCTCAGTCGGGTGGGCACCGCCCACCGTCTTCGATCCGGACGGGTCGGCGGTCCCTCCCAGGAAGGCGGTGGGCGGTGCCCAGCCGACGAAGAAGCGCCGGCCCGCGAAGAAAAGCGGAACGATCCGGCTCGGGGCCTCGATAGTACCCATAGACGGGCCCGTGTGGGCCGACGACCTGATGGACTCCGATGGGAAACCGCACATGACCCTCTCCTTCGACGAGCGCAGCCGGATCAACAAGGACAACGCCAGCCACGCGCGCGGGCCGACCTCCGAGGCGGGCCGCAATAAATCCAAATATAACGCTCTCAAACATGGCGGGCGCGCCGAGACGCTCGTCCTGCCCAACGAGGACGGCGCCGCCGCCCAGGCGCTGCGCCACCAGTGGGACGACTTCTATCAGCCCCGCTCGCCCGCCGAGGCCGCCTACATCGACAAGGCCGTCCTGGCGCTCCGGAAGGCCGAGCGGCTCCGCCGCGCCGAGCACCAGGCGCTCTCCGACCAGGTCCGCGCCGCCGAGCATCGCCTCGACGAGGCGCAGGACGAGGAGGTCGAGCGCTTCAGCGCCCTGCTCCAGGAGGACCCCGAGGCCGCCGTCCGCGGCCTGAGGCGCTCCGCCGCCGGCTGCCGCTGGATGCTCGAGCAGTGGGGCGACCTGGGGCACGACCTCGCCGAGCGCGGCGCCTGGGTCACCTCGCAGCGCGAGACGGCCGTCCGGCTGATGGGGATCCGCCCCGAGGCGTTCCGCGACGACGAGACGGCCTATCTGATCCGGCTCTGGAACCTCATCGCCTTCCCCAACCGCAACGAGGAGGCGGTCGACTTCCTGCTCGCGCCGCCGCAGGTCCCCGACGCGATCCGCTCGTGGCAGGCGAACTGGGAGCCCGACATCGACGACTGCCGGAAGAACCTGGCCGAGGCGGTCGCGCGCGAGGTCGCCGAGCTGACCGAGCGCGAGGAATATCTGCGGACCGCGATCGAGGAGCCGGCGCGCGCCGGGGCGGCCGAGCGGGCGTTGGTGCTGGAGGGTGAGGAAGGCCGGAAGCTGCACCGCTACCAGGTGACGGCGGAGAACGACTTCCACCGCGCCTATAACGGCTTCCTCAAGGCCCGCACCAAGGAAGAGGCGCTGGTCGACATGGCCCCGCCGGCGCCGCTGCCGAACGAACCGAATCCGGCCGGGTCGATCGACTCAAAACATCCGGAATCCACGACTTCCGACGACGGCCAGTCCTCCATCCCCGAGGCGGAGGGTCCGCCTCCGGCCGGGCCGGTCGCGCCGCTGCCGAATGAACCGAAATCGGCCGGGAGTGCGGAATCGCCCGGGTTGCCCATCTTGCCGCTGGCGGCCGGGATCGAGCCGGTGACGCTGGCGGCGAGTGCCCCGGCCGGGTGACGGCGGGGGTCCGGAGGGCCGTCGGGAGGGGTGGGCGAGGCCCGCCCGCGTGGAGGGTGTGCGCCGCGGGAGGGGAATGGGACGCGGATCGAGGCGGATTGATGCGGATCAAGATGGATCGGCGGCCATCCGCCTCGATCCGCGTCCCATCCTCCGATCGCACTCAGGACTCAGGACTCAGCACTCAGCACTCTCCGAGGCACTCTCCGAGGCACTCAGCACTCCGCGGACGACCTCGGCCAGCGCGACGACCTCGGCCATGGCGCCGAGGCCGACATCGCCGCAGGCGAGGCGCTTGGCCTGGGGGGGACGAGGATGATCCGGGGTGCGTGGCGGGCGAAGACGTCGGCGGCGTCGTCGAGGGCCCAGCCGTCGGGCGCGCGGCCGTCGCCGCGGTCGGCCAGGAGCTGGCGGAGGTGTCGCAACGTGACCGGGCTCTGCCACATCAGCGTGTTCATCGCCGGCGCCAGGACGACCGGGCGGGCGAAGTCCCAGGCGCGGAAGACGCACGTGAGGCCGTTGTCCGACAGGCCGAGCGCGAACTTGGCCAGCGTGTTGGCGTCCAGGGGGGCGACGATCAGCAGGTCGGCCCAGGCGCGGAGCTCGATGTGCAGGACCGGGTCGCCGCGGCGGTAGAGCGGGCCGGGCCATTCGTCGCGGTCGCGGTAGAGCGGGCCGCCGCCGGGGTCGTCGGGCCCGAGCTCGCCGGGGTCGAAGAAGTACAGCGACGGCTCGGTGGCGACGACGCGGACCGCATGCCCCATCCCCCGCAGCGCGGCGACCAGCGCGGGCACCCGCACGGACGCCACCGAGCCGGTCACGCCGAGGAGGATTCGGGCCATCGGGCGTTCGATCCGGGGGGCCGGGAGTCGGACAAAGCGTCGTGCGGGCGACTCCGGGCCGGGGCGATGGGGACTCCGGGCCGTCAGCGACGGTCGGCCGAGAGCGGCTCGACCGCGTCGTTGATCGCCCGCGTCAGGTCGTTCCAGAGGGCCCGCCGCAGGTGCTGGACCTCGCGGCGGGTCAGCAGCAGGCGCTCGCTGGCCCTCTGCGTCAGCGCGTTGACGATGACCTTCAGGTCGGTCTGGATCAGGCCGGTCAGGTCCTCGAACTCGATCGGCAGGTCGAGGGTCTGGAAGGGGGACTCATGCTTGCAGGTGGACATCACTACCCTCCTTGGCTGGGGACCCAGCGATTCGGCGTCCTCCCGTGCGAGCACGAGGCTAAACCCGATGGGCTCCCCAGTCAAGTTTTTTCCGACGGTCCGGGGCGGTTCAGGGGATGTTGTTCCGGTCGATCTCTTGATTGCAACTGCCGCGCCACGGCCCCGGATTCGACGCCGGGCGTGGCCGCCATCGGTGCGGCGACGCGGCCTCCGCGTGCGGGTCAGAACCAGGTGGGCTCGGGCTCGCGGCGGGCGCCGGGGCCGATCGCCTCCTGGACGATCTCGATCAGGCGGGGCCCGTCGATCAGCTCGATCGGGTGCTCGGCGACGAACTTCTCGGCGGCGAGCGTGAAGGTCCGCGTGGTGACGAAGAACCCCTTGTGGCTGCCGGTGTGGTGGACCGTGCCGAGGAACTTCTGGAGGGCGGGCGAACCGATCACCCCCTTGCTGTGGTACTTGCACTGGACGACCCCGGCCAGCCCGCGGCGGCGGACGAGGAGGTCGGCCCCCTCGTCGCCGCTGCCGCCGACGTGCTCGACGTCGTAGCCCATCGCCTCGAAGACCTCGGCGACGAACTCCTCGAACCCCTCGGGGGTCAGCGAGGCGAGCTGCGCCAGCTTCAGGTCGGCGCGGCGGGCCTGGCGGCGGAGCCTCTCGGCGGTCTCGCGGCCGTGGCGGGCCTCGGCCCGCATCGCCTCGAGATCGCGCTCCGCCCGCTCACGATGCGGGCCGTCGAGCCTCTGCGCGTACCGCTCGACCTTGAACAGGGCGTTGTCGATCGTGTTGTCCAGGCGGGCCCTCTCGGCGCGGGTCAACTGGTTCTGATACCTCCGGAAGATGGCGTATTGCAGGTGCTCGACGGCGCCGGCCAGCTCGGCGTCGGTGCGGATCGCCGGCGCGTCCTCCTGGTAGGGGGCCGACGTCCAGAGCGTCCCCTGGCGGGGCGTCGTCGTCGTCGGCGACGGCCGGTCCGATCCGGGGGTGGCGACCATCTCGGCGGCCCGCCCCCTGAGCCATTCGAGCATCATCGAGGCGCACTGCGGTCCCAGACACTCCATCGCCGACCTCGCTCCTCGTCCCGTGTATTGAGACTCTACGACGCGGCGAGTCCCGTGTGACGTGATCGTGCTGGCAACCAGCATCCCCGAGCCCGGCCCGCCGGGCAAGCGAATTCGGCCGGCCCCCTTCCGATCGCCCCCGCGCGGTTTGCGTTGACTTCACCCCGGGGCGGGTCCACAATCCAGGATGAGGAGGGCCCGTCCGGATCGAGAAAGGAGCCCGTCGCGATGGGACAGTTCGCCGTGATCCTCCCGGCCGCGGGGCGGTCGTCGCGGTTCGGCGACCCGAAGCAGAAGAAGGTCTTCGCCGAGGCTCGACGGCCGGGCGGTCTGGCTGAGGGCCGTCGAGCCGTTCATCAACCGCGACGACGTGGCGCAGACGATCGTGGTGATCGCCCCCGAGGACCGCGAGCTGTTCGAGAGGCGGTTCCGGCCGAGCGTCGCGTTCATGGATATCCGCGTCATCGACGGCGGCGCCGAGCGGTCCGACTCGGTCGCCCGCGCCCTGGAGGCGGTCGACCCGTCGTGCGAGTTCGTCGCCGTCCACGACGCGGCCCGCCCCTGCCTGACCGCCGAGATGGTCGACGCCGTCTTCGCCGCGGCCCGCGAGCACGGCGCGGCGCTGCCGGCCCTGCCGGTCGCCGACACGATCAAGCGGGTCGGCGACGACCGGATGACGGCCGAGACGATCCCCCGCGCGGGCCTCTACCTGGCCCAGACGCCGCAGGCGTTCCGCCGCGAGCTGCTGATGCGGGCCTACGCCAACCGCGGCCGCCTCGGCGCGGCGGCGACCGACGACACCCAGCTCGTCGAGGCGATCGGGCACCGCTGCGCCGTCGTCGAGGGGTCGCCTCTGAACCTCAAGATCACCACCGCCGCCGACCTGCGGCTCGCCTCGGCCGTCCTCCAGGTGCTCCCCCGGCCGAAGCGCGAGGGCCCGTCCCACCCGTTCGCCGACGAGCAGGCGATGTGGGGCAACCTCCCCAAGCCGAAGCCGAAGGACCTGTTCTGAGGCGACGTCGCCCTGTCGAGTCAGGCGCCCTTCGCGACGCAGTAGCGGGCGTGGACCCAGTCGGAGCAGGGAGTGATCTGCACGTCGAGGACCGTCCCGCCGTGCTCGCGGATCAGCGCCTCGACCCGCGATTGCTCGACGCCGTACATCTCCATGCCGGGCGGGGCTTCCTTCTCGGCCTCGGCCTCGGGCGCGACGACGGCGGCGCCCCCGCGGCTGACGAGCTTGCGGTAGACCTGCGAGAGCCTGCGGTACGGCGATTCCTTCACGAGCACCTCATGCCTCGCCGGCACGGCCCCCTTCTGCTGGAACCAGGCCAGGTGCTCCTGGACCATCTCCATCTCCAGGATGTAGCGGCCCGGCGCGGGGTGCGGTGACCGTCAGCGAGAGCTCGGCCTCTCCGCCCGGCTTGAGGTCCTCGGCCAGGTCGGCCCGGTCGTCCTCGAAGGCGACCACCGCGCCGGACTGGTCGCACCAGTGGTTGCCGAGCTTCACCTGATAGTAGCCCTGGTGGTCCCACCAGGCCGGCCAGATGGAGTCGCCCTCGTTCCTGACCCGCACGCGGACGGTCGCGCGGTCGCCGGGCCTCATCGTCGCGGGGGGGTCGATCGGGACGACCCGCGCCCGGAAGCCCGAGTCGGGCAGCGGCTTGGCCGTGGTCTTGTCGCGCTCGCCGGGGCCGGTCGGGAGCTGGAAGACGGCCAGGCCGCCCGGGGCGAGGACCCGGATGAACTCCTTGATGTAGTTCAACGAGTACTCCGGCCGCATGTGCTGGAGCACGATGAACGTGTAGATGAAGTCGAAGCGGTCGGACTCGAACACCGACAGGTCGTCCACCTCGTTGAGGACGTACCGGCACCGCTCCCCGAACCTGTTGTAGCGGTCGGCCAGCTCGATCATCGACGGGGCGATGTCGACGCCGACGCACCGATCGAAGTGGCGGGCGAGGGCTTGCGTGAGCCGGCCGACGCCGCAGCCGAAGTCGAGCGCCTCGCGGCGCGGCAGGCGGGGCCGGATCGGCCTGATGTAGTCCATCACGGCGGCGATCTCGTCGACCCCCTTCTGGAAGAACTCGCGCTCGTCCCACTTGCCCCTCATCTTCGAGGGGACCGTCAGGATGGCGCCGAGGGGGTCGGTCTCGCCGAAGGCGTTCCAGTTCCTCTGCAATTCCTTGAGTTCCACGGGACCGATCCTCCGTGATGGTGGTCGTGGGCCGGAGATCCCGCCCGCGAAGGATGGCGGATGATCCGGGGTGACGGGCGTCCTGGGGTGGCCGGGTCTTAGCAGAGACGTCCGATGGAGTCAAGGCGTCCCGGGGGCCCGGCCCCCGGATCAGGGTCGGCGGAACAGCGCCTCCTCGGCCGTGCGGCGGAGCAGCCAGTCCCGGTCCTCCGGGGAGAGGAAGTCGAGCCGGTCGCGGACCAGCGCCAGGCTGTCGGCGTAGGTGCCCCGGACCACCTGGAACGGGCAGTCGCTCTCCCACATGCACCGCCGCGCGCCGAACGCCCGGACGACCCGCTCGATCAGGGGGGCCAGGTCGAGGTACGGCGGCGCCTTCTTCCCCAGCGCGTAGAACGCGCCGACCTTGATCAGCACCCTGGGGTGGCGGGCCAGGGCACACAGGGCGTCCACGTCCTCCGCCGCGATCGTCCCCGCCGAACCCGACCCGCCCCAGGTGGTCGATGATCACCGTCGTGTCGGGGAACCGGCCGGCACATCCGATCGACCTCGGCGAAGCCGTGGGGGTCGATCAGGCAACTCAGCGCCTGGCCGGTCTGCGCCGCGGCGGCGAACATCGCCGCGTAGCCTTCCGGCTCCAGCCAGCGCGACGGCGGGAGCTTGCTGTAGCCCGGCGTGATCCGGAACGCGCGCACCCCCATCGGCCGGAGCGCCCGCATCGCCTCGTCCGGGCGCGGCCCGAGCGGGTCGACGATCGCCGTCCCGACGAACCGGTCGGGGTACAGCTTGATCATGTCGAGCATGTAGCGGTTGTCGAACCGATAGAAGCTCATCTGGATCAGGTTGACCCGCCCGACCCCCGCCGGCCGGCAGTGTCGCAGCAACTCCTCGGCGGTGAACGACGGCGGCTTCATGTCGGCCGCCGCGAACCCCTCGGCCAGCGGGTAGTGCCCCACGTCGGGGGTCCAGACGTGCGAGTGCGCGTCGATGTACGGTTCGATGGCCACGGGGTTCGATCCCTCTTCAGGCGAGGGCCTCGGCGATGACCTCGCCGTCGGGGATCAGCGCCAGCGGGCGGCCCTGGCGGTCGGTGAGGGTCGTGGCCGGGTCGATGCCGAGCAGGTGGTAGATCGTGGCCAGGATGTCCTTGGGCGAGACCCGGCGCTCGACGGGGTCGCTGGCGATCTTGTCGGACCGGCCGACGACCCGCCCGCGGGCGATGCCGCCGCCGGCCAGCAGCGACCGAGTAGCAGCGCGACCAGTGGTCGCGGCCGCCGCCCCGGCCCGTGCTCAGCTTCGGCGTCCGGCCGTGCTCGCTCAGGCAGACGACCAGCGTCTCGTCGAGCAGCCCGCGCGCGTCGAGGTCGATCAGGAGGCCCGAGAGCGTGCGGTCGAGGCCCGGCAGGAGCTCGTCCTTCATCCGGGGGAAGTGGTCCCAGTGGGTGTCCCAGCCGGTGCCGGCCAGGCCGTACTCGTCCCAGAAGACGGTGACGAACCGGCCCCCCGCCTCGACCAGCCGCCGCGCCGTCAGCGCGGCCTGGCCGAAGAGGGTCATGCCGTAGAGGTCGCGGGTGGCGGGCGGCTCGCGGTCGAGGTCGAAGGCGCGGCCGCAGCCGCTCCGAGCCGAGCAGCGAGTAGGCCATCGCGCGGTGGCGGTCGATCCCCGACCGCGAGGCCGCCGGCGTCGAGGTCGCGGCGGGCCTGCTCGCACTGCTCCAGGAGGGTCCGGCGGCGGTCGAGGCGGTCGAGCGTCAGCTCGGGGCCGAGGCTCGGCGACCGACGCCGAGCCGGAACCGGCTCTCGGGGGTGATCCCCCGGTAGGGCTCCAGGTCCTCCCAGGTCTGTCTCGGCGAGCGTCTTGCGTGGCCGTCCGGGTCGCCTCGCCGACGAACTCGGTGGAGATCGGGTCGTACGCCCGGCCGAGGAACCCGCCGTAAGGCCCGGCGCGGGGCACCTCGCCGACCCGCCGGCTGCTGAACGCCCAGGGGAGCACGCAGGTTGCGGGGAACCTCGGGCCGCGGCCGGCCGTCCGCGACGTCCCGCGATCGCTCGACGTAATCGACCACCGAGCCGATGAACGGCCAGTGCGCCGGGTCGCCCTCGGGTTCAGCTCCAGCGGGACGTCGATCCGGGGGATGCCGGTCGTCGCGTAGGCGACGCCGTGGATCGGGTACGGGTGCGAGACCGACCGGATCACCGTCACCTTGTCCATCACCCGGGCCAGGTCGGGCAGCCGCTCGCAGACGTCGAGCCCGGGGACCGCCGACGCGATCGACTCCGAGCTCGCCCCGGATCTCCGCCGGGCGCGTCGGGCTTCGGGTCGAACGTCTCGAGCTGGCTCGGCGACCCGTAGAGGAACAGCAGGATGCACGCCTTCGCCCGCCCGAACCCGGCCGCCTCCGGGGAGCGCGGCGATCCGGCCCGCGCCAGCCCACCCGTCGGCAGGCCCAGCCCGAGCAGCCCGAGCGAGCCGACGTGGAGCAGGTCGCGGCGCGTCAGGCCGTCGCAGAGCCGCTTCGGACCGCCCAGGACGCGGATCATGATCACCCCCCCGGCGGGACGAATCCCGGGCCGTGATCCAACCTGGGAGCAGGTCCGATGGATGACCCGTCTCGTCACAATACGCCGGATTGAATCCCGGTTCAACGATCGTATGCCGAATCGGAGGCCGAGGAAGGTGCCGGTCCCTCGGCGTGTAAACCGTTCAAAACGGCGACCCGGCCGGAGATTCGGCTGGACCGGGCGGACCGGACCCAGTATGACCACGGGTCATCCAGGGCGATCGGCCTGTACGCTTGCCAAGCACCGTCCATGACGCCCGATGCGATGGCCCGGCCCTGGAGATCGTCGCGGACCGGAGGATGAGGAGGGAGCGCATGGAGCGGCCTCGCCTGGAGATCGACATCTATCAGATCGCGGCCGATTCGGCCCTGAAGAGGAACCGGGGCGACGGGACCGGCTGGGACTGGGGCTGGGCCGCCCTGCAGCGCGACTGGATGGACGCCACGACCAACCGCTTCGCCTACCGCTGCCTGCCTTTGACGATCGTCAACCAGACGGGCCTCTGGGTCACCAACCCGGTCGGCTTCACCGCCACCTGGTGCGGGAACGACCACCCGGGGGCGATCGAATTCCACTTCGATGGCGCAGGAGAGGTCTGGAGGGACTGGGTCACCAACCAGTTCGGCGTGGGGATCATCACCTGGAACACGCCGTTCCTGTTCCGCACCCGGCCGCACGGCTCGCGCATCCTGGTGTGCGGGCCGGTGAACTCGTTCAAGCCGTTCGCCCAGCCGCTGACGGCGCTGATCGAGAGCGACTGGATGACCATGTCGTTCACGATGAACTGGAAGATGGTGATGCCGCACATGCCGGTCCGCTTCGAGGCGGGCGAGCCGCTGTTCCAGGTCATCCCGCTGCTGAGCAACGTCTGCACCGACCTCGAAGGGGCCGCGGTCACCTACCGGAGGCTGAACGACGACCCCGAGGTCGCCCGCGCCTATCACGAATGGGACCGGGGCCGCCGCGGCTTCCACGAGCAGAAGACCAGGGGCGAGGTCCGCGCCGACGGCTGGCAGAAGGACTACTTCCACGGCCGCGACCCGAACCAGCGGGCGACGGTCCCCCACCACTCGACGAAGGTCACGCCCCCCCCGGTCCACTTCGCCCCCGGCACGGCCTGGCACAGCCCGAAGCCCTGAGCCGTCCGATGCCGAATGGCGGATGCCGGATGACGGATCGGAGAGAGCAAGCTCATCCGGCATCTGCCATTCGGCATCCGCCATCCGCCATGTCGCCCGGTCAGCGGACCGTCGCCTTGAACAGGACGTAGCCCTCGGCGCCCGGGGCCAGCGGGGCGGGGAGGTCCCAGCGGAGCTCGGTCGAGCCGGCGCGGTTCTCGGCGGCGGTGAAGACCGTCCCCTCGGGCCCTGGGCGCTGCCGGAGACGTAGCCGAGCCGGGGCAGCAGGCTGTCGACGATCGTCACGGCGCGGATCGGCGTGTTGCCCATGTTGCGGAACTGGATGACGTAGGTCAGCACGTCGCCGGGCTCGGCCTCGCCGGCGCTGACGCGCTTGACGACCGCCAGGCCCGGCTTGTTGGGCGGGACCTCGACGCCGACCGTCTCGCGGGGCGTCCACGACATGACCTTCTGGCCGGCCCCCTCGGCGATCCCGGTCACGACGGGCCCCTCGGCGGTCTTGATCGCCAGCGTCGGGAGCTTCTCGCTTGAGCAGCCCGGCCTTCTGCCGGATGCGGGTCGAGCTCGGCCCCCTGCGGTGATCGTGTGCCGGGCGATCGTGGATCGCGGTCGTCGAAGCCGTTCAGGACGCGGAGCTCCGATCTGCGCGCCGGCGTAGACCCGCCCGCTCAGGCCCGAGGCGCGGAGCCGCGCCCGGTCGAGCTCGGCGGCCTGGTTCTGCGTCATGCGGCTCGGGCCCTGCCCGGCGTCGAAGCCCGCCTGCCGTTCGAGGACCGTGGCGCGCCAGGGCCCGGCGACGTTCAGCGCCTCGTTCGGGCCGACGGCGGTGCGGACCACGGCGAACCGCGGGGCGTAGACGCAGACGACGTTGGTCGGCAGGACGCGGGGCCGGGTCGTGTCGTCGAACCGGATGGCGGCGTCGCGCGGGTCGATGCCGGCCAGGCCGCCGTCGCCGGCGAAGTGGACCGGCTCGGCCTGGTCGCCGCCGTCGCAGAGGTACTCGTCGCGCGGCACCCACGGCCGATCGGGAGGCGGCGGCGTGCCGCGGGCCGGCCCGCAGGGCACGCGGCACGGGCCGCCGTCGGCCCCGGCGAACGGGCACCGCGCCGAGCCGGCCAGTCCCCGGCGCCGAGCAGCCCGGGGCCGTTCAGCTCGTCGGCCGTCGGCCTGACGGCCCCCGAGCCGCACGATCGCCATCACCCGCCCCAGCGCCGAGCCGACCTTCAGCGGCTCCTCGGCCGGGTTCAGGGTCACGATCGGGATCTCGTCCTTGGGCAGCGCGATCGGCAGGGCCTGCTCGGGGTCCTCCAGGTAGACGACCTGCGTGACGAGCCGGCCGCGGTCGACGGCGTCGGCGAGGTCGTCCGGGCCGAAGACGATCCGGATCGGGAACTTGGCCGGGTCGATCCCCGCCGGCCGGTGCAGGTGGCCGACGACCTCGACGACGGGGTAACAGCTCGGCCCCGGGGCGGTCGGGCAGGTCCCAGATCCGGAGCCGGTAGCCGACGCCGACCTTCAGGCCGAGGATGTCCTGGGGCCGGCCCTCGGCGAGGGCGATCGGCTCGGGCGCCGGGCCGAGGATCTCGACGTGGACCCCCTCGGGCACCCGGAACCGGACGAGCTGGACGTCGGGCGGGATCGCGGGGGGCCCGGCCACGGCCTCGGCGCGGGGCGGCGGGCGGCCGTCGGCCCGGCCACGGCGGTCCCGGGCTCCTGCGCCCGCGACGGCGCCGAGACGAGGCCCGCCGCGATCGCCAGGCCCATCGGCCGGGCGAGCCGCGCGGCGCGGCCGGCGGCGCGGCGGATCATTCCTTGTCGGCTCATATCGATCATCCTCGCGAGGATGCTCCACGACCCGGTCCGTCGGCAGGCGTCGGGCGTGGCGTCAGGTCCGCGAAATCGGCCCCGACCGGATCGCGGTCCCGGCATCGCGGGTCCGCCGGGGCCGTGCGACGAGCCCCGACGGCTCGCGCTCCCGATCAGCGGGTCCGCCGGGGCCGGTGGCTGCGAGTCGCGGGCGGCGGCGTCCGACCCGGACCCGGTCAGGGGCATCGGGGCCGGCGCTCGGCGGGGGCCGGCTGCCGGGGCCGGGCGCGGCGGCCGGGGCGGTACCGCGGCGCGGCGGCCGGCGTCGCCGCGGGCATGCCGGCGGCCGGCGGGGGCGGCGGCGTCGCCCCGGGCTGCACCGGCGTGACCGGCGCGGTGTCGACCGGCACGCTCTCGATCGGCTGGGTCATCGTGTTGCCCGGCGGCAGCGAGCCCGGCGGCAGGATCACCGTCCCCGGCGGCGCGCCGCCCGTCCGGCCCCGGCGGGGCGCCACCCTCCGGCGTTGACCGGGTAGGTCACGCCCGGCGTCGGCATCTCCAGGTCGATCGCCGCCGAGCCGGACGATCAGCAGGATCGTGCCCCGCTTGTCGGCCTCGAGGATCGGGTCGACGCCCGGCTCCAGCCGCGTCGAGACCAGCGTCTCGACCCCCGGGATCGCCAGCTCCTGGAACTTCGGGTCGGGCAGGTAGATGACCTTGGTCACGAAGTTGCCGCCGTCGATGACCTGGTCGAAGTCCTCGGCGGTGAACTGGACCGGGATCGGGTTGTGGGTCAGGTAGGCGTCGGTGGCCGGGGTCGACGGGGCGACCTCGATGGTCGGGTAGAGCTGCACGCCGGGCCGGCCGGGGATGTCGGTCAGCTTCAGCCGGTAGATATAGCCCTGCATGAAGTTGTACCGGGCCGGGACGGTCAGCTGGGCGGGCAGGTAGATCCGCTCGCCCTGGGCGCCGCCGGTCTGCCAGCCGATCTTCATGCCGTCGGGGTCGAGGAAGTAGACCTGGCTGCGGACGTTGGGGAAGCGTCGCCCGCCCTGGCCGCCCGGCCCGCCGGGCCCGCCGGACCCTCCCGGTCCTCCCGGGCCGCCGTTGCCGGGGCACGCGGGGCCGCCGGTGCATCCGGGATGGCCGAAGGCGCAGCCCATCCCGCCCGCTCCCCCGGCGCCATCGGGCCGCCCGGGGGGGCGGGGCCGTTGGCCACGACGTGGGGGCGGAAGAGTTTCTTCAGCCCCACGCCGGGGCTTGCTGTATCCGAAACCGTCGCCGGCGGTCGCCGCCGCCAGCAGCAGCACACCGATCGTATGCATGGAAAACCTCCACCCCCACGACCGAGGCCGGCCTTCCGCGAGGCAAGCGCGAACGCCGATCGGGGAATACGGCCACCAATCTTGCCAGGGACCGCCGCGCCCGGATCGGCCGCCGTCGCGGCGCCGCCGGGTCGCCCGTCGTGGTCGGCAGGCCGCTGCCGACCTTGCGTCCCACGACGCCTAGCGATATGATCGGGCATCCCTTTCCGAACCCTTGAGGAAAAGCCGCTACATCCCGACCATGCCCAAAAATCGGATCATCCCCGCCATCGCCATCGCCCTGATCATCCCCCTCTGGGCGTGGGCCCAGGGCGGGCCGTCCGAGACCATCCCGACGACCGCCGCCGCCGACGAAGGAGGCCCCCCCCGAGCCGCCGACCGAGGCCGAGCAGGCGCTCGACGAGGCCGCCAGGAAGGTCGCCGCGCTGGAGTCGGTCTCGGCCGACGTCGTCGAGAAGGTCGAGATGCTCGGCGAGAAGTTCGCCATCCAGGGGCGATACCTCAAGGCCCCCGACCGCCGCGTCTACCTCCGGCTGGACGTCTCGGGGCTGTCCGACTCCTCCGGGCATGATGCTCCTGGTCTGCGACGGCCAGACCCTCTGGGACCACCGCCAGGTCTTCGAGACCAACATCTACACCCGGTTCACCAAGGTCGACGAGATCGTGGCGAAGCTCAAGTCGCCCGAGCTCGACGACGCGACCCGCGACCAGTTCACCGCGCAGCTCGGCCTGGCCGGGCCCGACGTGCTCCTGGTCGGGCTCCGCAAGGCGATCAAGTTCGACCAGAAGGAGTCCGACACGCTCGACGGCCGGCCGGTCTGGGTGCTCCGGGGGAGCTGGAGGGACCGCACCGGGCTGCTCGGCCCGAACCAGCAGCCCTTGCCGGCGCTGGCCCCGCTGCCGTCGTACATCCCGAGCCTGGCGACGGTCTACGTCGGCAAGGAGGACGGCTGGCCCTACAAGGTGCTGCTCGTCGGCCAGGCCCGCGACGATCCTCGAGGACACGCGCCCGAGGGGCCCGGACGGCCGGCCGATCGGCCCCCGCAGCCTGATCCAGAAGTCGCTGGTGAGCCGGATCGAGCTCGAGTACAAGAACGTCAAGCTCAACCCGACGATCGCGGCCACCGAGTTCGCGATCCCCCAGGCCCCTCCGAACGCCACGGTCGAGGACAACACCCAGGCCATCCTGAACGAGCTGGAGAAGGCCGTGCAGGTCCGGGCCGCGGAGAAGAAGGCCGCCGAGGCGGGCAAGGACGACAACGTCCTGCTCGACCAATCGATCGCGGTCCCCAAGGCCGCGCCGGCGCCCCTGCCGTCCTCCGGGCCCGGGTCGCCGTCGCCGAAGTGACGGGCCCGCTCAGGGCGCCGCGACCTCCAGGATGCGGAACGGGGGCCGGTCGGGGAACGTCTTGAGCATCAGCGACATCGAGACGTTGTAGACCGGGATGTCGCCCCGGGTGCGCCCTCGGGGCTGCCGTTGTGCGCGTGGCCGTGGACGACGGCCTGCACCGGGTAGCGGGACAGGGGCTCCTCGAGCCGCCCGCACCCCAGGAACGGGAAGATCACCGGCGGCTCCCCCTCGACGGTCGCCTGGATCGGCGCGTAGTGGAGCACGGCGATCCGGCTCGGGGTCCGCAGCCGCGCCAGGGCCGACTCCAGCTTCAGCGCCTCGTCCTGGGCCTCCTGGACGAACTGCTTGACGGCCCGCTCGCCCCAGGCGCCGAGCGTCCCGCGGCCGAACCCGCCCGCGAACCCCTTGACGCCCGCGAACCCGACCCCCTGGATCTCGCACGACTCGCCGTCGAGCAGGGTGACGCCCGCGTCGGTCAGGATCTTGCGGACCTCGTCCTGCCGGCCCGACTCGAAGTCGTGGTTGCCGAGCACCCCGACCATCGGCAGCTTCGCGGCGCCGGCCATCTCCTTGGCCAGAACCTGCGCCTCCTCGGGCAGCCCGTAGTCGGTCAGGTCGCCGCAGAGCACCAGCACATCGGCCAGCTCGACCGCCCTGGCGAACAGCGCCTGGAACGCCCCCTGCGACGCCTTGCCGCAATGCAAGTCGCCGATCGCCGCCACCCGCACCGTCGCGCTCGCCATCGGTCGCTCCCCGGGAGAATGAGTGCTGAGTGCTTCGAAGAGTGCTGAGTGCTGAGTCTTCGTAGGGTGGGCACCGCCCACCGATCGGGGTTTGTCGGATGGTGGGCAGTCCCCACCCTACAAAGATTCACGTCAACGTACCATCCTCAACTTGTTGAGCACTCAGCACTCAGCACTCAGCACTCAGCACTCTTCTTCAATGCAACCGTCGTGCCCCGCCGACGATCGTGCTGGCACCCGGTTTGCGTCCGGGGGTCATGGGACGTTGTTGAGTCCGATCGTGACGCGACGGGGAACGACATGCCAGGCCAGCTCGACCCGAAGACCCGCGAGTTCTACCGCGCCGCCATGACCGCCGTGGGCGACGCGGGCATCCCGTTCCTGGTCGGCGGGGCGTATGCCCTGGGGCGCTACACGGGGATCGAGCGGCACACCAAGGACATCGACATCTTCGTCCGGCCCGACGACGCCCCGCGCGTCCTGGACCTGTTCGCCGCGACGGGCCACCGGGCCGAGCTGACGCACCCGCACTGGCTCGGCAAGGTCTACGCGCGCGACGGCGACGCCTTCCTCGACGTCATCTATCGCTCGGGCAACGGCCTCTGCGCGGTGGACGACGCGTGGTTCGAGCACGCGATCGAGTCGGAGGTCGTCGGCCTGACGGTCGGCCTCTGCCCGGTCGAGGAGATCCTCTGGTGCAAGGCCTTCGTCATGGAACGCGAGCGGTTCGACGGCGCCGACCTGGCCCACCTGATCCTGGCGTGCGGCGAACGGCTCGATTGGCCCCGCCTGGTGCGCCGGTTCGGGCCGCACTGGCGCCTGCTCCTGGCCCATGTCACGCTGTTCGGCTACATCTACCCCGGACATCGGACGCTCGTCCCCGACTGGGTCGTCAAGGAGCTGTCGAAGCGCCTGGAGGACGAGGCGGGACAGCCCTCCGGCGACGATCGGCACTGCCGGGGGACGCTCCTGTCGCGGTCGCAGTACCTCATCGACGTGGAGCGTCGCGGTTTCCGCGACGCTCGGCTGGAGCCCGGCTGCGCGATGACGCCGGAGGACGTGGCGCGGTGGACGGCGTCGATCGCCATCGACGGGAGCCGGTGAGCGGACCCGAGGACCCCGGGAGATCGCCATTCTCCACGAGGGGGGTGGGAGGGACATCACGATGGACAAGTTCAAGGGAGGCGAGGGTCGATCGGTCCGCGTCCCGGCGGGTCCGGTCATGCTCGATGGAGACCTCGGAGTGCCCGAGGGGCGCGGGGGGTCGTCCTGTTCGCGCACGGCAGCGGCAGCGGCCGGCACAGCCCGAGGAACCGCCATGTGGCCTGGGCGCTCCAGGAGATGGGCCTGGCGACGTTGCTGGTCGACCTGCTCACGGCCGACGAGGAGCGCGTCGACCTGCGGACGCGGCACCTCCGGTTCGACATCGGCCTGCTCGCCGACCGGCTCGTGGCCGCGACCGAGTGGCTGGCCGACGAGCCGGAGACGCGCGGCGCTGAAGGTCGGCTACTTCGGGGCGAGCACCGGCGGCGGGGCCGCGCTGGTGGCCGCGTCGCGGAGGCCCGAGGCGGTCGGCGCCGTCGTCTCCCGGGGAGGGCGGCCCGACCTGGCCGGGCCCGACCTGCCGCTCGTCCGGGCGCCGACGCTCCTGATCGTCGGCGGCGACGACACGCCGGTCATCGCCCT
Source organism: uncultured Planctomycetaceae bacterium (assembly GCA_963708145.1). Taxonomy (GTDB): domain Bacteria; phylum Planctomycetota; class Planctomycetia; order Isosphaerales; family Isosphaeraceae. Next base: position 5,308,336 of record OY970189.1, on the reverse strand, counting down.
GAACCGCGAGGCGATGGCGCACCTCCGCTGCGAGACGGCGCTGGTGATCGTCCCCGGGGCGTCGCACCTGTTCGAGGAGCCGGGCACGCTGGAGGAGGTCGCGCGCCTGGCAAGCGACTGGTTCCGGCGCCACCTCGCCCCCGACCCGCCGGGATGAAGCCCCCATGCGATACCTGGCGCCTGGCCACCGACTACGACGGCACGCTGGCCCACCACGGCCACGTGGACGACTCGACGCTGGACGCACTCCATCGGCTCCGCGAGACGGGCCGCAAGCTGATCCTGGTCACCGGCCGCGAGCTCGACGAGCTGATGGGCATCTTCCCGCGGCTCGACCTGTTCGACCGCGTCGTGGCCGAGAACGGCGCCCTGATCTACCGGCCCGGGGGGCGCGAGGAGAAGCTCCTCGGCGAGCGCCCGCCCGAGTCGTTCGTCGAGGCGCTGGAGGCCCGGGGGGTCGGGCCGATCTCGGTCGGCCGGGTGATCGTCGCCACCTGGGAGCCGCACCAGGACGCGGTGCTCGACGTGATCCGCGAGCTCGGCCTGGAGCTGCACGTGATCTTCAACAAGGGGGCGGTGATGGTGCTCCCCTCGGGCGTCAACAAGGCGACCGGGCTGTCCGCCGCGCTCGACGAGCTCGGCCTGTCGCCGCACAACGCCGTCGGCGTGGGCGACGCCGAGAACGACCACGCCTTCCTCGCCCTCTGCGGGTGCGCCGTGGCGGTCGCCAACGCCCTGCCGACGCTCAAGGAAAGGGCCGACCTCGTCACGCAGGCCGACCGGGGGGCCGGCGTCATCGAGCTGATCGATCGCCTCTTGGCCGACGACCTGGCCGACGTCGCGCCGAAGCCGGGGCGTCAGGCGATCCCGCCCGGCCGGGGCGAGGTCGGGGACGCCTCGACGTCCTGACCGGCGACGCGGTGTCACCTCTGCGACGGGGGCGGATCGGGCGGGACGTGCTTCCAGGGGCGGGACGCAGCGCGCCGGTATTTCTCCTTCAACCTGGCATGGTACGCCGCCAAGAGGCGAGCTCCCTTCTCGGCTTGGCCAGGCTCAATCCCGACTCGCTTCGGCGCCCGGTCGGCTCGGCTCTTCTTCCCGATCTTGTCGACCATCTCGTCGACCGTGCGGGTGGGGCCGAGGTAGACGGGTTGTTTCGCGAGGGGATTCGCCTCCCATTCTCCGGCGACGATGGACAGTTGTTCGCTTCGTTTCCTGTGCTCCCGGACTGACCTCATCACACGCTCAGAATCCGCAATTGTCCTCTCCATGTAGGCGATAATCTCCTGGATCTCGCACGAGAATTCCTCCTGCTCATGCCAGGAGGCCAGCTTTCGGTAGAGTATCCATCGCCGCCCAGTCTGCCCTGCCGTGATGAGGAGGGCCACGCCCGCCGCTGCAATCATCCAACGCCGCGTCGTCATCCGTTGCATTCGCATGGCGTGATCCTCCCGGGCAATGGACCACCTCGATCAATCGAAGAACCAAAGGAGCACGTAATCGGTGCCGAGGGACTCAAATCCCAGGCGACCGAGGAATGCCAGCCACACGAACAGCGGGATGAGCACTCGCGCGACGACCCTGTGGGCCGGGCCTCCCCCCGCGAGGCGGATCGGATGACGTCCCCGATCACGAGCAAGGCGCAGAGGAACAGGGCGACCGGGGCGCCGAATATGAGCATCCACGTCGCGATATGCGGCACATCGACGATCGGGCTGATGAACTTCGGATCGTCGAGGGACGAGCGCGGGCGGTGGCCCAGCACGAGCCAGGCCGTGAACCAGGTCGCGTAGAGGGAGGACAGGAGGACCAGCGGATAAAGGGATGAGACCCACGCCGCGATGCCGAGCCTGCGCGGGCGGGCACAACAGGGTCGGGAGGAAGACGACGAGGATCGGGACCACGACCCCGGCCACGGTCGGCATCTCCAACGCGGTGATCAGGCCGGCGACGATCGCCACCGCGACCATGATGTGCCACAGCTTGAACCTGACCTTGGGGAATCGCAGATCTGATTCACCTTGAGGAGACATGCGGCGTAACCTCGGCGGTTTGGCGTTCGTCTCGATCGAGTCAGGGCCGAAACGTCCGAGGTTGGCCGCACCGCCCCCCTACCAGATATTATCGTGGTCCGACGTCGCCGCGCTCCGCGATTCCGCCGGTGACACTCCGGCGCCGCCCGTTCGCTTCGTTTCGGGAAACCCGCCCGGCGTGCCCCGCCGCCACGGCGGCCCGCGCCCCCGCCGGGTTCGAGACGGTCGTCGGCCGGTCCCGAGTCGGGTGGCCATCACTCCGATCGCGAACCCGCGCCCGGGGCGCTCCGAATCCTGAACTTCGCGGGCGGACGGGGCCCGCCGCGACGGGCCCCGTCCACCCGGTCGCAAGGATGGCGCAAGTGAACGGTGGGTTCGCTCGGCGCCCCCGGGGCCTCGGGCGAGAGGCGCCGGAGGGTGTGGGCATCCGCGGCCCGAAGTGGCTATCCGCTATGCTCCTTGCGAGATCCGGCCCCGCCGCACGGGCCCGGCCCCCCCGGCGTGGATGGCCCGGATGAGCCGGTGGGCGCGGGATGTTGGCGCAAGTGAACGGTGGGTTCGCTCGGCGCCCCCGGGGTGCGGGCGGGGCGGCGGCCCGTCGCGTGACGGTCCGGCCGGTCGGCGGGCGCGGACGAATTCCTCGTCCGTCGCCGCATCCACCGCGACATCCGCGCCGCGATGGGGCAGGAAGGGTGACGGAGGACCCCGCCCACATCCCCGCGGTGACGGCTGGCCCATACGACGAGCTGTGATAACCTGGCATGGTGTCCAGTCCCGGGGACGGAGGACGACCCATGCGATTGCCCCGGATGACCACGCGGCGGATGATGGTCCTCGTGCTGTTGGTCGCGCTCGTTTCCGCCGCCCTCCGCGCCGACCCGAGCATGGCGGCGTGCGTCCTGATCCCCGTCACGCTCGCGACGGCGATCGTCCTGCTCGTCCCGCGCTTCGTCGGGCGGCGCCCCACGGCGACGTTTGCACTCGCCGTGGTCATCGGGGGCCTGCTCGCGCCGTTCCTCGGTTCCGCCATCGTCTCGAAGGTGATGTGGGGCTATCATCTCGGCAGGCCCGCGCCGGACCGTCGCATCGTGGAGGCGCGCCGGGTCGCTTCCGTGACCATCGTCCAGACTGTACCCGATGACAATGGTGGCCTGGCTTTCATGCCCAGGCCCTCCGCCTCGGTCGCCCGGAAGATCGCCTTCGGGCGGGACAATCCCTACTATAGCCTGGAAGAGCGAGTCCTGATCGCGCTCTCAGGATCGCGGGCGCCTGCCGGCCGACCGGGAGCCCAGGATCACATGGGATCTGGAGACGCTCTACAGCCTCCTGGAACGGACGGGGCAACTGGAGGATGGCAAGCCGGGATACTCGCGCCGAAGGAGGATCTCGGAGGGGCCGTCATCGAGGCCGTCGGCGCGGACGGCGCGCCGTTGCTGTTCGTCGGGGTCAGCGGCGGCGAGGTCTCGAACGGCCATTATCCCTATTACGAGTTCCTCTTCTCGGGCACCCCGCCGGGGGGGAAGCCACGACTCCTGTCCTCCCGCCGCTTCTACTTCGATATCGCCGGGATCGAGGGGGTCGAATGGCCTGCGTTCTTCTTCGTATTCTCGATGGTCGGGCTCGTGCTCACGACCCCCGTGGCGGTCGTTGGGCTGCTGATCCGGCGGCCCGGGCCGACCCGGGTCGGGGCACCCGCCGAGGACGCGCGGGCCTAGCCGCATCCGTCTCGCGAAGGTGAGGGATCGAGACGATCGGGGGAGGACGTGGGCGAACGCACCGGATCGGGATCGAATGCACTCCAGGGGCTGGCCCGCCGCGAGGTGGACTTCCGCCCGTTCCTCTCCTTCCTTTCGCGGCAGTGGGCCTGGATCATCGTCGGCTTCGGGGTCATCCTCCGCGTGGCGGAGTACCTGACCAACCGGCCACCGTGGCTGGATGAGGGGAGCCTCGCGGGGAACATCGTCGGGAAGACGCTTGGCCGGGCTGTTCGGGCCGCTCTCGGGCGGCCAGATGGCCCCCCCCGGCTTCCTCGTCGTCGAGTGGGTCGCGTTCCGGACCCTGGGCCGGACGCTCTACGCGCTGCGGCTGTTCCCGCTCCTCGGCGGGGTCGCGTCGCTGTTCCTGTTCCGCGCCGTGGCCGTGCGGGTCCTCCGCCCGAGGGACGTGTGGGTCGCCGTCGCCCTGTTCGCGGTGTCGGACGACCTGATCTACTTCGCCTCGGAGCTGAAGCCGTACTCGACCGACGTGGCCGCGGCGCTGGCGTGCCTGCTCATGGGGCTCGGTCTGGCGTCGCGGCCGGCGACGGCCCGGCGCCTCGCCGCGGTCGCGGCGGCCGGCGCCGCGGTGGTCTGGATCTCGTTCCCCTCGGCGATCGTCCTGGCGGGCGTGGGCACCGTCCTCCTCGCCTCCGCGCTGGCCCGTCGGGACTGGGCGCGGGCGCTGGGGCTGGCCCTGGCGAGCGCGGCGTGGGGGGCGAGCTTCGTCGTCGTCTACGTCCTCTCGAAGAGGCAGTTGGACGTCCCGGAGGGCATGTGGGTCTTCTGGGGCTTCTCCTTCCCGGTGGTGCCGCCGAGGACGCTCTGGGACGCCTCGTGGCCGGTCCGCCGGTTCCTGTACCTGTTCGTCAACCCGCTGAACTTTTACACGCCGCTGGGATGGAGGCCCTCGACCCTGCCGGCGGTGGCCTTCGGCCTCGTCGGCTTCGCGTCGCTGTGGAGGAGGGATCGGGTGCGATTCGGGATGGTCGCGTCGCCCATCGTGGTCGCCTTCGCGCTGGCGTACCTCCGCCTCTACCCCTGCCACGGGCGTCTTGCGCTGTACCTGGTCCCCTCGCTTTTGTTGCCGATTGCCGAGGGGGCGGGCCGCGCCTGCGAGGCGGTCGGGCGGGGTGCGCTGAAGGCGGCGTTGCTGGCCACCATCCTGCTGTTCCCGACCCTGGGGGCGTTCTACTACCTCCTGCTCGAGCCCCGGATGAGGGACTTCAACCCCCACGGCGACCGCCGGCCGACTCGGCTCGAATCCACCCGGTTCCCCCTCTGAGGGCCCGCCCCGGTCGGGCGCGTGCGGCACGCCGATTGCCCCGTCCTGGGCAGGGTCGGCGCACCGCACACGCACCGCCAGGGGGGTCGTGCGGCGTCGGCCGGGGAAGTCGCCAAAAATTGCGGCCACCTTGGACTCGGCCTCCCCGTTGCGATTACAATTTCGGGCATGGGGGCGATGCCGGCCGGGCGTCGCCGCGGGCCCGAAAGGACGTTCCGATCGATGAAGACGGGCGAGATCCGGATCGGCATCGTGGGGGCGGGGCAGATCGCGCGGAGACGCCATCTGCCCGGGTTCCAGGCGATCCCCGGCGTCCGGGTCGTCGCCGTCTGCAACCAGCATCGCGAGTCGGCGGCGAGGGTCGCGCGCGAGTTCAACATCCCCAAGATCCACGGGTCGTGGGAGGACGTCATCGAGGACGACGAGGTCGACGCCGTCGTCATCGGCGCGTGGCCCTACCTGCACTGCCCGGTCACGCTGGCGGCGTTCGACGCCGACAAGCACGTCCTGACCGAGGCGCGGATGGCCATGAACGCGCGCGAGGCGCAGCGGATGTACGACCAGTCGCGCGAGAAGCCCGTTCCTGACCGCGATGGTCGTCCCCGCCCCCTACGGGCTGACCGGCGACGCGACCATGCGCTCGCTGATCGCCTCCGGGTTCCTCGGCACGCTCCGCGAGGTGCACGTCAAGGGCTTCTCGTCCGACCTGGCCGACCCGAGGACCCCGCTCGGCTGGCGGCAGATGACCAAGTACTCGGGCTTCAACATGCTCACGCTGGGCATCCTCTACGAGGTCGTCCTCCGCTGGGTCCGCCCGGCCAACCGCGTCTTCGCCGTACACCTCGCGGATCATCCCGAAGCGGGTCGACCCCGAGACCGGCCGCCCGGCGCGGGTCGGGACGCCCGACAGCGTCCAGGTGCTGACGACGCAGGAGGACGGCTCGGTCGGCCTCTACCGGCTCAGCGGCGTCGTCCACCACGGCGTCGGCATGAGCGTCGCGCTGTACGGCAGCGAGGGGACGCTCGTCTACGACCTGACCCGCGACGAGATCCGTCGGGGCCCGCCGCCGCGACCACGCGCCGGCGCCGATGCCGATCGCCGACGACCTGCGGGGCGGCTGGCGGGTCGAGGAGGACTTCATCGCGGCGATCCGCGGCGAGCGCGCCGTCACGCACACCACGTTCGCCACCGGCGTCGAGTACATGCAGTTCACCGAGGCGGTCGCCCGCAGCTCCCGCCACCAGCAGCCCGTCACGCTGCCCCTGAGCGAGTTCTCGAACCCGAGCCTGTGACCCGCGGCCCCTCCGCCGTTTGAGCCGTTTGATTCAAATCAGCGCGACTCGAGGCGTGCTCGCGGCGCGGGCGCGGGGGCCGGGCCGGGCAGCGGGGCGACCTCGCCGGGGGGGGCGTCGTCGCGGTAGTCGTGCTCGACCCAGGCGCGGAAGCGAGCGGGGGTGTGCCCCAGGGCGTGCGCCCGGAGCCAGGCGCCGTACTCGCGGAGCGGCTCGTGCAGCCGCTCGGGGCCGCCGACGGCGACGTGGCCGTGCCGCAGGCTGAACGCCCGCAGCGCCCGCTCGGGGGGCTCGCCGCGGCGCGACATCAGGTACATCGCCACGGCCAGGCCGGTCCGGTCCGAGCCCGACTTGCAGTGGATCAGCAGCGGGTAGCGGCACCGCGCGAACAGGTCGAGCAGCGTCAACAGCTCGCGACGGCTCGGGCGCCGCCGGGCGTTCATCGGGAAGTCGTAGAAGGCGACCCCCTGCGACTGCGCCGCCCGGACCTCGCCGGCATACCAGGGGTCGTCCGCCGAGCCGCCCCGGAGGTTCAGGATCGAGGCCAGCCCGAGCGCCCTGACCAGTCGATCGACCTCCTCGCCCGGCTGCGCCGAGCGGTAGACGACGCCGGGTTCGACGACGCCGAAGTTGCCCCGGGTCAAGGGGATCCAGAACGTCGCCGAGCGCCGCGACGGCCGCGGCGACGATCGCGCCGCCGAGGATCATCCGGCGACGCGTGCGGCGTGCGGGGGGGACGACCGTCGTGTCGATCTGCGTCACGGCAGGGCATCCTTTCCCCGTCCTGCGATCGGGCCGTCGGCCCTCGGGACGGGCCCGGCACCACTCTAGCGGGAGGGGCGCGACGGTCAATCCCAGTTCGATTTCCCGGCGGGTCGCGCATGGATGTCCTAGGGTTCTCCCGGGGGGAGGTCGCGCCGCAGGATGACCCCACGACGGGGCCGGCACGCCTTCGGACCTCCCGCCCCGACTGGCCGAGACACCCGACATGAGCCGACCCCGAGTCAGCCCCCGCCGCGCCTCCGGTCGCCGTCGCCCCGCATCCCGCCCGCTCGCGATCGAGGCGCTGGAGGGGCGCCGGCTGCTGGCGACCTTCGTCGTGAGCAGCACTGCCGACTCCGGCCCCAACACGCTCCGCCAGGCGATCCTCGATGCCAACGACGCGCCCAATCCCTCGCCCGCCACGAACGACACGATCGTGTTCGCCCTCCGCCGGCAAATCAGCAGGCGATCTCCCTCCTGTCGCCCCTGCCGCCTATCACCGACCCGGTCACTATCGACGCGACCACGGAACAGGGCTTCGTCCCGAACCTGACCTCCGACCCGACCCTCAACGAGGATGAGACCGACGTTGAAGTCCCCGTGGTCCGGATCGACGGCTCCCAGATCGATCCCACGCCTTATCACGCCCAAGGCCTGCCGGTCGACGGCCTGACGATCGAGGCGGTCGAACTGCCGGTCTCCGGCCTGAGCATCACGGGCTTCTCCGGCGCGGGGATCGACCTCGAACCCGGGCCGAACTACGACGTCGGGGCGATCGGCAGCACGATCCAGGGCAACTTCATCGGGGTCGATTCATTCAATCCCAACAGCAAAGATCCGTCGACCTGGGTCGACCCCGCCACGAACTTCGACACCAACCACCACCTCGAAGCCAACGGCGAGGGGATCATCGTCCGGAGCTCGAACAACCGGATCGGGGGCACACTCCCGGTCAGCCGCAACGTGATCCAGGGCAACACGGGTGACGGCGTCCTGCTCCAGACCGTGCCCGGCGCGAGCGACCTCGGGACCGGCAACCGCGTCGAGGGCGACTACATCCTCGACAACGGCGACGGCCGGCGTCCGGGTCGAGACCTCGAACAACTACATCGGCGAGGCGATCGGCCAGGGCCCGGCCGGCGCCGGCAACATCATCTCGGGCAACGGCACCTACGGCGTCCTGGTCGTCGGCCTCCCGGCGCCGGCCAGCGATCCGCAACCGGCCCCGCGCAGGGCAACGTCATCGTCAACAACGAGATCGGCACCAACGTCGGCATCGCGGGCCTGACGCCCCAGGTCCGGGGCATGTCCGCCCGGCCGAACGCGCTCGACGGCATCCTCATCCAGGACTCGCCGGGCAACATCGTCGGCGGTCTGCTCGCGGACTCGAAGAACGTCATCGCGGGCAACGGCCGCGACGGCGTGAGCATCCAGGACGTCCAGACCCAGGACGCCGACGACAACACCGTCCAGGGCAACTGGATCGGCTTCAACACCCGCAACGGCACCACCGTCTCCATGCCCAATCGCGACGGCGTCAACATCTCGTCGGCCGACAACACCATCGGCGGGACCGACTCCGCGGCGCAGAACGTCATCATCGAGAACGCGCGCAACGGCGTGACGATCTCGGGCATGCTCCTGGACATCAACAACAACGACGTCTCCCCGATCGCGAACGCCCAGCCGACGGGCAACGTCGTCGAGGGGAACTACATCGGCACCCAGGCCGGGGCCGACTACTTACGACAACACCCTGGCGGGCGTCCTCATCGACGACGGCACCGGCAACACCATCGGAGGGACCACCAAGGGCGCGGCCAACGTCATCTCGGGCAACAACAACGGCGTCGAGATCCGCGACGCCCGGCTCGACGGGCAACCTCGTCCAGGGCAACCTCATCGGCACGATGGCCGACGGCGTGACCATCATGGGCAACGCCATCGCGGGGGTCTGGGTCCTGAATTCCCCCGGCAACACGATCGGCGGGACCAACGCCGGCGCGGCCAACGTGATCTCGGGCAACAACGACGGCGTGATCCTCGACGGCTCCGGCACGACGGGCAACCTCGTGCAGGGCAACTTCATCGGCACCGATAACACGGGGACCACCCCGATCCGCAACGCCGTCGACGGCGTGCTGATCACCAACAGCGCCTCGAACAACACGATCGGCGGCAGCGGCGCCACGGCCGGCAACACGATCGCCGACAACATCGGCGCGGGGGTCGACGTCCTGTCGGGGACCGGCAACGCGATCCTGTCGAACTCGATCTTCGCCAACCACCGGGTCGGGATCGACCAGGTCCGGGTCGGCCAACAACAACCAGGCCCCCTCCGGCCCTGACCTCGGCCGTCGCCAACGGCAGCAGCACCAGCATCCAGGGGACGCTCCAGAGCACGCCCGGCACGACGTTCACGATCCAGTTCTTCTCCAGCCCTCAGCCGCAGGCGTCGGGCTACGGCGAAGGCCAGACGCTGCTCGGCTCGATCAGCGTGGAGACCGACTCCAGCGGCCTCGCGACGATCGCGATCAACTTCCCGACCGCCGTCCCGCTCGGCAACTACGTCACCGCGACGGCGACCGACGCCGACGGGCAATACGTCGGAGTTCTCCAACGCGGTCCAGGCCGCCACGCCCTCGTCGGGCACGACGTCGACGATCCTCCTCGTGACCAACACCAACGACTCCGGCACCGGGTCGCTCCGCCAGGCGATCCTGGAGGCCAACGCCAGCGCGGGCCTCGACACGATCGACTTCGCCATCCCGCAGACCCCCGGGCAGCCGCCGGTGGTGCAGAAGATCAGCCTCTTCTCCCCGCTGCCGGCGATCACCAACCCGGTGATCATCGACGGCTATACGGAGACGGGGTCCGCGACCAACCCGACCGCCGACACCGACGTGGACGCGGCGAACCTGATGATCCAGATCGACGGCCTGGTCGCGGGGCCGGGGGCGACCGGGCTCGACGATCCAGGCCCCCAACTGCAACGTCTCCGGGCTGATCATCACCGGCTTCTCGGGGCCGGGGATCTCGATCTCGGGCGCCGGCTCGCAGGGCAACTGGCTCTACGGCAACTTCATCGGCGCCCTGTGCGACCCCACCAACGGCCGCAACTTCCCGGTCGGGCCGGGCAACGGGGGGACCAGCCAGCCGGGCATCCTGATCACCGTCGTCGAACAACCGCATCGGCGGCAACAACCCCGCCTGCGCAACGTCATCGCCGACAACGGCATCGGCGTCGAGATCGCGGGCGCCTCGGGGACGGGCAACCTGATCCAGAGCAACTTCATCCTCGACAACGCGGAGCAGGGCGTGCTGGTCTCCTCGTCGAACAACACGATCGGCGAGGCGCTGACCGGGGGCGGCAACGTCATCTCGGGCAACGGCCAGCAGGGGGTCGAGATCACCGGCGGCCCGACCGCGCAGGGCAACCAGATCCTCGGCAACGACATCGGCACCGACATCGGCTCGGGCACGGGTGCGACCGCGCAGCCCGCCGGGGTCAACCCCCGACCCAACCAGATGCAGGGGATCCTGATCGAGGACTCGCCGAACAACATCATCGGCGGGCTGACCGCCGACGCCCAGAACGTCATCGCGGGCAACGACCTCGACGGCGTCCTGATCGACGGCCCGCAATCGACCGGCAACGTCGTCAGAACAACTACATCGGCTTCAACATCGTCAGCGGCCTGGAGTCGCTGGTCATCCCCAACCAGGGCGACGGCATCCACATCACGTCGGCCGGCAACACGATCGGCGGGACGACCGCCGCGGCGCAGAACACGATCGACAACAACCTGCAGCAACGGCATCGAGCTGACCGGCGCCGGCGCCTCGGGCAACGTCATCCAGGGCAACGTCATCGGCCTGAACCCCGGCGAGCGGCAGCGACTTCGGCAACACGCTCGACGGCATCCACATCGACGGCGCCCCGAACAACGTGATCGGCGGGACCGACGGCCGGGGCGCGGAACGTGATCTCGGGCAACAACAACGGCGTCGTGATCCTCAACGCCGGCGCGACCGGCAACCTGGTCCAGGGCAACTTCATCGGCACCGCGACCGACGGCGTCACGACCTGGGCAACGCGGTCGACGGCGTCGTCATCACCGACGCCCCGCGGAACACGATCGGCGGCACCGCGACCGGGCGCGGGCAACGTGATCTCGGGCAACAACCGCGGCGTCGAGATCACCGGCGCCGGGGCGCTGGGCGACCAGGTGCAGGGCAACTTCATCGGCACCGACCTGACCGCGCCAGGTCAACATCGGCAACAAGATCGACGGCGTGCTCGATCACCGCCGGCGCCTCGAACGACCACGGTCGGCGGGACCGACCCCGGCGCGGGCAACACGATCGCCTACAACGTCGGCGACGGCGTGCTCGTCGACGCGACCGGGGGCGTCGACAACGCGATCCTCTCCAACTCGATCTTCTCGAACCACGGCCTCGGCATCGACCTCGGCGGCGACGGCGTGACGCCCAACCACCCGGGCGGCTCGACGCACGGGCCCGAACAACCTGGAGAACTATCCCGGTCCTGACGGCGGCCGCCCCGGCCGGCGTCGAGCACCAACGTCCAGGGGACGTTCAACGCCCGGCCGCAGACATCGTACACGCTCCAGTTCTTCTCCAGCCCGACGAAGGACCCCTCCGGCTTCGGCCAGGGGCAGACGTTCGCTCGGCTCGACGACCGTCACGACCGACGCCTCGGGCAACGCCGCGTTCTCGCGCATCGACTGACCGTCGCCGTCGCCTCGGGCCAGTTCGTCACCGCGACCGCGACCGACCCCGACGGCAACACCTCGGAGTTCTCGAACGCGCTGCCGAGCGTCCCGGTCGTCGTCCAGTTCTCCGCCTCGTCGTACACGGTCAACGAGGACGCCGGCACCGCGACGATCACGATCGTCCGCAACGCCGCGGGCGACGGCGGGCAGGTGCATGGTCACCTTCGCCACCGGCGACGGCACCGCCAAGGCCGGGACCAACTACACGGCCACGACCGGGCCCGTGATCTTCAACCCGGGCGAGACCTCCAAGACCGTCACCATCCCGATCCTCGACACCGTGCCGCTGGCGGCCAGCGAGACGGTCAACCTGGCCCTCGGCGCCCCGACAGGAGGGGCGACCCTCGGCGCGACGAGCACGGCGACCCTGACGATCACCAAGCTCAACCAGCCGGGCACCCTCCAGTTCAGCGCGACGGCGTATGGGGCCATCGCCGGCACGGGCACGGGGACGGCCGCGGATCACCGTCGTCCGGACCGGGGGGACCGGCCTCCCCGTGACGGTCGCGTACGCCGCCGGAGGCGGGCACGGCGTCAGCCCGGCGTGCAGTACACGCCCGTCGCGGGCACGCTGAACTTCGGGCCCAACGACACCTCGGAGGCGTTCACCGTCCCGATCCTGGACGGCGGCCCGCCCGGCAACGTGGCGGTCGGCCTGGTGCTGGGCAACCCCGGCGGGGGCGCCACGCTCGGCGCGACGTCGTCGGCGACGCTGACGATCGTCGAGCCCGCCGCCCCGACGATCGCCCCCTCCAACGGCGGCCTCGCCCCGCCCAGCACCAGCGCCCCGTCCGGAGGCGGCCCCGGCCCCATCGTCGTGGCCGTGCAGCCGGTCGCCAACGCCCGAGGGATCACGGCCATCGCAGTTCAAGTTCAACGAGGCCCTCGCCCCGGCCCGGCGCAGTACGTGGGCAACTACGGCTACTTCATCGACTCGGCGGGCCGCGACGGCGTGCTCGGCACCAACGACGATGGCGCCATCCCGATCCGGTCGGTCTCCTACGACCCCTCGACGTCGACCGCGACCGTCATCCCGGCCTCGCCCCTGCCTCGCAACGGCCTGTACCGGATCGTCATCGACCGCGGCGCGAGCACCTCGCTGGGGACGGGCCTGACGGACACCTCGGGCAACCTCCTGAGCGGCGACGGCAGCGGCACACCCGGGGGCGTCTACGTCGCCCAGTTCGGCGTGCCGACCCCCACCGGCCGCGCCGTCCGCAGCGTCGTCGCCCGCCCCTCGCGGCCGTCGCGCGCGACGACGATCCGCGCCCACGCCGTCGCGACCCCGACGGTCCACCACGCCGTCGCGGTCCACCTGCGCCCCCATGCGTGATCGGGCCGTCATCGACGGCGTCGCTCAGCGCAGGGGCGTCCCCCGGTAGCCGGCGACGTCCTGGCCCCGGTGCGTGACCGAGTCGCTGAAGGCGCGGGGGGCGAAGACCGGGTTGACCGGCGGCAGGAGCGTGCTCAGGCGGATGCTCGTCCGGTCGATCAGGATCTTCGACAGCGGCTCGTCGCCGTAGACGTCGTACCGGACCGCCATGATCGACGCCTCGCCCTCCGCCCGGATCGTGACCGCGACGAAGCGGCCGTCGTACATGTAGCCGCAGAGCCGGACGCCGTCGTCCCTGGACTCCTCCTTGACCGAGTTGATCTTCATGTCGGTCATCGCCTCGACGGCCGCGCGCCGGAGCAAGGGGGCGGGGTAGACGAACCGCTGCACGGCGTATCCGTGGACGTAAGCGTAACCCGTCGCGCCCGGGTCCGGGCTGGCGATCGGCCGCGCCGTCTGGCATCCGGCCCCCGCCCCCGGCACGGCGACCACCAGGGACCAGATCATGATCCGTCGCATCGACCCGGCCTCTCCATGAGCCCTCGCGCCGACCCGGTCCGCACATCCCTTGAAGTTCGGCGATCCGGCAGGGTTTCTCCAGCCGTTCAACACGGAGACGAGCGATTCCAGGTCGGCTCCTGCCGGGCTTCGAAGTCCCTGAATGGTTGGCGCAAGTGAACGGTGGGTTCGGTCGGCGCCCTTGGGGCGCGGGCGAAGATCGCCTCGATGGTCCGAGCATTCGTGGCGAAACAGATGGTTATACCAACGACTTACGCTATCCCAACCTCGGCGAGTAGGGTCAGCCCCTTCTGGTCGAACGCCCGCCGATCCGGGGCAATCAGGAAGTTGGCGCAAGTGAACGGTGGGTTCGGTCGGTGCTTTCCAAGCGGTCGGCGCGTCGGTCCGTCGGCGTGGGTCCGGCTTGTCAACGAGCATGCTGGGGGGCGCGGGCCCCTCATCCCTTACTATCCGTCAGCCGTGGGCGGACGTCCTGAGAAGTTTGGGGATTTCTTTCGCGATCGTCGTTTCTTCCCCGGACCGATCGGTCCGGGGAGACCGTGCGACCGACGGGCGAGGCACAACCGTCTCGGGACGGGCCGCGGGGCCGTCGCGCCCGCAATCTCACCGCGATCGCAATAACCCTCAAGATCGGACGACCCGGGGGCCGATCCTCTTTCTTTGAAGAAGAGACCAGGGGGAGGGTGCCGACTCAGCGTCCACACCGGGCTGGCCAGCCCGCGCGAAACCTGGGGGTGGGCTTCGATGGGGGCAGGGGCTTTGGACCAGCGGGTCGTGGCGGGGCTGGGGGTGTCTCTGATCATCCTCGGGCTCGTCCGCGACGCGCGCGCCCAGGCCCCGCCCGAGGCGATGGGGACATTCCCCGCCGCGTCCGCCCCCGCGCGCGGGACGGCCGTCGCCCTCGCCGGAGGCAGGAGGCCGGGTCGCGCAGGCGGACCCGGCGGACCTGATCCCGCGGTTCCTCCGCGACCAGCAGCCGGGGATGGACCCCGCCGGGGCCCTGCCCGAGGCGATCCCGCCGCCCGCGCCCCGTCCCGGAGCGACGCCCCAGCCCTCCGCACCGGGAGAGCCCCCGAGGTGCGGGTGGACCCGTCGGGGCTGGTCACGCTCCACCTGGACAACGTCGAGGTCCGCCAGGCGCTCGAGATGCTCAGCCGGCAGGGGGCGATGAACCTCCTGGTCGCCCCCGGCGTGACCGGCCAGATCACCGTCAACCTAGACCGTGTGACGCTCAACCAGGCGCTGTCGGCCATCCTCAAGCTGGGCAATCTGGTCGCCCGCCGCGAAGGGGGGCTGCTCTACGTCTACCCCGCCGACGGGGCCGAGCTGCTCGGCGCCGCGAGGACGCCGACGACCCGCGTCTACTACCTCAACTAAGCTGCCCGCCGGGGTTTCTTTTCACTTTTCGCCCGCAAGCTTCGGCTGTAGGAGTCGAACCCGCCTTCGACGGCCTCGCGCAGCCCCGCCCGCGTGGCATGACTCCGCACCGGGATCTCCTGGTACTTGACCTGGCGGAAGACCGGCTCGATTTCGTTCAGCTCCGGGCTGTACGGCGGCAGGAAGTACAGGTAGATCCCCGCCGCCGCCAGACCCGCCCGCGCCCGCCTCACGACCCCGCTGGTGTGCAGGCTGGCGTTGTCCAGGACCACCACCCGCGGCACCTTCGACCATGGCAGCGACCGCACGAATGCCAGGAAATCGTACGAGTCCCACGTCCGCTCCGCGGTGAAGACATCCAGCCGCGGCCGCCCGCCGTAGGGGCGGTAGGCGGCCATCGCGTTGACCCGCCGCCCCTGCGGGGCCTCGGACTTGACCCGCTTCCGCTGCCGAGGCAGCGCCCAGGTGTAGGCCGTCGGGAGCGTCGGCGCGAACCCGCACTGGTCGAGGTAGTAGAGCTTGATCCGGCCGGCCCGGGCCTTGTGCTTCAGGTTGAGCAGCACCCGCTTGGCCCGCGCGACCCTGGCCGGGTCCTGCTTGTGCCGCAGCCAGCCGGCGGTCCGGCCCCAGCGCGCCCGGAGCAGCCCGAGGTAGCGGCGGATTTGGCGCGGGTCAGCGCGATCCCGCGGGGGACGAGCGCCTGGCTGAGCTGGCGGCTGGTCCAGGTGCGGTCGTCGCCGAGCAGGGCCCGCAGCGCCCCGGTCACCTCGCGGCGTCGGGCGTCGTCGAGTGGCGGCCCGGTGCGGCGGGGGAACAGCGCGGCGATGCCGCGGCCGAGGAAGTCCTTGAGCACGGCGCGGGCGGTGTGCCCGCAGTAGCCGAGGTGGTCGGCGATCCGAGGCGCCGCCCACCCGGCGTCGGCGAGGCAGACCATCTCCAGGCGGTCCCGCGCCCGGGGCGGTAGGTCGGCCCGGCGAAGGGTTTGCAGCTCATCGCGGGTGGCGTCATCGAGGTGGATGCGGATCATACCGGAATTGTAGGGGAACCTCGGCCACACGCTTAGGTCCGGAGCCAGGACGTCTCGGAGATCATCCGGCCCTTCCTCAGCCCGACCGGCAAGATCTCGGCCACGCCGGTGAGCCAGGTCGGCATCAGCGGCGGCGTCAACCTGTTCGGGGCCGCCACCGTGGGGGCCGCCGGGGGGGGGAGTGGCGGGGGCGGGGGCGGGGGCGACGCGGGGGGCAGCGCCAGCGCCGGCGTGAGCACCAACGCCACGGGGGGCGACCACCTCGCCGGCCGCGACCTCCTGGTCGTCCAGGACGACGAGCCGGTGCTCCGGACCGTCGACGAGATCATCCGCCGGCTCGACGTCCAGCCGTTGCAGGTGCTGGTCGAGGCGGTCATCGTCAGCGTCGAGCTCGACCGCAACGTCGACCTCGGGGTCAACTTCGCCGTGCTCGACCACCTCGGCGGGCCGAACCTCCTGACCAGCGGCAACGGCTACGAGCTCGACGGCCAACGGCGGGTTCATCCCCGGGGCGCGCATCCTGGCGGGCAACGGCAAGCTCCAGGGCGACCCGAACGTCGGCTTCCCCTCGAACACCAACGGGGTCAAGTTCGGGTTCATCGGCCGGCGCGTCACCGGCTTCCTCCGGGCCCTGGAGACCGTCGGCGAGGTGAACGTGCTGGCCAGCCCCCGCGTGCTGGTGCTCAACAAGCAGAGGGCCGAGATCCAGCTCGGCCAGCGGCTCGGCTACCAGACGCTGACGCAGAACCTGACCAGCACGGTGCAGCAGGTGCAGTTCCTCAACACGGGGACCCTGCTCCGGTTCCGCCCGTTCGTGTCGAGCGACGGGATGATCCGGATGGAGGTCCACCCCGAGCGGAGCTCCGGCCAGGTGGTGAACAACCTGCCGAGCTCGAACACCTCGGAGGTGACGACCAACGTGATGGTGCCCGACGGCGCCACGCTGGTCATCGGCGGCCTGATCGAGAACACCGACACCACCTCGCAGCAGGGGACGCTCGGCCTGAGCCGCCTGCCGGTGGTCGGCCCCCTGTTCCGGGCAGAAGCAGCAGGCGGCGGTCAAGCGCGAGCTGATCGTGCTGCTGACGCCTCGGATCTGGAACCCGGCCGGCCTCCAGGGCCCCCCGGTCTCCGCGCCCGAGGAGCCGGGCTGCATCGTCCCGCTGACGCTCGACTTCCCAGCCGAGCGGGCCGCCGCGGGCCCTCGCGCGCGCCCCGGCGACGCCCCCCGCCACGCCCCCCCCCCCGCCGCCCCCGCCCGGGCCCGACCACCCGCCGGACGGCGCGCCACCCTCCGGGACGCCGCCCGCCCCGATGCCCGCCCCCGCCCCGACGGCCCTCGCGCCGGGGTCTCGCGGACGAGGCCCCGGCCACCCGGGGGCGGGCCCCAGGTCTTCGAGAGGGCGGGGGCGGTCCACCGCGACCCGGAGGTCGCCCGCGCCGGCTATCCGGCCGTCGTCCCGGGCGATCCCCGCGCGGGCCCGCCGCCGGCCCTCCGCGACGGCCCGATCGCCCCGACGTCGGGCCGGCGGCCTCGCCGCGGTCCGCGATGGCCCGCCACGTCGTCAAGACGGGCGAGAACTTCTGGACGATCGCGCGGTATTACTACGGGACGGGGCGCTACTACAAGGCGCTCTGGGCGGCCAACCGCGACCGGGTCGAGGCCCCCGACCGCCTCGTCGTCGGGATGACGGTGACGATCCCTCCCGTCGGCGCGCTCGACCGCTCGCTCGTGGACCCCCCCGCGACCCCCCGGGCGGACCCGGCCGCCGCGGCGGGGTCGTGGCGCACGTCCCGACCCTCCCCCGCGAGGCCCGGCCCTCCGCCGCGCTGAGCCGTCCCGCGACGTCGGCAGGCCCGTCGCCCCCCTCGCGGCGTTTCGCGATTCGAGCGCGCCCACCGCGTCCGGGGCCGCGATTTGACGATCCGCTGGCACGGACCTAGAGAATATGTGTCACGGCCATCGGGCGCCACGGGGCCCTCTCGACCCGCCGAAGTCCTCCCCCGCCGAGATGAGATGGGCGGGCAACCAACCGTCGCGCGTCGGGACGCCCGGTCGTTGTCCCGTCCCCCACGAAGCACCGGACGAGACGACGAGGGGCCGCCGGGCCAGGATCGGAGGCCGCGGGCGCGCGGAGGGCGCGGCGCCGTCTTCCGGAGATCGTTGACGGTCGGCGATGCCGGGGAGTTCCCGTCTCGCCTGGCGGATTCCCCACCCAGTCGCCCCGGCGCGGGGCGAGGAGCAGGAGACAGCTCATGAGTCGCTCGCAGACGAGACAGCGGGTCCGCAAGGGGTTTCACCCTGGTCGAGCTGGCCGTGGTCATCGTGATCATCGGCGTCCTGGCGGCGTTCGGCGTGCCCAAGTTCCTCAACTCGGTCGAGCGGTCGAAGGCGGCGGAGGCGTTCTCCTACCTGTCGGCCGTCCGCGTCGGCGCAGGAGCGGTACTCCGCCCGCGAGGGCACCTACGCCACCGACCTCACCGACGCTCGACATCTCGTTCCCGGCGCCGAAGTACTTCACCGTCGGCGCCGATCACGGCCGCCGCCACCGGGACCTCGCTGGAGAACTCCTGGACGCTGACCCTGACCCGCACCGGGGCGTCGGCCGGCTACGGCGCCTACACCGTGACCTTCACCGACCAGGGCTACGACTCGACCAACAGCACGATCGACGGCTATCCCCCAGATCAACCCGATGGGCACCGACCCCAACGGCGGCACGTCAGACGGCTCGGGCGAGCTTGACGACCGGGACCGACGCGGGCCTGATCGGATCGCGACGACGGGCGGCCGAGCGCTCGGCCGCCCTTTCTCATGGTCGGACCGCACCGGGTCGAGGCGAGGCCGTCATGAAGTCGCTGGTGGCGCAGGCTGTCGCGCTGCGCAAGACGATCGGCCTGTACATCGGCGACCGCGAGGTCGTCCTGAGCCTCGTGGCGCACACGGCCGCTGGGGCCGGTCGAGGTCGCCCGCCGCGGCGAGCCGTGCGAGCCGGAGCGGCTCGCCGAGGTGCTCGCGGCGGCTGCTGGGCCCGTACCGCAACCGCCGCCAGGTGATCCGCAAGGCCGGTGGCGATCGGCCTGCCCGACCTGCGGGTCTTCTTCTCGACGCGGCCGATCCAGGCGACGAACCGCGAGGCTGTCGCCGCAGGTGCTGCTCCACGAGGTGCTCCAGTCGCCGAACATCATCGTCGACGACATGGCGGTCGACATGATCACGGGGCACCCCGGCCAGCGGCCGGTGGCGAGCCTGGTCTCGTGCCGGCGGAAGTACCTGGCCGGGCTGCTCGCGGCGCTGGAGGCGTGCGGGGTCCGCCCGTCCGCGCCGAGCCGTCGCCGTGCGCCCTGCTGCGGGCCGCCGCGCAGCGGCACCGCGCCCCGCGGCGGGCGAAGACGGTGCTCCGGGCCTTCCTCGGGGCCGACCGCGGGGCTCGTGGCGCTGGTCGCGGGCGAGCTGCCGCTGGTCTGGCGGTCGTTCGACCTGCCGGCGGGCGGCGAGGCCGGCGGCGATCGTCTCGGCCTGCCTGGCGCTGCAGATCGCTGGGCAGTTCTGCGGCGTCGAGGCGCCGCCCGACGCGGTCCTGGTCCACGGCCGGCCCGACCTGTCCGCCGCCGTCGCCGCGGCGGAGGTCGCCAAGGCGCTGGCGGCGCGGGTCGTCCACCACGACGGCCCGGCGCTCGACGGCGGGTCGATCGCGCATGGGCCTGGCGCTGGGCTGCCAGCCGCAGGTCGAGGGGTTCGACCTGGCCCGCGCGCTCAAGCCGAGGCCGACGCTCCGCGAGATCTTCCCCTGGGGCGAGCTGGCGCTCCAGGCGGCGATCCTGGTCTGCGCCTCGCTGTTCCTCGCTCGGCCACGGCCGGGGCGTCGAGCACGCGCACCGCGCCGTCCGCGCCGAGGCCGCGCGCTTCGCCTGGCTGGCCAAGGTCGACGACGGCAAGCTCGACAAGGAGCAGCAGCGACCTGGAGCGGAAGGTCAAGGCCGTCGAGGCGTTCCTGTCGAGCCGGACCGTCTGGACCGCCTACACGCAGGACCTCTCGGCCCACCTGCCCGAGAGCATCCTGCTCAAGTCGTTCGCCGGCCAGTGCGAGGTGGCGACGAAGAAGGACGGGGGCAAGGCCGAAGAAGTCGTACATCCTGAAGCTCGCGGCGCCGATCGCGCAGGGCGAGGGCATGCCCCGGGAGATCGACGCCTACCTCGCCGACGCTCCGCGACGCACCCGCTCCTGAAGCGCGACTTCCCGACGTCGAGCTCGGCGACCTGCGCTGGTCGCAAGGCCGGCGGCCGGCGGCAAGGCCGTCGCCGAGTTCACCGTGATCTGCCTGCCGAGAGCCGACAAGGCCCCCGCCGCGAGGCCCCCGGCCGGCGGCGTCGCCAAGGGGGGGACGGGATGAGCGGACGCCGGACCGTCCGCACGCGGCGACCGGCGCTGGCCGGCCTGCTCGACCGGCTGCACAACCCGCTCCAGCTCCGCGTCGTCCTGACCGTCGCGCTGCTGGCGCGTGGTACGTCGCGTTCTACCGCCCGGTCTCCGCGGAGATCGACCGGGCCGCGGCGCCGGCGGCCCGCGAGCGGAAGCGCGCCGCGCTCGCCGCGCGAGGTCGAGCACCTCCGCGGGCAGGTCCGCAAGTTCCAGGGCCGCCTGCCCGAGAAGACCGACGCCAACGAGTGGGTCCAGTACGTCCTGGCGATGGTCCGCGAGTACCCGTCAAGCTCGTCATGCTCGACACCGACGCGCCGAAGGACGTCGGCGCGTACCGGGCGATGGTGGTGCGGATCGACGTCGAGGGGACGTTCCGCGACGTCAACGCGTTCCTCAGGCGCGTCGAGGCGAACCGCCGGCTGCTGCGGATCGACCTGATCAAGCTCGACCCGGTCCGCGGCACCGACGGCATCGTCGACGGCCCAGCCTGGTCGTGCTGGGGGTGATGGGCTGACATGGCGATCCCCGTCCTGAAGGTGGCGCCGACGGCGATCGTCCTGGTCGCGTCGGGCGCCTGCGCCTGGCCCTACCTGAGCGGCTCGCCGGACGAGGCGACGGCGGCCGGCCGAAGCCGTCGCCGCCGCCGGAGTCGCCGCGGCGCTGCTCGACCCGGCCGTCGGGGCGGACTTCGCGCGCGACCCGTTCCAGGACGCGGCGACGGCCCGCCTGGCGCTGGCCCGCGCCGCCTTCGGGCGGCTCAGGGCCCGCGTCGTCGCGGCGATCGGAGACCGCGGCGCCCCGCGCGGCCGCCGGCGACGCGCCCGCGGCCGGCGCGAAGGCCGACGCCGGGCCCGGCGACGGGCTCGTCCTGAACGCGACCTTCCTCCAGGGCGAGCGGCGGCTGGCGATGATCAACGGCCGGGTCTACGCGCCGGGCGAGGCGCTCGCGGGGATCGACGCGGCGCGGGGCCGGTACGTGCTCGCCGAGGTCCGCCCGCACGCGGTCGTGCTCGTCGTCCGCGGCCGCCGCGTCGAGCTGTCCTACCCGGCGCCGTCGGCCTCGCCGGCGGTCGCCGCGAGGCGCCCGGCCGCGCCGAGCGGCGGCCGCGCCGCGACCGCGACGGCCGCGCCGCGACCGCGACGGCCGCGCCGCGACGGCCGGCATCCGCCGCGCCGAAGGCGCCAGGCCCGGGGGACGATGACGATGAGCAACATCGCCGATCGCGGCCGGCAGCCAGCCCCTGATCGTCGAGATCCTGCTGGCCAGGGGGGTGCTCGACCCGAAGAAGCTGGAGACCTTGCGCGAGACGCGGACCAAGGACGACGACCTCCTCGAGCGGCAGATCATCCGCCTGGGGTTCGCCACCGACCGCGAGGTCGCCGCGGCCTACGCCGAGCACCTCGCGCTGCCCCTGTTCGAGCCCGGCCCGACGACGACGGCGATCGACCGCGAGCTGGCCCGGCTCCTGCCCGAGAAGCTCTGCCGCGACCAGCTCATCGCCCCGGTGGCGGTCCGCGGCGACCGCTCGACGTCGCCTTCGTCACGCCCAACGAGCTGCTGATCGTCGACGAGGTCCAGCTCCTGACCGGGATGCACATCCGCCCGCTGATCGCCCCGCTGGCGGTGGTCGAGGGGCTGATCGACCGCCTTCTACAGCGGCAGCGACCGCAGGGCGGTTCGTCGGCGGCACCGGCGAGTTCGAGATCGAGGACGACGACGAGGACGACGACGAGGACGACGACCGAGGAGGAGATCCTCCACCTCGACCAGCCGCCGCCGCCGGGCCGCAACGGCCGGATCATCCGGATGGTCAACCAGATCCTCGAGCAGGCGATCCGCGCCGGGCGCCAGCGACATCCACCTCGAGCCGTTCGAGGACGCCTGCAAGATCCGCCTCCGGATCGACGGCGTCCTGCACGAGCTGCCGCCGCCGTCGCGGACCCAGTTCATCATGATCATCTCGCGGTTCAAGATCCTGGCCAAGATGGACATCGCCGAGAAGCGCGTCCCGCAGGACGGCGCCATCGCGATGAAGAGCGGCGACCGGCGCGTCGACCTCCGCGTCAACACCGTGCCGACGGTCTACGGCGAGAAGATGGTCATGCGGCTGCTCGACAAGGCCGCGATCCCGCTCCAGCTCACCGGCCTCGGGTTCGACGAGCGGCAGTCGACCGACCTGGTCGAGTCGATCCGGTCGCCGCACGGCCTGATGCTCGTCACCGGCCCGACCGGCAGCGGCAAGAGCACCACGCTCTACTCGTGCCTGAACCTGCTGAACGAGCCGAAGACGAACATCTGCACGGTCGAGGACCCGGTCGAGTACAAGTTCAAGGGGATGAACCAGGTCCAGGTCAAGGCGCAGGTCGGCCTGACGTTCGCCATCGGCCCTGCGGGCGTTCCTGCGGCAGGACCCCGACGTGATCATGGTCGGCGAGGTCCGCGACCAGGAGACGGCGCAGATCTGCCTCCGGGCCGCCCTGACGGGCCACTTCGTCCTCTCGACGATCCACACCAACGACTCGCTCTCGGCGGTCACCGGCTCGCAGGACATGGGGATCGAGCCGTTCCTGCTCGCCTCGACCCTCCGCGCGCTGGAGGCGCAGCGGCTGGTCCGCCGGCTCTGCGTCACTGCAAGGAGCCGTACACCTGCGACCCCGAGATGGCCGAGCCGCTACGGCCTGGAGCCGGGCGAGACGATCTACCGGCCCAAGGGGTGCGACGCACTGCCGGGGGACCGGCTACCGCGGCCGCGTCGGGCATCTTCGAGGTGGTCCGGATCACCCCGGTGATGTCCCGGCTGATCCAGGTCCGCGACCCCCCTGCCCGAGCTCCGCGAGGCGGCGCGGCGGCGAGGGGATGAAGCTCCTGATCGACAGCGGCGTCGCCAAGGTCCGCGAGGGCCTCACCAGCATGGAGTCGGTCCTCAGCGTCGCCATGTCGGGGACGACTGAGATGTGAGCTATCCGGACATGGCCCGGCTGGCGGTGCGGATGCCGGATGGCGATGACCAGATCGCCGATCCGACACCGCCGTCCGAGCAGCGATGGTCCATGAATGGACGCGGCGATACGAGCGGGTCCCGTTCTTCTGCCAGGTCCGACGTGGCCGACGCGGCCGGGCGGAGGTCGGTCGAGGCCCGGACGGTGGACATCAGCCTGGGCGGCGTCGGGATCGCGCTCGCCGCGACGTTCGCGCGGGGCGACCTGGTGACGATCGTCTTCCGCCTGGACGGGCGGGGCCGGGGGCCGGTCGAGGAGCGCGTGCTCGGGCGGGTCGCCTACGTCCGCGCCGACGTCGACGGCAACCGCATCGGCGTCGAATTCCTGGAGCCGCTCGCGTCCGCGGCGTGCCCCGAGCTGTGCCGCCGCGTCGACCGGCTCTGAGCCGGGCAGGGGGAGGCAGGACGGATGGCCTTCGAGGACTGGGTCGCCGCTCACGCCCGGGTGGCGAGCAAGCCGCACCAGGGCGTGAAGATGGACGACAAGATGACCTTCTTCCACCAGCTCTCGACGCTGATCTGCTCGGGCACCCCGCTGCTCCAGGCGATCAAGATCTGCGCCGAGCAGAACCAGAGCCTCAAGATGCGGCACGGTCGCTCGACGAGATCGCCGGCCGGGTCGCCGCGGGCAGCTCGCTCAACGCCGCCGCGGCGGCGCTACCCGCACATCTTCGAGCACCACTGGATCGAGGTCATCAAGACGGGCGAGGTCACCGGCAAGATGGGCAGCGTGCTCCTGGAGCTGAACAAGCAGATCCGCGACGTCGCGCGAGACCCGCCGCAAGGTGGTCGGGTCGCTGATGTACCCGATGATCCTGATCGTCGTCGCCGTGATCGCCGTGACGGTCATGCTCTGGATGGTCGTGCCGACCTTCGCCAAGATGTTCAAGGACATGGGGGCCGACGCTGCCCGGCGATCACCCAGTTCGTCGTCGACGCCTCGCGACGCCGTCGTCAACTACGGGCCTCTACGGCGTCGCGGCGGTCGTCGCGGCGGTGTTCGGCGTTCAGGCGATACATGAAGACCGAGTCGGGCCGGCGCAACGTCGGCGGGATCGGCCTGGTCCTGCCGATGGTCGGCGAGCTGATGGTCCAGATGGCGATGTACCGCTTCGCGTCGAACATCGCGCTGCTGCTCAAGAGCGGCGTGCCGATGCTGGAGACGCTCACGACGCTGTGCAGCGTCTTCCACACCAGCCCGATCTACCGCCGGGCCCTGCACCGGCGCCAGGGCACGGGTCGCCGCCGGCCGGCCGCTGGCCGCGCTCGCTCGAGGAGACCGGGCTGTTCCCCTCGATGATGACCAACATGGTCCGCATCGGCGAGGAGTCGGGCCAGCTCGCCGCCGTCATGGAGCAGATCGCCCCCTATTACAAGGAGAAGATGGAGACCCTGGTGCAGAAGGTCACCAAGCTCCTGGAGCCGGTCATCATCATGGGCATGGGGACGCACGATCGCCGGGCTGATGCTCGCCATCTACATGCCCATGTTCGAGATGGCGGGCAAGATCAACTGACGCGGAGGGCCCCGTGCGACGCCCGATCGCCCGCCACCGACGGCGGGTTCTCGATCCTGGAGGTCGTGCTCGTGATGACCCTGATGGCCGTGATCGTCTCGATCGCGCTGCCGACGTTCCAGAGGGCCCTGGAGCAGTCGAAGGCCGACCTCGCGGTGGCCGAGCTCCGCGCCATCGCGGCGGCGCAGCGGCTCTACTGGCTCGACAACTACAACCCGCAGGCCAACACCGGCTACGCCGCCGACCTGGCCACGCTCCAGGGGCTCGACCTGCTCGACGCCTCGATCCTGTCGGCCTCGGGGCCGTACACGTTCCAGGTCGCGTCGGCCGACGCCGCCTCGTTCTCGGTCACGGCGACGCGCATCGGCAGCGCGGTCTGGGCGGGCGGGTTCGCGATCGACCAGGCGGGCAACGTCACCGGCACGGTCCAGGCCGCCGGCCAGGCGGACATCGTCCCGGCACCCCAGTGAGGCGATCTCGCATGAGGAGCCAACCGATCCCGGCCGCGCGCCGGCCCCGCCGCGCGGGCTTCACGCTCCTGGAGGCGCAGGTCTCGTTCGTCCTGCTCGGCGTGGCGCTGGCGGGGGTGGGGCCGATCGTCGTCTTCCAGTTGAAGCTGTCGCGCAAGCTCCAGCAGGGTGCCAACCCGCAGACGGGCCACTTCGGCGCGGGCGGCGCCGCATACCTGATCTCGCACGGGCGACCCCTGGATGCGCAAGCTCGGCGCGTCGGCGACGATCGCCAGCGAGCGGCAGTCCTCCCGCGGCGATGGCCCCCGTCGCGCCCTCCTACGACGTCGCGATCGTCGCCCCGATCGTCAAGTCGCTCACCGCCGAAGAGGTGACCGTGTACGTCTCGGCGACGGCCCATGCCCAGGGGCCGGGGCCATGACGCGGCCCCGATCGCGCCGCCGCGGCCGGATTCACGGTCGTCGAGCTGGCGATCAGCAGCTTCCTGATGGCGCTGGCGGCGATGCTCATGTCGGCGACGTGGGTGGCGTTCTGCATGCCCGCGATCGACGCCGCCACGCGCTGCCGGCTGGCGCAGGAGGCGAGCCTCGCCGCCGCCTCGCTGGCGCGCGACTACGGCGGCACTCTGGCCGGCGCGGCCGGCCAGCTCGGCGCGACGACCGACGGCCAGTTCGTCGGCCGGATGGTCCCCGAGCCGGGCCAGCTCAGCCTCTGCTTCCACGGCGGCGGCTCGACGACCGACTTCTCGCCCAAGTGGATCGCCCCCGACACGGTGATCACCTACTACCTCGCCTCGAACCAGCTCATCCGCTGGGACCAGAACGCCGGGACTCTCTTCGTCGCCGCCCGCGACGTGTCCTCCTTCCAGGTCGCGCCGCTGGACGACGGCACCGGGGTGACGATCGTCCTGACGTTCGCGCACCGCGACCTGAACCTGACCTACACTTGGATAGCCTACGACCCGCCGAAACCCTCCTGACGGCGCACCGCCGCGATGAGAGCCAACCGCAGCCCGGCCGCGCGTCGCGGCTACTCGCTGATGCTCGTGCTGGTGTTCCTCGTGCTGCTGCTCTCGATGCTGGGGATGACCGGCCGCCAGGTCGCCTCGGCGCTGCGGATCGAGATGGCGCGGTCGCGGCAGGTCGTCCGCGACGAGGGGAGCATGCAGGCGGTCGCCGGCGCCCTGGCGGCGCTCGAGGCGGGCCCCCTGCCGTCGCAGGCGACCGTCTCGGTCGTGCCGGTGGCGACCTCCGCCGGCCAGCGCTGGTACGCCGTGACCGTCACCCCGCTGGGAGGGCGGCCAGTTCTCGGTCAACGCGGCGCCGTCGGCGTCTCCCTGAGATGCGGACGGGATGGGGGATCGAGGATAGACGACCATGAGCGATCCGACGACACCCGGCCCGCGCCCCCGTGGCGACCGGCGCCGCAGGCCCACGTCGCCGTGGGACGCCCTCCGGATGCGGCGGCGACGGATGGCGAACCGCCGCGCCGACGAGGAGCGCAGGCCGTACTTCGTCGACCGCTTCCCGGCGTACCTGGTGGCCTCGGCGGTGCTGATGCTGATCCTGACGATCGTCGACGGCGTCTTCACGCTCGTGCTGCTCGACGCCGACTGCCAGGAGATGAACCCGGCGATGGGATACCTGCTCGGCATCGGGCCGACGGCGTTCCTGCTCGGCAAGTACGCCCTGACGGCGGCGTTCCTGCCGGTCTCCCTGGTCCTGAACCGCTGCTTCCTGTTCGGGACGCGGTTCCGCGTCGGCTACCTGTTCCCGATCTTCGTGGCGCTCTACCTCGTGCTGATCGGCTACCAGGTGATCCTCCTGAGCCGGGGGGTGCTCGCGTGACGAGCGGCCATCACCTGATCGTCGTGGCGTCGCTGTTCGCGGTCGGGGCGGCGGTCGGCAGCTTCCTGAACGTCTGCATCTGCCGACTGCCGACGGGGCAGAGCGTGATCCGCCCCAGGTCGCGGTGCCCGCGGTGCGGCTCGGCGATCGCGGCGAGGGACAACGTGCCGATCGTCGGCTGGCTCCTGCTGGGGGGCCGGTGCCGGGCGTGCCGGCTGCCGATCTCGATCCGGTATCCGCTGGTCGAGGCCCTCGTCGGCCTCCTGTTCGCGGGCGACTACCTGGTCGACGTCGCGCTCGACTGCCGCGACCTCTGCGACGAGGGCCTGTCGCCCGGGCTCGCCCGGCTGCTCGGCGAGCCGGCGGTCGCTGGCCGTGCTCGTCGCCCTGGCATTCATGGCCCACGACGCTACGATGGGGGTCCGAAGATGGGGGCGATCCCGGCCGTGATCGGCCATCCCCCATCCCCGCTCTGCCATCCCCGATCAAGGAGGGGCCCATGAGCCTGCCCTGCCTCCACGCCCTGGCCCTGCTCGTGCTCGCCCAGGTGGCGCCCGCCGAGGTGCGCGCCCCGTCGCTGCCGCCCCCCGCGCGGGTCAAGGCGGATTTCCTCAAACTCCTCGACCGGCCCAAGGTCCCGCTCGACGTCACCGTGGAGGAGACCCGTCGCGGCGACGACGGCCTGGTGACCGAACGGCTCAGCTTCGCCTCGGAGCGGAAGGCCGACGGCACGATCGAGAGGGTCCCGACCCTGGTCGTCCGCCCGAGGCGGCCAGCGGCCGACGCCCCGCCGTGATCGTCCTGCACGGCACCGGCGGCACCAAGGACAAGATGAAGTCGTGGCTGACCGACCTGGCCCGGCGCGGGATCGTCGGCGTCGCGATCGACGCCCGCTACCACGGCGCCCGCTCGGCGGTCGGGGTCGGGTCGGCGTCCTACAACGAGGCCATCGCCCGCGCCTGGAAGGCCAAGGCCGGGCAGCCGCAGGAGCACCCGTTCTACTACGACACCTGCTGGGACATCGGGCGGACGCTCGACTACCTGGCGACCCGCGACGACGTCGACCCGAAGCGGATCGGGATGATCGGCATCAGCATGGGGGGCATCGAGACCTGGCTGGCCGCGGCGGTCGACGACCGCGTCGCGGTGGCCGTGCCGGCGATCGCGGTGCAGAGCTTCCGCTGGAGCCTGGAGAACGGCCAGTGGCAGGGCCGCGCCCGCACGATCGCCGCGGCGCGCCAGGCGGCGGCCAGGGACCTGGGCGAGCCCGAGGTCAACGCGAAGGTCTGCCGGGCCCTGTGGGACAAGGTCATCCCCGGCATGCTCGGCCCCTACGACTGCCCGAGCATGATCCGCCTGTTCGCCGGCCGCCCCCTGCTGATCCTCAGCGGCGAGCGCGACCCCAACTGCCCGATCGGCGGCGCCCGGCTCGCCTTCGCCGCCGCCGAGGACGCCTACAAGGACGCCGGCGCCTCCGACCGCCTCGAGATCAACGTCGCCGAGGGGGTCGGCCACGCCGTCACCGCCGACCAGAAGCGGGCCGCGCTCGACTGGTTCGAACGCTGGCTCAAGCCCTGAGACGACAATGGCGGATGGCCAACGTCGGATGATGGATGGAAGATGACGGATTATCGACATCTGTTCGGTCTATCATCTGCCATCCGCCATCTGCCATCCGCCATCCCGTCCGCGATCGGCCCCGCCTCACCGGCTCGTCGACAGGTCGCCCAGCGGGTGCTCGGGGTCGCGCCTGAGCCGCTCGACGGCCCGGACCCACGCCTTGTACGCCGCCACGCCCGAGCAGCCGAGCCGGTGGCCGATCTCGTGGAAGGTCAGCTGGTCGTGCGTCCTCCAGAGCAGGATCAGCCGGTCGCGCGGCGAGAGCCGCCCCAGCGCCTGCTGGAGCATGTCGGTCTGCTCGTGCTTGATGGCGTTCTCGCTGGGCGACGGCGTGTCGGCGGCCACGTCGGCCGCCATGCCCCCGCGCGAGTCCCCCTGGTCGAGCGGGCGCTCGCGGCTCAGGAGCCGCTTGCGGGACGTGCGGTACCGCCGCGCCAGGTGGCCGAGGTTGTGCCGCATGATCCCCCGCAGCCACGCCGACCACTCGGCGCGGGTCCTGCCCGGTGAACTTCCCGAAGTCGCGGTGCGCTTCCAGGAAGGTCCCCTGCACCAGGTCCGACACCCCCTCCTTGGTCTGCAGGTCGCGCCCAACTCCCGCTCGGCCATCCTCTGCAACGTGTCGCGGTACGACTCCAGCGCCCGCCCCAGCGCCTCCTGCGACCCATTCCGGGCCGCCTCGATCCACACCTCGACGGGGACCTCGATCACCACCTCAACCGACGGCTTGATCGCCATGAAGCCCCCCAGCGCCCGAGGTCGGCCGCACCCTCGCGGCCGATCCCTTATAAGGAAGGTTCTGGATTAATATGTCAAAGTCCCGCGTCCCCCTCGGATAAGGAAATGATGCCGATGAGGACCTTGGGACGTTCACCAGACACCGAATCGCGCGGAAAGTCAACTGTTTTCTGATCCGGAGCGCGTGCAGGTCGCCTAATGACGCGAGGTGGCGGCGGCGACGGCCGCGGTCGCGGCCCGGGGCGGGGGCGAGGCCGAGCGCCTCGACGAACCGGGGCGGGGGCCCTGGCCGGCCTGGTCGCGCTCCCAGGCGGCGACCCACTGGCGCCAGGCGACGACGACGTGGCGGAAGTCGGTCGCCGCGGCGTCGCCATCGCCGACCCGGTCGACGCCGCTGAGCTTGAACAGGCCGGCCAGGGCCGTCATCAGGACGCGGCGGCGGGCCTCGGTCAGGACGTCCAGGCCGTCGGCCTCGGTCAGA
The DNA here is from genome assembly GCA_963708145.1 of uncultured Planctomycetaceae bacterium. Lineage (GTDB taxonomy): Bacteria > Planctomycetota > Planctomycetia > Isosphaerales > Isosphaeraceae. The sequence goes on along the minus strand of OY970189.1, from coordinate 5,278,065 downwards.
GACGCGACCAGCAGGCCCGACCGCTCGGCGAACTCGACGCGGAACGAGGGCCCCGCGCCGTCGGCCGCGCGGAAGGCGACCCGCACGCCGTTGGTCGCCAGCGCGATCGCGCCCGCCTCGATCGCGACCGGGGCCAGCGCCCGGCTCTCGCGCAAGCAGCCCGATGAACTCGCGGTCGACGAACCGCCGGACCTCGTCCTCGACGTGGTGCAGCGCCGCGAGGTGCTTCAGCGCCGCGCGCTCGCGGCCGGCGCCGAGGCCGCGCCGCTCGGCCTTGCGGAGCCGGGCGAACAGCTTGGGGAGCGTCCCCGAGTGGAACCCCGGCCGCAGCAGCCGCGCGAACGTCTCGCCGTGCCCGCCGACGATCACCGGCCCCAGCGCCTCGCGGCGGTTGGCCGCGTACAGCCGCCAGTTCTCCTTGAACTCCCAGACCAGGAAGCCGAACACGCCCGGCAGGAGCAGGACGTTCGACCCAGGCGAACGTGGTCGGCCGCCACCTTGCCCAGCAACGGCTTCAAGGGCGCGGCCAGCAGGCGGGTCAGCCGGGGCAGGAACGGCAGCATGATCTTGTGCGAGACCGTCACGACCGGGAAGTGCTTGATCGGGTTGACCTGCGGCTCGATCAGGAGGTTGACGTAGATCCGGACCAGGTACGCCACGATCGCCCAGACGGCCCCCAGCACCGCCTTGCCGGCCAGCGACAGCCGCCCCTGCCCGCTGCGGAACCGGAGCCACTCGTCGACGGCGTAGAGCAGCCGCTCGACCGTCTCCAGGATGCGGTCGAAGGTCGCCATGATCAGGCGGAACATCCCCGGGATCAGGTCGCGGTGCAGTTGCCGCCAGGCGCGGACCGCCTCGTCGGCGACGATCTCCTCGAGGTCGCGGCCGGCGCGCGAGTTGAGGACCAGGCCCATCGCCACGAACGCGACGGCCAGGATCGGCGCCTCGTCGCGGCGGTCGAGCCCTGCCAGGCGCAAGAGGCCCCAGACCGGCAGGGTCGCCAGCGCGGGCTTCAGCGCCACGCGCCACGCCGCCAGCGCCAACCGGCCCTCGAACAGGAGCCGGACGAACCGCCGGCCGAGCACCCAGGCGGGCAGGTCGTACACGACGGCGCGGATGGCCCTCCAGAACGCCCGCAGCCACGCCAGCAGGCGAACCCGGAACCCGATGAAGTTGACCGCCCCCAGCGCCACCGTCCCGAGCAGCAGCAGCGAGGCCGGGTTGGCCAGGCGGACGTGCTGCCGCACGCCGAACGGCGAACCGGCCAGCTCGATCAGCTCTTGCAGGCCCGCCAGCACGAGGAACGCACCGCCGTACGGCAAAGCCGCGTAGAGCGTCGCGAACCGCCCGCCTCGGGTCGCGAACATCAGCGCGCTGAACCGCTGGAGCCAGCGGAGGTAGACCTCGCCGCGGCGATACACGCCGTCCAGGGCCCGCGCCAGGGCCTCGTCGGCCTGGAGGAGCCGGTCGCCCCGGATCAGCTCGCCGGGCCCCGACAGGTCGGGCAGCTTCAGGTTGCTCCGCGAGCAGGCGTCGCGGAGGTCGCCCAGCGTCAGGAAGCCGCGGCCGACGATCCGGTCGAGCAGCTCCTCGATCAGCTTGCGGAAGGCGACCCGCTCGGGCGCGTTGCGGGGGCGGATGCCGGTCGCCTCGAGCGTGCGGTCGATCGGGCCCCGGAACCGGTCGCGCAGCGCGTGCTCGGCGTGCGCCAGGGCCGAGCGGAGCCTCGCGTCGAGCCGGGCCCGGTCGTCGCGGCCGAGCCGGACCTCCCGCAGGCGCCGCGAGGCCCGCCGCAGATGGTTCGAGATCATCACCTCGCGCAGGTGCGGCTGCGGCCGCCGCAGGGGCGCGCGGCCGTACGAGGCGAGCCAGCCGAGCAGGTCGATCGTGAAGACCTCGCGCTCGTGGTCGACGCAGACGCGCTGGAGGTCGTACAGCAGGCGCGCCTCGGGGGTCCAGAACCCTCGGGCCGAGCGGTCGAGCAGCGGGGGCAGGGCGTGCCGCCAGCGGTCGAGCTCGGCGTCGTCGAGCCCCAGCGCGCGGGCCAGCCGGCGCGCCAGGCGGTCGAGCTCGGCGCGGGCGCCGATCCGCAGCGGCTCGGCCAGGTCGGGCGGCCCGACGCGCGCCGCCCGCGCCCGCAGGATCGCGGCGCGGACCGCGTTGCCGCGCTCGCCGGCCGCCGCGGCGCGCCGCATCAGGCGGCGGGGGCGGCCGTGTGCCAGGCCGGGCAGCGCCGGCGGCTCCTCCTCCTCGGGGGGCGGGCCGTGGTCGATCGGCTCCTCGGCGACCGCGGCGCGGTCCAGCCCCGGCGCCCCGGGCGGGCGGGTCGCCGCCAGCAACGACGTCGCATCGATGTCCTCGGCCAGCAGCGCCTCGATCGCCTCGTGGTCCTCGATCCCGGGGAACTCGTGCGGCAGCCGTGACGGCGCGAAGTGCCGCAGCCCCAGGTAGGTCGCCGTGAACTCGGCGTAGACCTCGCGGTCGTCGTAGGGGGGCAGGAGCATCCCGTCCTGCCGCAGGACCGCGCGGACCTCCTCGAACTCGACCGCCCCGACCCGCGCAACCCGCTCGCCGACGCCGCCGACGGCCAGGCGGGCCTCGAGCGCCAGGCGGGCGCGGGCGTGGAACAGCAGCCGCCAGTAGTGGTCGAGCACGGCGCCCCGCGACGAGGCGGCCAGGTCGTCGGGGTCGGGCCGCGCCAGCAGGATCAGGGGCCCTCCCGGCGGCCGGCCGTCGTCGGCCCCCGGCAGCCCGCCCTCGCCGATCGCCCGCCCCAGCGCCTCGGGCGCGATCGCATAGACCTGCTGATGGAGGGCCTGGAAGTGCAGGAACGGCAGCCCGCGGTCGCGCTTGATGACCCGCCGCAGCATCCGCGGCGAGACCAGCACCGCCGCCGGCTCGACCTCCGCGAGCGCGTGCCCCAGCCCGGCGACGTCGAGCGGCCGATCGACCCACCCTTCAAGCAAGACCTGACCCCCCGGAACCGACCCGAGAAGCCCCGGCGGGGGCCGGATGAGACTTCTCGAATCGGCTCCCGTCATTCGGACACGGTTTTCCCTTCGGGTCGGTTGCAGATCGCCGACGAGCCGGCCGGGCCGTCATCGGAGCAGGGCCGCCGCCCCGACGACCTCCTGCCCCGCCTGCAGAGCTGAGTGGTCCGTTTCACGCTCCCTACCAAATCCCGATCAGGCCGATCCGGCGCCGGCCTCGGCGGGTGCTTTCGCCGACGGTTCGGTATGGCCCCCGAAGATCGAGGCGAGCTTGGCGCCGCCCCGGAAGAGGCGCTGCAGCGCGGGGGTCGAGAGGCGATCAATTTGACCGTACCAGGCCGTCACCATCTTGGTGAATTCGAGCATCTTCTCCAGTTGATCGCGGGTGTACTGCTCCGACACCCCCCCCGCCTTCGCCTCGGTGACGCAGTGCTCCAGCAGCGCGATCGTCGGGTCCATCTCGCGCCTCCGGCGCTCGGCCATGATGACCCGGAAGGTCTCCATCACATCCTTAAGCGCCTCGAAGCGGTCGCGGCGGTCGCCGATGATGTGGACCCGACGCACCACCCCCCAGGTGATCAGCTCGCGCAGGCTGGTCGAGACGTTCGAGCGGCTCACGCCGAGCAGCTCGCTGATCTCCTCGGCGTCCAGCGCCTCGGGCGAGACGAACAGCAGGGCATGGACCTGGGCCATCGTCCGGTTGATCCCCCAGGCCTGGCCCATCTCGCCCCAGTGGAGCACGAACTTCTGGGTCGCGGGAGTGAGTTTCACGGTATGTTCCGCCGTGACGGGTTCGACAGTTTCTACCGAAAGAATACTCGGAAGAGGGACTGGATTCAAGGAGGGCCGCGCAGTTGGTCGTCGGACTGGGGCGGAAGTTGGCCTGGTGGGTTTGGCGACGATGAGTTATTGGTGTGGGCGATTCGGAAGATAGCCCGTGGCGCACAAATCCGCCAGATGAGGGGGTTCCCGCGCCGATAATGGAGATGGATGCGGGCCCTCTCCCCCCTGATCCGCCGTCGCCCGAGTGTTCGCCGTCCTCAAGGATGTGGAGGTGAACTGCCGTGAAGATCGTCGCCGCCGCGATCCAGATGCCGTCCGAGCCGCTCGACGTCGCCGGCCAACCTGCAACGGGCCGACGACCTGCTCCGCCAGGCCCACGACGGCGGGCGCCGAGCTGGCGGTCCTGCCCGAGATGTTCAACACCGGCTACGGCCTCTGCCCCGACTTCGGCCCCTACGCCGAGGGCCGCGACGGCCCGACGCTCACGCCACCTCCGCGCGCCGGAGCCGGCAGTGGCGGATGGCGATCGCCGCCGGGTTCGTCGAGCGCGACGGGCCGCCACCTCTACGACTCGCTCGCCTTCGTCACCCCCGACGGCGACGTCCACGTCTACCGCAAGCGGAACCTGGTCTTCTGGGAGCGGTTCCGGTTCCGGCCCGGGCGCGACGCCGCTGGTCGTCGCCGACGCCGCTGGGGCCGGATCGGCTTCGCGATCTGCGCCGACATGATCTACCGCAAGGTCTGGCACGACTACCGCGACCGGATCGACCTGGCGGTCGTCGTCGGCGGCCTGGCCCGACTTCGCCGACCGCGACACGGGCCGGAAGCACTGGCTGCTCGGCCACGTCGGGCCGCTCTCGGGGGCGATCCCGGGCAAGGTCGCGCACGACCTGGGCATCCCGGTCGTCTTCGCCAACCAGTGCGGCGAGACCCAGACGACGATCCCGGTCCTCGGCGACGCAGATCGCCGACCGCTTCGCCGGCCAGAGCAGCATCTGCGACGGCCGGCACGGCGCCCCGGTCCGCGCCGGGGTCGAGGAGCAGGTCGCTGCTCGTCGCCCCATCACCATCCACCCCCAGCGAGGACTGAAATCGTGGCGTTCTACGTCCCCCTCGGCCCCCGCGGCCTCATCTTCCGGCTCGGCACGCTCCTGATCGGCGTCCTCGGCGGCGTCGTCTACTGGCGGGCCAGCCGCCGCGCGCACGCTGGTCGCCGTCCCCGTCGCCGCTCGCCGTCTGACTTACCGGAACTCTGAGCGACGATACGGATACGGGATCAGCCGCAGAGGCCACAGACGGCCACAGAGAGTGACAATCTGGATTGAATCGCTCTCCGTGGCCCTCTGCGACCTCTGCGGCTGATCCGACGATTGATGTCCGATTCCGGTGAGAGGGACTCGACGATGTGCGGAATCGCCGGGGCGTTGGACCTGACCGGGACGCGCGAGTTCTCCGTCGACGCGGCTCCTGGCGATGACCGGGGCGATCGCCCACCGCGGGCCCGACGACGAGCAGGTCCACATCGAGCCGGGCGTCGCGCTGGGCGCCCGGCGGCTCTCGATCGTCGACCTGGCCGGCGGCCGGCAGCCGATCGCCAACGAGGACGGGTCGACGTCTGGGTCGCCTTCAACGGCGAGCTGTTCGAGTACCCCGAGCTCCGCCAGGAGCTGCTGGCGCGCGGGCCACCGCCTGGCGACCCGCTGCGACACCGAGGCGTGGGTCCACCTCTACGAGGACCGCGGCGAGGGGATGTTCGAGAAGGCCCGGGGCCAGTTCGCCGTCTCGCTCTGGGACCGCAACGACCGGACCCTGATCCTCGGCCGCGACCGGGTCGGGATCTGCCCGCTCTATTACGCCGAGCGCGACGGCTGGCTGCTCTGGGGCTCGGAGGTCAAGGCGCTGCTGGCCTCGGGGCTGGTCGCGGCCCGGCCCGACCCGAAGGGGATCGACCACCTCTTCACGTTCTTCTGCGCCGGGACGACGCGGACGTTCTTCGAGGGGGTCAAGTCGCTCCCGCCGGGCCACTTACCTGCGGGTCAAGGACGGCCGGGTCGAGCTGCAGCAGTACTGGGACCTCGACTTCCCCGACGCCGGCGCACGAGCGCCGGCTGGACGACCCGACGCCGCTGGTCGACGAGCTGGAGGGCCTGCTCCGGCAGGCGGTCGAGCGCCGGCTGCGGGGCGACGTGCCGGTCGTCAGCTACATCAGCGGCGGGCTCGACTCGACGGTCGTGCTCGGGCCTGAGCAGCCGGCAGCGGGGCGAGGCGGTCCCGTCGTTCACGATCGGGCTCGACCGGGCGGGGCCCGACGAGCGGTCGCAGTCGACCGAGGCGGCGCAGGTGCTCGGCTCGCCGCTGACGACGGTGACGATGGACCGGGCCGAAGATCGCCGACGGCCTTCCCCGAGCTGATCGCGGCGGCCGAGGGGCCGGTGCTCGACACCTCGTGCGCCGCGCTGATGCGGCTGGCCGCAGGCGGTCCACGAGCAGGGGTACAAGGTCGCCCTGACCGGCGAGGGGGCCGACGAGGCGCTGGCCGGCTACGTCTGGTTCAAGACGCAGAAGGTCCGCGACGCGATCACCGGCCGGCTCGGCCACGGGCCTGCCGCGGCTGATCCGCCGGCTCGCTGCTGGCGGCCGTCGGCGGCGGCTCGGCGCACCGGCCGCCCCGAGCGGGCGATCGGCGGCGTCCGGCCCGCGCAGCAGGACATGTACGAGCTGATCGGCCAGGCCCGGCCGATCCTCTACTCCGCCGGCGATGTGGGACCGGCTCGGCGACCACGACCCCTACGCCGACCTCGACATCACCAACGACCGGATCGGCCGCTGGCACCCGCTGAACCAGTCGCTCTACGTCGGCTACAAGGTGATGCTCGCCGGCCTGCTGATGATCTCCAAGGGGGACCGGATCGCGATGCACTCGTCGGTCGAGACGCGCTACCCGTTCCTCGACGACGACGTGATCGCGTTCTGCGCGGGATCGCCCCCGAGTACAAGCTGCGCGGGCTGACCGAGAAGTGGATCCTCCGCCAGGTGGCGGCGAAGACCCTGCCGCCGCAGATCGCCAACCGGCCCAAGACGATGTTCCGCGCCAGCCTCTCGCAGACCTTCCTCGGCGCCGCACCGGCCGGCCTGGGTCGACCAGCTCCTCAGCCCCGAGTCGCTCCGCGCGACCGGCTACTTCGACCCCGAGGCGGTCGCCCGCGAGCGCGGCTGGCAGGTCGCGCATGCCGCGGATCACGGCCCGGCGGTTCGTCTTCGACGTCGGCCTGACCTGCGTCGTCTCGACCCAGCTCTGGCACCACCTCTTCTGCGGCGGCGGCCTCTGCGACCTGCCCACCTGGCAGCCCGCCGGTCCGCGAAGAGGCGATGATCCCGGAAGTGGTGGGTTGAAGAGCGGGAGATTTCCCCACGGAGACCACGTTCGAGTGGGGAGTGAGGGCGGGGAGTGGAAATTCACTCGCATTCGTCTGCACTCCCCACTCCCCGCTCTCCACTCCCCACTCGAACGTGGTCTCCGTGGGGAAACCTCGCCCTCTTCAGCCCGGCACGAGTGCCCGCAGCAGCAGGGCGTGGACGTCGGTCATCGCGAGCGCTTCGGCCGCGACGGGGGGCGGGCCGTCGCCGATGAGGACGGGGCGGTCCTCGGCCGAGGCGGCCGGCAGGCCGTGGCTGCCGCGGACGAGGGTCGGGTCGAGCGGGACCACGTCGAAGAGGGTGCGGAAGCCCAGCTTCTTCTGCGACCAGGCGGAGCAGGGCGCGGCCCGTCGGCCAGGCGAGCTTCGGGTCGAAGAACAGCTCGCACGGGTCGTAGCCCGGCTTGCGGTGGATGTCCACCGTCCGCGCGAAGTCGGGCGCAGCGCGGTCGTCGAGCCAGTACGGGTAGGCGAACCAGGCGTCGGGCTCGGACAGGGCGACCAGCTCGCCCGACCGCGGGTGGTCGAGGCCGACCTCGCGCGCGCTCGTCGCCGGCGCAGGACGCGGGCGACGCCCGGCTCGTCGCGCGAGCAGGTCGCGGACGCGCGGGACGGTCGGCGGGGTCGCGGACGTAGACGTGGGCGAGCTGGTGGTCGCAGACGGCGAAGGCGCGGCTCTGGAAGGTGTCGAGGATCTCGCCGAACGGGCCCGGCCGGGCGGTCAGCAGGCCCGCCGCGGCGCAAGGTCCGGTTGAGCAGGACGGGACGTGAGCACGTCGCAATGGCCGTACTCGCTGACCACCCAGACCCGCGCCCCGACCTCGCCGCGCCGCGTCGAGCAGCGGGGCGCAGGCGGCGTCGAGCTCGCCGACCAGCCGGGGCATGTCGCAGCCCGACGGGCCGAACCGCTGCGGGTCGTAGTCGAGGTGGGGCAGGTAGACGAGCGTCAGGTCGGGCCGCTCGGCGGTCAGGACCTCGGCCGCGCAGCGGGCGATCCACTCGGTGCAGGGCAGCCCGGCGGCCGGGCCCCAGAAGGTGCGGAACGGGAACGGGCCGAGCGTCGCGTTCGAGCCGGTCGGTCAGGCCCTCGGGGGTGCCGGCGATGCCGAAGACCTTGTTGCCGTCGGCCCCGTAGTGCGGCTTGGGCGTGACGCTGATCTCGACCGCCGCCCCCTGGTTGAACCACCAGAACAGCTTCGCCGCGCGGAAGGTCCGGCCCCGCTCGGCGGCCATCCGGCGGGCGGTCGCGTAGAGCGGCTCGGCCTGGATCAGGGCGTTCGACTGCTGCCAGAACCGGACCTCGCCCGTCTCGCGGAACAGCCAGCCGTTGCCGACGATCCCGTGCCCCTCGGGCGTCTGGCCCGTGAGCAGGCTCGCCTGCGCCGTGCAGGTGACGGCGGGCACGACCTCGCGGAGCGATCGCGTCCAGCCCGCGTCGGCCAGCGCCTTGAGCCGGGGCGCCAGCGGGAGCAGGCGGCCGGTCAGGCCGACGGCGTTGATCAGGACGAGGGGGGCCGTGCCATGCAAGGGGCTTGCTCATTCATCGGGGAGGGCGGGTCGGTTACGATCGATCGATCTTAACCCATCGCTCGCCGGGGCCACCATCGATCATGGGCCAGGACCAGCGACAGGCCGTTCCCCCCTATTCCTACGTGCCGGGCGGTCCCTGGCCGCACCCGATCGAGCGTCGCCGGGCGGCCACTCGGCCGGGCAGACCCGCGAGCCTGCGCCCCCGATCGGGCCGGGGGGCTGGGCCGCGTCGGGAGCCTACCTGCGCGGGATCGCGCTGTTCAACGCGGGATATTACTGGGAGGCGCACGAGGTCTGGGAGGGCCTCTGGCACGCCCACGGCCGCAAGGGGCCGACGGCCGACGTGATCAAGGGGCTGATCAAGCTGGCGGCGGCCGGGGTCAAGGTCCGCGAGGGCCAGCCGCACGGCATCACGACCCACGCCGCCCGCGCGGCCCGCCTCTTCGAATCGGCCGCGGGACGAGCCGGGGCCCGACAGCTCGGCCTCGACCTGGACGAGTGGATCGCGATCGCCCGCCGGATCGCCGACGACCCTCCCGACGATCCCGGCCCGCCCGGGGCGCCGGTCTGCGCGTGTTCGCCTTCGGGATCGAACCGGCCGAAGACGAAGATGGGGATTGACCACAGAGCACACAGAGGGCACAGAGAGAAACAGAGAAATAGAGATTAAAACGAATGGTTTTCAATCTCTTGCTTTCTCTTTTTATCTCCTCGGTGCTCTCTGTGTTCTCTGTGGCAAAGCGTCTTTTCAGGCCGTCGGGGCGGCGACGTGCGAGGCCAGGTGGCGCCGCCAGGCCGCGGCGCCGGCGACGGCCAGGACCGCCAGGACGACGGCGCCGACGACCCCCTGCGAGCCCCCCTCGACGAAGCCGTAGCTGTGCAGGCCGACGCCCAGGACGAAGTTCACGCCGTACCAGGCCATGATCACCGAGAGGAAGCAGACGACCGACGCCATGACCAGGCCGAACGTGTTGACCCAGCCGGCGAACCGGCCGTGGAGCGGGATCAGGTAGACCAGCAGCGTGATCAGGGCCCAGACCTCCTTCGGGTCCCAGCCCCAGAACCGGCCCCACGAGTAGTCGGCCCACACGCCGCCGAGGATCGTGCCGGCGGCGATCAGGAGGACGCCGACCTGCATCGTCCGGTAGATGAAGTTCGACAGCGGCTTGATCTTGGCCGCGGTCTCCTGCATGGCCAGGCCCCGCGCGTCGAGCTTGGGCCGGGTCTGCGCGGCCATCGCGCGGATCTCGGAGACGGTCGGCTTGGTCAAGGTCGCGACCGCCCCCCGCGACTCGCCGACGCTGACCGTCTGGACCGACGTGGCCGCCGGGTGGGCCGGCTCGCCGTCGATCGCCGGCCGCGTCGAGGGTCGGCTCGCTCGCGGAACAGGGCGCGGGCGATCGCCTCGCCGGCCATCCCGCCGAGGCCGACGATCGTCCCCACGCCCCCGAGCGCCGCCAGCGTCGCCGCGACGTAGAAGAGCGTCTCGGCCGAGCCGGGCGCCAGCCGAGGCCCGAAGGCCCCGTAGGAGGCCGCCAGGCCGACCGTGCCCAGCGCGAGCATCGGCAGGCCCGGCAGCGCCGGCATGCCCAGCTCGCGGTAACTCGGCGAGCGGCGGTAGGTCGCCGTCAGGTAGTACACCGTGGCGATCAGCCCCAGGCCCATCGCCAGCGGCGAAGGCGCGCGTAGCTGGAGACCTCCGTCAGGACGTGGATCGCCAGCCAGTAGTTGCTCCGCAGGACCGGCTGGAGCGCGCTGGATGCCCGGGTCGAGCAGCGGCACGTTCGCCGCCAGGACCGTCCCCAGCAGCGCCACGCCCGAGCCGGCCAGCGCGGCGAAGGTCTTGCGGTAGATCAGCTCGAAGACCAGGCCCAGGACCGCCGAGACGAGCGAGACCCAGATCACCGTCTCGTACATGTTCGTCACCGGCGCCCAGCCCGAGATCCGCACCCGGAGCGAGAAGCCGATGACCTCCAGGACGATCCCGGCCAGCAGGCCGACCATGCCGAGCGCGTAGCACGACCGCGCCGACCCACCAGAGCGGCGTCCGCCGCGCGCACCGTCAGGAACCCGAGGCTCGCCGCCAGCAGCGCCGCGGCGAAGCCGTAGGCCGCCGGGGCCTTGAAGAACGGGTTGGTCGCGTTGAAGTACGCCTCGCGGTCCATCTGGACGACGGTCGGGTAGCGGCCCCGTTCAGATCCTCGCCCAGCGCCGCGCGCGGCCGTCAGCAGGGCGGTCGCCTTCGCCTCGGGGAGCCGGCCGGGCTGGTCCGCCTCGGCCTTCTCGGCCTCGCGGAACGCGGCGACGAACGCCTCGACCCGCTCGGCCGGGAAGCCGGCCTCGGCGAGCTCCTCGGGCTTCGTCTGGAGCAGGACGCCCAGCGGGACCCAGACCGACCGCGCGCGGAGCCAGCCGGCGAACCGCTCGTCGAACTTGGGGTCCTTGCCGGGCATCGCGCGGTCGTCGACGGGGATGTCGTTCCAGTAGGACGCCAGGGCGTTGGCCGCGTCGAGCTCGAGCGGGGTCAGCCCCTGGGCGCCGAGCCTCGCGCCCCTTCTGGATCGCCTTGGCCGCGAAGGCCAGGTCGCCTTGTCGTTCGACGGCCGGGGCATCACGAGCAGCGGCTCGACCGAACGGACCGTCGCGGTCGCGGAACGCCTGGTAGTGGACCAGCCGCGTGCCGACCTCGACCGCCCGCTTCTCGACCTCGCTCAGCTTGGCCGGCCTGGCCGTGCCCATCTCGTCCGGATGCTCGCGCTGGGCGACCGCGCGGAACCACTTGTCGAAGGCGATCTCCTGGCCGTCGACGGCGACCTTGGCCTCCTCCAGCTCGCGGGGCGAGAGCCACTTGTGCGCCTCGCCGAGGGCGACGGCGAAGTGGTCGAGGGCCGCGTGGTCCTCGTCCGCGACGCGGGCGGACCGCAGCAGGGCGTTCAGGTCGGCCGCGTCGATCTCGGGCGCGGCGGCGAGCTTCTTCAGCGCGTCGCGATCGGCCGCCGACGTCCCGGGCCGGTCGGCCGCCGCCGAGAGCCGGGCCCGGATGGCGTCGGCCAGGATGAGCCGCTTCAAGGGGAGGTACTCGACCAGGATGAACGGCTGGTCGTCCCAGCACTCGGGCCGGGCCGACCAGTCGAAGAAGGCGGCGACGGGCCCCCAGGTCTCGACGACCTCGCCCTTGTCGTCGGTGAACTTGATCGTCTCGCGGCCGAAGATCTGCTTGACCTCCTCGCGGGCCAGCGTGTCGAGCGGCTTCTCCCGCCCCGCGTGCAGGACGGGCAGCTTGCCGAGCGCCTCGTAGGACGGGCCGTTGCCGAGCGCCCTGGGCTCCTCGGCCGCCCGCGAAGTACCGACCACGGCCATCGCCGCGGCGAGGCCGAGCAGAAGGCCCCCGGATCGTCTCATGATCGTCTCCCTGGCTCGATCAGCCTCGTGTGTGATTCCCCGCCGAGCGGCCGTTCACAGCGTCTCCTCCGACTCGTTCACCACGGCCACGGTCGTCTCGGGCTGGCCATTGAGGCCGGCGCGCTTGCGGGCCTTCGCCTCGGCGCGGGCCCGTTCGCGCCTGCCGCCGTCGGTGAAGAGGCCCGCCCTCATGTAGAACTGGACGAACGCCCCCAGGACGACCATCAGTGCAGCCCAGGTACATGATGTTCCGGCCCGGGTTGATGCCGACCTGGAAGATCGACATGAACTGGCCGTCCTCGCGCATCGTCCGCGGGTCGATGTGCCTCTGATAGCTCGACTGGTAGAACGTGTAGCCGCGGTGCGTCAGCGGCTCGTTCATCTGGATCGTGTGCGGCTGGTCCTTGATCCCCATCGCCTCGTCGGTCAGGCGGACCTTGCTGACGTAGCTCGACGCCTGCTCGGTGCCGGGGTCGAAGCCGACGTCGAAGTCGTCGAGCTTGAGGCTGAAGCCGAGCGGCTTGCGGTCCACGTCGTAGGCGACCTCGTAGTCGCCGCCCGGGAACGAGACCTTCTGGAAGAACGGGTCGAGCGTCGGCGACCGCCTGATCCAGAACTCCTCGGTGTGGCCGTCGACGGTCATCGCGACGAGGCTCGCGGCGAGGCCCTCGCCCTGCTTTCCCCTTGGGCATGACGATCGGCTCGCAGATCTCCCGCTCTCGGGCCGAGGGGAGGTAGTCGTCCACCTCGAACGCCAGCGTCATCGGCAGGTTCGGGTTGCCGCCGAAGGCGACGACCTCCTTGCCCTTCTCGACCCGCCCCGACGAGCGGACCACGGCCCTCCCCTGCCCCGCCTCGGGCCGCCCGAAGACGCGGTAATGGAGCGACCCCTTCGGGGTGCCCAGCGATCTCGACCAGGCCGTACTTGCCGTTGCCCTTGGGGTCGAGGACGGGGGGCAGGTAGTAGTCGATCGAGACCAGCGGCTTCGGCCGACCGATTCTCCGACGGGATCACGTTGGGGAGCATCGGCAGCATGGCCCAGCCGTGGTGGACGACCTCGGGCCCGTCCCCCTGGCGGACCTTGAAGTTGGCGACCGGGACGGTCGCCTCGCCCTGCGGCCCCCGATACAGGTCGCCCAGGCCCGTTCCAGGGAGGTCCCCTCGGTCGGGATGTCCGCCGAGCCGGTGTACCTGACCGTCAGGTCGCTGTCGGGCAGCTCGACCGTCTTGCCTTCCTGGCCGTCGAGGCTCCAGTCATAGACGCGGTCCTTGCCCGCCTTGTCGCGATAGCGAATCCGCGCGACCCCCTCCTGGCCGGGGTCCTTGGGCGGGTTGAGGAAGTCCTCGACCAGCTCGGGGCGGTCGACGTAGAGGAAGGAGATCGTCGCGGGCATGAAGCCCATCTCGCCCGACCCCCGGCTCTTCGACACGCGATACATCCGCTTGTCGGCCTTGAACCAGCGGCCCTCGCCCTGGAAGATGTCGATGGACGTGGGCATCGCCGGGGGCTTGACCTTCACGCGGACCTGGGCCATCGGCGCGCCGTCGGGGTCGGCCTCGTGGGCGACCGCGAAGACCGACGCGGGCAGGTGATTCTTGACCGCGAACTGGAACGGGTCGCCCGACTGGGTCAGGACCTCGCCCTTGTCGGTCGCCGCGTCGAAGGCGCCGAAGGTCGCCGCGTGCGCCAGCGTGCCGAAGAACCCTCGCGGACGGGGCTGGCCCGGTCCCCAGGCGAAGTTGCCCGGCCGGAACGGGATCTCGAACTCGCGGGATCGGCTCGTGCGTCTTGGGGTCGAGCGGCCGGACGCGGATCACCGGGTAGTCCATCCGCACGAGCTGATCCTTGACGTCGCCTTCGAGCATGCCCGACCTGCCCCTCGTCGGCGGTGTAGACGCTCCGCAGCGAGCCGGCCAGCAGGACCAGGAGCCCGGCGTGCGTGATCACGAAGCCGGTCTGCCGCCTCTTCCAGGGGAACCGGATCAGCGCCGCGCAGAGGATGTTCGCCCCCAGGAACGCCAGCAGGATGGCGAACCCCTTCGACCGATAGATCCACTCCTGCACGGCGCCGGCGCCGTACCACGACTCGAAGAAGGTGGCATAGGCCAGCACCGCCGCCAGCGTCCCCAGGCTGAACACCGCCAGCTTGAGGGAGGCCAGGAACCGATAGATGGCGTCCGCCCCCCTCACGATGAAGCCGAGCGGCGAGGACGACCCCGGCCGGGGGGGCGGAGGGGGCGGGGACGTCTTCTTGGTGACTGTCGCCATGAGGATGCACCTAGCGCGGGGGATCGCGTCGCGGGGCGGGACCGAGGGTGGGGGCGGGAGTCGTCGGCCCGTCGCCGCGTCTCGCTCGGCTTCATTCTAGTCCGGCCGGTCGCCGCCAACTAGGGTTCGCCGCGCGCGGACCGCGACTCGCTCTTGATACGACGGGCCATCCACGATCGTTCGGCAGTCCGGGCTTGATCGACCCATTCTGACGGATCGGCCCCCGCGGGCAACCGAAATCCGGCCGGTTCTTCCAATTTTTGTTCAACAACGGCCCGCCGACGTGATCAGGCGTACCGGAAGGTGTCGTCCCACTGGCGGTCGAGGGCGCGGAGGGCGTGGTCGAGGGGGACGGCGTGGAGGCCGCCGCCGGGGTCGCGGTGGACCAGGCCGAGGCGGAAGAGCTTGGTCAGGGCGTCGGCCACCTCGAAGTTGATCGCGACGCCGGTCTTCTCGAAGAGGAACCGCTCGATGCGGTCGTCGAGCTCGGGGACGGTCGGCGGCGGGCGCTCGCCGCGGCCGCGCCAGAGGAAGAAGTAGGCGAGCGCGGCCTCCTTGTACTCCTCGTCCTCGGCCGAGTCGATCAGGCGGGTCAGGACGCTCGCGTTGTTGGCCAGCGAGAGGTAGTACAGCCGGTGGATCATCGCGCTGAGGTGCCGCTGCTTGGCGCGCTGGAAGCCGAAGAACGAGTTGACCCCCGCGCTGATCGGCGCGACGATCAGGCCGCCCAGCGCCAGGGGCGAGAAGATCAGGCCGGCCCCCCAGATCAGCTTCCACGCCAGGGTGGGCAGGCCCATCATGAGCGGCGAGGCGATCTGCGCCTTGTCGATCCAGCGCATCCGGACCTTGGTCCCCTGCTCGGGCAGGTGCATCTCCATGTCCACGTGCGGCACGTCCTTGAACATCCGCAGGTAGAGCACGTCGGAGCGGACGAACGGGCCGAGCTTCGCACCCGGCTTGAACTTCAGCGCCACGACGAGCCGCTGGTAGGCGTCGAGGTGGACCGTCCTCTTGCGGAACTTGGTCGCGACCGAGCGGCAGTCGCGGGCGATCCGGACGTAGCCCCTCGCGTAGACCTTCAGGTGCTCGAACAGGCTGAAGTCGGGCCGGTACGTCAGCCCCATCTCGTTGGGGGCCGAGACGGCCTGCTCGATGAGCCGGATGTCGAGCGGGTCGTAGTTGGCCCGGATCAAGGTCTCCTCGAACGGGGCGAGGAACTCCTCGTCGGAGCCCTCGGTGCGGGCGCGGGTGTGCTCGCCGAGCGTGACGTAGTCGGAGTCGGGGTCGAGCGGCGCGTAGAGCTCCTTGAGCTCGCGGAGCTTGTCGTAGAACTCGCTGTGGAACGTCGCGCCGACCAGGCGGCCCAGCGCGGCGAGCTTGTCGCGGTCCTCGGGCGCGATCCCCGGCTCGGCCAGCAGGAGGCGGTTCAGGTCGCCCTGGCGGATCGGCAGGGCGCGCTCGCGGTTGTCGATGCCCGGGAGCTGGAAGTCGAGCCCGCGCGGCCCGTCGCCGTCGCCCGCGACGACGGCCCCCTCGGCGACGGGCCCGGCCCCGACGATCGGTGCTTCGTCCTCGCGGCGGGAGGGGTCCTTGGGGATCGTGGCCATGGGAGGTCGCCCGGGCGAGGGTGATCCAGGGGCAAGCTCGACGACCCGACACCCCGCCGGGCAGACCTCGCCACCGAGAATTATACATTTCGAAGGCCGCCGGGTTCGAGTACCATGACCCGGCACGCCCATCGCCGGGCCTGGGGCCGAGGGCGCGCGTGGGCCGTCCCCTCGACCAGGCGCCGCACCACCCCGAGAATGAGGACCGCCGCCGTGCCGAAAATCCTCCGCCGCCGGGTCCGCCCGGAGACCGCCGCCCTGTCCGCCCTGGCGATTGCGCTGGGGCTGGGATGGGCCGGCCGCGAGATCGCCTTCGCCCGCGAGCGCGCCGAGGCCCTCGCGTCGCAGACCGTCACGCTCGACAAGGTCGCGATGGCCGAGGACCGCTATGACGGGAAGCCGGTCGGGAAGAACGGCGTGTACTTCAAGGGCGACACGCCGGCCAGCTCGAAGTTCGTCACCGGCCGGTACGCGATCGACCCGGGCAAGTCGCCCCACCCCCCGCACACGCACGTCGAGGAGGAGGTGATGATCGTCGAGAGCGGCACCGGCGAGATCTTCTGCGACGGCAAGATGACCAAGGTCGGGCCCGGCTCCGTCATGTTCACCACGCCCCACGCGCCCCATGCGATCACCAACACCGGCACGACCCCGCTGGTGTTCTACTACGTCAAGTGGGCCGAGAACCCGAATCGCAAGCCCTCCTCGTGACGGGAGATGGCGCGGCTCCTGTTGGGTGCGTGAAACGCACCGTGCCTTCACGGAACGGAAGACGGTGCGATTCACTCACCCTACAAGGCCGGACCCCTGAATGGGACCCCGGGAAAAGCATTCGGCCGCCGCGACACGCCGCCCGGGACTTCGAAGACGGCGTGGTTCACACGCCCTACAAGACGCCCCGACGATGCTCTATGATGGGGGTCGGATGATCTTGCGAACCGACGGAGACCGACCGTGGCCGCTCGCGTGCTCGACGGGAAGGCGCTCGCCCAGAGGGTCCGGCAGGAGGTCGCCGCGGAGGTGGCCCGGCTCAAGGAGCAGGCCGGGGTGGTCCCCGGCCTGACGGTCGTGCTCGTGGGAGACGACCCCGCCAGCCGGGTGTACGTCCGGAACAAGCAGAACGCCTGCCGCGAGGCCGGGATGAACGGGACCATCGAAAGGATGCCCTCCGACACCCCGCAGGCGGTCCTGATCGAGACGATCGACCGGCTCAATGCCGACCCCCGCGTCCACGGCATCCTCGTCCAGTTGCCCCTGCCCAGGCAGGTCGACGAGAGGGCGGTGCTCGATCGGGTCGACCCGAGGAAGGACGTTGACGGGTTCCACCCGGTCAACGTCGGGCTACTGGCGAGCGGGGCGCCGCGGTTCGTCCCGTGCACGCCCCTGGGCATCCGCGAGCTCCTGATCGACGCGGGGGTCGAGACGAGGGGGCCCGGGCGGTCGTGCTCGGCCGGTCGCAGATCGTCGGCAAGCCGATGGCGCTGCTGCTGATGCAGAAGGGGGCCGGCGGCGACGCCACCGTCACGGTCTGCCACACCGCCACGCGCGATCCCGCGTCCCTGGCAAGGGAGGCCGACATCCTGATCGCCGCCGTCGGCCGCCCCGAGCAGGTCCGCGCCGACTGGATCAAGCCGGGGGCGGTGGTCGTGGACGTGGGCATCCACAAGAGGGAGGATGGGACGCTCTGCGGCGACGTCCACCAGCCGGGCGCGGCCGAGGTCGCCGGGGCGATCACGCCGGTGCCCGGCGGCGTCGGCCCGATGACGGTCGCCATGCTGCTGCGGAACACCCTCCGCGCCGCGGTGCCGGCGTCCCCCTCCACGACGAGGACAACCGGGGAGCCTCCGCGATGATCCGCCTGGGCATCTGCAACGAGCTGTTCGAGGGCTGGGAGTTCGGCGACGTCTGCCGCACGGTCAAGCGGCTCGGCTACGACGGCCTGGAGATCGCGCCGTTCACGCTGGCGCCTCGGATCACCGACCTGCCGGCCGGCCGTCGCCGCGAGCTGCGGGCGATGGTCGAGGACACCGGCCTGGCGACCATCGGCCTGCACTGGCTGCTCGCCAAGACCGAAGGATTCTACCTGACGACCCCCGACGCCGCGGTCCGCAACCGGACGGCCGACTACCTGGTGGCCTTGGCCGAGGCGACCCGCGACCTCGGCGGCGAGCTGATGGTCCTCGGCTCCCCCAAGCAGCGCGACCTGCTGCCCGGCGTGTCGTACGAGCAGGCGTCGGGCTATGCCATCGAGGTGTTCGAGCGGATCATGCCGACCATCGGCGCGATGGGCATCAACCTCTGCCTGGAGCCCCTGGCCCCCTCCGAGACCGACTTCCTGAACACCTGCGGGCAGGCCAACGCGCTGATCGCCTGCGTCGGCCACCCGGGCCTCAAGCTCCACATGGACGTCAAGGCGCAGAGCAGCGAGCCCGCCGGGACCGTCCCCGAGCTGATCGCCCGCTTCGCGTCCAGGGCGGGCCACTTCCACGCGCAGGACGTCAACCTCCAGGGCCCTGGCATGGGCGACGTCGATTTCGTCCCCATCATGAAGGCGCTGGTGGACTCGGGCTACGACCGCTGGGTCTCGGTCGAGGTCTTCGACTTCTCGCCCGGGGCCGAGGAGACGGCGAGGCGGAGCATCGCATGCCTGCGCGATGCGCTGGGAGCGGCCTCGCGGTGAGGGTCCGGGGATCAGATCGGAGCGGTCGGCTGCGGACGGTCCCGGCGGCCGGTTGAGCGTCAAGCGATGACGCGTCGGCGAGCTGGACGGTGATCGTCCGTCCCCGGGGTCCCGACCCTGGCGCTCGGGGGAATCGAATGCACGTGCGGTGCCGGCCTTCACCCCTCAAGGCACGGTAATTTTAAGATTTTTGGTTTTGAAATTTTTGGTGGTGTCCTAGGCAATTTGAACCTTTGCGAGGGACTGGACGTAGGATGAGTGACGATCCCGGTACCTATGCCCTGGTCACAACACGTCCCCTTCCACGGGGCCCATTCGCCTCATGCACGATCTCGCTCGCTTCTGCTGCCAGAACCCCGACTGCTCCCTCTACGGCCAACGGGACGTCGGAAATCTCTCGGTCTGCGGCCGCTACGGCAAGGACAAGCAGTTCCGCCAACTCTACTGCAACGCCTGTCGCGCCCGCTTCTCGGAGCGCAAGGGCACGCCGCTCTACCGCTGTCACCTCCCCGAACCGACCGCCGTCTCGGTCCTGGAGCACCTGGCCGAGGGCGACGGCATCCGCCAGACCGGCCGCCTCGTCGGCGTCCATCGCGACACCGTCGTCCGACTGGCCAGAGCCGCCGGGGAGCATGCCCACGACGCTCATGACGAGCTTGTGGCTTTTTCCCCCTCGGACCACTGAGGTCCAGTTCGACGAGAAGTGGTCGTTCGTCAATAAGAAGCAGAAGAACTGCGACCCCGCCGATCCCGCCGACGATCACAAGGGGGACTGGTGGGATCACGTCGCGATCGACCCCGAACATCGGCTGGTCTTGGCCGTGGTCCCGGGGGCGCGCTGATCGAGAACGCCGAGGAGATCGTCGCCACGGTCAAGGACCGCACCGACGGCGCTACGCCTCGGTTGATGACCAGCGACGAATACCCCGCCTATGCCTCGGCGATCGAGAGGGCGTTCGGCGTGCCGGTCTCGGGGCCCACGACCGGGCCGGGCCGGCGGCCGATCCTGCCCGAGCGGCGGTTGCCCCAGGACTTGACCTACGCCACGGTCCACAAGGCACGGGAAAACGACCGGGTGGTCGCGGTCGAACGTCGGCTGATCTTCGGCACCGAAGGCGGTCTGAAGGCCGCCCTGGGCGCGTCGTCGGTGAGCCGGGCGGTCAACACGTCGTTCATCGAGCGCCAGCACGGCACCGACCGCGGCCAGAACGCGCGGAAGGCGCGGAAGACGTACCGGTTCAGTAAAGATTGGCGTGTACATGAGGCGATGAGCTATTACACGCTGTATCGCTACAACTTCTGCTGGGTGGTCCGCACCTTACGGCAGCGGGACGACAAGGGGCGTTGGCAGCGACGGACGCCCGCTCTGGCCGCCGGGCTAACGGATCACGTCTGGACTACCCGCGAATGGGTCAGCTTCCCGGCTGTTCAAGTGGCATAGGACACCACCAAATTTTTAATTTGCTCTTAAAAGAGAGGAGTGCTGTAATGGCCATTCAGCCTCTACCGGATGAGGTATTCGCCTGGCCCGGTCAGAGGCTCATCTGAGAAATCCCGGGTTAAGATAGGGATGCATTGATACGGGACCGCTCCGAGGGGTGGTCGATCTCTCTACGTCTGCGTGATGGGCACCGCCCCGCCCGGCCCCGAATCAACCCGGCCCCCGGCCCGAGTGTCGAGGATGGGCCCGTAAGATCGGACACGGCGCCGGCCCGCGACACACCGCTCCCTGTCGCCGGACCGCCGAGGGCCTTACCCTGACGCGGAGCGACGGAGACCTCCCCCATGCCGCACGACCCCAGCCACCGGTACTCATCCCCGGACATCCGCAACCGCATCCGGGCCCTCCTCGGCGATCCCCTGCCGGAGGAGGTCGTCGCCGAGGGGATGAAAGAGTTCGGTCGCCGGCTCGTCGCCCGGCACGAGGCACGTCGGGCCCACCATGCCCAGGAGGCGGCGGCGCGCTCGAAGATCCGTGGCGCGATGGTGCGCCTGATCGCCGAGGACAAGGAGGCCCGCGACGGCCTTCAAACGCTCAAGGAGATCCGGGAGCACCGGAAGGCGCCGAAACAGACCGTCCCCACGCACCCGAAGGTGGAACCACAGATCAGGCCCGGGTCGCTCGTGACCGTCGTCGCCCCGCCGTACGACTATCAATGGATTGACTACAGCAAGTATGACTACGACGACAACTCGAGCGGGAGTGGCTTCGCCAGCGCACAGGACGGCCACTTCGGCACTTCGGCCACCAGTAACGGCAAAGGTGCCTGGGGGTCGGCGGCGTTGGGGATCTATCTCGGGCCCCTCCCCGATACGAGGTCCATTACCTTCTCCGGCTACGTCAAGTACAGCTACTATTGGTTGGACGACTCTTACGGCGAGACGGCCCACAACGACGGCAATCTCGGGGTGATCGTCACGAGCTGGGACGCGAGCGGCCAGGATCCACGAACGGATTACGACCAGCGGCCGGCGCTCTGGAGCGACGGCACAGCCTATTGGGATCCGCCCCACACGGATGACGAGCCAGGCCTCGTCATTGCGCCGGCGTTCAGTTTCAATGTGGAGGGCGGGCGTCAGTACGCCCTGTGGATCATGGCCAACAGCTCGTGCGACGCCTCGGGAGGCACCGTGGACGGGAGCCACTCCGAGAACTGGGTCGCGGGAATCGTCCCATTCATGGTCGTGCAGCAGTCCGATGTTCTCATCCAGTCCTTGCCGTGACGGGTGAACGCCATGGAGTCCGGGCCACCCGCGGGGCCCCGGCGTGCTCCTCCCGATGATCGTCCCGGCCGCCCGATTCAGGGGGCCGGGGGGCCGTCGGGTCGAAACGCGAGGCCCGTCGGGAGGCCGAACAGGCGGCCCTCGGCGACCGCTCAGCGGTCGGGAGGGCCCGGTGTCCGGAGCGATCCCGGGACGTGCGCCCCTAACGATCGTCCGGGTTCAGGAAGAGGAAGACCAGCCCGGCCGCGGCGCCCCCGGCGAGGTCGGCCACCAGGTAGATCCAGAGATCCTTGACGGCCGACAGCTTCATCGCCGTCACGCCGGCCGCGACCGCCGGGTTGAACGCGCCGCCCGAGATCCCGCCCACCGCGTAGGCCCCCGTCAGGACGGTGAAGCCGATCGCCAGGCCGTAGTTGGAGTTGCCCGCCGTGTCCTTCGAGGTCGCGGAATTCACCACCACGTAGGCCAGCGCGAAGGTGAACAGCGCCTCGGCCACCAGCGAGGGGACGACCGCGTGGGTCGCCGGCGTGTTCGTCGGGTTCCCCTTCAGGTAGAGGACCACGAACGCCGCCGCCAGGCCGCCCAGGATCTGGGCGATCCAGTAGGCGATCGCGTCGCCGGTGGGGCATCGCCCCCGAATCCACACGGCCAGCGTGACGGCCGGGTTGTAGTGACCCCCCGAGATGTGCCCCCCGGCGTAGATCATGACCATCAGCGCCGAGCCGATCGCCAGGGGGGCCATGTCCCCGGCATCTCCGGGCTTCATCACCGTCATCCCGACGGTCAGGACCAGGAAGAAGGTCCCGATGAACTCGACGACATACTTCCGCATCGGAAGTCTCCAGGGAGGGACCCCCGGCCGGGCTCCCCGGCCGAGGGGATTCCAATGGTCCGGGCGGTTTCGAGAACGTAGCACGCCTGGAAACCGTCCTCAATAGGCATCCTTCCGATGGATCGCCGGCGCCCCGTCCTCGACCCCTCCCCCGCCGGATACGAAAAATTTGTACACCATGCGATTGCAGCCCGGGCCGGGGAATTGGTATTGTCGAGGGGGCGTGAATGGGTTCTCTTTCTGAGGCGGAAGGATCGAAGTCTTTCGAGTTGGGGCGGAGCGATGGCGAAACGGACCCGCCGGTCGAGCAACGGGTTAGGGCCAGGAGGGGGGCGGCCCAGGCCGGTCGTCGAGGAGGTCTCGCTGGCCGAGGCGACCCGGACCCGCTACCTCAACTACGCGCTGAGCGTCATCACCTCGCGCGCCCTGCCCGACGTGCGCGACGGGCTCAAGCCGGTGCAGCGGCGGATCTTGTACGCGATGTGGAGCGACCTCCGCGTCACCGCCGAGGGGCGCTTCATCAAGTGCGCGGCGGTCGTCGGCGAGGTGATGAAGAGCTACCACCCGCACGGCGACCAGTCGATCTACGACGCCCTGGTCCGGATGGCCCAGCCGTTCAGCCTGCGGCATCCGTTGATCGATGGCTACGGCAACTTCGGCTCGGTTGACGGCGACCCTCCGGCGGCGATGCGGTACACCGAATGTCGCCTGACCCCCATCGCCCAGGAACTGCTGAGCGAGCTCCGCGACCAGACGGTCGACTTCCGGCCCAACTACGCCTCGACGACCGACGAGCCGGTGGTCGTGCCGGCGCAGTTCCCCAACCTGCTCGTGAACGGGGCGTCGGGGATCGCCGTCGGGATGGCCACGAACATCCCGCCACACAACCTGAAGGAGGTCTGCGGGGCGCTGGTCGCTCTGCTTGACGCCCGGGTCGAGGGCGCGAGATCGCGCCCGAGAAGCTGCTGCGGCACATCCAGGGCCCCGACTTCCCGACCGGGGGCGTGATCCTGAACACGCCCGAGGAGATCCGTCAGGTCTACGCCACCGGGCAGGGGACGATCAAGCTCCGCGGCACCTACGAGCTCGACCCCGACAAGCCGAACACCGTGCTGATCACCTCGATCCCCTACGGCATCGAGAAGGACGCTCTGGTGCAGAGGATCGGCGAGCTGATCGGCAAGGGGCAGGTGCCGCAACTGACCAACGTCAAGGACCTGAGCACCGAGGACGTCCGGATCGCGCTGGAACTGCGGCCCGACTCGAAGGCCGACGCGGCCTTGGCCTACCTGTTCAAGAACACGCCACTCCAGACGAACTTCAACGTCAACCTGACCTGCCTGCTCCCCGCGGCCGGCGCCGAGGTGGCCGTCCCCGAGCGGCTCGACCTGCGGAGCATCCTCCAGCACTTCCTCGACTTCCGCCTTGAAGTCGTCACCCGGAGGCTCCAGCACGAGCTGGCCGGGCTGCGCCGTCGTATCCACATCCTCGAAGGCTTCGCGATCGTCTTCAACAACCTCGACGAGGCGATCCGGATCATCCGCGCCAGCGACGGCAAGGCCGACGCCGCCCCCAAGCTGATCGCCCGCTTCGAGCTCTCCGAGGAGCAGGCCGACGCCGTCCTGGAGACGAAGCTCTACCGCCTCGGCAAGCTGGAGATCAAGGACATCCTCGGCGAGCTGTCGCAGAAGCGCAAGAGGGCCAAGGAGATCGAGCGGCTCCTGGCCGACGAGCCGGCCCGCTGGCAGATCATCCGGGGCGAGCTCAAGGCGATCGCCGACGCCTACAAGGAGGCCCGCCGCACCAAGGTCGAGGGCCCCTCGGCGCCGGTCGAGTACCGCGAGGAAGACTATATTGTCGATGAAGACGCCTGGGTGATCGTCACCCGCGACGGCTGGACGAAGCGGCAGAAGTCGTTCACCGACGTGGCGAGCATCCGGGTCCGCGACGACGACCGCGTCGGCTGGGTCTACCGGGCCCGGGCGCGGCAGACGTTGACGGTCTTCACCGACCGCGGCATGGCCTACACGCTGCGGGTCAACGACATCGCGATGACGACCGGCCACGGCGAGCCGATCCAGAAGCAATTGGCCTTCGAGGACAACGAGCACATCGTCGGCGTGCTCTGCCACGACCCCCGCTGCCTGCCCGACCCGTCCGCCACGCCGCAGACGCCGCCGGGGTTGGTCCAGGGGATGCTCGGGGGCGAGCTGGCCAACGGTAGCAGCAACGGCGACGGGGCCTCGCACCCCGCGCTGCCGCCCCCGCCCTACGCGATCGCGCTGACGGCCGGGGGCAAGGTGCTGCGGTTCGCGATGGCGGCGCTGGCGGGGGTGTCGACCCGCAAGGGAAGGGTGGTCGTGCGGCTCGACCCGTCGTTCAAGGGGGACGTCGTCGTGGGGGTCGAGGCGACCGACGGCGGCGAGACGGTCTGCCTGGCGACCCGCTCGGCCCGCGTGCTGATCTTCCCCGTGACCGAGGCGAACGTCGTCTCGGGCCCGGCCAAGGGGGTGACCGCCATCAAGCTCGACGCCAAGGACCGCGTGCTCGGCTTCGCCCTGGCCAACAAGATGCGCGAGGGGCTGACCGTCCGCACCAACCGCGGCGCCACCCAGATCATCCGGGCCACGAAGTACCCCGTCACCGGCCGCGGCGGCAAGGGCTACGGCATCCTCCAGCGCGGCTCGCTCGACTCGATCATCCACGACGAGGCCCGGCCCGTGCCGCCGGTCGAGGAGGTGGGCGAATCGTCCTGACCGCGCGTTGGGGCGCCGATCCGCACATGGAGGTCTGATCGTGGAGGAAACGGACCCTTATCTCTACCGCGGCACGACGCGAGGCTGGCCCGGGAATCCCGGCCTCCAAGACCTCCAGATGACCTGTACGACGACCGATCCCCTGGTTGCCACCCTCTTCGCAATCGAGTGCCTGGGGCATGGAGAAGGCATCGTCTACCTGGCGCCGCGAGCACCGCTGGAGAGATGGGCCGGGCCGCCGAATTGCTTCGACGACCTCGAATGTGCCGTGAACATCAAGATCAAACCGACCGAGTTCCTCAAGCATGTTCAGTTCGGCCTGCATCCGCACCGTACGCGCGAAATCCTCATGGAGATGGGATTTGTCGTCCCCTATCTGATCAACGGAAGTGCCTGCTGGACGATGCACTCGAGGAATCGCGCCGAGAGGGCTACCGCTTGAGTGCCCATCAAATTCGGGAGTTCAACCGACGAGCGAGGCAGTTCCATGACGAAGAACGCTGAATTCATCGTGAAGGGTTGGGTCACGGGGGAATCCGGGCGATTGACCGTGATCGGTCGCTGTGGTGACGAGCCGATCCAGGTCGGCGACGAATTCGACGCGCTGGTCCGCTACAAGAGGCCGAAATACCCCGATGAACTCGGGGGTTCGCCATCTCCGATCGAAGAGAAGCCCGTGAAGCTCAGGGTGGAGTACATCCGCGCCTATGAACAACAGCTTAGCGAACTCGGCCGAGGTATGACCGGGTCGCTTGTCCTCGACGGGGAGGGGAAAGACGACGTGGCTGAGGGATGGGTCCTGGGCATGCGCAATGGGTCGCCGATGTCGGAAGAGGACATCGCCCGCCCGTGACAGGGCTGATGTCCTGGCGCCGGGGCCTCGGAGGCGAGACCCCGGCCACCCGGCCGGGAATCGCGGGACCATGACCGATATTAGCACCGTTCCCGGACCGAAATCCTCGCGACGACCTCGGCGGCGCCATCAGCGATTGCGGATGATCGAGCGCGCCCGTCGCCTGGCGAATTGGCTGCTGTATCCGACGGACGAGGCATCCTTGGATGGTTGGGCACTCCAGAATCACGATCACATGAAGGCGTGCTCGTGCCGGATGTGTGGCAACCCACGTCGATATTGGCGAGAGATAACAATCCAGGAACGGCGCCGATCGTCGGGCGAACGGGCCGATCGGTCCGAGGAGTAAGTCGGGATGGCCTCAGGGACCTATAACGCCGATTCGATCACCGTCCTGGAGGGCCTGGAGGCCGTCCGCCGCCGGCCCGGCATGTACATCGGGGGCGTCGACAAGGCGGGGCTGCACCACCTGCTCTGGGAGATCGTCGACAACTCCGTGGACGAGGTGATGAACGGCCACGCCTCGCGGATCGTCGTCACGCTCGAAGGCGACGGCAAGACGGTCTCCGTCTCCGACAACGGCCGCGGCATCCCGGTCGACCGGCACCCCAAGACCGGCCAGAGCGCGCTGGAGGTGATCTTCACCACCCTGCACGCGGGCGGCAAGTTCGACAACGACGCCTACAAGGTGGCCGGCGGCCTGCACGGCGTCGGCGCCAGCGTGGTCAACGCGCTGAGCAAGAGCCTGGTCGCGCAGGTCCGCCGCGACGGCCTGACCTACACCCAGCGCTATCGTCGCGGCAAGCCGGTCGGCCCCGTCGAGCCAGGAGAGCCGGCGCGGGGGACCGGCACCACCGTCACCTTCACCCCCGACCCCGAGATCTTCCGCGACGCCTCGTATGACCCCGCCCTGATCGCCGAAAGGCTGGAGGTCAAGACCTACCTCAACAAGGGGCTGGTCATCCAGTTCGTCGACAAGAAGGGGGGCCAGAACCTCGAATTCCGCCACGACGGCGGCGTCGCCGACTTCCTCGACGCGGTGAACCAGGCCCGATCCGACACGAGGGTCGCGCAGCTCCCGTTCGTCCTGGAGCGCGAGGACCTCGGCGAGAACATCCGCTGCCATGTGGCGCTGGCGTGGACCGAGTCGACCGACGAGAGCGTCCGGTCGTTCGTCAACACAATCCCGACCCCCGACGGCGGCACCCACGAGCAGGGGCTGCGCGAGGCGGTCCGCTCGGCGGTCCGGCGGTTCATGGCCGACCACGACCTCGTCAAGAAGGGGACCGAGGTCAAGAACGAGGACATCCTCGAAGGGCTCACGGCGGTCCTGTCGGTCTGCGTCCACGAGCCGCAGTTCCAGGGCCAGACCAAGGGGAGGCTTAACAACCCCGAGGTCCGCTCGCTGGTCGAGTCGATGGTCCGCCCCCGCCTGGAGAACTTCCTGCTCAAGAACAAGAGCGTCGGCGAGGCGATCGCCCAGCGCGTCATCCAGGCCGCCAAGGCGCGCGAGGCCAGCCGCGCCGCCGCCAGCCAGGTCCGCCGCAAGACCGCCATCAGCAACCGGCTCAACCTGCCCGGCAAGCTCCACGACTGCGACAGCTCGAACCCCGAGGAGTCGGAGCTGTTCATCGTCGAGGGGACAGCGCCGGAGGGTCGGCCAAGCAGGGGCGCGACCGCGACATCCAGGCCATCCTGCCGCTGAAGGGCAAGGTGCTCAACGCCGAGCAGGCGGGCAAGGCCAAGGTGCTCGACAACAAGGAGCTCACCGACATCGTCAGCGCCCTCGGCTGCGGCATGGACGACCACTACGACCCGGCGCGGCTGCGATATGGCAAGGTCATCCTGCTGACCGACGCCGACAGCGACGGCCACCACATCGCGACGCTCCTTCTGACCTTCTTCTACCGACATCTCCCCGGCCTGCTCGCCGACGGCCGCGTGTTCCTCGCCTGCCCGCCTCTGTACAAGATCACCTGGGGCCAGGAGACGCACTGGGCCGCCGACGACGCCACCCGCGACCGCATCCTCGAACGTCTGCCCAAGAACGCCAAGCCGAACATCACCCGCTTCAAGGGCCTCGGCGAGATGCCCGCGCAACTGCTCTACGAGACGACCCTCGACCCCTCCCGCCGCCGCCTGCTCAAAGTCATGGTCCCCGAGGACGACCGCCCCTACACCGAGAGGACCGTCTCCGACCTCATGGGCAAGGAGCCCGAGGCCCGCTTCAAGTTCATCATGGCCGAGGCGTACACCGCCAAGGATATCGACATTTGAATTCCGGGGCCTGGATCATGCCTATCATCAACGGACCTTATCCCGATCCCGAAGAAAGGCGGCATCGCCCGCCCCGGTCGCTTGCGCAGATGCGACGCCAATTCTCGCGCGACCGCCAACTCGTGGAGTTCCGCACCGTGTTCGGCCGCGATCCCGCGGATGAGGACGAGCCTGAAGCGTTCGTGGATGAGTTCGTGCGCGAGATGTACAACTCGGGCTTCAACAAGATCCCGTGATCGCGGCAGAGTCTGGCGATCATCCACCCCCAATCCGGATGAGCACCTTCCGCGCCCCCGCTCGGCCGCCGCGCGGAAGGCGGCCTCGGCATCGTCCAGGGCGAATTCGGCCCCGATCAGGGGTCGGACGTCGATCTCCCGCTTGGCCAGCGCGGCGATCGCCTTCGGGAAGGGGCCGCAGCGGGAGCCGATCACGCGGATCTCGTCGATCACGATCGGGGCGAGATTCGTGCTGTAAGTCCCGGCCACCGTGGTCTTCAGGACGACCGTCCCGCACGGCCGCACCAGCCCCAGGGCGGTCGGCGAGGCCGGTCTCCGACCCGGTGCAGTCGGCCACCACGTCGAACGGTCGGCCCAGGCCGCGGGCGTCGTCGAGCGTCCTCGTCTCGATCCCCTCGCCGGCCAAGGCGAGCTTGGAGGGGTGCTTGCCGATCAAGGTGACCCGCGCCCCCGAGAGCCGACAGACCCAGGCGCAGAGCAGGCCGAGCTTGCCGTCGCCGAGGATCGCCATCGCGACCCCGGGCCGAGCTCGAGCTGCTCGCTGATGCGGAACGCGGCGGCCAGGGGCTCGATGAAGACGGCCTGGCGGTCGTCGATCGCGTCGGGGACCTCGTGCAGGTTCCGCGATGGGACGCTGACGGCGTCGGCCATCGCGCCGTCGTGGCGCAAGATGCCCAGGACGGTGCGGTTGGGGCAATGCTGGGGGCGTCCCGCGCGGCAGGTCGGGCAGGCGTGGCAGGCGTTGTTGATCTCGGCGGCCACGCGGCGGCCCTCGTCGGTCTGGCCGACGAACTCGTGGCCCAGGACGCCGCGGAATCCCATGTAGCCCCGCGCCAGTTGCAGGTCGGTGTCGCAGATGCCCGACCGCGCGGACGCGGAGCACGACCTCGCCCTCGCCCGCGACGGGCGCGGGCAGGTCGCGGCGGAGGCGGATCGTCGAGCCGTCGCAATAGACCCCTCTCATGGCTGCTGGCCTCTCCGGGACGCGGCTTCGAAATCTCTCCCGACGACGGAATTTGCCGGGACGGCTCATTTTCGCCTGTTTTGGCTTTGTCTCGCGAGGGTAATCCCTGTAAACTCTTGCGACGACCGGCCGGAGACCCTCCCAAGTACATCGCACCCCCACCGCGGCCTTCCGTTTTGGCACGGGAAAGCGATCCCCGGGGCGTTGGCTGTCCAATTGAGATTGACTCCTCGGGGCCGGCACCGGAACTGCAAATGAGCGGTATGTCGGGTGCGGCCCGAGGAGGGCCTCCCGCACGGTCCGCCGCGCCGAGATTGTTCACCAGGATTTCACCGAACCAAAGGTTCAGCATGACGACAACGACGACCACCCGTCCCGAACCGGCCGGCATTGCCTGGGGTCCCGTGATCTGGGTTAGCGTGTTGCATATCGGGGCCCTCCTGGCCTTCGTCCCGGCCTACTTCAGTTGGTCGGCCCTGGCGGTCTGCGTCTTCCTGCACTGGCTGACGGGCGGGATCGGCATCTGCCTGACCTACCACCGGCTCCTGACGCACCGCAGCTTCGCGACCCGCCCGAAGTTCCTCGAATACGTCCTGACGGCCCTCGGCTGCTGCGCCTCGGAGGGGGGGGCGGTCGGCTGGGTGGCCGACCACCGCCGGCATCACGCCCATTCCGACGACGAGCACGACACGCACAGCCCGAACCGCGGCTTCGGCTGGGCCCACATGTTCTGGTGGATGACGCCCGACATCACCTCGATCCACACGCCCGAGTATTACGAGAAGTGGTGCCCCGACCTGAACAAGGACCCGGTCCACGTCTGGCTCGACAAGTACCACTTCGTCTTCCCGATCCTGATGGCCGTGGCGCTGTATGCGATCGGCGGGATGCCCTGGCTGGTCTGGGGCTGCTTCGTCCGGTCGGTGCTGGTCCTGCACACGACCTGGCTGGTCAACTCGGCCACGCACCTCTGGGGCTACCGCTCGCACGAGACCCGCGACACCTCGACGAACCTGTGGTGGGTCGCTCTGCTGACCTACGGCGAGGGATGGCACAACAACCACCACGCCTACCAGACCTCGGCCCGGCACGGCCTGCGGTGGTGGGAGGTCGACATGACCTACATCGCGATCCGCCTGCTGTCGCTGTGCGGCCTGGCCTACGCCGTCAAGCTGCCCAAGATCAAGAAGGCCGAACCGATCAAGGTGTCTTTGGTCGCCGACCGCCTCGGCGACGAGGCCGAGCTGGTCGCGGCCGCGAACTGAACGGATCGATCGGCGCGGCCGGGGCATCGGGAGGCGCGTCGCGTCGTCCCGATGCCTTCGCGTGCGCGGCCGTCGCCTGACCGCCGGTCGATCGGGAGGGCCCTTGCCACGGACCGTCCCGAATGACGATGATGGTCGGACATGCGGCCCTAGCTCAACGGCAGAGCAGGGGACTCATCAGATAATAAGGTGGCGCCGGGGGGCGACCCCCGGACGCGATCCGGGTGAATTGCGGGGAACCTAAACCTCCGGCGACGACGCCGGGGGCATGGCAATCCGCAGCCAAGCCTGGTCGGGCCTGGGTGGCCAGGACGGTTCAGAGACTAGCGGGGTGAGTCCCAACCATAATCCCCGCCGACGAGCGCCCGGCCTCCCCCGTCTTCGCCCGCGGGGACGGTGGAGGGTGAGATAGTCCAAGCCCCGCGGAAACGCGGGGGCGCTTGAATCCCTTGGTTGCAGGTTCGAATCCTGCGGGCCGCATCATCTCCCGGGCCGAGGCCCGTCCCGTCTCGTCCGGGCCGCCGGCGCCCATGAGTCCTCCCATGACGCGGCCCCCCGCGACACGACGGCTCGGGACCTGGGCCGCCTGGGGATGTGTCGTCGTCCTGGGCGTGCTCCACGGCGCGGCGATCTGGGTCGGGATGGGAGGCCGCGCGGGCCTGACTGAACGGCTGGCCCCCCTGGCGCGACGACCACCCGCTCTACTACCACAGTGCCCTGGTCACCCGCCACTTCCTCCGGCAGACGGGCACGACGGCGGGCTACGACCCGGCCTTCATGTCCGGGTACGCCAAGAGCGTCATCTTCCCCGCCTCCTCGACCCTGCCCGAGCTGGTCGTCGCGGCGTTCGGGGGCGCCGCCCCGAACGGGCGTACAAGCTCTACGTGCTCGCCTCCGCCGCGATGATCCCCTGGCTCGTCGCGGCGCGCGGCGGTCGCCTGGCGGGCCGGGCCGGGACGGTCGCCGTCGCCGTCGCGGCTGTTCCTGGTCTACGTCTGGACCGACTTCCCGATCAACTACGCGGCGTTCGGGATGTTGCCGTATTTGCTGGTTATTCCGATTGGGCTGATGGCGACGGGGGTGTTCGTCCGATACCTCGATCGGGGAGGGTTCGGGCGGTGGCTGGCCTCGGCCGTCCTGATGGCCGCGGTCGTCCTCGTCCACCTGACCGGCGCGATGATCGTCGTGCCCGCGGCCGGTCTGGCCTACGCGGCGGCCGTGCCGGGGGGCGAGTGGTCGCGATGGAGGATGCCCGCGACGCGGCACCTGGGGGTCTGGATGATCCCGTTCCTGGTGCTGGTCGTCAACGCGTTCTGGTGGCTGCCGGGGATCTGGCTCGCCTCGACCAAGGGGCCGAGCGGGTTCGCGTTCGCGCACCCCGAGGGGGTGCTCGTCCGGCTCCGGCAGGTGGTGTGGTCCGAGGCGCCGATCCAGCGCGTGCTGATCGCGTCGGGTGTGCTCGGGCTGGTCGCCCTGGCCCGGTCCGACCGGGTGGGGGCGGCGGGGCTGATCGGGTTCGTCGCGGCCGGGTTCGGCTGGGGCTACCTGGCCGGCGGCCTCCGCTCGCTCGACTTCCTCCAGCCGGGGCGGCATACCTTTGCATTCTACTCGGGGCTGGCGCTGGCGTCGGCGATCGGGTTGTCCGAGGTGCTGGCCCGGCTCAAGGAGCGGGCGGGAGGGCGGCTCGATCGGTGGGCGGCGGTGGGGATGGTCGTGGTCGGGATCAGGCTGTTCGGGCCGGCGGTGGTCGAGTCGGTGCGATCGCGGCTGGGAGGGCCGGGCGCGAGCCATTCCTGACGAGCCGGCCGACGCCCGCGGCTGCTGTGGGTCGTCGATCGGGTCAAGCGGCACGTCCGGCCCGGCGAGCGGCTCCTTTATGAGGAGGGGGGATTCGGCCTGCCGGGCGTCGCCGACCCATTCCAGGGGGGGCGGTTCAGCGGGCTTCTGCCCGAGAGGACGGGGGTCGAGATGATCGGCGGGCCGTACCTGCATGCGTCGCTGACGACGAACTTCACGCAGTTCGGCGAGGGGTCGCTGTTCGGCGAGGCCGACTGGGGCCGCGACCACTTCGTCCGCTACGCGAGGCTGTACCGGCCGTCGGCGATCGTCTGCTGGAGCCCCCGGGCGCGCGCCTTCTGCCGGTCGAACCCCGACCTGATCGAGGTCCGCGACGACGACGGCGCGGTCCTGATCGGCCGGGTCGAGGGCTTCGGGGGGCGATGCGATCGAGGGGACGGCCGAGGTCGAGGCGTCGCCGGGGCGGTTGCGGGTCCGCGGGGCGTCCGCTGGGGTTGACGGGAGCGTCGTGCTCCGGTATCACTCCGTCCCGTGCCTGCGGGCCGACCCGCCGGCGCGGTGGGAACCGGTGTCCCTGGAGGGGGACCCGGTACCGTTCATCCGGCTGCTCCCCCCCTTCGCCGACACCGCGCTGGAGCTCCGGTTCCCCCCCGGTCGGGGCGGAGGGCCCGGCGCCGGGCGACCCGGCGCCGCACGCGAGACGAGACCGCGCGTGGCCCCATCTCCAGGGAAGGAGTGAGCCGTGCCACCTGTCGCCACCGGGGCGGTCCCCGACTTCGACCGCCACTTCCGACGCGCCGTCTGGATCACCGCGCTGATCACCGTCGTCGGCGCGGCGCTGGTCTACGCCGACAAGGCGGCCGACGACCGCTCGCGCGTTCATCCGCTGGCGGCATCAGGTGCTCGAGTTCTGGGGCGGGGTGAACATCTACGACGAGATGATGTTCCCCAACCCGCCGATCATGCCGATCACGCTCTACCCGCTGATGACCCTACCGCCGGTCGCGGGGCGCTCTGCCTGGTTCGCGCTGAAGGCGGCCCTGACGGCCGTCGCGGCCTGGCTCTGCTTCCGGATGGTCCGGCGGGAGGACCGCGTGCTCCCCTCGTGGGTCCAGGGGCCGATCCTCCTGCTGAGCTTCCGGCCGATCCTCAGCGACCTGCACCACGGCAACAACAACCTGGTGATCCTGTTCCTGATCGTCGCGATGCTCTACGCCTGGCGCAAGGGGTACGACGTGCTCGCGGGCCTGCTCCTGGCGCTGGCGATCTCGTACAAGGTGACGCCCGCCCTGTTCGTCCCCTACTTCCTCTACAAGCGGTCGTGGCGGGTCGTGGGGGCGACGGCGCTGGGGCTGGGGATGTTCCTGCTGATCGTGCCGAGCCTGGTCATCGGCCCGGGGTTCAACGGCGAGTGCCTGGGGATGTGGTGGCACCGGATGATGACCCCGTTCCTGGTCAAGGGGGCGGTCAGCCCGCAGGAGATCAACCAGTCGATGGCCGGGGTGCTCACCCGCCTGCTGACCGAGCGCACGGTCGGCGACCGGGCGGTACGACCTGCACCTCGACCTGAACCTGGTCGCCTGGTCGCCCCGGCGCGGTGGGCTTGCTGGTCAAGGGCCTGGCGCTGGGGCTGGTGGGCCTGCTCGCCTTCCTCTGCCGGACGAGGACGTCGCGTCGGGACGACCCGAGGCTCTTCGGCGAGTTCGCGCTGGTCGTCCTGACGATGCTGTTCCTCTCGGAGCGGAGCTGGAAGCACCACTACGTGACGCTCCTGCTGCCGTACACGTACCTGATGTACCGGGTCGGCTCGCCCGGCCGAGCCGGGGCGGGTCCGCGCGGTCCTGGCGGCGGGCCTGGTGCTCTCGGCCCTGCTGATGGGCGCGACCTCCAGCGAGATCGGCGGCCTGTTCGCGGGCGGGCATGGGCACAAGATCGCGCAGGGCTACGGCCTGTTCTTCTGGGCCGGCGTGGTCCTCTACGTCGCGACCGCCTGGCGGGTCCGGGCGGAGGGCCTGCTCAAGGACCGCGGCGACCCCGCCCGGTCGGCGATCCCGGGGGACGCCGACCTGCCGGCGCCCCATTTCCTCGATCGATCACGACGGCCCGCCGCGACCTGACGGCCGGCCCTCAGGACCGCTCTCCCGCGAGCCAGGAAGGCGACGCGCTGGATGTCTTCGGGCGGGGTCCGAGCCGAGGCCCCCGCCGTTCGGATCACCTCTCACCGGATTGGTCCCATCTCTCGGGCCGTGGCCAAGGAGGGCCTATGAACCCGTCGAACGATTCGTACCGCCGCCGTCGCAAGCTCCAGCTCGGTGCGGAGGCCCTGGAAGATCGGTCGCTGATGACCGGCGGCGCGGGCAACATGTTCGCGATCATCCCCGGCACCATCGCCACCACCGAACGGCACCACCACCGTCAAGTTCACGCTCGACCCGGCGCACTTCCACCTGCCCCGCGGCACGATGGCGCTGGGCATCGACGTCGCCCCCGATCAGGGGTCCACCGTCCAGCCATTCATCGAGTCGGTCGACGACGCCCACGGCAACATCATCCCGCAGGCGTTCCACTCGATCTACGACCCCCACCTGACCCACGAGCAGGTCGCCGCGGGCAAGGGCACCAGCGCCGTGATCACGCCGGTCAGCTTCGCCGGCCATAACCCCAACTCGACCACGCCGGTGACCTACACGCGTCCAGGTCCAGGCGCTGAACAAGACCTCGGGCAACTTCCTGCTCGGCTTCTACCTGCCCGGCGACGCCAACGGCGACGGCAAGGTCGACGCGACCGACATCAAGGCCGTCAAGTCGATCCTGGGCACCACCGCGAAGAACCAGAACTACAACTTCTCGCGCCGACGCGAACCGCGACGGCCGGATCGGCAAGATCGACCTGTCGTACACCCTCCAGAACCAGGGGGTCTCGACCGACATCACCCCGGTCGTCTCGGCCAACCTCAACCCGGCCAGCGACACCGGCCTGCAGGACCGGATCACCGCCGACCAGGTCGTCAACTTCACCGGCACGGGCACCCCCGACGCGACGATCACCTACGCCGACACCAGCGACCCCAATGCGACCCCCGTGACGACCACGGTCGACTCGACGGGCAACTACAGCGTCAACGTCCCGCTCGTCCTCGGCTCGAACGTGTTCAAGGTCACCTCGACCGACGCCTTCGGCCAGACGATCTCGGGCGACATCTCCCCCGTGACCTACGACCCGAACGCCCCGGCCCTCACGCCGCTGGCGGGACGCCGGTGCCGCAGCCGACGACCACGGCCTCGACGACCTCACCGTCGCCGACGTCGACGTCGACCACGATCCGACCTCCGATCGCACGGACGAGGGGGCCGCGACGCGAGCCGGCCGATCCGGCCCCTCATCTCAGCGACCGCACGCGGCCAGGGCCCGCCGGACGGCCTCGCGCGTCGGCGGGTCCGGGTCGTCGCGGTGCGCCTCCAGCGCGGCGATCGCCTCGGCGGTCGCGATCCGCCCCAGGGCCCAGGCCGCCGAGGCGCGCACCACCGGGTCGGCGTCGTCGAGCCGATCGATCAGGCGCCGGGACCGCCTCGCGCACCTCGCGCGTGCCGAGGATCAGGCCGCGTTGCGGAGCAGGCCCGCGCGCTTCGCCCGCGACAGCGCCGTCCCCTTGAGCGCCCGCGACAGCTCGGCCGGGTCGCGCGCGAGCAGCTCGATCAGGTCGGGGTGGGTCCACTCGGGCCTCGGCTCCAGCGCGGGCTCGCGACCGGGCGGTGCCTTGCGGTTCCAGGGGCAGACGTCCTGGCAGACGTCGCAGCCGAAGACCCAGCCGTCGAGACGGTCGGCGAACTCGTCCGGGATCGGCCCCCTGTGCTCGATCGTCCAGTAGCTGATGCATTTCCTCGCGTCGAGCCGGTACGGCCCGTCGAAGGCGTCGGTCGGGCAGGCGTCGAGGCAGCGGGTGCAGGTCCCGCAATGACTCGCGTGGTGCGGCTCGTCGGGCCGCAGCTCGACGTCGACCAGCAGCGCCCCGAGCACGGTGAAGCTGCCGAGACGGCGGTCGATGAGCATCGTGTTCTTGCCGATCCATCCCAGCCCCGCCAGCCGGGCGAAGTCGCGTTCGAGCAGCGGCGCCGTGTCGGCCACCGCCCGCCCTCGCACGCCGGGGCATTCCGCCTCCAGCCAGGCCGAGCAGCGCCTCCAGGCGTCTCCAGAGCAGGTCGTGGTAGTCGGCCCCCCTCGCGTACCGCGCCACCTTCGCCTGAGTCGGACCGGGTTCGGTCGGCTCCTTCACGCCCGTAGACGAAGCCGACGACGACCACCGAGCGGACCCCGTCGAGCACGCGATCGGGATGCGACCGCGCCTCGGCCCGGCGATGGAGGTACGTCCATCCCGGCCGCGAATCCCTCCGCCAGCCACTCCTGATAGTGCGCATAGCCCGGCGGCGACACGGCCGGGGCGATGCCCGACCTGGTCGAACCCGAGCCGACGCGCCTCGGCCTTGAGGCGGTCGGTCAGGTCGGGTTCGGATTGGTCCCCCATTCCGTCCTCGTCCCCGCGCTCGGCGGCCCAGCCCGCGGAGGATGAGCACTGATTCGACCAGAAGGCCGCCGCGGCGGGGCGGGCCCGCTGGAGCGTGAGATTAGGCGGGTCCGTTGCAATGGAAAACCGAGGCCACCCCAAGCGGCTCCTACTGGCGGTAACTACCAGGTTTCCTGCCTCCGACGGGCGGAAAGATGATGCCTCCACTGCCTGTCTCGCCGTTCAACGAGACTCTTGCAATGCTTCTTCGCCCACGATGACCCTTCTTTTTGCATCTCTTGAGAGTATCGGGGAGCCGCCTGTACGGTAAACCGTACTTGATCCCGTAGAACTCAACATGGACTCGGGCAGCCCTCCACCTCGGGTCCCTTTCCAGATCACAGAGGACCGGGCGACCGAGAAGCACATCGCGGATGAGCCGATCCCCTCGCCTCGCAGCGATGATCGCTTGATCCTGCTTCATGACGGCGCACCACTCGAACCTCGCGAACCAGAACCCATCATCGGACTCGCTCATCACGTAGCTCTTCGCGACGTAGGCGAGACTCGGAGCGTCCTTCGTCTGGAGCAAGATGACCACCAGCCATCGCATCGTAAGCGACAATGACCCCGGGTACTTTGGGGACCATACTTCCCCCAGTCTTCGTAGGGTGGGCACCGCCCACCATGCGTTCGGTCGGATGGTGGGCGGTGCCCACCCTACGAAGGCCTATCGGACCCGCAGCGCCAGCGAGTCCTTGACGCCCAGATACTCGTAGATCCGCCGCGTGGCGTCCGAGCGGTTGAGGGTGTAGAAGTGGAGGCCGCGGACGTTGTTGTCGAGCAGGTCGCGGCACTGCTCGGTCGCCCAGTGGATGCCGACGCGGCTGACCGCCTCGGGGTCGTCACCGCAACGGTCGATCGCGCGGAGCAGGCGCGCGGGAACCGCGCGCCCAGCGCCAGGTCGGCCATCCGGGTCATGCCCGTCTTGGAGGTGATCGGCATGATCCCCGCGACGATCGGCACGTGGATGCCGGCCAGCTCGCAGCGCTCGCGGAAGTCGTAGAAGTCGTCGTTGTTGAAGAAGAGCTGGGTGCAGATGTAGTCGGCGCCGGCGTCCACCTTGCGCTTCAGGTAGTCGAGTCTCCTTGAGCCGGTTGGGCGTGGTCGGGTGCCCCTCGGGGAAGCCCGCCACCCCGACCCCGAAGCCGCGGGAGTCGGGCACATTGGGGTGGTTCCGGATGAACGCGACGAGACCGTCGGCATACTGGAAGGCGTCGCGCGCCCGGTCGTAGTTGGGCAGGTTGCGGGGCGGGTCGCCGCCCAGCGCGAGGATGTTCTCGATGCCCGAGGCCGCGTAGCGGTCGAGGATCGCCGCGAGCTCGTCGCGGGTGTGGCAGACGCAGGTCAGGTGCGAGACCGCCGTCAGGCTCGTCTCCTGCTGGATGCGGACGATCAGGTCGTGCGTCCTCTCGCGGGTCGAGCCCCCCGCGCCGTAGGTCACCGACACGAACGACGGTTGCAGCACCTGCAACTGCGCGATGTTGGCGAACAGCTCCTCCGACGCCTCGTCGGTCTTGGGCGGGAAGAACTCGAAGCTGAACGTGGTGGGGTGGGCCTGGAAGATGTCTCGGATGTGCATGGGGGCAGCCGTCACCTGATCCTCGTGGACAGTCTGGGCACGCGAAGACAACGGATCAGGATAACTGCGGCGATCCGAAAAGGGGAGGGTAATCCGGGTTCGGGCGACCCGTCGCCGCAACGGCCCCGTCGGGCCCGGATCGCTCGGCGAGGTCGCGGGGGAGCCTCCCCCTCCCCATCGGTTGCGTCGTTCGATTGTCACTTTTTGCTGAATAGCCCGGCCGGGACGTCCCCCTTCACGCGCGGCGGGTCGGCCCCACATCTCAATCCGTAAATTCTTATCAATCAATAATTTATGGCGATAAACTCGACCGGAAGAGGCCGTGAACGCGCAATTTCCCGAAACGAAGCGAAATGGGCCGCGTCCCGTTGTCACTGTCGGGATCTCGGGCCCGCGTGCGGGCATTTCCCGAAACGAAGCGAAAACCCTCGGTCCCTCGATCCGCGATGGAATTTGAGGACAAAGCGGGTCCCGGAGGCGATGATAAGGTTAATGGCCGACGCGCGGGCTGGGACGTGTCGCGTCACGGGTTGCGGACGCCGACCTTGGGGCAGATCGTCGCCAGGCCGCAGTCGCGGCACCGGGGCCGCAGCGCGGCGCAGGTCCGGCGGCCGTGCTCGATGAGGCGGTGGCTCAGGTCGAGCCACTCCTTGCGAGGCACCAGCCGGACGAGGTCGCGCTCGACCTGGACGGGGTCCGTGGCGGTCGTCAGGCCGAGTCGAACGGCGAGCCGCTTGACGTGCGTGTCGACGACCACGCCGGAGGCGATCGCGAAGGCGTTGCCGAGCACGACGTTGGCCGTCTTGCGGCCGACGCCCGGCAAAGCGGTCAGCGCGTCGAGGTCGCGGGGGATCTCGCCCCCGTGGTCCGCGACCACGCGAGCCGCCATCGCCAGCGAGGTTCTTTGACTTGGCGCGGAAGAACCCGGTCGAGTGGATCAGGGACTCCAGCTCGTCCGCGACGGCCCCGGCCAGCGCGCGGGAGTCGGGGTAGCGGGCGAACAGCGCGGGCGTCACCCGGTTGACCCGAGCGTCGGTGCACTGGGCCGAGAGGATGGTCGCCACCAGCAGCTCGTAGGCGTTGCGATAATCGAGGCCGCACTTCACCGTCGGGTAGAGCCGCCGGAGCGCCCGCACCACCCGCTTCGCCTGGACCGATGGATCGGCGCTCGGACCGCTCATCCTGGGCATGGTCGTCCCTCCTTCGGACCGGCCGCGGACGGCACGATCGTAGTGCGGCGGCGGGTGATGTCAAGGCGGCCCAACCTTGCCGGTCGGCGTCGTCGTCCTACAATACAGGCCGATCACGCCGGGCCCCCTCATCGTGGATCGTGGGCGAAGCGATGGACGAAGACCTTGACCTGCGGGACTTCTCCGGCCTCTGCCGCCTGTTCCCGCTGCCGAGGGTCGTCCTGTTCCCCCACAACGTGCTCCCGCTGCACATCTTCGAGCCGCGCTACCGGCAGATGACCGAGGACGCCCTGGCGGGCGACCGGCTCGTGACGATCGTCCAGCTCGTCCCTCCGGGGCAGGTCCGGGGGCTGGGCACCCCGGCGATCGAGGAGGTCGCCTGCCTGGGCAAGATCCACCAGTACCATCGCCTCCCCGACGGCCGGTTCAACTTCCTGCTGGTGGGCCGCAAGAGGGTCCGGCTGAGGCGGGAGGTCCCGAGCGACAAGCTGTATCGGCTGGCCGAGGTCGAGATGATCGAGGACGAGTCCGACGGCCGGCCGGATGAGCCCCGGCGGTCGGATCTGCTCGACCTGTTCCGCGAGGTCTTCCGGAGGAGACACCCGATGGACCCCGACCTGGCGGCCCTGCTGGCGACCCCCCTGCCGCTCGGCGTGCTGACGGACATCGTCGCGCACGCGGTGGGGTTCCCGCCCGAGGTCAAGCAGTCGCTGCTGGCCGAAGCTTGCGCCGACCTCCGCGCCGACCGCCTGCTGGAGCTGCTCGGCGAGGTCGCCGGCCGCGACCCGTCGGGCCGGTTCCCGCCGCCCTTCAGCACCAACTGACGCGCCGCCGCGCGGCTTGATTTCCGGGCCCCGTGCCCCTAAAATGGGACCCCGAGGCTTCCACCGGAAACCGCTCAATTGACTCGTCTTACGAATCCACCGATCCCCCCGCCGAGGCGCCGCCATCACCGGGCCGGACACGACCGAGAGTTGAGTTGCACCATGCCCGAGACCCATCCGGTGGACCTCGACCGGATTCGCCGCGCGGTCCGCGAGATCCTCCTGGCCGTCGGCGAGGACCCCGACCGCGAGGGCCTGCGCGACACGCCCGACCGCGTCGCCCGGATGTACGCCGAGGTCTTCCGCGGGCTGCACCAGGACCCCAGGGTCCACCTCCAGAAGCTCTTCACCCAGAAGTACGACGAGATGGTCCTGATCAAGGACATCCAGTTCGAGAGCTTCTGCGAGCACCACCTGCTGCCGTTCACCGGCAAGGCGCACGTGGCCTACCTGCCCAACGGCAAGGTGCTCGGGCTGTCGAAGGTCCCCCGGGTGATCGACGTCCTGTCGCGACGGCCGCAGATGCAGGAGAGGCTGACGGAGGAGGTCGCCGACCTGCTGATGAAGGAGCTCGAACCGAAGGGGGTCGCGGTGGTGGTCGAGGCGAGCCATAGCTGCATGACCGTCGCGGGGCGTGCACAAGCCGGGCAGCACGTTCGTCACCAGCGCCATGCGGGGGTCGTTCAAGGAGCGGCTGGCGACCCGCTCCGAGGTCCTGTCGCTGATCTTCGGCGGGAAGGGCTGAACGGGCCGATGCCGATCCCGATGCCGATCCCGATGCTGTCCGACTTCTCGGTCCGCCTGGCGTGCGGGCTGGCGGCCCTGCTGGCTGGCGACCCCCTGGCGGGTCGTCCCGCCGGCCTTCTTCCGGACGCATTGCCAGGTGATCCTGGGCCTGCTCGTGCTGGCCGCGCTCGACCTCGGGCGGGCCGGGTCGATGGGGCCTGTGCTCGTGCTGGTGATCATGGCGGCCGTCCTGGCCTACTCTCGCCTCGGTCGCCTGGGGCCTGGGCGCTGCCCCGCGTCGGCGTCCCGCTCACGGCTCTTGATCGTGTTCGCTGACCGCCTGGCGCGCTCGTGTCGGCGTCGCGGTCGCCCGACGCCGGGACGTCTGGGCCCTGAACGCCTCGGGGCGGCTGGCCTCGGCCGCGCTGATGGGGTCGACGCTGTCGGCGATGCTCCTGGGGCACCATTACCTGACCGCCCCGGCGATGTCGATCGATCCCCTTCGGCGGTTCGTCCGCGCGATGGCCTG
The DNA here is from genome assembly GCA_963708145.1 of uncultured Planctomycetaceae bacterium. GTDB lineage: Bacteria > Planctomycetota > Planctomycetia > Isosphaerales > Isosphaeraceae. The sequence goes on along the minus strand of OY970189.1, from coordinate 5,236,270 downwards.
GTCGCTGGGCGTCCGGGCCGCCCTGGCCGCGCCGGCGCTGTGGACCTGGCTGAATGGGGCTTCGCTGGCTTCGGGGTCGGCCTCGCCGTTCTTCGTCGCGGTGCGCTGGGGGTGGGGTTCGTCGGCCCCCTGGTCGCGACCGTCCTGGCGTGGAAGACGGTCCAGATCCGCTCGACGCAGTCGGCGACCGGCATCCTCTACATCGCCATGACGCTCGTCCTGTTCGGCGAGCTGACCGGCCTGATCCTGTCGCGCGGCGGGGGGATCATGTTCTGAGCCGGGACCTTCCGCGGCGGCCCGGATCGCGTAAGATGGATGGTTCGGCCCCCCCGACGATGCTGATGGAAGCGACGGCTACGATGGAGCTGACGTTCGAGTGCCCGGGCTGCGGCGCGGTCGGCCACGCCTCGCCCATCGAATCGACCCCGGCGGTGTCCTGCCGCTCCTGCTCGCGGGAGCGGCCGTTGCACGCCGGGGCGATCGACGACGGGGGCGCCCTGCGGCGCTGCGCCTGGTGCGCGACGGAGGACCTCTACATCCAGAAGGACTTCCCGCAGGGGCTGGGGCTGCTGATCGTGGTCGTCGGGTTCGTCATCAGCACCGTCTTCTGGTACTACGAGGACCCGACTCCCCGCGTACGCGGTCCTGCTGGCGTCGGCTTTGCTCGACATGGCCCTGTATTACCGGGTGCCCGACGTGACGATCTGCTACCGCTGCCTGGGGCAGTACCGCGGCGAGGGGTCGAACGTCGGCGGCCGGTTCCGGCCGTTCGACCTGGCGATCGGCGAGCGCTACCGCCAGGAGCGGATGCGGGCCGAGCAGTTGCGGGCGCGCGGCCACCGGCCGACGTACCCCCCCTTGAGTGCTGAGTGTTGAGTGCTGAGTGCTGAGTGTTTGGCCGAATCCTCAGCACTCAGCACTCAGCACTCAGCACTCAGCACTCAGCACTCACCAGTGAAGAGAGGTCTCGACCCAGCCGTGGACGAGCGTCGCGCCCGCATTCACGACGACCTGCGCGGGATCATCGAGGGCGAGCTGCTGTTCGAGCCGCTCGAACGGGCCCCGTACGCGCACGACGCCGGCCTGTACGAGATCGACCCGCTCGGGGTGGTCGCGCCGAGGACCGAGGCCGACGTGGTGAACCTGGTCCGGTACGCGGCCGAGGGGGGCCTGGCCATCCACCCGCGAGGGGCGGGGACCGCCGTGGCGGGCGAGGCGCTCGGCGAGGGGCTGGTCGTCGACTTCAGCCGCCACTTCCGCCGGATCGTCGCGATCGCGCCCGAGGCGGTGGTCGTGCAGCCGGGGGTGGTGCTCGACGTCCTGAACGACCAGCTCGCCCCGCTTCGGACGGCGGCTCGGGCCCGACCCGATCGGCTCGGAGTCGTGCACGATCGGCGGCATGATCGGCCTCGACGCGGCGGGCCCGCGCGCCTGCGGTACGGCACGACCGGCGACCACGTCGAGCGGCTCCGCGTCGTCTTCGCCGCACGGCGAGGTCGCCGAGCTCGGCCGCGAGCCGTGGCCGGCGTTCGACGACGAGCCGGCCGACTTCAAGGGGGTGGTCGTCCGCAAGCTCGGCGCCCTGGTCCGCCGCAACGCCGACCTGCTGGCGAGGAAGGCCCCGCGCCAGCCCGGGGGCCTCGCCGGATACGCCCTGGCGCGCGCCGCGACGGCCGATCGGATCGACCTGGCGCGGGTCGTGGCGGGATCGGAGGGGACGCTCGCGCTGGTGACCGAGGCGACGCTGCGGACGGTGCCGATCCCCGCGGCGCAAGGGGTGGTCCTCCTGCCGTTCGCGCGGCTGGTCGACGCCGCCTCGGCCGTCGCCGGCTGCCTCGTCGCGGGCCCCGCGGCCTGCGACCTGTACGACTGGCGCTCGCTCCGCCTGGTGCGCGACGCCTCGTCCGCGTTCCGCGACTGGATCTCCGAGGCGGCCGAGGCGGCCCTGGTCGTCGAGTTCGAAGGCGACGACCCGGGCGAGGTCGCCGATCGGGTCCGGTGCCTGTCCGATCGGATGCTGCGGGGCCGGTCTCTGGTGGCCGACCCGGTCGGGCTGTCCCGCCGCTCCGACGTCGAGCGGCTGCTCGGCCTGCGGCGGGCGGTCGAGCCTCTCCTGATGCGGATGCGGGGGCGGTCGCGCCCCGTCCCGCTCATCGAGGACGTGACGGTCCCCGTCGCGGCGCTGCCCGAATATCTCCAGAGGCTCCAGAGCATCCTGAAGCAGCACGACGTGAGCTGGACCCTCGACGCGCATGCCGGCTGGGGCCGGCTCCACCTCCGCCCGTTCCTCGACCTGGCCGACCCGCGCGACGTCGCCAAGCTCGAGCCGCTGGCGACGCAGGTCTACGAGGCGACCGTCGAGGCTCGGCGGCACGATCGCGGGGGGCAGCGGCTACGGGCTGTCGCGGACCCAGTTCCTCCGCAAGCACCACGGCGACCTCGTCCCGATCTTCCGCGAGGTCAAGGACGCCTTCGACCCGCTCAACCTGCTCAACCCCGGCAAGGTGATCGGCGACGACCCCCACCTGATGACCCGCGACCTCCGCCGCGTCCCCGCCGGCCCGGCCGCGACGGACGGCCGGGCCGACCGAGGCCGCGCCGGTCATCGTGCCCGTGCTCCGCTGGGCCGATCGGGGGCCGGTGGAGGTCGCCTCGTCGTGCAACGGCTGCGGCGCCTGCCGGACGCAGGAGCCGTCCTTGCGGATGTGCCCCACCTTCCGGGCGCTGCACGCCGAGGAGGCCTCGCCCCGCTCGCAAGGCCAACCTCCTCCGCCAGCTCGCCGCCGGGGCGATCGACCCCAAGCTCTGGGGGGCGGAGGAGTTCAAGAGGAACGCCGACCTCTGCATCCACTGCAACCTCTGCCAGAAGGAGTGCCCCTCGGGCGTGGACGTGTCGAGCCTGATGCTCGAGGCCAAGGCCGCCTACGTCGAGAACCACGGCGTCCCTCCCGGCGACTGGTGGCTGTCGCGGGTCGAGCGCTGGTCGCGGCTGGCCAGCCGGTTCCCGATCGTGACCAACGCCGCTGCTCGGCAGCCGGGCGGCGCGGTGGGCGTTCGAGCGGCTGTTCGGGCTGTCGCGGCTGCGGCGGCTGCCGAGGGCGCATCGCACCCCGTTCGTCCGCCGCGCCGCGAGGCTGGGCCTGACCCGCCCGAGGCCGCAGGCGGCGGGGCCGCGCGTGGTCTACTTCGTCGACGTGTACGCCAACTACTTCGACCAGGAGCTGGCCGAGGCGGTCGTCGCGGTGCTCCACCAGGCGGGGGTCAACGTCTACGTCCCGGCCCGGCAGCGGGGCTCGGGCATGCCGGCGCTGGTGGTCGGCGACGTCGAATACGCGCGCGACCTGGCGCTGGCCAACCTGAAGATCCTGGGCAACGCCGTCCGCGACGGCTACACCGTCGTCTGCTCCGAGCCGACGGCGGCGCTGGCGCTGCGCCAGGAGTACCTGAAGCTGACCGACGACCTCGACGCGGCGCTTGGTCGCCGAGAACACCCGCGACGTCGGCCAGTACCTCGTCCGGCCTCCACGAGCGGGGCCAGCTCCCGCCGCCCCCGCATCCGCTGCGGGCGCGGGTCGGCTACCACCAGCCGTGCCACCTCCGGGCGCTCGAGGTGGGCACGCCGGGGCTCGACCTGATCCGGACGATCCCCGAGCTCGACGTCGAGTTCATCGACCGCGGCTGTTCGGGGATGGCGGGGACCTTCGGCCTGTCGCGCGACCACTTCCGCACCTCGCTCCGCGCCGGGCGCGGCCTGCTGGGCCGCCTCCGCGACGGCGACATCGAGATCGGCGCCACCGAGTGCGGCGCCTGCCGCATCCAGATGGAGCAGGGCGCGACCATCCGCACCCTCCACCCGATCAAGCTGCTGAGCCTCAGCTACGGGCTCAACCCGTCGCTGCTCCGCCAGTTCAAGGGCACCAGGGGCGCCGCGCGATCGCCCGAGCGGCCGGGCCGCGACCTCCTCTTCTGACCTCCTGGGTTGACGCCCCGGGCGGGAACGGCTAACTTGCCCGCCGATTGTCCCGTCTCTGGCACGTCCCTGAAGCGCACCGACGTTCATCCGCGATCCCCGAGCGACGACTCGCCCGAATCGACCCCGGCCGGGGACCGCACCCGGCCGGGGCGAGGCGTGCCCGGGATCGACGTGCAATCGGCGGGTTCGGCCAGGGAAGGCCGTCCCGCACGGTCGGGTGGCTTGATCGGGAGGAGCCGTGCGGGGGCACGTCCGGACCAGCAGCCGCGCGCAGCCTCACGCGCGGTCTTGGCTCATCCTCGCGGCCGCGGTCGCGCCGGCCGTCGCGCGGGCCCAGGACGCCCCCGGGCCCGGCCCGGAGGCGGTCGCCGTCCGTCCCGATCGACCTGAAGGCGCACTCGGTGGGGGTCTGGAGCGTCGGCGACGAGCGGTGGGTCGCCCTCCGGGGCGAGGCCGCGATCTTCCAGGGGGCCGAGGGCATCCGCGCCGGCGAGGCCGTGGTCCGGGTGACCGAGGTCGTCGAGCAGGACACGAGGGCCTACCGGGTCGAGGTCTACGCCGAGGGCCAGGTCCGCCCGACCGGGCGGGCCGGCCCCCCCCTGCCGTCGTGGCGGGGCACGCTGAGGACGGAGGGCGGGGTCCATCTCGGCCCCTACGAGGCGGGCGGGCTGGCCCACCTTGCCGGCCCGCCCGCGAACTTCCCGATCCTGGGGCGTGCCTTCCCGCAGTCCCCGGCGATCGCTCCTAACGTCCGGCCGCGCCGGGGACCGCCCCGGGGGACGACGGCCCCGCCGGTCATGCCGCAGGCCGCACCCCCACCGGACGCGCCGATCCCCCCTCCGCCGGTCGCGCCGCGGGCGCGGCGATGCCCGCGCCGCCCGCCGGGGCGGAGGCTAATCCCGGGTCGAGAGACCTCCTGGGCGAAGCGTCGCCGTCTCGGGTGGCCGGGGTTGCCGCGGGCAACCTCGATCCTCTGGCGCCGGGGTTGCCTGCGACGACCCCGGCCACCCGGCCCCCCCCTCCCGACGCCGGGGCGGGGTCGACGGCCCCCGGGACCGGGAGGTCGTCCCGGCGCAGTTCCAGGAGGGGGGGTTCCCCGGGGACGTGCCGAACTTGCCGAGGCTGCCGGCCGACTCGTTGCCGCCGATGATCGAGGGGCCGCCGGGCGAGGGCGCGGCGACCGTGCCCAACCTGCTCGGCGCCGGCACCCGGCACGACGACGGCCGAGCCCCTGCCCGACGCGCCGGTGACGGTCGAGCCGCTGCCCGGCTTCGAGGTCCCCGCCGTACCCCCGAGGCGAGGGGCCGCGCCGGCCGCCGAGGCCCCGCTGCCGGCCCCGGTCATGCCCGGGACGCAGCGGGTCTTCCGGGTCTTCCCGCGCGACGGCGGGCCCGGGTTCTCGCAGAAGACGCTGCCGGTCGCCGACGGGGTCGAGACCACGGTCATCCGGGGGGGCGTGATCATCGTCTCCGAGGCGCCCCAGTTCGGCATCGATCGACATCTCGGCCGACAGCGCCATCATCTGGCGCAAGGTCGACAAGACGAAGGCCGAGCTGACGCGGCCCCAACGGCGAGAAGGTCGAGGACGCCGGGCAGCCGGTGGAGCTCTACCTCGAAGGCAACGTGGTCCTCCGCCAGGACGAGCGCAAGTTCGCCGGCCCCGCCGACCAGAAGACCTATCGCGGCAACCGGGTGTTCTACGACCTGCGCACCAAGCGGTGCATCGTGCTCGAGGCCGAGCTCGACATGTTCGCCCCCGGCCTGATCTCCCCGGCGAAGCTCTTCGCGCCGCGGATCGACCAGTACGTCCCGCTGCGGCAGCGGCCCCGACGGCGGGTACGAGCTCGGGTTCGAGGAGATCCGCGCCGACCACACCCTGATGACCGGCAGCCGGTTCCCGATCCCGGGCTACCGCTTCACCAGCCGGTCGGTCGACGTGACGAAGGTGGTGAGCACCAAGACCAACCCGAACACCGGCACGACCGCGCGGCGACCCGGACGACCCGAACGCCCCGACCGACCTGACCTGGCGGATCGACGCGCGGCAGAACCTCTTCTACCTGGGCCCGCTGCCGGTCTTCTACTACCCCCGGTTCGTCGGCAACGCCGACGACCTCGAGCCGCCCCTGCGGTCGATCATCTACCGCGAGAACAACTACTTCGGCCAGCAGATCCTGAGCGATCTGGAACGGGTTCCGCGTCTTCGGCATCCAGAAGCCGCCGGAGATCGACATCTGGAACATCGACATCGACTACCTCAGCATGCGGACCAAGGACTTCCCGGCGCTGGGCAGCGAGATCGCCTGGTTCGGCACCGACCTCCTCCGCGACCTGACCGACCCGTACCACAAGGTGCAGGGGCGCGCCGCCGACCTTCACGAAGGACTACTTCGGCTACCTCGACGTGTGGGGCCTGATCGACTCGGGCGTCGACGACCTCGGCTCGGGCCCCGCCGTCGTCACGGGGAGCCGGGCGCTGGAGCTGAAGGAGGGCAAGAGGGGCTGGCAGCGCGGCCCGAACAGCGTGCCGGGGGTCAACCACCTGGGCGTGCCGCCGTTCCAGAACTTCCGCGGCCGGTTCAACACCCGGCACATGCAGTCGTTCCTCCCCGCCGACGAGGAGGAGTTCCGGCTCGACGACTTCCGGCTCCAGGTCGAGGCCGCGTACGTCTCCGACCGCCACTTCCTCGAGGAATACTACAAGTACCTGAGCGAGACCGGGCTCGACCAGGAGACGCTCGCCTACCTGATCCGCCAGCGGCAGAACACCGCCTGGGACGTCTGGACCGAGGCGAACCTCCAGACGTTCTACACCGACACCCAGTGGCTGCCCCGGGTCGACTACTACCGGCTGGGCGACTCGCTCCTGGGCAACCGGCTCACCTACTTCACAGCACTCGGGGCTCGACTACGCCAACACCCACACCGACGTCGATGGTCAACAACCCGCGGATCTTCGCCTACATGCCGTACGACCCGATCTCGAACACGAGCGGCTCGCTCTCCACCGGCCGGTACTACACCAACCACGAGGTCGACCTGCCGCTGAAGCTCTTCGGCAACAGCCTGCGGGTCGTGCCCTACGTCCAGGGGCAGGCGGTCGGGTGGGACAACCAGATCGGCGGCAACGCGATCGGCCGCCTCTGGGGCGCCGCCGGCGCCCGCGCCGACGTCATGGTCTGGAGGCTCTACCCGGACGTCGAGAGCGAGCTGTTCAACGTCCACGGCCTGAACCACAAGATCAGCTTCGAGGCCGACTACCGCGACGCCTGGTCGAACCTCAACCTGAACCGGATCGGCGTCCAGGACGACCTCGACGACAACACCTAGGAGTTCGTCCGCCGCTACTTCGCGCTGACCAACTACGCCAACGGCGTGCTGGCGCCGCAGTACGACCCGCGGTTCCTGATCCTCCGCCGGATGGTCTCGCCGATCACCGGCACGACCGACGTCCAGGCGTCGATCAACACGCTCCAGCTCAACATGCACTCGCGGCTCCAGACCAAGCGCGGGCCGGTGGGGCAGCGGCGGGTCATCGACTACATGGCGCTCGACCTCACCACGACCTACTTCCCGCAGCGCCGCCCGCGACAACTTCGGCAAGAGCTTCGGCCAGAACATGTACAACTGGCAGTGGTTCGTCGGCGACCGCACGAGCATCATCTCGTACGGCTGGTTCGAGTTCTTCAACATCACCGGCAAGCCGATCTTCCCGACCAACATCGGGCACACGCATCAACCCGTTCGGCCTCGAACGTGGTCACGTCGGGGGTCTCGATCAGCCGGCCGCCGCGCGCGAACGTCTTCCTCGGCTACTCGCTCCTCGAACACCGGGCCGATCAACACCTCGGCGGTGAACGGCTCGCTCAGCTACTGGCTCAGCCCGAAGTGGTACGGCAGCGTTCTCGAACTCGTACGACTTCGGCAACGGGATCTGGCTGGCGGCGATGTTCTCGGTGACCCGCATCGGCGCCGACTACCTGACCTCGATCGGGCTGACGGTCGACCCGCAGCGGGGCAGCCGTCACGTTCGCGGTCCAGATCTCGCCGCGGATCAGCCCGAACATCCGGCTCGGCTCGGGGCTGGGGACGTCCCAGTTCGACTCGCGATACGCGCCGACCCAATGACGACGACCCGCAACGGCGCCGGGCCCGACCGGCGCCGCCGCGCCGCGACGTGAGGGGGGAGAGATGCTCGGAACTCCCGACGAGCCGGGCCCGCCGCCCGGCCTCCTGACGGTCCCCGACGGCGGCGTGCCCGCCGACGACCTGTTCGACCCGCCCCCGGCGTGGACCCCGCGGGCGGGCCGTCGCGGGTCGCGCGAGAAGTTCGCCGCCGGGCTGCGCGGCCTGAAGCACGCGATCCGCGGCGACTCCAGCTTCTTCGCCCACGGCTACCGCGGCACCCTGATCGGCCTGACCGCCGCCCTGCTGGGCGTCAACCCCTGGGGCTGGTGCCTGCTGGTCATCGCCGCCTGCCTCGTCCTGATGGCCGAGCTCGCCGCACAGCGCCGTCGACACCCTGGCGCGCGCCGTCGGCGACCCCGAGGACCCGCCGCTCCGCATGGCGCGCGAGATCGCCGCCGGGGGCGTCCTGGTCGCCGCCTTCGGCTCGGGCGCCGTCACCGTCATCGTCCTCACCCTGAAGTTCGGCGAGCTGCTCGGCTTCGGGCTGTCGAACGGTCGGTTCAACCGCCGCCCTCCGCCCGGTGCAGCGCCGCGTGCGCGGCCTCGTCGGCGGGGCGGGTGTCGCGGCCGCGGCGGACGCTCAGCTCGATCCGGCTGAGGTACTTCACGTTGGCGCAGTCGTCGAGCTCGTCGGTGTGGCAGGCGGCCGGGTCGCGGATCAGGAACCGGACCGGCCCCCCCTGCTCCGGCCCGAGCCGCGCCGCGCCGAGGCGATAGACGACGATCCCCTCGCCCCGGACCGCCCCCAGCGGGATCGAGACGTGGAAGTCGTCGCGGTCGGCGTGCAGGGTCAGGTAGTTCGCCTCCGGGCGAGGGCGGGCCCGCTCCAGGATCGCCTCCAGCGCCACGCCGTCGCCCCGCCGCTTCGGCTGGAACCGCGAGACGTCGGCCACCTGCGCCGATTCGGGCAGCCGCGACAGGTCGTCGAACGACAGCTCCAGGGGGACCTCGACGGCCCCATCCACCTTCAAGAGCACGGCCTGTTCCATCGCTCATCCCACCTCGGTTGACCGGGGCGAGGAGGCGCCCCGCCGCCACCGCGCCATCTCCCGGTCCCGCCCCGACCATCCGATGCCCGGCGCACCGGCGCCCGACGATGGTTCTCGCTCGCCCCACCCCCCCCTGTCAAGCCCCTCAGGCCCCCGAGCCGCCGCGCGGGTCGGCGTCTCATCTGTTCCCGCGAGAATGGGACGCGGAGAAACGCGGACGGGGCGGATCAGGACGGATTCGGATCGGCGGCGATCCGCCTCGATCCGCGTCCCATCCCTCTCCCGGTGCGCGCACCCTCCCCGACGGCGGGCCTCGCCCACCCCTCCCGACGGCCCTCCGGACCCCCGCCGTCACCCGGTCGGGGCACTCGCCGCCAGCGTCACCGGCTCGATCCCGGCCGCCAGCGGCAAGATGGGCAACCCGGGCGATTCCGCAACCCCGGCCGATTTCGGTTCGTTCGGCAGCGGCGCGACCGGCCCGGCCGGTGGCGACCCCTCCGCCTCGGGGGTGGAGGACTGGCCATCGTCGGAAGTCGTGGATTCCGGATGTTTTGAGTCGATCGACCCGGCCGGATTCGGTTCGTTCGGCAGCGGCGCCGGCGGGGCCATCTCGACCAGCTTCTCCTCCTGGCGCGGGCCTTGAGGAAGCCGTTGTAGGCGCGGTGGAAGTCGTTCTCCGCCGTCACCTGGTAGCGGTGCAGCTTCCGGCCCTCCTCCCCCTCCAGCACCAGCGCCCGCTCGGCCGCCCCGGCGCGGGCCGGCTCCTCGATCGTCGTCCGCAGGTGCTCCTCGCGCTCGGTCAGCTCGGCGACCTGCTCGGCGACGATCGCGGCCAGGATCTCGCGGCACACCGCCGCATCGGGCTCCACGCCGGCCTGCTCGGCGCGGATCGTGTCGGGGATCTGCTGGGCCTCCAGCAGCGCGGCCAGCGCCTGCGGGTTGCGGTTGGGCAGCGCCGTCAGGTTCCAGAGCCGCAGCAGGTAGACCTGCTCGTCCTCGCGCGACGCCTCGGGCCGCAGGCCGAGCAGCCGCGCGGCGTGCTCGCGCTGCGAGGTCGCCCAGGCGCCGCGCTCGTCGAGCGCCTCCTTCAGGGTGCCCCACTCGTCGAGTAGCCAGCGGCAGCCGGCGGCGGTCCGCTTCAGGCCGCGGACGGCGGCGGCGGGGTCCTCCTTGAGCGCGGCCGCGAGGTGCTCGACCTCCTCGTCCTGCGCCTCGTCGAGGCGATGCTCGGCGGCGCGGACCTGGTCGGAGAGCGCCTGGTGCTCGGCGCGTCGGAGCCGCTCGGCCTTCTGGAGCGCCAGGACGGCCTTGTCGATGTAGGCGGCCTCGGCGGGCGAGCGGGGCTGATAGAAGTCGTCCCACTGGTGGTGCAGCGCCTGGGCGGCGGCGCCGTCCTCGTTGGGCAGGACGAGCGTCCGGCGCGTCCGCCATGTTTGATAGCGTTATATTTGGATTTATTGCGGCCCGCCTCGGAGGTCGGGCCGCGCGCGTGGCTGGCGTTGTCCTTGTTGATCCGGCTGCGCTCTTCGAAGGAGAGGGTCATGGCGAGTCCTCGTGGTAGTCACTCAAGTCGTCGGCCCACATGGGCCCGTCATGAGGTACTATCGTGGCCCGCGGCCGGATTGTCCTCTGATTCTTCGTCGGGTGGGCATTGCCGACCGTCCTCACACGATGAGACCACCCGCCCGGCCCAGGCGATGACGGTGGGCGACCGAGTGGCTGGGGTAGCCTGCGACAAGCACGGTCGTGGGGCGCCGGGGCTGCGTCCCGCAACCCCAGCCATCCCGCCGGTCCACACCCGATCCCGTCGGTTTTCCTTGGACATGGGGGTGCGGCCGGGGTCCAATGCGTGTCCGGCGAGATCCCGGGCAACGAGGCCTACCCCCATCCGGGAAATCCCGGCCCAGTCTCCTCGTTGCGCAACACGGTCCGGCGGGCGTGCTTCAAGGCCGTTCGGCGGCCTCGCCGGAGCCAGGACCCAGGGCGATCTGGTTCTATCATGATCAACAAAGATAGCCGAGCCTTTCCCATCACGTTGAGCTTGGTGCTGGGCGCGATGTTGTGTGTCCGCGCCGGCGACGGCACGGGGCGGGATCACGCCGGTGAGTCATCGGATTCCCCCCGCCAGGCCGAGGCGTACCCCGGCTGCGTCAGGATCTTCGACGGCAGGAGTTTCGAGGGCTGGGAGGCGGACCCGTCGACGTGGAGCCTCGTCGAAGGTGCCATGCGCGGCTACGGCGGCAGTTCGAGGCTCGCGTACACGAAGGCCGATCACGGCAGCTTCCGCCTCATCTTCACCGCCCGCATGGCGCCCGTGAACGGCGACCACCTCGGCGTCCTGTTCTGGGGGGACCGGCCGAAAGACCCTTCGAAGCCCAAGATCGACAATGCCGGATGGATTCAATTCATGCCGCCGCACGGGGCGATGTGGGACTATCACCCGCCGAAGCATCACAACCTGCCGCACGAGACCCTCGCGAAGGGATCGCGGGATTTCACCAAGTGGTGCACGACGGAGCTCCTCTGCAACATCGAGAAGGGGACGATGCGCGCGGCGGTGGACGGCGTCGAGATCGCCCGCTACACGCACCCCCATCCCGGCGAGCGCGAGGACGCCGAGAGGCGCATCATCCCGGGCCCGATCGGTATGTTCCGCCACGGCGCGGGCGCTTCCGAATACAAGGATATCTATCTGGAGGATCATCCGAAGGAGGACCGATTGCTGACCGTGCGATGATGCACCGCGATTCGGGCGCGCCCCGCCCTCTGCTCTCTTCGACCGGGTGGCCGGGGTCGCGGACGACCCAGGTCGGGTCCGCGACGGCCGGCCCACGGCCCTGGGGGCGAGGACGACCCCTGCCACCTCGCGACACGCGAAGGCCATTGAGGCCCGGGGGATTCGGGCCGGGGGGGGGTGTTTTGTCTTTACATGGCGGTTTTGGACGGGTATGGTGATTCGAGAAGTGCGCTTTAAATTGCCTTGACCTCTTATTTGGATTCGTAATTGCGAGGACCCGGAGGCCCAGCCATGGCAGACCCGGTGTTGATCCCGAACAGCGATTACCTCGGCCGTTGCTACGACGTCGTGGACATGGACCCGCTGAACCTCGGGGCCACGGCGAAGTCGGAGAACGCCATCGACCTCGACGTCGGCGAGGGGCGGACGACGGTCAGCCACGACGGCAGCTACATCATCCCGGCCGGCGCCCATCACCGGGGGGTCTTCTCGATGAGCTGGGAGACGCAGTCGAGCGTCATCTCCAGCAGCGCCGAGTTCCAGCAGGAGTTCAAGCGCTCCGTCGAGGCGGATGCCGGCGTCGAGGGCGCCTTCGAATTCAGCGCCAGCCAGAGCTATCGGGAGGTCTCGCGACAGGCCGAGTCCCGCAAGGAGAGCTTCGTCTACTCGCGCGCCTACCAGGAGAACCATCGGCTGACGCTCGACCTGGCCAACGCGAAGACGCCGCTGGCGGTCACCCCGGAGTTCGCCGACGCGGTCGATGAGTTGCCGCCCCCGGACGCCCCGGACTGGGCCCAGCGGTATGACGCCCTCGTGAAGCGGTTCGGCACCCATTACACGACGGAGATCGTCCTCGGCGGCCTGGCCTTCCAGCGGACGACCGGGTCGTCCAAGACCTTCCTGAAGTCCTCCGAGTCGGAGGAGAGCCTCAAGACGCACGCGGGGGTGCAGATCAAGGCGATGAAGGCCGGCGCCGGCACCGAGGAATCGAGGTCGGTGGCGGCCAAGACCGACAGCGAGTTCCACCTCGCGCGGACGGCGCTCGAGTTCCGCGGCGGCGACGGCTCGCCGAGCGGCATCGACGAATCGTGGATCAAGAGCCTCCACGAGCACCCGGCGATCGTCAAGGCGAAGATGGACCGGATCAGCACCCTCCTGACCGGGCGATTCTTCCCCGACGACGAGTACATCGACAACAAGCGGTTCCTCCTGGACCAGGTCATCAACGACTGGATCGTGAAGAAGGGCACCCCCGGCTGCGAGACGGCGCCGCTGCGCGTCGGCGAGCCGGTGGTGCTCGTGTCCCCCTGGCCCGACGGCAAGACGGTGCAGTTGCCCACGCTGGATGGCGGCTCCGCGCTCGGATACCGGATCAACAACGGGAAGCCGGCCTATGACACGGCCGAAAGCGTGGCGATCCGACTCGAGGACGTCGATGGCCACCGGTCCGACGGGGTGATCCTGGCCGGCGATCGGGTCCGGATCAAGCACATCGGGAAGGACAAGTACCTCACCGCCGACGCCAAAGGATGGTTGAACTTCCTCGGCGATGCCTCCAAGGCGACCACCTTCTGCCTCCTCCATCATGGGGACAATCCCCAGGCGCCGAGCCGCCTCGGCGAGTTCTTCCTCGAGCCGGACAAGCTCATGCTCATCACCGGCCGGCCGGGGGCGCCCGAGCAGGACGTCTACATCATCCCGGGGCAAAGGCTCCTGTGTACATCGGCCTACGCCCCCGGCTCTCAGATCCAAGCGTTCAGCCTGAGGCGTTGCGAGCCCCCGGGACGAGACGAGTAGGGAGCTCCCGGATCACCCGTCGTGGACAAGGGCGTGCCAGCCATCATCGAGTTGAGGGAGGGAGGGCATCATGGGGAAGAAGGAATGGGAGAAGAACAAGTACAAGACGGGGAAGATCATCGTCGCGAACAGGACCATGGGGCGATACGCCCCGCAAGGTCAACCGGTCGAGGTCACGTGGACGCAGGGCCTCAAGACGCAATCCCAGACGCTCCAGTTGGATAAGATCATGACCATCGAGCAGACGTCGGACCACCTCTACATCAAGGTCAAGCCGACCTTGAAGGGCATGGCGAAGGTGACGTTGGACATCCCGCAACGCCAGTACTCTGACCATAAGATCACCATCGTCGAGTCTTCACGAGTGTTGGGCCTCTCCCTGGTGGCTGCAGAGTATGTCCTAGGATCGACGACGTCCCTGGTCGTGTCGGGGTCGCCGGGGCGGGGTGGCACGCCCGGCATGGCCGAGGACGGTGGGCGGTGCCCACCCTACGAAGAGGCTGCCTTCGGCGTGAATGGGGGCATGACCCCGACGACGTTGAGCCGGACGCGATAGACGGTGTCGACGGCCGTCACGGCGAGCGTCCGGGCGTCGGGCCCGCACCAGGCGAGGTTCGCCGGGCGCTTCGGCAGGGCGATGATGCCGAGGAGGCGGCCGGAGGGGTCGTAGACCCACACGCCCTGCGCCACGGCGACGTAGACGCGGCCGTCGCGGTCGACCTTCATGCCGTCGGGGCCGCCGGGCTGGTCGGGGTCCATCCGGGCGAAGACGCGGCCCGAGCCGGCCCGCAGCGCCCCGCTCGGCTCGACGTCGAACGCCCGGACGTGGTACCGCGCCGTGTCGCAGACGTAGAGCGTCCGCTCGTCGGGCGAGAACGCCAGGCCGTTCGGCTTCTCGAAGTCGTCGGCCACGAGGCGGGCCTCGCCCAGGCCGTCGAGCGCGTAGACGCCCTGGAAGTGGAGCGCGCGGTCGGCGGGGGCCACGCCGTAGGGGGGGTCGGTGAAGTAGAGCAGGCCGTCGGAGCGGCTGACGATGTCGTTGGGGCTGTTGAGCCGCTGGCCCGACCAGGTCTCGGTGATCGTCTCGACGCCCGTGCCGTCGGGCTTCATCCGCGAGACCCGGCGGCCGTTCTGCTCGCAGAAGACGATCGTGCCGTCGGCGGCGAAGGTCTGGCCGTTGGCCGCGCCGGTCCGCTCGCGGACCACCTCGACCGAGCGGTCGGGGCGGAGGCGGTAGGTCCGCTCGGCCTTGATGTCCTGGAACAGCAACGAGCCGTCGGGGCACCAGAGCGGCCCCTCGGTGAACTGGAACCCGCCGGCCAGCTCCTCGACCGGCTCCCCCGCCACCAGCTCGGACAGGCCGGCGTCTCGCAGGATGGTCGTCATGGCTGGGACCCCTCCCCCGAGGATTCGACCGGGACGGACGGCCGCGCCGCCCCCCATCCCGACCAATGGACCACATCCCGGGTCGCGGGTCCATCGCCGTGGCGTCGGGTGGCGGGGGTCTCGTCTTCGAGGCCCCGGGGATCGCCCCCGAAGACCGGGGGCTCGAAGACGAGACCCATGCCACTCCCACCGGGGTCGTACCTGGTGGCCGTGTGGCGGTTGGGGGACACTCTTGTATGGCGGGGTGGGGGCGGTTTCACTATGATGGATGAGGTCGGGGTGCGCCCCGCGACGACGGCCCGGCGCCCCGGCCCATACCGCATCGTAATCTATCTCCCGACAGGCCCACGCCTCGATCTCGTCCCGGAGGGGTCGCCCTGATGTCCTCGGCGCCGGATGAAAAGAAGAGCAAGGCCCAGACGTTCTTCCAGTACGGCAACGATGCCGCCATGAAGAACAACTTCGACTACGCCATCGACATGTACCAGCGGGCCTGCAAGATCGACATCGAGAACCTGCTGTACCGCCAGGCGCTGCGGGGCATCGAGCGCCGCAAGTTCGGCGGCGACCCGAAGAAGGTGGGCCGCCTGGTCGGCACCAAGAACCAGCCGATCCGGCTCCGCGCCAAGGCGCACAAGGCCAAGAAGGACTGGGCCGGCGCCATCGCGGTCTGCGAGGAGGCGTTCGTCAACAACCCGTGGGACGTCTCCGCCGCGTGGGAGGCCGCCGAGGCGGCCGAGCAGCTCGGCCACGTCCAGCTGGCGCAGTGGCTCCTCGAATCGGTCTACCAGCAGGCGCAGGAGGCCAAGGAGGCCGAGTTCTTCCGCTACACGGCGCACGTCCACGAGCTCAACGAGAGCTGGCAGAAGGCGATCGGCGCCTGGGAGCAGGTCAAGAAGATGCTCCCCAACGACGAGAACGCCAACCGCCAGATCAACTCGCTGTCGGCCAAGGCGACGATCAAGCGCTCCGGCCTCGGCGAGAAGATCGACAAGCACGACGAGGCCGTCGAGCAGGTCCCCACCGCCGAGGAGATCCGCGCCGAGAAGATGACCCCCGAGGAGCGCTGGCTCAAGGAGATCGAGGAGGAGCCGACGCGGATCTCGGCCTACCTCAACCTGGCCGACTACTACAAGATGCGCGGCCAGCTCGACGAGGCCGAGAAGCTCCTCGTGCGCGGCATCAAGGCGAACCCGCAGGACACCAACCTCCGGACCGAGCACGCCGAGGTCCAGATGGCGCGGATCAACCGCTTCATCGAGGTCCAGGCCAAGCGGCTCAAGGAGAAGCCCGACGACGACGAGGCCAAGGCCAAGCTCGCCAAGGCGACGGCCACGCTCCAGGAGTACGAGATCAAGGAGTATCGCCGCCGGATCGAGGTCAACCCCGAGGACCTCGGGCTGCACTACAACCTCGGCCTCGCGGCTGGCCAAGGCGGGCAAGCACGACGAGGCGATCGCCTCGTTCCAGCAGGCGCGCAACAGCCCCAACCTGAAGGTCCAGGCGCTGCACCAGATCGGCCTGAGCTTCGAGGCCAAGGGGGCCCTGAAGCTCGCCGAGCGTGCCTACCAGGACGCGCTGAAGTCGGCCGAAGCCGCCGACACCGCCACCACCAACGCGCTGCACTACCGCCTGGGCCGCGTCGCCGAGGCGCAGGGCAACACCGCGCTGGCCGAGGAGCACTACAACGAGGTCGCCGCCAACGACTACTCGTACCTCGACGTGGCGCAGAGGCTCCAGAACCTCGGCGGAGGTTGATCCCGGCGCCGCGCCCGTGGCCACCACCAACGCGCTGCACTACCGCCTGGGCCGCGTCGCCGAGGCGCAGGGCAACACCGCGCTGGCCGAGGAGCACTACAACGAGGTCGCCGCCAACGACTACTCGTACCTCGACGTGGCGCAGAGGCTCCAGAACCTCGGCGGAGGTTGATCCCGGCGCCGCGTCCGTGGTATGCTCCTCGTTTCGTTTCGCGTTCGATCGGATCGGGACCCCGGCCGGCGGCCGGGACATGCCATCGCCCCGGGAACCCAGACCAGCCATGCCGAACACGCCGTCCGCGATCAAGCGCCTCAAGCAGAGCACAAAGCGCCGGATGCACAACCGGATCACCAAGAAGGTCATCAAGACCTACACCAAGAGGACCCTCGCCGCCGCGGCCGCCAAGGAGTTCGAGAAGGCCGAGGCCGACTTCCGGACCACGATCGCCAAGCTCGCCAAGGCGGGCGCGCGGCGGGTCCTCCACCCGAACACGGCCGCCCGCCGCAAGAGCAAGCTCGCCCGCGACTACCGCGAGGCGCTGGCCAAGGCCCGGGCCAGGGCTGACCGCCCCCCGGCCCGATCTCCGCACGAGGGGGCCCGGCGATGCCCGCGCTCGACGAGTCGTTCGCCGCGATCGAGGCCGCCCTCGCCGAGCGGTACGGCCGCGCCGGCGCCGATCGCCGAGGGGCGTGACCCGTTCGAGGCGATCGTCGCCGTCGTGCTCGACCGCGCGATCGAGGCCCGCAAGCTCGCCCCGGCCCTCGACGCCCTCCGCGACGCCGGCCTGCTCGACCCGAAGGCGATGGCCGAGGCCGACGCGACCGAGCTCGTCGCCTCGCTCCGCGACGCCGGGGTCTCGGCGCCGGCCCGCGCGCTCGGCCCCTGCTGAGGCTCGCCCGCTGGGCCGTCGATCGCTTCGACGGCGACCTCGTCGCGACGGCCGACGAGGGGGCCTCGACCTCCTCGCTCCGCGACGACCTGGCGCAGATCCACGGGATCGGCCCCGCGACGGCCGACGCGATCCTGCTGCATGCCCTGGGCCGGGCGTCCTACCCGGTCGATCGCGCGAGCTACCGCATCCTCGTCCGCCACGGCTGGCTCGACCCGACCGCCGACTACGACGAGGCCCGCTCCGTCGTCGAGCGCCAGGCCCCCGACGACCCCGACCGCCTGGCCCGGCTCTCGTCCTGGCTCGGGCGCATCGGCCGCGACGCCTGCCGCGCGAGCGTCGCCAAGTGCGACCGCTGCCCTCTCCGCCCCTTCCTGCCCGAAGGGGGGCCGTTCGGCGGTGAGTGATGAGTGATGAGTGATGAGTGCAGACGAGCAAGGGGTCGGTTGCTGGAGGATTCCGCGCCGGATTGCCCCGCGGCTCCGATAAGATCGAAGGCTCGGAAGCCGGGTCGAATCGCACGAGGGAGCAAACACCATGACTGTCAGGCGTGAGCCGCACCGGAAGCCCCCCGTTGTGCCCGCCCATTACTCCGGGCTCTGGATCGCCTGGAACGCGGATCAGACCGAGATCGTGGGGAGCGGCCGGACGCTCGCCGAGGCGAAGGAGGCGGCCAGGGCCAAGGGTGAAATGGAGCCGCTGTTTGCCAAAGTGCCCAAGGCGAACGTCCGCTTCGTGGGCCCTGCGCGATGAAATTCCCGTATCGGTCCTATCAGGTGATGCCGACCCCGACCCTCCCCGGCGGCATCCTGTCGCGTCCCGAAATCCCGCTCCACATCACCGGCCCCGGCGGCACGATCTCCGTCCTGGCCCTGGTCGATACCGGGGCCGATGAGACGCTCCTTCCCCGGTCGGTCGGAGACGACGTCGGGGCGATCATCGATGATTCGATCCGCTGGCCACTGGGGGGCATCGCCGGCCAGGAGATCCACGCGTCACCGGGCGAAGTTGAACTCAAGTTGATGGGCCCTGACCGGTCATACCGCTGGACCGTGACGGTGGCCTTCGTGTCCTTCCCCGATCCGGCCGACGAGCAGGCGATCTTGGGGCACGCCGGGTTCCTCGCCTCGTTCCGGGCCCTGTTCGATGGCGAGTCCGGCGAGCTTGAGATCCAGCCCGTGGCCACATTCCCCGGCACGATCGCTTGAATCGAGTGGGTGCTTAAACGATGAAATCCATCGGCCTCTGCGTGATCTGCTCGCTCGCGATGCTCATCGAGGCCCGCGCCGAGGGGCCGAAGGCCGGGCGGCCGAACGTGGTGGTGATCATCACCGATGATCAGGGGTACGGCGACCTCGGCGTCCACGGCAACCCGAAGATCCGCACGCCGAACCTCGACCGGCTGGCCGGCGAGAGCGTCCGGCTGGAGCGGTTCTACGTCTCGCCGGTCTGCGCGCCGACGCGGTCGAGCCTGATGACGGGGCGGTACAACTACCGGACCGGCGTGGTCGACACCTTCCTCGGCCGCGCGATGATGCGGCCCGACGAGGTCACGCTCGCCGAGATGCTCGGCGCGGCGGGCTATCGCACGGCGATCTTCGGCAAGTGGCACCTCGGCGACAACTACCCCCTGCGGCCCATCGACCAGGGCTTCCAGGAGGCGCTCGTCCATCGCGGCGGCGGCATCGGCCAGCCCTCCGACCCGCCCGAGCCCGGGCGGCGACAGCTACTTCGACCCGATCCTCCAGCACAACGGCCGCCAGGTGAAGACGAAAGGCTATTGCAGCGACGTCTACACCGACGCCGCGATCAGCTACATCGCCGCGGACCGCTCCCGCCCGTTCTTCGTCTACCTCGCGTTCAACTGCCCCCACCTCCCGCTCCAGGTGCCCGAGTCGTATTCGAAGCCCTACTTCGACGATGGACCTGTCGAACGACCAGTTCCCCAAGGTCGGCCATCCGATCCCCGGGCCCGCGCCCAAGGACATCACGGCGAAGGTCTACGGGATGGTCACCAACATCGACGACAACGTCGGCCGCCTGCTCGCGAAGCTCGACGAGCTGGGGCTGGCCGGCGACACGATCGTCGTGTTCCTGACCGACAACGGTCCGCAGCAGGTGCGGTACGTCGCCGGGATGCGCGGCCGCAAGGGGGGCACCTACGAGGGAGGCATCCGCGTCCCCGGCTACGTGCGATGGCCGGGCCAGCTCCGGGCCGGCCGCGTCGTCGACCGGATCGCCGCGCACATCGACCTGACGCCGACGCTGCTCGACGCCTGCGGCGTCGCGAAGCCGGCCGGGGTCGCCTTCGACGGCCGGAGCCTCCTGCCCCTCCTGAAGGGCGAGGCGGCCGAGTGGCCCGACCGCACCCTGTTCTTCCAGTGGCATCGCGGCGACGCGCCCGAGCGCGTATCGCGCCTTCGCCGCGCGGTCGCAGGGCTACAAGCTCGTCCGGACCGAGGCGGCCAGGGACAAGCCCCTGGAAGCGTCGCTCGAGCTCTACGACATGAAGTCCGACCCCCTGGAGATGCACAACGTCGCGCGCGAGCACCCCGAGGTCGTCGCCCGCCTCCGCAAGGAGTACGACGCGTGGTTCGACGACGTCGGCCGCCGCGGCTACGAACCGCCTCGGATCGTCCTGGGCGCGCCGCAGGAGAACCCCTCCGTCCTCACCCGCCAGGACTGGCGCGGCCCCCGCGCCGGTTGGGGGCCCGATGACCTCGGCCACTGGGAGGTCGAGGTCGCCCGCGCGGGCACCTACACCATCGCCCTGAAGTTCGCGCCGCAGCAGGAGCCGACGACCGCGCACCTCGCGCTGGGCGACGTCCACCTCCGGGAGAAGGTCGAGCCGGGCGCGACCGGCGCCGGATTCCCCGACGTCCCGCTGCCCGCCGGGCCGGGCCGCCTCGAAGCGTGGATCGCCCCAGGAGGCGGCAAGGCCACGACGGGCGTCCTGTACGTGGACGTGGACCGGGTCGAGTGAGGGGGGCGCGACCCGGGGTGCGAAACCCGACGACCCCTCGGGAGCCTGGTTCGGTCGGACTCGCCGCCGAGGACCGCGCGGAGGCCCAGCGTGCTCGACTTCAAGACGACCATCGACGAGGCCGGCGAGGAGGTCCTGGAGGTCCCGCTCTCGGGGCTCCAGCTCCTGGACTGCCCGGTCCTGAACAAGGGGAGCGCCTTCCCCGACGACGAGCGCGCCGCGTTCGGCCTCCTCGGCGTGCTGCCGCCGCACGTCGGGTCGATCGAGGAGCAGCTCGAGAGGCGCTATCGCGACTTCCTCCAGAAGAGGACCGAGCTCCAGCAGCACGTCTACCTCCGCGACCTCCAGGATCGCAACGAGGTGCTGTTCTATCGCCTGATGCTCGACCACATCGCCGAGATGATGCCTCTGGTCTACACGCCGACGGTCGGCGAGGCGTGCCAGCACTTCAGCCGGATCTACCGCAAGCCGCGCGGGCTGTTCATCTCATATGAGCACCGCGACGACATCGGCGCGATCCTCGCCAACCGCCCGTACCGCGAGGTCGACGTGATCGTCGTGACCGACGGCGAGCGCATCCTGGGGCTGGGCGACCAGGGCGTGGGGGGCATGGGCATCCCGGTGGGCAAGCTGTCGCTGTACACGCTCTGCGGCGGCGTCCACCCGGCGCGGGCCCTGCCGATCCTGCTCGACGCCGGGACCGACAACACCGATGCGCTGGGCGATCCGCTCTACCTGGGCTGGCGGCACGAGAGGCTCCGGGGCCAGCCCTACGACGACTTCGTCGAGGCGTTCGTCCAGGCCGTCACGCGCACCTTCCCCGGGGTGCTCCTCCAGTGGGAGGACTTCGCCCTGCCGAACGCCCGTCGCCTGCTGGAGCGCCACCGCGACCGCCTCTGCACGTTCAACGACGACATCCAGGGGACGGCCGCGGTGGCCCTGGCGGCGGTCCTGGCGGCCGGTCGCGCGACCGGGACGCGCCTGGCCGATCAGCGCATCGTGATCCTCGGCGCCGGCTCGGCCGGCACCGGCATCGCCGACCAGATCGTCGCGGCGCAGGGCGCCGAGGGGGTTGACGAATCGGAGGCGCTGGCGAGGCTCTGGCTGGTCGATCGGCACGGCCTGCTCCGGGCCGACATGGCCGGCCTCCAGCCGTTCCAGGGGCGCTACGCCCAGCCTCCCGGCGCCTGGAGGGCTGGCGTCGCGACGGCGACGGCGACGGCGGGGGCATCGGCCTGGCCGAGGTGGTCGAGCGGGTCCGGCCGACGGTCCTGATCGGCACCTCGGGTCAGCCGGGGGCGTTCGCCGAGCCGGTGGTCCGCGCCATGGCGCGGTCCATCGGGCGCCCGGCGATCTTCCCCCTCTCCAACCCGACCTCGCGGAGCGAGGCGACCCCCGCCGACCTGATCGCCTGGACCGACGGCCGGGCCCTGGTCGCCACGGGGAGCCCGTTCGCGGACGTGACCCACGACGGCCGGACGATCCGGATCGGCCAGTGCAATAATGCCTACATCTTCCCCGGCGTGGGCCAGGGTGTGATCGCCTCCGGGGCGCGCCGCGTCTCGGACGCGATGTTCCTGGCCGCCGCGCGGCCCTGGCCGAGGGCTCGCCCGACCCGGGTGCGTTCGGCGCCCCTTTGCTCCCGCCCCTGGAGGAGATCGTGCGGGCCTCGCGCCGGGTTGCGCTGGCCGTCGCGGCCGAGGCGCAGCGCGAGGGGCTGGCCGACCCCTGCTCGCCCGAGGAGCTGGGGCGCCGGATCGACGCGCGCTGGTGGGCCCGCGCTACCGTCGGATGCGGCGCGGGCGATGACGGATGGCGGATGAGCTTGACCCCTCGATCTGGCATCGGCCATCAGGCGTCCGTCATCCGCGACTCAGAGGCCCGGTCACGCCAGGAGCTTCGTGACCACCTCCCCGCTCACGTCGGTCAGGCGGAAGTCGCGGCCCTGGAAGCGGTGGACGAGCCGCGTGTGGTCGAAGCCGAGCAGGTGCAGGATCGTCGCGTGCAGGTCGTGGACGTGGACGCGGTCCTCGGTGGCGTTGAAGCCGAGGTCGTCGGTCTGGCCGAGCGTGATGCCCGGCCTGATCCCGCCGCCGGCCAGCCACATGGTGAAGGCGTTGGGGTGATGGTCGCGGCCGTCGTTGCCCCCCTGGACCATCGGCGTGCGGCCGAACTCGCCCCCCCAGATCACGAGCGTGTCGTCGAGCAGGCCGCGACGCTTCAGGTCCGTGACGAGCGCGGCGCTCGCCTTGTCGGTCTTGCCGCACTGGTCTTGAAGGCCCTTGGTCAGGCCGCCGTGGTGGTCCCACGCCTCGTGGAAGACCTGCACGAACCGCACCCCGCGCTCGACCAGCCGGCGCGCCAGAAGGCAGGCGTTGGCATACGACGACTTGCCCGGCTCGGCGCCGTAGAGGTCGAGGACCTCCTCCGGCTCGCGCGACAGGTCGACGATCTCCGGGGCGCTCGCCTGCATGCGGTAGGCCAGCTCGAAGGCGTTGATCCGCGTGGCGATCTCGGGGTCGCCGACGGCGTCGAGGCGGGTCCGGTTCAGGGCGCCGATGGCGTCGAGCGAATCGCGCTGGATCTCGGCGTCGATCCCGGCGGGTTGGAGAGATAGAGGACCGGGTCGCCCTGGCCGCGGAACGGGACGCCCTGGTAGACGGTGGGCAGGAAGCCGCAGCCCCAGTTCGACGACCCGCCGCTGGTCCCCTTCTGGCCGGTGCTGAAGACGACGTAGCCGGGCAGGTCCTGGCCCTCGGTCCCCAGCCCGTAGGTGGCCCACGAGCCCAGGCTCGGGCGGCCGAACTGCTGCGAGCCGGTGTTCATGAAGATCTGCGCCGGCGCGTGGTTGAAGGCGTCGGTGACCATCGAGCGGACGATCGCCACGTCGTCGACGACCTTGGCGAAGTGGGGCAAGAGCTCGGAGACCTCGGCGCCGCACCGGCCGTGCCGGGCGAACTTGAACTTGGGCCCGAGCAGCGTCGAGTTCGGGTTGATGAACGCCGCGCGGTAGTCCTTCAGCAGCCCGGGCGGAGGCAGCGTGCCGTTGAACCTGGCGAGGTCGGGCTTGTAGTCGAACAGCTCCAGGTGGCTCGGCGCGCCGGCCTGGAACAGGAAGATCACCCGCTTCGCCTTCGGCTCGAAGTGCGGCCTCTTCGGCGCGAGGGGGCCGGCCGCCGCGGCGACGTCCGCCCGCGCCGAGGTGCCCCCGAGCAAAGATCCCAGCGCGATCGAGCCGAGCCCGACGCCGCACTCCTGGAAGAACCAGCGGCGGGTCATCTGTTTGCGATACTCGTCCCGGGCGTGCGCCTGATGGTCCACGGGTCGGCCTCCGGTCATTGATCCATACCCCTGATGATGTCGGCGCTCATGATATCCCCCTGGCCGCCGGCCGCCGGGAGGATATCTCCCACCCGGAAGGCTTCGTCGAGGAAGGGGATGTGATCATCCTCGCGGTAGATGAGGCACGACCGATACAGGGCCACGTTGCCGCGGCCTTGCGGGTCTGCATAGACTTCGATCGTCCGATCGTCGAGCTTGACGATCCAGTAAGCCGGGATTCCGCTCGCGGCGTAGCGGCGATACTTCAGGCCCCGGTCCCTGGGGTAGGTCGTGTCCGCGACCTCGACGACCAGCGAGATGTCCGCCGCCCCCGGGAGTTTCACGTTGTAGTTCGCGGATGGTCCCCGCACGATCGCGACGTCGGGGATCGGCCTCCAGGGGCCCAGCTTCACCGACTTCTCCTCGAAGACGAGCAGACCGCGCGGCCCGACGACCGGCCGGAGGGCCTCGGCCAGCCGATAGACGACGACTTCGTGCGGCGGGTCCTTGGTCATGATGAACGGGATTCCCGCGAGGAGCTCGACCCGATCCTCTCCGTAGACGCCCGCCTCGCACGCCACGCGGAACTGCCTGGGTGTCATCCGATAGACGCCGATCGCGGCCTGTTTCCCGGCGATGCTCATCGTCCCTACTCCTTGGTGATGGTCTCGTCGAGGTTCAGCAGCACGCGCGCCACGACGGTGTACGTGGCCAGTTGCGCGGGGGTCGTCCCCGGGGGCAATGCGGCGGGGCGCTCGTCCTTGCCCGTGGCGACCTCCCACGGGCTGACCCAGCCGTCGGCGATCCGCCTGGCCTGCTTGTCGAGGAGCCGCAGCAGGACGTCGCGCTCGGCCTCGGTGGGCGGTCGGCTCACGCAGAGGCGGAAGGCATAGGCGACCCGTTCGGGGTCGGACGCTCCGCCGTCACTGAGCACGCGACGCGCCATCGCCCGCGACGACTCCATCGCGAGGTCCTCGTTCAGCGTCATCAGCGCCTGGAGCGGCGTGTTCGAGCGGGCCCGCCGCACGCACGAGGTGTTCCCCTCGGGCACGTCGAAGGTCGAGAGGAGCGGGTAGGGGGTCGAGCGCCTTCGCCAGGTGTAGACGGCGCGGCGGTAGCGGTTCGGGCCGGTCTCCTCGATCCACGGGAACGGCGCGTAGCTGGCCGGCGGCTGGAACAGGAACGCCGGCGCCGGGGGCATCACGCTCCGGCCGCCGACGGCCCGGTTCAGCAGGCCGCTCGCCGCGAGCTGGATGTCGCGCACCACCTCGCCCTCGACCCGCATCCGCGACCCCCGCGCCAGCAGGCGGTTGTACGGGTCCTTGGCCAGGAGCCCGGGCGTCGCCCGGCTCGATTGCCGATAGGTCGCCGAGGAGACGATCAGGCGGTGCATCGCCTTCAGGCTCCAGCCGCGGCCCATGAACTCGCAGGCCAGCCAGTCGAGCAACTCGGGATGGCTGGGCTTCTCGCCCTGCGTGCCGAAGTCCTCCGGCGTGGCGACCAGCCCGGTGCCGAAGTACGCCTGCCAGGCCCGGTTGACCGCCGCGCGGGCCGTCGTCGGCGACCTCGGGTCGACCAGCCACCTCGCGAACGACAGCCGAGACGGCGCCGCGCCGTCCGGCAGGGGGTGGAGGAACGCCGGCACGCCGGGCTTGACCGGCTTGACCGGCTTGAGGAAGTCGCCCCGCTTCAGGACGCTCGTCGTCCTCCCGTCGGGCCGCGACTGGAGCACCAGCGTCGTCGCCCCCTCGGGATGGCCTTTCCACAGGGCTTCGATCCGCTCGTTGGCCTCCTTCCACTCGGGGACCGTGGCCCTCCAGTAGGAGAAGACCTCGGCCTCCTGCGCGGGGGAGCGGCTTTCGCGGGGGATGGCCAGGATCTCGCGGACGCGCGGCGGCACCGGGTCGGCGGCGGCCTCGGGGGCGTCGGTCACCGACAGGCGGAACCGGCCCAGGTTGTTCGTCATCAGGTCGTCGCTGTTCCAGCCGCCGTGGTTCTGCTTCAGGGAGATCGTCAACTCGGTCCCGTCGGCATTGCCGATCGGCGCCTCGGCGACGAAGACGGCCTGTCGCGGGGCGTTGCGGCGGCCGGGACCGGCGTCGATGCCCCAGGCGGTCTCGTCCTTGCCGTCGATCGCGAAGTCGGACCGGGCCGGTCACGCGCTTCTTGCCCGATCGGTCGTCGAAGTTCGGCTCCAAAGGCGTCTCGGGCTGGCCGAAGTCGGCGGTGGCCTTCGAGAGCTTGACCTTGGCCTTCTTCTTCTCGTCCGAGCCGGCCGGCGCCGCCTCGACCGAGAACTCCGTCAGGGCGCACGTCCCCTTGAACGACCGCCCGGGCCCGTAAGCGGGCAGGTTCGCGTCGTTGAGGAGCTCGATGCGGAAGGCGGTGATCTTCGGCAGGACGACCTTCGCCGAGAACTTCGCCGTGTGCTTGGTCGGGGCGTAGCCCTGCGCCAGGTAGGAGCCGTCCTCCTGCAGCAGGTACTTCTGGCCCCCGGTGGAGATCTCGTCGACGGCGAGCGGCAGCACGGTCCACGAGGGGCGGTCGCACCCGCACTGCTCGTCCTCCCACCGGGCCATCCGCTCTCGCCAGTCGGGGGCCGATTCCCGGAGCTGCCCTTCGATCTCGCGGACCTGCCGGTGCAGGTCGGCCAGCCGCATCCGCTCGTCGGGCGTATAGACGACGCGGGCCGGCTCGTCGTCGTTGTTCAGGAACGCGAAGAGGCGGTAATACTCCTCCTGCGTGATCGGGTCGAACTTGTGCGTGTGGCACTGGGCGCACTGGATCGTCAGGCCGAGGATGCCCTTGCCGATCGCCTCCATCCGGTCGAACATCGCCTCCATGCGGAACTGCTCGGGGTCGACGCCCCCCTCCTCGTTGACCATCGAGTTGCGGAGGAAGCCCGTCGCGACGACCTGATCCTGGGTGGGATTCGGGAGCTGGTCCCCGGCGACCTGCTCGACGATGAAGCGGTCGTAGGGGAGGTCGCGGTTGAAGGCGTTGATGACCCAGTCGCGATAGAACCAGATGTGCCGCGGCTTGTCCTTCTCGAACCCGTCGCTGTCGGCGTACCGGGCCGCGTCGAGCCAGTGCCGCCCCCAGCGCTCGCCGTAATGGGGGCTCGCCAGGAGGCGCTCGACCACCTTCTCGTAGGCATCCTCGTCCCGATCGGCGACGAAGGCATCGACCTCGGCAACGGACGGGGGCAACCCGACCAGGTCGAGGCTCAGGCGGCGGATCAGCGTGATCCGGTCCGCCTCGGGCGACGGCTTGAGACCTTCCCGCTCCAGGCGGGCCAGCACGAACCGATCGATCGGGTTCCGCACCCAGCCCTCATCGCGGGGGCGGGGCACGGGGGGACGTCTCGGCGCGTGGAACGCCCAGTGGTCCTTCGCGGTGCCCGCCTTCCCGTTGTCGGGCCAGGTCGCCCCCTGGTCGATCCAGGCGCGGAGCAGGCCGACCTGCTCGGCCGACAGCCTTTCCTCCTTCTTGGGGGGCATGGCGTAGTCCTCCTCGTCGGAGGCCACACGCTCGATCAGGGGGCTTTCGGCGCCCTTGCCGGGCAGGATCGGCGGCCCCTCGGCCCCTCCCTTGAGGGCCGAGGTCTTGTCGTCGAGCCGCAAATCCGACTTCTGCTTCTTCGGCCCGTGGCACTCGTAGCACTTCGCCTCGAAGATCGGCCGGATGTCCTTGGCGAAATCGACCGTCCGCGCGACCGGCGGGGGCAGCTTCGCCTCGCCCTCCTGGGCGGGGGCGATGGCGGGTCGGAGGCCGCACGACGCGATCGCGGCGATCCCGGAGGCATGCATAACCCAGCGCGTGAAGACTAGACGACGCATCGCGGCCTCGAAGCCTGGGAGTCGGTCGGATGGGTGGGCGTGGAATGCGGATCGATGGCGGGGCTTGCGATTCCAAGCAAGCTTATTCTAGGGGATGCCTCCGCATCCTGTCCAGGATTTTCTGATACGATTCGGGGGTGCGAGGTCGTTGTGGAGACGTCGGATGCGGTTCGATCCCGAACGGGTGCTGGCCCTCGCGAAAGCCCTCCCCTGGCCCCGCCTGGCCAGGAGCGAGGGCGAACGGATAGCGGCCGACGAGATGGCCAAGTATTTCGAAGATGCCGGCCTCCTCGTCGAGTGGATTGAATCGCCGACCCTCGACGGTGATTGGGTGGTATTGTTCTGGGCATATTTCCTCTATTTCTGCATCCTACCGCCCTGCGTCCTGACCGGGACATCATCAGCGTTCCGGGCCGGTGTAACGGCTGCGATGTTGCTCGGTTGGGCCGTCGCGGGCTGGTTGACGAGCCGACGCGCCCGAGCCGCAGGGTGCACCCTGAAATCACATCACGTGATCGGCAAGACGTCGCACCGGGGCCGACCGCCGATCCGGATCGTCGTGCTGACCGGGATTCATTCCACGGCGCGATCCCTGGGAGAACCGCCTTCTCCTGCTGTTCGAGATCCTACTTCTCGCGCCCTTCCTGATCGTGATGGCGCCCGGGGTCGAGGACGCCATCCGCTCGGACACTCGGATCGGGGTCTGTGTCCTTCTCGCCACGGGGCTCATTGCGATCATGATGCTGGCCTCGTTCCGGTGGCGGCCCGCTCCACCGGCTCCCCGGGACGGCCGCATCGGGCTGGCGACGCTCGCCGAGCTGGCTTCGAACTGGCCCCCGGGGCTCGGCGATCGAGTCGAAGCCTGGTTCGTGGCCACCCCGAACGTGATGGCGCTCAATGCACTCCTGAATGAGAAGGGGGGTGAGGCCAAGGGCACGCTGGTTATCTGGCTCGAATCGCCGGGCTACGGGCCCGAGGTGGTGATCGCGGGGCATGGCCCCGGCGCGGCCCTGGCCGAGACGGCGGCCCGGGACCTCTGGATTCCCCATCGCACCAGCCGGACCATCGTCCGGTGGCTCTTGCTCCACATTCTCCTCCCGTCTCGGCATCCTCGCTTCAGCATCCGGGGCGCCGGGACGGGCGGCCGCTCGAACCCGCCACCCTGGCGGCCTCGGCGCAACTGGTGACCGAGGTCGCCCTCCGCTGGGCCAAGCAGCATGCGGACGCGGAGGCTCAGGGGGAGAGCCTGGCCAGGTCGTCCCAGAACCCGGGATAGGTCTTGGCGACGCAGCCGGGATCGAGGATCGTCACCCCCTCGGCCTTCACGCCGGCCAGGGCGAACGACATCGCCATGCGGTGATCGTCGTAGGTGGCGATCCGCGCGGGCTGGATGCGGTCGGGCGGGAAGATCACCAGGCCGTCGGGCTGCTCCTCGACGGTCGCGCCGAGCTTGCGGAGCTCGGCGGCCAGGGCCGCGAGCCGGTCGGTCTCCTTGTGCCGGATGTGGGCCGACGTTGCGGATGCGGGTCATCCCCCTCGCGAACAGGGCGACCACGGCCAGCGTCATCACGGTGTCGCTGATCGCGTTCATGTCCACGTCCACCCCGCGCAGCGGGCCGCCGATGACCGTCGTCTCGTCGCTGGCCGCGCGACGACGATGCAGCCCATGTGCTCCAGGACGTCGACGAAGGCCATGTCCCCCTGGATGCTCGTCGTGCCCAGCCCCTCGACCGTGACCGTCCCCCCGGTGATCGCGGCCAGGGCGAAGAAGTAGCTCGCGGCCGAGGCGTCGGGCTCGATCGCGTAGGGGCGGCCGGTGTAACGTGCGGGGCGGACGTCGAAGCGGCGGTCCTTGCGGTTGCCGATCCGGACGCCGAACGCCTCCATCACGGCCGTCGTCATCGCGACGTAGGGCCGCGAGACGAGCACCCCCTGCACCTCGACGGTCGTCGTGTCGCGGGAGTAAGGCAAGGCCATCAGCAGGCCGCTCAGGAACTGGCTCGACACGTCCCCCTTGACGAACGCATAGCCGCCGTCGAGCCCGCTGGCGCGGACGGTCACGGGGGGGCAGCCGGTGCCGAGGTCGCTCGTCGCGTCGGCACCGAGGCCGTTGAGGGCTTGCAGAAGGTCGGCGACCGGCCTCTGCCGCATCCGGGGGGTGCCGTCGAGCCGGTACGTCCCCTGGCCGGTCGCGACCATCGCGGTGAGGAACCGGAGGCTCGTGCCCGAGTTGGCCACGAACAGCTCGGCCTCGGCCGCCGGGATGCGACCGCCGCAGCCCGGCACCCGGATCGTCGCCGACGCCGGGTCGTGCTCGACCGCGATCCCCAGCCGGCGGAGCGACTCGACCATGACCCGCGTGTCGTCGCTATCCAGGGCCCCGGTCAGGGTGCTCGCGCCGTCGGCCAGGGCCGCGACGATCAAGGCGCGGTTGGTCAGGCTCTTCGAGCCGGGCACGCGGACGCGGGCGCCCGACGGCTTCGCGGTCCAGGGGGTCGAGCGTGATCTCGGGGGGCAAATCGGGCATCGGCTCATTCCGAGGGATCGGGGAGGTCCGGGGGCAGGAGCGGGGCGAGCCGTCGCCGCATCTCGTCGGGCGTGACACCGACGACCAGGAACCGCTTTGTCGCGCGACGTCTCGCCCGAGATCAGGCCGACTTGCGACGCCCGCACGCCGAGCGCCTCGGCCAGGACGTCCTGGATGGCCGCGTTCGCCTTGCCGCGCTCGGGAGGGGCGGAGACCGCCACGCGGAGGGCTCCGCCGCGCTCGCCGAGGACGGCGTCCTTCCGCGCCCCGGGCTGGGCGCGGACCGGCACGATGGTCCCCCGTTCGTGCGCGGACAGCTCGATCATGGCGCGACCCCCTCGAACAGCGCCGAGCCGATCCGGACGAGCGTCGCCCCCTCCTCGATGGCCGTCTCGAAGTCGTTCGACATCCCCATCGAGAGCTGGTCCAGGGGCAGGCCCGTCCGCGCGCGGAGGGCGTCGCGGGCCTCGCGGAGGCGGACGAACGAGGGGCGGGCGGTCTCGGCCGTCGTGCCGAGAGCGGCCATCGTCATCAGGCCGACGACCGGGATGGTCCGGCAGGCGGCGATCGCGTCGGCGTCCCGGACGATCTCCGACGGCGACCAGCCGTGCTTGGCGGCCTCGCCCGACGTGTTGACCTGGAGGCAGACCGCGGGACGGATCGGCGGCAATCCGACCGCGCCAGGGCGTCGAGCGCCCGGAGCAGCTTGAGCGAATCGACCGCGTGGATCATCCGGACCATCGGGAACGTCTTCCTCGCCTTGTTGCCCTGGAGGTGGCCGATCAGGTGCCAGCGCACCGGGATGTCGGCAAGCTCCTCGGCCTTCCTCCAGAGCTCCTGCGGGTAGTTCTCGCCCAGGTCGCACGCCCCGAGCCTCGACCAGCGGGCGGATCAGGCGGGCCGGGTTGCCGCTTGGTCACGGCGACCAGGCGGACCGTCGACGGGTCGCGGCCCGACCGCCGCGCCGCCTCGGCGATCCGCGCCCGCACCGCGTCCAGGTTGCGCCGGAGGCGTTGCCGATCGTCCATGCGTCGAGTGTCGTGAGTTCGGGCCGTCGCGGCAAGGGATTCTTGCGGCGCCTCGGTGACGGAGGGCGGGCGATCGACTATCCTCTCGGGGGGCGTGGGCCGCACGCCGGCCCGGATGGCGTGCGCCGCACGCCCGTATCGACGGAGAATCCCTCGCGCGATGAAACCGATCCTGATGATCCTGGGCGTCCTGTCGGCCGTTCTGATCGCCGGCCAGCTCGTCATGGGCCAGTTGATCCTGGGCGGCCAGGCCAACCTGATCAAGAGCCACCAGCACTCGGGCTACCTGACGGTCGTGGTCTCGCTGGTGTATATCGCCCTGTCCCTCGTCGCGATCGCCTCGATGCCGAGGCGCGAGAAGTCAGGCCCGATGACACGAGGCTCAGGTCCGATCGGCCGCGGTCCCCTCAGCTCACTCGTCCACCTTGACGATCGGCTCGACGTCCCCCTCGCGGGTGAACAGGGCGACGAGGAACCGGGCGCGGGTCTGGTAGCCGAGGAATGCCCGAAGGGCCGGACGGGCGAGGCTGCGGTAGATGACCAGCATCTCGTCGCGCCCCCAGGCGACCAGGACGGCCGAGGCGACGTCGGGCGGGGTGACCTTCGACTTCTCCGAGACGGTCAGGGGCCGCCACCGCACCGCCTTCCGATGCCGGGCCGGCTCCCACGAGACGAGCAGGGGGAGCCAGGCCCGTCGCCCTTCGCGGGCCTGGCGGAGCTCCAGCGCCGGCCCGGTCGGGACGAACGCCCCGCGATCGGTCGGATAGGGGTTCCCGGGCAGCCCCAGCGGGCAGGACGCTGCGCCGAGGTCCGGCCGCGTGCCGAGGCGAGGCCCAGCGCCCGGGACCCGGGGATCGGCCCCGCCGCGACCCCCTCGGCCAGGCCGATCCGCATCCCCGGCGGAGGGCCCGCCCCCCTCGACCTGATCGGCCAGCAACGCCAGCTTGCGGCCCCGGAGCAGCATCGCGGTCCGCACGACCCGCGCCGCGCCGACCCGGAACGTCCACTCCAGGCAGGTCGGCCGAGGAGTTCGACGCCCACAGCGACGGCCGGGCCCGGCCGGAGGGGCCGCCCTCGAGCGTCGGAGCCCCACCACGGCCCGAGCCAGCCAGCGGCCCTGCCCCCGGAGCTCGAGCCCGCAGGCGGGGCCGCCGTCGCGGTGGTCGATCGCCAGCAGGTCGCCCCGCGCCGCCAGTTGGCCCGGAGCATCGCCAGCGGCCGGTCGGGGCAGGAATGGGCCGGCAGCGGGGGCGGGGCATGCCTCCGCGACCCCGAGGGGAACCACCAGTCGACCACCGTCGACAGGCCCGGGTCGGCCAATGCCGTCGGCCCAGTACCGGAACAGCGGCCCCGCCCCGGCATCGCCGGCCGCCGGGCCGAAGACCGGCGAGCCGTCGGGTCGGGAGAACCGGAGCGCCTGGCGGAAGCAGCCCCTCGACCCTCGCGTCGAAGAACTCGGGCCAGCCCGCCTCGCGACGGCGACGCGCCACCGCCAGCTCGGCCAGGCAGCGCGACCACTCCGCCACCGGCAGCCGTCGCGGCACGCCGTCGGGGTCGAGCTCGCGCCCGAGCCACCGTCGCAAGCCCCCGGCGCGGCCCCGCTCCACCCAGTCCGTCCGGGCCGAGACGAGCGCGGCGAGCTCCGCGACGATCCCCGTCGAGGCCCGGACTCCGTCGCGGTTCTGCCTGCAAAGTGGGATGCACTGCTATCGAGTCGATGCAATCAGGGCGCGATCGGGGGATCGGAGCCGGTGCCCGAATCGGGCGAACGACCGGGACCCGTCAGGTTCGCTTAAACTATTCTCCGAAATCGAGATCCGACCCGGCTCGCGGGTTGCCCCCGGCCGTCCGCGATCGCCCGCCGACGACGATTGGCACTGCCCTTGCGAATGGCTGATCCGCGTCGTCGCGGTGATCGGGAAGACATCACGGTATTTCGAAGGACCGGAACACCGCAAGGGAACCACCCCTCTGGCGACGAGTTGCCGGGCTTCGGCCTCGGCAGCTTCCCCGCCAAAGGGCGAGCGGGATAGCCTCGCACGACCCCCCGCTCGCCCTTTCTCAAGACACCGGAGGGCCCTCGGCACGCCGAGGGCTCCCGGCCCGCCTAGCCGGCCAGATAGGATCGCCCAGGTCGCCATGGGAGAGGTGGTGGACCGGAACGATCCTATCTGGCCGGCTTGTTCATTTCCAGTGCCATGCCCCCGACCAATCGGGCCAGCCCCGCCGATCGCCCCGACCCATCATTCCCGAAAACGTGTCGAAACCGGCAAAATCGCTCATTTCCTCGACACCTCGATCCGATCTAACTTGCGACCCGGGACGGGTCCGGTGCCCGGTTCGTGGCGACACGACCGGACGGGACACGGCCCGGCGACCGAGGACCTCGATGTGGCTTCCCGACGTCTGGTGAGGACTCGAACGCTGGCCTCCTGAAACGATCGGCTCTCCCGAGGGCATCGCGACGCGATGCCCGCGCCCGATCTGGCTCTCCGGGAAGACGGCGATCTCGCCATCAGGTTGGATTCGCCGGAACTGTAGGGCAGGGAAGAGGCGCGGCTCGAGGACGGCATCCCGGAGGGATGTCGGGCCCATCGTCTGCCACGTGAGGAATCGTGGGGATGACGACATTCAGGAGGAGACCATGAGAAGACCGATCTGGCGAGGGGTCGGCATCCTGGGGCTGGCGTGGGGCTCGGGGCGGGAGGGCCGGGCCCAGGTGGACGGCCCGGGCGCCGCGCGGCGCCCGGGCACCGCGGGTGCCGCAGCCGCTGCGATCGGCCACATCGCGGGGTGTCTCGACCGCCCGTCCGGCCCGCGGCCTATCAACCGCAACCGCCGGCCCCCTCTCCCACGACCGCCCCCGCGACCAACGGGGCGACGACGCCCCCCGTCGGCACGCGCGCCCCCGGTCACGCCACCGCCATCGCGAGCTGCCCGCCGCCCCTCCGGGCACGGGCACCGTCGGCGGAGAGCAACACCGACCTCTCGCTCCCCAGGTCCGAGCGCGAGGGGGGCGGCGGCGAGCCGACCGCGGCCGGGAGAAGGCCGAGGAGGCCGAGGCCCCGCCCGCCAAGGACGAGACCAAGCTCCTGATGAACGCCCTGGGCCTGCGCCGACGCGCCGGTGAAGGTCTACGGCTGGCTCCAGAACAGCTTCACCTATAACGCCGACGGCCGCGGCCCGACCGGCACCAACTTCGGCGTCAACCCCAACTACCTGGCCGACCGCTGGATGGGCAACCAGTATTACCTGATCATCGAGAACCCGCTCGAGCAGAACGACCGGATCAACTTCGGCTTCCGCGTCGACAACCTGTTCGGCAACGACTGGGTCTTCAACCACATGCGCGGCCTGAACGAGCACTCGTTCCGGCTCAACCACTTCCTCGGCTACGACCCCGCGCAGATCTACGGCGAGGTCCACCTGCCGTGGCTGACCAAGGGGGGCATCGACGTCAAGGGGGGCCGGTTCTACACGATCCTCGGCTACGAGGTGGTCCCCGCGATCGGCCGCCCGCTCCTCTCGGTCCCCTACATGTTCAACTACGGCCAGCCGTTCACCCACCTCGGGATGCTGTCCACGCTGCATCTCACCGACCGGATCAACATCTACAACGGCACGGTCAACGGCTACGACCGCTGGTTCAACGCCGACTACAAGTGGAACTACCTCGGCGGCTGGACCTGGACCTCGAAGGACACCAAGGCGAACTTCGCCATCTCCTACATCTGGGGGCCGAACCAGTACCCGCGGTTCCTCTCGGGCACCAACCAGCAGGTCTTCCTGCTGGGCAACACGATCCCGCCGCACGAGGACGGCCGCCGCAACCTCGGCTACGGCGGCAACAACCGGCTCTCGTTCACGAACGTCTTCACCTACAAGTGGACCGACAAGCTGACCCAGGTCGAGGAGGTCGACCTGTCGTTCGAGAACAACATCCCCGGCAGCGGCGGCGTCCCCCTGCCCAACGGCGCGTTCTCCGGCGGGACCGACCGCAACGACAGCTGGTCAGGCCTCGGGCAACTGGTTCCTCTACGCCTTCAGCGACAAGCTGACCGGCGTCTGGCGGTCGGAAGTCTTCCGCGACGACGGCGGCCAGCGCACCGGGTTCCGCGACACCTTCTACGAGCAGACCATCGGCATGATCTGGAAGCCCAAGCCCTTCATCTGGATCCGGCCCGAGGCGCGGTTCGACTGGTCGCAGTTCACCCACCCCTACGACGGCGGCACCCGGAAGAGCCAGTTCACGCTCGGCATCGACGCGATCCTGCTCTTCTGACGGGAGGAGTGCTTCGTGGAAAGTGCTGAGTTCTGAGTGCTGAGTGCTGAGTGCTGAGTGCTGAGAAAAAGCCTGGCTCATAGGCTGAGTCGTTTAGGGCGTGTGCAACACGATGTCCTTCTGGCCCCGTGCCGAAGTGGCGTGTTGCACACGCCCTACTAGGCTCAGCACTCAGCACTCAGCACTCAGAACTCAGAACTCAGCACTCTTCGACCGCCGCAGGGCGCGGCCGGGCCGGGCCCCGGTGTGCGCGCCGCGGTCGAGGACCAGGCGGCCGTTGACGACCACGTATTCGATCCCGTCGTTGTACTGGAACGGGTCGAGGTAGGTGGCGCGGTCGATGACCTTGTCGGGGTCGAAGGCCGTGACGTCGGCGAACTGGCCGGGGCGGAGCAGGCCGCGGTCGGCGATCCCGAGCTTGGCGGCGTTGAGCGAGGTCATCTTGCGGACGGCGTCCTCCAGCGAGAGCAGGCGGCGCTCGCGGACGTAGACGCCGAGCACCCTGGGGAACGTGCCGAAGTTGCGCGGGTGCGGGTTGCCGCGGCGCAGCGGGCCCGCGGTCGCCAGCGCCGAGCCGTCGGAGCCGATCGAGCACCACGGCTGCACCAGGGCGAGGTTCATGTCCTCCTCGGTGTGGTGCGCGTAGATCGTCGAGATCGAGCCCCGCTCCTCGATCAAGAGGTCGAAGAGCTGGTCCAGGGGGTCGGGCGCCGGCGAGGCCCCGCGGGCCTTCTCGGCGAAGATGCGGTCCACGGTCATCCCCTGGAACTGTCGGTTGCGCTCGGAGAGGCCGGCGCTGACGAGCATCCGCGACCAGTCGCCGCCGACGGCCGTATAGTGGTTGTACCAGCCGGGCAGGCCGTCGCGGATGTCGGCCTTCATCCGGGGGCGCTGGTCGGGGTCGCGGAGCCTGGCGAGCAACGCCCCCTTGCCCCCCTCGTGGGCCCAGGGGGGGATGATGCTCACGAGGTCGTTGTTGCCCCTTGCGTAGGGATAGACGTGGGCTTGCACGTTCACGCCCCGGCGCCGGGCGTCGTCGATCAAAGCGACGACCTCCCTCATGCGGCCCCAGAGCGCCTGGTCGGCGATCTTGAGGTGGATGATGTCGACCGGGATACCGGCCCTCTCTCCGATCGCGATCGCCTCCTTGACCGCGTCGAGGACGCCGGTCCCCTCGTGCCGGATGTGCGAGGCGTAGATCCCGCCGTGCTCGCGGACCACCCGGCCGAGCGCGACCAGGTCGTCGGTCGTCACGTTCAGCTCCCTCGGGCTGGCGAGCATCGTCGAGAGGCCGAAGGCCCCCTCGTCGAGCGCCTCGGCCAGCAGGATCTTCAGCTCGTCGAGCTGCCTCGCGTCGGGCCGGTCGAGCGCGTCGCCCAGGACGCAGCCGAGCAGCGTGCCGAGGCCGACGTAGGAGGCGACGTTGGTCGCGATCCCCTCCTCTTCGAGGG
Organism: uncultured Planctomycetaceae bacterium; assembly: GCA_963708145.1. Taxonomy (GTDB): domain Bacteria; phylum Planctomycetota; class Planctomycetia; order Isosphaerales; family Isosphaeraceae. The sequence goes on along the minus strand of OY970189.1, from coordinate 5,199,121 downwards.
CGTCGAGGTAGCCGCCGAGCGTCGTCCACCGGAGCTCCTTGCCGCCGCGATCGAATGTCGCGGGGGGCCGCTTCCCCTTGGACGGTCCGCCCGAGGTGTCCTCGCCGAGGACCTCGGTGGTCACCCCCTGGCGGATCTTGCTCTGCGCGTCGCCGTCGACGAGCAGGGGGCGGTCGGAGTGCGAGTGCATGTCGATGAAGCCGGGCGCCACGACCAGGCCGCGGGCGTCGATCGTCCTCCGCGCGGGTGCGTCGGCGGCGACCCGGCCGACCTCGACGATCCGGTCGCCGCGGATCGCCACGTCGGCGCGGAACCACGGGTTGCCCGTCCCGTCGACGACCCTGCCGCCGCGGATCACCAGGTCGAAGGGCTCGGCCTCGGGGGCCGAGCGCCGCGGAGAGGGCGACCACGGCCCAGCAGGTCGCCGGGATCGAGATGAACTGGTGCTTGCCGTGCGGGTCGCCGTTGTCGAAGAACGTCTGCACCGGACGGGCCCGCGTCTCGACCTTCCACGACCCGCCCTCGTGCTGGGCGTCGAGCAGGTAGCGGAGGCCCTTGCGGAAAGCCGGGTGCGTCGCGGCGAGGCCCGCCTCGTGCAGCCTGGCGAGGGTCTGGCCGGTGGCGTAGGCGTCGCTGGGCAGGTCGTCGCGGGAGGGCCAGCCGCCGTCGTCTCTCTGCGAGGCGAGCGCCTCGCCGCGCGCCCGGCGGACGGCCTCGGGATCGGCGCCGAGGCGGAGCAGCCCCCAGAGCTTCGAGCAGCGGTCCTCCTGGTTCTTCGCCTCGGCGCCGAGGAGCCAAACGCGGGCCTTGCCGATCGCGGCCTCGGCCTCCTCGCGACGATCGGCGGGGGCGAAGGCCCGCAGGCCGAGGGCGGCCAGCGCGGTGCTGGTCAGCGACGATTCCTCCATCGGGGGGCGGCCCGTCCCCGTCGCCCATCGCCCGTCGGGGCGCTGGGTCTTCAGCAGGAACGCGACCATCGCCCGGCTCACCTCGTCGGGTGCCCGTCCCGCCAGGACGAAGGCCCAGAGGCCATACCCGACCGTCATCGCCCCGCCGCCGACCCCCCTGCCCTGCTCCATCACGGCGCTTCGCTCGCGGAACGACTCGCGGCTGAAGTCGGCCTGCGCCTGGAGGAGTCCCGCGTCGGTCGTCACGCCCCGGTCCCCGGCCGCGACCATCGCCAGCATGGGCAAGGTCTGGTGATGGCACGAGAAGCACGCGCGGTGGTTCGGATAGCTCTCGGCCGCCTTCTGCACGACCCGGAGACCCCGCTCCACCGCGTCCTCGAACTCGCGACGAGGCGCCGCCTCACCCGCCCCCGCCCCCCGGGCCAGGCCGCCGGCCACCAGCAGGAGGGTCCCGATCAGCCTCGGAGATCGGATGGAAGGGCCTTGTCTCAGCGCATGCGGCATCATGGGCGCGACCTCCCAGCAGGCATTAACGATCCCCGTAGGGCAGTTTTCACATGGCTGGACCACAATGAGGATGGGACGCGGAGGGACGCGGATCGGGCCGATGGGCGCGGATCTGATCCGGATTGATCCGCCCCCTCCGCGTCGCTCCGCGTCCCATTTCCGGGCGTGCGCAACCCGAGCGATCGACTCTCTGGTAAGGGTCGGGCCGCGAAGGTTCAGCTCTCGATGCAGTCGGCGCGGGGGTAGGAGCCGAGGACTTCGAGGCGCTCGCACCGCTTGCGGACGGCATCCAGGGCACGCTGGACCTTATCGTCGTCGGCGTGGCCGTCGATGTCGAGGAAAAAGAGATAGGTGGGGTCGCGATCGGCGGGGTTCGGCGCGGTGGGGAACGACTCGATCCAGGTCATGTTGACGCCGTTCTTGCCGAACGGCTCGATGGCGCGGGGCAGGGCGCCGGGCTGGTTCGAGATGCGGAGGAGCAGGGTCGTCTTGTCGTTGCCGGTCCGTTCCTCGGCCCTCTCGGAGATGACGGCGAAGCGGGTGACGTTGTGCGGCTGGTCCTCGATGTTGGCCGCCAGGACCTTCAGCCCGTAGGCGTCGGCCGCGGCGCGGCTGGCCACCGCGGCGGCGAACTCCTCGCGCTGCGCGTGCTCGGCGGCGTGCGCCGTCGACACCACGTCGATGACCCGCGCCTGCGGCAGGTTCTTGCCGAGCCAGTGGCGGCACTGCGACAGCGCCTGCGCCTTCGAGTAGATCCGCTGCACCTGGCCCCACTCGCAGCGGCCGATCAGGCAGTGGTGGACCCGGAGGCGAACCTCGGCGCGGACCTTCATGCTCGGCAGCCGGACGAACATCTCCAGCGTGTCGACGATCCGGCCGTCGGTCGAGTTCTCCAAGGGCACGATCCCGAACTCGACGTGGCGGCGGTTGACCTCCTCGAAGACGGCGGCGATCGAGCCGACCGGGACGTGCTCGACCGCCTGGCCGAACTTGGCGACCGCCGCCAGGTGGCTGTAGCTGTACTTCGGGCCGAGGTGCGCGACCCGCAGCGCGCGCTGCAACGACCGGCTCCCGCTCATCAGCTCGCGGAAGATCAGCCGGAGCGTCTCCGCCGGCAACGGCCCGTGGCTGGCGGCCAGCGCCTTGGTGATGACCTCGTCCTCGCGCGCCGCCGACCAGACCTCCAGCCCCTGCTTCTGCTTGACCTGGCCGATCTTCAGCGCCACGTCGGCGCGGCGATTGAGCAGCGCGACCAGGTCCTTGTCGATCCGGTCGATCTCGCCCCGCAGGGTCGCCAGGGTCGGCGGCAGCTTCTCGTCGTTGGTCGGCGAGGACCTGCCTCGGGACTCGGCGGCGGGCTTGCGGGGCATCAGTCCACCCGGGTGCAAGGGGCCGGAGCAGGGTCCGGCGTGGTCGGACGCAAGCTTGGAGGTGATAAGTGGATACAAGAAAACTGCGGCGCTGTCAAGCCGATTCTCGGGTTCACCCGGCCCGCCCCGTTTCCCTCGGCCGACCAATTCGGTAGAGTAGGGTATCGTCGGGCCCGCCGGCCCCGGCCGCCCAGGGTCGGCGCGCGCCGACTGCCAAAATAGCAGAGGCCCGCGACGCCCACCTCTCGTCTGCCAATTTGGCAGACGGGAGGGCCGCCATCCCGGACATGGACGATTGCCGAGCCATCTAAGATCTTGTCACGGCTTAAGATGGGCGAGATGCCCTGCGGCCGATCGGGTGCGGGCATCGGTCTTGCATAGACTTGATTTCATCGCGTGAGGCCGGGGGAGGTCGAGGCGCGGCGGATGGTCCCACGGTGGCCTCCGTCGGGTCGGGACGGTGGGCATCGGGCTGGGTCCCATCCTCGCGATCCCCGCGGCCGGACGCCGGAAAGGAGACTGCTCGTGGCGGAAGGTGAAAAGATCATCGGCATCGACCTGGGGACCACCAACAGCGTGGTCGCGGTCATGGAAGGGGGCGATGTCACGGTCATCGCGAACCAGGAGGGGAGCCGTCTGACGCCATCGGTCGTGGCCTTCACCCCCAAGGGGGAGACGCTGGTCGGCGAGCCGGCCAAGCGCCAGGCGGTGACCAACCCGACCGGGACCGTCTACTCGATCAAGCGGTTCATGGGCCGGCGGCACGACGAGGTCCGCGGCGAGGAGAAGATGGTCCCGTACCAGGTCGTCGGCGGCGCCAACGACTTCGTCAAGGTCCGCGCCGGCGGCAAGGAGTACACCCCGCCGGAGATCTCGGCCTTGATCCTCCGCAAGCTCAAGGAGGCGGCCGAGAGCTACCTCGGCCACAAGGTCCGCAAGGCGGTGATTACCGTCCCGGCCTACTTCAACGACAGCCAGCGCCAGGCCACCAAGGACGCCGGCCAGATCGCCGGCCTGGAGGTGGCGCGGATCATCAACGAGCCGACCGCCGCGGCGCTGGCCTACGGCCTGGACAAGAAGAAGAACGAGAAGATCGCCGTCTTCGACCTCGGCGGCGGCACCTTCGACATCTCGATCCTCGACGTCGGCGACGGCGTCTTCGAAGTCCTCTCGACCAACGGCGACACGCACCTCGGCGGCGACGACTGGGACGAGGCCTTGATCAACCACATCGCCGACGAGTTCAAGAAGGAGCAGGGGATCGACCTCCGCAAGGACCAGATGGCCCTGCAGCGGCTCAAGGAGGCGGCCGAGAAGGCGAAGAAGGACCTCTCCTTCCAGGCGCAGGCCGACATCAACCTGCCGTTCATCACGGCCGACCAGAGCGGGCCGAAGCACCTGACGATGACGATCTCGCGGAGCCAGTTCGAGAAGCTGACCGACCGCCTGTTCGACCGCTGCAAGGCGCCGGTCCTCAAGGCGCTGGACGACGCCAAGCTGAAGGCCTCCGACATCGACGAGGTGGTGCTGGTCGGCGGGTCGACGCGGATGCCGCGGGTGCAGCAGATCGTCAAGGAGATCTTCGGCAAGGAGCCGCACAAGGGGGTCAACCCCGACGAGGTCGTCGCCGTCGGCGCGGCGATCCAGGGGGCGGTCCTCACCGGCGACGTCAAGGACCTGCTGCTGCTCGACGTCACGCCGCTGTCTCTGGGGCTGGAGACCAAGGGGGGCGTCTTCACCAAGCTCGTCGAGCGGAACACGACGATCCCGACCGAGAAGAAGGAGACGTTCACCACCGCCGAGGACAACCAGACGGCGGTGACGATCAAGGTCTACCAGGGGGAGCGGCCGATGGCCGCGGATAACCGCCTGCTCGGCGAGTTCAACCTGGAGGGCATCCCGCCGGCGCGGATGGGGACGCCGCAGATCGAGGTGGCGTTCAACATCGACGCCAACGGCATCCTCAACGTGACGGCGCGCGACAAGGGGACGGGCAAGGAGCAGACGATCAAGATCGAGTCCTCGGGCGGGCTGTCGAAGGACGAGATCGACCGGATGCAGCGCGACGCCGAGTCGCACGCCTCGGAGGACAAGGCCCGCCGCGAGCTGGCCGAGGCCCGCAACGCCGCCGAGCAGCGCGTCTACCAGCTCGAGAAGATGATGGACGAGAGCAAGGACAAGCTCTCCGACTCGGACAAGGCGGCCGTCCGCGCGGCGATCGACAAGGTCAACGAGGCGAAGAAGGGGGAGGACCCGGGCGCGATCAACCGGGCGATCGAGGATCTCCAACGCGCCAGCCAGGCGATGGCCGAGCATCTCTACGCCGCGTCCGCGACCGCCCCCGGTGCCGCCCCCGGCCCCGACGAGGGCCCCGCCGGCCCCTCGGCCAACGGCGGCCAGGCCGAGAAGCCCGACGACGTCATCGACGTCGAGTTCGAAGAGAAGAAGTGAGGATCACGTCGACCGGCAGGCGGGGCGCCGACGTCCCGCCTCGCCCCGTTTTCGTTAACATGACGAACCGACCCGGGCCGTAGCCTCCAGGACGTCGCCCCCCTGTCCCGTCTCGCCTCTCAGGAGCCGTCGCCATGTCTCTCGAAAACGTGAGGGCGGTCTATCCCCTCCTGGTCCGGCTGGCCCACGACCTGTCGCAGGCGGTCAAGGAGCGGCGCCCCCCCGCCTGGGTCTCCTACGACGACCTCTGCCAGCGCTGCAAGGAGGTCGGCATCAAGGAGACCCCCCGCACCGTCGCCTCCAAGCTCCTCAAGCCCATCCAGGCCGCGTGCCTGGAGAAGGACCTCCCCGACCTGAGCGCGCTGATCATCCAGAAGCCCAAGGCGCGGAGCGATTTCGGCAACCTGCTCCGCCCCTCCGACGGCTGGTGGGAGCCCTACGTCGCCCGCGGCGAGACGACCGTCGGCGACGTCCAGTTCTGGTTCAAACACTACCAGGCCGCCCGCGACTACCCCGACTGGCCCGAGGCCCCGTTCTTCTGAGGTGTCGGCGATGGCCACCCGCGAGCACCGATCGGCGCCGGCCGCCCCGGCCGAGGACCCCCGGCCCGCCGGCGCGGTCTACGACCGCTCCTCCCTGACGGGCGACTTCATGGTCATGATCCGCGACCAGACCCCCGAGGACTTCGAGCGCGATACGCCCGAGATGCAATACTGCGAATACTTCGACGGGATCGTCTACATGCCCTCGCCCGTATCCGATCGCCACCAGCACCAGGTTGGCTTCTTGTTCGACCTGCTCAACGGCTTCCGGTGCGAGCGGGGTGGCGGCGCGGTCCTCCTGGGCCCGTCCGTGCTCCGGCTGAGCGAGGATTGGAAGCCGGAACCCGACATCTTCGTCCGCCCCGGCGACGACGCGGCTCAGCCCCAGCCGAAGGCCCTCCTCGTGATCGAGATCCTCTCGCGATCGACCCGGGCTCATGACCTTGGCCTGAAGCTGGATGCCTATCGCGCGGCCGGCATCCCGGAGATCTGGATGTGCGACGAGCGCGACCGCGCCGTCCTCGTCGAGCGCCGCATCGGGCCCGGGGACAGTTATCGGAGCGAGCGGTTCACCGAGGGACGGCTCGCTTCGACCGCCATCCCCGGGTTCTGGATCGACGTATCGTGGCTCTGGGCCGACCCGCTGCCCAACCCCCGGCGCTGCCTGGAGGAGATCCTGGCCGCTCCCCCGGCCTGAACACCCCGAGGCCGCCCGCGACTACCCCGACTGGCCCGAGGCCCCGTTCTTCTGAGGTGTCGGCGATGGCCACCCGCGAGCACCGATCGGCGCCGGCCGCCCCGGCCGAGGACCCCCGGCCCGCCGGCGCGATCTACGACCGCTCCTCCCTGACGGGCGACTTCATGGTCATGCTCGCCGGCCAGACCCCGGAGGACTTCGAGCGCCATGCGCCGAGATGCAATACTGCGAATACTTCGACGGGATCGTCTACATGCCCTCGCCCGTATCCGATCGCCACCAGTTCCAAGTGGGCTTCCTCTTCCATCTTTTCGACGGCTTCCGGTGCGAGCGGGGCGACGTTGGCGCGGTCCTCATGGGCCCGGCCGTGCTCCGGCTGAGCGAGGATCGGAAGCCGGAGCCCGACCTCTTCGTCCGCCCCCCCGGGGACGCGGCCCAGCCCCAGCCGAAGGCCCTCCTGGTGGTCGAGTTCCTCTCGCGCTCGACCCGGGCCCACGACCTCGGCCTGAAGCTCGATGCCTATCGCGCGGCCGGCATCCCGGAGATCTGGATGTGCGACGAGCGCGACCGCGCCGTCCTCGTCGAGCGCCGCATCGGGCCCGGGGACAGTTATCGGAGCGAGCGGTTCACCGAGGGGCGGCTCGCTTCGACCGCCATCCCCGGGTTCTGGATCGACGTATCGTGGCTCTGGGCCGACCCGCTGCCCAACCCCCGGCGCTGCCTGGAGGAGATCCTGGCCGCTCCCCCGGCCTGAACACTCCGCATCCCGGCAGTGCATTTGCAACCCCGAACCAACCATCGAGGATCACCCGTCGAGCGTCGATATGATCGCCTCGGTTTCCCGCGAACAATCGGGAAGCCGATTGCGTATTAACGCCGTCGTTTCCCGAACGAGAGAAATAATTCCCATTCCGCCGACCGAACATGGCGTCGCTGGAGGGAGATCCTATGGCGTTTCGATTCGACAAGCTGACGCTTAAGAGTCAGGAGGCGGTGCAGAAGGCGCAGGATCTGGCCCGCGAGCGGGGCCACCAGCGCCTCGAGCCGATGCACCTGCTGGTGGCGCTGCTCGACCCCGACCAGGCGGTGGTCCGCGCCCTGTTAATGCAGTTCGGCGTCAAGCCGGAGCAGATCCTCCGCGCGGCCGAGGAGGGTCTGGAGGCGCTGCCGAAGGTCACCGGCGGCGAGACGACGCTCGGACCCGAGCTGGACCGCGTCTTCGACGCGGCGCAGGACGAGGCCGACCGGATGAAGGACCAGTACGTCTCGGTCGAGCACCTGCTGCTCGGGCTGACCAGGGTCAAGAGCCGCGCCCAGGACGTCCTGGCCGCCGTCGGCGTGACCGACAAGGACGCTCCTCCGGGCACTCCAGAAGGTGCGAGGCGGGCAGCGCGTCACGGACCAGAACCCCGAGGACAAATACCAGGCGCTGGAGCGGTACGGCCGCGACCTCGTCGAGCTCGCGCCGCAAGGGGAAGATGGACCCGGTCATCGGCCGCGACGCCGAGATCCGCCGCGTCGTCCAGGTCCTCTCGCGGAGGACCAAGAACAACCCCGTCCTGATCGGCGAGCCCGGCGTCGGCAAGACGGCGATCGTCGAGGGGCTGGCGCAGCGGGTCGTCTCGGGCGACGTCCCCGAGAGCCTCCAGGGCCGCAAGGTCATCGCGCTCGACATGGGCGCGCTGGTCGCCGGCACCAAGTTCCGCGGCGAGTTCGAGGAAAGGCTCAAGGCCGTCCTGAAGGACGTCACGCAGTCGGAGGGGCGGGTCATCCTGTTCATCGACGAGCTCCACCTGGTCGTCGGGGCGGGCAAGGCCGAGGGGTCGATGGACGCCGCCAACCTGCTCAAGCCCGCCCTGGCGAGGGGCGAGCTGCGCTGCATCGGCGCCACGACGCTGGACGAGTACCGCGAGAACATCGAGAAGGACCCGGCGCTGGAGCGGCGATTCCAGCCGGTCTTCGTCGGCGAGCCGACGGTCGAGGACACGATCGCGATCCTCCGCGGCCTGAAGGAGCGGTACGAGGTCCACCACAAGGTCAAGATCCGGGACTCGGCGCTGGTGGCGGCGGCGAAGCTCGCCTCCCGCTACATCACCGACCGCTTCCTGCCCGACAAGGCGATCGACCTGGTCGACGAGGCGTGCAGCCGGCTGGCGATGGAGCTGCAGTCGGTCCCCACCGAGATCGACGTCCTCCAGCGCCGCCTGGTCCAGCTGCAACTGGCCAAGCGGATGCTCGCCAGCGAGCAGGAGGAGCACGCGCTGCGAGCGCCTGGCCGAGGTCGAGTCGGAGATCGCCGCCGTCGAGAAGGAGCTCCAGGACCTCCGCGGCCAGTGGGAGATGGAGAAGACGGGGCTGGGCGACGTCCAGGCGGTCCGCGAGCGGCTGGCGGCCACGCAGGCCGAGATGAAGCGCGCCATGGACGACCTGCACCAGATGCAGCAGCGCGGCGAGAGGCCCGACGAGGCGCGGTTCCAGGACCTCTACCGGCTCGACGCCGAGCGCAAGCAGCTCGAGACGAAGATCGCGCAGGCGGAGGCGGCCGGCGACGGCCAGCCGAAGGACGCCCGCCGGCTGCTGAAGAAGGAGGTCGACGCCGAGGAGATCGCCGAGGTGGTCAGCCAGTGGACCGGCATCCCGGTGGCCAAGATGCTCACCACCGAGCGCGACAAGCTGCTGAAGCTGGAGGACCAGATCCACCTGCGGATGGTCGACCAGGATGCGGCCGTCCGGGCGGTCGCCGACGCCGTGCGACGCAGCCGCGCCGGGCTGCAGGACCCGAACCGGCCGATCGGCTCATTCCTGTTCCTGGGGCCGACCGGCGTCGGCAAGACCGAGCTGGCCCGGGCCCTGGCCGAGTTCCTCTTCGACAGCGAGGGGGCGATGGTCCGGCTCGACATGAGCGAGTTCGGCGAGCGGCACAACGTCTCTCGGCTGATCGGCGCCCCGCCGGGCTACGTCGGCTACGAAGAAGGGGGCCGGCTCACCGAGGCGGTGCGTCGGCGGCCGTACTGCGTGATCCTGCTCGACGAGGTCGAGAAGGCGCACCGCGACGTGTTCAACGTCCTGCTCCAGGTTCTGGACGACGGCCGCCTGACCGACGGCCAGGGCCGCACCGTCGACTTCCGCAACACGGTCATCATCATGACCAGTAACCTCGGCAGCCAGCAGATCGCCGACCTCGCCGAGACGGGCGACGAGGGCCGCATCCGCAAGGCGGTCCTGAACATCCTGAAGGCCGAGTTCCTCCCCGAGTTCCTCAACCGGATCGACGAGACGATCATCTTCCACCCCCTCGGGATGGGCGAGCTGACCCGGATCGTCGACATCCAGGTCCGACGGCTCCAGGCGCAGCTGGCCGAGGCCGGGCTGACGATCCGCGTCAGCGACGAGGCCAAGCGGCACCTGGCCGAGGAGGGGTTCGACCCCGCCTACGGGGCCCGTCCCCTGAAGCGGGTCATCCAGCAGAGGATCGCCAACCCCCTGGCCACCGCGCTGCTGGAAGACCGGGTCCGCGCCGGGGGCTTAGTCGAGGTCGGCTGGGACGGGCACGACTTCACCTTCAACCCGGCCACGCCCGAGCCCGCCCACGCCTGACCGGGGCGGGCCCGATCCGGGTCGACGAACGACGCACCCCCGCCCGATCCCGTCCGCGGGACCTGGCGGGGGTTCTCGTTCCACGACCGGGGATCGTCGCGGGCCGGGGGGAGGGCGACGAGCGCCCGGATCAGGGCTTGCTGCCGGTCCGGGGCGCGGCCGTCGTCGTGGTGTTCTCGGTCTTGGGCGTCTTGTTGGGGTCGTCCTTCTTGGCCTCGGCCTTCTTGGGGTCGGCCTTGGCCGTCGTGCCGGTCGTGGTGTGGGTCTTCTTCTTCTTCTTCGACACCGACGTGACGTTCGAGGTCGTCGGGTACGGTGACGTCGGCGTCTGCGACGGCTGGTTCTTCTGCTGCTGCGCCTGCTTCTGCATCTGCTGCTGATACTTCATCATCTGCTGCTGTTGCTGCATCATCCGCATCTGCTGCTGCATCTGGAGGGCGGAGAAGGGGTCGCCGCCCGCGGCCTGCATGGTCTGCATGTTGACCGGGCCGAACGGCGTGTTGACATAACCACCGCGTCGCCCGTAGCGCCCATAGCTCTGCGCCTCCGCCACGACGGGGGCCAGGGCGAACAGGCCGAACAAGGTCAGGAGGCCGATTCGTCGTGTCATCATCTTTCCCCCGGGGTCAGCGACCCGGAACAGGGAGCCGGCCCCACGGCATGCCTCGCCAGGGCGACTCGCCAAGATCCATGGAGTCATCCACTATGATATCCGAAGCCGGTCGGTCCCGCGAGTGGGATCGGATATTTTTGCGCGACGGCGCCGGCTGCTGTCCTATCCATTCAACCCGCCGCGCGCCCGGGAGTATCGTGCATGACGTCGTGCCTGGGGAAAAATCCTCGCCCTGAGGCCCTCGGGAAATGGGATGGGCAACTTGACAGCGTCCGAAGCGTTGTCTCATCATGGACGCTCGGCTCCCCCCTCGCAGGCCGGGGTCCTCCGTCCGAGGTCGCGCCCGGGTGAGCCGATCGGGGTGATGCTGTGCGATCTCGCCGCCGGATGTTGGCGCTGCTCTACGCCCTGGCCACGCTGCTGGCCCCGGGCCTGCACGACCACGGCGGGGGAGAGGGCGGGGCCGAGTCCCACCACCAGGCGAGCTGCGACGACCTCTGCCCGCACTTCACGGGGCACTGGTCGCCGGACCTGTCGCACGTCCAGGACCACTGCCTGGCGTGCCAGTATCGTTCGCAGCATCACGCGAGCCAGCACTCGCCACCCCTGTTCCACCGACTGAGCCAGGCCGGCCCGGTCGAGCCGCCTCTGCCGGCGTCTCGTGCCGGATCGCTGCATCGGAACACCTGCCGGGCCCCTCCGCGCGTCTGAGCCATCCCACCGACGCTCGCCCGCGGCCGTCGTCCCGACGCCGCCCGTCGTCTCACGCGCATATTCCCAACACACCCGGCCCGTCGCGGCCGCCGTCCGTCGATTGATACGGTCCGGCGACGGCTGCGCCCCGGCCCCGAGAGGGTCATCGGATGCACAACATCGATTTCGAACGCAAGGCGCGAGGTTTCACGCTGATCGAGCTCCTGGTGGTGATTTCCATCATCGGCGTCCTGATCGCGCTGCTGTTGCCGGCGGTGCAGGCGGCCCGCGAGGCGGCGCGGCGGTCGCAGTGCGTCAACAACCTCAAGCAGATCGGCGTCGCCTTGCACAACTACGTCTCCGCGATCGGCGTCTATCCGCCCGGCTACGTCAGCGCCATCGACCCGACCGTGCTCGACGCCTGCAACCAGGACAACGAGGACCAGCACGGCGTCGACCTCGGGACGGGCTGGGCCTGGGGGAGCATGATCCTCCCCCACCTGGAGCAGGCGGCCGTCTCCAACTCGATCAACTTTAACATGTCGGTGGCCTACCACCAGAACGACACGTGCAGCCTGACCGTGCTCAACGTCTACCTCTGCCCCTCGGACCCCGGTCCTCCGACGATCCCCGTGTTCGAGGACCCGCCCGACCCGGCCAACCCCGGCAGCTACAACGCCTCGCACATCGTCGACACCCTCTCGCGGGGCAACTACGTCGGGATGTACGGCATCGGCGAGATCTGCTCCCAGTCCGCCGCCACCGATTCCCCGAACAACGGGACCGGCAGCCCCCCCGGCGACCCCCTGGGCCAGCACGCGGGGATGTTCTACCGCAACAGCCGGGTGAGCTTCGCCGACGTCACCGACGGCACGAGCCAGACGGTCGCCGTCGGCGAGAGGAGCCACAACCTGAGCTACGTCACCTGGGTGGCCCGCTCGATCGACGGCTGGCTCGGCAAGACGTCGCCGATCGAGGGGGGGACCGACCAGTTCAACCCCTCGCCCGAGGAGTGCTGGACGCAGGTCCTCGGCCCGGCGGGCCTCGAGGACGGCACCCGCACGATCAACAACCCCGAGGCCCACGTCGAGGACTACTGGAGCCGGCACCCCGGCGGGGCGAACATGCTGTTCGCCGACGGCTCGGTCCACTTCCTCAAGTCGGCCATCAACCCGCTCGTGTGGCGGGCCCTGGCGACCCGGAACCTCGGCGAGGTTCTCTCGGCCGATCAGTATTGAACCGACGGCCCGGGATGTCCACCGATGTCCACGATTGGCGCGAAACGAGGGGGTGGGACCTCCATCCCGCCCCCTCGTCCGGGCCGGGTGCCCGACGGGGTCACTTACCCTGTTTCGTCATCATCTTCATCAGGTGGTCCTTGATCTCCCGGACCTGCTGGGCGTCGTGCTCGTGCAGCTTGCGGAACATCGTCACGCACTCGCTGGCATTCTCCTTCTCCGCGTCCTTGATGTACTTCTCGTAGGCGTTGAGCCCCTCGGCCTTCGACTGGAGGACGGTGAGCCAGTCGTACATCAGGTCGCTGATCGGATTGGCGCCGGTCGTCGCAGGCATCTCGACTCCCTTCCGTTCGTGACTTCGAAGGATCCTGAGATTCTTCCCTCCAAGTCGGAGCATAATTGCAACTCGGGTGCCAAACCGGGCCGGGCGGTGCATGCGGCGGTGCGTGCCCGCCACGGGGCTCACATGACGGTGAAGTAGTTGCCGGCGGCGACGTCGAAGTATTCGGGCGTGAGCTCCAGCGGGAGCTCGTTGAAGACGCAGTGGTTGCGGATCTGGAGCAGGAGGTCGCGGGGCTGGCAGCTCCGGAACGGCCGGTTGGCGCGGCGGTAGTGGTGCTCGATCAGGTAGTCGAGCGTCTCCTGCTCGATCTCGGGGAAGCCGAGCTTGGGGGCGAAGATCTCGAACATCCGGCGGAACATCGCCTCGGTCGGGTCGGTCACGTTGATCTTGTACGGGATGCGGCGGAGGAACGCCTCGTCGACCAGGTCCTTGGGCTGGAGATTGGTCGAGAACAGGATGAGCTGGTCGAACGGGACGCGGATCTTCTTGCCGTTGGACAGCGACAGGAAGTCGTACCGCTTCTCCAGAGGGATGATCCAGCGGTTCAGCGAGCTCGATCGGCGGCATCCGCTGTCGGCCGAAGTCGTCGATCAGGAAGCAGCCGTTGTTGCTCTTCATCTGGAGCGGTGCCTCGCTGATCTTGGTCTCGGGGTTGTAGCGGATCTCCAGGTTGTCCATGGTCAGCTCGCCGCCGGCGATGATCGTGGGCCTGCGGATCTCGACCCAGCGGTCGTCCTGCTCGTCGGTGCGGAGCAGCCCCCCGCGCTCGGGCGGGTCGGCCTCATGGTTGGCCGGGTCGTAGAGCTTGAGGATCTGCCCCTCGATCGCGATCACGCGGGGGATCCAGATCGTCTCGCCGAAGCACTTGGTGATCCTCTCGGCGATGCTCGTCTTGCCGTTGCCGGGGAAGCCGTAGATGAACATCCCGCGGCCCGAGTTGATCGCCGCGCCGAGGTTCTGGAGCATCGCCGGGTCGATCAGCAGGTCGGAGAAGGCGCGCCGGAGGTCGGCCATCTTCGGGTGTTCGTTGTTGATCGTCTGCGCCGCGACCGATTCGACGTAGTCCGAGAAGGTCACCGGCGCCGTGCCGACGTAGGCGCACTCGTCGAAGTAGACCTTGGCGCAGGCCCGGCCGGCGTCGGTCAGCGCGTAGTAGTAGTCGTTGGCGGCGGCGCTGTTGGTGTAGGACAGGATCTGCTGGTTCTTGAGCTGGCGGAGGAACTCGGGGAAGGGCCCGAACGGCATCCCGAGCTCGTCGGCGATCCGACGGCCCGAGGCGACGCCGAAGCCCAGGAGGAACTTCAGGACCAGCCCCTCGACCTGCGCCACGTTCAGGCCCGCCGAGTCGAAGTCGTGCGCCTGCGAGGGCCGGAACGCGGGCTTCTCCTCCAGGCTGAACGCGGGGATCGTGCTCGGTTCGGTCGGTCCCACGGGTGTCCCTCTCGCCCGGTGCGGTGCGCCTCGAAAGGGAGGGGGCCAGGGAACGTCCTGTCTCCCGGCCCTCGATGGCGGACTTCCCCCTCCCAACCAGATAGGGCCCGATCCCCGGGGCGTCAAACCGCGCCGGGGCGACGGCGGGAGGGGGCGTCGGGCGATGATGTGTGGCGGGAGCGTATGGGAATCGAACCCACCAGGAGCCTGTTTCCAGACCCCTCACCGGTGTTGAAGACCGGGCCGGGCACCAGCCGCGGACACGCTCCCGGGTGTGGCCGGGGCCATCGTGGTGGCCCCGATCTCGGATAGGACATGCCGGATGGCGGATGGGGGATTGGCGCCATTCGTCATCCGGCATATGCGATCTGCCATGCGGCCCTCATCAGGGCAGGACGAGCACCCTGAGCCGCGACGGCAGGGCGCGCGAGCGGTAGACGCGCTGGGTGGCCGTGCGGAAGTCGGACTCGCGGGCCTCGTAGATGTTCGTGAAGGTCTGCGGGTTGCGGTCGATCAGGGGGAACCAGGTGCTCTGGACCTGGACCATGATCCGGTGGTCGGGGCGGAAGGTGTGGTTGATGTCCTGGAGGACGAGGCGGACCGGCGTCGGCTTGCCGGGCTCGAACGGGCGGGGCGATTCGAGGCTGTCGCGGAACTTGCCCCGCATCACGTCGCCGCGGACGAGCTGCTGGAAGCCGCCCATCCGGACCCTCGTCGGGTTCGGGTCGGGGTCGGGGTAGTCGTCCGGGTAGACGTCGATCAGCTTGACGACCCAGTCGGCGTCGGTGCCGGTGGTCGAGACGGTCAGCTCGGCGGTGATCGGGCCGGCGATGGTGACGTCTTCGGTCAGGGGTCCGGTCTGGTAGACGAGCACGTCGGGCCGCCTCCCGGCGAACCGCTGGTCCTCGACCATGTACTCGGGCGCCATGCGGATCTCGGTCCGGTCGAGGTAGGGGACCGGCTTGTCGGGGTCGCTGACGTACTCGTCGTGCGCGTCGTCGGGGCCGGAATCGTCGGGCCTCTCGAACGAGAGCCGGCCGCCGTCGCGGAGGTAGAGCGACCGCGCCCTGGCGTCCTTGGGGGGCCAGGCGTCGTACTGCCGCCACTGGTTGCGCCCGGTCTCGAAGACCCACGCCTCGGGGAACTTCGGCGCCGTCCTTCCCCTTGAGGTGGTGCTCGAAGAAGGGGAGCTCGATCGCTCGCGGTAGAACTCGGCCGTCTTGGCGTTGAACGGGACGTGGCCGAGCGACGCTCCGTCGCCCCTTGCCCAGCCGCCGTGGAGCCACGGGCCCATCACGAGGATGTTGTGTCGCGTCGGGGCTCGATCGCCTCGACCCTCTTGTAGGTCTCCAGGGCCCCGAACAGGTTCTCGGCGTCGAACCAGCCGCCCACGGTCATCACGGCCGGGCGGATCGCCTTGAGGTGGGGCCGCAGGTTCCGCGCCTTCCAGAAATCATCATAATCGGGATGCTTCATCACCTCGTTCCAGAAGGCGACGTCCCCCTTGAAATACTGCTTGTCGGCGTTCGGCAGCGGGCCCATCTTGAGGAAGAACTCGTAGCCGTCGGGGGTGCCGTGCTCGAACTGGAACGTGAACTTCTTGGTCGGCTCGGGCCGGGGCCGGCCGAAGGTCGACATGAAGTTGAAGATGTGCGGCAGCACCAGCGCCCCGTTGTGGTGCCAATCGTCGCCGACGAACCAGTCGATCACCGGCGCCTGCGGCGAGGCCGCCGCCAGCGCGGGGTGTGCGTCGATCATCCCGGCCGCCGTGTAGAAGCCGGGGTACGAGATGCCCGACATCCCCACCTTGCCGTTGTGGTTGGGGACCTTGCTGGATCAGCCAGTCGATCGTGTCCCAGGTGTCGGTGCTCTCGTCGACCTCCGCCTCGCCCCGGGTCGCGGCCCTCTGCGGCCTCATGTTAACGAACTCCCCCTCCGACATCCACCGCCCTCGCACGTCCTGGTAGGCGAAGATGTACCCCGCCTTGCCGAACAGAGGCGACGGCCCGAGGTCGCTTTTGTACTGGTCGACCCCGTAGGGACGGACGCTGTAGGGCGTGCGGGTCAGCAGGATCGGGTACGTCTTCGTCGTGTCCTTGGGCGACGTAGACCGCGGTGAACAGCGTCTTGCCGTCCCGCATCGGGATGCGGAACTCGTACTTGGTGTACATCGCCTTGACCGCCTCCAGCCCCTGCGCAAGCTCTCGCGCGCGGGGACGATCGCGAGGATCGCGATCACGAGGAGCCGGGTACGAGCGGGACGGCCGGGCAGGGTTCGCATGGGGGCCTCGTCGGGAGGTTCGGGACGGCGACGGCGGGATGTTAAATTATCCGGCCGGCCCGCGCGATGCCACGGGAATCCCCCCTTGGGGTCTGGAACGGAATAAGCATTACGACTTGCCGTGCGATCCGGACGACTCAGGCCTGATCGTGTAGTTCCACTCACCATGGAAGTCATGGGGATGCAGCCGGACCCGCTCCATCTGCTGCTTCGTCACCTTGACCTTGGTCGGGTAGCTCCCCGTATCCAGCCGGGCCTCCACCTCCAGGCCCGTCGCGGTCCGCGTCGCGGCGATCAACTCGACGACCACCTGATGGCTGACCAGTGGGCGGCCCCGCCAGTTCATCGTGATGTGCGAGAACAGCCGGTGCTCGATCTTGTTCCACTTGCTCGTGCCCGGCGGGAAGTGGCAGACCGTCACCTCCAGGCCCGTCTCGTCGGCGAACCGCTGGAGTTCGACCTTCCACAGCCGGACCCGATAGCCGTTGCTGCCCCCGCCGTCGGCACAGATCAGCAACCGCCCGGCGTCGGAGTACATCTCCGACCCCATGCCGGACCACCACCGCCGGATGCCCTCGACGGCGAAGCTGGCCGTGTCGTGATCGACGCCCACGTTGACCCACCCCAGGTCCCAGCCCATGTCGTAGATCCCGTAGGGGATCGCCTTGCCGACGCGGCGGTCGGGGAAGTCATGGATCAGGGCCTCCTCGGGCTCACCCGCCGGTTGCCACTCCCGGCCCCGGTTGGCGTACTGCCCGACCAGCTCCTTCTTCTTGGTGTCCACCGAGATGACCGGGGAGCCCGCGGCGATGTACCGCCCGCTGATCTCGCTGATGTAGCGGAACTGGGCGTCACGGTCGGGGTGCTGCCTGCCCTCCAGGGTCTTGGCCATCGCCTGGAGGCTGTAGCCGAGGTGGTGGAGCATCTCCCCGACGACCCGATGGCTGACGGCGAACCCCTGGCGGCCCAAGGCCTCGGCCAGTTGGCGGGTGCTCTTGCAGGTCCACCGCAGCGGGGACATCGGGTCGCCCCGCGTCTCGGGGGCGATCAGTCCCTCCAGGGCCACGAGGATCGCCGGCTCCTTGTCGCGGAGCTTCTTGCGACCTCCGCCGGGCCGTCGGACGCGACCGGGGGGAGGGGGTGGAGCGTCGAGTTCCTTCAACGCCCGCTGGATCGCGGCGTGAGAGATGCCCGAGGCCCGACTCACGCGGCGGATGCCGCCGTAGCCCAGGGAGCGGGCCTCGACGGCGGCGAGGAGCCGTCGCTGCCGCTCGTCGAGGTTCGGCAGGATCGCGGCGAACTTCCGTTGGAGTTCAGGATCGTCGGGCATCCGTCCATTATGAGCCGCAGCGACGAATTATAACAGTTGTTTCGTTCCAGGCCCTTGGTTCCCGAGGGCGGCGGGTCATTGCGATGGCGGGCGGGTCGGATAACCTGGAGGGGTCGTGCGGAGACACGCGCCTCGGATCGTCTGAGATCGCACCATCGGGAGGACGGCCATGAGGACGCAGGGTTGGGACCGCAGGCAATTCCTCGCCGCCGGCGCCGCGGCAGGTTTGGGGATCGCCGCCCGATCGGCCGGCGCCGCGGGCGCCAACGACAGGCTCGTCTTCGGAATCATCGGCTCGGGGGGACGCGGCCGGGGCGTGATGCGGAGCTTCCTGAATCAGCCGAACGTCGAGTTCGCCGCCGTCTGCGACGTCTATGAGGCGAACCGCGGCCAGGGCCTGAAGGTCGCCGGAGACCGGGCCAAGGGGTACAACGACCACCGCGAGCTGCTCGACCGCAAGGACGTCGACGCCGTCCTCATCGCCACGCCCGACCACTGGCATTACCAGCAGCTCGCCGACGCCGTGGCCGCGGGCAAGGACGTCTACCTCGAGAAGCCGATGTCGTGGTCGATCGAGCAGGGCCGCGAGATGGTCCGCCTGGTGCGCAAGTCCAAGCAGGTCGTCCAGGTCGGCATGCAGCGCCGGAGCTCGCCGGGCGTGATCGAGGCCTGCAACCTCGTCAAGACGGGCATCCTCGGCGAGGTGAACTTCGCGCGGGCCCAGTGGTTCTGGAACATGCCCGAGATCCCCAAGGACCGCCCCCTGAAGGGGGACCTCGACTGGAAAAGGTTCCGGGGCCCGCACACGTCGGTGGAGCTGGACGAGCCGTCGCATGCTCGCTTCTTCAACTGGCGGTACTTCTGGGACTTCTCCGGCGGCAACATGACCGACCAGGGGACGCACCTGATGGACGTGATCCAGTGGTTCCTCAACGACGGCAAGCCCCCCCGCTCGGCCGTCTGCCTGGGCGAGGTCTACCGCCTCCAGCCGGCCGAGACCCCCGACGTCTTCTCGGCCACCTTCGAGTACCCCAGGTTCCTGGCCACCTGGACGCTGGCCTACACCAACTCCTACGAGGACGGCTGGCGCGTCATCCTCCAGGGGAACAAGGCGACGATGGTCCTCGACTCCGACGGCTACACCGTCTATCCCGACGCCGGCCGCGGCAAGCCGGCGCTGCCTCCCAACCGCATGGCCAAGCTGAACCTGACCGACACCGACGCGCACGTCGAGAACTTCCTCCAGTGCGTGCGATCCCGCCAGGAGCCGAACGCGCCGGTCGAGGTCGGCCACAACGCCGTCACCGGCCCGCACCTGGCGAACATCGCCATGCGCAAGAAGGCCAAGGCCACCCTCGCCGACGACGGCCGCGTCGAGGTGGCCGGCTGACGCGGCTGCCTTCGCCGGTGGCCCGGTCAGATTCGGTAGTGGACCGTCGACGCCAAAATGGTCTGTTCTTCTCTGGGATTTCTGTGCAGTTTCCGGTCAGTATCACGGACCATTTTGGCGTCGACGGTCCACTACCAACTGTCGAAAGCCTCCGCCGGTCGCCCTCGACCCCCCACCCAATCCTCCCCCGCAAGGGGGGAGGGGGTTTTCTGTCCCCCTCCCCCTTGCGGGGGAGGGTTGGGGTGGGGGTTGCGACAAGCCCCGACGAGGGCCACTCGACAGGACCCAGGTCGTGTGAAGCGCGCCCTGCGGGGAAAGGCCCCTACTTGGGCCGCTCCTCCTTCTCCTTGAGGTCGCCCTCGACGGGGTGTCCCATG
This sequence comes from uncultured Planctomycetaceae bacterium, assembly GCA_963708145.1. Taxonomy (GTDB): domain Bacteria; phylum Planctomycetota; class Planctomycetia; order Isosphaerales; family Isosphaeraceae. The sequence continues at coordinate 5,179,353 of OY970189.1, read as the reverse complement.
TCGGCCAGGAGCTTCTTGAGCGTCCGGTCGATGGCCTCCTCGTCGGCGCCGGCGGACTTGTAGCGGATGATCCCCTCGGCGTCGAGGATGTAGATCGTCGGCCAGCCGTGGACGTTCCACTGGCTGGCGATCGGCCCGCTGATGTCCTCGTCCCAGAAGGAGGGCCACGTGATGTGCTCCTCCTTCATCCGCTCCTTGAGCTTCTGCGTGTCGCCGTCACTGTTGACGCCGACCAGGGCGAACGGCTTGCCTTCAAGCGTCTTCACGAGCGACCGCTCGTGCGGGTACATGGCCCGGCAGGGCCCTCACCAGTCGCCCCAGAAGTCGAGCAGCACCACCTTCCCCTTGAAGTCGGCCAGCGTCATCGGCTTGCCGTCGAGATCCTTGCCCTCGATCGCGGGGGCGGGCTTGCCGACGGCCAGCGTGCGGATCTCGAACAGCTCGGACTTCGCCTCCTCGGCGAGCGTCCGGCTCCCCTCCTTGACGTCGCCGAACTCGGCCGCGGCCTTCTCGAAGAACGCCTCGGCCTCCTTCAAGATCCCGTCGGGGCCCTGCTTGCGGAGCCGGGCCACCTCCTCCTTGCCGAAGTCCTCCTCGACCCCGGCGAACAGGTCGGGACTGGCCTCGAGCATCCTGAGGATTTCGGCCAACCGGGACTTATACTGGCCCAGTGCCAGGCAGGCCTGGCCCTTCGCCTCGCGGCTCCGGTTCTTCTCCAGGATGGCCCGGAGGAGCCGCTCCGTGCGCGGTGACCCGTCCCGAGACAGGGCCGTCACGTATGTGCCCAGCTTCGGTTGATCGGCGTAGTCTCGGACGAGCAGGTCGAGGGCCCGGATGTATGGGGCACCAGGATCGTTGCTCGCTTGGCCGTTCTGGACGACCCAGCACAGACAATCGATCGCCGTCGAGTCCTTGGGGTTTTCCTCGGCCAGCTTGAGGAAACGACCGGCGTACCGCTCACTGTCGGGGTGCTTCTCTACGTATATCTTCTTCCGCTCCTCGCCGGTCTTCCCATCCTGCATCGCAGCGAAGCATGCCTGCAGAGCCTTGCTGTACTCCTCCGCCAGCGCCTCGTATTGCTGCCGGGGTGTCGGAGGCTTCGCCGCCTTGTCGGGCGGCTCGTCGGAGGCCCGGAGCGTGGTCGCCATGACCAGCACGCCGAGCGCGACGGGGACCGAGCATCGCATGGGGTTGATCCTCCTTCCGGATGCGCGGGGATGATCCGGGACTTCGCACGCCGCCCCATCGTGGGCTGGCGACGCGGACGTCTGCAAGCGGAAATGGCCGAGGATCTTCGTCGTCGGGGTTTCTCAACCGTGGGACGTGGCCCGGACCGAGCGGCCGATCCGGACCGGCTCGCGCAGGCCCGGGGCGGCGGGACGCCCGGCCGAGGCGCGGGGCTGAGGGCACAGGACGCGGATCGTCGGCCGTCGCTCCCCCTCCTGGAGAGGGGCTAGTTTGTGCGCCGAGAGCCAGTACTCCGCCTCCGCGTCCGCCGCAGCGACGCCGATCCGGCAGGACTCCCTCGGGATCTTCCGCACCCAGAGGGGGATGGTCGGGTTGGAGCGGAAGGTGATGCCCCAGATGGTCCTCGCCTCGCCCCGGTCGCGGAGCACGAGGTTGGCGTGGAAGACGGCCCTCCAGACGTTCCAGTAGTCGCCGGCCACGTGGGTGCAGCGGGCGTCGAGGAGGTCGGCCGTCAGGGTCCCGCAGTGCTGGTCGAGGTCGCGGCGCACCCCCGCGACCGAGGGCCGGCCGTACTGCACGGCCGCCGTCGCCAGCATCGCGACCGCCGCGACGGCCGGCAGCCACGCGCGGGCCCGGGCCGGGCCGGCGCCCAGGGGGGCCGTCGCCAGCGAAGCGACGCCCACCTGCATCAGCACCACCATCGGGAAGATGTAGCGGAAGGCGTAGGCGTTGTTCTTGACCCAGAGCATCGTGCCCATCATCGCCAGGCCCGCCAGCGCGGCCGCCACCAGCGCGGCGGACGACCGGCCGAGGCCGTCGGCGGACCGTCGCCGGCCCCGGCCGAGCAGCCAGGCCATCCCCACGCCCGCCTCGATCGCCAGGGCGACGGGCCAGGCGGCCGTCTCCTGCGCCTTCCAGGTCTCGCGCAGCAGTTGCCAGCACGCATCGGGCCACGAGGACATGGGCAGCATGGCGAACAGCGACTGACGATCGGGGGAGAGCCTCATCAGGAGCTGGCCGGCCTCGTAGCCGACCGCCAGGACGCCCAGCGCCCGGACGGTCTCGGACCGCCAGGCGCACCGCGGCAGGGTCGCGAGGCGTCCGGCGACGGGCCCGGCTGAGGTCATCCGGACCGATCCCCAGGCCCCGGCCAACGACCCACCGCGCAGCACCCCCTGGAGCACCACGAGCGGGCCGAGGAACAGCGCCATGGCGCAGTTGACCCAGTGCGCCAGCACCATCAGCCCGAGCGCCGCGAGCCACCGCGGCCACGAGGGCCGCCCGGCCTCGGCTCCAGCAGGATCAGCCCCCCCAGCGCCAGGCACATCCCGAGCCCGTAGGAGGTGTCGATCAGGTATTCGAAGCGGTAATAGCGGCCCGTCAGGGCCAGGAACGTCGTCGCGCCGAGGGTCGCCGCCAGCGGATAGGAGCCGTTGCGCAGCGACTGCCGGGCTAGCAGGAAGAACGCGGCCAGGCCGCAGGTAGTCGTCAGGAAGCCCTGGAACAGCAGGTTCGCCAAAGGGTCCTTGATCGGGCCGGCCAGCCACGGGATGACCATCCCGTAGCGGCCCAGCTCCCAGTAGAAGGGGGTCCAGCGGTAGAGGCTGATCAGGGCGAAGAGGATCGAGTCGCTGTGATGATTGACGTGGAGCGACCCGAGGTCCGCCCACAGGGCGGTCGCGGCGCACGCCAGGACGTAGGGCCACAGGGGGGGAGGGGGCGAGGGCGCTCCGTCCCGGGACAGCGGCATCAGCATGGGCTCCTCTCCCGCGCGAAACATCCTCATCCCATGACCTATCGGCATGGGGACGCTTCGTCTTGAAGTGGCGCCCGGATCGCCCCGGGTGGCGGGGCGGGCTGCGGGATCATCCCAGGCCCCGCGCGCCCCACCACCGCCACCGGAAGGCCAGGTAGGTGACGCCGAACAGCAGCAGGCAGAGCGGCGGGTAGAGGGCCAGGAAGAGCGCCCAGACGGGCAGCGCCACGTCGGGCGACAGGCGGACCAGCACCGGCGGAGGGATCGCCGCCGCATCGCCGCCGAACGAGTTCGAACGGCTCGGCTGCATCGGGATGCTGAACGCGGCCGAGTACGGGCTCGTCACGGTCAGGGCCGAGAGCCTTTCCTCGGCGACGCCCAGGCCCTGCATGTACCACCCCACCCCCACCGGCGCCACGAACAGGACGAGCAGCGACAGGTAGGTCAGCACCATCGCCACCGACGTCCGCCGCGACAAGGACGAGCAGAGCAGGCCGATCGTCGAGGTCGCCAGGCAGGTCGTCGCGATGATCAGCAGGAACTCCACCAGCGTCTGGGGCCGGTTACGCAACTCGGGCAGGAGGAAGTAGGCCAGCAGCAGTTGCTCGGTCAGCAGGAAGGTCAGCACCGTCGAGACCCGAAGCGCCGCCACGAGCTTGGCGAAGACGATCTGCCCGGGCCGCAGCAGCGTCGTCAGCAGCAGCGAGAGCGTCTGCCGCTCGCGCTCCTGCGTGATGCTCCCGGCCGAGAAGACCGGGCCGACCAGCAGGTTGAACGTGATCACGTAGGAGACGTAATACGCCGCCTTGTCCGACCGCAGGAACAAGAGCGCCGCCATCAACGGGATCGACAGCAGCATGCTCACCTGGATCACCACGCGGAGCATCAGCGTCCCCTGGCTGAAGATCTCGCTGCGCAGCTCCTTGTCGAGCACGGGGTTGGTGCCGTCGGGCATCAGGTCGAGGCGCTTCGCCGGCGCGAACAGCTTGTCGGGGAACAGGTCGCGGTCGATCACGACGCCGATGGCGTACTTCATCTCCTCCTCCTCGTCGACCACGTCCTTGCCCTCGCTGCCGACGTCGGGCGGGCGGAGCAGGCGGCGGTTGACGACGATCGCCACGACGGTCCAGATCGCCAGGCACCACGGCGGCAGCACGGCGACCGTCATGAACGAGACGAACTCCCGCGCCGCGGGTCGTTCGGGTCGGTCCGGGTCAGCGCCACGCAGAGGACCGCCAGGGGCAGGATGACCAGGTAGCTGACCATCAAGGCCGAGCTCGTGCGCCGGAAGAAGCTGGAGCAGGCCACGCTCAGCAGGCCGAACGTCCCCGCCGCCAGGATCAGCACGACGTAGGCGCGCGCGATCTCCGACAGCAGGATGCCCCCCAGCAGGAAGCAGAGGATCATCAGAGGCAGGCTCGACAGGATCAGCACCACCAGATAGCTCAAGGAGCTGAGCAGCTTGCCGATCAGGATCGTCGTCGGCTGGAGCGGGCTGGCCAGGAGCATCTCGTAGGTCTTGCGCTCCTTCTCGCCGGTGATGCTGCCCGCGGCGAACGTCGGCGCCACCAGCGCGACGAGGAAGAACTGGCCGAAGAAGAACAGGTCGAACAGCCTCCGCGCCACCCCCGGCCCCACCTGCCGCGCCCCTCCTGCGTCGGCCGGCCAGTAGAAGAAGACCACCGCGCCCAGGAAGACCACGTAGGCCAGTTGCAGGCCGAACGCGCGCGGCGAACGCAGGTTCACCAGCAGCTCGCGCGTCAGGACGGGGTTGTCGCGGAATAGCATGAAGGGAATCCGGATGATTCACCACAGAGACCACAGAGCACACGGAGCGGAAAGGAGGAGAGAGGGGGAATGAAAAAGGCTGAGAAAATAGAAAAGTTCAATTTACAATTCCCTTCGTAATCATCATGAAGACCTCTTCGAGGCTCAATTCCTCCTCGGCGAACGAGTGGACGGCGACGCCGGAGCTGATGAGGCGGCCGAGGATGCGGGCCATGTCCTCGTCCTGGCCTTCGAACTCGGCGGTGACGGTGTGGTCGTAGGCCTCGACGGCGCGGACGCCGTGGTCGTCGCGGAGGATCGCCGCGGCGCGGTCGGTGGCGTCGTCGAGCACGCGGACCCTCAGCACGCGGTGCGACCGCGAGCTGGCGCTGGATCTCCTGGATGCTCCCGGCCGCCAGCAGCTTGCCCCGCTCGATGATCCCGATCGAGGTGCAGAAGTCGGCCAGCTCCGAGAGGATGTGGCTGGAGATCAGGATCGTCTTGCCCATGCCGCGCAGCTCGTTCAGGAGCGCCTTCATCTCCAGGCGGGCGCGAGGGTCGAGGCCCGACGCGGGCTCGTCGAGGATCAGCACCGGCGGGTCGTGGACCAGCGTCTTGGCCAGGCAGAGCCGCTGCTTCATCCCCTTCGACAGCCCGTTGACGTAGTCGTCGCGCTTGTGCGACAGGTCGAGCAGCTCGAGCACCTCGCCGATGATCTTGCGGCGGTACGACTGCGGGATCTCGTAGGCGACGGCGAAGAAGTCGAGGAACTCCCAGACCTTCATGCCGTCGTAGACGCCGAAGTCGTCGGGCATGAACCCGATGACGCGGCGCACGGCCATCGGGTCGTCGACGACCGAGTGGCCGGCGACCCGCCCCTGGCCCGACGTCGGCCGCAGGAGGGTGGCCAGGAACCGGATCGTGGTGCTCTTGCCGGCGCCGTTGGGGCCGATGAAGCCGAAGACCTCGCCCTGCCCGATCGCGAAGCTCAGGTCGTCGACCGCCACGAAGTCGCCGTATCGCTTGGTGAAGTGGATCACCTCGATCATGGGTTGGCCGTCTCCTGGCCGGTCGTCGGGGGCTGCGGTGAGGGGGCCGGCCGGCCGCCGCCCGGGCCGAGGGCCCGCCGGCGGGCCCGGGGCGGGCCTCGGCCGGGGGCGCCGCCGGCTCGCGCGCGAGCCGGTTGTAGGTCGGCCCGTCGGGGGCCGGCGGCGGGCCGTTGCGGAGGTGGACGACCACGGCGGTGAACCCGCGATGCCGGTCCACCGGCGGCTCGATGACCTGGTTGCCGACCGGCGCGGGGCCCAGGCCACGAGCCGGATCTCCCCCTTCTCCTCGGGGCGATCGCCGCCGAACATCCGGAACTCGCGCAGGAACAGCCTCGGGTCGATCTCGCCGATCGAGGTGGCCTGCCCGGACGGGACGCCCTGGCCGCGCCTGACCTCCGCCGAGCCGCCCGGGGCGATCGTCCCCAGGAAGGTCTCGCGGCGGTCGTCGTAGCCGGCGACGTCGACCAGCACGGCGTCGCGCAGCTCCAGCTCGCTCTGGTTGACGACCCGCCGCGACGTCCCGTCGCTGACCAGCGCGATCGGCCCGGCGAGGTTCGACATCTGCTCGGCGCGGAACATCGCGAGGCTCCTCGGCTCGACCTGGAACCCGTCCAGGGCCGGCACGGGGGACGACTGCCACGCCGACGTGGTGACGTCCTCGCCGACGAGCGAGCGGCCCCGGTCCATCGGCAGCGCCAGCGCGGTCGCCTCCTTGGGATACGAGATCGTGAACCGGCCCCGGCCGGTCGTGAACAGCGACGCGAACCGGCTGACGTGCGCCCGCGGGTAGTCGCCGTAGGCCTCGACGACGTCGATCTCGTCGCACGCCACGTCGTAGCCGACGTCGTAGGCCGCCAGCCGCTCGACGCCGATGGCGAACCCCAGCGACAGCGCCGGCACCACGGCCCACGCCCACTCGCGACGCCCCAGCGCGTACCGGCAGATCAGCCAGTTCAGCGGCACCAGGGCGATCAGGTAGGCGAGGATCACCTTGAGGACGAACGTCGAGCTCGGCACCGTGATCCCCGACGCGGCCTCCAGCGCGTCGCGGCTCATGCGGGGCAGGGTCGCGGAGTCGACCCACTCGGCCACGGCCGAGCGGGGCGAGGAGTAGAGCCGCGAGAACGGCTCCTCGGGCGCGTCGGGCGACCGGTGGCGCCGGCGGTATCCGTAGCCCCGGCCGCCTCCCCCTCTGCGCGCCACCGCTCCTGCGCGCGGGCGATCTCGACCTTCTCGGCCTCCGTCTCCACCCGCCGGATCGAGCCGCCCAGGTCGCGCCCCAGGTAGCGGAACCAGCTCAGCTCGGGGCCGGTCAGGGGGGATTCGCGGGGCGTCTCGCCGCCGGTCGGATCGGACCAGCTCGGGGGGGGGACCCGGAACTCCTCGGGGCGGCGGAGCACGACCCGGCGGATCATCGTGTCGAGCCCCGCCCAGGCGGTCAGCGCGGGGTCGTTCAGGTCGACCGTCAGCATCAGCACCCGGCCGCGGCCGACGCGCCGCTCGACCCCGAGGAGGTGGCCGCTCGCCTCGCCCATCGGGATCGGAGACGAGCCCTCGCGGGGCTTCAGCCCGGCGACGAACACCGGCCGGTTCCGCGCCGGCCGGATCGGGTCGGGGCCGCGATAGTGCTCGTCCTCCTCGGTGACCGGCTCCGGCGCGGGATAGGTGGGCTTGAGGTCTTCGCGGTCGACGATGACCGGCGGTCGATACGAGACCGACAGCGGCGCCAGCTCGGCCTCGCCGAGCAGGGCGCTCTCCCCCGTCGGGTCGGCCGGCAGGTAGGGGGCGAGGAAGCTATCCCGCAGCGCCTGGAACGACGGCCGCGCCCCGCCGACCAGGATCAACTGCCCGCCCCAGTGCAGCCAGTCGAGCATCGCCTGCTGCTGCGGCGGGTTGAGCGTCTCGGGCTCCATGCCGTCCCAGACGACGTGGCTGATCGTCGTCCACGTCAGCGGGTGCGCCGACAGCGGCGGCTGGTCGGGCTCCAGCGGCAGGACGAGCCGGTAATAGCGCTGGCGATCGACCTGGAGCGGGTCGCCCCGGTCGAGCATCGACGGCGTCAGCGCGTTCATCCGGGCCCACCGCGCGTAGGCGTCGTTGGAGGCCTTGGTCAGGACCAGGATGAGCATCTGGTGCGGCTCGAGCACCCGCAGGCTCGCCTGCCAGACCTCGTCGGGGCGGATCGCCTCGGGCCGGATCAGCTCGACGTTGATCTCCTTGGGCACGCTCGGCAGCATGATCTGGAGGCCGGGGTGCATCCTCTGCTCTTTGACCAGCCGCGCCTCGCGGCGGTAGACGATCTCCTGCGGCATCCCCTGCAAGGCCACCGGTGCCGTCTGGAGCATCCCCGCGTAGTCGTCGTAGTTGGCGCGCAGCTCCAGGCTGAGCGTGCTCCAGTGGTTCGCCTTGAGGTAGGGCAGGATGTCGAACGGCGCCACCTGCGACCGGAAGAACTCCAGCGGCGGCCTCGACTTGTCCTTCTCGAGCTTCGCCTTGATGCTCTCCGGGTCGGTGAGGATCTTGAGCCGCTCCTCCGTGCTCGGCAGCTGCGCACGGGCCGGGGGCCCGATCAGGGCGAGGGCCAGCGCGAGGATTCCCATCGCAGGGCGGGCGGCCGAGACGTGCGGTTTCACGGAGGAAGCCCCCAGATCGCCAGGACCGCGGGCGCGAAGGCCCGGCCCCGGGTGGGCGGTCGAATCGGAGACGAGATCGAGTTTAACCCGAACGATCTAGGAGCGGAAGTGCCCGGCGGCCGGCTTGTGGCCCGATGGCCCGGGCCGGTAGGCTGGTCGGATCGAGTCCCGTCGTAGGGCGTGTGGCACACGCCGATCCGCCGAGGGGAACGAGACCGCATGGCGGCCGGGGAAATCGCCGAGGGCACGGACGAGCGGGCGCATCGCGCGATCCGGGTGCGCGGGGCGCGGGTCCACAACCTGCGCGACGTCGACGTCGACCTGCCCCGCGACCGCCTGGTGGTCCTGACCGGCGTCAGCGGCTCGGGCAAGAGCTCGCTGGCGTTCGATACGCTCTACGCCGAGGGCCAGAGGCGCTACATCGAGGGCCTCTCCGGGTACGTCCGCCAGTTCCTCGACCAGCTCGAACGCCCCGACGTCGACCTCGTCGCGGGCCTGCCGCCGACCGTCTCGATCGACCAGAGGGCCGGGTCGTCGAACCCGAGGAGCACGGTCGCGACCGTCACCGAGATCCACGACTACCTCCGCCTGCTCTACGCCCGCACGGGCATCCCGCACTGCCCGAGCTGCGGCCAGGCGATCCGCCGCCAGACGCCCGAGCAGATGGTCGCCGGGGTGCTCGGCATGCAGCAGGGGCGCAAGGTGCTCGTCCTGGCCCCCCTGGTCCGCGGGCGCAAGGGGCAGCACCTCGACGCCTTCCAGGCGATCCGGCGCGCCGGCCTGCTCCGGGCGCGGGTCGACGGGCAGGTCGTCGAGATCCAGGACGACCCTCCCAAGCTGGCCAGGACCAAGCCGCACGACATCGAGGCGGTCGTCGATCGGCTGGTCGTCCGCGACGGCATCCGGCCGAGGCTGGCCGAGAGCGTCGACCTGGCCCTGAAGCTCGGCGAGGGCTCGATCCTCCTCTCGGCGCAGGCCGAGGCGGGCTGGGAGGACCGCCTCCTGAGCGTCAACTACGCCTGCCCCTCGTGCGGCGCCGGGTTCGAGGAGCTGGAGCCGCGCACCTTCAGCTTCAACAGCCCCTACGGCGCCTGCCCGACCTGCGACGGCCTGGGCACCCTGGCCTCGTTCGACCCCGACCTCGTCATCCCCGACCGATCACAATCGCTGGCCGAATGGGAATGCCCACCGTTGCTCGCATACCGCAAGCAGGTCCACAGACGTGGGGGGCTCGACCTGTCGCTCGGGAGCTTTTTGACGCGGCACCGCCTATCCACGGATACGCCGTTCGCCTCATGGTCGGCCGAGGTCTTCCGCCAGTTCCTTGAAGGAGAGCCCGAGCACAGGTTTCCGGGTATCCTGGCCGAACTTGAGCACGCGTACGACGAGGCGAAGACCGACGCCCGACGCGCGGCGCTGGAGGCGTACCGCGACCGGCCGACCTGCCCCGACTGCGGCGGCGCGCGGCTCCGTCCTGAGGCGCGCGCGGTCACCGTCGGCGGACGGCCGATCCACGAGGTCTCCGACCTGCCGATCGGCGAAGCGGGTCGGTTCTTCGAGGGCCTGCGGTTCGAACCACCTCTCGACCTGATCGGCCCTCCTCTGGTCCGCGAGATCGTCCGTCGCCTGGAGTTCCTCGACCGGGTCGGCCTGGGCTACCTGTCGCTGGCGAGGGGGGCCGACACGCTCTCGGGGGGTGAGTTGCAGAGGGTCCGCCTGGCGACGCAGATCGGCTCGGGGCTGGTCGGAGTCTGCTACATCCTCGACGAGCCGACGGCGGGCCTGCACCCGCGCGACACTGGACGGCTGCTGGACAGCCTGCGCGACCTGCGAGACCAGGGCAACAGCGTCGTGGTCGTCGAGCACGACGAGGCGACGATCCGCGCCGCCGACTGGCTGATCGACCTCGGCCCCGGCGCCGGTCCCGACGGCGGCCTCGTCGTCGCGACGGGCCCTCCGGATGACCTGACCGTCTCGGGCGAATCGCTCACGGCCCGCTACCTCCGGCACGAGGACCGCTTCGAGGGCCCGCCGCACGACCGCCTGGCGCAGCCCGGGCTGGATCGTCGTCGTCGGCGCGTCGGAGAGGAACCTCAAGGCGATCGACGCCCGCATCCCCCTGGGCGCGCTGGCGTGCGTCTCGGGCGTGAGCGGGTCGGGCAAGAGTACGCTCGTCCACGACATCCTGGCCCGCGCCGTCCGCCGGGCCCTGGAGCGGTCGGGGCCGCGGCCGGGGGCCCACGAGAGGGTCGAGGGGCTGGGGGCGATCGACCGGCTGATCGAGATCGACCAGACGCCGATCGGACGCGGCCCGCGGTCGACCCCGGCCACCTACACCGGCGTCTACGACGAGATCCGCAAGGTCTTCGCCCGGACCCGCGAGGCGAAGCTCCGCGGCTACTCGGCCAGCCGGTTCAGCTTCAACGTCAAGGGGGGGCGGTGCGAGGCGTGCGAGGGCCAGGGGATGCGACGGGTCGAGATGAACTTCCTGCCCGACCTGTACGTCCGCTGCGAGTCGTGCGGCGGCAAGCGGTTCAACCGCCAGACACTGGAGATCCGGTTCAAGGGCCTTTCCATCGGCGACGTCCTGGAGATGCGCGTCGACGAGGCCCGCGCGATGTTCGACGCGCAGCCGAAGGTGATCCGGGGGCTCGACGCGCTGCACGAGGCGGGCCTGGGCTACATCACGCTGGGCCAGTCGAGCACGACCCTCTCCGGCGGCGAGGCGCAGCGCGTCAAGCTCGCCTCCGAGCTCGGCCGCGCGGCGACCGGGCGGACGCTCTACATCCTCGACGAGCCGACCACCGGCCTGCACCACGCCGACGTCGGCCGCCTGCTCCATGTCCTGCATCGGTTGGCCGACCTCGGCAACACGATCGTCGTCATCGAGCACAACCTCGACGTGATTCGGACCGCCGACTGGGTCATCGACCTCGGCCCCGAGGGGGGCGACGCCGGGGGCCACGTCGTCGCCTCCGGCCCCCCCGCGCGATCGCCGAGGCCGCCGACAGCCACACGGGCCGCTTCTTGCGGGGCGTCCCGGACGTGGCATAGCATGGACGATGGCCACCCCCCGGGGTTATTCCACTCCCCGGCGCGAGAGGAGCCGTCCCATGAACCGCACCGTACTGCTCGGCATCGCTGCCGCCGCCTCGCTCGCCTCTGCACCTCCGCAGGCCGCCTCCCAGGATGAGAAGCCCGCCGAGAAGGCCGCCTCCGAGGCCCACGACTACAAGGTGGCCTACTGGTTCGAGCGGAGGAACCCCCTCTTCACCGTCCAGTTGCAGATCTACGACGTGACCCGCGGCGAATACACCCGGGCCGTGGATGACTGGCTGGCGACGATGAAGACGAGCTACCCCGGATACGCCGCGTTCGTCCGCGACTACCACGCGACCCGGAAGCAACTGGGCGAGCATGTCTCCCAGGACCTCCTGATCATCGGCGGGCCGAACCTCGGCCACGGCCTCCATGACACCTATGGACTCCTCGGGCCCTCGGGCCGGTCGATGGGCTTCTACCATCCGATCACCAGCCTCCCGTCGTCCGATACGTCGTCCGCGATGTGGCGTAACCCGGCGTCGCGTTCGCCATCGTATCCCTCATCATCCTCTCCCTTCCCCGTGCCGTACCCTCGCCCGCATCCGTGAGGGACGTCGGGGGGATGATCAGGCGAGGAGGCGTCGCAGGTACGCGGCGAGCTTATCGGGGTCGGCGGGCTGGGCCCGGTAGCCGACGTAGCCGTCCGGGCGGATCAGGTAGAGGCAATCCGACCCGGCGCCGAAGCGGCGGTGGAGGAGGCCGGGGGAGTCCGACAGGGGCGTGAAGCCGGCCGGGAGGGCCTCCGTCGGAGCATCGGAATGGATCACAAAGAAGGGGTCAATCAGGTCGGCGAAGCGGTCGCGGACCAGGCTGGCGACGGCCTCGATGCGGCCCCGGAAGTCCTCGGGGCGGGAGGCGCCCTCGAAGACGAGGAGCTTGTGCCGGGTGCCGTACAGGACCTCGAACAGGCGGCCCGGGCCGCCGCCCGAGGGCGGGTGGAGCGGCACGTCGGGGACGCGGTCGCCGGGGTGCGGCGCGGCGCCGAAGTCGAGGTAGGCGCCCAGGCCGGGGCCATGCCCCGCCGGCCAGAGCGACCGGACGAGCGAGCCGCGGTCCTCAGCCACGATCGGGCTGCCGCGGTGGCCGACCCGCAGCTCGGACAGGCCCTGCGTGACCCTCCTCTGCACGAACTCGAACTCGGAGAGGACCGACGCCAGGTGGTTGCGGACCGCCTCGCCAACGTGGCTCCGCAGGGTCACGGCGCGGGTCAGCCAGTCGGTCCCGCGCAGGACGTCGGCGGCGACCGGCCGGCGCTCGGCGGTGTACGAGTCGAGCAGCCCATCGCCCGCGGCGCCGGCGGCCACCAGGCCGAGCTTCCACGCGAGGTTGTAGGCGTCCTGGATGCCCGTGTTCATCCCCTGCCCTCCCGCCGGGCTGTGGATGTGCGCCGCGTCTCCCGCGAGGAAGCACCGGCCCTCGCGGAACGTCCCCGCGACCCGCCGGTGGATGCGGAATGACGAGACCCACGCCGGGTCGCGGACCACGACGGCCGGATGGCCGTTCCGGCGCAAGACCGCCTGGAACCTCGCCGTCACCTGCGCGGGGTCGTCGGTCTGGAGCGCGCCGGTCGCGTCGATCAGCCTCCAGGAGCCCGCCTCGGGCATGGGGAAGGCGCCGACGGGGCCCTCGGTCGTGAAGACGAAGTGGATCTCGTCGTCGGGCGTGTCCCAATCGACGCGGGCGTCGGCCAGCAGGAACGTCTCCTCGTACTCGGCCCCCTCGAACGGGAGGTTCAGCGCGTGGCGGACCGTGCTCCGCGCGCCGTCGCAGCCGATTAGCCAGCGCGACCGGACCGTCCTCTCCGCCCCGTCTTCGCCCGCGAGCGTCGCCGTCACGCCCGTTCCGTCCTGGACGAATCCGACCAGCCGCGTCCGGCGCTCGACCGGGGTGCCCTGGGCCGCCAGGTGGTCGACGAGGATGCGTTCCGTCTGGCCTTGCGGCAGGATCAGGAGGAACGGATAGGGCGTCTCGAGCCCTTCGAAGTCGAAGCCGACGTGGACGATCCGCTTGCCCCCCTCGTAGGCGTTCAGGCCGTGCAGCGTCTTCCCCCGGGCGAGCGCCTCGCCGACGACGCCCATGTCCTCGAAGACTTCGAGCGTCCGGGACTGCACCCCGAGCGCGCGGGACTGGTCGGTCGGCCCGGCGTTCTCGTCGACGATCCGGCAGGGGACGCCGTGCCGGGTCAGCTCGGAGGCCATCGACAGGCCGACCGGCCCGGCGCCGACGACCAGGGCCTCGACCTCGTTTGTCGCCGCGACGGGCATGGGACCGTCCTCCCGGATCTGATCCGTCGACGGGCATCCGAGCCGCGGCCCTCCCGCCGATCGGTAAGAGCGTAGGGCATGGGACTCGGCATTGGAAGTGCTTTCACAGGTCCCCGTCGTGACCCCCGCCGGAGACGGCCCCGGCGGCGACCGATACCCCAGGAGCCGACCCTCGTGGCACCTCCGCTCGAAGACTTCACGATCGGCGTCGAGGAGGAGTACCAGATCATCGACCCGGAGACCCGCGAGCTGCGCCAGCGCGCGGGCCGCATCCTGCCGAAGGCGCAGGAGGCCGTCGGCGACGACGTGACCAACGAGCTGTACCTGTCGCAGATCGAGATCGGCACGCCGGTCTGCCGCACGCTGGCCGACGTCCGGGCCGAGCTGGTGCGGCTGCGGCGCGGCGGTGATCGCGGCGGCCGGGCGCGACGGCTGCCGGATCGCCGCGGCGGGCACGCACCCGTTCTCGCACTGGGAGGACCAGGCGATCACGCCCAAGCCGCGCTACTACGGGATCGCGGCCGACTTCCAGCAGCTGGCCCGCGAGCAGATCATCTTCGGCTGCCACGTCCACGTCGGGATCGCCGACCGCGAGGCCGCGATCCAGGTGATGAACCGGGCCCGGCCCTGGCTCGCCCCGCTGGCTGGCGCTGGCGGCCAACTCGCCGTTCTGGCTCGGCCTGGAGACGGGCTACGCCAGCTACCGGACCGAGCTGTTCCAGCGGTTCCCGATGGTCGGCACGCCGCACGTCCTGGCGTCGCGCGCCGAGTACGACGAGCTGGTCGCGTCGCTGGTCGTCGACCGGCAGCATCAGCGACGCCTCGAAGATCTACTGGGACGTCCGGCCGTCGTCGCACTTCGAGACGCTGGAGTTCCGCGTGGCCGACGTCTGCATGACGATCGACGAGGCGGTGATGGTCGCGGGGCTGTCGCGGGCCCTGGCGCGGGCCTGCCACGACGGGCACCGCCGCGGCGAGCCGATCGAGCACGCCCGCCCCGAGCTGCTCCGCGCCGCCAAGTGGCGGGCCTCACGGTTCGGGCTCGACGGCGACCTGATCGACGTGCGGGCGCGTCGCGCCGTCCCGGCGGCCGAGATGATCGACTCGCTGCTCGCCTTCGTCCGCCCCGCGCTGGAGGAGGCCGGCGAGTGGGACGAGGTCACGTCGCTGGTGCGCCAGGCGCTGGGCCGCGGCACCGGCGCGGCGCGGCAGCGCGCGGCGCTGGCCCGCGCGGGGCGGTTCGAGGACGTCGTCGACGCGATCGTCGAGGAGACCGCGCGCGGGACCTGAGCCGGGCGCCGACGGTGCCCCCGCCGCCCGGCCGTACCCTATTGACCGCCGGGGGTTAAGGCGGGAGAATGCTCGCTCGTCGGGGCGCGGGCGGGGATCGGCACGATCGGCCGTCCGTCGTCCTCCGGCGGGCCGTTTCGGAGGCTCCCGATGAGCCGCGCGCGGGTCGGCATCCTCGTGTTCGCCGGCGCCGAAGTCCTCGACTTCTGCGGGCCGTTCGAGGTCTTCAGCACGGCCCGCCTGAACGAGGAGCGTCGCCGCGACGACCAGTCGCCCTTCGAGGTGGTACTGGTCGGCGAGCGGGAGGGCGAGGTGGTCGCCTCCGGCGGCCTCCGCGTCCTGCCCGACTGCACGCTCGACGGCTGCCCGCCGCTGGACATCCTCGTCGTGCCCGGCGGCCAGGGCGTCCGCCGCCTGATCGGCGACGAGAGGGTCGTGACCTGGATCTCCGAGAGGGGCCGCCGGGTCGCGACGCTGACGTCGGTCTGCACCGGCTCGATGCTCCTGGGCAAGGCGGGCCTGCTCGACGGCCGCCGCGCCACGACCCACTGGCGGTCCCTGACCTGGATGCAGGAATCGTTCCCCGCCGTCGCCGTCGAGCGCGGGCTGCACGTCGTCGAGGACGGCCACATCCTGACCTCGGCCGGCATCTCGGCCGGGATCGACATGGCGCTGCGGGTCGTCGCCCGATACTGCGGAGAGGACGTGGCCCGCTCGACGGCCCGGTACATGGAATACCCCTACCCCGACGACAACGCGCGGCGCGTCTGACATACTGGGAAGGAAGAGGTTTCACCACGGAGACCACGGAGAAGAGGGGAGGAGAGAGATTAAAACCTCAAATTAACAGAGGTATTAAATAAGAATCTTTTAGATCTGTTTCATTCTCCCTTCCTCTTCTCCGTGGCCTCCGTGGCCTCCGTGGTGAAACCTCTCGTTTTGGCCCGATCGAGTGCAGGAAAGGCCGCCCCGCCGCGGAGAGAAGCCCGAACATGGCGCAAGATCACGACGACCCCGGGGCCGAGAAAGCGACCCCGACCTTCTGCGACTTCTGCGGCCGCGCGACCAGCCAGGTCGGGCCGATGGTCGAGGGCAACGCCCTGGTGCAGAACGGGCTGAAGGCGCAGAAGTCGCACGTCTGCGCCGAGTGCATCAAGGCGTGCGAGACGATCTTCAGCAAGCACCAGAAGGCGCAGCGCGCTCGAGGGGAAGCTCCCCACGCCCCGCGAGCTCGTCGCGCACCTCGACGACTACATCATCGGCCAGGAGCGGGTCAAGCGCATCCTGGCCGTCGCGGTCGTCAACCACTACAAGAGGCTGTTCGGCCCGACCCGCGAGATCGACGACCCCCTGCTGAAGGACGTCGAGGTCACCAAGAGCAACGTCCTTCTGATCGGCCCGACCGGCTGCGGCAAGACGGCGCTGGCGCAGACTCTGGCCAAGCGGCTCCACGTCCCGTTCGCCATCGGTGACGCCACCACGCTGACCGAGGCCGGCTACGTCGGCGAGGACGTCGAGAACCTGATCCTGAAGCTCGTCCGCGAGGCCGACTTCGACATCCCGCTCGCCGAGCGGGGGATCATCTACATCGACGAGATCGACAAGATCGGCAAGACGTCGCAGAACGTCTCGATCACGCGCGACGTCTCGGGCGAGGGGGTGCAGCAGGCGCTCCTGAAGATGCTCGAGGGGACGACCGCCAACGTCCCGCCGCAGGGGGGCCGCAAGCACCCCGAGCAGCAATATCTCCAGGTCGACACGACGAACATCCTGTTCATCTGCGGCGGCACGTTCGTCGGACTCGACGAGATCGTCGCCAAGCGGCTCGGGCGGAGGATGATCGGGTTCGGACACGCCCACGGCGACGCCTCGGACCGCGAGTTCGAGCGGAACGAGCTCGTCGCCCAGGTCACCCCCGAGGACCTGGAGCGGTTCGGGATGATCCCCGAGCTGGTGGGCCGCCTCCCGGTCATCTCGACCCTGAACCAGCTCTCGGTGGAGGACCTCGCCCGCATCCTGGCCGAGCCGAAGGACGCGCTGCTGAAGCAGTACCAGGTCCTCTTCCTCCACGACGGCGCCCGCCTGGAGTTCACCGACGAGGCGGTGCGAGAGATCGCGCTCAAGGCCAAGGCGCGCGGGACCGGCGCGGGCGTTGCGGTCGATCCTGGAGGATCTGATGCTCGACATCATGTTCGAGCTGCCCGACCGCCCGCACGGGCACACCTACGTGATCACCGACCGCGTCGTCCGCGGCGAGGAGGCGCTGTTCGGGCCGGCCGCAGCCTGATCGGCGAACCTGGAATCTCATCCGCAGATGACGCAGATGAAGGTATGATAATTGGCAATTAAATGGATTTACTGGATTCTATTTTAATCTGCGTGCATCTGCATCATCTGCGGATCGATTATCTTACGACCAGCACGTCGAGCGTGCGCGGGCCGTGGACGCCCTCGACGCGGTTGAGCTCGATGTCGGAGGTCGCCGAGGGGCCCGAGATCCAGGTGATCGGCCGGCCCGGCGCGCGGGCCGCGTCGTGCAGCCGCGCGACCGCCTCGGGGACGAGGCCCGACGACCTGGTCGTCGCGGACGACGCAGAGGTGATAATCGGGCAGGAGCGTGATCGCCCGCCGCCCCTGCCCCGGCCCGCCGTCGAGCACGATCGTCCCGGTCTGCGCGATCCCCAGCGCGCAGCCGGTCAGCACGCCGTCGCTCGCCGTCGATCTGGTCGTTCGACAGCCCCGAGTCGCGGAGCAGTTCGACCCCCTCCGGGGCCCATCCCGCGGGGAGGTCGGCCGGCACGACCAGACGCCGCACGCCCCTCGCGGCGCACGCCGAGGCGATCGCCGCGGGCAGGTCCGCCGCGGCGACGCGGACCGACCCGGGCCTTGTACTCGGCGACCCGCTCGATGAAGTGCTCCACCAGCTCGTCGCGCGACGCCCCATCGGCCCGTCCGGTACGACCGCTCGACCGGCACATCGCCGGGCGTCTCGGCCGGGGGCACGTCGCGCAGGGCGGCGCGGATGCGACCGAGGATCTCGTCCTTCGCCCGGCTCACGATCGCGCCCTCCACCATTCGCGGAACGTCTGGGATGCGACGGGGTACACGTCGCGCATCGCCGTCCAGCCGCCGAGCTGGCCCGGCAGGTGCTCGATGAACCCCCCGCGCATCAGGAGCCTCTGGCCCAGCCGACCGAGCTTCTGCGCCCTCTCGAACCGCGACGGGGTCGAAAAGACCCCGGCCAGGAACTTCATGGCGAGCGCCTCGGGGTCGGCGAAGCCGGCGGACCCGTGGTGCTCCTGCTTGTGGCGGACGACCTCGCCGCGGAGGTGGATCAGCACCTCGGGGATGTTGATCTTCACCGGGCAGACGTCGTAGCAGGCGCCGCAGAGCGACGAGGCGAACGGCAGCGATCCCGCGTTCTCGACCCCGGCCAGTTGCGGCGTCAGGATCGCGCCGATCGGGCCGGGGTAGACCGAGTTGTAGGCGTGCCCCCCGGTCCGCTCGTAGACCGGGCAGATGTTCAGGCACGCGCTGCACCGGATGCAGTTCAAGCGCCTGGCGGCCGATCGGGTCGGCCAGGACCTTCGTGCGGCCGTTGTCGAGGAGCACGAGGTGGAATTCCTCCGGGCCGTCGCCGGGGCTGACGCCGGTCCAGAACGAGGTGTACGGGTTCATCCGTTCGGCGGTCGACGAGCGGGGCAGGAGTTGGAGGAAGACCTCGAAGTCCTCCCACGACGGGATGACCTTCTCCAGCCCCATGACCGAGATCAGCATCTTCGGGAGGGTCAGGCACATGCGGCCGTTCCCCTCCGACTCGACGATGCAGACGGTGCCGGTCTCGCACACGGCGAAGTTGGCCCCGCTGACGGCGACCTTCGCGGCGAGGAACTTCCTCCTCAGGTGGACCCGCGCCGCGGCGGCCAGGTCGCTCGGCTCGTCGGTGAGCTCGGTCACGTCGAGCTTGCGGAGGAACAGCTCGCGGATCTCGGAGCGGTTCTTGTGGATCGCCGGCACGAGGATGTGCGACGACCGCTCGCCGGCAAGCTGGATGATCAGCTCGGCCAGGTCGGTCTCGATCGCCTCGATCCCGGACTCGGCGAGCGCGTCGTTCAGGCCGATCTCGTCGGTCGTGAGCGACTTGATCTTGACCACCTCGCGCGCCCCGTGGTCGGCGACGATCCCGGCGATGATCCGGTTCGCCTCGTCTGCGTCGCGCGCCCAGTGGACCCGGCCCCCGGCGCGGGTGACCGACTCCTCCAGTTGGAGCAGGTATTTGTCGAGGTGCCGGAGCGACGCGCTCCTTGATCGCCCGTCCGGCCTCGCGGAGGTCTTCCCAGTCGGGCATCTCGTCGACGACCGCCTGTCTCTTGCCGCGGATGGTCTGGGTGGCCTTGCCCATGTTGCGGCGGAGCTGGGTGTTCGCCAGAGCGACCCTGGCCGCCTCGGGGAACGGGACGGCGGGCCGGGTCGGCAGCCCTTCGTGGCTCATGGCAAGGCCCCATCTTCGGTCGTCGCGAGGATCTCGGCCAGGTGGACCGATCCCACCCCGGCCCTCTGGCGATGCAGGGCGCCGCCGATCTGCATCAGGCACGAGTTGTCGGCCGCCGCGCAGTATTCCGCCCCCGTGTCGAGGACGCAGCGCAGCTTGTCGCCGAGCATCGCCATCGACGTGTCGGCATTCTTGACGGCGAACGTCCCGCCGAACCCGCAGCACTCCTCGGCGCTGGGCAGCTCGACGAGGTCGATCCCCCGCACCGCCCGCAGCAATCGCAAGGGGGCGTCGCCCACGCGGAGCATCCGCAGCGAGTGGCACGTCGGATGATACGTCACCCGATGCGGGAAGTAGGCCCCGACGTCCTCCAAGCCCGAGCTCGTGGACGAGGAACTCCGACAGCTCGAACACCCGGGGGATCAGCGCCGCCACGGCGTCGGCCAGCTTGTGATCCTCGGCCAGTTCGGCGGCGCGCGGGTACATCTCGCGGACCATCCCGACGCACGATGCCGACGGCGAGACGACCACCTCGGCCTTCCCGAACACCTCGACGAAGTGCCGCACCAGCGGGATCGCCTCGCGCTGGTAGCCGGTGTTGTAGTGCATCTGGCCGCAGCAGGTCTGCTCCATCGGGAACTCGACCGCGTGCCCGAGCCGTTCCAGCAGACGCACCACCGCGCGGCCGGTCCGGGGGAAGAGGGTGTCGTTGAAGCACGTGATGAACAAGGAGACCCGCATCATCCACTCCAATCAAACCTGCGACAGGCAAGATCGGGACGGATATGCACCGACCACCGACCGAACATTCAAAACGGTGGCTGGTGATCGCCTACGAAGGCTTACTCGACCCGTACTTGGCGTACCGAGCCATCAGGGCACAGACTGAGGCGATGAGCAATTGCGGGAAAGTAAAGCCCAAGGTGAGGGCGTACACTCGACCGGCATCTTCGGGAAGCAGGCGGCTCAGATACAGCAGCGGAATAATCGGGATGAACAACCAGAATGAAAGCAGTTGTGTGATGTCCGGAAATCGGAGGCCACATCCGATGAAAGCGAGCAGGATGAGCGAACCGCAGACCTCGAAGTTGACGAGGAACGGGCCACCCCGCCCGGGTCGTACAGTCATGAGGTACAGCCCGACGAGGAGGATGTTCGCCATCCCCATGACGCCAAGGTCCATGCCGAAGTACTCGAAGCCGAACAACGACCACGGGGACCGGACGAATCGCTGGACCCAGGCAAAGTCCAGCGTGAGGACCACCACGGTGATGAGAACGGCAGCAATGTGGTGGAACCGCACGACGCGAAGTCGGGACCAGCCATAGACGAAGGTCGGGAAATAGCGCCGGATGGCGTAACGTTCCATAAGCGAATTCCAGAGTCTATTCCGTTGGTTCTCGGCGGACGGGTGGCTGGGGTTGCCGCAGGCAACCCCGGTCCCACGGCGCCGGGGTCGCGTGCCGCGACCCCAGCCACCCCGCCGTAAGATCGATCGCTCTATCATTTTTCTATTAGATCCTTTTTAACAAACGCTTTGTTGTAGGCCGTAATGAAAGGGCTACCATCCTTGCCAACACCGACTTCGAGGCGATTGACGCCGAGTTTGTTGTCGGGGAATGCCAGGCTGATCGTTTTGTCGGGCTTGGGCATCAGCCTGGCAATATCGACCCCGTTGGCATCGCGGAGGGCCAGGTACGGCGTGCCATCCGGTCCGAGGACGATTAACATTCGACTCTTCCCTTGGGAATCGTGAAGCCCGATCCACGGGCCAATCGACTCACTTTGTCCCATCCGAAGCGTATTTTCCCCACCATCATTAAAAAAATAAACGCATGGCTCATCTTTCTTATTAATCGAAATACTCATTTTACTTTTGTCTAATTTGTCATAGAAGGCGAGGATCGGCACTCCGCCTGGATCGACCGTTAGCTTGGCCCTGGCCCTCCCTTCCTCATCTCGGAGGGAGAACCACTCGGCGTTCACGACCTTGGCGTTGATCACCCGGGGTGCCCCCGCCGAATGGGCATACGCGACCAGTCTCGAGAGGACTCCGACCAGGATTACGGCGCCGAGGAGGGCCATGACATCAACCCGCCTCTTCAGGCGGCGGTTCTCCCGCTCAAGCTGGTCGAGGCGTTGGGCCGTCGGGTCGATATGGGACTGGTCATTCACGGGCTGGTCCATTTGCATCTCCACCTGTCGTCCTGGAGTCTTCATAGGGTGGGCACCGCCCACCGTGATTCCGACCGGATGGTGGGCTTCACCGCCAGTCGGGTTGGAAGGCGCCCCCGCCCGCGGGCGTCGGACAGACGACGTGGTCCTTACCCTGGAGATCCATGATCACGATCCGTCCGTAGAATCGCGACTCGTCTTCCACAGGGGGAGCTTTCTCGGCGTTGTCAATCCGTACGGGAGGGCCGGAAGTGCCGGTGAATGCGATCCGATTCCCGTCGGGCGACCAGCACGCCCACCCGTCGGTAGGATGGACACGGCGCCGATTCGAGCCATCGGCGTCGATCAGAAAAAGACCTTCGTTCTCAGCCCTCGTGTCGGCCCGAGTGTAGAGGATCTTTGTCCCGTCGGGGGAAATACGGCCCCCGAAAGCCCCGGGTTGGGTCAGCCGGGCTTCGCCGGTGCCGTCGAGTCGCATCCGAATGAGTTCAGCGGCGAATTCGGGCCCGCGCAGCCGGGCCGTTAACAACCACCGGCCGTCAGGGGAGACGTCCTGGATGAAGTCGGTCGGAGGGACCGGCAGCTTCGCTCGGTTGTTCCCGTCAGCGTCCCAGCGGAAAGTCTCGAAGGTCAAAAGTGGGAAGTCCCCCCGTCCCCCGGTCGCGATCAGGCCCTTACCCTCGGGCATCCAGGCGAGCATGGCCGAGTTGAGGAGTTTCATCGCCCCGGGTTCTCCGACCTCGCCGATCCGGATCGGCTTTGCCCCGGCCTTCAGCGGACAGGTCCATACCCCGGTGCCGATCCCGAAGGCGACGGTCATCCCGTCTGGGGAGAGGCGGGCGTAACCTGAGGGGGTAATCTTCTCCCATTGGGAGGTTTCCGGGTCGAGTGCGACGATCCATTTCCGCTCATCGCCCTCCACTGTCGTGACGGTGATGATCCGCCCAGTCCTTTTCCCCCTGTCGGGGACCGTCGGGCCTTCCCTCGCGAAGGCTGGAACCCTCGATGTGACGGGTGCAAGGGCAACACTCGCGGCGAGCCGGAGTAGGCCGCGCCGCGACGGGGGACGAGATCCGACGGGTCTGCGCATTGGCTCCGCTCCTCAGGTGTCATCCTTGCTCTCTGTAAATCACACGCGGGTTGGCCCGGCCACCCCCGCCGCCTCTCGTCGCGACCTTGGTCCAACCTACGTCGATCCGGGGCGATTCTCAGGACTCACGCCGGTCCAATCACGATGATGTCTATGGAGGTCCGCGCCTCCTCGGTGATCCTTGACAACCCGGAACGCCTTCGGGGAGGCGAATGGGGACAGCCGAACGGGGCCATTTCAGACGGCCGATCGCGCCGAACGAACCCAAAACGATCGCGCCGAACGAACCCAACTCCGAAATACGAAACGAACCCAATGGGCTCTGGGCAAGATGGCCTCGCGAGCACGCCGACACCGCGCCGCGCCGTGACGAAACGAACCCAATGGGACACTGGGTAAGATGCCCCCCGGGGCACCCCTTCGCGACCATCCAACCCGCGAGGACGCGATCACGACCCTCGGGACGCCCGGGATTCGAGGGACGAGCCGTTCCCGAAACGAAGCGAATTTCGCCGTCTCCCTTCCGCAAGTCAGACACCGACAACATCTTTGATCCCTGCGGGGTGCCCGAAATCGGCCCCGCGTTCCGGTCCTCGGGATCTGAGGCCGTGGTGACGAAACGAAGCCAATGGCATTCTGGGCAAATTACCAAACGAACCGAACCGAGTTCCCGAAACGAAGCCAACGGGACTCTGGGTAACTCCTTTCCTCGGGCCGCCGGCCACCGGACACGGAGAGACGAAACGAAGCCAATGGCAATCTGGGTCCAGTCCAGTAGGGTCCGCTCCGCGGGCCGATCTCCGGTCGCCAGCCCGAGTTCGGTCCGCCCAGCGGACCCGACGATGGTCATCCTTCAAGGCGATCCCGGATCAGTCGCGGTGGCCCGAGAGGGTCCCCTCGTTGAGGTACCACATCCGGTCGGGGCCCTTGACCAGCCAGACCAGCATGGGGACCACCGCCACCGGGTCGGGCTCGCCGTGCAGGGTGATCCTCACGGAGAACGTGGCGTCGGTCGCGGTGAGCCCCGCGCTCCTCTCCGAGCGGAACTGCTCGACCTCGAAGGTCATGGGGGCGTAGCGACTCCCCTTCCCGCCCCGGAGGATCTCGCGACGCTTCTCCCAGTCGTCGCAGAAGGCCTCGAAGGACGCGAACGGCCGCCTCCCCGCCGAGCTGAGCAGCAGCCACATCCGGCGGTAGTGCGGGCGGATGTGCGACAAAGCGGCGTAGTAGTCGTTGATCGCCTGCTCGGGCGTCATCCGGATGGGCCTCTCCAGCGTGATGAACAGCGGGTAGCAGAGCACCAGCAGCCCCGCGCCGCCCACCACGAGGAGGAAGAACGCCACGCCCAGCCACCCCAGCATGAGCGCCCCGACGACCAGCCCGCCGACGACCAGCGCGGCCATCGCCAGGCGGATCATGTCGGGCCCCCACTCGCCCCATCGGGTCCAGACGAGATCAACCGTGGCCGTCGGCTCGGCGGGGCGTCGGGACGTGGTCGCCCCGGCGGTCCGGGCCTTCGGCGAGGGCTGCCGCGGGGGCGGGACCGTCGGGACGATCGGGTGCGCCCCGGCCTCCTCCTCCGCGGCGTCGGCCCCCGCGACCCCGTAGGTCTCTCCGAGGTCGGCCGAGGGGGGCGCGGGCGCGGACGGCGGCGACGGCTCGCGGGGCGCGGGCTCGTCGTCGAACAGGGAGGCGGCATCGGCGACCGGGCGGTCCTCGTCGCCGGGCGAGGCGGGCGGCGGAGTCTGGGCCATCGGCGTTGCGCTCCCGATCACCAGCGGAGCTCGTCGCGGCGGACGAGCGACACCCGGCCGTCGTCCTGGCCGACGAGCAGGTCGAGCGTCCCCCGCCCGGCGGCGTCCACCCCCGACGGGCTGCATCCCTCGTACCCGAAGACCAAAGGCCGGCCGTCGGCGTATCGCACGGGGCGGGGGCAGAGGTGGCCGTGGCCGAGGTTCTCCAGCAGCAGGACCGTCGGCAGGTCGTCGGGGTCCCCCAGCGGCAGGCCGCACGCCGCCGGGATGACGTGGCGATGGCCGCGGGGCAGGCCGATCAGCAGGTCGGCGTGCCCCGACCCGGTCCAGGGCCCGGCCCAGATCGCGCACAGCCCCGCCCGGCCGAACCCGCCGTCGAGCCGCAGGTAGCGGCCGAGGCGATCGACCAGAGGGACGGGCCGGCCCAGCTCCAGCTTCCCCGTGCGGGGGTAGACGCAGAGGATGCCCTGGAGGTCGAGCGCGACCAGGTCGGGCTCCTCGCCGCCGAGCCAGGCGACGACGGCCGGGCGGACGCGGGGCGGGGTGATCAAAGGGCCGCCGTCGCAGCGGAGCGCCACCGGCGAGCCGAACCGCGGCATCGTGGCCGAGCCGTCGTTGCGAAGGACGAGGACCTCGCCCCCCGCGCCGCCGACGATCAGGTCGGGGCGGCCGTTGCCCGTCCAGTCGGCCACGGCCGGGCAGGAGAAGCCGAGGCGGGGCCCCGACGGCCCGTCGCGCATCCCGTCGGGGCCGGGGTCGACCCGGAACGGCGTGCCCCCCGCCTCGATCGCGCCGGGCGCCGCGTAGCGGTGGTCGGCGCCGCCCCCCCGGTCCTCGACCTGATACAGCCGCCCCGCCGCGTCGCCGACGACGAGGTCGAGGTCGCCGTCGCCGTCGAGGTCGCCGGCCGCCACCACGGCATGCCCGCCGAGCCAGAGCTCGGTCCCCTCGTGGAGGACCGGCGCGGGGGTCTTCGCCTCGCCGCGGGACGACCCCGGAGTGGACGGCGAAGACCCGGCCGTCGGACGTGCCGTAGACGAGCTCCACGCGGCGGTCGCCGTCGAGGTCGGCCGCGACGACGACCGTGCGGTCCTCGGGGATCGTCAGGTCCGCGTGCCCGCACCGGAGCGTCCGCGGTTCCATCAGCACGGGGGGGCGCTGGCCGCCGAAATTGCGGTGGATGCGGACCACCTCGCGGGCGTCGGTGACCATCAGCTCGAAGCTCGCCCCGCCGCCCCAGGCGACCCCCAGCGCGGCCGGGTGCGGCGCCAGCTCGAGCGGGCCCTCCTCGCCGCCGAGCTCCGGCTGGAGCTCGAACGCCGGGGCGCCCGGCCTCCCGGTGTTCCGCAGCCAGAACAAGCGGCCCCGCGGCGGACTGCCCCGCCACAGGCCGCGAGGGTCGTAGCCGGGATGCCCCCCCTTCTGGTTGAAGCCGACCTGCTGCGAGACCGGGATGCGGTCCCCCTCGGGCCAGTAGCCCTCCAGGTCGTCGACGCCCGCCAGCAGGTCGACCAGGCCGTCGCCGTCCCAGTCGACCGCGACGATTTGCACGACCCGGCACGGCCCGATCCCCAGGTCGGGCCCGATCCCCAGCTCGCGGCGGGGGCCGAATTTCGGCTCGGTCGCCATCCCCGCGTTGGGCAGGTGGACGAGCCCTCGGGGGTCGAGCGCCACCAGGTCGAACCGCGTCTCGGCGCCGTTGGGGATCGGGCCGAGACATCGCAACCCGTCGAGGCCCTCGACGGGCGTGCCGGCATCGAACCGAGGGGGCGCGCCGGGCTCGGTGGCCACCGGCCGGTAGACCCGCGCCGAGCGGCCCTTGGGGCCCCCGCCGGCCGTCACGAGCAGGGCGGGCGCGCCGTCGCCGAACCAGTCCACCACCGCCGGCTCGGCGTCCCACCCGAACCCGAGCGGAGTCGCGCCCGTCGCGGCGTCCCACGAGAGCCGGGGCCTCGCGTCCTCCCCGGCCGCCTCGACGCCCTCGGACTTCGCCTCCAGGTCAACCGATGCCATCGCCGTCTCCCTCCCCTCCGCGATTGCGAGGCCACCCCGATGCCGCGAGCCCGCATTGTAGCGGGTCGGGGGGGCCGAGGCGCGTCCCGTCCGGCAGTTTCTCCCCGACCCCGGTCGGTCGCGCGAGCCGGCCGCTTCAGCCCCGCCATCCCCCGTTGACTTCGAGCGTGTGGCCGTCGACGTAGCCGGCCAGAGGCGAGCAGAGGAACAGGACCGCGTCGGCCACCTCGGCCGGCGTGGCGAACCGCCGCAGGGGGATGGCCTTGAGCATCTCCTCGCGGACGGCCGGGGCGATCCGGTCGGCCATCGCGGTGGCGACCACCCCCGGGGCGACCGCGTTGACCCGGATGCCGCGGCGGGCGCACTCGCGGGCCACGACCCTCGTCATCGCCTGCACCCCCGCCTTGGCCGCCGCGTAGTTCGCCTGGCCGTGGAAACCCGCCTCGGCCGACAGGCTCCCCATGTTCACGATCGCTCCGCCGTCGCGGAGGACCTCCAATCCATATTTGCAACCGTAAAAGACTCCCGACAGGTTGACGTCGATCACGGCCTGCCACTCGGCGACCGTCATCTTGGCGACCGTCCGGTCGCGGAGGATGCCCGCGTTGTTGACGAGGATGTCCAGGCCGCCCCACTCGTCGCGGATCGCGTGCATCATGGCCTCGACCGCGGCGGGGTCGCTCACGTCGGCCGCGAGGACGAGGGCGCCGTCGGGGCGGAGGGCCGTGAGCTCGGCGGCCAGCGCGTCGGCGTCGGCGCGGGTCTGGCCGTCGCCGAGGTCGGGGTGGTTGACGACGACCCGGCGCCGGCCCGGTGGAGCGTCCGCGCGATCTCGGCCCCGATCCCCTGCGAGGCCCCCGTGACCAGGGCGGTCTGGCCCGACAAGTCGATCACGACGGCCACGCGCGACCTCCCCGTCCCTGGGATGCGGGGAACGCACCCCAAGGGATCAACTCAGGTGAACTCGATCCCCTTGTCGGTGATCCGATAGGGCCGGATCTCGTCGCCGCAGGCGCTGCCGCGGTGCTTGGCGACGTACAGGGCCCGCCCCAGCCGGCCCGCCTCTCGGGTGCGGCCCATCAGGATGATCGTGTTGGCGTTGGAGAAGATGTCCCCCTCGCCGATCGGCTCGGCCATCAGGTCGTCGAGCAGGATGTGGGGCGTCGTGTACAGGTAGAGGCAGCCGATCGCCTGGCGGTCGTAGCGGTGCGCCTGCACCCGAGGCTCGTTGGCGCGGAACCGCTCGCGGAACAGCTCGCGGGCGGCCCACTCGTCCTCCTTGCGGAGGACCTGGTGGTAGAGGTACTCGAAGAACTCGAACTGGATCGAGTCGCTGAACCGCTCGGTCGGCTCGATGCCGTCGACGACCACCCGGCGGGAACCCCGGATGAAGTGCTCGTAGAAGAAGCCGACCGACGTCCGCAGGACGCGGGCCAGGTCGGTCTTCCAGGCGTGCCAGTCGTCGGGCTCGAGGTCGTGGCGGGTCACGCGGCGGCCGGTGCGGGAGAACGGGTGGTAGTAGTCGCCGATCGGACGATCCAGGTCCCACACGCCATCCAGGTCGAGCGGGTCGCCGGCCGGGAACTCGGCGACCTCCCAGCCGAACTGGTCGCGGGCGTATCCGGCGTGGTTCTGGGCGTCTCCGCGGCTGGTCAGGTCGCAGATCACGCCGCGGCGCCCCTCGGCGCGGAGCCCGACGTCGGCCCACCGCAGGCCGAGCTGCGTCTTGCCCGCCCCCGTCGCGCCGGCCAGGACGGTCAACGTCCCCGGCAGCAGGCCGCCCCCGAGCTGGTGGTCGAGCACGTCGATCCCGAAACCTTGCCGAGGGCCCGTCATCCTGGATCTCGCCTGTCGTCGGTGTGATCGGACCCCCGGTCCGGGGAGGGTCGCCGCCCATTGTGGAGTCCGCCCGCACGTCGGAGCAAGATCCTTGCTCCCGGGTTCGCACGGGTCCTCCGGTCGTGGGCCGATCCCGCGGTGGGCAAAAATGCCCGAACCACGAGGCAATGGGCCGCGGAGGGACGCGGACGGGGCGGATCAAGGCGGATCGGATCGGCGGCCATCCGCCCCATCCGCGATTCTCCGCGTCCCATCCCGGGGGCGTGCGCAATGCGAGCGAAAAACGCTCTGTCCCTCATGAATATCCCGGAGCCGCTCGGCCCTTGACCTTGCTCCAGTGCCCGCTCTGGCCTATGATACTTTGCCCCGTTGGGGGCCGGCCGCGCATCCGACGCGCGGCCCGCCAGCCGGCCAAACTCCTCCATCAAGACTCCCGCCCCAGTCGGTTGACCGACCTCCGGGCCGAGACGACCCGTGACGAGGCCAGTCCCTGCCATGATCCGCCTGATCGACGCAAAGAAGAGCTACGGCCGCCAGACCCTGTACGACGGCATCGACGTGTCGATCGTCCGCGGCGACCGGATCGGCCTGCTCGGCAAGAACGGCGCGGGCAAGACGACGCTGTTCAAGGTCCTGATGGGGGCCGAGCACCTCGACGCGGGCCAGGTGCTCCGCGACCGCAAGTGCTCGATCGGCTACCTGCCGCAGGAGATCCACCCCCTGCGCGAAGGGACCGTCTTCGAGGCCATGCTCGGGCACCTCGGCCCGTGGACCGCGGCCGACACGAAGCTCAAGGCCGTGCTCGCCGGGCTGGAGGCGGGCGACGCCGAGGCGCTCGGCTCGTACGACGACGCGATGGAGGCGTTCGTGTCGGCCGGCGGCTACGAGATGGAGCCGCGCGCCAAGGCGATCCTGCTCGGCCTGGGCTTCTCGGTCGCGCAGCTCGACCAGCCGGTCGCGACCCTCTCCGGCGGCTGGGCGATGCGCCTGGCGCTGGGCGGCCTGCTCGCGTTCGCGCACGACCTGCTCCTCCTGGACGAGCCGACCAATCACCTCGACCTCTTGAGCGTCAAGTGGTTCGAGGAGTTCCTCCAGACCTATCCCGGCGCGATCCTGATCACCTGCCACGACCGCGACTTCCTCGACCGGGTGATCACCCGCACCTTCGAGCTCGACACGGGCAAGCTGCACGCCTACCCGGGCAACTACTCGGCGCACCTGCCGCAGAAGGAGCACCGGCTGGCGGTCCAGCAGGCGTCGTTCGACGGCCAGCGGAAGAAGATCCGCCAGATGCAGGACTTCGTCGACCGCAACCGCGCCAACGCCGCGACCGCCGCGAGGGCCCAGAGCCGCCTCAAGGCGATCGAGAAGATGGAACGGGTCGACGCCCCCCAGACCGACACCTCCACCATGCGGATCAGGCTCCCCGAGCCCCCCGCAGCGGGCAGGTCGTCGCAAGGCTGGTCGACCTCGGCTTCTCGTACGGGACCAAGCTCGTCTATTCGGGCCTCGACCTGGAGATCGAGCGCGGCGACAAGGTGGTCCTGGTCGGCCCCAACGGCGCCGGCAAGACGACGCTGATGAAGCTGCTCGCCGGCCTGCTGGAGCCGACCCGAGGCGAGCGGGTGCTCGGGAGCAACGTCGTCCCGACCTACTTCGCGCAGCATCGCGTCGAGGCGCTGGAGCCCAGGGCGACGGTCCTGGCGACCTTGCGGGCGGTCCACCCCGGCGCGAGCGAGGGGCTGCTGCGGCACATGCTCGGGTCGTTCCTGTTCTCCGGCGACGCGGTCGACAAGCCGGTCTCGGCGCTCTCGGGGGGCGAGAAGACGCGGCTCTGCCTGGCCCGCATCCTGACGGTCGGGCCCAACTTCCTCATGATGGACGAGCCGACCAACCACCTCGACATCGCCAGCCGCGACGTCCTGGAGGACGCCCTGCGGGGCTACGCGGCGACCCTCTGCTTCATCTCGCACGACGAGCACTTCATCCGCGCCGTGGCCACCAAGGTGATCGAGGTCGAGGCGGGCAAGCTGACGGCGTACCCCTGCGACTACGAGAGCTACCTCTACATGAAGCTCAAGAGGCACGAGTCCGAGGGCCCCTTCGCCGTCCTGACCCGCGGCCTGAAGCCGAAGGCGGCCCCCGCGCCGTCGAACCGCCGCGGCGCCTCGGTCGCCTGAAGACCTCGCAGGGTGGGCACCGCCCACCGACCCATCAAGACATGGTGGGCAATGCCCACCCTGCGAGGACAGGCAGGGCTGAGGCCCCGACCCCCCTCCCGATCCGGGTTGCCGAATCGCCTCAGCGTCGGCGCCATCGCGGCTCGCGGGGGCGGCGTCGCTTGACCGCGCCAGGGATCGATCCTATAGCACATTGATCGACGCGTTTTTCCCGCCAAGGCGCGTGATCGAAGCGGGTCGAGCGCGCGGGCGGCCCGGGCCGGGACGCCCCGGCCGGGGATGCTGCGGGCCCTCGACCGGGAAGGGTGACGATCCCGTGGACCACGAAGCCGGGCCGACGGTGACCGGGCCGCGCGAGCACGAGGCCGTGGAGCGGGCGCGGGCCCGCCTGGAGGAGCAGAAGCGGGCGCTCGGCGAGCGCCATCCCGATTACGCCTCGGGGCTGAACCAGCTGGCGCTGCTGATGATCATGCACGGCGACGCCGACGGCGCCGAGCCGCTCCTGCGGCAGGCGCTGGAGATCCGCAAGGAGACGCTGGGCGAGCGCCACCCCGACTACGCCACCAACCTGAGCAGCCTGGCCGGCCTGCTCTGGGCCCGCGGCGACCTCGACGGCGCCGAGCCCTTGCTGCAACGATCGCTGGAGATCCGCTGGGACGCCCTCGGCTCGAACCATCCCAGGTCGGTCGTCAGCCTCCACAGCCTCGAACACCTGCTCAAGGCGAAGCGGGAATGGGGCGGGTCCACACCCACATCCCCGGGGGGTGCCCCCGAGCCCCACGACGTCGCGGCCGGGACGATGGCCGGGCGGCCCGAGGAGGAGACGACCTGCGAGACGTCCATGCACGAGATCGAGGAGGCTCCCGGCGACGCTCGCGAGGAGGCCACGGGAGCGACCTGACCGCGTCCGCGACGGACGATGAGCCTCGCCCCGACGTCCCCGACCCGGGATCGGGGCAAGGCCCGCGCATCCCCGGGGACTGTGGCGACGGGCCCCGTCCTGCGCTACTTGCCCGCGTCCTTGATCTTCTGGCCCGCCTCCTTCACGCTCTCGCCGACGTCGTGCGCGGCCTGGCTCGTCTTCTTCGCCGCGGCGTCGGTCGCCTCCTTCGCCTTGTCGGCCGCCTTGTCGACCCCTTCTTTCACCTTGTCTCTGGTGTCGGACACGGTCGTCCTCCCTTCGGGAGTCAAAGGACGTGGTCGAAAGATCCACCAGTGGGATACCCTTGCAAATCCAGTACCCACAGGCCCGGGTGGTGTCCCGGAGTGATTGCCGCGGGTCCAACCTCAAGAGCGTCTAACTGGACCATCCCGGGGGTAAATCGCCCCGCTTCGAGGGTGCCATGCCCACGTCGTCGGGGGCATGTCTGGGCCGGAGGACATGACCACGACGTCGTGGGCATGGCACCCAACTCCCGATGGCCTCGGGTCAAGTTCGACCCTCTCAAGCAACGAGAGGCTCGCGTCCTGTAGGGAACGGCTCCGGGCTACTCGCCGATGACCTTGATGAGCACCCGCTTGGGCCGGTTGCCGTCGAACTCGCCGTAGAAGATCTGCTCCCACGGGCCGAAGTCGAGCTTGCCCTTGGTGATGGCGACGACGACCTCGCGGCCCATGACCTGCCGCTTCATGTGGGCGTCGGCGTTGTCCTCGCCGGTGCGGTTGTGCTGGTACCGCTGCGGCGAGGCGTCGAAGGGGGCGAGGCCCTCCAGCCACGCCCGGTAGTCCTCGTGCAGTCCCGGCTCGTCGTCGTTGATGAAGACGCTCGCCGTGATGTGCATGGCGTTGACCAGGACCAGCCCCTCGCGGACGCCGCTCTTGCGGACGGCCTCCTCGACGCTCGGCGTGATGTTCACGAAATCCATCCGCCGCGGGATGTTCATCGTCAGGTGTTCGGTGTGCGTTTTCATGGCGAGGCCGGCTCCGACAGGTGGCCAGGGCGATCTCCCGGGAACCTCATCGGCTCATGAGGGCCGGTTGGCGGGGCTTCCCGACCGGGATCGAGACCCACGCGAGAGCTTCAATAGTATGATCCGCGAAATCCGCCGTCTGATTCTCCAATTTCGACTGTGACAATCGGATGCGGACAATTTCGCTTCGTTTCGGGAAACGCACCCTCGGCGCCCGTCCTGGCGCGGGTCGTATTTGCATTAAATCTATGATAATAAAGACGTTATATCCAAAACGTTGCGCCCGTCCGCTCCGGGTCGAAGCCTCCATCCGGTGCGGGCTATTCCACAAAAAAGTGTCATTCCGGCGACGCTGCCGGGATCGCCGGGCCGGACGGCTCATTTCCAGCCCGGCCCGCCGCCGAAAACGCGGTTGGTGCCGGCCAGGGGGAGGCCCGGCGATCATCGAGGCTTCGAGCGTCAGCGCGCGGAGGTCCTCGGGTTCGAGGTGGTGGACGTCGCTCTTGCCGCAGGCGCGGGCGAGGATCTGGACCTCGGTCGTCAGCGCGTGGAAGAAGTTGGCGACCCGCTCGGACGCCGACTCGACCTCGAGCCGGGCGGCGAGCTCGGGGTCCTGCGTCGTGATGCCGACGGGGCACCGGCCGGTGTGGCAGTGGTGGCAGGCGTAGGGGGCGGCGCCGATGGCGTGGTAGTCCTCCTCGTAGAGCGGCTTGTTGCAGTTCAGGGCGATCAGGAGCGCCGTGCCGAGGTAGCAGGCGTCGGCGCCGAGGGCCAGGGCCTTGGCGCAGTCGGAGCCGTGCCGGAGGCCGCCGGCGATGACGAGCTGGACCTGGCCGTACAGGCCGATGTCCTCCAGAGCCGCGCGGGCCTCGCAGACGGCGGCCAGCGTGGGGATGCCGGTGTGCTCCTGGAGCAGCTCGGGCGAGGCGCCGGTGCCCCCCTCCATGCCGTCGACGACCACGACGTCGGCCCCCGCCTTGGCGGCGAGCCGGACGTCGTCGAAGACGCGCGAGGCCCCCATCTTGACGAAGATCGGCACCCGCCAGTCGGTCGCCTCGCGCAGCTCCTCGATCTTGATGACCATGTCGTCGGGGCCGAGGAAGTCGGGGTGCCGGCAGGGCGAGCGCTGATCGACGCCGGGGGGCAGGTCGCGGATGCGCGCGATCTCGTCGGAGACCTTCGAGCCCAGCAGCAGCCCGCCGGTGCCCGGCTTGGCCCCCTGGCCGATCGTCAGCTCGATCGCGTCGGCCTGGCGGAGGTGGCGGACGTCGATCCCGTACCGGCTGGGCAGGACCTCGTAGACCATCCGCCGCGACTCGGCCCGCTCGACGTCGAGCATGCCGCCGTCGCCGGTCGTGGTCGAGGTGCCGGCCATCCTCGCCCCGCGCGCAGCGCGGCCTTGGCGTTCCGCGACAGGGCCCCGTAGCTCATCCCGGTGACCATCAGCGGGATGTCGAGCTCCAGCGGCTGCGACGCGAACCGGGTGCCCAGCACCGTCTTCGTCTCGCACTTCTCGCGGTAGCCCTCCAGGGGGATGCGGGTCAGCGTGCCGGGGACGAACGTCAGGTCGTCGAACGTGGCCCACGTCCGCGGCCGGAGGATGCCGAACCCCCGGATGCGGTAGCGGGCCAGCTCGGCCTTGATCTGGATGTCCTCGATCACGCCGGGCGTGAACGTCCCCGATCGCTGCATCGGCGAGGGGTCGGCGGCGTTGGTGCCGGGCACGGGGCCGTTCGTGGATTGGTCCGCCATGATGGGTCGCGTCTCACCTCAAAGGGCCGTCTTCCAGATGCTCAGGTCCGACTGGCTGAAGTTCCAGAGCCGCCGCCCCGCGATCAGCTTGCGGAACGCCGAGGGGGCGGGGACCTGCCAGCGGTCGAGCAGGGCGAAGAGTTCATCCCGCTCGCCGTCGGCGATCTCGCCGTCGACCGCGTCGGCGCCGAGCTCGCCGACGTGGCCGCCGACGTAGACGGTGCCGGCGTACATGCTGTCGGCCACGCCGTCGGCGACGTCGCCGCAGATGACGATGATCCCCTTCTGCATCATGAACCCGGCCATCGGCCCCGCCGACCCGGCGACGACCAGGGCCCCCCCCTTCATGGCGATGCCGGCGCGGGTCGAGGCGTCGCCGCGGACGACGACGGTCCCGTCGCGGATCGAGGCGGCCACGGCGTTGCCGGCGTCGCCGTCGATGACGACCGTCCCGTCGCTCATGCTCTCGGCCGCGCCCCAGCCGGCGCCGCCGCGGACCTCGACCGTCGCCCCGTCGTTCAGCCCCGCCGCGTAGTAGCCCGCCGGCCCGTCGATGATCAGCCGGACCCCCTCCGGCAGCGCCACGCCCAGGTTGTGCCGCGCCCCGGGCTGGAGCAGGCGGATTGCCGTCTTGCCGGCCTCAAACTCCGCGCGGATGGCCCGGTTGATCTCGCGGACCGTGCGGTCGGTGCAGTCGATCGTCACCTCGTCGGGCACGGTCGCATCCTCCGGTCGTCAGGATTGGAGCCGACGCTTTGAGCGGGGAGGAAGGGGTCAGGTCGTCTCCGGCGGCGGGGTGATGGGCGGGTCGGTCGGCAGGGGCTGGGACGGGTCGAGGAACACGCGGCTCAGTAGGATCAACTGGTCGTCCGGCCGCAACTGGCCCGCCTCGCCGCCGATCGGGTTCAGGTGCATCTCCTCGCCCCGCTGGATGCCGATCAGCAGGCAGGATCGCCGGTCGCCCCGATACCGGGCGAACATCCCGGTCAACTCGACGAAATCCTTCCCCACCAGGCCCTCGGGCGCCGGGAACAGGTACATCTCGTTGGCGTCCCGCCCCACGGTCAGGAGTTCCTGGTAGACCTGGGTCATCCCGTGGAACAGCGCCGCCCGCGCCAGCAGCCGCAGCCCGAGTTCATTCGGGGAGATGATCTCGTCGGCCCCGGCCTTCTTCAGGTGATGCCGGTTGCTGGGGTTGCGGCACTCGGCCGCGATATTGGGCTGCTTCTCCCCCCGGCAGATGTTGCGGATCGCGATGCAGGTCAGGATGCTCTTGCCGTCGGCGTGCTTGCCCTCGCGGTCGTCGGTCAGGACCACGACCGAGTGGGCCTTGGGCACCTTGGCCCGCCGCAGCACGACCTCGCTGGTCGGGTCCCCCTTGACGATGTAGACGTCGCTGAAGGCGGCCTCGTCCTGCTTGTCGGGGAGTTCGATCGCGTCGGCCTCGTCGTGGATGATGACCACCGGGCGCTTGTCCTGGATGGTCTTGGCATGGACCTCGCGAATCCACTCCAGCCCGCGCGAGGACCAATTGCACAAGACCAGGTGATCCCCCATCTCGAAGTTCTCCACGTCTCGCCTCCGTAGATAGCGCTCGATCAACAGGGATGCCACGCTGGCCGTGAAGAGCCCGCCAGGCCAACTCCGAGAACCAGCAGGACCGACGTCAAGAGGCGTCCGGCGGTCGTCTTGGGGGGCGTGTCGAGGCCGCTGAAGAGCAGGATCCAGACGTTCCAGAGCGCATCGCCCCAGGTGGCGAAGTCGGGGTTGGCCCGCCGCTCGACCAGGTAGAGCGCCGTGCCGCCGACGAGCCAGGTCAGGATGACCCCCGCGATGATCCGGCCGACCTGGTTGCGATTCCAAGACGACAGCGCCGTGAGGAGGGCCTCGCGCCACGGCCGAGACTTCCAGCGCGAGGGATGGTCCAACGCCGACGCATCGCGTATGATCCTGGCTCTCAAGGCTCGGCCGGGATGTCCCGGATAATCCCGGCCCGCGATCGGACATCATACCGCGGACGGATTCACTGGCGCAGGGATCACCGGGCGGATCATCGTGGTCACAGTCTGCGTGCCCGGTGTTGGCATCACGCTTGAAACCCATCGGAGGTGTCAGCCCGGCGTGCAGGACGTGACGATATCGCGACATCTCCGCTCACTTCGAGGGGATGCTTCGATGAGACGCTGGATGGACTCGACTCTGCGAGCCTTGACGTTCGGGGCCGGGGCGGTCGTGCTGATCGCCGGGTGTGTGACCAGGGCCCGGCCGAGCGTGCGGGGCAGAGGATCGACCGGGGCGTCCAGAACGCCAAGGACGCGATCGACCCCGCCGGCCCGGTCGAGAAGGTAGGCCGCGCCATCGATCGGACCGTCAATCCGTAGGCTCGCGCCGTGGTGGCCGTCGCCGGGCGTCCGTGAGCCCGGATGGGATGATTCGGCCCTCACCTTCGCGATGCACCGAACAATCGCGCGGCGGTCATCAGGCCAGGGCTGGGACGTCGAGCGGATAGAAGCGGGCGCGGCCGGGGGGCGGCTCGGAGACGCGGTAATCGCCCGGCAGGACGCGACGCAAGGCCACCTCCTCGGTCGCCACGGCGAGGAACTCGTCGGTCTCGGCCACCATCAGCGGCTTGAACCCGAAGCGGTCGCGGACGACGCCCAGGCCCTCGGGCGAGACGACCAGGTAGTTGAAGGCGCCGTCGAGGTCGTTCAGCGAGTCGGCCAGGGCCTCGGGCAGGGTGCGGCCCCGGTCGAGGCGGTCGCGGAGGTAGACGCCGATGACCTCGGAGTCGTTGTCGGTGAAGAAGGTCGCCCCGCGCTGCTCGTAGTGGCGGCGGAGCTGGTGATAATTGGTGATGTGGCCGTTGTGGACCGTGGCCAGGTCGGGCACGCCGTGCGCCCAGAACGGCTGCGAGTGGCTCAGGTCGATCCGGCTCTCGGTCGACATCCGGGTGTGGCCGATCGCCAGGGGGCCACGCCAGCGGCTCACGCCGTAGGACGCCTCCAGCATCGTCGGCGAGCCCACCTGCTTGACCAGGTCGATCCTCTCGCCGAGGCAGAGCAGCTCCAGCCCCCCGCGGCGCGCCCCAGGGCGCGCTCCAGGTCGTCGGCCGCGACGCCCGGGTTCGGCCGGAAGACATAGCGGACCGTGTCCCCCTCCGCGTGCGCCTCGATCACCTCGCCCAGCCGGCCGAGCGTCCCGGCGGATTCTCCGAGGCCGGACGCCTCGGCCAGCGGCGCGACCCGGAATTCCCAGGCGCCGTCGTGGCCGCTCGGAGCCGGGTCGCGGATCAGGGCGATCCCGGCGCCGTCGGGGCCGCGGCAGGCCAGCGCCTCCAGCATCCCGAGGACGATGGTGCCCGTCGGCGCGCCTTGGCGTCCCGTCCGGTCCACGAATCCGACGATTCCGCACATGGCCGGATAACCGTCCTCTCGACGGCGCCTCCCGCGGCGATGGGATAATTCTAGTGCGTTCGCGGGCGCGATGTCGCCATGATTTGTGGGACGGGCCTGGCACCTCTCCCCGGCCCGTCGCGATCGGTCGATCCGATGTCTCGCCCGCCAGGACCGCCAGCCCCGGGGAGATCCATGCCCGTATCCGAGATGCGCCTCGCCGAGATCGCCGAGCAGTTCGAGGCCGACGGCATCGCCTACCTGATGGTCCAGTTCGTCGACATCCACGGCGCGGCGAAGGTCAAGCTCGTGCCGGCGGGCGAGCTGCGCACGGCCGTCGAGTCGGGCGCCGGCTTCGCCGGGGGGGCCGTCTGGGGGATGGGCCAGGGGCCGCACGATCACGACATGGCCGCACGGATCGACCCCGACACCTACACCCCCCTGCCCTACGAGCCCGGCGTCGCCCGCTTCGCCGCCGAGCTCTACGTCGACGGCGAGCCGCACCCGTACTGCCCCCGCGTCAACCTCCGGCGGGTCCTCGACGACGCCCGCGGGCGCGGCTTCGCGTTCAACGTCGGCATGGAGCCCGAGTTCTTCCTGGTCACGCAGCGGCCCGACGGCTCGATCGCCGGGTGGGACCCGCTCGGCGTCGACGGCCTGGCCAAGCCCTGCTACGACTTCCAGGGCCTCTCGGCGGCCCTCGGGTTCCTCCGCGCCATGAACGACGGCCTCCAGAAGCTCGGCTGGGGCGTCTACCAGTCGGACCACGAGGACGCCAACTCGCAGTTCGAGATCAACTTCCGCTACGCCGACGCGCTGACCACGGCCGACCGCCTGACCTTCTTCCGGATGATGGCCGTCGCAGGTCGCCCGGCGGTTCGGCGCGATCGCCACGTTCATGGCCAAGCCGTTCGCCGACAAGACCGGCTCGGGCGCGCACGCCCACTACCACCTGGCCGACGCCGAGACCGGCGCCAACCTGTTCCTCGACGAGTCCGACCGCCCGCGGCCTGGGCGTCTCGACGCTCGGCTACCAGTTCCTCGGCGGGGGTCCTGGCGCACGCCCCGGCGCTGTGCGCGGTCGCGTCGCCGACGGTCAACTGCTACAAGCGACTGCAGATGGGCCCGGCGCTGACGGGCTCGCGCTCCGGGCTACACGTGGACGCCGGCGTTCATCACCTACGGCGACAACAACCGGACGCAGATGATCCGCACGGCCGAGCCCGGGCCACTTCGAGGACCGGACCGTCTCCAGCGCGTGCAACCCGTACCTGGCGCTGGCGGCCTACCTCGCCGCGGGCCTCGACGGGATCGACCGCCGGCTCGACCCCGGCCCGCCCAACCTCGGGAACCTGTACGAGGCCGCGCCCCGAGGCGATGTCGGCGCGCGGGATCGGGACGCTGCCGCAGTCGCTCGCCGAGGCGCTCGACGCGCTGGAGGCCGACGCGGTCGTCCGCTCCGCCCTCGGGCCCATCGCCGACGAGTTCCTCCGCCTGAAGCGGGCCGAGTGGCGCGAGTACCACGCGCAGGTCGGGTCGTGGGAGGTCCGCCGCTACCTGACGGCCCTCTGAGCACGGGCCGTCCCGCCCCCGGACGCCGCGGATCGGGGGCGGGCCGAGAGGCATCATCGACGTTCGGCACGGCCCGCGGGCGGGCCCGCCGCGGTGCTCGGCGAGCAGCCGCGCCAGGTTCGTCGCGGAGGGGAGGCCGCGGCGGCCATGCCGCAACGCCATGTCGATGTTGACCCACTTCTCGCCGGGGTGCCCCGCAATCGGGCCGAGGCGAAGGTCGGCAGGCGTCCGGTGGCGTCGCGGTGCGCGTCGGCCCAGGCCAGGATCTGCGCCACGGTCAACGCCGGCCGGGGCCCTGCGCGGCGGGGTCGAGCGACCGGCCGAGGAGTTGCGCCAGGGACGTCCCCCCCGGCAGGCCGCGGTAGCCGCGACTCAGAGACGAGTTGATCTCGATCCAGCTCTCGCCGGGCGCGTCGCGCACCGGGCCGCAGTGGGCGTCGGGCCAGCGCCCGGTGGCCGCGGATGGGCCTCGGCCCAGGCGCGGACCTGGTCCAGGGTCAGGCTCCCGACGCCTCTCGGGCCGGTGTTCGTCCAGGAGCCGGGCCAGCGACGAGCCGCCGGGCAGCCCCCGGTGCCCCGAACTCAGCACCAGGTTGATGGCGCCCCAGTCCTCGCCGGGCGCGTCGCGCACCGCCCCGCTGAGGAGCGAGGGCCATCGCCCGGTCGCCTCGCGGTGCGCGTCGGCCCACGCCAGGATCTGCTCGACGCACAGGCGGGGCAGCGCCTTGGGGTTGCGGGCGCCGCGGTGCTCGGCCAGCAGCTTCGCCAGCGACGAGCCCCCCGGCAGGCCGCGCCCGCCCCTGGCCAGCGACCCGCTGATCGCGCCCCAGGACTCTCCGGCGCCCCGGTCACCGGGCCCGCATCCTCGGTCGGCCATCGGCCGGTCGCCTCGCGGTGC
Source organism: uncultured Planctomycetaceae bacterium (assembly GCA_963708145.1). Taxonomy (GTDB): domain Bacteria; phylum Planctomycetota; class Planctomycetia; order Isosphaerales; family Isosphaeraceae. Next base: position 5,139,237 of record OY970189.1, on the reverse strand, counting down.
GCGTCGGCCCACGCCAGGATCCTGCGCGACGGACAGGTCCGGGCGCCGTTTCCTGGGCGTCATCCCGCGGTGCTCGGCCAGGAGCTTCGCCAGCGACGAGCCCCCCGGCAGGCCGCGCCAGCCCTGGTACAGGGTGCAGTCGATCGTGTGCCAGAATTCGCCCGAGGCGCCGAGGACCGGCCCGGAGAGGCGGGTGGGCCAGTCGCCGGTGGCGTCGCGGTGCGCGTCGGCCCAGGCCAGGATCTGCGCGACGGCCAACTGGCCCCAAGTGTGCATGTTCCGGGCGCCGCGGTGCTCGGCGAGCAGGCGGGCCAGGGTCATCCCGCCCGGCAGGCCGCGGCGGCCATCCCTCAGGCGGTCGTCGATGCTATGCCACGTCTGGCCGTAGGCGCCGACGACCGGGCCCGACATCTGGGTCGGCCACCGGCCCGTGGCCGCGTGGTGCGCATCGGCCCACGCCAGGATCTGCGCGACGCTCAACGCCGGACGGATGCCGCGATGCTCGGCCAGCACCCGGTGCAGCGACGAGCCCCCCGGCAGGCCGCGCAACCCTCTGGAGAGGGCCGCGTTGATCGTGCCCCAGGTCTCATGGAACGGCGCCGGGCACCGGGCCGAGTCGGACTTCGGCCACGCGCCGGTCGACGCGAAGTGCGCGTCGGCCCAGGCCAGGCCTGCGCGACGGTCAGCGGCGGCAGCCCTTGTTTGTTGCGGGCGCCGCGGTGCTCGGCCAGCACCTGTGCGAGCGACGACCCCCCCGGCAGGCCGCGCAGGCCCTGCCCCAGCGCCCGATGGATATCATTCCAGGTGTCGCCGACGGGCGAATCGGGCAGCCGGCCCGATCGGGCCTTCGGCCATCGGCCGGTCGCCGCATGGTAGGCGTCGGCCCAGGTCAGGATCTCCTCGACGGTCAGGCGCGTCAGGCCGTGCTTGTTCCGGACGTCGCGGCGCTCGGCCAGCAACCTGGCCAGCGACGAGCCCCCGGCAGGCCGCGGGCGCCCTTCATCAGCGCCAACCTGATGGCACCCCAGGTGTCGTCGAACGGCGAATCGCGCACCCGGCCCGATTTGGACCTCGGCCACGCGCCGGTGGCGTCGCGGTGCGCGTTGGCCCACGCCAGGATCTGCGCGATGAACAGCGGGGGGCGACGCCCCCGCATGGGCAGGCGGAGCCGCGGCCCCCTGGTCGGGAACTGCTCCTGCTCCCAGGCCCGCAGCCGCTCGGCCCGCGACCGATCGGCCAGCATCCGGGCCAGCGATGACCCGCCCGGCAGCCCCCGCGCCCCCTTCCTCAGCGCGGTGTCGATCGCATTCCACGTCACCCCGGCCCCGCCGGGCACCGGGCCCGATCGGGCCCCCGGCCAGCGGCCCTCGGCCTCTCGGTAGGCGTCGGCCCACTCCCCGACCTGACCGAGGGTCAGCGCCGGGCGCCCCCCTTCTCTCCCGACCCCCCTCCGGTGGACGGGGCGGTGCGCGACGGCGCGATCGTCGATTCGTTCATGGAGACCGGCATCGCTCGCCATGATGAGCTCCCCGATTCGGGATATGACCCGAGTCACCATCGACTCGGTTTAGCTAAGCATAGCGCAACCGTCCAGAGGAAGGGGCTGATTTCCCGAAAACCTGCCGTCGGGCAGTCTGTTCCGGGGCATCTGCGGGGAATCTGCGGACGCCCTCGGGCCAGATGAGGATGAGCGATCGCCAGCGACCGACAGCAAAATGCCTAAATTAACGCAAACCCGAAGGGATGCGACACCCCGGTCGATGGGACATGGGTTTAATCGTGCTTACACGGGAGGGAGAATCGGGGGACGGGGTGGTTATTGTCCTTGGCCATTGTAAGCGAGGTTGCAGCTCTTGTTGCACACGGGGAAGTCGGAGATCGCGTTCTGGCGGTTGGTCAGTTGCATGGCGTTCCAGTTGTGGAACGAGGGGTCCTGGCTCTTTACGCGCGATGCGGCCGTCGGCGCCGAGGACGACGGCCTGCGAGACCTCGCCGCGCCAGCCCTCGGTCAGCGAGACGCAGAAGTCGCCCCGGTTCGGGGGGCCGCAGAGGATGCGATGCGGATCGCGAAGACCAGCGCCAGGAACAGCGCGGCCAGCCCATCGAGCCGCAGGTGGAACGCGCCGAAGGGGACCGACCAGGGGGCCGAGACATCCAGAGGCGCCCCCTCATCAGGACGGCCAGCGCCGGCAGCAGCCCCAGCGCGAGCCGACCGGCGCCACGACCCGGCCGGCGCCGGCCGCCGCCGCGGGGCGGATCGCATCCACGGCCCAGGCCACCGGGGCGCCCAGCGCCGTGACGGCCAGCCCGGCCAGCAGCGGGGTGGTCCAGGTCACGACCTGGCAGTTCCCGCAGCCTCCGGACGCTCGATCCCTCAATGCCCCCGCCAAGGCCCCTCTTCCGGAGGGGATGGACGGCTATTGACCATCCCCCATGCCCCGACTCCTATCCCCGATCTCGGCCCAGGCGGCGACGCGACGGCCCGCCGCGTCGGTGCCGACGGCCTTGACGACGATCGGGCCGGGCGCGTCGGCCATCGGGATCGGGCGAGACCGCAGGCGGCCCCGCGCCGGCAGCGCCGAGGTGCCGAAGGCGGCGGCGATGCCGGCCATGTCGAGGCCGTCGCGGCGGAAGCCCGGCGCGTGCGGGTCGGCGGCCGGCACGAGCGGCTCCCAGGCGATCGCCGAGAGCCGCACCGCGGTCCCTCGCCCCTCGGCCACCTGGACCCGGAGCCGTCGCCCGCCGTCGGGGCCGGGCTCCGCCCTCGCCGACAGGCTCGAGCCGCGCCAGGTCGGCCGGCAGCGGGACCGCCGTCACCTGGAGCGCGGCGCCGAGGGGCCCGGAGACCTCGACCTCGACGGCGCCGGTCGCGGACCCCTCGACCACGACGAAGTGGCTGCTGGTCCCCTCGGCCGACCACGCCTCGGCCGTCCCCCCGGCGCGACGCGGGCGGCCCTCGGGCCGGCCAGCTCCCAGTCGTCGAACGGGCCCCGCACGTCGAGCGAGCAGAAGCCGTCGGCGGCGGCGGCGCGCCCCGGCTCGAGCCCGCTGAGGAACAGCGCCACCGACCATTGCCGGTACAGCTCGGCGAAGGGGACGCCGGTGGCCGCTTCGAGGTTGGCCATCCCCCTCGTCGGCGAGCGGACCAGCGCAGGGAGCAGGCCCGGCCCGAAGCGGTCGGCGCACCAGCGGAGGAACAGGTAGGTGCCGCCGCGGTTGCCGTGGCTGCGGAACAGGTCGGCGGCGTAGTAGTCCTCGACCACCAGCCGATAGCGCTCGGGGCGCGACAGGAAGGCGCTGACGCGGTAGTCGAGGTTGGTGCGCGAGAACCCGTGCAGGTCCTCGGCCAGGTGCGCCAGCCCTTCGTCGAGCCACCCCTCCTCGTCGCCGCCGAGCCTTTCGCCGCCGGGCCCGGCGAACGTCTTGGCGGTGTAGATCGCCGCGTGCGTATACTCGTGCGCCAGGACCGTCCGCAGGTGGGGCCCGGCCTTCAGCGCGGCGTTCAGGTACATCATGTCGCAGCGGTTGCTGAACGGCGACGACAGGTTCGGGTCGAGGTCGGCGCCGCGGACGAACCCGTCGACGGCGTACCGCCCGCCCGACAGGCCCTCCAGCCAGCTCGACATCAGCACGGTGAACCGGCCGTCGCCGTCGACGTCGCGCGCCGTGCCGTAGGTCGTGGAGGCGACGGGGAAGACCCGGTCGTCGAAGGTCTCGACGAGGTCGCGGAGCACCTCGGGGCCGACGGCCTCCCCGTCGCGGGCGTCGACGTAGACCTGGACGCGGTGCCCGACGGCGCGGAGGCGGCCCTCGACGGCCAGGTAATTGCTCGCGCTGAGGGCGTCGCCGTCGGCGATCATCAGGTGGAACGTGCGCCGTCGCGGCGGCATCGAGACGACCGGGGCGGGGACGGGTTCGAGCGCCGGCGTCGCGACCCGCGCCGCGCCGGGGTGCCGCGGCGGCGGGTGCCGGCGACGGCGGCCGGGCGTGCGTCGCGGGCCTCGCCGACAGGCGGATCGGGAACGGGCCGGGATCGGTCGAGAGGGCCGACACGACCACCAGCGTCGCCGCACCGGGAGCCGCCGACGGGACCGCGAACGAGGCCCGCCCCCCGGCCACCGCGATCGGCACGGGCTGCCCGACTTGCCACGCCGGGCGGTCGGTCGCGGGCGGCCGGGCGTCCTCGGTGCCGGCCCGCACGGCCGCCAGCGCCAGCGCGGCCAGCACGGCCGCGACCGGCGCCCGCCACGATCGCAGCCGGCCAGGACGGGGCGGGTTCGGGACGAGCATCGCGGGCCACCACCGTGCCGGGCCCGCCCGCCCCCGGTCCCCCGCTCGGGACCGGCCCGGGGCCGGCGACAGGCTTTCGATCGGCCCTCCGCGTCCCGCGGCTTGAGCCGATTGCGGCGGTTGCACCGACCCGCGCCGTCTCCAGCTTTTTTCGGCCCGATCGCCGTTTTTCGGCCGCCCCGACGGCCACGCCTCGCTTGCCGATGGGATCGTGCCGCGGGTAAGATCATTCGGCCGGGGCGGCGACCGATGTCGTTGCATGCAATGGACTTCCTCCCTCCGAACCTCGTGGCTCGAACATCATGCGACGTTCCTCGTGGATGGCGACGTGGCCGATGGCGCTGGGCGGGCTCGCGGTCCTCGTCGCCGGGGGGGCCGACGCCCCCGGCGTGGTCGCCTGGCCCGCCGGGCCTCTTGAAGTGCGCGCGACTTCGAAGGAGCCGTTCGACCCGGCCGTCGTGTCCCGGATCGTCGGGACGGCGATCCCCTTTTACGACCAGTTCCGCAACCGCTCCGAGATGGTGCGGTTCGGGCCGCCGCGGGAGGCCCCGCGGTATTCGATCCGGATCGCGGCGGCCCGCCTGGTCGACGGGGGCCGCACGCTGGTCCTGGCCACCGACCCGCACCCGCGCGAGGCCGTCTACATCCTGGCGATCCCGGGCATGGCCCCGGTCGGCCGGTTCGCCTACGACCTGACCGGCGTCGAGGCCGCCTGGGACGAGGGGGGCGACGACGCGAAGCCGGCCGAGATCGGGCTGGGCCCCGACGCTCGATCCCTCGGAGGTGCGCTGGCACTCGGCCATCCCGTCACCGTGCGCCGGCCGGGCCGGCTGACCCTCCGCACGCTGGCCCGCCTGCCGAAGGGGAAGGGGACCTTCCGCCTGGCCGGGACCGGCCTGATCGGGGCGACGTCGGGGGCCGACGAGGCGAAGCCCGACGCGACCGGCCGCGCCTCGCTCCCGGTCGAATCGACCGGCGACGTGACCGACCTGGCCGTGACGCTCCGCACCGGCGAGCACGGCAAACCGCCGACGCTCCGCGCGACCTACCAGGCCGGCGATGACCCGGCCGAGCACGACCTGCCCACCGAAAGCCTGGCGCTGCCGTGGGCCCCGGCGTCGCCGTCGTCGGCCCCGGCGCGGGCCGAGGCCCCGTTCGAACTGGCCGGCGGCGACCGCGCCCGAGGCGAGGCGGTCTTCCGCGGCGACCAGGCCAAGTGCTCGGCCTGCCACAAGGTCCGCGGCCAGGGGGGCGACGTCGGGCCCGACCTGTCCGACCTCGTCGGCAAGCCCCGGATCGACGTCTACCGCGACATCGCCGACCCCAGCGCCACGATCCGGCCCGACTACCTGGCCTTCACCGTCGCCACCAAGGATGGCCGCGTCGTGGTCGGGACCGTCCGCGCCGAAGGGGCCGACGCGATCCGCGTGACCGACACCGACGCCAAGACGACCATCATCCGCCGCGACGAGATCGACCAGTTCCAGCCGAGCCCCGCCTCGATCATGCCCGTCGGCCTGGTCGGCGTGATCGGCGAGGAGAAGACGCGCGACCTGCTCGCCTTCCTGACCACCCCACCCCCGCCCGCGCCCCCGCGAGGAACGCCGAAAGACTAGAGCGGCGGACCTGGGGCGACGATCGTTAATTGGGGGACTTGGCTCGGTCGCGGCAGGAGGGGCGGGACGGGTCATGATCGCGCGTTCATCCGGATGCCGGGAGGAGACGCCGGCCGATCCCGGCGCCTCGTACCGGGCGGAGGCCGATCGGCTCGCGCGAGGCCGAAGCGCTGTACGCGCGGAAGCGGTATGGCGAGGCCGAGGGGCTGGTCCGTCGGCTGCTCAACCTCCAGGAGAGGGTGCTGGGACGTCGCCATCCCGAGTACGCCACCGGCCTGAGCATGCTGGGCGAGCTGCGGTTCCTCCAGGGCGACCGCGACGGCGCCGAGCCGCTGCTCCGCGAGGTGGTGCTGATCCGCCGCGAGGCGCTGGGCGAGCGTCATCCCGAGTACGCCATCGGCCTGTGCTGCCTGGCGGGACTGCTCGCGAGGACCGGGGGGCACGACGAGGCCGAGGCGCTGCTCGCGCGAGGCGCTGACGATCCGTCGCGAGGTGCTGGGCGGGCGCCATCCCGACACGCTCCACGCCCGCGAGGAGCTGGCCCGCCTGCTCCGCCGCCGCGGCGCCCCGACCGTCGCGGCGGCGGGGCGCCGCGACGAGCACCGCGCCGTGCGCGACCGGGCCCTGGCGGCGCTCGACCGGGTGCTGGCGACCTCGCCGGGGGAAGGGGGCGAGCCGCCCCCGCCGCGGTCCACCCGTCGGGTCGCCGGCAACTGCCACTTCGGCTCGGTCGTCGTCGGCGGCCCGCTCGCCCTGCCGTCGGCGAGGGCCCGCTGAGGCGTTCGGCTCCCCCGGGCGTCGGGCCCGCGGATCAGGCCAGCAACCCGGTGACGACCCGCCCTTCGACGTCGGTCAGGCGGAAGTCGCGGCCCTGGTAGTGGTACGTCAGCCGCTCGTGGTCGAGGCCGAGCAGGTGGAGGATCGTCGCCTGGAGGTCGTGGACGTGGACGCGGTCCTCGACCGCGGCGAAGCCGAACTCGTCGGTCGGGCCCAGGGTGATGCCCGGCCTGATGCCGCCGCCGGCCAGCCACATCGTGTAGGCGTCGACGTGGTGGTTGCGGCCGATCCGCTCGCGGACCTCGCCCATCGGCGTGCGGCCGAACTCGCCGCCCCAGACGACCAGGGTGTCGTCGAGCAGGCCGCGCGCCTTGAGGTCCTTGATCAGACCGGCGCAGGGGCGGTCGATGTCGCGGCAGACCAGGTCGAGGCTCCCCTGCAAGTCCTGGCCGGGGCCGCCGTGGTGGTCCCAGTCGGTGTGGTAGAGCTGGACGAAGCGGACGCCGCGCTCGACCAGGCGGCGGGCGAGCAGGCAGTTGACGGCGAACGATGGCTTGCCCGGCTCGGCGCCGTAGAGGTCGAGCGTCGCCCTCGTCTCGCCCGCCAGGTCGATCAGGTCCGGGGCGCTCGACTGCATGCGGTAGGCCATCTCGTAGGAGGCGATCCGCGCGGCGATCTCCGGGTCGCCGACGGCGCGGAGCCGCTCGGAGTTCAGGTCGCGGATCGCGTCGATCGCCTGGCGCTGGCGCCTCTCGGCGACGCCCGGCGGCCTCGCCAGGTCGAGGATCGGCTCCGGCCCCTGCCGCAGCGGGACCCCCTGATAGGTGCTCGGCAGGAACCCGCTCCCCCAGAGCGGCGCCCCGCCGCGGGGGCCGCGCGGGCCCGATTGCAGGACGACGAACCCGGGCAGGTCGCGCGACTCGCTGCCGATGCCGTAGGTGACCCACGCCCCCAGGCTCGGCCGGCCGAACTGCGTCGTGCCGGTGTTGACGAACAGCTTCGCCGGCGCGTGGTTGATCGGCTCGGTCGCCATCGACTTGACGAACGCCAGGTCGTCGACGACCGTCGCCGTCTCCGGCAGGCACTCGGAGACCCACGCCCCGGCCTGCCCGTGCTGTGCGAACTTGCGGGCCGTCGCCAGCAGCTTCGGCTGCTCCTTGGCGAAGGTGTCCATGAAGGCGAACCGCTTCCCCGCCAGGAACGAGTCGGGGATCGGCTGGTCGTGCCTCTTCTGAAGCTCCGGCTTGTAGTCGAACAGCTCGAGCTGGCTCGGCCCGCCGGCCATGAACAGGTAGATGACGCTCTTCGCCCTCGGCGCGAAGTGCCCGGGCCGGGGGGCCAGCGGGTCGACGGCCCGGTTGGACTCAGACGCCCGGGCCTGGCCGTCGCCCAGCAGCGAGGCCAGCGCCATCGAGCCGAGACCGACGCCGCATTGGGCGAAGAACTGGCGTCGCGTCGAGTGGAGGAGCAGGGCGTCATTCTCGTTCATGGTCGTCAGGTCCGCGGGAGAATTGCGAAGCCGGGTCTCGGACGATCACCGTACCGCATGTCTTCTCGTAGCCCCGGAGGGGCGACCGCCAGTAGCCAGGGGCGCAAGCCCCTGGATCATGTCACGGGACTATTTCGGCTCGGACGGGGCGGGGTCGGCCGGGAGGGCGGACCCATCGTCCGCGAGGCTCCGGATGATCCAACCAGCCGGGGCCCCAAAAGCCCAACCCAGGACATAGCTACCCACGAACATGGAATGGGCACTGCTGTCAGAGACGTCGGGGAAGCCCAACCGGAGTACGATTACGACGGCCAGAAAGAACCAGGGATGTCGCATCGCCCCCAGGCCGAACAAGCCGGCGACGACAGCCGAAACGGCGACATAGACGGGCTCGCTGGCAAACAGAATTAGCTCGTCAGTCGCTGCTAAGCAGATCACGAGCGCCACGGCCACGATCACCCGCCGGATCATGAACCGTGCGCGGGGCAGCTTCATTCCGGGTACTCTCGGCAAACCTCTCCAGGGGCTTGCGCCCCTGGCTACTGACGGTCGCCCCTCCGGGGCTACAGGATTACGTATCATCGAATCTAACTGATTCTATTTATTCTCTCGTGATGAACTCATCGAGGTTCAGCAGGACCCGCGCCACCGTCGTCCAGGCCTCGCGCTCCGTGGTCCGCGGCTCGCCCCGGATCTCGGAGAGCAGGCCCGCCAGCCGCTCCGACTCGGACCCGGCCGGCGCGCGGGCCAGGCCGAGGCGGAAGGCGTATTCCAGACGGCCGGTGTCGTCGGGCGGCCCGTCGCGCAGCACGCGGCCGGCCAGGGCCTCGGCGCACTCGAAGAACGCCTCGTCGTTCAGGAGCGTCAGCGCCTGGAGCGGCGTGTTCGAGCGCTCGCGGCGGGTGCAGGCGCGGGTGGCGTCGGGGGCGTCGAAGACCATCAGCATCGGGTGCGGGGTGGCGCGCCAGAAGAAGGTGTAGAGGCCGCGGCGGTAGCGGTCGGGGCCGGCCTCGGCCTTCCACTCGCGGCGCATCTGGCCGAGCGTCATCACGCCGTCGGGCTGCGGCGGGAAGACGCTCGGGCCGCCGACCTCGGCGCGACAGCAGGCCGCTCGCGGCCAGGGCCGAGTCGCGGATCAGCTCGGCGTCGAGCCGCAGCCGCGACTGCCGCGCCAGCAGGCGATTCGCCGGGTCGATCGCCGCCAGGTCGGGCCGCGCCCGCGACGATTGCCGGTACGTCGCGCTCGTGACGATCAGCCGGTGCATCGCCTTCTGGCTCCAGCCCAGCGCGGACGAACTCGGTCGCCAGCCAGTCGAGCAATTCGGGGTGCGACGGCGGCGCGCCCTGCGTGCCGAAGTCGTTCTCCGTCTCGACCAGGCCGCGGCCGAAGTGCGCCTGCCAGATCCGGTTGACCGTCACCCGGGCCGTCAGCGGGTGCGCACGGGTCGAACAGCCAGCGCGCCAGGTCGAGGCGGTCCGGCTGGCCCGATCGCGCCTCCAGGGGCGGCAGCACCGCACGGGACGCCGGGGCCGACGACCCGGCCGGGGCGGGTGAAGTCGCCCTGGACCAGCAGGTGCGTCTCGCGGGGGGTCTCGGTCCGCTCGCGGACGACCATCGTCGTGGCGAGCTTCGGCGCCTCCGCGCGGATCTTGGCGAGGGCCTGGCGGTGCTCCTCGGACGGCCTTGTGCCTGGTCGATGAACGCCGCGAAGACGACGCGGTTCCTGGCCGCGGTCGCGCTTCTCGAACGGCGTGTCGAACGCCTCGCGGACCTCCTGCGACTGCTTCTGCCGGCCGGCCATGTCGAGGCCCTGCTCCCAGGCCCTCTGCTTCTCGCGGAGCGCCGGATCGCTCGTCCCAGAGCCGCTCCAGGTAGGCCGCGACCTGCGCCTCGGCCTCGTCGCGACGGGCGACCTCCTCGGGCGAGGCGACGGGGACCTCGGGCTCGTCGCAGTTGTTGAAGAAGGCGAAGAGGCGGTAGTACTCCTCCTGGCTGATCGGGTCGTACTTGTGGTCGTGGCACTGGCAGCAGCCCATCGTCAGGCCGAGGAAGGCGGTGGCCGTCGTGTTGGTCGCGGTCGATGACCGACTCGACGCGGAACTGCTCGCGGTCGATCCCCCCCTCCTGGTTGATCGGCGTGTTGCGGTGGAAGCCGGTCGCGACGACCTGGTCGAGCGAGGCGCCCGGGCGGAGGTCGCCGGCGAGCTGGTCGGTGGCGAACTCGTCGAAGGGCTGGTCGCGGTTCAGGGCGTCGATGACCCAGTCGCGGTACTTCCAGATCGACCGCGGGGCGTCGATGCTGTAGCCGTTGGAGTCGGCGTAGCGGGCCAGGTCGAGCCAGGGCCGGGCCCAGCGCTCGCCGTAGTGCGGGCTGGCGAGCAGGCGGTCGACCAGCCGCTCGTAGGCGTCGGGCGGTTCGTCGGCGAGGAAGGCGTCGACCTCCTCGGGCGAGGGGGGCAGGCCGGTCAGGTCGAGCGTCACCCGGCGGATCAGGGTCGCCTTCTCGGCCTCGGGCGAGGGGCCGATCCCCTCCGCTTCGAGTCGGGCCAGGACGAAGCGGTCGATCGGGTTCCTCGACCAGTCCCGATCCGCGCACCGCCGGCAACGTGGGCCGCCGCGGGGGCTCGAAGGCCCAGTGCCGGCCCCAGCTCGCCCCCTGGTCGACCCAGCGCCTCAGGACCTCGACCTGCCCGGGCGTGAGCACCTTCTTCGACTTCGGCGGCGGCATCACCTCGTCCGGGTCGTCGCTGGCGACGCGGGCGATGAGCTCGCTCTCGTCGGCCTGGCCCGGCACGACGACGCCCCCCTCGTCGCGGACCGCGCCCTCCTTGATGTCGAGCCGCAAGTCGGCCTTGCGCGCCCTGGCGTCGGGCCCGTGACAGGCGAAGCAGTTGTCGGAGAGGATCGGCAGGACGTCGCGGCCGAAGTCGACCGCGCCGGGCGCGCCGGCCCTCGCGATGGACGGGCTGACCCCCCAGCCGATCACCGCCGCCATCACGAGGAGGCGCACGCCCCTCGGCCTCGGGCGGGTCGCGGCCCCGGAGCGATCGGATTGGGCGGATGAGGGTTCCGGTCGCATGCGGTCCTCGGACGGTGGGCCTGGTGGGAGGGAGGATTCTCCATAATTATGGCCATCAGGCCGGCGGGGCGGCAACCGGGAACCGGGGGGCTCCCGTCGGTTTCGTGGGGCCCTCGGGAGAGTCAGCGTCGTGATCTCCGCGATCTTTCCCAGGACGGATACCCCCTCGGAGCCGGATAGTATAAGGATGAGGGGCCCGCGCCCCCTCGCTCGTTGACAAGACGGACTCGACCCGACGGGCCGTCGCGCCGACCGAACCCAACGCCGGGCACGAACGAACTCGACGCCCCGCGCCCGAACGAACTCGACAGCCGGCACGAACGAACTCGACGGCGGGCGCGAACGAACTCAACTCCGCGCCCGAACGAACTCGATCCGGGCGCCGACCGAACCCAACGGCAGGCACGAACGAACTCGACCCCGGCGCGAACGAACTCGACCCCGGCGCGAACGAACTCGACCCGGCGCCGACCGAACCCACCGTTCACTTGGGCTCGCTTCCTGCCCGGGCGGGATCGCCCGGCCGCCGACCCGAGAGGATCGACCGCATTCGCCAGGGCTGGCATCATCCAAGTGGTTAGAATATCGGCACTTCTGACAACTAATGGGTGCGCAGTGCGGATCGGACCCGGCCGCGGCCCCGGGCGCCGAACGAACCCACCGTTCACTTTCGACAACCGTTCGGCCGGCTCGCGATCGCTCACCGCCGGTCCGAGGATGCCTCGGCGCGGTCCCCCTCGACGATCACGTGCAGCCGCGCGGTCGCCGTGGCCCCGGTGGCGGTTGCTCCGCTCGACGCGGACGAGGTAATGGCCCGGCTTGTCGAAGCGGTGGATCGTGACCGCGTAGCCGTCCTTGGCGTGCTGGATCGACGTTGCCGTCCGACCGGACGACGACCGGCGGGGTGCCGTCGCCGAAGTCCCAGGTCTCGTGGCCGTCGGTCGTCCGGAAGGTCCGCACCTTGAACGTGACCGGGTCGCCGGGCCTGATCCCGGACGTCGGCGCGTACGCCGCGTGGATCGTCGGCGGGACCCGGTCCGGGTTCGCGCGGTCGAGCACCTGCACGATGGCGAAGTCGTAGTCGACGTGCCCCTGCGCGGTCGGTGACCTTGAGGACCTCGCTGTAGGAGCCCGGGCGGTCGTAGGTCCGCTCGACGCGCGGGCCGGTGGCGGTCGTGCCGTCGCCGAAGGTCCACTCGAAGCTCGCGATCGGGCCGGACCGGCTCCACGACTTCGACCCGTCGAGCACGGCCGCCTCGCCGGCCCAGATCAGGCGGTGGGGCCGGGCGACGGCCACGACCTCGGGCTTGTGCTCGCGCTGATACGGCCTGCCAGAGGAAGGCGTACCCCTCCTGCGTCCCCCACCGGCCCGACGGCTGCCGGCTCGTGATGTCGAAGTGGAGGTGCGACCAGCCGCCGCTCCCCCCCTCCTTGCCGAGCACGCCGATCTTCTGCCCCATCCGCACGGCCGCCCCGGGCTTGATCGCCGGGTCGATCGTCTGCAGGTGGCTGTAGCGGTAGTACCACCCCCGGTCGTCGAGCACGTAGACGACGTCGTATCGCGGCTGGGCCGGGGTGTCCTCGTACCCGGCCAGCCGGGCGGTCCCGGCGGCTGACGACCACGCCGTCGGTCGCCGCGACGACCTCGACCAGCCCCTCGGCGCCGCCGATGTCGAGGCCGTTGTGATAGTAGATCTTCGGCACCGTCGGGCTTCTCGCCGCCGTCGACGTAGACCGGCTCGTTGGCCATCTGGGTCTGGAGGCGAACCAGCGCTGGCGGGCCGGGTAGACGAAGGTCGTCGGCTCGATCCAGGGCGAGCCGCCGGGCCAGAGCCGGATCCGGGCGTCCTTGACGAGCCCCCAGGAGTCCTCGCCGGTGTTGCCGTCGTAGCCCCCCGTGACCGGGCAATCGACCTGCACCCCGCCCGCCGGGACCGGCAGGTTGTAGTTGCCCGACGACAGCGTGACCGGCGCGCCGTTGACCTCGACGCTCACCCTCGCCTCGCGGACCGCCGAGCGGATCGGGTCGCGGCGCTCGTCCACGCCGATCAGCTTGACCGTCGCGGTCGTGCCGTCGGCCAGCGCGACCGCCTGCGCCTCGCCGACGGCCAGGTCGACGGCCCGCACCAGGGGCCGGCGCGCCGGCCGAGGGCGGCCCGGCCTTCAAGGCCAGCGCGGCCTCCGCGCCCCCGTCGCGATAGGCGCGCTTGACGGGGGCATACGCCGCGTCGATCCTCCCCTGCGACGCCGGCCGCCCCGCCGGGTCGACGGCCGCGCGGATCGTCAACGGCCGGGGGGCGAGCATGGCGGCCAGGTCGGGCAGGTCGTAGAAGGCGAGCGCGCCGGGGACGACGTTGGCGAGCTGGTCCCGCGCGACCGGCGTCCGGACCACGTCGGACCAGGACGGGATGGCGCCGTCGAGCACCAGCGCCATGATCTTGGGTTCGAGGGCCGCCGCATGCAGGGCGACCGGCCCGGCGATCCCATGGCCGATGAGGATGAACCCTCCGGGCTCATCGGCCAGTCGCGGCGATCACGGACAGCAGGTCGCCGACCCGCTGCCCGAGCAGGGGGCGGCCCAGGTGGAGCGAGAGGAACGCTTCCTTCCAGTCGGCGCCCGAGTCGGCGCCGAGGCGGGCCTCGCGGCGGGCGCGGTCTCGCCCATCCCGCGCAGGTCGATGGCCAGCAGTCGCTTCGCCCTCCTTGAGCGCCTTATCAAGGAGATCCCCCGGCTTGATCGCCTCGGCCAGGTCGTACCCGACCTCGACGACCATCGGCCCCGAACTTGTGCTCGTCCTCGGGCTCGGCGAGCAAGGCGGGCACCACGATCCCCGGCTCGGTCGTGAAGACGAGCTTGCGCACCGTGCCGCCGGGCCGCTTGATCTCGCCGCGATCCTCGCGCACGGCCGGCTTGATCGGGTCGGGCAGCGCGATCAGGCGGCGGACCTCGCGCGAGCAGGTCGTCCTTGCCGTGCTGCGCCCGGAGATCGGCCCGCCGCCGGGCCAGCTCGGCCTCGCGCTCGGCGTTGAGGTCGAAGACCGACTTGCCGCGCAGGTCGCTGGAGCACCTGGCCGGTCCGGGTGCATTGCAGTTGCTGCGTCGGTGGCGATCGGGAAATCGCCCTCGACCGGGGCGTCGTCCTTCCCTCACGAGCCAGCGGCGGAGCCAGCGCATCGCGGCCTCGCGCCGTGGGCTGGGTGAAGCCGTGCGGCTCGTCCGACTCGAACAGGTCGACCCGCTCGCCGAAGCCGAGCCGGCCGTAGATCCGCTTGACCTCGCGGAAGGTGTCCCAGCTCCCCTGGATGTCGAAGAAGTCGCGCGTGCCGACGCAGAACAGGGTCGGCCTGGGGGCGCGGAGGGTCGCGTAGTCGGCGTGGTCCATGCCGAAGGCGACCTGGCCGGTGATGTTCTGCTCGGCGTCCTGCGGGCCGATCGTGGCGAAGAGCCGCTCCAGCGACGTGATGTAGCACGACGGCGCCGCGGCGGCGATCCGGTCGTCGAGCGCCATCAGGTAGGCGGTCAGCGTGCCCCCGCCCGAGTTGCCCGTGCAGCCGAGCCGGGACGGGTCGACCTCGGGGCGGCTCGGCGAGGTAGTCGAGGCTGCGGATGCCGTCCCAGACCCGATAGCCCGCCGCGCTCCGGCCGACGAGCAGGGCGCCGATGCCGGCCATCGTGTGCTCGGTCGTGCTCCCGGCGAACACGGCCTTGCCCCGCTCGTCGAGCGCGCTGGACCGCTCGCCCTGGCCGATCGGGTCGTAGCAGAGGGCGGCCATCCCGTTCCTGGCCAGCAGGATGCAGATGCGCTGGTACGTCTCGGCCGCCTTGCCGTTCGGGGCGTGGCCGCAGGGGACGAGGACGCCCGGGAACGGCGGCTCGCCCTCGGGCAGGTAGAGGTTCGCCGTGACGTGGTGCGCGGGCCGGCTCTCGTAGATCACCCGCTCGACCCGATAGCCGTCGCGCCGGTCCGTGCCGACGACGCGCGCGTTGAGCGGCGTCTTCTCGGGCAGGTCGCCGAGCGCCTCGAGGAACTTGGAGCGGATCGTGGCCTGTCGCTCCCGGATGGCCTCGGGCGTCTTCAGGGCGGCCACCTCCTTGCGGCGGGCGTCGAGTCGCTCGCGGGCCTGGCGCTCCAGGGCGCGGTAGAGCATCGCCCGGGGGGTGTCGTCGGGACCCAGCACCGCCAGGCCGTCCTGCGCCGCCGCCCGGCCGGCCATCAGCGCGACCGTCGAGGCCAGGATGGCCCATGATCGAAGGTGGTTCAAGCGATCGACCGATCTCATGCTCGTGACCCTCCAGGAGCCGGCCCTCCCGGCACGTCGCCGGGCCTCGTCTCGAAGCGTGCCCGTATCTTGGTCGAGCCGGGGTCGGACGCCAAGGGCCCGCCCCGGACGATCGGGCCCCGGACGGGCCGAGGGCGGTTGACCTTCGCCTCCGGGGGGCGTACCCTCAGCCTGTCCGAGGCGGTCCGGTGGGCGGACCGCTCGAACGACGGGGGGCGACGCATGAGACACAGCACGCTGATCTGGGTCGGGCTGTCGTACCTGGCCGCGGCCGAGGCCGTCGGGGCGCCCGACGAGGCGCCGACCCCCGTCGGCGTGGCCGTGGTCGACATCACGCCCGACTACCCGATCCGGATGATCGGCTACGCGAACCGGAAGTCCGAATCGGAGGGGGTCGAGAGCCGCCTCAAGGCCCGCGCGCTGGCCATCGGCGGCGACGCGCAGGGCCCGGCCGTCGTGGTGGCCGTCGACAACTGCGGCGTCCCGGCCCGCGTCAGCGACGAGGTCGCGGCGCGGCTGAAGGCTCGGGCCGGGCTGCCTCGCGAGCGGTTCGTCGTCTGCTCGACGCACACCCATTGCGGCCCCGCGCTGGACAACGGCCTGCTCTTCCAGTTCGGCGGCCCGTTGCCGGCGGACCAGCAGGCCCACATCGACCGCTACACCCGCGAGCTGGCCGACGCGATGGAGAAGGTCGCGCTGGCGGCCCTGGCCGACCGCAGGCCGGCGCGCCTGGCGTGGGCCCGGGGGAAGGTCGGCTTCGCCGTCAACCGCCGCGTGCTGAAGGATGGCCGCTGGGTCCGCATCGGCGTCAACCCCGACGGGCCCGTCGACCACGGCCTGCCGGTGCTCCGCGTCACCGACCCCGACGGCAAGGTCCGGGCCGTCCTGGTCGGCTACGCCTGCCATTGCACGACGCTGGGGGGCAACTTCAACAAGATCTGCGGCGAGTGGGCGGGCTACGCCTGCGAGGAGGTCGAGCGCGCCCACCCCGGCGCCTCGGCGCTGGTGATCATCGGCTGCGGGGCCGACGCCAACCCCGAGCCGCGCCGCGGACTGGCCGACGCCAAGCAGCACGGCGCGGCGGTCGCGCGCGAGGTCGGGCGTCTCCTGGAGGGCCCGATGACGGACCTGCCCGGCCGGGTCGCCGCGTCGTATCGCCTCGTCGAGCTGACGTTCGGCCCGTTGCCGACCCGCGAGCAGCTCGCCGCGAAGGCGGGCCGGCCCGGCGCCGAGGGCTACCTGGCGCGGGCCCTGATCGAGCGGCTGGACCGCGGCGAGGGCCTGCCCGATCGGCTGGCCTACCCCGTCCAGGCCTGGAGCTTCGGCGACGCGCTGGCGATGGTCTTCCTCGGGGGCGAGGTCGTCGTCGACTACGCGCTGCGGCTGGCGCGGGAGTGCGACGCCGACCGGCTCTGGGTCGTCGCCTACAGCAACGACGTGCCCTGCTACATCGCGTCGAAGCGGGTCATCGCCGAGGGGGGGTACGAGGTGGACGGCTCGATGATCTACTACGGCCGCCCATCTCGCCTCGCGCCCGAGGCGGAGGACCGGATCGTCGAGGCGGTCCACGACGTGCTGCCCGACGCCTTCGAGGTCCCGAAACGATGATGACGACGCGGGCCGGGGTGCCCCAGGAGGCCGAGCCGGACCTCACCGGCCGGCTCGCCACGACCAAGGCCCATCGCCGGCCGATGGATCGGCCGGCCCCCATCCTCGCATGGGGCTCGATCGGGGGCGTCGGGCCCGCCTTCGCCTCACCCCGGATGACGGCCGGACTTGACGCGGGCCCCCGTGGCAATTATCGTAATTTTGGTAAACTGACGGTGGGTGTGGCCTAGCGGTTAAGGCACCAGATTGTGGATCTGGATATCGCGGGTTCGAATCCCGTCACCCACCCTTGCGTCAGGCCCCGCCGGTTCCCGCCCCATTGCGTCAAATCCCTTGTTTTCCAGGGGTTTCCCCTCCATCAACATCCCGTGTCCTGATCCCGATATCACGCCAGAATCCGACAGATCCCGCCCCGTCCCGCCCCCCGCGAGTGGCAAATGAGTGGCAAAGGGTTTGCTTATCGGTTGTCCATCCGTACCCGTCGCGGCCATCGGCTCGGACTCCGGGGCGGTCGGGGTCAGGTCGGGCAGCGCGTCGAGGGCGCCGGCGGTGTCGAGCAGGGTCAGGTGGGAGTAGACGTTCAGGGTCAGCTTGGGGTCGGAGTGTCGGGCGAGGGTCTGGAGCGTCTTGACCGGCACCCCGGCCCTGGCCAGCGTCGTGATGTACCCGTGGCGGAGCGAGTGCATGTCCACCACCCGGCCCCGGTCGTCCACCGGGGCAATCCCGCACCGCATCAGGTCGGTCGCGAGCATCAGCCCCGTCTTCTGGGAGAGCGGGTGGAACACGGGGCGGTCGGGCGCCTTGGACCGGAGCCACGGCCCCAGGATGCCCGCCAGCGAGCCCGGGATCGGCTGCTCGGCTTCCCGGTGGTTCTTGGTGTAGGCGGCCGCGCAGACGATCGTGGGGGGCCGGCCGTCGAGGCGGAATGACTCGGGAGTCAGGGACTCCAGCTCGTCGCGACGCAGGCCGGTCGAGGCCGCCACGGCGTAGAGCATCACCCGGTCGGGGCCGTCCAGCCCGCGCCAGGGGGGTGCGGTCCGGGTCG
Source organism: uncultured Planctomycetaceae bacterium (assembly GCA_963708145.1). GTDB lineage: Bacteria > Planctomycetota > Planctomycetia > Isosphaerales > Isosphaeraceae. The sequence continues at coordinate 5,121,051 of OY970189.1, read as the reverse complement.
ATTCGATGAGGGTCCGCAGCTCGGCGCCGGTCAGGACGCGGCGCACGCGGCGCCGGTCCGTCGTCTCGTCCCGCTTGACGACGGCGTTGAGGGCGTAATCGGAGGTCCGCCCGTCCCGCCAGAGCCAGCGGGAGAGCGCCTTGACGGCCGTGGCGTGCGGCGTTGACCGACCGGGCCGAGAAGCCTTCGCCCGCGAGATGCCCCAGGGCCTCCATGACCGCCGACGGGGCGAGGTCCGACGTCCGTTCGATCCGGGCCAGCGCGAGGACCCGCATGATGTAGGTCCGGGTCTGGGCGACGTGCTGGGCGTTGCGGCCCGCGGCGGCCATCGTCGCGATGAACTCGTCCAGGTGCTCCCCGATCGGCCGGCGGGACTCGGATGCGATGCGCCCGGCCTTGGGGTCGTCGCGGGCCTCGGCGGCGGCGATCTCGGCCTTGCGCGCCAGCTGCTCCGTCGCCCGCCGGTCCGAGCAGCCCTTGCGCTCGACGGGCGCCCCGTCGGCGGCGACGAACTTGTAGTACCAGACCTTGCCGCGCTTGCGAAGCGATGCCACGTCATCCCCCTTTTCGCTCGGGCTTACCCTTTCGCCTCGCGGTGATCCTCACGCCCAACAGCAGGCAGAGCCGATCGACCACCGCCATCGTCATCCCACGTTCTCCGGACATGAACCGGGAGAGGGTGGCCTGAGATGTGTTGATCCGCTTGGCGATGGCGTAGCGACTCATCCCCGAGTCGGCCACCGCCCGCCGCAACTGTTCGCTGAAAGGCTCGGGTTCGGCGCTCATGTCATGATCCTACGGAATGCTTGCGATTATGTCAAGTGGGAAAATGCGATTGGTGGTTGCGATCATGTCAAGCATCGACTTTCGCGGGGTCGTTGATGGCCGGGCCGTTGCCGTGCACGGCGGCTCCCGGCGCCTCAAGGGGCGATCCCCCTGCGCGGTAAGCGCCATAAGCGCGGTATCTCGCCCTCGACCGACGACTTAGGGTCTGGAACGGAATAAGCATTACGACTTGCCGTGCGATCCGGACGACTCAGGCCTGATCGTGTAGTTCCACTCACCATGGAAGTCATGGGGATGCAGCCGGACCCGCTCCATCTGCTGCTTCGTCACCTTGACCTTGGTCGGGTAGCTCCCCGTATCCAGCCGGGCCTCCACCTCCAGGCCCGTCGCGGTCCGCGTCGCGGCGATCAACTCGACGACCACCTGATGGCTGACCAGTGGGCGGCCCCGCCAGTTCATCGTGATGTGCGAGAACAGCCGGTGCTCGATCTTGTTCCACTTGCTCGTGCCCGGCGGGAAGTGGCAGACCGTCACCTCCAGGCCCGTCTCGTCGGCGAACCGCTGGAGTTCGACCTTCCACAGCCGGACCCGATAGCCGTTGCTGCCCCCGCCGTCGGCACAGATCAGCAACCGCCCGGCGTCGGAGTACATCTCCGACCCCATGCCGGACCACCACCGCCGGATGCCCTCGACGGCGAAGCTGGCCGTGTCGTGATCGACGCCCACGTTGACCCACCCCAGGTCCCAGCCCATGTCGTAGATCCCGTAGGGGATCGCCTTGCCGACGCGGCGGTCGGGGAAGTCATGGATCAGGGCCTCCTCGGGCTCACCCGCCGGTTGCCACTCCCGGCCCCGGTTGGCGTACTGCCCGACCAGCTCCTTCTTCTTGGTGTCCACCGAGATGACCGGGGAGCCCGCGGCGATGTACCGCCCGCTGATCTCGCTGATGTAGCGGAACTGGGCGTCACGGTCGGGGTGCTGCCTGCCCTCCAGGGTCTTGGCCATCGCCTGGAGGCTGTAGCCGAGGTGGTGGAGCATCTCCCCGACGACCCGATGGCTGACGGCGAACCCCTGGCGGCCCAAGGCCTCGGCCAGTTGGCGGGTGCTCTTGCAGGTCCACCGCAGCGGGGACATCGGGTCGCCCCGCGTCTCGGGGGCGATCAGTCCCTCCAGGGCCACGAGGATCGCCGGCTCCTTGTCGCGGAGCTTCTTGCGACCTCCGCCGGGCCGTCGGACGCGACCGGGGGGAGGGGGTGGAGCGTCGAGTTCCTTCAACGCCCGCTGGATCGCGGCGTGAGAGATGCCCGAGGCCCGACTCACGCGGCGGATGCCGCCGTAGCCCAGGGAGCGGGCCTCGACGGCGGCGAGGAGCCGTCGCTGCCGCTCGTCGAGGTTCGGCAGGATCGCGGCGAACTTCCGTTGGAGTTCAGGATCGTCGGGCATCCGTCCATTATGAGCCGCAGCGACGAATTATAACAGTTGTTTCGTTCCAGGCCCTTACCGCGCTTACCGCGCTATGGCGCCCCCCCCTCCCGGAAAACCACCGCTCGGCCGGGCGTCCGCCCGTGGCCTCGGTCCGGGGGTGTGCCAGGCCGGCCTCGGACAGCAGGGCGAGCAACCGGGCGATCCGCTCCGATGACTTGTGGCGCCCGAATACCCGATCCCGAATGTCGGTCCGGGTCATCCCGGCGGGGTCGGAGCGCAGGGCGTCCAGGAGCGCGTCCGCGTCCGGGTCCCCGAGGGCATCGCCGAAGATGTAGACCGCGCTCCGCTCCGCGTAGTCCCACAGTGCCAGTGCGGATTGCAGGTGCCCGGCCCGGATGACGGCGCTACGGTCCAGGAGCGCGTAGAGCAGGGCCAGCCGCATCGCGTGCGCCTCCGCCCGGCTGATCACCGCCCCGAGCAACCCGGGGCGGCCGTCCGACAGCCGCTCGTAGGCTTCGGCCCACAATCGGTCCGCCTCGCGATCACGCCCCACCAGCCCGACCGTCCGGGCGAAGTCGGCGGCCTCGCGGAGCCGTCCTGCCATCGGGTCGAAGTCCACCGCGCCGATCGTCCCGCCGAACGGCAGCGCCTTGGAACGGCGGACCGCGATCCACAGGAACCGATTGGCGAACCCATTGCCGGCCTCGGTCCGCGTCAGCAGCCGGGCCAGCTCGTCGCGGGTGATATGGCCAATGATCGAGACATGGGCCCCGGTCGCCCGGAGCGGGTTGTTCCGGGTCAGGGTCCGCAAGTCGCCGGTGTCCCACGCCTGGCGGATCAGCGCGGACAGGGAGTTGCCCTCGCGCGTGGCGACGCGGAGCGTCCCGCCCAATTCGGGCTCGATGGCCAGCAACCGCTTGTCCGGCTCGCCCGAGTCCGTCTCCACATCCTGATACCCGACGATCCGTTTCCCATCTCGGATGGGTTCGCGCTTCGTCGCCGCGTCGCGGACCGCGTGGATCAGCCCCTCGCCGGTGCTGAGCCCGCCGAGCATCCGACCGGCCGCCCACGCGGGGTCAACGGCCTCCAACGATCGCCGTGCATGACCCCAGCTCGTGCCCTTGCGCCCCTTGGCGGTGTCGCCCACGAGGGCCGCGAATTCGTTGGCGAAATGCCGATCGGCCTCCACCGCGAAATGGGCGGACCGGCCGATCAGGTTGCCGAACCCGAGCAGCAGTTGCACGAGGATGGCCACCGGGTCCGACTCGGTGTGCGGCTCGATGGCGCGGACGATCTCTCCCGCGAGTCCAGCGTATGCGGCTTCCTCGGGGGGAGCCGGCCAGGACCGGGCCTTGATGGGCAGTTCATCGCCGGCCTCCACCGCCGCGCGGTCGCTAACCGCCGCGCGAAGATCCTCCACCGGGGCCGCGCCCGCCAGCCGTTCCAGCTCGGCGCGGCATTGCTCGGGTTCCCAGGTGTCGGGGACCACATCGCGCAACCATACCTCGATGTCGCCGCCGTCCGGCAGTCCGGGCAGTCGGACGACCCGGACCACCGGGGCGGGTTCCAGCCCGGCGAGTGCCGCCAGGACTTCGCGGGTGTAGCGCTCCCCCGCGTCGTCACGGTCGGGCAGCAGGACGACTTCCCGCCCCGCCAGGGGCCTCCAGTCGCTCTTGCGGGCCGCCCCGGCCCCGTGGGCGCTCGTGGTCGCCATGACGCCGAGGCCACGCGCCAGGTCCGCACACTTCTCGCCCTCGGTCACATAAACATAAACCCGACCGTCTCCGGCCAGCTCGCCTCGATGGTAGAGGGGCAAGGGGCCGGGCGGGTCGCCCAGCGCCCACCCGTCGGGGGCCGCGTGGACCGGCCGGTATTCCTTCCGGCCCTCGGGCGGGTCGAATCGATAGACCCTCATGACCTCGTGGCCATCGGCGTCGCGATAGGTCCACGAGGCGGTGGGCGTGCCCAGCTTGCGGGCCGTCGCCCCGATCGCGGCCTCGGGGGTCGGGGACGGTCGGGGCGGTGCCTTGCCGTTGCTCGCGGGCCTGGCGTCGGGCCTCGGGGCCGTCCCGTCGCGGGGCGGGAACAGGTCGCTCATGGCCAGCCCGAGGGCCTGAACGACCGCCTCGGGCGCGCAGTCGTGGGCGTGGCAGTGCAGCAGCACGCGCCCGTCGTCGCCCGCCTTGACCGCCAGGTTGCGGCGGTCCCCGTCGTGGGCCGGGCAGCGGCTCTCCCACGAGTCGGGGCCGGACGGCCGGGGGTCGAACCCGCCATGTTCCAGGGCCGCCACGAGGATTTGCGTGGGGGCGATCATGACTTTACCCCCTTGCGCGATTGCGCGTCGATCCACTCGCGGATCGTCTCGGGCTTCCACATCGGACGCTTGCCGATGTATAGATCCGGCGGGGGGAACCGGCCGGCGCTCCGCTCGCGCTCCATCGTGCGGCGCGACACGTTCAGGGCCGCGATCGCGTCGTCGAACTTCCACAGCAACCGCTCGATGACGACGGCCATAGGTTCGCTGATATGAACAACGCCGTCGGGCAGTTCGTCGGGCCCCGCGACGCCTCGGGGCGAGTTCGAGAGAGGGCGGCTCATTGCGCCACCGCCTTGCCCGCCAGTTCGAGGGCGGTCAGGACTTCGGCCAGGTCATAGCGGTGGACCTTGTGCGACAACTTGCGGACGGGGATCTTGCCCTGACGTGCCCACAGGCGGATGGTGTCGGGTGCGACTTTGAGGCGCTCCGCCAACTCGGCGGCGGTCAGGATGCCAACTTCGGTGGGGTGGCTCATGCTGGTTCCCCGCGGGTTCCGGGGTCCGCACCATGCGTCCCCCTCATCCATCCCGCGGGCTTATGCACTTCGGATCGTGCATATCACCTGCATATCGCCGCCTGATCGCGAGTTGTGGCGTGCATAAGTTCTCCCCCTATGCACGCCCGGCGCATGAAAAAACCCGGCTTCGGGCCGGGTTGCATGGCCGGGTACGATCGGCCGGGCTCAGCCCTTACCGCGTCCGCGGGGGCGACGGGGGCCTTGCTCCAGTTTCGAGGGGTCCATGCTGATCGTCCTGGGTTTTGCCCCGAACCCCGCCAGGTCGGGCAGGACGTTCCCGGCCTCGATCCACTTGCGCACCGCCTTGAGGTCCCTGCTTACTTGATACTGTTTCTTCGCGTCCCCGTAGACCTGTGTCGCGATCGCCGTCTCGGTTAGCGATTCGCCGCGCAGGAACTTGAGGCGATAACACTGGACAGCCTTGTCGGTCGGCGCCTTGGGCAACGCGGCGGGCGGGGCTTTCGGCTCGGCGTCGTGCAGGGCCAGTCCGAGCGCCGCGACCTTAGCCTCGAGCCTCCCCGACCCAGGGCCAGCCCCGGCCGTTCCAGCCGCTCCACGACTCGTGCGGCCGGGCCGCCCGGATGGCCTTGACGAGCCCCCGCGACCGCCTCCGCAACCGCCGGGTGCTTGCCCTCGAAGTAGGCCCATTCGCTCCACCGGGCCTCCTGGGGCCCGCTCGGAGGGGAGGGGGTGTCGATCATGAGCCGGCAGGCGCCATCCCAGACGATGTCGTGCAGGACCCGGGCCCCGGCGCCGGGGCCCCTCGGCCACGATGACGGACTGCCACTCCCGGACCTGTTCGGCCAGCGTCCGCGCCCGCCGGTGGAGATGCGCCGCCTGCTCGATCGTGAACATGCTCGGCCCCTATCTGTGGATGGGCCGGCCGGCGCGGCGGATAGGGGGTCGCCGCGCCGGCCCGGCCCTCGGCCGGTGATCAGCCGGCCGTCCCGAGCCTTCATCATCGGCCGCGGCGCGGGGCCGACTTGAAGATCCCGTCGAAACCCGCCCGGCTATTGCCGCGTTCGTTTCGCGGCCGGTCCGATTCGGCCGATAATTCCGGGTGCATCGAAGGGAGCGGCCCCGGGGCGAGCCGGGGCCGGGTGCGGTCGGTCAGGCGGGGGCGACCCGCCCGTGGGCCGAGAACAGCAGGATCTCCTCCGGCGCGGCGCCGAGGTCATCGGTCGTCATGATCGCGCAGACCCCGCGGCCGTGGTCCGCCGAGCATGCCGGGCAGAGCCGGCAGCGCCGCGTGTCGCCCTCCGCCCAGATCCGCACGAGGCCGTTGACCACCCGGTCGCCCACGGCATGCCGCCCCACGAGGGCCTGGATGGGCATGGGCTGGATCGGGACCAGGGGCAGCGTCGCCGCGGCCGGGGCCCGACCCTGGCAGGGGGCCCTCCCGCGGCGGGGGCGCGGTGGCCGAGCCGGAACCCGGCCCGCGCGAACCATTCGAGGGAAAGCGTCTCGGGCAGGACTTTCATCGCTTCGGGTCTCCTCGTCGGTTGATGGGATGTGCGGGCCTTCCCTGGCCCCGGCGCCCGTCCTGGTCCGCATCAGGAATCGTGGCCGAGCAGCTCGCCCCGATGGTCGTGAGGCTCGGAGGCGAGCTCCAGGCGCCGGACCGCCGCGGCCAGGGGGTCGTAATCGCGGGGCGAGCGGTTGCTGACCCGCGCCCACCAGTCGAGGTCCGACTGCGTGTAGGGCTTGCGGCCGAAGGGGGTCGGGGTCACGGCGTCCTCGGGCGAGTGGAACGCGCCCTCGTCGGCCGCGGGCGCCTCGTCGGGGTAGTGGTCGGGGCCGGGCGAAGGCGGGTCGATCAGGCCCGCGGCGACCAGCGCCGCGCCGTGCTTGCAAGGGGTCGCGGTCAGGCCCTTGCGGCGATAGGTGTAGTCGGCACAATCGCACTCGATCGTGCCGTACCACGTCCGGACGACATCGTAGATCGCCCCGTCGCCGCTCATCTTGGAGAGGCGGAACGCGGCCGTCGCGTCCTCGCCCGGGTCGATCGGCTCGACGCGGTACGCGATGCCCTTGATCGTGATCGTGCGACGACGGGGGGCGGGCGCCGCGACGGGCAGGATGCCCTCACCGAACGGGCGCGCCGGGCTCTGGCGCTTGAAGTAGGGCTTGACCGGCGGGCGGGTGATGCAGAGGATGGTCATCGGATGCTCCTGTCTACTCAGGGGTGTCCCGCGGGGCCGGGCTGTCTCACCAGCCGCGGCCCCACTCCATTTCCGGGGGTGCCATCCACCCCCGACAATGGAATGATATCGGATGCACATCCGAAGTCAACCCCCTTGATCGGTGATCGTAGGGATTTTCCCGGCGGAGTAGCGATGTGAGTTGAAATTCGATTTGACTCGGATGATGGGCTGGTTATGATTGATGTTGTGGAAATCGGATTCCCGCCGGAAGATGGGCCGTTTCGGAGGTGTCCCGCGATGTCCCTGGCGATGACGACGATGGCGAGACCGAAGAAACGGGCCCCGATCTCCCAGGCCGACGACCGCCCGCGGAAGCGTAAGGGGCGGCCGAAGGGCGCCGGCCGCATCACGTCGCGTTACGCGATCGTGGCCAGCCCCGAGCATCAGACCTGGATGCGGGAATTCATGGCCTTCCTCGGTGAGACCGAGGTATCCGACGTCTTCCGTGAAGGTCTCAGGAAGTATGCGGAATCGGCTGGCTTCCGCCCGCCTCCCAGGCGCTGAACCCGACCCGGAGCCCTGCCGTGTGGACGAACCCCAAGTACGGTCAGGCGACGCAGCAGGCCCCGACGCAACCCCCGCGCGAGCGGGGCCGGCGGCTCGCCACGTTCCCGCGCAACCGGGGCGACGAGGAGTTGCGCGTCTGCCTCGACGCGATCGAGGGGCACCAGTTCGTCAGCATCCGATTGTGGTTCCGCTCCGATGGCGCCTGGTGGCCGACGAAGAAGGGCTGCACCGTCAGGCCCTCCGAGCTCGACGAGATGATCGGGGCCCTGGTCGGGGTTTCGGAACGGCTCGACGTCGCCGGCCGCGCCGCGAGGGCCCCCGATCGGCGGGAGTGGTCGCGCCCGCGCCCCGGCCCGACCGCCCGACGGCCCGCGCCCGTCCCGCCCCGACGGCGCCCTCCGCCGACGTCGGGCCGTTCGATGAGTTCGCGCCCTCCGCGGAGGGCCATCCCCCCGGCCCGGCCGGCGCCTCCGGGACCACCCCGGGGGACCGGACACACCCCACCCCCGGGGGGGGCAGCCGCGGGGGGCGCCTCGCACGCTACGGAAGCTCCCCGAATCACCCATAGATGAGCACTCATAAGATGATCACTGGCGACGCGCCGGTCGCGTGAAGGCGGGCGGTCGCGACAGGATTTGATGATCGGAGGGGTAGCGATGGGCAGCATGAACGGGACGGTCGCGGAGGAAGTGGCGGGGGTGACGACGGCCACGGGTGGCCGCAAGGCGGTCGATCATGCGTCACATGAGCGCCTCCTGTCGGACGACGAGCTCCGGATCGTCGATCATTTCATGGCGGGGGGGACCGTCGGCGATGCCGCCATGCAATTCGACGTCCCGGAACGCTCTCTCCGCCGTTGGCTGGGCGCACGGCACCCGCTCGGCCGGGCTTTGATCGAGCGAATCCGCGACCGCCGGGACCAGGTGGCCGCCACCCGCGCCGTGATGAACGACCCCAAAACCCCGCCCAGCAGCAGGCTTGCGTCGATCGTCCTGCTGGAGATCCTGACCCGGAGCAACGGCACCGGCGGGTTCCCCCGGCTGCCGACCGAGGCCGACGTCCTCACGGCGTTGCACGAGGTCACGCGCCGGCTGAAGTAGGAGGGGCTTCGGACCGCGAGGGCGAGGGGTGGGGGCGGGGAGGCCCATTTTCCTACTTATCCGCGCCAACCGGCAAGTCGGCCCCTCGCGCACGATCCCTCCCGCCCTCCGCGGATGCACCGATCCCGCGCAAGATCGTCCAGGATCGCTCAGGACGCATCGGCGCCCCCGGTCGAGTCGACGACCGTCGGGGCATCGGCCGCGCGCCTGGCGGCCCTCCGGCGTCGGAGGAACGAGGCCGTCCGGATCGCGTCGCGGATCTCGTCGGGCGTCGGAGGCCGGCGGGGCGCGGGAGGCGCCTCGTCGGGTTCGTGGCGAGGTGCCAAGACGGCGCAGGAGGCGCTCGACGTCTGCGGGGGACAGGGGGTGCCGGAAGTAGGCGCCGCCGCCCTCGTCGAGCAACCATCCCAGGGGATCGTCGGCGAACCCGGGGCGCCGTCGTAGCGCGGCGCGGATCATGGCCGGGGCGCCGGTCACGAGGAAGCGATCGATCCGGCCGAGGATCGCGTCGAGTTGTCCGGTCCGGCGATCGTTCGGGGTCATGCCGATTCCCCCGGCCGTGCGGGTCATGGGGCGAGGTCAAAGGTCAAGAATGGTCAGGAACCGGGGGGTTCCTGGATTCTTGACCTGACCTCGCGAGGGTGATTGGGGCGCCCCGGGCCCGTCGTGCGACCCGGGGGCGCCGTGTCGGCGGCGGTCAGAGTGGATTCGAACCGTACAGCGACCTCTCGCGCTCGGGGGTCGGGTTGGCGCTGGCCATTCGTCCGCCGAGCCGGGGGTCGCTCGCCTTGAGCTGACCCAGCCCGTACACGGATGCCGCCGCCTGCAACCGCATGGCGACGAACCGCACGAGCATGTATGAATCGTGCATGCTGACAGTTTCAGGTCCCCAGGCGCGGGCCAGCTCCTCGACACGGCCGGCGGGGATCTCCTGGGGGAAGCTTTCGCGCATGACCACGGCCAATGCGTTCTCGTAGGCCGGGGGCGGCGGCGGGGTCGCCAACAACCCGCGGTTCTCGGGGCGGCCGAGCCGGCGGAGCAGGTCCATGACGAGCTCGCTGAGCGTCGGAGGGGTCCACTCGCCGTTGCGTCGCGGGCGGGCCCTCAGCAACTCGACGCGCCACTCGCGGGCGAGCGTGTCGGCGGTGGCGCTCGAGACGTTGCACAGGCCGAGCGCGACCCGGAGCGGGTCGTCCCCGGGCGCGATCGCCTTGCCGGGCTGGAACAAGTACGCCGAGTTCGGCTCCGTCAGGAAATCGACGAGCGAACCGACCTCCTCGACGGGATCGGCCTTCCGGAACTCCGGCTTGTCGCGACGGTCGCGAAGAAAGTCGGCCGCCCCGACGCTGAGGCGCGGGCGGAGCCGCGTCATCAAGTCCTCAAACAGCGTGTCACGGATGGGCGTCAACGGCATGGTTCAATCTCCTTGCCGGTTCAACCGGCACTAACGATGTCGTGGTCAGGACTCGCAAGGTTGACGGGGCCGCTACGTCCGGGCGCGGCGGGCATGATCCTCCTGATCGTCAGGTCCCGCGGGGGCTTTCCGCGTTACCGCGCTTATGGCGCACTGCGCAGGGGGTGTGCTCACGGGTTGCCCTCCCCGCCCCGGCGGGCATTTCGTCGTTTCCGCGGATTGTGCGGATGGTCCGTAGGAGCGACGGCGGAACGGACCAGGAGGGCGATGGCGCCTCGGACCTCGGGGGACAGTTGCCCCCAGTGGTCGATGACCGATCTCAGGTCGTCGGGGATCGGACGGTTGTCGGGTGGCAAATGAGTGGCAACGTCCCCGGCGGCGATGCGTAACTCCTTGGCGTGATTGTCCTTGCCGGGACCGGGCACCAGATTGTGGATCTGGATATCGCGGGTTCGAATCCCGTCACCCACCCTTGCGATAAGTCCCGCCACGTCCCGCCCCGATGCGCCAAACCCCTTGTTTTCCAGGGGGGTTCCCCCATCGGCATTTCGTGGTCCGATCCTGATGCCGGCCGCCGGGCAATCTCGCGGGGAGGGGCCGGCGGAAGCCGGGTTGATCTCGCGGCCGTCTCCCTGCGAACTGTAGAGTGAGACCATTCCGCCCCATCCCCCGGCCCTCGGGTTGCATGGACGCGAGGGGAATGACCCCGACGGCCTCGATCGCAAGCTGATCGGACGGCTTGCGCGACCCGGCGGGGAGGCGCATTTGGCGGGATGATCGGGATGACGGTCGGACATGGACGGAGAGCGATCAGCGCGCGGCCGTCCCCGAGGGGTCGGGGCGTCGCGATCGGCGAGGGCCCTCGTGACCGTGGCCTTCCTCGGCCTGGTCATCGCCTCGGCCCGGGCGCGCTCGGATTCGCCGACCATCCTGGGCCGGTACTCGACGTTATCCTTCTCCTACCAGGTCCTGAATCTGGCGATCGCGGCCTTGCTCACCCTGCCGTCGCGATGGGTGGCGACCGGCGGGCGGCAGGCCGGTTACGCGCTGGTCGTCGCCTCAACCTTCCTGGCCCCGGTCAACGGCGCGATCCGGAACTGGCCCGGGACCGGGGCCGCGATGCCGCTCCTGCGCCTGCTCGCCGCCGTGGCCCTCATCGCGGTCGAGTTCGATCGCCATCGAGCGGGGAGATCGGTCCGGGGCGCCATCCTCGGCGCGGGGGCCTTGCTCGTCGCCGTCTCGATCATCGACCTGGCGCTGTGGGTCCGGGTGTGGTCGTCGTCGGGATTCGAGGAGGACTATGGCGGCTTCCGCGACCGCTACGCGCTGGGGTCGATCACGCCCGACGACATCGTGGTGGTGGGCGACTCGTTCGTGTGGGGGCATGGCGTCCCCAAGGAGCGGCGGTTCGGCGACGTGCTCGAGCGCCTCTATGCGCGCGAGGGCCGCCGCGTGCGGGTGTACAGCCTGGGCGTGCGGGGCGCCGGCCCGTCGCGCTATCTCGAATCGCTCGCGCTCGTGCCGCCGGTCCGGTGGGCGGGTGTCGTCATCCTCGCGTTCTATCCCAATGACCTGGACCCCGGCCCCGGCCTCGCTGGAGGGCCTTGCACCTGGTCCAACACGCCTCCTGGAGGCTGGGCTGGTCCAGCCTGTCCTTCCGGTTGCTGCACGACCTCCTGGGCAAGAACGAGATCCCGAGCCTCGATCACTACCACCGGCAAGTCATCGAGGACTTCCGGCGCGACGAGGCCACATTCCCCCGTCGCTGGGCGGACCTGGTCCGCTCGATCACCGAGTTCGAGCGGCTGGCCCAACGGCGCTCGACGTCCCGGCCCCTCTTCCTGATCATCCCGCTGATGGTCGACTTCCGCGCCTACCCGCTGTCGCAGGCCCACGACGATCTCCGGAGGGCCGCCGAGGATGCCGGCTACGACGTCCTCGACCTGCTCCCCGCCTTCCGCTCGGCGCTCGGCGACGGGTCCAAGTTCCGGGTCTCCCCCAACGATAATCACTTCGATGCGAGGGTTCATGAGCTCGTCGCCGCGCTGATCAAACGCCACCTCGACGGCCGCGAGGATGCGAAATGATCCCGCGGCCGTGCTCTCCCCGCTTCGGGCCTTCCGGTCGCTCCGAATGATTTGGGGCTTGCGACATCTGTCGCAGGACGGGATAATCGATCGAGCGGGATCGCGGGCAGGGCCCGCGCCCGTCACGTCTCCCGATCACATCACTGGCCCGTCGGGACACCCATCATGGACCATCCCTCGCACGTGCGGCCGGCGACCGCGCCGGAACCCTCGACGCTCCGGCGCGCGGCCTGATCCGCCGGATCTACACCGCCAACCCGTTCTACGTGATCAGCGCCGACCTGGTCTTCATCGGGCTGCGGATGTCGTTTGACACCAGCGGCAAGACGTTCGAGACCTGGGCGCTGATGATCGGGCTGGCCGGCTACACGCTCCTGCTGGCGGCGACGGCCTGCCTGCTGATCCGGTCGTGCCGGGTCTGGGACGACGTCCGGACGCTGCTGCTGCTGGTCGTGCTGATGTTCCTGGCCACGTCGGTGACGTTCGACGACACGCTGGCGAGCAACCCGAGGCTGGGCCGGGCCTGCTTCGCGGGGGGCTTCGTCTTCGCGGCGGCGGTGAGCGAGGCCGTGCTGCGGGTGATCCGGCTGTCGCTGCCGGCTTTGTTCCGCGTGCCGTATTACCTGATCCTGGCCCTGTTCTTCCTCTACCCGATGGCGGTCAGCCCGTTCGTGGGCGACCCCGACGGCCCCGCGCTGCAATGGGCCCTTTGGGGCTTCTCGCCGACGGCCGGTCTGGTGTTCCTGTCGCTCCTGCCGGCGGTCCGCCGCGGGCCGGAGTCGGTCGCTAAGAACGGCAGCCCGTGGCGATGGCCGTTGTATCCGTGGGTCCTGTTCGCGGTGCTCGGCCTGGGGGTCTGCGCGGGCGAACTACCTCTGCACCTCGCTCCACTTCGTGGGGGGGACCGGGAGCATCTTCGGGCCCTATTTCCTGGTGCCGTTCCTGCTGGTGCTCGACCTCCTGATCCTGGAGCGAGGGATCGTCGCGGGGAGCCGGGCCAAGCTCCGGGTGGCGCTGGCGATGCCGGTCGTGCTGCTGGCCCTGTCGCTGGCGTGGCACCGGCCCGACGCCGTCTATGAGCGGTTCCTGGCCATCTTCGTGGACGGCGTGGGCGCCTCGCCGCTGTTCCTGACGCTGGTCGCCGTGGCGTGGTTCTACGCCTTCGCGGCATCTCGGGGCGTGCCGCTGGCCTGGGAGGCGCTGACGGCGTCGCTGGCCGCGTTCACGATCGTCGGCCCTCGCACGTTCGACCTCGACGGCCCGATTACGCCCACGACGTGGCCCCTGCTGGCCATCGCCGCGCTGCAACTGGGCCTGCTGCGTCACAGCCGCGAGTCGTGGCGCGGCCTGGTGGCGGCGGCTTGCATCGCCGTCGCGTCGCGTGCGGGCCTGGCCGCCGACTGGCCGGCCTTCGAGCGTGATGCGCTCACGTTCCACGTCGTCCTGGCCGCCGCTTTGCTGATCGGCACGGCCTTCGACGACCCCCTCGGCCGCCGTCTCCGCCGCGCGGGGGCCGTGCTGCTGACGCTGGCCGGGCTGGTCGCGATCCTGGGCGACCCGATCCATGAACGCTCGCTTCCGCCGACGATCGCCCTGGCGTACCCGCCGGTCGTGATCGCGGCCGGACTGGCCTTCGGCTATCTGGTCGGATTCCGGGCCTACTACGCCTCCGCCGCGGCGGTATCGGGCACCTGGCTGGCCGCGGCCGGCTGGCGGGGCTACATCCTGCTGCGACAGCTCGTCGCCGGGCTCGACCTGATCGCCTGGGGGCTGGCCTTCTTCCTGCTGGCCGCGCTGATCAGCCTGGCGAAGGCCGGTGTCTTGTCCAGGTGCCGATGGGCGCCCCACGGTGCGCCGCCCGAGCGGGTCGGCTCGCCGTAGAGGGCCCGCTCGGGGTCAGGGAAGGGGGACGTCCTTGAACTCGAACTCCAGGGGGATCGTCAGCACCTTGCTCGGGGTCTCGTAGACCAGGCCGTAGTCGGAGGGCTTGCCGGGGGCGTCGACGAAGAGGTACTCGAAGCCGAGCTTGCCCTCGTCGGAGCCGGTGTTCGAGAAGCCGCCGTTGTGCTCGAACCGCGAGCCGTCGGCCTTCCGGAGCCAGAGCCGGTTGTTGAACAACCCCTGGCGGTAGCTCTCGAACGCCGGGCCCTCGCCCGGATAGGAGAGCGTGACGGCCACCTTCCAGACCTGCTCGTCGACCTCGGTCCCGCCGAGGGTCACGCTGATGTCGCCCTGCTTCTGCGTCTCGTCGCGGGCCGTCAGGCTCTTGAACCGGAAGGTCCTCATCACGGCGGGGACGGTGACGTCGGCCTTGACCTTGATCGTCGCCAGCGCCCGGGCCGCGCGGTCGGGGGCGTTGAGGCTGAGGTTGATCTCGGCGACGGGGTTCTCGGGCCGCAGCGGGATCTGGCTCGACTCGTCCATCACCCGAGGCTCGATCGCCTTGCCCTGGTCGTCCTTGACCTCGGTCTCGTCGGCCTTCAGCGCCAGGAGCATCGGCCGGATGCGGGGCTCCCAGGCGATCTCGAACTGGGCCGTCGCGGAGGACGAATCCGCCTCGAAGTTGCGGACGGAGGCGACCTGCTTGAACGCGACCCGGAACGGCCCCACGTAGCGCACCAGGCCCTTCGCGGGGGGCTTGCCGGCCATCAGGCCGATCGAGCCGTCGCCGGTGTAGAAGTTGGGCGTGACCTCGGCCTTGGCGGCCACCTCGTCGAGCGCCTCGAAGAACGTCTTGTCGACGACCTCCAGGTCGAGCGCCGGGTTGGTCGCCTCGGCCCCCGACTGCTCGCGGAGGTCGGTGATCACGTTGCCCGATTGCGCCTGGAGCTTCTGGACCACCTCGGTGAGCCGGAGGCCCTTGCCCTTGATCGTGACCTTCGAGGGGCCGAGGTTGGACTCATCCTGCGCGTCGCGCAGCGCCGCGCGGACGCGGTCGAGGCGCTGGTTGCGCTCGGCGCCGGCCGCCTTCTCGGGCAGCAAGGGCAGGATGCGCGGGCCGAGCTTGATCAGACCCTCCTCGGCCGCCTGCCTCGCCTCCATCTTCGGGGCGTCGAGCCGCTCGACCAGTTGCAGCACGCGGTCGCGCAGGGCGGCGTCGGACACCTGGCCGAACGAGGCGCCCGCCGCCATGACCAGGATTGCGAGATGCATGAAAGGACCCTCCTTCGAGCTTGCCTTTGAATCTGCCTCGGTGCCCTTTGTGGTGATTCTCCCCGCCCTTCATCCTACCAGCCACCGCCCATCCTCCATCACCACCCGTCCGTCGGCCGTGATCCGCCCGCCGCTGCGCGTGTCGACGATGAGGTCCCAGTGCAGGGCCGACTGGTTGGTCCCGCCCGTCTCGGGGTAGCTCTGGCCGAGGGCGAGGTGGACGGTGCCGCCGATCTTCTCGTCGTAGAGGATGCTGCCAGTGAAGCGATCGATCCCGGAGTTCAGGCCCAGGCCGATCTCGCCGAGGCGGCGGGCGCCGGGGTCGAGGTCGAGCATCGAGAGCAGGTAATCTTCGCCCTCGTCGGCGCGGGCCGAGACGACCCGCCCGCCGTCGAGCTCCAGCGCGATGCCGACCAGCTCGCGACCGCCCCGGCAGACGGGGAATCCGCATCGGAGACGACCGCGCGGGCTGTCCTCGACGGGCCCGCTGAAGATCTCGCCCGAGGGCATGTTGCGGCGGCCGTCGGAGTTGATCCAGGTCCGGCCGGCGACCGAGAGCGACAGGTCGGTGCCGTCGGCCTCGATCCGGACGTCCCGCACGCCGTTCATGAACGCGACCAGCCCCGCCTGCCGGCGGCCGAGCTCGCGCCACGCCTCGGCCGGGTCGGGGCGGTCGAGGAACATCGCCGAGGCGACGAACGCCTCATAATCGGGCTGGCCCATCTCGGCCAGCGCGGCGTAGGAGGCGGTCGGGTACTGCGTCACGACCCATCGCTTGCGGCCCAGGGCGCGGCGGATCGGGTCGCGCGCGCGGTCGACGATCGCCTGCCGGGCCGGGTCGACCCGGCTCATGCCGCGGGGGTCGGTCTCGGCCGAGATCCGGAGCCGCGCGTCGACCGTCGCCGCCTCGACGAGCGCCGTCGGCGGCAGGTGCGCGAGCTGCGCCTCGGTCGCGTTCATGACGAAGTCTTCGTTCAGGCCGGGCAGCTCCAGCCGCACCAGCGGCATCGCCCCGCGCCGGACGATCGCGCGGTGGCACGCCTCGACCAGGGGCCTCCCCTCCAGCTCCGACCCGATCAGGATCGTCTCGCCGGCCTGGACCGCCAGGCAATAGTCGACCAGCAGGTCCGCCCAGCGATGGATCAGGTCGTCCGTCACGCGCCCGCCCCCGGTCGGATGGTGCAAGGCAACCGTCAAAGTCCGTAGGAATTCACTCTATCGCAACCCCGGCGGTTCCGCAACGCGCGGGGGGCGCTTGACGCACCGCCCCACAGGGCCGAGAATCGGGTTGCGGGACCGCGGCGCGCCCGCGATCGAACCGAGATGGGACCTCATCCTCAAGATATCCGCACGGAAGGACATCGCGACATGCGTTCGAGCGTTCGAGGCTCCCGGACGGGGCCGGTCCTGGCGCTGGCCGCCCTGGCGGCGATGGTCCCCGGGGCGTCGCCCGCGGCCGAGAGCCGTGCCCCGAGCCCGGCCGAGGCCCGGCTGAAGGCCGACGTCTCGTTCCTGGCCGACGACGAGCGCGACGGCCGCGGCCCCGGCACGAAGGGGATCGAGGCGGCGGCCGACTACATCGCCTCCGCATTCAAGGAGGCCGGCCTCAAGCCCGCGCCGGGCGACGACGGCTACTTCCAGCCCTTCCACCTCGGCGGCGCGCCCCTCCTCGGCGCGTCGCAGGAGCTCGTCCTGTCCGGGCCCGACGACAAGGCGCTGAAGGCCGTATTCAAGGAGGACTTCACCCCCCTGGCGATCGGCACCGGCGGGGCGCTCGACGGCGTGCCCGTCGTCTTCGCCGGCTACGGCATCACGGCCAGGGACGAGGATCGGAAGCTCGACTACGACGACTACGATGGCCTCGACGTCAAGGGCAAGGCCATCCTGATCCTCCGCCACGAGCCCCAGCAGGACCGCGACGACAGCCCGTTCGACGGCAAGAGGAACTCGAAGTATGCCACCTTCCAGCACAAGGCCACCGACGCCTTCCAGCACGGCGCGGCCGCCGTCCTGCTGGTCAACGACCGGGCCGAGGTCAAGGGGGACAAGGACGAGCTCATCGGCTTCGCCAGGGGCGGGACCGAAGTCTACTCGGCGCTGCCGTTCCTGAACGTGACCCGCGCCTTCGCCGACAAGCTCCTGGCCGAAGCCGGCCAGCCGAGCCTGGAGGATCTGGAGGCGCAGATCGACTCCGACCTCAAGCCGCGCTCGCGCGAGCTGCCCGGCTGGACGCTCCGCGCCCGCGTCGACATCAGCCGCCCGACGATCGAGACCCGCAACGTGGTCGGCGTCCTCGAGGGCGCGGGCCCGCTGGCCGACGAGACGGTGGTCATCGGCGCCCACTACGACCACCTCGGCCACGGCGGCCTGTTCTCGGGGTCGCTCGCCTTCCTCTCGAAGGACATCCACAACGGGGCCGACGACAACGCCTCGGGCACCGCGATGGTCATCGAGATGGCGCGTCGGCTGGCCCGACGCCCCGACCCGCTGCCCCGCCGCGTCGTCTTCGTCGCCTTCTCGGGCGAGGAGAAGGGCCTGCTCGGTTCGAGGCACTTCGTCGAGCATCCCCCCTTCCCCCTGAATGCGACGGTCGCGATGGTCAACTTCGACATGGTCGGGCGGCTCAACGACCGCAACGAGCTGACCATCTACGGCACCGGCACCAGCCCCGGCTTCGAGGCGCTGGTCGAGGCGCTCGGCCAGACGTCGGGCTTCACGATCAAGAAGGTGGCCGAGGGGCTGGGCCGAGCGACCAGCAGTCGTTCTACCTCAAGGACATCCCCGTGCTGTTCGCCTTCACCGGCACGCACCGCGACTACCACCGCCCCAGCGACGACACCGAGCGGATCAACTTCCCCGGCATGGCGCGGATCGCCGACTTCGCCGAGGTCGTCCTGCTCGACCTGATCCGCCGCCCTCGTCGCCCCGAGTTCGTCAAGGCCGCCCGACGGGGGGGGCACGGCGGGGGCGATGTCGGCCGCGTGTCGGTCTCGGCCTACCTCGGCTCGATCCCCGACTACGACGACAGCGTCAAGGGCGTCAAGCTCTCGGGCGTCCGCGAGGGGAGCCCGGCGGAGAAGGGGGGCCTGAAAGGGGGCGACGTCGTCGTCGGGTTCGGCGGCAAGCCGGTCGCGACCATCTACGACTACACCGAGAGCCTCGGCCGCTACAAGCCCGGCGACGCCGTCGAGGTCGTCGTCAAGCGGGACGGCCAGGAGGTGACGCTCAAGGTCACGCTCGGCAAGAGGCCCTCGGAGTGACGGAGGGCCTGCCACGTCCGCCCCGCGACCGCACCCCCCTGGCCTGACTCGCCCCTTCGCCCGTCGCCTCGCGACCGGAGGGCTGCTCGGCCTCGCCCTCGTCCTGCCGGGCTGCGCCGCGGCGGGGGCGACGACCTGGTCATCGCCTCGTCGTGGCCGTCGTCCGAGCGGGCCGAGCTGGAGGTCGCGTTCCGCCGCTGGGTCGAGCACACTCCCGGCGCGATCCCCGGCCCGGTCCGCATCGCCTGGGTCGTCCTCGCCCCCGGCGACGACCCGGAGCGGGTCGTCCGCCGCCGTCCCCCCATCGACCTCCTGCTCGGCGCCCCGCGCCCTCCTTCGAGCGGCTGGCCCGGTCGGGCGCGCTGGTCCCCGCCGAGGGCGAAGGACATTCGGCCTGGCGCGTGGCCCGGCGATCGCCGATCGCCCTGCTGGATAACCCGGCGGGCGCCAGACCCGCCAGGGGCCTCGTCCTGATCATCCCGAACTTCGACGACCCGAGGCATGATCCGACCTCGCTCGCCTGGGCCCGGCGCGAGCTCGGGGCGGGGGGCTGGGCCGAGGGGTATGCCAGGCTCGTCGATGACGCCGGCCATGCCCGCCGGATCGGCCGACAGCCAGGCTCGGCGCTGGCCGCCGTCCTCCGCGGCGAGGCTCGGACAACGCCCGCGGTCTCCCCGAGGGGGACGGCCTGGAAACCGCCCCTCCACGTCTGGTCGAGCGACCGGGATGCCGACTGGGTCGAGGGGGTCGCCCTGATCGCCGGATGCCGGCATCGCGACCGGGCCCGCGAGTTCCTCCGATTCCTCGCCGAGAGGGACCAGGCGGACGATCCTCCGGACGGACCGGCCGGGGGCCCGGGGCCGACGCGATCGCTCGCCGACCTGCTCGGCGCGACACTCGTCGATGCCCAGGACGAGCTCTGGGCCGCCTGGGCATCGCTGGAGCGAGCGGACAATCCTTCGCCGGTCAAGGTGTGGCTCGAGCGAGCCCCCGCCCTGGCCCCCGGCGTCGGTCGACGCGCTCCGGGGCGATCCGACGCACCGAACCTCTGGTGGAGACCCTGGCCGCCCAGGTCGCCCCCGATGCCGAGGTCCGCGCCTGGCTCCTGCGGAGCTGGCGGCGGCCGAGGCGGCCGATCGACGGCGCCTTCCTGCGCGAGCTGGCGGGGGCGGTCGGGGGCGCGCTGCGCGCGAGCCCCGGTTCCGCGACTGGCTCCGCGCCGAGTGGACGGCCTGGGCCCGCCAGCGGTATCGTCGGGTCGCGGAGGGGGGCGGGGAGGGGCCGCCGTGATCCGCGTGACCCTCGACGGCCTGGTCAAGCGGTTCGACCGGGTCGCGTTCGTCGACGAGGTCTCGCTGGAGATCCGCCCCGGCGAGATGGCCTACGTGCTCGGGCCCTCGGGGGCGGGCAAGACGCTGCTCGCGCGGCTCGTGGCCGGGCTGGAGCCGCTCGATGCCGGCGAGATCTACTTCGAGGACCGGCTCGTCCACGCCCTGCCCCCGCACGAGCGGCGGGTCGGCGTCGTGTTCCAGGACGATGCCCTCTGGCCTCGCATGAGGGTCGCCGACATCGTCGGCTATGCGCTGAAGGTCCGAGGCCTGCCCCGCGCCGAGCGCCGCGAGCGGGTGGCCGAGGCGCTCGGCTCCCTGCGGATCGACAGCCTGGCCGAGAAGCATCCCGACAAGCTCTCGGGCATCCAGCGGAGGCGCGTGGCGCTGGCGAGGGCCCTGATCGACAAGCCCGCGCTGCTGATCCTGGACGACCCGCTGGGCCGCCTCGAATCGCGCGTCCGCGACGAGTTCCGCGACGAGGTCCGCCGCGTCCACGCCGAGGCCGAGACGACGACGCTGGTCCTGACCAACGACGCGCGCGAGGCTCTGGCGCTGGCCGACCGGCTGGCGGTGATGGACCTCGGACGGATCGTCCAGGTCGGCACGCCGGGCGAGGTCTACAACCGCCCCGCCGACGCCTTCGTGGCCCGCTTCCTCGGCCCGGTCAACCTGCTCCAGGGCCACGTCGAGGCGACCGACTCGCGGGGCGACGTGGTGGTCCGCACGCCGTTCGGCCGCCTGATCGGCCAGACCGCGGCGGGGCCGCTGCCGCAGGGGATGCCGGTGACGGTCGCGATCCGCCCCGAGGCGATGGCGATCGGCCCGAGCGTCCCCCCCGACTCGAACCGATTCCCGGCGACCGTCGAGCGCCTGGTCTTCCTCGGCGAGGTCCGCCAGGTCCACCTCCGCGGCCCCGGCGACTGGCCCGTCATGGCCCTGACGCTCCAGAGCCAGTCGCACCAGCCTCCGCGAAGGGCAGGGCGTGACCGTCTCCTTCCC
The DNA here is from genome assembly GCA_963708145.1 of uncultured Planctomycetaceae bacterium. Taxonomy (GTDB): domain Bacteria; phylum Planctomycetota; class Planctomycetia; order Isosphaerales; family Isosphaeraceae. The sequence continues at coordinate 5,099,951 of OY970189.1, read as the reverse complement.
CCCGGAGCTCGTGGTCGTCCTGCCCGGCAAGTACGCGGTGCCGAAATGAAGATGTTAGCCACAGAGCACACAGAGGACTCAGAGAATAAAGACAAGAATTTGAATATTAAAAATTTAATGTACGAGTTCTGGGATCTAAAATCCTCGCCTTCCAGGCGACCACTTCCAGTACGTTGGAGTCGGCATGGCAGACGGAAACGGCTGAGTGGTCCTCGGTAGAGTCGGATGGTCGAAGGAGTCCGGGGCCTCGATTCTGCTCTGGAACAACATCAGTCGGGCTTTCAGCCGACGATCGAACCCACCGGCTTCCAGCCGGTGGTGGTTCAGTTTAACTATTATTTTACTCTGTGTCCTCTGTGTCCTCTGTGGCTAACTAATATTCATATCATAAATATTTTCAGGATCCTCGGCATGGGTTTGCTCCGCGGGTTGGGTCGTTGGGCGGGCGTGGGGCTGGGGGGCATCCTGCTCGCCTGGCTGGTGGCGCTGGGGCCGGCGGCGGTGCTCGACCGGGGGCCGGGGGGGGCCGTCCGGCCGTCTCTGCTGCCGGCCGCGCTGGTGGTGCTCGACCCGTTCGTGTGGGCCTGCGCCGGCAACAGCGTCGTCGTGGCGGCGATCGTCGCGGCGGGTTCGCTGATCCTGGGCCTCGCGCTGGCGCGGGTGGTCGTGGGCTGGCGGTTCTGGGGAAGGATGCCGCTGGCGTCGCTGGCGATCGCGCCGTTGGTGGTGCCGCCCCTGTTCGGGGCGCTCGGGTTGCGGGCGATGCTGGGGGCGGCCATCGGCGGGACGGGCGGGGGATTGTCCCGATGGGTGCCGTGGATGGCGTGGGTCTGGGTCGGGCTGGCGGGCGGGGTGCCGCTGGTGGCGATGGCGTCGGCCACGATCCTGGCGCGGGTCGAGCCGGGGTGGGGCGACGCCGCGAGGCTGGCGGGAGTGGGCCCGCTCCGGGTCTGGCGGAAGTTCGCCTGGCGGGTCGTCCGGCCGGACGTCGCGCGGGCCGCGGGGACCGTCTTCGCGCTGACCCTGGTCGAGCCCGCGCGCCGCTGGTGCTGGGGCTGAGGCGGACGCTGGCCTTCCAGATCGTCGAGGCGGCGGCGCGCCCGAACCCGCGCCCGCGCGGCGGTGCTCGCCCTGGCGGCGCTGGGGCTGGCGGCGGTCGGGCGGGTGCTCGTCTCCTGGTGGGGAGGGCCGGCGGACCTCCGCCTCTCGCCGTCGCCGGTCGCCCGCGCCGGCCCGCGAGCCGGCGGCGGGCCCTGGGGTTCGTCGCGGGACTGGGCGTGGTCGTCGTCCTGGCCTGGCTCCCGATCGTGGCCCTGCTGGCCTCGGCGCTGGGGCGGTCGTCCGGATCGCGGTTCTCGCCCTCCGCGTTCCTCCATCGGCTCGGCGATGAGGACGCTCGGAGGCTGGCGGCCAACTCGATCGGCGCTGGGCGTGGCGGTGGTCGCGATCGACCTGGTCCTGGCCCGCCTCCTGGTGGGCGGGGACGGTCGGCGACGGAGGATGGTCCGGGCCGTGTCGAGGTGGACGGAGACGGTCCCTCCGCTGGTCGTGGGGGTGGGGGCCCTGATGGTCCCCGTCGTGCTCCAGCTCGGCGCCGACGGCCTCCGCGCGGCGGGGAGCCGGGAGTCGGTGGCGAAGGGATTGCAGGCGATGGCCGACGGCCTCGACCCGTTCCGGACGCCGGGCATGCTGCTCGCGCTGGGGGTGGCGGCGATGCGGCTCCCGCTGGTGGTCCGCGCCGTGGAGGCGAATCGCGACGCCTCGCGACGTGCCATGATCGACGCGGCGATCACGCTGGGGGCGACCCCCTCGCGGGCGCGACGGCTCGCCTCGGGGGGCCGTCTCGGGGCCTCGCGGGGTGCGCTGGTGCTGTCGGCCGCGCTGGCCGCGACCAGCCTGACCCCGGCGCTGGTGCTCGCGCCGATCGTCCGAGAGTCGCACGGTGGCGCCGGGCGTGCTGATCCTGGCCGACGAGCCCGGAGAGGGCCGCCGTCGCGCCGCCGCCTTGGCCTCCTGCGCCCTGGCTATCAATGTGGCGGCCTTCGCGATGGCCGCCCGATCGCGCCCCAGGCCCATCGGCGAGTGGTTCCGCGGCGGCCCGTGAGCCGGACCGGCATCGGAGTTGCGACCCATCGGCCGGACATGGTCGCCATCAAGCGGAAGGGAACGAGCGGGTCGCCCGAGGCGGTCGCCGAGTCGATCGAGGCGGCGAAGGCGGCGGGGTTGCGGTATGTCTCCGACGCCCGCCCGGGCATCCGCCGCCAGCGGCGCGGGCAAGGGCTTCCGCTATCTCGACCCCGAGGGCAAGGCGATCCGCGACCCCGACACGCTGCGGCGGATCGCCTCGCTGGTGATCCCCCCGGCGTGGACCGACGTCTGGATCTCGCCGATCGCCGAACGGGCACATCCAGGCGACCGGCCGAGACGCCAGGGGGCGGAAGCAGTACCGCTACCATCCCCGCTGGCGGGCGGTGCGCGACGAGACCAAGTACGACCGGATGATGGCCTTCGGCGCCGGCGCTGCCGGCGATCCGGAGGCGCGTCGAGGCCGACCTCGGCGCGGCCGGGCCTGCCCCGCGAGAAGGTCCTGGCCGCGGTCGTCCGGCTGCTGGAGACGACGCTGATCCGCGTCGGCAACGAGGAGTACGCCCGCACCAACCGCTCGTTCGGCCTGACCACGATGCAGGACCGGCACGTCGCGCTCGACGAGTCGTCCGTGCGGTTCGCGTTCCGGGGCAAGAGCGGCGATCAAGCACACGATCGGCCTGGCCGACCGGCGGCTGGCGCGGGTCGTCAAGAAGTGCCGCGACCTGCCGGGGCAGGAGCTGTTCCAGTACATCGACGACGACGGCCGCCCGCAGGACATCACCTCGGACGACGTGAACGCCTACCTCCGCGAGGTCGCCGGCGCCGAGTTCACCGCCAAGGACTTCCGCACCTGGGCCGGGACGGTCCTGGCGGCCATGGCGCTGCGGGAGTTCGAGGCGTTCGACACGAAGACCCAGGCCAAGAAGAACGTCCTGCGGGCCATCGAATCGGTCGCCGAGCGCCTGGGCAACACCCCGACCGTCTGCCGCAAGTGCTACGTCCACCCCGAGATCATCGACTCCTACCTCGACGGCTCGATGCTCGACACCCTCAAGCAGGTCGCCGAGCAGGAGCTCGACGGCGACCCTCGGCGACCTCCCCCCCGAGGAGGCCGCCGTCCTGGCCCTCCTCCAGCAGCGGCTGGCCCGAGAGGAACAGGCCTCCTATCATGAGGAGTCCCTCCGATAGGGCGTGTGAAACACGCCTGTCCTCGTCTCATGCCCCGAATCGGATGGACGGCACTCATCTGGGAAATCCCGGCTTGGTCCCGGATCAACGCGGGGGACGAGACTATCTTGGCCGATCGCAGGGGTCTTCGATGCTCTCCCATGTCATGCTGTGGTCGCTCCTGGCACTCGTCGGAGGTGGTATCTCCGTGCTGGCGGGGCTGCTCGGCCTGGCCATGCTGCTGGCGTTCGCCCGGCGATCGGTCCAGGAGCGCGGGAGGGCCCGTCATCGTCTCCTGATCACCGGGTCGGTCCTCCTCATCCTCATCGGATCGTCCCTCCTCGCCTTCGGCATCATACGGCCGCTGGAGTTGCTCAGGCTGGAGATCATCACGTTTGAGAAGATCGGAGAGATCACCGATCTCGTGCGAGCCAGCTATTCTCGGCAGGCCGAGCAGGCGATCCAGGCCGCGCTGAGCCAGCCGAAATACCAGGACCCGAAACGGCTCAGCAAGCACGAGTTCAGGGCATTCTCGCAGAGCGGTGAGGACGGCATCATCGCCGAGATATTTCGGAGGATCGGCACGACGAACCGCTACTACGTCGAGTTCGGTGCCGCCGACGGCTTCGAGAACAACACCGTACTCCTCCTCCTCCAGGGGTGGAGTGGGCTGTGGATCGAGGCCGATCCCGCGCGAGTGGATCGGGCGAAAGGCCATTTTCGCTCGGAGATCGAGGGCAAAAGGCTGACCGTGATGCAGGCGTTCATCACCGCCGAGAACATCGAGGACCTCTTTCGCCGCGGCAAAGTGCCCGAAGAGTTCGATCTCCTGTCGATCGACATCGACCGGAATGATTACTACGTGTGGGAGAAGATCACCCACTATCGCCCCCGCGCCGTGGTCATCGAGTGCAACCCGATATTCCCGCCCACGATGTCCTGGGTGGTCCCCTACGACCCGAAGGCGATGTGGGACGGCACGACGCGCACGGGCGCGAGCCTGGAGGACACTCGGGGCCAGGAAGGGCTACAGTCTCGTGGGCTGTAGCCTCAGCGGCGTGAACGCTTTCTTCGTCCGGAACGATCTCCTCGATGACCGCTTCGCCGCGCCTTACTCGTCCGAGAATCACTACGAGCCGGCGAGATACTCCCTGCACCAGCGTCGACGAGTGCCGTAACCCCAGGGGCAAGGATCATCGAGGGCCAAGGGAAATCGCCCGCGGGCCGTCCGCAACACGCCGCTCGTGGCTGAGGGCGCCGCGGCCTGGGGTCGGTTCCCCACGCCCTACAGGGAGCCCATCGGATGGGCGTCATCGCTCGTCGAGCTCGTGTCGTGTCCTGCGACTGTCACTTTTTGTTAAACATTCCCGGCCGAAATACCCACCGCCGCGAGGCAGGTCGCTCCGGCCTGTGTTACACAAATTGTTAACGACAAATAGTTTACGCTAAAAATCCCCGATGAAGCAGTGGCCGCGTAGGCTTGTTTCCCGAAACAAAGCGAATTTGCCGCGTTCGAGTGTCACCGTCGGCTTCCACCGGCCCCGCGGGCGTGCTGCCGAACGAACCGAAATGGTCCGGTCCCGGCCACTGGCGGCGGAATTTCAGGACACGGCGGGCCGAGACAACGATGATGTAGGTAGGACACGCGCGTGGGTCGGGCGATCGTCGGGGTCGGCGAGGGGTGGCGTCCTTCAGGCCGGCGATCGTCCCCAGCGGTCTTCGAAGACGAGCGGGGCGAGGTCGATCCGGTCGAGCCAGCCGAGGCGCTGGAGCTCGGGGGCGGGGGGAACTCGGCGACGCGGCCGAGGCAGAGATAGGCGACCGGGACGATCGTCGCGGGGATGCCGAGGATCGCGCGGAGGTCGTCCGGGTCGATGATGCTCACCCAGCCGACGCCCACCCCCTCGGCCCTCGCGGCGAGCCAGAGGTTCTCGACGGCGCAGACCGTGCTGTACAGGTCCATCTCGGGCTGCGCCGTGCGCGCCCAGGACGACCGGGCCGTGCCGCGAGCGGTCGCAGGTGACGCAGAGGTTCAGGGGCGACTTCGACGATGCCCTCCAGCTTCAAGGACCGGTACGCGTCGGCCCGGGGGCCCTCGAACTGCTCGGCGGCGCGGGCGTTGGCGCGGGCGAAGGCGTCCTTGACCCGGGCCCGGACCTCGACCGAGCGGACCAGGAGGAAGTTCCAGGGCTGCATGAACCCGACCGAGGGGGCGTGGTGCGCGGCCGAGAGCAGGCGGGCGATCAGGTCGTCGGGCAGGGGATCGGGCAAGAAGCGGCGGCAGTCGCGGCGCTCGACGATGGCGCGGTAGACGGCCTCGCGCTCGGCGCGGGAGAACGCGGACATGGTCAGGAAGGCCCCCGGAACCCTTCGGGTCGTGCCATTTCAACGACACTTTTTGTTGAACATTCGGCCCGCAGCGGGCCCATCGCCACGCGAGCGCGGGTCGCGTCGGATTTTCTATAACTTTATTGATCAATTAATGTTCGGGATAATTAACGCGCAGGTTTGCGGTGGTGTCCAGGGCGTTTCCCGAAACAAAGCGAATTTGGCACGATCCGATTGTCACCGTCGGTCCCTCTGGGGTGTCAGGCGGCGGCGGTGGTGGCGGGGCCGGCCAGGGCCGCCAGGGCGGCGTCGGCGGCGTCCTGGGCGCCCCGGATGCAGTCGGGGATGCCGACCCCGTCGAAGGCGTTGCCCGCCAGGATCAGGCGGGGGTGCCGCGACAGACGCTGTCGGATCGCCGCGACCCGGTCCAGGTGCCCGAGCGTGTACTGCGGCATGGCGCGGGGATGCCGGTTGACCGTCGACCAGGAGCGGCTCGCCCGAGGCGCCGAGCAGGTCGGACAGCTCGCCGCGGACCAGGTCGACCAGGGTCGCGTCGTCGAGCTCGAACAGCTCGGGCTGGGTCGCCCCGCCGACGAAGACCCGCAGCAGGGCCGTGCCGGCCGGCGCCCGGCGGGGGAACTTGACGCTCAGGAACGAGACGGCCAGGATCTGCCTCCCCTCGATCGCCGGCACGACCGCGCCGAAGCCGTCGAGCGGGTGGGCGACCTGGTCGCGGCGATAGGCGACGTTGACGATCGCCGACGAGGCATACGGGATCGCGCGGAGCTGCAGCGCCAGGTCGGGGTCGAAGCCGTCGAGCAGCCGCGCCGAGGCGTGCGCCTCGGTCGTCAGGATGACGGCGGCGGCGTCGATCGGGGGGCCGTCGAGGAGCTCGACCCGCCAGGGGGAGGCCCGGGTCGGGGCGGCCGACCCGCCGCACGGCGGTCGCGGTGCGGACGGTGCCCGGCGGCAGGGCGTCGGCCAGGCGCGGGGGAGCGCGTCCATGCCGTCGGCCAGGCGTCACGAACAGGCCGTACCGCGCGCCCGAGGCGTGCCGCTCGGCCCACCGCGCCTGCCTCGCCTGCCGCAGGGCGCCGCGGATCAGGCCGCCGTGGTCGCGCTCCATCGCCAGGAATTGCGGCAGGGTCGCCTTGAGGCTCAGCTCGGCCGGGTCGGCGGTGTAGATCCCGCCGACCAGAGGCTGGACCAGGCGTTCCAGCACCTCGCGGCCGAGCCGCCGCTTGACGAACGCGGCGAGGCTCTCGTCGCCGTCGTCCCCCTTGCGGGGGAGCACCAGGTCCAGGAGCATCCGGAGCTTGCCGCGCCACGACAGGACCGGCGTCGTCAGGATCGGCCCGAGCCGGCCGGGGGCCATCAGCACGAACCCCTCCGGCACCGGCACGAGCCGCCCCTGCCGGACCACGAACGAGCGGCGGTGCTGCGCATCGGTCCCGATCAACTGGTCGGCCAGCCCGAGCTCGCGGCAGAGGTCGACCCCCCACGGCTTGTTGGTGATGAACGAGTCGGCGCCCCCCTCCAGGGTGAAGCCGTCGTTGCGATCGGTCCAGATCGCGCCCCCGACGCGGTCGCGGGCCTCGAGGACGACCACCTCGACCGGACGGCGGAGGCCCTTGGCGCGCGCGGAGATCCGGTAGGCCGCCGTCAGCCCCGAGAGGCCGCCGCCGATGACCACCACCCGGTTCGCGCCCGCCGCGTCCTCGGCCAAGGCAACCCTCCCCGCCTCACGCCAGGAGGCACGACCCCCTTCAGTGCGGCTCCTCGCCGGCCACCTGGCCGGCCCCCGACCACCGGCAGAAGGCGTCGACGCCCAGCGTGTAGATGATCAGGACGACCGCGGCGATGACCGGGGCCCCGACGATGCCGAGCACGGGCACCGCCTGGACCAGGACCGCCCCCAGGGCCAGCCCCGCCGCCCCGACCACCGATTCCGGGGTGATCACCGGGATCTTCGGCCCGGGCCCCGCCGACTGGTCCACCGTCTTGATCGTGTCCTCGACCTTCTGGCGGACCGTCGGGTCGCCGCAGATGTATTTCTGCACGTCCTTGGCGAAGTATCCGAAGAAGCCGGTCTCGGTCTGGGCCAGGCGCGCTGCGGCGTAGACCTGGCCCTCATCGATCACCGCCCCGGGGCCCTGGATGTCGCGGCACATGTGCATCAGCGCCTTGTACTGCCAGGTCTGTTTCCGGTCGGGCGAGGCGAACTGGGCCGCCCCGACCAGGTCCCACGATCGGTACGCCCCCGTGCGACCGGACGGCGCGGGGCGGTCCTGGGCCACCGCGAACGGCTGCTTGAGGAGGACCCCCACCAGCCGACCGACCCGGAGCGCCCGGTCCTCCGGGGCACCCTCCTTGAGGATCTGGTCGAGGGGCTTCTGATATTCGGCCCGGGCCAGGGCATCCAGCTCATGAAGGCCGGCCTTCAGCTCGTCTGCATCCATGGTGCGTCGCCCCAAAGCTCGCGAGACGTCCGGAGCATCGATGGTCCCTCGGCAACGCGCCCGCCCCACAGCGCCCCCGTCACTTTGACCGCGCCGGCGCGGGCCGTGGCCAGGCCCGGGTGGCGGCAGGACGGCGCGGCCTCCAGCCCCAGATCATACAGCACCCCGACCCGGTCGGAAATCAACCCGATCGGGCCGGGCTGGGCGACCGCCTCGGATCGCTCGCGGGGCCAGGGCCGCCCCGAAGGAGGTCGTCCCGGGGCGGCCGGAGGTCGTCCTGACCCTCGCTGCCACCGTAGGCCATCGGCGGATCGCGGTCGTGGGGCAGATCCATGAGGGTACGAGCCAGGGAGGGCGTCTCGCCCAGGGGGTCGCGCCGGTGACGAATCCCCATTGTACCCCTCCCCGACCGGACGGGCGACGGGGGAGGGGTCGTGACCCGGAGGACCCCCGGAGGACTCCTGCGGGCCCGTCACCTCAGGGAGTAGGGGGAGGCAGGTACCGCCTTGGTCCTGGGGAAATCCGACCCCGGGGAGACCGGGACCGCGGCCGGGGCGGCCGGGGCGGAGGGGGCGACCGAGCTGGCCTTCGGGCCACAGCCGGAGATCAGGACCGCCAGCGACAGCAGCAGCCCGGCAGGGACTGGGGTTCTCAAGCCGATCTCCCGCGACGAGGACCGGGCCGGCGAGCCCGATCAGAACGAGTCCGCGCTGATGATCTTCGGGCCGTTGCGACTGCCGAGGGCCCGGTAGACCTGGGTGTTGATCGTCTCCTTGAGGAACCGGACGGAGCCGTCGGCCAGCAGGAAGGTGGCCCCGCCGCCGTGCAGGCTTCGGAAACCGAACTGGCCGAAGGCGTAGTTCTGCGGATCGTCCCGCCAACCGATCGGGTTGTTCGTGGGGGCGTCGGGGATCATCAGCGGGGCGTTGATCCGGGGGACGGTCGTCGCCAGGCATTGCGGCCGCGTGACGCCGGGGAAGGTCGAGCGGAATCGCAGCGCGCTGGTCCACTGGTTGAACGGCAAGTCGGGGTCGGAGGCGAACCGGGAGAATTCCCCGATCAGGAGCGTGTTGCTCAGGCCCCCGTCGAACTCCCGCAGCGCGAAGCACCAGTTGTTGCCGAAGACGCCGTCGGGCATGAGCTCGATGCGGTCGAAGCAGACGATGCCGTCGGACCCCGGCGCGGGGATGCACCCGCACGTCCAGCGCCAGATGTCGATCGTGCCGGCGACCCCGGCGTAGGAGCACTGCGCGTAGTGGGCGGCGGTGGTCGGGCTGGCGGGGTTGGTCGGCGTGTCGGTCGGGCAGATGTAGGACGCGACCTGGCCCAGGAATCCCGTCGAGTTGACGGCGCTGTCGAGGGGAGGCCCGGTCGTGCTGACGGCCGCGAAGGCGAAGTTGATCGCGTTGAAGGACGGGGCCTGCTCCATCTGGTTCAGGATCATCGTGAACAGGCTGTGGCCCCGCGGCTGGGCCGTGCAGTCGCGCGGGCTCTCCTGGAACGTGATCGACCCCGGCGGCAGGGTGTTCTGGAGGTCGGCGTAGTTGTGCAGCGCCAGGCCGATCTGCTTCAGGTTGTTGATGCACTGTGCCCGCCTGGCCGCCTCGCGCGCCGCCTGCACCGCCGGCAGCAGCAGCGCGAGCAGGATCGCGATGATGGCGATCACCACCAGCAATTCGATCAGGGTGAAGCCGCGCCGTGGCCGATCGTCGCCGAGCATGGGGGCACCTCCGCAGCGCTCTGTCGTATCAGGGCCGCCGCGTGAACTGAAGGAGAATCCGGGACGGGCCCGAGATCGAACCGACATCGGTTCGCGCACGACGTCGTGCGGGGCGCCTGCCAAGGTCTCCGGCTCGGGGCCGCATCCCGACCCGCCGAGCATCGCCAGGGACCAGCAGGGGTCCGGGGGGGGAGGATGCAACCGGACCGGTCGGCCCGCAGGGGTTTTCGGGAGGGCGGGCGAGGTCGTCGATCGCCGGACCTCGATCCCCGGTCCGGTCGGCTCGTGTCCACCCCCGCCTCCGATCGTGTCGCCATTCTGACGTGTCCCGCTTAGAAAAACAACTCCCATTCCGATATTCTCGGCGAGTCTTCGCCCCGCGCCACCCCTCCCTCCCGGAGGCGTTGCATCCTGCCGGGCGAGGACATGGGCACTTTCCGGAGTCTATGCGGGTCGGGGTACGGCCACGGGGACGAGGCTTAATTAATCCGCCTCCCCGGTGCCGCCGTCGCGGAGACGGCGGCCGCGGGTCAGGTCGCGGGGGATGCCGTCGGGGTAGTCGGCGGCGAGGGTCGACCGGATCTCCTCGAGCCGCGTCTCGGGCAGGGGGTGGGTGGCGAGGAACTCGGGCTGGCGGGGCGCCCTTGCTGGCCTCCTTGAGGATCTGCATCACGTCGAGCATGCCGGAGGGGTCGTAGCCGGCCTGCGCCATGTACTTGAGCCCGTAGCGGTCGGCCTCCGACTCGTCGCCGCGGCTGAAATGGAGCTGGGTCATCTGGTTGACCATGGCGGCGACCATGGCGGCCTGCCGGCCGCGGTCGTCGCCGCTGGCGCCGACGCCGACGGCGAGCGTCAGCATCTGGCCGAGCCGGCCCTTGGCCATCTGCTCGGCGGAGTGGCGGCTGACGACGTGGCCGATCTCGTGGCCGAGGACGCCGGCCAGCTCGGCCTCGTCGTCGAGCTTGTCGAACAGGCCGCGCGTGATGAAGACCTGGCCGCCGGGCAGGGCGAAGGCGTTGACCGTGTCGGGGTCGTTCAGGAGGTAGAAGTGGTAGTTGCCGACGTACGGGCTGCGGCTGGCGTCGCTCTCGCGGACGATCCGGCGGCCGACCTGGTCGACCAGCCGGCGCGGGGGTCGGCGTCGGGGTCGATCGCGCCGCCCATCTTGGCCGCCATCTCGGGGGCGGCCTGGAGGCCCAGCGCCTTCTCCTGGTCCACCGTCATCGCGATGTGCTGCTTCTTGCCCGTGACCGGGTTGGTCTGCGTCTCGAACAGGTACATCGCGACCCCGATGACGGCGATGATCAGGGCCCCGATCAATCGCAGGTTCGGGCCGCCGGGCCTCTGCGCATAACCGTATTCGTTGGCGTAGGACATGGGACTCGCCCCTTTCTGGAAGTGCTGAGTGCTTCGGAGAGTGCTGGGTGCTGAGCGGGAAACCGACCTGGCTCAGCACCCAGCACCCAGCACTCTCTGAAGCACTCTCTGAAGCACGCCACCTTACGGCAAGATCCGGCCTTGCGGCGAGGGGGTGGGTGGCTAAAATGGTGCGAATCCGAGGCACGGGCGGAAGGGGGACGGCGTGCGGATCGCCTATTTCGACTGCTTCAGCGGGATCTCGGGCGACATGACGCTCGGGGCCCTGGTCGACGCCGGGATCGATCCCCGCGCGATCCACGAGGCGGTCGCCAGCCTGGGGCTGCCCTGCGCGCTGACGTTCGAGGCGGTCCGCCGCGGCGGATTCCGCGCCACGCATGCGCGGGTCGAGGCCCCCCCGGAGCACGCGCATCGCCACCTCCACCACATCGAGGCGATGATCGACAAGAGCGCCCTGACGCCGCGACAGAAGGACCTGGCCGGCCGGATCTTCCTCCGCCTGGGCGAGGCCGAGGCGGCGGTCCACGGCGTCGACCTGAAGAAGATCCACTTCCACGAGGTCGGGGCGGTCGACTCGATCGTCGACATCGTCGGCGCCGCGGTCGGGCTCGACCTGCTGGGCGTCGAGCGGTTCGAGTCGAGCCCGGTGCCCCCGGGCCGGGGCTCGGTCCAGGCGGCGCACGGCCGGATGCCTCTGCCGGCCCCCGGCACGGCCGAGCTGCTCCGGGGGGTGCCGCTGGCCGTTTCGGACGTCGAGATGGAGCTGACCACGCCGACCGGCGCGGCGATCCTGACGACGATCGTCGAGCGATTCGGCCCGCTGCCGGCGCTGACGATCGAGGCGATCGGCCTGGGGGCCGGCACCCGCGAGCTGCCCGGCCAGGCCAACATCCTCCGCCTGTTCGTCGGCCAGGTCGCGCTGCCGGCCGACGCCGACCGCGTGTGGGTCCTGGAGACGAACCTCGACGACCTGCCCGGCGAGATCGTCGGCTACGCGACCGCGCAGCTCCTGGCCGCCGGGGCGCTGGACGCCTTCGTCACGCCGATCCAGATGAAGAAGAACCGGCCCGGCGTGATGGTCAGCGTGCTGTGCGACGAGCCGCAGGTCGCCGCGATGGAGGAGATCCTGTTCCGCGAGACGGCGACGCTGGGCATCCGCCGCTATCCGGTCAGCCGTCACAAGATGAGGCGGCGGGCGGTCGAGGTCGAGACGCCGTTCGGGGCGGTCCGGGGCAAGCTCGGTTGGATCGAAGGCCGGCCGCCGACGTTCAGCCCCGAGCACGACGACTGCGCCGGATCGCCTCGCGCGCGGCGTCCCGCTCCGCGACGTCTACGACGCCGCCCACGCCTCCTACGCACGGACGCTCCCCGCCCCGGGCCGACCGAGCCGAGCGCACCCGCATCAGTGACGGGCTCTCGGGCCGACCCCGCGAGGGCGCGGGGGCCTCTCCCCTCTCGTTCCAAGGAAGGAATACCGCCATGACGTCGTCTCCGAACCTGTTCCTGGCCGCGATCTCGGTCGTCGCCATCGCCTTGGCGGGGGTCATCATCCTGCTGGGCCTGATCTGGACGCAGCTCCGCGCCCTGCCGATGGACAAGACCGCCCGCCTGGTGGACGACCTGAGCCAGCACCAGGATGCCCTGGAGACCCTGCTGGCGCGCGTCGAGTCCGGGGCGGACGTGGCGGGCCCGACCGCCCCGGCCCCCGGGTCGTCGCCGGGGCCGCGCGTCGACCGCCCGGACGACGCGCCGGGCCGGCGCCGCGCTTCCGCGCCGACTCGGCCACGACCTCGGCCGTCGCGGGGCCGGCGCTGATCGCGGTCCCGAGCCTGTCGGCCCCCTCGGCCGGCGCGGCGACGGCCGTCGCCGCCGAGCTCGGCCGCCGCTTCGGCGCGATCTGGGAGCTGGCCGACTCGGGGGCCTCGGCCGAGGCGATCGCCAAGGGCGACCGGCCAGCCGATCGGACAGGTCGAGTTGATCCTGGCCCTGCGACGCCAGTTGGCCGCCGGCCCGGGGGGCCGCGCCTGACATGAATCCGTCGGCGCCGCGGCCCCTCCGGAGCGGATGCCGGCACGGCGATCCTGAATGGCCCGTCGCCCGGGATCGCCGCAGGGCTGCTCCTGGACCCCGGCCCTCTCCCGGCGCGAGGGGGGCAGGGATCTGTAGCCGCCCTCTCCCGGCCGTGGGGACGGGCCGGGGTCAGGGCCTTCGCGTGCCCGGATGCGAGAGGGATGAAACGGCGCCGTCGGCGACGATCGGGGCGTTGTCGGTCCCGCCGGGGCTGGTGTATGGTTGGACGGTCCGCCCCCGGCCTCGACGCGGCCGGGCCGGACGGCTTCGACGCCCCGATGCCCGAACCGAACGAGCCGCCTCCATGACGTCCACCCAACGCGCGATCCTCGGCGTGTACGCCGCGATCATCGCCATCTGGCCGGTCCGCCACCTGGTCATCTGGTTCGTGACCCGACGGCTCGACATCCTCACGCCCGACTCGCCCCGATTCCGGGGCCCCGAGTTCCCGGCGGTCACGGCGATCATCCCGGCCCGCGACGAGGAGGCGACCCTGGCCGAGTGCCTGGCGTCGGTCTGCGCCAGACTTACCCCAACCTGGAGATCGTCGTGGTCGACGACCGGAGCACCGACCGCACGGCCGCGATCGCCGCCGAGTTCGCCGCCACCGACCCGAGGGTCCGCCTGCGGACCATCGCGCACCTGCCCGACGGCTGGACCGGCAAGACCCACGCGCTTCAGCAGGCCGCCGACGACGCGCTCGGCGACTGGTTCTGGTTCCTCGACGCCGACACCCGCCACGCCCCCGAGAACCTCGCGATCGTCATGGAGTACGCCCGCTCCCGGGGCGCGTCGCTGGCGAGCCTGCTCCCCGAGATGCGGTGCGAGACGTTCTGGGAGAACGTCGTGCAGCCCCTGGCGAGCATCGTGCTGATGCAGTCGTACCCGCTGCTGCTGGTCAACGACGACCGCTCGCCCCTGGCGTTCGCCAACGGCCAGTACATCCTGGTCGCGCGGCATGCCTACGAGGCGGCCGGCGGCCATCGCGCCGTCCGCGACCGCTTCGTCGAGGACATCCGCCTGGCCGAGCGCGTCAAGGGGCTCGGGCTGCCGATCCGCGTGGCGATCGCGCGCGGGATCGGCTCGACGCGGATGTACACGTCGTTCGACCAGCTCATCCGCGGCTGGAGCCGCATCCTCTACGACGCCTTCGGCCGCAACCCCTGGCGTCTCCTCGGCCGCCTGCTCGATCCGCTTGATCTTCAGCCAGACGGGCCACGTCGCTTTGATCGCCGCGCTCGCCCTGCTGGCGACCGGCCACGCCGGTCCGTTCGCGACGCTGGCTGTTCGGCCTGGGCGTCGTCCACCACGCGCTGACCTACACGGTCCTGCGGCGCGTCTACAACCTCTCCGTCCCCGCGCTCGCGATACGTCGGCTGGTTCCCGGTCGCGAACCTCGTGATGGACTGGATCTTGATCCGCGCCATCCGGATGTGCCTGACCGGCCGCGTCACCTGGCGCGGCACCCACTACGGCCCGAAGGTCGCCGCCGCGCGGACCGCGACGCACCTGTGACCATCGATCGGCCACGGAGGACACGGAGGGCCACGGAGAGAAGACGATGAGGGGCTTTTCGCAGGCCCATCCGGGATTCCGGGGTGCTCCGAGGGGTTCGATCAACGACCCCAGCAACGCCTTGCCGCCTCAGGAGGGCGTCTCGCCCACGGCGTCGGTCTGCGCCTGGCGGAACCGGGCGAGCGCCTCGCGGATCGCGGGGTCCTTCCGCGCCAGCATGGCGGCGGCCAGCAGCGCCGGCGTTGGCCGCGCCGAGGCGCCGATGGCCAGGGTGCCGACGGGGATGCCGCGCGGCATCTGGACGATCGACAGGAGCGAGTCGACGCCGCGCAGCGCCTTGCTCTCGACGGGCACGCCGAGCACCGGCAGCAGGGTGATCGCGGCGAGCATCCCCGGCAGGTGCGCCGCCCCCCCGCGCCGGCGATCAGCAGCTCCAGGCCGCGCCCCTCGGCCTCGCGGGCGTAGCGGAACAGCCGCTCGGGGGTCCGGTGCGCCGAGACGACCCGCGCCTCGTGCGGGATGCCGAGCTCGGCGAGCACGTCGGCGGCGTGCCGCATCGTCTCCCAGTCCGACCGGCTGCCCATGACCACGCCGACCAGGGGCGGGCGGGGTTCGTCGTCCGGCATGGCTCTGCCCGGCTCCCGCGGTGACCTCGACTCGACCGCGGCGGTCGCCTCCCGATCGCCGTCGCGGTGCATCGTACCGCCCCGGGCCGCCCCCCGGCCAGGGGGCAAGCCTGTCGCGGCGGCGAGGTCTTTGACGTTTGGCCCGGAGAGTGCAACACTTGATCGGCCGGCGGGGATGCGTCGGCGATCGTGCCCGAGGATCGAGAGAGGCCGGACGCCGCCTCCGAATCCCGACCGCGGAGGAGACGACGTGGCCACGTTGGTTGCCGAGGGGACGCCCGAGGTCGCTCCGCGACGGTCGGAGGCGGTCCGCGTCTGGCTCTACAAGACCTTCTTCACCAACCTCTGCGGCGTGACCTTCGGCGACTGGTGCCGGGTGCTCCGCGAGAACCGCTTCGCCGTCGACCCGCCGTCGTGGCCGCGCGCGGCGGTGCTCACGGCCGGGAGCCTGCTCAACTCGTACTACCGCCGCCGCGAGGACCGGCTGCTCGGCCGCGAGGTCGCCGGGGTCGCGATCAAGCCGCCCCTGTTCATCCTCGGGCACTGGCGGAGCGGGACGACCCTGCTCCACAACCTGCTGGCGCTCGACGACCAGTTCGCCTACCCGAACCTCTACCAGGTCTTCTTCCCGCACACCTTCCTGACGACCGAGGAGGTCCGCTCCGACCTCGTCCGCCCGCTGGTCCCGCAGACCCGCGTCATCGACAACGTGGCGCAGGGCCTCCGGATGCCCAACGAGGACGAGTTCGCCGCGCTGCGCCCTGTCGCTCCGCTCGCCGTACATGGAGTGGTCGTTCCCCCGCGGCCGCGAGCGGTACGACCGCTACCTGACCTTCCGCGGCGTGCCCGAGGCCGACGTGGCGCGCTGGAAGGAGGCGCTGGTCCTGTTCCTCAAGAAGCTGACCTACAAGTACGACCGGCCGATGCTCCTGAAGTCGCCCCCGCACACGGCGCGGGTCCGCCTGCTGCTGGAGCTCTTCCCCGACGCCCGCTTCCTGCACATCCGGCGCAACCCGTACACCGTCTTCCTCTCGACCCGCCACCTGTTCACCGAGTTGACCCGCGCCCTGGAGTTCCAGCGCCCCGCCCCGGCGACCTCGACGAGGCGGTCCTCAGCCGCTACCGCGTGATGTACGACGCCTACTTCGACGAGCGCCATCTGGTCCCCGACCACCGCCTCCACGAGATCGCCTTCGAGGACCTGGAGCACGACCCCGTCGGCCAGGTCCGCATGACCTACGACGCCCTCGGCCTGCCGGGCTTCGACGCCCTGCTCCCCCGCCTGGAGGAGTACGTCGCCTCGCTCTCCGGCTACCGCAAGAACGAGTACCCCGACCTCGCCCCCGACCTCCGCCGCCGGATCGGCCACGCCTGGCGGCGGTCGTTCGACGAGTGGGGATACCCGACGGGCTGAGATGGCCGATCCCCTCCATCCCGACGGCCCGACATCCGGCATCCGACATGCGGCATCCCGGCATCCGGCCCGCCTTCCTCGCCCCCATTCCATGAGAGCATGACCACCCGACGTTGACGTGCCGCCTCGGCGCCGCCACAATCGACGGCCGGGCGACCGGCCACCCCCGAGGGCCGCGGGTGGCAACCCCTCCCACTCCCCGGAGGCATCATGAGCATCGCGTTCCGGTGCGGCCAGTGCGGCAAGCACGTACACGCTCGGCGACGAGGTGGCCGGCAAGAGGGTCAAGTGCAAGCAGTGCGGCACCATCTCCCGCGTCCCGGCCGAGTCGCCGCGCCCCGCCGCGTCGCCGCCCCCGGCGGCGGACGTCTACGGCCTCGACGAGGCCCCGGCGCCGAGGACGGCCGCCGCGCCCTCCTCGTTCGCCGAGGAGGAGGCGCCCCTGCCGCCGAGGGCCGGGATGCCGCCGAAGCCGAAGACCAAGGCGGAGAAGAAGGCGTTCGAGGAGCGGGTCAAGGCCCGCGACCGCGAGAAGTCCTCGTTCGCCCAGCCGCTGTTCGGCATCTCCTTCGGCGCGGTGCTGGCGGTCTCCCTGTTCACGTGGAAGATGTACCGGGCGGTGGTCCGCCCGCTCCGCGCGATCAACCGGGTCGCGGCCGAGGCCCCGGACGACCCGGCCCCACGCCCGGCGCGGAAGGCCGGCCCGATCACCCCGCCGAGGTTCCCCGACGCCGGCGCCGGCGTCGTCCTCGAGCCCGGCGTGCGGCTGCACGAGGTCCGGATCGGCCCGCCCGGCCCCGCCCCCGAATCGCCGGGGCATCGCGGCAAGCTCTGGCTCTACCTGCCCGACGGCCGGCACCCGTCCGGGGCATTGGCCTGCGTCCTGATCGCCGGGGCCGGCAGCAAACTGATCACCGGCATGGACCTGTCCGACGGCGACCGCGCCGAGCATCTGCCCTACGTCCGCGCCGGCTTCGCCGTGCTGGCCTACGAGCTCGACGGCGCCCGGGACGAATCGGCCGACGACGACGGGAGCGGCCTGGAGGTCTCCTCGGCCGCCTTCCTGGCCGCGGAGGCCGGGCTGGTCAACGCCCGCAACGCGCTGAACTTCCTGGCGCTGAAGGTGCCCGAGGTCGACCCCGCGCGGGTGTACGCCGTCGGGCACAGTTCGGCGGGCACGCTCGCGCTGCTGCTGGCCGAGAACGAGCCGCGGATCAAGGGGTGCGTCGCCTTCGCGCCGGTCACCGACACCGCGCGACGGTTCCCGCCCCGGCTGCAGGAGATGCTCATCCGGGCGATCCCGGGGGCCGACGCCTTCTTCTCGCGGTTCAACCCGATCCTGCACGCCGACTCGGTGTCCTGCCCGGTCTTCCTGTTCCACGCCCAGGACGACTCGAACGTCCCGGTCGGCCAGAGCCAGGAGTTCAAGGCCCGGCTGGAGCAGGCGGGCAAGGCGGTCACGCTGGAGACCGTGCCCACCGGCGACCACTACGACGCGATGATCCGGCAGGGCATCCCCCGTGCGATCGCCTGGCTGAAAGGGCCGGCGGCGGGTGGATGACGGAGGGGCACGCATCGGGCCGGGAGCGTCGGCGTCCTCAATGGATGATCATGAAGCCGCCATCGGGCCGCGCGACGACGGCCGGCAGACTCCAGATGGGGATGCCGCCGTCGACCCGGCCCTGCTCGCGGGTCGCCCGGCCGTCCCGGTCGAAGACGCGCCAGCAGAGCGAGCCGCCGCGCTGCCAGCCGGTGTCCTCGGCCCACGCCAGGAGCATCTCCCCGCGGGCGTTGACGGCCAGTGCCGGATGCTTGCGGTTGCCGGTGCCGGGGGGCGCGATGGGCGATGAGGCTTCCAGCGTCTCGGGGTCGATGCGGGCGAAGGCGACCTGCCCGCGGGTCTCCCAGGCCGCGACGACGCCCGCCGGGCCGTCGGCCAGCGACTCGCTGCTCATCGGGCAGGTGGTGACGCGCCAGGGCTGGAGCGCGATGCCCCGGGCGTGCTCGCCGCGGTCGCGCGAGGTGAGCAGGATCATGTCGCGATCGACGCCGCCGGTCGCCCCGCGGTAGAGGGCGTAGAGCGTCCCGCGGCGGTCGGCCAGGGCGCGGGTCCCGCAGCAACCGCAGGCGCCGGTCGGGCGCGACCAGGCGGGCCGCTCGGGCGCGAAGGACGCGCCGTCGTCGTCCGAGCGGGCGAGCCAGAAGCCGCGTCCGGCCTCGCCCTCGGGGGCGTCGGCCGCGCGGCCGTGCCAGGCCACGTAGACGCGACCCTCGGCGTCGGCGGCGACCGTCCCTCCGCCGTCGAGCCCGACGTCCGCCGCATCAGGTTGCGCTGGGGGTCGAACGCGGCGCGGGCATCGTCGGAGCGCGCGTAGAGCATCGGCGCGCCCTTGATCGGGTTCTCGGGCCGCGCCCTCTGCGAGCCGTTCCAGGCGACGTGGACGCGCCCTCCTCGGCCCAGGGCGATCTGCGCGCCGCGGATCGTGCCGATCGCCACGGCGCTGCCGGGCTGGCTGTTGACCCGGATCGGCGCCGAGAAGACGGTCCGCCCGGCGTCGGCGCGGACGTAAAACAGGTCGCCGCCGGCCGGCTCGCCCTGGAAGTAGACCAGGTGGACCGCGCCCGAGGCGTCGGTCGCGGCCTGCGGCTGGATGCCACCGTCGGGCGTGCGGATCACGGCCACGCGGCCCGGCCCGTCCGCCGCGACGGCGACCAGGACCGATCCCGCCGCCAGCACCAGGCTCGACCATCTCGACCGCGACATCGGAAAGCCCCCCTCGTTGGCCGGGCGGATACGCCCGACGACTATACTATCGCGGTCCGGGCGGATCTTGTCCCGCGATTCCGGCCGGGCCGGGAGGGAAGGCGTGTTGCACACGCCCTACGGAGAGAGCAGAGGGGCCATCGGGTCGCGCTTGAGGCGGGCGAGGCGGCGGAAGATCGTCTTGGGGGTGAAGGCCGAGGGGTCGAGGTCGGGCGTGACCTCCTTCCAGTCCAGGGGCGTCGAGATCGTCGCGCCGGGGACCGCGCGGAGGACGTAGGGGGGCACCGCGTGGTGGCCTCGGGCGTTCTGGAGGACGTCGATGTAGACCCGCTTCCCGCGCTTCGCCTTGCGGACCTCGGCGGTCGCGCGGTCGGGCATCGCGGCGACCACCCTCTCGGCGATCCCCAGCGCCCAGGCGCGCGCCTCGTCGTAGCCCCCCGCCGACCGACCACGGGACCAGGACGTGCAGGCCCGTCTTGCCCGACGTCTTCACGACGGGCTCGATGTCCTCTTCCTTCAAGGTCGCCCGCAACTGCTTGGCCACGTCGACCGCATCGGCGAACGCGGCCTGGCCCGGGTCGAGGTCGAACAGGACGAAGTCGGGGCGGTCGAGGTCGTCGACCCGCGACGCCCAGACGTGGAACGTCAGCGTCCCCTGGTTGACCAGGTAGAGCAGCGTCTCCAGGTCGTTGACCAGCGCGTAATGGACCGGCTTGCCCCGCTCGCTGGGCAGCTCGGCGCGGGCGATCCAGTCGGGGTAATAGTCGGGGGTGTCCTTCTGCCAGAAGTGCGGGGCGCCCTCGGCGAGGCCGTCGGGGAGTCGCTCCAGCGTGGCCGGTCGGTCCTTCAGGAACGGGAGCAGGCGATCGGCGATGCGGCGGTAGTATGCGACGACGTCCCCCTTGGTCAGCCCGGCCTCGGGGTACATGACCTTCTCGGGGTGCGACACCTCGACGTCCCCCTCGCGGCGGCTTCGCCTTCCGCGCCCGCGACGTCGCCGACGCCTTCGGGGCCTTCGCGCGGGCCTTCGGCTTCGCGGCGGGCCTGGGGGACGTGCCGGCCCGGGCGTGCTCGTCCTTCATCTTGATCAGGAGCCACTGCGGCTTGCCGCGCCCGCGGCCCTTCATGCGGACCAGGGCGAACCGGCCGCGGAGCTTCTCGCCGTGCAGGGCGAATTCAAGGCGGCCGGCGTCGATCCCCTCGGTGACGGAGTGCGGCACGGCCTTGTCGGCGAGCAGGTTGTCGTAGGTGCCGTGGTCCCAGATCGCGACCGTGCCGCCGCCGTACTGCCCCTCGGGGATCGTCCCCTCGAAGGTCGCGTAGTCGAGCGGGTGGTCCTCGACCTGGACCGCCAGCCGCTTCTGCGACGGGTCGAGCGTCGGCTCCTTGGGGACGGCCCAGCTCTTGAGCACGCCGTCGGCCTCCAGGCGGAAGTCGTAGTGCAGGTGCGAGGCGTGGTGCTCCTGGATCACGAAGATCGGCCGGCGGTGTTCCTTCGCGGACGCGGCCGCCGGAGGGCTCGCGGGTCTTGCGGAAGTTGCGCTTGGCGCGGTACTCGTCGAGGGGCATGGCGGTGGCTCCTGGAGTGGGAGTCTTCGGCCGCTCGCGGCGGCATTCGCGGGGGGCCTTGTCGGGGCGCAGGCCTTCGAACCGGGGCTGCCGGAGCATGCCGTTCTGCGTCCACTCGGCGAAGGCGACCTCGGCGACCAGGCGAGGCTCGACCCAGTGGACCCCCTCGCCCCGCGGCGGGTCCCCCTCGTCGAAGGGGACGGCCCGTCGGCCGATCGCTTCGAGGCGCCCGCGGAGGTCGAGCAGGGTCTCGCGCGTGTAGCCGGTGCCGACCTTGCCGGCGTAGTGCAGCCGATTGCCGGCGTCGTCGTAGTAGCCGACCAGGAGCGCCCCAGCCCGACGCGAGACCGCTGCGGGTCGGTCCAGCCGCCGATGACGAACTCCTGCCGGCCGACGCACTTGATCTTCACCCAGGCGTCGCTCCGGCCGGCGGCGTAGG
The DNA here is from genome assembly GCA_963708145.1 of uncultured Planctomycetaceae bacterium. Taxonomy (GTDB): domain Bacteria; phylum Planctomycetota; class Planctomycetia; order Isosphaerales; family Isosphaeraceae. Next base: position 5,078,415 of record OY970189.1, on the reverse strand, counting down.
GCGCATCGAGCCTCTTGGCGACGATCCCCTCGGCCCCCTCCTCGCAGGCGCGCCGCCAGAGGGCCGGGCCGTCCCCGCGCCGAACTCGGTCCAGCGCACCCGGTCGGACCACCGCACCGCCTGGCGCAGCAGCGCCTTGCGACGCTCCAGGGGGAGGCGGGAGACGTCGTACCGATCGTCGTAGAGGATGTCGAACAGGTAGACGAAGGCGGGATGCTTCCGCGTCCGCACCTCGATCTCGGCGACGTCCTCCAGGTGGAACCGCTGCTGGAGGGCCCGGAAGCTGGTGCGGCCGTGCTCGTCGAAGCAGACCACCTCGCCGTCGACGATCGCCGGCCGCTTCAGGCTCGCCCGCAGCGCCTCGACGACGTCGGGGAACGGCACGTCCTGGGGCTTGTTGTTGCGGCTCAGGAGGGTCAGCCTCCGGCCGTCGAACCGCGCGAGGACGCGGAGGCCGTCGTACTTCGGCTCGAAGATCCAGCGCGGGTCGTCGGGGGGTCGCTCGACGAGCGTGCAGAGCATCGGGGCCGGGTCGGTCGGCATCGGCCCCGGCGCGAGGCCGTCGGGCGGTCGTGCGGGTCGCGTGCGCTTGCGCGTGGCCATGAGGCGTCCGGGTCGAAGGGGCGTCGGGGCGCCGATCGTCGTCGGGGCAAGTCCCGTGCCGCGTTCCCTCGCGATGCGCCCGGCCGCGACCGTCAGGGCCAGCCCCTCGCGGCGAACTCCCGCCGGAACGCGGCCTCCACGAGCACGGGGGGCACGGACGGGGGCGCCGTGGGTTCGCTCGGCGCATCCTCGGCGGCGCGCCCGGCCACCAGGAGGGGACCGGCCGGGGCCCGTCCGCGCAGCCCGAACGTGATCGGCGGCGGGATGTGAGTGGCCGCGCAGGCCGCGAGCAATTCATCGGCCGCCGGGGCCCCCCGCCGGGACCGCGGCCGGCGGCGCGATCCGGGCGGCCTCGCAGGCCGCGAACAGGCCGCCGAACCACCGGTCGCTTTCGGCGTCGGCGGCGGCGGGACGAGGGCCGGCGGGCGCCGGGCACAGCCTCGGAGGCGGGATCTTCGCCTCCCAGCAGGCCGCGAGGAACCCGGCCCAGGGCGAGGCCGTCGCCCCGCGGGATGCGTCGAACCGGACCCCCTTTGGCCCGGATGTCCCCCCCGGGCCCTCACGGCGGTCGGCCCCGATCATCGGCATCGCGGGGTTCGCTCGATCGGGCGACGGGGGCCCGACGTCCCTCGGGAAGACGTCGGGGTCGATCGCCCGGAGCGTCCGGCTCATGCCGTCCTGTCGCGCGACGTTGGACTGGTGGGCGCACCCGAGTTGCGGGAGCAGCGCCATCAGGGCGAGGACCGCCGGCGCCACGAGACGGGCCTGCGTCGTAGACGGCTCGCGGTCGCGATGCGTCGCGTTCATGATCCCAGGTCTCCCTACCGTCCGGGGACGGCTCGCGCGTCGAACCGTCCTGCGGCCCCCGGCATCCGTCGGCTTACGATGGTGGTATCGGTAGCAGCGATGGTAGGGATTCAGGAGATCTGCGTGCCGCCGCCTTGTTTGGCCCTTCCGGGCGCCCGGCGAGCGGATCGATCGCCGCGGCGGCGGTTTCGCTGGGACCAGGAAGTCCTCCCTTATTTTATCCAGACACCCATCGACTTCGTTTGGACACGCCCGACGCTCCGGGAAGGGGGGCGGCAGTCGGACCCCTGGGACTCGCAGCGAAAGAGGGTTGGACAGGGCCTCGACGGGGTCGCCCAGGGGCCCGGACGGGACGTTTCGCCGACGGCCACGCCCGGCCCGTGCCGGCCCTCCTCAAGGACATCGGGGCCGACGGGCCGGAGATCGGACGATGACCCGGCCGCGTCCCGGCGCCCCGGGGCCGGTCACGCCAACGACTCTCCACCGCGCCGATCGGTTCAGGGCCCGGTCGCCGCCCGGCTCAGGGCGAGAGCCCCAGCGGCCAGCGGCGTGGCGACCAGCGGGTCGTCCTCCTTCGAGGCGCCGACGGGGTTGGTCCAGGTGCCGTCGGGATTCTGCCGCGCGACCAGCTCGCGGGCCATTTCCTCGGCCCAGGCGACCTTCCTCCCGTCCACCGACCACTCCGCGACCCCCAGCGCGCGGAAGGCATGCGCCACCGACCAGGCATAGTAGTAGTACGTCGCGTCCCGTTCGACCTCGCGACCCGTGGCGAACGCCCCGGGATGGACCCGCGCCGAGAAGTGCCGCTGGAGCCAGCGCCGCGCCGCCGCCACGCGGGGGTGATCGGCCGGCAGCCCGCAACGGAGCAGCGCGCGGACCCCGTCGGCCGTGGCGCTGCCGTAGGAGGCGAAGCGGACCCGCCCCTCGCGGTCGGTCCCCGCCACGCCGGCCTTGTTCCGCGCGGGGTCGGTCGGCGTGAAGAAGAACCCGCCGTCGTCGAAGGCCGGGTCGCCCTCCCGGCCCGTCTCGGCGAGGTTCTGGCACCTCGCGACGAAGACGAGGGCCTTGCGGATCGCCGGGTCGTCCGCGACGGCCCCGGCGAGCCGCAGCGCCCCGACCGCGAACAGGGTGGACGACAGGTCGGCGTCGAGCGGCTGGCCCTCGGGAATCCCCCGCGAGGGCCGGGACGGCGGCTCGATCGCGTAGCCCCAGGCGCCGAAGGACGGGTCGGCCGGCCTCCAGCCGAGAGTCTCGGCCAACTGCCGCCGCCGCAGCTCGCGGAGCCAGGCGGCGCGCGCCTCGGGGCCGCCCGCGACGTCGAGCCGGCCCAGCGCGATCGCCGAGGCCGCGGCGGTGTAGACGGGATAGACCAGCTCGCGAGGCTCGTCCACGACCGCCCCCTCGGCCCGGGTCCGGCCGATCAGGAAGGCCGCGCCGCGGAGCCGCGCCGCCGGGACGCCGTCGACCGTCGGGGCGAAGGCGAGCGCCTTGAGCACGGGGGGCGTCAGCGACAGGCCGTCCTTCAGCGCGCCGTAGGTCCGCGACCGCCAGGCGCCGTCGGGCGATTGCGACGCGACCAGGGCGCGGGTCGCGGCGGCCAGCGCGCGGTCGGCCCGCGCGCCCGGCGCCTCGGCCGCGCCGCAGCCCGACGCCAGGACGGCCCACCACGCGACGAAACGGCCGGGGCGGCCCGCCATCAGCGGGCGTCCGGCTTCGGCCCGTCCTTCGCCCCGGCCGGGATCGGGGTGCGGTCGGCCATCAGGACCAGCAGCGCCGCCGAGGTGCAGAAGGTGCGCCCGGTGATGCAATGGTGGCCCGTCCAGCTCCCGTCGTCGTTCTGGACGCGCTGGAGGTTGGCGGTCATCGACTCGTCCCACCGCTTCCAGGCGTCGCCCCCCTTGACGACCAGGCTCTCGGCGATGTTCATGTAGCTGAGGAACTCCTCGCCGCCGTTGGAGCCGAACCCGGCGACGAAGTCGCGGTCGGCGAGCCGCTCGACGATCTCCGACTGGGCCTGGCGATGGACCCTCTCGGTGTCGGCGATCTCGCCGAGCCTCTTCGCCGCCCGGTCGCGATCCTTGGGGTCCGTGGCGGCCCGGAGCTGCTCCGTGAGCTGCGCGGCCTCGCCGCTCTTGTAGGTGTTGACCGAGTCTTGCAGGACGCCGAGATGGGCCGCGCGGGAGTAGAGCTCGACCCCCGCGTCGCCCCTCGCGGGGGACACGCTGGGCGGGGCGCGTAGCCGTCACCCGGTTCCTGGTCACGGTCGTCGCGGTGGCCGGCGCGGCCGCCCCATCATACGAATCGGCGGAGATGACGCTCTCCCGAAGAGGACATGCCGAAGGCGCCCATCTTCGCGCCGTTCTCGGCGCGGGCGATGACGATCGCGGGGACGTTCGCCCCGTTCTGCCGGGCGCGGTTGATCCCCTTGCCGCACATCGCCTGCGCCAGGATCGGGGCCCAGCCCTGGCCGTCGAACGAGCCGTCATCCTTCTGGTGCCGGCGGATCTTGTCGAGCACCTTGTCGAGCGCCGCCACCGCGCGGCGGTCGGCGGCCTCGTCGCCCATCCGGCCCTTGACCTCGGCCAGCAGCATGGAGGCGAGGAACGTGTCGATGTTCGGCCCGAGCTTCTGCTGGACGCGCGTCCCCTGCACCGTCGTGACGGCGATCGACTCCGTGTCGGACGTCTCGACGTTCTGCTCGACGAACCGGACGGCCCCGGCGACCGCGTCCTTGTACGGCCCGGCCGTCGGCGTGCTCCCCGACCGGATCAGCGCCAGCGCGGCGATGCAGGTGTCGGCGACGTTCGGCCGGTCGCGGAGTTCGGCGCGGGTGCCGTTGCGCATCTCGGGCGCCTCCTCCCCCTGGCCCCAGCCGCCGCTTCGATCCTGGTGCTCGACGAGCCAGGCGAGCCCCTTCCTGGCGTGATCGCTCAGCGGCTTGGGCGGCACCGCCGAGGCCCAGGCCGTCGCGCCCCCGGCGGGGACCGCATCGGTCCTCCGCTCCGCGGGCGGCGGCCCGTCGGCCGCGCCGACGGAGGCCGTCCGCATGATCCCCCATCCGATGGCCAGCGCCAGCGGACACACCGCCGCCAGACCGATCATGTGCCTACGCATGCGACCTCCTCCGCAAATGAAGAACCGGGGCCTTCCTCGCGGACTTTCCCTTGGACGCCGCCTCGACCTCCGAAGTTCCTCGGATTCGGGGCACGCGAGGGCCGGGACTCCTCCCTGGATAACGAGCGAACCGGGGGATTGTTGGGGCGAGACGGTGGAAATGATCGACCCGGGCCGGGCCCGGGGATCGCACGCGGAGGGCCTTCCCGGTTGTCCGCCGATCTCCGGCCCGCTAAGCTGCCCGCCGGGGTTTCTTTTCACTTTTCGCCCGCAAGCTTCGGCTGTAGGAGTCGAACCCGCCTTCGACGGCCTCGCAGCCCCGCCCGCGTGGCATGACTCCGCACCGGGATCTCCTGGTACTTGACCTGGCGGAAGACCGGCTCGATTTCGTTCAGCTCCGGGCTGTACGGCGGCAGGAAGTACAGGTAGATCCCCGCCGCCGCCAGACCCGCCCGCGCCCGCCTCACGACCCCGCTGGTGTGCAGGCTGGCGTTGTCCAGGACCACCACCCGCGGCACCTTCGACCATGGCAGCGACCGCACGAATGCCAGGAAATCGTACGAGTCCCACGTCCGCTCCGCGGTGAAGACATCCAGCCGCGGCCGCCCGCCGTAGGGGCGGTAGGCGGCCATCGCGTTGACCCGCCGCCCCTGCGGGGCCTCGGACTTGACCCGCTTCCGCTGCCGAGGCAGCGCCCAGGTGTAGGCCGTCGGGAGCGTCGGCGCGAACCCGCACTGGTCGAGGTAGTAGAGCTTGATCCGGCCGGCCCGGGCCTTGTGCTTCAGGTTGAGCAGCACCCGCTTGGCCCGCGCGACCCTGGCCGGGTCCTGCTTGTGCCGCAGCCAGCCGGCGGTCCGGCCCCAGCCGCCCGGAGCAGCCCGAGGTAGCGGCGGATTTGGCGCGGGCTCAGCGCGATCCCGCGGGGGACGAGCGCCTGGCTGAGCTGGCGGCTGGTCCAGGTGCGGTCGTCGCCGAGCAGGGCCCGCAGCGCCCCGGTCACCTCGCGGCGTCGGGCGTCGTCGAGTGGCGGCCCGGTGCGGCGGGGGAACAGCGCGGCGATGCCGCGGCCGAGGAAGTCCTTGAGCACGGCGCGGACGGTGTGCCCGCAGTAGCCGAGGTGGTCGGCGATCCGAGGCGCCGCCCACCCGGCGTCGGCGAGGCAGACCATCTCCAGGCGGTCCCGCGCCCGGGGCGGTAGGTCGGCCCGGCGAAGGGTTTGCAGCTCATCGCGGGTGGCGTCATCGAGGTGGATGCGGATCATACCGGAATTGTAGGGGAACCTCGGCCACACGCTTAGCTTGATGGCGGACATCCCTCCGCCCCACCCCGGCCCCGAGAGGACCCGTCATGGCGAGCGAACCCACCGAGCAGGTCGGCACGCGGCTGATGTTCGAGAATGACCGGGTGCGGGTCTGGGACGTGGCCCTGGCGCCCGGCGAATCGCTCGCGGAGCACGTCCATCGGCTCGATTACGTCTACATCGTCGAGTCGGGCGGCCTGATCCGCTTCGACGACCCGGACGGGCGCGAAGGCCATCGGGATGTCCAGTTCGAGGACGATCGGGTGGTGTTCCGCGAGGTCGGCCCCGCCGGGAAGGTCGACCATCGCCTGACCAACATCGGGACGAAGCGGCATCGCAACTTCGTCATCGAGCTGAAGCGCGGCTGAATCCCGCCGACCCGGCCCCGTCGCATGGGGTGCGGGTAGGCGTTCAAGGCCCATTGTTGCTTCCTGGGTGCGATCACAGTAGAACGGCGGCATGAAGGAGCAGCCACCACTGCCTGAGCCACTCTGGGATACTCTCTCCGTCGAAGCCCAGGCGGCTGTCTCGGCCTTGGTCCGATGCCTGGAGCAGAGGATCGCCGATCTGGAGGAACGGCTCGGCAAGAACTCCACCAATTCCTCCAAGCCGCCCTCCTCCGATCCCCCCTCGGTCAAGCGGCGACCCCCGGCCCCCGCCACGGGCAAGAAGCGGGGCGGGCAACCCGGCCATCATCGCAAAGTCCGCTCACTCGTACCGCCCGAGCAACTCCGCCAGGTCATCGACTGCAAGCCGCCCGAGTGCCGCTGGTGCCGCACCGCCCTCTCCGGTGACGACCCCGAGCCGATCCGGCACCAGGTCGCAGAGGTGCCACCGGTCCAGCCGACGGTGGACGAGTACCGGCTCCATCGCCTCATCTGCCCCCGATGCCGCACCTCGACCTGTGCGACCCTGCCGCCTGGCGTACCCCGAGGGGCGTTCGGCCCCCGCCTACGGGCGATCCTCAGCGTCCTGGTCGGAGGCTACCGCCTGGGCAAGCGTCCGGCCCGCCAACTGGTCTTCGACCTGCTGGGCCTGACGATCTCCATCGGCATGATCGCCCGGTTGGAGCGGCAAGCCGCCGAGGAGTTGGAGGCTCCCGTCGAGGAGCTACGCCAGTACGTCCGCACTGCCGCCGTGGCCCACATCGACGAGACCTCGTGGTGGCAGGGCCGGGAGAAGATGTGGCTCTGGGCGGCGGTGACCCGGGCGGTGACGGTCTTCACGATCGCCCCGGGCCGGGGGGCCGACGTCGCCAGGGAGATGCTGGGGGCCGACGACCGTAAGGTCGTCGTCAGCGACCGATCCCGCAGCTACCTGTGGATCAAGCGACGTCAGTTCTGTTGGGCCCATCTGAATCGAGATTTCCAGGCGATGGTCGATCGGGGCGGCGAGCCCGCCGAGGTCGGTCGGCTCCTGCTGGGCCACACTGTCCGACTGTTCGACTGGTGGCACCGGGTGCGGGACGGGACGATGGCCCGGGCCACGCTGCGATTGAAGGTGGCGATGATGAGGCTCTCATTCCGGGAGGGCCTGCGCCGTGGGCTGGGATGCGGCAGCCCGAAGACGGCGGCGACATGCCGGGAGTTGCTGGCGGGTGAGAAGCACCTGTGGACGTTCGTGCGAGTCGAGGGCGTGGAGCCGACGAACAACGACGCCGAGCGTGCGTTGAGACACGGTGTGATCTACCGCAAGACGAGCGGCGGCACCGACAGCGAGGCGGGGAGCCGGTTCGTGGAGCGGATTCTCAGCGTGGTGGCGACGTGCCGCCAACGGGAGACCAATGTGCTGGAGTACCTGACCCGGTGCTATCAGGCCAGCCTGGAAGGTCAGACGGTGCCGTCACTGCTCCCTGCCGCCACCAACACTCAAGCCGCCTGATTGCCCATCGTCACACTGGCCAAGCCATGAAGCCCAACATTGGGCCTTGAACGCCTACGGGTGCGGACCACGACCAAGGCCAGCCCGCGATGGGCCAAAGCCTCGCGGAAGAGGCCGGGCAGGCCCGCGCCGAGGTCGTCCGGGCCGATGCTGCGGACGAAGTCCACGCCGCAGGCCCGGGCGATCTTCTCGATGTCGAGCGCGGGGCCGGCCGCCCGAGGGCATCGCGGCCGACGCCCGGGTTGGGCTGGAACCCCGTGGTGACCGTCGCCCCGTTGTCCAGGACGACCATCAGGATCTCGCTGCGATTGACGACCGCGTTGACGATCGCCGACAGGGCGCTGTGGAAGAACGAGGAGTCGCCGAACAGGGCGACCGCCCGGCCGGAGATGCCCGCCTTGCTCAGCCCGTCGGCGACGCCGACCGCCGAGCCGAGGGCATATTTGGCGTCGAGCCGGTCGGCTATGGGCGCCAGGCATCCCGGGTCGCCGACCAGGACCGTCTCCTGGCCCATCTCGTCGGCCGCTTGCCGCAGCGCGTCGAGGACCGTGCCGAAGCGGCAGCCGGCGCAGTAGCCCTCGCGATGGGGCCGTTCGTCCGCCTCGCCCGCCTCGCGGTAATCGCGGGCCGGCACGAAGCCCGGCAGGAACTTCGCGAGCGCCTCCCGGATCTGCCAGCGGTAGAGTTCCCCCTCGCGCGCGACGTGGCCGGTCTGCTTGCCGAGGATCTGCGCCCGCAGGTCGTGGGCGTGGGCCAGGGCCCGGAGCTGGACCTCCAGGAACGGCTCGTTCTCCTCGATGACCAGCACCTGCCGGCAGTCTGCGAGGAACCGGGCCACGATCTGTTCCGGCAGCGGGTGGAGGGCCCCCAGCTTGAGCAATCGCAGGTCGTCGCGGTCCTCGTCGCCGAGGACGTCGAGCAGCTTGCGATAGGCGAATCCGGCCCCCACGACGCCCAGCGCCCCGCGCCCGGCGATCCGGTTGAACGGCAGGTCTTCGACCCACCGACCGGCCTCCGCCAGCCGTTCGTGCAGGGCGCGATGCTTCTCGACGACGTTGCGGGGGACGGGGACGAACCGCCAGGGCTCGCGGCAGAGGCCCAGGTCGGGCTGCCGGCATGGGCCCTCGGGGATGTCGATCGGATCGGTCTGCTGCGTGAAGCTGCGCGTCTCGCGGACGATGACCGGGAGCCGGAGGGATTCGGCGGCGTCGAAGGCCGCCTTCATCATGGCGAAGCCCTCGGCCGGGGTGGCCGGCTCCAGCAGGGGCATCTCGAGCATCGTGGCGAGCGGTCGCGTGTCCTGGTCGTTCTGCGAGCCGTAGCCGCCCGGGTCGTCGCCCAGGAGGATCACCAGCCCGCCGTGGATGGGCGTCAGGTTCAGAGTCATGAGCGGGTCGAGCATCGCGTTCATGCCCACGCTCTTGGCGCAGACCAGGGCGCGACGGCCGGCGATCGAGGCGCCGATCGCTATCTCCAGCGCGACCTTCTCGTTGCTCGACCACTCGACGTACACGTCGTGCCGGTCGGCCAGGCCGATCAGCGCCTCGACGGTCCCCGAGCCGGGGGAGCCGGGGTAGCTGGCGACGAGCTTGACCCCCGCGACGAGGGCGCCGGAGGCCAGAGCCTCGTCGCCGCTGACGATCCGCACGGGCATGGCGCGACCTCCCTCCCACACCGTCCTCGTCGGGGCGCTGATCGCGCCCCGCCCCGGGACAATGTGGCCGGTCCGGGCCGCGGGCTCAAGGCCCCGGAGGCTCATCGCCTCGGCGATCCCTTGCCGAAGACCTCGGCGTGGATGCGGTCGGGGGCGACCCCGCGGCCTTCGAGCCAGGCGATCAGCGTGTCGTCGCATCGCGCCGGGGCCGCAGAGGAAGTAGCGGGCCGCGGCGAGGTCGGCGACGTGCCGGGCGATCAGGGCGGGCGTGACCCGGCCGCACGGGCCGGTCCAGTCGGGGTCGGGCTGGCTCAGGGTGACGATCAGCCGGAGCGTCGGCCAGGCGGAGCCGGAGCGCGTCGAGCTCGCGGGCGAAGATGACGTCGCGCGGCGTCCGGCAGCCGTAGAGGAGGGTCACGGGCAGGTCGAGCTGGAGGTCGTGGATCGTCCGCAGGATGCTCATCGCCGGGCGTGATCCCCGCTGCCGGCCGACGGCCAGCACCAGCGGCTCGCGGTGCGCCTCGGGGTCGAAGGCGAACCGCCCGCTGCGGTCCCTTGACGATCAGCGTCGTCGCCCGGCCCGAGCGCGTGGATCGCGGTCGAGACGACCCCGTCGGGGTTCCGCTTGACCGTCGACCTCCAGGACGTCGGGGCGGGTCGGCGGCGAGCTGATCGTGAAGCTCCGCCAGGTCGGGCCCGTCTGCCGTCGTCACGCCGAGACCTTGACGTGCTGGCCCGGCCGGTGGACCGGCGACCGTCCCGGCCGGCGTTGTCCAGCCGGATCGTCCGCGTGTCGTGCGTCTCCTCGACCACCTCGACGACGCTGAGCGCGAGCGCCGGGTCCTCGGCCTCGGCGGCTGCCGGGGCCGATCCCGGCCCGGCGACCAGGCACGAGGACGCGGCCGTCCTCGACCTTCACCGGGTAGGTCCGCAGGGGGCAGGCGTTGCCGTCGGCCGGCTGCGCCGGTCGTCGCGTCCGGAACGCCCAGCCGTGCCAGGGGCAGGTCGACGACGCCGTTGGCCACGTCGCCCTGCGCCATCGGGCCGCCCTCGTGGGGGCAGAGGCCGTCGATGCAGCGGACCTCGCTCGCCGACCAGGAACAGCGCCAGCTCGTGGCCGTCGACCTGCGCGGCCAGCCGGCCGTCGCGGCGGAGTGTCGGCGTGCGCCGACGTCGCGGAAGCCGTCGGCGCGGGCGCGTCGCGGGCGACGGGCTCGGCGCTCGGGTCGGCGGCCGGTCGCGTCGTGCGTCGAGCCGGACGAAGTTCTTGCGGAGCGCCGCGCAGCTGCGGGCAGAAGACCGGGCGGGTCGTCGCCCGGTGCCGGTGGCCGCACGTCTCGCAGAGCCCAGACGTCGGGCCGGTAGTCCTCCTCGGCCGACGCGACCGCGGACTAGTGGCCGGCCGCGCCAGCCGGTCGCGCCAGAACTGGCTGAAGGTCTGCGTCGCCGTCGTGACTCGCGGTCGTAGGTGCGGACGAGCTCGGCGATCACCTCGGGGAGCTGGTCGATGTCGACCCCCTTGCGGTAGAGGCAGGCCGAGCTCGACCGGCCCGTGCACGCCGCCGCCGAGGAAGACGTCGAAGCCGTCGCGCGTGCCCGCCTTGCGGCGGACGCGGACCCCCTTCAGGCCGATGTCGCCGGTGTAGGTCTGGCGCACGAGCTGGGGCAGCCGCTCATGTTGATCTTGATCCCGGCGAGCTTCACCCCCTTGGCGCGGAGCCGGTCCATCAGGCCGAAGGCGTGCCCCTTGGTCTCGCTCACGGCGATGTTGCAGAACTGCCGGCCCGTGCAGGCGATGATGTTGCGCGTGATCGAGTCGGCCTCGTGCTCCAGCCCGAGCCGGTTCAGCGCCCGGACGGCCGCGGCGCGCTTCGCGCGGTCGGGATGTTCGGGACGACGATCCCCTGGTCGTAGGCGGTCCGCAGCGTGCCGTCGCCGTGCGTCTCGGCCAGGTCGGCCAGGCCGTCGAGCTGCTCGTGGGTCAGCCGGCCCAGCGGGACGTTGACGCCGAGCGCCCAGAGGCCCTCCTGCTTCTGGCGGAACCAGCCGATGAAGTCCTCGTGCCTCGTCGACCTGCGGGACGACCTCGTCGGTCGCGGTCGAGCGCGATAGCCCGAGCTTCGCCTCGACCCGGTCGCAGGAACTCCTCGACGCCGATCTGCTCGATCAGGTAGCGGAGCCGCGCCTTGTCGCGCTTCTCGCGCGAGCCGTCCTCGCGGAAGACGTGCAGCGGCGTGCAGCAGGACGTCCGGCGCCTGGTCCTCGCGCGACCCACACCGGGACCTTCCAGGCCAGCTGCGGGTTCTGCCCCTGCGTGCCGGCCAGCAGCCAGTGGAACGCGACCGAGCCGTCGGCGCGCCGCGCCGGCGACGAAGCTCGTGTCCTGCGTCCAGCAATGCAGGGCCGGCACGGCCCGGCCGTCGACCGCGACGTTGAACTTGCGGGGCAGGTTCGAGAGCATCGCGGTCGTCGAGGAAGACGTCGGTCAGCCGCCGGCAGAGCGGCGCGGACGTCGACCAGCTCGGCCGGGTCGAGGCCCGCCCAGGGGTGGGTCATCACGTTGCGGACGTTGTCGTGCCCCGTCTGCTTCGAGGTCAGCCCGACGACGCCTCGAGCCGGTCGATCATCGCCGGGCAGGTCGCGTGACGTGCAGCCCCTGGACCTGGAGGTTGCCCCGCGTCGTCACGTCGATGATGCTGTAGCCGCCTCGCGCGATCGCCGCCAGCGCCCGCGCCTGCGGCGCCGTCAGCTCGCAGCCCGGGATGCGGACCCGGATCATGTACCGGCCGTCCTCGACCCGCTTGCGGTAGAAGATGCCGTACCACTTCATCCGCTCGAGGTCGGCCTCGGCGATCTCGGCCATCGGCGTCCCGGCGCGCGGCGTAAGCCGTCGACGTCCGGCCAGACGTCGAACCCGTGCTTCTCCGCCTTCCACGCCTCGACCTTGTTCATCGGCGACGACTCTCGCAAGATGGTCCGCGGAATCGTCGGATCGATGCGATCAATGCGGATCAGATCTCGCGATGCCAGTCATCGCGATCGCGTGCTGCGCATGCCTGCGGTCCGCATAGAGCGAGACCGGTGCCACGAGCCCGGGCCGCGAGGTGCCGACGGGCCGATCGTCCAACCCGAGCGTCGGCCTCGATTTCGAACGACGGACCTGATTCGGCACCGGAGTGCCGCGTCCGGCGCATCGCGACGTGCGCGTGATCTCGGCAAGGCCGCGCCGTTTCTGGGCATCGGCCGACGGATCGGCGAGATGGAGTGCGTCGAGGCCGAGCCCGATTCGGCGCTCTAAGTATCGCGTGGAACACGTATTAGCTTGAAACCGGCCGAATCTCGCATCGGCGTGGCATCCGAATCGCTATCAGGTGCGGCTCGCTGATACGGACCGTCCGCGCTCGGACGGCCTTCGCGACCGGAGTCGCGCGGTTCGCGGTGCGCGCATCAACCGAGGACCTCGCCAGAGAGTGGTGACGATGAGCGACGCTGACGAGGGGCCGATCGGGGTCTCGCGATCGTGGGACCCGGGCGGCGGACCGCGCGAGGCGATCTGCCCGTATTGCGGCGTCGGCTGCCGGCTCTGGATGAGGCCCGGTCTACGGCCAGATCATCCGCGTCAAGGGGGTGGTCGACGCCCCGGCCAACCTCGGCGGGATCTGCGCCAAGGGGGCGACGCTGCACCAGGTCGTCGCAGGACGCCCGGACCGGCTGGCGCAGCCGCAGGTCCGGCGCGAGCCGCGGCACGCGCGCTCCGGCCGGTCTCGTGGAACGGCGGCCATGGACTTCGTCGCCGAGCGGTTCCGCGCGATCATCGCCGAGCACGGCCCCGACGCGGTGGCGTTCTACGGCAGCGGCCAGCTCGACACCGAGGCCGTCTACCTGGCCGGCAAGCTGTTCAAGGGCTCGATCGGCACGAACAACACCGACTCCAACAGCCGGCTCTGCATGGCCGCGGCCGTCGCCGGCTATCGGACCAGCCTCGGCGCCGACGGCCCGCCGACCTGCTACGACGACATCGACCACAGCGACTGCATCGTCGATCTGGGGGAGCAACATGGCCGAGGCCCATCCGGTCACCTTCGACCGGATCAAGGCCCGCCGCAAGGCCGACCCCGCGCGTCGAGCTGATCGTCGTCGACCCCCGGCGGACGGCGACGGCCGCGCAGGCCACGCTGCACGTCCCGGTCGCCCCCGGCGGCGACATCGCGCTGCTGAACGCCGTCGGCCGGCTCCTCCTCGAGCGACGGCGCGGTCGACCGCGACTTCGTCGCCGGCACACCGACGGCTTCGACGAGTACCGCCGCTTCCTGCTGGCGTCCGACTGGGACGCGCTGGTCGTCGGCCTCGGGCGTGCCCGCCGCGATGATCCGCGACCTGGCCGACCGGATCGCGCCGCGCCTCGGCCTGGCTGAGCTTCTACTGCATGGGGCTGAACCAGAGCACGGTCGGCATGTGGAAGAACAACAGCCTGATCAACCTCCACCTGCTGACCGGCCAGATCGGCAAGCCGGGCGCCGGGCCCGTTCAGCCTGACCGGCCAGCCCAACGCGATGGGCGGCCGCGAGGCGGGGCTGCTGTCGCACCAGCTGCCCGGCTACCGCTTCGTCGACGACCCCGACGACCGCGCCGAGGTCGAGGCGCTACTGGGGCCGGCCGCCGGGCACGATCTCCGACGCGGCCCGGGCTGACGGCCGTCGAGATGTTCCGCGCGCTGGAGACGCGGCCGGCTCAAGGCGATCTGGATCGCGGCGACCAACCCGGCGGTGAGCATGCCCGACCTGCACCAGGTCCGCCGGGCCCTGGCGCAGGCCGAGCTGGTGGTCGTGCAGGACGCCTACCACCCGACCGAGACGACCCGGCTGGCCGACGTCCTGCTGCCGGCGGCGCAGTGGTCGGAGAAGGTCGGGACGAGCACCAGCAGCGAGCGGCTGGTCTCGCGCAGCGAGCAGGTCGTCGACCCGCCCGGCGAGGCCCTGCCCGACTGGGAGATCCTCGCCCGGTTCGGCCGGGCGATGGGCTACGACGGCTTCGACATCGGACGTCGGACGAGGTCTGGGACGAGTTCATCGCGCTGACCGCCGGCCGGCCCTGCGACATGGCCGGCATGACCGCCGCGCGGCTCGCGGCGAGATCGCCACGTCTCGCTGGCCGTGCCCGCACGAGCCGACCACCCCGGCACCGAGCGGCTCTACCTCGACCGGCGCTTCCCGACCCCCGACGGCCGGGCGCGGTTCCTCGCCCCGGCCGCACCGGCCGCCGCGCGAGACGACCGACCACGAGTTCCCGCTGGTCCTCACCACCGGCCGGCTCTACGCCCACTGGCACACGCTGACCCGGACCGGCCAGTCGCCCAAGCTCGTGGCCCGCGAGCCCGGCGCCGTTCGTCGAGGTCCACCCCGACGACGCGGCCGAGCTGCGGCCTCGTCGGCCGGCCAGATGGCCGAGGTCGCCGAGCCGCCGCGGCGTCCTGCGGCTGCCGGTCCGGCTCAACCCGGGGCTGTCGCGCGGGCATGGTCTTCGTCCCGTTCCACTGGGGCGACGAGCACGGCGACGCAGACCGCGGCCAACTACCTGACGATCTCGGCGATCGGCCGGGTCGCCAAGCAGCCCGAGTTCAAGTACTGCGCCGTCCGGCTCGTCGCCGGTCCTCGCGGCCGAGGCGCCGGGCCCGCACCCCGGCCCGGCGCCGCCGAGGCGGGCTCCCGCTCGACGCCGTCGAGTCCGGTCACCGGAGATGCCCTTCGCCCATGAGCCTCGGCTGAATCCTCGCGACCTGCGCGTCGGCCACTGGCCGACCGCTGCTCTGCGCGTTCCTCTACTTCGACCTGAGCTGCATGGCGTGGGTGCTGCTCGGGCGCCCTGGGCAACGCGCTGGCCGACGACTTCCACCTTTCGCCGCTCGCAGAAGGGGCTGATGGTGGCCGTCGCCGGTCCTGGGCGGCGGCCGTGCCTGCGGATCGTGCATGGGGGTGCTGACCGACCGCATCGGGGCGCGGCGGACGGCCCTGATCGGCCTGGCGGCCACGACGGTCCCGCTCCTGCTGGGCTGGCTCTGGGTGGACGAGCTTCCCGCAGCTCCTGCTGGTCGGCCTGCTGCTGGGCGTGGCCGGGGCGAGCTTCGCGGCGGCGCTGCCGATGGCCAGCCGCTGGTATCCGCCGCGAGCACCAGGGGCTGGTGCTGGGGATCGCCGGCGCGGGCAACAGCGGCACGGCGCTGGCGACCTTCTTCGGCCCCCGGCTGGTCCCCCTGGTCGGCTGGCGGGGCGGTCTTCGGGCTGGCGCTGATCCCGGTCGCGATCGTCGTTCCTGGTCTTCGCCGCGCTCGGCCGGGACGCCCCCGACGCAGCCGCCGCCGAAGCGGCTCCGCGACTACGCCGACGTCGCTCGGCCTGCGCGACGCCTGGTGGTTCTGCATCTTCTACGCGGTCACGTTCGGCGGCTTCGTCGGCCTGACCTCGCTTCCTGTCGATCTTCTTCCACGACCAGTACGGCGTCGGACGCCGATCCAGGCGGGGAACGTTCGCGACCGTCTGCGCCGTGGCCGGCTCGCTCCTGCGGCCGCTCGGCGGCTACCTCGCCGATCGCTTCGGCGGCATCCGCGATCCTGGTGGGGCTCTACGTCGGGCCTTGGCGTTCGTGATGGGCTGACGATGGCGTGCTCCCGCCCCTGTCGACCGCCGCGCTCGACCTGTTCCTGATCATGGCGCTGCTGGGGATGGGCAACGGCGCGGTCTTCCAGCTCGTCCCGCAGCGCTTCCCGGACGAGATCGGCGTCATGACCGGCCTGGTCGGCGCGGCGGGCGGCCTCGGCGGCTTCGTGCTGCCCTTGATCCTGGGCTTCTCGAAGCAGTGGGCGGGTCGGTTCGGCCCCGGTTTCTTCCTGATCGGGATGGTGGGCTTCGCCGCGGCGGGCCTGCTCCTCCAGGCGAGCCGCGAGTGGCAGGCGAAGCGGCTCTCGGACGCCGGCCTGGCCGGGCGACGCTCGCCGCAATCGATACGGCTCCCCCGGCCTTCGCCGAGGCCGGCGCGGGCCGCGACTGATCCGCGGCGACCCCCTATCGGGTCCAGCATTGTCAATGGGACGGGGTGGCACTGACAAACTCGTTTGTCAGTGCTCCCTTCGTCCCGGACACTGACAAACGAGTTTGTCAGTGCCACCCGTCTTCAGGACGGTCCGATCGGCAAGGCTGGGATCAATAAACCGGAGCCTCCTCGCTGGACTCCACCAACGTCATGTAGCTCGACGTGAACGTCGTCCGGGATCGGTTGGGGCCTCGTGGGGTTTGATCGCTCTCGCAGGTCGCGCCGGCTCGGCCTCGCCGCCGCATTGACGACAAATGTCGGACTTGCCTACACTCGGGGAGGGTTTTGGGTTGCTGGCTGCGTCCGAACGACTCCACGTCTTCAGGAGGGGACCATGACTCGAATCGCGATCCCGGTGTGTGGGACCATCGTCGTCTGTGGCGGCCTGCTGTGGGCGACCCAAGCACGATCGGCCGACCGGCCGGCCGACGCCATCCTTGAGGAGATCGAGGCCGTCGCGATACCGGCGTTCGACAAGTCCAGGCGGAAGGATGACGAGTACGTCCGGCGGTTCCTCAAAGAGCGTAATGACGCCTATGCACGTAAGGCCGAGCTGATCGGCGAGCTTCACCGGGTCGATCCCGACAACCCGAAGCTCGCCGAACTCCTGCCCGAGCGGTGGGAGGCGCTGTTCGAATGCCGGCCCCAAGGGCGTCAAGGGCTTGACGGACGAGCTGGACGTGGTGATCGCCAAGGCCAAGAGCAATGCGATGAGGAGGGACGCGGCCTATTGGAAGTCGCAAGCCATCATGACCGCCGCGGGCGGCGACGCCAAGGCGTGGCTGAAGGCCGTCGACGAGTTCATCGCCTTCGCTCCCAGGACGAGCAATGCGCGGGGCTGTTGATGACCCTCGCCCGGTCGTCCGGCACACCGGACGAGCGGAGGGCCCTCTGTCGGAGGATTGTCGAGCAGTACCCCGAGAGCCGGACGGCCGAGTTGGCCAAGGGGAGCCTGCGCCTGCTCGACGCCGTCGGCAAGCCCTTCGAGTTGGAGTTCACCGACGCGATCGACGGCTCCACGGTCTCGATAGAGCGGCTGAAGGGGAAGGTCGTCGTCGTCGACTTCTGGGCCACCTGGTGCGGCCCCTGCGTCGCCGAGATGCCCGAGATGAAGCGACTCTACGCCAAGTACAAGGGCAAGGGCGTCGAGTTCATCGGCGTCAGCCTCGACCAGAAGGACGGCGGGCTCGACAAGCTCAAGGCGTTCGTCGAGAGGGAGGGCATCACCTGGCCGCAGTACTACCAGGGCGACGGCTGGGACAGCCGGTTCTCCTCATCCTGGGGCATCACCTTGATCCCGTCCGTCTTCGTCGTGGATCAGCGGGGCAGGGTCCACTCGGTCGAGGCCCGCGGCATGCTCGAGTCGATGATCCCCGAGCTGCTGGACCGGCCCGCTCCCGAGGTCGATGCCGGCGCGGGGACCCGTTGAGCGTCCTCGGATGGCCCGAAAATCGCAGTCAACCATCCACTCTGAAATAACTTACGCCAAAACCGTGGTGGAGATCAGCGAGGAGTCTCATAAACCGACCACCCCGGCGCATCCCCGATGCCGACGACCCGGGCCCTCCCCGCTTGACCGCCCGCGCCCTCGGGCCGAGAATCCACTCGGCCGGGAGCACTGACCCCGGCCGAGTCCCGGCCCGAGGCGCCTCCATGAGACCCAATCCCGTCAAGACGAAGCTGGCCGAAGGCGGGGTGTCGATCGGCACCTTCTTCTTCGAGTTCAGCACGACCGGCATCGCCCGGATCGCCGCCGAGGCCGGCGCCGAGTACGGCATCTTCGACATGGAGCACACCGGCTGGAGCATGGAGACGATCCGGATGCTGATCGCCACCGCGAGGCCGACCGCGATGGTGCCGGTGGTCCGCGTCCCGGCGACCGAGTACCACTTCATCGCCCGCGCACTCGACATGGGCGCGATGGGCGTCATGGTCCCGATGGTCGAGCGCGAGGAGCAGGCGAGGCGGCTCGTCGAATCGGCCAAGTACCCGCCCGCCGGCCGTCGCGGCGCGGCGTTCGGCGTGGCCCACGACGATTACACCGGCGGCGACCTCGCCGCGAAGATCCAGGTCTCCGACCGCGAGGGGCTCCTGATCGCCCAGGTCGAGACGGCGCGGGGCGTCGAGAACGTCGAGGCGATCGCCGCCGTCGAGGGCATCGACGTGCTCTGGATCGGCCAGGCCGACCTGACGACCTCGCTGGGCATCCCCGGCCAGTACGCGCACTCGTCGTTCCTGGAGGCCGTCGATCGGGTCCTCGCGGCGGGCCGCGCGCACAACAAGCCCGTGGGCTACCTGGCGCTCGACGTCGAGGACGGCAAGGCGATGCTCGCCCGAGGGTTCCGCATGCTGGCCTACGGCGGCGACCTGTGGCTCTACCAGCAGGCCCTGCGGCACGGCGTCGCGGCGCTCCGGGAGGTGGCGAAGGGCGCAAGTTGAGCGAAATCGAGATCCTGTGCTCCGAAGGCCCCAACCCCTGTCCCCCCGATCCCAGCCCCGATTCCCATCAAGCTCGGGCCCGGAGGGGATGGACACCGGGGGATGGAGGATGGGGGAATCCCCGAGGGCCTTGACGGAGCAGCAATCCCTCGGAAGGAGCTTCACCATGTCCGATCCCGCGGTCCCCGATCCATCGCCGAGGCCGGCCCGGCCCGGCCCGCCCGCCGCCCCCGACCCCGACGACCCGAACCCCTTCGGCCCCGACGCGCCCAACGTCCGGGAGGACGATCCGTCGTGGGGCCAACCCGAGCCCGAGGCGCCGCCCCCCTCGCCCCCCACCGCGTCGCCGGACGACCTCGACTTCGCCCCCGACGAGGCGTGAGCATCCGGGTCAATCACCGGACCGGCTGCCGACCTCGATCAGGGAGATCTCCGGGGGGCAGAGGAAGCGGATTCGGGGGGCCTGGCCGCGCTCGCAGCCGACGCCTCGGCTGACGTAGATCGGGTTGCCCGCGATCGCGTGCAGCCCGCCCGCCGCCACCGCGCGCGGCACGCGCGACAGGGTCAGGGGCGGGCCGAACCCCGGCACGACGACCTGGCCGCCGTGCGTGTGGCCCGCCACCACCAGGTCGATCCGCGAGCCCGGCCGCAGCCCTAGCACCACGTCGGGGCGGTGCGCCACGAGGATGCGGACGTCGCCGTCGCCCGGTTCGGCCTCCAGGAGATCCACGGTTTCCCGGCGCCGCGGGGTCGAGGCGTCCAACTCGATGCCCCCGATCGTGACCTGCCGGTCGCCGATGACGACCCGAACGACCTCGTCGACGAGCAGCCGCACCCCCGTCGATCGCACGGCTTGCTCCAGCGCGCCGTCCCCCCGTCGACATCCCCCGGGACGAGGTAGACCCCCCCGGGCGCGGAGAGGCGGCCGAGCAGGTCGCGCAGCGCCGGCCGGTTCACCTCGAACTCCTCCGCCGACCCCTGGAACAGGTCGCCGGGCAGCACGATCAGGTCGGGCCGGATGCGCCATGAGGCGATCGACGGCGGCCCGCTCGTAATCGGTCACGCGGGCCGTCTGGATGTCGGAGAGGACGCCGATCCGGATCACGCCCTCCCCGTCACGGCGAGGAGCGACGGCGACCCGCGCCGTCTCCAGTCGCAGCCGGAACGGCTCGATCCAGGTGGCGTAGAGCCCGATCGGGATCAGGACCAGGCTCGCCAGCGAGGCGATCCGGGCCGGCCCCGTCACGGTCCGCCAGCGCCGGCCCTTCACGGCCAGGCGCGAGGCGATCAGGAGGGCGATCCCCGCCGCGGGGAGCACCACGACCAGGTCGGCATACGCCAGGTGGATCGCCCCGAAGCCGTTCAGGCCGACCAGGCCCAGGGGCACCAGCTTGACCAGGAAGGCCATCGCGGTGATCAGCGCCGCCGAGGCCAGGCGACGCAGGCCGATCGCCCCCGGATCGGCCTCCCCGCGCGACGCCCGGCGCCCGAACAGGGCCAATCCCGCGACCACGGCATCGACCGCCGTCGAGCCGACCACGATGCAGAGCAACAGGGCGTGCGACATGACTCCGTTCCTGATCTCGGTCCCGAGGGCCCGCGCCTCCGTCCGGGATCATCAGGGCGCCTTCAAATGGCGCGGACCCAGGCGGCCACCTCCGACCCGGCCGCCATCGTCCCCTCCCGGATGGCGACCCCCAGGGACCAGCCGAGGAGGCTGAGCCGCAGGTCCTGGAGGCTGTTGCCGCGGGAATCGACGTCGATCTTGCGGAATAACGGCACGAGCTCGGCCTCCGCCGCGGCGAGGTCGGTCGCCGGCCCGGTCCCCAGCGCGGCCAGGGCACGGTCGAAGGTCGCCTCGTCGTCGGCCGTCGCCCGGACCAGTTGGGCGCGGAACCCGAGGAGCTGTTCGGCCGCCGCCCCGACCAGGGCGCCGACGACCATCCCGGCGACGACGCCGAGGATCGCCGACGGGCCCCTGATCCCCAGCATAGGCGCGATCGCGCCCCCCGCAACCCCAACCGGCAGGGCCCCTCGGAGGACGCCGGGGTCGGGGGCCAGCTCGTGACCGACGGTGAGGCGCTTGGCGACCCTCTCGTCGGGGAGCGAGCGATCGGCGCCGAGCCAGGTCCGCAGGGGGACCCCGAAGACCGGGACGGCGACGACCGCCGGGCGGAAGGCCAGGCCGACCGCCGTCAGGAAGTGGCCGACCTGATTGCGGCTGGACGGCCACGGGTCGCGGAATCCCGAGCCGCCGCGCGCCCGGTCGCCGCGGAACCCGACGTCGAGGAACGGCAGCCCGGTGTGCAGGCCCCGGATCGTCCGCCTCTCGGTGGCGGCGAGGATGGCCCGGAGTCGCCCGGCGAGCGTCCCGTCGTCGCGCAGGGCCCCGTCCTCGAAGAGACGGGCCAGCGCCTCCGCGTCGTCGAGGCCCGCCTCGGCGCGGATGCCCCTGATCCGCGCCTGGTTGTGGTCGGCGAACAGGCTGGCCATGCCGAAAGGCCCATCGGGACCCGGGCCGGCGCGATCCGGGCCGGACACGGTGGACGGCCCGAGTCGTCCATCGGCCTCCGGGCCCGTCTCCCGACGCCGACCGGCCCCGACCCGCGGGACCGTGCCCCGACAGGC
Organism: uncultured Planctomycetaceae bacterium; assembly: GCA_963708145.1. GTDB lineage: Bacteria > Planctomycetota > Planctomycetia > Isosphaerales > Isosphaeraceae. The sequence continues at coordinate 5,056,903 of OY970189.1, read as the reverse complement.
CGCAACTCCCGGGCCCGCCCGGGGCGACGGCCCCCGGGCCCACCATGAGGATACGCCCCCTCCCGCCCGATATAATGGCAGGCTCTCTCGCCCGCGATCCCGGCCCGACGTCCCGTCCCCCGCCGGGCCGCGGGCCGAACCCGAGTGATGATCGGCCATGCGCCCCCCCGCCCGTCCCCTGCTCCTCCGGTACGGCTCCGCCGTCGTCAGCGTCGCGCTGATGACCTGGCTCCGCCTGTCCCTCCCGGTCGGCCAGCGGCAGCGGTTCACCACCTTCCTCCTCGCCATCATCGTCACCGCCTGGTACGGGGGCCCGGGCCGTCGGTGCTGGCCCTCGCCCTGACGTGCCTCGCCGGTGACTACTTCTTCCTGCGGCCGTACTACTCGTTCGGGGTCGAAGATCCGGACGACCTGTTCGGGATGGGGATGTTCGTCGCCGTCGGCGCGGCGATCGTCGCCTTCAGCGCGGCGGGTCGCGCTGCGCGGAGGGGCCTGGAGCGGGAGGTCGGCGAGCGGCGGCGGGCCGAGCAGGCCGAGCGCGAGCAGAGGGAGCGGCTCCAGACGACCCTCTCCAGCGTCGGCGACGGCGTGATCGTCGCCGACCCCGCGGGGCGAGTCGTCTCGCTCAACCCGGTCGCGAGGGCCTGACCGGCTGGACGACGGCCGAGGCGGCGGGGCGCCCCTTGAAGGACGTCTTCCACACGGTCGATCGGGTGACCCACCGCACCGACGAGATGCCCGTGGCCGCGCTCGTCGGGGGCGGGGTCTCCCGCCAGATGGACGACACGGAGATCGTCGCGAGGGGTGGGGCGACCCTGGCGATCGAGCATTGCGCCGCGCCCATCAAGGACGAGTCGGGGGCCGTCAAGGGGGTCGTGATCGTCTTCCGCGACATCACCGAGCGGACGAGGGCCGAGGCGGCGCTGCGCGAGAGCGAGGAGCAATACCGCGCCGTCTACAGCCAGGCCGCCACCGGCATCGCCGAGGCCGACCTGTCGGGCCGCTTCGTCCGCGCCAACGACCGCTTCTGCGAGATCGTCGGCTATCCGCGCGAGGGGCTGCTCGGCGTGCGGTTCGGCGACCTGACGCATCCCGACGACCGCGCCGAGAGCGTCGGGCCCTTCGAGCGGCTGATCGACGGCGGCCCGAGCTACACGATCGAGAAGCGCTACGTCCGCAGGGACGGCCTGATCGTCTGGGCGCGGGTGGCCGTCTCCCTGATCCGCGACGAGGCGGGGCGGCCCGCCCGCGTCGCCGCCGTCATCGAGGACATCACCGACCGCAAGCGCCTGGAGGACGAGCTCCGGAGGCGCGTCGAGGAGCTCGCCGCAGGCCGACCGCCGCAAGGACGAGTTCCTCGCCACGCTGGCGCCACGAGCTCCGCAACCCGCTCGCCCCGATCCGCAACGCGCTGCACCTGATGCGGCGGCCCGACGGCGACGGCGCGCGGGATCGAGGCCGAGCGGGCGATGGCCGAGCGGCAGGTGGTCCACCTCGCCCGTTTGATCGACGACCTCATGGACATCGCCCGGATCAGCCGGGGCAAGATCGAGCTCCGCCGCGAGCGGCTGGAGCTGGCCCCCGTGGTCGGGCGCGCCGTCGAGTCGGTCCGGGCCGTCGCTGCGGGAGCGGCGCCACGAGCTGACCGTCGCGATGCCCCCCGGCCCGATCCTCCTGGAGGCCGACCCGACCCGCCTGGAGCAGGTCCTCTGGAACCTCCTGAACAACGCCATCAAGTACACCGAGCCGGGCGGCGCGATCCACCTGGGCGTCGAGCGCGACGGCGACGAGGTCGCCGTGCGGGTCCGCGACACCGGCATAGGGATCGACCCCGCGATGCTCCCCCGGATCTTCGAGATGTTCGTCCAGGTCGGCGACGACTCGGCCCGCTCGCAGGGGGGCCTGGGGATCGGGCTGAGCCTGGTCAGCACCCTCGTCGAGATGCACGGGGGCCGCGTCGCGGCCCGGAGCGAGGGCCGGGGCCGGGGCGCCGAGTTCGTCGTCCGCCTGCCGGCCCTGCCGGCAGCGGCGCGGGACGGGGACGGGGCCGAAGCGGGGCGACCCGCCCCGGCCGGCCGCGGAGCCGCCCCGCCGCCGCATCCTCGTCGTCGACGACAACGTGGACGCGGCGACCAGCCTGGCCAGGCTGCTCGCCCGGTTCCACGGCCAGGACGTGCGGGTCGCGCACGACGGGCCGGCCGCCCTGCACGAGGCCGGCGCGTTCCGCCCCGAGGTCGTCCTGCTCGACATCGGCATGCCCGGCATGGACGGCTTCGAGGTGGCGCGGCGGTTCCGCGAGCAAGCCGGGACCGGCCAGGCCCTCCTGGTGGCCCTGACCGGATGGGGGCAGGAGTCCGACCGGCGGAGATCCCGCGAGGCGGGCTTCGACCACCACCTGGTCAAGCCGGTCGACCCGGAGGCGTTGCGCGACCTGCTGGCCGACCCGAAGCCGGCCCCGGCCGGCTGATCCGACGCGGAAAAGGTGCCCGCGGAAAAGGTGGCACGTAGGAAAGAACGCGGAAAAGGTGTCAGTGTCAGAATCGGTTCCTGACACCTTTACCGCCCCTCGCCTTTCGGCTCCTGACCCCTTTCCGCCCCCCCGGCCGGAGTCAAGAAAATAGTTCTGACCCCCTTTCTTTTTTCAAGAAAATAGTTCTGACCCCTTTGCTTTTCCCAAGAAAATAGTTCTGACCCCTTTGCTTTTCCGTCCCGCCGTGTGCCGGCGGACCCAACCGGCGGCACAGTCGATCCAGGCGAGGCACGCCGGGATGTCCAGGCGCTCCGAGCCGGGCAGGCCCATCGCACAGGCCAGATCGACTTCCGCCACGTCGAAGCGGGCGAGGTCGTCCTCGGACGGGTTCCTCAACTGATCCAACGTCAGCACGGGCCCACCTTAGCGATCAGGAGTACTTGATGTGTCCGCCCGGGTGGCTGGGGCGGAGGATTCCGCCCCAGCCACCCGGACGCAGGGCAGCCGAGGCCGTCTCAACTGGCGCGTGTCAGGTCCCTTGGGGGGTGCCGGGCCCAGGATAAGCAAAAAGGGGAGGGGATGAGCCGGGCGCCGAAGGGAGAGGCGGTATAAGCATATTATATTTCGGTACAGGAGCAGGAGGATCTGGGGGAAGAGTGATCCAAGGATGCCGGATGGCGCGCTGATGCTCCCGCTTGAGCCCCTTGTAGAAATCCGCCAGGGCAGCGTACTCCCTGCCTTCGCGACGAAGTTTTAACAAATATTCAAAGTCATTAGAATAGACTTTTTTTTGATGCTCTTCCAATTTAAGATCATCCGTTCTGATCCCTCTTTCTTCAATCCATTCCATTTCTAAAATTTCTTTTATTTGTTGCATGGATCGGAGTAACTCCTCCTGACCGGCATATTGTTGAGCTAACTGTTGGTGATACCTTGATGATCGCCACAGCCTTAAACCCTCGACTCCAAATGCAAGCAAAATTGCAACGATCGCGACCGCGACCATTAGCCTTCGCGTTGTCAGCCAGGCCAATCGCATAGAACACCGGCCTACCATATGAGAGGTGTCGGAAGCTCCGATGCTCTTCCCGAGGGAAGATCAGTCGAACTTTCAGCCGACCGCCGGACCTGCCGGACGGGTGGCCCGGGTTGCTCGTCAACCCGGGCGGCGCAGCCGCGAGAGGTCGTCCCCAGCGTCATCGACACATCTCGTCGCTTCGCGACCCCGGTTGCGAGCCGCCGGGACCGCCCGCGGCGAGGAGGACCGCTGGAACGCGACGCGCACGCTCCCGGGCCTGTTCTCGAACTCGCCCAAGATCCAGACCGGGCCGTCAGGGCCGTCCCTCTTGAAGGAGAGCTGGCCTCCATAGAGGTTCGGAGGCGTCCCCGCCTCGGCAGCCGACTTGGTCGCGAGGTAGGCGAGCAATGGTCTCAGGACCCGCTGAGATTGCCGGTCTCCGGTCTCTGCCGCGTCGAATCGAAGCTCCTTCGCTCCCTCCTCCGGCTGCGCGGCGATCGTGCCGAGCAGTTGCTCCGCCAGCCCCTCGATGGTCCAGCCGGGACCGAGCGGGGCAGCGAGCAGGCCGGCGAGGGGGTTCTCGGCGATCACAGTGGGATGACTCGCTTCGTTAGGTTGTGCCATTCGGCACGCAACTCATTGAGCCCGCTCTCGGGGTCGAATCGAATCTCGCCGCTGCGTGCGAGCCCGGCCGCGATCGGGTCGGCGTCGAGGATCGCCATGATCCACGCCGGGACGCTGACTTCCAGGATAGCCGGGCCGCCCTCGTCGGGGAAGAGCCTGTCCTTCTACCGTGCGGCCATCTCCGGGGTGCCGGTGCCGCAGGGGCGCCCGTCGCCGATCACCGTCGAGAAGCCCTCGGCCGGCGGAAGATGGCCGCTGCCCGGCTCGCGGAACGAGGGGTCTGGACCGTTTGCCTCGATGGCGCGCGCACGAAGCAGGGTGGTCCCGTGGTGAAGGATCGACGGCGGAGGTTCGGTGGTCAAGCAGGATCACCTCGCGATGGCCACGCATCTATATCGGACGTTTGTCGTCAGGCCCCGCCGCCCGACAGGCCCTCGCTCATCCCCGACAGAGTGTAACGCGTGCTGGTCGGCCAAGCACCGGCGTTGCGAAACCGGACCTGAAGTTTCGAGGATGTTGAATCGGGCGGCGGGGTGGCTGGGGTCCGTCTTCGGACCCCGGCGCATGGGAACCGGGGTCCGTAGGAGCCGCTAGGGTCAAGGAGCCGCTAGGGTCGGAACGGTTTCCGGCCCGAGGGCGGAGAAAGTCAGGACATCCGCCAGCTCGGGCCCGATGATGATAGAGAGGCCATCGTGCCCGCGCGTTCCTTGGCAAACCGAATGGGGCGGAGTTCGCAGCGACGCTCCGCGCGCCGAACGAACCGAACACGCCCGAGGCCCGTTGAACCCGATGGCAATCTGCGCAAGATGGCCGCGCGGCCGGGCGGGGTCCTCACGTCATCGCGACGAAACGAACCCGATGGTATACTGGGCAAGATATCGACCGAACCGGACGAGCGTCGGCTTCGGGCCTCGACCATCTTCCTTGCTGCTGCCGAACGAACCGAATGTTGAACAATTCCCGGTCGGGCTGTGTTCCCGAACGAACTCGACGCCGCGCCCGAACGAACTCGACGGCCGACCCGAACGAACTCGATCCCGGCGCCGAACGAACCCAACCGACGGCGCGAACGAACTCGATCCTCGTGGCGCGGGCACATCCGGAAGTTCCTAATGTCTTGATTGGTCGAGAGATCGAGACGACCGTGGTCCCCATCCCGGGGAGGCCAAGTCCGGCGCCGAACGAACCGAACGGCCGGCGCGAACGAACTCGACGCCATTCCCGAACGAACTCGCCGGCCGGCGCCCAAACGAACTGAGTGCCGCGCCCGAACGGACTCGACCCCGGGCGCCGAACGAACCCAACCGCCGTCGCGTTCGCCCGCGAGGCCCCGCGCCAAACGAAGCCAATGGGGGTCTGGGCAAGATCCCTCCCCTCGGGCCCGGCGGCCTCGGACCCCCAGCGACCGACTTCCCGAAACGAAGCCAACGGGGGTCTGGGTAAGATTCCCCCCGCCGATGGAATGAGCCGCCCGACGGCCCTCCGGATTTCCGTCAAGCAGCAGGGCCTCCCGCCCTCGGCCCGGATCGGGGCCATCGTCACTCGGCGTAGTTCCAGGTCAGGCCGCCGTCGACGAAGTAGGTCGAGCCGGTCACGTAGTCGGCGTCGGCCGACGCCAGGAACGCCGCGATCGCGGCCACGTCCTCCGGCTGGCCGAGGCGGCCGAGGGGCATCTGGCGCAGGAGCGATTCGAGCCTCGGCTTGTCGTCGAGCAGGCTGCGGTTGATCGCCGTCTCGATGGCGCCCGGCGCGATGGCGTTGACCGTGATCCCGTGGCGGCCGAGCTCGACGGCCAGGTCGCGGGTCAAAAGCCGCAGCCCCCCCTTGCTGGCGCAGTACGAGGCGTGGCCCGGGAACGGGATCTCCTCGTGGACCGAGCTGATGTTGATGATCCTGCCCGGCCGCCCCGCCCCGATCCGGAGCCGGGCGAACGCCTGGGAGGCGAAGAAGACCCCCTTGAGGTTGACGTCGAGGACCTTGTCGTAGTCCTCCTCGGTCGCCTCGGTGAACGGGGCGTCGACCTCGACCCCGGCGTTGTTGACCAGGATGTCGAGGCCGCCGAAGTGGCGGGCCCCCTCCTCGACCAGCCGACGGGCGTCGGCGGCGGAGGCGAGGTCCGCCTTCACGACGAGCCCGCGGCGGCCGGCCGCCTCGACCGCGGCGAGCGTCTCGTCCGCCTCGTCGGCGTGGTGCCCGTAGTTGACGACGACGTCGGCCCCCTCGCGGGCGAACCGGGCGGCGATCGCCCGGCCGATGCCCCGGCCGCTGCCGGTGACCAGGGCGATCTTGCCTTGCAGGCGCATGGCGCTCCCTCCGGTGGATGGACGGGCGGCGGTCGTTCCGGTCGCTGTCGAAGGATCGCGGCGGCCTCGGCCTGCCGCGCCGGCCCCGCCGAATCCCCTGGCAAGTTGCGCGCCCCCGCTCGCGATCTCGCGGCGATCGGGCCGGCGGGGGATTCGAGGCCGGAGGCGACTTTCCTCGTGCATCCGCGGCTGGTCCCCAGTACGATTCGATTCGGAGTCGCTCGACGGGCGGCGCGCGGCGACGGCCGTCGGGGAGGCGCGATCGTCGAGGAGGTGATGCCATGATCCGGCTCGGTCGATGGGGTTCGGCGTCCGCCCTGGTCTTCGTCGGCGTCCTGCTGGGCGCCGCAGGGCGAGAGGGGGGAGGGGCGGCTCACGCTCGTCGAGTCGGTGCCGCGCGACGACCTCGACGCGGCCGTCTCCGCGGCGGTCAGCCCGGACGGGAAGTTCCTCTACTCGTCCTCGTGGCGGGCGGGGACCGTCACCGCGTTCGCCCGCGACCCCGAGAGCGGCAAGCTCGACCCCCGGCAGACGATCTCCTCCACGAACCTCCTGGCCGGCGCGACCGCGGCGACGATCAGCCCCGACGGCCGCCTGGCCATCGCGGTCGCCTTCCGGGCGAAGGCCGCCGTGCTCTACCAGCGCGACCCCGCGACCGGCGAGCTGTCGCAGGCCGACTTCGCCCGCGACGGCGAGCAGGGCGTCCGCTTCCAGTGGCCGATCGACGCCGCCTTCTCGCCCGACTCGAAGTTCGCCTACGTGATCGACGACCAGGGCCCCGGCGAGGATGGCCGCGGGGACGTGGTCGCGTTCCGCGTCGACGGCGGCAAGCTCGACCTGGTCGGGACCGACGAGGGCAAGGACGGCTGCTATCAGGGCGCCCGCGGGCTCGCCTTCTCCCCGGACGGCAAGACCCTCCTCGTCGCCTGCCACGAGGCCGGGACGCTCGTCGTCGCCGATCGCGACCCGATCCGACGGCCAGACGAGCGTCCGGCAGGTCGTCAAGGACGAGGAGGGGGACGTGCACGGCCTGGCCGGCGCCATGGGCGTCGCCGTCAGCCCCGACGGCCGGTCCGTCTACGTCTCCTCCGGCCGGTTCGAAGGCGACAACGCCGTCAGCGCCTTCCGCCTCGATCCCGACGGCCGCGTCGCGTTCCTCCAGGAGTTCCTCAACGGCGAGGGGGCCCTCCAGGGCTTCGAGGGGGGCAACGAGATCGCCGTCAGCCCCGACGGCCGGAATGTCTACGCCGTCGCCACCAACTCCGGGACCGTCGCCTGCTTCCGCCGCGATCCGGCCGACGGCAAGCTCACCTATCTGGAAACGATCCCCGACGGCGGCGACGGGGGCGAGGCGCGGCGCGGCGGGGATCGGCATCAGCCCGGACGGCCGGTTCGTCTACGTCGCGACGGAGGACGGCAAGTCCATCTCGGCCTTCCGCCGCGACGCCGGGCGGTGAAAGGGACTGACCTCCGCCCATGCGACCCCTCCGCCTCAAGGGCCTTGGCCGGCGCGGCGCCTCGTCCTCTCGCGGCGGGGCGGAGAGCGACAGCAGGAAGGCTTCGAGCTGCTGCTTGCGGCGGGTCGAGAGCTGGGCGTACCGCTGTGCCGAGGCCGCGCCCTGGCCGCCGTGCAGCGCGATGGCCTGGGCGACGGTCGCGGCGCGGCCGTCGTGCAGGTAGGGGGCGGAGTCGCGCAGGCCCCACAGGGGGGGCGTCCGCCATTCCTGGACCGTCGCGCCGGCCGACTCGCCGCGCGGCCCCCGGCGGCGGCCGGGCCGTTGGCGCCGGCCGGCTCGGCGACGAAGACGCCGTAGGAGCCGGTGTCGCCGAGCCGGGCGCCCATGTCGTGCAGGAGCAGGTCGCTGTAGATCCCCTCGACGTCGCCGAGCTTCGGCAGGTGGCACGAGGCGCAGCCGATCGCCCGGAAGGTCGCCTCGCCGGCCTTGACCTGCGCCGCCTCCGCCTCGTCGGCCGGCTCGCGGACGACCGGCGCGGGGAGGCCCCGCACGTAGGCGACCAGGGCGTCGCACTCCTCCTCGTCCATGTCCAGCCCCGGCGCGCCGAGGCCGGGCAGGCGCGGGTCGCCCGCCTGGCGGTGGCCGGGGACCTCCAGGCCGATCTCGGTGGCGGCGGCCGACAGGGCGAACTCGGCGAGCGTCGCCGTCTGCGCCTTCCAGCCGAACCGGCCGACCCGCCCGTCCTTCAGCCGCGAGACCCGCCCCTTGACCCGCGACGAGCCGGGGGGCTTGTGCCGGGCGGCCTCCTCGATCGCCGAGTCGGGGATCGCGTCGATCAGGCCGGCGCCGAACAGGGGGGTCGGGTTGCGCTGCGAGACCTGCACCGCGATCGTCCCGTGCGGGCCGGGCGCCGTCTCGCGCCAGGAGTGGTAGCCGGGGTCGGTCCCGAAGCGGTGCAGGACCACGCTCCTCGCCTCGCGGAAGCCGGGGTGGACCGCCGCCGCCGCGGCCAGGTCGATCGGGGGCTCGCGACGCGACGGGGCCGGCGGGTTGCTCGCGAACCTGTACTCGAACCGCCCCGCGCCGAAGTCCATGCCGAAGGAATAGGAGAAGCCGTAGCCCAACGCCCCCGGGCCGGTCGCCGTGGCGATGTCGATGTTCCGCTCGCCCCGCCCCGCCCCGCCGGGCCCCCCTGGTCGTGGCAGTCGACGCACGACCGCGCGTTGAAGACCGGCCCGAGGCCGTCGCCCCCGTGGCTCCTCGGGTCGTTCGGCGTCCAGGCCCTCGCGAACAGCTCGCGCCCGCGTCCTGAACCTCCTTGGGCTCCTTCGCCCCGACCGCTCCGGCGAAGATGAGCAAGGTCAGCCCGCCGCACAACAACCAACCGCACGAGGAGCGGACCTGAGATGCCGATCGCATGGGAGAACTCCCTTACCAGGACGGTCGAGACGGGGACGACGAATCTAACCCCCATCGTAACCCGATCCATGCCGCCCTGGGAAGCGGATCGGTCCAACCTCATCGACCCTCCGGATGGTGCCCCGTCCCACCTCGAAGGATAGAATGGCCCCCAGGGGGATTCATGCCGCGTGGGGAGGGCCGATCCCATGAGCCATCGCGGGAATCGGGCGGTTCGCGAGTCGGGAACCTCGGCGCCCCTGATCCTCGGGGTCGCGATCGGGTGGCTGGCCCTGGTCGTGGCCCGGGCACGATCGGGCAGGACGCCCCGCGTCGGGTGGCCGGCGACGATCCCGTCCAGAGGGCGAGGCGCCTGCGGATGGTCGCCGAGCAAGTTGAGGCGAGGGGGATCACCGACCCGGCGGTGCTGGCGGCCATGAGGGCCGTCCCTCGGCATCGGTTCGTGCCCGCCCCGATGCGCGACCTCGCCTACGAGGACACGGCCCTGCCGATCGCCGCCCGCCAGACGATCTCCCAGCCCACGATCGTGGCGCTGATGACCGCGACGATCCACCCTCACAAGGCGATGCGCGTCCTGGAAATCGGCACCGGCTCGGGCTACCAGGCGGCCGTCCTGGCCGAGTGCGTCAAGGAGGTCGACACGATCGAGATCGTCCCCGAGCTGGGCCGGGGGGCCGAGGCGCTCCTGCGCGAGCTCGGCTACCGCAACGTCCGGGTCCGGATCGGCGACGGCTACGGCGGCTGGCCCGAGCGCGCCCCGTATGACGCCATCCTGCTGACGGCCGCGCCGGAGCGGGTGCCGCAGCCGCTCCTGGACCAGCTCCGCACGGGCGGTCGCCTCGTGGCCCCGGTCGGCCGCGACGTGCAGGACCTCGTCGTCATCACCCGGACCGAGCGGGGGACGACGACCCGGGTGATCGCGGCCGTGCGATTCGTCCCCATGACGGGCAAGGCTCAGGGCCGTAGGCGGTAGGCAGGGAAGAGGATGGAATTGTCTTCGGCGTAGCCACTCAGCCAGGGCGTTTCCTGGCGCCCAGTCTGCCTTTGTCTTCCCTGCCTACTGCCTACTACCTACTGCCTACTACCTACTGTCGGACGGAGCGAGCCGATGGACCCTTCGAAGCGTCGCGAGCTCTTGCAGGACGTCGAGCGGTTCTGCCGGGAGATCCGGCCGATCGAGGGGCGGTGCTACCTCGAACGCCGCTTCAATGATCAGGTCCGGCCGCTGGCGCGCGAGCACGGGCTGCTCGGCATGCCGGTGCCCGAGGAGTATGGCGGGCGCGGGGCGGACGCCGTGTCCTACGCGCGGGCCCTGGCCCGCATCGGGCGCGAGGGGACGGGGCTGCGCACTTTCTTCTCCGGGCATTCGTCGATCGGGCAGGTGCCGATCCTGGGCTGGGGCACCGAGGAGCAGAAGCGACGCGTACCTGCCCGCCTCGTGCCGGGGCGAGATCACGCTGGCCTTCGGCCTGACCGAGCCCGACGCCGGCAGCAACCCCCGTGAGATGCGGATGACCTACCGCCGCGAAGGGGACGCCTTCCGGCTCGACGGGTCGAAGTACCTGATCTCCAACGGCGGCATCGCCGACCTGATCGTCACCTTCGCCCATCCCGAGGGGGGTGGCCGGATCAGCGCCTTCCTGGTCGAGACGCGAGGCCCCGGCTTCCGCGCGAGGATCTCGCGCCGAAGGTCGGCAACCCGACGGCTGACACGGCGCGGTTCGACCTGGCCGACTATCCCGTCCCGGCCGCCAACCTGCTCGGGGCAGAGGGGGACGGGCTGCGGATCGCGATGTCCGCCCTCGTGTCGGGCCGCCTGAGCGTCGCGGCGGGCTGCCTGGGCGTCGTCGAGGACTGCCTTGACGAGGTAGTGGCCTACGCCAAGGGGCGGCATCAGCACGGCAAGCCGATCGCGCGGCATCAGCTCGTGCAGGGGCACATCGCGGCGATCGAGATGGCCCGATTCACGACCGAGGCCGTCGTCATGGCCGCCGCCGAGGCCAAGGCCGCCAGCGACGCGAACCCGGCCGACGAGGCCCTGCGTCGCGCGCCGACCTGCTGGCCGCGCAGGCAAAGCTGCATGCCTCGCGCGCCGCCTGCGATGCCGCCGACCGCGCCGTGCAGGTCTTCGGAGGACGAGGGTTCCTGCAAGAATTCCGACCCGGCCGCCACTTCCAGGACACGCGCGTCTGCCGCATCTACGAGGGGACCGACGAGATCCTCACGCTCAAGGTCGCCGCCGCGGTGCTGGGACGCGAGTTCGAAGCCTACCAGTAGGGTGGGTCAGCGCAGCGCAACCCACCGGGATTGGTGGGTTGCGCTGCGCTGACCCACCCTACCGAGGATGAGCCATCGCGGAGATGCGGCATGAAGTTCAGGCGCGGCCAGGTCGAAGCGGATGCCCTGCGCCAGAGGGAGGGCGTCGCCGCGGTTGATGGTGCAGGTCTGGCGGCGCATGTAGGCCTTCCAGGCGTCGGAGCCCGCCTCGCGGCCGCCCCCGGTGGCCTTCTCGCCGCCGAAGGCGCCGCCGATCTCGGCGCCCGAGGTGCCGATGTTGACGTTGGCGATGCCGCAATCCGAGCCCCCGGCCGCGAGGAACCGCTCGGCCTCGCGCAGGTCGTTGGTGAAGACGGCCGAGCTCAGGCCCTGGTCCACCCCGTTCTGGATGGCCAGCGCCTCGTCGAGCGTCGCATACGGCATCACGTAGAGGATCGGCGCGAACGTCTCCTCGCGGACGATCGCCATCCCGGGCCGGGCGCGGACGATCGCGGGCCTGACGAAGAATCCCGGGCGGTCGAGCCGTTCGCCGCCGATGACGACCTCGCCCCCCTGCTCCCTCGCGGCCCGCAGCGCGGCCGCCATCGCCTCGACCGCCCTCGCGTTGATCAGGGGCCCGACCAGCACGCCGTCCCGCCAGGGGTCGCCGATCGTCAGGCTGCGGTAGGCCGCGGCCAGGCGGCCGAGGAAGCCGTCGATGAGCGATTCGTGGACGATCAGCCGGCGGAGCGTGGTGCAGCGCTGGCCGGCCGTCCCGACGGCGGCGAACACGACGGCCCGCAGCGCCAGTTCGAGGTTCGCGGTCGGCGCGACGATCGCCGCGTTGTTGCCCCCGAGCTCCAGCAGCGCCCTCCCGAGCCTCTTGCCGACGACCTCGCCGACCCTCGCCCCCATCCGGCAGCTCCCCGTGGCCGAGATCAGGGGCAGGCGTGCGTCGCCGATCATCCGCTCGCCGACGTCCTCCGCTCCTCCGACGCACAGCGCGAACACGCCCGGGCAGCCGTTCCTCGCCGCGACCTCGTTGACGAGGTGCTGGACCGCGACGGCCGTCAGCGGCGTCTCCGGCGACGGCTTCCAGACGACCGTGTCGCCGCAGACCGCGGCGATCAGGGCGTTCCAGGCCCAGACCGCCACCGGGAAGTTGAACGCCGTGATCACGCCGACCGGCCCGAGCGGGTGCCACTGCTCGATCATCCGGTGCATCGGCCTCTCGCTGGCGATCGTCAGCCCGTGGAGCTGCCGCGACAGGCCGACGGCGAAGTCGGCCATGTCGATCATCTCCTGGACCTCACCCTCCCCCTCGGCGCGGATCTTCCCGGTCTCCAGCGTGACGAGCAGACCGAGGTCGGCCTTGCGGTCGCGGAGCGCCTGGCCGACTTGGCGGACGAACTCGCCTCGCACGGGAGGAGGGACATCCCTCCAGGTCGAGAACGCGCGGCGCGCATCGTCGACCACGCGGTCGTAATCGTCGGCCGAGGCCGCCGCGACGCGGGCGATCGGCTCTCCGGTCGCCGGGTTGACCGAGACGATCTCCGCACCCCCCGGCCGCTCGACCCAGCTCGCCGCCGCAGGCCCCCGAATTGTCCTCGCGCAAGCCCAGACGACGCAGCACGTCCTCGAACATGGGAGCCTCCTCCTCGGCCGGATTCGACGCCGCGCGATCGTCGCGGGCGAGGCCCGTCTCCCCATTGTATCCCGAAGCCGTGAACGCACCCACCCGCGCCGGCGAAGGCGGGCGGCTACGCCGACACGAGGTCCCCGCGCCCGACGGCTCCTCGACGTCCTCGAAGACGAGGGCCCGGACGGCCGCCTCGGGGTCGGTGCGGAACCGGAGCAGGTGCTCCTGGATCGCCGCCATGCAGAGCCGGCCGGCGGGGACGTGGCGCCGCGAACTCCCGCGCCAGCCGCTCGATCTCGGGGCAGGCGCTCGCCGCCGCCGTAGAACCAGACGAAGAGCCGGCGCGCCTGGTCGGGCGTGGTGTGGCCCAGGTGGAAGCTCCGATCGACCCGGCCGGGCCGCACCAGGGCCGGGTCCAGGCGCTCGGGGTGGTTCGTCGTCAGGAACAGGATGCGCCCTTCGCGCGAGCTGACCCCGTCCAGGGCGTTGAGCATCCCGCTCATCGTCACCCCGGCCGCCTCGCCGGCCGCCCTCTTCTCGGCGAAGGCGCAGTCGACGTCCTCGATCAGGAGGACCGTGGCCGGCGGCAGGGAATCGACCAGGGTCCGCAGGACCTCGTCGGTCATCGCGCGGTTGCTCAGGCTGAGCAGCGCGACCGACAGGCCCAGCTCGCCCGCGGCGGTCGCCACGAGGGTGGTCTTGCCGTTGCCCGGAGGCCCGTGCAGCAGGTAGCCGCGCCGGTGCGGCACCCCTCGCATCACGTACCAGGGGCCGAGTCGAGGAACTCGCGCATGTCGGCGATGATCTCGCCGAGCATCCCGTCGGCGAGCACGATTGACGCGAGGGGGCGCCTCGGCCGCCAGGAGGAGGCGTACCAGTCGTCGTAGCGGGCCGACAGGATGCTGACGCCCGGGACCTTGGACCGCGCCGTCCGCTGGGCCTCGCGGAGCAGATCCTCGATCAGGGCGCGGTCGCCCCACAAGATCTGGAGCGTCAGGGTCTCCTGGAACGCGGAGGAGCCTCCGTTCTGGAGGTCGCGCCGCCACCTGTGCAGGAGGAGCAGCCGGCCGCGGTAGGTCATCACATGCACCCCCGGCGCGGGGCTGAGGAGGAAGCGCGCCTCGGAGGGCCGCCCCGAGGATTCGTCATCGTCGTCGCCGGACGGGTCGGGACTCGTCCAGACCGTCGCGAGGCTCAGGCTCCGGGCCCTGCGGGCATACCTCTGCTCGGCGAGCCACTTCTGGACCCACCGGAACGCCGGGTCGCGGTCGGGGATCTCGACCTCGATCGTGAGCCGGCGCTCCGCGAAGCCCCAGATCCGCGACGGGAGGCTCCGCAGCAGCGCCATCAGCGCGCCGACGATCATCAGCGCCAGCCCGCTCGTCAGGAACTGGTCTCGGACCAGCCAGTGGATCATGCCGATGCCCGCGCGTCCCCCTTGGCCCCGCACCACCGACATGCGAGGGCTCGCCCGGGAACAGTCACAGTGGGCGTCCCCCGGGTTCGCGCCGCGGTGGGCGAGGTCGTCGGGGCCCGTCTACGGCAAGCCGGCCGCCCCTCGGTCCTCCTCGTCGCACCGCTTGCAGTCGAGCTCCATGCCGAGCCGGCTCGCGCGGCCCTCGGGCGAGAGGACCCAGGGCCTCTGCGTCCACGGCGGGTCGTGGCGGACGTGCTGCGGGTGCCCGCAATCGAGCTCGGCCACCCAGTCGCCGTGCTCGTCCTGATGAAACCCCGTGACCTTGCGCCTCATGGCTCCTCCGGAGTGGCCGGCGGTCCGGCCTTCTCGTCCTTCCTGGGTTCCTCGGGCCTGGGGGCGAGGACCGTGAGCCAGGCGTGGGAGATCGCGGCGCCGAGGCCGGCGATCGCGGCCCGCGCCGTCCTCTCGGGGCCGGTCCCCTCGACGACCCGGCCGACCACCCGGATCGGGCCGGAGGACGGCCCCGTCTCCGAGGACAGTTTCAGCTCGACGGTCGCCCTGGCCGCGGGCGTGCCGGCGGTGCGCACCGGCTCGGCGGTTACGCCGTCGGGCAGGTCGGCGGCGCGGACCTCCACGACGCCGTCGAAGCCGCCCGTCCGCTCGACGGTCACGGGGACGCTCAGCGGCTTGCCGGGCGTCAGGGTGAAGCGGTCGGCGGCCAGAGACAGTTGATAGTCGGGCCCGGGGATGGTCGCGGTGAGGCGGTAGACGAAGCGGTCGCCGCCCCGGCCGTGGAGGTCGCGGACGGTCAGGAGGTAGTCGCCGTCGCCGGGGGGGGTGAACGCGAGCTTCGGGTCGCGATCCTTGCCGGCGTCGTCCGCCTCGGCGAGCCTCTTGCCGGCCGCGTCGGACACGACGAGGACGGGGTCGAGCGGGGCGCCGAGCGTGCGCGACTCGACCCGGAAGGCAGCCCCCTGCCCCTTCCGGCCGGCGAACCGGAACACGTCGCGGTCGCGCGGCCGGTCGATCCGGCCGGTGATCGTGACGGGTAGCTTCGATCGCCGTGGGATGCTCGGCGTCGCTCGGCCCGGACTCGACGAGGGTGGCGATGGGGCTCCCGGCGCACGGCGACCGCGTTCGCCAGCCGGGGATGGAACGCGATCGCCTCGTCGGAGTCGTCGGCGACGACCTCCAGGTGCCTCGCGTCGTCGGGGATGTTCCAGCCGCGCGCCTCGACCGGGCCGGGGTCGTCGCGGGGGACGGCCAGCGGCTCGGCGTGGTCGAGGAACCCTGCCGGTCGTCAGGGTCAGTCGATAGATGAAGGCGTCGCCCCCCGCGAACCGGATCGAGCTGTTCGGCGACGGCGGGGAAGGCGAAGAGGCGCACGGCGATATGTCCCGTCGGCGGGGACCTCGAACGCGATGAGGGGGTCGAGCCCGTGATCGTCGTCGTCCTGCGCGAGCACGAATCCCGACGGGCGAGACGACCTGGAGCACCGCGTCCATCGGCGAGCCGAGGTGGCGGTTGGCCTCGACCGAGGCGACCAGCGTCCGGCCCTTCTGCAGGGGGACCGCGAACTCGTCGACCTCGCCCGCCTTCGCGAGCCGGCCGTTGACCGTGACCGGCGAGCCGTCGAGGGCTTGCGGGCCCCCCTTCGAGCTCGGCCTCGATCGTCTCGGGCAGCGTCCCGACGACGAACGGGCGGAGCGCCGTGGCCCCCTCGTCGTCGAACAGCCGGAGCCAGCGGACGCCGGGGCGGGCGTCGGCGTCGATGGCGACCGACAGCTTGCCCTTCTCCTCGCCCGCCGTGACCCGGATGTCGGGCCCGTCGGACCAGGCCCGCGCCGGCCAGTGGTCGAAGGAGCCGGAAGCGGTCACGGCGACCGTCTGGCCGCGCTGGCCGCCGGCCGGGAAGAGGCGGTCGAGCGTCGGCGGCTTGGCGGCGCGGGCGTCCCGAACGACAGGACGACGGCCGCGACGGCGACGATGCGTGCGAGGCCCATGCGATGTCCGCTCACCCCATCAGCTCGGGGATCGGGCGTCGGGTCGCTGACCAGGTGGACCGGGCGGCCGTTGGGGGCGTAGAGGATCTTGCCCGGGTCGATGCCGAGCTTGGTGTAGACGGTGGCGGCGAAGTTCTCGGGCGAGAGGATGCGCTCGACCGCCGTGTAGCCGCGGGCGTCGGTGGCGCCGACGACCTGGCCGCCCGGCGTGCCGCAGCCGGCGAACAGGACCGACATGGCGTTCGACCAGTGGTCGCGCCCGCCCCTCTTGTTGATCTTGGGCGTCCGGCCGAACTCGCCCAGCGCCACGACGAGCGTCGTCTCCAGCAGGCCCCGTTCGTCGAGGTCGTCGATCAGCGCGGCGATGGCCGCCTCGAACGGCGGGAGCTTCTTGTCGAGCCCGTCGAAGATCTTCTCGTGGTGGTCCCAGCCCCCCTCGTTGAGCGTGACGAACGGCACGCCCGCCTCGACCAGCCGCCGGGCCAGCAGGGCACGCTGGCCGAACGAGGTTGCGGCCGTAGGCGTCGCGCACGCGGTCGGGCTCGCTGGCGACGTCGAAGGCCCTCTGCGCCTCCTTCGAGGCCATCAGGTTGTAGCCCTGCTCGTAGTATTCGTCGAGGGCGTTGACCGGGTCGCCGGCCGCCTTGTCGACGATCCGGCGGAACCGATCGACCCGGGCCCGGAGGTCGCGGCGGGCGGCGGCCCGGTCGTCCTTCAGGCCGCGCGGCGGGGCGACGTCGCGGACGCGGAAGCCGTCGCTGTTGGGGTTGTCGGCGACCACGAACGGGGCGTACTTCGCGCCGAGGAAGTTCGGCCCCCCGGAGCGCGTCATGCTCGGCATCGAGAAGTAGGGGGGCAGGCCGCCCGCCGCCCCCTCTCGTGCGCCGCGACCGAGCCGAGGCTCGGGTGGAAGCTGACGAAGGCCCCGCAGCCGACCGGGATGCGCGGCGGGGCGCCGGTCATCATGTAGTGGTTGCCGGCGCCGTGGTTGCCCTGGTCGTGGCGGATCGAGCGGACGATCGTCAGCTTGTCGGCGATCGCCGCCAGCCGCGTCACGTGCTTCGAGAAGTGGACGCCCGGGACCTTGGTGGCGATCGTGTCGTACTGGCCGCGGATCTCGGAGGGGGCCTTCGGCTTGGGGTCGAACGTCTCGTAGTGGCTCGGCCCGCCGTCCATCCAGATCAGGATGCAGCTCGTCGGCCGCGACGGCTTCGCGCCCGTCGCCGCCATGCCCCGGAGCCGCAGCGCGTCGATCAGCCCGCCCCCGAGCAAGGCGCCGAGGCCGAGGCGGAGGCAGTCGCGGCGGGTCCGGGACTCGCAGTTCGTGTAGACGCTCATCGCGGCCTCCGGTGTATCTCCGCACGGCGTGGTGAGCACCGCTGGCCGAAAGTGCGTGGTAGACGCCTACTCAATCCTTGAAGACAAACTCGGCCGAGTTGATCAGGGCCCACATCAGGTCCTCGATCGACTCGCGGCGGGTGAACCTCGGCCGCGCGAGGACGTCGCGGCCGATCGCCCTCTCCTCGTCGGTCGGGTATCGGTTGTAGATCAGCAAGTACAGCTCCTCGACGATCTCGTCGGCACCCTTGTCGCCCTTCGCCAGGAGGGCGGCGCGGCCCGAGTCGGCGGTGATCTTGCGGTGCAGCTCGGGCGAGTTCATCAGGTGGAGCGCCTGGACGACCGAGGTGTCCGAGGTCCGCTCGCAGGGCGGGTCCTGGTTCGGGTCGGGCCGGCCGAAGGTGTCGAGGAACAGCGACGGCGTGCGGTGGGTCCAGATCGCCGTCGCCCGCGAGTTCGGCGGCGCCGCCGTCGAACGTGTTCGGGACCATCGTGATGTCGGCGATCGCGTCGAGCAGGACCTCGGCGCGGAGCCGCTGGCGGTAGTGCCGCGAGTAGTTGCGCGTGTCGGGGACGTTCCTCGGGTCGGCTCGGACGAGAGCCCGTAGACGTGCGACGTCATGATCGTGCGGATCAGGTGCTTCAGGTCGTGGCCGTGGCGGCGGAAGTCGTCGGCCAGGGCCCGCAGGAGCGGGGGATTGCTCGGCGGGTTGGTCGCGCGGAGGTCGTCCACCGGCTCGACGATCCCCCGCGTCATCAGCTCGGCCCAGACGCGGTTGACGATCACCTCGGCGAAGTACGGGTTGTCGGGCCCGGTCATCCAGGCGGCCAGCGCCTCGCGAGGGTCCGCGTCGGGGTCGTCGGAGGCCGGGGCCTGGCCGAACAGGGGCTTGGGGGGCAGCACCTTGCCGGTCAGCGGGTGCGCGACCTCGCCCGTTTTGGCCGTGAAGATGATCTCCTCGCTCCCCGAGATCGGCGGCGAGAGGCCGGTCCCCTTGCGGCCGACCCGCGCGAAGTAGGCGGCGAAGCCGTAGAAGTCCTCCTGGCCCCAGACCTCGAACGGGTGATGGTGGCACTTGGCGCATTCGAGGCGGATGCCGAGGAAGAGCTGGCTGACCATCGGCGCGATCTCGTCGGGCTCGCGGCGGTCGCGGAAGATCGTGGCCGCGCCGTCGCGGAAGGTGCTCCCCTGGGCCGTCACGATCGCGCGGACGAACTCGTCATAGGGCAGGTTCCGCCGGAAGGCGTCGCGCACCCAGGCGTCGAGGTTCAGGACCGCCTTGATCCCCACCCGGTAGGGGTTCGGCCGGAGCAGGTCGAGCCACTTGTTCGCCCAGAAGTCGGCGTACTCGGGCCGGTCGAGGAGCCGGTCGACCAGCCGGGCCCTCTTGTCGGCGAAGGGGTCGGCGAGGAATGCGCGGACCTCGTCGGGCGTGGGGAGCCGGCCGATCGCGTCGAGAGACGCCCGCCGCAGGAAGGTGGCGTCGTCGGCCGTCTCCGACGGCGTGATCCCGAGCCTCCGCAGCTTGGCCCAGACGAGGCCGTCGATGAAGTTCGACCGGGGCAGCTCGTCGTACAGGACGGCCGGCACGTCGCCGGGCAGCGGGACCATCACCTCGCAGGTCGCGAACTTGTCGCCGAACCGGGCCGTGATCGCCGCCTCGCCGGGGATCGGGCCGACCTTGATCAGGCCCTCGGGGGTCACGGCCGCGACGGCGGCCTCGTTCGACTGGAACGCGGCCAGCGAGGTCACGTCCGGCGCCGAGCCGTCGGAGAAGACCGCGGTCACGGCCACCTGCTGCTCGTCGCCGTTGGCCATGACCCGCTCGGCCGGCTCGACGGCGATCCGCTCCAGACGGGGAGCGTCGGCGGGGGTGCGGGGCATCCCGGCGGCGATCCAGCGGCGGACCAGGTCGAACGCGGCGCCGCCCGGCTCCAGCCGACGCCCCCCGCCGTGCGGGACCTGCGCCGCGGCCTTCAGGAGCAGCAGGCTCCGCTCGGGCGCCGCCGGGAAGACGCGGCGGCCCCGCGCCTCCTCGGCGATCGCGGCGTAGTCGGAGTCGGGGTCGAACCCCAGCAGCGAGAGCTGGAACCCGTTCTGGCCCCGCGCCTTGCCGTGGCAGGCCCCGGCGTTGCACCCGGCGCGGGTGAGCACCGGCAGCACGTCGGCCTCGAACGTCGGCCGCGACGGCTCCGCGACGAGGCCCGGCGACGGACTCACCCCCACCACGAGCAGGACGACGTGCAGGACCATGCCACCCCGATCCGAGACGCACCCAGAATCGTCCGACCGATCCGTATTCGGGATCTTATTCGATCATCGGCGTGCTGTCCAACAAAAGTGGAGCAAGGGCCGCGGCGAAGGACGTCGGAGACACCACCGATGCCGGCCGCTTCCCCGGCCGCGCGGGAGTGGCTATCCTGTCCTTGCGGACGGGCCCGTCGGCTCGGGGCTTTCGGAGGCCGTCCTCCCTGCGGACATCACGGGCGATCCCCACGAGGTCAGGATGCTCCGGGCCCTGCGCTGGCTCTGCCTTGCCGCCGTCTCCTGGTCGTCGCCCCCGGCGCGGGCCGACGTGCCCTCGGGCCGAAGCGTCCCAACATCGTCATCATCCTGGGCGACGACCTGGGCTTCTCCGACGTGGGCTGCTACGGCGGCGAGATCCGCACGCCCCACCTCGACCGCCTCGCCGCCGCGGGCCTGCGGTTCACCCAGTTCTACAACGCCGCGCGCTGCTGCCCCACCCGCGCCAGCCTGCTCACCGGGATGTATCCCCATCAGGCCGGCATGGGCCACATGGTCGACGACCTGGGCCTGCCCGCCTACCCGGACGACCTGTCGGACCGCTCCGTCGACGATCGCCGAGGCCCTCCGCGGCGCGGGCTACCGCACCGCGATGGCGGGCAAGTGGCACGTCACGCCCGCCTCGGCATCGCGGCACAACTGGCCGCGTCAGGCGGGGCTTCGACCATTTCTACGGCATCATCCACGGGGCCGCCAGCTACTACGACCCCGTCACGCTGGTCCGCGACGACGAGCCGATCCGGGCCGCGGGGGCGTGCTACCTCCTCACCGACGCGATCGCCACCGAGGCCGCCGTCGACTCCCTCGACGAGTTCGCCGCGGCGCCCGGCCCGTTCTTCCTCTACGTCGCCTACACGGCGCCCCACTGGCCGTTGCACGCCCCCGCCGAGGACATCGCCCGCATCGGCGATGCGTACGCGACGGGGCTGGGACGCCCTCCGGGACGAGCGACACCGCCGGATGATCGACCTGGGGATCGTCGACGCGCGATGGCCGCTGACGCCCTCGCGATCGGCAGGCAGTCGCCTGGGAGGATGTCCCCCGACAAGGACTGGCAGGCGCGGCGCATGGCCGTCTACGCGGCCCAGGTCGAGCGGATGGATCGGGGTATCGGGCCGGATCGTGGACAAGCTCCGGGCGGTCGGGCCGCCTGGAGCGACACGCTCATCCTGTTCCTGGCCGACAACGGCGGCTGCGCCGAGGAGATCGAAGGGGACTGGAAGGGGCGCACATTCCCCGAGACGACCCGCGACGGCCGGCCGGTCGCGCGTGGGCAACGACCCGGCGGTCATGCCCGGCGCCGAGGATACCTACCAGAGCTACGGGCTGGCGTGGGCCAACGCCAGCAACACCCCCTTCCGCCGCTACAAGCACTGGGTCCACGAGGGGGGCATCGCCACCCCCCTGATCGCCCACTGGCCCGCCGGCCTGAAGGCCCAGCCGGGATCGATCACGAACCAGGTCGGGCCACCTCGTCGACGTCATGGCCACCTGCCTCGACGTCGCCGCCGCCGAGTATCCCGCAACCTCCCGCGGTCGCGCCATCACGCCGATGGAGGGCAAGAGCCTCCGGCCGATCCTGGAGGGCCGGTCGCGCGCCGGCCACGACGCGCTCTTCTGGGAGCACGAGGGCAACCGCGCCGTCCGCAAGGGCCGGTGGAAGCTCGTCTCGCAGCACCCCGGCGGCTGGGAGCTGTACGACATGGAGGCCGACCGGACCGAGCTGCGCGACCTGGCCGCCGCGCACCCCGAGGTCGTCGCCGACCTGGCGGCGGTGTACGACCGCTGGGCCGACGCGGTGCGGCGTGCGGCCCTGGGACGAGGTGAGCCGGCGTGCCGGCCAGGGCGAACGCCGACGGGAGGCGCGATGATGCGGGTGGCGCGGGCGGTCCGGTCGCTCTTCCTCGTCGGGATGCTCCTGCTCGCGGGGACGGCCGCCGCGGCGCCGGGCCGGCCCAACATCGTCGTGATCCTGGCCGACGACCTGGGCTTCTCCGACGTGGGCTGCTACGGCGGCGAGATCCGCACGCCCAACCTCGACCGCCTCGCCGCCGCGGGCCTGCGGTTCACCCAGTTCTACAACGCCGCCCGCTGCTGCCCCACCCGCGCCAGCCTGTTGACCGGCCTCTATCCTCATCAGGCCGGCATCGGCGGCATGACGTTCGACCAGGGTCAGCCGGGCTATCGCGGCACCCTCGTGGAGGGGACCGTCACGATCGCCGAGGCCCTCCACGCGGCCGGCTATCGTACCGCGATGGCCGGCAAGTGGCACCTGTCGGTGACGCCCGACGGCCCGAGGAACGCCGCCTGGGTCAGCCACCGCCTCGACCTCGGCCCGTTCTCCGACCCGAGCGCTACCCCGTCGCGCGCGGCTTCGATCGGTTCTACGGCACGATCTGGGGCGTGGTCGACTACTTCGATCCGTTCAGCCTCGTCGAGGGGGACGAACCCGTCCCGACGGTGCCCCCGAGGTTCTACTACACCGACGCGATCACGGATCACGCCGTCCGCTTCATCGACGAGGCCGGGGGCGACGACCGGCCTCTGTTCCTCTACGTCGCGTACACGTCGCCGCACTGGCCGCTCCAGGTCCCCCCCGAGGACGTCGCGCGGTACGAGGCAATGTACCGGGACGGCTGGGACGCCGTCCGCGAGGCTCGCTATCGGCGGCAGGTGGAGGCGGGGATCGTCGGGCCCGGCCGCGCGCCCTCTCGGCGCCATCAGGCCCGAGGCGCGCTGGGAGACGAACCCGAACCGCGAATGGGACGCCCGCGCGATGGCCGTCCACGCGGCGATGGTCGAGCGGATGGACCGTGGGATCGGTCGGATCGTGGCCGCCCTCCGCGAGCGGAGGATGCTCGACGACACGCTGATCCTGTTCCTGTCCGACAACGGCGCCAGCCCCGAGGTCCCGCGCGAGCCGGGCTTCGACCGCCCCTCGCACACCCGCGACGGCCGCGAGGTCCACTACCCGGCGGCCAAGGACATCCTCCCCGGCCCCGAGACCACCTTCGGCGCGATCGGGCCGATGTGGGCCAACGTCGCCAACACCCCGTTGCGATACTGGAAGGCCGAGGTCTTCGAAGGGGGGATCGCCACCCCGCTGGTCGCCCATTGGCCCTCCGGCCTGGAGGCCCGGCCGGGCTCGGTGGCCGACCAGGTGGGCCACGTCATCGACGTGATGGCCACCTGCGTCGAGCTGGCCGGCACCTCGTACCCCCGGACCTTCCGGGGACGGCCGACCATCCCCCTCGAAGGCAAGAGCCTCGTGCCGATCCTCCGGGGCCGCCCGCGCGACGGGCACGAGATGCTCGGCTGGGAGCACTTCGGGGCGAGGGCCGTCCGCCAGGGCCGCTGGAAGCTCGTCGCCCGCGCGCGGCCGATTGGGAGTCTGTACGACATCGACGAGGACCGCACCGAGACCCGCGACCTGGCCCGAGAGCACCCCGACGAGGTCCGTCGCCTGGCCGCGCTGTACGAGACCTGGGCCGGTCGCGTCCACGTCGTCCCGAAGCCGAAACCCCGCTGACGGTGGCGACGTGGGATGAGGCCACGGCCTACGTCTTCAGCCCGTCCCGCGCGGAGGCGAGGCAGCGGCGGACGTTCCCGTCCTCGGCCTTGAGCTTCTCCTCCGGGGACAGCCCTTCGACGGTGGGCAACGGCCGCTTCGCGGCGCGGGCGCGGACCAGGGCCAGCGCCCGCGCCAGGTGCCGGCCGGGGAGGTCCTCGAAGGTCGCCCAGTAGCGATCCGATCAGGCACGGGACGCTGCAATGGATCGCGGGTGATCATCTCCAGGTTGAGCCGGATCTCCGGGCTCGCCGCGCGGAGCACGCGGACGATCCGTGCCAGGTCGAGGAACCCCTCGCCGAGCGGCACTTCCGAGAGCAGGAAGCCCTGCTCGTACTCCTGGACGCCCATGTCCTTGATGTGCGACGTGACGGCCCACGGGGCGAGCGCCTCGACCGTCTCCATCGGGTCCTCCAGCAAAGCGATGCTGTTGCCCGTGTCGACGCAGACGCCGACGTGCTCGCTGCCGATCCGCTTCAGGATCGGCGACCAGCTCGTCGGCGCGGAAGTCCTTGTGGTTCTCGACCGCCAGCCGGACCCCGTGCCGGGCCGCGACCGGCTCGGCCATCGCCAGAGAGCGGGACGCCGCGTCGGCGGCGCGTCGGAAGGCGTCGGCGGTCGCGAACATCTCGTACCGCCGCCCGCCGAGCATCACCGTGCGGATCACGGTCGCGCCGGCCCGCGCCGAGGACCGGACCTCGGCCTCGAACCGATCCAGGTCGTCGCGGTCTCGCGGGAGGCGGACGGTCCCCTCCAGGTACATCCCGTATCCGGCCGCCCTCTCGCGCAGGAGGTCGCACGAGGCGTCGTCGCGCGCCCCGATGCCGACCTGCACGCCGCGCGCCCCAGCGCGTGGGCGTAGTCGAGGAAGACCGTCGCGTCGTCGAACCGATCGGGACCCCGGCCCCCCCGCGAGGCCGCGACGCGGAGGCCATACGAGTGGATCACCACGCCCAGCGGCTGCCGGTCGTCGCCCGCCCCCATCGTCGGACAAGTGCGGGCGGCGAGGGCCGGCACGGCCGCCGCGCAGGAGGCCAGCAGACGGCGACGGGTCAAGGTCATCGCGATCACCCCACTCCCAGCCCCTTGAGGACGGCGTCCCACGGGGGCCGATACGGGCGTTCGAGCATCCGGGCCGCCTCGGGGTCGTCGGGGATCGTCTCCTGCTCGACGTCCCAGCGGAGCTTGCGGCCCAGCCGCAACGACAGGTTCGCCAGGTGGCAGGCGGTGGCGACGCGATGGCCGCTCTCCAGGTCCGAGGCCGGCTCGCGCCGCGTCTTGACGCAGTCGAGGAAGTCGCGGGCGTGCCGGCGGAACTGGTCGTACTCGTCGCCCGGTCTGGTCGCGGACCGCCTCGGTCCAGAACGTCTCCGTGGCCGGCTCCGGGGCCCGGGACGGGCCGCCGACCGGGTGCGCGCCGCCGAACCGGGGCACGACGCTCTCGGGCGGCACCTTGGCGGTCGGGCGTGACGACGAACCCCTTGCGGGAGATCGCCAGGCTCCCGCGAGGGCCGAGGAACTCCAGCGGATAGGACGGCGCCAGGCCGCCGCGCCGCCTCGCGGTGCGACCACGAGGCGATGAACCCGGGATACTCGAACAGCACGTCCTGCGTGTCGGGCGTCTCGCCGTCGTCGCGCAGGCTGAACCGGCCGCCGGCGCTGGCGACCGCCGACGGCCCCGCCGGGTCGAGGCACCAGTGGACGATGTCGAGCTGGTGCTGGCCGAGGTTGGTCATCTGGCCGCCCGAGTAGTCCCAGAACCAGCGGAAGTGGTACAGGGCCCGGTGCGGGTTGTACGCATGATAGGGTGCCGGGCCGAGCATCAGGTCCCAGTCGAGCCCGG
The DNA here is from genome assembly GCA_963708145.1 of uncultured Planctomycetaceae bacterium. Lineage (GTDB taxonomy): Bacteria > Planctomycetota > Planctomycetia > Isosphaerales > Isosphaeraceae. The sequence continues at coordinate 5,031,243 of OY970189.1, read as the reverse complement.
CGGGCGGGTCGCCGTCGGGCGGGGTGCCGAAGCCGGGCATGATGTTGCGGTAGACCGCCATCCGGACCGACGTGACCGGCCCGATGTGGCCCGCCCGGATCAGGTCGCGGGCCCGTCGGTAATGCGGGCCGGAGCGCTGCTGCGTGCCGACCTGGACGACGCGGCGATTGCGACGCGCCACCTCGACCATCCACCGCCCCTCGCGCACGAAGAGGCTCGTGGGCTTCTCGACGTAGACGTCCTTGCCGGCGGCGCACGCCATCATGGTCATCAGGGCGTGCCAGTGGTCGGGGGTCGAGACGACGACGGCGTCGACGTCGCGGTCGTCGAGCAGGCGGCGGAAGTCGCCGTGCCCCCGGACCGGGCCGCCGATCAGCGCGGTCGCCTCGTCGAGACGGCCGCGGTGGACCTCGGCGACGGCCACGGCCGCGACGTCGGGCTGGTCGCGGAAGTCGAGGACGTGGCGCTTGCCGATCAGGCCGAAGCCGATGAACCCGACGCCGACGCGGTCGTTGGCCCCGACGACCCGCGCGTAGCTGGCGGCCGACAGGGCGCCGGCCGCCCCGGCCTGGACGAAGGCGCGGCGGCTCACGGGGCCGGGTCGGGGGACCGATGCGGGCTTCACTGCGGCGACTCCCTCCGGGACGTCCCGGCCTGGCGAAGCGCACCGTAACCGGCGATTGCCGCCAACGCCCGTGCGACTCGCGACGAGGTGCGCAGCCTGGAACTTACCGGCTCCGCGACTCAAATCCAAGGCGCGACCCGTCGACGATTGCCTCGCTCACTCGGGGGGGCCGGGCCTGGCGCCGTCGCGGACGAACCAGGCCCGGGTCGTCGGGTCGGCCTTGAAGAATTGCAGGAGCATCTTGCCGACCTTGACCTGCCCGGCCGGCGACTCGTGCATCCGGTCCTTCGTCGAGAAGTCGGCAAGTTCGAAGCGGACGCCGTCGCCGCGCGGCAGGGGGGCATTGGCCCACAGGTAGGGTCCCCAGCTCAGCCAGGGCGACTTGACCGTCCCCTTGGCCGGGTCGTAGTTCAGCGCGGGGTCGCCCTTGAGCTGCTGCTCGATCAACCACTTCACGGCGAAGCCCGACTCGTAGGAGAAGGGCTCGGAGTTGCCGGTGCGCCCCCGCCGGGCTTCCGCATGGCCCACCCTCCGTAGGTGCGGCTGGAGAAATAGGCGAGCCTCGCGTTGGGGAAGCGGTCGTGGACGATCCCCACGATCTTGGCGAGCTGCGCCTGCAAGTCCTGCACGTACTTGGGGAACCCCCCCTCGTGCGGCGCGGGGTTGGTCTCCTTGATCCACACGACCTGCACCTGCGCCCGCGACACGCCCGCGGCCTCCAGTCGCTCGTCGACGGTGGCCCAGTATTGCTTGCCCCGGCCCTGGTCGGGGTCCTGGATCATCGCGGCCGACATCCCGCCCACCGCGCCGTTGACGAGCACGACCTTGGGGTTGATCTCCTCGTCGCCCTTGGCGACCTGCATGAACCCATTGAACGCCTGGACGGTGTTGCTGAAGCCGATCCCCAGCAGCACGATCTTGCCGTCGGGGCTCGGCCTGCCCTCCGCGTCGAGCGGCCGGACCCGTCCGGCCAGCGCCCGCCCCGCGTCCTCGTGGCCGGCGGGGCGGGTGTTCTTGCCGTCCGGATAGAGGCCCCCCGGGAAGCCCTGATAGTCTCTCGTGCCGAGGTCGGTCAGGGGGATCAGCCTGGAGGTATCCTGCTTCTCGACCTTGGACGGGTCTTGCGTCGGCTCGGCCTCCTTTGATGCCGCTCCTCCGGCGACGCCCCCGCCCAGCCGGATCGCCCGGATCACCGGCCGATTCTCGACCCTCTCGACGGAGAGCGTCACCACGGCGCCTTCCTTCAGGTCCTTCGAAGCGAGGCCGTCCGCGAGCTCCTGGCCGTTGGCGGACAGGATCTTCGCATCCGGGGCGACCGTCGCGGTGCGGTCCTGCTGCCCCGCCGCGAACGACACGCGGCGGTTCGCGGCATCAACCTTCTTGATCGTGGCCTCGACCTCGAACGCCGACGAGGCACCGGCGAAGGCCACCAGCAGGCACACGAACATGGCGATCGGTTTCTGCACGGTGAGACCCTCCCGCAAGGCCGCCGGGGCGCTCGCGGACGTCGCGAGCGGCTCCCCTCCCGCCCGAGGATACCCCCGCGGATCGCCCGGGGTTTCGCCGGCCCGCGGGCCTCAGGTCTCGCCGGGGCCCGCCCCCAGAGGGGACGGCTCGCCTGCCCCGAGCGCGATCGGCCGGCGGGGGTCGACGAAGATCCAGCACGCCGCGCCGGCGAGGTAGAGCGCCCCTGCGATGTAGCAAGGGGGTGGTCCAGTCCTCGGGGGTCCTCTGGAGGAAGAACGGCAGGATGATCGGGCTGAGCACGGCACCGACCTGTCCCGCGGTGTTCATGCAGGCGGTGACCAGCCCGGCGTGAGGCCCGGCGATGTCGAGGCAGACGCCCCAGAGGCCCCCAGCAGGAAGCTCGCCGCCGCGCCGGACAGCGAGATCAGCAGCGCCGCGGCGAGGGGATCGCGGGCGGCGACCCCGGCGATCAGAGCGACCCCGGCGATCAGCAGCGAGGCGCCCCCGACGCCGCACCGGCCCGCCCTCAGTCCCAAGCGGCGGCTGATCCGGTCGGTCGTCAGGCCGCCGAGCAGGTCGGCCAGCGCGCTGAGGATCAGGGGCAGGCCCGCCAGCAAGCCGAGCCGCATCGCCGGAGAACCCGCGCACCTTCTCCAGGTAGGTCGGCAGCCAGGTGAGGTTGAAGTAGAACCCGTACGCCTGGGTGAAGTACATCAGGCAGAGCGCCACCAGGTTGCGGTCGGTCACGACCCGGCGCAGGGTCGCGGCGTCGAGCCGGTGGGGGGCCTGCGGCTCGCGGCCGGACTCGATGAGCTTCAGCTCCTCGGGGCGCACCGCGGGGTGGTCGGCCGGCTCGTCGCGGAACCATCGGAACCACGCCAGGGCCCAGACGAAGCCGACGGCCCCGAAGGCGACGAAGACCGCCCGCCAGTGCATGTGCGGCAGCAGGGCCGCGACGAGCATCGGCGTGAGCCCGCCGCCGAGGTGCGCCCCCATGAAGAAGATGCCCTGCGCCGTGCCGCGCTCGGCGGCCGGGAACCAGCGCGAGAAGGTCCGCGAGACGTTGGGGAACGCCCCCGCCTCGCCGGCGCCGAACAGGAAGCGGATGGCCAGCAGCGAGGCGTAGCCCCTCGCGAAGGCCGTGGCGATCGTGAAGGTCGACCACCACGCGACGATCCGCGTCAGCACCCTCCGCGTCCCGATCCGGTCGCCCCACGCCCCGGTCGGGATCTCGAACAGCGCGTAGGCGAGCGTGAAGGCGCTGAAGACGAACCCCATCTTCACCTTCGACAGCCCCAGGTCGCGCATCATGTCGGGGGCCGTCCTGGCGATGGCGACGCGGTCGAGGTAGGTGATCCCCGCCAGCGCGACGGCGAAGCGCCAGGACGCGGTGTCGCACCGGCCAGCGGCCCGCGACGGCGGGGGCCCATCCATCCGCACGATCCTGAAGTCCGCCCATCGTTCGGCTTGCCCCCGGTCGGAGAGACGGTGGAGGAGGCGGGTGGCCCGGGCTGCGGGCGATCCATAACTACTCGGCGCGCGGGGTCGTGTCGAGACCCGTCCGCGGGCGGAGGGGCGTTGACGGGCCCTCGGCGCGCGGCGAAGATCGGGGCCGCGGCGCGGGCCCGGCCCGCGCCCTCGCATCCCCACCGCACGACCCACCCGAGCCCGCCGAGGTCCCCGACCATGCGACCGTCGCCGAACGCACCGAGATCCGTCAGCCGTCGATCCCTCCTGGCCGGCTCCGTCGCGGCGCTGGGCTGGGCCGCGCTCGAGAGGGCCGAGGCCGAGGCCCAGGAGCGCGTCGGCCGCGACGCGCCGGTCTCCGCCCGCGAGACGATCAAGGTCACGCGGCTGGAGACCTTCGCGGTCAAGCCGCGCTGGCTGTTCCTGAAGGTCCACACCAACGCCGGGATCGTCGGCCTGGGCGAGCCGGTCGTCGAGGGGCGCGCCGAGACCGTCGCGACGGCGGTCAAGGAGATCGAGCCGTACCTCGTCGGCAAGGACCCGAGGCGGGTCGCGCACCACTGGCAGGCGATCTACCGCCACGCCTTCTACCGCGGCGGCCCGATCCTGACCAGCGCCCTGAGCGGCATCGACCAGGCGCTGTGGGACATCAAGGGCAAGGCGCTGGGCGTGCCGGTCTACGAGCTGCTCGGCGGCCCGACCCGCGACCGCGTCCGCGTCTACGCGCACGCGAGGAACCCCGAGCAGGTCAAGGAGCAGTTGGCGAGGGGCTTCACCGCCTTCAAGACCCGCCCCGCCGCGCGACGGCCCGCCCGCTACGTCGAGACGCCGGCCGCGGTGCGGTACGCCGCCGAGCGGTTCGCCGCGATGCGGCAGGCCGTCGGCGACGACGTCGACATCGCCATCGACTTCCACGGCGCCATCAGCCCGGCGACGGCCAAGCTGCTGATCAAGGCGCTGGAGCCGTACCAGCCGATGTTCGTCGAGGAGCCGTGCCAGGCGCAGAACCACGACGTGATGGCCGAGATCGCCCGCGGCACCCACCTGCCGATCGCCACGGGCGAGCGGGTCTTCACCAAGTGGGGGTTCCGCGAGGTGCTGGAGAAGAAGGCCGCGACGATCCTCCAGCCCGACCTGTGCCACGCCGGGGGGATCACCGAGGTCCGCCTGATCGCCGGCATGGCCGAGGCGTATTATGCCGCGATCGCGCCGCACAACCCGCTCGGGCCGATCTCGCTGGCCGCGGGCGTCCAGCTCGCCGCGGCGATCCCCAACTTCCTCTGCCAGGAGCAGGTCTCGCTCGGCGAGGGCTACCTGAAGCGTCCGTTCGTCGTCCGCGGCGGCTACCTCGACCTGCCCACCGGCCCCGGCCTGGGCATCGAGCTCGACGAGGACGCCCTGGCCGGCAAGATCGGCCACGACTGGAAGAACCAGGAGTCCTACGACGAGGACGACGGCTCGGTGGTCGACTGGTGAATCAATTCCATGATTTCAAATGTGAAATGCAAGATGGCGAATCAAGTATCTTCCATCTGTCATCTGTCATCTGCCATCCGCCATCTGTCATCGTGCATCGGAATCCTCGATCGGTGGTCACGCGGCGCGCCGCGGCCCACTTCATCAGCGCGTCGGCGATGCGGTCGAGCGGGAGGACCTGGCGGGCCGCGCCGCGGCGGATCGCCTCGCGGGGCATGCCGAAGACGACGCTCGTGGCCTCGTCCTGGGCGATCGTCCAGCCCCCCTCCTCGCGCATCTCCAGCAGGCCCTGCGCGCCGTCGTCCAGCATGCCGGTCAGGACGACGCCCGCCGCGTGCGGGCCGGCGGCCTGCGCCGCCGAGCGGAACAGGACGTCGACGCTCGGCCGGTGGCGGCTGACCGGCGGGCCCTCGACCAGCTCGACGCGGTAGCCGGCGCCGGCCCGCCGGATCACGCCGTGCGCGTGGCCGGGCACGATCAGCGCCACGCCGGGGCGGACCGGCTCGTTCGGGCCCGCCTCGACGACCTCGCAGCGCGATCTTCGGGTCGCTGTCGAGCCGCGCGGCGAACGCGGTGGTGAACCCTCGCGGCATGTGCTGCACGATCACGATCCCGGGCGCGTCGCGGGGGAAGTCCGCCAGCAGCCGCGCGATCGCCTGCACGCCCCCCGGTGCTGGCGCCGATGGCGATGACCCGCTCGGACGGGCCGGTCCGCATCCCGCACGGCCGACGGGGCAGGATCACCGCCGGCGTCGTGCCGCGGCTCGGGGCCGGGCCGCGGCTCGTCGCGGCGCCTGGCGCCTCGACGGCGGCCGCGGAGGCTCTCGCGGAGCTTCGACCCCCACGCGGCCAGCCCGCCGGCGTCGCTCCAGCGACGGCTTGGCGATCACCTCGATGGCGCCCAGCTCCAGCCCGGCCAGCGCCGCGCTCGGGGTGGTCGGTGCAGAGGATCACCGGCATCGGGTGCTGCCGCATCAGCTTCCGCAGGAACGTCAGCCCGTCCATCCGCGGCATGTCCACGTCGAGCACGATGGCCGCCGGGACCGTCTTGCGCATCACGTCGACCGCCTCGAACGGGTCGCACGCCAGCAGGACGCGATAGCCCGGCTCCTGCTCGATGATCGCCTGCAGCGCCTGGCGCACGACGGCGCTGTCGTCGACGACCAGGACGTCGACCGACCGGCCCGTGGCGTGGCGGAGTTCGTGGCTCATGGCGCCGCCACCTTGCGATAGAGCGACGGGGCGAGCTTGCGGAGCAGCCGGGCCGGTCGGGCAGGATCTCGCAGTTGCCCACCGCGAGCCAGCAGCCGTCGCGGAGCCGGCCCGCCATCCGGTCGAGCATCGGGACCCGCTCGGCCTCGTCGAAGTAGAGCAGGACGTTGCGGCAGAGGATCGCGTCGAACTCGGCGGGGACCGGCCACGTCGGGGTCCCGCAGGTCGAACTGCTGGAACCGGACCGAGCCGGCGGACCTCGGGCGCGACCCGCACCGTCCCCGTCCGCGGCCCCCGCCCGCGGAGGAAGAACCGCCGGAGCCGCTCGGGGGGGACGTCGGCCAGGTCGCGGGCCTCGTAGATCGCCGCCGCGGCGGACCGGATCATCTGCATCGACAGGTCGGTCGCCCAGAGCTCGAACTGCGTCGGGCCCCGGCATCGGGACGAGCTCGGCCAGCGCCATCGACCAGGCTGTACGGCTCCTGCCCGGCCGAGCACCCCGCCGACCAGACGCGGACCGGCCCGGGCGGCCCTGCGCGCAGCCGCTCGGCCAGCCGCTCGGCCAGGAAGCGGAGCTGGTCGGGCTCGCGGAAGAACGACGTGTGGTTGACCGTGCTCAGGTCGATCAGCATCTGCATGCCGTGCCCGTCGGGCCGGACGCGGAGCACGCGGTCGTGGAACCAGGTGAAGCTCGGGATGCCCCGCGCCTGGAGCCGCGCCTGGAGCCGCGACTGGATCAGGCCAGCCGCTGCGGCGGGAGCGATCGCCCCCCTGCCGGGCGCGGAGGACCGCCGCGATCGGCCGGAAGTCGTCGGCCGACCAGGGCTCGGGCTCGGGGTCGGGGTCGGGGCGGTTCGGGGCCCTGGGGCTGCGACACGTCAGGCGGCCTCGGGGCTCGGTTCCTCGGTCAGCGCCGCGAAGACCCGGTCCAGGTCGATCACCAGGAGGAACCGCTCCTGGTGCCGGATCAGGCCCCGCACGAACGTCGAGCCGCCGCCGAGGCCGAGCGTCGGCGACGGCTGGACGTCCTCGGGCAGGAACTCCAGGACGTCGGAGACCCGGTCCACCAGCAGCCCCGCCACCCGCGACGGCTGCGCCGGGTCGGGCTCGACCATCAGGATGCTCGGCGCCCGTCCCGCCGCATCCTCCTCGGGCAGCCCGAACGGGACGCGCAGGTCCCAGACCGGGACGACGTGGCCCCGGAGGTTGTACAGCCCGACCAGCGCCCGCGCCCCGCCGGGCACCCGGCTCAGCGCCGCCACGTCGAGCACCTCGCGGACCCGCGCCACCTCCAGCGCGTAGCTCTCGCCGCCGAGCTGGAACACGACGAACGACTCGACCCGCTCGTCGTCGATCTCGACCCCTTCCTCGACGTGGCTCATGGTATCACCTGGACGTGACCTCGGATGGATCGCGTGTGGACATGTCGCTTCGGCCCTCACCAGAACCGCCACCACGGTCGCCGAGATACGTCGCGACCCGACAAGACTCGACCGACTCGAACTTGCTCCCGAATGTCCTCGAACGCCCGAGCCAACGAAGTCCGTTCACCCGCTCGCTCCCACCTCTTGGCCACGAAGTTCGCCGGGTAAACCAAGACATCACCCCGCCCGGGTAGTGCGAGGACCGCCAGATCGGACGCGGCTCGGTCGGTGGCAATGACCCATTGAAACCCGGCCTCGTCGACGAGGAATTGTCCGAACCGAATGCCGACCGAGTTGATTGCCGCATTGACCTGATTATTGTCCCGTATATCATGCGCCAGCCACGACGCGAAGGCCCGATCCAAGACCGGAAGGGTGATCGGCTGGCCGCTGTGCTCCGGCAAATAGGTATCGATGAACAAGGGCAACGTTTCCAGGTTGTTCCGGAGCCAGGCTCGTTCATTTTCCGTCAGTGGTGAGAATGTGGGTGCCGCCACAAATCATCTCCACAGCGGGTGGCCGGGGCACGCCTTCTTTGCCCTGACCACCCCATCAACTCTCACGCCGCCCTCAAGCTTATTATCCGAGATCGGAGGCCGGATGTTCTCCAATCTTCGCCAGTCTCGCCGGAATCTCGGGGCGGCGTCAGAACCGCTCGAAGTCCGCGTCGTCGTCCAGGTTGACCACGATCCCGCCCGAGGCCGGGGGCGGAGCCGTCGGGGGCGAGGCGTTGCGGGTCGCGGGCGACCCGTCGGCGTGCCGGATCGCCGGGGGATGGGCCGGCGGGGCGTGGTGCGCGAGCGGGCGCGGGAACGGCCGGGCCGGCATCCGCGGCGCGGTGGGCGACGGGGTGCTCGTCGCCCAGGTGGAAGAACCCGACGAGGTGCTCCAGCGTGGTCGCCTGCGCGGCCAGCGAGGCGGCCGTCGAGGCGAGCTCGACGCTCGCCGAGACGTTCTGCTGGACGACCTCGTCGAGCTGGCGGACGCCGACGTTGATCTGGTGGATCGCCGAGGTCTGCTCCTGCGACGCGGCGGCGATCTCCTGGATCAGCTTCGAGGTGTGGCGGATCGATCGGCACGATCTTCTCCAGCAGTCGGCCGGCGTTCTCGGCCACCTTGACGCTCGTCTCGGCCAGCTCGCCGATCTGGTGCGCGGCCTGCTGGCTCCGCTCGGCGAGCTTGCGGACCTCGCCCGCGACGACGGCGAACCCCTTGCCCTGCGTGCCGGCGCGGGCGGCCTCGATCGCGGCGTTCAGGGCCAGCAGGTTGGTCTGGTAGGCGATGTCCTCGACGACCTTGATCCTGCCGGCGATCTGCCGCATCGCCTCGACCGTCTCCTCGACGGCCTGGCCGCCGTCCTCGGCCTGGGCGCTGACGTCGCCCGCGGTCCTGCGCCGTCGTGCTGCGCGTGCTGGGCGTTGGCCTTGACCGAGGCGTCCACCGTCTGGAGGCTGGAGGCGATCTCCTGGATCGTGCTGGCCTGCTCGGTCGCCCCCTGCGAGAGCTGCTGGGCGCTGGCGCTGAGCTCGCTGCTGGCGGTCGAGACCGAGGTGGTCGCCTGGCCGATCTCGCGGATCACGTCGCCGAGCCGCTCGATCACCGAGTTGACCTGCGCGCGACGAGGTCGCCGAACTCGTCGCCCCGCTTGACGTGCGAGCGGACGTCGAGGTGGCCGTGCTCCAGGTCGCGCGTCGACCTCGGGCGACCTCGGCCAGGGGCCGCACGAAGCGGTTGCCCAGCCACGGCCCCGACCAGGATCGTGGCCGCCAGGCAGGCGGCGAAGCACCGCCAGGTTCTCGTAGCGGATCGTGTTGATCGAGCCGGTAGACGTCCCGCTCGGCGCGACGGCCAGGACGGTGAACGCCGCGGGCTGGCTCCCCTCCTTCTCGAGCAGATTGACGCGAGCCGATCCCGACGACCTCCGGGCCGGTCGCGCCGTCGTCGATCTCGACGTACGGCTTGCCGTCGGATCGCAGCCCCGCGGTCCGGCCCGACGCGTCGCGGACCAGCTCGGCGTAGGGGTTCGGGAGCTTCTGGCCCGCGACGAACGAGCTCGCGCTCGTCGCGCCGCGAGCCGGTGGCCAGCACGGTCAGGTCGGGGGCGACCAGGGCCAGCCGCAGCGTCGGGATCTGGATCTCCTGGACGATCTGGTCGAACAGGTCGGCGACCGGCCCGAGGTTGGTCCGGTCCAGGACGGGCTCGGCGCCCTCGCCGGCCTCCTCCAGGATCGACGTGGCTCAGGGCCCGGATGGCGCGACCACGGCGTTGCGGTAGACGAGCCGCGCGGCGCGGTCCTTGACCTGCTCGGTCGCCTCGAAGGTCACGAAGGTCATCAGCAGGGTCGGCACCAGGCTGAACAGCAGGAACGCCGACGATCAGCTTGTTTCGGAACGACCACTTCATGGGTGCGACCTCGCGGCTCGTCGGGTGCCGGTTCGGGTGACGGACGTCAGGACGGTGACGGGACCGCCGCGACGCGCTCGGCGGCGCGGGCCTCGGCGACCAGGGTGGCCAGGTCGAGGATCAGGCTGATCGAGCCGTCGCCCAGGATCGTGGCGCCGGAGTACCGCCGAGGCCGGCCAGGCCCTCGTCGAGCGGCTGGATCACCGCCTGGACGCGGCCGAGCAGGCGATCGACGGCCACGCGCCACGCGCTGCTCGGCGTGGCGGGTCAGGAGCAGCTCGCGGCGGCCGCCGTCGGGGCGCCTCCGCGGCCGGAAGGTCCCGTCGCAGCGAGACGATCGGGACCAGGTCGCCGCGGACGACGGCGGCCCGGCGGCCCATCGTCGAGACCGGCGCCGTCGGCCGCCAGCGACGATGCACTCGTCGACCTGGCCCATCGGCACGACGTACCGGCCGCCGTCGACCTCGACCAGCAGGCCGTCGATCATCGCCAGGGTCAGCGGCAGGTGGATCAGGAAGGTCGTGCCCCTGGCCCTCGACGCTGCGGAGGGTGACGCGTGCCCCGCAGGCCGCGGATCGTGTCGCGGACCACGTCGAGCCCGACGCCGCGGCCCGACAGCTCGCCCGCCTTGTCGCGGGTCGAGAAGCCCGGCTCGAAGATCAGGTTGCCGACCCGCGGGTCGTCCGGGGGCGTGTCCGGGCGGGAGCATCCCCAGCGCGATCCCCTTGCGGAGCGATCTTCGGCCGGTCGAGGCCGCGGCCGTCGTCCTCGATCCGGATCGCCACGCGGTCCCCCTCGTGCCCGGCGCCGATCGTGATCCGGCCGGTCGGCGGCTTGCCCGCGGCCCGTCGCTCCTCGGGGGTCTCCAGGCCGTGGTCGACCGCGTTGCGGATCAGGTGGATCATCGGGTCGAACAGCCGCTCGATGATCGTGCGGTCGAGCAGCGTCTCCTCCCCCTCGATCCGAAGCGCGATCTGCTTGCCCGACCTCTCGGACAGGTCGCGGACGACGCGCGGGAACCGCACGAACAGCTCCTCGACCGGCACCATCCGCAGCTCCAGGGTCGCGTCGCGGAGCCGCCTGCCGAGCCGTTCCAGCGCCTCGAGCGTCCGGCGACCAGGGCCCGACGCCGTCCAGCTCGGCCGAGCCCCTGGAGGCTGTCGGTCAGGACCGCCAGCTCGCCGGCCATGCCCACCAGCTCGTCGAGCTGGTCGGCATCGACCCGCACCCGCGCGGCCTGCGCCGGCCTCGGGCGGCGCCGGGCCTCGGCTGGGGCGTCGGCGGGCTCCGGCGCGGGGACCGGCCGGGGTGCCGGCGCGCGGCGCCGTCGAGCGCCTCGATCGCGACCTGGCTCGCGGTCGTCGAGGAACAGGAAGACCCCCTCGACCTGCTCCGGCGCGGCGGCGGTCGTCAGCTCGATGGTCCAGGCCAGGTAGCAATCGCGGGCGTCGAGCTCGTCGAGGGGGGGCACGCGGTCGCAGTCGGCGACGACGCGGACCGTCGCCCAGCTCGCGCAGCTCGTCGAGCATCCGAGCGGGTCGATCCCCTTGCGGAGCAGGTCGCGGCGGGGCGTCAGCGCGATCCGGTACGCCGCGGGCCTCGGCGACGGCCGGCTCGGGCTCGGCGTTCGGCCTCGGCGGTGCGGCTTCGGCGTCGGGGCGCGGCCTCGGCGACGGCGCGGGCGGCCCGTGCACCAGGGCGTCGAGGCTCGCGACGAGCCTCCGGCGGCGCGGAGGTCGAGCGGCCCTCCTCCTGGTCGGCCACGCTGGCCGCCGAGGTGGTCCTTCGCCGCCAGCAGCGTCGGTGATGACCTCGGGGGAGACGCCGAGCTTGCCCGAGCGGACCTCGTCGAGGACGGCCTCGACCCTGTGGGTGAACTCGGCGATCGGCCGCCAGGCCGACCATCCCGGCCGCCCCCTTCAGGGTGTGCGCGGCGCGGAAGGTCCGGTCGAGGTGCTCGCGGTCGCCCTGCTGCGCCTCCAGGTCCATCAGGCCCGCTTCCAGGGCCTGGAGCAGCTCGCGCGCCTCTTCGAAGAACATGCTCAGGAAGCGGTCGTTCGGCACGGGACGCGGGCCCTCGCTCGGCCGCGTGGCTCGAGGATCGGGGATGTCGGATGCCCGATGGCAGATGCCAGGTCTCGTCAGCACCGATCCGATATCCGGCATCCGCCATCGGCCGATCGGCCATCGGCCATCGGCCATCTCAATCGGGGCGGTCGTCGATCGTCTCCGCGAGCCGGTCCGCCACGCCCGCCTGGTCGGCGATCGCCAGGAGGCCGCGGGGGACGTGGGCCAGGCGGACCGCCTGGCCCGACCGTCGCCCCGTCGCCACGGCGGAGATCAGCAGTTGCAGGCCGGCCAGGTCCCAGGGGCCGGACGCCGCCAGGTCGATCCGGACCGGCTTCGCCTCGGCCAGGGCCGCGATCAGGGCCTCGCGCCAGCGGGGCGTCTCGCCCAGCGTGACCGGCCCCGTCAGCGCGACCGTCACGACCGGCTCGGCGCCGGCCTCGGGAGATGCCTCCGCCACGCCCTTTCCTCCTCGCCCGACGAACTGGCAACGCTTCCCTAGTCTTATCACGCCGCCGGGTCAGCGGGGAGGATATTGCACCAGGACCATGTTGATGTCGTCGTGCGGCTGGATCGGGGCGACGTGGCGGGCGACGGCCTGCTCCATCGCCGTCGAGGATCGCCGACGGCTCGGCGGCGCGGTGCGCCTCCAGGACGGCCCTGATGCGGTCGGGGCCGAACGGGACGTCGGCGGGGTCCATCGCGTCGGGCAGGCCGTCGGTGCAGAGCAGCAGCGACTCGCCCGGCGCCAGCCGGTCCGACCCGCCGGCCGGCGCGCCCAGTTCCTCGATCATGCCGACGCCGAGCAGGCCGCGGCTCGGAATCGAGCTGGCGGGTGCCGCCGGGGCCGACGACCAGCGCCGGGGGGTGGCCGACCCCGGCGTAGTCGAACGCGCCGGTGGCCTCGTCGATGACCAGGTAGAACCCGGTGCAGAAGTACCCCTCGGGGAAGTACTGCCCGAGCGCCGCGTCGAGGCCGGCGAGCACCTGGCCCGGCGGCAGCGCCGGCGGACAGTCAGCGGGGCGGCCAGCGTCTTGACCATCCCCGACAGCAGCGCCGCGTTGACGCCGTGCCCGGAGATGTCGGCGACCAGGACGCCGAGCCGGCCGCCGTCGAGCCGGGCGAAGTCGTAGACGTCGCCGCCGAGGCGGTTGGCCGGCCGGTAGTGGACCGCGAGCCGGATCGCGCCCCGCGGCCTTGGGAGGCTTCGGCATCAGGCCCATCTGGACCTTGCGGGCGAGGTTCAGCTCCAGGTCGAGCTTCGCCTGCGCGACCTCGAGCTGGCGGTTCCTCTCGGCCAGCTCGCGGCGGAGGTCGGCGATGCGGAGCTGGGCGCGGATGCGGGCGAAGACCTCCTGGACCTCCTGCGGCGACTTGGGCTTCTCGATGTAGTCGTCGGCGCCGGCGTCGAGGCCGACGACCTTGCTCTCGGTCGCGCCGAGGCTGGTGAGCATGATCACCGGGATCGGCCGCAGCGCCGGGTCGGCCTTGAGCTCGCGGCAGAGGCCGGGGCCGTCGAGCTCGGGCATCTCGTAGTCGGACAGGATCAGCTCGGGCGCCGCCTCGCGCGCCCGGGCCAGCCCCTCGCGGCCGTCGACGGCCAGGGCGACCTCGTAGCCCTCGTCCTGGAGCATCGCGGCGATCATCCGCCGCATGATGGAGCTGTCCTCGACCAGCAGCAGCCGACGCGCCATGATGATCGCCCCCGATGCGCCCTGCCCCAGCCACCCAGACGCCGCGCCCATTGTATCCGGGCGGCGCGGCGGGCTACCTATTATCATCGGGACTTTCGCCGGCCGTGTCCCCCTTTCTTCACACCTCGGGAGGAGGAGGCCGGCGCGTCTCGACGTCGGGCAGGTCGATCGTGACGCAGAGGCCCGGGTCGGCGTTGCGGGCGGCGAGGGTCCCGCGGTGCAGGCCGACGGCGCGGCGGGCGATCGACAGCCCCAGGCCGACGCCGCCGCTGGAGCGGCTCCGGTCGTCGTCGACGCGGAAGAAGGGCTCGAACAGGTGCCCCAGCGCCTCGTCGGGGACGCCCGTGCCGTGGTCGCGCACGGCGATGACGGCCGACCCCGATCGGGCCCGCAGCGCGACCTCGACCGGCGCGCCCTCGGGCGAGTGGCGGATCGCGTTCCGCAGGATGTTCTCGACGGCGCGGCGGAGCAGCTCGCGGTCGCCGCTCACGGTGGCCCGGCCGTCGACCGACAGCACCAGGCGGCACCCCTTCGCCTCGGCCTCCGGGCGCAGTCCTCGACGAGCGAGCGGAGCAGGTCGTCGAGCGCGACGTCCTCGAACTCCCGAGAGGCGGGGTCCCCCTCGGCGCGGGTCAGGTGGAGCAGCTCGTTGACCAGGACGGTGAGCCGCTCGACGTCCTTCCTGATCCGCCCCAGCGCCAGCTCGCGGTCGTCGCTGGTTCGCGCCAGCTCGACGGCGAACCCGAGCCGCGCCAGGGGGGAGCGGAGCTCGTGCGAGACGTCCTGGAGCAGGCGGCGCTCGGCGGTCAGGAGGGTCTCGATCCGCTCCGCCATCCGGTCGAAGGCGCGGGCGAGGTCGCCGATCTCGTCCTTGCGCGACGACCGGGCCCGTGCCGACAGGTCGCCGCGGCCGAACCGATCCATCGCCCTGCGCAGGCTTCGCAGCGGAGAGGCCAGGTGGACGGCCAGCATGTAGCAGAGCAGCGCCACGACGAGCAAGATCCACAGGTAGTTCGGCAGCGCGCCCCACACCTCGATGCGAGGCGGGAAGACGATGATGAAGCGGTAGCGGCCGTCGTCGCTCGGATGGGCCATCACCCGCTTGCCCCCCGGCGGCGACAGCCACGTCGCGGTGCGGGCCCGCGACAGCAAAGCCGAGCGGTCCTCGCCGGTCACCAGGTCGCGGCCCGAGGCGTCGGTCAGGTGGTGCTCGTCGCGGAAGTAGCGGTCGAGCCGGCGCAGGTAGGCGTCGAGCCTGCCGGGCCCCCCTCCTCGAAGGCGAGCCGGGCGTCGTCCATCTGCATCGCGAAGACGTCGGGGCCGAAGCCGCCGCGGTGCGACGACCGCATCGAGACCAGCACCGAGGTCGCCACGAACGCCGACAGCGAGAGCACCACCGTCGCGAGGAACCAGAGCACGACCTTGGCGAAGATCGACCTCATGTCACGGCGCCTCGTCCCCCTCGGGCCGCCGCGGAACAGGTAGCCGACGCCTCGCACCGTCCGGATCAGCGACCCGTGCTCCCCGAGCTTCTTCCGCAGGTGGCTGACGTGGACGTCGAGCGAGCGGTCGAACGGCGACGCGGCCCTCTGGTACAGGACCGCCGACAGCTCGTCGCGCGAGACGACCCGCCCGGCGGCGCGGACGAGGAATTCGAGGATGTCGTACTCGATCGTCGTGACCGGCACCCGCGCCCCGCGCACCAGACCTCGCGCGCCGCGGGGATCAGGCGGACGCCGCCCGCCTCCGGCTCCTCGACAGCCGCGGTCGCCCTGCCGGCGCGGCGGAGCACGGCGCGGACCCGCGCCACCAGCTCCTCGGGGCCGAACGGCTTGGCCAGGTAGTCGTCGGCGCCGGCGTCGAGCCCGGCGACCCGGTCGACCTGAGCCGTCCGGGCCGTCAGCATGATGACCGGCACCGGGCTCCTCCGCCGCACCTGGCGGAGCACCTCGAACCCGTCCAGCCCGGGCATCATCACGTCGAGCAGGATCAGGTCATGCTCGCCGCCCAGGGCCCGCGCCAGCCCGCGTCGGCCGTCGTGTACCGCCTCCAGCCGCATCCCGCGACGGGCGAAGAACTCCTGCATCAGCTCGCCGAGCTCCTCGTCGTCGTCGACGAGCAGGACCGACACGCCCGCCCCCTCGCCCGGCCCGGCATCCTGGCTCATCGCCCACCCCACCCGTCCCCGGCATCCCGACCCACGGGCCCCGATTGTAGGGCCGCGCGGGATGGACTACCGTAAAGATTCCTTAAACGAAGACCGAGGAGGAGGGCATCATGGCCGACGAACGTCTCCGCGAGCACCTGCGGGAGCTCCTCCGCGGGGGCCACGCGCACCCGGACTTCGAGAAGGCGATCGCCGACCTGCCCGCCGCGCTGCGGGGGGCAAGCCGGCGGGGCTGCCGCACACGCCCTGGAGGCTGGTCGAGCACATGCGGATCGCGCAGTGGGACATCCTCCGCTTCAGCGTCGACCCCGGCCACGCCTCGCCCGAGTTCCCCCGCGGCTACTGGCCCGAGGGGGATGCCCCGCCCGACCCGTCCGCGTGGGACCGGACCGTCGCGGCGTTCCGCGCCGACCTGGCGGCGATGATCGACCTGGTGGCCGACCCGAAGACCGACCTGCTCGCCCCGATCCCTCACGGGCAGGGGCAGACGATCCTCCGCGAGGCGCTGCTGGTGGCCGACCACAACGCCTACCACATCGGCCAGCTCATCACCGTCCGCCGCCTGCTCGGCGCCTGGCACGAGGGCTGATGATGCCGGGATGACGGATGGACGGATGGTGGATGGCCGATGGCAGATCAAAGACCCACGGGAGATCCGCCTTCCGCCATCCGGCATCCGCCATTACTTGCTAGCCCGCGTCGCATAGGTCCGGCCAATGACCTCGACGATGGCCCGCTTCAGCTCCAGCGGGTCGATCGGGCCCGTCTTGCGGTAGATCACCTTGCCGCCGGGGGCGATCAGCACCGTGTAGGGGAGCGCCCCGGGCCACTCCTTGTCGAGCGCCTCGGCGAACTTGTCGCGGTCCTTGGTCTTCAGGAGATAGTTGGTGGCCGACAGGTGATTCTCGCGGAGGACCTTCAGCGCCTCGTCCTTCTTCTCGGGCTCGTCCATGCTGATGGTCACCATCTGGAACGGGCGGCGGCGGTACATGCGGTGCATCGTGGTGAGCTCGGGAAGCTCGGAGACGCACGGCCCGCACCAGGTCGCCCACAGGTTGACCAGCACGTACTTGTCGGTGTCGTTCCGGGCGAGCCTGGCCACGCCGTCGTCGTCGATCGTCTCCAGCGCGACCGGCTCGGCGTCGGCCTTCTCCTGGGCGAGCCTGGCGTCCTTCCTCTTGTCGGACCACTTGGTCGAGCAGCCGAAGACCCGCGTCGTCTCGACCGGCACCGGACGGCCCGCCAGCAGCGCGTCGACGGCGTTGGTCAGGTCGTGCGACGTGACCTCCTTGACCTCCGAGTCGTCGATCCGCCCGACGTAGCGCAGCTTGCGGTCGCGGTCGAAGGCGTAGGCGTGCGGCGTGGCGACCACGCCATACGCCTTGGCCGTCTCCTGGGTGTCGCCGTCGTAGAGGTAGGGGAACGTGAACCCGGCCTCCTTGGCGCGGAGCTTCATGTCCTCGAACGAGTCGGACACGTCGGTGTAGCCGAGCTCGTCGAGCCGCAGCGCCTGCGGGTCGTTGGGCGAGATGACCACCAGGGCGACCCCCTTGTCGCGGTAGTCGGCGTGGAGCTTCTTGATCCGGCCCTCGTAGGCCTGCGCGGTCGGGCAGTGGTTGCAGTTGAACAGGACGACCAGGACCCTGGCGTCGGCGAAGTCCTTGAGCGAGTAGGTCTTGCCATCGACGCCCGGCAGCCGGAAGTCGGGCGCCTGGGCGCCGATCTCCAGGGTCGGATATTGCACCGGCAGCGGCTTCTTGGCCTTCTTCGTCTTGGGCGGGTCGGCGGCGATCGCGCCGGCCGTCAGCGACATCGCCAGCGCGGCGACCGCCATCGAGGTGAGGATGCGTCTCATCGCGGGTGCTCCCGGTCTCGAAGCCTGTGGGCACGACTCAATGCGGTAGTTTGACACTCCCCGCGCGCGATGCCAAGGGCCCCGCGTCCGGGTCGGTCGCTCAAATTGCCCAGGGTGCCATTGGCTTCGTTTCGTCCCGGCCGCGCCCTCGCGACGGGACGACCCCGAGAGGACGCGACCTCGGCCCCGGGATCGCGCCGCGACGGCCCGGGATGTCTCTCCGAACGAATTCGGTTCCATCGTTTTCGGCGCCGACGGGCCGATTTCGGGGGCTGACCGCGAGGCGGGCGCGCGCGGGGACGAGGGCAGGCCCGCGGCGCCCTCGTCGTCGCGTCATTTTGCACACGGCCGGTGGGCCGCTCAGCCGCGGCGGGCGCGGCTCTTGGCCGCGCGGTGCGCCCGGCGATTGCCCGGCACGGTCTTCAGCAGCGCCGAGGCCAGCGGCACCGGCTTGATCAGCCCCCGCGTCGCCGGGGCCGCCGCGGTTGCCGGCAGGGGCTCCGGCTCGTCGACCGGCTCCGGTTCGTCCTCCGGGGCGACGGCCTCGACCGGCCGATCGGATTCCGCCAGCGCCGCGGCCAGCACCGCGTCGGGGTCGGGAGACTCGTGGTCCACACCCGAGGACGACAGCTCCGCCCACGCCGCGAACCGCTCCATCCGCAGTCGCGACTCCTCGCGCCGCTCCGCCCGCCACTGCCGCGTCACCGGGCCCGCCGGCTGACCGCCGGGGCTGGGGGCGTCGGCCGCCGCGCCCTTCCGGCGCGCCTTGAGCTGCGCCACGGCCCATTGCAGCGTGCGCAGGCACCCCCGCTCGTACCGCCGCAGCCGCTTCAGCTCGGCGTCGGCCGGCGAGGCGTGCCCCTCCATCGCCCGCAGCCGCTCCGCCGCGTCGTGGGCCTCCAGCTCGGGCTTCAGCGCCCGCAGGTCGCGGAGGCGGCATTCGACGTGCTGCGCGAACCACTCCGCCTCGGTGAAGAAGTCCCCCTCGTCGAGCACCAACTCGGTCCAGCCGCCGCGCTGGTCGCGCGGCACGCCCATCAGGTCCAGCGCGGTGGAGCGCTGTTGCTCGTCCCAGGTGCCCGACATGGCCAGCGACTTGCCCAGGACCTCCCAGCGGCCGATCAGCAACTCGACCCCCTGGATCGTCTTCTGCAACTGCCAGGCGATCGTCTCGGGGCTCCTGGGCAGCCGGGCGGCGAGCTCGGCGGCGGCCAGGCGGCGGTCGACGTCCCAGAAGTCGCGGGCGCGGAGGGCCAGGCGCTCGCGCAGCGCGACCTCGTGGAGCCGGCAGCGGTCGACGCGGACGCTCTCGACGGCGGCCGTCTCGACCATCCCGGCGTCGTAATCGCTGGACGGCTGGAAGGTGTCGCACCAGGCGGCGAACCGCTCGGAGGCGGCCTCGGCCTCGTCGTGCGGGAGGACCACGCCGCGTCCCGAAAGTCCATGTTTATATGAGTTGGCCCGCGCGACCGACTTCCCCAGTGGGGTACGCGGCCCCGTACTGCGGGCACTGTTTGCTTGGTTGGATGCAATCTGGCGGGCGGTGGCCATCGGCGTGATCCCAAGGGGTGATGTCTCTGGGGCGAATTTCGCGCGCTCCACAGAGACATCATCGTGGGATCGGGCCGGCGCGCTCTCCGAATCCTGGAAATCTCGCGGATTTGGCCCGCAGGTCCCGGAACTGGGACGCGGAGGGACGCGGATCGGGCGGATTTGATCCGCATTGATCCGCCCCGATCGGCGTCCCTCCGCGTCTCATTCTCCCCGCGGTCAGGGCTTCGCCTCGGCGACGGCGGGGGTCGCCACCTGGAGGAGCAGGTCGGGGCCGCCGCCGCCGAGCCCCATGAAGGTGGTCGGGAAGCGGCCGTCCCACTTCTCCAGCTTCGACTTCTCCAGCTCGAGGCGCTTCAATTCGAGGTAGGCCTTGAGGTCTTCCTTGGCCTTGGCGATCTCGTACGCCTTGGCGTCGGCGATCATCTGGATGCCGTCGGCCTCGGCCTTCTTCTGCTTGAGCAGGGCCTCGGCGCGGCCCTCGGCCTCCGCCCGGATCTGCTTGTTCTTCTCCTCCTGCGCGGCGTTGGACGCGGCGGCGATCGACTTCTCCTGCTCGGCGTTGAAGACCTTGACCATCGTGTCGAGGATCGACCGGTCCTTGTAGACGAAGCCGCCGGTGATGCCGAGGTTGGTGATCGAGATGCCGCGCTCCTTGAAGAACCCGGTCACGTCCTTGACCGTCTTCTGGATGTGCGGGGTCGCCTTCTTGCGGAGCTCGTCCATGGGCAGGTCGGTCACCTCCAGGCCGAAGGTGGCCTGGAGCTTGGCGCGGACCTCGCTGTCCATGACCTCCTTGAGGCTGCCGGCCGGGTAGTTGTGGAGGAACTTGACCGCGTCGTCGCGCGACTCGATCCGTGCCGTGCAGGTCCAGCCGGTCGAGAACTCGACCTGGTCGCTGGTCATGACCCAGATCGCCTCGTTGCGGTTGGAGGTCCCCGAGTTGGGGTCGGCCGTCCACTCGCGCGTCACGGGCGACTTGTCGACCTTGATCAGCTTGGCGGCGTCCTGCCAGACGCCGTTGGGGGCGATCGTCTCGTACCCCTTGGCGATCCACTGCTGCGGGATGCGGACCTGCTTGGTGTAGACGAGGTTCTGCTTGAGGTACTCCTCGTTGTTGGTCGACGCCTGCTTGCGGCCGTCGCCGGAGTAGGGGATGAGGAAGCCCTCCTCCGAGGTGCCGATCGTCTCCAGGCGGATCGGCTCGAACGGCCGGTAGCAGCCCGGCAGCGCCAGGGACCCGAGCGCGGCGACCAGGAGCATCGGCACCCGCCCGCCCTTCAGGGCCCGTTTCACGTCGGAGGCGAAGAGGACCACCCCCATCAGCCCCCAGAGGGCCACGGCCCCGGCATGGGCCTGGTTGCGCCTCCAGTGCTCGACGCGGACCCGCCGCGCCGCGGCGTCGGAGTCGTCGAGCTGCCGCATGGCCGCCTCGCGGTCCCTCTCCAGGTCGCGCTGGCGGTAGTAGCCCGAGCCGACGGCGATCGCCACCCCCACGAGGACCCAGGCCGAAAGCTTGACGCCGAACATCGTCGACCCCCGTTGGTGTGCCTCATCGCCGCCCGGGACCGAAGCCGGCATGGACGATGGCGCATGCCGGGCGGCCGTCGGCCGTCCCTTCCTCCGTATTCGCAACCGGACACTCGCTATTGGGCCTGATCGCGCCGGTTTCGTCCGTCTCGGCATGGACGCGCGTTAGGAGGGCCCCGCCGAACAGGGTGCTGGATCGGGCACGAGATCAGGCGGAGGTCAGGGCCGGGGGCGGTCCCACGGGTAGCCCCGCAGGGTGAGGCGGCGCCAGGTCTCCTCGACGATGTCGAGGCAGGTCAGCGAGGAAGGGTCCTTGGCGCCGGCCGGGTGCGCCGGGCCATTCGGGGAGCGGGTGGGCCAGCCGCCTCCCTCGCCGCTGGCCCGATGGATCATCGCTGCGGGAGATTCCACTCCGGATTGGACCGACATGACGACTCCCCGATGCGGGTCTGTGGAAGATACTCCGATTATAGCTTATCGCCGATCATGACGAACGGCCGACGGGGTCGTGACGCCTTTTCGCCTCAAGACGGCCGTCTGACCGTCGCGAGGGGCCTGCCTGTGCCGCCCGGTCGCCCCGCGACAGAAGAATTCTCGATAAAATCGATCGAATTAGTGGGGAATCCTTGTTTAAGAATTGGTCCTATGGTAAGATGAGGGTCCCCGATGCGGCGGGGCGGGGGGTCATCTCGGGAGGGGGCGATCATGGACGGGACGATCCTGGAGGCGATCGGGCGGACGCCGTTGGTGCGCCTGCGGCGGGTGGCGACGGGGGTGCAGGCGGCCGTCTGCGCCAAGATGGAGTCGCTCAACCCGGGGGGGAGCCTCAAGGACCGGGTCGGGCTGGCGATGGTCGAGGAGGCGGAGCGGAAGGGCTGGCTGCGGCCGGGGGGGACGATCGTCGAGGCGACCGCGGGGAACACCGGGGTCGGCCTGGCGATGGTCGCGGCGGTGCGGGGGTATCGCTGCATCTTCGTCCTGCCCGACAAGATGAGCGGCGAGAAGGTCCGCCTGCTGTCGGCCTACGGCGCCGAGATCGTGATCACGCCGACGGCCATTGCTCCCGACTCGCCCGACAGCTACAACGGCGTCGCCGACCGCCTGGCCCGCGAGATCCCCGGCGCCTGGCGGCCCAACCAGTTCGCCAACCTGGCCAACCCCGAGGTCCACTATCGCACGACCGGGCCCGAGATCTGGGAGCAGACGCGGGGGCGGGTCACGGTGTTCGTCGCCGGCGCCGGCACCGGCGGGACGATCTCGGGCGTGGGCCGGTATCTCAAGGAGAGGAACCCCGAGATCAAGGTCATCGGCGCCGACCCGGAGGGCTCGGTCCTCAGCGGCGACGCCCCCAAGCCGTGGAAGGTCGAGGGGATCGGCGAGGACTTCCTGCCGCACACGCTCAACGGCCAGATGGTCGACGAGTGGGTCCGCGTCGGAGACGCCGAGAGCTTCCGCACGGCGCGGGAGATGGCCCGCTCCGAGGGGCTGCTGGTGGGCGGATCGTCGGGGACCGCCGTGGCCGCGGCGCTGCGATACGCGCGGAGGCTGACGGCCGACGACCTCGTGGTCGTGCTCTGCGCCGACACGGGGCGGAACTACCTGAGCAAGTTCTACGACGACGCCTGGCTGTCGGCCAACCAGCTCCACTGGGACCCCCCGCCGTCGCACACGATCGGCGACCTGCTCCGCCTCCGCGGCCCTCGGCCGCTGACGACCGTCGCGCCCGAGGCGACCGTCGCGACGGCCGTCGAGCTGATGCAAGCGGCCGGGATCTCGCAGTTGCCCGTCCTCCGCGACGGGGCCTCGGTCGGCAGCATCCAGGAGGTGACGCTCGCGCCGCGTCCTGCACGACAGGGGCGACCCCGCCGCCGTGACCGTCGGCGAGGTCATGGCGCGCCCCCTGCCCCAGCTCGACCTGGGCGTCCAGCTCGACGAGGCGTACCGCCTGCTCCTGGCCGGCAACACGGGCGTCCTGGTCTCCTCGGCCGGCGCGGTGTTCGATATCGTCACGCGAATCGACCTGATCCAATACTGGAACCAGATGCGCTCGGTTTGAGGGATGGGCCGCGGAGGGACGCGGATCGGGCGGATTAAGGCGGATCGGATCGGCGGGAATCCGCATCAATCCGCGTCCCTCCGCGGCCCATTTTCGAGGGGTCAACGCTCATGGCCGACGAAACTCGCGAGCAAGGATTCTCGACCCTGGCGATCCACGCCGGCCAGGGTGCCGACCCGGCGACGGGGGCGACCGTCGTGCCGATCTACGCCACCTCGACGTTCACGCAGGAGGCGCCGGGGAGGCACAAGGGATACGAATACGCGCGGACCGGCAACCCGACCCGCACCGCCCTGGAGACGTGCCTGGCGGCTTTGGAGGGGGGCGAACGGGCCCTGGCATTCGCCTCGGGGCTGGCGGCGACGACGGCCGTGCTGTCGGCCTTGCGGCCGGGTCAGGAGGTGGTCGCCGCGGCCGACCTCTACGGCGGCACCTTCCGCCTTTTGGAGCGCGTCTTCAAGCCGTGGGGGCTGGAGACCCGCTACACCGAGGACGCCAGCCCGCAGGGGATCGCGCGCCTGATCACGCCGGCCACGCGGCTGGTCTGGGTCGAGACGCCGACCAACCCGCTCTTGCAGGTGCTGGACATCGCCGCGATCGCCGAGGAGGCCCACCGCGCCGAGGCCGTGCTGGCCGTGGACAACACGTTCGCCTCCCCCTACCTGCAACGCCCGATCGCGATGGGCGCCGACCTCGTCGTCCACAGCACGACGAAGTACCTGGGGGGCCATTCCGACGTGGTCGGCGGCGCGGTGGTCGGCCGTCGCGACCTGCTCGAACCGATCGCCTTCTACCAGAATGCGGCGGGGGGCGTGCCGGGCCCGTTCGACGCCTGGCTCGTCCTCCGCGGGGTGAAGACGCTGGCCGTCCGGATGGAGCGGCACTGCGCCAACGCCCGCCGTCTCGCCGAGTGGCTCGAAGGGCAGCCGCAGGTCGAGCGCGTCTATTACCCCGGCCTCGCCTCGCACCCGAACCACGAGCTCGCGAGCCGCCAGATGCGCGACTTCGGCGGCATGATCAGCGTGCGCCTGGCGGGGGGCCGCGAGGCGGCGCTGAGGTTCCTCGGGCGCACCCGCCTGTTCAGCCTGGCCGAGAGCCTCGGCGGCGTCGAGTCGTTGATCGGCCACCCCGCGACGATGACCCACGCCAGCATCCCCGCCGACGTCCGCGCCGCGAGGGGCGTCGACGACGGCCTGGTGCGCCTGAGCGTCGGGATCGAGGACGCCGACGACCTCCAGGACGACCTGCGCCGCGCCCTCGCCTGAACACCGCCCCGGGGACCCGTCATTGGGTGAAGAAGAGGAGAGACTTCACCACAGAGACCACAGAGAGGAAGAAGAGAGATAATGAGAAAAATATTTTAAATAAAAAAATTTAAATTTCTATTTAATATTCTTCTCCTTTTTCTCTTCTCCGTGATCTCTGTGGTGAAATCTCTCCTCCGAAGTCCGCACCGACAAACACGACGATGCACGACCAATTCAAGAAGCGCCACCGATCGACCTCGGGCAACGCCCGGCTCCGCCACCAGATCGCGCTGGAGGCGGCGCGACGGATGTACGACGCGATCGGGCCGGAGCCGGGCGACGCCTCGGGCCGGCTGCGGGAGGCGAGCGAATCGGCCTACTACGTGGCCAAGAGGAAGGCCGCCGCCGTGCTCGGGCACCGCGTCCGGCCCGGCGACCTCCCCTCCGATTCCGAGGTCCGCGAGCAGGTGATCGCGCTGGCCCGGTCGCGCTCGGGGCCCCCGACCCCGCCGAGGCCGACGACGAGGACGAGGATGAGGGCGATGGGGCCGTGGCGGCGCTGGCCGACCACCTCGATCGGTTCGCGATCTACAAGATGCGGCTCGGCCCTTTGGAGGCGGTCAAGCAGAACCCCCGCTACCATCCCGAGGGGGACGCGCTGTACCACAGCCTCCAGGTCTTCGAGAGGGCCCGCGAGGCGCGTCCCTACGACGAGGAGTTCCTGCTGGCGGCGCTCCTGCACGACGTCGGCAAGGCGATCGACCCGCAGGACCACGTCGCCGCGGCCGTCGAGGCGCTGCGGGGCGCCGTCACGCCGCGGACGCTCTGGCTGATCGCGCACCACATGGACCTGCTCGCCCCGCGCGCCCGCCCGTCGGCCGACGACCCCGAGGACCTCGACGACCTGAAGCTCCTCCGCGAGCTCGACGACGCCGGCCGCGTCCCGGGCGCCCCCGTCGGCACGATCGACGAGGCGCTCGCCTACCTCCGCGGCCTCGAGCAGGAAGACTACCTCGACCGCTGACCCGGCGGTCGGTGTCGCATCATCACTGAGGTCGACGGCCTCCCGTAGTGGGTCATGTGGCTTGCGCGTGGCCATAACCGGTCCCCGCCTGCCATAAGACAGGCAGACGTGTGCATGCCCCCGAGCCGCCGATGCGGTGACGACGCTCGCGCTGCCGCTGCCGGCGAGCCGCCCGCTTGCCGCCCCGCTCGGACGGCGTCGGGGCCTGATCCCCGTGCCGCGCCGCCGCCTCGAACCGGGCGATGATCGGGCCGGTGTCGCCCGGGTGCTGGCCGTCCGGCGCCCGCCGCTTGAGGATCCGCTGCGGCTCTCGGCCCCGGTCAGCCACGACCCGCCCGCCGGCGCGGACAGCGGCATGATCCCGTGCGCCAACAGCCAGCAGACCAACTCCGGCGCCTTGTGGCCGGCGAGGTCATCGAGCACCGGGGGCATCCGCAGCGGCGGCAGCCCCGAGAGCCGGGTCGGCCTGATCGAGAGGCCCTCCTGCCAGCGTCCCCAGGCCGCACGCCACCCCCCGGCGGGCTCGGCGGGCGGGTCGGGCATGCCGGCCAGGGCCTCGGCCAGCTGCCGCTTGAGCCAGGGGTGCAGGACCGCGTTGGGGCCGGCCGTCACACCGTGCAGGCGGACGTGGCCGTCGGCGGGTCGGGACAGCGCCAGGGCCTTGGCCGTCCCCGCTCGCAGGGACTCGTGCGGCGAGCGGGCCGGGTCGCCCTCGGGCCGCCAGGAGTGGCCCGGGTAGGGGATCGCCCGGGAGGGCCCGGCCTGGTCGGTGCACCGGACCGCCGGCCCCATGGCCGCGCCCAGCCGGTAGGCGTCCCCGATCACCTCTCTTTGCGCCCGCATCCGGGTCGGTGACCACCGCCGGCCCGGCCTCGCGCCGCCGGGGCGCCGTGCCGGTCGGGCACCAGGTGCGGCGGCGCTGGGAGCTGGCCCCGGCCGCGCGGAGGCGGCGCCGGATCGTGTAGGTCGAGACCCGCGGCAGGCCGTCGGGCGCCGCGCGGAGTGACCGGCGCGGCGTCGTGAGCGACCCGCTCGCGGCGCCGTCGCCCTCGGGGGTCGGCGCTCGGACGGCCTCGGCCACGATCCGCCCGGTCGCCCCCGGGCCGTCGGTCGGCCGCCGCCCGCCGCCGTGGCGGGGCGCCAGGGCGGCGAGGCCCTCGGCGTTGAAGCGGGCGACGCGGTGGGGGACGGCATCGCCGGAGCGGCGGCCGACGGCGCGGGCCGCCGCCTGGTAGCCGTCGCCGCGGGCGACGGCCAGGAGCATGGTGGCCCGGGCGACCTCGACGGCGGGTGCGGCCCGGGACCGGCTGAGTTGGGCCAATTCGTCGCGCTCGGCGTCGGTGAGGGGCCGGAGCGGATCCTTCTTGCGGCGGGACATGGCGGCCTCCATGGGGCGGGAGGCCGCTCATCATACCACGTGGGTCCGGTTATGGCCACGGGCAAGCCACATGACCCACTAGTGGTGCTTCAACCTTTAATGTGTGGGTAGAGATGCCTCAGCTTGACCCGGGCATCCGCCGTCGTGAACTTCCAGACCACCCGACTGCCGTCGGCGCTGCGATCGCGCTCCCACGCCGCGCATTCCGACGCCAGTTCACCGGCCGAGCCGATCCGCCGCTCCAGGCACTGCCGCGCCAGCACGCTCAGCTCGATCTCCGCCACGTTCAGCCAGCTGCCGTGGCGCGGCGTGTGGATGATCTCCAGCCGCCGCGCCAGCCGATGCGCCTCCTCCGGCGGGAACGCCGCGTACAGCGCCGCGATCGTGTGCGTGTTCAGGTTGTCGCACACCAGCCGCACCTTCCGCGCCCGCGGGTCGTCCTCGTCCAGCAGCCGCCGCACCTCGTGCGCCCAGTCGAGTCGCGTGCGGCTGTCCCGGCAACTGACCCGCCGCCACCCGCCGTTGGAGTCGAAGAACAGGAACAGCGCCTGCACGCCGCGCCGCTCGTAGTGATAGTCCTCCCGCGCCGGCTGGCCCGGCGCCGCCGCGAGCGGCTCGCGCTCGTCGGCCAGGAGTTGCTTGGACGCCTCGTCCATCGTGATCACCGGCTCCTCCTCCGAGGGGGGGAGGCGTAGACGTCGAGCACCCGCTCCATGTCGGCGACGAACCGCGCCGCGTCCCGCTCGGGGATGCACCAGCACTGCTTCCGCCAGGGCTGCAGCGCGTTTCAGCGCCCGGCGGACCGTCTCGATCGAGACCGCGGTGACCAGGCCGCGGCCCTTCAGCTCGTCGGCCAGCAGCCTCAACGTCCAGCGGTCGCGGCCCGCCGGGGCCTTGGAGCAGCAGAGGGCGACCAGGTGGGCCTCGACACGGCCGTCGATCTTGGGGGGGACCGGCGGGGTCGCGCGGGGCTTGCGCCCGAGGCGCTGTCCTCCCCCCCGGCGACGAAGTCCTTGCGGACCCGGGCGACGGTGTTGACGTGCATCCCCAACGCGGCGGCGATCCAGGCGTCGGAGCGGCAGCCCTCGGGGTGGGCCGAGTCGGCGTGGAGCAACAGCCGGGCGTACCGGGCCTTCCGGGCCGGCGTGCCGCCGTCGCGGGCGAGCCGCTCGAGGTCGCGGCGCCGCTCGTCGGTGAGCCGGACCTGGCATTTCAGCGGGGAGTTCATCGGGTCGGCCTCCGGTGCTCGGGCGATAAGGAAAAACCGGCCCACATGATACCCACTTTTTTAGAGATGATGCACCAGTAGGGTGGGCACCGCCCACTTGTCCTTCGACCCACACGGGATGGTGGGCGGTGCCCACCCAACCCTCTAAACGTGAACTATGTACAGTGTCCCCGAGCTTTCACTATTTTCGACGTAGCGACATGACTGACTTTCGCCCCACTCTGTTTCTCCGGCTTCGGCTTCTTCGGGCCGCGCGGCGCTTGCGGTACTCCGACAGGGGAACCGTCCGCGCCCACGCGACCAGCCATCCGGCCAACTCCACCGGCGACATCTCCTGAAATCCCACCCACTCGTCCTTCGGGATCGCTCGGATCATCCCGCGGTGGTTCATCTGCACCTCATCGGCCAGGGAAAACCCGGAGACCGTCCCGGTCGCCGCGGCGCCGTGCGCCGCGCAAAGCGCCGCCTTGACGGTCCCCATCACGTTGTAGGACGGCAGCGCCACGCAGAAGCTGAACGGGGCCGCCTTGGGATAACCCAACTCCTTGATCTCGCCCTTGAGCGCCCTCTCCATCTCCTGGAAGGCGGTCTCGATCGTCCAGCGGCGGCGATCCATCTCCGCGACCAGTTGTGCGCCCGCGGCCCGAACCGGCAAGTTCGTCAACAGATGGATCTCGGCGTCGCCGTCCCGGGTCGGCTTGTCCAGGATCACCGTGATTCGCCGCAGGAGGAGGACCTCGCCGGTGCGGTCCGTCGCCCGAAGGGCCTGCTCGAAGACCGCGCCGGTCGCGACCCGTCCCCGGGCCTTCCGCTTGCCCACGAGCGCGCAATACAGCGTCGAGCTGTGCTGACGGATCACGAACGAACCGCCGCGCCCGGCGATCCCGAAGAGGAAGTCGGTGGTGCAGAAGTTGCGGTCGGCGATCCAGAGGTCCTTGGCCGCGATCGTTCCCGGAACCTGATCCAGCGGCGACCGCTCCTGGGCATGGCCGTCTTCGCAGAGGACGACATCAAGGACCAGCATCAGCTCGGGATCGAAGACAACCAAGGCATGGCCGGGCAAGGCCCCGGCTCGCATCGTCCGCGATTCCTCGATCCGGTGCTCGGTCTTGGCCAGGTGGTTGCCGTCGAGGATCTTGGTGCGATAGCCCGCCAGGGACGGCGCCAAGCCGCTCCCCATGGCCGTGATGACGGGGGCGAGCCGCTCGGCCGACTTCCGGACCAGGGCGGCCCCGATCGGTGTCTCGATGCGTTCGATCTTGCGGTAGAGGGCGGTGAGCGAGGCGTTGATGGGCACGGCGTCCTTGGCGTAGGCGGCGTTGATGGAGGGGCGGATGCCACAGACGACAACGCTCATCAGTTCGACGATCGAGGAGGACAGGAGTTCGCGTGTATATTGCCGCTCGGCCACGTCTTCGAAGAGCTGGTCGAGGACCCGAGGGTTGAGGGCGTTCTCCATCAGGGCCTGCGCCATGACGGGGATGGTATCACCCTGGGTAAACCGTTCGAAGACGTCGCTGTGGATCACCGAAACTGCCCCCCTACAAAGTTGGTAACTCCTTGGAGAGTGGCAGTTTAACAGATTCATATAGTGCATGTTTAGAGGGTTGGCGGTGCCCACCCTACTGGTGGCTCTACATTAAAAGAGTGGGTATCCTCGGCCCCGGATCTTACCCCTGTCCAGCGATCCGGAGGCCGACCCGTTAAACTCCCCACTGAAGGCCCAGGTCCGGCTCACCGATGCGCAGCGCCGCGACCTCGAGCGGCTCGCCCGCGACGGCAACACCCCGGCCCGCAGGGCCCGATACGCCCGGCTGTTGCTCCACGCCGACTCGGCCCACCCCGAGGGCTGCCGGACCGATGCCTGGATCGGGGCGGCCCTCGGGATGCACGTCAACACCGTCGCCCGGGTCCGCAAGGACTTCGCCGCCGGGGGCTCGACGCCGCCTTCGGCCGCAAGCCCCGCGCGGCTCCGCCGGTGGCCCCCAAGATCGACGGCCGCGCCGAGGCCCACCTGGTCGCCATCCACTGCGGCCCGTCCCCCGAGGGCCAGGCCCGCTGGACGCTCAGGCTCCTGGCCGACGAGCTGAAGGCCCGCGGCCTGGTCACCCAGGTCTGCATCGAGACCGTGCGCCGGGCGCTCAAAAAAGCTAGGGCGGCAGAACCTTCTTGATCAGGGCCTCCTCAAGCGATCGCAGGTAGGCCACCGGATCACGGCGGAATCGACGGCCCAGCGCCCGAACCTGCCGCCGGCGCCCCAGCGACCCGCGCAGCTCCCGCCATCGCTTCAGGTCGCTCGGGACCAGATCGGCCACGGTGATCGGGCGCAGCCGGGTCGCGGCCGACGCCACCAGCCGCACTGGGCCGCGCACCACCGTCCCCGGGCAGGCGACCTCGCGACCGCTGGCCCGCCGCTCGTGGTAGCGGCACGAGCCGAAGAACTGCTCCAGCTCGTCGTTGGTGCGGGGCAGATCGGCGACCTCGTGGCAGCGGAACAGCCCCGGCCAGTAGCTCCGCGTCACCTTCAGGAAGTGCGCGAACGCCTCGGCCAGACGGCCCGCGGCCCGGCGATGGCGGGCGATCGCCGCGATCAGCCCGCGGTAGCGGCGCCGCGCCCGCGCCGTCCAGCCCCTTCTTGTTGCGGAGGACGGCCGCCGCGCGGTGCACCCAGCCGAAGGCCACCCGCACGTCCGGCCATTGCGCCGCGGTCGCCTCCAGGTCCTTCGCCAGGATCGCCCGCAGCCGCGTCAGCTCCTTCGGGAGCCCCCCGTTGAGCCGCCCCGGTCCAGGCTCGCAGCCACCTCGCTCGGCCGCTTCTGCAACTTCAGCCCCGAGGCCTCCAGGGGCGGGCGGCCGTCATCGGTCACCGCCGAGCGGACCGCCGCGCAAGAGCCTCGGATCACCTCGGCCTCGGCGTCCTGCCGGCCTCCGACCTCGCGCTCGATCGGCCGAATCCCACGGATCTGCCTCTTCAATCGGACCTTGATGTGGCGATCGGCCCCGTAGACCGGCGGCGTCGCCTCACGAAGGTAGTGGAACTGGCAGAGTTGGCGGGGCACCCCATCGGGGGCTTTCGCGACCGCGTTGCGGATCGGGGCCTGCCCATCGGAGACCACCCCGTCAATCGGCACCTCCAACGCCCGCTTGACCTCGCCGATCAGCTCCGCCAGGTCATCCTGGCGGGAGGACAGCAGGCTCCGGGCCAGGAGCACCTCGCCGCTGAGGACGTCGCGGAGCACCCAGAGGACCTCGTGGCCGACGTCCGGCTGCAGGCCGTCGATGGCCAGGATCACGCGCCCCGCCTCCGACGTGGCCCGCCGCAGCCGGCCGACGTCCGCGCAGGACAGCGCCAGGAGTTCGTCGTAGCGGTCCAGGAGGTCGCCGGCGCTGCGCGAGCAGATCGGCACGCCGCGGCGGACCAGCTCGGTGTGGATCTCCGGGACGCTGCGGTGCTCGGCATGGCGGAGCCGGCCGACCAGGGCGATGACGTCGGGCCCGAACTCGTGCTGGGGCAGGACCGACCCGCCCTCCTGCTCGGGCCGTAGTGGCACGCCGAACCGCCGGCACTCGCGGTTGCGGCACCGGCGGACCTGGAGTCCGAGGCGGACGAGGCCGTCGAGCGTGGTGACGGTGCGGCGGGTCTTGTAGGCGGCCCACAGCGCGGCGCCGCACTCGGGGCAGGTCCGCGCCAGGGCCGGCAGATCGACGTCGCGGGTCGGCTGAGGGCGGGCGGTCCGTCGGGCCATCGGTCAGCTCCTGGAAAGGTTCCGTCCCAGGCGTAACCGATGCGAAAAGGCCGATCAAGAAGGTTCTGCCGCCCTAGAAAAAAACGCGCTGAAGCCCTGGCTCAAGACCGAGTCGTGGTGCATCCCGGAGCGGGACGCGGCGCGGTTCGTGGCCCAGATGGAACGGGTGCTGGATGTCTACGCCCTGCCGCCGAGCGACGAGGAGCCGACGGTCTGCATGGACGAGGCGTCCAAGCAATTGCTCGAGGGCCTGCACGACGCGATCCCCCCGGCCCCGGGGCGGGCCGGCCGGGAGGACTACCACTACGAGCGCAAGGGGGTGCAGGCGCTGTTCCTGTTCTTCGACCCCAACGGCGGGTGGCGGCGGGTCAGTTGCCGGGACAGCCGCACGCGACTCGACTGGGCGCACGAGGTGCGGCGGCTGCTGGACGAGGACGACCCGCGGGCGCGGAAGGTGCGGCTGGTGTGCGACAACCTGAACACGCACACGATCGCGGCGCTGTACGCGGCGTTCCCGCCGGAGGAGGCGCATCGGCTGGCGCGGCGGCTGGAGATCATCCACACGCCGCGCCACGGCAGCTGGCTGAACGTGGCGGAGATCGAGCTGAGCGTGCTGGCGCGGCAGTGCCTGGAGCGGCGGATCGGCTCGGCCGGTGAACTGGCGTCGGAATGCGCGGCGTGGGAGCGCGATCGCAGCGCCGACGGCAGTCGGGTGGTAGGCGTTCAAGGCCCAATGTTGGGCTTCATGGCTTGGCCAGTGTGACGATGGGCAATCAGGCGGCTTGAGTGTTGGTGGCGGCAGGGAGCAGTGACGGCACCGTCTGACCTTCCAGGCTGGCCTGATAGCACCGGGTCAGGTACTCCAGCACATTGGTCTCCCGTTGGCGGCACGTCGCCACCACGCTGAGAATCCGCTCCACGAACCGGCTCCCCGCCTCGCTGTCGGTGCCGCCGCTCGTCTTGCGGTAGATCACACCGTGTCTCAACGCACGCTCGGCGTCGTTGTTCGTCGGCTCCACGCCCTCGACTCGCACGAACGTCCACAGGTGCTTCTCACCCGCCAGCAACTCCCGGCATGTCGCCGCCGTCTTCGGGCTGCCGCATCCCAGCCCACGGCGCAGGCCGTCCCGGAATGAGAGCCTCATCATCGCCACCTTCGATCGCAGCGTGGCCCGGGCCATCGTCCCGTCCCGCACCCGGTGCCACCAGTCGAACAGTCGGACAGTGTGGCCCAGCAGGAGCCGACCGACCTCGGCGGGCTCGCCGCCCCGATCGACCATCGCCTGGAAATCTCGATTCAGATGGGCCCAACAGAACTGACGTCGCTTGATCCACAGGTAGCTGCGGGATCGGTCGCTGACGACGACCTTACGGTCGTCGGCCCCCAGCATCTCCCTGGCGACGTCGGCCCCCCGGCCCGGGGCGATCGTGAAGACCGTCACCGCCCGGGTCACCGCCGCCCAGAGCCACATCTTCTCCCGGCCCTGCCACCACGAGGTCTCGTCGATGTGGGCCACGGCGGCAGTGCGGACGTACTGGCGTAGCTCCTCGACGGGAGCCTCCAACTCCTCGGCGGCTTGCCGCTCCAACCGGGCGATCATGCCGATGGAGATCGTCAGGCCCAGCAGGTCGAAGACCAGTTGGCGGGCCGGACGCTTGCCCAGGCGGTAGCCTCCGACCAGGACGCTGAGGATCGCCCGTAGGCGGGGGCCGAACGCCCCTCGGGGTACGCCAGGCGGCAGGGTCGCACAGGTCGAGGTGCGGCATCGGGGGCAGATGAGGCGATGGAGCCGGTACTCGTCCACCGTCGGCTGGACCGGTGGCACCTCTGCGACCTGGTGCCGGATCGGCTCGGGGTCGTCACCGGAGAGGGCGGTGCGGCACCAGCGGCACTCGGGCGGCTTGCAGTCGATGACCTGGCGGAGTTGCTCGGGCGGTACGAGTG
This sequence comes from uncultured Planctomycetaceae bacterium, assembly GCA_963708145.1. GTDB lineage: Bacteria > Planctomycetota > Planctomycetia > Isosphaerales > Isosphaeraceae. The sequence continues at coordinate 4,997,679 of OY970189.1, read as the reverse complement.
AGCGGACTTTGCGATGATGGCCGGGTTGCCCGCCCCGCTTCTTGCCCGTGGCGGGGGCCGGGGGTCGCCGCTTGACCGAGGGGGGATCGGAGGAGGGCGGCTTGGAGGAATTGGTGGAGTTCTTGCCGAGCCGTTCCTCCAGATCGGCGATCCTCTGCTCCAGGCATCGGACCAAGGCCGAGACAGCCGCCTGGGCTTCGACGGAGAGAGTATCCCAGAGTGGCTCAGGCAGTGGTGGCTGCTCCTTCATGCCGCCGTTCTACTGTGATCGCACCCAGGAAGCAACAATGGGCCTTGAACGCCTACGTCGGGTGGTCTGGAAGTTCACGACGGCGGATGCCCGGGTCAAGCTGAGGCATCTCTACCCACACATTAAAGGTTGAAGCACCACTAGTAGTGTGTCACTCTTTAATATTCGGGTAGAGATGCCTCAGCTTGATCCGGGCGTCCTCGGTGGTGAACTGCCACTCGATGCCCACCTGACGCGCGTTGCGCCGCTCGTCCCACGCCGTGGACGCGCTCGCCACCTCCTCCCGGCAGGAGATCCGCCGGTCCAGGCACTGGCGCGTCAGCACGCTCAACTCCGGCTCCGCAACATTGAGCCAACTGCCGTGCTTCGGCGGATGGACCAACTCCAGCTTGTTCGCGATCCGCAACGCCTCGGCCGGCTCGAATGCCTGGTACAGCGAGGCCAGACCGTGCGTATTCAGGTTGTCGCAGACCAACGTGATCCGCTCGGCCTCGGCGTATCGTGGGTCGTCCACAAGGAGCCGGACTTGCTGCGCCCAATCCACGGCCGTCTTGGTGTCCGTGACGCGTACGTCCCGCCAGCCACCCAGCGGCTCGACGAACATCCACACCACGCACGTCCCCTCGCGGACATACTCGTAATCCACCCGCTCCGGGCGGGCGGGCGCCGCCGGGATCGGTCGTCGCACCTCGGCGATCAACTGCTTGGGCTGCTCGTCCATGCCGACGACCGGCCGCCTCGGATCATAGGGCCGCTTGTAGACCTCCAGCACCTGCTCCATCTGGCACACGAAGGCCGCGTCCTGACCCGGCGGGATGCACCACATCGACTTGAGCCAGGGCTTCAGCGCGCTTTTTGAGAGCGCGGCGCACGGTCTCGTGCGCGATCGACGCGACGACCTCCAGCTCGACCAGGCGTTCGGCCAGGAGCCGCAACGACCAGCGGGCGTGCCCCTCGGGGGCCTTCGAGCAGGCCAGCGCCGTCAACCGGGCCTGCTTCTCGCCGTCGAGCTTGGGCGTCACGGCGGGCGCGATGCGGGGCTTGCGCTCCAGCAGCGACAGCGGGCCGCGTTCGACGGCCTGCTTGCGCCACGACTCCAGGCTGCGGGTGGTGATCCCGAACGCCTCGGCGATGCGTTCGTCGGTCCAGGCCGGTCCGTCCTGACCCTGGTCGCACTGGAGCAGGGCTTGCGCCCGTCGCACCTTCCACCCGGCGACCCTCCCCTTGCGGACGAGGCCTTGCAGTTCCGCTCGCTCCTGGGCCGTCAGCTTCAACACGTACTTCTTCGCCACGATCACCCTCCCTGACACAACAATGCGCCCTGGTCAGGGAGGTCATCTTACCCGAAAATTGGCTCGTGACGCACTACTAGTGGGTCATGTGGCTTGCCCGTGGCCATAACCGGACCCACGTGGTATGATGAGCGGCCTCCCGCCCCATGGAGGCCGCCATGTCCCGCCGCAAGAAGGATCCGCTCCGGCCCCTCACCGACGCCGAGCGCGACGAATTGGCCCAACTCAGCCGGTCCCGGGCCGCACCCGCCGTCGAGGTCGCCCGGGCCACCATGCTCCTGGCCGTCGCCCACCGCGCCGCCCGCTTCAACGCCGAGGGCCTCGCCGCCCTGGCGCCCCGCCACGGCGGCGGGCGGCGGCCGACCGACGGCCCGGGGGCGACCGGGCGGATCGTGGCCGAGGCCGTCCGAGCGCCGACCCCCGAGGGCGACGGCGCCGCGAGCGGGTCGCTCACGACGCCGCGCCGGTCACTCCGCGCGGCGCCCGACGGCCTGCCGCGGGTCTCGACCTACACGATCCGGCGCGCCCTCCGCGCGGCCGGGGCCAGCTCCCAGCGCCGCCGCACCTGGTGCCCGACCGGCACGGCGCCCCGGCGGCGCGAGGCCGGGCCGGCGGTGGTCACCGACCCGGATGCGGGCGCGAAAGAGAGGTGATCGGGGACGCCTACCGGCTGGGCGCGGCCATGGGGCCGGCGGTCCGGTGCACCGACCAGGCCGGGCCCTCCCGGGCGATCCCCTACCCGGGCCACTCCTGGCGGCCCGAGGGCGACCCGGCCCGCTCGCCGCACGAGTCCCTGCGAGCGGGGACGGCCAAGGCCCTGGCGCTGTCCCGACCCGCCGACGGCCACGTCCGCCTGCACGGTGTGACGGCCGGCCCCAACGCGGTCCTGCACCCCTGGCTCAAGCGGCAGCTGGCCGAGGTCCTGGCCGGCATGCCCGACCCGCCCGCCGAGCCCGCCGGGGGGTGGCGTGCGGCCTGGGGACGCTGGCAGGAGGGCCTCTCGATCAGGCCGACCCGGCTCTCGGGGCTGCCGCCGCTGCGGATGCCCCCGGTGCTCGATGACCTCGCCGGCCACAAGGCGCCGGAGTTGGTCTGCTGGCTGTTGGCGCACGGGATCATGCCGCTGTCCGCGCCGGCGGGCGGGTCGTGGCTGACCGGGGCCGAGAGCCGCAGCGGATCCTCAAGCGGCGGGCGCCGGACGGCCAGCACCCGGGCGACACCGGCCCGATCATCGCCCGGTTCGAGGCGGCGGCGCGGCACGGGGATCAGGCCCCGACGCCGTCCGAGCGGGGCGGCAAGCGGGCGGCTCGCCGGCAGCGGCAGCGCGAGCGTCGTCACCGCATCGGCGGCTCGGGGGCATGCACACGTCTGCCTGTCTTATGGCAGGCGGGGACCGGTTATGGCCACGCGCAAGCCACATGACCCACTACGAAGGCTACGAAGACTCAGCATTCAGCACTCAGCACTCAGCACTCTCCGAAGCACTCAGCACTCCTCGAATTCGCCCAGAGTCCAGGGCCGGCCGAAGTGCTCCTCGTAGCAGACGTCCTCCAGCGGGAACCGGCCGGGGAAGGGCTTCGCCTCGGCGGCGCAGCCCAGGGCGATCAGGCAGCAGATGGTGTGGTCGTCGGGGACGCCGAACGCCTCTTTGACTTTGGCGGGGTCGAAGCCTTCCATCGGGGCGGAATTCAGGCCGAGCGACTCGGCCGCGATCATCAACGAGGCCGCGGCGAGCATCGTCGAGCGGGTCGCCCAGAGGGCGCGGTCGGCGACGCGGTCCATCGCGCGGGAGGCCCGCGCCGCAGCTCGGCGGCGGCCCCGGGGGCGATCGCCCCGATCGCGAGCATCCGGTCGACCATCGGGCCCAGGTGGCTGCGGTCGGGATCGTGGTAGCCGAGCACGATCACGACCGCGGGCGCCTCGCCCACCCTGGGCTGGTTGAAGGCGCAGCCCATCAGCTTCCGGCGGTTGCGGCCGTCGCGGACGACGACGAACCGCCAGGGCTGGAGGTTGAACCCCGACGGCGCGAACGTCGCCAGGTGGAGGACCCGCTTCAGGAGGTCGTCGGCGACCGGCCGCGACGGGTCGAACCGTTGGGTCGCGCGGCGGCGGGCGATCGCCTCGGGGGCCGGCAGGGGCTCAGGGTTCGTCATCGGTCGCGAGGTCCCTTCGGGAATCGGGCGCGGGGCGGGCGGTCGTCAGTCATCAGCGGCCAAGTCCCAGCAACTATCGGTCAGTTGAATTTGCTAATATTTCGATAAAACCCCAATCACCGGGGGCTCCCGTGGCTCGAAAACCGCTCCCAGGAACGTCGTCGCGAGACGGTCGCCGCCGTACTCCGCGGCGCCCCGTCGCGCCAGGTCGCCCGCCGCCCTGGCGCGGCCCTGTCCACCGTCCGGCCCTGGGTCGCGCGGGCCGGGGGGCAGCGACTCGACCGCGCCGATCGGGCGGATCGACCCGACGGGCCGCGCCAGCCAGCCAACCGCCCCAACCCGGGGCTGGAGGACCTCGTGCTGAGCCTCCGTGCCGAGTTGAAGTCCCAAAGCGACCGGGGCGAGTGCGGCGCCCGCGCCATCCGCGACGCCTCGGAGGCGCGGGGCGACCGCCCGGCCCCGCCGCTGGGCACCATCAACCGCCGCCTGGAGCGCCGCGGGGCCCCGGGCGGCCGCCGCGCCCGCCGCCCCGCACCGCCGCCGGGCTGGTACCGGCCCGGTGTGGCCGCACGGCGCGAGGAGCCGGACAGCTTCGACATCGTCGAGGGGCCGGTCATCAAAGGCGGCGTTCACGTCGAGGTGCTCAACGCCACCGCGCTGCACGGCGGCCTGGTCGGCTCGTGGCCGATGGCCGCGGTGACCGCCGAGGCGGCCGTCGATGCCTTGATCGAGCACTGGCGCGCCGCCGGTCCGCCGGGCTGCGCGGTTCGACGACGACACGATCTGCCCGGGGGCGCACCAGCACGAGGACGTCGTCGGCCGGGTCATGCGGCTGTGCCCGGGCCCGGGCATCGTCCCGGTGTTCGCCCCGCCCCGGGAGACCGGGTCCCGGGCGGCCATCGAGCGCTACAACGGCCGCCGGCAGGCCGAGGTCCGGGCCCGGTCCACCCACGAGTCGCTGGAGGGCCTGCGCGCGGCTCGGCCCGGTGCGCGGCCGCAGGCCGGGCGCGGGCCGCGGCGCGGATCGAGGCGGCCCCTCACCGGCGGCCGTGGCCCGAAGGCCGGCAACCGGGCCTCCAGGCCCACCCGCTCGGCCGGATCGTCTGCCCGCGACGGACCGGCGAGCGAGGGGCCGTGGGGTCGCTGGGGCGGCGGTTCGCGGTCGCCGCGACATGGCGCCACCGCTTGGTCCGTGCCGAGGCCGACCTCGACGCCGGTCGGGTCCGGTCCTACGCCCTGAGGCGGCGCGAGCCGGGCCGACAGCCGCTGCTCCGCGAAGTGGCCTATCGGCCGCCTCGCAGGGGGTCCAGCGAGTGACCGGGAGTTGCTGGGACTTGCCATCGATCCTCGTTCCAACTGACCGGGTGTCGCTGGGACTTGGCCCAATTCGTCACTCCTGGAGCCAGACCGGCTGGGTGAAGGCGCCGTCGCCGGCGACGTCCCACGCCTCGACGCGGGCCCACGTCCGGCCCCGCAGGTCGGGCGCCGCAGCGTCAGCGTCCGACGGCCGAAGGGGCCCGTGTCGGACAGGTCGATCCGCTCGCGGTAGACCGTCTTGCCGTCGCCCGAGATCACCTCGGCGAACCGCAGCGGGAAGGTCCATTCCAGGTCGATCCGCACCTCGACGGGAGCTGGCCGGTCGCCGCGAGGGTCTCGCCGCTCGCCTTGCCGCCGACGGTGAAGTCGCGGAGCAGGACCTCGCCGGTCGTCACGAAGAACCGGCCCGTCGCGCAGGGCGTCGAGCACCGGCGCCAGCCGTCGTCGAACCGGGGCAGGCGGTCGAGCTTGAGGTAGTTGACGTTCATGTGGCCGTAGAGCTCGTGCGTGTGGTCGATCTTGAAGACGTCGACCTCGCCGAGCACGTACTTGCGGCCCGCCCCAGTTGGCCATGTCGTCGAGCAGGTCGAGCGCCCGGTCGCCGAGCCGCGAGCGCGAGAGGTCGGCGGGCATCGCCTTCCACGCGGCGCCGAGCCAGGCGGTCGGACTTGAAGAAGGCTCGTCCTGTAGGCGTCCGGGCGTCCAGTTCGACGCCTTGATCCTCGGGTGCGCCGTCCAGGCCAGGCCGTGCTCGGCCTCCAGCAGGCGGAGCATGTCCGCCTCGTCGCCCGACGTGGTAGACCGTGCCGTAGGGCGGGACCTCCTCGACGAACGGCTCGCCCGGCCGTCGCGTCATCGTCCAGTAGACGGGCCGGGGGAAGAGGTAGAGCCAGTGGCCGGGCGTCTTGCCGGGCCGCGGTGCCGAGGTGGACGTTCGCCTCCTCGCCGGGCAGGAGCAGCGAGCTCGGCGTCGGAGAGCCGGCGGCACTCGGCGAACATCGCCTCCATCTCGGGCAGGCGGAGCGGGCCGGGGTCGCGCGGGTGGCCGTCGCCGTGGAACTCGGCCAGGTGGACGATGTTGACGCCCATGTCCTTGAACATCCGGACGAAGTCGGGCGATCGTCCGACCTGTCCTCTCGGCGCTGCTCCTTCATCGCGGCCAGCGCGATCGCCATGTGCCAGTGGCTCGTGAAGGTCCGGTAGCCCGGCAGGTCGGGGAAGCGGTCGCCGTGGGTGTAGCGGAGCGCCTCGCGCAGGGCGTCCTCGGCCGTGCCCCGCGACAGCAGGTAGAAGACGCCCGAAGCTGCTGCTCGGTCCCGGGCGGCGCGTTGAACCAGGGGGCGTAGTTGCCGCCGCCCGTCTCCGACTGCCGGATGCCGAACCCGGCGCGATCGTCCAGCCCGCGATGGCCGCGGCCCGTCCAGACGGTAGCGGAGGTTGTCGGTGAGGTCGCGCGGGAAGAAGTACTGGTGCGGCGGCGGGAAGCACGCGAGTGCGCCCGCGTCGGACTCGGCGACGATCGCCCGATGGCGGACGGACAGGGAGCGGTCGGCGGCCGGGCGTCGGCGTCCTCGCGATGGCGCCTGCCCTCGGTGTCGATCCAGGCGACCCGCCGCCAGCGCGGCGATCGTCGGCGACGAGCCCGGCGTCGTAGAGGAACGCCCGGTCGTTCTCCTGCGTGCTCACGACGGCCTCGACGTGGACCAGCCGGGACCCGCTGTAGACGCGTCGATCCGCAGCTCGCCGGAGAACGGGCCGGCGGAGAGGTCGTCGACCCGGATCGTGAGCCGAGGCCCTCGGCGGAGGAACGCGACCCGCTTCAGGTCCAGCCGCGAGCGGTACGACTGGTGGGGCCTCTTGGCGGGCGAGTCGAAGAACATGTTGAACGGGCTCATCCCCGGCGGCCGTCCGGGGGGGGCGGCGCGGGTGCCGACGGTCAGGAAGAACATCGGATCGGCGCGACTGACGACCTCGGCCGGACCGGCGAAGTCGGCGGCGACGATGCCCAGGCTTGCGATCAAGGGCTCGCCGGGGCGGAGGTCGAGCACGAGGCGCCCGGTCTCGCCGCCTTCGATGGGCCATTGGAACGTCAGCCGGCCGTCGTCCCCTCCGCCGAAGAACATGCCGGGGGGAAGCCGGGCAGATGCGCGCGAGGGGGCAGGTCAAGTTGGTTCAGGGGGCCGGGCGGTTGGGCCGTCGTGGCATTCGGCGCGAGGCAGGAGGCCGAGGCCAGGAGGATGCCGAGCAAGACGCGACGCCGCCGCATGGTCGTCTCCTCTCCGTAGGGCGTGTGTTCCGTCGAAGATCTCACCACAAAGGCACGAAGGACACAAAGACAGACACAAAGACAAGACGACGGGAGTGATCCCCCCTTCCGATCTGGCTCCAACTCTTCCCTTTGTGTCTGTCTTTGTGTCCTTCGTACCTTTGTGGTGAGGTCCCTCCGGGTCTTCGACAGGGCATAGGACATGTGCAACACGGCATCTCCGATCCGGCTCACCCTCGCAGGGCTGTCCGTCCCGAACCCTGACTGTGAGGGAGGTTCGCCCCACGGTCAAGGGCCCGGGGACATCGGCTCCCGAGAAGGTCATGACATGGCCCGCCAGATGCAGGCAATCGACCCGGGCATCGCCCAGATCGACGGAGGCGCCGCATGTTCAAGAACTTCGACCTGGGCGGGTTGCGACGGGTCCCGGGGTTCGCGCACTACTTTCGGTATCCGCTCCACCACGGCGAGTTCCGCGAGGTCCGCGACGGGGGGCGGCTCCTCGGCCGCTACGCGGCCAAGCCGCTGTACGGCAAGCTGACCGAGGAGGGGCGGGTGGACCGCGCGGCGGGCTTCAACGGCCAGATCGCCGTCATCTTCATCCCGGCGCAGGCGCGCACGGCGCGATCCGCGCGCCTCCTGCTGGCGAGGATGCCGCGAGATCGGGTGACGCGCCCGGATGGGCGGCGCGACTGGCCCGCGATCCGGGCGGCGGCGGAAAGGTCCGTGAGGCGGTCGATCGCGTCGCAAGCGGCGTGATCGGGGCGACCGCGCCTCAATAGCTGAGGAACGCGCCGATGAGGCCGAACGCCATCAGCCCCAGCAGGAGGATGGCGCTCATGCCCCCCTGGAGGAAGAGCCAGCTCCCGACGCGGCAGGCCCAGGGCCCCTCCGCGCCCGTGCACGGGGTGCCGGCGCACGGGGGAAGGCGTCGCGACGGGGCGGGCCCTCGTTGACGACGCTCTGCCACTCCATCTCCAGGTCCATGCGGAGGAACCTCGGGCGGAGGTCTTCCGATCGATCCAGGCGCGGGTCCATGTCACCCCTCCGTTTCATCAGACGTCGACGATCACGACATCGACCCCGTCGGTCATGTCGAGGAGCCGGTCGAGGATCGAGCCGCCCCAGAGGCGGCGATACCAGGGCTGGAGGCTGCGGCCCATCACGATGACCTTGATGCCGTACTCGTGCGCGAAGGCCGCGATCGTGCTGGCGACGTCGCGGCCGCGGAACGTCATCGGGATGCCGCCGAGCTGCTGCGCCAATTCGAGGTTCTTGCCGAGGATGCGGTGCGTGGCCGCGTCGGTCCTGGTCAGGTCCTCGGCCGGCGTCTGGATGTAGACGGCATACCACGGCGCATTGAGGCGGTCGGCCAGCCGCGCCGCCTTGCGCAGCAGCGCGGGGGCGTTCGGGCTGCGGCTGGAGAGGCCGACCATCACCCGCTCGGTCGCCGACGCGGGCCCCTTGTCGGCCTCGGCGCGACGGCCGCGGCGGTCGATCAGGTGCGCCATCTCGGTCAAGGTGATCTCGCGCAGGCGGGTCAGGTTGGGCGCCGTGAAGAAGTTCTCCAGGGCCCGCTCGGCGCGGTCGGGGGGGTAGACCTTGCCCGCCCTGAGGCGGTCGAGCAGGTCCTCCGCCGACAGGTCGATGTTGACGATCTGGTCGGCCTCGGCGAGCACGCCGTCGGGCAGGCGCTCCTTGACCTTCACGCCGGTGGCGCGCTCGACCTCGTCGTAGAGGCTCTCCAGGTGCTGCACGTTGAGAGTCGTGATGACGTGGATGCCGGCGCGGAGCAGATCCTCGACATCCTGGTAGCGCTTCGGGTGCCGGCTGCCGGGGGCGTTGGTGTGCGCCAGCTCGTCGACGAGGCAGACGGTCGGCCGGCGGGCGAGGATGGCGTCGAGGTCCATCTCGCGGAGGGTGACGCCGCGGTACTCGACCTCGCGGGGCGAGACGACCTCCAGGTCGCCGACCTGCTCGGCGGTCTCGGCGCGGCCGTGGGTCTCGACGAATCCGATGATCGCGTCGACGCCCTGCTGCTTGAGGCGGTGCCCCTCTCGGAGCATGGCATACGTCTTGCCCACGCCGGCCGACGAGCCGAGGTAGACCTTGAGCCGGCCCCTCTCCTGGCGGCGGATCAGGTTGAGGAACTGCTCGGGCGTGGGGCGAGCTGGTTCGATCGTGGCCATCGCGGGCCCTCCCGGTCATTCGGGCGCGCCCATCGCGTCGAGCGCCCGGTTGAGCCGCAGCACGTTGACGCGAGGGGGGGCGCCGATGATCGCGCCCGAGCGCTCGATGTGCCGGTCGATCAATTCCCGCACCCGGCCCGCGGGAAGCTTGCGGGCCGAGGCGACGCGGGCGCCCTGGTAGCGGGCCGCCTCGGGGCTGATGTGCGGGTCGAGGCCGCCCCCCGAGGCGGTCACCAGGTCCGCCGGCGCGGGGGCCTCGGGCGTCGCCTGGAGCGCCTCGGCCCTCTCGGCGACCTTCTTGCGCAGGTCGGGGTTCTTCGTCCCGAGGTTCGACCCGCCCGCCGCGTCGGCCTTGTAGTCGACGGCCGAGGGGCGCGGGTGGAAATACCCGTCGGAGGCGAACGGCTGCGCGATCAGCTCCGAGCCGATCACCGCCCGGCCGCGGTCGTAGACCAGGCTCCCCTCCGCCTGCCTCGGGAAGATGAGCTGGCCCACGCCCCACGCCACCGCCGGGTAGGCCACGGCGCCGATGATGAAGGTCACCACGCAGGCGACCAGGGCATTCAGAATCTCTCGAATCCACATGAGAGTCGATCTCCATCGTAAGGCGTGTGAAACACGCCGTCTTCGAGTCCCGCCGGCGTGCTGCGCACGCCCTACACCAGCCCGACCAGCGCCAGGAGCGGGTCGATCGCCAGGTCGATCACCTTGATGCCGATGAACGGGGCGATCACGCCCCCGAGCCCGTAGTACAGCAGGTTGCGCCGCAGCAGGGCGCCGGCGCCGACGGGGCGGTACGTCACCCCCTTCAGCGCGATCGGGATCAGCAGCGGGATGATGATCGCGTTGAAGATCACCGCCGACAGGATGGCCGAGTAGGCGCCCCCCTTCGTCGCCAGGCCCATCAGGTCGAGCACCTTCAGCCCGGGCAGGGTGACGATGAACATGGCCGGGATCACGGCGAAGTACTTGGCCAGGTCGTTGGCGATCGAGAACGTCGTCAGGGCCCCGCGGGTCATCAGGAGCTGCTTGCCGATCTCGACGACCTCGATGAGCTTGGTCGGGTCGCTGTCGAGGTCGACCATGTTGCCGGCCTCCTTGGCGGCCTGCGTGCCCGAGTTCATCGCCACGCCGATGTCGGCCTGCGCGAACGCGGGGGCGTCGTTGGTGCCGTCGCCCATCATGGCCACGAGCTTGCCGCCGTGCTGCTCCTTGCGGATGTAGGCGAGCTTGGCCTCGGGCGTGGCCTGCGCGATGAAGTCGTCGACGCCCGCCTGCTGCGCGATGGCCTTCGCCGTCAGTGGGTTGTCGCCGGTGACCATCACCACACGCAGGCCCATCTGGCGGAGCCGGCGGAACCGCTCCTGGATGCCCGGCTTGAGGATGTCCTCGAGCTTCACCACGCCGAGGATGCGGTCGTCCTCGGCGACGGCCAAAGGCGTGGCGCCGCCGGAGGCGATCGCGTCGACGGTCGTTTGGTAGCCGTCGGGGACGGCGCCGCCCTGGTCCTGGACGTAGCCGGCGACGGTGTTCGGGGCCCCCTTGCGGAGGCGAGGCCCGTCGGGCAGGTCGACGCCGCTCATGCGGGTCTGCGCCGTGAACTCGATGAACCGGCATCCCGGCGGCGCCTCGCCGTCGACGGCCGTCTGCTGCCGCGACAGGTCGAGGATGCTCTTGCCCTCGGGCGTGGAGTCGGCCATCGACGCCAGACCCGCGGCGCGGGCCACGTCGCGAGGCGACGCGCCCCCCAGCGCGACGAACTGCGTCGCCTTGCGGTTGCCGATCGTGATCGTCCCGGTCTTGTCCAGCAGCAGCGTGTCGATGTCGCCGGCCAGCTCGACCGCCTTGCCGCTCTTGGCGATGATGTTCGCCACCAGCGCCCGGTCCATCCCCGCGATGCCGATCGCCGCCAGGAGCGCCCCGATCGTCGTCGGGATCAGGCACACCAGCAGCGCGACCAGCGTGGGGATGTCGAGCGTCAGGTCGAAGTAGCGGGCCATCGGGTAGAGCGTCGCCGTGACGATCAGGAAGATGATCGAGAAGGCGGCCAGGACGATCGTCAGCGCGATCTCGTTGGGCGTCTTCTGGCGGATCGCCCCCTCGACCAGCGCGATCATCCGGTCGAGGAAGCTCTGGCCCGGCTCGGCCGTCACCTGCACGACGATCCGGTCGGACAGGACGCGCGTGCCGCCGGTGACGCCCGAGTGGTCGCCGCCCGCCTCGCGGATCACCGGGTGCTCTCGCCGGTGATCGCCGATTCGTCGACCGAGGCGACCCCTTCGATGACCTCGCCGTCGGCCGGGATCACCTGCCCGGCCTCCACCAGGACGTAGTCTCCGGCGCGGAGGTGGGTCGAGGAGATGACCTGGCCGGTGTGCAGCCCAGGGCCTTCGAGGCGATAGGCCGGCGTGTCCTGCCGCGTCGCCCGCAGGCTGTCGGCCTGCGCCTTGCCGCGCGCCTCGGCCAGAGCCTCGGCGAAGTTGGCGAACAGGACCGTCAGCAGCAGGAGGAACGTCAGCGACGCCTGGTAGACGATCAGCCCGGTCGCGGCGCCGGCCAGGATCGACTGGACGGTGACGATCGCCGTCAACACGGTGCCGACCTCGACGAGGAACATGACCGGGTTGCGCATCATGTTCCGCGGGTCGAGCATGACGAACGACCGCCAGGTCGCCATCCGCACCAGCGCCGGCTCGAAGAGGCGGAGCCGTCGCGCCTGGCGGCGCTGCATCTTGAAGGACTGGGCCTCGGCGGCGGTCCGCCGCGGCGCGCCGATTTCGGTATCAAGGCTCATGGATCGATTCTCTCTCGCGGGTCCGGTGTTAGGGGGGCGATCACCGCCTGGGGGACCGCCGCCAGGTGGTCGGCCACCGGGCCGAGCACCAGGGCCGGCATGAACGACAGGGCACCGACCAGGAGCACGGTGCCCAGCAGCATCCCGGCGAACGTCAGGTCGTCGGTCCGCAGCGTGCCCGTGGTCTGCGGCACGCGCGTCTTCGTCGACAGGAACCCGGCGACCGCCAGCGGCAGGATCAAGGCGGGGAACCGGCCCAGGAGCAGGACGATGCCCGTGGCGATGTTCCACGGCGGGTTGTTGTCCGACAGGCCCTCGAACCCCGACCCGTTGTTGGCGGCGGCCGAGGTGAACTCGTAGAGGATCTCGCTGAACCCGTGCGGGCCGGGGTTGGCCACCGTCGCCCTGCCCCACGCCAGGGCCGCGAACAGCCCCGCGCCGCAGCAGATCAGCAAGGGATGGATCAGCAGGGCGACCATCGCCAGCTTGACCTCCCTCGCCTCGACCTTCTTGCCCAGGTACTCGGGCGTCCGGCCGACCATCAGCCCGGCCAGGAAGACGGCGACGATCACGTACATCAGCATGTTCTCGAACCCGGCGCCGACGCCGCTGAAGGCGACGTTGAGCATCATCATCGCCATCGGGACCATGCCGGCGATCGGGTTGAGGCTGTCGTGCATGCTGTTGACCGAGCCGTTGGAGGTGCCCGAGGTCATCGCCGCCCAGGTGGCCGCGGCGACCGGCCCGAGCCGGACCTCCTTGCCCTCCATGTTCGCCTCGCGGGCCACGGGCAGGCCGTCGGTGGCGGCGCTCGGCTTCGTCTCGGCCCAGATCGCCACGACGGCGCCGGCGACCATCAGCGAGAGCATCACGCCGTAGATCACCGCCGCGTGGCGGGTCTCCCTGAGCATCCGCCCGGCCATGACGATCGAGGCCATCGGCACCACGACGATCGCGGCGATCGACAGCAGGTTGCTCCAGGGGGAGGGGTTCTCGAACGGGTGCGTCGAGTTCGGCCCGAAGAAGCCGCCGCCGTTGGTCCCGGCCTGCTTGATCGCCACCAGGGCGGCGACCGGGCCGCGGGCGATCGTCTGCGTCTCCATCTTCGTGGCGGCGCCGTCGATCGTGGTGGCCTGCGCCGCGCCGTGGAAGGTCATCGGCACGCCGGTGCCGACCATCAGCACGGCGAGCACCAGCGCCACCGGCAGCAGCGTGAAGACCAGGCCGCGCATCAGATCGAGGTAGAAGTCGCCCAGGTGCGTGTCACCCCGCAGCCCTCGCAGCGTGGCCAGCATGACGGCCAGTCCCGCGGCCGGCGTGACGAACATCAGCCAGACGATGCACGCCAGCTGGCTGAAGTATGACAGGTGCTGCTCGCCCGAGTAGTGCTGGAGGTTGGTGTTGGTGACGAACGAGCAGACGGTGTTGAACACGACGGCGGTGTCGGCGCCGGGGTGGTCGGCGCCGGCGGCGTCCTTGTAGCCCAGCGCCCCGAGCGACCCCTTGCCGTCGGGATTCAGCGGCAGGCGAGGCTGGAGGTAGAGCAGCGCGAACGTGATGGCGAACAGCGCCGCATTGAAGGCCAGGAAGGCGATCGCATACCGCTTCCAATCCATGCGGGCCGGCTCGCGGCGGCCCAGCAGGCGGCAGAGGAACATCGGCAGCGCGTCGAGGCCGCGGCCGACACGGTCGGGCCTGGGGTCGAGCGCGCGGGCCATCGACCAGCCGAGCGGCAGAGAGATCGCGATCGGCAGGCCGAACGCCCACAGGGGATGCAGCAGGGACAGGGACGATCCCACGAGGGGCCTCCGTCGTTGGGCGGGGTCAGAATCGTTCGGGCCGGATCATGGCGTACCCCAGGTACGTCAGCGCGGCCACGGTCAGGATTGCGGTCAGGTAGAGCACGTCGCGGGACCTCACGGGGACGCGATCAGAGCCGGTCGCACGCCGCGACCAGGCCGAAGAACAGGGCGAAGATCGCCATTCCGAAGGCGAACGTGGCGAGGGACAAGGTCGACCTCCTCGATTCGTGGTGCGACGGGCCGTCGGGTCCGCCCCGGACAAGACGCCAGGCCAACCCCTTCTCTCGTGGGAGAGGGTTGAGTTGGAGGGTAGGAGTTCCGGGCGACGGGTCGTGCTGTCGCCCGGCCTCAACCCTCCCCCGCGAGGGGATGGGATGCCTGCTCGGAAGTCCGCCTTTACATGATCTTGTCGCTGTAATATTTCATCAGGTGGAGCCTGGCCGGCTCGTAGTCGGGGTCGGCCCGCAGGGCGGCGCGGTAGTCGGAGTAGGCGGCGTTCGGCTCCTCGCCCATCTCGTGCAGGACGCCCAGCAGGTAGCGCGCCTCGGCGCAGCGGGGATCGAGCTCGAGGGCCTTCCGCAGGGCCTCCTCGGCCTCCCCGAAGTCGCGACGGTTGAGCGCCGCCTTGGCTTGCGACAGGTCGTCCGACGTCGGGCAGGCCGGCGCGGGAGGCGTCGCGGGGGCGCGGGGCGGCTCGGAGACGGCGGCGTGCCGGGCCAGCACGTCGGAGACGACCTTGCGCAGCGCCTCGGGCGTCGTCGGCTTGGGCAGGAAGTCGATCGCCCCCAGCCGCATCGCCTGGACGACGTTCGGGACGCTGTCGTGGGCGCTGACGATCACCACCGGCGTGTCGATCCCCCGCTCGCGGAGCAGTCGCAGCATCTCCATGCCCCCCAGGCCGGGCATCTGGAGGTCGAGCAGGATGAGGTCGGCCTTCCCCCTGGCGAGCCGGCGCAAGGCCGTCTCGCCGTCCTCGGCCGTGGACACCGTGTACTCCTCCGACGTCAAGGCGGCGCGGAAGACGAGTCGGACGTTGGGCTCGTCCTCGACGATCAGGATGTGGTGCGTGCGGGGTCCCATCGGATGCCTCACCGTTCTCCCGTGTCGATCGGCACGTCGCTGCGGCCGAAGGTGAACCGCTCGTAGTAGCGGGTCATGTTGTGCCGGGCGGGCTCGTAGTGCTTGTCGGCCTTCAGCGCGGCGCGGTACTCGCGGTACGAGTCGTCGTGCTCGTTGCGGAGCTCGTGGAGCACGCCCATCAGGTTGTGCGCCTCGGCGGACTTGGCGTCGAGCGCGATCGCCTGCTTGAGGTAGACCTGGGCCTCGTCGAACCAGCGGTTGTTCAGGGCCCTCTTGGCGCGCTGGAGGTTGTCGGCGAACTGCGAGGCGGGCGTCACCGGCGCCGGATGCGACGGACCGGCGGATGCCGGCCTCGGCTTCGCGACCGAATGCCGCGCGAGGACCTCGGCGACCGCGAGCCGCAGCGCCTCCGGCGTCAGCGGCTTCATCAGGAAGTCGATCGCGCCGAGCTTCATCGCCTGGACCGCGTTGGGGACGTCGCCGTGCGCCGTGACGATCACCACCGGCGCGTCGTTGCCGGCGTCGCGGAGCCGCCGGAGCACCTCCATGCCCCCCATCACCGGCATGTGGAGGTCGAGCAGGATGAGATCGGCGGGCGATTCCCCGAGCCGCCGCAGCGCCGCCTCGCCGTCCTCGGCCGTCTCCGGGCGGTAGCCGTTCGATTCCAGCGCCGTCCGGAAGACGAGCCGGACGTTGGGCTCGTCGTCCACGATCAAGATCCGCTTGGCGTCGCTCATGGTCTCGCCTCGCTTTCGGGGGCGACCGGCAGGGTGAAGCGGAAGGTGGTGCCGCGGCCGGGCTCGCTCTCGACGTCGATCTGGCCGCCGTGCGCCACGACGATCTCGCGGGCGATCGCCAGGCCGAGCCCGGCACCCCCGCGTGTCGCGAGCTCGGGACGCGGTAGAACTTCTCGAAGACGTGCCCGAGGTGCTCGGGCGCGATCCCCTCGCCGGTGTCCGCCACGATGAACCACACCGCCCCCGCGCTCGATCTCGGCGCCGAGGCGCACCGTCCCCCCCTCGGCGTGTGCGACAGCGCATTGCCGAGCAGGTTGTCGAAGACGTGCCCGGCCCGCTCGGCGTCCGCGAGGACTCGCGGCAGGTCGGTCGGCACCGAGTTCCACAGCATGATGCCCAGGTCGCGGGCCTTGGTTTCGAACCGTCCCTGCGCCTCGCCGACCAGGTCCGCCGGCGCGGCGGGACGGAGGTCGAGCCTGACCCGCCCCTGCTCGATCCGCGTCAGGTCGAGCAGGTCGTTGATCATCGCCAGCAGGCGGTCCGAGTCCTGCCGCGCGGCCAGGAGCAGCTCGGTCTGCTTCGGCGACAGCGGGCCGACCGCCTCCTCCAGCAGCAGGTGGATGGCCATCTGCACGCCCGTCAGCGGCGTCTTGAGCTCGTGGCTGACGGTCGAGACCATGTCGCTCTTGAGCTGGTCGACCAGGCGGAACTTGGTCACGTCGGTCAGGACGGCGGCGGCGCCGAGCAGGCCGTCGTCGCCGCGGATCGCCAGGACGCGGGGCAGGAAGAACCGCTCCTGGCCGTTGTCGCGGAACGCCAGCGCGTGGTCGAGGCCCGTCGGCAGGACGTCGGGCCCGCCGCCGAGCACCTCGCCCAGCGCGGGCTTCAGCAACGGGGGCGGGGTCCAGGGGACCGTCCCGTCGCTCGGGACCACCCCCAGGATGCGACGCGCCGCCGGGTTGGCCCGCTCGACGGCACCAGACGGGTCGACGACCACGACCGGGTCGGGGAACGAATCGATCGTCGCCTGCGCCGTCTGCTCGGCGCGGAGCAGCTTCGAGGTGCCCGCCTGCTGGAACTCGCGGATCGTGCGCGCCATCGTGTTGAACGCGGCGGCCAGCTCGCCCAGCTCGTCGCGGGTGACCACCGGCACCACCTGGTCGAGATTCCCGCTCGTCATCGCGCGCCCCCCTCGTCACGGCGCGGATCGGCTCCAGGATCGACCGGCTCAGCATCAGCGCGATCGTCGTGGCGACCGCCGCCGAGCCGATCAGCGCCAGGACCATCAGCCGGATCGAACGGTCGGCCGCGTCGCGGGCCTCTGGCTCTCGGCCTCCATGTTCTTCTGGTTCAGGTCGAGCACGTCGTCGGCGGCGCGCTTGATGTCCTTGAAGGTCTGGAGGAGCTGCGCGAAGTAGAGCCGCGTCCGCTCCTCCTTGCGGTCCGGGCCCAGCGCGAAGAAGCGGTCGGCCAGCGCGAAGTAGCGGTCCCGCAGCGCCGATAGGCGGTCGGCCATCTCCTGCTCGCCGGGCAGGGTGACGTTGCCCTGCTCGATCCGCAGCTCCTGCTCGAACTTCGGCCTGAATTCGGCGAACTGGTCGCGCGCACTGCGCCTCCTCGCCGCCGATGGCGAACAACAGGGCCGAGTCCATCCGCTCCAGCGCCTCCTTCATCCCCTCGGCGGCCAGGACGCTCCGGTAGTTCTCCCGGAGGATCACGTCGATCTTCCCCCCCAGCCGCGAGAACATGACGATCGCCCACAACCCCAGGCCGACCATGATCGCCAGCAACGGGGTGATCCCGATCAGCAGCTTGGTCCGCAGCGTCTTGATCATCTCGGACCCGAACTCCTTTGCTCGTGGTGAGGGAGAAGCAACGTCCGTACCGGGACCGGACCGCCCGATCCGAGCGCGTGTTCCGCGTAGGATTTATGTCGAACGATTTCGGGACGACTGATGCGACCAGCCCCGATCCGCCCGTGCAGGATGCCGGGGCCGTCGTGCAAACCGCAATGTCCCGTCGGGGGTATGCTCGGTCGAAGGGCTCATCACAAAGGCACAAAGGACACGGAGGCAAACACAAAGGGGGGAGAAGACTCGGGGCGCGGTGGCGGATCATCTCCGTTATCGGGTCTTCTTTGTGTCTGTCTTGGTGCCCTTTGTGCCTTTGCGGTGAGACCCTTCGACCGAGCATATCCCGACGCGATCAGAGCCCGTACTGCTTGCGCTTGCGGTAGAGCGTGCTCGGGTCGATGCCGAGGGTCCTCGCGGCGGCGTCGAGGCTGGCGGAGCCGGCCAGGACGCGGCGGATGTGCTCGATCTCCAGCTGCTCCAGGCTGATCGGGCCGCCGATCTCGGCGGAGGTCGACGGTCCGACGCGGGCCCGGGCGATCTTGTCGGGCAGGTCGGCGGTGCCGACCTCGGGCCCGTCGGCCAGGATGGCGGCGCGCTCGACAGCATTGCGGAGCTCGCGGAGGTTGCCCGGCCACGGGTGGCGCGCCAGGGCCTCGCGCGACTCGGCCGTGAAGCCCGACAGGTGCCGCCCGGTCTGGCGGGCGAAGAAGGTCAGGAGGTGCTCGGCCAGGGGGAGGAGGTCGGCTCGGTCGCGGAGCGGCGGCAGCGTCAGCTCGACGACGTTGAGGCGGTAGAGCAGGTCCTCGCGGAAGGTGCCCGCGGCGACCGCCGCGTCGAGGTCGCGGTTGGTCGCCGCCACGAGCCGGACGTCGGCCGAGCGGGTCTTCGCCTCGCCGACGCGCTCGTACTTCCGTTCCTGGAGGAATCGCAGGAGCTTGGGTTGCAGGAGAGGCGGCAGGTCGCCGACCTCGTCGAGGAACAGCGTGCCCCCCTCGGCCGCGGCCACCTTGCCGGCGGCGTCGCGGACGGCGCCGGTGAAGGCCCCCTTGGCGTGGCCGAACAGGTCGCTCTCCAGCAGGTCGGGGCTGAGGCTCGGGCAGCTCACGGTGACGATCGGCCCGTCGCCCCTCCGGCTCCAGGCGTGCAGGGCGTGCGCCAGGACCCCCTTGCCGGTGCCGTTCTCGCCCCGGATCAGGACGGCGGCGTCGGTCTCCGCGACGCGGCGGGCCACGTCGAGCACCCGGCGGACCTCGGGGTCGCGCCCCTGGAGGTCGGCCTCGGGCACCTCGTTGCGGACGCGCTCCTCCAGGCCGGCGATGCGGTCGCGCAGGCCGCGGACCCGCTCGACCCGCTCGAGCACGGCGCGGACCTGCGCGGGGGTGAACGGCTTGGGCAGGTAATCGAACGCCCCGCGTCGCATCGCCTCGACGGCGGTGTCGAGCGAGGCGTGCGCCGTGATCACCACGACGGCCAGCCGGGGCAGCTGCGCCAGCAGCGGCTCGAGCAGGTCGAGGCCCGTCTCCTCGCCGAGCCTCAGGTCGACCAGGGCGACGTCGCACGGCCGGCGCTCGACCTCGCGGAGCGCCTCGGCCCGGAGGACGCCTCGCCGACGGCGTGCCCCATCGCCTCCAGGGCGACCCGCAGCGTGCGACGGATGTTCGGCTCGTCGTCGACGATGAGGATGCGCATGGTGATCTTGGGGTTGTCCCGCCCCGAGCGCAACACGAAGACCCTCACCCCGGCCCTCTCCCGGCGGGAGAGGGGGAAAGATTTCGCACCCTCTCCCGGCGGGGGAGGGCCGGGGTGAGGGCACCTCCGACCGCGGTGTGACAGGTCTTCCCGCCCTCTCGTCCCAACACCAGCATGCCAGGAAATCCGACCTTCGTCTAACCTCTCGCGGGGCGAACCTCCGGACGGGGCGTCGCTTCGAACGGGAACGGCCCGCCCCGGGTGATCCCGGAGGCGGGCCGTTCGATGAGTGCGGGACGGGAGGCTCACTCGGGCGTCAGTGCAGGCGCCGGCTCCCGCTCGGGCCGGCGTGGGTGGCCAGGGGCAACGGCTTGCGGCCGGCGACCCCGGCGTTCAGCTCGTGCCAGTGCAGGACCTCCGGCTCGCCCAGGCGCCAGCAGAGGTAGACCTCGCGGCCGTCCATGATGCTGTAGAAGTCGCACAGGCCGTCGGGCCCCTTCAGCTCGACGCCGAGCTTGGTCAGCTCGTCGATGTAGGTGGCGAGCTTCTCCTCCTCGGACTCGAGCTCGGCCTGGCTCTGCGCCATCTCCTCCGAGTAGGGGTCGGTCGCCGGCCGGCGGCGATCGCCCTGGACGGCCGCCAGCCGCTGCCGGAGGTCGTTGACGGTG
This sequence comes from uncultured Planctomycetaceae bacterium, assembly GCA_963708145.1. Lineage (GTDB taxonomy): Bacteria > Planctomycetota > Planctomycetia > Isosphaerales > Isosphaeraceae. The sequence continues at coordinate 4,977,589 of OY970189.1, read as the reverse complement.
CGGAACTGGCGGACGATGTCGGCCACGATCGCCTTGACTAGCGGCAGCGTCTTGTTCGCTTCCTCGACGGTGAAATAGCGGCGATTGGTCTCTGCCGACTTGGGTGGGGCCATGACGATTTCCTTGCGGGGATGAGGGCGACAGCGATCTGGGACCACCGATCGGGAACCACCCCGGGCCAGGCGAGCCACGGGCCCGCGCCGAGGGCCACCGACACGACGGGGAGACGACCACGGCGTCGGACCTCCCTCCCTGGTCGGCGCCCTCGGCCGGGGCCCCGGCCCCCGGCCATACTCTCCTGCATTCCGTCATCCACAAAATTATAGGACCGATCAACCCCCTCGCAAGGGAGACCGCACGACAGTCGTCGTGATTCTTCGGTCAGCGACGCTTCTTCCGGTCCTCCAGCGCGGCGGCGACTGCCTTCGGCGGGGCGGTGTTAAACAAATCGCCCGGCCCCAGCCCCGCGCGGCGGGCCACCCCGACGCCGTAGGCGAGGTTCGCCAGGCCGCCGGTCGAGTGCGCGTCGGGGTTGACGACGATCGTCACCCCCGCGGCGCGGGCCTTGCGGCACCAGGTATCATCGAGGTCGAGCCGGTGCGGGTCGGCGTTGATCTCGATCATCGTCCCCGCCCCGGCCGCCGCCGCAATCACCGCCTCCAGGTCGACGGCGTAGCCGCTGCGCGCCAGCAGCAGGCGGCCGGTCGGGTGGCCGAGCATCGTGACCCTCGGATGCGATACGGCGCGGACGACCCGGCGTGTCATCTCCTCCTGCGGCAGACCGAAATTCGAGTGGACGCTCGCCACCACGTAGTCGAACCCGGCGAGCACGTCGTCGGGGAAGTCGAGCGAGCCGTCGGCCAGGATGTCGCACTCGGTCCCCTTGAACAGGCGGAACGCCTTGCCGAACTTGCGGTTCAGCGCGTCGATCTCCTCCCACTGGCGGCGGACCCGATCGACACTCAGCCCGCCGGCATATCCCGCCGAGCGGGAGTGGTCGGCGATCCCGAGGTAGCCCAGGCCGAGCGCACGGGCGGCCTCGGCCATCTCGGCGAGCGAGGCGCCGCCGTCGCTCCAGTCGGTGTGGCAGTGGAAGGTGCCGGTCAGGTCGCCGAGCTCGACCAAAGGCGGCAAAGGCCCTCGTCCCGCGGCGTCGATCTCGCCGACGTCCTCACGCAGTTCGGGGGGGATGTCCACCAGCCCGAGCGCGGCGAACAGGTCGGCCTCGGTCCGGCAGGCGATCGGGCCATCGGGGCCGACCAGGCTGTATTCGTTCAGCGTGCAGCCCATCGCCTGGGCCCGCCTCCTCATGGCGATATTGTGCGCCTTCGAGCCGGTGAAGTAGTGCAGGGCGAACGGGAACTGGGCGTCCGTGACGCCCCGCAGGTCGCACTGGACGCCGTCGGCCAGGCGGACGCTCGCCTTGGTCGGGCCGTGCGCCAGCACCTTGGCCACGTCGGGGAGCTTGACGAAGGCGTCGAGGACGGGGACGGGGTCGGCGGCGCTGAACAGGATGTCGAGGTCGCCGATCGTCTCGGCGCGGCGGCGGAGGCTGCCGCAGACCTCGGCGCGGATGACCCCCGGCTGGCGCCGGACCGCCTCCACGATCGGCGCGACCAGGCGCCGCGCCTGGCTCTGGAGGATGCGGTCGCCGACCGTCTCGATGAACTCGATCCCCTCGAGGATCTTGGCCTCGGTCTTGGCGCCGAAGCCCTTGACCGCGGCGATCTTGCCCGCCTCGCCCGCGGCGCGGAGGTCGGCCAAGCTCTCGATCTTCAGCTCGTCGTGCAGCGCCTTGATCTTCTTCGGGCCCAGGCCCGGCACGCGCAGAAGTGCGACCAGCCCCGGCGGCGTGGCCCGCCGCATCTCGTCATAGGCGGGAAAGTGGCCGGTGGTCGCGAGCTGGACAATCTTGGCGAGCATCGTCTCGCCGATCCCCGGCACCTCGGCGAGGCTCCCGTCGGCGATCATCTCCGATAGGTCGGCCGGCAGGCCCCGCAACGCCTGCGAGGCGTTGTGGTACGCCCGACACCGGAACGGGTTCTCGCCCCTCACTTCGAGGAGGGTCCCCATCTCGCTCAGGATCTGGGCAATTCGGGCGGTTTCCATTTTGATACCAACCTGGAAGGGATTCGCCGAGAAGCACACCGAAACCTGGCGGGGGATGCCCGCCCGACGAAGACCGTCGCCGACATCACCCGCCCGGACCTGCCGAGCCGTCCCCACCGGGCCGGGCGACCTGGCGCGGGAGTTCCCGGGCGATGCGATCGAAGACCGCCTCCCAGTCGCCGGGGCGATCCTGGCGGAACAGGCGGAGGGACGGATACCACGGGCTGTCGTCGCGGCCGAGCAGCCAGCGCCAGTCGGGGTCGGACGGCAGCGCCACCCAGGCGGGTACGCCCAAGGCCCCGGCCAGGTGCGCGACCGCCGTGTCGCAGGCGATCAGCAGGTCGAGGTTCATGAGGACCGCCGCGGTGTCGACGAAGTCCTCCAGGCGGCCTCCCAGGTCGAGGACCGATCGTCCCCAGCCCTGCGCGTCGAGCTGCTCGGCCCCCGGCCCCTTCTGGAGGCTGACGAGGCGGACCCCGGGCAGGCCCGCGAGGGGGGCGAGGCAGGAGAGCGGGATCGAGCGGCGCCGATCGCTGCGGTGACCGGGATTGCCCCGCCACACGATGCCGACCCGGGACTCGGGCGAGTCCCCCAGCTCCCGTCGCCAGAGGCGCATGCGAGCGGCGTCGGCGCGGAGGTAGGGGACCGGGGCGGGGATGGTGTCGAGCGTCGTGCCGAGGATGCCGGGCAGGCTCAGCAGAGGGGACTGCACCGCGAACTCCGGCGGGGGCCCGCCCTGGGCCAACAGGCGGTCGATGCCGGGGGCGTCGGCGAGCAGCCGCATCAGGGGGGGCTGGCACTCCAGGACGACGACGCCCCCGCGCTCGCGGACCATCGGCGCGTAGCGGACGAACTGGATCGTGTCGCCCAGCCCCTGCTCGGCATGGACCAGGATCGTCCTCCCTCGCAGGGGCGAGCCGTCCCATCGCGGCTGCCGGGAGGGATCTCGGGCGTAGTCCTTGGTCCGGAGGCGCCACTCATATCCGGCCCATCCCCCTTCGAAGTCGCCCGCGAGGAGGAGGGCCATCCCCAGGTTCATGTGCGCCTCGGCATATTCCGGGCGGAGGTCCCGGGCGTGCCGGTAGCTCGCCATCGCCTCCTCCAACCTCCCCTGCTTCAGCAAGGCACTGCCGAGGTTGTTGTGCGCCTCGGCGCAGCCCGGGTCGAGCTCCAGGGCCCGCCGATGGCTCGCGACCGCCTCGTCGAGATCCCCTCTCTCCTGGAAGATATTGCCGAGGTTGTTGTGTGCCGCGGCATAGTCAGGCCGGAGGCGCACGGCGTGCCGGCAGCTCGCGACCGCCTCGTCGAGGTCCCCCCGCTCCAGCAGGGCGACCCCCAGGTTGTTATGCCCCTCGACGAAGGCGGGACGGAGGGCCAGGGCCCGGCGATACGACGCGACCGCCTCGTCGAGGTCCCCCCGCGCCTTGGAGGCATTGCCGAGGTTGTTGTGCGCCGGGGCGTAGTCCGGCCGGAGTTCCAGGGCGCGGCGATAGCAGGCGGTCGCCTCGTCAAGCCTCTCCTGTCCCTGGAAGGCATTGCCGAGGTTGTTGTGCGCCTCGGCGTAGCCCGGCTCGAGCTCCAGGGCCCGCCGATGGCTCGCGACCGCCTCGTCGAGCCTCCCCTGCTCGCTCAGGGCGACGCCCAGGTTGTTGTGGGCCGGGGCGGAGTCCGGCCGGAGGGCCAGGGCCCGGCGATAGCTCGCGACCGCCTCGTCGAGGTCCCCCCGCGCCTTGGAGGCATTGCCGAGGTTGTTGTGCGCCTCGACAAAGTCGGGCTTGAGGGTCACGGCCCGTCGGTAGCTCGCGACCGCCTCGTCCAGGCGCCCCGCGCCTGGCAGGAGTCGCCCAGGTGGTAGAGGGCCACGGCGGAGTCGGGCTGGATTCGGACGGCGGCCTGAAAGCTGGCCAGGGCCTCGTCGGCGCGGCCCAGCGCGGACAGGGCACGGCCGAGGTGAAGCCAGGCCTCGGCGAAGTCGGGCTTGAGGGCCACGGCCCGGCGGTAGGAGGCCACGGCCTCGTCCCACCGGCCCTGCGAGGCCAGGGCAACCCCGCTGTTGCCGAGCACCTCGGGCTGGTCCGGCCGGAGCCGGAGGACCCGTTCATAGGCGGCCTCCGCGTCGCGGGGCCGTCCGAGGGCCTGACAGGCCATCCCGTAGAGATAGATGGCATCGACGTGGTCCGGATCGGCCCGCAAGACCTGCCGGTAGAGCTGGACCGCCCGGGGCAGGTCGCCCTCTCGATGAGACTGCCAGGCTTGCGCCATCATCTCCGGGATCGTCGTCATGACGGTCCTCCCCGGCTGGTCATCCCGCGCGATCGCCGGGCCGACGTCCCCGACGATCCCTCCCGTCCTCCTCGACCGCCTTCATCGGGAAGTGGCGGGCGAGATATTCTTCGACGATCCCCTGGAAGTCGGCCGCGTGCCGGGCGAGGCTCACCGACTTGGGGGTGATCTCGCGGAGGACGGCGCCGGGGATGGATTGGGTCAGCGTCTCGGCGAGGTGCCACGGGTGGACCGGGTCCTGGCGGTTGGCCAGGACGAGGGTCGGGACGCGGATCGACCGCCACTCGGCGCGGTCGTGGCATGGGGCGTCGTGCGGGAGGCGTTCGAGGCGGGCGATGCACTCCTCAGCGCGGGGGTGCTCGAAGTTGGCGACGACCATCTCGGCGCAGTCGGGCGCCTCGCGGACCAGGTCTTGATATTCGGGGGTCTCGCGGAACCGCGCCAGCCCTTCGCGGGGCCCGTGGCGGAGCAGGTACAGCGCGATGTGGGGGAAGACCCTCAGGTTCTCGGGCAGGGGGCGGTCGAGCCAGGCGGGGCGCGACAGGACCAGCCCGAGGACGCGGCCGGGATGCCGCAGGACGAAGCTCAGCGCGATCGCGGCGCCCATCGACACCCCGCCGACGACCGCGGCGGGCAGCCCTAGCAGGTCGAGCAGCGCCGCCAGGTCGTCGGCATAGGAGGCGATCGCGATGTGCTTGGGGTCGCCCAGAGGCCGGGTCTCGCCGTGCCCGCGCGCGTCGAAGCCGATCAGGCGGGCGCCCGGCGGCGGGGTGAACAGCGCGTGCGTCAGCGCAATGTCGCTACCCAGCCCGTGCTGGAAGACGAACGGCACCCCCCCCCCCTGGTCCCGGTAGTGGAACCGCACGCCATCGCGGTCGAAGAACGGCATCGTCTCGGCCTCCTTGGGGTGGCGGATCTCCTGGACGGCGTGCGGCGAACGCCTTACGTCAGGGACGGATAGCGCTGCCGGAGGGCCTCGCCGAGCTCGCGGTAATTCATCCGGCGCGCCACCTCGACCAGGGCGGGCAGGTGCTCGTCGGCCGGCACGTCGCGGAGCGCGCCCGAGCAGTGGACCTCGATCGCCTGGAGGATCGATTCGAGGCCGATCCTCGGGTCGGGGCGGCCTCGGTCGTCGTGGATCGAGTTGATCGCCGAGCCGGCCAGGAACATCACGTTCGGGGCGATGCCGCGGGCCTCGACGTCCTGCATGTTGAGGATCAGGTTACCCTGGTCGAGCGCCCCGGCGCGGGTGATCATGGTGGGCTTGAGGTCGGCGACCGGGCGGGTCAGCGCGTCCTCCGAGGCCAGCCACTCGTCGCCGAAGGGACGGATGTACGGCCGTCCCGGGCGGACCGGCGCGGTCTGGCGGAAGTCGATGCCGTCGAGGCGGGCCAGGAAGTCGATCACCTCGCGCCAGATCGACCGCGTCTTGACGCCGATCCCGGCGTTGTGGCCGTAGATGGCCGGCGGGTGCTCCAGGTGCTTCGTCGCCTCGCGGACCATCCGGACGGCCCCCCCGGCATAGGTCTCGCTGAACATCACGCCCGAGGCCCCCGCCTCGACGGCGGCCAGCACCGTGTCGACGATCTCGTGAGGCGCCCCGCTGACGTGCGGCGCGAAGATCAGCCCGAGCCCGCCGCGACGGTCGCGGACCCTCTCGATCGCCTCGACGGCGCGCCGGGTCCGCTCGGCGACCGGGGAATAGTCGAGGTTCGGGTACAGATCCTCGTCCTCCTTGATGAACATCAGGAGGGGATGGCCGGCGACCTCCGCGACGAGCCGCCCGACGTCGTCGGGGGTGATGCCGGCCGTCGGCTTGAGGATCGTGCCGAACGCCGGACGGTCGGCGGCGAACCCGGCCCGGCGGCGGACGCCGAGCGGTCCATACGCCGGGCCCGGGGAGGTGCGGAGGACCGTCTCGGGGATGTCGAGCGCGATGAGGCGCGCGTCCTGGTTCTCGTAGAAGTCGAAGATGACGGCGCCGGCGACGGTGTGCAGCAGGTCGCACGAGGACAGGTGGCCGTCCCCCTGGAGCATCATCTTGAGGGGGAAGGCGACGTGCAGCAGGCCGATCCGGCCGCTCGGGTCGAACGGGTCGATTCCCGCCTGCCGCGCCGAGCACTGCTCCAGCAGGGAGCCGGGGGGTGGGTGCTTGATGCCGCTCGTGGCGTGATAGCTGATCTCGGCGACCGCCCTGGCGAGCGTCGTCGTCCGGAAGGCGAAGAAGTAGGTGGCGACGACGTGGTCGGGGACGCTCGGCGGCGGGTCCTCGGCGAGACGGTCGGCCACCACCTTGCGCAAGATCACCTCGCGCGCGTCGAAGTCGTCCCAGAGCTGGTCGAGGATCGTGGAGTTGACGTGGCTCATGAAGTCTCCCGGCCGGTCCTGGCGCGGCCCGATCGCCGACGGGCCGTCCCTCCATGTGAGGATAATCGCCCCGGCGTCGATTTGCATCAAGGGTTCCGGGCGATCGAAATCCGGGTTGACGGGGCGGTTCGCTTCGGCTTCAATGTCCGCCACACCGGCCGATCCGTCACGGTCGACGCGATCGGCAAGCCATGCCAGGCGGCCCACCTGGAGGGGGGCCGAGTCCGTCTCCAAAGGAGTTGGCTTCGAAGTCGGAAGGATTCCGAGCGGCCTCGACAACCGACACGGGCAACCCCACCTCGAACGACACCCGCGACGCCAGCCTCGCCCGGCCCATCGGGGGTTCGCACCCCCGAGTCGTCTCGTCGTACCTCGCCCGCGATGGCCGCGGAGCCGGCATCCCGATCGATCAGCCCCCGGGGCTGATGAGCACGGGACGCCGGCCGATCGAGAAGGATGAGCCATGCCACGGATGCGCCGCAACACCGCCCAGGCCGGCCTGCCCCTCGCGCTCACGCTGATGGTCGTGCTCGCCGTCCCCGCCTCCGCCGAGCTGATCCAGCCCCCCGGCGGCCGGACCTACCCCGACATCGCCGCGTCGATCACCGGGACGCAGAGCTACACCTACGACCCGGCGACCGGGACCGGCACCTTCGAGGTGAACAACACGCCGTTCCTGATCAAGACCGGCCCCGGCAACGGCGACGAGGCCGACGTCCGGCCCGACTCGGACGGCGTCCAGGCGCAGGCGATCAACCTGACGCTCGACCAGAACGGCAACCTGGTCGGCGGCGCCAACAACACCTATTCGCTCTACGGCCGGGTGGTCGTCGGCGGCCAGACGTTCAACGGCCTGCTCCTGCAGGGCACGCCGACGTCGTTCGGGGTCCAGGCGGGGGCACGCCGGCGTTCAACCTCGACCTGAAGATCACCGGCGGGCTGCTCGCCTCCAGCTTCGGCCCCGACGCCTACATGGAGATCCACCCCACCCTCAGCAGCACCTTCGACGGCAACTTCGCCAAGGACTTCACCACCACGATCGAGAGCAGCAACACGCTCGGCACCCGCCCCGCCCTGCCCGCCCCCATCCCCGAGCCCTCGACCCTCGTCGTCCTGCTCGCCTGCGGCGCGGGGCTGATCGTCCACCGGCACCGGCTGCGGGCTCGGGCTGGGACCTCCTTGTAGGGTGCGTGAAGCGCACCGACCCCCTGCCATGCAAGAGGGCCGGTGCGCTTCACGCACCCTACAAATCGTTCAATCCGCGTGGAACGTCGCCGAGAGCTTGCCCAGCGCCTCGTTCTCGATCTGGCGGACGCGCTCGCGGGTCAGGCCGAGCGACTCGCCGATTTCCTTCAGGGTCTTGGGGGGCGCGTCGTTCAGGCCGAACCGCATGCGGAGGACGGTCGCCTCGCGCTTGTCCATCTCCTCGAGGCGGTGCAGGACGAGGCGGAGGTTGTCGGCCTCGACCATCTCGACGTCGGGGGACCGCGTCCTCTCGTCCATGAGCATCTCGCCCAAGCTCCAGCCGTTCTCGGGCTGGTCGGTCTGGGGGACGAGGTTGTACACCTTGATCGCCTTCTTGACGATCGCCAGCTTCTTCTTGGGCAGTTCCAGCGCCCTGGCGATCTCCTCGACCGTCGGCGGGCGGCCCAGCGAGTCCTGGAGCTCGGCCGCCATCCGCCGCCACTTGAACAGCAGCTCGACCATGTAGGCCGGGATGCGGATCGGCTTGGCCGTGTTGACCAAAGCCCTCTTGATCGACTGCTTGATCCAGTAGCTGGCGTAGGTGCTGAACCGCGTCCCGACCGCCGGGTCGAACCCCTCGACGGCGCGGAGCAGGCCGAGGTTGCCCTCCTCGATCAGATCCTGGAGCGCCAGCCCCTTGCCCACATAGCCTCGCGCGATGTTGACGACCAGACGGAGGTTGGCCCGGACCATCCGGTCGCGCGCCGCGGCGTCGCCCTGCGCGATCCGCTGGGCCAGCATCTTCTCCTCGTCGGCGGTCAAGAGCGCCATCTCGTTGATCTCCCGGAGATACGTCTCCAGGGGGCTCTGGACGGTGTCGCGGCGGTGTCGGCGGATACGGGCCATGAAGATCCTCGTCTCGTCGGTCGTGACTGGGTCCGCACGGGTCGGGTCATTCGGTCCGAGGACCGCAACAAATCGCTGGCGCCTCCGCGACCCCGGGCCCGGCACCGTCGCCGGGTCCCGGCCGGCATCCTCGCGTCCCGCAGCTCCAAACCGGGCCCGGGCGCGGCCCCATCGGCATCCCCGGCTCGAACCGGACGCCCGAGCCTCGCCCCGGTCCCCTTCGCGTCGTCCGCCGCCCCGGACTCGTCGGCCGTCGCCGTGACGAGCCCGTCGGGTCACCTCCGCTTTCCCCGTGCGCCGACGGACATCACCAGATATCGGTGACCTCTCTCTGATAACTTAAATGGGTTTTGGAAGTCTAGGAAGTTTTGGTCATTTGCAGGAAATGAGGGTCCGCCGCATCCCGTAGAGATGACTGGACTACCGGGGATGCGCCGTTACATGAGTTCCGAGGAATGGACGCAATGGGTCGGAAGTGAGGATCGAGAGGGATGTTCGGGAGGGAAAGCGATACGGGCCGCCCCCTCACGACGATCGTGAGGGGGCGGCCCGGGTTGGAGTGGAGATCGATCGGCGAATGGACGTCTCAGCCTTCGGTCTCCTGCGAGGAGCCGCCCATACTGAACAAGGGACCACCACCGCCGAGGCCGCCCTTGAGCTCCTTGGGTTCGCCCTTGACAGGTGCGGCGCCGGCGCGGGACGACTCGGTGGCGGCGTCGGAAGTCTCGTCCTCGGCCTCGTCGCCCTTGGTCCAGTGGGCCTTCTTGCGGGACAGGCCGATCTTGCGCTCGCCGCGGTCGACGCGGAGGACCTTGACCTCGATCTCGTCGCCGACCTTGACGACCTCCTCGGGGCTGTCGACCTTGTGGTCGGCCAGCTCGGAGATGTGCAGGAGCCCTTCCAGGCCGGGCTCGAGCTCGACGAAGACGCCGAAGTTGGTCAGCTTGGTGACCTTGCCGTGGACGACGTCGCCCGGCTTGTAGCGGTCGGGGATGTCGGTCTCCCACGGGTCTTCCTTGAGCTGCTTGAGGCCCAGGGCGATCCGCTTCCGCTCCTGGTCGACGTTGAGCACCTGGCAACTGACGCGCTGGCCCTTCTCCAGGACCTCGTTAGGGTGGCCGATCTTGCGGGTCCAGCTCATGTCGGAGATGTGCAGGAGGCCGTCGATGCCCTCCTCGATCTCGATGAAGGCGCCGTAGTTGGTCAGGTTGCGGACCGTCCCCTCGATCATGGTCCCCGGCGGGTACTTGCTGGCGACCTGGTCCCACGGGTTGGCCTGCGTCTGCTTCATCCCCAGGGAGATCTCCTGCTTCTCCTTGTTGATGCCGAGGACGACGACCTCGATCTTGTCGCCGATCTGCACCACCTCGCTGGGGTGGTTGATCCGCTTCGTCCAGCTCATCTCGGAGATGTGGACCAGGCCCTCGATCCCCTCCTCCAGCTTGACGAAGGCGCCGTAGCTCATGACGTTGACGACCTCGCCCATGACGCGGGTGCCGACCGGGTACTTGTCGGCGACGTTCTCCCACGGGCTGGCCGACTTCTGCTTCAACCCCAGCGCGATCTTCTCGCGGTCCTTATCGACGTGGAGGACCATGATCTCGATCTGGTCGTCGATCTTGACCATGTCGCTGGGGTGGTTGATGCGGCCCCAGCTCATGTCGGTGATGTGGAGCAGGCCGTCGATGCCGCCGAGGTCGACGAACGCGCCGAAGTCGGCGATGTTCTTGACGGTGCCGGTGCGGACCTGCCCGGGCTCGATCTCGGCCAGGAGTTGCTTCTTCTGCTGCTCGCGGGTGATCTCGATGAGCTTGCGGCGGCTGACGACGATGTTGCGGCGGCCCTCGTCGATCTTGAGGATCATGCACTCGATCTCTTGATCGATGTAGTCGGCGATGTCGGAGGGGCGGCGGATGTCGACCTGGCTGGCGGGGAGGAAGACGTTGACGCCGATGTCGACGAGCAGGCCCCCCTTGATCTTGCGGGTCACCCGGCCCTTGACCACGTCGCCCTCGTGGTACTTGGAGATGACCATCTCCCAGGCGCGCATCCGGTGCGCCTTCTTGCGCGACAGGACGATCTCGCCGGTCTCGTCCTCCATGCCCTCCAGGAGGACCTCGACGCTGTCGCCGGGCCGGGGCGGCGGCTCGTCCTCCCACTCGTTCAGGGGGACGAGGCCCTCCGACTTGTAGCCGACGTCGACGACCACCTGGTCGCCGACGATCTCGATGACCTTGCCCGAGACGATGCCGCCGATCTCGAAGCTCTGGCCTTCCTCGTGGATGAACCGATCGAACTCGTTCGACCCGTCTTCACTGGTAACCACGGCCGTCAGCTCGTCGTCGCTGACGTCAAATTCGCGGAGCAGGTTGCGATCTACCATGGGAATTGTGTCGTTCCGTCCAACCCCCGCCTCGCGGGCGGGGGACGAAGGGCAAGGCGCCGAGGCAGGGGCGATCTCGTCGGGACCGACCGCCTCCCTCCGGCCCTGGGTCGCCCCGCGACCGGGCCGCTGGCCGCCCTCGGATGGGGTGGGGGACGCGAAGCGGAAAAACGACCCACCCCTCCACGCAAGGGGTGGGCTGACGCAAAAAGCTATTATAAGGAGTGCATCGGGAAAGACAACCGCGACCCGTGCGATCGGGCGGCCCGATCGCATCCCCGCCCGCCGGCCTGGGCCGTCGCCCCGGTCGCGGTCGGCCTTGACCCATCGCGGGTTCGGCGATAGTCTGCCGCGCCAGCCTGGACGGTCCCCGGCACGACCCTGGACGCGAGGCGAACGATGCGACGGATTGCCCTGCTGGCCGCGACGATCGCGGGATCATCGTGCGCGGGATGCTCGACGGTCGGGCCGGTGGCCGCGACAGGCCTCGGAGGCGCCGGCTACACCTACTCGACGGGCCGGGCGACGCAGGAGTTCACCTATCCGCCCGACACGATCGTGACGGCGGCCACGCAGGCGATGAACGACCTCCGCATCCAGGCGATCCAGCAGACCCGCGACGGTGGCATGATCATGCTGGAGGGGACGACCGCCGACGACCGCCGCGCCTCCGTCGCGATCCGGCCGAACCAGGGGACGTCGCGGGTCAGCGTCCGGGTCGGCTGGTTCGGCGACCAGCCGCTGTCGTGCGCCATCATGGATCGGGTCGGCATCCGCCTCGGCACGCTCCCCCCCTCGGCCGTCCCCGTCGATCCGCCGACCGCCCCCGACGGCAACCCGTTCTTCTCGCGCTCGGCGGTCCCCGACTCGGAGATGCTCCGCGACCAGGCCGACGCCGCCTTCCGCGACTCGCCCGTCCCGTGATCCGTGACCCGGGATGAGGGATGGCCGCTGACGGGCGGCCGGGGTCGCGCGCCGCGCCCGTCAGCGGCCGAGGAGCGGCGCCTCGGCCGGGGGGCGTCGCGGAGGGCGGTACGCCTCGGGGAGGTCGCCGTTCCACCGGCTGTAGACCGCCGTCATCTCGGCCAGGCGCGAGAGGGCCCGCGGGGTGAACTGCCCCTCCCGGAGCCGCCAGCCCCAGTTGCCCTCGGCCCGGCCCGGCACGTTCATCCGCGCCCGGCCGTCGAGGCCGAGCAGGTCCTGCATCGGGACGATGGCCGTGTCGGCGATCGACGCCATCATCACCCGGATCAGATCCCAGTGGATCTCGTCGCCGGCCGTGCCGACGTAGCGCCGGACGAAGGTCCGCTCGAACGCGATCTGCTCCGGCTTCATCGTCGTCACGGCGTCGGCGGTCGTGAACCAGCCGACCGTCGTGTCGTTGTCGTGGGTGCCCGTGTAGGCGATGCAGTGGTGGACGAAGTGATGGGGCAGGTTGACCTCGGCCCCCTTGTCGCCGCTGAAGGCGAACTGGAGGATGCGCATGCCGGGCAGCTCGAACCGATCGCGCAGCGCCAGCACCTCGGCGGTGATCTCGCCCAGGTCCTCGGCGATGAGCGGCAGACCGCCGAGCCCCTCCTTGAGGGCTTCGAGGAACTGGGTGCCCGGCCCCAGGCCCAGCGCCCGGTCGCGGCGGTCTCGGAGCCGGCGGGGACCTCCCAGCAGGCTTCGAACCCGCGGAAGTGGTCGAGGCGGACCAGGTCGACCCGGTCGGTCGACGCCCTCATCCGCGCGATCCACCAGGCGAACTTCTCGGCGGCGTGCGCCTCCCAGCGGTAGAGCGGGTTGCCCCAGAGCTGGCCCGTCTCGCTGAAGAGGTCGGGCGGGACCCCCGCGATGACCAGCGGCCTCCCCTCGGCGTCGAGCTGGAACAGCCCGGGGTGCGACCAGACGTCGGCGCTGTCCTGCGCCACGAAGATCGGCAGGTCGCCGATCAGGCGGATGCCCCGCGCCCGGCACGCCTCGCGGAGCGCACCCCACTGCCGGGCGAAGGCGTACTGGATGAACTGGTAGTACAGGATCGTGTCGGCCAGCTCCCCGCGCGCCCGCGCGATCGCCTCGGGCACCCGCCCGGCGAGCTCGGGCTCCCACTCGTTCCACGAGGCGCCCCCGGCGCCTCCTTCAGCGCCATGAAGAGCGCGTAGTCGTCGAGCCAGCGCGAGTTCTCGCGCACGAACGCGCCGAAGCCCGGACGATCGGACCGGAACCGCCGGAAGGCGCGGCGGAACAGCGCGTCCTTGGCCGCGATCACCGCGTCGAAGTCGACGGCGTCGTCGGGCAGCTCGGGGTAGTCCTCCCAATCGCCGGGATCGAGCCAGCCGTCCTCGACCATCCCCTCGGGACTGATCAGCAGCGAGTTGCCCGCGAACGAGGAGTACGACTGGTACGGGGAGTTGCCGTAGCCCGTCGGCCCGAGCGGGAGGATCTGCCACCAGAGCTGCCCCGCGTCGGCCAGGACGTCGACGAAGGCCCGCGCCTGCGGGCCGAAGTCGCCGATCCCGAAGCGGCCCGGCAACGACGAGGGGTGCAGCAGGATTCCGCTGGCGCGGGGGAACCGCATAACGACGCTCTCCACTTCAGGACGGCCCGAGGGGCGCGGTCGGCCCGTCGGCCGCCGGCCGCGCCGGGTGGGCGTTGAGCCGGTATCGGTCCCCCTGACGGCGGATCGCCTCCAGGCCCAGGCACTCGACCGCCTCGCGGCGCCCCGTCCGGCGGTCGGCCCGGCCGCGCTGCACGACCCGGATCACGAGGCGGCCACCATAACGCGCGGCCAGCGCCTCGGCCAGGCCGTTGCACGCCCGCCCCGAGGGGTACACGGGCGTCCCGCGCACCGCCCGGCTCCAGGCCGTCAGGTTGAGCCGGCGCCACCCCCCCGACCCGCCGGCCTCCACGTGGCGGCGGATCGCCTCGGGATACTCGTCGATCTCGTCACCGAGCAGATAAACGTCGGTCCTCTCCACATGCCCGGCGTACAGCGCGTGCGACGGCCAGGCGTCGAGCACACCTCGACGCTCGCCCAGCGGCAGCACCACCGCGGCCCAGAACACCAGCCGGACCCATCGTCCGGCCGCCGTCCCCGTCCCGTCCGCGTCCCCCCGTCTTGCAAGATCCGGGCCGAACGCGATCCAGACCTCGACCATCGTCGCCGCGTTCCAGATCAGCACGATCGTGCTGTGCCGCAGCCCCCAGGGGCCGAGGATGCCCAGCAGCGCCAGGTGGAGCACGGCCGCCGCCACGCGCCCGATCCGCCTCGTCGCCGGCAGGGCCAGCAGCGCCGCCACCGCGATCTCCCCCGCTGGCATCGCCAGCACGGCCAGGGCCCGCCAGCGGCCCGGCCAGCCCGCCGGGTCGAGCCCGAACGGCGCGACGGCCGTCCTCAGGAACAGGTCGCCCAGCCCCTCGCAGAACGAGACGTCGAGCTTCGACAGGCCCGAGTGCGCGTAGAGCGCGACGAACCACCACCGCGCATACCGCAGCCCTTCCCGCTCCGGCAACGCCGCCAGGAGCAGGCTCGTCATCAGATATTGGTAAGCCCAGGGCTGGAACCGATGCTGGTCCTCCAGGATCAGCGCCGTCATCAGACCAATTGCGAGCCCCGTCGTCGCGCGCCAGGCGACCCCGGCCGCCGACGCGGCGACGGCGACCAGCAGGACGACGAACAGGCCCCACGAGGCGCCAGGCGGGATCGTCGCCAGCCCTGGGGCGACGAACGGCACCCGGGGGATGTCACCGTCGCCGACCCAGAGCGGCCACGACAGGGCGAGCATCGCCATCGTGGCCGTGCCGAGCACCAGCCGTAGCCGCGCGACCGCCCGCGCGATCGCGACGGGCCCGGCCCCCGCGCCGGCCCCACGTCAGAGCTCCTGGGCGAGCGAATAGATCCCGTACCCCTCGCTGCGGAGCTTGCCCTCGGCGACCAGCTCGTCCCAGACGCCGGGCGGGTGGCCCGGAGGGGGGGTGATCCCCCCGATCGACGACGTCTTGGTCCCCTTCGACAGGCCCGACTTGTCGTCCAGGCGGGCGAGCTTGAGCCGCTTCTTGAACGCCTTGAAGGCCTGTTTCCGTTCCTCTTCGCTGGCCACTTCGACCTCCCGGCCGGCACCCTGCGGCCCCTCGCGTCCGGCGATCCGCCCCGGTCGCCGAGCGTAGTCCAGCCCGCGCCGGAACGCAAGGCGCGGCGATCAGCCGAGGAACGCCGCGACCGCCTCGCGGAAGGCGGCGCCGTCCTCGACGTGCGGCAGGTGGCCGACGTCGGGCAAGATCGCCAGCCGGGCGTCGGGGATGCGCTCGGCCAGCTCGCGCGCGACCCGGGGCGGGTTGACGATGTCGAGCGCGCCGACCAGGACGAGGGTCGGGGCGCGGATCGCCCCGAGGCGGTCGCGCGCGTCGTGCTCGACCGCGGCGCGGGCCTGCCGCGCGAAGGCGTCGGGGTCCTGCGGCCAGGGGTTGCGCTCGGCGAACCGGACGAGCCCTTCGACCTGCGACGGATTGCGGTAGAACGGCGGCGCCACCAGCCAGGGGAGCGTGGCGCGGGTGAACTCGCCCGGGTCGGCGCGGCGTCGCAGCGCCACCCACGACTCGATGACCGCCCGCCGCCAGGCGTCGGCCCCCGCGTGCGTGGAGGCCAGGACCAGGCCCCGCACCGCCTCGGGGTGCCGCAGCGCCAGCTCCTGCGCAACCAGCCCTCCGAGCGATTGCCCGACGATCCATGCCGCCGAGATCCCCAGCGCGCCGAGCCAGGCGGCCACGTCGTCGGCCATGTCGGCCGTCGAATAGGGCGCGTCGGCCCGGTCGCTCTGCCCGACGTCGCGGGCGTCGAGCACCAGCGCCCGGTACGACGCCCCGAAGTGCCGCATCGGGATGCTGAACGCGCGATGGTCGCCCCCCAGCCCGCTGAGGAAGACCAGCGGCTCCCCCCGCCCCATCTCCTCGTAGAACAGGTGACGACCGCCGGCCAACACCTTGGGCATCCGTCGATCCTTCCGATCCTCGCCGCGATCCCCGGCTGCACGACCCTGTCCGCGGGGATCGCTTGACACCGCCCGGGCGACTCCCTATATTTGAGCTACTCAAGGCCCCCATCGTCTAGCGGCCCAGGATACTAGGTTCTCAGCCTAGGGACCGGGGTTCGAGTCCCCGTGGGGGTATCCCGAGAGGGTTCAAGGGGTTGCGGCGAAAGCCGTGACCCCTTTTTTCGTTGTTGCAGCCGATTCGTGCAACAGAACTGCAACAAACAGGGGCTTCATGTGGACCTAGGATTGGGGCGGATACGCACCGCTCCCCACGAGGTCCACCGATGGCGTCCTACCAGTACAGCGCGAAGAAGGGCACAGCCCGCATCCACTTCCGTTACGAGGGCCGGCAACTCAATCGGGTCGAGAAGGTCGAGTCCGAGCGGCATGCCCAACGCCTGGTCGCCTTGGTCGAAGAAACGCTCATCGACCTTGAACGCGGCAAGCTGGCCATGCCCCCCGACGTGGACGAGAAGACGTTCATCCTGACCGGCGGCAAGGTCGAGAAGCGGCCCCAGCCTGTTGCAGATTCGTTGCAGCCCGCCCCCCAGCCCGCCGCCACGATCGGCACCATCTTCGACACCTACTCCGGGACGCTCACGCCGGGGTCGAAGGAAGCGAATTCCATCGACACCGAGGAGATCCACGGCCGCCACTTCCGCCGCGTGCTCGGTGCGGATCGCAAGTTCGACTCCCTCTCTGTCGATGTGCTCCAGCGATACGTGGACAAGCGGCGCCGCCGAGAGCGTCGTGCGCGAGACGATCCGCAAGGGTAGGCGTTCAAGGCCCATTGTTGCTTCCTGGGTGCGATCACAGTAGAACGGCGGCATGAAGGAGCAGCCACCACTGCCTGAGCCACTCTGGGATACTCTCTCCGTCGAAGCCCAGGCGGCTGTCTCGGCCTTGGTCCGATGCCTGGAGCAGAGGATCGCCGATCTGGAGGAACGGCTCGGCAAGAACTCCACCAATTCCTCCAAGCCGCCCTCCTCCGATCCCCCCTCGGTCAAGCGGCGACCCCCGGCCCCCGCCACGGGCAAGAAGCGGGGCGGGCAACCCGGCCATCATCGCAAAGTCCGCTCACTCGTACCGCCCGAGCAACTCCGCCAGGTCATCGACTGCAAGCCGCCCGAGTGCCGCTGGTGCCGCACCGCCCTCTCCGGTGACGACCCCGAGCCGATCCGGCACCAGGTCGCAGAGGTGCCACCGGTCCAGCCGACGGTGGACGAGTACCGGCTCCATCGCCTCATCTGCCCCCGATGCCGCACCTCGACCTGTGCGACCCTGCCGCCTGGCGTACCCCGAGGGGCGTTCGGCCCCCGCCTACGGGCGATCCTCAGCGTCCTGGTCGGAGGCTACCGCCTGGGCAAGCGTCCGGCCCGCCAACTGGTCTTCGACCTGCTGGGCCTGACGATCTCCATCGGCATGATCGCCCGGTTGGAGCGGCAAGCCGCCGAGGAGTTGGAGGCTCCCGTCGAGGAGCTACGCCAGTACGTCCGCACTGCCGCCGTGGCCCACATCGACGAGACCTCGTGGTGGCAGGGCCGGGAGAAGATGTGGCTCTGGGCGGCGGTGACCCGGGCGGTGACGGTCTTCACGATCGCCCCGGGCCGGGGGGCCGACGTCGCCAGGGAGATGCTGGGGGCCGACGACCGTAAGGTCGTCGTCAGCGACCGATCCCGCAGCTACCTGTGGATCAAGCGACGTCAGTTCTGTTGGGCCCATCTGAATCGAGATTTCCAGGCGATGGTCGATCGGGGCGGCGAGCCCGCCGAGGTCGGTCGGCTCCTGCTGGGCCACACTGTCCGACTGTTCGACTGGTGGCACCGGGTGCGGGACGGGACGATGGCCCGGGCCACGCTGCGATCGAAGGTGGCGATGATGAGGCTCTCATTCCGGGAGAGGCTGCGCCGTGGGCTGGGATGCGGCAGCCCGAAGACGGCGGCGACATGCCGGGAGTTGCTGGCGGGTGAGAAGCACCTGTGGACGTTCGTGCGAGTCGAGGGCGTGGAGCCGACGAACAACGACGCCGAGCGTGCGTTGAGACACGGTGTGATCTACCGCAAGACGAGCGGCGGCACCGACAGCGAGGCGGGGAGCCGGTTCGTGGAGCGGATTCTCAGCGTGGTGGCGACGTGCCGCCAACGGGAGACCAATGTGCTGGAGTACCTGACCCGGTGCTATCAGGCCAGCCTGGAAGGTCAGACGGTGCCGTCACTGCTCCCTGCCGCCACCAACACTCAAGCCGCCTGATTGCCCATCGTCACACTGGCCAAGCCATGAAGCCCAACATTGGGCCTTGAACGCCTACCGCCAGGCGATCGACCGTCATCGTGTCGTCAGGCCGCCACCGCCCCGCCTCGTACACGAGCCACCTATCCCATGTGGGGCAGTAGCGCAGCGTCTCGCCGTGCTGGTCCACGAACCGATGGGCATTGCCGACATCCGTCAGGTCGGCGGCATCGGGCACAGGCTCGCGCTTCCGGGGGCGCCTCGGCGTGGTCGCCCCTTTCTTGCATGGGACGGGCGCCGGGCCCGTCACGACGGGCGCCTGGCCTTCCTCATCGCCGTAGGTCGTGATGCACGGGTCGAGCGCCGGAGCCAAGGCTGTGTCGGTCGTTTCCGAGCCGCCGCCTCGCTCGGCACGGATGATCCCGGCGTGAGGGGCGATTGCGTTGGGGTCATCACTCTCGATCGGGTGCGTCCCGTCGGGTACGATGGGCATGAACTCCGCGCATCACATTTGTAGGATCTCCGTACCGCCGACCCGGTCCGCGCCGGGAGGGCTTGGTTGTGGGTCAAGTTGTGATTGTCGGTGGGCTACTTGCGCTTCGTCGCAAGAGGGTGGGGTCCGGCCGGTCCATCAACTGCCCCCACCCCTGACCCGGCGTCCCACGCCGGGATCATCGTGTCATCCCTGGGGGCGCGAGGCACGCGGCCAGCGGTTTTCCCAGGTGGTTCGGTCGGGGCATCTGGCCCGCCCCCACGCGCGGATCTCCTTGGTCCGCCACCGCTTCGACCCGCCGAGCACGATCGGGGCCGGTATCCTGCCCTCCTCGTCGTCCCTCCAGATGGAGCGATCGCACCGCCCCAGCAGCGCCGCGACCGCCTTGACGTTGATCAGGAGGGGTTGGCCCGCCCCCGGGCCGTTCGTCGATGGCCGGCCGTTCTTCTCGATCTCTGACATGGTTGTTCTCCTCGAAATCATCCCCCGCGAGGGCTGGCAACGCTTGCCGACCGCCTCCCGCCGATTGAGTGTTCCCAAGATTCGCGGAGGCTCGTCGCCGCTCGGCGAGGCAATGTGCGGGATGTCGAGAAAAGGCATCGTTCTCGCTAGGGGCACCCTCGGCTCGCGGCGAGGAACGCATAAGCGAATCCTGAAAACCCGCGCGAATTTGGCGCGGAGATCCTAACCACTCGTTTCAAGGTCCGAACGATCTTTCGGGGGAGAATACCCGGGAGTCGAGGAGACCCACCGCGCATGGGTAGGACGTCGATCGGACCGCGTCGGGGACTCCCTTCCGGGCACGATTTCGGTGTGCCGCCATAGGGTTAGGATGAATAGGGCGTAACTCGCCGCCCGCTATGCTGCAACTGACCCGTACAGGCGGGTCTGCTCCTGATCGATCCGATACTCCAGGAACTCCGCCCACAGGTGGTTGAGGTACAACGCCCGGACGTGGAGCATCGCCTGCGCCCCCTCGACGGTCCACCTCATCCCGGTCTGCTCCATCCGGTCCTTGACCAGATGGCGGCACGCCCCCTCGGCCACCCCGCTACCGATCGGGTAGCCCGCCGCCAGGTACTCGTCATACCGCATGTGCTCCCGGTTGTTCGCCAGGTACCCCACCGCCGACCCGATCACCTTCCGCTTCGGGCCGCTGAGCTTGCCCCCGTTCAGCCGCCGCCTCAGCCCGGCGATGACGTGGCCGACCCGCCCCTGGAGCAGGTCCCGCAGCCGCTCCTCGACGTACCGCTTGGCCCCGTCGCTGCCCTCCTTGTGGGAGCAGTGGGCCACCGCCCAGAGCCGCTCCAGGACGTGGAACAGGTCGAGGATGCCCACCGCATCGGCGAAGTGCTCCCGCTGCATGTCCCACAACGCCCGCTCGCCGTCCATCAGGCAGATCACCGGGCGGTCGTGGCCCGAGTTGCGGGCCGCCGCCTCGGACTCCAGTCGGGCGAAGAGGGCCTCCTTGGCGTGGACCGTCTCGCCCCCGACCTGCCGGGTCATCTCGGCCCAGACGTGCTTGTGCTGCGGCTCGGGCCGGTCCCCGGCCCGCTCGTCCCGCAGGGCACCTCATCGAGAATGTCGCCGGCCTTCCGCACGAACGGCTCGATGGTGTAGACGGCCCCGACGCAGGCCATCTGCTTCTTGTTCGCCTTCTCCCCCTTGGTGCGGCGGTGATGGGGCTTCGGCCCCTCCTGCGGCGGTCGCCGCATCGGCACCCCCTTGCCGTCGGCGGTGACGACCAGCAACGGCCCCTCCTCCTCCGGCGGGGGCACCGGCAGGGCGTCCTGGAACGCCGGGGCGTATCCGGCCACCGCCCGGCTCATGTGCTCCAGCGTCCGAGCCCCCGGCTTCAACCCCAAGAGCATCTCCAGCGACCGACCGGCCTCGGCGAACGACCCCTTGAGGCAGAGCCGCTGCGACCAGTCCTCCAGGACATAGGAGGAGTCGCCCTCGGGCAGGCCCAGCCGCTCGTCCAGCGGCACCCGCTCGATCCGCTGCCCCTCCCGGCTACCGTAGGCGACACGGGCGATGGGCAGTTCGCCGAAGATCGAGACGTAG
Organism: uncultured Planctomycetaceae bacterium; assembly: GCA_963708145.1. Classification (GTDB taxonomy): domain Bacteria; phylum Planctomycetota; class Planctomycetia; order Isosphaerales; family Isosphaeraceae. The sequence goes on along the minus strand of OY970189.1, from coordinate 4,956,558 downwards.
CGGCGGACGTGCGGCTCGGGCAGCCGCCGGACGACCCGCCCGTCGGGGGCCTCGGCCTGTGGCCCGAGGTCGCCGTCGCCTTGCCCGGCGACGAAGGCCGACAGCAGGGAGTGGCCGAGGCCGAGCAGTCGCCGGAACAGTCCCCGTTCCACGGTGTCGATCCGCTGGCCGCCTCGGGCGGCCCGGTCCACATAGTCCCGCAGGGCGTCGAACTGCTGCTGGGCCTTGAGGCTGGCTTGCTCCGGGGTGATGATCATGGCGAGGTCCCCTGGGTGCGGTCACATCGGATGCGTAGGAACCGATGTTCTGCCCCAGAGGGGCCTCGCATCCCACTCCCTACTGGCACAACTCCTTGCCAGGTAACAAAGTCCGGTAGTGCGGGCGGCGAGTTACGCCCGGATGAATAAGCATGGGGGATACACATAATTGGCTCAACGGTCGGCGACGAGGCGCGCGAGGCTATGAGCTTGCCAAGTGACCCGATTCCCGGTCCCGCCGGACGCGGCACGCGACCGCTCATTGTGCCCGGTCCGAAGTGTGATAGGCTGTATAGGCGTAATCCGGTGTCACCGTCCCGTTCGAGGGGTCACGCGAACCGGGATCGGCGCGGTTCACGCGACGGCGACAGCGCGATGGGCGAGGCCGGCATGAGGCATTCGTCGATGGGTCGTAAAGCATCCAATGCGAAGAAGAACGGGTCGGGGGCGAACCTCGGGTTCGAGGAGAAGCTCTGGCAGGCCGCCGACAAGATGCGCGGGCACATGGACGCGGCCGAGTACAAGCACGTCGCGCTCGGGCTGATCTTCCTGAAGTACATCTGCGACGCCTTCCAGGAGCGGTACGACGCCCTCGCCAAGGAGGAGTTCGCGCGACCCGGAGGACCAGGACGAGTACACGGCCGAGAACGTCTTCTGGGTGCCCCCGGACGCACGCTGGGCCGGACTCCAGGCCGATGCCAGGCAGCCCGACGATCGGCAAGCGGATCGACGAGGCGATGGATCGCCATCGAGAAGGCGAACCCGTCGCTCAAGGGCGTGCTGCCCAAGGACTATGCCCGCCCCACGCTCGACCAGACGCGCCTCGGCGAGCTGATCGACCTCATCGGCACGATCGAACTCGTGGCGCGGAGCGAGGACACCCTCTTCGACAGCAAGAACGACCACCGCTCCAAGGACATCCTCGGCCGCGTCTACGAGTATTTCCTCGGCAAGTTCGCCGCCGCCGAGGGGAAGGCGGGGGGCGAGTTCTACACGCCGCAGTCGGTCGTCAAGCTGCTGGTCGAGATGATCGAGCCGTACAAGGGGCGGGTGTACGACCCCTGCTGCGGGTCGGGCGGGATGTTCGTGCAGTCGGAGAAGTTCGTCGAGGCGCACGGCGGGCGGCGGGCCGACCTGTCGATCTTCGGGCAGGAGTCGAACCCGACGACCTGGCGGCTCTGCAAGATGAACCTGGCGATCCGGGGCATCGAGGCCAACCTCGGGCCGCACCACGCCGACAGCTTCCACAACGACCAGCACAAGGACCTGAAGGCCGACTACATCCTGGCCAACCCGCCGTTCAACGTCAGCGACTGGGGCGGCGACCGGCTCCGCGACGATGCCCGCTGGAAGTACGGCACACCGCCGGTCGGCAACGCCAACTTCGCCTGGGTGCAGCACATCGTCCACCACCTCGCCCCGCGCGGCGTGGCCGGGTTCGTGCTGGCCAACGGCTCGATGTCGTCGAACCAGTCGGGCGAGGGCGACATCCGCAGGGCGCTGGTCGAGGCCGACCTGGTGGACTGCATGATCGCCCTGCCGGGGCAGCTCTTCTACACCACGCAGATCCCCGCCTGCCTCTGGTTCCTGACCCGCACGAAGGCCGACGGCAAGTTCCGCGACCGCCGGGGCGAGACCCTCTTCATCGACGCCCGCAAGCTCGGCCACCTGATCGACCGGACCCGCCGCGATCTGGCCGACGATGAGATCGCCCGCATCGCCCGGACGTACCACGCCTGGCGCGGTGAGCCCGACGCCGGGGCCTATGCCGACATGCCGGGCTTCTGCAAGGGCGCCACGCGCGACGAGATCGCGGCCCACGGGTTCGTGCTGACGCCGGGGCGATACGTGGGAGCCGAGGACGTGGAGGACGACGGCGAGCCGTTCGAGGAGAAGATGGGGCGGCTGGTGACGATGTTGGAGGGGCAGTTCGCCGAGTCGGCGCGGCTGGAGAAGGCGATCCGCGCGAACCTGGCGACGATCGGGAGGCCGCGCGAACCGTGACGATCATTTACCGCGTCCATGCCCTCCAGCGGATGTTCCAGCGCGGCATTCGCGCCGACGACGTGCGCGAGGTCCTGGAGTTGGGCGAGGTCGTCGAGGACTACCCGAACGACTTCCCCTACCCCAGCCGTCTCATGCTCGGCCATCCCAGATCGCGCCCGATCCACGTCGTCGCCGGCTCCAATGCCGCGGGGGATGAGACCATCGTGATCACGGCCTACGAGCCCGACCCCGCCCTGTGGGAGCCCGACTTCAAGCGGAGGCGTCCATGACCTGCGTGATCTGCAAGAACGCCGAGACCGGGCCCGGCTCGGCCACCGTCACCCTGGAGCGCGGCGGCTTGACCCTCGTGATGAAGGACGTCCCCGCCGTCGTCTGCCCCAACTGCGGCGAACCCTACGTCGCCGAGGACGTCGCCGCCCGACTCCTCGAAACCGCGGAGCAACTCCATCGCTCGGGGGCGCAGGTGGATGTCCGGCGGTATGCCTCGGCGGGGTGACGGGCACCGAGGGGCCCGGAGGGGTTCGGGGTTTTGAGATCACAGATTGTGACCTCAAACACGGCATGGGGAAACGACACCATCGGCCAGTTCTGGTAGGGTGGGCACCGCCCACCATCCGGACCCCAGGGCTGCGGAGCTTCGGCTATGGGATCTAACCGCTGGGGGATTCGAACCTTCGGCGACCTAATCGATGCTGGGATCTTGCAGATCGGCGACGGCTACCGGGCCGAGAACGCGGAACTCGGGGGGGATGGCCCGATTTTCCTCCGTGCCGGCCACGTGACCGATACGCACGTCGATTTCAACGGAGTGGAACGATTTCGCTCGGAACTCGCCGATCGCGTCCGCCCGAAGATGTCGAGGGCTGGGGATGTGGTCGTATACTGCTCGCGGCTGAGACCTGAGGGTTGTCCGGGGTTCAAGGCACTCGTAAGCTCATCGCCAGGTCCATCACACCACGAGGCCCGGTCCGGCCAACCGCGATGATCTCCATCGACTTCACCTCCCAGGACATCGACGCCCTCCACTTCGAGCGGTTCCACCATCCTCATCCGAGGGTGCAGCTCAAGATGGAGGCGGTCTACCTCAAGAGCCAGGGCCTGTCCCACCAGGACGTCTGCCGACTGGCCCGGATCAGCGAGAACACCCTGCGGACCTACCTGCGACAATACCAGGAGGGCGGCATCGAGCGGCTCAAGCAGACCGACTGGGCCGGGCCCCAAGGCGAGCTGTCCGAACACCGCCAGGCGCTGGAGGACCATTTCCGCAACAACCCGCCCCGCTCCACCGCCCAGGCGGCCGCCGACATCGAGCGGATCACCGGCGTCCGCCGCGGCCTGACGCAGGTCCGCAAGTCCCTCAAGGGGATGGGGCTGAAGTTCCGCAAGCTGGGGATGATCCCGGCCAAGGCCGACGCCGACGAGCAGGCGACGTTCCTGGACGAGCGGCTGCGGCCCCGGCTGAGGCAGGCCCGGCGGCTCCGCCGGGTGGTCTGCTTCGTCGATGCCGCGCACTTCGTCCACGGGCCGTTGCTGGGCCCCCTGTGGTGCTTCACCCGGCTGCTGATCCGCGGCCCCTCGGGCGCAAGCGGTTCAACGTCCTGGGGGCGATCGACGCGGTCACCCGCGAGTTGACCACCGTCACCAACGACACGACGATCGATGCGACGGCTATCTGCGAGTTGCTGCACGAGCTCGCGGCCCGCTATCCGGGCCTCCCGCTGACGCTGGTGCTGGACAACGCCCGCTACCAGCGGTGCGAGCCCGTGAGGGCCCTGGCCGCCGAGCTGCGGATCGAGCTGCTGTACCTGCCCTCCTACTCGCCGAACCTGAACCTGATCGAGCGGCTGTGGAAGTTCGTCAAGAAGGAGGTCCTGTCCTGCCGGTACTACGACGACTTCACCCGGTTCAAGGCGGCGATCGTCGAGTGCTTGGACCAGGTCGAAGGCAGGCACAGGTCGGCGATTGCTTCGCTACTGTCGCTCAACTTCCAGACCTTCAATAATTCTCAACTTCTTGCCGCGTAGACTATAACGGCGAAGGGCAATAGCACGGGGCGCGTGGCCTATGTGTCATCGTCGATGCCGCCCTTCGTCACTCACCGCACTTGAGCTACTGGCGCACCCTCGACCCCGATCGACTGGACGCTATCTTCTTGCGGTATTGGTCGCGTGGACGTGAATTCGAGGGTCAGCTTCTCGGGCTGAAAGCTTCGACCGACATGGCCCCCTACTTGAGCTTGGGGGACCAGAAGCGCCTTCGCATCACCCTGCCTCCACCAGATCGGCAACAACTGATCGGCTGTGTTCTCGGGTCGCTGGACGACAAGATCGACCTGAACCGCCGGATGAACGAGACGCTGGAGGCGATCGCGCGGGCGCTGTTCCGGTCGTGGTTCGTGGACTTCGACCCCGTGCGGGCCAAGCAGGAGGGACGCCAACCCCCCGGCCTCGACGCCGCCACCGCCGCCCTCTTCCCCGACTCGTTCGCGGACTCGCCGCTCGGGCCGATCCCGGCGGGCTGGACCGTGAAGCCTTTCTTCGAGGTCGCAGAGTTGATTAGCGGCGGGACGCCAGCAACGTCAATGCCCACATACTGGGGCGGCGGGATACCGTGGGCGAGCGCGAAGGATGTGAGCCAGTGCAGTGACGCGATTCTCGTCTGCACGGAGCGGACGATCACCGAGGAGGGGTTGTCGAATAGCTCAACGAAGATTGTGCCCAAGTTCACAACAGTTGTTGGCAGTGGTCAAGCAATCCGGGCCCACCTGAGGCCCGATGGTCAAGTAATTCGGGCCCACCGTAGCCCCCTCCTCCGTAGGGTGGATTCCTTCGGGATCTCCCACCCCCGCGGAGGCAAGGACATGCGTACGGTGGACGACTACGCCAAATATCGCACGGCGCACCGCGATGGCATGACCATCCGGCAGATCGCCCGCTCCTTTCACGTCTCGCGTCGCAAGGTCCGCGAGGCATTGACCCTCCCCGAGCCCAAGCCCTACACCCGCACCAAGCCGCCCCCGGCCCCGGTGCTCGGGCCTTTCCAGGCGGTCATCGATCAGGTCCTCCGCGACGACCGCGACGCACCGCCCAAGCAGCGGCACACCGCCGCCCAACTCTTCCGGCGGCTGCAGGACGAGCACGAGTATCCCGGCTCCTACCCCACGGTCCGGCGCTACGTCGCCGACCACCGCCGACGCTCGCGGGCCACGTTCATCCCGCTGGCCCACCCGCCGGGCAGCCGCCTTGAGGCCGACTTCGGGCACATCCACGTCGACTTCCCTGAAGGCAGGCGCCTGGTCCCCTTCCTGGTGACCGTCTGGGCCTACTCCAACGCCCCCTTCGTCCTCGCCCTGCCGACTGAGCGTACCGAGGCCGTCCTCGACGGCATGGTCCGCGCCCTGGAGTTCTTCGCCGCCGTGCCCCGCGAGGTCTGGTGGGACAACCCCAGGACGGTCGCCACCCTGATCCTCCGCGGCCGGCAGCGCCTCCTTCACCCCCGCTACGCCGCGCTGGCCAGCCACTACACCTTCGAGGCCAAGTTCTGCATGCCCGCCCAGGCCCACGAGAAGCCCGACGTCGAGAGCGGGGTGTGCGCCGTGCAGCGCCGGTTCGCCACCCCCGTGCCCCGGGTCGCCGGGATCGGCGATTTGAACGAACACATGAGGGCCCGATGCCTCGACGAGCTGAGGCGGACCGTCCGGTCGGCCTCCGGGGCGTTCGTCATCGGTGACCGGTTCGCCGAGGAGGTCGCCGCCGCCGCGCGGTTGCCGCAGCGGGCGTTCGACCCCTGCGTCGATGCCCGGCCGTCGTCGACAAGTACCAGACGGTGGCGTTCGATGCCAACCGCTACAGCGTGCCGCGGCCCTGGGCGTTCCGGCCCGTGACGGTCAAGGGCTACGTCGATCGGGTCGCCGTGGTGGCCGGCGGCCAAGTCGTGGCCGAGCACCCGCGGTGTTACGACCACTCCCAGCAGATCCTCGACCCGCTGCACTTCCTGGCGACGCTGGAGCGCCGCCCGGCGGCCCTGGATCACGCGCCGGTGTACCGCGACTGGCGGCCGGCGGCGGCGCTGGCCGCCTTGCGCCGCGAGTTGGAGGGCAGGCACGGGGCGCAGGCCGGGGCGCGGCAGTTCATCCGGGTCCTGCAACTACTCGCCGAACACCCGCAGTCGCGGATCGAGCGGGCGATCGAGGCGTGCCGAGCGGGGCACGCCGTGTCGGCGGAAGCGATCGTCCAGCGGACGCGGGCCCTGGCGGCGGCCGAGGCAGGGCGGCAAAATGTCATCGAATTTTCATGTGAAATTCCGAACCTGCCTCAGGTCTCGGTACCGCCTCCCGACCTGTCGCGGTTCAACCGCCTGCTCGGCGGTGAGGCGTCGGCCGTCGCGAATATCGAAACATGAGGGCGCGTCGCCTGCTCATGTCCGGGCGCCGCGTCGGGCCCGGCCCCAACCCCGGATCTCCTGGAAAGGAGCGACCGTCATGAGTGACCCGGTGACCGAACTGGTGAAGGCCCACCTGAAGCAGCTCCGGCTGCCGGCGATGGCCCGCGAGCTGGAGCGGCTGTCGCGCGAGGCGGCGGCCTCGGATCGGAATTATGAACAGTTCCTGCTCCGACTGGCCGAGGCCGAGCTTGCCGCCCGCTCCGCCAACGCGCTGGAGGGGCGGATCAAGAACGCGGCGTTCCCGGTGGCCAAGGACTTCGACACCTACGCCTTCAGCGTGATGCCCGCGCTGTCCAAGCCGAAGCTCCTGGAGCTGGCGCTCTGCGAATGGATTGATCAGAAGTTCAATTGCTGCTTCGTCGGCACCACCGGGACCGGGAAGACGCACCTCGCCACCGGATTGGGGCTGGCCGCCTGTCGCCGGGGACTGCGGGTGCGGTTCTTCACGGCGGCGTCCCTGGTCAGCAAGCTGGAGCAGGCGCAGAAGCAGTACACCCTGGACAAGTTCCTGGGGCAGGCTCGACCGGGCGGAGCTGCTGATCTGCGACGAGCTGGGGTACGTGTCGTTCAGCCGCAACGGGGTGGAGCTGCTGTTCCGACTCCTGACGGACCGGTACGAGCGGTCGAGCGTGCTGATCACGAGCAACCTGGCGTTCGCCGACTGGGCGCAGGTGTTCCAGGGGGAGCGGATGACCGCGGCACTCCTCGACAGGATCACCCACAGGTGCCACATCTTCGAGATGAACGGGGAGAGCTACCGATTCCGGGAGTCGATGAAGGCCAAGAAAGGCCGGAAGACGGGGTGAGCTTGGCCTGGCCACGAGTTCAGGAGGCGCGATGAGGAGAGACTGTCCACACGGTCAGTTGTCGGCTATGTTGAAGTGACCCAGGTGGGCCCGGATTGCTTGACCAGGTGGGCCCGGATTGCTTGACCACTGCCAGTTGTCGTTGCCCGGGGAGCGACAACAGGCCGCTTCACCATGTTCGGCCAAGACATCGCGATGAACCAGACCTGCTACGGTCTCCGGTCGCGTGACGGGCAGCACTTCTGTCTCAACTGTCTCTTCCACGATCTTGTTGACGACCTCGTTCATGCGGCTCACGGTTCAGTCTTCGACACGATTACGACATCAACGTTCGAGCGTACCCGCGTCTCCGTACCGCCTTCAGCGACCAGGCAGGCTTTCGAGGGCCGAGTCGAGAGCTTGTTCCGCAGCGGTTCACAGGGTGGGATAGGCGGGATTACGCGGCTTCGATTTCGGCCGTGGTGACCGGCAGAAGCGAGGGGAGAGCTTGGCCCTGACAGTCTGCTTCAAAGCACGTGGTCAGGAAGTCCAGGACATTGCGACCTCGCTGCCGGCAGGTCGCGACGACGGTCAGCATGCGCTCCACGAACCGGCTCCCGTCCACACTGTCGGTCCCCCCGCTGATCCGACGCCCGATCACCGCGTGGCGCGGGGCCCGTTCCGCCGCGTTGTTCGTCGGCTCGACACCCTTGACCCGGGCGAACGTCCGCAACCCCTCCTCCACCTTGAGGGACCTCGAAGCACGTCGCCGCCGTCGTCGCGCACGGGCACCGCGACCCGTCCGACAGGGCGCGCTTGGCCTCCCGCCGCAACCGGCTCATCCGCTCCTGGAACGGGCCCCACTCCAGGGCCCCGTCGCGCACCCGGTGCCAGTGGCGGAACAACCGGTCCGACAACGCGAGCAACCGCCGGCCGACCCCTTCGCCGGCGCCGCCCCGGTCGATCATCGCCTGAAAGTCGCGGCGCAGGTGCGCCCAGCAGACCTGCCGCCACCGCGCCATGATCCAGTCATACGCGCCGAACCGGTCGCTGCCGACGACCTGACCGTCTCCACCCCCCAGCGGGGCCCTGGCGACGTCGCCGCTGCGGTCCCTGGCGACGGTGAAGACCGTGAACAGCGGGGTCACCGTCGCCCACAGCCAGGCCCTGCGGGGCCGCTCGCGCCACGACGTCTCGTCGATGTTCGCCACCTTGGCGCGATGGACCGCGACCGCGAGTTCGTTGCAGGGGGCCTCCGGTGCGGCGGCCGACCGCCGTCCCAGCTTGGAGATCATCCCGGTGGAGATCGGGAGCGTAAAGACGTCGGCGGCCACCTGCCGGATCTGCCGCTTGCTGAGGCGATAGGCCCCCGCGAACATCGCCAGCACGGCCTGGAGGTAAGGGCCGAAGCACCCGGCGGGGACGCCCGCGGGCAACGCGCCGCAGGTCGTCGCGCGACAGGCGGGGCAGGTCAGGCGATGGAGCCGATACTCGTCGACGACCGGCTCGATCCTGGGCGGTTCGGCGACTTGATGGATCACGGGCGCGGGGTCGTCGCCGGCGAGTCCCTGGCCGCAACGGCGACAGGCGGTCGGCTTGCAGTCGAACGCCTCGCGGACCTTCTCGGGTGGTACCAAGATGCGCCGGGACTTGCGATGCCCGGGCTGGCCGCCGCGCTTCTCCCCGCTGGGAGGGGACGGGGGTCTCCGCTTCATCCCGATCGGATCGGACGAGGGCGGCTTGGACGAGTTCGTGGAGTTGAGCTTGAGCCGCGCTTCGAGGTCACGGACCCGTGTTTCCAGCTCGTCGACCCGCTGCCGCATCGCCAGGAAGACGGCGGCGATGGCCGCCTGTGCGCCCGGCGGCACCTTGGCCCAGAGTTCATCGGATATGGGCAGCGGGGCGGTCATGATGACGGTATAGGGTCATCAGCGGCAACTTTCAATCCCGGACTGTGAACAGCTACCTTGTTCCAGAAGATCCTATCGAACCTGCATGAGTCCCGGACCCTCGCCGCCCTCCGCGACGCCCTGCTGCCGAAGCTGCTGTCGGGTGAGATCAGAGTCAAGGACGTCGGAGCGACTTTGCCAGAGGTTGGCTCTCAGTTAGTGATATCGAATTCATGTTCGTCATACCATTCGTCACCGCATCGACGTCGCTGAACTGTGCGAACGAGTCGGATCGAGTCCATCTCGAAATCGTCATTCAGTTTGGCCGGCTCGACTTCCCAGCCGTCGAGAACGGGCGGGGGGTCTTCACTCGACGTAAGGGCGAAGTAGGCACCCTCCCGGGCCTCGTTCAGCAGCCCGACAGCGTTCTCGACGGGCCCGTAGTAAAATGGCTCGCGGTAATCCCGGGGACCATTCGGTACAAACTTCTTGAACGGACAGCCGGGAGCATCCCCCGCGACTGGATAGATGTACCAGGGGGACGCCGACTGCGTATAGGTCCGGGGGTGTTCGGCATCCTCGTCATCATCCCAAGCCATGATGAAATCTCCTTGGACTACGAGTTGCGGTTCGCGGCCAATCGTGCGGGGTCGTCCTGGCTTGATCCTAGCTCACGCTTACCGAAGAATCCGGCCGAGTGGCTTGAGACGACCGAGGAATGTATGATCAGTAGGCGCTGCGCGTACTGGCGGTCGCTGCTCGGACTGCCGGAAACGGCGAACACCGGGACGGTCTCGGTTCGCCTCCTCCGGTCGCAGCCGCTCAACGTGGACCAGTTGCAAGCGTTGATGGAGCGGGTTTCCCGCAAGGAACCCCTGTAATGAATCGCGTGCCCGGGCTGCCGAACGACCTCGTGACCGCGCTCCGGCCGGGCGATGTCCAGCTCTACCTGACGAGCCGGGGCTGGGTCTCCGAACCCTTCGGGCCGGCAGGCAAAGGGTTTCGGTTTCGCCATCCGTCGCTCACCGACGTCGATCTCCTGCTGCCGCTGACGCGCGATCTCGCCGACTACGCCATCCGGATGGCGGAGCTCGTCGTCAACCTCTCGGCCGTGGAGAGGCGTCCCACATGGGAAGTCCTGAACGACCTGTCTAGCCCGCCCGGCGACGTGTTCCGGTTCCGCGTGGCGGGCTCGGTTTCCGCGCTGGGCAACTGCCTCTGGACGAGGGGATCAAGCTGCTCCAGGGGGTCGGGACCTTCTCTGGTCGTCGGCCTTCAGCCTGCAACGTCCCGAGGCGCTCCATCCCCTGCGCGGATAGGAAGGTGAAAGCGTTTCTGGACGAGTGTCGGCTGGGCCAGACCGAGCGGGGGAGCTTCGTCGCGACGATCCTTGCCCCCGTGCCGCCCGCGATCCAGGCCCAGATGCCCTTCATGGAAGACGACGAGCCGTTCGCCCGGCAGGTGACGACCCGGTTGATGTCGAGCCTCGGCCTGGTCTCCGACGCGATCCGCTCCAACGCCCCCGGCCGCATCCTGGAGGGCGTGCCCCGGGGCATCAGCGCCAACCTCTGCGAGGCACTGGTGACGATGAAGCCGCCCGGCGACGAGTCGCGCCTCGACATCCAGGTGACGTGGGCCCGGTCGCGCCCGAACTTGCCGCCGAGCGTCCCCCAGGCCGTGTCGTTCCCGCAGGAGGACTTCGCCATCATCGATGAAGCCGGTCGTCAACTCCGCACGCGGGCCTACCCGAAGCGTGAGCGTTACGAGGGGCCGGTCTTGAGCGTCCAGAAGGCACTCCGGTCGCTCTTCGGCAATGTGGCCGGTCGCATGGTCCTGGCCACCGAGGTTGGCGGGGCCCCGGGACGGGTCAAGGTCGATCTGGGTCAGGACGATTTCATCCGCGCGTGTGACGCCCTCCGCAACGGCCACCGCGTCGCCGTCACCGGGATCATCCGACATGATGTGAAGGCCCGTGAGTACGTCCTGTCGGAGCCGGGCGACTTCCAGGTTCTCGGATGAAACGAGTCCGTCCAATTCCGGTCCAATTCCGGTCCAATTCCGACCCATCAAATCCCGGTCGAACTCTGTTATGATCGACGCATGGCCTCGCTCTCCGGAGCCGGGCACGTCCACGGTCGAAAGACCGTCCGGCATCGACGCGGCGAGCGGAGACGACCACAATGAGCCCGGGCATCACCGAGTCCGACGTCGAGGAAGCCGCCCTCATCTGGTTCGAGGAACTGGGCTACGGTGTCCTGAACGGCCCCGACATCGCCCCGGGCGAACCCATAGCCGAGCGGGCGAGCTACGGCGATATCATCCTGACCGGGCGGCTTCGATCGGCCGTGGCCCGGATCAACCCCGGCGTCCCCGAGCATGCCCTCGATGAGGCCGTCCGCAAGGCGGCCCTCACGCAGACGACTCACCCCGTCGAGAACAACCGCCGGTTTCACAAGCTGCTGACCGATGGGGTGGATGTCGAGTACCGCCGCGATGACGGCACGATCGCCGGGGACAAGGTCTGGCTGATCGACTTCGGCCACCCGGAGCGGAACGACTGGCTCGCCGTGAACCAGTTCACCGTGGTCGAGGACCGGCGCAACCGCCGCCCCGACGTGGTCATCTTCGTCAACGGCTTGCCCCTGGGCGTGATCGAGTTGAAGAACCCCGCCGACGAGAACGCGACGATCAAGGGGACGTTCAACCAGTTCCGGATCTACAAGAAGGACATCGCGAGCCTTTTCCCCTTCAACGCAGCCCTGGTCGTCTCCGACGGCCTGGAAGCCCGCATCGGCACGCTCACGGCCGACTGGGAATGGTTCATGCCCTGGCGGACGATTGACGGGCACGCCGTCGCCCCGAAGGGGACGCCTGAACTGGAGGTGCTGCTCAAGGGCGTCTTCGACAAGGGTCGGTTCCTCGACCTCGTCCGTCACTTCATCGTGTTCGAGGTGGACGGCTCGTCGATCGTCAAGAAGCTGGCGGGCTATCACCAGTACCACGCCGTCAACAAGGCCGTCGAGACCACGGTGCGCGCGGCCTCGCCCGAGGGCGACAAGCGGGCGGGCGTCGTCTGGCACACGCAGGGGAGCGGCAAGAGCCTCACGATGGCCTTCTACGCCGGGAAGATCATCCGCCACCCGGCGATGGCCAACCCGACCCTCGTGGTCCTGACCGACCGCAACGACCTCGACGAGCAACTTTTCGGGACATTCTCGCTCTGCCAGGATCTCTTGCGCCAGACGCCGGTCAAAGTCGAGCGCCGGGATGAGGTCGAAGGGTTCCTCAAGGTCGCCTCCGGCGGCGTGGTGTTCACGACGATCCAGAAGTTCTTGCCCGAGATCCAGGGGGGCAAGTATCGCCGACTGTCCGACCGGCGGAACATCGTCGTGATCGCCGACGAGGCCCACCGGAGCCACTACGGGCTCAAGGCGAAGTACAAGGATTCGGCGGAGACCGGCGAGACGGTCAAGACCTACGGCTTCGCCCACTACCTCCGCAAAGCCCTGCCCAACGCCTCGTTCCTGGGGTTCACAGGGACGCCCATCGAGGCGACCGACGTGAACACACCGGCCGTCTTCGGCGACTACATCGACATCTACGACATCCGCCGCGCCGTGGAGGACGGGGCGACGGTCCGCATCTACTACGAGGGCCGGCTCGCCAAGATCACCATCGACGAGGCCGAGCGGCCGAAGCTCGACGAGGAGTTCGAGGAAGTTACCGAGGGCGAGGAACCCGAACAGAAGGAGAAGCTCAAGAGCAAGTGGGCGCGCCTTGATACGGAACCCGGAAAGTTTATGCCCTTTGCTGCACGTAATCGGTGTTGCAGATGCTTTTGAGCGTCTTCGCGTCTGAGACGGCAAGGAGGCTCCGGATGGCCTCCGTCTTGAGGCCCTCGTAGCCCTCGTACTCCCGATTGGACCAGTGATGCGCGCGCAGGTAATGCCACAGGCTCCTCCACCGGGTTCAACTCGGGCGAGTACGGCGGCAGTGGGATCAGGCTCACGTTGCTCGGGACGACCAGATCGTTGCCCGTGTGATAGCCCGCCCCGTCCCAGATCAACACCGCGTGGACCCCTGCCGGCAACTCGCCGGAGAACTGCTCCAGGAACAGGTTGAGTACGCCGGTGTTCAATCCCGGCATGATCAGCGCCGAGGCCGCCCCCGTGCTGACGCAGACGGCCATCAACACGTACAGCCACTCCCGCCCGTTCTGCCGCACGGCCCTCGGCCGCGACCCCTTCGGGGCCCAGACCCGCGTGATCGTCCCCTGCGTGCCGAACCGCGCCTCGTCTTCGAAGTAGATCCGCAACTCCCGGCCCGGGTGCTGCTGCGCGATGGCGTCGATCTGATCGACGACGATCTCCTTGAAGAGCTCCTGCACCTCGGGGTTGGCGTCCTCGTGCTGCGGTCGCGGCATCAGGCCGCTGTAGCCCAGGCGCTGGAGCAGGTCGTAGACGGCCTGGAGGCTCATCAACACACCGAATTCGCGCCCGAGGATCTGCCGGACGTCGAGGCCCCGGAGGGTGCAGACGCCGTCCTCGGGACGAGGCGGTTCGCCCAGGCGTTGCTTCAACCGGGGGTATTGCGCCGGGTCCAACAGCGGCGGTCGCCCGCTCCGGGGTCGCTCGTAGAGGGCCTCGATCCCTCCGGTGTTGTATTGAGCGACCCAGTTCTTGACGGCCTTGAGGGAACACCCAAGGGCGTCCGCGATGTCGGTGGCGGTTCGCCCCTGCTTGGCGAGGACGACGGCCTGGGCGCGGCGCCAGATTCGCTTCTGGTTGAAGTCCTGGGCGAGTTCCCGGAGTTCTTCGGTGGTATGGTGATCGGCGACGAACATTGATGAGACCTCCGTGCAGTGATTCGGGCGGCCTCATCTTGCCTAATCGGCAGTTCCCGCAACAGACCGGGTATAAATTTTTCGGGATGCGTATGAGGAGGTGGTCGGGGCCGAAAAGCGCGTCAAGCTCGTGGCCGAGGACATCGTCAACCACGTCGAGCGGCGGTTCGAGGCGCTCGAAGGCAAGGCGATGATCGTCTGCATGAGCCGCCGCATCTGCGCCGACCTGTACGAGGCCATCATCAAGCTCCGCCCGAACTGGCACCACCCCGACGACAAGGGGACGCTCAAGGTCGTCATGACCGGCTCGGCCGACGATCCGGAGAACCTCCAGCCTCACATCCGCCCGAAGCGGAAGCGCGAGGACTTGGCCAAGCGGTTCAAGAACCCCGATGACCCGCTCAAGGTCGTCATCGTCCGCGACATGTGGCTGACGGGGTTCGACGCCCCGTGCCTGCACACGATGTACGTGGACAAGCCGATGCGTGGCCACGGCCTGATGCAGGCCATCGCCCGCGTCAATCGCGTCTTCAAGGACAAGCCGGGCGGGCTGGTCGTCGATTACCTCGGCCTTGCCGATCAACTCAAGAAGGCGCTGGCCAACTATACGAGGGATGACCGCGAAGAGACGGGGATCGACAAGGAACAGGCCGTCGCCAAGCTGCTGGAGAAGCGCGAGGTCGTCGCCGCGATGTTCCACGGCTTCGATTATCGGAGGATCTTCAGCGACATCCCCACCGAGAGGCTCGGCGTCATCGCCTCGGCCATGAACTTCATCCTTGAGGCCGACGAGAAGGCGGGCAAGACCGACAAGCCGGACAGCCTCAAGGGCCGGTTCATGAACGAGGTCGTCCTGCTGAGCAAGGCGTTCGCCCTGGCGGTCCCCGATGAACGGGCGCTGGCGATCCGCGACGAGGTCGGGTTCTTCCAGGCCGTCCGGGCGGGGCTGGCCAAGTATACCCCCACGGACGGGAAGTCGCCCGACGATCTGAGCACGGCGATCCGCCAGTTGGTGTCCAAGGCGGTCACGACGGACAGGGTCATCGACATCTTCGCCGACGCGGGCATGAGGTCGCCCGACATCTCGATCCTCTCCGACGAGTTCCTCGCGGAGGTCCGCGACCTCCCCCACCGCAATCTCGCGTTGGAGTTGCTGCGCAAGCTCCTGAACGACGAGATCAAGGCCCGCTCGCGGAAGAACGTGGTGCAGGCCCGCTCGTTCGCCGAGATGCTGGAGCGGTCGATCCAGACTTACCAGAATCGCTCCATCGAGACGGCGCAGGTCATCGCGCAGTTGATCGAACTGGCCAAAGAGATGCGGGCCGCCCACCGCCGTGGCGAGGAGTTGGGGCTGAGCGAGGCCGAACTCGCCTTCTACGACGCCCTGGAGGTCAACGACAGCGCGGTCAAGGTGATGGGCGATGAGACCTTGCGGACGATCGCCCGCGAGCTTGCCGACTCGGTGCGGAGGAACGCCACGATCGACTGGAGCGTCAAGGAGAGCGTCCGTGCCAAGCTCCGGACGATCGTCAAGCGACTGCTGCGGAAGTATGGCTACCCGCCCGACAAGCAGGAGAAGGCGACCGAGACCATCTTGAAGCAGGCCGAGCTTATCTGCGCGGAAGCGGTCGCGTAATCTACTCATATCGCCTGGCGAGTCAGGTCATCGCTCGACAATATTGATGAAAAACGTCGGGGCAAACCGGGCCGGGCTGTCGCGAACCCAGGCGCCCGATGGTCGAGGCGAGCGTCCCCTCGATCCGCGAGCCGGCCCCAACGCATAAATGATTGCTTAAAACTCGCGCCAAATTGGCGCGAAGTTTGTGACGGGTGAAATCTTGGCCATTCTCCCACGGAGGGGATCATGGCCAGGCTGCGCAGGCCGCACCCGGCGATCGGCGACGGAGTGCCCGGTCGAGGACCTGGTGTGCTGCGGACATCCAAAGACTTCCCGGCGGAGCATTGGACTCCCTTGACGCCAAGTTGGCGTCGCCGGGATCTGCCCCTATTGGATTAGAGAACACGCCAACTTTGATGGGAAAACTGGGGTTGAGAAATTCCAGCCGGCCAACGTTGGTTATAGGTCGTACCGCGTTGGGGGGCCGACCGGGTGGACCTACACCACGGGCGACGCCTTGGGCCGTTCGGCGCCCTCTCGCCCCGCCTGCCTGATCCCGGCCAGCCCCTCGGCCGTGCCCGGCTACGCCACTGCCCGCGACGCGCACGCCCGCACGCCGGGCGAAGCCCTCATGTGCGCAAGACGTGGCGCCAGCGCAACATGCACGGCCGTCTCGTTTGACAGGCCCTGTGCCAGCGCTAGGTTTGGAGTGCCGACCCGAGACGGTCAGGCGTCGGGTTGACATTGCCTGCAAGCGTCAAGGCTCAGTCGGAGCCTTTCGGCATGCGGCGACACGAACAAACCCGCACGCCAGGTCTGATCACGTCGGCGAAATGAAGTGGGGCCGCGACGGCAGCAACCGCCCGGCCCCGTGGGAATCCCTGCGGTAACAGGAGACTCCGATGAGTAGTTCTACAGCGGAAGGAAAAGTTGCCTTCCCCCTGATCGATCGCTACGTTGAGGCTCGTAGTTGAGACACGGACCGGTTCGTCATCGCGTCATGCCGCCGTACGGAGGCAACTCCCATGACCGAGGACGAGGTGCGCGCCGCGGCCGAGCGGCTGGTCCGGTCCCACGAGCGGTTCGCCCCCCTGTTCGGCAAGGAGCAGGCGCAGGACCACGCCTACACCTACGTCAAGGGGCTGATGACCTGCCCCGAGCGCAAGAGCGTCGAGCCGATCGCCATCAACGTCGGCGACGGCCAGGTCTCGGCCCTGCAGAAGTTCCTCAACATCGCCCCCTGGGATCACGAGGACGTCCAGGCCGAGATCCAGGCCGTCTTCGCCGATGAACTGATCCCCACCGCGGCGGGCAGTCCGATCGGGGTGGTCGGGGTGGTCGACGAGAGCGGCTTCGCGAAGGAGGGCCGGCACAGCGCCGGCGTGGCCCGGCAGCACAACGGCCGGCTCGGCAAGGAGGACAACTGCCAGGTTGGGGTCTACCTCGTCGGCGTCACCCCGGGCGGCTCGGCCCTGCTGGACCATCAGCTTTACCTGCCCGAGGACTGGTGCGAGGAGGGCCGGGCCGGCGCCGATGCCGGGAGAAGGTCCACATCCCCGAGGCGGTCGCCTTCCAGACCAAGCCGCAGATCGCCTCGGGGTCGATCCGGCAGACCGCGGCCCTGGGCGTCGTGTCCCTGGACTGGGTCACGGCCGACGAGGAGTACGGCAGGAGCGGCGAGCTCCTCGACGAGGTGGAGCGGCTGGAGCGGCGATACGTGGTCGAGGTCCCGGTGAGGACGACCGTCTGGGCCGAGGACCCGGCGGGGTGCGTCCCGGCGTACGGCGGCCGGGGCCGTGTCCCGACCCGGCCGCGTTGCGCGGCGGTGGCCGCGGTGGCCGCGATCGCCTCGGGCCTGGATCGCCGGGCGTGGCGGGCCCTCCAGGTCCGTCAGGGTGCGAAGGGCCCGCCGGCCTTCGAGTTCGCCTGTGTCCGGGTCTGGTCGGTCCGCCACCGCAAGCCGGGCCCGCCGGTCTGGCTGCTGGTACGGCGCTCGCTGGAGCCTGTGCCCGAGGTCAAGTACTACATCAGCAACGCCGACGCCGCGACGCCGCTGGGGGTGCTGGCGGGTGTGGCCTGCACCCGGCACGAGGTGGAGGATCATTTCGAGAGCTGCAAGAGCTACCTGGGGATGGCGCGGTACGAGACGCGCTCCTGGGCCGGCTGGCACCATCACATGAGCCTGGTGGCGATGGCCCACCTGTTCATCACGCTGACGAGGCGCGACCTGGGGAAAGAACTCCGGAGCTGACGCTGGACCGGACGGTGCGATTGCTTCAGAGGGCGATCGAAGTGCCCGGATTGTCGCTGAGGCTGGCCCTGCTGCTGGTGGACTACCACATCCGCCGCAACGAGGTCGCCCGTCGGTCCCACGCCAAGACCTGGTGGGCCCGACACAAGAGGGTGAAACTCCTTCCGCTGTAGAATTAGGGTCTGGAACGGAATAAGCATTACGACTTGCCGTGCGATCCGGACGACTCAGGCCTGATCGTGTAGTTCCACTCACCATGGAAGTCATGGGGATGCAGCCGGACCCGCTCCATCTGCTGCTTCGTCACCTTGACCTTGGTCGGGTAGCTCCCCGTATCCAGCCGGGCCTCCACCTCCAGGCCCGTCGCGGTCCGCGTCGCGGCGATCAACTCGACGACCACCTGATGGCTGACCAGTGGGCGGCCCCGCCAGTTCATCGTGATGTGCGAGAACAGCCGGTGCTCGATCTTGTTCCACTTGCTCGTGCCCGGCGGGAAGTGGCAGACCGTCACCTCCAGGCCCGTCTCGTCGGCGAACCGCTGGAGTTCGACCTTCCACAGCCGGACCCGATAGCCGTTGCTGCCCCCGCCGTCGGCACAGATCAGCAACCGCCCGGCGTCGGAGTACATCTCCGACCCCATGCCGGACCACCACCGCCGGATGCCCTCGACGGCGAAGCTGGCCGTGTCGTGATCGACGCCCACGTTGACCCACCCCAGGTCCCAGCCCATGTCGTAGATCCCGTAGGGGATCGCCTTGCCGACGCGGCGGTCGGGGAAGTCATGGACCAGGGCCTCCTCGGGCTCACCCGCCGGTTGCCACTCCCGGCCCCGGTTGGCGTACTGCCCGACCAGCTCCTTCTTCTTGGTGTCCACCGAGATGACCGGGGAGCCCGCGGCGATGTACCGCCCGCTGATCTCGCTGATGTAGCGGAACTGGGCGTCACGGTCGGGGTGCTGCCTGCCCTCCAGGGTCTTGGCCATCGCCTGGAGGCTGTAGCCGAGGTGGTGGAGCATCTCCCCGACGACCCGATGGCTGACGGCGAACCCCTGGCGGCCCAAGGCCTCGGCCAGTTGGCGGGTGCTCTTGCAGGTCCACCGCAGCGGGGACATCGGGTCGCCCCGCGTCTCGGGGGCGATCAGTCCCTCCAGGGCCACGAGGATCGCCGGCTCCTTATCGCGGAGCTTCTTGCGACCTCCGCCGGGCCGTCGGACGCGACCGGGGGGAGGGGGTGGAGCGTCGAGTTCCTTCAACGCCCGCTGGATCGCGGCGTGAGAGATGCCCGAGGCCCGACTCACGCGGCGGATGCCGCCGTAGCCCAGGGAGCGGGCCTCGACGGCGGCGAGGAGCCGTCGCTGCCGCTCGTCGAGGTTCGGCAGGATCGCGGCGAACTTCCGTTGGAGTTCAGGATCGTCGGGCATCCGTCCATTATGAGCCGCAGCGACGAATTATAACAGTTGTTTCGTTCCAAGCCCTTAGTGTACCATTGCGTAGAAAATGCGCGCCATCCCCGCTGAAGAAGACCGCCCGCCCGACGCACGGCACCTGCCGGCTCATCCTCACCATCAACGGCACGTCCTACCACGTCCGCCCGATCCCCGCCGACGCCTTCGCCGCGATCAAGGCATTTCGCCTGAAGAAGGGCGACGGGACCGCCTACGACGTGGCCCGGACCGTCCACGGCCTCCAGTGCGACTGCCCGGATTTCGTGTTCCATCGCGACGGGATCGACCCCGCCGGGTGCAAACACATCAAGGCGCTCGTCGCGTGCGGCCTCCTCGACCGGGAAGGGGGTGCGCGATGACATCCCACGAGATCCACGGCCAGCCTCGTTCGTTCGATCCAGGCGCCCTCCTCCAAGAGATGGTTGGCGGGTGGACGCTCCCCGGCGACCGCCACGCGCCGGCCGATGCGGAACCACGCCCGCCGTGGCCAGATGATACCGACGGACCCCGACTCACCTTTGCCGAACTGATCGACCATGAGGCGTTGGGCTATCGAGCCTGGGGAACCCCCGTGGGCGACTTCCTCGCCCGGCAGATGGAGATCCTGGCCCAATCGGTCCGTTGGACCGGCGCGACGACCCCCGAGGACCACGAGTCCCGCATCGAGGTCTGGGACGACGATCTCCGCGAGCGCCTGGCGGGCCATCGGCTACGAAGAGGGCCGGCTCGCCGGGTGCCGCTGCGGTGAGGGCATCATCGGCTGCTGAACCTTCACAAGCCGTTGACATTATGCAGCATGCCATCTCTTCTCAGTTGACCGGCACCTTTCCAGCGCTCAGTTTGGGGTGTCGAACGGGGCGGGCCTCCGGGTCCGCCCCTCCAACTACACCTGCCACAGGACGGCAGCGACACAAGCCCGCGTGAGGCGGGGCCGATCGCGGTCCAGGCTGAGGGCCAAAAACATTTTGGCTCATGATGGATTCCAGGGTGGTGCAAGCAGGAGGCCGATCAGCGACCCCAACAGCCTCTTGCCCCGAGCCCGGACGTTGTGCACGAACTCGAAGAATCCCAGGTACAGCGGCAGGCTCTCTTGCGGAATCCCCCGATGGGGACGGAGCCACGATCGGAGCAGCGACCAGAACCCTTCGAGCGTGTTGACATGCACCTCGCAGAACCCATCGCCGTCGTCGTCACGGGCGTACTCGCCCGCCGCATGGCAGACCGTCTCGTGACCATAGCCCCACTCGACCAGCCGACTATAGATGTCATATTCATCGGTGTAGACCAATGTCCCCTTGGCGATCGTCCTCTCGATCAGCGGCCCGATCGTCCTCTGCTTGACGTCCTCCGACATCCGGATCACGACCTCGCCACCACGCTGCAACATCCCGAAGATCGGCGGCTTCTCCTTGCCCAGCGTCCCTCGGCCGCGCTCCCCCTTCAGGCGTCTTCGGCGGGGGAGCCTCCCTTTTTTTTGACCGCCTCGGGATGGCCCTTATGTCCCGCCACCACATAGACTTCGTCGCACTCCACTTCGCCCTCCAGGACGACCGGAGGGCGACGCTCGACGATCCCCTGGCGAAGCCGTCCGATCATGGCCCGGGCGTCGTCCTTGTTGGTGTCAAGCTCCTGAGCGATCTGCAACCCGGATAGATTCAGGCCCATAAGGTATAAGCAGGCGATCCAGGTCCGCAGCGGCTGGTGATGGCCGGCGAAGATGGTGTCGGTCAGGTCGTCGAAGCGTTGGCGACAGCCCCGGCACTCGTAGCGTTGGCGATGGGGCTCGGTGTCATCCCGCCCGTTCTTGATGACCGAATCCGAGGAGCAATGAGGGCAGGTGACGCCGTCGGGCCAGCGCATCTCCCGGATCGTCTGGTAGCACTTGGCGTCGTCGAAGAGGTCCTGGATGTTCACCATCGGTCAACGCCTCGGATGCCGGATGCAGAGGGAGGTCGGGCCAATGAGAGGCCCGACGGGCCGGGGCGATTGTAACGATTCCGGGGCCCTTGTATGCCACCACCCCGGAATCCATCTTGAGCCAACATTTTAATGTTTTTGGAGCAAGCGGTGAGCTTCTCGCAACCCTACGACCTTCGCTCTGGAACGTTTGATCTGGTATCGCGTCAGGCAGGGGATCAGGGGCTTGCTCGTGCCCGACGAACGACGCCCGGCGACCGTCTTCATGGTGCGCGAGCCGGCGAGCCACCGCGACCGGGTGATGACCTGCTCCGACCGCATATTCATGTTCATCGGGGAGCGGCGCTGGATGGCCCGGATAGGTCGCATGTCGCATAAGCCAAGTGTCCTTTGCAATAGCTCGTGCAACAAAACTGCAACAGCATGGCCCATGTCTATCCAACGCGATTCAGATATGGTTTCCTGATACTATTAACGGAAGTAACACCTAGCAATCGACTTGCACTATGTGCGCGGCACGAACGCCACACAATCCAAGTGCATCCAAGCTACCTTCTCAGCCTAGGGACCGGGGTTCGAGTCCCCGTGGGGGTATGGCGTCGGGTGTCGTCCCATGACGGCATCCGACGCCTTTTTCGTTGTCGATGCACACCGGGCCCCTACAATGCGACTGGGAGAGTGAACGCCGAGCGGCATGAGGACGTCCCGCGCGATCGGCGCGGCGAGGGGCGGGGGAGGCTCGATGCCACGACCCGGTCGCAGGACACGGCCCGCGCGATGGGCGATGTTGGGCCTCCTGGCCTCCTCGATCGCCGCGACGCCGTCGCGGGGCGGCGAGCCATCGCCCGATGAGGTGCTCCGGGGCAAGGGGCTCACGCGGATCGGCTCCGTGTATGGACTCGGGGTGGAGGATGACCTCCGGGGGCGCATCGCCGAGCTCCGGAAGGCCTGCGACGGGCTGGGGCGCGAGAAAGATCGGCTCGCCGAGATCCTCAAGGCACTCAACGGGTCGCAGCTCCAATACCGGGAACTGCTGCAGAAGCAGCAGGCCCTGGAGGCGGAGTGGCGGGCCATCTCCCATCAGGCGGAGCCCCGCCCGGGCCCACCGCCGGAGCCGCCCCCGCCGGGGGGGCCTCATCCTCCGGGATTCTTCCCCTCTCGGCCGGGCGACATGACCAAGGGCGGCCCGCCAGGGCGGGAGTTCCATCGCCCGCCCCGTCCGGACGAGATGCGATGGCTGTATGGGAGGCTGCAAGCCGATCGGGTCGCGCTCGAAGCGAAGATCGTCCGGGGACAGATCGCCGCCGACGACCTGGCCGGCCGCCTCGAATCGAAGCTGCGCGAGGTCGAGCGACGACGGTCCGAGGCCCTCAAGCTCGACGAGGAGATCGGGGCTGGGTATGCCTCCCTGGCGGCCGAATCCGACGTCAAGCGGGGCTCGCCGCGGTCAAGGAGGCCGGCAACCCGGATGTCGCGCTCGAGACCTCGGGAAGATTACGCGAAGGGCCTCGAGGCGATGGCCATCGAGATGGTCAAGGTCAAGGCCCTGCTGCCCACCGCCCGCAGCCACCTCGAGCTGAAGGGGATGAGCCGGCTCACGGGCCTCGCCGGCGCGGCCGATGCGATCCAGCGCGAGCTGGGGATCGCCCTGGGGCGGCTCCAGGCGGCGGAGCACGAAGCCGGATCTCGCATGAAGATGCTCGCGGAACAGACGCTCCGGGAGCAGGGCCTGGCCGCCCAACTCGGCCGGGCGACCGACCCCGCGCAAGGGGGAGGATCGCCCCCCTGCTCGTCGCGGCGAAGGCCCGGACCGCGAAGTTCCGGTCCGACCAGGCCCAGGCACGAAAGACGGCCCGGGACGTGCTCGAGCAGGTCGTCGCCGCGCGCGGGGACTACCTGCGGGTCGTGGCCACCCTCCGCGAGGCGCTCGACCTCGCCGCGAGCCAGCCCGAGGACCCGGACGACGGCCTCAAAACCCGTCAGGAATTGCTGGTATTTCCACCCGGCGAGAAGGGGACGCGGATGCCGACGACCGAGCAGGTCGCCGGTCGCCTGGCCGAGTTCGAGAAGGCGATCCGGTCGGAGAGGGTGCCCGTCGACGCCGACAAGGCGATCCTCTGGGTCGACGCGACGCTCGACGGCAAGGCCGGCAAGACGATGGTCGTCGACTTCGACGCCGAGGACGTCCGCCTCCCGGCCCGCGTCGCGGCCGAGGTCGGCGTCCGGGCGGCCGACGATGAGCCGGCGATCGAGATCACCACGACCGGTGGCCGGACCATCCTGGCGCGGCGGGCGAGGATCGCGACGGTGCAGGTCGGGCCCGTCACGGCCTCCGACGTCGAATGCCTCGTCCTGCCCGAGGGCTACGGGGAAGCCCCCGCGCTGCTGGGCGGCAGCTTCTTGAAGCGCTTCGCGACCAGGTTCGACCCCGAGACCGGCACGCTGGTGCTGACCCAGGTGCAGGTGAAGTCGATCGGCCGCGCGGCGAGGACCGCGACGCCGAGGGCGGCAGCCCCGCCCCCGTGAGACGGGGCCCGACCCGCCTACCGCGTCGCGGATCGACCTGGGTCGTCCTCGGTCGCGGCATCAGACGCGGGCAGCCTCCAGAGGCGGACCGTCGCGTCGGTGTCGGCCGTCAGCACGTGGAGGCCGTCGGACAGCACGGCGATGCCGAGCTGCCCGGGAGGGTCGGGCCCTCCGGAGGGTCGCGGGAAGCGGTGCAGCGCGCGACGGGACTCGACGTCCCAGAGGATCAAGATCCCGGCCTGGCTGCCGGCGAGCGCCCGCAGCCCGTCGGGCAGGAAGGCCGCGGATCGGACGAGGTCGCCGTGGCCTACCATGCGGCCGAGCTCGGCCCCGTGGTCGAGGTCCCAGAGGATCAGCACGCCGTCGGGATGCCCCGTCAGGGCCCGGTGACCCGCGGGCGAGCAGGACAGGCACAAGACCGGCCCGGGACCGCGGAGGTGCCGGACCACCTGACGGGACTTGAGGTCCCACAGCCACACCGTCCCGTCGTCGCACCCCGCCAGGACGCCGTCGCCGGTCGTGGGTCTCCAGCGCGACGACCGGGGCGTCATGCACCAGGGGCGTGCCGTCGGGCCGGCCGGTCGCGACGTCCCAGGCGCGGACGGTCCGGTCCGCGCCCCCGGACAGGGCGAGACGGCCGCCGAGGGCGAACGCCACGGCGAAGACCGCCCCGGTGTGCCCGTCGAGGCGGCGCATGCCCGCGTCCCGGCCGGGGCGGAGGTCCCAGAGGCGCGCCGTCCCGTCGGCGGACCCCGACAGCCCGAGGCGGCCGTCGGCGGTCATCGCCACGGCGAAGACCGGGCCGTCGTGCTCGTCGCGGCGGGCCTCCTCGCCGGTCGCGACATCCCACAGGCGGACCGTCCGATCCTGGCCCCCGGACAGGGCCCGCAGCCCATCCTCGGAGACTGCCACGCCGTTGACGCGGCGCTGGTGGCCGCGGAACTCGCAGACCACGCCGACGGGCTCGTCCTTCGGAGGGGGCGCGGGCCTCTCCTTGACGACGGCCGGCGTGGCGTCCTCCACGGGGGCTTTCGGGGCGGGCGGGTTGCGCGGCTGCGGCGCCGTCGGCACGGCGGGGGCCGGCGCCCTCGCGACCGGGGCGGCCTCCCGACCCTCCCGCCCGGGGCCGCGACGGCTGAGGGCGATCCCGGCCGCGATCAGGACCGGGACGGTCGCCGCCAGGCACGCGATCAGGATGAGACGCCTCGGCCGGGGCCGAGGCGGGTCCCGATGGCGTGGGCGGGACACCCTCGCCGGGAGGGAGGCCGGGGGCCTGGCCCTCGGCGGCGGACCGGCACGTCTCCAGGCGCGGCGATCAACTCGTCGAACGACGAGATGCGGTCCTCCGGGGACTTCGCCATCATCCGGCGCAGGAGGTCGTCGAGGGCCGCCGGGACGTCCGGCCTCTCGGCCGACGGGGCGGGGATGGGCTTCTCGCGATGCGCGATGAGGCGCTCGACGAAGGTCTCGCCGGAGAACGGCGGCCGGCCCGTCAGGAGGAAGTACAGCGTGCAGCCGAGGCCGTAGATGTCCGAGCGATGGTCGGCCAGCTTCGGGTTGAACGCCTGCTCGGGCGACATGTAGTCGACCGTGCCCATCAGGACGTTGCTCTGGGTCAAGCCCGCGTCGGGCCTGGCGGCGCCGAGCAGACCGGCGGCGTCCTCGAAGCGGGCCAGGCCCATGTCGGAGATCTTCACCGGCCCGCCGGGGCCGACCAGGAGGTTCGACGGCTTGACGTCGCGATGGACGACCTCGGCGTCGGAGGCGGCCCTGAGCCCTCGGGCCGCCTGCACGAGGCAGTCGATCGCCTGCGCGACGGGCAGAGGCCCCTGCTCGCGGACCAGGCGGGCGAGGTTGCGGCCCTCAACGTACTCCATGACGAGGAAGTGGAGGCCCCGGAACTCGTCGGCGTCGAGCACGGCGACGACGTTCGGGTGGCTCAGCTTCGCAGCCGCCTTCGCCTCGCGCTGGAAGCGGAGCACGGCCGACGAGTCGCGGGCCACGGAGGGGGGGAGCAGCTTCAGGGCCACCACCCGCTTCAGGCGGCGATGATGGGCCTTGAAGACCATCCCCATGCCGCCGGCCCCGAGCTTGTCCAGGACGACGTAGTTGCCGATGATCAGTCCCTTCGCCTTGCCCTGGAGGACCGCGCCGGCCTGGTACGCGGTCAGGCGGCCGGCCCGCACCAGCTCGCGGGCCAGCGCCACGGCCCCGCGGTGGCCGTCCGCCGCGGCGACCCGCCCGCGGAAGGTCGCGACCTCGTCGGCGTCCATCAGCCCGCCTTCGGTCAACTCCCGGACGAGGCCGTCGAGGTCCAGGGTCGCCGCGGCGGGCGCATCATCGGACAAGGCGCGACCGATGCCCGATCCCGAGGGGCGGAACGTCATGGTCGCGTCCGGGTCCGCCGCGGGGTCGCGGTCGGGAGGCCCGGGGGGCGGTCGTGGTGCGTCCGGGGCCGGGGGGTCGGGAGTCTCCATCGCTCTCACCTCGGAAAGGACCGCCCGGGCGCCCGCGGAGCAGGCCGACGGGGCTACGGTTCGAGGCGGTCGCGGAAGCTGCGGGCCCCCTCGTGCCCCAGGCCTGCGCGACGCCCAGGCTCGCCAGGGCCGCGGGCCGATCACCCCGCGCCAGCTCGACCAACGCCCGATTGTAATGGATCACGCCCAGGATCTCGCGCCCGGAGGCATTCTCGAGCGCCCGGTCCAGGTCGGCGGCGGCTTCGGCGTAGCGACCCGCCCCATAGTGGAGGATTCCGCGGTTGAGCGCGGCCTCGGTGAACTTCTCATTCAACCCGAGGGCCCAGGTGTAGTCGCGGAGGGCCTGCTCGGCGTGGCCGAGCGCCTCGTGGGCCAGGGCCCGGTTGAAGTAGCACTCAGCCGACTTCCAGTCCAGCGCGATGCAGACGCGGAAGGCATTGACCGCCTCGTCGAATCGCCCGAGGTGGTAGGCACAAAGCCCCTCGTCGAAGTTCGTCCAGAAGTCCTGCGGCCGGAGGTCCAGCGCGATCCGGAACTGCTCGGCGGCGCGGGCGAAGTCGCCCGACCGGAGGTAGGACCGCCCCAGGTCGCAATGCTCCCAGGCCGTCCGCGGCTCCATCGTCGGGATCTCGGACGCGGCGGCCAGCCCGAGCGCCTCGGCATAGGACCGGCGGAGGCGCTGGAGCGCCGGCCCGGCCCGAGCAGGTCGTGCGCCTCGTCGAGCCAGCGCAGGGCCTCGCGGCGGGCCTCGTCGGCCTCGCCCTCGGGCGCGAGGCGGACGCGGAGGTCGGCCCAGACGGTGACGAGGTCGAGCAGGTCGGTCCGGATGCCCTGCTCGACCTCAGGCTCGCGACGGCCGCCGACCGGCCGCAAGAGCAGCCCCCGCGCCTCCCAGATTTCCTGGCCGTGGCGGATGAGCGACCGCGCCCCCTCGGATGGCTTCGGCGCCAGGCCATACCGGAAGCGGACCAGGTCGGTGAGTTGGTGGAGCTTCGCGGCCTTCGCGTCCCTGAGGACCAGGCCGAGCTCCTCGTCGAGCGCCCGCGACAGCTTGCCAACGGCCGGCGTGTCCTCGGCGAGGGCCAGGCCCTGCCTCAGGGCGCCCTCAGCATCCTTGTACTGATGGTCTTTCAGGTACGTCTGCGCATTCCCGAGCGCGGCCTCGATGTCATGGACGCGCTGGCGGTAGACGCCCGAGAGGAGGGCCGTCGCCCCAATCACGACGGCGATCATCGCTAAGCTGCCCGCCGGGGTTTCTTTTCACTTTTCGCCCGCAAGCTTCGGCTGTAGGAGTCGAACCCGCCTTCGACGGCCTCGCGCAGCCCCGCCCGCGTGGCATGACTCCGCACCGGGATCTCCTGGTACTTGACCTGGCGGAAGACCGGCTCGATTTCGTTCAGCTCCGGGCTGTACGGCGGCAGGAAGTACAGGTAGATCCCCGCCGCCGCCAGACCCGCCCGCGCCCGCCTCACGACCCCGCTGGTGTGCAGGCTGGCGTTGTCCAGGACCACCACCCGCGGCACCTTCGACCATGGCAGCGACCGCACGAATGCCAGGAAATCGTACGAGTCCCACGTCCGCTCCGCGGTGAAGACATCCAGCCGCGGCCGCCCGCCGTAGGGGCGGTAGGCGGCCATCGCGTTGACCCGCCGCCCCTGCGGGGCCTCGGACTTGACCCGCTTCCGCTGCCGAGGCAGCGCCCAGGTGTAGGCCGTCGGGAGCGTCGGCGCGAACCCGCACTGGTCGAGGTAGTAGAGCTTGATCCGGCCGGCCCGGGCCTTGTGCTTCAGGTTGAGCAGCACCCGCTTGGCCCGCGCGACCCTGGCCGGGTCCTGCTTGTGCCGCAGCCAGCCGGCGGTCCGGCCCCAGCGCGCCCGGAGCAGCCCGAGGTAGCGGCGGATTTGGCGCGGGCCAGCGCGATCCCGCGGGGGACGAGCGCCTGGCTGAGCTGGCGGCTGGTCCAGGTGCGGTCGTCGCCGAGCAGGGCCCGCAGCGCCCCGGTCACCTCGCGGCGTCGGGCGTCGTCGAGTGGCGGCCCGGTGCGGCGGGGGAACAGCGCGGCGATGCCGCGGCCGAGGAAGTCCTTGAGCACGGCGCGGACGGTGTGCCCGCAGTAGCCGAGGTGGTCGGCGATCCGAGGCGCCGCCCACCCGGCGTCGGCGAGGCAGACCATCTCCAGGCGGTCCCGCGCCCGGGGCGGTAGGTCGGCCCGGCGAAGGGTTTGCAGCTCATCGCGGGTGGCGTCATCGAGGTGGATGCGGATCATACCGGAATTGTAGGGGAACCTCGGCCACACGCTTAGGAGGATCACCTGGCGGGTCAGCGCCGACGGCCGGCGTCGCCGCCATTTCCGCCAGCGCTCGACGGGGCTGCGGTTCGGGACGCCGAGCAAAGGCAGGTGATTCAGGTGCCGCCGCAGGTCGGTCGCCAGGGCCGCCGCGTCGGGGTAGCGTTCGCGGGGGTCGGCGCGGAGGCACTTGTGGATGAGGTCCGACAGGCCCACCGAGACGTGCGGGTTGAGCCGGTGCAGGGGCGGCCGGGCGGCCCCGCCAGGCTCCGGCCCGTCCCCGCCCAGCGCCTCGTACAGGAGCACGCCGAGCGAGTAGAGATCGGAGCGGCCGTCCACGGCGTCGCCGACGGCCCGGCCCTCGTAGACCGCGGCCATCACCGCCCTCTGCTCGGGCGAGGCGTACCCCTTCGTCCCGCCCAGCCACGGGGGCATCGGTCCTCCGGGCCGATCGGCCCCCTCGCCAGGTGGAAGTCGAGGAGCATCGGCTGGCCGTCGCCCGTCAGCAGCACGTTGGAGGGCTTGATGTCCATGTGCACGAGGCCGCGATCGTGGGCATATTGCAGGCCATCGGCCAGGCAGGCACCGATCCAGACGATGGCCTGGGCGTAGCTAGCGCGGGCGATGATCCCCCGGAACGGCCCCTGGCCGGGCAGGGTGACCGGCAACGCCTCCTGGACCCGGTCCAGCGCATCGAGCAGGTGCTTCCCGGTGCGGCGGGCCGGCGGGCGGTCACGGAGCAGGTCGAGGACCCTCCCCAGGGTCGCGCCCCCTAGGTAGGGCATGCAGAGGATGCGGAGGTCCCGGTCGGGGAGCACCTGCTCGGAATAGAGCGGCACGATGTTCATGTGCTGTAATCGCGCCAGCGACAGGTGTTCCTCGCGGCCGCAGGGCGTGACCTTCAGGACCATCGGCCGGTCGGCCAGCGAGGGCTGCGAGGCGAGGAAGACCCGCCCCAGCCCGCCGCGGCCGAGCTCCGCCAGCAGACGGAACCCGCCCAGGACCTCCCCCACGTCGGGGAAGGCGGGGGCCCGGGTCGGCTGCATCAGCCGATGGCAGTCGAGGAGGACCTCCAGCTCGGCCTTCCACCCGGGGAACCGGCCGACGACCTCGGCCGGGTCGACCTCCTCCCCCGCTTCCTGGCGGAGGCAGACCTCCTCGTAGATCAGGCGGATCGCCGCTTCGTCGCCGAGTTCGGGATGGCGGGCCAGGAAGTCTTCGGCACGGGGATGCTCCCCCCGGTGCCACGCCGCCGCCATCGCCTCGACCAGGGGGGTGGCCTGGGGGCCGGCGCGGCCGAGTACGGATCGGGTCTCCGTGGTCCCGGGAGGCCGGGCCCCGACCTCATCCCCCGAGTCGTGCCGGTGAGCGGCCATGCCCGGGCCCTCAGCCGGTCGGCCCCGGCGCGGGGGACGCTTCGCCGCGGGCGGCGGCCAGGCGACGCGCCAGGTCGTAGAGGATGCGGCGGATGCTCCCCTCGTGCAGCCCGGTCCGCGCCGCGATCTCCTTGAGCGGGAGGCCCTGCCGCTTGAGGTGGAGCAGCTCGCGATGGGCCGGGGGGCAGAGGCTCATCATCATCTCCCACAGCTCGTCGGCCTGCGCGACCTCGCTGGGGCGCGGCTGGTCCGACGGGGGCATCGCGGGCGGATCGTCGTCGGGGAACGGCCGCTCGCGCCTCGATCGCGCGGCCGTGGCGGCGGCAGTTGTTGATGAAATGGTTGTACG
Source organism: uncultured Planctomycetaceae bacterium (assembly GCA_963708145.1). GTDB lineage: Bacteria > Planctomycetota > Planctomycetia > Isosphaerales > Isosphaeraceae. The sequence continues at coordinate 4,926,089 of OY970189.1, read as the reverse complement.
TCACCTTGGCGAGATACGCCCTCAGGTGGTCGCGGCTGGTGAATTGCCGCCCCGTCTCGCGGAAGTCCCTCAGGACGTCGGCCCAGGCCGACTGCACGACGTCCATCGAGTCGAACTTGGCGCGGTGCCTCGGCGTCAGCCGACGCCGCACGATCATGCGGAGGGCGGGCTCGAAGGTCCGGAAGGCCTCCTCCGCGGCGTCGGTCTCGCCCCGGGTCAGCCGCCCCAGCAGGAGGTCGAGTGGGTCGTCGCTCATGTCGCTCCCGGTCATCGGGGGCCGCCTAGGCCGGGGAATCCATCGAAGTATTCGCCGACGTCGGCCCCGGCCAGGGCCGCCTCGTCGTCCGGGGACCGCGCGAGCAGCCTGGGGATCGCCTTCGAAGCGGTCAGCGCGACCGCCGCCGCGATCGCCCCGGTGAGCAGGTACGACGGCCCCCCGGCGCGAGACAGGCCCGCGCCGAGGGACTCGGATTGCTGGAGGAACCTGTCGATCGCGTGCTCCAGCGAGGTCCGATCGAGGAGGATGAGGTCGGTGAGCAGGTCGGACCGTTGCGGCGACGGGACCTCGCGTCGGCCGGGGGCCATCGCCACGGACGCCTCGTCCGCCCCCCGCCCGCCCCTGCGGGTCCCGACGAAGGGGACAAGGCCGGGCGACCCCGCCTCGGCCGACCGACTCCCGGCGATCGCCCCGACGGGGTCCGATGCCATCAGGCCCGCGGCGTCGCCGTCGAAGACGGGCCTGCCATCCTGGATGCCGGCCCGGCCACCGATCGGGGCGACGGAGGCCGCCCCGCCGGCCGGGGCGATCCCCGCGGCGGCGCCGCCGACCGTGGCGCTCGCGTTGACGGGGATGGTGACGGCCCCGAGGGGGGTCGCCTCATCCCTGGCGGCGAGGGTCACACCGCCCCCCTCGCCGGACGGGGCGCCCGGGCGGGGGGCCGCGGCGCCGCCTTGAGGGGATCGGTCGCCTCCGACGGCCGCGCCGTCGGGGGAGAAGCTGATCACGGGAATGGGCGGGGGGTCGGCGCGGACGACCGGCGCGGGGGGGCCACCGTCGGGGCCGGGCGAAGCATTCCCGACCCCGGGGGTCGTTGAGCTCCCGATCTGCGAGGGTGGGACGACCGGGACGGACGATCCGCCGGGGGAGGAGCCGGTCTCGGCGGCGGGCGTCGGAGCGGGCCAATCACCACGCCGACCGCCGGACGGCCCGGAGTCCCAGCGGGGCGAGCCGTCGACCGGCCCGAAGACGACGGAGGAGAGACCGTCGGGACCCATCCCGGAGGATGATCGCCCGGGGTCCCCGGCCGTCGGGACATGGCCGCCGGGCCCGTCGGTGCGATCGACCGGGCCGGCCATCGGCGACCAGGACCAGGATGCGGTGGAGACATCGGACGGCGCCCCGGACGGGGCCTGACTCGGCTGCGGATCCCAGTGCATCCCCATCCCGCTGAGGAGCCGCCTGTCTTCCAGGCGCTCGACGCGGAAGGTTCCTGCCACCGGAGGGCGGGGAGCATGTTCATCGCGGCGTGTCATCGCTGATGTCGCTCGCCGTTACACGCGATCTGAGCGCTTGATAGGACGATTCGCGATCTCCAGCCGGGCGTCTCGCGAGGTTGCGCGGCCCCGGACGACGTCCCGCCTGGCCTGCGGTGGCTCGCGGGGACGGGCCCTCCGAGGGACGGCCCTCCTCCGGCGATGCCTCGAGTCACCGACGTGGGGGAATCGACGGGACGGGACTCTCTCCGACGAATGATCTCGCCCCCTCGCGGACGATGCCGCGTGTGGCGACGGCCCTGAGATAGGTCAGCGATTTCTCATCCGATTTCGGCTCGCGCAATCACAGTAAAATTATTCAAAGTTTGGTTCGTCCGTCAAGCGACTTCGTTCGCGATTCCGCGCCGCCGCCGCACCGAACCGGCCGCGCCTGGTCATGGGCCGCGGGGGTCGGTCCGATCGGTCCCTCCGTTCGCTTCGCATTAATGTCCCGCTCCGCCGAGCTTTACGCCCGGGGATGCTCCCCCCGGGGGATTCCGGCCGGAAATCGCGCGCGCCGGGGACGAGTTCGCGCGATGAATAAGACGGACGAGGTTCGGATTCCTCCTCGTCCGGCCCAACTCCCATCCCAGTGAATGGAACCCTGGCCCATGGAGACGATCCGATGAAACTCTCGAGCAACGCCCTGAGGGGTCTGATCTCCGCTTATCACGGCAGCTCCCCGAGGGTGTCGCCCCGCCGGTCGAGGAAGGTGGCCCTTTCCTGCGATGCGCTCGAAGGGCGCGTGACCCCCGCCCATCACGGCCTGGCCCAGCACGCGCTCGCCCATGCGACCGCCCACGCGACTGTCCTCACCGGGACGTCGAGCAGCTCAGGCGGCAGTTCGAGCAGCACGTCGAACACCGCCCTGACCACCGCCCTCCAGACGCTCCGGAGTGACGTCCAGGCGATCGAGCTCGCCTCGGGGACGACGGTCGGCGAATTGACCGCGATCCGGGCCGACTTCCGGAAGCTCGCCAGCGACGGCCTGACGGCCAGCAGCCGCTCGGCGCTCTCCTCGTTCGAGGATAGCCTGGTGACCGCCTATGCCAACGGGGGCTCGTCCGCCCTGCTCAACAGCGACGGGACGCCCAACGCGACGCTGCTGAGCCAGTTCGAGGCGCTGTATACCAGTTCGCCGACGGCGCAGCAGACGACGGACCTCACCGCGGCATACACCGCGCTGGCCAATGCCGTGATCTCCTCGAAGATCACGTCGGCGAACATCACGACGATCAGCAACGACTGGACGGCCGTCCTGGCCGCGAGGGGGAGCACGAGCACGACGACTTACCCGTACTTCTCGCTCGTGACGGGCGGAGGGGGCGCGGGCGGAGGGTGTGGCGGAGGGGGCTTCTGATGGTCCCCTCCGGCGGTCGGGCCGCGGCGCCCCCGGGCCGCGGGCCCGTCGCCGATGGCCGCGTGATCCGGCGACCTTCGGGCCGTCGGGGAGCGACCGGCGCGGCCGGACCTCATGCCCACGAGGACGCGGGCTGGCCACCCACGATCGGCTCGATCGTTCCCAATTCGAGGTGTGGTGTGATGCTCTTAACCCCGGAGACGTTGCCGGGGAGCGCGGAGGGCGGTCTCGTGCCAGTATTGGCGGAGGGTCAGCACGAGGTCGCGATAGCGCGGGTATTCCGACGGCTTCTGGATGTAGGTGTTGGCGCCGGCCTGGTAGGTCTGGAGGACGTCCTCGTCGCGCCGCGAGGTGGTCAGGACGACCACGGGGATGATCCGCAGGTGGGGGTCGCCCTTGATCCGCGCCAGAACCTGGCCGCCGTCGATCCCGGGCAGGTTCAGGTCGAGCAGGATCAGGTCGGGCTCCAGGTCGTCGGGGGCGTCGGCGATCCGGAGGCGGGCGAGGTAGTCGAGCGCCTGGCGGCCGTCGTGGATGACCGTCAGGCGGTGCCCGACGTTCCCCTCGCGCAGTGCGCGCTCGATGATCTTGACGTCGGCCCGACAGTCCTCGACCAGGAGGATGTGGAATTCAGGGCGCATGGGTCGATGGGTCCGGCGACGGCGTCGCGGGGGCCTCCGTCGGCGCCCGTCGCAGGGTGAAGACGAACGTCGCGCCCTGGTCGGGCTGGCTCTCGACCCAGATCCGGCCGCCGTGCGCCTGGACGATCTTGCTGGAGATGGCCAGGCCGGCGCCCGTGCCGTCGTACTCCTCGCGGGTGTGGAGGCGGCGGAAGAGCTGGAAGACCTTGGCGTGGAACTGCGGGTCGATGCCGATCCCGTTGTCGCGGACGGCGATCGTCGCCCAGGCCGGCTGCGACGGGTCGTCGGGCCGCGCGACGACCTCGACCCACGGGTCGGGCTTGGTGTTATACTTCAGCCCGTTGGTGATCAGGTTGGCCATCAGTTGCCCGATCCGGTCGCGGTCCCCCCAGACCACGGGCAACGGCCCCGAGGCCCGGACCTCGGCCCCCCGGGTGCGGATCAGCTCGGCGAGGTCCGCCTGGACCACGGAGAGGACTTCATCCAGGTTAACCGGCGCGAAGTCGCCTGTCACCCTCCCGACGCGAGACAGGTCGAGCAGGTCCTGGATCAGGGCCCGGAGCCGCCGCGACGCCTCGACCAGGTAGCGGACGTATTCCTGGCCGTTGACGTCGAGCCGCTCTCCGTAGTCGCGGAGCAGGAAATCGGAGAAGGCGATCAGCGTGCGCAGGGGCTCCTGGAGGTCGTGCGAGACGACATAGGTGAACTCGTCCATCTCGCGGTTCCGCCGCGACAGCTCGTCGTTGGCCCGCGCCAGGCGGTCGTTCTTCTCCTGGAGCTCGGCCTCGAGCCGGTGCCTCGCCGTGACGTCCTGCGCGACGGTCCGCGAGCGGAGGAACTCGCCGTCGTGGCCGCGGACGGCGGTCGCCGTGATCCAGACGTCGATCAGCTCGCCGTTGGACTTGGCCCACTGGCTCTCCACCTCCAGAGTCCCCGCGCGCTGCAGCTCCGCCATCCGCGCGGCGACCATGTCGCGGAAGGGCCCGTGGACGACCCGCTGGATCGAGTGGCCGACCACCTCCTCGCGGCGGTAGCCCAGCGCGGAGCATCGTGTCGTTGCACTCGAGGACGCGGCCCCGGGCATCGAGGCTGTAGTACATCGCCGGCGCGTTCTGGTAGAGGTCGCGGTAGCGGTCCTTCAGCTCCTCGAGCTCGCGGTTGATCTGGCGGAGCTGCTCGTTGACCTGCGTCAGCTCGCGGGTCCGCAGCCGCAGCTCGCGCTCGGCGCGGAGCTTGGCGGTGACGTCGGTGATGTGACACCGCAGGTGGTTGACCGTCAGGTCGGGCCCGTAGCGGGCCCCGACGTTCATCTCGATCGCCTTGGCCTTGCCCCGCGCCGTCCTGATCCGGACGATCAGGCCGTGGACCTCGCCCCGCTCCAGCGCCGTGCGGAGCTGATCCTGGGCGCGGCGGTAGTCGTCGGGGTGGACGATCTCCAGGAACGACATCTCGCGGAGCCGCTTCAGGTCGCAGCCGAGGAACTCCTGCTCGGCGGGGGTGGAGTCGAGCCATCGGAAGTTCTTCGGGTCGAGCCGGCTGACCATGTCGGACGTCGGGAAGACGCCCGAGGGGGGCCCGTCGCCGCCGTCCCCCTCGGCCGTCGGCAGCGCGGCGAGCAGGCCGCTGCGGGTCCGCGAGTCGTCGAGGCCCACGGCGGCGAGCTCGCCGCTGTCCATGCCCAGGTGGTACGACGGCGGGGCCGACGGGTGCGGGGGGACGCTCAGCCAGGCCTTGCGCAGCTCGCGGAGGGCCCGGTGCAGCTCGTCGAGCTCGGGCACCGGCGAGGGCTCCAGCGCCTGCTGCGGCTTGTCGGCCAGCGCCGCCAGCCGCGCCACGAGGCGGCGGATCGGCCGGGCCCACCGCCTCTCGTCGGCCCAGGCGCGCACGGCCAGGTTGATCGCCAGCGCCGCGGCGCCCACGAGCACCGGCACGGCCGCGCGGCGCGGGCCCAGCACCGACGCGACGACGACGATCATCGCGGCCCACGACAGGGAGGTCACCAGCGTCGGGAGCCATCGGCTCGGCGACCGGGGCCAGGACATGCGGTGCGTCGGGTGCGCCATGGGTCATCTCGTCGCGATCGGCGCGATTACATCCCGGCGGGGCCTCGCCTGGTCAGTCCTCCGGCTTCTCGGCCCTCGGCAGCCAGACGGTGAAGCAGGCCCCCCCTCCCGGGCGGTTCGCGACGGTCAGCCGGCCTCCCTGCTCCTTGAGGATCTCGCAGGCGAGGTAGAGTCCGTAGCCGCTCCCCTTCTCCTTGGTCGTGAAGAAGGGCTCGAAGATCCGCTCGAGGTGCTCGACGGCGACGCCGGGCCCGTTGTCGGCGACGTCGACCTTGACCCAGTGGCTCCCCTCGTCGGGGTCGGCCGCGACGTGGACGGTGATCCGGGCGGCGCCCCCCGCCTCGGCGAGCGCCTCGTGCGCGTTGCCGAACAGGTTGAGCAGGACCTGGATCAGCCGGCCGGTGTCGGCGCGGACCCACGGGACGGGCTGCTCGTAGGTCACCGCGATGCTCACCGGGGTGCCGCGGGGGTCGGTCCCCTTGAGGAACAGGTCGGCCGCCTCGCGGATCAAGGCGGGCAGCTCGACGGCCTCGACGACCGGGGGCCCGCTCCGGACGGTCGCCATCAGGTGTTCGAGGCGGACCTGGAGTAGCTGGGCGTTGCGGAGGATCGGGTCGACCCATTGCAGGCTCGGGTCGGCGTCGCCGAGGTGCAGCCGCATCATCTCGGCGCTGCCGCGGATGACCGACAGCGGGCCGCGGATCTCGTGGACGATCCCCGCCAGGAGGCGGCCGACCTGCACCAGGTGCTCGTTCAGGACCGCGACGGTCGCCATCTGGCGATACTGGATCAGGCGGCGGACGCGGGCCAGGATGATCTGGCCGGGCGAGTTCTTGGTCACGTAGTCGTCGGCGCCGGCCTCCAGCCCGGCGACGACGTCGGCGTCGTCGTCGCGGACGGTGAGCATCAGCACGGGGACGCCCGCGACGTCGCGGTCGGCGCGGATCGCCCGGCACACCGAGTGGCCGTCGGTGTCGGGCAGGTTCACGTCGAGGACGATCGCGTGCGGCCGGATCGCGCGCGCCTTGTCCAGCGCCTCGACCCCCGCGACACCTCGTGGACCGCGTAGCCGGCGCGGGCCAGGATCGTCCGGAACAGGGCGCGATCGGTCGGGCTGTCGTCGACGATCAGGACCGCGCTCATGGATCGCCACTCCCCCCGACCCACCCCCATCGAACCGCATGATCGAACCGCCCGCCGGGCCCGGGCCTCGCCCGGGCAGGGACCGGCTCGCATTCCTCGCGTGCTACCTTTGACGTATGATACGCCAATCGCCACCCGAGCGACACACGCCACCGCGGGCCGCCCCGGAAATCGTCGCGGCCCCGGGCGATCGGCCCTAAGAGCGTGGATCGGTTCGACTTCGGAGAGGAATGGCCGCGATCATGGCCGACGCGATCCCCGACGAGGCGGGCCCCCCCCCGCGGTCCTGCGCGAGGTGCTGGGGCGCCGGGTCATGCGGGCGACCTGGGCCTACGCCGCGGCGGTCCTGGCCGTCCTGGTGCTGATCCGCTGGGTCGGCGAGGCGTGGTGGGGGGTGTACGTCCTGCTGTTCCTGCCCCGGTGGCTCTACCTGGCGCCGGTCGCGGCCCTGGCGCTGGCCAGCGGGCTGATCCGGCGCCCCGCCGCCCTGGACCGGGCAATGGGCCGCCCAGGGGGCGATCGCGCTGGTGGTCGCCGGCCCCCTGATGGGGCTGTCGGTGCCGATCGCCGGGCTGGTGCGGCCTCGCGTCGAGGGGGAGCACGTCCGCGTCCTCACCTACAACGTCGGCCCGCAGAAGATCGACGACGTCGGGCTCGCCGTGATGATCGAGCTCCAGGGGATCGACCTGGTCTGCTTCCAGGAGTGGAGGTCCGACCCGGCGATCGAGTCCTACCTCTCGTCGAAGGGGTGGTATCGCGACCGCTCCCACCGGATCGCGAGCCGGTTCCCGATCGTCGCCGAGCTGGAGCCTTTGGCCGAGGACTGGACGACCGAGCAGCGGTACGCGGCGAGGCTGAACCGCGTCCGGCTCCGCGCCCCGTCGGGCGTCGAGTTCGTCGCGGCGAGCGTCCACCTGCCGACGGTCCGCTGGGGGTTCCACCGGCTCTGGGGCGGCAATGTCGCGGGCCTGAAGCTGCACCTGGACTGGTGGCGGCACGAGATGGAGCGCGTCGCGTCGGCGCTGGCGGAGGTGCGGGGCACCCCCCTGATCGTGGGGGGCGACTTCAACATGCCCGAGGACGACTCGACGATGGCCGCGCTGGGAGCGTCGTACCGGTACGCCTTCGACGAGGCGGGGTGGGGCTACGGCTACACCCGCCCGGCGCCTGCCCGTGGTTCCGGATCGACCACCTGCTGGCCAGCCCGGAGTGGGAGGTGTCGCGGTGCTGGGTCGGCCCCGACTTCGGCTCCGACCACCTTCCCCTGGTGGCCGATTTCGTCCTGCCCCCGCCCCCGCGCGGCGGCTCGTCGCGATGACCGCGTCCGCCCCCGCGCCGGCCCGTGATCGCGCGGGCATGCCGGTTGCACCAGCCCCGGGTCGTCGTTACTTTCTGGGGTGTGTATCCCCCATCAAGTCGATTGCGACCGGATCGGCGAGCCCACGACCATGTCCCTGACGACCACCAAGGCGCCGACCACGTCGGCCGACGACATCAACCTGCTGATCCACGCCGACCACTGGGACCCGTTCGGCGTGCTGGGCCAGCACGACCTGCCCGACGGCGGGCCCAAGGGGAGGGTCGTCCGGGCGTTCCTGCCCGAGGCGCGCGAGGCGTGGGTGGTCGACCTGTCGCGGGGCGGGCCCGGGGCCCGCGTCGCGATGGACCGGGTCCACGCCGACGGCCTCTTCGAATGCGCCTTCCCCGGCCGCTCGGGTCCGTTCCCGTACCGGCTGGCGGTCGAGGACTATCACGGGCACTCGTGGGAGTTCGTCGACGCCTATCAGTTCGGGCCGGTCCTGACCGACTTCGACCTCCACCTGCTCGGCGAGGGGACGCACTACCGCAACTTCGAGAGGCTCGGGGCCCACCTCCGCGAGCACGAGGGGTTCCGGGGCGTCCACTTCGCCGTCTGGGCCCCCAACGCGCAGAGGGTCAGCGTGGTGGGCAACTTCAACCACTGGGACGGCCGCCGCCACCCGATGCGCAGCTGCGGGCCGACCGGCATCTGGGAGGTCTTCATCCCCGACCTCTCGCAGGGCGAGGTCTACAAGTTCGAGGTCAAGAGCCGCTTCCACAGCTACCTCGTCCAGAAGTCCGACCCCTACGGCTTCGCCGCCGAGGTGCGGCCCAAGACCGCCTCGATCGTCTGGGACGTCAACAAGTTCGCCTGGGACGACGACGCCTGGATGGCCGGCCGCGAGAAGGCGCAGGACCTGCACAGCCCGATCGCCGTCTACGAGGTCCACCTCGGGTCGTGGCGGCGGAAGGTCGAGGAGGGCAACCGCTTCCTCACCTACCGCGAGCTCGCCGACCAGCTCGTCGAGCACCTCAAGGACACCCGCTTCACCCACGTCGAGCTCGCTGCCGATCAACGAGCACCCGTTCGACGGGAGCTGGGGCTACCAGCCGGTCGGCTACTTCGCGCCGACGTCGCGGTTCGGCACGCCCGACGACTTCGCCTACTTCGTCAACACGCTGCACAAGAACGGCTATGGCGTGTTCCTCGACTGGGTCCCCGCGCACTTCCCGCGCGACCTGCACGGCCTGGGCTACTTCGACGGCACGCACCTCTACGAGCACGAGGACCCCCGGCTGGGCGAGCACCGCGACTGGGGGACCAAGATCTTCAACTACGGCCGTGCCGAGGTCCGCAACTTCCTGTTCGGCAACGCGCTGTTCTGGCTCGAGCGGTACCACATCGACGGGCTGCGGGTCGACGCGGTCGCGTCGATGCTCTACCTCGACTACTCGCGCAAGCCCGGCGAGTGGGTCCCGAACATCTTCGGCGGCAACGAGAACCTGGAGGCGATCGACTTCATCAAGAAGTTCAACGAGCTCTGCCACCGCGAGCACCCCGGCGTGCTGACGATCGCCGAGGAATCGACGAGCTTCTCGGGCGTCTCTCGGCCCACCTACCTCGGCGGGCTGGGGTTCAGCCTGAAGTGGAACATGGGCTGGATGAACGACACGCTCGTCTATTTCTCGAAGGACCCGGTCTACCGCAAGTACTCGCACGGCGCGCTGACGTTCAGCATGATCTACGCCTTCAACGAGAACTTCATGCTGCCGCTGTCGCACGACGAGGTCGTGCATGGCAAGGGCTCTTTGCTCGACAAGATGCCGGGCGACCTGTGGCAGAAGTTCGCCAACCTGCGTCTGCTCTACGGCTACATGTACGGCCACCCGGGCAAGAAGCTCCTGTTCATGGGCGACGAGGTCGCGCAGTGGCGCGAGTGGGGCCACGACGAGAGCATCGACTGGCACCTGCTCCAGTGGCGCGACCACCAGGGCATCCTGCGCCTGGTCGGCGACCTGAACGCGACCTACCGCGCGGAACGGTCGCTCCACGAGGTCGACTTCGAGTGGCAGGGCTTCGATTGGCTCGAATTGCACGACTGGGAGAACAGCGTGCTCGCCTTCATGCGGCGGGCCCGCGACGCCAACGACGCCGTGGTCGTGGTCTGCAACTTCACGCCGGTCGTCCGCGACAACTACCGCATCGGCGTCCCGAGCGGCGGGTTCTACCGCGAGGTCCTGAACACCGACTCGGAGCGCTACGGCGGCTCGAACGTCGGCAACGAGGGGGGCGTCTGGGCCCGCCACGAGCCGCACGCCGGCCGTCCCTTCCACATCGAGTTGCGCCTCCCGCCGCTCGGGGTGCTGTACCTGAAGGTGCCGACGGTCTCGTGAGGCGAGGCCGGCGGCGGGTGGCACCGGTGTCGAGTTGCGTGACGGGCCAGATCCCGTCGGGATCGGGGAGTCGCATCGAATGAACCCGCGACATTCTCCCCTTGACCGGCCGTCCCCGGCGATCTTCAATATTTGCTCACCGCGTGGTTCGGTCAGCCAATGGGGAGCCATCCAGGAGAATCCTGTCGTCCCCGTTGATTCCCGGCGTCAATTCGACCGGGTCCGGCAGGGCGGATAAGATCGTCCTGATGGCAGATGAGGAATCCTCGGCCCTTTCGCCTGCCCCGTTCCATCGACGAAGATGGACCCGACAGGCCCCTTCCGGTTGAGGCGAGATGACCCGAGCACCATCCCACCAGGATCGCCGGTCGGACGGGTCGAAGTCGGCTTCGCCCGACCCGGACGCGGGCCGCGTCGCGATGCCGGAATCGGTCATGCCCCGGCTGAAGGCCACATCCTCCTGAATGCAGAAGCTCGACCGCTCCGTGTGGGCGGCTGGCCTGTGCCTGGTGTCGTACGGGGTCCGGGTCGGGGTCCGGGCCAACACGCCCGAGGCTCTGGATCTCCTGATCCCGCTCCTCCCCCCCTTCTGGAAGGCGACGACCGACCCGATCGTCGCGGAGATCTACTCCTTCATCCTGGGGGGCGAAGGCTCACGGCCGAACACGCGACGATTCCACCTGGCCTACGAGAACGCCGCTCGGCTGGCGCGGACGATGGAGCTCGCCGACGCCCTCGCGGCGTTCGAAGGGCAACTCCACCTCTTCGTCGCGGATCGCGCTCGGTCCCGGATCTTCGTGCATGCGGGCGTCGTGGGGTGGAAGGGCGGCGCGATCGTCATCCCCGGCCGCTCGTTCACCGGGAAATCGACCCTCGTGGCGGCCCTGGTGCGGGCCGGGGCGACGTACTATTCCGACGAGTACGCGGTGCTCGACCCGAAAGGCCGAGTCCATCCCTATCCGCGACCCCTCTCCCTGCGGGGGCCCGACGGCGAGCCGCCCCGCCGGCTGACCGCGGACGAGTTGGGCGGCCGGGATGCGACCGCGCCCCTGCCGGTCGGCCTGGTGCTCGACACCGCGTACCGGGCCGGCGTGAAATGGCGCCCCCGTCGGCTCTCGCCGGGGCTGGGGCTGCTCAGCCTCCTGAACAATACCGTCCCCGCGCGGCGGCGGCCGAAATCGGCGCTCCGCACCTTGCGGACGACCCTCGAACACGCCCCCGTCCTGAAAGGTGCGCGGGGCGATGCCGAGGAGGTGGCGGGCCGCATCCTCGCCAGGATGGACGAGCTGGGACGGTCAACCCTTCGATCGTGCTGAGTGGCCGTCGCATCGAAGTCGGGGGGAAGCCCCCTCGTGGGACGTGCGTCGGCGAGTGGGCGCGAGGCGATCGCGGTGCGCACGGCTCTGCGCGGGCCGCAGCGGCCGGGGATTCCTGGGGAATCACCGTGGCGACGCGCCGTCCGCCGCGTGCCGGAACCGGGCAAGTCGAGAGGCGCCGAGCGTCATAAATGTTCGGGAGGATGCCCCTTGGCTCGGTCCCGTGACACGCGGTCAACCTCATCGGGAATTATTTCGGAAAATGATTGACAGGTGGATTGCGAGATATCTATCATCGGATCTCGTCATGAAACCCTGTTTGAAACATTAAACCGATGGGAGGTTTAATTATGCAGGCCCGACGCCGGACCCAGGGGTTGCTGATCGAAGAAATGGCCGACGAGACGGTCGTTTACGATACGGCACGACACGAGGTCCACTGCCTGAACCGCGCCGCCACCCTCGTCTGGAATCATTGCGACGGCGAGACGTCCCCGGCGGAGATGGCGGCGATCCTCCGCGAGGAACTCGGCCTGCCCGCTGACGGGGCCTTGGTCCGGCTGATCCTGGAGCAGCTCGGGGAGCTGCACCTGCTTGAGGAGCGGCCCGCCAAGCCGGTGGGCGTGGCCCGTCGCATGCGACGCGAGGCAACCAAACAACTGGCCCTTTACGGGCTTGCAGGCATGGTTTTGACGATTGCCGCCCCCACGGCGACACAGGCGGTGAGCTGCCGTGCGAATGGTGTAGCATGCACAATGGGTAGCCAATGTTGTTCTGGTTGCTGCCACAATGGCACGAATGTATGCGCCGCAAGTGGAGGATGTCATTGACGTATTTGAACAGATAGAATTTTACATATTTTAAATTTTAAAACTAAATATTAGCTTATATTATAATGTTAAATTATATTTATAATGGTTCGAGTTGCCGACCGGATGAACCCGTTGGTTCACAAGGACTTACGGCGGCGACTCTGATGTGCGCGGACTCCAGCGAAGACGATGTCGGGCGCGTCCTGGAATGGATCCTGGGAGCGATCTCCGGGGATATCGTGCGACTTGAGAGGCGTTGCGAGGCGGTCTCGGATTGGGGTGCTTTGCTGATCGATGCCGAACGTCACGGTGTTCTGGGAGTCCTGGCATGTTCCCTGACGACCGCGGCGCCTGAGCCTGCCTCCGGACGTCTTCCGTGACCTCCGACGCCGCGCCGCCGTTCAGCGCCTGTCTCAATCACACCTTCACCAAGCCCTGAACGAGATCCTCTCGGCCTTCAGTGCCGCCGGGGCGGATGCCGTGCCGCTGAAAGGTCCGGTCCTCGGCGCTCGACTCTACGGCGATCCGACGCTCCGGGTCGCAACCGATTTAGACCTGATGGTGGCGCGGGAGGACGTGCCGGCGGCGACGGCTGCGCTGAACGGGCTGGGCTACCAGGGCGATCCGGATTCGGAGGCCCGGCAGCGGTGGGCGCACCAGCACCATATCACGTTCCACCGGGCCGATTCGCCTCTGGTGGAGTTGCATTTCCGCCTCATCGCCGACCTCGGCGTGGTGATCCCGTCCGAGGAATTCCTGGAGCGCTCCCAACCTTACCAGACCGAGGGGGGCCTGACCTGCCGGGTGCTATCGGCCGAGGATGAGTCTGCTCTTCCTCGTCCTGCACGCGGCCGGGCATCTCTTCGCCCGCCTCGCCTGGCTGTACGACGTCAAGGCGCTCCTGAACGTCTGGCCGGACCTCGACTGGCAGGTCGTCGCGGACCGGGCGGAACGGTTCGGCGTGGGACGCGCCTTCGGGTTCGCGATGGGCCAGATCGCCAGGAGGATGGGGATCACCTTGCCGGACGGGGCCATTCGAGCGGATTTCTCCCGGCCTCGCCGGGCGGCCCTGGCCGCGGTCCTGTCCGCCGCCGATCGATCGTCGGGGGGGCGGGCGAAGGTCCTCGGGCACCTGTTCCGCACCCTGCTCTGCGACCGCCCCTCGCTGACGGCAAGGTATCTCGGAAATCATCTCCACCGCGTGACGCGACGCTAGGGCGATCCCTCCCGGTGTCGAGAGGCGCCACCGTCGTCATCCCCCTCCACCCTCCTCCCTCCGACGGCTGCAATCAAGGTATCTCATTCCTCCCCGTCGGAACTTCGGCCCGCGAGGACTCCGACCGGCCGTGGGCGGCACACGAACCAGGCCTGGCTGCTCACCCAACCGCCCGGAAACCCGAACGGGGAGAAGGCGATCCGGTCGAGGATGAGGTGCTTCTCGACCTCGCGGCGAAGGGCCCGCCAGTTGAACCCGTAGTGGGAGTGGAACGCCGCCCCCGGCGGGCCGTACCGGGGCCGCTCGACCCGGGCTTCCGGCCCGGCGAAGATCATCCTCAGGGCGTCCCGGAGGGTGTACCGCTCGTAGTACTTGTAGTCGCTGAGCCCCCGCCAGCCGGCCACGGTCCGCGCCGCCCACTTGATCAGGAAGGACGGCCCGACCTCGACCGGGACGCTGATGACGACCGCCCCGCCCGGGCGCAGCACCGGGCCAGGTCCCGCAGGACCGCGTCGGCCACCTCCGGGACGCAATGTTCGAGCGTCTCCATGCAGGTGACGAGGCCGTACGCCCCCTCGTGCTCCGGCCCGGCGAGGGCGGTCGTGTGGAGGAACCGGATGCCCGGCAGGGGGGCGAACCGCGCCCGGTTGTCCGCGAGGTGGTCCTCGGCGATATCGGCCCCGGTCGCGTCCGGGAACCAGTCGGCGACCGTCGCCAGGAACTGGCCGTCCCCGCACCCGTAATCGAGCAGCCGCCGGCCCCGGTAGCCGGCCGCCAACCGCCGGGCGCAGCGGAACCGGGCCTGGTGCCCGAACCGGATGACCCACGACCGGCAGCCCAGCTGCTTCTCGGCGTAGCTGCCCGGCCTGACGTCCGTCATCGCCTCCCCCCTTCCAGGTCGGCCCCGGACCGGTCGCTGCGGCAGGAAGCGTAGACCGCCGCGACCTCCCGCCCGGACCGCTCCTGCGAGAACCGCTCGACCGCCGTCCGCCGGGCGTTCGCCCCGAGCCGGGCCCGCTGCCCGGGGTCGGCGGCGAGCCGGGCGATGGCGCCGGCCAGCCCCGCCGCGTCGCCGGGCGCGTGGCCGAGCCCGTCGTGGCCGGGGGTGAACAGCTCCGCCGCCCCGCCCGCCGAGGCGACCACCACCGGCCTGCCGCAGCCCATCGCCTCGGCGATGGCCAGCCCGAACGGCTCCGGCCGCGTGCTCGCGTGGACCGCCACGTCGAGCATCCGGAACACGTCCGCCGGTGTCGGGCCGGTACGGGATGAACCCGACCCGGTCGGCCACCCCGAGCCCGGTCGCCAGGTCGCGGAGCTCGGCCTCCGAGAACTGCGACCCGGCGGTGGCGTAGATCGGCGACCCGACCACGTAGAACCGGGACGGCGGCAGGTCCGCCCGGCGGGCGACCGCCGCGGCCGCGCGGAGGAAGACGTCCTGCCCCTTCCACCGGGCGTAGGTCGCCACCAGGCCGACCCGGACCGCCCCCGGGCGGGGCCGGCGGGAGCCCGGCGAGACGGTCCAGCTCCGGCCCGTCGCCCGGCCCCGGGGCGAATCGGTCGGTGTCGATCGCGTTGAGGACCGCTTCCACCCGGGCCCCCGGGAGCACCCGCCGGGCGTCGTCGGCGACCGATCGGCTGTTCGCCACCACCACCGCCGGCCGGGGGACCGCCCGGAGCAGCCACCGCATCACCGGCCGCTCGCCGAGGTAGTCGCGGACGTGCCAGATCACCGGCACCCCCCGCGGGGCGGTCAGCGCGGACAGGGCGTGCGCCTTCATCCCGTTCGAGTGCACGATGTCCGGGCGGAGCCGGCGGAGCAGGCCGCGCAGCCTCCGGGCGTAGTCGAGCACCCCGAGCGCCGCGGCCGGCGACTGCCGGGACAGGGCGGCGACCGAGGCCGCCCGGCCCCGCCCGCGGAGCCCGCTGTCCCCGAGCCCCCGGGCCGACGGCGGGAGCGGCAGCAGGTGGACGGCCGCCCCGACGCCCCGCGCGAGGTCCAGGAGCGGGCCGTCCGTCCCGACGACCAGGATGCGGTCGACCCCCGGGCACGCCCGGCCCACCGCGGCCATCAGGAGGACCAGGCTCCTTTCCGCGCCCCCGACTTCCCCCACCGGGTTCAGGTACACGACCCTCATGATCGCCCTCATCCGGCCGAGAGCCCGTGCCGGGTGACGAAGTCCTCCAGCACCACGAACGCCAGGATGCCGAGCGGCGACACCCGGGCGTCGCCGGCCTCGAATCGGTCCCACAGGAGGGCCGGCGCGGCCGGGGCGAACCCCAGCCCGGCCCAGACGTCGCGGTGCCGGACCGCCCCGACGGCGCGGGACCGCGCCGGCCCTCGGAGCCACTCGCCCCACGGCAGGGTGAACCCCCTCTTGGGCAGGCGGCGGACGAACCCCGGCAGGCGCGGGCCGGCGGCGTCGATGAGCAACGGCTTGGGCCGGGGGTCCGGATGCTTCCACCGCCCCGGCATCCGGAGCGCGGCGGCGACCAGCTCGTGGTCCAGCAGCGGGGCCCGCAGCTCGATCGCGTTGGCCATGCTGAACACGTCCGAGTCCCGCAGGAGCATGTGGGCCATGTATCCCGCCAGCTCGAGCCGCGACACCTGGTTCACCGGGTCGCGGTCGGCGGCCTCGTCGCGGAGCTCGCGGAGGAAGGCGCACGGCAGGCCGGTGTGCGGGTCGGACTCGTCCGGGAGGGGGTGGAGCCCCCGCCGCTCCGCCGGGAGGAACAGCTCCCGCCGCAACAGATACCGGTGGACCGCCTCGTGCGGGCGGGTGAGCAGCTCGGCCGCCTTCGCTCCCGTCCGCCGGCCGACCGCCCCGAGGGCCCGGCCGGCGGCCGGGGCGAGCGGGCCGAGGAGCCGGACGCCCGCCTGCCACCGCCCCGCCCGGGGCACGTCCCGGAAGCTGGCGTACCCGCCGAACAGCTCGTCCCCGCCCAGCCCGCTCAGGGCGACCGTCAGCCCGGCCTGGCGGGCCGCCCGCGAGACGAAGAAGGTGTTGAACCCGTCGACCGTCGGCTGGTCGACCGCGGCCAGGGCGCCGGGCAGGTCGGCCAGGACCGACTCGCCGGTCAGGGTCAGCGTCGAGTGGTCGGTCCCGAGCGCCGCGGCCACCCGGGCGGCGACCGCCGTCTCGTCGAACCCGGCGTGGTCGAACCCGACGCTGATCGTCCGCAGCCGCGTCCCGGCGACCTCGGTCGCGACCGAGGCCAGGACCCCCGAGTCGATCCCACCGGACAGGAACAGGCCGAGGGGGACGTCGGCGATCAGGCGGAGGCGGATCGCCTCCCGGAGCTTGTCCGCCACCTCGGCGACGGCCGCCGGCCGGTCGGTCCCCGGGGCCTCCGCCATCGGGGGGAGGGACCAGTACCGGGCCCGCCGGACCTCCTTGCCGTCCCAGTCGACGACGAGCGAGTGCCCCGGAGGGAGGAGCTCGACCCCCCGGACGATGGACTGGTGCCCGAACACCGCCCCCTGGGCCAGGAACACCTCGACGGCCGCCCGCGACGCGACCGGGGGGACGAGCGCCGGCCCGGCCGCCAGCAGGGCCCGGACCTCGGAGGCGAACAATAGCCCGCCGGACGCCGGCCGCGCCAGGTAGAGGGGCTTGACCCCGAGACGGTCCCGGCACAGCCACGCGACCCCCCGTCCCGCGTCGAGCAGGCACCAGGCGAACATCCCCCGGAACCGCTCGACGGCCGCCTCCCCCCAGGCCCGGTAGGCGTGCAGGATCGCCTCGGTGTCGCACCGGGACCGGCACGGCCACCCGGCCCGGGCGAGGCTCGGGGTGCAGGTCGCGGTAGTTGAACACCTCGCCGTTGAACACCACCCAGTTCGGCGGGGAGGCCGGGTCGGGGGGGTGATCCCGCATCGGCTGGTGGCCGGCCGGGGACAGGTCCAGGATCGCCAGCCGGGTCTGGACGAGCACGGCCGCGGGCCCGCCCGCCGCCGGCACCGCCACCGTGCCGCGGTCGTCGGGCCCGCGGTGGCCGAGCGCGCGGAGCATCCGCGGGGCGGCCTCGGCCGCGAGCCCGGGGCTGACCCCAATCAGGCCGGCGATCCCGCACACGGGTGGGCCTCGAGGATTCGATGGTAGGCGGCGGCGATCGTCTCGGCGTGGGCGGACCACGAGATACCGCCCGGCCCACGCCAGCCGGGTCGCCCGCGGCGGGAAGGCGGATGGGTCGGTCAGCACCTTCGCCACCAGCCCGACCCAGGCGGGCACGTCGGCGACCGGAGCATACACGACGGCCGGCCCGCCGACCTCGCGCAAAGCCGGCAGGTCGCTGGCGACGACCGACGCCCCGCAGGCCAGCGCCTCGATGACGGGCAGGCCGAACCCCTCGGCCTCGCTCGTCACCAGCACCGCCCCGGCCCTCCGGTACGCCTCGGCCAGCTCCGGACCTTGGAATCCGGCAGACGTGGGTGAGGTCGCCCCGCAGGCCGAGCCGGTCGATCTGGCCCCTCTGCTCGGCGGACCACTCCCCCCCGACCTTCACCAGCCGCACCCCGGGGACCGACTCCCGGACCCCGGCGAAGACGTCGAGGAGCACGTCGATCCGCTTCCGAGGGACGCAGGTGCCGACGTGGAGCACCCACGGCCGCTCGTCCAACCTCTCGAGCCACGGCACCCGGGACGGCGGCCCCGGCGGGTCGGGGGTGAATTCGGCCGCCACCCCGTGCGGGGCGAGGACGAGCCGGTCCTCGGAGACCAACCCGGCCCGGGCGATCTGCTCCCCGACGGCGACGGTGCTGTGGAACACGACGGCCGCCGACTGGAGCCCGGTCAGGATGCGTCGGGCCATCGCCCGGAACCACCGCGGGCGGGGATACCGGGTTGGATCGATCAGGCAGCGGAATGCGTCGATGTCGTGGCAGTACACCCCAACCCGGTCGCGGGGTAAGGCGTGGACCAGCTGGGCGTAGCTGTGGTCGACGACGTGGAATAGGTCGAACCGGTGGGCCTGGCGTCGGGCGTACCGGGGGAAGTAGACGAACCGGTTGGTCAGCCGGTCGGCATTGAACGCCACCTGGCGGCGTCCGGCCACCGAGAGGGGGGCAAAGACCCGTCGGAACGGGGGACAGACCGGCTCCGGGGCGACGGCGCAAGGGCCGGTCCGGGGCAGGTGGGCGAGGAGCATGTCCGCGCAGAGGTCCATGCTCACCCACCCCTCGTCCGGGTAGTCGGTCAGGACGGCGAGTCGAGGGGTTGGCACGAGGGCTTCCGCCAGATGCACGTCCGCTTGATCCCGTTCGAGCTCAGATCGACCACCGACCACCCCTCGGGGATGGGCACCGCCCGGAGGTCCGGCCACATGTCCACGTCATCGACCAGCAGCAATCTGCCCGGCCTTAAATTCTCGCCGCCCCGTCCGATGCATTGGGGCCGATGACGCGGGCGACCGGATGGCCCCGCAGGGCCCCCGCCGCGGCCCCGGTCCGACGTCGGATCAGGGCACATTGTCGGGGTCGTCCGGGCCGGGGGCCCGTTCTCCGGCCGGCCGACCCGGGGAGCCTGCGTCGATCAGCATCGTACGGATCACGCCGTGATCGGCCCGGGACTCGACCTCGCAGAGCGTCGCGACCACGGCCCGGTTGAACGGGGGGTGGTCCAGGTACACGCCGGAGCCGTCCAGGATCCTCGTGTCGGGGCCGTGCGGCTTGTCCAGATTCGGCGTGGCCGGCCTGCGCGGATCGGGATGGTGCTCGGTGACGATCAAGTATTTGTAGTGGCCGCAATTGTCCAGGATGCGGAGGATCTGCTCGTTGGACAGGTGCTGGAGCACCTGCCGGATCAGGCAAAGCTCGCCGGGGGGCAGCTCGCCCTCGATGATGTCGCGGTGCAGGAACCGCACCGACGGGCTGCCGAACTGGGCCTCGTTGCGCCGGACCAGATCGGCCACGACATCGACCCCGGTGTACTGGAATTCGGGAGAGACGAGCATCGACCCGATGCGGAAGTCGCCGCAGCCCAGGTCGACGACCGACCGGATGCGGCGCTCGGCGATGAATCGTCGGACGGTGCGGCAGTAGACGGCGGCGTACTCCGGGGCCGAGCCGGAGCCGGAGCAGAACGTCCCCTCGGCGCCGCCCCACAGGTTCTGCCGGTAGATCTCCGTGAAGGCCTCCTCCGTCGACAGGCCGCGGAAATGGCGCCGGAACCCGCCGTTGATCCATTGCTCGCGCCAGACCAGCACCCGGCGGGGCGTGATCGACTTGAGGCTGCGCTTGACGAGCTGCAAGACGTGGGAGCCGTGTCGTCGTGCCATGATCTCTACCTGAGCAGGGGAGGGGCGCCGGGCACCCCGGGGGCTGGTCACGACCCCAGGGGGCGCGATGGGATCCTCCCGCCACCGCGTATCATCATTCGGCGACTATCGCAGGCCTCCTCGGAAGGCGTGATGAGCAAGGACGTTCATCGCACCCCCTCGGCAAGCAATTGATCAAAGAAATCCAGGTGCAATCGGCCGACGACCGGCCAGGCGAATCGATCATGGGCCCGGGCGAACCCTCGGGCGGCGAGGTCCGCACGGAGGCCGGGGTCCCCGGTCAGCCGGGCCAGCGCGGCCGCCCACGCGGCCTCATCCGCCTCCGGCACGACCAGCCCGGCGTCGGCGATCACGCTCGGGATCTCCCCGGAATCGCTCCCGACGACCGGCACCCCGCAGGCGAACGCCTCGACCAGCATCCGCCCGAACTGCTCCCGCCAGTGCGGCGTCGTCTGGCTCGGGGCCGCCAGGATGTCCATCGCGTTCAGGTAAGCCGACACCCCGTCGTGCGGGACCCCGGTTGCGACGCGCACCCGGTCGCCATGCCGGGCCGCCCAGGTCCGCAGCTCGGCCTCCATCGGACCGCCGCCGACGAACAACGCCCGCCACGGGGCGCCCAACTGGTCCAGCACCCCGGTCAACAGCCGGATTCCCTTCTCCGGGATGAACCGCCCCAGGTATCCCACCACCGGCGGGCCGCCGACCTCCCACCCCAGCGACCGCCGGATCGCCGCCCCGGCCGCCCTGTCCGGCCGGAACGCCTCCACATCCACGCCCAAGGGGATGATCCGATGGGGCTTGGTCGCGTACCACGGGCGGACCTCCAACGTGTCCGCGACCGTGCGGCCGGCGGCGATCCACCCGGCTGATCGGCCGACGGTGTACCGTTCGGCCGAGTTGAACGGGGGTGGATATCGCTTGGAGATGTTCTGGAAGGTGAAGTAGACGACCGGAGTCGGGCCGGCCCACCAGGCGACCTGGAATCCGGGGAGGACGTACGGCTCCTCCCAGCAGTGGACCAGGTCCCACCCGCTGCGGAGCAGCTCCCGGAGCCGGCGGCCGTAGGCCATCAGGTGGGGCCTTCGGGACCCGTACACCCCGACCGGCTCAAGCCGGGCCGCCTCCCCGGGGAGCGGCTCCAGCGGGATCGGCCGCAGGTCCCCGTGCATGAACCGGGGGGCGACGGCCGTCACCTCCCACCGGCCGGACCCGGCCCGCGCCATCGCGTCGGCCAGACGACGGTTCAGGGCGACCACGTACGAGTGGCCGACCGTCAGCAGCCTGCGGCGGGCGATCAAGCCGAGGCCTCGGCCGGCCCGACCGGCGCGCGGGGAGCCCGTGGAGGAGGGTCTCGACCGTCCGCCCGATGGCGAACCGCTCCTCGTACAGCCGCCGCCCGGCCCTCCCCAATTCCGCGAGCCGGTCCGGGTGGTCGAGCAGGTCGAGGGCGAGCCGGGCGAGCCGGTCGGGGTCGCCGGCCGGGGCGGCGGCGACCGCTCCCTCCGCCCAGATCGGCTCGGACAGGGCGCCGAGGGTGGTGACCACCGGCACCCCGTTGGCCAGGGCGGCCATCAGGGTGCCTCGCCGGCCGCTCGCCCCGTCGGGGTAGGGCTGGAGGACGAGGTCGCAGGCCCGCAGGTATTCGGCGACTATCGGGTCCGGCAGCCCCCCGGGGGCGACGACGCGGGCGGACCAGTCCGCCCGCCCGTCGGCCAGCTCGACACGCCACCGGTCCCCCCCGGCCCCGAGGAGGAGCACCCGGACGTCGGGCCGGCGGTCGAGCAACTCGCGCAGGAGGGGGGCCAGGGTCCGGGTGATCGTCGGGCCGTAGGTGCCGAAGTGACAGACGACTCGAGGGGACGGCTCGCCGCGGGTCAGCTCGACCCGGCGGGCCGCCACCGCGGCGGCGGGGGCCTCGTCGGGGACGTTCGACGGGACCGGCGTCCAGGCGATCGGCACCCGCCCGGCCCCGAGCCGCCGGAGGAGCGGCTCCCAGCCCGGGATGGAGACGTACGCCGTGGTACACGCCCGGATCAGCACGGCGGCCATCGCCCGATTGACCGCGGCGATCAGGTTGTGCCGGAGCGGGCTCCGGACCCAGGGGAAGGCGACCTCGTGGAACATCACCCGGACGTCGTCCCGCCTCCGGAGCCTCCGCGACGCGACCCACGCCGCGAACCCGACGTTCATCGCCTTCCACCCGAACCCGTGAGGCACGTACTGGACCAGGAGCCTCCGGGGGCCGGGGAATCGGTCGAGCATCCGGTCGAGCCGGGCGAGCCCGGCCGGTCCGAACCGCCCGGCGACCCGGTACACCGCCACCCCACCCGGCTCCGCAGCGGGCCCCTCCGCCTCTCCGGAGCACCACACATGGACCTCACACCCGGCGGCGGCCAGCGCCCGCCCGAGGATCGCGGTGTAGTCCGCGACCCCGCCGGGTTCCGGCGGATACTTCCCCGTGATGAGGTGCCAGGCCATCCCTCGTTCGGGCGTCGCTACCGAGTCGGCCCGGAGGGGACGAATGGCCGGGGCCGTGTTAGAGGGCATCAGGCCGGGCGCCGAATTCCAGGGCCAAGGCGGGCCGAGGGGAGGTCTTCATGCCGCCGGAGGATCGGTGGTGAATGCGAACAGGTCATAGGTGGCCGGCTGGTCAGCGTCGAGGAGTCGGAGCAACTCGTCTCGTCCCACCGAGTCCGCGAACACCATCCTGGGCTGATCCACCTCACGGCCGTTGAACCGGCTATTCGGGGATAGTTCGAGGAGCCGGTCTACTACTTCCACGGTTTCGGCCCGCAGGGTCGGGAGGTTGCACTCGAAGCTGATCACCCGAACCGGCGTTGACAGCCCGCGGACGACCGGCGAGCTCGAACCCCTCGACGTCGATCTTGAGATAATCCGGGCGGCCGTGAGCTTCGATCAGCAGGTCCAGGGTTGTGACCGGGACGTCGATGACGTCCCGGGCCGGGACGGGGATGTCCAGGGCGGCGGTCGTCTCCGACCATTTGTCTGAGAGGGTGTTGAAGCCCGGAAAAACTTTCCGGTGAAGCCGAGCGGACCCGGGCTCGGACCCAACTGCCGCGACCTCCATGACAATCCCGGTTTTCCCTCGGAAACGAAACCGGAGTACCTCGGCCAAGTCCGGGTCTGGCTCGACGCAGACCACCCGGGGGGCCAATTCCCGGAACACCCGGGCCTTGTCGCCGACGTTCGCCCCAACGTCGAACACGCGGCTGACTCCGTGGGCACGGAACAGCTCGCGGTAGAATCGGCGGTCGCTCGCCAGGACAGCCGCGTACCCCGAATTCCGAACTTGAGCATACCAGTCGTACAACCGAGAGTATCGGAGATGCCGGTGAACTCCCAATCGCTCGGCCCCCACCTTGAACAGCCCCATGTCGCACCCAACGGCACAGGCTTCGGTGCCGGCCCTCTCGCCCATGATGTTCGCCCGAGTCGCCCGCCGATTCGGAACCGGGTACGCGGCCCCGGGGACTCGCTAAACCAGCCTGATCAGATCCGCAGGACGAGCACAGGAGTTCATATTTCGGGCCCGCTCGTACAACCCCATCAGCCGGTCCAGGTGGACCGGGAGGGGGTATTCGGCCTCGACCAACCGCCGGCCCTCGGCCCCCATCCGGGCGGCGAGGTCATAGTCGGCCGCCAGCCGGTCCATCGCGGCCGCAAGCCCGACGATGTCGTTCGGCATGACCAGGAGCCCGTTCCTCTCCTCGGGGACGACCTCTGCCATCCCGCCGACCCGGCTCATGATCACAGCCCGGCCGGCGGCCATGGCCTCGACGGCGACGGTCGCCCCCGGCTCGTGCCAGACTGACGGCAGAACCAAGGCCCGGCCCCTGCGGAGCACATCGACAGCCTTCGCCTCCGAGGCCCATCCGTGGAATGTCACCCTGTCGGCGATCCCGAGACGGGCCGCGAGGTCTCGGACATGAGGTAGCTTAGTGCCGTCCCCGACCACGTCGACCGCAACCGAGGTTTTGGCCGCTACGACCGCTCGGAGTAGCCAGTCGACCCCTTTGTTCGCCTCCACTCGGCCGAGATACACGAAACGGGCGACACCGTCGGCCGGCGGCGGGGTCGGGGCGACGAGCCGGGGGGGCGGCAACCGCAACGCCTCGATCCGATCGGCCGGATATCCGCCCCGGATCATCTGGTCTTTGAGGAACAGGCTGTCGGTGATGGTCAGGATCTGCGGGAGGATCTTCCGCTCGGCCCAGGTCCGTCGGAATCCATCCAGCATCTTCTGAGGGCGGACGCTCCCGCAATGGTCGGTCAGGTGCCCCCGCAGGCACCCCGTCACCGAGTACGCGCGGTCGCATGGCCGGCCGGACCAAGCCAGGTACCGGGACCCGCTCGGGCAGTACGGGCTGTGCCCGTGCAACGTCCGGAGCGTCGGCACCCGGTCGGACGGGAGGGAGGAAACCGGACCGTGCAGGTGGAGGACGTCGAGCCGAAGGCCCCGGGCCTTGGCGAACAGGTCCGTGTCGTCCCGGGCGACGATCGGCTGCTCTCCCGTCTCGGGGTCCGGACGGGAACCGGGGCGGGTGTCCAGGACGAACACCTCATGCCCGTCCGCCCGCTGGGCCGCCGCGATCCGCCGGATGTACCCGCTGACCCCGCCCGGGTCCCAGACACCCTCCATATAATGCCCGATCCGCATCACCCGGGCTCCAACACGTTGCTCAAGGGCAATTGGTACAGTCGCTTCGTCGGTCCCGACCCGGCCTTCCGAGCAACCAGCCACTCCTGCGGCGGCCGGATCTCGTCCACGGCCAGCCGCCGGTCGGCCTCTGGTAGACCGTCCAAGGAGGGCACCGGGGGAGGGACTTTCGCCCGGCTCGGGAGCACTTCGATCGTGTGGGACCCGGCCAGACATTCCCGGACCCGATCCCGGCACGGGAAGCCTAAAGCATCGTGCAGCTCGACGATCAGGTCGGTTTCTTCCCAGTGATGGGCGGTCGTCGGGTCGAACAGTTCTGCCTCGTACCCGTCCACGTCGCAGATCACGAGCACTCGACCGGCGGGGAGTTCGCCGAGCTTGTCCGGGGTGAACTGGTCGCGAATGACCACCCGGTCGGCGACTCCGTTGCGCCGGGCCAGTTCCCGGCACAACTCCCGGGCCTCGGGTTCCTGGTCGTACGCATAGACGGTCGCGGCCGGGAGGCGGAGGGCCAGCCCGACCGCGTAATACCCCTCGGCACACCCGATGTCAACGACCGCCGTGTACGGCACCGCGAGGG
Organism: uncultured Planctomycetaceae bacterium; assembly: GCA_963708145.1. Classification (GTDB taxonomy): domain Bacteria; phylum Planctomycetota; class Planctomycetia; order Isosphaerales; family Isosphaeraceae. The sequence continues at coordinate 4,900,781 of OY970189.1, read as the reverse complement.
CCGACTCCAAGGTGGGGTGGAGCTCGTCCTCGTAGGTCCCGATGAGCTTTGGCAGGAGGGCGCTGGACCGGGCCTCCTCGATGTACCGCATGCCGGCGAAGGGCCCGGTCTGGACCTGCCATCCGGCCCGCCCTGTGACCGCCGCGACCAGCCGCCGGTATCGCCGCTCGAATCGCCACCGGAGGTACCGATGCCAGGCTCCCCGGACCGGGCGGTAGAGCCACGGCAGCCGGCGGTCCATGACCGCCTTGACGGGGCCGGACGGGGGCAGTCTTGAGGAGGAAGTCATGACGGCGGTCATGGAGAGCCTGTCGGGACAGCGCAGAAGAGTGGGTGGCGACGGAGGTGTTCGAGCCGGTCGAGGATCGCGTCCACCGAACCGGTCGGGACGATATAGCCGTTCTCCCCCTCCCGGACGTGTTCCTTCATCCCGGTGTCCTCGGTGACCACCAAAGGCACCCCGCAGACGAGCGCCTCCATCGGGGCGGACCCGAACCCATCCTCGTAGGTCGGATGGACGAAGACGTCGGCCCGGTGCAGGTGGGGGAGCGGGTCACCAGGAGCCAGCCGGACCCGCGGGTCCCGTGCTATTGCTTCCAGGAAGTACCGCTTCATCCCCCGGGTTCCGGACCCGCCGACCAGAGTCAGTTCGGCTCGCCCGGATAGTCGGCGGAACGCCTCGACGAGGATCGGCACTCCTTTCCGCAGGGACAGGCTGCCGACGTACACCACCCGGAACACCCCATCGTCCGGAGGCCGCTCCACCGGTGGCCGGAACCGGGACGGGACCCGGATGATCCGCTTCCTCAAACGGGCGGCCGGGACCCCGGCCTCGACGAACGTCCGGCGGGTATACTCGGATGCAACCCAGATCACATCGGCGGCTGCGTATTCGGCCCGGGCCCGGCGGACAGCCAGTTCGATCAGCGGGCTGTCCTCGATCGGAAATGAGGCCCGGGCCCGGGCGATCTGCCGGACCACGTTGTCCACGTGGGACATCGCGGCCTCCAGGTGCAACTCCCGGTACCCAAGCCTGCGGGCGGCCGAGAACGAAGCCAAGGCCCCCCAGTCGAACGCGTTGAGCACCTCTCCACGTGGGAGCCGCCCGGCAACCGCATGGTCGAACCCTGAGAACCCGAGGTGGAACCGCCACCCCTGGCTGAACCGGACCGGGGTGAACCGGGTCAGCGGTTCCAGCCACCACGTCCGGACCGCCCGCCCGGCTGGGTCGCCCTCCCGGGCCTGGCTGGCGAAGTATCCGGCCAGTTGGCCGGCTTCCCTGGCGTCCTCGACCAGTTGGGCCAGGTGCCGGCCAAGCCCACCCTGACCGTACGGAGCGGGACAGGTAATGACCGTCTTGCTGGCGGGTTCAGCGCTCATCGGCACATCCCCGAGGCCGGCCCTGCCCGTGTGCGAAGTCGGCTGCTGCCCCGGCCAGCGGGCGGTATCGGGAGGTCTGGCGTTCGACATCATCCCTTCTGGGCATAAAGGATGCCTGCGGTCATGTTGACTGGATTGATTCGGACGATGGAGAAGCCACCGGCCCGCAACTTCGCCTCGACTGCGGCCCTGGCCCCGAGCTTGATGTAGTCGTGGTACTCCAGGACGACCCGCTGGATAGGGGCCAAGGCATCTGCGGGGATGGTGGCGAACAACTCCTTCTCGGCGCCCTCGATATCGACCTTGAGGAGGGCAATCCGTTGTTCGCCGATGAGGCGGATGGCGTCGACCAGGGTGATGACCTCAACACGCTCGCTCGCGTTTCCCATCGTCTGGCTGCTCTCGAACAGTGACGCCTGGATGCTGCTCGTGCCGCCCTTCAACGTGGCGATGCCGCAGGTTCCGGACACCGCGTAGGGGTAGATCCGGACGTGATCGGCCAAGCCGTTTGCCTCGACATTCCGGGCCAGCCTGGCGCGGGTGGCCGCGGAGGGGCTCGAAGCTGTGGCAGCGGACCCCTTTTTGCGCGGTCGCGACGGCCAAGGAAAAGACACCGATGTTGGACCCGAGGTCGATCACCGCGTCGCCCGGTCGGGGGCGATAGAACCACGACGGGTTGTAACACCGCTGGACGAAGACCTCCCGAAAGACTTGAATCGGGTCATCATCCGGCCCGAACTCGAGTCGGACTCCGTTCCGGAGCAGTAACGGGCTGGGCACCGGGCGGCCCCGGCGGTACGCGGCCCAGACCGCCCGCCAGTTCCTCAGATGCCGGGCGAACTCGCACACGGCGCGGGCTGCTTGCAGTTTGCCGGCGACCCGCCGCCTGAATCCCATCAACATGGTGTTGTTCCGTGCCCGGCCGGTTTGTCCCTGCCGGTCAAGCGTCCGGGGCCAAAGCGGCTCGCCACGTACATCTTGCCGGCTAAAACTTAGGGGTCCACGGACCAGTGGTAGTCGCCGAGTATGAGGCCATGCTGCAACACATCCTCGGACGACGTCGCCAAGGGGTACGGAAGCGTCTCCGAAACCCGGAAGTAGCAAGCCCCTTCCCACTTGTCGACGAACCCGGCAGAGCCCATCCACAAGTCTAATCGATAGTCCCCAGGCTTCAGCCAAGGGGTTTTCAGCACCAGTCGGCCGGACATCTCGTCCGCTGCGTGGAAGTCTCCGTTCACGGGTCGCGAGTCGACTTGCAGCAAGACCGAGCCGGACTCGTTGCAAAGAATTCCTGAGAGAACCAGGCGAGGGCACCGATTACCTCGGCGTGCGATTCGGAAGGAGAACGTCTTGGCCTCCCCCGGCTGGAAGATCGTCTTGTCAGGCCGTGCCTCAATGAATCTATACTCTCCGCTCCCTTCACGCCGGGACGCAGGCGCGTCATCCTGGCGACCGGAGAAGACCAATTCCTCGTACGCTTTGACACCTTCGCAAGAAGATCCGATATATTGGACTGATCCTCTGTTCAAGACAATGACCTTGCTACAGAGACGTTGAATCGCGTGCATATTGTGACTGACGAAGAGTACGGTGCGGTCGGCCCGGCTGATATCTTCCATCTTACCCAGGCATTTCTTCTGGAACTCCGCATCGCCGACCGCCAGCACCTCGTCGACGATCAGGATCTCCGGCTCCAGGTGGGCCGCCACCGCGAACGCCAGCCGCATGTACATCCCGCTGGAGTAGTGCTTCACCGGCGTGTCGATGAACTTCTCCACCTCCGCGAACGCCACGATCTCGTCGAACTTCCGGGCGATCTCCGCCCGCCGCATCCCCAGGATGGCGCCGTTCAGGTAGATGTTCTCCCGGCCGGTCAGCTCCGGGTGGAACCCCGTCCCCACCTCCAGCAGGCTGCCGACCCGGCCGTGGATGTCCGCCGCCCCCTCGGTCGGCTCGGTGATCCGCGACAGGATCTTCAGCAGCGTGCTCTTGCCCGCCCCGTTGCGGCCGATGATCCCGACCACCTCGCCTCGCCTGCACCTCGAACGACACGTCCTTCAGCGCCCAGAACGGCGGGCTGTGCTTCGGCCCGCTCGCCGCGGCGGAGCAGGCCCCGCAGAGGGGCCGAGGCCAGCTTCTGGATCTGGTCCCGCAGCGTGGAGTACCGCTCGCCGCGGCCCGCCCAGCCGGTACTGCTTGCCCAGCCCTCGACCCGGATCGCCAGGTCGCCCATCGGTTACACCACGTCGGCGAAGGTTTGTTCCATCCGCCGGAAGTAAAAGCAGGCCGCCGGCCAGCAGGACCAGGACCACCCCGGCCGAGACCGCCATCATCCCCCAGTCCGGGGCGTCGGTGCCCAGCAGGGCCCAGCGGAACCCCTCGACCACCCCGGCCATCGGGTTCAGCCCGTACAGCGGCCGGTACGGCTCCGGGACCAGGCGGGCCGGGTAGGCCACCGGGGTCAGGAACATCCAGAACTGGGTCAGGAACGGGATCGTGTACCGGACGTCGCGGTACTGGACGTTCAAGGCCGACAGCCACAGCCCGACGGCCAGGGCGGTCAGCACCGCGAACAGGATGAACACCGGGATGGTCAGGACCGCGGCCGTCGGCGCGACGGTGAACCAGCCGAAGGCCGGGCCGGCGGCCATCAGCCCGACCATCAAGGCGAACGCGACGGCGAAGTCGACCAGCCCCGACAGGACCGACGCCACCGGGACGATCAGCCGGGGGAAGTAGACCTTGGTGATCAGCCTCTGCTCGGCCACCAGGCTGTTGCTCGACTGGGTCAGGGCGTAGGCGAACAACTGCCACGGCAGCAGGGCCGCCAGCACGAACAGGGCGTACGGCTTGCCGTCGGACGGGATCTTCCCGAGCTTGCCGAAGAAGATGGTGAACACCCCCATCGTGAACAGCGGCTGGAGGACCGCCCAGGCCACCCCCAGGGCGGTCTGCTTGTACCGCAGCTTGATGTCCCGCAGGGTCAGGAACCAGAGCAGCTCCCGGTACCGCCAGATCTCCCGCAGGTCGATCGCCCGCCACCCCCGGCTGGGGCGGATGCGGGTGACCTCCGTCGGGGCCTCGGCGTGGGGGGCCGGCAGGGTCTCGGTCGTCGCCATCAGGTCGCGATCCTCGGGTCGGGCCGGGCCGTCGGGGGTTCGGCCCCGGTCACCGCCCGGACGAAGTCGGCCGCCATGTCGTCCCAAGTATAAGCCCGGAGGGCCGCCGCCAGCCCGGCCATCCGCCCCGGCCAGGATTCCAGGTCCCGCCGCCAGGCCCGCAAACGGTCGGCCAACCCGCCCGCGTCCTCCGGGTCCGGCAGGACTAATTCGGCGAGTTCCGGAGGATACCGCTCGGACACCCCGGCGGCCGACGACACGACGGCCGGGAGCCCGCGGCAGACGGCCTCGTGCACGGCCATCCCGTAGGCGTCGTACCGCGACGGGTGGACGAGCGCGTCGCACCCGGCCAGGATCTCCGGGACGTCGGTCCGATAGCCGAGGAACCGGACCCGCCCGGCGAGGCCGTCGGCGGCAGCCCGGCCTTCCACGCAGGCAGGTCGGCCCCGGCCCCGACGACCGCCAGGTTCGCGTCCCACCGGGGGTCGCGGCAGAGCGTGCGCCAGGCCGCGTACAGGGTGTCGAACCCCTTGATCCGGTTCCCGAGCTGGCCGACAAACCCGACCCACGGGCGGTCGTCCCACCCGAGCCGGACGCGGGCGGCGGCCCGCTCGGCCGGGGTGACCGGCGGGAACCGGCCCGGATCGACCCCCAGGTACACGACCCGGACTCGACCCGGCTCGACCCCGAGCCGGTCCACCACGTCGGCGGCCGTCCGCCGGCTGTTGCATACCACCACCCGGGCAGGACCGGATGACCGGCCGCTCGGACCGGCGGCTGAGGGCGTGGTGGGCCCGGGTCTTGGCCCGGCAGGGCCCACCCTCCGGCGACGGGTGCGGGGTACGCCGCGTGGACGCAGTGGACCCAGTTGACGTCCGGCCACCGGCAATTCCCGCCGTTGACCACCACCCGGAACCCGTCCCGGGCGAGCCGCCGGGCCCACCGCCGGCCGGCCCATCCCAGCAGAGGCTCGCCGAGCATGTGCCGTCCGAAAGGCCGGGGGACCCGGTGGACGGTCACGTTGGGGTGGGCGGCCAGGTCGTCCCAGGCCCGGTGGGTGACGAGGTGGACCGGGCCGCGATCGGCCAGGAACCGGGCCAGGGCCAGGTTCGCCCGGTCCATCCCGCCGAGCGGGGTGAAGTCGCCGGCCACCAGCATCCACCCGGTCATCGGCGGACCCCGGCCAGGGCCCCGGGTCGAGGGCTGACCGTCCCGGGAACCGCCCCGGGCGCGGACGGCGACCAGCACCCCCATCTGGGTCAGGAGGAGGACCGACCCGGGGACCGAGGACAGCGTCCCCGCCCCGATGAACGCGGTCATCCAGGTGGCCAGGGTGAGGGAGTACATGAACACGACCCCGAGCCGCCACGGGGCCGGCGGCCGGGCCGGGGGCGGGCGAATGCACAGCCATCCGACGAACGCCAGCCACCCGCCCAGCCCGAACCAACCCTGGTCGACCAGGATCCGGCTGTACTCATTCTCCAACCCGATCGGTTGCGGGGCCACGTGGGCCAGGAAGTAATGGGATGCTGGTCCCGAACGAGGACCCCATCCCGGCCCCCAGCGGGTAGTCCATCAGCAAGTCCAGGAACGATGCGTTCGCGCTCCCGGCGAGCCGGTCGGCCACATATCTCGGTGTCTTCCAGGGTGCCGGCCCGCTGGAACCGCTCGTTGGTACTGGCGACCCGCACCAGACCCCACGACGAGGACGGCCACCGACCAGCCCGAGCTTCAAGGAGAACCGGGTCAGGACCCAGGTGACCGCGAGCGTCACCGCGAGCAAGACCAGCGGGGACCGGGCGGCGCACAGCAAAATCCCGCCGGCGGCCGCAACCACCCCGGCCACGGCCAACACCCGGTCCGTTGGCCGGACCCCCACCCCAGCCACCCGGTCGAGGAGGAACGGCAGGGTGAACAGCATGGTCCCGCCGTAGGCATGGGCGTTCAGGAACGATGGACGGGATCCGGTGGTACTTGTACCCGGCCACGTCCTTCGACGTGTAGATGATCCGGGTGATCGGGTTCTTCGGGTACAGGGCCTCGACCCCGTACAGGTAGACGTAGATCCCCCCGGCGAGCGCCACCAGGTTCAGCACCGCCAGCCCGCGGGTCATTACCGCCAGGTCGGCGGCGGTGAGCCGGGTGGCGATCAGCAGCACCGGGAGGAACCAGACGGTAGCCCGGAGGGCGACCAACTGGACCAGGAAGTGGTTGACGGGGACGAAGCTCAGCAGGGCCGGCCACGCGATCAGGAACAGGACGAACGGCCCGGCCGGCCCCAACCGAACTCCTGCGGCCCGTCGGGACCGCCCGAAGAAGAATCCGAGATACAGCCCGAGCACCGCGGCATCGAACATGAACGTGGTGTACACGCCCAGGAAGTTGGCCCGGACCACCCCGTTGAAGTACCCGACCGCGAGCACCGCGAGGAACCCCCACCCGAGCGACCGGAAGGTGGCCAGGAGGACCCCGGCGAACGCGATCAGCGGGAAGACGAAGCTCATGGGTCAGTCGTCCGACCGGCCAACGGCTGGGGGAAGGCCGTCGGCCGGCTTCCGCCCGATCACCAGGACGTTATCGGAAAGGGCGCGCGGGAACATCCGGGACAGCGAACGCGGCCAGTGCATGGCGGTCCCCGGGATCCGGCCGCTGCCGGTGTATGCCACGGCCACGTCCGACCCACCCGCATTCGACCCCGATCCGCCGAAGGTCGGCCTCGAGCAGGGCGGTCAGGTGGGCCGGGTAGCTGCCGGCCTGGAAGGCGTTGAACTCGTTCTTCAGCACCAGGGTCAGCTTGCTCAGTAGGCTGAGCTGATTCGGGGTAGTGACGATCACCCACCCCCGGGCTTGGCGAGGCGGGTCAGCTCCCGGACGAACGCCCGGGGGTTCTCCAGGTGCTCGATCGTCTCGACGGCGACCACCACCTCCCCGGCCCCGTCCGGCAGCGGGGCCCGGCCGGTATCCAGGTCGATGCGGTGGAACTCGGCCTCGTCCGGCAGGCCATCGTAGCGGACCACGTCGACCCCGACGTACCTTTCGAACCGGGGTCGGAGGAACTGCCACAGGTTGCCGGCCCCGCACCCGACGTCGATCAGGGTGCCGCCGCCGGAGTGCCGTTCGGTAAGGGCATCGGCGACCGCCCGGTAGATCGGGTCGGCGCTGGTGCCGAGGCTCTGCCGGGCCCGGGGCTCGACGTCAGAGAAGCGCGGGTGTCATTGGGGCGGGGCGGCGTTAGGCGTTAATAGGAGCCAAGTCTGGCGGCCGCGCATCTCACGAACGGCGGACCGGGACTCATCCGCCGTCAGGAACGACAGGTCGATCGGTGGGATTGGGCCAATTACCGGGTCTTGGGACACCGTCGTCACCTGGTGCGTCCCGGCGAACCGCCTGAGAATCGAGTCGGTGACCCCAGGATTAATGTCATCATGCGTCTCCACGATTAGCGTTGCCGAGTCTCAGGGCCGGACTGGTCGGTCGGGTCAAGAGATCCCCTTCGTAACCTTCGCAGTCGCACACGATCAGGCTCGCAGGCCGGAGGTTCCGGTCAAGCCACTGGGGGGAACAGAAACCGGCCACATCGACGTTCGGGGTCCGGTTCTCGGCCGCCATCTCCCGGCACGCGACCCGGGCCCACCAGTCGGTGTCGAACGCGACCATCGGGGTATCGGGGGAGAGCCGGGCCAGCCCGACGGCGTAGTAACCGAACTTGGCACCGACATCAAGGATCTGGGCGTACCGTCCGTCGGCGACCAGCGCGAACCACGGGTGGAGTTCGGACTCGTACGTCCCGAGCAGGAAGGGGCCGAGGTGCTCGTGGTGGGTCATCGGGGTGAGAGTCATGCCCTGGAATGGCCCGGACCGGACCACGGGTCCGAGGACGGCCAGCAATTTTTCCGTCAGCACGGACAGCCCCCACTCCTTGACCATACGGTGTGAGTGGGCCCTGGCCCGGGCGGACAGCAGTCTGGTCGTCCACTCCGGAGCAGCGGCCAGCATCGACCGCTTGAGCCGTTGCTTCACGCCCCACCTTCCGCCGGTCGCAGGATTGCGGCGGCCGCTGCGCCGAGTTGGCGGGCCGGGTCGCACAGCATCTTCGCCCGGAGTGGGCCGGCCGCCCCCAGCGCCCGCCGGCGAGAAGGGTCCAGGATCAGCTCCCTCAGCGCCGACGCGACAGCGGCCGGATCCTCGGGCGCGGTCAGCATCCCACACGTCCCGTCCACGATCTCGGCCGCCCCGCCGAAGCCGGAGGTAACCACCGGCAGCCCGGCGTACAGGGCTTCGACGAACGCGATCCCGAATGGCTCGGGGCCGGTGTTCGGCTGGCAGTACACGTCCGCCGCCGCCATCAGCCGGGGGACGTCCGCCCGCTGGCCCAGGAACCGCACCCGGTCCGCGATCCCAGCCCGCTCCGCAGCCGATCTTGCAGCTCGGCCAAGAACTGCGCCTCGCCCGCCTTCTGCACGCCGCCGGCTAGCCAGCATTCCCAACCGGGGACGTCCCGCAGCAGCCCCAAAGCCTCCAGGTGGACCGCCTGGCCCTTCCACCGCTCCAGTCGGCTCGCCTGCAGGATCACCACCGCCCCTTCCGCGGTCCCGAGCTCGGACCGCACCTCGGACCGGACCGGACCGTCCACCGACGGCGGGGCGACGGGATAATGCCACGCCTCGACCCGGGTCCCGGGGAACACGGTCCCGGCCGACCCGGCGGTGAACCGGCTGTTGGCGACGACCAAGTCCGGGGGGATGCGGGCCGCCCACCGCTCCAGCCAGTGTCGGCCGGTCGCCTCCCCGTGGAGGAAGTGGACCAGCCGGATGCCCGCCCGCCGCACCACGGGGGCGAACACCGCGTGCGGCCAGGAGCCGTGGACGACCACCACCTCCGGGCCGGCGCTCCGCCAGGACCCGCCTCAGCCGCCCGCGAGCCCGCCAGACCGTCCACGGCCGGCTGAGCCGGACCGGCCCAAGGTCGTGCACCGCCGCCCCGGTCGCGGCCAGCTCGTCCCACAGCCGGCCGCGGAAGCACAGCCCGAACTCCGGCTCCATCCCCGGGGCCAGGTGCCGGAGCCGGGCCAGGGTCGTCAGCAGCGTCTCGATCCCGCCGTACAGGTTCCCGGCGGACAGGTGCAGCACCTTCAACCGGATCACCCAATGACAAACCCGGTCGACGACGATCGCTCCGCATGGGCCAGTCGGTCCGGCGAGACCGGTCGAGTGTGGCCGCGAGCGCGGCGGAGTAGAGCGCCATCGACCGCCGGCCCATCGCCTCGCACTGGAATTCGGCGATCGCCCGGGCCCGGGCGCCGGCGGCCAGGCGGTCGCGCAGGCCGGGCTCCTCCAGGAGCCGGCGGGCCGCGGCGGCGAACGCGGCCGGGTCGTCCACCGGCACCGTCAGGCCCGTCTCCTCGTGGCGGCTGACCCAGGGCACGCCGCTGTGCGGGATCGCGGCGTTGATCACCGGGCAGCCGCTCGCCATCGCCTCGACCTGCACCAGCCCGTACGCCTCGCTGCGGGCGTTCGAGGGGAACCAGAAGGCGTCCGCGGCCAGGTGGTGGGCGATGAGGTCCTCGTCGCGGGGGATCTTGCCCAGGAACCGGACCCGGTCCCCGAGACCCAGCCGCGCCGCGAGCCGTTCCAGCCGCGGCCGCGACGGCCCGTCGCCGGCGATCAGCCAGGTGCCGGGGACCGACCGCAGGGCGTGCATCGCGGTCTCCAGGCCCTTGTAGTACACCAGCCGGCCGCAGGAGAACCAGAGCGGGCCGGGATGCGAGCGCCTCAGGGCGCTCGCCCCGCGCCACGACCTCGGGGGACGGGTCCAGGAAGGGCGCGAGGTCCAGGCCGATCGGCAGGACGGCCACCCGGTCGGCGCACCGCCGCAGCACCGACGACCCGGCCATGTAGGGCGACGACACCGACAGGACCAGCCGCGCCCGGTCGTAACAGGCCCGTTCGATCGGGCTGAAGAGCAGGCGACGCAGACGTTGCTTGACGACGTCGCTGTAGTGGCTCACCACCAGCGGCCTGCGATCGCCCGAGAGCATCAGCCCGAGGATCATCGAGGGGTTCGGGGTGTGCAGGTGCAGCAGGTCGGCCTCGGAGTCGCGGATCAGCCGCGCCAGGTCGGGGCAGTGGTCGAGCTTGCCGAAGCTCGTCGCCCGGCGGAGGCGGACGACCTCGACCGGCCCGTCCCGCTCGACGCGGGTCGCCCGGCCCCGCTCGTGGTCCATGCAGATGACCCGCACCGAGCAGCCCAGCATCGCCTGCTCATGGGCCAGCGACCGCACCGTCCGCTCGATCCCGCCGTGGGCGGGGTGGAAGAACTTGCCCAGGTGGACGACCCGGAAGGACGGACCGTGCGGTCCCGCGGTCGATCGCCGCCGGCCGAAAGTCGGCGGCGACGTCGCGGGCGACGTCCGGCTCCGTTCCGGTGATGTCCAGGTCGGCCCCAGGATGGTCATGCTGACTGGCCTGTCCATGATCCAAGGGGAAGGCTGCCGCATCCAACCTGATGTCTCGGCGCGTCGTCGGCGATCTCGCCGGACCGAGGCGGGATGGCGCCGCATCACGCCAGAGGGGCGGTGACGGACATGTTCACGCAGGACGGCGACGGAGACGGCGAGGGCGGGCGGGGGGGGACGTCCGATCCGAGCTGGCCCTCCAGCACCCGGACGAGTCCCTCCACCTTGTCGAGATAGCGGGACCGACACGCCTCGACGCTCCCCGCCACGCGCAGGATCCCCGCCGGGACGCCCCCGGCGTGGAGGGTGTGGACGACCGACCAGTTCGGCCCGTCTTCCGACGCCGTCGGCGAGGCTCCAGAGGCCGTGGTAGGCCTCGCCCGCGGCGGTCATGTCGATCGCCAGCTCGATCCGCCAGCACGCCGCCGGCCTCGACCTCGCGGATCAGGGCGTCCCACACCCCCGCCCAGTCCCGGACGCCGTGGAGGTGGCACTCCTGCCGGATGCCCCTCCGCCGGACCGCCCCGCCGCGCCAGGAGCGGCGCCAGGGCCGTCTGGAGCCGGAACAGCAGGAGCCGCGACTCGGACCCGCCGAAGGTGTTCGTGCCCACGAGCAGGCCGACGGAGGTGACGACGGCGAGGCAGGCGACGCGGTCGCCCATGCCGTAGGCCCTCGCCAGCGCGGCCCCGCCGGCCCCGAGCGCCGCCAGGACGACGCGCGGCGCCCAGCGCGGCGGCCGTGCTCCCGAGGCGGCTCCTCAGGCGATGGTGGATGTGCCCGCGGTCGGGCGTGAAGAGCGAGCGGCCCGTGAGCCAGCGCCGGCCGAGCGCGGTCGCGACGTCCAGCAGCGGCAGGGCCAGCAGCGCGACCAGGGGCGGGAGCGAGACGGCGGTGTCGGGCCCGTCGGAGCAGGCCCGGACGGAGAGGGCCGCGATCATCATCCCGAGCGTCATGCTCCCCGCGTCGCCCAGGTAGACCCTGGCCGGCGGCAGGTTGTCCCTGAGGAAGGCGGCCAGTGCCCCCGCCAGGGCCAGCCCGACGATCGTGTCCTCCACGCGCCCCGACCAGAACGCGAGGAAGGCGATCGCCAGCGAGGCGACGAGGCCCAGGCTGCCGCAGAAGCCGTCCATCCCGTCGATCAGGTTGAACGCGTTGACGACGAGCAGGATCCAGAGGACCGTGATCGGGTAGGCGAAGATCCCCAGCTCGACCTCGACGCCGAAGCCGCTCCAGGCGTCGATCCGCAGGCCCAGGCCCACCAGGATCGCGGCCGCGACCACCTGCCCGGCGAGCTTGTGGCGGCCTCGCAGGCCGTACCGGTCGTCGACGACCCCCACGCCGAGGATCACGAAGGTCGCGATCGCCAGGGCCGCGTAGAACCGACCCGCATCCCCGGCCTCCCGGCGGCCGGAGGGAAGCCGAGCAGGCCGACGCCCCACCCGGACCAGGTCGCCAACCACACCGCGAGGCCCCCGCCGAGCGGGATCGGCGCCTCGTGGAGTTTCCTCCGCCGGTCGGGATTGTCCACGAACCCCACCGCGAGCGCGACCCGGCGGATGGCCCGGATCGCGCACAGGCCGATCAGGAACGCGGCGAGCGGGGCGACGATAAGCGAAAGGTTGAGCATGGTGGAATCCCTGATGCCCTTGCATATCGCCCGAGGAGAGGCGGGCGGGAGCCCGATACCCTCGGTCCATGACAACGCCCGCCCTCCTGGCGGTCATCCGCCGCAGCCGATGATCAACCTGACGAAAGACGACCCGAGATCGGCCCTCCCGCGGGCACCGCGGGCGCGGCGCCGGCCCTGAAGGTGCCGCGCCCCGGCGACCCGCACTCCCGCCGCCGATCGTCGTCGGAGGGGCGCCGGACACCGGATGATCCGGCGCCCCGGCCCCGGGACGCTCCCCCTGCCCGGCGGCATGGGAGGGGACCCGGGGGTGCCCGCATCCGATCGCGGCGATCTCGACCGCCCGCGATGCAGCCAGCCTGCCCGGGGCGGACTCCGTCCCCGTCGGTTGCGCGGGTCCGCGTCAACTCGCTGTGTGCACGGTCCGTCGGGCCATCTTGGCACGCCACCGAACCCGCCGGGCGGGTCCGGTTCCTGGGGATATGGGGAGGGCGGACGAGGGCGACATCGCCCAAGGCCAACGGGTCAGCGTGCAGCCTTCCACCCTCTCTGATTTCAAGCGGCCGTCATGGTATCACATTATTCTGTCTGTTCAAGCGCTCAACTGCCTTTTGCGATGGAATGTTGACCCGGGGATGCGCCTCCGGCGGGGCGACCCCCGGTATCAGCCGCCGGGCCCCGCGCGTCGTCCCGGCATGATGGGCCGTTCGGCGCCTTGCGGTCGCCCGCCCCCGACGCCCCGGCGATCGACCGAAGGCGTGCCTCATGGCCGAATCGTCCGGGACCTGCGGCGGTGTCGGCACGATCATGTCCGAGTCGCGTCTGGCGCCTCAGGGTCATTGGTCAACTTGGGTCTTCTGTGTCGATCGGGCAGCTAACAAAGAATGGGTGGACTTCACCGTCGGGGACTCGCACAGCCGAGGTCGTTTTCGGGTGCCACGCCTGAATCTTCCTCGTCCGCGAGATCACCGGGTCGCAGGCGGGGAAGGCGGGGGGCGGGGCCATCGGCTTCGGTCGCCAGGCCGCCGCGAGTCGCGGCCTGGGATACCAATCTAGTGAGCAGTCGTGAATCGAGTCAATCCTTAATTGATGTTATTTTCCAAGGATTGAGCGGCGGTCAGGCCTACCTGAATTGCGGGGAATCGAATCCCCAGGCCGCCTCACCCGGGAGAGTCGCTTGCCGGATCATGCCTTAATTTTGGCGATCGGGAGGACCGTCTTGTCGCGGAAGGCGGACCTGAGACGTGGGAGGGCCGTCAAAGGAACTTTCTTAAGCATTGGCAAGTCATCCGCCGCCTTGAACTTAATCCGCCGCCTTGGATCGTGCGGCCGATGCAAACCGTACCAATTCCCGAGCGATCCCCTCATTCGTATGTTGCCGACGATCACCACCGGCCCGTCACGACTCGGCTCCCCGTTGACCGCTCGTCGCCGTCGGGGCCTGCACTCCCTGCGCCACGGCGGCCCCGCGGCCCGAGGGACGTGTGACCGCGGCCTTTGCAGCGGGATCGGGGAATGCCCTCTGCGGGCCGACGGGGCGAGCGACCGGCCTCCCGGGTCCGATCTCGAACCCGTGCAGCCGGGTGGCCACGACCGGGTCCACGGCGCCGCGAGCCGTGAGACGGGAGGCCCCGGATCGGGCATCAACCCCGGCGAGGGGTGCCCGCTGGGCGGTCGCGGCCCGCGGACTCGGTGGCCCTGGCATCGTCCTCGGTGGCGGGTGCGGGAGGATGGGGTGGATGGACAAGACATGGGACCCGAACCTACCGACCCCGACACCTGCCGACAAGCGCGCAGGGGCCTCGGGGGCGAGCGGACCTCCCGTGCGGCTTCTGGTCGGTGGATTTCTACTCCCTGAGCTGGGCCTGCGCGGGGCGATTCCTGCTCGCGGTGGGTCGCGACGCCTCGGCGATCTTGCGATGGCGGGCCGCCATCGCAAGATCGCCCAGATTCTCGTAGGCGACGGCCAGGGCCCGGTGCAGGTCGGGGTCGTCGGGGGCGTCGGCGAGGCCCGCCTCCAGCTCGGGCAGCGCGTCGCGCCAGCGGCCGAGGCGGGCCAGGACGTCGCCGCGGGTGCCGTGGAATCGTCGGGCGTCGGGCTGCCGCTCGACGGCCAGGTCGGCCAGGCTCAGGGCCCTCGCCAGGTCGGGCGGCTCGGCGCGGGCGAGGACCCACGCCAGGTTGTTGGCCACCAGCGGGGTGCCCGGCCCGAGGCGATCGGCCTCCTCGAGGTGGGTGCGGGCCGACGTCGCGTCGCCGCGCATCCAGGCGTCGACGCCCAGGGTGAAGTGCGCGGCCGACGTCGCCTGACCCCGCGCCAGCAGGTCGCGCAGCGCCTCGCGCGCCGCATCGGCGTCGGGGCCCCGGCGCGGAGCACGCGCGCCAGGCGCTCCAGCAGGGGCCAGCTCGACGGGTCGACCCGCAGCCCGCGCCCGAGCAGCGCGATCCGTTCGCCGAGCGCGGCGCCGCCGCGGCGCCCCGCGGCGTCGGACCAGGCCGCGAGGATGCTCGCCAGGCCGGATCGGAGGCGCGAGTCGCCGGTCCTCGCCAGGCCCTCCTCGAGGACGGTCGCCGCCGCGGCGTAGTCGTCGAGCAGCGCCCCCGCCTCGGCGCAGCGCAGGCGGGCGGTGAGGTCGTCGGGGTCGTTCATCACCCGGAGGTGGAGCTCGCGGTAGGCGAGCCCGGCCTCGTTGCGGGCGTCGTCGTTGCGGTCCAGGGCCCGGTAGGCGCGGGCCAGGGTGATCCGCAGCTCGGGGCGGCCCGGGGCGGCGGCGTCCAGGTACGGCACGGCCAGGTGGGGCCGGCCGGTGGCCGCGTAGACCTGGCCGAGCAAGGCCTCGGCCTCCGCGCCGGCGGCGGGCGTCGCGGAGAGGGCCAGCCGCAGGTGGCGCTCGGCGGCCGCGACGTCCTCGGGGCGACGCGGCTGGTGCGTCAGCCGGGCGCGGGCCTCGTCGAGGTGCGCCGCCGCGGAGCCGGGCCGGTCGGTCGGCGCCGCCCGCGCCCGCAGCCTCGCGGCGCGGCCCCGCTCGCCCAGGCCCTCCAGCGCCCTCGCCAGGCCGTACCACGCCTCGGCGCCGGCGCCGGCGTCCCGCGCCAGCCGCTCGTAGCAGACCTTGGCCCTCGGGTAGTCGCGCGCCTCCAGGGCGAGCGACCCCTTGTGCGCGTAGTCGGCGGCGACGGACCGCGGGTCCGACTTCGCGGCGGCTAGGGCGGTCGCCGCGGCGAGCCCGGCCGCCGCCAGCGCCGGCAGGGCGGACCACGCGACGCCCCGGATCGGCGAAGGTCGCGCCCACGTCCGCGGCGCGACGGCGCGATCTCAATCGGAAGAGCCATTGACCTGTCCCCCCGAGGCGCGGCGGCGCAGGGCCGCGCCCGCCTGGTCGAAGAAGGCCCGCGCCTCCGCCTCGGCGGCGGGCGAGAGCGGGTCGTCGGCCTTGACGAGGAGCTGGACCAGGTAGGTCGGCACCATCGCACCTCCCCGGCGGTCCCGCCAGCCGGAGGTCGCCCGGCCCAGGGCGAGGTCGATCCGCTCGCGAAGGTAGGCCAGACGGCCCCCTCCCGGCGGCGACACCGGCCGGTGTCGGCCGTCGAAGAAGGCGAACCACAGCGACCCGTACCGCTCCGGCGGCGACGACAGTCGCGCCGCGACGCATGGGCCGCCCGGTCCATCTCCCCCGGGCTCGACCCGGCGGGCGTCGACCTGCCAGCCCTGCGCGCGGTAGCAGTCCGTCAGCTCGTGCCAGCCCAGGTACGGGTGGTGGACCGACACGACCGCCGTCGCCCCCGCCGCGCGGTAGGTCCAGCACCGCGCCTCCTCCCCCAGGAGGCTCCGCCCCCCCTCGCGCGTCACCTCGAACGACTCGCGGCGGAACGGCCCCCAGCGCGCGGGCAGGACGTCGGCCGACAGCGCCGCGAGCTCCTGGCCGATCCGGGGCGCCGAATACGCCAGCCCCCGCGCGACCACGCCCACCTGCACGAGCCCGACCAGGCCGATCGCCGCCGCGGCCCACCACGAGCCGAGCCAGGTGGCCCGCCAGTCGGGCAGGCGGGTGGGCGGCCCGTCGAGCCGTCGCGGCGCCGGTGGCGGATCGGGGGCGGCCCGCATCGCGGCCACGACCGCCTCCACCTCATCGGGCGCGCGCCCCGGAACGCCAGGCTCACGAGCACGGGCCGCAGCGCCCTGCGCGGTGCGCCAATCCCGCCACCGCGCCCGGACCCATCGCGCGACGCCGAGGGCCTTCTGCGACAGCCGGTCGGTGCTCGCCACCAGGCCGAGCGCCGCCAGGAGGATGACGAACCCCAGCGCCTCGTGCCGCCAGCCGGACCCGACGTCGATCCCCCACAGCCCGGCCAGGTAGGCCACCGCGACGATCCGGACGATGTTGCCCAGCAGGACCCAGCCCGCCGCCGCCGCCAGCAGGACCAGCGCCCGCGGCCACGACATCCGCCACCACAGCGCCGCGAACAGGACCGCGGCCAAGGTCACGAACAGCGAATGCGCGCCGCTGCACGCCCCCTCGATCAGCAGGCGGGCGCCGGGCGTCTCGATCACGTGGCCCTCCGCGACGTGGACGACCCCCAGCAGGTCGAGCACCGGGCTGCTGCCGCTCGTCGCGAGGTCCTGGAGACAGTCGATCAGCGCGCCGTCGAGGTAAAGGGGGGGCCGGACCGTCACGGCCAGGAAGGCCCATCCCGGCAGCGCCGCGCGCACCAGGGGGGCGCCGCCCAGCCCGTGCGCCACCGCCAGCAGCGCCGCCAGCCCGGCCATCGTGCCGCACATCGACGAGAAGAACAGGTCGGCCATCGCCAGCGCCACGCCGGAGGCGGCCAGCAACGCGAGCGACGCCCCCCGCGAGCCGGGGCGCAGCGCCCCGAGCCGTCGGCCGTCGCGCGGCGATCAGCGCCGCGGCCCCGAGCGGCACCAGCGGGATGAAGCCGTAGTGCGGCTGCGCCCAGAGGATCTGCCCTTGCGACCAAACCCAGGGCAGCAGCGCCATCCCGCACGCCCCCAGCACGGCCACCGGCGCCGCCCGCCGCACCCCGACCGCCCTCGCCCGCTCGACGCGCGGGATGGATGTAGGCCCGGATCGCCGTCATGGCCGGGCCCCCGCTCACGACGCCGGTTCACGGCCCAGCCGACCAGGCCCGCGAGCGTCACCACCACCCCCAGCGCCAGGCTCCCCGGCTCCGGACTCCCCGTGCCCCCTCCGTCCCCGGTCGGATAGTAGTAGAGATAGCCGAGCTTGAAGCCCTGCAGCGCCTGCGAGTAGAGCATGGTCGAAGGGGCGGTGGCGGGAGTGGTAACCTTGTAGATGTTGCCGGCGGTATCGTCGTAGTACAGGTTGCCGCTGGCGTCCAGCGTCAGGCCGATCGGGGCCCCGCGCTGTCCGAGGAAATGGTGGCGGCCGTACCCCCGCTCGTAGAAACCCGCTCGATCGCGCCGCCTCCGCTACTGGTCTGGACGGCCACGTAAAGGTTGTTCCCATAAACGGTAAGGCCCGGCGTTGCCTGGCCGCTCAAGGCCGGCGAGATCGAGAGCGTCGTGTCCGAACTGCCCCCGCTCGGGATCTGGTACACGTGCGGCGGAGATGTGGTCGGGTTCGTGATCCCATTGCCCATCACCCCGGACTGGCCGACGTAGAGGTTGCCCGACCCGTCGAATGCCAGCCCCGACGGGGAGGAGATACCGGTACTTGGGCCGTACGTCGTGACCGTGGGGGACGAGTTCGGAGACTTGATCTCGGCGACCGCGGAGTAAGTTACACTGTTGGACGAGTTGTTATCCAAGGCGACGTACACGTTACCCGACGAGTCGAGCGCCAGGCCGGTGGGCTGACTCGGAACCCCGTTGCTGACCTTCAGACTGCTGAGCGAGATGCTGCTCGCCGGGCCGCTCGACGGCTTGGTGTACACGTTGACCTCATTGTAGGTCGCGTCTGCCACATACATGTGAGAACCGTCGGCACTCACGGCGATGCCGAGGGGGTTGTAAAGCAAGTCGTTCGTCGATGAGAGGATGGAGGTCTTGGTGTTGAGGCCGGTAACCTGATAAACCCCCGGAGTCGAGGCGTATCCTGCTTCCCCGTACTCAACGACATAGAGCCCCGCGGTAAACTGGGCCCGGGCGCGGCCCCCTCCGGAGGACAGCACCAGCAGGGCCAGGGCGAGATGCAGCTTGCGACTCATGTCATGCTCCTCATCGGGGAGTCCCTGAACCGGAACGTTCATCCTCGAAGGTCCGGTTTAATAATGCGAAACGCCGCTCGTCATCGAGCTTCTTTTCCCTGGCGACGCGAATTGCCCATCCCGCTAATAAGTCATGGTTGCATAATTAACAGTAAGGATTAGGGGGAAACGACAGGTTGGTTACAGGTACCTCGGGGACCTGGCGGATGTTTTGTGTTGAGCTTAAATTGCAGGTCGGACCGGACATTTGAGTTTTAGGATGTTTAGGGTAGACCTAATTAACGGTCGAAATCAAGAAAAAAATGACTCAAACGGAGATGATTTCCTTGGACCAGCTAAATCATGCGGCGGATCGGTCGCCATTAAGCCGAGGAGATCAGGCGCGCCGGTGCCGGGGACTTTGTCGGGTGAGTCAGCCGCCGCAGGCGGCGCAACCCACCGGCCCGGAGGTGGGTTCGCGGCGCTCCGCGACGCTGACCCACCCTACCTCTTCGATCGAACCCCATCCTTCAACTCACGGTCACTGGGACCTGGGCCAGGGCCCGGATCGACGCCGATCCGACCTCCACGATTCCCTTCGGTGGTACGTCGTTGCACCGCGCCGGCTCGGCCGGGACCGGGTCGGATGCCGGGCGGCCGGGGGAAAATCGGCGCGGATTCGGAAGAAAAACAGAGCGCCCTGACCGGCGGCCTCGATTGTATGTAGTGAAGGGCGCGACGCCGCTCCGCCCCGCAGGCCGCCGACGCTCGGCGACCGGACCGGCGGCACCCGCCCCGCGAGGACGCACCCATGACCGATCTCCTCGAATCCCCCGCATACCCCTCCGAGTCCCCCGCCCCCATCGCCCCGAAGCGCGGCGGCGGCCCGAAGACCCCCGAGGGCAAGCTGCGCTCGCGGCGCTCCAGCCTCAAACATGGCCTCTGCTCGAAGGTCGTGCTCCCCGACGACCTCGCCGCGATCGTCGCCCGCCGCACCGCCGAGTTCATCGCCGACTTCCAGCCCCGCTCCCCCTATGAGCAGTTCCTGGTCCGCGAGATGGCGCTGGCCTCGGCACGGCTCGACCGCTGCGCCGCGATGACGATCCTCGACGTCCGCCGCGTCATGCAGCGCCCGCCTCATCTGGGACCACGACCGCCGCGTCGCCGTCGAGGGCCTCGGCGCCAAGCTGGCGAAGGACCCGTCGCGGGTGGCGCCGGCCCTGCGCGGCTGCAAGCAGGGGTCCGACTGGCTGATGGACCGCTGGGAGGTGCTCGGCGATATCCTCCGCAACACGGGCGGCTGGACCGACGAGCAGCGCCGGCTGGCCTGGGACCTGCTCGGCGTGCCGGCCGCCTTCCGCGACGGCAACGCCCTGCTGCCGCCCCCGGAGGACGTCGAGGCGCTGGCCGCGCTGGTCGACCAGCAGTTGACGATCCTGGGCGAGGACCAGGAGGCGGTGCTCAACGAGCGCTCGACGCGGCGGAGCGGTCGATGGCGATGGGGGGGATGCCGCTGGAGGAGGACGCCCCGACGGCGCGGCTGCGGAAGTACGAGGCGAGCTGCCGGCGGGCCTTCAACGCGGCGCGGGCCGAGCTGCTCCGGGTGCGGGAGGCGACGGCGACGGCGTCCGAGCCGGCCCAGGCGGGCCCGCCGCCGTCGCACCGGGCGCCTTTGTCGGGTGCGGCGATCGACAACCTGGCGAAGCGGTCGCGGGTCGCGATGGCGATGCGGGCGGAGGCCGCCTCGGAGCCGGCCCCGGCCTCGGTCGTCGAGCGGCCCGCCGCGGCCTCGGCACCGTCCCGGTCGGCGCCGGTCCCCGCGTCGACGCCTTTGAACCGCCGCGAGCGCCGCGCCGAGGCGAAGCGCGACCGCCAGTCGGCCCGCCGCGCCGCCTCGGGCCGATGAGCGCGGACGCCTGAGCGTCCCCCATCGCGCCCCCCTGCCCCGCCCAACGCCGTTTCGCATACCCCCCGGCGCCCCCCGTGCGCGCCCGACCGGCCCTCCCGGCCCCGTCGCGGGCCGGAAAGGGGGGCCTTCGGCCCTCCGGGACCGTCCCCGACCCCTCCCCGGGCCTGCGAGGCGGGCCGGCGACGTCGCGGGCGCGAACGAACTCGGCGACGAGGGCGAGGCGGGCGCGAACGAACTCGACGATGCGCCCGGCCCATCGAGACTCCGGAAGACCCGTCCTCCCTCGACCCTCGACGAGGTGGGGGCCGTCGCGATGACCGGCCGAGGGCCTCGGCGGAACGCAACGCGCCCGGCCGGATCGGCGGATTTCACTTGAATGGACGATTCGGATTCGACCATGATTGATCCGATCGGCGAGCCTCGCAGGAGGGTTCGTGACGGCGTCGCCTCGCCGAACGACTCGCGCCCGCGGGCCCCGGGCGGTCTGGCCCGGCCCGCGAGCGGCCCGCGCGGACGACGTTGCCGACATGATTATAATTTGCGAATATATCATAGAGATTATCATAATATTCATGTCCTGCCTCGCGCCCTGGGCGTACGGCGGGGTGGAGGCCGGCGCGTCGCTGGCGCTGTACGCGGGGGTCGCCCTGGTCGCGGTGCTGGGGGCGGTCTCCGCCCGCGGGGGCGACCGGGTGCGCCATCTACTCCTGCGCCCCGAGCCTGGCGCTGGGCGGGCTGGTCCTGCTGGCGGCGGTGCAGGTGGCCCCCCTGCCCGGGGCGATCTTCCGGCGGGTCGCGCCGTCGTCGGCCGCCCTGCACGCGGCGCTCGCCCCGGGCGCCCCGTCCCGCGTCGTCGGCGACGCGGGGCCGCCGGTCGCGCCGCCGTCGCCGACGATCAGCCAGCATCCGGAGATGACCGTCGACGCGGCGGCCCGCCTGGCGGCCGGCTGGGTCCTGCTTCAGGCGGTCCTGGCGCTGCGGGGGGGCACCGGGGCGCTCCGCCGCTTCGGCACGGCGCTGGCCGTCAATGTCGCGCTGCTGGCGCTGTTCGCGGTGGTCCAGTCGCTCTCCTGGAACGGCCGGATCTACTGGGTCCGCGAGTCCGCCTCGACGGGCCACGGCGGCCCGTTCGTCAACAAGAACCACCTGGCGGCCTACCTCAACCTGGGCCTCGGCTTCGCGCTGGCGGCGCTGCTCTGCCCGGCGCCGGCGGGGTCGCGGCGGTGGGCTGATCCGCGGCGGCTCGCGGCGGCCTACGGCGCGGGCCTGATCGTCGTCGGCGTGCTCAACTCGCTGTCGCGGGGCGGGGTCGTGGCGATGCTCGCCGCGTCGGCGGTGACGTTCGGCGTCCTGGCGCGGCCGAAGTCCCTCCGCGCGGGGGCCGGCGTGGCCGTGATGCTGGGGCTGGCCGCCCTGTTCCTCGCGGCCGTGGGCGCGCTGGTCCCGTACCAGAGGCTCGCGACGCTCCTGGAGGCGGCCGCGTACAACAAGCGCGTCGAGGGATGGGAGGGGGCGCTGCGGGCCTGGTCGACCTATCCCGTGTGGGGGGTCGGCCTGGGGGGCTTCGCCGTCGCGATGCTGCGCTTCTACGGCGACCTCCGCGGGAGGTTCCTCAGCCATGCGGAGAATGAATACGTGCAGGCCCTGACGGAGGGGGGCGTCGTCGGCCTCGCCCTGGTCCTCCTGGCCCTGGGATCGGTCGTCGCGCTGGGTCGGCGCGCCCTGCGGGAGGCCCCCGACCCGCGGCAGAGGGCCCCGATCCTGGGGGCCCTGTTCGGGGTGGTGGCGCTGGCCGTCCACTGCCTGTGCGACTTCCCGATGCACATCCCGGCGGTCGCGGTCCCCGCCGTGGTCCTGTCCGCCCACCTGGCCCGGCTGGGCCTGGACGCGCCGGCCCGCGCCGGGCCGCGACGCCGGGCCGGCGGATCGCGTCGGCGCTGGTCGGCCCGATGCTGGTCGCCGTGAGCCTCGCCGCGCTGTGGCAGGGCCTCCGGATGGCCCGGGCCGACGCGGCGCTGGCCGGCGGCGGCGTCCCGCGCCCGGGCTCGGCCGTCTCCCCCGTGTTCGATATGCCGGCGGCGGCGGCCCTCTGGGGCGCCCCGATGCCGGCGCTGGAGCGGAGCCGGTCGCACCTGGAGCGGGCGCTGCGACATCGCCCGGACTGGGCCGAGGGGCATGTGCGGCTCGGCCTGGTCCGGCTGAGCCAGTACGCCGCGGCCGTGGCCGAACAGCTCGGCGGCGAGGTGGGCGACCCGGCGCGCCTGGCGGTGCTCTCCGACCCCCTCTACCTGCACAAGGTGGCCCACACGGCCACCGCCGACCAACTCGCCGCGTCCGGGGGGGTCCTGGGCCCGAGCCGGTCCGCCTCTACCTGGTGCCGGCGGCGCGGAGCTTCCTGGAGGCGCGGCGATGCTGCCCGGTGTGGGGCCTGCCCCACGCCGAGCTGGCGACGCTCGATTACCTGCTCGTCGGCGGCGAGCCGACCTCGTCGCACGCCCGCCGCGCGCTGCGGCTGGCCGGCTCCGACACCTCGACGATCCTGAGGGCGGCGGGGGCGGCGGCGCAGGCCGGCGACCTCGACCTGGCGGCGCGGTGCTGGCGGAGGGCGCTGGAGGTTAACCCGGCGGGTTGGCGCGAGGTCGCCGATCACGCCACGGCCCTGCTGCCGCCCGACCAGGTCCTCGACCGCGTCGTGCCCTCGGGGCGGCACGCCCTCCTCTTCGCCGAAGGGCCCTTCGCGGCCCCCGGGCGGCGTCCGGAGCGCGACCGATTCCTCCGCGCGGCCGTCGAGCGGCTGCCCCGCGACGTCGGCTTGCCGAGGGCCGAACGGCTCGAGCTCGAGGCGAGGGCCTGGGCCCTGCTGGGCGAGGCCGACCGGGCCCGCGAGAGGATGGAGGCCGCATTGGCGCTGGAGCCGCGCCGCGCCGCGTGGCGCCGCGAGCTCGTCGAGTGGCTCGTCGGCTGGGGCCGGCTCCGGGACGCGCACGACCAGGCGCTGATCGGGGTGGAGCTCGTCGCCCGGCCACCCGGACGCGATGAAAGGGCTGGAGTTGGCGGCCGAGGCGCTGCGCGCGGCGACTCGCGGCCCCCGGGACGGGGGCGCGACGATGCCCCCAAGGGGCCGTCGCCGGTCGCGGGGGGGTCGCGGGAGTTCTGAAGCCGCCACGGGGCCCGCGGAAGAGGTTAAGTTGGACGTGCCGGCCCTCGCGGGCCTCCCGGGACCGAGGTTCGGGGCGTTGCATCGGCCGGCCCGAGGTGGCCGAGGGGAGGGACGAAGCCTGTCGCCCTCCACGACGCCCCGGCCGATGCTCGCTGGTTCGGCGACATGAGCCTCATGCCGATGGGTCGAACGATCCGATCGCCCTGGGTGGTGGCCATCGCCGTCACGATCGCCACGTTCATGGAGGTGCTCGACACGAGCATCGCCAACGTGGCGTTGCGGTACATCGCCGGGGGGCTCTCGGCCGCGGAGAGCGACAGCGAGTGGGTCATCACCAGCTACCTGGCCGCCAACGCCTCCGTCCTGCTGCTCTCGGGCTGGCTGTCGTCCTACTTCGGCCGCCGCAACTACTACCTGGCCTCGCTCCTCATCTTCACGGCCAGCTCGGCGGCCTGCGGCTTCGCCGCCAGCCTGGAGCAGCTGGTCCTGTTCCGCGTCCTCCAGGGCCTGGGAGGGGGCGGGTTGCAGCCGGTCACCCAGGCCGTGCTGGTCGACACCTTCCCGCCCGAGGAGCAGGGCGCGGCGCAGCGCTCTTCGGCGTCGCGGCCCTGATCGCGCCGGTGCTCGGGCCGACGCTGGGGGGCTACATCTGCGACAACCATTCCTGGGAATGGATCTTCTTCATCAACATCCCGGTCGGCCTGCTGGCCCTGGCCGTCAACTACGCCGTGCTGGAGGACCCGGACTACCTGAAGGACCGTCACGCCGAGATCCGGGGCCGGCCGCTGCGGTTCGACTACGTCGGCCTCGGGCTGATCGTCCTGGCGATGGTCTGCATGGAGGTGCTCCTGAGCAAGGGGCAGGAGTGGGACTGGTACAACGACCCGTTCCTCCGCGTGCAGGCGCTGGCGGCGGGCCTGGTCGTCGGGCTGGTCGGGATCGTCGTCTGGGAGCGGCGGCATCCGGCCCCGATCCTCGACCTGAGGCCGTTCGCCGACCGGAACTTCGCGGCCAGCAGCGTCGTCGCCTACGTCGTGTTCGTGATCGTGTACGCCAGCACGGTCCTGATGCCGAGCATGGTCCAGACGCTGTTCGGCTACAACGCGGTGTGGTCGGGCCTGGTGATGTCGCCCGCGGGCCTGTTCTCGATCCCGGCGATGGCGCTGGTCGGCTACCTGATCGGCAAGAAGGTCGACGCCCGCTGGCTGGTGGCGCTCGGCGCGTGCCTGATGGCGGCGGGCTCGTACTGGTTCGCGCTGCTCAACCTGGAGGTCAGCCCGGGCCAGCTCGTGTGGCCCCGCGTGGTGCAGCAGGTGGGGACGGCCACCCTGTTCGCGCCGCTCAGCGTGGCCGCCTACCTCTACCTGCCGAAGGAGCTCCGCGGGGCGGCCTCGGGCATCTTCGCGTTCCTGAGGAACGAGGGGGGCAGCGCCGGG
The DNA here is from genome assembly GCA_963708145.1 of uncultured Planctomycetaceae bacterium. Taxonomy (GTDB): domain Bacteria; phylum Planctomycetota; class Planctomycetia; order Isosphaerales; family Isosphaeraceae. The sequence continues at coordinate 4,875,530 of OY970189.1, read as the reverse complement.
ACCTCGCTGGGCAACACCCTCGTGACCCGCCGCACGCCGTTCCACACCGATCGCCTGGTGGAGCGGCTCACGCCGTACAACACCACCTTCAACGAGGCCATGCAGTCGCTCCAGGCGTCCTTCTTCCGGGTGACGGGCGACCCGGAGGGGTCGCGGTTGATGGCCTTGCAGGCGATCGACGACATGCGGCGGCAGCAGGGCGCCGCGATGGCCTACCTCGACACCTTCTGGCTCATGGCCGTGCTGTCGCTGGCGACGATCCCGCTGGTGCTGCTGATGAGGAAGTCGGTGGCCGAGGAGGGGACGCACATCGGGGCCGAGTAGGACGGCCCGCGGGATGGCTCGGCTCAGGGCGACTTCCCGGCGGGGCGGAGGCCGAGCGGGGCGGGCCTGGTCGCGACCCGGGGGAAGTCGCCCCGCAGCCTCTGGCCGGCGTGCGGGCCTTCGGGGGGGTCGTAGACCCGGACGTGCGGCTCGACCGACAGGCCGACGAACAGGGGCGTGTCGGTGGGATTGCCGCCGACGAGGTCCACCCGGACGGGCAGACGCTGGACGATCTTGACGAAGTTGCCCGTGGCATTCTGCGCCGGCAGCAAAGCCGTGGCGGAGCCGGTGCCCGGGCTGAAGCCGGTGACGCGGCCCCGGAACACCTTGCCGGGGTAGGCATCCACGGTGATGTTGACCGGGTGGCCGATCCGGATCGGCTCGAGCTGCGTCTCCTTGAAGTTGCAGTCGATCCAGACCTCCAGCGGGCGGACGGCCATCAGCCTCTGGCCCTGGCTGACCCGGTCGCCGGGGTTGACGTTGCGGTTCGAGACGAACCCGTCGATGTCGGAGCGGATCTCGCAGTAGCTGAGGTCGAGCTCGGCCTGCGCCAGGCCTGGGCGGCCCTCCCGATCTGGGCCTCGGCCGTCGCGACGTCCGGGGAGCTGCGTGACGTCCCGGGCGATCAGGGCGTCGATGTTGCCGTTGGGGGCCCTCTTGATGGCCTCGGCGATGAACTGGTCGGGGGTGTCGTAATAGCTCGGCACCGGCACGCCCAGCTCGGCCAGGTTCAGCGCGAAGGCGCCCGAGCGCGGCCAGGACGCTCGAATGGCGCTGGTCGATGTCGGGGGGGACGTCGGTCGAGGCCGCTTGCCCGGCGCCGGCTCCTCGGACAGCTCCAGCGCGGCCCTGGTCTTGTGGACCTCCTCCAGGGCCTGGCGGACGCGCGCCTGGGCTTGCTCGTGATCGGTCTGGCGGATGTCGGCCTGCTCCTGGGTGACCGACTTCCGCCTCGCCAGCTCGGAGTAGCGATCGGCCTCGGCCCTGGCCAGCTTCTCGGCGGCCTGCGCCTCGTGCAGGCGGGCGACCGCCTCCCGGAGCCCGGCGACCTGATTCTTCACGTCGGCGATGGCCGTCGCCAGCTTGAAGCGGTTGGACCGGGCCGAGGAGGCGGTCGCCATCGCCTTGGCCCGCGCCTGGACGAGCGTCTTCCGCGCCACCTCCAGGGCCGCCCGCGCCTGCCCGGCGCGGATCTTCCACATCGCGTCATCCAGGAGGACGAGCGGGTCGCCCTTCCGGACGAAGTCGTTGTTGTCGACCCGGACCGCGCCACGTTCTCCGTGATCCGGGGCGCCACGTGGGTGACGTGCGAGTTGACGAAGGCGTCGTCGGTCGAGACGGTCGTCAGGGCGCGGCGGGCCCTCGGATAGAGGAAGAAGGCCGCCGCGACCACCCCCGCCGCGATCGCCAGCAGGACGAGCAGCCGCCTCAGCATCCGATGCCCCCGGCCGTCCCGCCTCGCGGGCGTCGCGGCCGGTGCCGTCGGCCTGCTCTCCGTCGCCGGGGCGGGGCTGTGATCCATGAATCGGCGTCCTGTGGCGGGTGCCATCGAGCCGGAACGGGGCGATCGTCCCCCGCGCCGGCGATGGCCCGATGCCGACGGCGAGAATCCTCCGGGGGATTGTAGCAAGCGCCCCGCCCGGGGCAATCGCCGGCCCCGCCCGGAGGCGCCTCGCCCGATCGCTCGGAATCCGCCCCCGGGCGGTTGACTCACTGGTGAGGCGGGCCCGGCGCAGTAGCATGCTCGTGGCGGCCGGGAATCGGGCGCTCCGGCCCGCGCGAAGGGTCGGACCCGGGGCCCCGCGACCTCCGCGCGGGGCGGCCGGGAGTGCGATCGTCCGGCCGCGGAGCCTCACACCCTCCGGGAGACTGACCGTGGACCAGACCGTCAATCGAAGGGACTTCCTCGCCCGCGCCTCGCTGGCCCCTCTCGGGGCCGCGCTGGGGGCCGGCCTCGTCGGCGACGGCCGCCCCGCGGGCGCCCAGGCGCCGATCAAGAGGGTCGGCGGGCCCAAGCTCAAGACCAGCCTGAACGCCTACTCCTTCAGCAAGCCGCTCAACGACCAGATCAAGGGGCGCGCCAAGGGCATCTCGCTGTTCGACCTGCTCGACTTCTGCGCCGAGGTGGACTTCGACGCGCTCGACCCCACCGGCTACTTCTTCCCCGGCTACCCCAAGGTCCCGAGCGACAAATACATCAATGACTTCAAGAGGAGGGCCTTCGAGCTCGGCGTCGACATCAGCGGGACGGGCGTCCGCAACGACTTCGCCTCGCCCGACAAGGCGAAGCGGGCCGAGGGCGTCCAGCACGTCAAGGAGTGGTGCGAGTGCGCCGCCAAGATGGGCGCGCCGGTGCTCCGCGTCTTCGCCGGGCCCGTGCCCGAGGGCTACTCCTGGGAGCAGGTCGCCTCGTGGATGGCCGACGACCTGAGGGCCTGCACCGAGTTCGGCAAGCAGCACGGCGTCCTCATCGGCATCCAGAACCACGGCGACATGCTCAAGACGGCCGACGACGTCCTGAAGATCATCAAGATGGTCGACTCCGACTGGTTCGGCGCGATCGTCGACACGGGCTACTTCCTGTCGCCCGACCCCTACCAGGACATCGCGCGGGTGATCCCCCACGCCGTCAACTGGCAGATCAAGGAGAAGGTGGACGGGGCGAAGGGGACGCACAAGACGGACCTGAAGAAGCTCGTGCGGATCATCCGGGCGGGGGGCTACCGCGGCTACCTCCCGATCGAGACCCTCTCCACCAAGGGGAGCGAGCCCTACAACCCCCGGGCCCGCGTGATCGAGCTGCTCGGCGAGCTCCGGGGGGCCTGAATCAGGTGGGATAAGCGCCGCATGGCCTCGGCCGTCGTCCCTTCCCCCCCTCCCCTGCCCCGTCCGCCGAAATCCGGCCCCGGTGACGGCTCGATGACGCTTCTTTAATGCAGGGCATGATCGGGCCGTCCCGCCCGTCGGGGCCGGCGGCGGTCGGGTTTCGGGGGCCGATCCCATGCGACGAGGGGGGTGGACGGCGGGCCTCGCCTTGACCATGGGCCTCGCCTCGGCGGTCGCCGCGTTCGCCCCGGCCGCCCGCCCCGGACGCGACCCTCAGGCGCCCCGGACGGCCGTCGTCCGCCGCGCCGACTTCGACGCGGTGCTGGTCGCCGTCGGGCGGATGCAGAGCGCCGAGAGCACCGAGATCCTCTGCACCCTGGAACGGACGGCCGGCGGGGGGACCTCGACGATCCTCAGCCTGGTCCCCGACGGGACGATGGTCAAGCGGGGCGACGTCCTCGGCGAGCTCGACTCCTCGGCCTTCCGCGAGCTCGTCCGGCAGCAGACCATCACCGTCCAGCAGGCCCGCGCCGCGCGGAGGCAGGCCGAGCTCGACCTGGAGGTGGCGCGGATCGAGCTCGACGCGTTCCGGGGCGGCGAGATGCTCCAGAACGACCGCCTGTTCCGGAGCCAGATCCTGCTGGCCCGCGGGGACCTGACCCGCCAGGCGGAGCGGCTGGGCTGGACGCGGCGGATGCTCGTCAAGGGGTACGTCGCCGTCCTCCAGGTCCGCACCGACGAGCTGACGATGCTCCGCACGGCGCTGGCCCTGGCGCAGGTCGAGACGTCATTCCGGAACTACCGGCGGTTCACGGCGCCGATGCAGGTCCTGTCGCTGGAGAGCGACGTCAACGCCGCGCGGGTGTCGCTCGACTTCCAGACGATCCGGCTGAGGCGGGAGGAGGAGCGGCTGGCGCTCTATCAGAGCCTGGTCGACCGCTGCACGATCCGCGCCCCGCACGACGGGCTGGTCATCCACGCCAACCGCCCGGGCCGGGCCCCCGAGGTCGACCTCGGCGCCACGGTCCGGCAGCGCCAGCGGCTGTTCTCCCTGCCCGACCTCTCCAAGATGGAGGTCCAGGCGCTGCTCCACGAGACGGTGGTGAACCGGGTCCGGGTCGGGATGCCGGTGCGGGTCCGGGTGGAGGCGATGCCCGGGCTCGATCTCGAAGGGGTCGTCAAGACGATCGGCCCGCTGCCGTACTCGGAACGGAGGGCCGAGACGGGGAGCACCGACGTCACCTATTTCCAGGCGCAGGTCCAGCTGGCGACGATCCCGGAGGGGCTGCGGCCGGGCATGACGGCGGAGCTGAAGATCACGACGACGCGGCGCCGGGGGGCCCTGGTGGTCCCCCCCGCGGCGGTCACCATCGAGGGGGGCCGCCACGTCTGCCGCGTGGTCCGCCCGGACCATCTCGAACGGCGGACGATCGCGCTGGGCGAGTCGAGCCAGGACTTGCAGGAGATCACCGACGGGCTCGCCGAGGGCGAGGAGGTCGTCCTCGACACCTCGCGAGCGGCGATCACCGCCCCCCCTCCTCCAGGACCGTCCTGACGTCCTGCACGACCGCGCGGGGCGTGGGGAATTCGAGGTTGTCGATCTCGCGCTGACGGTCCCGGGGTCGACGAGGAGGATGCGCGAGGGGTGGTCGAGCGTGCCCGAGGGGCCGACCCGCGCCCACATCCCCCACGCGGCGATGGACCTCGGCCACCCGCTCGGGAGGGCCGGTCAGGAAGTGCCAGGAGGCGGGATCGGCGTCATAGATCCGGGCGTACCGCGCCGACGGACCTTCGGGCGTGTCGCGCGGGGTCGAGTCGGGTTCGCGCGCCCCGGCAATGGGACGCGGAGGGACGCGGAGCGGGCGGATGGGCGCGGAGCGGATCGGCGGCCATCCGCCCCATCCGTGTCCCTCCGCGTCCCATCCTCTCGCGGTCCAGCCCCGCGAAAATCGCTCCAGGCAAGACGCGACGTCATGACTCGCTTCAAATTGGCTGTCCTCGTGAATCTCCGGCGGGATTCGGATTGACGGGGCCAAGGGACATCATATCCTGTACCGAGCTCCTTCAGGCCCGGCGTAACCGGGGGGGTCCTGGTCATGCGACGACTTCGCAGGTCGCGCGGGGAACGCGCCTTCACCTTGATCGAGCTGCTGGTGGTGATCGCGATCATCGCGGTCCTGACCGGCCTTCTCCTGCCCGCCGTGCAGGCGGCGCGCGAGGCGGCCCGCCGGATGCGGTGCCAGGATAACCTGAAGCAGATCGGCCTGGCCATGCACGGGTATCATGATGCGTGGCAGGGCTTCCCGCCGGCCTATCTGGCCCCGGATGCCCTGCGTCCGGATCGGCCGGCGTCTGATTTCGAAATCGGTCCGGGCTGGGCCTGGGGGACGCTCATCCTGCCCTACCTGGAGCAGAGGCCGGTGTACGACGCCGCGAACTTCGACTTCAGCTTCGGCAGCCCCGACTCGACGAACCCCCGCGGTCTCCTGGGAATGAGAGTAAACAAGACCGTGATGAAGACCAGCGTTTCGATGTTCCTCTGCCCGAGCGATGGGGGCGGCGAGGGGCCGATCGACCTGGGATACGATTCTTCACACGTCACTGGCTCTCCCGGCCAGTACATCGCCTCGGCGGGCTGGATGGACTCCTCCGTGTATCAGATCCAGGGGACCGGCGCCCTCTACCCGAACAGCCGGGTCGCCATCGGTGACGTCCGCGACGGGACGGGCGCGACCTTGATGGTCGGTGAGCGGTCGCGCCACGTCGCCGATGCCGCCTGGTCCGGCGTCCTCTGGAGCTATTCGACGCCGGCCCCCCTCTGCACCAAGGTGGGCTGGCCCGTCAAATCATGCGTCGCGGTCATGTTCCTGCTCATGGGCAGGGCCGGCCCTTCATCCGACATCCTGAGCGGAAGCATCCCCGGCGGGGATTCCCTGAATCGCCAGGCTGGAGCCGATGGCTTCGCGAGCCTGCACCCCGGCGGCTGCCAATTCCTGCTCTGCGACGGCTCGGTCCGGTTCATGAAGGAGACGCTGGCCCCGCAAGTCTTCCGATCTTTGGCGTCGCGAGCCGGCGGTGAGGTCATCGGCGCCGACCAGTATTGAGGCCAAGGGAGAATGGGCCGCGGAGGGACGCGGATCGGGGCGGATTTGATCCGCATTGATCCGCGTCCCTCCGCGGCCCATTCCCGGGACCTGCGGAGAAAATCCGACAGAATCCGAACTTTGAGGGAGCGCGCCGGCCCGATCCCACGATGATGTCTATGAAGCGCGTGCGAAACCGCCCCGAGACACCACCCCAGGATCACGCCGATGGCCACCGCCCGCCAGATCGCCGCGAACCAAGCCAACAGCGCCCGCAGTCGCGGCCCGCGTACCCCCTGTGGGAAGCGGGCCTCCTCCGCAAACTCTTACAAGCACGGGCTTTCCGGCCGAGGCATCGTCCTCCCGCACCACGAGCTGGCGGTCATCGCCGCGCGGCTCGACGGCTGGGGCCAGTCGCTCCGGCCCCGCGACGACTACGACGCCTTCATGGTCCAGACCGCCGTCGTCGAGAGCGTCCGCGTCGACCGCTGCCGCCTCCACGAGGTCGCGCTGCGACTCCGACTGGCCGACCGCGCCGCGGACTTCTGGGACGTCGACCGCCGCCTCGCCGCCGCCGAGCTCGCCGCCCGGCTGCCCAGGAGCCCCGAGACGATCGCCTGGCAGTTGCAGCGGACCATCCAGGGGGTCGACCTGCTGATCGGCCGCTGGGAGGTGCTCGGCAAGTCGCTGGCCCTCTCGGGCACCTGGGACGATCAGCAGCGCGCCACGGCCTTGGACCTCCTGGGCGTGCCGCGCGACCAGCGGCAGGGCTGGACCGTGCTGGTGCCCGACCCGGGCGACTCGCTGAGCGAGGCCGCGTGGTTCGCGCAGCACGTTGAATGCCGGCTCCGCGACCTCCGCGCCCTGCGGCCCGGGCTGGAGGATCACGACGCGGCCGAGCGTCTGCGGGCGATGGCGGGGGACGCCTCGCCCACCGACGCCGAGCTGAAGCGGCTGCGGCGGTACGAGCGGGGGTGCCTGCGGAGCCTGCAATGGGCCGTGGCGCAGCTCAAGGCGCGCGAGCGGGACGGCCTGCCGGTCGCGTCGGCCGACCGCCCCGGGCCCGACGACCAGCCGACGATGACCCCGGCGGAGCCGGAGGCGCTCGGAGGTCGAGGAGGAGCGGCGCCGCGACGAGCCGCTCGGCGCGTGGACGGCGCAGGCCCTCGCCATGCTGGGCGATGGCCCCGGCGCCCCCGAGGTGCCCATCGCCGCGGCGCCGCAGGAGGGCGCGATCGACGACGCCACGCCGGCCGTCGCGGCGGAGCCCGTCGCGTGGATCGACGACGCACCGGCCGAGGAGCCGTCGCCCTCGCCGGCCGCGGTCGAGGCGGCCCCGGTCCGCGGCCTGCTGAGGTCGGTGCCGTTGACCTCGGCTTTGCTGAAGACGGTGCCGAACAACCGCCGGGCGCGCCGCGCCGCCAGGAGCCGCGCCCGCAAGGGCTGATCGGCGGGCCGATCGGTGCGGATCATCATCCCGGGCCGGGCGTGGACGACACGTCCCGGCCCCGCGCGCGCCCGGCTCGCGGTTTGGCCCGAAAAGGGGCCGATCGGCCCCGGGAGATCGATCTCCGAATTCATTCATTGGTCCATCCGGGGCCGTCGAGGTGCGGGGCACGGGGGTCGGTCGCGGGCGCGGAGGGGTGGGATCGACCCGCGGCCCGTCGGTGACGAAACGAAGCCAATGGTATCCTGGGCAATCTGAGGGATCGGCCCTCATCAATGGGCCGCGGAGGGATGCGGACCGGGCGGATGTCCGCCGATCCGATCCGCTCCCATCCGCCCGGTCCGCATCCCTCCGCGGCCCATCGAGTCCGGGGATGGACGGGGTCCGCGGTGGCCGACCCCGCCGACAATCGCGCCCGGGCCGGGTAGAATGGCGCGACCGGCCGGTTCGGCCTTCAGTGGGAGACGCCCCTTCCGCATTCGAGGAGATGCCCGTGCGCTGGTCGAAAGCCCTGATCCCGACGCTCAAGGAAATCCCGGCCGACGCCGTGGCGCCGAGCCATGTCCTGCTGCTCCGCGCGGGGATGATCCGCCAGCTCGGCGCCGGGGCGTACACCTATCTGCCCCTGGGGTTCCGGGTGCTCAACAAGGTCGTCCGGATCATCCGCGAGGAGATGGACGCCGCCGGCGCCGGCGAGGTCCTGATGCCGGCACTCCAGCCGATCGAGCTCTGGAACGAGACGGGCCGCAACCAGGCCTTCGGCGAGACCCTGATGCGGCTGGACGTCGGCGACCACCCGATGGCGCTGGGGCCGACCCACGAGGAGGTCATCACCGACCTGGTGCGCGACCTGGTCCGTTCATATCGACAATTGCCGATCACGCTCTACCAGATCCAGACGAAGTTCCGCAACGAGCCCCGGCCCCGGTTCGGGATCGTGCGGACCCGCGAGTTCCTCATGAAGGACGCCTATAGCTTCGACGCCGACGTCGACCAGCTCAACGCCAGCTATGATGCGATGTACGAGGCGTACTGCCGGATCTTCGACCGCTGCGGCATCCCCTACGTGGTCGTCGAGGCCGAGAGCGGGCCGATCGGCGGCGACGCCTCGCACGAGTTCATGGTCCCCTCGTCCTCCGGCGAGGACGCGGTCATCCAGTGCCCGCAGTGCGACTACGCCGCCAACCAGGAGCACGCCGAGGTCGGCGCGGCGCAGCAACGCCCGCGGCCGACGCCTCGCTCCCGCCGTTCGAGAAGGTCGCGACGCCCGACCGCCGCACGATCCAGGAGGTCTGCGACTTCCTGAAGGTCCACGAGTCGGCGACCGCGAAGCTGATGGTCTACCTGGCCGACGGCCGCCCGGTCGCCGCTTTGATCCGCGGCGACCACGAGGCCAACGAGGCGAAGGTCCGCCGCGCCTTCGGCGCCTCGGCGATCGCCCGGGCCGACGAGGCGACGATCGAGAAGGCCGCCGGCGCGCCGATGGGCTTCCTCGGGCCGGTCGGGATCAAGGTCCCGCTGGTCGATTGACGGCGCCGTGGCCGCGATGCCGAGCGTGGTCGTCGGGGGCAACGAGGCCGACGTCCACCTCAAGGGGGTCGTGCCCGGCCGCGACTTCCCGCTCGACCGCGTCCACGACCTCCGCAACGCGGTGGCCGGCGACCCCTGCCCCCGCTGCGGCGCGGCGATGGCCATGAACCAGGGGGTCGAGGTCGGCCACGTCTTCAAGCTCGGCACCAAGTACTCGAAGGCGATGGGCGCGACCTTCCTCGACGCCAAGGGGAGCGAGATCCCCGTGATCATGGGCTGCTACGGGATCGGCGTGAACCGGATCATGGCCGCCGCCGTCGAGTCGGGGCACGACGACAACGGCATCGTCTGGCCCTTGCCCCTGGCCCCCTACGAGGCGCTGGTCGTCCCGCTCCAGCCGCAGAACGCGGCCGTCATGGAGGCGGCCGAGGCGATCGAGGAGCAGTTCGAGGCCGCGGGGGTCGACGTCCTGATGGACGACCGCGACCAGCGCCCGGGGGTGAAGTTCAAGGACGCCGACCTGATCGGCATCCCCTTGCGCGTCGTGATCGGCGAGAGGGGGCTGAAGGAGGGGACGATCGAGGTCAAGTGGCGCGGCGACGCGGCGCCGCACCAGGTCTCGGTGGCGACGGCCGGCGAGGCGATCGTGGCCGAGATCGACGCGACCCGCAAGGGCCTGGCCGCCTCCTGCGTCGAGCGCCGGCTCGCCCGCGCCGCGGCGAGGGGCCGATGAACCCTCGCCTCTCGCGGGCGCCGTTCGTCCTGCTCGGCCTCCTGACGGTCGCCACCGCGGGAGGCCCGATCGCCATCGCGCTGAGCATCCGGGGGGGGCGCAGCCCGCGGTGGCCCCCCGACCGCCCCGTCGAGTGGTGGACCTTCGCCCTGGTACCGGACTGGTCGTCGCCCTGGTCGTCGCCTGCCTGGCGATCGGCCTGTCGCGCTGGCGACGGGCCCTTTCCCCCCCGGCGGACCGGCCCCTCGACGGGGCGGCAGCCGCCGATCGCGGGGCCTGACCGTGCGGACGTGCTTCCGGCGGCCCGTCGCGTCGTGTATGTTAGTCTTGTGCCGAAGTCCCCTCACATCCTCGCATCGGCATCGGAGCCCGTGAGATGACACGCACCGCGACCCTCGCGTTCGGCGACACGACGATCGAGCTGCCCGTCCTGGAGGGCTCCGAGGGCGAGCTCGGCGTCGACATCTCGCAGCTCCGCGCCGGACCGGCCTGATCACCCTCGACCCCGGCCTCGGCAACACCGGCGCCTGCCAGAGCGCCATCACGTTCATCGACGGCGAGCGCGGCATCCTCCGCTATCGCGGCATCCCGATCGAGGTGCTGGCGGAGCGCTCCACCTTCATCGAGACCGCCTGGCTCCTGATCTTCGGCAAGCTCCCGACCCAGACGGAGATCGACCGCTTCCGCGACCGCCTGACGGCGCATGCCCCCCTGCACGAGGCGTTCAAGCACCACTTCGAGGGCTTCCCGGTCGACGCCCCGCCGATGGCGATGCTGTCGGCGATGATCAACACACTCTCATGCTTCCACACCCAGGCCGCGGAGCCCGACGAGGGCGAGACCTACGAGGAGGCCGCGCGGCTGATCAGCAAGGTGCGGACGATCGCCGCCTACTCGTACCGCCACTCGCTGGGCCTGCCGTTCATCTACCCCGACCCGAGGCTGCGGTATGTGGCGAACTTCCTCCACATGATGTTCTCGATGCCCTACCAGCATCACGACGCCGACTCGGAGGTCGTCACGGCGCTGAACCAGATCCTGATCCTGCACGCCGACCACGAGCAGAATTGCAGCACGTCGACGGTCCGCGTCGTGGGGTCGAGCCGGGCGAACCTGTTCGCGTCGTGCGCCGCGGGGGTCGGCGCCCTGCGGGCCCGCTCCACGGCGGCGCCAACGTCGCGGTCCTGGAGATGCTCGAGGCGATCCATCGCGGCGGGATGACGGCCGAGCAGGCGCTGGCGCTGGCCAAGGACAAGGCGAGCGGGTTCAAGCTGATGGGGTTCGGCCACCGGGTCTACAAGAACTTCGACCCGCGCGCCCTGATCCTCAAGCGGGCCGCCGACCGGGTCCTCGGCCGCCTCGGCGTCGAGGACCCCCTGCTCGACACCGCCCGCCGCCTCGAGGAGATCGCGCTGAGCGACCCGTATTTCGTGGACCGCAAGCTCTACCCGAACGTCGACTTCTACAGCGGCATCCTGATGCGGGCGATGGGCATCCCGACGAGCATGTTCACGGTCATCTTCGCGATCGGTCGCATGCCGGGCTGGATCGCGCACTGGAAGGAGCAGCACGACACCCCCGGCATCCGCATCGCCCGCCCCCGACAGATCTATTGCGGCCCGCCGGAGTCGGCCTACATCCCGATCGAACAACGATGACCGCCACCCCACCCGAGGGTCCGTCGACCCGAGGGCCTGCGCAGTCGTCGCTCGTCCCGCCGCTTCCCCCTTGTGAGACGCACACCACCCTGGTACGATCGACCCCGATATCGCTGGCGGCTCCGAACACCCGATCGAAGCTCCTGCTCCCCGCCACACGAGCACGGATCGAGGATTTGCGGGCGTAATTCAGTGGTAGAATGCCAGCTTCCCAAGCTGGACGTCGTGGGTTCGAATCCCATCGCCCGCTCTGACTTACGACAAATCGGTTCCTTGGCTGCCTACCTGGCTGCCTAAATCCCTCGGGTCTGGGCAGCCAAAGGTTGAGGGGCGTTTGGGTCCGTCTCGGATGGAGTAGTCGGTCCTAACAAACCTCGGCTACTCGCCGATGAGAAGGGCCATGAGGAGTCCGTCCAATCGGCTCTGGAGCCGTGCCGTGCGGCTCGGGTCCTCCTCCGGTCAACGATGACTCGACGTGACGAGGGACACGGACCCGACTTCCGCCTTCAATCCGGTCAGGAAGATTATGGTCCGCCTCCGTTGATCTCGCCTCCTCGGACGGTCCGAATCCCAACTCGCATAGTGCCGCAACCGGGTCGGTTCCCATCGGCTCGGGATAGGTTGGCTAAAGGTCAGGCACGTCGCCCGCCGCGACCGAGCCGAGGACACCAAGAGCGGATCAGCCGCTCCCCAAAATGCCTCAGCATGCCCCCGTTGATCTCAACGGTTTGTACCAGCCTGCGCGACTTCGAGGGCCGGTTTCCAAGGTTAGGGCGTACCGCCTCCCTTTCCGGGTCGATGATGGGTCTCCCGGCCGGCACTGGGTTTTCAGGGGGGCTTGCTAGTCTGTCTGGCCGGATTGACCGGCCACCGGCTAAGATCGTCCAGCCCATTACCTATCGAGCCTTGCGGCCATCGACCCACCGGGAAGGAAGGGGACACCTGAACCCGGTATTTGATTTTGGGGCTGGTACTGTCTCGTCCCCGCAGGGTGGCGAACCCTGTCCGTTCGTCCTCGCCGCCTCGTAGGCGGCCGTCTTGGTCGGTTTGGCTACCGACCCAGGGGAGATCACCGCCGGGCGTATCGGGCCCGGCGTCCGGTTGCTCGGGGCGATGGGTAGTCAGGTCGAGGACATCTTGTCGGGGAAGAACCACATCGAAGAACCGGGCCGGTCAGTCAGCTAGGTGACTCACCGGCATTATGGTGGATTTCTTTCACGACCTGCCCACTCGTCGCCCTCCGAATCGACTAGGTGGAGGCCGCCCTCTTGCCACTCGGGCGACCCCCCTCAAGCCAGGAAGCCGATGCCGGCCTCCATAAATAGTTTCCGAACGTCGCTATGTCTCCAGGTTCAAATCCTCTTGTTCTGGGTCTCCCAGGCGGGTCGTGACGGGCAACCGGCCTCGACCCAGCGGTGTATTTCGTCGGCCCGCCACTTCTTCGACCCGCCGACCGCGAGGGGCTTCGGTAGCTTGCCCGCACTGTTGAGCCGCCAGACAGTGCGGGACGAAACGTCCAGGCGTCGGGCGACTTCCTCGGCATCGATGAGTAGGGGCCCGATCGTGGCGGGGTCGGGATGCTCGATGGTGGTTGTCATGGCTCTGGTCCCGGTTGTCGTTGGTAGGCGTCGGTTGCGCCCTCTGCCTATATGTTCCCAACCTTGAATCGAGCACGGGGCCGGGGGCGAGGAAAAAACAAAAACGCCCGGCACGATGGCCGGGCGGGGGGCGATGAAGGGCGAAGGACCCACCCGAAGGGCGGGCCGGCACGGTCAATCGTCCGGGCACTCGCCACACCGGCAGTTCCGCATGCCGGCCTCGTAGCCGATCGCCTCCCAGCGGGCCCGAAGTTCGGTCTCATAAACATCCATGCGGGCCTCGTGGTCGGCCGGCGTGTCGGCGCCCGTCCAGCGAACCAACCGGGCGAGTTCGTCCAATTGGCGGGCGAGGAATTCGCCTACGGCTGTCCCCGCGCCCGGTAGGACGAAGCCTCGCGGTCGGTCAACTCGGCGAGGGTGTGCCGAGGGGCGTTGCCCTCTTCGGGTTCGATGCCGAGGAAATCGCTTTCCGCCGGCGCGTATCGGTCTGGCATAGGGCCGGGGTTGAGGATGCCAGCCCCGAAGGGCTGGCCAGTCTCGGATCGGGCGATCGATGGCCTCATGCATCACCCCCTTCGTGCCGGATGCTGGCGATGTAATCCGGGTCGAATGGGTCAAAGCCGGCCGGGTCGTCGGGGTCGGTGCTGATCGTCCAACGCTCCGTGTCGGTCCATTCGGGCCGCTCGTCGGCGGGCGACGGGGCAGGTCCGGCCGGGGGCATGGCGAGCAGGCCGCACGCGGCCAATGCCTTGATGTGTTTGCACCCGGCGGGGTCGATCCCCTCGCGATGGAACACGAAGTCGGGGCAATCGCACTCGCACCCGTAGGGCTGGCGGGCGACGTGATAGGCCGTCCCGTCGGGCTTGCGGAGCCGAAAGGCTTGGAGCGCGGACGAGGGGTCGGCTTGAACGGGGCGGACGCCATAGGACGTTCCGTTGATGTTGAGGGTCAGCCGGCAGGTGCCGTGTGTCGGTCGGGCTGGCTTTCGGCCCTTCGGCTGTCCCTCGGTGCGCGGACGTGGTACGGTTGACATGGGGTCAAGCTCTCCTGAAGCTTGGCTTCCTCGGGCCTGGCGGTGCTGCAACACCGTCAGGCCCACTTGCTGCGCCGGCCACGCCGTTCGTGGCCGCCGTAGATGTCATAATACTGTCAATCAATCAAGTGACAGCACGTTGACAATTTCCCCCGTTCTCGGTGTCAGGCCGAGTGGCGAGGGCGCCACACGCCGGACGGCGCCCCGAGGCCCCCCAATGTCCCCTCTCGCGGGGATAACCTACCACTTCTGGGATTTCTGCTCCCCTGGTTTCGCATAAACAATTTCGAATGAAACCGCCTTCTTCGAAGCCGTTCCCGCCTCGGATTCCGGTGTCGGGGATTGGTCGATGGACTTGGTATGAGGCCCCATCGTCCGCTGTTGCGAAAATCAGACATTGGTTTTGACTATACTAGAACCAAATTTTGGACGACCAAACACAAGCTGCGCCAATCTGCATCATGGGGGGATGGTCATCCAACGTTATTCCAAAGGCGGCAATCACTTCTGTTAACTGCAAGCTCGGAATTATGGACGACTTACTCGGATTTCTTCGGGCCTCGCGAAAGACTGATCTAGGCTCCACTTCGTCGGAGGAATCGAGCATTCGGCCATATTTCAGGAGCGGTCAGCAAGCTAAATCTCACCGCCAACAAGCTCGATTCTTCGAAGGTTTGGAACACTCCCGCAGAGGGCTGACTTGAAGTTCGCGGGGATTTCGCTCCGAGTCAGCGAGCCGACTTCAAGGGCCCTCTTTGGGGCAATTTCGATGTCAGCCATGTACGAGCGCGAGGACTGGATGCAGTTTCGTAGCCTGACCACCCTCTGCCAGAAGGCGGGGGTGCCACCGGGCGACTTGCCGGCCCTGGTGGCCAAGGAACTTGCGGATAACGCCCTGGATGCCTCCAAGGGCGAGGCTCGCTGCGAGGTCGGACTCCTCCATGACGGCGGGTTCTGGGTCGCCGACTTCGGAGAAGGCTTCGGGGGGACGGATGCCGAGATTGCGGACCTTTTCTCCATCAAGCGGCCGATGCGGTCGTCGAAGCTCGTCCGCCTGCCGACGCGGGGGGCCCTGGGCAACGGGCTCCGTGTTGTGGCCGGCGCGGTGCTCGCCTCGGCTGGCTCCCTCGTGGTCCATACCAGAGGAAGGTCAATCCGGCTAGTGCCCCAGGACGAAGGGACCACACTCGCGGAGCCATTGGGGCCGTTCGACGACATCGTCACGAAGATCGAGGTGCGGCTCGGGAGGCCCCTCACGGTCGATGAGGACTCGATCCTCTGGGCACGCCAGGCCATCGCCCTGTCCGCCACTGGGGCCCGCTATCGGGGCGGGTCTTCGCCGCTCTGGTATGAATCGGAGGCATTCTATGAGTTGCTCCAGGCGTCCCCCAAACAGACCGTCCGCGCCTTTATGGAAGCCTTCGATGGGTGCTCCGGACCGAAGGCGGGACGCATCGCGGCCGACTTCAAGATGAGGTTTGCGGGCGACCTCACGCGGGAAGGGGCCGATCGGTTGTTGGCCAAGGCCAGGGAAAACGCCCGAGTCGTGAAGCCGGAGCGGCTTGGGCAGTTGGGGGCGTTCATTCCGCACTGGCCTCTCAGCCGTGCCAAAGTCACTGGCACCTATCGGCGCAAGGCGGCGCGGGGCGTCCACCATGCCGAGATTCCCTTCGTCCTTGAGGCGTTCGCCGAGGTGGGCGAGGAGCCTTCTATCCAGGTGTCTGTCAATCGGACTCCGGTCGCCGCGAAGGTCGAGGCTTTCCACCACAAAGACGCGCTGATGATCCTCGGATGTGGCCTGGACCGCGAATTCATGGTAGGGCGCCGGCCTATGCGCGTCTGGCTCAACATCGAGACCCCGTACATGCCCCTCGTCTCAGACGGCAAGGCGCCCGATCTGACGCCCTTCGTCCGCAGCATCCGTCAAGCCCTGGATAGTGCCACCAAGCGGGCCAAGAAGCTCGTCCCGAGCAGCAAGGAGGCCGATGGGCTGACGACGAAGGACATCATCTTGCAGCGGCTCGACGAGGCTGTCGTCAAGGCCAGCGAATCGGGGAAGTACCGCTTCTCGATCCGGCATGGCAGTTGTTCTATGCCCTCCGACCCTACATTCTCGAAGGGACCGGCAAGGAACCGAAATACGACTACTTCTCGCGTGTCATCGCCGACTACGAGGCCGAGAACGGCGACATCAAGGGCATGTATCGCGACCCGAGGGGGACGGTCTATCACCCCCATACGGGGGAGGAGATCCAACTCGGGACGATGCAGGTCGAGAAGTACAGCCGGCCCCGTTACACCTTCAACAAGGTGCTGTACTGCGAGAAGGAGGGCATCTTCCCCACCCTCAAGGCGGCGAAGTGGCCGGAGCGGCACGACTGCGCCCTGATGACATCGAAGGGATTCGCCTCCCGTGCGGCCCGCGATCTCCTCGACTTGCTCGGCGATTCGGGCGAGGAACTGAAGGTCTTCTGCATCCATGACGCCGACGCCGCCGGGACCATGATCTTCCAATCACTCCAACAGGAGACGAGGGCCTCGTCCGGAGCGCAAGGTGAAGATCATCAACCTCGGACTGGACCCGGAGGAAGCGTTGGGGATGGAACTTCAAGTGGAAAAGGTCGAGCGGCAGGCGAACAGCAAGCGTCAGCCGGTCGCTGATTACATCCCCGACGGGATGAAGAAGTGGTTGCAGGGCCACCGCGTCGAACTCAATGCGATGTCGCCGGGCCAACTTCTCGAATGGCTGGATCGTAAGATGGCCGAGCACGATGGAGAGAAGGTCGTCCCTCCCGAGGCCGTCCTCGTGGAGAGCCTGGATGGTCAGATCCACGCCCGCCTTGAGGAGCAGATTACCCAACTGGTTCTCCGCGAGGCCAACGTCCCCGAGCGGGTCGAGCAGGAGTACGGCAAGCGCGAGCCGGCCATTCTCGCGAGACTGGAAACGCTCAAAGAGGACGTCCGCCGGGGGTGGCAGTGGTCAAGCAATCCGGGCCCACCTGGTCAAGCAATCCGGGCCCACCTGGGTCACTTCAACATAGCCGACAACTGACCGTGTGGACAGTCTCTCCTCATCGCGCCTCCTGAACTCGTGGCCAGGCCAAGCTCACCCCGTCTTCCGGCCTTTCTTGGCCTTCATCGACTCCCGGAATCGGTAGCTCTCCCCGTTCATCTCGAAGATGTGGCACCTGTGGGTGATCCTGTCGAGGAGTGCCGCGGTCATCCGCTCCCCCTGGAACACCTGCACCCAGTCGGCGAACGCCAGGTTGCTCGTGATCAGCACGCTCGACCGCTCGTACCGGTCCGTCAGGAGTCGGAACAGCAGCTCCACCCCGTTGCGGCTGAACGACACGTACCCCAGCTCGTCGCAGATCAGCAGACTCCGCCCGGTCGAGCTGCCCCAGGAACTTGTCCAGGGTGTACTGCTTCTGCGCCTGCTCCAGCTTGCTGACCAGGGACGCCGCCGTGAAGAACCGCACCCGCAGTCCCCGGCGACAGGCGGCCAGCCCCAATCCGGTGGCGAGGTGCGTCTTCCCGGTCCCGGTGGTGCCGACGAAGCAGCAATTGAACTTCTGATCAATCCATTCGCAGAGCGCCAGCTCCAGGAGCTTCGGCTTGGACAGCGCGGGCATCACGCTGAAGGCGTAGGTGTCGAAGTCCTTGGCCACCGGGAACGCCGCGTTCTTGATCCGCCCCTCCAGCGCGTTGGCGGAGCGGGCGGCAAGCTCGGCCTCGGCCAGTCGGAGCAGGAACTGTTCATAATTCCGATCCGAGGCCGCCGCCTCGCGCGACAGCCGCTCCAGCTCGCGGGCCATCGCCGGCAGCCGGAGCTGCTTCAGGTGGGCCTTCACCAGTTCGGTCACCGGGTCACTCATGACGGTCGCTCCTTTCCAGGAGATCCGGGGTTGGGGCCGGGCCGACGCGGCGCCCGGACATGAGCAGGCAACGCGCCCTCATGTTTCGATATTCGCGACGGCCGACGCCTCACCGCCGAGCAGGCGGTTGAACCGCGACAGGTCGGGAGGCGGTACCGAGACCTGAGGCAGGTTCGGAATTTCACATGAAAATTCGATGACATTTTGCCGCCCTGCCTCGGCCGCCGCCAGGGCCCGCGTCCGCTGGACGATCGCTTCCGCCGACACGGCGTGCCCCGCTCGGCACGCCTCGATCGCCCGCTCGATCCGCGACTGCGGGTGTTCGGCGAGTAGTTGCAGGACCCGGATGAACTGCCGCGCCCCGGCCTGCGCCCCGTGCCTGCCCTCCAACTCGCGGCGCAAGGCGGCCAGCGCCGCCGCCGGCCGCCAGTCGCGGTACACCGGCGCGTGATCCAGGGCCGCCGGGCGGCGCTCCAGCGTCGCCAGGAAGTGCAGCGGGTCGAGGATCTGCTGGGAGTGGTCGTAACACCGCGGGTGCTCGGCCACGACTTGGCCGCCGGCCACCACGGCGACCCGATCGACGTAGCCCTTGACCGTCACGGGCCGGAACGCCCAGGGCCGCGGCACGCTGTAGCGGTTGGCATCGAACGCCACCGTCTGGTACTTGTCGACGACGGCCGGGCGCTCGACGCAGGGGTCGAACGCCCGCTGCGGCAACCGCGCGGCGGCGGCGACCTCCTCGGCGAACCGGTCACCGATGACGAACGCCCCGGAGGCCGACCGGACGGTCCGCCTCAGCTCGTCGAGGCATCGGGCCCTCATGTGTTCGTTCAAATCGCCGATCCCGGCGACCCGGGGCACGGGGGTGGCGAACCGGCGCTGCACGGCGCGCACCCCGCTCTCGACGTCGGGCTTCTCGTGGGCCTGGGCGGGCATGCAGAACTTGGCCTCGAAGGTGTAGTGGCTGGCCAGCGCGGCGTAGCGGGGGTGAAGGAGGCGCTGCCGGCCGCGGAGGATCAGGGTGGCGACCGTCCTGGGGTTGTCCCACCAGACCTCGCGGGGCACGGCGGCGAAGAACTCCAGGGCGCGGACCATGCCGTCGAGGACGGCCTCGGTACGCTCAGTCGGCAGGGCGAGGACGAAGGGGGCGTTGGAGTAGGCCCAGACGGTCACCAGGAAGGGGACCAGGCGCCTGCCTTCAGGGAAGTCGACGTGGATGTGCCCGAAGTCGGCCTCAAGGCGGCTGCCCGGCGGGTGGGCCAGCGGGATGAACGTGGCCCGCGAGCGTCGGCGGTGGTCGGCGACGTAGCGCCGGACCGTGGGGTAGGAGCCGGGATACTCGTGCTCGTCCTGCAGCCGCCGGAAGAGTTGGGCGGCGGTGTGCCGCTGCTTGGGCGGTGCGTCGCGGTCGTCGCGGAGGACCTGATCGATGACCGCCTGGAAAGGCCCGAGCACCGGGGCCGGGGGCGGCTTGGTGCGGGTGTAGGGCTTGGGCTCGGGGAGGGTCAATGCCTCGCGGACCTTGCGACGCGAGACGTGAAAGGAGCGGGCGATCTGCCGGATGGTCATGCCATCGCGGTGCGCCGTGCGATATTTGGCGTAGTCGTCCACCGTACGCATGTCCTTGCCTCCGCGGGGGTGGGAGATCCCGAAGGAATCCACCCTACGGAGGAGGGGGCTACGGTGGGCCCGAATTACTTGACCATCGGGCCTCAGGTGGGCCCGGATTGCTTGACCACTGCCAGGGGGCTCGACTCCAACCCAGCGAGTCACTGGTCGGCGCCCGTGAGCCAGGTAGCAGCCCTCATCGCCGATCCCGGTTTCGCGGGAATGACGGCCTTCGCCTGAGCCGATCTGGGGGAATGAGACGCGGAGCGGGGACCACGCGGTCAGGGCGTGGCCCCCGGCCTTCTCGTCCTACGGAGTCGAAGGGGACCGCTTGAGGCTGGCCCGGAGGGCGGCCAAGGCTTCGGCAACCTCGACTCCCTTGGCGTCGATGAGGTCGAGTAGTTCTTCCGGAGTTCGCGTGTCCTCGGTTGCCTTGGCGTTGGGGTTGACGGCCTTGAGGTCGTACACGGCGGCGTCGATGGAATCGGCCTTTCCCATCAACTCGTTCGCGGCCTTCGCCAACTTGGCGGCCCCATCCTCCAGGGCGGCGATTTCGTCCGTGTTGATCGTGTCCGCCTTTCTCAGTTCCTTGATGCGGTCGCGGAGGGTCTGGGCCTCGCGGGTCTTCGCTTCGGACTCGGCCCGGAGGGGGGCTGACTGTCGCCGGGCGGCCTCGCGGCGGGCGGCGAGGTCCACGGTCCAACTCCGGTCGCTGTCGGCTCGGGTGGGCAGGAGGGCGAAGAAGTCCTCGAAGTGGTCGAGCGTGAACGGCGTCTTCTTGCCGACCTTGACGTCGGATAGGTCGTAGTACCAGATCCGTTCGGTCGGCTTGCCCTTGGTGAAGAAGAGGAGGTTCGTCTTCACGCCGGCGCCGGCCGCCGAGAAGACGCCGCCGGGGAGGCTGACGATGCACCAGAGGTCGCAATCGTCGAGGAGCTTCCGCTTCGTCTTCACGAAGGCCGTCTCGTTCGTGCGGAACAAGACCCCCTCGTCGAGCACGATGCCGCAACGTCCGCCCGGCTCCAGGGCCGTCGATGACGTGCTGGAGGAACAAGACCTGCGTGGCGCTGGTCTTGTAGGCGAACCCGATTTGCGCGTCCTTGCCTTCCTTGCCGCCGAAGGGCGGGTTCGTCAGGATGACGTCGAACTGCGTCGGGGCGCCCTCGAACAAGCCGCCGTACACCTCGCCGCCGGTGAGGGTGTTGCCGTGCCAGAGGTTCGGCTGGTCGATCCCGTGCAAGACGAGGTTGGCCAGAGCGATCGGGTAGATGAGGTTCTCCTTCTCGCGGCCGTAGAACGTGCGGTGCTTCAGCGCTTCGACCTGATCGCCGGTCGTGCCGGTCGTCAGCTTGCCGCGCATGTGCTCGTAGGCTTGGGCGAGGAAGCCGCCGGTGCCGCAGCCGGGGTCGTAGACCGTCTCGCCGAGCCGGGGGTCGATCGCCCGCACCATCGCGCGGATCACCTCGCGGGGGGTGAAGAACTGGCCGCCGTCGTTGGCCTTCTCGCCCATCTTGAGCAGCAGGCCCTCGTAGACCTGCGAGAGCGGGAAGACGTGCGTGGGGTCGATGGCCTCGTCGTGGATGGCGTCCACCTTGTCGAGCACGTCGAGCAGGTTCCGCTCGGTGTCGATGCGGACCCGCTCGACGCCCGACATGATCTCGCAGATGACCTTCTGTCGGGGCGTGGCGTTGGGCTTGTCGCGGAACCCTCGGAGGTAAGGCAGGAGCTCGCCGTTGACGAACTTCATGTACGACCCGAGGGCGCCCATCTGCTGCAAGGCGAACCGCTTGGGGCTGTCGGGCGCGGCCCAATCGCGCCAGCGGTAAGGCTCCTTGACGGACGGGGCGTAGGGCAGCCCGACGGCCTCGGCCTCCTCCGCCTCGCGGGCCTCGCGCTCGTCGAGGATGCGGAGGAAAAGTATCCAGGCAGTTCCGGCACGTACTGCAACGCCCCGGCGCAGTTCGACCGGCGCATGATGTCGCAGATCGCCCAGATAGCGCCGTTGACGGATTGCTGCGTGGTGAGACGTTTCGAGACGCCGCTGCTCGTCTTCCTGGCCATGTCTGCCCCTGATTGCGAGACGTCGGGGTCCTCACCGGCCCCTATCCTACCTGGCATGAGGTCTGCGATTGACAGCCCAAAGGTCCCGGACAATGCTTGCGACCCCACGACCGCTCGGGCATGCTCGACAGATGAGGTAAGCCATCGATGGACCTCGAACCGACCTAGACTCCATTGACGGTGGACGGTGGGATGTTACTATACACACGTCCACTTGAACCACAGGAGCCAGGTCATGACGACCGAACGACTTTACTACCCAGAAGTTGAGTGCGAAGCGACCCCCAGCGACCTTTACGACACCGAAGTCGTCGGTGTGCTCGATGAGACGGAGAACCGACATTTCCTCCGCGTGGCCCGAGGGGTGGTCCACCGGGCGGGGGACAAGGCGTATCTCCCCATCGGGATCGTCGAGGTGGACCGACGTGGCGGGCGGGTCCTGATCCAGCTACCATACGAGGCCGATTCGGGGGCGAACCGGCTCTGGGTTCCGCTCGATCGGTTCCGCAGCGAGGTGAAGGCCGGGGAACACGTGGCATGATCCTCTCGTTCCAGGAGATCGACGCGGCGATCAGGAACGGACAAATCGTCATCGAGCCGCGCCCCGACGAGGCGGCGTGGACCTCCACGGCGATCGACCTGACGCTCAACAACGTCCTCCTGGAATGGATGCTCCCCACGTCCCCGCCCACCGGCGGGGATGTGCCCTGGCCCCGCCCGAACGCCAAGAACTTCAACGTCCAGGCGATGATGGACGACCCCCGGCTCGCCAAGCGGATCGAGATCGATCCGGTCAGGGGCTACGAGTTGAAGGCCCGCTCCTTCGTGCTGGGGTTCACCCGAGAGATCGTCCAACTCCCGGTCCAATCCCGCATCGCGGCTCGCGTCGAGGGCAAGAGCAGCTTGGCCCGCGTCGGCCTCGGTGTTCACGTCACTGCTCCTACCATCCACGCGGGATTCGGCGTTGATCCCAACAACCCTGACCAGCGAGGGACGGTGATCCAGCTTGAAATCTTCAACCTCGCCGAGTGGTCCGTCATCCTGGACGTTGGCATGAGGATCTGTCAACTCATCCTGGAAGAAGTCCGCGAGGTGCCCGTCAAGTCGTATGGGGGTCAGTTCAACGCCCAAAAGCCGTTCCTCGCCGTCCCCCAAGATCGGTCGAGTTGAAGACCGCACGGTCGCCGTATCAGGGATGGTCCCGGGGTCGCCCCATATCAGAGGGCGACGAAAACGCTTTACGAAGTAGCAACCCGCGAATCTCGTGGAGGTGTGCCAGTCGATCGGATAGCAACCGTTCAAGTTGCTTGGTATTTTGCAGGAAGCCAGCGATTTTTGTTTCTAGGTGTTCTTGATCTGTTGGGTTTGGCACGGGAATTCGGAGCGTAGCGATCTTGCCCGTGCCCAATGAGTAAAGCCCGCTCGATGTACGGGCCTTCTCCACTAGCTGCGCCTTGCCCGTTTCACTCTTCAGGTAAAGGTGAAGGAACCCTGGACGCAATACCTCCCGAGCAAGCCTCACTCGAATGATGTGATTTTGATGTACGCATTCCCTAAGTTCACCCTCGTAAAGCGCGCTCCTCCCGATATGATCTAGACTGCCGTTTCCTTCAACGAGGAGGAGGTCGCCGGGCATTAGCCGCAACCGCGACAATTCGTCCTCTGTCACCTCGAATCTTTCAACATCCGTCAGATCCAAGTGTCCCTGTCGGACATTCCGAACCGTCAGATAAGGGCAGTGGAACTTGACAGGAGTTCGCCGGGGCGACTTCTGGATGCCACCCACGATCTCGCCGAGTTCTCCCAGGGGCTCTTGATGGCCAGGTGCGGGCCTCGGGGCTATCAAACACCGATCGAAGGTAGGCGGCTGGGAGCGCTGTCGCGGCCTCCAACTGATCCCAGGCAGCATTTCGAGCTATTTCAGCCTGCGCCAAGCACTCGGCCAGCGTCTCGGTTATGCGCTTCTGCTCCTTCAGGGAAGGAACACAAACGCGGAATGCCTTAACGGTCGGGACATAAACCGTCTTGTGAACGGCACCACTGGCAAGCTCCCGGATGTAGTCACGGGATGCGCGAAGGAGGAGAGCCAGGAAGTGCGGGTCGAGTTCGGAACCACAGACCCAATTGACGAAGTCCTGGCTGGTCGCCATCGGACGACCCATGATGGTCACAAAGCCGACGGAGGCCGTCCGCGAAAGCACGACCGTCCCGGCCGGGAGAATACGGGCCGATGAGTTGGCGATGCCGGCCTCGTTCGTGTATTCGCTCGTCTCGTGAGCGACCCGACCATCCAGGGCCCGGATGTCGGGGAGGGCGATCCAAGGGATGTCGCCGCCCCACCACTCGGGCCGGTCCCGGCTCGGGGTGTGCCCGCTCTCCAGTCGGGCCAAGTCGGTCAGGAGCCGCCAACTCCAGCCCGGCGGGGCGGGGCCTGGATCGTACTCCACCGACAGGGGCACCATGCCGCGTAGCGAAGCCGGCTGATCCTCCGATATCATGCCGAGAACATCCTTCCCTTCGCCTCTTTCAGCACGTCGGCCGGCTTGCCGATCGCCTTCAGGGCCGCCAACCCCCCCGCCCTCTTGACGTCGGGGGTCTGCCAGACATGCGGCGTCTCCAGCCCCTCCGTCCCGCCGATCGTGAACTGTGCAGCCAGCGCCTTGACCGTGGCCGACGCTTCGGGAGGCATGGCCGCGAGCCAATCCTCGTGCTTGTAGGAGAAGGCGTCGGACCGCTCGGCTCGGGTCCGGGGGGCGAGGCCGTAGCCGAGTTCGGCCAAGACGTCGTAGAGGTCGTAATCGCCCATCTGGGCCAGGGCCCGCACCAGGGCCGCAGAGCGGCCGGCTTCGGGCAGGTGGCTGATCATCTCCTGGCGGGCGGCCGGATCGAGCCAGCGTTTCCGGAAGGCGTCGAGCGTCGGGGCCTCCTCGACCAGCTTGGCGGCCAGTTGCTCCTTGTACTCCTCCAGGGTGACGCGGGTAGTCTTGCCATCGACCAGGGTGAGGATGGTGCGACCCGCCTCGGTGATGCGGACGTCGAAGCCCTCGGCCTCGATGGTCGGCTCGGGGTCGGGCGTGCCCCCGCCGTTCTCCACATTGTCGGGCTTCTCGCTCCGAGCCTTGAGTTTGGTCTTGAACTCGGCCCCGATCAGGCGAGTCGCGTCGGTGTAGTCGTACACCCGGAACATCAGCTTCCCCGAGTCGGGGTCGAGCCGCGTCCCCCGGCCGAGCATCTGGTGCAGCACGATCGGCGAACCAAGGTAGCGGAAGAAGACGATGTTGCGGACGGGCTTCACGTCCACCCCGGTCGTCAGTAGCTCGACGGTTGTGGCGATGAAGTGGCTTCGCGTGGCCGCTCGGAAGTCCGGCAGGGCGTCGTTGCCGCCGCTCTCGGCCGTGCATTTGAAGGCATAGAAGTCGTAAGGCTGTTGGCCCTGCTCGTGGCACCATCGGGCATAGACGTTGTTCAACTCGATGGCCACGGCGTCGGCGTGCCGGTCGCGGGCGCAAAACACGATGGTCTTCTGGTAAGGGCCGCCCGTGGCCAGCAGGTAGGCGAAGAGGTCTTCGGCCATCCGCTTCACACGATCGGGGAGGATGAGGCGGGCCTCGAACGCAGCGGCGTCGTACTTGGGCTTAGCTTGGTCCTCCGTCACCGGGAGGCCGGTCCTCGGGTCGCGGAGCGTCTTGCCGCTGAGGTCGTCCTTCCTGATACCCGTCTTCCGCTCGCTCTCCTTCTTGTCGTCGATGAAGATTTCGCTCTCGATGATCTCGCAAGCGGCAAGGTAGCCGTCCTCGATGCCCTGGGCGAGTTCGTACTCATAGACTGGCTCGCCGAAGTGCTCGATGTTGTCGGCGCTGATCTTCTCGTCCCGCTTCGCCTCCTCGGTCGCCTCGGTCGCCTCAATCGTCCGGGGGGTCGCGGTCAAGCCGATCTGCACGGCGTCGGGGTTCCGGGTGAGCACTTCGGACCACTTGCCCCAAGCTGAGCGGTGGCACTCGTCGATGACGATGTGACTGAAGTAATTCTCGGGGTAGTGGGTCGTGAGGAAGTTCGCCTCGGCCTCGTCCGAATCGATGTCGAGCGTCTGATACGTGGCGACCAGGATGCGGGCGTTCTTCTGGGGGTTGTCGCCGGTAACGGGGGCGGCGTCGGCCCCGAACAGGTTCTTGAAGGCCCCCAAGCCCTGCTCGCGCAGTTCGTCGCGGTCGCAGACGAACAGGGCCCGCGTCAACTGGCCGGCGTCGGCGATCCGCCTCAAGAGGTTCACGGCGATGAAGGTCTTGCCCGCCCCGGTGGCGAGGGCGAGCAAGGCCCGGTCCTCGCCCTGGGCGATCTTCTCCAGGGCCGACCGGATCGCGGCATCCTGATAGTACCGCCGCGAGGTCTCGCCGCCCTTGTAGGGGACGAGGAGGGGCTTGGCGGCCTCGTCGGCGAGGCTGAACCCCATGCCCTGCTCGTAGCGGGCCCGCAACTCGTCGGGCGTGGGGAATTCGGACAGGGGCCGGAGAGCCGAGGTCATCTTCGTGAGGTTGTCGTACTCAACAAAGCGATGCCCATTGCTGGAGAAGACAAAGGGGACGTTGAGCCGCTTGCTAGCCGCATAGACCTTCGCTTGCTCCAGGCCATGCGCCGGGGGCTTGTCCTCGGCCTTCGCTTCGATGAGGGCCACGGCGACGGGCTGCGAATCGGCGTGGACCTTCACGCGGAGGGTGTAATCCGTCCGCCCCTTGGCGCGTCGGCGTGGCTTGCCCTCGACGATCTCGATGGCGCCGGCCGTCTCCTCGCGCTTAATCAAGTCCTCGGTCCAACCCCGCGCATGGATGGCGGGGTCGATCAGCTTGGACCGGGTGTCGGACTCGTTGTAGCTCATGCGGACCCATCACGTTCGGCGCCTCTCCCCCTCTCTCGGGTGCCGGGCGGAGGCACCCCTGCCAGAACCTCGGATGATAGGGCGCCACCGGGGTCGGGTCAAGCATGGGTGAACCCTTCAGGTCGGGCCCCAGCCCCTTGACAGTGCATGAATTTACGGGGAATCTTGTCATTTCCCAACCACTTTGGGGGAGGAAGCACGAGGAGGTCCCCTTGAAAGTGCTCGAAACCCTTGGCCAACAGCGTGGTCAGAAGGGCATTTTTCAATACAAACGGTCCTCGGCCGGGGTCGTGATCGACTCCAGCATCGGGACCGCAAACCTTGCCCCAGCACAGATAACGCTTACTACAAATGAATGGGCGCAAATCCTCCGGGCCATAGAACAGGCCATCCAAGGCTCATTCCGGCTTACTGGCACACCACCTTTCCAGGGCCCTCCGAACCAAGCGCTACATGCGCTGATCCCCCAGGCGGTGCCCAACCCGAGCGGCGGATGGACTTGGAATGACTCGTTACTCGCCTACGTCTCCGCGATCCTCGAACATGAGGGAAGTATCGAGTTGTACGCCGGCACGCTCGGGCAAGGAGTGGGGGCCTATATCCCTTTAAGGCGTGACATTCCATAGCCGCTGGACGCTCTGAACTCGGCCCCTCGCATCACGCCGATTCGGCCTCGCGTGACTTGGGGGTGGACGCCTCGACGGTCAGGGGAATGTCGGGCAGAGCCGCCAGGGCCTCGGCTTCGTCGAGTAGCCGGGGGTCTGTGTAGGTCTGCATGGTCAGCTTGATGTCGCTGTGCCGCATGAACTCTTGCGCGACGCGGGGCGACACCTTGGCCCGGCTCAACATGGTCGCCGTGGTGTGCCGCAAGGCGTGAACGTCGATCGTCCGCCCCCGGTCGTCGCGGAAGGGAATTCCGGCCGCCGCGAGGTCTCGACGAAGGATCTTGACCAGTTCCACCGGCACCCGGAACACCCGTTCGGCCCCCTTCCGGCCGGTCGCTTCCAGCCACTCCTTGAGGTCGCCCGCCAGGTCGGCCAGGAGGGGGATGCTGGCCTCCTCGCCGTTCTTGGTGAGCGATCCGGGGAGCGTCAGCCGGGGGCGTTTCCCGTCCAGGCTGAGATGCCGGACTTCGAGCGATTCAAGCTCGCCGCGTCGAAGGCCAGTCAGGACCAAGACCTTGTACATCAAGGCCCGCTCCCACCCCAGGCGCTCAAGCTCGGCCCGAACCTCGGGGCGGACGTTCGCCCCAAGCTGGCCCTTCCGCTCGCCCCGGCGGACGGTCAGGGCCTCGATGACGGGGCGTTCCCTCGCCGCCCGCATCAGCTTCGCGAGTTCGTCGTCGGTCAGCGCCCGGCGTTGCCGTCGAGCCTCGCCCGAAACGGCGTCCAGGCTGGCGAGCACGTCCTCGCCTAAGCGGCGGGTCTTGAGGCACCACTTGCAGAACGCCTTGGCCGACGTGCGGTAGGTGTTCCTGGTCCGCGCGCTCGCCCCCTCGTCCCCCAGGATCGCGAGGAATCGCTCGACCACCTCGGTCCGGAGATCGGCCAGCACCTTGACCTTGCACCCCTCGATGACGGCCTTGAGTCGGCGGATCGTCTCGACGTGGTGCTTGGCCGAGACGCCCTTGTTCCGCAGGTGGACCGCGTAGGCGTCCACATGGGATTGGATCGGCGCCTTGCGCTGCTCCGCGTGGGGATCGACCAGCCCCGCCTTGCCCCGCTCGGCCTGACGCTCCAAGTCGGCGAGCATCTGTCGGGCCGCCGCTTTGTCGGTGCAGAGCGGCACCCTCTGCCGACGCCCCTCGGCGTCCACGTACTGACCATACCACTTCGACGACTTCTCTTTGACCTTCCGGCGCAGGGGGTTCCGGGCGGGACGCGCCGCCCCTCGGCGTCCACGTACCGAATGAAAGTCCGCTTCTCCAAGAACGCCATCGTTCCCGTCCTGTTGTTGATCGTTGATGGGCTTTGGCTGCCTACCTGGCTGCCCAAGAAGCTTACCTTCTATGGCCCCGAATGACAACGAATGTCCAGTGAATCTGGGCCATCCATCAGTATGAATGGTTCCGCAAACCCTTATCTTGTCGCGAATAGTGGCACGGTCGGCAAGAAGTGTCCTCGATTGGCTGGACGTGTATAAAACGCCACAAGACAGCTTCCCAAGCTGGACGTCGTGGGTTCGAATCCCATCGCCCGCTCTTAGCTTAAGTCCTGCCGAACGCAACACTTAGCGTACCTGCCCGCGTCGGGCAGTGCGGCGAAGAGGTCGGTCCTAAAACGGTACACGTACCGTTTTGGCTTCCTCGGAGCTGCACGTATGCCCCGGACGAACCGCCCGCCCGCCTATCGCCTCCACAAGGCCCGGAACTGCGCCGTCGTCACCATCGACGGGAAAAACCAATACCTTGGGCCGTACGGCTCCCCGGAGAGCCACGAGAAATATGCCCGGCTCATCGCCAGTTGGGGGGCCGGCGGCCGAACCCCCGTGAAGCCGCCTGACATCCCGGGGCGGGTGGGCGGTACCATCAATGAATTGATCCTGCGCTACCTCGAGTTCGCCTCCGGCTACTACGTGAAGCACGGCAGGCGGACCGGCGAGTTCGACAACATTCGCTGCGCCCTGCGCTCCCTGAAGAGACTCTACGGCCACACTCCGGCCGGCGGGTTCGGGCCGAAGGACCTGGAACTCGTCCGCCAGGCGATGATCGACGAGAACCTGGGGCGGAAGACGATCAACGGCCGGGTCGGCCGCATCAGGAGGGCGTTCCGCTGGGGGACACGGGAGGGCCTCGTCCCGGCCGGCACATACCACGGGCTGACCGCGGTGGAAGGCCTGAAGCGGGACAGGTCGAAGGCACGGGAGACGAGACCGGTCACCACGGTTCCGGACGAGGTCGTCTCGGCGACCCTGGCGAAACTCCACCCGCACGTCCGGGCCATGGCTCAGGTCCAGGAACTTTCTGGGATGCGCCCGCAGGACGTCCGCAACCTCCGGACCCGCGACCTGGACCGGGACGGCGAGGTCTGGGTCTACTCCCCGTGGACCCACAAGACCGAGCACCACGGGCACGTCCGGCGAATCGCCATCGGGCCGAAAGCCCAGGCCATCCTCGTTCCGTTCCTCAAGCCCGACGCGCCGGACGCTTACCTCTTCAGTCCGAGGGAGGCAGTGGCCGCCGTCCGCGCGGAGAGGGGGAGGCTGCGGAAGACGAAGCGGACCCCGAGCGAACTGAACCGCGCCAGGAATCCCGAACCCCGTCGTGCCCCTCGCGACCAGTACACGAAGGACGCCTACGAGATCGTCATCGCCCGCGCTTGCCAGCGGGCGGGAGTTCCGCGCTGGTGTCCCAACCAGCTCCGGCACAACTGTGCCACCAGGGTCAGGCGGCTCTTCGGGCTGGATGCCGCAGCCGCCGTTCTCGGTCACCGTCTGGGGACTGTTACGGAAGTCTACGCCGAGGCCGATTTCCTGAAAGCCATCGAAGTCATGAAGCAGATCGGATAGGGTCGAGACATGGCCCGCCCGGGTTACCGATCCGGCCGGATATAATGAAAAACGTAAAGCTTCAGCCGAATTCAGTTGATCTTGCAATCCGATGACCGCGACATTCAACTGTTCGTATGGCAACAGCGGGTACGGAGACCTTGGATACGGCTTCCTTGGAAGCCTTGCTCGGCCCGCAACTTACCGCCGAGCAAGCCGCGCTGATCTTTCAGCAGGGTCAGGAGGCGGTCGTCTTCGCTCTGCTGAGTTTGGCCCAGCAACTGGCCGAGAACCCCTCCGCCGCGCCGACCACTCGCGATCCTTCGACGCCCTCGGGGCAAACTCCTCCTTACACGAAGCTGACGAGCAAGGGTCGGACGAAGGCCAAGGGGGCCAAGCCGGGGCACCCCGGTCATCGCCGTCCTGCGCCGACGCGGATCGACCACCGCGAGGGTCACACCCTCTCGGCTTGTCCCAAGTGCCATTGGCCGGTTCGGTCCTGCCGCTCCTCGCGGACACGATTCATCGAGGATATCCCCCAAGACATTACACCGGTGGTCACCGAGCACACGATTCATCGCTACTGGTGTCCCCAGTGCCGCGACACCGTCGAACCCGTCGTGACCGACGCCTTGCCCGGCTCGACCATCGGCCTGCGCGTCGTGGCCTTGTCGGCGTGGCTTCAATACCTGCTGGGCACCACGCTGGCGCAGATCATCGACGTGTTCAACTTCCATCTCCAGTTCACGCTCTCCGCCGGAGGGCTGGTGTCGATGTGGCACCGGTTGCGGGCGGTCCTCTTCGGCTGGTACCTGGAGATCAAAACCCATGCCCTCGACAGTGCCGTGCTGCACGCCGACGAGACCGGCTGGCGGGTTGAAGGCAAGACGCACTGGTTGTGGTGCTTCGCGTCGAAGGATGTGACCTATTACATGATCGACCGGAGCCGGGGCAGTCCGGCGCTGAAGAAGTTCTTCCAGAAAGAATTCGCCGGGGTGTTGGTGACCGACTTCTGGGCCGCCTACAACGCGGTCGTCTGCGCGGAAGCAGAAGTGCCTGCCCCACCTGCTGCGCGACCTGAAGCGGACGCAATACTACCACAAGCCCGGCGGCGACTGGCCGGCGTTTTCCAGGCAATTGAAGCGGCTGATCCGCGACTCGCTCCGCTTGAGCAAGCGGCGGCGGGAGTTGGCCGCGGAGCGGCTCGCATCGCGCCAGCAACGGCTGGAGCAGCGGTTGCACGCGCTCTTGGCTCAGCCGTGGGAGAACCGGCACGCACGCCGCTTGGCGAAGCGGTTGCGACGGCACGCGTCCGAGCTGTTCACGTTTCTGCGCCATCCCGAGGTCCCCTCGGACAACAACCACGGCGAGCGTCAGATCCGGCCGGCCGTGATCGCGCGGAAGAATAGCTACGCCAACGGTAGCGCGGAGGGGGCCGAGACCCAAGCTGTCCTGATGAGCGTGTTCCGCACTCTCAAGCAACGCGGTCACAACCCTGTCTCCGCAGTCGTGGACGCGGTTCGGGTCCACCTGCTGACCGGGAAGTTACCACCCTTACCGAGGCCGATAACCAAGAACGGCTGAAGCTTCATCGTTCATCATCGTTTCGTGACCCAACCCGCCCCCGGCCTGGACCATTTTCGGAGCTGCCTTCATGGCGCTGGCCACCCTCAACTACTTTAGCCGGTCCCTTCACCGGGCCTCGACTCTCACTCTCATCTTTCCCGACGACCCGCCCCTTCCATCGCCTTGGCCGGTCCTCTACCTCCTCCACGGGGCCTCCGAGGATCACACGATCTGGCAACGGGGGACCAGCCTTGACCGTTACCTCGGCGGCCTGCCGCTGATGGTCGTGATGCCAGACGGCGGGCTCGGCTGGTACACCAACTCGGACCAGGGCGCTTACGAGGACGCCTTGGTCAAGGATGTCGTCGGGTTGGTGGAGAGCACATTCCTGGTCAAGTCCGAGCGCGCGGGGCGGGCCATCGGAGGGGTTTCGATGGGAGGTTACGGGGCCGTCAAGCTCGGGCTGAAGCACCACGAGATGTTCTGTAGTGTCCACTCCCAGTCCGGGTCCCTGGGCGTGGTCCACCCCGGCGAGCCGTCCAGGGCGAAGACTCTGCCGGCCGACCTGAACTTGGTCTTCGGGGGAGACGCCTACAACGGGCCGAACGACCCCTTCGCCATCGTCGGTCGCATCGACCACGGGCGAATCCCGGCCCTGCGAGTCGACTGCGGGAAGGACGACACCCTGCTGGGCCAGAACAGGCGGTTCCACGCTCACCTCGATGCGATGCACGTCCAGCACGAGTACGAGGAGTACCCCGGCAATCATAGCTGGGACTACTGGGACCGCCACCTCCCCGAGGCGATCGCCTTCCATGCGAGGAATCTCAAGGCCAAGCGGGGCTGAGGGCGGAGGGCCTAGCCCCCGCTGATCGACTTTTGATATCGAAAGCCGACTCGCTCCGTCTCAGTCCGAAGTCAGGTTGGGTAACGCAGCGGTCAACTGCGGACCGAGCAAGGCTTCCAAGGAAGCCGTATCCAGGGTCTCCGTACTCGCCGTCGCCATAGGCCCCGGTGAGTGTCGCAGTCATTCGGATTGTAAGATCAACTGGAATCGGCTGAAGCTTTACTGAAAAACCGCAAGAGCCAGGCCGACGTGCGAGGAGACCCAGATGATTTGCCAGGATCGCCAGGAAGAGATTCTCCGGCTGACCAGGATCAGGATCTACGCGTCGCTCGCCCTGCACGCCGTCAGGGATTGCGCTTTCCCGAGTTGCGGCCGGCTCCCGCGGGGCTCCAGGAGAGCCCGGGCCGCGATCACTGGTCATGCGCACCCCAAGGTCAACGGCCGGCCCGCACGGGCGAGCATCATTCAAGGAACTCTTGTCACCGACCAGCGGGGGGCTTATGACCTGCTGTTGACCGTGTTCTCCGCGCTGGCCGAACTACACAAAGCCGAGGAATGCGACGACCTGCACCTGGCGGCGGTCACCAAGTTCATGAACGCGCTGGACCGCGGGCGCTCGCTGACGTCGCCGGCGAAGGTGCTTTGCAAGTCGCTACGGGACACCTACGGGATCGACGAGAAGGGGAACGTCGAGCTCGAGCCTCGAGACGAAGATCCTGCTGGACCATGGCGAGTACTACGACGCCATCCCCTGCTTTCCCGGCGCCGCTGCTTATGAATATTTCTACAAAAATCGTGAAAGGCCAGTGTCGTCTGAGGAGATCGTGAAGAAAGTCCCTGCGTGCAGGGGGTCGGTGGATAGCCTCGATGACAAGCTCGACAAGCTCAACCCCGTCCAGAGAAAGCGACTCAGGGACAACAAGAGAGGGGGTCGGTTCTTCGCGGCCGACTGAGCCGGGCTACCTGTTCAGAGGTCACCACCTTTATCCTCCTTTAACTGCTTTGCGGACCTCCTCAAGCCGATTGTAGTGTGATCCTCGCGTTCACGGTCATCCCGACCCGAGACAAGAGGTCACCATATGATCGATCCGTTCCAGGAAGAAATCTTTCCCTTCGCGAAGATCAACGCGAAGACAGGCCTCGACAAGGATGTGGGCACCTACCACCGCTGGCGACGGCCGGGGGTCAGGAACACCCGACTGGAGGCCGTCAGTATCGGCGGCGTCTATTACACCTCGGTCGCCGCCCTCCGACGCTTCTTCTCGGCCCTTTCCTCGCCGACGGAGGGCCCCGGCCGCCCGGCGCCTGATGACGAGCGCGAGGACCACATCGTTCGCGAGCTCGAGAGCCGCTTCGGGCTCTAACCCATCGACCCAGTAATACGCACCACGACCGAGACGGCGACCCACCCGGCTCGAGCGTCCAGGGTACGCCCTGCGCCATTCCGACCATTCAAACAGGAGATCCGACCGTGTCGAAAGAGTGCTCGAAGTTCAGCAACCAAGCGAAGGCCCAGAACCCGTTCCAGACCAAATCTGGCTCGTTCTACATTAAGCGGCCCCGACGGACCGACGAAGGGGAGACCCAGTACGAGGTGGTTCCCCTCGACTCCCCGTCAACGCGCATGTACCTGAAGGCCATCTTCGGGCCCCTGACGAGCCGTGGATTCGTTACCGAGGCCGAGTTCCGGACCATCGTCGAGATGATCAAGGGCATCGCCATCGAACAGCCACTCGGAGAACTCAGCGACTGCGGCGCCGAGACGATCCAGCACAAGCCCGTCCTGCAGGGCCTACTCCTTATGGCCAGCAAGGGGCCGTTCCGGGAGAGCCCCGCGAATCTGCTGGCCAAGGTCGCCACCGAGCTCCGGCTCAATGGGATCGTCGTCGACGACCCCACTTTCCCGACAACTGAGGACGCGTTCGGGAGACAGACTCAGTCTCCTCAAGGAAGACGCGGCCAGGATGGGGCTGATCCTCCGGCGCAACGAGACCGACCGGCCGCGTACCTGGTCCGGCTATCTGGCGGAGGACGCCCCGCCCTCAAGTGTCGGAAGTGACGGCGACGTGACGGCCGGAAATGGTGACCCAAGCGGAACTAGCGACGGACACGACACGACCGGAGCCGCCGACACTCATCGGCGCGCGACGCTGGCGCATCCCGTACTCCCCGTCCCCGCAGATTCCCGTCACTGCTTCAAATAGCCAAACGTCCACCGTCGCCAACGGCGAGCCCGAAGGAGGTCGTTCATGAGTATTCTCAGCCCGATCAGACGACCCGTCACCCCGAAATGCGCGGAGGCATGGAAGCCCCCGCTCTCCTTGATCGCGGGCAATTACGCCGCGATGAAGGAAGCCAGGGGACGGGTCATGAAAAACCGGCCGGAGGACGGCGCCAACTTCCTTCTGGTCGGTGAGCAGGGGACGGGACCGTCGGTCACCCTGCTGGCCCTGATCCGAGAGCTCCTGAGAGACCCCGCCTTCGGGACCAGCAACGACCCCGACTGGTCGCTCAAGACCGGCCAGATCTACCGGGGCATGCGGATCCTCGGGGCCTCGATCAACAAGCCACATCTGGAGAACGAGGTTGAGCTCGCCACCCACGGCTGGGGCAGCCGCCATACCCTGGTCCTGCTAAACGACCTCGACGCGGCGTTCGAGCGGGGGCTGGACAAGGCGCTGCTGAACATGCTCGGCCACCCGGGCGTCACGACCTACGCCACCGCCTCCAGCCTGAGAGACCTGCGCCTGCCGGGGGTGACTCAGCAGGAGTCCGACCGCCGGCTCCGTGACCTGCTGTTCCAGTTCAAGGTCCGCCGGCAGACGGAGAACCCCGATGCCGACGAGCTCCACAGGTTCCTGACCGACCGACTCGCGGAATGGGACATCGGCCTCGACCACGACAACACGCTCCGTCTCCTCGTGCGGAAGTCGGGTTGCGTCGTTGGCTACGCCCTCGGTGCCCTGATCGAGGCCCTCGGGCAGGACGACCCCCCTCGCCTGACCTTCGACCTCGTGAGCGGCTACGACCCGGACCCGCTCAAGTATTGATCCGCCGCACCATCGTGCGCCCGCCAGGGAGGGCGGGCGCCAACCTCATTCTTTCCCCATTCTCACGTTCGACGAAGGGAGATCTCCCATGTCCCATCAACCCGATATCTTCGAGCTCCTGTGCTTGATCCCAGACTTGCCTTCAGACCCGGCGGGCTCTGACAACAATTCGTCGCCTTCAACCGATCCAATCCCCGCAGCCCCGATCTACGAGATCGTCATCGACCGCGACCTGGCCGTCCAGCTCGTCGGCTCCGACGCGGGAAAGGCACGACGGATGCGTCCCCACGGCGCCATGACGAAGGGCTCCTCGGACGTGGAACTCGCGGACGTCCGTGCCGTGATGGAGCCGTTCCTGAACGACGAAATTCGGCGGATTCACGAGGACAGGACGCACCGGCCCAAGGTATTCCTGGCGAGGGCGACCCCCTCGCAGGCCGTGTCCCTCCAGTCGTTCTGCCTGCGGTTCGCCGCTTCCCTCGAAATGAACCTGGAGAAGCACCCCGGCGACGACAACCGGCACCGCAGCCAGCAGCGGCTCGTCCAGGCCCGCCGCGTCATCGCCCAGGTCAACGCCGCCCTCGGCGTTACGCACGACGACGGACGCTGGAGCGAGTCCGGAAGGAACTGATCGCGAAGCTGACGGGGCTCTCGGCCGAGATCGGCGGGCTCTGCGAACGCGCCGCCGCCCTCGGGAAGTTGGAGCCGGTCCGCCCCTTCCTCGAAATCCAGGACGCGCTGAGGCGCCTCTCTGAACCGACAGCCACGCCCTGATCCGTCACCAGTGTCGCCCCTTACAAAACACCGGGGCACGGACGCCCCTCACCTCGAGAGCTCCCTTCCGGGCGTCAGTCGACCCAGGTCTGTCGACCGCCCAGGGCGTCGCTCGGCATCGTGAATCTGGTCTCAATTCTATCCGGGGGAAACCATTATGGTCATCTGCCCACAATGCGAAGGTGGCATGGGGAGGTCGGTTTCGTGCTCCGCCACTCCGATCGTCATACGGGGAGAGCATTTCGAGCCCGTCCCCTACGGGGCGGAGACGAGGATCGGGTGGACTGACGCGCCCCCGGAGCGGTGCCGCGATTGCGGCGTCGTGATCGGCGGGAACCACCACCCGGGGTGTGTCGGGGAGAAATGCCCGGCCTGCGCCCACCAACTGGTCGCGTGCGGCTTCGCCCCCATGACGCCACGTTGACGACCCCTCGGCAAGTCCTGACCGACGACACGAGCCCCCTCGATAAGAACAACCGGCGCCGGCACGGAAAGACTCATCGACCCCGATCGTGGGCCGATGCGCCGAGGCCTGGGAGGGTCGGGACCTGGCCCGCGCCGGGGTGGCCCTCTTCCTCAAGGCGCCCGAGGCGGCAGTCGGGGCAGCGACCACGTCGGAACCCGGCGAGGCTTGGAGACCACGGATCGCCCCGAGCTACCTCGTCGTCGGGCTCGACGCCGTGCTCATCCGTGAACCGCTCACCCCCGAGGGACGGCTCGCCGCGATCGCCCACGCGGATCGACTGGCGCGGGATGCGAACCGATGCGTCGTCTTCGACGAGCATTACCTGGTCGATTCCGAGGAATTCGACGTTCTCGTCTACGAGCACGACGGCTCACGCCCGAAGCTGATCCACGAGGCGCCGAATGCAGGAGAGCCGCAACAGGCCCCAGAGACACCGCTGGCGGTGAACCGCTTCCCGGGGCAAGGATGCCCCCGTCTCCCTGTACAAGTCACGCATGAGGAGACACGAGTAGCGCGGCGCGGTCTCGAACGGGTCAATCGCGGCCGAGCAAGCGTTCACGAGTCGATGGTGACAAGCGTGCAGAAGGGCGCCGCGCCGCGAAGTTATCTCCTGGGTACTTCGATCCAACGCGGCCGAAGTTGATCGAGCCAATCTTGCTCCGGGCGACGACACCGAAGCAGGTTGGCGGATAAATTGGTCCCCCGCTGCACTCACGGGTGGGCCGCTGCCGCCCGTATGGCCTTGCGGTTCGCTTCCGTCATCGCGACGTCTTCGAGGGTCCGTGTTTCTGACGACCCGAGGGGCGCACGACCAACCGGACGGTGTCCTTCGGCTCGTGTCCCATCCGGGTCAGGACCTCGACCAGATCCTCCTCGAATCGCTTCTTCCATCGGAGCAAATATCTTCGCTGACTGAAGGCCACAATGTCCCGGGCGGCGATCCCGTCGAGAGAGACGAGCGTCACCCATTCCTCGCCAATCTTGACCACCGGTTCGCCTCCCTCCCAGCGAACGCCGGAGAAGGGGGCGCGCTTGGGATAATCCACCTCCTTGCTGGCGAAATAAGCGCCGACCGACCCCAAAGCAGCGAACACCACGAACCAGACGACGCCCAAGTTGCGCCGCCGCGCGCCGAGCTCGCGCCCGATGGTTGTCCGGTCGGGGGCATCGTGTCGGACCGGGTACCTTCTAACCGGCCGAGAACATCGGCAACCTCGTCATGGAGAGGTATCAACTCCGTTGCGACGGCCAGCATATTCAACGCATAGATGAACCACGCCAACAGCACAGTAATAATAACATAAAATAATGAGTCAATCCCAAATCCACTCCTACCGATATATATCATATTGGTTCCAAGTATGATCGGAGCGATATACCACCTGAGTACCCCGCGCAGGAGCTGAATCTGCCGGTCCAGTCGGTCCAGTTCGATTCGGCAGAAGTCGCGCACGGGCGCATCGATCGGTGCGGGGCGTTGAATCGTCCGCGTTCGATGAAGTTTCCAGACGATGAACAGCGAACTGAGCACCAAAGAGCCGGCGCCGATCCTGGAAATGAGATCGTCGAGAGAAATCACCATCCACCCGAAAACGAAGATCAAAACGACGGCGGTGGCGGTCTCGATCAGGTCGCGGCGGACGATCCGTCCCCAGAACCGTTCGACACGGCGGCAGGTCGCCGCGATCAACCGCTCGCGTTGCTCCTGCGTGGCCGCGACCTCGTTCGTCGCTCGCCACTCGCGCCCCAGATCGTCCAGATTCATGGCACGGATTCCTCTCGGCAGTGGGTTTCCTCAAAGTGACGCCGGACCCGGTGCAACCGAGTACGGTACGCCCCTTCGGAGATACCGACGACCTCGGCTGCCTCGGAGTTCGACAGGCCGTCAAGATGCAGAAGCAACACGGCGCGGTCGCCATCGGAAAGCAAAGTGAGAAACCGGTCGAGCACTCGCTTCACGTCCCCCTCGCTTCCCCGATCACCAGGCAACTCGGCGACGTTGGCCGCGGATTGCGTCAGTCTCTCCGATCGCGTTGCGGCCTTGCGACGCCACGCCAGCGCCGTGTTCAGCGCGACGCGGTAGGCCCACGTGTCGAGGCTCGACCGCCCCGAAAAACGGTCAAGGCTCTGCCACAGCTGCAAGGCGATTTCTTGCACCAAGTCGTCTCGTTCGGACGCCGCGGCGTACGCGCGAGCAATCCCCACCCAGCGCGCGTGGCTACGCTCCAGGAGCTCGCGGAATCGTGCCTGTCGTTCGGCAACAGACATACGCCAGCCTCGCAGGGATCGGCCGCTGGCCGTCTCGTTGGCTTCCCACTCGTATTCGTTGCGCGGCCGGGCAGAATGTTACATGAGGGTAATTCTTTCTGGTCGGTATGCGCTGGTTTCCGCCGCGAAGTGCGCCAGAAGGATGTGTCACCGGTCATTTGGGCGGAGCCGATCGGTGCTCCGGTCCGAGATACCGAATCAATTTGGGACGAAGCAGCAGACGCGCCCTCACCTGGTAGTTCATGTACTTCCCGTCGTGAGCTTGGCGGTGTGGGCGGTTGAAATGAGTGCACGATTCGCTGCTCCCTGGCCGGGGACTTTTCCGGAGAAACGGGGACGGCTGATCCGCGTACGTCCAACCCATAGCCGCGCTCGCCCCCAGCCGCTTACGTCCAACCCATAGCCGCGCTCGCCCCCAGCCGCTCTCTTTCGACACTTGTAAGGCCCGTGTTCGAGATCGACTATCTGTACGCTTGTCACCCTCTGCTCGTGAATGCCTACGCGCCGATGTCGACGGCCACATCCGCTCCTGCGCCTCCCATCAGCTTCAACTCTTCTGTCCTGGCACTGAATAACCTCTCGTTACCCGCTGGTCACGGTTCCTGATCCGGACACCCGGGACCGGGAACACGGCGTTGCTCTCGGCCGTACCCAACCGCAGAGCGTCGGCCTCCGTCCGGCACACCCCACGCAGCCTTAGGGTCTGGAACGGAATAAGCATTACGACTTGCCGTGCGATCCGGACGACTCAGGCCTGATCGTGTAGTTCCACTCACCATGGAAGTCATGGGGATGCAGCCGGACCCGCTCCATCTGCTGCTTCGTCACCTTGACCTTGGTCGGGTAGCTCCCCGTATCCAGCCGGGCCTCCACCTCCAGGCCCGTCGCGGTCCGCGTCGCGGCGATCAACTCGACGACCACCTGATGGCTGACCAGTGGGCGGCCCCGCCAGTTCATCGTGATGTGCGAGAACAGCCGGTGCTCGATCTTGTTCCACTTGCTCGTGCCCGGCGGGAAGTGGCAGACCGTCACCTCCAGGCCCGTCTCGTCGGCGAACCGCTGGAGTTCGACCTTCCACAGCCGGACCCGATAGCCGTTGCTGCCCCCGCCGTCGGCACAGATCAGCAACCGCCCGGCGTCGGAGTACATCTCCGACCCCATGCCGGACCACCACCGCCGGATGCCCTCGACGGCGAAGCTGGCCGTGTCGTGATCGACGCCCACGTTGACCCACCCCAGGTCCCAGCCCATGTCGTAGATCCCGTAGGGGATCGCCTTGCCGACGCGGCGGTCGGGGAAGTCATGGATCAGGGCCTCCTCGGGCTCACCCGCCGGTTGCCACTCCCGGCCCCGGTTGGCGTACTGCCCGACCAGCTCCTTCTTCTTGGTGTCCACCGAGATGACCGGGGAGCCCGCGGCGATGTACCGCCCGCTGATCTCGCTGATGTAGCGGAACTGGGCGTCACGGTCGGGGTGCTGCCTGCCCTCCAGGGTCTTGGCCATCGCCTGGAGGCTGTAGCCGAGGTGGTGGAGCATCTCCCCGACGACCCGATGGCTGACGGCGAACCCCTGGCGGCCCAAGGCCTCGGCCAGTTGGCGGGTGCTCTTGCAGGTCCACCGCAGCGGGGACATCGGGTCGCCCCGCGTCTCGGGGGCGATCAGTCCCTCCAGGGCCACGAGGATCGCCGGCTCCTTGTCGCGGAGCTTCTTGCGACCTCCGCCGGGCCGTCGGACGCGACCGGGGGGAGGGGGTGGAGCGTCGAGTTCCTTCAACGCCCGCTGGATCGCGGCGTGAGAGATGCCCGAGGCCCGACTCACGCGGCGGATGCCGCCGTAGCCCAGGGAGCGGGCCTCGACGGCGGCGAGGAGCCGTCGCTGCCGCTCGTCGAGGTTCGGCAGGATCGCGGCGAACTTCCGTTGGAGTTCAGGATCGTCGGGCATCCGTCCATTATGAGCCGCAGCGACGAATTATAACAGTTGTTTCGTTCCAGGCCCTTAGCCGATCATCCATCTCAAAATCTCAAATTTTGAGGGGATGAAACAGAAGAAGGAACAGGACCGGGACAATTTCGAGTTCCAGGTACCGAACCAGACACAGACAAGAGAGTGAGGCATAGGCAAGAGTTCTAGGCGTAAACAAGAGATATAGGCAATATCCAGAGAGACCATAGGTAATACAAGCGAGAAATATAAGTGAATTGATAAAGTGATAAAAGCCACCACCAACAGCCGAGGGGAAATAGACATGCCTCCAAACGAGGGGACTTACCAGTCCCCGCCCCGGACCAAAGGGACCCCATCCGGATACAAGAACGTAAGAGTTCTTGTATCAACGGATCTTCACTTCCGGCTCCAGGCGTACGCCAGCCAGTCCCACTGTTCCCTCCATGCATTCGTGGTTGCATGGCTGCATCGTGCCACCCCCCTGGAACCCCCGTCCCCTTCGCCTGGTCAACCAAAGGCCAAGGAGTCCGCACCTGGCCATCGGCCGGCCAACGACCACCAAAAGGCCCCTGGCCCCGCCAGTGGCCCCGTGGATGCTCCCGGGCTCAATGAGCCAGCAGCAGGCCAGCGGCCCGCCCTCGGCCCCCTGGACGTCCCTGGCGATGCCGTCGGCCAGTGTGCCGCTCGTCCACCCGGGGCAGGGGCCAAGTCGGCTGTCCCCCCGACCCCGGACATTGCATCGTCAGGGTCGTCATCGACCCTCGACCCGGCCAGGTCCTCCTCGGTCATGGACAACGAAATGGCCGAGGCCGAAAGGACACCCCGATGACCAAACCCGATTCCCCAACCAAGCCCCGACCCATCGCACCCGTGCGCGTCAGGCGTCACCCCGTCGATTGGGGCACCATCAGCGACCTGGACGACATCACCGCCGAACGGATGGTGTCCCTGGGCCCCAAGCTCGCCACAGGTTCCTGGTACCTGAATGCCCGCTTCACCGTCTCCTCCCCCGCCCCCACCCCGGAGTTCTTCAAGAGGGTCATCGAACTCCGCTCCGCCTGGCTCCGCACCTGTCGTCAGACCCTGAGCATCTACGGTCAGCGGCAGGAAGCTCGCAAGCTTCGAAGGAAAGGTCAACGTGCTGCCTTCGCCGAGCTCCATATGACCGAAGAAGACAGAACCCAATCCCAGCGACCCCCCGAGGTCATCCCCTGGACGACCCTCTCGGAGGCAGAGCGTCAAGAGGTCCTTCAATGCGGTCGGCTCGCCAAGAACTTCGCCTTCAGCGGAGTCCTCTTCATTAACGGAGACCTGATCCCCCCGCGGACCTGGCAAGCGATGGCCGACACAATCATCAGTTCATAGGGCATCGACAAGATCACTACCACGG
This sequence comes from uncultured Planctomycetaceae bacterium, assembly GCA_963708145.1. GTDB lineage: Bacteria > Planctomycetota > Planctomycetia > Isosphaerales > Isosphaeraceae. Next base: position 4,833,090 of record OY970189.1, on the reverse strand, counting down.
ACCTCTGGTTCAACTTGACCTCCACCGAGGAAAGCGATGACAGCCTTTCAGGTCAACCAGCAGGTCTGCACATCAGGAGCACTGAAATCGGCGACTGTAGCAAACCACCTACGCCTGGACCCGCCGGATTATCAGGCATTACGGGTTTCGTGCCCTCCGCTTCCATCCAGGCATCTCAGGGTTGAGTCGGTCCGTAAGCCCGGCCTCAAGCAAGAGGCGTTCTGTCTTCCCACTCGGGGCTCCCGGCTGAGGGAAGGTCCGGGGCTCTCGGAATATGATCATGCAGATCTCGTCCTCGGAGATTGAGTCAACCAGAGATCGGCCAGATACTTCACAATGGTGTTTAAGTGTGCTCTCTCCGCCAAACCGAAGGTGTTGATTGACGATCCTGCTCCGCCCGTCGCTGGCCTCCCCCACTTTAATCGCCCTCTGCCTCCTCAGGCTCAGGAATACGTACACGCACGGGCCATCGGGTACGTCGAATTCCGAGGCTGCCCCTGGTCTCCCCTGCCTCTCCGACGCAATCTCAGTCAACTGGTCGGGCGAGAAGAAGAGCCACGTATCCTCGCGTTCCGCCCTTTGAAGGTGATGGATTGTGTGATGCAGGTCTTCGGACGCAACCCGGTTACTCCCCATCCACCTCAGAATGAATGCCGCGGCCGCCGCACCGGCGTACTCACCCCTCTGGCTCCGGGATAACTCCGGGAAGGCATCACGGAAAAGCTCCCAAGCCGACCGTCTGTCTTCTTCGTAAAGCTCATCAAGGTTGAACATCAACGAGTAACTCCCCAGTTCTGTATGCCTGTCTACCCTCCTCCGGATCCGAACCCCGGAGGCCAGCCACTATCCTCTTTCAGCCCTATCTACGAACACATCAAGACGAATTCGAGAGTCGCGTCCCAAGCCCTCCTCCCAGAATCCCGTCTTTCCCACCTAAACAGTGGTTTCCCCGACAATCTCCATAATTCCCCCGCCAGTACGTAGTGCCTCCGTGCTCCCGACACCGTCCGACGACCCCTGAGGCTCATGGAATCCTGGCAGCGGGCGCACCCCATCAATTGGATCTGCAGGCGGTGATTTTTACGTCATGCCGCTTCCCCCTCATTCCCCAGCCACTCCGCCAGGAGTTGCTGGATTTCCGGCCGGTGCCGTCGCAGCAACCGCTCCACGTCCAGCACGCTCGGACGGTCCTTCTTCCGGTTCCAGGGCGGTGGGGTCCACCAGTCCACGCATCCCTCGGCATCCAGGCGGAACTGTAACAGCCGGAGCAGGCTCATCGTCACCCACTGCGCCTGGCTGGTCCGCTCGATCGGGTTGCGCGTCCACGCCCGGCACTCCTCCCAGCCGAGTCGTTGCTTCAGGTCCCGGAAGCCGTCCTCCTGCCGGAACCGGGCGGCGAACAACTCCACCATCTGCAACCCGGTCAACGCCACGGCCGAAGTGACGAGGGCGAATCGCTTCTTGTAGCCCTCAACCTGGGCGACGACCGCCTTGACCGGGACCTCGGGCCCGAGACCCGCCACAGGCAGGTCACCTCCTTCCAGAGCACCTTCCGCCTCCGGCCGTAGATATAGGCATGCCCCTCCTGCCACCCCCTCGTCCACCACCCGCCCTGGCGAGGCGGTGGCAGCTTCTTGCCCCACTTCGGCATCGGGCCCCCGCTGCCCCTTGCGGCGTTCCTTCGGCGGGAGGGCATGGAGCCGGGCGTCGTGCCGCAGGCGAGTCAGGAACTCGACACGGGGGTGATCGCCCTCGGGGGCGACCAAGGGGCGGACGACGCTCTTCAGGGCGTATCCGCCGTCGAAGACGACCAGGTGAGGACTGCCGATGGTCCGGGCCTGCTCCCGCACCAGTTCGACCGCCAGCTCGCACTTGGTCCGGAACGCCTCCCTCGGCCCGGCGACACCGGACCGGGCGGGCAACTGCGACTTGCGGAAGTAGAGCCGCCCGGAGACGGGGAGGAATTTGGCGGGATGGTCGGGGTCCCGGAGCAGTGCCCCGCAGACGACCCAGTTATGGGCCCGGACGGTCGTCGCCCGGTTGGGGCAGCGTGCGGTGTACTCGTGGAACGTGCAGGTGCCCCAGACGTGCTTGCCGCTGCGATGGATTTTGGTGTCGTCGACGGCCGAGACGTGGTAGCCGTGCCAGATCCGTCCGGGGGCCTGCTCGACCAACCGGGCCAGGCTGCGAGTAAGAGCGGAGACGTCCCAGGCCCCGTACTCGGCGAATGACTCCATCGCCTTCCAGTCGGCGACCCGCCCGAGGGCCGTGACCGACTGGGTGATGGTGTGCTCCTCGACGTTGAGGGCCAGGGCGGTGATCCACTCGACGAAGCGGCGGTAGCCGGGCCGCGTGAAGGCGAGGGCGAATGGACGCAGCAGCGCTTGCCAGTGGGACCAGAGCCGCGTAGCCTGACGCACGGGGCATCTCCTGTTGCGGTGCCGGATGGGATGGTAACCACCCGACAGGCTCCGCTCGGGAGATGCCCCGCTCAAGAGGGCTACCGGGGAAAGCGAATCATTTCGAGCAGGTCACCAAGGTCGGTACGGCCGCCATGCCCGATCGACAACCTCTTTCCGGTCGAGATGAGGTCACCCCCGAGGGACGCAGACCCCTGATCACCAGGGAGGTCCTGGAGAGCAGCCTGAACTGCAAGTACAAGGGCTCCCTCAAGCTCGACGGCCAGACCGGCACGCAGGCGGGGGGCGATGATCCCCTTATCCCTGCCGCGGAGAGCGGGTTCCGCCTCCGGGCCATCAGCAGGCTGGCGTCGGGGTACGCCGAGCAGGAGATCCGGCGGGGCGTATCAGCGACCACCGCCCTTCTGGGACAAGGGCTGCCGCTCATCCTCGACGCGACCGTCGAGGGGAGCACGGTATCCCTGCGGCTCGATGGGCTGAAGAAAGAAGCCGGCCCTTCGCTCCTGGGGGACTTCCATTACGTCCCGGTCCTCACTCATGAGGGCGAGAGGATCGGGAAGGCCCAGAGACGCTTGATCGAAGTGCTGGCCCTCGCCGTCGGCGAACTCCAGGGGCGTGTCCCCTCGATGGGGGTCGTCGTCCATGGGGACGCCTGTCGAGTAGTGAGGGTCCGATTCAAGGAGGGGCTGGAGCACGCCCGGCGTCTCGTCGAAGAGATCGGGTCGTGGAGCGCCTCGGGGTCGGGCCCGAAGCCGGTCCTTAACGACCATTGCCGGGCCTGCGAGTTTAGGCAGCGGTGCCTCGACCGCGCGACCGCGGAGGACGACCTCAGCTTGTTGCGGGGCATGAGCGAGAAGGAGATCGGGAGACTCCGCAAGCGGGGGATCTTCACTGTCACGCAACTCTCCTACACCTTCCGCCCGAGACGGCCGAACAAGCGGGTCGAGAGGCGGGGGCGGCCCCACGACTTTGCCCTGCAAGCCTTGGCGATCCGCGAGCACAAGGTCTTCGTCCTTGGCCGGCCGGAAATCCCGCTCGGCCCGGTCAGCATCTACCTCGACGTCGAGGGGGACGTCGAGCGTGGGGCCGTCTACCTGATCGGGATGGTAGTCGTCGACGAGGGCTTCGAGGAAAGGTACTCATTCTGGGCGGACGGCCGGGACCGGGAGCTTGGCATCTTCGAACAGTTGCTGGACGTGGTGGGCCGCCACCCGCAGTCCCATCTCTACTACTACGGATCTTTCGAAGCGAGATTCCTCAGGAAGATGGGGAAGTCGGCCGAGTATGGCGAGGCTGTGGCGAAGATCGTTGCAAACTCGACCAACATCCTGAAGACGATCCACGGCCACGTCTACTTCCCGGTGTACAGCAATGGGCTGAAAGAGATCGGACGACGGCTGGGATGCCGATGGACGGACGACGATGCCACGGGTCTCTCGGCCATCGCCTGGAGAAGCCTCTGGGAGAAGACCGGGGACGCGAGCTTGAGGGTACGGATCGAACGGTACAACATGGAGGACTGCCTCGCCCTCAGGAGGGTCACCGAGTTCCTCCATGCCGTCGCCCAGAGGGGGGATGATCCCGGCGGTCAGCCTCCGGCCAGCGTGCAGGATACCGAGGTGGTGAGCACGGGGAGGCTCGCCGCCCTGTCGGGTCCTCGCCACTGGTTCCGCAAGGATCAGTTGACGGAGGACTTCGCCGCCGTCAACCGATCGGCCTCCTTCGACTACCAGCGTGAGCGGGTCTACCTCAAGACCAATCCGACCGTCAGGCACGCTGTTTCGGGGCTGACCAGGCGGGGGCGGGTCAGAATGCAGGATGTCCTCAGGAGGAAGATCAGCCGGACCGTCGAGATCAAGTGCTGGAAGTGCATCTATTGCAAGAGCAGCGGGGTCAAGCGCAGGCCCGACTTAATTCATCGAAAGTTCGTGTACGACCTCGAAATCCGGGAAGGCGGGATTCGGAGGCGGGTCGTGGAATACACCGCAGCAACACATCGCTGCCCTGCCTGCAAAACGAGTTTTCTCCCGCCGAGGTACAAAAGGCGAGGGCATGCGGCCCGCTACGGCCACTCGCTGAAGTGCTGGGTGGTCAACCAACACGTGGCACACCGGAGCAGTTACCCGGTTATCACGGCCATGATGAGGGACTACTTCGGACTGTCCGTCCCTCGGCCAGACCTCTGTCGGTTCATGCACGAGCTGGCGGAGCGATACGCTCCCGTGCGGTCGAAGATCATCGGTGAGCTGGTCGTCGGTAAGTTACTACATGCGGACGAGACCCAGGCGAAGCTGCGCAGCGGGCACACGGGCTACGTCTGGGTGTTCACGAACATGGAGGCCGTCGCCTACGTCTACCGGGACTCCCGGGAGGGGGCGTTCCTGCACGAACTCCTCAGCGGGTTCCGGGGGGTGCTCGTCTCTGACTTTTATGCGGCCTACGACTCGCTGCCGTGCCGGCAGCAGAAGTGCCTGGTCCACCTCATCCGGGACCTGAACGATGACCTGCTCAGCAACCCCTTCGACGAGGAATACAAGTCTCTCGTCGCCGACTTCGGCCACCTCCTTCGGCGGATCATCGCCGCCGTCGATACGCACGGCCTGAAGGCGCACCTCTTGAGTAAGTATCGTGGTGAGGTCGATCGGTATTTCAACTCGCTCGACGCTCGCAGCTTCCGCTCCGAGGTCGCCGAGAAGTACCGGACCCGATTCCTCGGCTGTCGGGACAAGCTGTTCGAATTCCTTGGTCACGATGGCGTCCCCTGGAACAATAACAACGCCGAGCACGCCATCAAGCACTTCGCCAACTACCGGGTGCTTGCCGATGGAAGGATGACCGAAGACGGGCTCAACAACTATCTTACTCTTCTCTCGATCTACGAGACCTGCAAGTACAAGGGGATCAGCTTCCTCGGATTCCTGCTGTCCGGGACGCAGGACTTGGAGGCGTATCACGAGCGACAGAGAAGGAAACGCCGGGGGATTACCTCGAATCCATGCCTACGACTGCCTCGCCCTCAAAGGCGAGGGAGGGCTGGACCATCGAAGTGATAGCCGAGCCGCATTGGGCCCCATGCCAGAGGGTCACATCGTCGTGGTCGCTCGGCCTCCGAGCGGCGGACATCCATCATAGTGATAGCCGAATCCCTGCTATGGTGAGGAGGTCGCGCCCGGCTGCCAGTCGAGATTATCCGGATGGATGCCTGCTCTGGCACTTCAATAGGGAGGTTGCGCCGTCGTATACTGGCGTTCAGAAAGAGTGAGGTTTTCCGGGAAACTACTGGATATTGGACATTTGGCATATTCGTCACGGTCAACCTAACCCCAAGGTCTGAGTATCTGAGTCTCGGGGGAACTCAGACACTCGTAACTTCTTGGTAGTACCAAGGATCAGAGTATCTGAGTTGTTCCCCCCATTCGCGCGCGAAGGAACCGCCACAACATGACCCGCCGCGCACGGATATGGCGACCCCGTCAACCCCGCGAGTCTTAACCACTACACCGCCAGTGCCGATTGAACCGGCAGGGAGGCTGAAGCAATGTTGACCCCGATCCGCGATACCATGTTCGACGACCTGATGACCCGCCTCCGCTCGCGCCTCGCCGCCGGCGCCATCGACGTCCTGAAGAAGCAGCGCGACCTGGCCGGGCCCGCGCCGGGCGGGCCGGCCGAGGAGATCGGGGCGCTGCTCGACAAGCTCCACGCCCCGGAGTCGCGCTACCTGTTCAAACCCGGTCGACATCTCGACCCGGCCGACCCCGCCCCGCTCCGGACGGTCCTCGGCCTGATGGACGTCACGCCCGCGACGGCCGACCGCCTGACGGCGCAATGGCAGGTCGAGTCTGATGCGCCCCCGCCCGGATCGCGAGGGGAGGCCGACCCCGCCGACGCCGGGCCAGCTCGCGACGGCGATCCTCGGCCGTCTGGCCCGGCCGGAGAACCGACACCTGCTCGAACACCCCCCCGAACTGCCGCTGCCGGCCCGCCTGGTGCGCGACGCCCTGACCGGCCCCCTCTGCGACCACGTCGACCGCTCGGCCCTCTCCGACGACCTCCTGATCAAATGGGGCCGCGAGATCGCCACGGGGGCCCGCCCCCACGGGGTCGCGCGGGCCTGTGCAGCGCGGTTGCAGATGCCGCACCACGCCAAGGGCCTGACCCGGTCGGGCCTGCCGCTGAAGGACGACGAGATCGACTGGCGGCACGAGGGCTTCAACCCCTCCGCCGCGCCCCCCACCGACCCCGAGGCGCAGGCGCAGCCCAAGAGCGGTCGCTACACCCTCGGTAGCCGGATCTGATCGACGCCGACACGACGCCTCGGGTCGCACGCAACGGGCCCGGGGCGCCCCATCTCCGGGTTCATCACCGACCAGACCGCCTTCGGGACGATGATGTCGCACGCAACGGGCCCGGGCGCCCCATCTCCGGGAGGCACCCCGTGCGCCGTGACCCCGATCGCGAGACGATGATCGGCCTGATCCTCGGCCGCCTCGCGCGACACCTCAGGCCGGGCGCCGCCGCATTGATCCGCGTCCGGCTGCTGAGGCGCCCCGACGCCGACGTCTTCGAGTGGCTCCGCGACGAGGGCGACGCCTACACCTGGGACGGCCTCGCGATCGACGCCGAACGGCTCGCGGCCATCCTGGCACCCCCCCCGCCCGACGAGGTGCCCCCGCCCCAACAGACCCCGACCGCCGACGACCTCCTGGAGGCCGTCAGGCGGGCCAGCCGTCGGGCCCTCCGGACGCCCCCTCGGCCACGGGCGCGGCGCGGGCCCTCGGCCGAGGGTCCTACGCGAAGCGTAGGAAGTTGGGCGTGAACACGCGCCGATCGCGCCACGGGGCGAATAGGGGCCTCCCCGCCAGTAGGGATCGGGACGGATCGTCCGATGGGTCGCGCACGAGTGCCGATTCCGCGGGTTGGCGCGGGCGCGAAGGAAAAACGGCCCTCTCCGCTCCCCTGCCCGCGCCGCCGGTCCCCTACTTCAGCCGCCTCGTGATCTCGTGCAGCGCCGAGAGGACATCGGCCTCGGTCGGGAGTCGGGGAACCCGCCGGTGCCGTTGCTCCGGGCCAGGATTTCCAGGAGGACGACGGCCGCAAGCCTGGATGACGGCGGGGTTTTCGGGTTCTTGACCGCGTCGCGGACGGCCTGCACCTGGTCGCGTCGGTCGCGGATGCGCTCGATCAGCGCCCGGCCGAGCAGGTGGCGGGCACCCAACCATCGGCGCAAGGTCCGCTCCGGGATCTCGAATTCGAGGGCCGCGGCGCGCACGGTCCCGCCCGCCATGAAATGATCCACGATCCGGAGCTCATCGTCCGACAGGAGGCGATCAAGGGGCGCGTGTTCTACCTCCTTGCGGCCACCCTTGGCCGTCGCCCCCGCCGTCGCTTCCCCCGCGACCGTCCCATTCACCCCGCTCATCTCACCACCTCCAATCGCCAATCCCGTCGCGACCGTCAGGCTTCATCATAAGCATCGGTGGATGTCAGTTTCGTGGGCCCCGGTAGTGCGCAGGCCCCGCCGCATAGGCCCCCACCGGGTACGGGTGGGAGGGGACATACCCCCCTCGGTGGGGTGGTCCCGGAGCCGGCCGTCGGCCCGGGGGGATGGCCCTCCGCGGAGGGCGCGGCGAACTCATCGAAGGCGTCGCACTCGGCCGAGGTCCGCGTCTCGGGGCGGTCGGGCCGGGGGGCAGGAGGAGACCATCCCCGCCGCTCGGGGCCCCGCGCCGCGCGGCCGCCGACGCCGAGCCGTTCCGAGACCCCGACCAGGGCGCCGATCAGGTCGTCGAGGCTCGGAGGGCCGGATCGTGGTGCCCTTCTTCGATGGCCACCAACCGTCCGCGGTCCGGAACCAGAGCCGGATCGAGACGAACTCGTGACCCTCGATCTCGTCGAGGCAGACGCGGATCTCCTCGTCGCCCCGGTCCCGCGGGAACGTGGCGAGCCGCCGGCCCCGCTCCCTGGGAGGCTCGGGAGTGGCCGTCTGCGTCGGGGTGTAATCGGGTCGGGTCCACATCGCGGGCGTCTCAAGGCCGGCCGGGATCGTGCCACTCTTGAGACAAATCATACCGCGTCGCGTGCCAGATGCCCAATCTTGATGACGTTTTCGTTTCTAACAGTCGAAAGTGCCAGGCGCATGAAAGAAGCCCGGTCGTCCGGCCCGGGATGGGGTCCGATTGAGGATTTCTTTGCTGGCGTGCGAGGGGGCCGCTCGGCAGGCTCCCTACCCCGGTGGGGCCGGTCCGGAGCCCCCGGGCCCGGGGTGGTCGGGTAGCCGCGCCGCGACGCGGCGGGATGGCTCAGCGAGGCGGGGCCGGTCTGTCGTACCCATACCTCTGTGCGTACTCGATCAAGGCTTGATCGATCACGTCGGCCGCCTTGAGCCGCCGGTGAGCCGCGAGGCCCATCAACCAGTCGCGCCAGGCTTCCGTCCCGCGGATCGAGACGACGTTTCGACGGGCGGGCTGCTCCTGTCGTCCTTCGTCCGGCTCCCGTTGTGGGGCCGGGCCGCCTTTCTTCTTGGCCATCGGATGACCCGCCAGTGCCGTCGCCATGACCTAAACCCTCCCAGTGAAGTGGCGTCAATCCCCACGAGGAAGTATACCCGTTCGTCTAGAAAAAATTTAGTTATCGCCTATCGGCCATCGTCTAGACGATCACTATACTAAGCTTGTCGGTCGGACATCGGGTCCGGCTGAAATGAAAGTGGGGCGGCGGCCGCGCGAACGGCCCCGCCCCGTGGGAACCCTACCTGAGATAGGAGCTCCGATGTCCACTCTGACCCCGCCCCGCACGATCGTCAAGCCCGCCCGCGGCACCTGCCGGCTCACCCTCGCGATCAACGGGGCGCCCTACCGGGTCGGGCCCGTGACGTGCGACCCCTCGGCCGCGCTGCGGTGCTACGAGCCGCGCAAGGCCGACGGCGCGGCCTACCACGTCAGCCAGCACGGCCACGGGGCCGAATGCACCTGCCCGGATTTCGTCTACCGCCGCGACGGGATCGACCCGGCCGGGTGCAAGCACGTCAAGGCGCTGGCCGCGTTCGGCCTGATCGTCGCCGACGTGCGGCCGATCCGGGGCGGGGCGCCGGTCGCCGATGCCCATCCCTTGCCGTCCGCCGCCCCGGGCCCGGTCGCGGCGCCGGCCCCCGACGTCTACCCCGACGAGGCGCCCGAGGCCGACGAGGGGGCGTTCCACGAGCCGTCCGACGACGGCAGCCCGACCCCCTCGTACTGGGGGCCCCCAAGCCCTACACCGCCCTGGACGCGGCGTGGTGGGCCGAGGTCAGCAACCGCGACCCGCGCGATTACGACGCCCTGGCCGTCGCGGTCCGGCGGATCGAGCTCCAGTCCGAGCCGTGCGACCACCGCGGATCGTTCCTCGGCCACGATGCGTAACCCACGGACGGGCGTCGGGGCCAGGGACGGCCCCACCCCTTCGCCTCACCGTCCCAGGAGCCCCCGACGATGCCGACCTTCTCCGACTCGGACAACCCCGACCTGATCTCCTTCCAGCCCCGCCCGATCCAGGCCCTCGTCGGTCGCCTGAACGTCGGCGGCCGGGTCGTCAGCAGCTTGACGCGGATCTGGGAGCCCGGCGACACGAGGCGCTGTTTCCTCTGCCCGACGTGCAGGGCGAGCCACGCGCACAACGTCTGCGCAGTCCTCACGACCGATGACTTCGGGCCCGACGTCGAGTCGATCCCGTCCTTCGATCTGCACGGGAGGGAGGTCGGCTCATGAATCCCGCCCGCCCGCCGACCACCCGGGACGACCCGATCGCCGACCTGATCGAACGCCGCGCCGCCTTGCTCGACGAGCTGTCCGAGTTGAAGCCCAACGAGTCCAACGACCGGAAGATCCGCGACCGCAACGCCGAGCTGGCCGCGGCCGAGCGGAGCTTGGCCCGACGGAGGACCATCTCCCCGCAGCCGTGAAGCGAGCCCCTCAACCCAGGAGAATACGCGATGAATCGCATCCTGCCGTTCCTGTCGCAGCCCGTGCCGGTCGCCATGACGGTCGGCCGCGTCGCCCCCGGCGTCGATCCCGAGGCGCCGGTGGCCTGACCGCCCCCACCCGGCCCCGGCTCATCCCCGGGGCCGCTTCGTTGGATGGCCACGGGCGTTAGATCCGGCACGACGGCGCGGTTGACTTTATACGGAATCCGGCATAAAGTCGATGAATGAGCACGGCGGGTGGCCCGAAGGGCCTGAGGTGGCTGCACGGCGAGGTCAAGAGCCCTCCGTCCTCCGGGGTGGCCAGGCGGGAGGCAGGCGGCATGCTCCGGCTGCTCCAGTTGGGGCAATCGCTCGGGATGCCCCACTCGCGGCCCATGCCGAGCATCGGCCCGAGGTGCCACGAGCCCCGGGTGCGCGACGAGGACACGACCTGGCGGATCATCTACCGCATCGACCCCGATGCGATCGTGATCGCCGAGGTGTTCGCCAAGACAACCCGTCAGACCCCGAAGCACGTCATCGACGCGTGCCGGACTCGCCTGGGCGGCTACGAATCCGAGGTCAGGGCGGCGTAGAGGGCGGCTACCCTGAAGGCCGAGAGGAAACGGGGCCAGTGATGGACAAGGACATGCGTAAGGCGCTCGAGGGGGCCGGCTGGCGATCCGGCGACTACGGCGACTTCCTCGGCCTGACCGACGGGGAACGCAAGCTCGTGGAGATCCGGGTGTCGATCGCCCTGCGGGTCCGCCAACTGCGCCGGGATCTGGGCCTGACCCAGACGCAACTCGCCGCGCTGAGCGGGACGACCCAGGCCCGCATCGCCGACATCGAGGCGGGCGGGGTCGGGGTGTCGACCGACTTGATGCTCCGGGCCTATTTCGCCGCCGGGGGCTCATCCGCCGGCATTGGTCGTCCGCCGCGCCATCGAGCGACGCGGGTCGATGACGCCTCTCCCGTGGTCAGGGTGAAGGCGGCGAAGGCCAAGCCGATGAAGATCAAGGCGGCGAAGGCCAGGCCGGCCAAGGGGCAAACGTCCCGGTCAGTTGCAGCAAAGCCCTCCAGGGACAAGGTACCCCGCTGAGACCCGGCCCGCCCGCCCGCAACAGGCCCCGGCCCGCAACCGGGGCCTCCCATCCGATGCACGCGGCCCGCGCCGCCGGAATAACCCCTCGATTCGATCGCTCGGCGAAATGAATGCGGCAATAACGGGGCGGGTTTCGATTCCCGGCCGCCGCACTACCGTTTTGGCTACCGTTTTACCGCGTATCCTTGTCGTGCCATACTGGGTTCATCCGGCGGAAGCGTACTTTGAGTTGAAAAGCGGTGGACATGCTGGCCTCTTCTGGAGTTGCGCACAAGGGCTCCAGGGGAGACGACCAGCATGTCCACTAGAGCGTGTTATGAACTCTCCACAGGTCGTTACAAAGACAGGACTTATGCCGCCGAATCCATTCGGACGTCATTCGCCCTAAATCATTGCTGAGCCCGAATTTACGTCTGATTGATCGGGCAGTTCATAACACGCTCTAGCCTCCTTGACCACGGGTTCGGCGTCCGCGGCTACGAGTACGTCCGCACCGAGTATGTCGAGGGGCAGATCCGCTTCAGCATCCGGCAGCCCCGCAAGGCGCTGCGTTGCTCCGCCCGCGGGTCGCGGGCCGTCCGGCCCCGCGGGACGGCCGAGCGCCCGTTCCGCACCCCGCCGATCGGCTCCAGGCCCGTGCTCGTCAGCTTCCCCATCCCCCGGGTCTGCTGCCAGCACTGCGGGGTAACCCGCCAGGTGGCCCTCGACTTCGCTGACCCGCGGCGGACCTACACCAAGGCGTTCGAGCGGTACGCCCCGGAGCTGTCGCTGCGCATGACGACCCTCGACGTGGCCCGCCACCCGGGCGTCAGCTGGGGCGTCATCGAGGGCATCCGGAAGCGGGACCTGTCGCGCCGCTACGCCAGGCCGAGGCTCAAGCACCTGCGGCACATCGCCATCGACGAGATCGCCGCCCGCGAGGGCCACCGCTACCTGACGGTGGTCCTGGACCTGGACAGCGGGGCGGTGGCGCTCGTCGGCGACGGCAAGGGCGGCGCCGCCCTGAAGCCGTTCCGGAGGCGGCTACGGCGGTGCAAGGCGAAGGTCGAGGCGGTCGCCATGGACATGTCGGCGGCGTACCGCGAGGCGGTGGCGGCGCACCTGCCGAAGGCGGCGATCGGGCCAAGACGTTGGAGGCCCACCGCGCCGGGCTGCTGGCGTACTACGCCTACCCGATCAGCACCGGCCCGCCGGAGGGGACCAACAACAAGATCAAGACGCTGAAGCGGCAGGCGTACGGGTTCCGAGACCAGGAGTTCTTCAAGCTGAAGATCCTGGCGATCCACGAGACCAGGTACGCTTTAGTCGGATGAACCTGATTTTACCCAAAAATCAGCGAGTGACACACCACTAAATAGCTGCACGCAATGGGGAAAGTGGACGGGGCCTGTACAATTGAGTCGAGCCACTCATGTCCAGCACCCGGAACCCACCCCCATGACCCGAAGCGTCACCCTCGACGACCGGCAGCGCCGGGCGTTGCTCGACCGATATCGCAAGGACCCCGAGCCCGAAGTTCGCTTCCGCTCCCACATCGTGTTGCTCCTGGCCGACGGCCACACCTGGGCGACCGTCGCTGCATTGCTGTTCCGTAGCCCCCGGACCATCGACCGCTGGGTCAAGCGGTTCCATCAGGAAGGGATCGAGGGTTCGGCCGGGCACAAGCCCGGCCGCCCCTTTCGCTTCGCCGCCGAATGGGCCGCCGTCGTCGTCGCCTGGGTCAGCGAGGGGGCCCCGCGCCACTTCGGGTCCCTCCGCAGCCGTTGGTGCTGCGAGGCGGTGGCCGCCCTGATGCTCGAACGGCACCACGTCGAGGTCAGCCGCGAGACCGTCCGCCGCTGGCTGCACCGAGGCGGCCTGGTCTACCGCCGCCCGCGCCCGCCGCTGGGGCCGAAGGACCCCCAGCGGCAGGCCAAGCTCGACGCCCTGCGCGGCCTGCTCGCCGGGCTGCCCGCCGACGAGACGGCCGTCTTCCAGGACGAGGTCGACATCAACACCAACCCCAAGATCGGCTCGATGGGGATGGTCCGGGGCCGGCAGGCCACCGTCGAGACGCCCAGCAACAACGAGAAGAGATACCTGTCGGGTTCGATCCACTGGCGGACCGGCCAGGTGTTCGTCACCGCGGGGGCGCCGAAGCAGGGCCGCGATACGGCCCTGTTCCTGGCCCATCTTGACGAGTTGCGGTCCCGGCTCCGGCGGTACAGGAAGATCCACGTCATCTGCGACAGCGCCAAGTGCCACACGAGCGAGTCGGTCGCGATCTCCTCGTGGGAGCACCGCGACCGGATCGACCTGCACCTGCTGTCGAAGGACAGTCCGGACTGCAACCCGATCGAGCGGGTGTGGTGGAACCTTCATGACCGGATCACCCGCGATCATCGGTGCGAGACGATGGAGGAGCTTTTGGACCTGACGTTCGCCTGGCTGGGTAGCCGAAACCCGTTCAAGGTCGAGGACGCGGCGGGCGGCACGCTGACGACGCGCCCGATCGCGTTCCGGGGCAAGCACCTGTTCGTGAACCTCGATGCGCCCGAGGGCGAATTGCGCGTGGACGTGCTCGACGAGGACGGGGATGTCATCGCGCCGTTCGCCGCCGAGAACTGCATCCCCCTGCGATGCGACTCGACCCGTCGGCGCGTCGCCTGGGACGGCGGTGGCGACCTCGCGCGGCTCGGCGGTCGCGCGGTGAAATTCCGGTTCCACCTCCGTCGCGGCCGGCTCTATTCGTTCTGGGTCACGCCGGACGCGAAGGGCGCCAGCTACGGCCATGTCGCCGCCGGAGGGCCGGGGCTCGCCGGGCCGCTCGACACCGAGGGGTCGGATGCACGAAGGCCCTGACGCCACGCGACAGCCACCGGAGCGACCGGCTCCTGGATCGAGCCGGCCGAGGTCGGGGCCGGCGGCCGTTCAGGCCTTCTTCACGAGGAAATCGCCGATCGAGCTCAGCGGCATGATGATCAGGGCGGTACATCCGTTGATGCTCGTCGCCTCGGCGTGCCGGGTGCCCGGCGGCGAGAGCTGGTAATCGCCCGCCAGGAGCGCGTCGTCGTCGGTGCGCAGGTCGCCCTCGACGATGAAGATCTCCTCCTGGCCTTGATGGATATGCGCCGGGAGCTTGCCCCCGGGCGCCATCCGGACCAGGGCCGTGACGCGGTCCCGCTCGGTGTCGGTGGAGAGCATCCGGACCTCGACGCCCTCGACCCCGGCCGGCCTCCACTTCGCCCGGGCGGCCCTCCGGGTGGTCGGCTCGCGCCCCGTCCGGGGCGGGGCGCGACGCGGCTCGGGGCCGGCGCCCGGGGCCGGCGGGAGGCCCGCGATCGACTCCACGAGGCGCCCGTGCGCCGTCGGATCGGGCGCGACCGGCTCGATGCCGCGCGCGAGCACGCCCACGGCGGCGACGAGCCTGCGGAACTCGGCCTCGCAGGCGGCGCAGCCCGACCCCAGGTGGGCCTCGAAGGCCCGATGTTCGTCGGGCGTCATCGCGCCGGCGAGGTAGAGCGCCGCGAGCTCTTCGGGTTCGCCCAGCGCGGGGTCGTGATTCATCGGAGGGTCCCCTCCTGTGATTCGTCCATGAGGTCGCGAAGCCGTCGGAGCCCCGCCCGGATTCGGGTCTTGACCGTGCCGAGCGGCACCCCCTGGAGCTCGGCGACCTGGGCGTGGCTCAGGCCGTTGAAGAACGCGAGCGACAGGGCCCGGCGCTGCGGCTCGGGCAGCCGCGCCAGGATGCCCTGGAGGTGTTGCGCCGAGTCCTCGCGCTCCAGGTCGGCGAAGGAGGCGTGGTCGATCGGCGCCTCGGGCAGCCCGCCGGCCGGGTCGAGGCGATGGCGTCGGAGGTAGTCGATGGTGCGCGAGCGGGCGATCAGGAAGAGCCAGGTCAGCGGAGAGGACCGCGTCGCGTCGTATCCCGCCGAGGCCCTCCAGACCTGGATGAACGTCTCCTGGAGCAGGCCCTCGGCGTCGCTCCGCCGCCGGGTCAAGCGGACGAGCAAGCCCAGGATGCGCGGGGCGTGGCGGTCGAACAACCGGGCCAGCGCCTCGTGGTCCCCCGCCGCGATCCGAGAGAGCAGGAGGAGATCGCTGGGTTCCTGCGTCTCGGGGGTTCCCATCGCTGGCCGGCCTCCGCGTGCGCGCGGCGTGTGGCGGGGAGTCGTTGCGGGGGGACGTCGCGCCCACGTCGGACCCGGTCGAGGTGTGACGATCGCGACTGCGGGGTGTCCGCCCGTGGTGTTCAGCAACTCGCGCGCCGAGGGCCATCCCCGGTGGCCCCGGGACCGCCTCTCGCCTTCGGGGTGGGGCGACCCCGCGAGGTCCAGACGGCCCCGCCGGTGGGCCCCACCGCATGCGATCGCGTCCTCCATCCCGACGTCCCGCGTGCCCAATCCGATCGGGCCAGGGGGATTGGCGCCGAGGGCCGATCCCGGGCCCGAGAAAAAATCCATGTCCAGGAATCCACCGGGGCCATCGTCTCGTATAACAGGGGCGGAGACCGATGATACCCGAGCGAGTGGAGTACCGGAGGAGAGCCTCGGCTGTTCCCGCGCGACCTCGTCCGTCATTCGGAACGCGGACGAACGACACCACCCCGCGACGGGGCGGGATCGAGGGGCGGCTTCTCGCGATGAGGGCCGGAAGGTGACGGGCCTCGGCTCGTGCACCGGCCGCCCTTCCCCGAGATGAGCTGCTGCGCCGTTATTTTATTGTCATCTGCTGGGAGGGTCAAAACCCTCGCCTTTAGGCGACGGCTTTAGCGTTCCTCGGCGGTATCATGGGCCGCATGACGGAGTACCGGCATGGCCCCCATAGCGTGTTCGAGATCCACCTGCACCTGGTGTGGGTGACGAAGTACCGCAAGCCGGTGCTGGTCGGCGCGGTCGGGTCCCGCGTGCGGGACCTGATCCGCGCGATCTGCGGCACCTGCGACGTGCTGATCATCAAGGGTCACGTGAGCAAGGACCACGTCCACCTGCTGGTGTCGATCCCGCCGCAGGTGACAATCAGCCGCCTGGTGCAGCGGCTGAAGGGGAAGACGGCGTACAAGCTGCTGCAGGAGTTCGCGCATATCCGCAAGGAGTTCTGGGGCCGTCACGTGTGGGCGCGGGGGTATTTCTGCTGCAGCAGCGGCAACGTGACGGACGAGGTGGTGGCGGCGTATATCGAGAACCAGGGGCGGGGTCATAGCGGCGACTTCCGGGTGGAGGGTGGGTCGGAGTAACTTCAGCCGGCCTCGGGCCGGGAGCTTTGAGCCGAGCTCGGCTCGGAATCCTTCGAGCCGGCCTTTGGCCGGAACCCTTTGGCCGAGCTTGGCTCGGAACAGGACTTGAGTCCGTTACCCCGAAGCCACCGCCTTCAGGCGGTGGAGTATTCACTCAGCCTCAATCGAGGGATGGGCCCGAGAGGGGGATTTGCCGGGCACCGGGGCCATCCCGGGCGTCCCGACTTCCTTCGCCGGGCGGCCGTGGTGCGGGGCGAGCGCCCGCCGGACGTGTCGCCCTGCGCGCGGTGTGGCGCGACGTCCGTCCCGCCCGGCTCATCGTCGGGGGGACGGCGGACGCATTGTGATGATCATCGATGAGGGAGCAGACATGACGAGGGAGATGATCGCGACCCTACAGACACTCGCGGACCGCAAGGCGCGGCGCCGGAGTTTCCTCGCCGGGGCCCTGGGCCTGGGGGCGGGGGCCGTCGGCCTGGCGGGGACGGGACGGACCGCGCTGGCCCAGGTCTCGGCCGCCAACGACATGGCCATCCTGAACTTCGCGCTGAACCTGGAATACCTGGAGGCCGAATACTACACCTTCGCCGTGACCGGCGGCAGCATCGAGGCGCTGGGCATCGCCACCACCGGCGCGAACACCGGCGGGGGCAACCCCGGCGCGATCGCCATCAAGGCCAGCCCCAAGGTCCCGTTCTCCTCGTCCGCCGTGGCGCAGTACGCCGCGGAGATCGCCCTCGACGAGCAGAAGCACGTCACGGACCTCCGCGGCGTCCTGGGCGCCGCCGCGGTCGCCCGCCCGGCGGTCGACCTGATGACCAGCTTCGCCGCCCTGGGCGGGATGATCGGCGTGCCCGGCTTCGACCCCTTCTCCAGCGACCTGAACTTCCTGCTGGGGGCCTACATCTTCGAGGACGTCGGCGTGACCGCCTATCACGGGGCGGCGCCTTTGATCCAGAGCAAGAGCGTCCTGGACTCCGCCGCCGGCATCCTCGCGGTCGAGGCGGAGCACGCCGGCCTGATCCGCACGAACCTGTTCCAGATGGGGCAAGGGGCGCTGACGCAGGCGATCTCCGGCGTGCGCGCGAGCCTGGGCGGCTCGGTCGATTACGGCGTGGCCCAGGGCCCGCTCAACATGGGCCCCGCCGGCACCTCCAGCGTCATGCTCGGCGACGCCAACGCGATGGCCCCGAGTCGGAGCGCCCGGCAGGTCCTGAACATCGTCTACGGGGGGATCAACGTCGCGGCCGGGCTGTTCTTCCCGCTCGGACTGAACGGGTCGATCCGCTGACCGCGCGGGGCGGGCGCCCCCCGCCGCGGCCGCGGCCCGTTCGAGGTGCCCTCGCCCCGGAGCCGGCCCGCACCCGAGGGTGCGCCTCGGCCGGAGGGGCCCGATCCGAGACCCCGGCTTATCCTCGTCCCGGTCATCATCGCAACGGAGGCACACCATGAATACGCTCCTGATCCCGGACTCGCCCGCGGCCGAGGGGCAGCCGCCCGTCGGCCGCTTGTTCCGCCCGCGGCGGAGGTTCCTGACCCGGGCCCTGGGCCTCGGCGCGGGGGCCGTCGGCCTGGCGGGCATCGGCCGGACCGCGCCGACCCGGGCCGCGGTCACCGCGGTCGTCAACGACGCCACCATCCTCAACTTCGCGCTGAACCTCGATTACCTGGCGGCCGAGTACACCACCTTCGCCGTGACCGGCGGCAGCATCGAGATGCTGGGCATCGCCACCACCGGCGCGAACACCGGCGGGGGCAACCCCGGCGCGATCACCATCAAGGCCAGCCCCAAGGTCCCGTTCTCCTCGCCCGCCGTCGCGCAGCTGGCCAACGAGCTCGCCGTCGAGGAGCGGAGGCACGTCGTCTTCCTCCGCAACACCCTGGCCCTCTTCGGCGCCCAGCCGGCCGCCCGCCCGGCGCTCGACCTGATGACCAGCTTCGCCGCGATCGGCGCGATGGTCGGGCTCCCCAATTTCGACCCGTTCGCCAGCGACGTGAACTTCCTGCTCGGCGGCTACATCATCGAGGACGTCGCCCTGACCGCCCTGCACGGGGCGGCGAAGCTGATCACGAACCGGAACATCCTGGACGCCGCCGCCGGCCTGCTCGGGATCGAAGGGTACCACTCGGCCGTGATCCGCACGAACCTGTTCCAGATGGGGCAAGGGGCCGCCACGCAGGCGATCTCCGCCCTGCGCGCGAGCCTGGGCGACTCGGTCGATTACGGCGTCGCCCAGGGCCCCTCGGGATGGGCCCCGCCGGCAACGCCAGCATCGCGCTGGCCGACTCCGGGGCGATCGCCCCGGAGCGGGACTCCCAGCAGATCCTGAACATCGTCTACGCCGGCGTCAACGCGACGGCCGGCGGCTTCTTCCCGTTCGGCCTGAACGGGTCGATCCGCTGACCGCGCGGGGCGGGCGCCCCCGCGCCCGCCCCGCGACCCGACCGTCCTCCCTCCACCATCCCTCACCTCCCGAGAAGGAGACCAGCATGAAGGTGCCCCTCGGTTCATTCGCCGCCGCGGGCCTCGCGGCGCTCCTCGTCGGCCTGTCCCCGGCCACGTCGCGCGCCGACCTGTTCGGGGTGACGCTCCTGGACAACCAGCTCGTCGACCTCAACACGACGACCGGCAACGGGTCCCTGGTCGGCCCGCTCAGCACGCCCATGCTCCCGTTCGGCCTGGCGTCGGTCAACAACCAGCTCGACACGTTCGACTCGTCGGCCGACGTCATCCGCCAGATCAGCCCCTTCACCGGCGCCACCCAGGCGACCTTCAGCATCGGGATGAGCGCCGGGCAGGTGGTCGGCCAGGGGGGGCTGGCGTTCCAGACCAACACCGTCGGCTTCCTGACCTCCCCGCTGGACGCGAACTTCAACCCGGTCAACGACCTGTACCGCTTCGACACCTCCGCCCACACGGCGACCCTCGTCGGCAGCACTTCCGACGCCATCGAGGCCCTCGCCTTCAGCCCCGGCGGCACGCTGTACGGCCTGGGCAAGCTCGACGGCAACCTCTACACCATCAGCCCGACCAACGGCGCCTCGACGCTGGTTGGCAACGTGGGGGTCCCCGTCGGCAGCCCCACCGGGGGCATGGCCTTCGGCCCGAATGGGACGCTCTACGCCACCCTCAACGATGCGCTCTACACCCTCAACCCGACGACCGGGGCCGCGACGCTGGTCAACCCCGGATCGACCTTCACCGGGTTCAACAGCATCTCGGGCATCGCCTTCGCCGCGGTGCCCGAGCCCGCGAGCGTGCTGCTCCTCGGCGCGGGCCTCTGCGGCGCGCTCGGCTACGCCTGGCGCAGCCGCAGGCCGACCGCCCCCTGAGGCATCCCGGCCGGAGGCGGAATCCCCCGCCCCGCCGGCACGACCCTCCCCATCGGCATCGCGCGACCGCGCCCCCGACGGATGGGCGGCGCGGTCGGCATGCTGATTGCAAAATCAGGACCGGCGCCGGCCGCCGTCGACGGCCCGTCGTGTTTCTGTGAGCATGGGGAGGGTGCTGATGGCGAGGGAAAAGGGGGCGCGGCCCTCGTGGAAGAAGGCGCTCGGGCGCGAGGGGCCCTGATCCTGCCCGCGGCGCACGACGCGCTGACGGCGCGGCTGATCGAGAGGGCCGGGTTCCGCGCGTACCAGATCGGCGGGTTCGCGCTGTCGGCGCGCGGCACTGCTTCCCCGACATCGACCTGACCCACTTCGGCGAGGAGTGCGCCGGCGCCGGCGACATCATCGCGGCGTCGTCGCTGCCGGTGCTCGTCGACGCCGACGACGGCTACGGCGACGTCAAGAACGTGACGCGGACGATCCGCGGCTACGAGGCAGTCGGCGCCTCGGCGATCTTCATCGAGGACCAGGTCGCGCCCAAGCGGTGCGGCCACATGGCGGGCAAGGAGGTCGTCCCCGCCGAGGCGATGGTCTCGAAGGTCCGCGCCGCGGTCGCCGCCCGGAACCACCCCGACACGTTCCTCCTGGCGCGGACCGACGCGGTCGAGCCGCTCGGCGTCGAGGAGGCGATCCGCCGCGGCGTGCTCTACCTCAAGGCGGGCGCCGACGGCGTCTTCGTCGAGGGGTTGCGCAGCGTTGAGGAGATGAAGCGCGTTGGCCGCGCCTTCAAGGGGACCCCGCTGGCGACCACCATCCTCGAAGGGGGAGGCAAGGCCCCCTGGGTCGCGCCCGGCGAGATGCACGACCTGGGCTTCTCGATGCTCCTCTACCCGACCTCGGTCCTGTTCCGCGCCGCCCGCGCCATCGAGCGCGCCCTGGATGACCTCAAGGCCGGCCGGCCGATGCCCGCCGACGACGCGGTCGACTTCGCCGCCTTCGAGGAGATCGTCCGCCTCCCCGAGTGGGCCGAGCTCGAGGCCCGCTTCGGCAAGGGGAAGTGAGCACCCCCGGTCGATCGCGCGATCCGGCCGGGTGGCCGTCGCCGTCGCCATCGTCCCCGCGCCGATCGGGAAGCGCGATCGACCGCCTACCGCCGGCTGCCCGACGCCCGACCCCCCTCCTGGATGATCAGAGCGTGCCCAGCCTCCGCCGCGCCAGACGAATCCAGGCCCATCCCCACTTGCGGGCGAAGAAGACGAGGAGCAGCCCGGAGGCCAGCGGGATCACCGACGAGGGGGCGGGGACCGCCGCGGGGGGCCCGACCGGCGGGGGCGTCTCGTTGCCGGGGACCGTGATCGGCACCCCCGGCGCGAGGGTGCCGGTGGGGATGGTGGTGACGGTGATCGGCCCGGTCGTCGGCGGCGTGAGCTGCTGCGTCGACGAGGGGGGCGTCACCTGCTGCATCGAGGAGGGGGGGCAGACCATCGTCGCCGCCTCCTGATGCCGGACCGCCTCGTCCTGGTCGAGCAGCCGCGCCAGCCCCGGGTGGAAGGCGTCGAACCGCGCCGGCGCGATGTCGTGGCGATACCGCAGGTAGTCCCAGTACGGCGTGTTCGGGACCAGCCCGGCGGGGGGCGGGCACATCAGGTTGTTCGCCGCCGTCACGGCCTGGTTGTGGTCCAGCAGCGCCGCGAACGGGCGGTGATGCACGTCGAAGATGACCGGGCTGATGTCGTGGCGATAGATCATGTACTCCCAGAACGGGTCGCCCGGCAGCAGGCCGCCGTGCGTCGCGGCATACGCCCGGCCGAGCTGGAGCTCCGCCCCCTGGGGGATGTGGGTGAAGCCCGGGAATGGCGGGATGAACGGATCGGCCTGGGCGACGCCGCGGTGCTGGACCAGGCTTTGGAGCCTTATGTGAGCCATCGCAGACCCTCCCTCGCTTCTTCTCTGAGGAGACTCGTCGCCCGCACCCGTCGCCTCGACGCACCGATCGGCCCCGACGCCACCCGATCCGGGCGCGACGGCGGGCCTGCGAAACCGGACCCATCCCGGTGCCCCCGCGGGGCCCGACGGCCGGCGACCCCCGCCGCCCTCGGCCCGCTCTCAGACCGAACCCGTCCCCCCCGAGCAGCATTCCCCCGCCCGGAGGCCGAGGGGGTCGCCTCTTCGTGGCGCGACCCGATGGGACGGGGACATCCCAACAAAGCTCCTGCCGGCGGACGATTCGGAACAGCCTTTTTACATTGTGCAGGTATCAAGAAAATTGTCAATGGACTCTGCAATTTATGTGCCTATTCCGCCTCGCGGGCGGCTAAACCCAACCCGTTCTCGGATCTCGGCATTCTACACGGGTCGGGTTTTTCTTAAATAGGGAAGTCGTATTTTCTAGTTAGGGCAGCCCCTGCGATGTTTCCGAATTGCAACACCGCCGGCCATTGCAGACGACCACCGGACGAAGTATCCTGCGTCCGGAACGGGTCTTGATATGTTACGCTCGGGACCCGGTCTCGTGACGGCCGACCCGATGCCCGCGATGCCCCGTCGGCCGTTCACCGTCCGCGACGCCCTGGAGCGGTCCTCTTTTCCGCGTTCCTCCTTCGACCGGGGTGGCCAGGGTCCGTCTTCGGACCCCGCCACCCGCCGCCATCGTCCATGCCCGTGAGGGCTTGAGCATGCCACCAAACCCGACATGGCGATCGGCCATACCGGACGAGTCAGGACACCCGAGTGAGGGTCAGACGACCGTGAAATCCGTGCAGCGCCTGAGATCGCGTCGCCCGTCGTCGGCCTCCCGCCTTCGCGCCTCATTCGAAAGGTTGGAGGACCGCACCCTGTTGTCCGGCAATATCTACACGGTCACCTCCCTCGGCGACGTGGGCGGGGGGTTCGTCACGTTCGGAGGCATCCGCGCGGCCATCATCGATGCCGACCAGAACCCCGGCAGCACCATCAACTTCAGCGTCACGGGTACGATCCAGCTGGCGGACGCGCTGCCGGACCTCAGCGCCAACGTGACCATCACCGGCCCCGGCGCGGGGTCGCTGACCGTGCAGGGGGGCGGCTCGTCGTCGGACTTCAGCGTCTTCACGGTCGACGCGGGGGTGACGGCCAGCATCTCCGGGCTGACCATCTCGGGGGGCAACACTCAGGGCCTCGGTGGCGGCGGTATCTCCAACAAGGGGGCCCTGACGCTGGCCGGCAGCATCGTCTCCAACAATGCGACGACCGGCTCCGGCGGCGGCATCTCCAACGCGGGCACCATGACGATGGCCGGATGCACCGTCGCCGACAACGTGGCCGACTCCTACGGGGGAGGGATCGAGAACGTCCTGGGCACCATGACGATTGTCGGATGCACCATCTCCGGCAACTCGGAGTATCGATCCAGTGGCGAAGGCGCGGCGGGCGGGGGCGGGATCGATAACGAAGGCAACCTGACGGTGACCAGCAGCATCATCTCCGGCAACTCGGCCCACGGCACCCAGGAAACGGGCGGAGGTATCAACAACTTGTCCAAGCTGACGGTGACCGACAGCACCATCTCGGGGAACGATGCCGACGGCGACGGCGGCGGCATCAGCAACAGTGGCACCGCGACGCTGACCAATTGTACCATCGCGGGGAACGGGACCTCCGGCACCGGCGCCTATGACTTCAACGGCGGCGGCGGCATCTTCAACAGCAACTTCACGTCGCTGACTAATTGCACCGTCGCTTACAACGACCTGAACGGCGGCGAGGGGGGCGGGATCAACACGTACAATTCGAACACCCAATTCGTCCTGAACAACACCCTGGTCGCCGGCAACCTGGACTCCCTCTCCGTGCCCAGCGATGTGGCCGGCCAGGTCGATTCGACGAGCCGGAATAACCTCATCGGCGTCGCCAGCGACATCGATGGCGGGATCACCGGCATCAGCAACGGCAGTCAGGGCAACCTGATCGGGCCCCGGGGATCTCCGATCAATGCCCTGATCGGTCCCCTGGCCGGCAACGGCGGGCTGACCCCGACGGTGGCGCTGCTGGCCGGCAGCCCCGCCCTCGATGCCGGCAGCAACGCCCTGGCGGTCGACCCTACCACGGGCCAAGCCTTGGCCACCGACCAGCGCGGCACGGGCTACCCGCGGATCAGCGGCAACGCCGTGGACATCGGTGCCTACGAATACCAGGTCGCGCCCCCGCCGTCGCCGACCGCCAACAACGACTCCTATACCGTCGTCGACGGCCAGACCCTCGTCATCCCGGCGCCCGGGGTCCTGGCCAACGACACCGACCCCTCCGGCCTGGCGCTCCACGTGGCGTCGCACAGCGGGGCGAGCTTCGGCACGCTGGCCCTCAACCCCGACGGCTCGTTCTCCTACACGCCCGATCCCGGCTTCGGCGGGGGCGACATCTTCACGTATGTGGCCTCCGACGGCCTGGCGAACAGCGCCCGCCACGGTGAGCATCCATGTTATACCCGCTTCGTCCCCCGACGAGGCGCCGGACGATTTCGACGGGGTCGGCCAGAGCGAGCTGACGGTCTTCCGCCAGAGCACGGCGCAGTGGATCATCCTCAACCCGACCACCGGCGCGACGCGCAGCGTCAGCTTCGGCGCCACGGGCCTGTACGACATCCCCGTGCCGGGCGACTACGACAAGGTCGGCCAGGCCGAGCCGGCGGTCTTCCGGCCCGCGACGGGGCAGTGGATCATCCTCAACCCGACCACCGGCGCGATGCGCAGCGTCAGCTTCGGCGCCACGGGCCTGTACGACATCCCCGTGCCGGGCGATTACGATAAGGTCGGCCAGACCGAGCTGGCGGTCTTCCGCCCCAGCACAGCGCAATGGATCATCCTCAACCCGACCACAGGCACGACCCGCACCATCTCCTACGGCGCCACCGGGTTGTACGATATCCCCGCGCCGGGCGACTACGATAACGTGGGCTACACCGAGCCGGCGGTCTTCCGGCCCGCGACGGGGCAGTGGATCATCCTCAACCCGACCACCGGCGCGATGCGCAGCGTCAGCTTCGGCGCCACGGGCCTGTACGACATCCCCGTGCCGGGCGACTACGACAAGGTCGGCCAGGCCGAGCCGGCGGTCTTCCGCCCCTCGACGGCGCAGTGGATCATCCTCAACCCGGTCACCGGCACGACGCGCACCGTCACCTACGGCGGTCCGAACGATTACGACCTCCCGGTGGAGACGTCGATCGGGAGCCTGGCGGCGCTGACGACGATGAACGTGACGGCGCAGGTCGCGGCGGCGAGTATCGCCGACGCCGCGGCCACTCCGGCCGGGCCGGGCGCCCGATCGGGCGACGCGGCGCCCTCGGCGGCGGGCTTCGCCATCGCCGCGGCCACTCCGACCGGATCGGGCGCCTCATCGTCCGCCGCGCGGCCCTCCGCCGGTCCGTCAGCGAATCCCGGGGCGTCGCCGTTGGCCTCGCGCGTCCGGATCAACACCGCGGCGCCGTCGCGGCCGGTGCCGCCGACATCCCAGTTCGTGGCGCGTTGCCGGCGCGGCCGGGGCCTCGGCGCGGTGTCCTCAACTCTCTTGTCCGGAGGCTGAGGCGAGTCGGCAGGGAGGCAAAGATCGAGGAGCGGGGAAGGGAGTAGGGTTTCGGCGGTCCCATGGCGGAGGCGAACGGCTCCTGGCGTCGTGAGGCGCGACTCCCAGGGGCCGTGCCATCCGATTGTCACTTTTTGTCGGATTTCCGGACCCTGAACGGGCCCGGCCGCTCGGACCTGCCGGGCCCGGCCACGGATTCACAAGTCATTTTCTATCATCGATTTAAGATGGGATAGCGGGGGCCCGGGAGGCCGTTTCGGGTCGATTTCCCGAAACAAAGCGAATTTGCGCGCGCCCGAGTGTCACTTTCGGAATGAGAGGACGAAGCGGCGAATTTCGGGGATAATACTTATTGGGCTGTCGAGCAGGTGTTCGAACCCGGATGCGAGGCCCCGGCTAGAAGACCTGATTGAGCCCGAACCACAGGACCGGGCCGTATTTGGGGCCGAGGCCGACGGGCTGGGCCAAGTCGATGCGGATCGTGGCGCGCTCCAGGAAGGCGAACAAAGCCGTGTCGATCCGCAGGCCGACGCCGACGCCGTGGACGACCGGGTGCCAGTCGCCGCGGAGGTACGACTGGCCGACGTCGTAGAACACGGCGCCGATCAGGTTGCGGAGGCCCAAGACGTGGTCGAGCAGGTCGCCGTCGACCTCGCGCCACAGCGGGTAGCGCCATTCGAAGGTCCCCAGCCAGACCGAGCTGCCGAGCATCTGGGTCAGGTCCAGCGCGCGGAGCCTCCGGCCGCCGCCGAGGCGGAACAACGGCTGCGAGTCGGGGGCGCCGAAGCCGCCATAGACCCGGACCGCCAGGCGGCTCTTCGACGGCTCGCCCGAGAACGTCGGCAGCGGCCGGACGACCCCGAACTCGCCGGTCGTCCGGACATAGTTGAGGCTCGACCCGAACGCCGTGCTGCCGTACTCGGCGGTCGCCTCGAGCTCGAACCCCTCGACCGGGTCCCAGTAGGGGAACAGCGTGCTGAGGCGGTAGCGCACGCCGATCGCCTCGAGCGCCCGGTGTTGACCGGGCGGCCGTCGTCTCCGGCCCAGAACTCCCAGCCGGTGCCGAAGTAGACCTCGGCGAACCCCTGGTCGTCGATCAGGAAGCTCGACGTCTCCAGGAAGCGGTAGCGGAGGAAGGCCCGCCCGCCCGAGTGCCGCACGTCGCCGTAGAAGTTGTACAGGCCCTCCTCGTAGAAGATCCCCGCCGACCACCTCGGCCAGGGGAAGTGCAGGACCGTGAACTGCCCGCCGAAGATCGCCTCGCGCAAGGCCGGCTCGGTGCCCGCCCAGAGCGTCGCCTGCCAGCGGTCGAGGCGCTGCACGCCGACCTTGTAGCCGCCCCGGGCGTACTGGTCGACGAACAGCCCCGACACGACCGAGACGCGATCATATGCCTGGAACTGCGACGCCTCGTCCAGGGGGGTCATCAACGGCGTGAACCGCCACGCGACTTCGGGCTTCCAGCGGTTGTTCTCGGGCACGGCGTCGAGCAGGGCGTGGTCGGGGTCGACGATCACCTGCGACGGCGGCGAGGGGGCCTGCACCGTCACGACCCAGCGGTCCTCGTCCTGGCGGCGATCGACGCGGGCGCCGGGGACGTCGTAGCTGCCCCTCTCGGGCCAGATCGGCACCCGCAGCTCGTCGTCTCCGCAGCGGCAGAGGACGACCGTCGGCTCGACCATCTCGCCGGCCTGCTTCAGCTCGACGGTCACGACCCGGTCGTCGCGGCCGACCTCCTTGGCCGAGGCGACGCGGACCCGGTCGATCGACCAGTCGGTCTCCTTGTGCTCGATCAGCCAGTCGTCGAGGTACTTCGGCCAGTCGAAGCCCGGGTCGAACGCCGCCAGCTCGCGCCTCAGGTCGGCGTAGCGGAAGGTCTCGAAGGCGTAGTCGTGGTAGACCTTGTTCCAGAAGGCGAAGAAGCGGTCGGGCCCGAGCCGGTTGCGGACCATCTCGACGACCTTGCCGCCGCGGTCGTAGGCCAGGCTGAACAGGTTGTTCAGGTTGCCCATCGCCTTGAGATCCTGGATCACCGGCCCGTTCTTGCCGCGGGCCCGCCAGCCGTAGTAGCCCGACAGGCGGAGGTGCCTCGCGGCCGATCGTCGGCAGCCAGTTGAGCCCCGCCGGCCAGACGATCAATGGGGCGTTGCGGCCGTACTTGGCGTCGAGCCGCATCGCCGTGAACCCGTTGACGAGCCCCTCGTCCATGAACGTCTCGGAGTAGCCGTCGCTGCCGACGACGTTCCAGAACCACTGGTGGCAGGTCTCGTGCGTGACTAGGTGGTCGAGGTAGCGCGCCCCGGCCGAGGGCATCCGCATCACCCGATCATCGAGCAGCACCAGGCCCGAACACTCGTTGCCGTTCCAGCCGAAGAACGACGGCGCGATCTCGAACTCATCATCATAATATGGCCCGAACCAGCGCTCGTAGAGCGGGATGACCTCGGCCGCGTACTCCAGGATCTTCTCGGGGGTCTGGCCATATCCCGGCAGGGAGACGACGCGGACCGTCGTGGCGCCGACCTGCCGTTCGATCGTCCGGAACTTATCGGAGCAGACCAGCGCGAAGTCGCGCGACGGGCTGGCCTCGATCGTGACGAGCTGCCGCCCCGGCTCGCCGGTGGCCGCGCGGGCGATGACCCGGCCCGACGAGGCGACCACCTGCGACTCGGGTAGGTCGAACCGGACCGCGTAGTGGCCCGCCTCCTGATACCACGGCTGGTGCCAGGGGACGAACGGCGTCCGTTCCCAGCCCTTCGCGTCGTGGTGCGCCAGGACCGGATACCAGTTCAGCAGGAACGTGACCCCGCGATGGTGCCCCCAGCGGCCCCAGTAGTCGGGGAGCTCGACGGCGAAATCGACCTCGGCCACGACCGATTCCCCCGGCCCGACCGGGCGCGCCAAGGGGACGACCATGATCGTGTCGATCTTGGGGTCGAACGCGAACGCGGCCCGACGGCCGGCCACGCGGACCTCGGCCACCTCCATCCGTCGGCCCTTCGCGTCCATCGCCTCGTCGGGGCTGAGCCGCAGCACCTCCAGCGTCTTCGCCAGGATCTTCTTGTCCTGGTCGGCCACCTTGTAGCGCGGATAGACGTGGAAGACCAGCTCGCGCGTCGCCGCGTCCGACCGATTCGTGAACCGGACCCGCTCCCTCGCCGTGACGACCTTGCGGTCGAGGTCGAGCCTCGCATCGATCTCGTAGCGCGGCAGCCCCGCGGGGATCGCCAGCCTCGGCCTCTGGTCCGACGCGAGGGACCTGGGGACTCGGCCTCGGGCCCGAGGCGCGTACCGGAGGCCCATCGCCCCGGACGGCCCCCCCGCCCACCAGGCCGAACCCCAGGACCAGCCAGGCGATCCGTCGCCCCCGCACGTGCATCGAGTCGTCCGATACTCCGGAACGAATTCGGACATCGCGCCGAACCCGCGCGGATCGTAACCGAAACGGGCGGGGAGGTCAGCACGACTCGCGCCCGGGCAGGCCACGTGATTCCGCTGGACCGCGGGGGGCATCATATCGCCCTGCCGTCGATGCGGTGTTCAGCGTGCTCTCTTCGCGGCCGGCTTACGACGCCGGACCCGGGGGAGTTTGCCCTCCTTGCGGAGGCGGAATAGTTCCTGGATGATCCGTTCGGGAGTGAAATCGGCACCCGTGGCCTGGTTGAACTTCCTCGTCAGCTCGCCGAGATGGCCATCTTCGATTTCCAGGTCCTTGAAGGGGACCCCATATTCGGCGTAGAGCTTCGAGAGGGTCTTCGACTCGGAGTCGGGCAAGGGCACCGTGACGCGCTTGACCTCGGCGACCATCTCGTCGAGTTCGGCGAAGGGGCGGAGGTGGTATTTGCGGAGATGGGGAGGGATCTCCGAGGCGGGGACGTCGCTGTACAGGAAGAAGATCGGTTTCTCGCGTGCCTGGGCCCCGCCGATCTCGAAGATCACCCAACTCGAACGGAGCGACGAGCGAGAGAGCAGTGCGACGAAAGCCCTTGATCCGACCAGGGCGTCGTAAAATGTATCCTGAAAAAGCTCCGCCTCCCGGGCAAAATCGTAAGCGGGAAACACGTTGAGCTTCGCATCTTCCAAGGCTTTCTTGACCCGATCGGCGACCCATCGGTCCGCTTCCGTCGCCGACAGGAATACATCGCAGATTTCAAGACGTTTTGTCATGATAGGTTTTCCGAGTTCGGACGCGTCGCTCGATGTCGGCGAGATACTGATCGAAGTCGTTCAGGGGGTATGCCTTCACCGATTTCAGGAGCTCGGGGATCGCGCCGAAGTCGACGTGGTACAAGACCGCCACGATCGGGAAATTCTTCCTCAAGACCCAGGCCGCCCCGATTTCGATCATGACCCATTGCCGGTCCACCGACTTGGGCGTGAGCAAGACGAGCAACTCTTTCGACCGCCTGATCTGGCGCCGCAGTTCCTGCGGGATGTCATCTCCTCCGTTGATGTCCCGGTCGTCGCGAAAGGTCGAGGCGCCCGCGGCTTCGAGCTTCTCACAGATCACCCTGGCGATCCACTTGTCGGCGGTCGCATGGCTGATGAAGATCTGGTAGTCGGCGTCGCCGACGAGCGTTCCGGCTCGTCGGACCTTCTTTGTCATCGGCAGCCCTCCCTACGCTCGGATTGTACAGGATGCCGCTTTGAGAGGACATCGCTTTCGAAGCGGCATGCGTCGACGATGCCGCGCGTGGGCCGGGAGGCGAGGATGATCCCAGATCAGGTCCGACGCCCCACCAGGGTCAGCTGGAACCCGACCGCGGCGCGGACGGTCCACGCGAAACCGGCGATCGGACGGGCTACCTCGGCGAGCTCCTCGGGGGTGAACCCGCGGAGCACGGAGAGGGGGCCGTCGTGGCGGACCAGGCGATTGGTCGTGAACGCGCGGCTCCAGGCGACGAACCCCCAGTAGGCGAGCCAGTGGCGGCGGATGTCGAGCACCACGACCCGACGGCGCGCCACGCGGGCCATCTCCGAGACCAGACGGGCCAGCGCGGGCCCGCGGAAATGATGGGCGAACTTGACCGCCGTCACCAGGTCGATCGAGCGGTCGGCCAAGGGCAGCCGCATCGCATCGCCGCGGACCACCCCCAACGGGTTCCGGCCCGCGAGCCGGACCGCGGTGGGATCTCGGTCGAGCGCCACGACCGTCGCCGCGATCCGCCGGCCCTCCAGGTGGCGGCGGATCGCCTCGGGCAGGTCGCCCGATCCCGAGCCGACGTCGAGGACCGTGATCGGGCCGGGGCCGGGACGATCCTCGTCGAGGTGGCGTCGCAGCTCGCGGCGGAGGCTCCGCAGGTTGCCGAGCTGGCGGTTGACCCGGCGGAGCACCCGGTAGGCCGCCGCGACCTCGGCCTCGGGCAGCCCGGGGGCGTCCATCAGCTCGGGGGCGTCGCGGCGGCTCGGGGTCAACGACCAGCCCATCATGGCCGACGATCCGACATCTCCGGTCGTTCGGGAGGGGCGGATGCCGGTTGGCTCGCCCACCCGTGGGCCGAAGCCGTCAGAGGCCCCGGATTGCCCAGGTCCCTTGGAGGCCCGGCGCGCGGAGTCCAAAGTGATCGACTTGAATGAATCATGATCGAAAGTACAATTCGGTTACTCAGAAAATCTCCCGCGGGGCGCCGCACGGCGCTTCAGGCGGCCTGGGCGGCGCTCCAGCGTTCACGATAATCGGCCTGGTCCTTCAGCAGGTGGTACACCACCACCAGGATCTTCCGCGCCACCGCCACCAGCGCCTTCTTCTTGCCCAGACGCTTCGCCCACCGCCGGTAGGTCGCGCTGAAGATCGTCTCCTTGACGTGGACCGCCGACCACGCCGCCTGCACCAGGGCCGACCGCAGCCACTGACTCCCCTTGGTCGTCCGGCCGCTCCGCCGTCTCCCGGCGCTCTGGTCGTTGCCCGGGCACAGCCCCGCCCAACTCGCCAGGTGCCCCGCACTGGGGAACTTCGCCATGTCGACGCCGACCTCGGCCACGATCACCTCGGCCACCTCCGCGCCGACCCCCGGGATCGTCCGCAGCCGCCGCGCCGCCTCGAAGAAAGGGGCCATCATGACCCCGATCCGGTCGTCGAACTGGGCGATCAGCTCCTCCAGCACCTCGACCTGGTGCAGCAGCGCCCGCAGCAGGAACCGGTGGTGCTCGGCGACGCGGCCGTGCAGCGCCGGCCTCAGTTGCGCGATCTTGCCCCGCAGCCGCCCCCGCGCCAGCACGGCCAGCTCATCGGGGTCGTCGGCCCCGGCGATCAGCGCCCGGATCATGGCGCGGCCCGAGGCGCCGAGCACGTCGCTGGCGACGCTGGCCAGCTTGATGTTGGCCTCCTCCAGCACCTTCTGGATGCGGTTGACCACCGCGGCGCGGTCGCGGACCAGCTGGGCCCGCTGCCGCGTCAGCTCGCGCAGGGCGCGGATCGGCGGCGGCGGGATGAAGCTGGGGGCCCGCAGGCCGTACTGCAAGAGCTGGGCGATCCACTCGGCGTCCTTGACGTCGGTCTTGCGCCCCGGGACCTGCTTGAGGCGATGCGCGTTGACCAGCAGGACCTCGAGTCGGCCCTCCAGCAGGTGGAAGACCGGCTTCCAGTACACGCCGGTCGATTCCAGGGCGGCGTGGCGGACGCCCTCGGCCTCCAGCCAGTCGCCCAGCGCCAGCCAGTCGGCGGTCATGGTGCCGAAGGTCCGCACCTGGCAGCTGACCTGGCCGTCGTCGGCGAGGCGGCGGGCGCAGGCGACGACGGTCTTCTTGTGGACGTCCAGCCCGGCACAGCAGCGATGGATCAGGTCCATAGGAGTGACTCCCTGGGGGGTCCGGGCCGGTGGGACGACCGCGCGGGTCGAGCAGTTGACTCGGCGTGCTCCCCCGGGGTGCGGGGGGCGACAGGGTGGGGTGCGACGTGGGTCGCGGCGCGGTCGGGACCATGTTCGTTCTCGGGCTGAGCGCACCAAACCGAAAACCGGTCTCACCCGTGGCCGGACCCGGCTAACGTACTCCACATGCCCTCCATTTTCATGGGGTGGGGTGCCAGGTCTTCCTGGCATGGCTGTTCGTTCGGCAGCGGCGCCGGCGTGTCGGCTCGTGGGGAGGTCAACGGATCATTTCGTAAGAATCATGATCGAAAGTACAATTCGGTTCGTTCGGCAGCGGCGCGCGGCGCTGGCGCGCGATCCTCCATCGCGATGGGATCGAGGTCGGTCCGGCTTGCCAAGGAACTAGCGGGCGCTCGGGCCACCATGCTTATATCATCGGGTCCGGACGCCCCGGCGTCCTGCCGATTCCGCGATCGGGAAACTACAAGGGAATGGGACGCGGAGGGACGCGGATCAAGGCGGATGGCCGCCGATCTGATCCGCCTTGATCCGCCCCATCCGCGTTCATCCGCGGCCCGTTGCAGGGGCGTGCCCAGCCCAAGGAGGGTCGCTCGCGCAGGGGCGGCGTCAGGGGGGCAGCGCCGCCCCGGGGCGGTCGGCGGGACGGCGGGCCGAGTGGACCGCCATCGCGCCCAGCGCCGCGACCCAGGCCA